>CAWJNR010000004.1:0-347658 GCA_963844295.1 uncultured Actinomycetota bacterium | reverse complement strand
AGCGCCTGCGTGCTGCGCAGCCCCGGCAGCAGAGCGGCCACCATCGCTGCCACCACGAGGACGGCCACGGTCAGCCGGCGCCACGAGCGGCGGGTCCGGAACGAGGATGCGGAGATCGTTGCGCCGGACATGCCAGCCCCGTCCTGTGAGGTCGTCGCGTGCGTCCACGACGCGCGTCCGAGACCAGCACCTCCGAGGCCGCCGATCAGCGCTCGGGAGTGCGGGGAAGTCGTACTCCTCTACGCAGACGGCGGCACGCCCGCGGCGAGGAAATGATCACAAAGGGCTACTCAAGCCTGGCCCGTTGCGCGCGGAGGTTGCGATGGGTTGTGCGCATGCGCGCCAAGAGTCCGTATCGCAGGCGCCCGCCGCCGCCGTTCCGCGGATCGGCCAGCCTGGAACGGCTGACCCATCAGCATCCCGCGTGCACGTCCACCCGCCAGGGTGCAGTCCCCTCGGGCCGGCCGCGGCCGGGGTCGGGTCTGCGGTCGTGCTCTTGCTGGGCGCGCTGAGCCTGAGGGCGTCGGCGGCGAAGTGGCGCAGCTGCACGGCCTGACCCGAACCTGCGCCACACGCGCTGGAGGGCAAGGGGCCTTGTCGTGGCCGCCCGGACGTCGGGGCGCGACTGGACGGGCGGACACCCCCAGTCGCTCGGCCGGAACCCATCGGCGGCCGGGCGCGTCACAGCGAGGACCGTTCCGCTCGAGCTCCGGAGGTCCCCATGAGCGCCCCTCGCCCCGCCGTCGTCGTCGGGCTGTTGTCCGCCGTTGTGGCAGCAGCTGCCCTGGCCGCTTCCGCTGTGACCACCGGCACCGCCTCGGCGCAGGAGGACGGCGGACAGGACAGCGGACGCGGCATCTCGGTCATCGGGGTCGGCACCGTCAGCGGCACGCCGGACGTCCTGCGCTTCACGGTCGGTGTCGAGGTGACCGCCGAAACCGTCGACGCCGCGCTGTCCTCGGCCAATCAGGCAGCTGCCCGCATGATCTCCACGCTGCGGGAGCGGGGGATCGCCGAGCAGGACCTGCAGACCGCAGCGGTCCAGGTGCACCCCCGTTACGACGAGCGCGGGGAGCAGATCACCGGCTACGTCGTCCGGCAGGACCTGACCGTCAAGTGACCGGCCTGGGGGCGGCGGGCGGGTTGATGACCGCTGCCGTGGACTCGGGCGGGAACGCGGCCAGGCTGTCCGGAGTCTGGTTCGCGCTGGAGGACGACGAGGAGCTGCTCGCGGCGGCGCGGGACAAGGCCTACGCGCAGGCCCGGGACAAGGCCGGGCAGTACGCCCGGCTGGCGGGCAAGGAGCTGGGCGAGGTAGCCGCGATCTCCGAGGACCTCACCCCGGGGCCGTGGCCGCTGGCGCAGGCCAACGCCGACATGGCCACGGCGGGGCCGGTGCCGCTCGAGCCGGGTTCGACGAACGTCAGCGTCAGCGTGCGCGTTCGGTGGGAGATGCGCTGACCGACTCCGCCCGACCCAGCAACGGCGACGATCGTCGGCAGGCACACACGAAGATGGATCGCGTTTGCGTTGCGCCGGCTCATCGCCGCGAGCCGTCCGCTGTCGTGCCGTGGGCGGGCGCGCTGAGCCTGAGGGCGTCGATGGCGGCGCGGGTGCGTTGGTCGTTGTCAGGCCACAGACCGACGTAGATCTGCAACGTCTCGACCGCGCTGGCGTGGCCCAGGGCGGCCTGGACGGTCGTGACGCTCTCCCCGGCCCGGATCAGGGCGCTGGCGTAGAAGTGCCGCAGCTGATGGAGCCGCACCCCCGGCAGCCCGGCGGTTTCGGGGGCGGTGCGCCAGATGCGGCTGTGGAAGGTCCGCGGCCACACCGGCCGGCCGGTGACTGTCCGCACGAGCAGGTCCTGCTCCCCCGCGGCGGCCACCGCCGCAGGTGCTCGACGATCGCGGTGGCGACGGAGTCGGGCAGCAGCACGGTCCGGATGCTGCCGTGGCTCTTCGGCGGCCGCAGCACCAGGCCGCGCCCGGGCAGGGCCTGCAGCTGCCGGCTGACCTCACCTGCCGCGCCTTGAGGTCGACCGAGTCGACGCTCAGGCCGAGCACCTCGCCGATGCGTAGGCCGCAGCCGGCACCGAGCAGCACCGCCACCCGGAACTGCTCCGGGACGCTGTCGATCAGACCCTGCACCTGCTCCACGGTCAACGGCCGGACCTGCACCACCGCCGACCGCAAGATCGTCGATAGCAGACCGTGGACATGATGAGCCGTCGACGGGGCGAGGCCCTCCCCCAGTCGCCGGACCAGGCCGCGGACGTCGGTCGGGTGATCGAGGCCAAGGTGCGTGCGCCGAGCGCCGGCAGGATCCAGGTCCGCAGCTGACCGTCGTCGGTCCGGCGGGTCGACGACGGCACTGACAACGAGGTCAGCCACAGCTCGGCGTAGACCGACAGGGCGGTCCGGGAGCGGCCCGGGTCGATGTAGGTGCCGCGCAGCAGATCGACCTGCACCAACGTCAAGAAGCGCACCGCATCAGGCTTGCGAGAGAACGAGCGGGACCGCTGCCGGCCCTCACCGTCCCGGAGCGGGACCGCCACCGCAAGCCGCGTCCGTAC
The DNA here is from genome assembly GCA_963844295.1 of uncultured Actinomycetota bacterium. Lineage (GTDB taxonomy): Bacteria > Actinomycetota > Actinomycetes > Mycobacteriales > SCTD01 > SCTD01. The sequence continues at coordinate 345,086 of CAWJNR010000004.1, read as the reverse complement.
CGCTCCCGGGGCACCCGCCCGCCCTGCCGGCTGCTCCACCAACGATCTTCGACTGTGCCCATGAGGCCTCACCTCCGGCCCCACCCCACCCGACCGCGGCCGTGCCGCAGGCGCACTGCGGCACCAGCTCGTAGTCCTTGTGGACCCGGGCGTGTCACGCGGACGTCGACAACGGACCACACGCCCGTCGGAGCTGCCCAGGAAGCCTTTCGGCTCGAGCAGGAGCGCGTGGTTGCACCCGTCTTGACCGCGGCGGCGCCGCAGGCGAGGCTCGCGCATCGCCACTGTCCCGGCATCTGGGGCCGACCCGTGGCACCTGGGGGGACAGTGAGCAAGCCGACCATCCTGACTGTCGACGACGACCCGGAGGTCCTCGCCGCCATCACCCGGGACCTGCGGTCGCGGTACGGCGGCGACTACCGGCTCATCCGGACGTCGTCCGGGGCGCAGGCGCTCGAGGTGCTCGCCGAGCTCGCGCTGCGCGCCCGGCCGGTGGCCCTCGTGGTGTCGGACCAGAAGATGCCGGAGATGAGCGGCGTCGAGATGCTGACGCAAGCGCGCGCACACGCCCCGGATGCGAAGTTCCTGCTGCTCACGGCCTATGCCGACACCGATGCCGCCATCCAGGCGATCAACGACGTCGGGCTGGACTACTACCTGCTCAAGCCGTGGGACCCGCCCGAGGACCGCCTGTACCCCGTCGTCGACGACCTGCTGGGCGACTGGCGCACCTCCCACCCCCAGGACACCGGCGAGCTGAAGGTGGTGGGCCACCGGTGGTCGCGGCACTCGCACGAGGTCCGTAGCTTCCTCACCCGCAACCACGTCCCGTACCAGTGGCTCGAGCTCGAGCGCGACGAGGAGGCAGACCGGCTGGCGAGCCTGGCGGAGGCAGGGCTGGACAGCCTGCCGCTGGTCCTCGTCCCGGACGGCGAGCCGCTCAAGGCCCCGTCCACCCTCGAACTAGCAAGCGCCCTCGGGCTGCGGACGCGACCGGAGCAGCCGCTGTACGACCTGTGCATCGTCGGGGGCGGACCGGCCGGCCTGGCTGCAGCGGTCTACGCCGCGTCGGAGGGGCTGCGCACGGTCGTCCTGGAGAAGGATGCCCCCGGCGGGCAAGCCGGTCAGAGCGCATCCATCCAGAACTACCTCGGCTTTCCCAAGGGCGTGTCGGGGGCCGACCTCGCACACCGCGCGGTCGCCCAGGCCACCCGCTTCGGTGCCGAGATGCTGCTGGCTCGCGACGTCGTCGGGCTCGAGACGCGCGGTCCGGTGCGGGCCGTGCGCTTCGACGACGGCGGGGAGCTCGAGGCCCGTGCCGTGGTCGTGGCGAGCGGGGTGTCCTACCGGCGGCTGGAGGGGCCGGGGCTCGAGGAGCTGGCCGGCCAGGGCGTCTACTACGGCTCGTCCGCGAGCGAGGCCAGTCAGTGCCAGGGCGACGACGTGTACGTCGTGGGAGGCGCGAACTCCGCCGGGCAGGCCGCGCTGAACTTCGCCCGCTACGCCAAGCGAGTGGTCATGGTCGTGCGCGGCGCCCGGCTGGAGGACACCATGTCGATGTACCTCGTCGAGCAGATCGCCGCGACCGAGAACGTGGAGGTGCGGCTGGGCAGCTCGGTCGTCGGCGCCCGCGGTGACGGGCACCTGTCCTCGATCACGATCTGCGAGGGGGGCGCCGCGCCGGAGGACGTCCCGACGAACTGGCTGTTCGTCTACATCGGTGCCTCGCCCCGCACCGACTGGTTGGGAGACTCGGTCGCCCGCGACCGCGGCGGCTTCCTGCTGACCGGGCAGGACCTGCTGGCCTCGTCGCCGACGACCCCCTGGCCGCTCGCCCGGGCGCCGTACGCCCTGGAGACGAGCGTGCCGGGCGTCTTCGCCGCCGGCGACGTACGCCTTGACTCGATGAAGCGCGTCGCCTCGGCCGTCGGCGAGGGTGCCATGACCGTCTACCTGGTGCACCGCTACCTGGCGACCACGTGATCACCGCAGAGGACCTGCGCGCGCTCGACCTGTTCCAGAAGGTCAGCGACGAGGAGATGCACGACCTGATCGCCCTGGGTGCCGAGGTCGGCTTCAGCGTCGGAGACGAGCTGTGGACCCAGGGAGGGCCGGCGGCGGACTGGTGGGTGCTCCTCGAAGGCCGGATCGACCTCGTCCGCACCGTCGGCCACGAGGAGACGCTGCTCGGCGCCATGGACGCGCCTGGCCGATGGGCCGGCGGCTTCCGCGCCTGGGACGAGCACGCCGTCTACCTCGCTACCGGGCGGGCCGGGGCGGGCGGCAGGGCCCTGCGCGTCGCCTCGGCCGCGCTGAAGGACTGGACCCGCCGCCTCGACCCGTTCGGCGCTCACCTCATCGAGGGCGTGTTCCGCACAGCACGCACGGTCGAGACCACCGCCCGCCAACGCGATGCGCTCGTCGCCCTGGGCACCCTGGCCGCGGGGCTGGCCCACGAGCTCAACAACCCAGCCGCCGCCGCGGCCCGGGCCGTCGATGCCCTCGGCCAGGCCACTGAGCGGCTCCTGTCGACCGTCGGCGGCCTGGCAGCCGCTTCGGTCACCGCAGAGCAGCTGCTGGCCCTGGACGCCCTGCGCCAGGAGGTCGCCAGCGCGCCGCCCGCCACCGGGACCGGCGCGATGGCGCTCGCCGACCGCGAGGACGAGCTCTCGGACTGGCTGGCACGTCGCGGGATCGAGGACGAGTGGACGCTCGCCGGACCGCTCGCCGCCGCCGACGCCGACGTGGACTGGCTCGACCGGGTCGCCGACCTGCTCGGTGACGCGCTCGACCCCGGCCTGGCCTGGGTGGTGAGCACGCTGAGCACCCGCACGCTGCTGCGGGAGGTCAAGGAGTCGACGAACCGCATCTCCGACCTCGTGGGGGCGGTGAAGTCGTACTCGCAACTGGACCGGGCATCGCTGCAGGACACCGTCCTGACCGAGGGGCTGGAGAGCACGCTCGTGGTCCTGAGCCACCGGATGCCCGACGGCGTCACCGTCGTACGGGAGTACGCCCCGGGGACGCCGAGCATCGAGGCCATCCCGGGCGAGCTCAACCAGGTGTGGACCAACCTCATCACCAACGCCCTGGACGCCATGGGGGGCTCGGGCCGGCTGCGCCTGGCCGTGTTCCCGGAGCGGGACGGCGTGGTCGTCGAGGTGGGGGACTCCGGCACCTGGGCCGACGTCGCCGCCAAGGACCGCGCGTTCGAGCCCTTCTTCACCACGAAGGGTGTGGGGCAGGGGACAGGTCTGGGCCTGGACATCTCACGTCGCATCGTCGTCGGCCGGCACGGCGGCGACATCACCATCGACCTGCACCCCGACGAGACCGTGCTGCGGGTGTGGCTGCCGCAACGGCGCGACCCGCTGACATCGTCGAGCGAGTAACCGTTCTCAGGCGTCCTTTGGGGGCGGGCCGACCTGTCCTGCGGGGGGCGAAGAAGGTGAGGGCACTCCCGCCGCGGGGCGGTTGCGATCAACCGGCGACGGGCTCCCTCGGTGACCAGCACGGAGGAGGGCGGGCCCGCCGGTGAGAGCGCGGCCGCAGCCGCACCCGTCGTCGCCATCTCAAGAAATGGGACGCGCGTTGCGAATGTTGAGATCCTGCGGCAGGGTCCGGACATGGCGACGTACGTGCAGGGCCACCACGAGACCGTCCTGCGCTCGCACCGCTGGCGGACGGCGGAGAACTCGGCCGCCTACCTGCTGCCGCACCTGCGGCCAGGCATGCGCGTCCTCGATGTCGGCTGCGGACCGGGCACGATCACCCGCGATCTCGGAGCGCTTGTTGGATCTGAGGGCGACGTGTTGGGCGTCGACATCGACGCGGGCGTCATCGCGCAGGCCGCCTCCGCGTGCGACCTGTCGCAGGTCAGGTTTGCCGTCGGCGACGCGCTGCGCCTTGATGCGAACGACAGCGTGTACGACGTCGTGCACGCCCATCAGGTGCTGCAGCACCTGGCAGACCCGGTCGCGGCGCTGCGCGAGATGCGGCGCGTGACCCGCCCAGGCGGGCTGGTGGCCGTCCGCGACGCCGATTACGCCGCGATGACCTGGTACCCGTCCGTGCCGGCACTCGACCGCTGGCAGGAGGTCTACCGAGCGGCAGCCCGGGCGCACGAGGGCGAGCCCGACGCCGGACGCCGGCTGCTCAGCTGGGCGAACGCCGCCGGCTTCGCCCAGATCGTCCCCTCCGCGAGCGCGTGGTGCTTCGCCACCCCCGAGGACCGGCAGTGGTGGGGCGGCATGCAGGCCGACCGGATCGTCGCCTCCCGCATCGCCGGACAGGCCGTCGAACTCGGGCTGGCGACCGAGGCCGAGCTACCGGAGCTGGCGACGGGCTGGCGGAAGTGGGCCGCCGCCAAGGACGGCTGGTTCACCGTCCTGCACGGCGAAGTGCTCTGCCGGGTCCCGGCGTGACGGCGCCGAGCGTCGCAAGTCTCGCGGAGCTCCTCGCCGAGCACGGCGACGCCACGTACCGCGAGGTCCTGCGTGTGCCGGCCCTGTCCCTCGGCCTGTTCGCGGCGGCGCCGGGGCACCACGACACCCAGACCCCGCACGACGTGGACGAGGTGTACGTCGTGGTGGCCGGGCGGGCCGTCCTCGACGTGGACGGCGCGCGCACGCCGGTCGAGGCCGGCTCGGTGGCCTACGTCCCCCCGCACGTCCCGCACCGGTTCGTCGACGTCACCGAGGACCTGCGGGTGATCGTGGTCTTCGCGCCGCCAGCGCACCGCTGATCACCCGACGAGACAGGACCGGATCGTGCGCCTCGCCGACATCGCCGTACCGGCAACGCCGCCGCCCACCTGGCCCATGAGGTCGCCGGCCGGAACGCCTCTGCCGCGCTCTACGGCCACAGCGTGCGGTCGTTCTTCTGGGGGCCGCTTACGCGAGGTTGAACGGCCTGAGCCTTGACACTGAGCTGCTCTACGTCGCGGCCATGCTGCACGACCTCGGCCTGACCGCGCCGTTCTACGCCCACGAGGTCTCCTTCGAGGCGGCGGGCGGTGAGGTGGCTTGGGTGTTCTGCGCGGGGGCTGGCTGGCCCGCGGCCCGCCGGCAACGGATCGTCGACGTCATCGTGAAGCACATGTGGGACACGGTGGACCCCGACGACGGCCCCGAGGGCCATCTGCTCGACGGTGGGCGCAGCGCGGCGGGCGCTCGACCGGAGCCGTGGCACTGGGAGTTCGCAAGCTAGTAGTCCGCGTGAATCCGTCGGCAACCATCCTCGAGGTACAGCGGGTGCGCCGACGTGAGGACCCCGCCGGGTTCCTTAGGGATCCCGCACGGTGGCCACCACGGTGGTTCTTCCGCGCCGCAGAGCTCGTCGGCGGCCGCACCTACACCCGCCGCTTACCCCCCATCCCCTCACCGCGGCGGGTCGCATCGCACACCCGCACCCGCATCAGGATGGCCTCCGGCGCCAGCCCGTAGCAGCGCCGGCTGGTCGCCCGCGGGTTCGCCTGGTCACGGACCGTCGGCGGCCGGCCAGCCATCACGTTCGACACGGCCCTCATGGCTCGGTTCGTGCAGCAGCTGGTCGTCGAGCCTGATCGCCGTCGCGACCCGCGGCGGCGGCACCCAGCCGATCGCGATCAAGCAGCGGTACAGGCCCAGCCGCGCCTGCAGAACATCCTCGACGGCCTCCAGCGTCACGGCACCGCCGTGACCGGAACTGTCAGCGGCCTGCTGCAGCGCCTCCGCGTAGGCGCGGGCGGACGCCGCTAGCGGTTCCGGATCAAGGGGACCCATCGACCGATCATGCACGGAGGCGTCAGACAGGTCCACGTCGGATGCGTGAACGAGCCGTGACAGGACACCCCGGTGCAATGGACGCGGTAGGCGCGGACCCCGAAGACCTCGACGGCCACCTTGCCGCGCTCGAGCACGTGTCGAGGATCAGCGCATCCGGGTTGAGCAGCGGCGCGAGAAGTCGATGACGCTGCGAGCGCTCGTGGTCCAGCAGGCGCCTGAACGCCACAGGCTGCTGCAGCTCCTGCGCTAGAACGGCCCTGGCCAGGGCGTCGCCTGTCCACCGTGCAGCTGCATCACCAGCTCGTACCGGGTCCAGTCGAACAGCCGCCGCAGCTCCTCTGGCCGCGGCAGAATCAGCAACCCGCCCTGCATGCAGAAGTCGTCTGCCGCGTGCAGCAGCTGGTCGACCTGCTCGAGGATCCCCTCGATGCCGTCGATCAGCGGCACCGGCGAGTCGATCCGGTCCAGCCCAGCCTCGGCCGCACGCCGCCGGGGTTCGTTGACGGCCTCGAGCTGCGTCTCGAACATGACGGTGAACGTCGCCGCGAAGTCGACCAGCGCCCGGGGTGCCTCGTGGTGCATCCCGTCGAGGTCCGCACCGATGAGCAGCAGCCTGAACTCCCTCAGCAGGGAGTCGCTGTACTCCTGCTGCTCCTCCCACAGCCGCAGCGGGTAGTCGCGCAGCACAGCCATACGCACGTCAGTAGGTGCCGTCACGGTCGGTGAGGCTGCCACAACGCCCGTCTGACGTACAACGACGGATCATGGCTCCTTGACCGGTGCGCGTACCGCCGGCGCGGCACTGACCGAGACCGAGGAACAGCACGATCAACATCCCTCGCGGGACCCTGCTTGAGGCTGCGCTAGCAACTCCGTTGCGCGTTCGCCGCACCAGCGACTGCACCCCGTCTGACCTGCGCTTCTGCGCGCGCTCCGCACTGCTCGAACCTGCAACCTCTTGATCCGTAGAGCCGAGGGTGTCGTGATGGGCGGTCTGGAGAGCCCGTTCACGCTCGTCTCGTGCTGATCGGTCTGCCTGCTCCGTCCCGCAGTGCGCTCCTGTGCTGCGGGGGTGCTCGGAGCTGCCTTGGCAAGTGCGGTAGCAGCCCGCCCGCCGGGCCACACGCCGCTAGGGCCAGCTACGGGTTGTCGAGGGCATCGGGGTGCTGCGGCGGATACAGCTTGCGCAGGAAGCGGGCGCTACCGCGAAGCCCGTCCGGTGAGTGGAGGAAGGCGACCTTGTCGACGTCCATGCCGAGCTCCCTGAGTTGCTCGGCTCTGACGACGGCGAGCGCGTCGATGTCGAGGAGAGGTCTCGTACCTGGTCCCTCGACAGGTCCGGTGGTCGTTGGTCTGGCGTCCTGCCGACGAAGTCGTAGTCCTGCGGATCGTCCATGCGCGAACGCCGATCGCGGCTGTTGCACGCGCTCGCGTTTCGTTCAGCTCTCCTGGGTTCGTGCTTCGGCGTCGTCAAGGGCGCGCCGTTGCGGGGTGCAGGCGTGGGTGTTGCGGTAGTTGCTGACGACTTCCTCCGGCAGGGGCAGCAGGACTGAGGTCTCGTGGTCGGCGGTGCGGATGCGCACTCGCACATCGAGCGTGGCCGGCAAGTCCGGTTCGTCGGCGCAGTCCACGGTCCGGACGAGCGTGAGGGGCCGTTCTCCGCCCGGGGCGAGGGTCTCAACAGGGAAGTCGCCGCGCAGTGAGGTGCCGGGGACGCTGAGGTCTAGAAGGAGCAGCGGGTTCGTTCCGCTGTTGCGCAGGTAGCCGGGTAGTTCGATCAGCTCGGTGCGTAGCGGGCCGTTGACTTGCACCTGCAGCGAGGTCTGCCCGGAGTCGGCCCGCAGCAGCGACAGCTGCCCGGCGGCAGAGGGCGTGGAAGGTGCAGCCAGGCGGGCCGGCCCTGGTGCGTCCACCCCGGCCCCTGGCAAGGCCAGCGCGGCGGCCCCGGACAGGGCAACCACGGTGGCGACCACGCCGTAGGTGCGGTGCCGCCGGCGGGTGTTGCTGCGGTGCACGCGGTGGAGCAGGTCGGCCGGGGCGACGTCGTCGGCGGTGGCGGTGCGCATCTGCTGCTGCAGGCGGGTGGTCAGATCGTCGGTGTCGATCATCTGCTGCTCCTGCTGTGGGCGGCGGAGGGTGTGGTCGTCCGCGCTCTGCTCGCGGAGCTGGGACAGGGCTCTGGATGCGGTGCTCTTCACCGTCCCGATCGAGCAACCCAGGGCTGAGGCCGTGTCGGCCTCGGACAGGTCGTCGAAGTAGCGCAGCACCAGCACGGCGCGCTGGCGGGGCGTGAGGGTCCGCAAGGCCCGGACGAGGTCCAAGCGCTGCTCGACCTGCCGTTGCGCGTCGGCGGCGGTCGGGTGGTCGTCGAGCAGTTCGCTGCGGTCCTGCTGGGGGCGCCGGTTGCGGAGCCGCCAGCGGTCGGTAGCCAGGTTGACCAGGGTCCGCCGCACGTAGGCGTCGGGCTGGTCGTCCAGTCTCCGCCAGTGACGGGCGAGGCGCTCCAGCGCGAGCTGGAGCAGGTCCTCGGCGTCCGAGCGGTCTCCGGTGAGCAGGTGGGCGGTGCGCAACAAGGCGTTGCTGCGGCCTCGTACGTAAGTCGTCGAAGTCGCGCTGCTGCGCCGCGCTGAGCTTCATGGGCCGTCCATCGTCATGCCTGTCACTACGTCACCCGCGACCCGGAGGTTGTCGATCGTCACCGATCCGCTGCCGGAGGCAACCTGGCGGTCGTCCCGTTCGTCTAGGAGGTCGTGACCACCACGGCGCCCGCCGATCAGGACGACCGGCCGCGTGCGTCCTGGGCAGCGCTCACCGCACGCTCAGCCGCCCTGTGCCGCCGCGATCCTGTCGCGTGGCGGATCTGCGCGGACCGGTCGGACGAGCTGGAGCGACAGGGCGTCCCGGCCATGCTCGCTGTCCGACAAGCACTCCAGGAGAGTGACGGCGCTGAGTCGTCAGCGGCTGCCGGTGAGCTGACGGCTCGGTCTACTCCTTGCGCGCAGCCTGGCTGAGGTCGTCCAGCCTGGACTCCAGCGCCGCCAGGCGCCGGTCCCGCTCGGCACCGGCCGTATCCACGTCGGCGGTGGCCAGCCGGGCGAGCCCGTCCGCGATCGTGCTGACCAGCTGCGCCGCCTCGTCCGGCAGCAACCTGACCGTCCCGACGCACACGTCCGCTTTCCACGTGCTCAGCACCAGGAAGCCGGCCTCGGTGTGCGCGCTGACCCGCACGCCACGTCCCGCCCCTCGCGCGTCGAAGATCCAACCACCGGTCGGGAAGAGGACGGGCTGCGGCATCGTCCGACGATGACTCCCGGCACCCCCGGGGTCAAGCCGTCGTCCGGCGGCGGCTGTGCGCACGCGCTTGACTTCTACTAGTCACTCAGTGTCTAGTCGCGTGGTGTCGTTCCCCCAGACCCTCCTCGGCCTGCTCGAGTCTGCGCCCCGGCACGGCTATGACCTCAAGCGCGAGTACGACGCGCGCTTCGGTCAGCAGCGGCCGGTCAAGCCGGGGCAGGTCTACAGCACCCTGTCCCGGCTCCTGCGGGACGGCGAGGTCAGCATCGTCGGCGTCGAGCGGGGCGAGGGGCCTGACCGCACCACCTACGCCCTGACGCCGGACGGGGTCACCCATCTCGAGCGTTGGCTCTCCGAGCCGGAGGACGCCAGTCCGTACCTGCAGTCGACCGTCTACACCAAGGTCGTTCTCGCGCTGCTGTCCGGCCGGAACGCCGACCAGATCCTGGACGCGCAGCGGACGGCGCACCTGACGGTGATGCGCGACCTCACCGGGCGCAAGCGAGGTGCCGCGCTCAGCACGACGCTGGCCTGCGACTTCTCGCTGTTCCACCTCGAAGCCGACCTGCGATGGCTCGAGCACACCGCTGCCCGCCTCCATCGCCTGGCTCAGGAGCTGACATGACCGATCCCCTGCTGTCCGCCACCGACCTGCACCTGAGCTTCGGCCAGACGACGGCCCTGGCCGGAGCATCGGTGGCCGTCCAGCCCGGTGAGATCCTTGCGCTGCTCGGACCATCGGGGTCGGGCAAGTCGACGCTGCTGCACTGCCTGGCAGGGATCCTGCGGCCCGACGCCGGTCAGGTGCAGTTCTGCGGCACGCGCATCGACGACCAGGACGACGAGGCGCGCAGCCGGCTGCGCGCGAGCTCGTTCGGCTTCGTCTTCCAGTTCGGCTCGCTGGTACCGGAGCTGACTGCGGTGGAGAACGTCGCCCTGCCGCTGCGTCTAGCCGGCGTCAGGCGCAGGCAGGCCGGAGAGCGGGCACGGGCCTGGCTGGATCGGCTGGACGTCGCCGCGGTCGCCGACAAGCGCCCGGGTCAGATGTCCGGTGGCCAGGGGCAGCGGGTGGCGGTGGCCAGGGCGCTGGTCAACGCACCGCGGGTGGTGTTCGCCGACGAGCCGACCGGTGCGCTGGACAGCCTCAACGGTGACCTGGTGATGGAGGAGCTGGTCGGCGCCGCCCGCGAGCAGGGCACGTCCGTCGTGGTCGTGACGCACGAGGCGCGGGTCGCCGCCTACGCCGACCGCGAGGTCGTCCTGCGCGACGGCCGCCTGACCGCCGACTCGGTCCTGGCATGACCGAGCTGCCCATGGGCCTGCGGCTGGCCCTGGGCGGGGACCGCAGCGCACGGGTCCGTCTGCTGCTGATGGCCGGCGGCGTCGCCGCCGGGGTCGCGCTCCTGCTCGGCATCGCCGGCGCCGGCCCTGCTGCGATCGACCGGTTGGAGACCGCGCACAGCCGGTACGTCACCTACTCCGAGCGGCAGCAGACCCTGACCGAGGGTGTCCGCGCCGAACCCAGCATCGGCTTCTGGCGTGGCCAGACGCTGAGGGTGCTCGACGTCGAGGTGGTCGGCCCGCCGGTGACACCACCCCAGGGCGTCGACCGCCTCCCCGGCCCGGGTGAGGTGCTGGTCTCACCGGCCCTGGCTGCCGCCCTGGCCGGGCCGCATCGAGCCGAGCTCGCGCCGCGCCTGCACGGCACGGTGACAGGCACCATCGCCGATGCCGGTCTCGTCGGACCCGACGAGCTGTTCGCGATCGCCGGGGCCGCCCCGGGCGAGCTCGAAGGCGACCTGGCGGCCGGCTTCCCGGGCGGCCGCGGCAGTGACCTGATGTACAGCACAGGCCAGTCCGACGGCGTCACCGCCGTCACCCAGGGCATCCCGGACGAGCTCCGGGCGGCGCTCCTGATCGCGGCCGTCGGGCTGATCGTCCCGCTGCTGGTCCTGGTCGCCACCGCAACCCGCCTGTCGGCGGCGAGCCGGGACCGGCGCGCGGCCGCGCTGCGGCTGGTCGGCGCGACGTCCGGGCAGGTCACCGGCCTGGGGGCTGTGGAAGGTGCTGTCGTCGGCGTGCTCGGCACCGCGGCGGGCGGCCTGCTGTTCTGGCTCCTGCGCGCTCCGGTCGCCGCGCTCGTCCCCGTTCCGGGCGGTCTGTTCGCCACCGACATCGCCCCGCCCGTCTGGGCCGTGGTCCTCATCGCCGCCGGAGTGCCGGCGCTGGCCACCGGCGCCGGGCTGGTCGCGCTGCGCCGCGCAGCCCGCAACCCGCTGGATGTCCGGCGGCAGGCGACGCCCCCCACGCCGTCCCTGCGCCGCTTGCTGCCGTTGACGGTCGGGCTGCTGATGCTCACCGCCGCGCTGGCGAACTCCGGCGCCGTCATCTCCGGCCGGTGGTACGGGACGACGCTGCTGGTCGGCGGCGCGCTGCTGTGCCTGGTCGGCCTGGCCGTCGCAGGCCCGGCCCTGGCCCGGGGCGCCGGCACGGTGCTGGCCCGCATCGGGCCGGGACCGGCGAGCCAGCTGGCCGGACGGCGCCTGGTCATGGACCCGGCAGCGGCCTCGCGGACCGTCACCGGCATGGCGCTGGTCGTGGTGGTCGGCGGGTGGCTGCTGGCCTTCCTGCCGCTGCTCGCCACCACAACGCCCAGCGGGCAGGGAGTGCTGGCCTCAGCACTGCGACCAGCCACGGTCGTCGCCGGCTTCAGCAGCACGACTGACGCGAGCACGGTGCTCGACCAGGTGCGAGCCGTCAACGGCGCCCAGGAGCCGCTCGTCGTCCGGCAGGTGCAGCTGCTGCGCGAGGGAGCCACAGCCCCCGCCGACTACCCACCCGACCGGGTCATCGACCAGACCCAGCTGCCGATCGGGGCTGTGGTGGTCGACTGCGCGCAGCTGTCGCAGCTGCTGCGCACGCCGCTGGCCGGCTGCGGCAGCAGCACCGTCTACCGGCTGGTCAACTCCTTCCAGGACGAGACCCGAGCGCTGCCGGCCACCTACGAGGTGCTGGACCGCAACGGACTGCGCAGCTCCGGCCTGCAGATCGCCGTGCCCCCGGACCTGCCCGTGCTGCAGCTCCCCGACGGGCTCGTGCAGGGCATCGACGGGTTCCAGCTGTACGGCGACGTCCTGTTCACCCGGCTGCCGGGGCTACCGGAACGGCCCGACGCCATCCTCGTCGGCACAGACGGGGACGTCGCCTCCGTCGAGGCCGTCCGCGCGGCCCTCGGCCCGGTCAGGACCCCGTTCCCCCCGCTGACGGCGGAAGAGGCAACCGTGCAGGCGCGCTCAGCAAGCGCCGGGTACGCCCGCCTCGCCATGATCGGGCTGGCCCTGGTGGTCCTGGTCGGCGGGCTGTCCCTGACCGTCACCACGGCGGACAGCCTGCGTGAGCGGCGCAACGCACACGCCGCCCTGACCGCGATGGGCATCCCCACCCGTGTCCTGCGTCGCAGCGTCCTGCTGCAGACCGCGACGCCCATGCTCGTCACGGTCGCCGTCGCCGTCGCGGTCTCGGCGGCAGCGTCCTGGATGTACCTGCGTCTGGGCCGGATCGACGGAGTGCCCGTCCCACCGCTGCCCTGGGCCGGCTACGGGCTGATCGCGGCGTGCGCGGTGATCGCCAGTCTGCTCGCGACCGCAAGCGCACTTCCGTTCGTCCGCAGTGCTGCGCAACCGGACGCGCTGCGCGTCGAGTAGCCGGCAGACGAAGTCCCTTTGACGGCTGCGTCGTGCGCTGGCCCACGCGCAGCCACAACGGCGTGCAGAAAACCGAACCACCCCCGTGTGAGCAGGCGGAGTCACCGCGGTGCCGCGGAACCCTGACCGCGTCGACACGAAGCGGCTCTTGTCGCGACTGCCGTCGGCGAAGAGGCCGCACGCGAACGGGATGGGGCTGTGCGCGGACGGGCGACTGTGCCGCCATCGGGCCGCAGACGCCTTGGCCGATGAGGGTTGAGGCTGCCCACGTCACAGCCCCGAGGCGCCGGGCTCCAGCGGAGCAGTTCCGAGAAGACCGGCCGGCCAGCGGCTGCACTCACCAGCCGTCACGTCCGAGGGCTTACACACTTCAGGTCCCTCAGAACATCTACGGGGGCATGAAGGATGACCGCGTGGACTCGTTCGACGCCTTCGTCGTCGCGCGAGGGCCGGCGCTGCTCAGGTTCGCCTACCTGCTGAGCCGGGACCTGCACCAGGCGCAGGACCTGGTGCAGGAAGCCCTGAGCAAGGCCCACCGCCGTTGGGCGCGGGTCGACCAGCCGGAAGCGTACGTACGACGCGCGATCCTGAACGACTTCCTGTCGTGGCGACGACGACGAGCCAGCACAGAAGTGATCACGCACGAGTTCCCCGAGCCGGGAGCTCACGGCGTCGGCGGTCATGCAGCAGCGCATGCCGATCGCGACGCGATGTGGGCACTGCTGGCCCGACTGCCCCGACAGCAGCGTGCGGTCCTGGTCCTGCGCTACTACGAGGACCTGAACGACGACGCGATCGCCGGCTACCTGAACTGCTCGCCTGTCACCGTCCGCGCCCACGCGTCCAAGGCGCTGGCCCGACTGCGCACCCTCGATCTGGACACCTTCTGCACCGACGGAGCCGCCCGATGAAGCTCACAGAGCACGATCTTCCGCACCTGTTCAGGGAGCGCGCTGGCGAGGCGCCCGGAGCCGATGGACTGCTCGCTGCGGTGCACGCCCGCAGCCGCCGCCGCGCCCGCAGGCGGACAGCAGCCGGCGCGCTGGCGACGGTCGCCGTCCTCGCCGCCTCCGCTGGCGCCATCGCCGTCACTGCGGGTCCGACCGGACGCGGCGAGGCCGTCCTGGCCTGGCAGAACGCCTCCCGATCCGGCTTCCTCCTGCCGACCGACCTTCGTCCCAGCTTCCCTCTCAGTCCGGCCTACCTGCCGCCGGGGCTGAACGCAGACCCGAGGCTGTCCGCCGAGCGCGGTACGGCCACTGCGACCTGGGAGCGACTCGATCGCGGTCAGGACGGGCCCTTGAGCGCACTGTCTGTCTCGGTCTCCGCGAGCAAGCCCGATGAAGACGAGCGCACCGCCGCCGATCTCGTGGACGTCAACGGCAGGACGGCAGCCCTGCGCCGCTACGAAGGGTCGACCGGGATCACCTGGCAGCGCACCCCGCAGCAGTGGGTCCATGTGAACAGCTTCGCGCCGGTCACCCAGGAGGAGACACTGGCGTTCGCGCGCGGCCTCCAAGACGAGGAGCTGCGCGAGGCGGCGGAGCTTCGCGCTGGACGTGGCACCTCAGGACTACGTGCTCGCAGCCTTCCAGGAGACTGGCCTCACGATCGGACCCGCTGCCGGGACACCGAACCCGCAGGACGACCCGAGGTCTGTCCAGGTAGCCGTACGTCAGGCCAGCGAAGCGACTGACGGAGCAGGGACTCCTGTCAGGGTCGGACAGCAGGGCGGCTGGCTCGACGAGACCAACGGTCGCTACTACCTCGTCCTGCGCCTGGACGACGAGCTCCGTCTGGACGTCAGTACGCCGGCGAGCGGACGTTGGGACCGAGAGGAGCTCGCGCGCTTCGTACGCGGCATCACCTACTCCGGCGCGACGCCACGCCCCGAGGGATAGCCGCCCAGCCGGCTGTCGAGACACGTCCTTGCAGCGGTCGGCTTGGTCGCGCACCCCAGCGCTAGCGGACGGCCTCAGGACGGACCGACGCGTGAGTCCAGAGCCAGCCTGACCATGAGCAACAGGGGCAAGCCGGTGAGCAAGGCGAGGCCGAAGAGCTCTGCGGCATCGAGGCGGTCGGCCCTGTCCGCAGGCCGCGCATGGACGTAGGCGGCTATCGCCACCCAGCCAACGAGCCAGAGCCCCACGACCACGTACGTGATGGCCTGGGACACGGCGCGCAGGTTAGCGACGTTCCCCGCGCCGCGCCTGCCTCTGCTCGGCTGAACGCCAGGTGGCGGTAGCGGCTTGAGCGCACCCGCCCCGCCTTGCTTCGCCGTCGAAGGGCGGCGGCGCCAGTACCTCAAGGCCGCCACCTACGTGCTGGGACCGACCATGTGGGCAACGCGGCCGGACGCACAATCGATGACCGCCTTGACGGGACTGCCGAGGCGGCCTCCAGGGGCGGTGGCCGTGACGCGGGCTCCGTAGACGGCAGGCGTGCCGTCGGTGTGCTGGGCAGGTGGGACGACCTGCTCGGTCTGCCAGACCTCGCCACGCTCGTGCATCACCTCGGCGAAGGCAGAGATGGCGTCCAGGGTCCGCAGCGCACCGGCGGTGCCGTTCGGGGGGTCGAAGTGCTCCCGGACCTCCCACCTGAGGCCCGGACCGGCGAGAAAGTGGGCAGCGACCGCCACGCCGTCCCCGCGGCTGACGTCACGGGCAAGAGCGGCCAGGCGCTTGGTAACGGCCTCGACAGCGCAACCACCGATGAATGTCAACGGTGGTGTCGGGGAGAGAAGGCTGGGAGGCTGCGACGACGGCGTACGGCTCGGCCCGGAGGCGACAAGTTGCGCCGGTGAGGCCGACGTGGTGCATGCCGAGACGAGCAGGAGAGCTCAGTCCGCACAGGGACACAACGGGCCTGCGCCTGCCGTTCACGTCCGCACCCCAGTGGCGGCTCTCCGACGTCGCAGAAGGCCACACATGACGCGTGCGCTTCACCCCGGTGGCGGCGGATTGTTCTGCATCAAGGCACAAGCCAGTGCTTCTTGTTCGGTGTCGTAGGGCGGCTCGGCGATCGTGATCGTGCGGGTGCCGCGGGATGTAAAGGCGGTGATTTCGAGCGGCCCGGGCGCGAGCGGGAGGCCCGGAGCGAACGTGTCGGACGAAGGCGGCGCTTCCGCGCTGCAGTCAACCTCCTGCAGCAGCACGAGTTCGACTGTCGCCTGCGCTGCGATCGAGACGGGCGCGATGAAGAGGACGAACCGGCCCGCGCTGGCGTTGCTCACGGTGACATCCCGCGGGCCGTCGTTGCGAATCTGTACTCGCATGTCCATCTGGACTGCAGTGGGCGGAAGGGAACTCGCGCTCAACAAGGTCTGCCAGGACCCGTTGTCGGCCACGGACAACTGCAGCAAGCCCGCCAGCCGACGTTCCTCGGCTGCGGCGGCGCGCCGCTCCTGCACCTCCAGCCCTGCGACCACGGCCGCCGTTGCGACGATCACCCCGAGGCCGCCGAGCCGGAGTCGGCGTCGGGCCGCAGGTGTCAGTCGCGGCTCCCGCTCGCTCCCGCTGTCCAGAACATCGGGCGTGGAGCCGTTCGCAGCGCAGCCATCAAGCGACACGGGCGGCCGAGGCTCCACATCACCGAAAGTACGCCGCTTGATCGCCGCGGAACAGAGGCAACGCCCCCCCGTGTGATGAGTCTGCTAGTCGCGGCTAGGTGAGCCAGCGAGTGGTTCGGGCGGTGGCTCCGGCTTCATACCTGTGGTGAGGCTGCTGGTCCCCGGGTGCGTGCGACTGCGCGTGAGAAGCAGCAGGGGCAACGCGAGGATGAGGAGCCCGCCCCCCACGGCGAACGAGGCCCGGGCGGAGACGTGTTCAGTGATCAGTCCGGCGACGGCGGCGCCTGCGGCTCCACCGATGTTGGCCGCTGTGGTGACCCAGGTGTTGGTCTCCGTGCGGACGCTGTCGTCGACGAGCCGGTCCGCCAGGACGTAGGCGACGACGAATGCCGGCGCGATGGCAGCGCCGGTCAGCGCGAGCACCACCCCCAGCGCGGGCAGCGACGGGACGAGCCCGGCAACCGCGGTTCCTACGCCGAGCATGGCCATGACCGTGAGGAGCAATCCGGTGGTCGGCGGTCGACCCAGCCGCCCCCAGAGCAGGCCACCCGCTGCGCTGCCGACCGACAGAACGGCGAGCAAGTACCCCGCCGCGGCGGGCGACCCTGCCTGAGTCGCTCGGGCGACCACGGCGACCTCCAGCGGCGCGAGCGCGAACCCGACGACGAGCATCGCCACGACGATCCAGCGCACCCTGGGAAGGTGCAGCGGCCCGAGCAGCCGCCGCCCAGACGGAAGCCGAGCAGCAGCGGCGACCGCCACGGCGGCTCGGGACTGGCCGAGGACACAGGCACCAGTCAGCGCGAGCCCTGCCGTGACCGCCAGCGCCGTCTCCGGGCCGGCGACCAGCAGGACGGCCCCGACCAGCAGCGGCCCGACGGCGAACAGCCCCTCCTCTGCGACAGCGTCCAGGCTGTAGGCGCGGCTGCGTCCGAGCTCGTCGGGGGTGAGGACGGCCCAGATCCCGCGCATGACCGGCCCCGCCGGGGGCGACAGGACTCCTGAGGCCGCGGCGAGGAGCAGGTACGGCAGCGCGATCTGAACGCCACCGACCGCGCAAGCCGCGATCACGGCTAGGACGGATGAGTAGCCGACACCGAGGCAGGTGAGCGTGCGCAGCACGCCGACGCGATCGACAAGGCGCGACTTGTACGGCGCGAACAAGCTCGGGAGGGCGTAAGCCCCGACAGCGGTGCCGGCCACGGCGAAGGAACCGGTCGCACCCTGCACGACCAGCAGCAGGGACAGCACGACGGAGGCGTAGGACAGGCGAAGGACGGCGGCGGCGGCGAACGCGGGCAGTGCTCCGGGCAGGCGAAGCAACGCCGAAGAGGACGCCGCCCCAGCAGGACGGGACATGCAGAGCTCCATGACGACTGGGCACCCCGGCCATTGGGCCGGCGTGCTGCGGACGGGGCGGCGGCGCGAAGGGAGCGGCCGGCCCTAGTCACGGGTGGGGTGCATGACCCGAAGGTAGGGCACCCCCGGGACCGGTCCCCGTAGGACAGGCACTCCCGATCAAGAGGCCCGCCCGGGTACGCCGGCACGGATGGCTACAGGTACCTCTGCGCCGTGGGTCGGGTCCGGCCGACCGCCGTTCTCGGTGCCAGGACAGCCACTCCCCGGCGCGTCAGCGGCACCCAGATTCACGCGGGTGTCGGGACCCTGCGCGAACTCGGCAACCTCCTTATCGTCGCGGCGACCATCTCTGTCGTGGCTCTTGCTGACCTTGGCCAGGTCGTTGCGCTTGTGTGGACCCGGCAGCGCTGCCAGCTGCTGCCTTGGAGACGGCCCCGTTGGCATTCGCCAGGCCGCGTTGCGCGTCGCTGTTGTCCAGTTGTACGCCGTCCAGACCGCGTCTCGTGTCGCGCAGGACTCGTCCAGAACGCCTCGTCTCGCTGTCACCGTCGCGCAGCCCAGCACTTCCCGTCTGCCGTCCGCACTTACGCCGTCTCGATCACCTCATCCTGTGACACCACTCGCTCGTTGTTGCTTACCTTGCAGTAGTCTCGTCCAGTTACACTTACTTTTACTCGTTGTTCTTCCATTTCCTTTTTCTCCAGAGCGCTACGTCGTTGTCTATCTGCTCTCAGATCCTTTAGACCTCTCTCTTTCTGATCCCTTTGCCTCCCATCTCTATCTACCAAGTCATCTACACAAAAAAATGCCGCCACAGCCGCGCGCCAGCGTCGGGCTGGCACCGAGAACAGCTAGCGGGCCCAGGACGCAAGCGCGGAGACGTACGAGACCAGCGGCTACGGCCACCTCCCGCTCGCTCTGGCAGCATCGGCCGATGCCCGCCGTCACCCGCCGCCTGACGTCCGACGATGCCGAGACGCTGAGGTCGCTGTACGTGCAGAACCGGCGGTTCCTCGCGCCCTGGCAGCCCGTGCGGCCCGACTCCAACTTCACCGGGGCCGGGCAACGTGAGGCAGTCGAAGCCTTGCTCGCTCAGAAGGAGACGGGGAGCGCCTTTCCGCTGGTCATCCTCGACGGCGGTGGTGACGTCGTAGGCACGCTCTAGCGGCCGAGTGCACGCCCGCCCCGTCGCCGTGAGTGCAACGTGACACTTCCCGACCACCCAGCGGGACACGCCGGTGCGGTCAGTCAGTAGCTGTCCGGGGCACCTTCGCCCTGCACGGGCGGTCCGTCGTCATCACCGCCGGCGACCGGTTGCGCCTGCGGCTCCTGAGGTGCCGGTTCCGCCGGTTCGGGCGTGTCCGGTTGCTCGCTCATGCCGGGCCCCTACCCCGGTGCGGCCACCTGGGCACGTGTGCCGGCCCGTGCCGCGTAGGTCCAGTCGGCTCGTCGTCGGGCTCGGGTCGAAGACGACCCCGCCGTCAGTCCGCGAGCTGGTCCGCGAGGTCCTCGAGCGACGATGCGACGACCAGACCGGGCAGGCCGTGCGGGGGCTCGTCGCCGCCTGCCGGGCCCCATTCCTCCGGCCGCCGGACGAAGAGCGGTCGCAGCCCGACCTCGGCCGCGGCAACGAGGTCCGGGCCGTGCGCTGCCACCATCCCCAGCTCCTGCGGCCTGAGTCCCAGCAGCTCGGCGGCCGTCGCGTAGACGACCGGGTCGGGCTTGTAGCTGCCGGCCATCTGTGCCGACAGCACCGCATCGAAGCGGAGGTCTGAGAAGCGCATCAGGTCGATCAGCAGCGCGACGTGCCCGTTGGACAGGGTGGCCGTCACGTGCTGCCGACGCAGGCGTTCCAGGCCGTGGCGGGCGTCCGGCCAGGCGGGCAGACGCCGCCACGACCGCACCAGCGCTTCGCGCTCCACGGCGGACAGGGGCAGACCATGACTGGCCAGCACGGTGGCCAGGGACTCCCGGTGGAGCGCGTCGAGGTCCCGCCACGCACTCGCGCGGCGTGCCTCGAGCAGCGAGGGTCCGTACGCGCGCCGCCAGTCGTCGACGACCGTGGCCCAGTCGGCGCGCAGACCGCTGCGACGCTCGACGTCGCGGGCCTCGGCCAGGACGCCGCTGCGCCAGTCCACGACCGTGCCGAACACGTCGAAGACGAGCGCGCGCACCTTCGTCACCTGGTCATCCTGCACTGGGGGCTGCCGGCGGCGGTCCGTGGGTGACGGATCCGCGTACAGGGCCGACCGCCACGAGAAGGAGACCCGCTTCGCCGGGGATGGCGGAAGGAGCGGACGCAGCTGCCGCCGCCTACCGTGCTGGTGTGGCAGTGCTGGTGGATGCGCCGATCTGGCCCTGGCGCGGGGAGCGCTGGGCGCACCTGGTCAGCGACGTGTCCTATGACGAGCTGCACGAGTTCGCGGCCCGGCTCGACGTACCGCGGCGGGCGTTCCAAGGCGACCACTACGACATCCCGTCTTCCCTGCTGGACCACGCTGTCGCGCTCGGCGCCCAGCCGGTACGCGCCCGCGAGCTGGTGTCGCGTCTCAGGGCTGCGGGTCTGCGGCAGCCCCGTCAAGCCGTGTGAGCTCCCGTCGCATGTTCCGACGGGCCGCGCCGTCCCACCGCCGCGCCCCCTCGGGCGTCGCGTAGAGCTGCCGCCGGCCGACGAGCTCGCGCAGCACGGCCGTGCGGCCAGAGCGGAACGCCTCGTCGGTCAGGTGCCCGTACTCCCGGCGCACCGCTGAGGCGTACTCGCGGTAGCGCTGGTCCGGGGCGGCCAGGACGGCGAGGTCGGCATCGCACAGCATTGCCCCGTCCTCGTCCTGGTCCGCAGGCGCGTGCGTCGCCGTCAGCAGGACCAGGCGCACGACCTCGTCCACGAACACCGACGGCTTCCCGAGCCGGCGCAAGACCGACGCCGTGAGGGCAGCGCTGCGCTGCTCGTTGTCGGAGGCCGCCGGGTCGTAGACCACGTCGTGCCCGTAGGCGGCGCAGACCACGCTCGGCGGGACGTCTCCGCCTGCCCGAAGCACCCCGAGCGCGTCGAGCACCTCCATCAGGTGCTGCCGATCGTGGTACTGCCGGTGCGGCTCGGCGTAGCAACTGACGAGGTCTCGGCCCGCCGCCGCGCCATCATCACCGACCGCTGCGGTCCACCCGTACAGCAAGCGCTCCACCCGCACAGCATCGCGCGTCCCGCGCCGAAAGGTAGGACGAGCACCACGCTGACGATGACGTCGATGCAACACCTCGAGCCCCTGGTGAGCTGTGCCCCTGCGCGGCATGACACGCCTCGACGCGCGGACCCGCGCGGCGTGGTGCGACCTCTGCACGTCCCGGCCCTCAGGCGACCTGCGCCGTGATCACTGCCGGACGCGGCGCAGACCCCGCAGCCGACGAGCCACACAGGTGCGGTTGCGCCAGGAGCGGCGAGGAGATCATGAAGTCGGCGGTCGCCCGGTTGCACGCCACCGGGATGTTGCAGACCACTGCCACGCGCAGCAGGGCCTTCACATCGGGATCGTGGGGGTGCGGCTCCAACGGGTCCCAGAAGAAGACGAGCAGGTCGATCTCGCCCTCTGCGATGCGGGCACCGATCTGCTGGTCACCGCCGTACGGCCCGCTGCGGAAGCAGGTGACCTCGAGCCCGAGCTCGTCCTGCAGGATGCGGCCGGTGGTCGCCGTGGCGAAGAGTTCGTGCTCCACAAGGCGGTGGAGGTTGAAGCGCGCCCACTCGCGCATGTCCTGCTTCTTGTTGTCATGGGCGATGAGGGCGATGCGACGGCATGCAGTGACGGACACGGGCTGCTCCATGCCGCCGATGCTCGTCGAGGGACGTGACGCGGTGGTTGCCTCTGCGTGACGACACGACGCCGTTCGCCCGGCGCAGTGGACCGCCCGCTTCTCGTCGGCAGTTCCGGACGCTGGCTCCGTCTTCGAAGAAGCGACTTCGCCGGTTGGCCGAACGAGGCTGCGCAGCGGGGCTCACGTCCCCGCGGGGTGCGATGTCGTGGCGCTGGCGGGCGCGCCGAGTCGAAGTGCGTCGATAGCGGCGCGGGTCCGTTGGTCGTTGTCGGACCACAGTCCGACGTACACCTGCAGGGTCTCGACGGCGCTGGCGTGGCCGAGGGCAGCCTGGACGGTCTTGACGCTCTCCCCGGCCCCGATCAGGGCGCTGGCGTAGAAGTGCCGCAGCTGATGGAACCGCACCCCCGGCAACCCGGCGGTGTCCGTGGTGGTGCGCCAGATGCGGCTGTGGAACGTGCGTGGCCACATCGGCCGGCCGCTGACTGTCCGCAGCAAGCAGGTCCTGCTCCCCCGCCCCCGCACCCGCGGCCGGTGGCCATCGGCGCAGGTGCTCGGCGACCGCGGTGGCGACGCTGTCGGGCAGCGGCACCGTGCGGACACTGCTGTGGCTCTTCGGTGGCCGCAGCACCAGGCCCTGACCGGACAGCGCCTGCAGCTGCCGACTGACCGCCAACTGACCCGCGTGCAAGTCGACCGCATCGACGGCTCAGGCCGAGCACCTCGCCGATCCGCAGGCCGCAGCCGGCACCCAGCAGCACCGCCACCCGGAACCGCTCCGGAGTGCTGTCGATCAGCGCCTGCACCTGCCGACGGTGAACGGCCGGACCTGCACCCGCCGTGGTCGGCCGGGTCCGGTCCGCGCGGCCGGGTTGCGCGACAGGTAGCCGTCCTCCACCGTCAAGCTCAAGATCGAGGCCAGCAGCCCATGCACGTGATGAGCCGTCGATGGCGCGAGCCCTCCCCCAGCTGCCGCACCAGCCCGCGGGCATCGGTCGGGGTGAGCGAGGCCAAGGGTGCGGGCGCCGAGTGCCGGCAGGATCCAGGTCCGCAGGTTGCTGTCGTGGGTGCGGCGGGTCGACGGCCGGACCGACAACGAGGCCAGCCACAGCTCGGCGTACACCGACAGGGCAGTGCGGGACCGGCCCGGATCGATGTAGGTGCCGCGCAGCAGATCGGCCTGCACCCACGTCAGGAAGCGCACCGCATCGGCCTGCGGGCGAACGACCGGGAGCGATGCCGGCCCTCACCGTCGCGGTAGCGGGCCCGCCACCGCAAGCCCCGTCCGGACCGCTCCCCCGGCACCCGCCCGCCCACCTGACTGCTCCACCAACGATCTTCGATCGTGCCCATGAGGCCCGCCTCCGGCCCCACCTCACCCGACCCGGACGGCGTTGCTAGAGCAACCGGCGCAGCTGTGGATCCAGCGCCTCACCGGCACAGCTTCCGGCGCCGCCCAGGAAGATCGTCCCTGGGCCGTCTGTGGGCCGTCAGAGCCCGACGACGGTCCAGAACGGTCCAGAACGGTCCAGCGCGGTCCAGGTGCGAAAGGCCAGGTCAGAACAGGTTTACGGTCTCGCCGGGACCGGGGCCACGCACGCTGGATGCAAGGTCGGGAATCACGACGTGCAGCCGCGAGCCGTCGGGCAGCATCGCGTCGACGAAGGGTGGACCGATGCCAACGGGTGCGTCGGTGCCGTTCACGGTGGCAGCCGAGGCCACGGTGCAGGAGACGCCCGCCCCCGACGCTGTGTCCCGGACGCGAGCGGCCGCTGCCTTCCAGGAGGCGCGAGCGTCCCGTCGGTTGCAGCCTGGCGGCGCAGCCGCAACGGCGTCCACTACTTCCCCCTTGATCCCTCTCATGCGGTCGCGCGCCTTTGCCCCGAGGGCGACAACGACCGCGTTCGGGAGCAGATCAAGTTCGCGTTGCAGGTAGGTCGACCTGCAGGTCCTGGCTGCGGCGGCGGAGACGGAACCGCTCTCAACGCGAGCTGAGCACAGGACGGACTCCGTGATCCAGGCTTGCTCTAGTTGCTCATCACAGGCCCCACCCGGGAAGCACATGTCGAGGATCAGACGCACGTTCCGGTGGAACTGGTCAGTACCGTCGCGGAACGAGGCGTACGTAAAGTCGTGGGTCGCCCGCAGGAGGTCCTCACCCGAGCGTCCGTCGTAGCGCTCCCATGCCTGAGGGTCTCCCGGCTCCGCACACACCAGGACCAGCCGGACGTCCGCGAGCTCGCCGGTAGCGCCCGCGAAGCCACGCGGGGCGTGACCTGCCTCTGGCGTCCAACGCATCTCCGCGCAGGGGCCTTTGAAGTTCGGGCACGGCCGGAGGCCGCGAGCAGGACCTCCTGCAAGCGTGGATGTGGGTACACCGTCCCCGTCGTCATGCGGCCCTCCCTCACCTGGCCACCCGCGACCGTAGCCACAGGAGGCAGCCGCGTCGACGGTCCCACCGAGGTGCTGACGGCGACTCGGTGCGAGGCGAGCGAAGCCAACAGCATTGAGCTAAAGACCGTTCAAGCCAACCTCTGGAGGCACCCTCAACTCCTCGGCCACCATGGCAGCCCGTGTGCTGGCGTAGATGCGCGCGATCCACTCCTCTAGCACGGCCCGCTCCACCCGCCAGAAGCCCCGCGCCGATCTTGATGGCAGGTAGATCGCCTGAGCGCACCAGTGCCTGGACCTGGCTCATGCTCCCGTCGAGCTCGCCGGCGACGTCGGACAGGCGCATGAACCGTGGCTCCCTCGCGTCAGCTTCGCCCATGACAGGACCGTCGAACGTCACGCGAGCCTGGACGTCGCAGGTGCGGATCAACGCTCCCCGTGTGGGGCTTCCTCCGCCTCAAGGTCGGCGCCGAATAGCTCGTCGGGGTTGATGCCCGCGTCTCGAAGTCGTCCACGCAGTCGCCCCACGGTCAGAAGGGCGTAGCCGAGTCGACCATCGAGCTCGGCGTTGCGCGCCTGGGCAGCGACGAGCGCCTGCGTCAGCCGCCTGACCTCCGAGCTGTTCGGGTCCTCCGCCTGGGTGAGGTCGATGAGGCGAGGGGCGTAGCCAGCGGCGTCCAACGTGGCGGCCGTGACGCGCCATTCCTGACCTCGCGCGCCCTTGATCTTGTGGGCTGGGATCCCCCCGAGCGTGATCAGCCGGCGAAGCGAGCGCAGTGACACGTCGTACAGCTGCGCCGCCTCGCTCAACGCAAGGCCATCCTCACCCGACGAGTCGAGCGACGGTGTGCACGCACGCTGCTCTGGCATGTCCGACGCCACCAGCACTGTCTCGCCGTCGCGATTCAAGCCGAGCTCCTAGCTGCTGGTAGCTGTCCGTCCAGGGCAGCTGCGGCCGGTTCGATGGAAGGCCGAGGCCCCACCCGGCAGGTGCCGGGTGGGGCATCGTTCCGCGCTGTTCCTACTTGAGCTTGAAGTTCGCCGTGATCTGCGAACCGTCCAGGGCGGTCATCGTGACGACGTAGCAGGCGCCAGGCGTCCGGGGAGTTGCCCAGTTCTGGATGAACTGGCCACCCGTGGCGTCATAGCGCAGGGTGGTGCCTCCGGTGCTCACGATCTCGATCTCGTCCACTGCTGCGGCGTTCGGGCAGGCGATGGCCTTCTGGGTGAAGGTCTTGACTGCGCCGGTGGTGGTGAGCTCGGTCTTGTCGCTGAAGATCTCGAACTTCAGCGGGACCGTGCTGCCGCCCTTGACGGTGTTCCAGACACCGCCCATGTCGACCGGCTGGTAAAAGCCGCTCAGCGTCCACGCCTTAACGGTGTACGTCTGCTGCGTGGTGCTGGTGCGGCCGGCGTTGTCCGTGGCCGTAGCCGTGAGGGTGTGCGTGCCGACGGTGGTGTTGTAGCCAGCCACCTCGCAACCGGCCGGGCCGGACTGCCCATCAGTGGCGGTGCAGGTCGGGGCAGTCGGGACGGACCCGAAGTACACCGAGCCGATGGTGCTGTCGAAGGCAGCGGTGGGGTTCGTCAGGTCGATCTTGTAGGACTTGGTGACGTCCCCAGCGTCGGTGGTGTTGTCGGCGAGGTCGGTGAACGCTGGGCTCTGAACCTGCACGGCGGCGCCCTGTCCACTGCTGGTCACCGACTTGCTGGCGGCGGTCAGCCCCGACAGCGCGTCGATCGCGGTGAAGATGACCTCCACGTTGGAGGTGTACCAGCCGTTGGCGCCCTCGTCGCCCGTAACCGTAACCGTGTTGCTGATGACGGGGCCGGTCTTGTCCAGCTTGACGGTCACCTCGGTGGCGGCGCTGACGTTGCCGGCGTTGTCGGTGCAGGTGCCGCTGACGGTCTGACTCGCCGTCTCGGTGCTGACCGGAACGTCGGCGGTGCAGCTGGCGACTCCGCTGGGGCCGTTGTCACCGACGGCGGTGAAGTCGACGACCAGGTTGGTGTTGTTCCAGCCGGCGCCGTTCGGGGCCGGGCTCAGCACTGCGGTCGGCGCGTTGGGGGCGCTGGTGTCGACGTTGATGCCGGACACCTCGTCGGTGGCGGTGTTGCCCGCCCAGTCGGTGGCCGTCCCAGTCGACGGACTGGTTCGCACCGTCTCCCAAGGTCGTGTCACCCACGCAGGAGGCGATGCCGGAGCCGCCTTCGTCGTCGCAGGTGAAGTCCACGGTGACGTCTTCGTTGTACCAACCAGCCGCGTTCGGTCCGGCAGCCGGCGTCAGGGTGTGCGTGATCGTGGGCTTGCCGGTGTCGACGACGGTGTACGTGTCCGACTGGGTGTCCGCCTGCAGGCCGCCCGCGTCGGTGTAGTCACACGTAGCGGTCTGGCTGCCCAGACCGTGTGACAGGACGCCGCTCAGAACAGCTGCCTTGCTGCTGTTGCCGTCCTCAGCGTCGGTGACGTCGCAGGTCGCGGCCGGGACAGCACCGATCTCGTAGCTCGCGCCGTCGGTGACCCCGCGCACGGCGACCGTCGGCTTGGTGTTCGGCGGCGCGACGATGGAGTAGGTGACCGTCTTGGTGTCGGCCTTCAGGCCGCCAGCGTCGGTGTAGTCGCACGTCGCAGTCTGAGTGCCGAGCCCGGCGGTCAGCTCGCCGCTCAGCGCAGCGGTGAAGGACGGGATGCTCGCCGTCTCGGCGTCCGTGACAGAGCAGGTAGCGGTCGGCACCGCCCCAAGGACGTAGCTGGTGCCGGGAGTGACCCCGTTCACGGACACGACGGGCTTCGCGTTGGCCTGCGTCACTGTGATGGGGATGTCGACCTGGTTGACGTATGTGCCACCGCCGGCCGGCCCGGACAGGACCCGGACGGTTGCGTGGCCACTGACCGCGCTGGCGCTGGCGGTGAAGGTGACTGTGAAGTCTTCACCACAAGCTGTGATCGACAAGGGGTCAGGGTTGGCCGTGACACCCTCCGGCGTCACAACGTCAAGTCTGAGCGGGTTTTCGCCAGCGTCGATGTTGCAGCCGGGGTCCGGGTCACCTGCGGCATTGTTGCCGACGACACGGATCGTGGCGCTACCGCTGGTGGATGACCCGGCGACCAGCGCCACCCCCGTGCCCGAGTCTTCGATGGAGTCCTGCAACGTGTCGGCGAAGAGCAAGCCCGCCACCGATCATGACCAGCGACGTTGCCGCCGCGACTACTCCGACTGCCTTGCCTGTACGACGCACGAGGTCTCCTGAGGGGCTGAAGAGGCGTCACCGCCCCTTGCTGAACCGCGTCGGGTTCGCCACTCGCTCCCCGGGGCCAAGGCGACCAAGTAATGGTCCCGGATCACTGCGTCACGGTCTGTCCCGTCCGAAGTTAGAGATCGGACATCCGGTGCACATGAGCCATCCGGACCAGTCGGCGTTGAGATTCTCTCAACGCGCTAAACGCCCAGGGCTAGTCATGTTGCCTGGCGTGTTCGCTGGGTGACCGCGGGTGAATCGTTCGGTACGTCGCGTCTGTAGCGGGTCCTGCCGTGCGTCGGCAGCACTGCTGGCTCCGCTGAACGGCCGAGCGGTCGTAGTGAGCGGCGTCTACCCGGCCGGCGCCTCGGGTCGGTGAGCACCCGATGCCGGTCGGGAAGGACGCTTCGCGCCGAGAGCGCGTCAGCCGAGGATCAAGCGCGTTCCTTGCGCATGTTGGCTCGGCTATGCGAACGGCGTCGACAGGTCGACCCGTCGGCCGGTGGTCTTCAGCATCTTCTCGACGAGGTCGCGGACCTGGCCGTCGTTCAGGATCGTCGTGGTGAGCTCGGAACGACCACGTCGGGCGACGAAGACGCGCCCCGGCTCGTTGATCCAGATCTCCTCGACCGTCGGGTCGTCGAGGTGGCGCTGCAACGGGCCGAAGCCGGCGACGGCGTCGTAGACGGCGCGGGCGGCCGAGCGGGCGTCGGGCAGCGGCGGCAGCGACGACGTCAGCGCCCGCTCGTCGTAGTCGTTGACCACGTCGTCGACCAGTCGGCGCATCGCGACCCGGTCCTCGATCGGGTCGAGCCCCCGACGGCGGACCAGTTCCCGGACCTCGGCCTCGACGTGGTCGTAGCCGGTGCTGGCCGGTCCGCCGACGACGCCGACCACCCGCGCTCCCGTCCTGTCCCGTGCGCCCGCAGCCGGACGACTGGCTGAACCTGGACCCGGCGGGCGCGCAGCGGCACCACGAGGTCACAGCCTGTGGATGACGAGCCGACGAGGCGGCATGCTAACCGTCAGGTCGCCGCGGGATCCACCGCTGCAGAGCCGCGGCGGAAGCCAGGCCGAGTACGCCGGTGGTGACCAGAGCGGGTGCAAGAGCGGTGGCGGCGGCAACGCCGGCGAGGACGAGGGGGCCGGCACCGTTGCCGGCGTCGGAGCACAACCGCCACGCGCCCAGGAACTGGGACCGCCCTATGGCGGGGGAGGCGTCGGCGGCCAGCACCATGAGGATGCCGCTGCTCATGCCGTTGCCGATGCCCATCAGGACGGCCACCGCGACGAACGGGGTGGTCGTCTGCGCCAGCGGGAGCAGCGCGAGCGACGCCCCGAGCACGAGCATCGACGGCACGCCGATCCACCGGCGGCCGTACAGGTCCATGACCTTGCCGGCAGGGTAGAACAGCAGCAGGTCTGCGAAGCCGGCGATGCCGAAGACCAGGCTCGCGGCTCCCGCGTCCAGGCCAAGGTGCGCGGCCCACAGCGGCAGTGCCGCCTGACGGGACGCGCGGGTCGCTCCCACGAGCACGGCCGCGAAGCCCAGCGTCCGCAGCACGTGCAGGTTCTCGCGTACGACGCGGAGAGTGGAGGGACCCCGCGTGCCGTGGCGCGCCTCGCGGTCGGGTGCGGCGTCCCGGCGGTCCGGGAGCGCGACCAGCACCACCGCCGCAGCCATCGATGTCGCGACGTGGATCCAGTAACCGGCGTCGGTGCTGGTCACGGAGATGACGGCCGCACCCAGGAACGGGCCCGCGAAGAAGCCGAAGCGCCGCGACCCCGCCAGGGTCGACAGGGCCCGGGCGCGCATGCGCACGGGCACGACGTCGGTGATGTAGCTCTGCCGCGCGAGGCCCCACACCGCCGTGGCGAAGCCGTTGACCGTGATGGCGATCGCGAGCAGGGGCAGCGACTCGGTCAGGGCGGCGACCACGAGAGCGGCGACGCCGAGCACCGTGGCGCCCAGCATGGCCCGCCGTTCACCGACTCGGGCAGCCAGCGCCCCGGCGGGCAGGTCCCCCAGGAGCTGGCCGACGCCCAGCATGGCGACGACGAGCCCCGCCTGGCTGACCGAGGCGCCGCGCTGCAGCGCCGACAGCGCCACCACAGGGGCGATGGCCCCCTGACCGATGCCGAAGAACAAGGTCGGGAGGTAGAGCCGCAGCCCGAGAGCCGAGGG
The DNA here is from genome assembly GCA_963844295.1 of uncultured Actinomycetota bacterium. Taxonomy (GTDB): domain Bacteria; phylum Actinomycetota; class Actinomycetes; order Mycobacteriales; family SCTD01; genus SCTD01. Next base: position 315,770 of record CAWJNR010000004.1, on the reverse strand, counting down.
TTGGTCCTCCGGGACGGCGGGGCCCGTACCTGGGTGTTCGCCGGGCGGCACCGCGCTCCCGTTCGTCGTAGGCGAGGGACGGGAGTCCCAGTGCCGTGGCCGATCAACAGGATGCAGTGTGCAGGATCCCTTCGCCGGGGCGTCGGGCGCCGGGGGTCGTGCGCTGTCGCGACGCGCAGGCACGCTCGTCATCTGCGAGGTGCGCCCTCAGGGCAGCGCACGTGGCACCGGCCGCGAGGTGGGGCCTGTCCGGTCGTCGGGAACCGCGGCTTCACGAGCCGAGCAGGAACTGCAGCCGCACCTCGCGAGCACGACGCATGTGCTGGCGCGCGGCGCGCTCGGCACCTTCCGGGTCGCCGGCCGCGAGCGCCTCGATCACCGCGGCGTGCTCGGCCAGCACGGTGTCCGGGCGACCCGTCTGGGTGAAGGTCGACGGGACACGACGCACCGCGTGCTCGACCTGCGTGAGGAAGCGCTCGAGGTAGGGGTTGCCCGCTGCCTCGCGCAGCACGCGGTGGAAGGCGAGGTTCTGCCGGGCCATGAGGGTGACGTCGCCCCGCTCGGCGGAGGCGATCATCTGCTCGTGCACCTCCTGCAGCGACCCGATGAGCCCTGGGGTCCGCCGACCCGCCGCCAGGCGGGCCGCTAGTCCTTCCAGGTCCTCCCGCACCACGTAGAGCGCCAGGATGTCCTCGAGGCTCAGCGGAGCGACGACGGTCCCGTGGTGCGCCGTCTTGACCGCCAGGCCCTCGTCCGACAAGCGGCGCAGGGCCTCGCGCACCGGGGTCCGGCTGACCTGGAAGGCGGCCGCCAGCTCGTCCTCGCGCAACCATGCCGACGGAGCCAGGACGCCATCCATGATCGCCTCGCGCAGCGCCTCCGACACGGCCTCTGTCGTGCGCCCGCGCTCGTGGCCGTCAGCCCCGTAGTACTGGCGCAGCTCCTGCACCGGCAGCCCGGACGCGTTGGCCGGCCGAGCGTCCGACACCGAGCGGCTTCCTTCCCCGACCTTCTCGCCCCTTCCGACCGCCATCGGACGACCGTACAGCGGGGGACACGTGACTCACCTCACGTAGGCGCTAGCCTTTGGACCACATTGCATGCAAGATGCACGTCGCACGGCCGGCCCGGGCGCCCCCAGCGTCGGCGGGCGGCTCGGTCGCATGACGTGGTGATTGCCACACCGTTCGAACCCATATATCTTATCGAATTTAGAGTGAGGAGGGTCACGTGCCGCCGGCCAACTGCATCGCGCCCACCCGCCGCCTGGCGGAGTGGTCCTCGACCGTGTCGTCCGACGGGCTCCCCGCCGAGGCGTTGACCAAGTCGGCACAGGGGATCCTGGACACCGTCGGCGTCGGCCTGGCCGGGCTCGACCACGACGCGAGCCGCCGGATGGCGGGCGTCGTCGAGGACCTCGCGGGCCGTCCCCAGGCGACCCTGCTCGGCAGCACCGAGCGCACCAGCACGGCTCTCGCCGCCCTGCACAACGCCTACGTCTCCCACGTGCTCGACTTCGACGACACGCACTTCGACGCGATCGTCCACGTCAACGCCCCGGTCACGGCGGCCGCGCTGGCCGTGGCCGAGCACGAGGGGGCCAGCGGGCTCCAGCTGCTGACGGCCCACGCCGTCGGGCTCGAGGTCACGTCTCGCGTGGCCATCGCCGCCGGCGCGCAGCAGGCGCACGGGTGGCACCTGACCGGCACGGCCGGAGCGATGGGCGCGGCCATGGCCGCCGCCCGGCTCATGGGCCTCACGCCGGACCAGACGACCTTCGCGCTCGGCATCGCGAGCACCCTCTCGAGCGGGCTGCGCGGTCACCGGGGGACGATGACCAAGGCCATGAACCCGGCCCACGCGGCGCAGAACGGCGTCCTGGCCGCCGTCGCCGCCCGCCGCGGTCTCACGTCCTCCACGACGATCCTCGAGCAGCCGGGGGACGGCTACTTCCTCACCCACGGAGCGCCCGAGGCCCCGGGACTGGCCGACGACCTGGGCGACCGGCTCCGGATGCTCGACTGGGACCCCAAGCCGTACCCGTGCGGTGTCGTCATCCACCCCGCGGTCGACGCCGCCCTGGCCCTTCTGGACCAGGGGGTCCGGGCGGCCGACATCGCCACCGTCGAGCTCCTCGTCAACCCGCTGGCGCTGAGCATCACCGGCAACGCGGCCCCCAGCGACGGACTGCAGTCCAAGTTCAGCGTCTTCCACGCCACGGCCACGGCGCTGCTGACCGGCTCGCTCCTGCCCGCGCACTTCGAGGACGACTGGGTCGGACGCACCGACGTGGTCGACCTCCGCTCTCGCATCACCGGCACCTCCCTCGACGACACGCCGCGGGACGAGGCCGAGGTGGTGGTCGTGCTGAACGACGGCACCCGGCTCAGCGCGAGGACCAAGGCCCGCGGCACCCGCGAGCGCCGGATGACCGCGGCCGAGGTGGAGCACAAGTTCGTCCTGCTCACCACTCCCCTGCTCGGAGCCGACGGCGCGAGCGCGGTCGTGGACCAGGTCCGGGGCCTGCCGGAGGCGGACAGCGTGGCTCCGCTGCTGCGCGCCTGCGTGGTGGTGCAGCGGTGAAGCGCATCGACCTCGGCGTCGGGATCTTCTTCGTCGCCCTCGGCATCGGCGTCATCCTCGCCGGCCAGGAGCTCGCGGTCTTCACCCGCAACTCCCCCGGCCCCGGCTTCCTGCCGCGCGGGCTGGCGATCATCTTCATCGTCACGGGCGCCATCCTCGCGATCAAGCAGTTCGTGAACCCTTCGCAGGGCCACTTCGAGGCTCTCGACCGCAACGGCACCCTGCGCGTCGTCGGCGCCTTCGTGCTGATGGCGGTCGTCATCGGGGTGATGGAGTCCCTGGGCTTCATCGTCTCCATGCTCCTGCTGATGGCCGGGATCATGTTCGGCATCGAGCGGAAGTTCACGCCGACGGCGTTCCTGGTCGTCGCCCTCGTGCCCATCGTGTTCTGGACGTTGTTCGCGGTGCTCCTCGGCGTCCGCCTGCCTCCTGGCGTCCTCTACTTCTAGTTCGGCACCGGCGCTGCGGCGGCGGGACGAAGCGTTGGGAGCACCTGCATGCTCGACTCACTGAACAGCCTGGCCGGCGGGTTCGCGACGGCGCTCACGCCGATGAACCTGCTGCTGGCGCTGATCGGCGTGACCCTGGGGACGGTCGTCGGCGTCCTGCCCGGCCTCGGCCCGTCCGCGACCCTGGCCATCCTCCTGCCCATCACCTTCGGCCTGCCGCCGGAGGGCACGCTGATCATGATGGCCGGCCTCTACTACGGCGCCAAGTACGGCGGGTCGACGACCGCCATCCTGCTCAACATCCCCGGCGAGTCGGCGTCGATCATGACGACGATCGACGGCTACGCCCTGGCCAAGCAGGGCAGAGCCGGGGCGGCGCTGGGCATCGCCGCCATCTCGTCCTTCGTCGCGGGCACCATCGGGGTCATCGGGCTGACGTTCCTGGCCCCCGTGGTGGCGGACTTCGCCGTCAGCTTCGGGCCCCCCGAGTTCTTCGCGCTGATGGTGTTCGGCCTCACGACGATCCTGCTGCTCGCCGGTGACTCCGTGCTGAAGGGCATCCTGTCGACGGCGCTGGGCCTGCTGCTCGCGACCGTCGGCGCCGACATCGTCTCGGGTCAGTCGCGCTTCGTCTTCGGGCAGATCGAGCTGCTGGACGGCATCGACTTCATCATCGTCGCGATCGGCGTCTTCGCCGTGGCCGAGGTCCTCAGCAACGTCGAGAACACAGCGAGCACCACGATGTTCCCGGTGCCGCGCAAGCTCCGCGAGCTGCTGCCCACCTGGGCCGACATCAAGTACTGCCGGACGGCGTTCGCACAGAGCTCGGTGATCGGGTTCTTCATCGGCGTGCTCCCCGGCGCCGGCGCCACGATCGCCTCCTTCATCTCCTACGGCGTCCAGAAGCGCATCTCCAAGCGCCCGGAGGACTTCGGCAAGGGCGCCATGGACGGCGTCGCGGCCCCCGAGGGCGCCAACAACAGCGAGACCGGCGGTGCCATGGTGCCCCTGCTGACCCTGGGCATCCCGGGGTCGGCCGCGACCGCCGTCATGCTCGCCGCCCTCATCATCTACGGCTTCCGCCCCGGGCCCCAGCTCTTCACCGAACAGCCCGACCTGGTCTGGGCGATCATCGCCAGCATGTACATCGGGAACCTGATGTGCGTCGTCCTCAACCTGCCGCTGGTCCCGCTGTTCGCCAGCATCCTGCGCATCCCGTACGTCTACCTGTACCCGGGCATCCTCGTGGTCTGCATCGTGGGCGTGTACAGCCTCAGCGGCAGCGTCTACGACCTCTGGCTGTTCCTGGCCTTCGCGGTCGTCGGCTACATCATGCGCAAGGTCGACCTGCCACCCGCGCCGCTGCTCCTGGCGTTCGTCCTCGGCTCGCTGGCCGAGCGCGCCCTCACGCAGTCCCTCGTCATCTCCAACGGTGACGGCGGGATCTTCCTGGAGCGGCCGATCGCGCTGGTGCTCCTGGCCATGGCCGTGCTGATGCTCGGCTCCACGCTGTTCGGCAAGACGGACACGTTCAGGAAGAAGGTGCTCGAGGAGGAGGACTGACCGCTCGCACACCTGCACGGCACATGCACGCGCGACAAGGAGACTGACATGCGCAGATCACACGCCCTTCGACACCGCACCGCCATCGTCGGCACGGCGCTCGCCCTGATGACCACGGTCGCCGCGTGCGGCGGCAGTGACGACGGCAGCGAGGACACGGCCGACGGCGACAGCGGCAGCAGCTTCAGCCCGCCGGACCAGACCGACGTCGTCGTCCACACGGCGCCGGGCGGCGGCGCCGACCTCCTGGCCCGCGAGATCATCGCCCTCATGGAGGAGGAGGAGATCATCGAGCCCGGCGCTTGGACCGTCGACAACCGCGACGGCGGCGGCAGCGCGGTGGCCCTGTCCTACCTGCAGGAGCAGGAGGGGCGCAACGACATGATCGCCTTCGCCAGCAACGTCTACACCGTCAACCGCCTCGTGACCGAGGGCGTCGACGTCGGCCTCGACACGTTCACCCCCATCGCGTCGCTCTACGACGACTCCATGGCCGTGGCCGTCGCCGCCGACGGCCCGTACAAGACCCTCGAGGACTTCATCGAGGCGGCCAAGGAGCAGCCGGGCGCGCTCGTCCAGTCCGGCGGGTCGAACACCGCGACCGACGCGCTGTCGGGCGAGTTCCTCCAGCGCGAGTCGGGCGCCGACTGGCAGTTCCTGTCGTTCCCGGGCGGCGGCGAGCGCAAGACCGCCCTGCTCCGCGGGGACGCGGCGCTGTACATGACCGAGCCCAGCGACATGCTGGAGAACGTCGAGGCCGGCGAGATGATCCCCGTCGCCATCATCGGTGACGATCGGGTCGACCTGTTCCCGGACACCCCCACCACGGTGGAGCTCGGCTTCGAGGACATCCCGCCGGCGCAGACCCGCGGCGTGGTCGGGCCTCCCGGCATGTCCGACGAGGCCATCGAGTACTACGCCGACCTGCTGCGCCAGCTGACCGAGACGGAGTCCTACAAGGAGTTCATCGAGCGGTCCGCCGCTGTCCCCAACTTCCTGGTCGGTGACGAGTACGGCGCCCACCTGGCCGAGCAGGAGGAGGAGCACATCACCCTCTTCCGGGAGACCGGCCAGCTCGTGAACGAGTGACCGCCGCGGACCGTCGGGTCGCCCTCGTCACGGGGGCGGCCCGCAACATCGGCCGCGCCACGGCTCTCGAGCTCGCCCGCCTCGGCATGGACGTCGTCGTCCACACCCGGCGCGACGCGGAGGCGGCCGAGGACGTCGCGCAGCAGGTCCGAGCCCTGGGGACCGACGCCCGCGTGCTGCTCGCGGACCTCACCGACGCCGATGAGGTCCGCCGGCTGGCGGCCGAGGTGGGCCGGGTGGACGTGCTGGTCAACAACGCGGCCAGCCGTCCGCACCGACCGTTCCTCGAGGTCGACCTCGAGGAGTGGCGGTCGGTGCACGCCATCACGGTGGAGGCTCCCTACCTGCTCTGCCGCGCGTTGATCCCCGGGATGCGCGAGCGCGGCTGGGGTCGGATCATCTGCATGACGGGCGTGCGCGCCACGCTGGGGGTGGCCGAGAGGGCCACCTCGGCCTCGGCCAAGCACGCCCTGGTCGGCCTGACCCGCTCCCTCGCGAACGAGTTCGGGCGCGACGGGATCACCGTCAACATCGTCTGCCCCGGGACGGTGCTGACCGAGCGCTTGACGAGGCCGACCCGCAGTCGGCAGGAGGAGCGGAAGGGGATCGGCGCCCTCGGCCGCTTCGGGCGACCGGAGGACGTGGCCAGCGTCGTGGGCTTCCTCTCCTCGGACGCCGGCGGCTACGTCACCGGCCAGAGCATCGGCGCCAACGGCGGAGAGCTGATGTCCTAGACGCTCCCCGGCACGTAGCGGGAGTGATCGGGCGGCGGACCTCGTGTCCGTCGCCCGATCGCATCTCCCCCTCTTGCGGACGGCCTCTGCCGCCTGGCCCCGCCCTCGCCCTCCACCCGGTCATCGGCCCGACGACCGGAGCCCTCCCCCACCTCAACGCTTCCGAGGAGCCCGCATGTCCACTCCCGCCGGCGCGACCGCCGCGCTCGCCGACTTCGCCAGCCGCCTCATCCTCAGCGAGGTACCGCCCCATGTGGTCGCGCAGGCGCGGCGCTGCCTCATCGACTGGCTCGGAGTCGCCATCAACGGCTCGGGCGACCCCGGCGTGGACGCCCTGCTCGAGGTCGCGGGCGAGGCCGGTGGCACCGGCACCGCGACGGTGCTCGGCCGGCACGAGACCGTGACCCCGTTGTTCGCGGCCCTCGTCAACGGCTACTCGGCGCACGTCGAGGACTACGACGACACCTACAACCCGGGCGAGACGACCGTGCACGGCAGCGCACCGGTCTGGCCCGTCGTCGCGGCGCTGAGCGAGCTCGGCACGACGACCGGAGCGGACGCCCTCGCCGCCTTCGTCGTCGGCTTCGAGACCGAGGTCCGGGTCGCCCGAGCCGCCGGGCCGAGCCACTACGGCCGGGGGTGGCACGTCACCGGCACCGTGGGGCACCTCGGTGCGGCGGCCGCAGCAGCCAGTCTGCTCCGTCTGTCCCCGGAGGCGACGTCGGTCGCGCTGGGCACGGCCGGGACGCAGGCGGCCGGCCTCAAGGAGGTCTACGGGTCCATGGGCAAGCCCTTGCACCCGGGCAAGGCCGCGACCGACGGCATGCTGTCCGCGCTCCTCGCGCGACGCGGCTTCACCTCCACCACGACGATCGTGGAGGGCAAGCGCGGGCTGCTGGCCGTCATGTCGGACGCCCCCCGCCTCGAGGAGGTGACAGACGAGCTGGGCAGCCGCTGGACCCTGCCCGACAACGGCTTCAAGTTCTACGCCTGCGGCTCGCTCATCCACCCCACCATCGAGGCGGTGCTCGCGCTGCGGGACTCAGAGGGCTTCGAGGTCGCGGACGTCGTGGAGATCGACGCCCGGGTCCACGACTACGTCTCGTGGGTGACGGCCAAGCGGGACCTGCGGTCCGGGCTGGACGGCAAGTTCAGCATCTTCCACGGCGCGGCTGTCGCACTGGTCGACGGGCGGGCCGGTCTGGAGCAGTTCACCGACAGCCGCGTGGCTGCGCCGGAGGTCGCCGCCGTGCGCGACCTGGTGCGCATCACCACCGACCCCTCGATGGACAAGGACGCGACCCGCGTCCAGATCACCCTGGCCGATGGCCGTCGGCTCGTGCACAGCGTGGCCCACAACAAGGGGACCCCCGGCAACCCGCTGACCGACGCCGAGATCGGCGAGAAGTTCCTCGACCTGGCTGGTCCGGTGCTCGGGGCCGCGCAGGCGGAGCAGCTGCTCCAGACCTGCTGGACGGTGGACGACGTGCCCGACTTCGCGCAGGTGGTCCGTGCCGGCCGCCCCGGCTGAGGCCGGCCCGGCTCCCGACCCGTCCGACTAGGCCAGGGAGCCGGCCCGCCGGCCGAACACCGCACCGGCCGTGAGCCCGCTGCCGCCGGCGTAGTTGCCGCTGAACAGGCCGCCGAGCATCTCCCCGCACACGAACAGCCCGGGAAGGGCCGAACCGTCCTCGCGGAGCACCCGACCGTGCTCGTCGGCGTGCAGGCCGCCGAACGTGAACGTCACGCCGCACGTCACGGGGAAGGCGTAGAACGGTGCCGCCTCCAGCGGGAGCGCCCAGTTGCTCTTGGGGGGCTGCACGCGGGCCGCCCGTCCGTCCTTCACGGCTGCGTCGAAGGGCACGGAGCGGTCGATGCTGGCGTTCAGCTCGTCCACCGTGCGCACCAGGCCAGCGACGTCGACGCCCATCTTCAGCGCCAGGTCCTCGACCGTGTCCGCGACGAGCACGCCGACGCCGGGCATGTCGTACTCCTCGGCGCGGAGCATCGGACGGGTCGTGGCGTCGAACAGCTGCCACGCCACGCCGCCGGGCTGCTTGAGGATCTCGGCGCCGTACTTGGCGTAGGTGAGGTTGCGGTAGTCGGCGCCCTCGTCGAGGAAGCGCTCACCCGACCTGTTCACGACGTAGCCCAGCGGGTACCCGCCGCGGGTGAGCTGGTTGGTCAGCTCGCGGTTGCTCTCGTTGTGCTCGGCCATGGCGTCCCAGGCCACGCTGTGGCAGGAGCCCCAGTCACCGTACGGGGCGGCGCCGGCCGCCATCGCCGCCCGCAGCATGTCGCCGGTGTTGAGCGGCGTGCCCCGCACCTTGGCCAGCTCCCAGCCAGGACCGAGGTGCTCGCGACGCATCTGCGCGTTGGCCTCGAAGCCACCGGCGGCCAGGACGACCGAGTCGGCGCGGAGCGTGCCCGAACTGCCGTCGGACGACGTCCAGGTCACGCCGCGCACGGCACCGTCCTCGACGAGCAGCTCCTGGGCCGCGCAGCCGTAGCGCAGCTCGACACCCGCAGCGAGCGCGGCCGCCGTGTGCTGCTGGATCAGGCCCTTGCCACCGCCCACGCTGCCCACGGCCAGCCCGCCCCAGAAGACCTGCTTGCCGGCGTCGTCGAGGTAGGCCTGGCGCTCGTACATGAGGCGGAAGCGCAGTCCGAGGCCGTGCAGCCAGCGCAGGGTGTCCTGGCTGTCGCCGACCACGACCGAGGTGAGCACCTTGTCGTTGCGGTCCTCGGTGACCTTGGCCATGTCCTCGGCGAAGCTCGCCGCTGCGTACGGCGGCAGGACCGAGACTCGCGTGACGCTCGTCCTCGTCGAGCAGGTCCGCCACGTCTGCCAGCCCGTCGTGGGCGATCCGGAAGGCCCCCGCCGTGTAGAAGCTGTTGCCGCCGGCCTCGTCGGGCTGCGCCTTCTCCAGCAGCACTACCCGCCGCCCACGTGCCGCCGCCGCGTGCGCCGCGCTGAAGGCGGCGTTGCCGCCGCCCACCACGATCACATCGGCGTGCTCGCCGTCCGGGGTGGTCGTCATCGGGTCCTCCAGGCTCGCGGCAACAGTGCATGCGCACTGTATGCAACGCGTACGCGAGCGTCTAGGTGAAGTTCAGGACCCGTCCTCCCCGCCGGGGCGCGCCGGGGCGATGAAGCCGAACAGGACCGGCACGAGGACGAAGACGAGCAGCTGGCGCAGCGACCTGCAAGCCGGCCACGAGCGCAGGGTCCACGCCGAACGGAACGGCGACGACGGCCATGTCGCCGGCCCCGCCCGGGCCGGTGGCCAGCAGCGCCGTGGGCAGGTCCAAGGGGGTGCGGCGAGCGAGCAGGGCGCCCGCGGTGACGCACGCGACGAGCAGGAGGCTCATGGTCAGGGCCACCTGCCAGCGGACCGCACGCAGGGCGCGCAACGGGCCGCGGGTCACGCCGACGCCGATGGTCGTGCCGATGAGCACCTGCGCCGCCGTGCGCAGCGCGGCGGGGAGAGGCGCCAGGTCGTCGACCGCCAGGTGCAGGGCCGCGGCGGCGGCGAGCGCCCACACGATGGCCCCGCCCGGCAGCCGGAGGCGGACAGCGAGCAGGCCCGCGGCGGCACTGACCGACAGGGTGAGCAGCAGGGCGACGGCCACGGCGCCGCTCACAGCAGGGTCACCACGGCGCACACGCCCAGGATGACGGCGAGCTTGCGCACGAGCTGGACGCCCAGCACGACCTCGACGTCGGCGCCGGACTCCTCTGCCAGCGCCACCATCTCCGAGATCCCCCCGGGACAGCTGCCCAGGAGGGCCGTGCGCCGGTCCAGGCCGGTGAGGGCGGAGAGCAGCAGACCGAGCAGCAGACCGACCGAGACGATCGCGACCGCCGCCACCGCGGCCCAGCCGGCGCTGGCGCCCAGGCTGGTCAGGAGCGCCGGCGTGGCGAGCGAGCCGATGGCCGCGCCGACGAGGACCCGCCCGGGCACCCGCAGCCACCCCGGCACGGCGGCGCCGCCGTCGCTCCAGACGTTGTACAGCGACACCGCAGCGAGCGAGCCGAGCAGGGCGCCGGCCGGCAGGGGGGACGCCTCACCGAGCAGTCCTCCCGCCGTACCGACGGCCAGCGTGGTCATCCGAGGGCTCGGTCGGTCACCCCTGCTGCTCACGGCCAGCGATGCTAGCGTGGATCCACGTGACGGAAGGGCCTTCCACGATGCGGACTGGCGGGGACGGCGGTGGGGTCCAGTCGATCGACCGCGCCGTCGCCGTGCTGGCGGCCTTCACGTCGGCCCGCCCGCACCTGGGCCTGAGCGAGATCGCCCGCAGCACCGGACTCAGCCCGAGCACGGTGCACCGGCTGCTGGCCGCCCTCGGCCGCCACGGCCTGGTGCAGCAGGAGCAGGGCGGCTCGGCGTACGCGCTGGGCCCCCGCGTGCTCGGGCTGGCCGAGACGGCGCGTGCGCACATCTCGCCGCAGAGCCAGGCCCTGCCGATCATGACCTGGCTGCGGGACCAGACGGGCGAGACGGTCGGGCTGCACGTCCTGGACGCCACGCCTGCCCGCCGCACGCTGTCGCAGGTCGAGAGCACGCAGGCACTGCGCCGCACCTACACGGACCTGGGCACCCCGCGTCCGGCGCACCAGGGCGCTCCCGGGAAGGTCCTGCTGGCGCACGCGTCGCCCAGCGTGCTGGACGCCGCGCTCCGACAGCCGCTGCACGCCGCCGACGGGTCCGTGCTGCCCCCCGAGCGGCTGCGTGCAGGGCTCGCCACCATCCGCGCCGACGGCCTCGCGCTGTCCCTGGAGGAGCGCGTGCCGGGGGTGGTCGCCCTGGCGGTCCCCGTGCGCGACCACACCGGCGCCGTGACCGCCGCGCTGTCGGTCAGCGCGCCTGCCGTCCGTGCCGGTCGGGCCGAGCTCCTGGCGATCGCGCCCGTGGCGCTGGCAGCGGCCAGCACGCTCTCGGCCCGCCTGGGCCTCCCGCCCACCCCGGACCACGGACCCACCGAGCCACCCCACGAGGAGCCCGCATGACGACCGAGCAGCCCATCGACGAGCGCGTGTCTGCCGAGACCGCGCAGATCATCGACTTCCTGTGCGACCTGCCCACGGCCGACGTGCCCGAGGCGGTCCTCCACGAGAGCAAGCGCTGCTTGCTCGACTTCCTCGGCGTGGCCGTCGGGGCGGCGCACGAGGCGGCCCCGTCCATCGTCAGCCGCCAGCTCCAGCTGCTCGGCGGCGACCCGCAGGTCACCGTCTACGGGACGTCGACCCGCCTGCGCGCCACGGACGCGGCCCTGGTGAACGGCATCTCGGCGCACGTCTTCGACTTCGACGACACCCACATCCCGACGATCCTGCACCCGACCACGCCCTTGTACGCCGCCGGTCTGGCGCTCGCCGAGTGGCGCGGCCTGTCCGGGGCGGACCTGCTCGCCAGCCACGCCCTCGGGTACGAGCTCGGCGCCCGGGCCAGCGTCGCCCTCTACCCGGAGCACTACGACGTCGGTTGGCACATGACGGGTACGACGGGCACGCTGGCCGCCGCCGGCGCCAGCGGGCGCCTGCTCGGGCTGCGCCCGGCCGTCTTCGCCCACGCTGTCGGCATCGCCGCCACCCAGGCAGCCGGGCACCGTGAGCAGTTCGGGGCCATGACCAAGTCGTTCCACGCCGGGCACGCGGCCACGTCCGGGCTGATGGCGGCGCTGCTCGCCGACGGCGGCTACGTCGCCGCACCGGACTCGCTGCAGGGCAGGCGGGGGATGTTCTCCGTCATGTCCACGCAGTCGACCCCGAACGACCTCGTCGACGGCCTGGGTGACCGGTGGGAGATCTTCCGGAACGGGATCAAGCCCTACGCCTGCGGCGTCGTCACGCACCCGCCCATCGACACGGTGCGCATCCTGGCCGCCGAGCACGGGGTCGCGGCTGCGGACGTCGAGAGCATCACGCTGTCGGTGCACCCCCTGGTCGCCGAGCTGACCGGCAAGCAGGACCCGCGCACCGAGCTCGAGGCGAAGTTCAGCGTCATCTTCACCTGCGCGGTGGCACTGCTCGAGGGGCATGCCCGCCAGCGCCAGTTCACCGACGAGAACGTGCACCGCCCGGACGTACGGGCCCTCATGGCGCGCATCTCCGTGCTGCCGTCCGAAGACGTCCCGCACGAGGCGTGCGTCATGAAGGCGGTCCTGCGCGATGGGCGGGAGATCGACGTCCGCGTCGACGACGCCACCGGGACGCCCGGCAACCGCATCAGCGACGACGAGCTGCTCGCCAAGTTCCACGACCTCGTGGACGACGTGCTGGGTGCGGCCCAGGCCGACCGGCTGGCCGACCTCGTGTGGGCGGTCGACACAGCAGCGTCGGTCGAGGAGCTGGTGGCGGCGACGGTGCCCGGGGGCTGACGGTCGGTCCGCCGGTGCTAGCGGCGCAGGTCGCGGGCGAACGCCGCAGCCACGGCGTGATGGGCGGCCGGGGTCTGCGCGCTGCGCAGCTGGCGCACCGCGCCCACAGCGTCGAGGAGGACCACGAAGAGCTCGCGCAGGAGGGGACGGCGGACCTCGGCCGTGACCGTGCGCGTGAGGGCGGGACGGTGGTCGAGGGTCTGTGCGGACATGCGGCAGTGCTCCTTCGAGGCGTCAGGTCGACGGACGAACCCGTCGTCGTGATGAGCGCCCCGGCCGACGGCCCGATTCCTCGCAGCGGCTGTGACTACCCGCACGGACGTGGGTCACGTCCGTGCGGGGATCCCTCAGCCCTGGAGCAGGGGGCGCAGGTCCACGGCACTCCGGACGTCCTCGAGAGACCAGACGGCATCGCACAGGGCCCGTCCACGGTCCGGTCCCAGCACCGGCGCCAGCAGGTGGAAGCACTTCTCGTCCACCTGCTGGCGCGTCATCGGGTTGTCGGCCGTGCCGAGGACCGCTGTCACGCGGTGGGAGATCTCGCGACCGTCCCGGAGGGTCAGGTCGAGCAGGGCCTGGCGGGACGGCATCACCCGGCTCATCTCGTCGTCGCCTCGCAGCTCGATCCGCGACCGCAGGGCGAGCACCTGCGGATCGCGCATCCGCTCCTCGTCGTGCGCCGACTCGAACGTCACGATGCCGTCGATGATCATGACGGCGCAGAGGTGCTGCAGGCAGATGTCGGGCATGTCGCGGTCGTCGACCGTGTTCGCGCCCTGGTGCGACACCCGCACCACGAGCCGGTCCACGTCGTCCGGACCGATGCCGTGCTCGCGGACCAGGTCCAGCAGCCCGTCGAGGGGAGCCTGGATCGGCGAGCCCACCGACCAGCGCTTGATGTTGGTGTTCATGACCTCGAACGTGGTCCCCAGCTCGTGCACCAGGCGCTCGGGCTCGGGCGCCTTCCCGATGCGCGCGGACTCGTCGTAGGCGTCGAAGAAGCTGCGCTCGCCGGAGAAGACGTCGTCGACCCCGGTGAAGCCGTGCGCGACGAAGGTCGCCGCCGCCACGCCGTTGCGCGCTGGCATGCCGCCGAAGTCGAAGGCCTTCTCCACGTGGTCGACGTCGCGCATCCAGCACGCGATGCCGGAGGTCTGCTGCGCCGTGTAGGACAGCAGGTGGCGCGCACCCACCTCGGACACGCCGGCCAGCGAACCGGCGGCGACCGCTGCGCCGAACATCGGTCCGAAGCTGTGCGTCGAGTGGCCCACCCGCCGGAAGTCGTAGGAGTGCGAGCGCCATCGTCATCCGGCAGCCGATGTCGTAGCCGAGAGCGACCGCCCGCAGCAGCTCGGTGCCGCTGCGCTGCTCGCGCTCAGCCATCGCGAGGGCGGCGGGGACGATGCCGCAACCCGGGTGGGTGAGCGACGGCGCGTGGGAGTCGTCGGTCTCGTCAGCATGGGCGAGCATGCCGTTGGCCAGAGCGGCGTTGGTCGCCGTGGTCACCACGTCGGTGCCGACGACCGTGGCCTCCGGCGTGCCGCCTTGCGTCCGCACGTAGCTGATCGCCTGGCGACCCGGGAGCAGCGGTCCCCCGGACACCATCGCAGCCAGCGTGTCGAGGACGTGGTGCTTGGTCTTCTCCACCACGTCGTCGGGAAGGGGAGTGCGTCCGGACGCCGCGACGTAGCGCGACACCTCGGTCATCACCGGGGAGATGGCGGGCGAGCTGGCCATGGGGTTCCTGTCCTAGGTCCAGAGGTCCCCGACCGGGCGGTCGAGATCAGGGTGGAGCAGCCGGGCGGCGGTGGTGGGAGCCGCGTCTCCGAGGGCCGCCGCCAGCAGCTCCGACGAACGGGTGAGCAGCTGGTCGTCCGTCAGGGGTCGCCGGGCGTGGCCCAGCGGCCAGGGCACGGCGGCCTCGAGGTGCTCTCCCGAGCTCGTGACCACCTCGATGCGCACGGCCATCTCCTGCGGGTAGGCCGCCGTCATCTCCTCGTCGACGACGACCTCCACCTCCGGCAGGAGCCTGGACACGTCAGGTGCGCTGAAGCGCGACTCGTGCATGGAGTCCGTCCCCACGCGGCCGTCCAGCAGGCAGACGGTGACGATGTAGGGCAGCGAGTGGTCTGCCGTCTCCTGCGAGCGGGGGTGCCACTTCTCCGGGTCGGCCATGATCTCCTTGGCGCGGCGGTACGTGGTGACCTGGGCGCTGACGACCGTGGCGCCGCCGAGGCGGCCGTGCAGCGCGATGGCGACCTCTGCGGGCGCCTGCGACAGGTAGCCCACCGGGTGGACCTTCAGGTGGGTGTCGAGGACGCGACGGCCTCCGGTCGTGGGAGTCCACCGCTCGACCCGCGTCGCCTCGTCGACGGCGACGGCCTGGAACCCCATGTCGCCGACGAAGGACAGCGTCGGGCCGTCGACACCGGCAGCTGCCATGCGCACCGCGCGCAGTCCCCCGACGGCGCTGTCGCCGGCGGCGTAGCCCTTCCACATCGTCAGGTCACCGCGCCGGGTCTGCCGAGTGGCGATCTGGGTGGTGGCGGCGATGGCGAAGGCCTGGGTGAGCCGCTCCTCGGACAGGCCCAGCAGGCGGCCGGCACCTGCCACGGTGCCGAAGCGGATCAGGTTGACGTGATCTGCACCGCGGGCCGAGGTGCGCCAGGTGTCGGCCATGTCGACCGCGACGTCGTAGGCCACGCATGCGGCGTCCAGCAGCTGTCCGACGGTGGCGCCCGCCTGCTCGGCCACGCCGCACAGGGCGGGGACCATGTCGCTCGGGTGCAGGGACTCCCGGTTGAAGTAGGAGTCGTTCATGTCGCGGTACCGGGTCGCGACGCAGTTGGCCAAGACCGCCCCGGCCAGCTCGTAGCGGCCCGGCTCGAACCAGACCGTGACGCCGTCCGAGCCCTGGCGGGGCTCGGACAGCCCCTTCGCGATCCGCACCGGCCCGTCCTGGCCGGACGCGGCGGACAGGCTGTACACGTCGAGCAGGCGCCGGGCGGCCTCGTGCAGGGCAGCAGGCTCCGCCGCGGCACAGGACAGGGAGAAGTCCGCGAGGTCGCGGGCGACGGGGTCGGTCATGGGGCCCCTCTTGACGTGGGTGGTGGCGGCGAGCCCCGCGGGCTCCGGCCGGACTTGCGTCGGCAACCTATATCATGTCGACTTCCGGGTCGGGTGGTCCCGGTCTAGGGTTCGGCTGCTGCCTCGCCGGAGCCAGCTGAGCAGGAGGTCCGACCGTGACGAAGGCCCCGGCCCCTGCTGAGCCCCCTTCGCCACCGCTGAGCAAGACCGAGTACGTCCTGCAGCGGCTGCGCGAGGACATCGCGAGCGGCGTCGTGGTGCCGGGAAGCTCGCTGCGCCAGAGCGGCATCGCCGCCCGCTACGGCGTCAGCGCCACCCCCGTCCGGGAGGCCCTCCGGCTGCTCGAGGCAGGTGGGACCATCAGCTACGCGCCGCACCGCGGAGCCACGGTGCGCGAGCTGTCGCCGGAACGCGTCCAGGACGTCTACCTCCTGCGCGCGGAGATCGAGGGCCTGGCGACGTCCGTCGCCGTCGAGCGGATGACGGACGTTGACCTCGCCGCTGTCGAGGCCGTGCACCGCGACCTGCAGGTCAGCGTCGACGCCGGCGGACAGGACCTCGCTGTGCTCAACCGCCGACTGCACTTCACCATCTACCACGCAGGCTCAGAGCTGATCGCCTCGCACGCCTCGAGCCTGTGGACGCTCTTCCCGCCCCGCGTGACGATCTGGCGCGACCACGACGCGGCCCGTGAGCTGACCGCCGACCACGAGGGGATCCTCGAGGCGCTGCGGTCCAGGGACGCGCAGCTGGCCGGCGAACGCGCCCGCCAGCACATCATGAACGCCGCCCGCCTGCGTGAGCACCTCTGACTCCTCGAGCTCCGCGAGCAGCGCTCAGGTCCGGCCGCCGTCCCGTGCGCGACGACCACGCACCAGCAGGGCGTTGGACCCCGTCACGGCCAGCAGGAGGACGAGGCCCGGCAGCGCCAACCCGTTGGTGATCAGCAGTCCGCTGGCCAGCATGAGGGCGATCTGCGCCGCGGCCACGACGTAGGGGTTGGCGTCCAGCAGGCCTGCTCGCAGGCGACGGATCGGCCCGTCGCCCCCGTCGGCGCTTCTCGGGTCCGACACTGGGGTGCACGCTCCTCGTTCGGGCAGGGTGGCCAAGGGTGCTCCCCCGGGAACCTGACATTCTATACAGTGTCGGCATGTCCCCAAGCCCTGCCCGTGCGGTCCTCCAGGTCGACGTGGGCCCGCACGCGGTGACGCTGCTGCTCGACCGTCCGGACAAGCGCAACGCCCTCGACCTCGACCTGAGTCGGGCCCTGTCCTCAGCGCTCGAGGAGCACGCGGCCACACCGCTGCCGGTGGTCGTCCGCAGTCGCGCGCCGGGCATGTTCGTGGCGGGGAGCGATGTGGCGCAGCTGCGCGCCCGCTCCACGGACGACTCGCTGTCGCGGCTCAACGGCACCCTCTTCCAGCGCCTGCACGACCACCCGTGGCCGACCGTCGCCGTGGTGGACGGTGCGGCGCTCGGCGGCGGGTGCGAGCTCGCACTCGCGTGCGACTTCCGCATCACTTCGACGACAGCCCTCTGGGGTCTGCCCGAGGTGCGCCTCGGGATCGTCCCCAGCGCGGGCGCCCTGGTGCGCCTCGCTCAGCTCGTCGGGACCGGCCTGGCGACCGACCTCGTGCTGACCGGGCGACGCATGACCGGCGCGCAGGCGGCCACCACCGGCCTGGTCTCGCGCTGTGTCGAGACGGACGAGCTGGACGACGCGCTGGCCGACCTGCTCGGCGACCTCGCCGAGGGATCGAGCCTGGCCCAGCGGCTGGCGAAAGAAGCCATGCGCGTGCAGGGCGACCGCCACCGGCTCGTCGACGCAGCGGCTCAGGCGGTCTGCCTCGCCAGCGCCGACACCCAGGACCGGCTGCAGCGCCTGCTCGACCACCGCCGGTGAGCACGGCTGACCGCCCCGTCCTGGTGGACTCGGACGTCGTCGAGCAGCAGGTGCGAGAGGTGCTGCGCGCCTGGGGGATGCGGCACGACGACGCGGACACCGCCGCCCGTGCCATCACCGACGCCGACCTGGCCGGCATCGACTCGCACGGCGTGTCCATGCTGCCGACGTACGAGCAGCTGCACGCTCGCGGAGAGCTCCGGCTCACGGCGCTGCCCGTCGTCCTCCGCGAGACGGCGGTCAGTGCCGTCCTCGACGCTCGCGGAGGGCTCGGGCACCCCACCGCCGTGCGGGCGATGACGCTCGCAGGAGACAAGGCCCTCGCGCACGGACTCGGAGCGGTGTCGGTGCGCGGCTCGTCGCACTTCGGCGCGACCGGCTACTACGCGGGCCTGGCCGCGGCCCGCGGGCTGGTCGCGCTCGTCACCACCACGGCACGCACGATCTCGGTGCTGCCCACCAGGGGGGCCGAGCCGCGGCTGTCCACCAACCCGCTCGCGTTCGCGGCGCCGGCGGGGCGACACCCTCCGTTCCTGCTCGACATGTCGACCAGCACCACGGCCATCAACAAGATCAAGGTGCGGGGGTACGTCGAGGAGCAGCTGCCGGTCGGCTGGGTCGTCGGCCCGGACGGCGACCCGGTCACTGACCCCCACGAGGCCATGACGGTGATCCGGAGTCCTGGCCGCGGCGGCCTGACACCGCTCGGCGCCACCGCCGATCTGGCGAGCCACAAGGGCTACGGGCTCGGCGTCATGGTCCAGATCCTGTCCGCGACCCTGTCCGGCGCGGGAGCGAGTCCGGGAGGGTCGTCGGACATCGGGCACTTCTTCCTCGCCCTGGACCCAGCGACGTTCCGCGAGGACGGCGGCTTCGAGGGCGACGTCGCCGAGCTGCTGGACGAGCTCCACGCCACCGCGCCCACCGACCCCGATCTGCCGGTCCTGGTGGCAGGAGATCCCGAGACGCGATCACGGCTGGAACGCGCCGCCGGCGGCATCCCGCTGCCCGGGCCGCTGGTCACCCAGCTCCGGGAGCTGTGCCTGAGGGCGGGCGTGCCGTTCTTCCTCACAGCCCCGTGAGGAAGGGGCGCACGAGGTCGTCGGCGGGCGGGGAGCAGCGGGCCCGGTCCGTCGGGCGCCCGCCAGGCGGGGCCGCGTCCGGCAGCGCGCAGTCGTCGGTGGGGGTCCGGACGTCCGACCGCGTGGCCGGCGGAGACGAACCGGCCTCCCGCAGCTCCTGAACCAGCCGCGGGTCGGCAGGGGCCGGTCAGCGGCGCCGGACCTCCCGGTCCGGCCACGGCGAGCCGGTGAGGTAGCTCCCCCACCTCCCGAGCGGGCGCGGCGCAGGCAGCGGGCGGCCGGTCGCGCCGACCCGGTTGTCCAGGGCGTCGCGCACCCGGTCGACCGCGGCCTCGAGCCGCTCGACCGCGGGGGTGAACGGCGTGTGCGGGACGTGCGGGTGCGGCCGGGTCGGGGCGTCGACGGTCGCCGCCTCGAGCCGCTCCGCGAGCTCGCCGCGTTCCTCCACGGACAGCGCTGCGACCAGCGGTTCGAGCAGCCGCTCCTCGGTGCGCGCATGGGCGTCGAGGGCCGACAGGACCTCCCCGACGACCCGCTCGACCGGGACGTGGTCGAGGTGGGTGTCCCCGGTCAGCCGCCGGTCGAGGCGGCCGAGCGCGTGCTGCAGCACCCGGTCGGCATCCCGCGCGGCCCGCAGCCGGTCCCGCGCCTGCGGCACCCGTCGGTGGGCCTCCGCGTGGAGCACCGCGTCGACGGCGCCGAGGTGGGCCGAGCACCAGGCGACGCCGGCCGGCCCCTGCTGCTCGGGCTCCTCGAGCGCTGTCACGACGTGCTCGTGCGCGCGAGCGGCCAGCGAGGACAGGTCCCTGTCGTCAGTGCTCATGACGGGCTCCCAGGCCGCGCCCCGTGGCCGGACGGTCGCAGGTGGTCGGCGCGGCGGCAGTCCTGATCGTGCGCCGCCAAGGGCCTCGTGTCACGAGCCCCGGCTCAGGCCGACCGGTCGCCGGCCGCCAGGTCCGCGTGCCGCTGCCGCAGCTCCCGCTTGAGGATCTTGCCGCTGGGGTTCTTCGGCAGGCTGTCGGCGAGGACCACGAACTTCGGGCGCTTGTAGCCCGCCAGGTGCTCCCGGGCGTGCGCCTTCACCTGCTCGACGTCCAGCTCGACGCCCGGCTTCGGGACGACGACGGCCGTCACCGCCTCGATCCAGTGCGGGTGCTGGATCCCGAAGACGGCGACCTCGGCGACCCCCTCGAGCTGGTAGATCATCTCCTCGACCTCGCGGCTCGCGACGTTCTCCCCGCCGGTCTTGATCATGTCCTTCTTGCGGTCGACGACCGAGAGGTAGCCCTCCTCGGTCATGACGCCGAGGTCGCCGGAGTGGAACCAGCCGTTGCGGAAGGCCGCCGCGGTCTTCTCCTCGTCGCGGTAGTAGCCGAGCGCCGCGTGCGGGCTGCGGTGGACGATCTCGCCGACCTCGCCGGGCGGCACCTGCTCGTCGTCGTCGTCGACGCAGCGCGTCTCCACGTTGATGGACGCGCGCCCGGCTGAGCCCGCGTGCGGGAGCTGCTCGTGCGGCCGCAGGATCGTGGCCAGCGGCGCCATCTCGGTCTGGCCGTAGAAGTTCCACAGCTGCACGTCCGGCAGGCGGCGCTGCAGCTCGCGCAGCACCTCGACCGGCATCGCCGAGGCGCCGTAGTAGCCCTTGCGCAGCGAGGACAGGTCGCGGGTCTCGAAGTCCGGGCAGCGCAGCAGCGAGATCCACACCGTGGGCGGGCAGAACAGCTTGGTGACCCTCTCCCGCTCGACCGTCTCGAGCAGCACGACCGGGTCGGGCGCGGGCAGGATGACGCTGGTCGCGCCCAGGTAGACGTCGACGCTGAAGAAGCAGTCCAGCTGCGCGCAGTGGTACATCGGCAGCGCGTGGACCTCGACGTCGTCGACGCTCATGCCGCCGTCGACGACGCAGCTGACGTACTGCGCGACCAGCGACCGGCTGGACAGCATCACGCCCTTGGGCCGCGACTCCGTGCCGGAGGTGTACATCAGGCGCAGCGGGTCGTCGTCGCCGATGAGGACGTCCGGCTCGCTCGCGTCGCCCTCTTCCGCCCAGCCGGCGACGTCCTCCCAGCCGGGGTCGGGCGACGCGCCGGACAGCCCGATCCAGCCGCGCACGCCGTCGGTGCGACCTGCGGCGGCCAGCGCCCTGGCCGCGGTGGGAGCCAGCGCGTCCTCGGCGACCATGCCCGCCGCACCGGAGTGCTCGAGGATGAAGGCGATCTCCTCCGCTCCGAGCATGAAGTTCACCGGTACGAGGACCACGCCGAGCTTGGCGGTGGCGAAGGCCAGGACCGCGAACTGCCAGCAGTTGTGCGACAGCAGCGCCAGCCGGTCCCCCTTGACCAGACCGCGGGAGGCGAGCGCGGCGGCGGTCCGGTTCACCGCGGCGTCGAGCTCGGCGAAGCTCATCCGCCGCTCGCCGTCGACGACCGCGAGCTTGTCGGGGTAGCGCAGGGCGGTGCGGCGGAGCAGGTCGCCGACGGAGTGCTGCCGCGCGCGGGCGATGGCGGCGGCGGTCTCGGGGCTGAACATCGTGTCCTCAGGCATGGGGCGGAGCATGCCCCGAGCCGCGCGACGGGTCGAGAGCCCCCTCGGTCAGCAGATCCCCACGTCGTGCCGGACCTCACCCCCGACGACCGTGGCCAGCACCTGCAGCTCGGCGATCTGCTCGGGGTCGACGGTGGTGAGGTCGCCGGACAGGACTGCCATGTCGGCCAGCTTGCCGGGCACGAGGCTGCCCTTCCGGTGCTCCTCGAACGCCGCGTGGGCCGAGCCCATCGTCCACGCGTGCAGCGCCTGCATCGGGGTCAGCGTCTCGTCCGGCCCGTACGAGGCGCCGCTCGCGGTCCGGCGCAGCACGAGGTCGCGGATGCCGGCGAGCGGCGCGCCCTGCACGACCGGGCGGTCGGAGCTGCCGGGCAGCGGGATGCCCCGGTCGAGGAAGCTGCGCTGCCGGTAGCTCTGGAGCACCCGCTCGGGCCCGAGCGCCGCGGCCATGCCGTCGCCCAGCTCGTGCACGAAGCGTCCTTGCGGCACGGGGATCACGCCGAGCCGGGCGAAGCGCTCGAGGTCGGCGTCGTCCACGACCCCCGCGTGCTCGATGCGGTGCCGGTGGTCGTCGCGGGGCAGGTCGCGCAGCGCGTGCTCGTAGCAGTCCAGCGCGGTCCCGACGGCGAGGTCGCCGATCGCGTGCGTCGCGATCTGCCAGCCGCCGCGGTGCGCGCGGCGGACCAGCTCGCGCAGCTCCTCCGGGTCGCGCTGCAGGAAGCCGCGGTTGCCGGGGTCGTCGGCGAAGTCGGCCCGCATGGCGGCGGTGCGGCCCAGCATCGAGCCGTCCGAGAAGATCTTGAGCGGCCCGAGGCGCAGCGTCTCGTCGCCCAGCCCGGTGGCGATGCCGAGGTCGAGGCCGAACGTGGTGAGGTCCTCGGCGCTGCCGCCGATCTCGTGCAGGGCGTCCGCGGCGACCATGAGCGTCGTGCGCACGTGCAGCCGCCCGGTGGCACGAGCCTGCGCGTACGCCGCGAGCTCGCGCGGGCTCCACGCCACGAGACCGGCGCCGATGCCGGCCTCCTGCGCGCTGGTGATGCCCTCGGTCAGGTAGTGCCGGGTCGCGCGGTCGACCGCGTCGGCGATGGCGTCGACGGAGTACGGGTAGACGAGGTCGCGCACCAGTGACTGCGCGGTCTCGAGCAGGAGTCCGGTCGGGCGGCCGGTCCCGTCGCGCTCGACCTGGCCGCCGGCGGGGACTTCGGCTGCGTCGATGCCGATCTCGGCGAGGACCGCGCCGTTGACGACCGCCATGTGGCCCGAGGTGTGCCGCAGCCAGACCCGGTGGTCGGGCGCGACCGCGTCCAGCTCACGGGCCGTCGGGTGGCGCCGCTCGGCCAGCCGGTTCTGGTCGTAGCCGGCGCCGACGACCCACCCGCCCGCCGGCGTCTCCCGGGCAGCTGCCGCGACGGCGGCGTAGACGTCCTCGAGGCTCTGCACGGGCGGCGTGCTCAGCTCGAGCTCGGCCAGCGACATCCCGAAGAAGACGCAGTGGTCGTGCGCGTCGTGGAAGCCGGGGACGACCGTCGCGCCGCCCAGCTCGACGGTGCGGTCAGCCGTCAGCCCGGCCAGGTCGGCGTCGTCGCCGACCGCCACGATCCGGTCCCCCAGGACGGCCAGCGCGCTGGCCCGTGGCCGGGCGGGGTCGACCGTGAGGACGTTCCCGCCCCGCCAGATGCAGTCGACGCGCATGGGCTCCACCTCCAGGCCGACAACGTACGCAGGCCGTGGGGGCTCCCGTAGCGTGGCCGCGTGGAAGAGCAGCGCTGGCGGGTCCGTCCGGTCACCGCCGACGACCACGACCGCTGGCGCGAGCTCTACGCCGCGTACGCCGCCTTCTACCGGGTCGCGCAGACCGACGAGCAGGCCGAGCGCACCTGGGGCTGGCTGATGGACCCTGCGCACGAGGTGCAGGGCCTCGTCGTGGTCGGCGCTGACGACCGGCCGGTCGGCCTGGCGCACGTGCGGCCCTTCGCCCGGCCGCTGTCCTCCACGGTCGGCGGGTTCCTCGACGACCTGCACGTCGACGAGCTGGCCCGCGGCTCCGGTGCGGTCGACGCGCTGCTGGGCGCGCTGCAGGACCTCGCCGCCGAGCGCGGCTGGAGCGTCGTCCGGTGGATCACTGCGGACGACAACTACCGCGCCCGCGGCAAGTACGACCAGGTCGCCGTGCGCACGCCGTGGGTCACCTACGACATGCCGCCGGGGCGGTCCGGGGGCTGACCTCACGGGCTGTGGACAGTGGCGGCCAGGTCCCCGGCGACCTGGTAGACCGGCTCCTCCGACGGCGGAGGGGCAGCAGCACGTGGAGCTCGGCCTGGGCCTGCTGGTGCCCGCCACCGGCGCCCGGACCGACGTCGTCGTGCGCTCCCCCGACGGAGCCTGCCTGGCCGACGTCGGCCGCTCAGCTCCTCGGAGCCGTGCTGCCCGCCGGTGCGGTCGGGCAGCTGTCGACCGGCGGCACGGCGCTCGCCACCCTCAGCCCTGCTCGGACTGCCTCCGCTCGTCCAGGGAGCCCTGCTGCAGGTCGACGCCGCCACCACCCCGCCTGCCCTCGACGGGCTGGTCGAGCTCCGGGTCGTCGGCGGTCCCGACGCCGGAGGGGTGCACCGGCTGTCTCCCGGCGAGGTCGTCGTCGGCCGGGACGCCGGCGCGGGGGTGCGCCTGGAGGACCCCGACGTCAGCCGCGCGCACTGCCGGCTGCGGCTGACCCACGACGGTGCGGAGGTCGTCGACCTCGGCTCGACGAACGGCACCACCGTCGACGGCGTTCCGGTCGCGTGCCCGATCCGGTCGCCCTCCCGCTGGGGGCCGTCCTGCGGGTGGGCGGCTCCTCGCTCGTCCTGTCCCGCCCAGCCGGACCGCCCGGCACCCCTGGCGCCCGAGGCCGAGGGCCGGCTGGCCTTCAACCGGCCGCCCCGCCTGCGGCCGCCGGCGCCCCTGGTGCAGGTGGTGGTGCCCGCGCCACTGGCCGAGCGCGAGCGCAGCCCGGTGCCGGTGATCGCGCTGGTCGCACCGCTGGTGCTCGGCGTCGCGATGTGGCAGATCACCGGGAGCACGACGTTCCTGCTGTTCACGCTGCTCTCGCCGGTGGTGGTGCTGGGCAACCTGGTCACCGAGCGCCGGAGCGGGCGGCGCCGCAGCCGCCGGGACCGGGCGCTGTGGCGGGCGCAGCGCGACGTCGCGGAGCACACCCTGCTCGACGCCGTCCGGGCCGACGAGGCGGCCCGGCGCGAGCAGGCCCCCGACGCCGCCGAGCTGCTCCTCACCGCGCTGGGGCCGCTGCCGCGGCTGTGGGAGCGCCGCCGCGGCGACGACGACCTGCTCGACCTGCGGCTCGGGCTGGCCGACCAGCCGGCCCGGGTGGAGGCCGAGGGCGACCTCGCAGAGGGGGCTGGCGACAGCGCGCTCCGTGCCGGTCGTCGTCCCGCTGCGCGAGGCCGGCGTGCTCGGCATCGCCGGTGAGCGCCGGTCCGTGCAGGCGCTGGCGCGCTTCGTCGTCGGCCAGGCCGCCGTCCTGCACAGCCCGCGCGACCTGTCGCTCGTGGTCCTGGCCGAGCCCGCTGCGGCGGCGGCCTGGGACTGGGCCGGCTGGCTGCCGCACACCCGGCCGGACGCCGGGCAGGACTGCCGCGCCCTGCTCGGGCTCGGCCCGGCGCAGGCGGCGCTGCGCGTCGGCGAGCTCACCGGCGCTCGTCGAGGCCCGCCGGGCCGAGCGCACCGGCCTGAGCCGCAGCGCCCGCACCGACGACAAGCCGGTCCTCGTCGTCGTCGACGGCGCCCGGGCGCTGCGCACGGTCCCCGGGCTGGCGGCCCTGCTCCGCGGACGGACCGGCCGTGGGCGTCCACGCCGTGTGCCTCGACCACGACCCGCGGCTGCTCCCGGAGGAGTGCGGCGCGACCGCCGTGCTGACCGGGCCGGGCGGTCGGCTGCAGGTCAGGGTCACCGGACGCCCGGACCTGAGCGGGGCCACCGCCGACCTCGCCCCGCGCTCCTGGGCCGCCGCGGTCGCCCGGGCGCTGGCGCCGCTGCGCGACGACAGCCGTGACCGCGGCGGCGAGGAGGGGCTGCCCGCCTCCCTCCGGTGGACCGAGGTCGTCGAGCTGCCGCTGACCGGGAGCAGCGACGACGCGGCGGCGGTCGTGGAGCGCTGGGCCTCCCCCGGCCGCTCGACCACCGCCGTCCTCGGCCGGGGACCGGACGGCGCCTTCGCCGTCGACCTGTCCCGCGACGGTCCGCACGCGCTGGTCGCCGGCACGACCGGATCGGGCAAGAGCGAGCTGCTGCAGACGCTGCTCGCCTCGCTGGCGCTGACGAACCGGCCGGACGAGCTGACCTTCGTGCTGGTCGACTACAAGGGCGGCGCGGCGTTCGGCCCCTGCGAGCGCCTGCCGCACACCGTGGGCCTGGTGACCGACCTGGACGGGACGCTGGTCGAGCGCGCGCTCGCGTCCCTCGGCGCGGAGCTCTCGCGCCGCGAGGCGGTGCTGCAGCAGGTGGGCGCCAAGGACGTCGAGGACCACCGCCGCCTCGTCGGCACCCCGGGCGGCCCCCGCGCACCGCTGCCGCGCCTGGTGATCGTGGTCGACGAGTTCGCCTCGCTGGTCGAGGAGCTCCCGGACTTCGTCGGCGGCCTGGTCGGCATCGCCATGCGCGGCCGGTCGCTGGGCGTCCACCTCGTGCTCGCGACGCAGCGCCCCGAGGGCGTCGTCTCGGCCGACATCCGCGCCAACACCAACCTGCGGCTGTGCCTGGCGGTCACCCGCGACGCCGAGTCGCGCGACGTCCTCGACTCCCCGCTGGCCGCGACCATCAGCCGGACCACGCCAGGCCGCGCGTACGCCCGCACCGGCCACGCCGACCTCACCGCCTTCCAGGCCGGCCGGGTCGGCGGACGGCGGCCCTCGGTCGTCGCGCGCGACGCGGAACCGGTGGTGGAGCTGCTGCCCGCCGCCGAGCTGGGCGACCCGCTGCCCCGCCTGCAGCCCGGCGCCGAGGGCGACCAGGACGTCACCGACCTGTCCCTGCTGGTCGACGCCTGCGTCGGCGCGGCTGCCCGTCTCGGCCTGCCGCCGCAGCGCTCGCCGTGGCTCCCCCCGCTGCCCTCCCTCGTCGTCACGGCCGACCTGCCGCCGGTGGAGGACCCGCTGGCAGGCACGCCCGGCCGGGTGCCGCCCGCGGCGTACGGCGTCGTGGACGTGCCGGGCGAGCAGGCCCGGCGTCCGCTGGTGCTCGACCTCGACCGGTCGACCCACCTCATGGTGCTCGGCTCACCCCGGTCGGGCCGGACGACGGCACTCCGCACCCTGGCGGTCGCGCTCGCCACTGCGTCCTCCCCGGACGACCTGCACCTCTACGCGATCGACCCCGGCGGCGGCGGTCTCGGCCCGCTGGCCGCACTCCCGCACGCCGGCGCCGTCGTCGCGCGCGACCAGCCGGAGCGGGTGGACCGGCTGCTCACGTGGCTGGCCGCGGAGGTCGGCCGCCGCCAGGCGCTGCTGTCCGAGACCGGGCTGGCGGACCTCGCCGAGCAGCGCGCCGCCGCGATGCCCGCCGACCGGCTGCCCCACCTGGTCCTGCTGCTCGACCGGTGGGAGGCCTTCCTCACCGCCTTCCAGGACGTCGACGCCGGACGCCTGGTGGAGCTCTGCTACCGGCTGCTCCGCGAGGGGCCGGCGGTCGGGCTGCACGTCGCGCTCAGCGCCGACCGCAGCGGGCTGGTCGGGCGCATCTCCTCGATGGTGGAGGACACGCTGCTGCTGCGCATGGCCGACCGCGGCGACTACCCGGCCGCCGGCCTGCCCAGCCGGCTGGTGCCCGAGCACCTGCCGGCCGGACGCGGCTGGTCGATGACGGGCGCGCCCCTGGTCGCGCAGGTGGCGCTGCTCGCCCCCGACCCGACCGGCCCGGCGCAGGCTGCGGCGGTCGCGGCGCACGCCGCCCGCACCCCCGCGCCGGTCCTGCACCGCCCGCGCCGCGTCGAGCTGCTGCCGACCCTCGTGCGGGCGGCCGACCTGCCGCCCGCGGCCGCGCCGCTCGGCGTCGTGCTGGGCGTCGGCGGCGACGAGCTCGACCCGGTCGAGGTCGACCTGGCCGACGCGCTGCCCGGCTTCCTGGTCGGCGGACCGGCCGGCTCCGGCCGCAGCGGCGCGCTGCTGACCGTCGCCGCCGGCCTGGCCCGCAGCGGCCTGCGGGTCGTCGCCGTCGCCCCGCGCCCCAGCCCGCTGCGCGCGCTGCCCGGCTGCGTGACCTCCCGCGACGCCTCCGCCGAGCTGCAGGCGCAGGTGGGGGACGGGCGGTGCCTGCTGCTGGTCGACGACGCCGAGCTGCTCGTCGACAGCGGCCTGTCGCACGTCCTCGAGAAGGCTGTGCGGGAGGCGCGCGACGCCGGGACCGTCGTCGTCGCCGCCGGGACGACCGAGGAGCTGGTCACCGGCTACCGCGGCTTCGTGGTCGACCTGCGCAAGGCGCGCACCGGGCTGCTGCTGTCGCCGCAGTCCGCCGGCGACGGGGACCTGCTGGGGGTGCGGCTGTCCCGCACGACGGGCGGCGAGGTCGTGCCGGGCCGGGGGCTGCTCGTGCGGCGGGGGCGGGTCGAACCCCTGCAGCTCGCTCAGCGGTAGCGGCGCGGCACCGTCCACGGCGCCCCGAAGACCGCGTCCCACGAGGGCGGGTCGAACGGGCTGTCCCCGCCGGCCGGGCTGCTGGTCAGCTCACCCACGACCACCCGGTCGGGCAGGCAGAACAGGTCCACCCGCACGAAGTCGGTGCCGACCCCGAGCCGCTCGGCCAGGACGACCGCCTCCTCGTACCGCACCGGCCGCGGCGGTGGCACGGCGCTGCGCGGGTGACCGCCGGTCATCGCCAGCGGCTGCCAGTCGCGGTCGAAGAAGTCCTGGACGTGGGTGCCGAAGCGGTCGGCGTCCAGCTGCGCGAAGTGCACCCGCCCGGACAGCACGAACAGCTTGAGGTCGTGCGGCAGCCCGCCGTCGGGTCCTGCCAGCAGCTCCTCCACCAGGACCCGCGCCCGCACCTGCCCGTACGCCCACTCGTGGTTCGGCCCGCGGCCGTAGCGCTTGCCGCACCAGCCGCTCGCGATCTCCGCGAGCTGCTGCGGGTCGGCGTGCTCGGGCCGCACGTGGGCGTAGACCCAGCCGTGCTCCGGCGTCGGCAGCCGCTCCCCCGCCGGTGCCGCGTCCGACACGACCACGCAGGCCCCGCTGCCGTGCGTCGGCTTGACGACGTACTCGCGCGGCAGGGCCAGCGCGGCCAGCTCAGCCGGGTCGTCCAGCAGCGCCACGAGCGCGGGCAGGTGCTGCGCGCCCACGAGCTGCGCCACGTGGGCGCGCATGGCGGCCTTGTCGGCGAAGACGACCTGGAGCGCACGCCGGTCGCGCAGCATCTTGTAGCGGACCTTCTCGGTGAAGGTCTCCGGTCGCCGGGTGCGCCACAGCCGCGACCACCGCACGAGCCGGCTGCGGTTGCGCCAGGCACCCGGCCTGGCCCAGGGCGCGGCCGGCCGATCAGCGCGAGGTCGCACCGACGACCCAGTCCTGCTCCGGTGCCGGGTAGCAGGCACCGGGCCCGCCCTCGTAGCCGTCGGCGAAGGCGCGGGTGCGCTCGAAGCCGCTGCCGTGCGCGCGGGGGTCGGTGAAGGACGTGCCCGGCACGTCCCGGGCGGAGAAGACGGCCAGGGTCGCCTCGTCGAGGTCGCCGGCCGAGAGCAGCCCCTGCTCCTGCACGTGGCGGGACCACGAGCCGGCGAAGCAGTCGGCCTGCAGCTCGTTCAGCACGCCGAGCCGCTCCCGCCGCGGCAGCCGCTGCTGCATCGCGTGGCCGAACTCGTGCGCGAGGACGAACGCCGCGGCGAAGTCCCCCGCCTGCACGTAGTACGGGATCATCAGGCCGGTCTCGTCCCAGGCGATGAAGTCGCCCGCGGGGCAGTAGAACGCGTTCTTCGGCGGCGCGGCCTCCGACCCGCAGCGCGGGCCGCCCTCCTCGCCGCGGTAGTAGGAGTAGCGGCTGGGGGCGGAGTACTCGACCCCGAGCTCGGCCGGCAGCGCCTGCGCCCAGTACTCCTGCAGCGAGGCGATGACCTGCTGCAGCGTGTCGGTGTAGGTGTCGTACTCGAACGCGGTGTTGGTGTCGGTGCGGATCGCGTCGACGCCGGGGTCGTCCGCGCTCTGCACGTCGCCGGTCTGCGCGCCCTGCCGCTCGCGGGCCTGCTCGACCGCGCGCTCCACCTCGGCCTCGATGGCCTCGCGGGCCTGCGCCACCGCCTGGCCGAAGCGCTCCCGCGGGGTGCCGTCGCTGTCACCGGGCAGCAGCCCGCAGCCGGACACGAGCAGGACGGCGCCGACGAGGGCGGGCAGCAGGCGTGGGCGCACGGGCGCTCCTCGGGTCAGGGGCGGGGGCGGGTCAGGGGCGGGGAAGCACTACCCCGGCGCCCGCGGTTTGACGACGCGACAGCGGTGGACCACGGTCGTGGTCCGCCTCACCCGGACGACGAAGGAGCACCCGTGGCAGCCAAGGGCAAGGACGAGCACCTCGAGCGACTGGGCGAGGTGTCGGTGTTCCGGGCGCTGTCCCGCGACGACCTGCAGGTTCTCGGCCGCTCGGCCGACACCGTCGAGGTCACGGCGGGCACCGTCCTGGTCAAGGAGGGCGAGATCGGTCGCGAGTTCTTCGTGCTGCTGTCCGGCGAGGTCTCCGTCGTGGCCGGCGGTCAGGAGGTGAACGTCCTGCGCGAGGGCCAGTGGTTCGGCGAGCTCGCCATCATCGACCCGGCGCCGCGCGACGCGACGGTGACCGCCACGACCGACTGCGAGCTGCTGCTCATCGACTCGCGCCGGTTCCGGCCGCTGCTGGAGGAGGTGCCGGTGCTGGCGCACAAGATCATGGTCAGCCTGGCCCGCCGGCTGCGCCAGGCCGACCAGCGGGTGTGGCTCGGCTGAGGACCGGGTAGACGGGTCGAACAGCAGTTCGAACCCCTCGAGAGGACAGCCCCATGGTCGACCACGACGCCGTGACCCAGCCCGCCGAGAAGGACCCCAGCGACTGGGTGACCGGCGACGAGCCGGTGACCGGCCCGCAGCAGAGCTACCTCTCGACGCTGGCGCAGCAGGCCGGCGAGCAGGTCGAGACGACCGAGCTCACCAAGGCCGAGGCCTCGCAGAAGATCGAGGAGCTGAAGGACAAGACCGGGCGGTAGCCCGCCGCCCGCCTACCCGCCCATGTGCGGGTAGGCGTGGTCGTGCGGCGGGACGAACGTCGTCTTGAGCGTCCGCGGCGACGTCCAGCGCAGCAGGTTGAGCACCGAGCCGGCCTTGTCGTTCGTCCCGCTCTGCCGCGCACCGCCGAAGGGCTGCTGCCCGACGACCGCGCCGGTCGGCTTGTCGTTGACGTAGAAGTTGCCGGCGGTGAAGCGCAGCCGCTCCGTCGCCTGCGCCACGGCGTACGGGTCGTCGGCGACCACCGCGCCGGTCAGGGCGTAGGGGGCGGTGCGGTCGACCAGGTCGAGCACGGCGTCCCACTTCGCGTCGTCGTAGACGTGCACGGCCAGGACCGGGCCGAAGTACTCCCTGGAGAAGACCTCGTGCATCGGGTCGTCGCCCACGACGACGGTCGGGTCGACGAAGAAGCCGACGCTGTCGTCGGCCGTCCCGCCCGCGAGGACCTCCAGCGCGGGATCGGCGGCCGCGCCGCGCACGACGCCGGCCAGCCGGTCGAAGGCGCGCCGGTCGATGACGGCCCCGCCGAAGTTCGACAGGTCGGTGACGTCGCCGTAGGTCAGCGAGCGGACCCGGTCGGCCAGCGAGTCGCGCAGCCCGCCCTCCCACAGCGAGCGCGGGACGTACGCCCGTGACGCCGCCGAGCACTTCTGCCCCTGGTACTCGAAAGCACCTCGTACCAGCGCGATCTCGAGCGCCTGGACGTCCGCCGACGGGTGCGCCAGCACGAAGTCCTTGCCGCCGGTCTCGCCGACCAGCCGCGGGTAGCTGCGGTAGCCGGGCAACTCCTTGGCGACCGCCTGCCACAGGTGCTGGAAGGTCGCGGTGGAGCCGGTGAAGTGGATCCCGGCCAGCTCGGGGTGCGGCACGGCGACGTCGCTGACCGCCCCGCCGTTGCCGGTCACGAGGTTCACCACGCCGGGGGGCATCCCGGCCGCCTCGAGCAGGCGCATCGTGAAGTGCGCCGCGAGCTGCTGGGTCGGCGAGGGCTTCCAGACGACGGTGTTGCCCATGAGCGCCGGCGCCAGCGGCAGGTTGCCGGCGATGGCCGTGAAGTTGAAGGGCGTGATCGCCAGCACGAAGCCCTCGAGCGGGCGGTGGTCCATCCGGTTCCACACGCCGGGCGAGGAGACCGGCTGCTCGTCGAGCACCTGCCGGCCGAAGGCGACGTTGAAGCGCAGGAAGTCGATGAGCTCGCAGGCCGCGTCGATCTCGGCCTGGAAGACCGACTTGCTCTGCCCCAGCACCGTGGCCGCGTTGAGCGTGTCGCGCCACGGGCCGGCGAGCAGCTCCGCCGCGCGCAGCAGCACGGCGGCCCGGTCGTCGTACGACGCGGCCCGCCAGGCGGGGGCCGCCTCCAGCGAGGCGTCGACGGCGTCCTGAACGTCGGCGGCCGTCGCGTCGCGGGTGGTGCCGAGCACGGCGGCGTGCCGGTGCGGCTGCACGACGTCGATCGGCTCGCCGCCGCCCGGTCGGGAGACGCCACCGATGGTCATCGGCAGGTCGATCTGCTCGCCCGCCAGCTCCGCGATGCGCGCCTCCAGCGAGGCCCGCTCGGCACTGCCGGGCGCGTAGGACCGGATCGGCTCGTTGACCGGCAGGGGCACGGAGGTGACGGCGTCCATCCCGTCAGAGTGTCACGGGAGGGCTAGCGTGCGGCCCGTGCGCACCTCCGCGGCGCTGGCCGCCCTGCTCCTGGGCTCGGCGCTGGCCGGGTGCGGGAGCGATGACCCGCCGGCGGACCTCGAGCCGGCCGCGCGCAGCACCGCCGCGGCCCCCTCGGCAGACCCCGCCGGTCCCGCCGACGACGCGACGGCTGCCCCGTCGGCGGCCGCGACGACGAGCGCCGCCGACGTCCGGCTCACCGGCGACGGCGTCGACCTGCCGGGAGTGCTGCTGGAGTTCGGTGCGCCGTTCGAGGCCGCGCAGACGGCGCTGCGCGACGCCCTCGGGCCCCCGACCACCGACAGCGGCCCGGGCCCGAGCGCCGGCGCGTACGGCGTCTGCCCGGGCGCCACCGTGCGCGCGCTGGAGTACGGCGACGGCGCGCTCGTGCTGCTGTTCGGCGACGCCTCCGACCCCGAGCTCCGGATGTTCTCCTGGGCGCTGACCGAGCGGGGCGACCCGTCGGCCGTCCCCCCGGCGCGCGCCCTCGTCGGTGACGTGACGACGCACGACCTGGCCGTCGGCGCGACGGTGGCCGACCTGCGGGCGGGGACGACCGGCGTCGAGCTGGACGTGCAGCCCGGCGACGAGATCGTCGCTCCGTCGTTCCGCCTGCAGGACCAGTCGTCCGGGTTCTACGGCACGCTCACGTCCGCGGAGGACGACGGCACCGTGACCTCCGTCGTCGCAGGGGAGCCCTGCGGCGAGTAGGCAGCTCCGGAGCAGCCCGCTCAGGAGCAGCCCGCTCAGCCCAGCTCGAGCAGCGGCCCGATCTCCTGGGTGGCGTACCACTGCAGCTCGTGGCCCTCGGCCTGCTCGACGACGAAGGCGGCGTCCTCGCTCCCGAGGTCGGCCTCCACCAGCGCCTCGGCGGCCGCACGCACGTCGGGCTCGGCGTCGGCGTCGTCGACGTGCACGGCCTGCACCAGCCGCAGCGGCACCGGCGTCGAGCACCCGCACGGCCGCGCGGTCGACGTCGGGAGCGGGCTCGGCCGCGGCGACCTCCGCCACGACGACCACGCGGCGGGCGGCCAGACCGGGCTCCAGCAGCAGCCCCCGGTCGAGCAGCCGCACGGTGGCCCGCGCGGCGAGGCGTCATCGCGGCGTACTCCAGCTCCTCCTCGTCGCCCTCGGCGTACCACTCCCGCAGCGCCCCGGTGACGGCGTAGCCGGGCAGCGGCGGCGGCGCCGAGCTCGCCCGCGTCGAGCAGGGCGCGCAGGCCGGACAGGGTCGACGGCAGGTAGACGCGCACGGCCGCGCGTCAGCCCGTCGCGGCGTAGCGCGGCGTGAGCGTGCGCAGGGCGGCGGCGGAGGTGCGCAGCGAGGTCTCGAGCACCTGCTCGCGGCGGCGCGGGTCCATGAGGTTGGCGCCGATGACGTCGAGGTCCTCGGCGCCGGGACCGAGCAGCGTGACCTTGGTGCCCGTCGCGGCGACCTTCTTGACCTCGGCCGACCAGGCGCTTGGTGACCAGCCGGCGGAACCGCCGCTCGAGCCTGCCCGCCGCGGTCGTCGGCCGGTCGTAGTCGAGCGAGGTCATCGGCGAGAGCACGACCACCTCGTCCAGCTCCAGCGGCAGGACCAGGTCGACCGACGTCGGCGAGCAGGCGCCGCCGTCGACGTAGCGGCGGCCGCCGATGCGCACGGGGGCGTACCAGCCGGGGATCGCGCAGGACGCCATGACGGCGTCTGCGCAGCGACGCGTGCGGTGCGGCCGCCGCGGCCGAAGGCCACCCGGCGCCCGGTGTCGTAGTCCATGGCGACGATCCACGTCTGCGGGTGAGCGGCCCAGGCGCCCTTCGGGCAGACGGCGTCGACCAGCGTCGCCGACCGGCTCGAGCGAGCCGCGGCCCTGGGGCAGCACGGCCGACAGCGCCCCCATCGGCGTCACCCGCCACGGCCGCCGGACGGTGCTCAGCACGCCGCGGGCCGAGCCGATCCCGGGGCGCGGCAGCGGCGGCAGGGCGCCGCCGGAGTCGGTGTCGGGGTCGTACGCGATCTCGGGCGCCGTCGGGGTTGACGATGCCGCGCTGGTGGTCCAGCAGCACGTCGACGCCGATGCCGCAGCCCAGGAAGGCGGCGAGCACCGAGCCGGCGGAGGTGCCGACCAGCACCTCGGCGTCGCGCGGGTCCTGCCCGGTGTGCTCCTGCAGCGCCGCGAGGGCGCCGATGGTCCACGCGGCCCCGAGGACGCCGCCGGCGCCGAGGACCACTCCCGTCCGCTTGGTCACTGGTCCACCGTGCCCACGAGCTCGGCGAGCGACTCCTCGATCAGGCCTGCGAGCACGTCGATGTCGGGCATCGCGTCGCGGTCGGCGTTGAGGCCGTAGTAGACCCCGCCGTCGTACGACGTCAGGCCGATCGAGACCGCCTGCCCCTTCGCCAGCGGCACGACCGGGTACATCTCCAGCATCCGCGCGCCGGCGGCGTACAGCGGGAACTGCGGGCCGGGGACGTTGGTGACCACGAGGTTGAACAGCCGGCGGGTGAAGCCGGAGGCGACGCGCGCGCCGAGCGAGTGCAGCGTCGGCGGCGCGAAGCCGGACAGCTGCACGAGCGCGTCGGCGCCGACCGACTGGCCGGACTCCTTGTGGCCGCGCATCGCGAACGACACCTGGTGCAGCCGCATGACCGGGTTGCCCTCGCCGACCGGCAGGTCGACGAAGTACGACGAGACGCGGTTGCCCGGGCGCGGCTCCGGTCGCGTCGTCGCGCACCGACACCGGCACCATCGCGCGGATCGTCGTGGTCGGCGTGACCGCCTCGCCGCGGGTCATCAGCCAGGAGCGCAGCGCGCCGGACGACCGCGGCCAGCACGACGTCGTTGACGGTGCCGCCGTGCGCCTTGCGGACGCGCTTGTAGTCGTCGAGGTCGGTGCGGGCCATGCCGAAGCGGCGCTGCTCGCCGATCGCGCACGTTGAGCGGCGAGTCCGGCGCCGGGCGGGCGATCGTCGCCAGGCTGGCGGCCATCCCGGTCGCGAGGGCCGTGACCCGGCTGGCGGTCGCGCGGGCGTCGACGATCGAGCGCGCGCGCCGTGTCGACCGCCTGCGTCGGCCGCTTGACGAGGTCGGTGACCGCGCCGACGACCAGCGCGGCGGAGCCGGGCTCCTTGCGCGGGCGCCAGTCGTCCGTCGGGCACCTCGCGCGGCTCGGGCGTGACGTCGAGGATCACGGTGCCGATGTCGACCGCCGAGACGCCGTCGACCATCGCGTGGTGGGTCTTGGTGATGATCGCCGACCCGGCCGCCCTGCGAGCCCCTCGACGAGGTAGATCTCCCACAGCGGGCGGTTGCGGTCGAGCTGGCGGCTCATCAGCCGGCCGACCAGCTCGCGCAGCTGGGCGTCGGTGCCCGGCTTGGGCAGCGCGCTGCGGCGCACGTGGTAGGTCACGTCGAAGTCCTCGTCGTCCACCCACACCGGGTTGGCGAGGCGGCCGGGGATGAAGCGCACCTTCTGCCGGTAGCGCGGCACGAGCGCGATGCGCTGGCTGATCAGCTCGACGAGCCGGTCGTAGTCGAAGCCCTCGTCCGGCGGCTCGAGGACGGCGACGCCGCCGACGTGCATGGCGGTCGTGGGCGTCTCCATGTAGAGGAACGAGACGTCGAGCGGGCTCAGCCGGTCGGCCATGCGGGGACTCCCTGGGGACGGTCCGCCCATGGTCACACAGACCGTCCCCTGACCGGTCAGGTGCGGACCGGTCAGGTGCGGACGGCGACCCCCAGCAGCACCTCGAGCTCGTCGAGCGTGCTCTGCGCCGACCGGTGGTGCACCGCCGTCATCCCGGCCGCCACGGCGCCGAGCACGTTGCGCCGCAGGTCGTCGACGAAGACGCACCGCTCCGGCGCGACGCCGAGCCGCTCCGCGACCAGCAGGAACGCCGCCCGGTCCGGCTTCGCGACGCCGGCGAGCCCGCTGAGGACCACCGCGTCGAACAGGTCCGGCCACTCCGGCCGGCCGCAGCCACCGGCGTTGCTGAGCAGCCCGGTGCGCAGGCCCGCCGCGCGCGCAGCCCGGACGGCGGTCTCCAGCAGCGCCGCCTCGTCGTCCCGGACGCCGCTCAGCACGCCGACGTCGTCGACCACGAGGGCGTCGTACAGCCGCTCGGTCACGGCCCCGACCCTAGGCGCCTGCCCGGCCGGGAGTGGCCCGGGGCACACTGCAGGCCTCACCTCGAACGGAAGGTCTTCCCGTGGACTTCGAGCACTCCGCCAAGGCCCAGGACTACCTGGGACGCCTGCAGGACTTCATGGACACCAAGGTGTTCCCCGCCGAGGCACGAGTACGAGGAGTACCGCCGCAAGAAGGGGCCGGAGGACCACACGCTCCCGCCCGTCGTGGAGGAGCTGAAGGCCGAGGCCCGCTCGCGCGGGCTGTGGAACCTGTTCCTGCCCGACGTCTCCGGCCTGACGAACGTCGAGTACGCCGCGCTCGCCGAGGTCACCGGCTGGTCGTCGCACATCGCCCCCGAGGCGATCAACTGCGACGCGCCGAACACCGGCAACATGGAGGTGCTGCACATGTTCGGCACCGCCGAGCAGAAGTCGCAGTGGCTCCAGCCGCTCATGGAGGGCCAGATCCGCTCGGCCTTCGCCATGACCGAGCCCGACGTCGCCTCCTCCGACGCCACGAACATCTCGACCCGCATCGAGCGCGACGGCGACGACTACGTCATCAACGGCCGCAAGTGGTGGATCTCCGGGGCGGCCGACCCGCGCTGCAAGATCATGATCGTGATGGGCAAGACCGACCCGGAGCGAGTCGCCGCACCGCCAGCAGTCGATGATCCTCGTGCCGATGGACACCCCCGGCGTCGAGAACGTCCGGCCGCTGCCGGTCTTCGGCTACCAGGACCAGCACGGCCACAACGAGCTGCGCTTCACCGACGTGCGCGTGCCGGCCAGCAACCTCATCGCCGGCGAGGGCGACGGCTTCATGATCGCCCAGGCCCGCCTCGGCCCCGGCCGCATCCACCACTGCATGCGCTCGATCGGCGCGGCCGAGCGCGCGCTCAAGCTGATGTGCGAGCGGGCCACCTCGCGCGTCGCCTTCGGCCAGGAGATCGCCCGCCAGGGCGTCGTGCGCGAGGCGATCGCCGAGTCGCGCATGGAGATCGAGCATGGCCCGGCTGCTGACCCTCAAGACCGCCTGGATGATCGACAAGTACGGCGCCAAGGGCGCCCGGTCGGAGATCGCGGCCATCAAGGTCATCGCCCCGCGGGTGGCGCTGAACGTGCATCGACCGCGCCATCCAGGTGCACGGCGGCGGCGGCGTCTCCGACGACTTCCCGCTGGCCCGCATGTGGGCCGGGATGCGCACCCTGCGCATCGCCGACGGCCCCGACGCGGTGCACCTGCGCACCGTCGCCCGCCAGGAGCTCGGCAAGTACGGCTCCTAGGCCCTGCTGGTACGACGGCCGTCGCCCCCGCGGGCGGCGGCCGTCGGCGTGTCAGCGGCGGATCAGCGGCGGTGAGCAGGCGGCGCCGGCCGCGGGCGCGGGCCGCGCGGGAGACGCCGGCCAGCGAGGCGGCGTGAGCAGCCAGCGCCGCGCGGAGCGGCGACTGGGGCGCGGCCTCGGCCAGCGTGCGCCCGCCGGCCAGCGCGCGGTCCAGGCCGTCCACGTCGGCCGGCACGACCAGCAGGTCGTGCACCCCGGCGTAGCGGGCCAGCGCGGCGCGGACCTCCTTCTCGGCGTCGCCCGGGATCGCGCTCGGCGCGCAGCTTGTTGACGACGACGACCGGCTGCACGCCCGGCACCGCCTCCCGCAGCTCGGCCAGCCCGCGGACCAGCCGCTGCAGCCCGACCGGGTCGGCCGAGCCGACCGCGTAGACGGTGTCGGCGGACTCCAGCACCGTCAGGGTCGCGCCGTTGCGCCGCGGCGCGGCCGTGTCGTAGGCGAGCTCCTCGTCCTGCTCGAGGGCGAAGCCGCAGTCGACGACCGTCGTCGCCGCGAGCGAGCGGCACAGCTCGAGCACGACCTCGAGCGCCGCCGGCCGCAGCTCCGGCCAGCGGTCGGCGCGGGCGATGCCGGACAGCACCCGCAGCGTCGGCGTGACCGTCCGCGCGAGGCCGGCCAGGCGAGGGCAGGTCCAGCGCGCCGTTGTTGGCGAGCCGGCAGGCGGCGGCCAGGCCGGGCGCCTCGTCGAGCAGGCCCGAGCACCTGGGCGACGACCCCGCCGTAGACGTCGGCGTCGACCAGCATCGTCGTGCGGCCGAGCGCCGCCAGCTCGGCCGGCCAGCCCCACGGCGACCGTGGTCCGCCCCGGCGCCCCGGTCGGGCCCCAGACCGCGAGGACGCGGCCGGTGCCCGGACCGGTGTCGGGCACGCGCGACCGGCTCGGGCTCGGCCGGCTGCGCGGGGAGGGCCGACCGGGGGTCGGACTGCGCCGACCTCTCCCCCGCTGTGGGGGCCGCTGCCCCGCTGACCGCCTGCACGACCGCGGCCGACAGCTCCTCCGGGGTGCTGTCGGACGGCAGGACGTGCAGCACGCCGAGCTGGCGGAGCCGCCGCTCGGCGTCCTCGTCGCCCGGCGGGACCAGCCCGACGACGGCGACGCCGGCGACGGCCAGCCGGCCCGAGCGCGTCGCGGTCGAGCCGGCGCAGGTCGGCCGACAGCAGCGCGGCCTGCGCCTGGCCGGTGG
Source organism: uncultured Actinomycetota bacterium (assembly GCA_963844295.1). GTDB lineage: Bacteria > Actinomycetota > Actinomycetes > Mycobacteriales > SCTD01 > SCTD01. The sequence goes on along the minus strand of CAWJNR010000004.1, from coordinate 276,814 downwards.
CGGCGGTGGCGAGCAGGTCGGCCAGGTCGACGCAGCGGCGGACGACGGCGACGCCGAGGTCGCCGCGGGACAGCGCCGCCACCAGCTGGGCCTCCCACACCGCGTCGCTGACGGCGGTCAGGACGGGGACGGTCATCAGCCGCAGCGCGCTCTGCCGCTCGGCCTCGCGCCGGCACGCGCACCAGGTCGAGCCGTCCCAGCGACATCGCCGACACCAGGCGCCCCACGTCCTCGGGACGGACCTGCAGGACCACCGGACGGCTGGTCGAGCCGCCGGAGAAGCTGCCGCCGGGGCCGGGGACCTGGTCCAGGGTGACGCGGAGCAGCACCGGCTGCGCGCCGGTCAGCTGCAGCACGCCGGCCTCCGGGGTCGTCGTGCCGGGAGCCGGGGCGACCGGCTGGCTCGGCGGGGCAGTCGGGTCGTCCGGAGGGGTCCCCTCCGCCGCGGCCTCGGCGCGCTCGAGCGCGGACGCGGGGGTGAGCCAGACGTCGACCTGCTGGCCGCGGGCCAGGCCCGGCGGGAAGCGGGCGCCGTCGACCGGCACGGTGACCAGGCGGGTCTGCCCGGCCTGGGCGTCCTCGAGCAGCGCGCTGCGCGGCACAGCTCGCCGCGCGCGAGGGCCGCTCGAGCACCTGCCCGACGAGGTCCTGCTGCTGCGGGACGTAGCGGTCGGCGAGCCCGTCCAGCAGCCGGACCCGCACCGGCTCCACGTCGGCGGAGGTCAGGGCGGCGCCCGCGCTGAGGTCGGTGGCCGCCGCCCACACCAGCGTGCTGCGGTCGGCGGAGGACAGCACCCGGGCGCCCACCACGACGCTGACGAGCACGAGCAGCACGCCGAGGACCAGCCGCCCGTCGAGCCAGCCCGGCGCGCTCAGCCGGCTCGCGCTCGGCGACGCGGGCATGTCCGACAACGGTCCTCCTCGTCCGGGGCGCGGTCGCGCGGGGCACATGGTGTCCTACGTCGTCACTCTGCGTGCACACCTTCCACAGGCTGGCCCTGGGCCGGGGCGACGCAGCCGGAGCGAGCTGTGGACGTCCGGGGCTGCAGGTCGGCGCTCGGTGCCAGACTCTCCTGGGGCCCGACGGGGCCGCACACCCCTGCTGAGGAAGGACCTCCCGTGGCCGCCGAGCGCTTCCTGCAGCTGACCGACGTGGCGGAGATCCTCAACATCTCCTCCTCGCAGACCTACGCGCTGGTCCGCTCCGGAGAGCTGCCCGCCATCAAGATCGGCGGCCGCGGGCAGTGGCGGGTCGAGCGGTCCGCCCTGGAGGAGTACATCCAGCGCTGCTACGACCAGACCCGCGCCTTCGTGGCGGCGCACCCGGTCCGCGACGAGGAGCTCGTCCAGGAGTAGCGCGGTCGGCTCAGCCGCTGCGGACGAACGCGAGGGCGGCCAGCGGCACCAGCCGCACCTGACGCACGGCGCCGGCCCGCCGGGCCTCGCCCAGACCGTGCTCGGCCAGGTCGAGGTGGTCGGCGCCGACGCGGTCCAGCGTCCCGGTGACCAGCGTCCCGTCGACCAGTCCGACCGCGACCCCGGCGCGGCTGCGCGCCAGGCCGCGCAGCGCCCAGCGCAGGTCGAGCCGCTTGGCGACCGGACCGTCGTCCGGCGCGGCCGTCCGTGGACCGACGCCCGTCACGCCCAGCACCGCGGCCAGCGGGACCAGCACCTCGCGCCCGCCGCCCTCCTCGAGCAGCAGCCAGTCGCTGCCGGCGTCCAGGACCCGCCCGCGCAGGACGCCCGCCGCCGGCAGGGACACCACGACCGGTGCGCCCTCCGCCGCCCGCAGCCGGTCCACCAGGCGCAGCAGCGCGGTCTCGCGCCGGGTGCGCTCGGCGACCTCGCCGGCCAGCTCGGCCGCCTGCGCGGCCTCGAACTGCGCCTCGAGGTCGTCGAAGAGCCCGCGCCAGCGCATCCCGGCACCCTCTCGTCTCGTTCCACAGATGTCGACCTGCCTTGACCGGCTCCATCCGGACGCGTACAACAGCAAACGAACGCAAACGCACGAATCGAGAGGCATCGGGATGCAGCAGGGCCCCCAGCGCGCTGTCGCGGTCGGCACCGCCGCTGGCCGCCTGCCTGCTGCTGGCCGCCGCACCGACGCCCCTCCAGTGCTGGCGCACGCTGACCGACCTGGCTGATTCGGGCAGCTCGGTCGGCAGCGCCGACCCCTCGGCTCCGCTGGTCGCCCTGCTGGCGCTGGTGGCCTGGGCGCTGGCCACCTGGCTCGCGGCCACCGTCCTGCTGACCGCGGGCGGCCACCTCCCGGGGCGGGCCGGGCGCGCCCTGGCCGCTGCTGCCCGCCGCACCGCCCCCGCTGCCGTGCGGCGCAGCGTCGAGGTGGCGCTCGGCCTCGGCATCGTCGTCGGGACCCTCGCCGGCCCCGCGGCTGCCGCTGAGCCGGGGCAGGAGCCGCCTTCGGCTGCCGCGCCGGTCCTCAGCCTGGACTGGGCCGCCCAGGCTCCGGGCCCCGAGATCCGCACTGGCGGGGCATCGGGCGAGACGGCACCGTACCGCCGCCCGCCGCACCCGACCTCGACTGGTCAGCCGCCGCACCGCCGGCACGCCCCCCCGCGCCGGAGGCGTCCGTCGCCCAGAGCGTCGTGGTCCAGCCGGGCGACACGCTGTGGGACCTCGCGGAGCAGGACCTGCGCGACCGCGCCGCGCGTGCCACGCACCGCAGGACGCGGGCCCCACCGACGCCGAGGTCGCCGCGGCGTGGCCCGCGTGGTGGTCGGCCAACCGCGAGGTCGTCGGCGACGACCCGCACCTGCTCAGGCCGGGGACACCGCTGGCGCCTCCGCCGGCCGAGGGACCGCAGCCCGGCTGACCCAGCACTGCCCCAGCTCCCGCCCCCGCACCCGCCCCCGCACCGCCCCCCTCGCGCCCCGCACCGACCGCTCCCACCGGAGGACCCGCATGTCCGCACCCTCGACCGAGCTGCCCCTGGCCGCACCCGCGCTGCCGGCCCTGCGCCTGCTGCCGGTGCCGCCGTGCGCGCCGCCCTACGACGACGAGCTGGCGGCGCCGGCCGCGCGCCCGGTGGGACTGCGCTCGCCCCTGGGTCCGGTCCGAGCGCTGGCCCCCGCGCCGCTGCGGCTCGTCCCGGACCTGCCGACCGCCGTACCGGCCGACGAGGACGACGAGCGCCCGCGCACCCCGGCCGGCCTGCTCCCGCCGGCCCGGCCGGTGGCGCACGCCCTCGTGCAGGGCCTGCTCGAGGTGCTGGCCGGCGTCCGGCCGGTCAGCCAGCTGCAGCGCAGCACGACCCCGGAGCTGTTCGCCCAGCTCGAGCTGGCCGTGCACGCCCGACCGCGCAGCACCGGCACCCGGCCGGTCACCGGGGCGGTGCGCAGCCTGCACGTGCAGGAGCACCCCGACGGCGTCGCCGAGGTGTGCGCGACCGTGCGCCGCGGTCAGCGGATGGCCGCCGTCGCGCTGCGCCTCGAGGGCCTGTCCGGCCGCTGGACCTGCACCGAGCTCACCTGCGTCTGAGCAGCCGCCCTGGCTGATCAACGCCGCCCTTCGTACCCGTCACGAGCTCCTGCGGCGTACGGAAGGCGGCGTTGATCAACGCCGGGGGCTGCGCGCTAGGACGCGCGGGGGTCGCCGTGGCAGCGCTTGTACTTGCGGCCGGAGCCGCAGGCGCACAGGTCGTTGCGGCTCTGCGCCTGACCGGTCGTCACGCCGGTGCCGCCCGGCCCCGTCGAGGTGGTCACGCCGGTCGAGCCGGGCGCCGCGTCGTAGGCCGGGCCGCTGTACTCCATCCGGGCCGGCTGCTCGGGCCGGCCGAAGTCCTCCGGCAGCACCGTCCGGGCGGCAGGGGCGACGGCCGGGGCCGGAGCCGGCGGGGCCGCGTCGCTCCAGGTCGAGCGACTGCTCCTCGACCGTCGCCACGGGCGCCTCGGAGGCCACCGGCGAGCCGGCGACCCCTCACCGGCGCGACGGCCGGGGCGGAGGGCTGCTCGTCGGAGGTCGCGCCCTCGGGAGCCGGCTCGGTCGGCAGGTGCTCGGAGACCACCTCGCCGGGCGCCTCCCCCGGGCCGGTGGCGACGAGGTCCGCGGCGGGGGCGGCCGCCGGTACGGCCGTGGCCGGGGTCTCGGTCTTGACCTCGACGTTGAACAGGAAGCCGACCGACTCCTCCTTGATCGCCTCCATCATGGCGTTGAACATGTCGAAGCCCTCGCGCTGGTACTCCACCAGCGGGTCGCGCTGGCCCATCGCGCGCAGGCCGATGCCCTCCTGCAGGTAGTCCATCTCGTAGAGGTGCTCGCGCCACTTGCGGTCCATGACCGACAGCAGCACGCGCCGCTCGAGCTCGCGCATGACCGGCTCGCCGTTCGCGCCGGTGCCGAGCGAGGCCTCGCGCGCGTCGTACGCAGCCGGCCGCGTCGGCCTGGATCTCCTCGATCAGGCCCTCGGCGGACAGCCCGTCGCGGTCCTCCTCGTACTTCTCCAGCGGGATGCTCACCGGGTAGAGCGGCTTGAGCGCGGTCCACAGCTGCTCGAGGTCCCACTCCTGCGGGTAGCCCTCGGCCGTCGCGGCGAAGACGTAGCCCTCGATGACGTCGTCGACCATGTTGCGGATCTGCTCGTGCAGGTCGGCGCCGCTGAGCACCTTGCGGCGCTCGTCGTAGATGACGGTGCGCTGGCGGTTGAGGACCTCGTCGTACTTCAGGACGTTCTTGCGGATCTCGAAGTTCTGCTGCTCGACCTGGGTCTGCGCCGAGCGGATCGCCCGGCTGACCATCTTGGACTCGATCGGCACGTCCTCCGGGATGTTCAGCCGGTCCATGATCATCTCGACGGCGCCGGCGTTGAACAGGCGCATCAGGTCGTCGCCGAGCGAGAGGTAGAAGCGGGACAGGCCCGGGTCGCCCTGACGGCCGGACCGGCCGCGGAGCTGGTTGTCGATGCGGCGCGACTCGTGCCGCTCGGTGCCGAGGACGTAGAGCCCGCCGGCCTCGACGACCTCGTCGTGCTCGGCCTTGACCGACGCGCTGGCGCGCTCGAGGGCGTCCGGCCAGGCGGCCTCGTACTCCTCGGGCGTCTCGACCGGCGACAGGCCCGCGGCTGCGCAGCTCGTCGGCGGCGATGTGCTCCGGGTTGCCGCCGAGCATGATGTCGGTGCCGCGGCCGGCCATGTTGGTGGCCACGGTGACGGCGCCCTTGCGGCCGGCCTGCGCGACGATCGTCGCCTCGCGGTCGTGCTGCTTGGCGTTGAGCACCTCGTGCCGGATCCCGCGCTTGCGCAGCAGGGACGACAGGTACTCGCTCTTCTCGACCGAGATCGTGCCGACCAGCACCGGCTGGCCGGCCTCGTGCTTCTCGGCGATGTCCTCGACGACGGCGTCGTACTTGGCCTGCTCGCTCTTGTAGACGACGTCGGCCTCGTCGATGCGCTTCGGGTCGCGGTTGGTCGGGATCTCGACGACGCCGAGGCCGTACGTCTGGCTGAACTCCGCCGCCTCGGTGGCCGCGGTGCCGGTCATGCCGCCGAGCTTGTCGTAGAGGCGGAAGTAGTTCTGCAGCGTGATCGTGGCGAGGGTCTGGTTCTCGTCCTTGATCCGCACGCCCTCCTTGGCCTCGATGGCCTGGTGCATGCCCTCGTTGTAGCGGCGGCCGGCCAGGACGCGGCCGGTGTGCTCGTCGACGATGAGCACCTCGCCGTCGATGACGACGTACTCCTTGTCCTTGCGGTAGAGCTCCTTGGCCTTGAGCGCGTTGTTGAGGTAGCCGACCAGCGGCGTGTTGACGGCCTCGTAGAGGTTGTCGATGCCGAGCTGGTCCTCGACCTTCTCGACGCCGGACTCGGTGATCGCGACGGTGCGCTTCTTCTCGTCGACCTCGTAGTCGACGTCGCGCACCAGGCGCGGGATGATCCGCGCGAACTCGGAGTACCACTTGGTGGCCTGGTCGGACGGGCCGCTGATGATCAGCGGGGTGCGGGCCTCGTCGATGAGGATCGAGTCGACCTCGTCGACGATCGCGAAGTGGTGGCCGCGCTGCACGAGCTCGTCGGCGCTCCACGCCATGTTGTCGCGCAGGTAGTCGAAGCCGAACTCGTTGTTGGTGCCGTAGGTGATGTCGCAGGCGTACGACGGGCGGCGCACGTCCGGCCGCTCGTTGGCGAGGATGACGCCGACGTCCAGGCCGAGGAAGCGGTGCACGCGGCCCATCCACTCGGCGTCGCGGCGGGCGAGGTAGTCGTTGACCGTGACGACGTGGACGCCCTTGCCGGACAGCGCGTTGAGGTAGGCCGGGAGGGTGCAGGTGAGGGTCTTGCCCTCACCGGTGCGCATCTCGGAGATGTTGCCCATGTGCAGGGCGGCGCCGCCCATGACCTGGACGTCGAAGTGCCGCTGGCCCAGGGTGCGGCGGGCCGCCTCGCGGCCCACCGCGAAGGCCTCGACGAGGATGTCGTCGACGGTCTCGCCGTCGGCCAGCCGCTGCTTGAAGACGTCGGTCTCGGCGCGGAGCTCCGCGTCGGTCATCGCGACGAAGTCCTCCTCGACGCCGTTGACGGCGTCGGCGACGGACTTGAGCCGGCGGAGGGTCTTGCCCTCGCCGGCGCGCAGGAGCTTCTGCAGGACCACGGTCAGTGCACCTCTTCGCTGGACGTCCCAGGCATCGTAGGCGCCTGGCACCGGAGGAACGCCTCGCCGCGACGGCGCGTGCCCCGGGCAGACTGCGGCGCGTGGAGACCACCGCGATCACCGCCGGCAGCCTGCACCTGCGCCCGTGGGAGGCCGGTGACGAGGCGGCGCTCGTCCGCGCGCTGGACGACCCCGAGATCGCCCGCTGGACGACGCTGCGCCCGGCCGGCGTGCCCGAGCTGCTCGCGACGTCGGCGCATCGGTGGGCCGACGGCGGCCGGGCCGAGCTCGCCGTGCTGGACGCCACGACCGGGGAGCTGCTCGCAGGCGTCGACCTGCACGAGCGCACGGCCGAGACCGCGACGGCGGGCTGGTGGTGCAGCCGCGACGCCCGCGGCCGCGGCGTGACCAGCGAGGCCGTCGCCGCCCTGTGCCGGTGGGCCTTCGCGACGCTGGAGCTGCAGCGCATCACCGCGCAGGTCGAGGTCGGCAACTGGTCCTCCCGCGCACTGGCGGAGAAGGTCGGCTTCACCGTCGAGGGCACGCTGCGGCAGGTGCCGGCACCCGGCGGCCGTCGCGCCGACACCTGGCTGGCCGCGCTGCTGGCCTCGGACGGCCAGCAGGACCGCCGCGCCCTCCCGTCGTACGAGGAGCAGAGCGACGGCGTCGTGACCGTCCGCCGCTGGCGCTCCTCGGACGCGCCCGACGTGGCGCGCGCGTGCGCGGACCCGGAGACGGCGAGGTGGCTGCCGGTGCCGGTCCCCTACACGCTGGAGGTCGCGCACGGCTACGTCGACGGCATCGTGCCGGCCGAGTGGGCGGCCGGCGCGGTCGCGAACTGCGCCGTCGTGGACGCCGTCACCGGCGACCTGCTGGGCGCGGTCGGCCTGACGGTGCGCCAGGGCATCGGCGAGGTCGGCTACTGGACCGCGCCGTGGGCGCGCGGGCGCGGAGTGGCGGGGCGGGCGGCACGGCTGCACGCGGGCTGGGGCTTCGCCGCCCTCGGCCTGCCGCGCGTGGAGCTGCTCGCCGACGTCGACAATCCCGCGTCCCAGCGGGTGGCGGAGAAGGCCGGCTGGCAGCGCGAAGGGGTCGCGCGGGCGGTGCGACCCGCTCCGCGCGACCCCTCGACCAGGCGCGACATGGTCGTCTTCGCGCGCCTGCCCTGATCCTGCTCGAGCGATCCTGGTCAGGCAGCCTTGAACGTCCGCAGGCGCAGGCTGTTCGTCACCACGAAGACGCTGGAGAACGCCATCGCGGCGGCGGCGAGCACGGGGTTCAGCAGCCCCGCGAGCGCCAGCGGGATCCCGAGCACGTTGTAGGCGAAGGCCCAGAACAGGTTGCCCTGAATGACCCGCAGCGTGCGGCGCGACAGCCGGATCGCGTCGGCGGCGGCGAGCAGGTCGCCGCGCACCAGCGTCAGGTCGCTGGCCTCGATGGCGACGTCGGTGCCGGTGCCGATCGCCAGCCCCAGGTCGGCCTGCGCCAGGGCCGGGGCGTCGTTGACGCCGTCGCCGACCATGGCGACGACCCGGCCCTCGGCCTGCAGCCGCTGGACCACGCCGACCTTCTCGCTGGGCAGGACGTCGGCGATCACGCTGTCGCCCTTCTCGATGGCGATGCCGACCTCGGCGGCGACGGCCCGAGCGGTCGCCTCGTTGTCGCCGGTCAGCAGCACCGGGCGCAGGCCCAGCTCGCGCAGCCGCTGCACGGCCTGCGCACTGGTGGGCTTGACGGTGTCGGCGACGACCAGCGCCGCGCGGACGGCGCCGTCCCAGCCGGCGACGACGACGGTGCGGCCGGCGGCGCGCGCCTCGTCGACGGCGGCCGCCAGCTCGTCCGGCAGGGTCAGCGACCAGTCGGCCAGCAGCTGCGGCCGGCCGGCCACGACGGCCGAGCCGTCGACGACGCCCTGCACGCCCAGGCCCTCGCGGTTCTCGAAGCCCTCGACCGGCGGCAGGTCGCCGAGCCGGTCGCGGGCGGCCGTGGCGATCGCGCGGGCGATCGGGTGCTCGCTGGCGTCCTCGAGGGCGCCGACCAGGCGGAGCACCTCGTCCTCGGTGGCGCCCGCGGTGGCGACGGACACCAGCGCCATCTGCCCGGTCGTGACGGTGCCGGTCTTGTCCAGCACGACGGTGTCGACCCGGCGGGTGGACTCGAGCACCTCGGGGCCCTTGATGAGGATGCCGAGCTGCGCGCCGCGGCCGGTGCCGACGAGCAGTGCCGTCGGGGTGGCCAGACCCAGCGCGCACGGGCAGGCGATGACGAGCACGGCGACCGCGACGGTGATGGCCTTGGCGGTGGAGGCGCCGGCGCCCAGCCACCAGCCGAGACCGGCCACCGACAGGGCGATGACGATCGGCACGAAGACCGCGGCGACGCGGTCGGCCAGGCGCTGCACGGGAGCCTTGCCGGTCTGCGCAGCGGTGACGAGCCGGCCGATCTGGGCCAGCGCGGTGTCGCTGCCGACCCGGGTCGCCTGCACGACCAGGCGCCCGCCGACGTTGACGGTGGCGCCGGTGACGCCGTCGCCCTCGGCCACCTCGACCGGCACCGACTCGCCGGTCAGCAGCGACAGGTCGACCGCGCTGCGGCCCTCGACGACGGTGCCGTCGGTGGCGATCTTCTCGCCCGGGCGGACGACGAAGCGGTCCCCCACGACGAGGTCGCCGGCCGGGACCCGCTCCTCGCGGCCGTCGGGGGTGAGCCGGGCGGCGTCCTTGGCGCCGAGCGCCAGCAGCGCCTTGAGGGCTGCGCCGCTGCTGCGCTTGGCGCGCGCCTCCAGGTAGCGGCCGGCCAGCAGGAAGGCGGTGAGGGCCGCGCCCACCTCGAGGTAGATCTCGGGGGTGTCGCCGTGCGAGCCGATCATCAGCTCGAAGGGCATGGTGAAGCCGGTGTTCCCGGCGTCGGTCGTCAGCAGGACGACCACGCTGTAGACCCAGCTCACCAGCGCGCCCATCGACACGAGGGTGTCCATCGAGGCGGTGCCGAGCCTGAGGTTGGCCCAGGCGACGCGGTGGAACGGCCAGGCGCCCCACAGCACGACCGGGGTCGCCAGCTGCAGCGCGACCCACTGCCAGTTGTCGAACTGCAGCGCCGGGACCATCGACAGGGCGAGGACCGGCAGGGTCAGCGCCCACGCGGCGAGCAGCCGCCGGCGCAGGCTCAGGGTCGGGTCGACGGGCGCGGGCGCGGCAGCGTCCGCAGCCGTCTCGGGGGCGGGCAGCACGGCCTTGTAGCCGGCGGCCTCCACGGCGCGGACGAGGTCCTCGGGCGTGACGCCCTCGCCGTAGGTGACCGAGGCCTGCTCGGTCGCGTAGTTCACGGTGGCGGTGACGCCGTCGAGCTTGTTGAGCTTGCGCTCGATGCGGTTGGCGCAGGACGCGCAGGTCATGCCCTGGACGGGCAGGTCGAGGGTGCTGCTCATGAGGAGCCCTCCCCGTGGTCGGTCATCTGCCGGTCGCTCATGGGCGCGGACGGCGCCTGCTCCACGTCCCCGGTCACCCGGCCGACGCCGAAGGAGGCGGCGAGCACGACGAGCAGGGCCGCGCCGAAGGCTCCGAGCCGGGCGGGAGCGGACAGCTCGCTCACGAGCTCACCGCGTACCCCGCCTCGTCGACCGCGGCCTTGACCGCGTCGTCGGAGAAGCCCTCGCCGCTCACGGTGAGCGCGCCGGTCTCGTGGCTGACCTCGACGGCTGCGACGCCGGCGACCTCGGAGACCTCTTCGCGCACGCTCATCTCGCAGTGCCCGCAGGTCATGCCGCTGACGGTGTAGGTGCGCTGGTCCACGAGGTCCTCCGAGGGTTGCGGGCGTTGCGTACGACGGTGACAACCATACCCCTACAGGGTATGTTCCCACCATGACCGAGACTGCCGCCCCCACCCCCCGCGGCTACACCGCGACCAAGGACCAGCTGCAGAAGCGGCTGGCGCGCATCGAGGGCCAGGTCCGCGGGGTGTCGAAGATGGTCGAGGAGGACCGCTACTGCGTCGACGTCCTCACCCAGATCAACGCCGTGCGCGCCGCGCTCGACAAGGTGGCGCTGGGCCTGCTGGACGGCCACGCACGGCACTGCCTGCTCGGGGGCGGCGGAGGACCGACCGAGCCGGACGAGCAGGTGCAGGAGCTGATGACCGCCGTCGGCCGGATGCTCCAGCGGTAGGTCAGGTGATCTCGAGCAGCTTCTCGCGCACGGCGTAGACCACGGCCTCCATCCGGGAGTGCAGCTGCAGCTTCTCCAGGATGTTGCGGATGTGGTTCTTCACGGTGTTCTCGCTGATGAACAGCTGCTTGGCGATGTCCCGGTTGTTCATGCCCTTGGCGACGAGCTTGAGGACCTCCATCTCGCGGTCGGTGAGCCGCGGCGTGGGGACCTGCTGACGGTCGTCGGTCTTCTTGATCATCGAGGCGAACTCGGTGAGCAGCTTGCTGGCCATCGACGGGCTGATCAGCGACTGACCGCCGTGGACCGCGCGGATCGCCGAGGCGACCTCCTCGATGGAGATCTCCTTGAGCAGGTAGCCCATGGCGCCGGCCTTGATCGCGTCGTAGAGGTCGGCCTCCTCGTCCGAGATCGTCAGCATGATGATCTTGGCCGACGGGACGGTCTCGTGGATCGCCGTGCACGCGTCGATGCCGCCGCGCTTGGGCATCCGCACGTCCATCAGCACGATGTCGGGCAGCGTCTCGGCCGCGCTGGTGACCGCCTCGGCACCGTCGCTGGCCTCGCCGACGACCTCGATGTCGGGCTCCTGCTCGAGGACCATCTGCAGCCCGCGGCGGAACAGCGCGTGGTCGTCGACGACGAGCACGCGGATCGGCTCGACGACCAGCCCGCTGGGAGCCGGGACGGGACCCGCATCGGGCATGTCGGTCAAGGGAACTCCCAGCTCGTCGTCGCGTCGGCACGAGGTGCCCGTCCGCCCGTGTCCCGGATGACCGGAACGGGCCCATCCTGGCACGCGCCCCGCGCCGCACGGGTGGCATCACCCGTACGACGGGCGGGGGCGCGTCGTGCCCGGGTCTAGCCGGCGGCCAGCCGGAGCACGCCGTAGTCGTAGCCGTGGCGCCGGTAGACGACGCTCGGCAGACCGGTGGCGGCGTCGGCGAACAGGTAGAAGTCGTGGCCGACGAGCTCCATCTCGTGGAGCGCGTCTGCGGTCGACATCGGCTCGGCGTTGTGGGTCTTGTCGCGCACGATGAGCAGCTCGGTGTCGTCCGCGGCGTCGTCCGGCGGCTCCAGGACCGCCACGGCCTCGCTCGTCGCGGGGGACGAGCCGTTGGCCGACGTCCGCAGCGGCGGCAGGTCGGCGGGCAGTCCGGCGGTGGCCTCGGCGACGGACGGCGGGGTGTGCCGCCCGTGGTGCACGCGGCGCCGGTCGTGCGCCTTGCGCAGCCGCGCCTCGAGCTTGAGCACGGCGGCGTCGAGCGCGGCGTAGAAGTCTGCGGCGCAGGCCTCGGCCCGGATGACCGGACCCTTGCTGTAGCAGGTGATCTCGACCCGCTGGCAGCGGTCGGACTGGCGCGGGTTCTTCTCGTGGGCGAGTTCGACGTCTATGCGGATGACCCGGGAGTCCAGGCGTTCCGACGGGGCGAGCTTCTCGGCGACGTGCTCCCGGTAGTGGTCGGGCACTTCGACGTTGCGGCCTTTGACGACGATGTCCACGCAGGTCCTCCTGGGGTCTGGGGTGGGCCGACGGGGCGGGCCGGACGTGCTGCCGGGGCGCTCCGCAGGTGGTCCGCACTCGGGCGGTCTGGTTCTCGGAGGTCACCTCCTCTCCGATCGCGACGTCCCCTCCGGGGACTGCCCCCCGACGCTATCCCGTGACCGCGTCGTAGGACAGGGGTGGTGCTCCCCCGGATGGGCTGCGTGGGCCGGACGGCGCAGGGCGCAGCGGCGACCGGCGCAGCGTGCCGGCCACGGCCGCCGCGCCGACCACCACCGCCCCGGCCTCGCTCAGGGCGCGGCACGCCTCGGCCAGCGTCGCGCCGGTCGTGACGACGTCGTCGACGACGACCACCGCCCGCCCCCTGGCCGGGCGCGAGCGCAGCGCGCCCGCCAGGTTGGCCGCCCGCTCCCCGCGTCCAGGCCGCGACTGGTCGGCCACGGCCCGGGCCACGACCAGCAGCGGGCGGGCCCGCGCGCCGGGCACCCGTCGGGCCGCTGCCGCGGCGAGCCGGCGGGCGTGGTCGTGCCCGCGCGCCCGCACCGCGGCCGGGGCCGACGGCACGGGCACGAGCAGCACGCCTGGCGGGGGGTGCAGCAGCTCGACGGCGGCGGCCAGCGCAGCGCCCAGCGGTGCGGCCAGGCCGAGCCGGCCGTGCTCCTTGTGCGCGAGCAGTGCCGCGCGCACCGGCCCGTCGTACTCCGCGGCGACCACGACCGGGGGCAGCCCGGGCGGCGCGGGCGCGGGGCGGTGGGGCCGGGGCGGGCCGAGCGCGCGTCGGCAGCGGTCGCAGAGCAGCCGGCCGGCAGCCCCGCACCCCGCGCAGTCCCGGGGCAGCACGAGGTCCAGCAGGTCGGCCAGCACGCCGCCGACGGTGCGCCAGGGCGGCCCCGGGGACCAGGGCCGACCGGCAGGCTGTGGATCAGCCCGGGTAGGCGGGGGCGGTACCGGGCTCGGCCTCGAGCCGGAACAGCGTGCCGTCGTCGCGGTAGAGCCGCGGCACCCCGTCGAGCAGCGCGTTCACGACCAGCGGCCGACCGGCCGTGGCGGCCAGGGCGACCGCGTCACCGGGCAGGCCGGGCCGCTGCACCGCCGAGGGCCCGGTCGAGCCGTCGACGGCGACCCGCCAGACGACGACCTGCGAGGCGCCGGGCGACGTGGCGAGGACGGCCAGCGAGGTGCCGTCCTCCCAGGCGACGTCGGTGACGCCAGCCAGCGCGGGGGCCACCGGGTCGACCCCCGCGATGCGCAGCCGCCCACCGGAGGGCTCGATGCGGCCGACGTAGAGGCGGCGCGCCTCGCCCTCGCCGAAGACCAGCGCCGCCCGCGCCCCGTCGCGCGAGATGCGCAGCCCCACCAGGGGTCCCGCGCCCTCCGGCCGCTCGTACGACACGTCGCACGGGTCGGGTCGTGCGGGGTCCGGGGCCGCCGGCACGAGGCAGACCGCGGGCTGGTCACCGCGGGCGAGCGCCCACAGGCCCTGGTCGCCCGGTCCCCAGGACAGCGAGCCGAGCTGCGGGCGCTGCAGCACGGGCGGCCCGAACGGGCCGGCCTGCGGACCGGTGCGCAGCTCGTCACCCTCGGGGCTGCGGGTCAGCGCGGCGAGGGTGCCGCCCGCCGGGCTGACGGCGACCTCGTCGACGGGGAAGCCGCGCGGCGACGCGGCCTCGCTGTCGGGGACGGCCCCGTCGAGGCTGCGCAGCTGGCGGTCCTGCACGTAGAACAGCGGCGCACCCGGGGCGGTGCCGGTGGGGTCGTACTCCGACCAGTCCTCGAGGGCCTGCACCTCCTCGGCCCCCTCGACCTCGAGCGGCTCGCCCTCCACGAGGACCCGCACGCCGTTGAAGGTCGGCAGCAGCGTCCAGACCAGCTGCGCGGACAGCCGCTGCCGGTCGCGCTGGTCGAGGTCCCGCACCTGGCCGGTGAGGTCGACGGTCACGACGCCGTCGGCCACGGTCACCGGCGACGCCAGCGCCGTGCCCTCCGGGACCGCCGATGCGACGGCCGGGCTCAGCGGCAGCGTGGCGCCGCGGAGCAGCGCCTCGACCAGCGAGGGGGCGCGCTCGGCGGTGACCGGCAGGAAGACCCGGTCGGGGACCAGCCGGGCCGTCGCCGTCCCGTCGACGGCGCGGCGCAGGAAGTAGACGTCGTACGCGGTGAAGGACCGCTCCCGGTCCTGGGACTGCAGGTGCAGCCCGCGCGGCACCGACGTCAGGCGGTACTCCCCCGACTCGAGCCGGCCGACGGTGTACGCGGCGGTGACGGGCGTGTCGTCGAGCGCGTAGGCCCCGGTCGGCTCGACGCGGGCGCTCGCGTCGTAGCGGATGCTGAAGGTCAGCGGGTCGCTGTCGTCGTCGGTGGTGAAGCGGCGGGAGCGGTAGACGACGGCGCCCTCCTCGTCGTCCCACTCGGTACCGGGAGCCAGGAACTGCCGCGCGACGGCGTGGTCGTCGTCGGGGCTGCGCTGCGCGACCAGGAAGCCGTTCACGACCTCCTCCGGCGAGGCGCCGGGCTGCGGTCCGGGCGGGATCACCTTCAGCGCAAGGGGTTCCTCGCGCTCGGCGGCGACCGGGCCCGACGACTGCACGCCGTCGGGGACCGGCAGCCCGCAGGCCGGCAGGAGCAGGAGGGCGCCGAGGGCCACGAGCCGCCTCACAGGCCGCCTCGCGGCAGCTCGAGCGGGGCGTGCGGAGCGGCGCGTCCGGCCCGGCGCGGCAGGGTCATCCGGAAGACCGACCCCTCGCCGGGGACGCCGGCCGCCTGCAGCCAGCCGCCGTGCAGCCGCACGTCCTCGAGCGCGATGGCCAGGCCCAGTCCGGTGCCACCGGTGGTGCGCGCGCGGGAGGGGTCGCCGCGCCAGAAGCGGGTGAAGACCATGCCTGCCTGACCCGGCTGCAGGCCCACCCCGCGGTCCCGCACGGACACGACCACCGTCTCGGGCGTCGCGTCCAGTCGCACCTCGACCGGGCGCCCCTCGCCGTGCTCGACGGCGTTGACGACCAGGTTGCGCAGCACCCGCTCGACGCGCAGCGCCTCGACGTCGGCGACGACCGGCCAGGCCGGCACGACGACGTCGACCCGGCTCCCCTTGCGCTCGGCCAGCGGCTCGGCAGCGGCCACGACACGACGCACCAGCGGACCCAGGTCGACCGGCGAGGCGTCGAGCTCGGCGGCTCCTGCGTCGTAGCGGCTGATCTCGAGCAGGTCCACGAGCAGCGCCTCGAAGCGGTCGAGCTCGGCCTGCAGCAGCTCGGCGGCGCGGGCTGCGGAGCCCGGGAAGTCGCCGCGCGCGTCGTAGAGCACGTCGGCCGCCATGCGCACGGTCGTCAGCGGCGTGCGCAGCTCGTGCGAGACGTCGGAGACGAAGCGGCGCTGCACGCGCGAGAGGTCCTCCAGCTGCTGGATCTGGCTCTGCAGCGCCTCGGCCATCGAGTTGAACGTCGAACCCAGGCGGGCGAACTCGTCCTCGCCGCGCACCCGCAGCCGCTCGTCCAGCCGACCGGCCGCCAGGCGCTCGGCGGTGGAGGCGGCCGCGCGCACCGGGGCCACGACCTGCCGCGCGACCAGCGAGGTGATGAGCGCGAGGAGCGCCACGAGCAGCAGCCCCGCCGCGAAGGCGGTCCGCCGCACCAGGCCGAGCGTCTCCTGCTCCGCGGTCAGCGGGAAGAACTGGAAGAGCCGGTAGGACCCGAGGTCGGGCACCGTCAGCGTCGAGCCGACCACCAGGCCCAGCTCGGGACTCCCCTCGACCGGCACCGGGCTGTACGCGTAGGCGGTGCCGGGTCCGGTGTCCAGCCGCGCGCGCAGCTCCTCGGGCACGTCGCCGCCGGAGGCGTCGCCGAACGCGTAGTCGGTCGCCTGCGCCGAGCCGTCGAGCAGGACCGACGCGGAACCGCGCCGGCCCACCTCGGTGACGACCTGCTCGAGCAGCGCCTCCTGCTCGTCGGCGGTGCGGCCGGACGACGACGTCCGCGCCTCGAACAGCAGCAGGCCGGAGCGCGCCTCGACCAGCGAGGCGCGCGTCTTGGCCTGCACCAGACCCCGGCCGACGGAGTCGAGCAGCAGCGAGGCGAACAGCGCGACGACGATGCTCGACACGACGAGCGTCGTGACGACCACCCGCGTCTGGATCGAGCGCCGCCACTGGGCGCGACCGCTGTCGGCCACGGCGCGCACCTGCGCGCTGACGGCGGTGAGCGCGCGGTGCCAGGCGGGGTCGAGGGAGACGGGGGTCGGGCGCGGCCGGGCCGCCTCGGAGGGGGCCGCCGTCGCCGGGGTCGTCGCCGGGTGGTGCCGGGCGCGTCGGTCGTCAGGCCGGGCCCGCCTTGTAGCCGACCCCCCGGACGGTGACGACGACCTGCGGCCGCTCGGGGTCGCGCTCGACCTTCGCCCGCAGCCGCTGCACGTGGACGTTGACCAGCCGGGTGTCGGCCGCGTGCCGGTAGTGCCACACCTGCTCCAGCAGCACCTCGCGGGTGAAGACGGTGTTGGGCTTGCGGGCGAGCGCGACCAGCAGGTCGAACTCCAGCGGCGTCAGCTGCACCTGCTCGCCGCCGCGCACCACCTTGTGACCGGGGACGTCGATGGTGACCGGGTCGTCCTCGGGCCCGATGGTCAGCGACTCCGGCTCGGACTCCTCGCGCTGCCGCAGCCGCGCCCGCAGCCGGGCCACCAGCTCCTTGGGCTTGAACGGCTTGACGACGTAGTCGTCGGCGCCGCTCTCGAGGCCGAGCACCACGTCGAGGGTGTCGCTGCGGGCCGTGAGCATGACGATGGGCACGCCGCTCTCGGCGCGGATCTGCCGGCACACCTCGATCCCGTCGGTGCCGGGCAGCATGAGGTCGAGCAGCACGAGGTCGGGCTTCTCGCGGCGGAAGGCTCCCGAGCGCGGCGTCGCCGTCGGCGACGAAGGCCGGGTCCAGGCCCTCGCCGCGCAGCACGATGCCCAGCATCTCCGCGAGCGCCGGGTCGTCGTCGACGACGAGCACGCGTCCCCTCACGCGGTCCCTGCAGCGTCCATCCGCCCATCGTCGCACCCGTCGGCGTCGGAGCGGGTCCGACACCGCGACTCGTGCCAGCATGGTCACGACGACGACGAGGGGTGGACGGAGCGCATGACGGAGCCGGGTGGCTGGACGACCCCCGAGGGCTGGGGCCCGCCGACGCCACCCCCGCCGCCCGCGCCGGGCCCGTCGTACGGCGGTCCTGCGCAGGCCGGTCCCGCCTACGGCGCGCCGCCGCCCGGGGGCTTCCGGCCGTACGGGCAGGTGGCGGCGCGGCCGGGAGTCGTGCCGCTGCGACCGCTCGGGCTGGGCGAGCTGCTCGACGGGGCGGTCGGCGTGCTGCGCCGCTACCCGCGCCCGACGCTCGGGATGTCCGCGGTCGTCGCGGTCGTCGCGACGCTGGTCAACGTCGTGCTGCTGCTCACCGCCTTCCGGCCGTTCGTCGACGTGGACGCGGCCGACTCGCTGGTCGACGGCGACACCGCTGCGCTCGAAGCAGCGCTCGGCGGCGCGGCCGTCGGCGGTGCGCTCACCGCGGTGCTGACGCTGCTCTCGACCGCGGTGCTGACCGGGGTGCTGACCGCTGTCGTGGGCAAGGCGGTGCTCGGCCAGCCGTTCAGCCTGCGCGCGGCGTGGGAGGCGGTCCGCCCCCTGCTGGTCCGGCTCGTGCTCGTCGCGCTGCTGCTGGCGCTCATCGCCGGCGCGACGGCGTTCGCGCTCGTCCTCGTGGGGGCCCTCGTGATCGCCGTGGGCGGCGCGCCCGGGCTGCTCCTCGGCGTCCCGCTGATCCTGGGCGGGTTGCTCGCCGCGGTCTACCTCTACGTCCGCTACTCGCTGGCGCCCTGCGCGCTCGTGCTGGAGAAGGTCGGCGTCGTCGAGAGCCTGCGCCGGTCGGCGGTCCTCGTGAAGGGCGACTGGTGGCGGGTGTTCGGCATCTCTGCTGCTCACCTTCGTCGTGGCGCTGTTCGTCAGCCTCGTGATCCAGGTGCCGTTCGAGTTCCTGGGCTACGGGTCGTTCGGGGAGCTCGCGGGCGGTGGTGACGCGCTGTCGGCGCGCACGCTGGTGCTGTCCTCGATCGGCGGCATCGTCGCGTCCACGCTGGTCGAGCCGTTCACCGCCGGCGTGCGCGCCCTGCTGTACGTCGACCGCCGCATGCGCGCCGAGGGCCTCGACGTCGCGCTGGCCGCCGCGGCGGACCAGCGCTAGTGGAGCGAGCTCACCCGCGACGCCGCGCGCGACGCCGCCCGCGAGGAGCTGTCGCGGCGCGAGTACGCCGACGCGCAGCCGCCGCTGCGTGGTGCGCCTGGTCGGCCGCGCGCTGCGCTGGGTCGGCGAGCTGCTCGACGACGCCGCCGGCGCCGTGCCCGGCGGTCGGGTCGGCCTCCTGCTGCTGCTCCTGCTCGTCGTCGCCTTCGTCGCCGTCGTGCTGGCGCGCGTCGGGCCGCTCGCCCGCCGCGGCCCGTCGCGCTCGCCGCTGTTCGAGGGCAGTGCCGTCCTCACCGCCGACGAGCACCGCGACCTCGCCGAGCGGGCGGCGCGCGACGGCGCCTTCGCCGAGGCGGTGCGCGAGCGGCTGCGCGCGGTCGTGCGCGAGCTCGAGGCGCGCGGCGCGCTCGACCCGCGCCCGGGCCGTACGGCCGGCGAGGTCGCGCGCGACGGCGGCGCTGCCGTGCCCGCCGTCGCCGACGACCTGCGCCGCGCGGCGCTGGTCTTCGACGAGGTCTGGTACGGCGGGCGTCCCGCCGACGCCGCGTCGTACGCCGCCCTCGTGGCGGTCGACGAGCGGGTCCGCAGCAGCCGGCTCGTGGTCGCGTGACGGCGGTCGACGAGCGGCCCGGCACGGCCACCGGCCCGACCGTCCGCAGCACCGCCCGCAGCGCGCGGGGCCCGGTCCTCATCGGGCTGGGGCTGCTGCTGGTCGGCGGACTCACCGGCGTGCTCGGCGCGACGGGTGACGGCGGTCGCCTCGACCCGGACTCCTACACGCCGGGCGGGTCGCGCGCGGTCGCCGAGCTGCTGCGCGAGCGCGGGGTGCCGGTGGACCGCGTCGACACGGTGGAGGCGGCGGTCGAGGCCTCCCGACCGGACACCACCGTGGTGCTCCCCGTCCCCGAGGCCCTGGCACCGGCCGAGCTCGCGCAGCTCGCCGGACTCGCCTCCCCGCTGGTCGTCGTCGGGGCCGACCAGGGCGCGCTCAGCCTGCTGCGCCTGGACGTCGAGGCCGGCGCTCCGGTCGACGTCGAGCAGCGCCAGCCGGCCTGCGCCCTGCCGGTGGCGGAGGTCGCGGGCGAGGTCGACCTGGGCGGGGTGACGTACGCGACGGAGCTCTCGCCCTCCGCGGGCTGCTACGCCGCGTCGGGCCGCGCGACGCTGCTGGCCCTGCCGACCGAGGGCGTCACGCTGCTGGGCGACGGCGAGCCGCTGACCAACGACCGGCTGGACGACCGCGGGAACGCGGCGCTCGCGCTCGGGCTGCTCGGGCAGACCAACCGCGTGGTGTGGCTCGTGCCGCGCCCGGGGCGGCCGGTCGAGGGCGAGCAGCCACCGCTGTCGGACCTGGTCGCAGACGAGATCACGACCGGGGCCCTGTGGCTGCTCGTGGTCGCCGGCGTCCTCGCGCTGTGGCGCGCCCGGCAGCTCGGCCGCGTCGTCGAGGAGCCGCTCCCCGTCGTGGTGCGCGCGGCCGAGGCCGTCGAGGGGCGCAGCCGGCTCTACCGGGCGTCCGGGGCGCGCGGCACGGCGGCGGAGGCGCTGCGCGCCGCGACCCGCGAACGGGTGGCGCACCGCGTCGGCCTGCCGCCCTCGGCGGAGCGCGGGCCGGTCGTCGAGGTGGTCGCGGAGCGCACCGGCTCCGACCCGGCCGTCGTCGACCCGCTTCTGTACGGTGATCCTCCCGCCGACGACGCCGCGCTCGTGCGGCTGGCCGGCGACCTCCGCACCCTCGAGAGCGCCCTGACCCCGACCCAGGAGGTGGCCGGCCCGTGACGGCACCCGGTGGACCGTCCCCCGACCGCCCGACCCGCCGCAAGGCAGCGACCGCACCGCCGACGACGCGCACGACCACGGCCCGCAGCCGAGTGGTCAAGCGGGCCCCCTCCGGCGACGACGCGCGGGAGTCCCTGGTCGCGCTCCGCAAGGAGGTCGGCAAGGCCGTCATCGGCCAGGACGCGGTCGTCACCGGACTGGTCATCGCGCTGCTCTGCCGCGGGCACGTGCTGCTCGAGGGCGTGCCCGGCGTCGCGAAGACCCTGCTCGTCCGCGCGCTCGCGGCGTCGCTGTCGCTGGACACCAAGCGGGTGCAGTTCACCCCGGACCTCATGCCGGGCGACATCACCGGCTCGCTCGTCTTCTCCAACGGGTCCTTCGACTTCCGCCCCGGGCCGGTGTTCACCAACCTGCTGCTCGCCGACGAGATCAACCGCACCCCGCCGAAGACGCAGGCCTCCCTGCTCGAGGCGATGGAGGAGCGCCAGGTCACCGTCGAGGGCAGCGCCCGGGTGCTGCCCGACCCGTTCGTCGTCTGCGCCACCCAGAACCCGGTGGAGTACGAGGGCACGTACCCGCTGCCCGAGGCGCAGCTCGACCGCTTCCTGCTCAAGCTCACCGTCGGGCTGCCGTCGCGGGACGACGAGGTCAAGGTGCTGTCCGCGCACGACGCCGGCTTCGACCCGCGCGACCTGTCGGCGCTGTCGCCGGTCGCCGGCACGGCCGAGCTCGCCGCCGGCCGGCAGGCCGTCCGCGGGGTGACCGTCTCCCCCGAGGTGCTCGGCTACGTCGTCGACCTGTGCCGCGCGACCCGCACCTCGCCGTCGCTGTCCCTGGGCGTCTCGCCGCGCGGGGCGACCGCGCTGCTCGCGACGTCCAAGGCGTGGGCGTGGCTGTCCGGCCGCGACTACCTGACCCCCGACGACGTCAAGGCGCTCGCGCGCCCGACGCTGCGCCACCGGGTGAGCCTGCGACCCGAGGCCGAGCTCGAGGGCGTCACCGGCGACGGCGTGCTGGACGGCGTGCTGGCGTCGGTCCCCGTGCCCCGCTAGCAGTGGCCCTCACCGGGAGGGCCGTGCTGCTGGCCCTGCTCGGCCTGCTGCCGGTCCTCGTGCTGCCGTCGCTGTGGACGGTGCTGGTCGTGGCGCTCCTGATCGCGGCGGTGTGCGTGGCCGATGCCCTGCTGGCGCAGCCGGTCTCGTCGCTGCGCCTGGTGCGCGACGGGGCGACGAGCTGCCGGCTCGGCGAGCAGGTGGAGGTGGCGCTGGCGGTCACCAACCCGGGGCCGCGGCGGCTCGTCGGCGTGCTGCGCGACGCGTGGGTGCCGTCGGCCGGCGCGTCGCCCCGCACGCACGACCTCGACGTCCCGCCCGGCGAGCGGCGCGTGCTCACGACCGTCCTGGCGCCGACCCGTCGCGGCGACCGGCTGCCCGACGCGGTGACCATCCGCTCCACCGGACCGCTCGGGCTCGCCGCGCGGCAGGGCCGGCACGCGCTGCCGTGGCGCGTGCGCGTGCAGCCGCCGTTCACCTCGCGCCGCTTCCTGCCGGAGCGGCTCGCCCGGCTGCGCCAGCTCGACGGCGCCGTGGCCGTCCGGGTGCGCGGGCAGGGCACCGAGTTCGACTCGTTGCGGGAGTACGTCGAGGGGGACGACGTCCGCTCCATCGACTGGCGGGCGACCGCCCGCGGCCGCGACGTCGTCGTGCGCACCTGGCGACCGGAGCGCGACCGGCACCTGCTGCTCGTGCTCGACACCTCGCCGCACCTCGGCCGGCCGGGTGGGCGACGTGCCGCGGCTGGACGCCGCCCTCGACGCCGCCCTGCTGCTGAGCGCGCTCGCCTCCCGGGCCGGTGACCGGGTCGACCTGCTCGCCTTCGACCGCGAGCCGCGCGCTGCCGTCGAGGGCGTCGGCCGCACCGAGCTGCTGCCCCGGATCGTCGACGCCATGGCCGGCCTCGAGCCCGCGCTGGTCGAGAGCGACGGCCGGCGGCTCGTCGGCGAGGTGCTGCGCCGCGCCCGGCGCCGCTCGCTCGTCGTGCTGTTCACCTCGCTCGACACGGCGCCGCTGGAGTCCGGGCTGCTGCCCCACCTGGCGTCGCTGACGTCGCGGCACACCGTGCTGCTCGCCGCCGTCGGCGACCCGCGCGTCGAGGAGATGGCCCGGGCCGGCGGCTCGGTGGAGGACGTGTACGACGCGGCGGCGGCCGAGCGCTCGCGGACCGAGCGGCGCCGGCTCACGGCGGTGCTGCGCCGCCGCGGCGTCGAGGTCGTGGACGCCCCGCCCGAGGTGTTCGCCCCGGCGGTCTCCGACGCCTACCTCGCTCTCAAGGCCGCCGGCCGCCTCTGACCGGTCTCGTGTGCCACAGTCGCGCGTGCACAGGACGCTGTTCGGCGCGGGATCGGCGTTGATCTTCGTCAGCCTGCTGATCGCCCTGTTCCTCTCGGCGGTCGATCCGCTGTGGGCGTCCGGGCACCTCACGACGTACGCCGTCCTCGCGTGGGCGCAGCAGGCGGGACTGGTGCTGGGTTCGGCCGTGGTCGCCGCAGGACTCGTCGTGGTGCGGCTGGCCCCCGCACCGCCCAAGCTCGGAGACGAGCGGGCCGCCGGCTCACCCCCGTCGGACTGGTTCTCCTAGGCGCGGCTCGTGGCCGGAGCCGCCGCTCGTGGCGCTGCGTCGTGCAGGGCCGACCAGCGGGGCTGCCCGCATGACGTACGACCGAGGGGGCTGCCGGTGGAGGACGGGCACAAGGCCCAGCGAGCGGTGTTCGCACGGCACAGCAATCCGTGGAGCGCGTGGACCAGGTGGGCGAGCACGCCGTTGCTGCTCGTGCCGGTGTGGCGGCGGAGCTGGCGCGACGCCGTGCTGGTCGGCGTCTGGATGGCGGTCAACCCGGTGGTGTACAGCAGACCTGCGCACGAGCGGGCATGGGCGACTCGGGCCGTCCTCGGCGAGGAGCAGTGGATCAGAGAGCACCCGCTGGACGCCGCCATGGCGGTCGACGTCGCGGCAACCACGGTGCAGCTCGGCGCGCTGCTCGCCGCCCACCGACGGCGGGCTGTCCCAGCCGCCGCGGCCACTGCATTGGAGATGGCGCTGCTGATGGCCTACTGGGAGCTGATGGCGCGCTACTACGAGCGCAACGGCAGCGGTCGGCTCGACTGAGCTCCGGTCCTGGGGCAGCGCGATGGCGGCGGCATCTGCGCTGCTCAGAACGGTGGGGGTTCGCTGCCGTCGAGGATCTGCCACTGGGTGCGGTCGCGTTCGGTGGCGGGGAGCCAGGGTGGGCTGTCGTTGCTGGTGGTGAGTTGGAGCTGGTCGAGCAGGTGGAGCTCGTCGGCGTCGGGGAGCGTGGCGGTGTCACCGGAGGTGCCAGGCTGGCCGATGCCGGGTGGTGGGTTGGTGTGGCGGGGGACCTCGACGATCTGGCCGGCGGGGCTGAGCCACAGGGTGCTGGTGGGGGTGCGGAGTGGGGTCCAGCCGTGGTGCTTGTGCTGGTGGGTGCGGCGGCCGCGGGCGGTCAGGTTCCAGGCGGCGGTGGGTCCGGCGGGCCAGGGGTCGTCGTGGTCGAGGTCGGCGCGGGTGGCGGTGATGCGGGCGCTGGTCGGTCCGTCGCAGAACCTGTCCCGCAGGCGGATGTAGTCGCGCAGCCGGTCGCTCGGGTCGTGCCGGGGTTCTTCGCGCCAGCCGACGTCGTCGCACTCCAGATCACCGAGGATCATCGTGAGCAGGCTGTTGCGCAGCCCGGTCGGTGTCGGCGGTGGTCGCAGGTCGCGGTCGGACAGGTCGACGAGCTGGCCGGTGCCGGTCTGGACGCAGACCCGGCGGAGTTCGGCGTCGAGCAGGAGCTGGCGGCTGGTGGGGGCGCTGATCCAGCCGTACCCGTCCATCCAGGCCGGGTCGTTGCTCAGCCCCAGCGCCGTCTCGACGGGGACGCCGATGTGCGCCTGGACCGGTCGGCTCATCCGGCAGTCGACCGGCGCCGCCTCGACGAAGGCGGGACGTAGCCCGGCGGCGGCGCTGTCCGCGGCTGCGGGGGCGGCTTCGCGTGCCGCGTCGCCCGACAGTCGGCCGTTGGGCAGGTCCTCGACCGCCGACGGCTGTTCGTAGGTCTCTGCGGCCGGCTCTGCGACGGCGGCCCTCGGGGCGGTGGGGTCGACCGGGCTGTGGGTGTCGCAGGGGTAGGTGCTGGTCGCCAGGTCGAACCGCAGGGCGTCCAGGGTGCGGGGGTCGCCGGCGGCCTTGAGCGCCCGGGCCTTGGTGTCCAGGGTGGTGTACCAGCGGGTGAGGGGGACCGCTGGTCCGGTCAGCGCGATCCAGGCCTGGTCGTCGGCGGTGGGGTGGAGCTCGACGCCGCGGCCGGCGTTCTTGGCTGCGGTGCGTTGCGCGGCGCTGTCGGGGTCCAGGCGCAGCGCGGCTCTGCGGACCTCGTTCTCGATCCGCCACGTCGGGAGCAGCACGACCTTGTCGGCCAGCTCGGCGTCCAGGGCGGCGGCCAGGTCGTCGCCGAGGTGCTCGAGCTCGGTCAGGAACGCCTCGGCGCGGGGGACGGTGAGCACCCCGGCGTCCAGCAGCGCCAGGGTGCGGGGCAGCGTGGCGACCAGCCGGACGGCGTGCCGGACCAGCGCGCCGGCGGCCCGGTCGGTGAGCTTGCGGGCCAGCGCGACCTCGCGCTGGAAGGAGGTCCACGGGGTGGAGCCGGTCTCGTCGAACGGGCACCGCGGGACCTGCGCGGCCAGCCGGGCCACTACCCGGGCGTCGGCGGCGTAGGACCGGGCCGCGGCGGCGGTGCTGTCGTGGAGCAGCGCGAGATCAGCCCGGAAGGAGTCCTTCTCCCACGGGCAGGACTCCTCCAGCTCCTGGAGCGCTGCTGCTGATGCCATGCCAGAAGTATGATCGAACACACGTTCGATGTCAAGGCCGGGTGCCGCCTGTGGACAGGCGTCTCGCGAGGCTCTGGCGGTCCTCGCGCGTTCAGCCCGGACGATCTTCCCGTCGTGCGCCGCGACACGCGGCCTCCGCACGAGGGAAGATCGCGGGCAGGCCCGACAGGCCCGCGCGACAGACCGGGCGGCCGCAGGAGCTGGTGCGGCACGGGGGTGACGGGGGCACCTGCCCGTCCTACGGTGCGGGTCTTCGACGAGGGAGCGCCAGATGTCGACCCTGACGGACCGCCCGAACACCGCCCTGCTGGTCATCGACGTCCAGAACGACGTCGTCGCCGAGGCGCACGACCGCGACGGGGTCGTGGCCAGGATCGCGGGGCTCGTCGACCGGGCCCGCTCGGCCGGCACCCCGGTCGTCTGGGTCCAGCACGGCGACGACGACCTCCCCCGCGACAGCGACGGGTGGCAGTACGTCCCCGAGCTGCAGCGCCAGGAGGGCGAGCCGCTGGTGCACAAGGAGTACGGCGACTCCTTCGAGGCGACCGACCTCGAGCAGGTGCTAGCCGGTCTCGGCGTGGGCCACCTGCTCGTCGCGGGCGCGCAGACCGACCAGTGCATCCGCGGCACGCTGCACGGAGCGCTGGTGCGCGGCTACGACGCGACGCTGGTCGCCGACGCGCACACCACCGAGGACCAGAGCGCGTGGGGCGCTCCCCCGCCCGACCAGGTCATCGCGCACACGAACCTGTACTGGAAGTACGAGTCGGCGCCGGGCCGCGCGGGTGGCACCGTGACCGCAGACGAGGTGCAGTTCGCTCAGCGCACCACCGCGTAGCGGGCGCAGGCGAAGTCGCGGTTGCGCGCGACCTCCTCCAGCCGGAGCTCGAGACGGCGCGGCAGCAGCGGAGCGCCGGCTCCCAGTACGACCGGCGCGTACTGCACGCGGACCTCGTCGAGCAGACCCGCGTCGGCGAACTGGCCGGCGAGGTCACCGCCGCCGACGACCCAGACGCCGCGATCGCCTGCAGCCGAGACCATCTCGCCGTGCAGCGGTGCGACGGGCCCCTGCACGTAGCGCAGGTCGCCGTCGACGCGCGGCAGGTCCCGCGAGGAGAAGACCCAGGTCGGCTGCTGGTACGGCCAGGGCTTCGGCTGGTCGCCCGCCAGCTCGTGCTCCAGCAGCCAGGTGTAGGTGCTCGAGCCCATGACGAGCGCGCCCACCTCCTCCTCCAGGAAGCGCTCGTAGCCCATCGGTCCGCGCACGTCGACGTCACGGGACAGCAGCCAGGACAGCGAGTGGTGCGGGTCGGCGATGAAGCCGTCGACGCTCGACGCGGTGAAGTACGTGGTCGCCATGGTGCGACTCTGGCAGCGCGGTGCCCGGTCGACCAGGGGTCGCCCTCGCGTACGGTCCGTCCCGTGCCCGAGCTGCTCCCGTCCACCGCCCGCACCCTGCTGGCACGCACCGCCCGCGCCCAGCGCGAGAGCCGCGTGCCGTCCCTGACGACCGGCGTCGTGCGCGACGGCGCGCTGGTCTGGTCCGCCGCCCGCGGCGCAGTGCAGGAGCCGCACGTCGACGTCCAGCACCGGCTCGGCTCCATCACCAAGACGGTCACGGCAGTCGCCGTGATGCGGCTGCGCGACGAGGGCCGGCTCGACCTGGACGATCCGCTCGACCGGCACCTCCCCGGCACCCCCTTCGGCGACCGGACCGTGGGCCAGCTGCTGGCGCACGGAGCCGGGCTCCGCTCGGAGTCGCCCGGGCAGTGGTGGGAGCGCGTGCCCGGGCTGCCGTGGGACGCCTTCGCCGAGGAGCTGTCACCGGACGACGTGCGGCACGCGGCCGGCCGCCGCTTCCACTACTCCAACCTCGGCTACGGCGCGCTGGGCGAGCTCGTCGCACGGCTGCGCGGGGCGCCGTGGGCCGACGTCGTGCGCGACGAGGTGCTGCTGCCGCTCGGGATGACCCGGACGACGCCGCGTCCGGAAGGTGCTGCGGCGCAGGGCTTCGCCGTCCACCCGTGGGCCGACCTGCTGCTGCCGGAGCCCGAGGCGGAGGGTGCGGCGATGGCCCCCGCCGGGCAGCTCTGGGCGACGCTGACCGACCTCGCGCGCTTCGCCACCTTCCTGCTCGGCGACACCGGTGAGGTGCTTTCGCCCGCGACGCTCGAGGAGATGGCCGAGCCGTCCGGCGTCGACGGCTCGGCGAAGGGCTGGTCGGCGTACGGCCTGGGGCTGGGAATCATGCGGCTCGGCGAGCGCACCCTCATCGGACACGGGGGCTCCATGCCCGGCTTCCTCGCGTCGGTCTTCGTGGACCGTGGCGAGGACCTGGGCACCGTCGTGCTGTGCAACGGGACCAGCGGTCTGGACGGCACTCTCGTGAGCGACCTGCAGAGCATCGTCCGCGAGGCGGAGCCGGCGATCGGCGCCACCTGGTCACCCGCGGCCTCGGTCGACCAGGACGCCCTCGCGCTGGTCGGTCCCTGGTACTGGGGCACCTCGGCGTACGCCCTCCGGCTGCGCGCCGACGGGCTGCTCGACCTGCTCGGGCTGATGGGCGCCGGGCGCGCCTCGCGCTTCCGCAGCCTCGGCGACGGCACGTGGGTCGGCCTGGACGGCTACCACGCCGGCGAGGTGCTGCGCCCGGTCGCGACCGACGGCGCCGTCGTCGCGCTCGACCTCGGCAGCTTCGTCTTCAGCCGGACGCCGTACGACCCGGCCGCGCCGCAGCCGGGCGGCGTGCACCCCGACGGGTGGGGGCCTCACCAGGCGGCAGGCACGTAGTCCTTGAGGAACACGCCGAACACGTCCTCGCCGGCCTCGCCGCGCACGACCGGGTCGTAGACCCGCGCGGCGCCGTCGACGAGGTCGAGCGGGGCGTGGAACCCCTCGTCGGCCAGCCGCGACTTCGTCGGGTGCGGGCGCTCGTCGGTGATCCAGCCGGTGTCGACGCTGGTCATGAGGATGCCGTCGGTCTCGAGCATCTCGCGCGCGCTGGTGCGGGTCAGCATGTTCAGCGCGGCCTTCGCCATGTTGGTGTGCGGATGGCCCGGGCCCTTGTAGCCGCGACCGAACTGCCCCTCCATCGCCGACACGTTCACGACGTAGGTGCGGCGCGCGGGACTGCTGGCCAGCGACGGACGCAGCCGGCTGATGAGCACGAACGGCGCGGTCACGTTGCAGAGCTGCACCTCGAGCATCTCCAGCGCGTCGACCTCGTCGACCCGCTGGGTCCAGCTGTTGACGGCGTCGAGGTCCGGCACGAGACCACCCGCGTCGATGGCGGTCCCGGCCGCCACGCGGTCGAGCGAGGCCGAGCCGCTGGTGAGCGCGAGCGCGGTGAGGTTGTGCGCGTCGAAGGAGTGCTTCTCCGTGCTCTGGCCCTGCGTCAGCTGCAGCGGCCCGCGGCCGAGGTCGACCACCTCCGGTCCTGGCCCGGGCGGGAGCGGGACCGACTCCGCCGCGACCAGCTGCGCGTACGACCCCGGAGTGCGGCGCACGGTCTGCGCCGCGTTGTTGATGAGGACGTCGAGCGGTCCCTGCGCCGCGACGCGGTCCGCGAGCGCGACGACCTGGGCGGGGTCGCGCAGGTCGGTGCCGACCACGGTGAGCCGGTGCAGCCACTGGTCGCTGTCCGGCATCGCGCGGAAGCGGCGCACCGCGTCGGCCGGGAAGCGCGTCGTGAGGGTGGTGTCCGCCCCGTCGCGCAGCAGGCGCAGGGCGATGTACATGCCGATCTTCGCCCGGCCGCCCGTGAGCAGCGCGCGGCGCCCGGTGAGGTCGGTCCGGGCGTCGCGCTTGGCGTGGTTCAGGTCCGCGCAGCTCGGACACAGCTGGTGGTAGAACGCGTCGACGTCGCGGTAGCGCTGCTTGCAGACGTAGCAGGAGCGGGCGTTGATGAGGGTGCCGACGACCTGCGCGCCGCGCGCCTCGCCGATCGGCAGGCCGCGGGTCTCGTCGTCGATGCGACCCGGCGCAGCAGTGGCCGTGGCGGCCGTCACGGCGTGGTCGTTCGCGAGCACCGCGTCGCGCTTCTCGCGGCGGCGCCGGATCTTCACGCTCTTGTAGACGCCGGCGGTCGCCTCGCGCACCCGCACGGCCTGGGGGTGGTCGGTGGGCAGGCCGTCGAGCTCGGAGAGGACGTCGAGGCAGGTCTGCAGGCGGTCGGGGTCGATGCTCATGTCGCCGAAGACGATAGGCGAGCAGGTCAGCGCGGCAGGATGATCGACTTCCCCGTGGTGCGCCGCGCCTCGAGGTCCTCGTGCGCGCGGGCGACCTCGTCCAGCCCGTAGCGTGCGCCGATGCGGACGTCGAGCCGGCCGTCCGCCACCTGTGCGAAGACCTCGCCCGAGCGCAGGAGCAGCTCCTCGCGCTGGGCGGCGTAGTGCGCGAGCGAGGGCCTGGTGAGGAACAGCGACCCCTTGCCGGCCAGCAGCATCGGGTCGACCGGTGGCACCGCGCCGCTCGACGCCCCGAACAGCACCAGCATCCCGCGCGTCGCGAGGCAGTCCAGGCTGCCGGCGAAGGTGTCCTTCCCGACGCCGTCGTAGACGACCTGGACGCCCCTCCCACCGGTGAGGTCCCGCACCCGCTCTACGAGGTCCTCGCGGTCGTAGCGGACCACGTCGGCA
The DNA here is from genome assembly GCA_963844295.1 of uncultured Actinomycetota bacterium. Lineage (GTDB taxonomy): Bacteria > Actinomycetota > Actinomycetes > Mycobacteriales > SCTD01 > SCTD01. Next base: position 247,036 of record CAWJNR010000004.1, on the reverse strand, counting down.
GCACCCGCGGCGCGTGCGAGCGCCTCCTTCGCGTCGGTCGAGACGGTGCCGAGGACACGGGCGCCCTTGCCGGTCGCCATCTGCGTGAGGAGCAGCCCGACACCGCCGGCCGCCGCGTGCACCAGCACGTCGTCACCCGACTGCACCGGGTAGGTCGTCTCGCACAGGAAGTGCGCCGTCATCCCCTGCAGCAGCACCGCTGCCGCCTGCTCCGCGCTCAGCCCGTCGGGGACGGGGACCGCGCGCCCCGCGGGGACGACGGCGGCCGTCGTGCACCCGCTGCCCGGCACCATCGCCCAGGCCACCCGGTCACCCGGCCGCACCCCGGTCACCTGCGCCCCGACCTCGCGGACCGTGCCGGCGCCCTCGCTGCCGCTCACGAACGGCAGGTCCAGCGGGTAGCGGCCCTCGCGGTGGTAGACGTCGATGAAGTTGAGGCCGGCGGCCTCGACGTCGACCAGCAGGTCGTCCGGTCCGGGCACCGGCTCGGGCAGCTCCTGGACCTCCAGCACCTCCGGACCGCCGGTCCGCGGCACCACGACCGCTCTGGCCGTCCGTCCCGTCATCGCGCGACTCCTCTCATCCGTGGCCCGCCGCTCGGAGGGCCCGTACGCACGAGCGCTCCAGGTCGCGCTGCCGCCGTACCCTCGCACGCAGGCCCGGCACGCCCTCGAGCGCGCGCGTCGGCGGCCGCTGCACCGCCTGCAGCCGGCCGTCCTCGTAGCTGCCGGACGTGACGTGCACGGTCCAGCGCTCGGCGTCGGGCTCCGACACCTCCTGACCCACCAGCGCTGCGGGGCCTCTCGCTGCAGGGCCGCCCGCCAGCGCGAGCTGCTCCGCGTCCCAGTCCTGGATCCCGACCGTGGCCACCTGCAGGCCGCCGTCGTCGACCGCGAGCACCGCGTCCTGCGGTCCCTGCCGGGGCCGGACCGGGACCACCCGCCGGGGCTCGAGCACGAGGACCAGCCGCGGCAGGTACCACCAGTGCTCGCGACGCAGCAGCAGCGACCCGCACAGGGCACGCGCCGGCGGGTGCTTGCGCACCTCCTGCTCGAGCAGCTGGGCCCGGAACACCTCGCCGTCGCCGTCCTCGACCAGAAGCAGCCGCCCGATGCCCGCGACCGGCTCCCAGCCCGGGGCGGCGAGCCGCGGCTCCGACAGCACGACGGCGGCGGAGGGGGAGGCGGCGGCGGACCGGGCCTGCTCCTCGTACGCCCAGGGCAGGGCGACGGCCACGGCGTCGCCGAGCAGCAGCGGGACCACGCCGATCGCTCGCGGAGGGCCTCCCCCGGGCACGGTCCACACCAGCTCGGCGAGGCCGGCGCGACCCGCTGCGGGGAACAGGGGCGTGACCTGCGTCACCTGCGCGTGGTTCCCTTGCGACGAGCGGTGACGACCCGCGTGACCGCCTCGTTGAGGAGATGCCGATGCCCGCCTTCGTCGTCGCTGCTGTCGTGGCGGTCCTGTTCTTCCTCGGCTACCGCTACTACGCCAGCTACCTGGCCGCGAAGGTCTACGCGCTGGACCCGGCGTACGTGACGCCCGCGCACGAGTTCGACGACGGGGTCGACTTCGTCCCGACGAACAAGCACGTGCTGTTCGGTCACCACTTCACCTCGGTGGCCGGCGCCGCACCGATCGTCGGCCCGGCCATCGCGGTCTTCTGGGGCTGGGGGCCGGCGCTGGCGTGGATCGTGATCGGCACCATCTTCGCCGCGGGCGTGCACGACTTCGGGGCGCTCGCGGTGTCGGTGCGGCACAAGGCCAAGAGCATCGGCACCCTGGCCGGGACGGTCATCAACGCCCGGGCCCGGATCCTGTTCCTGCTCATCATCTTCTTCCTGCTGACCCTCGTGAACGCGGTCTTCGCCGTCGTCATCGGCAACCTGTTCGTCGCGAACCCCGGTGCGGTCATCCCCATCGTCCTGGAGATCCCGCTGGCCATCGGCATCGGCCAGTACATCTACCGCACCAAGTCCTCCGCGCTCATCCCCTCGATCGCCGGCGTCATCGTGCTGTACGCGCTGATCCTCGTCGGCAACGCCTTCCCGATCGAGCTCGACGGGGTGGCCGAGGCGCTCGGCGTGGACCAGACCCGCAACGTCTGGGTGGTGCTGCTGTTCGCCTACACGTGGATCGCTTCGCGGCTGCCCGTGTGGGTGCTGCTGCAGCCGCGCGACTACATCAACAGCCACCAGCTGTTCATCGCGCTCGGCGTCATCGGCCTCGGCGTCATCGTCGGCATGAACACGATCGTCGCGCCGGTCGTCAACGACGTGCCGGAGGGCAGCCCGAGCTTCTTCCCGTTCCTGTTCATCACGATCGCCTGCGGCGCCATCTCCGGCTTCCACTCGCTGGTGTCGTCGGGTACGACCTCGAAGCAGCTCGACAAGGAGACCGACGCCAAGTACGTCGGCTACATGGGCGCGGTCGGCGAGGGTGCGCTGGCCACCGGCGCCGTGCTCGCGACGACCGCCGGCGTCGCCGCCAGCCGGGCCGAGTGGGACGGGCTCTACCCCGACTTCGCGACGGCGTCCGGCGGCGCCGTCGGCAACTTCGTCAACGGCGTCGCGGAGTTCTCGAACAACCTGGGCATCCCGCTGGACCTGGCCACCATCTTCGCCGCCGTCGTGGTCATCAGCTTCGCCGCGACGACGATGGACACCGGCGTGCGCCTGCAGCGCTACGTCGTGCAGGAGATCGGCGAGCTCGCCGGGATCCGCGCGCTGTCGCGCAACATCTCGCTCGCCACGACCGTGGCGGTGGCCATCCCGCTGGCGATGGCCCTGCTGCCCGGCGGCGGCGAGGCGGGCTACACCTTCGGCGTGCTGTGGCAGCTGTTCGGCACGACCAACCAGCTGACCGCGGGCCTGGCGCTGGCCGTCATCGCGGTCTGGGTGACCCGGGCCGGCCGCAACCCCACGGCCGTGCTCGTGCCGCTGGTGTTCCTGCTGGTCATGACGTCGTGGGCGCTCATCGAGAACCTGCGCAACTTCGTCGAGGCCGACCAGTGGGTGCTCGCCCCGCTCGACGCGATCATCTTCGTCCTGGCGATGTGGCTGATGGTCGAGGCCGGGCTGGCGCTGCGGAAGGCCTTCGACGAGCGCCCGCCGGCCGGTGCGCTCCCCCGCGAGGCCAGTGGCGCCCCGGCGTCGGCCGTCTCCCGCGCCAACCCCTCCTCCCCGGCCGACCCGCGGCCGACCGGCGAGAGCTCCCGAGACGACGTCCGGTGAACGCGCGCGTCGTGCTCGTGCGCGGCGCGCGCACCTCCGTCGGCGGAGGGGGCGGCTGCTGCAGCGGGAACGTCCGGCCGTTCGACGAGGGCGGCGGTCACGGTCATCCCGCGCCGGCCGGCCCCGAGGCCGAGCTCTACCGCGTGCTGCGGGCACGGCTGCCGGCGGACGTCCCGGTGGAGGTCGTCTCGCCGTCGAACTGGCTGTGGCTCCTGCCGGAGCTGGTGCGCGGGGGGCGGCGCCGCGGGCTGCGCGGGCGCGAGCTGGCTGCGTCCGTCCGCGCCGGGCTCGCGGTCTCCTCCCTGATCGTCGACGGCCGGCCGCTGTTCACCGGCGGCCTGCCGTCACCGGCCGAGGCGGTGGCCGCCGTCGAGGCCGAGCTGGCGCTGCGGTGACGCACTGACGCCCCGGGTCGCCATCGCCCCGACCGCCTCCCGGCTCGCCGAGGACGCCGTACGGGCCGGGGGCGGGGCGGTGGTCGGGCTGGAGGACGAGCCCGACGCGCTGGTCTGGCTGGCGGCCGACGACGTGGACGGGCTGCTCGCGGCGGTCCGCGCTGCGCCGTCGGCGCGGTGGGTGCAGCTCCCCTTCGCCGGCGTCGAGCGGTTCGTGCAGCACCTGGACCCCGGGCGCACCTGGACCTGCGCCAAGGGCGCGTACGCCGAGCCGACCGCGGAGCACGCGCTCGCGCTGGGCCTGGCCGGCCTGCGCGGGCTGGCCGAGCGCGCCCGTGCGACGTCGTGGGGCGAGCAGGGGGCGGTCACGCTCTACGACGCGCCCGTCGTCGTGCTGGGTGGCGGGGGCATCACGACCGCTCTGCTGGAGCTGCTGGCGCCGTTCCGCTGCGACGTGACCGTGGTGCGCCGGTCGGCCGAGCCGCTGTCGGGAGCGCGGCGGGTCGTGCCGCCGGAGGCACTGCTCGACGTGCTGCCGGGGGCCGTCCTCGTGGTGCTGGCGCTGGCGCTGACACCCGCGACCGAGCACGTCATCGGCCCGCCGGAGCTCGCGGCCATGTCCTCGACCGCCGTCCTGGTGAACGTCGCGCGTGGCCGCCACGTCGACACCGACGCGCTGGTCGACGCGCTCGCCCGCGGCACGATCGGCGCCGCAGCCCTGGACGTCACCGAGCCCGAGCCCCTGCCCGACGGCCACCCGCTGTGGAGCGAGCCGCGGTGCCTGATCACCCCGCACACCGCGAACCCCTGGCAGACCGCGCAGCCGCTGCTGGCCCGCAGGACGGAGGACAACGTGCGGCGCTTCGCCGACGGCGAGCAGCTCCTCGGACTGGTGGACCTGTCGGCCGGCTACTAGCTCCGGGGCACCGGCCGCAGCGCCACCGCCAGCACGAGCAGGGCGAGGACCCCGCTCCCCAGCGCGAGGGCCCGGTAGCTGCTGCCGGCGACCACGACGCCGCTGCCGAGCCCGCCCGCCGCCCCTGCCAGCGCCACCGACACGTCGACCCGGCCCTGCACCCGCGCCCGTCCGAGCAGCGGGACGGCGCCGGCCACGAGGGTCGTGCCGCCCAGCAGGCCGAGGTTCCACCCCAGCCCGAGCAGGGCCAGCCCCACGGCGAGCAGCGCCACCGAGTCGTCGGGTGCCGCACCGGCGACCAGGCCGGCGGCCACCAGGGCGAACCCGCCCAGCGCGACGACGGGGCGGGGCCCGATCCGGTCCGCGAGCCGCCCGGTGAGCGGGGACGGCAGGAACATCGCCGCGATGTGCAGTGAGATGACCAGCCCGGTCGCGCTCAGCCCGTGGCCGTGGTCGCGCATGTGCACGGGCGTCATCGTCATCACCGCCACCATGACGACCTGCGTGAGCACCATCGCCAGCGCGCCGAGCCGGAGCGCAGCGGTGTCGGTGACCGGCAGCGGCGCGGAGGTGACCGGCGAGTCCAGCGCGTCCTGCCGGGCGAGCTGCCGCGCGGTGAGCAGCGGGTCGGGCCGGAGGAACACCAGCAGCACGACGGCTGCCAGCGCGTACGCGATCGAGGCGAGCGCGAAGGGCCCTGCCAGGGCGGGGATCCCGACGTCCTCCGCGAGCCGGCCGAGGGGCTCCACGAGGTTCGGTCCGGCCACCGCGCCGAGCGTGGTGGCCACCAGCACCGTGCTCAGCGCGGTGCCGCGCCGGGACGGATCAGCGAGGTCGCCGCCGGCGTAGCGCGCCTGCAGGTTGGTGGCCGTCCCGGCGCCGTAGACGAGCAGGCTCACCATGAGCAACGGCGGGCTCTCGAGCACTGCGGCGAGCACGACACCCGCCCCGCCGACCGCTCCCCCGGCGTAGCCGGCCGCGAGCCCCGGCCGGCGGCCCGAGCGCTCCGACAGCGAGCCGACGAGGAGCGCCGCGACGGCCGACCCGAGGGTCAGGAGCGCGGCCGGCAGCCCGGACAGCCGGGTCGAGTCGAGCAGGTCCTCGGCGAGCAGCGCGCCGACGGTGATGCCGGCGGCCAGGCCGAGGCCGCCGAGCACCTGCGAGACGACGACGGTGCGCAGGCTGCGGCGGTGCAGCGCCTCTCGGTCGAGCACGCCGGGAGCGGTCGCGACCACGTCAGGCCGCCACGGGTCGCTCGTCGCCGCGCAGGTCGCCGACGAGGTCGCCGGTGGCGCCCGCCCGCACGGCCCGCCGTCCCGGCCCGAAGACGTACGCCAGGAAGAGCGCCTCGACGAGGACCCCGATCCCTACACGCGCCCAGGTCGGCAGCGGCGACGGCGTCACGAACGCCTCCACGATGCCGGACACGAGCAGCACCAGCGCCAGGCCGAGCGCACCGGCGACCAGCGCGCGACCCTCCTCCGCCAGCGCCCGCGACCGGGTGCGCCGGCCGGGGTCGACCACGGTCCAGCCCAGCTTGAGGCCGAGCCCGCAGGCCACGAAGACGGCGGTGAGCTCGAGCAGCCCGTGCGGCAGGATCAGCCCGAAGAACAGCCCCGCGCGGTCGTTGGCCGCCATGAGACCGCCGGCGATGCCGACGTTCACGGCGTTGCTGAGCAGCACGTAGAGCACCGGCAGGCCGAGCAGCACGCCGAAGACGATCGCCTGTGCGGCGACGTACGCGTTGTTGGTGAAGACGCGGGCCGCGAAGTCCTGCGCCGGTGCGCTCGAGTAGTAGGCCTCGAAGTCCTCCTGCACCAGCTGCTGCACGACCTCCGGCGGCGCCACGGACAGCTGCGCCTGGCGGGCTGCCGGCGATCCAGCCGCCGACGCCGAAGGACACGACCACGAACAGCAGCGCTGCGCCGCCCCACCAGTAGCGCGTGCGGTAGCAGACCGCCGGGAAGTCCACCCGCAGGAACCGCGCCACGTCGCCCCAGGAAGCCCGTCTGCCGCCGGCGACCACGCCGCGGGCCCGGGCGACGAGCGAGGACAACCGGCCCACCAGCGCCGCGTCCGGCCCGATGCTCTGCACGACGGACAGGTGCGTCGCGACCCGCTGGTAGAGGTCGACCAGCTCGTCGACCTCGGCACCGGAGAGCCGCCGCGGGCGGGACGCCCGGCCCAGCAGCGCCTCCAGCCGGGCCCACTCGCCGCTGTGCGCGGCGACGTACGCGTCGAGGTCCACCCGTGCAGACTAGGTGCGCGGGCCGCCCCGGGCCGCGCCGAGGAGGTCGACCGTCCGTGAGCTCCGCCCAGCTGGTCACCGGCGAGGCGGTCGCGCTCGACCTGCGCCCGGCGGCGCTGCCCTCGCGCGTGGTGGCCGGCTTCGTCGACGTGCTGCTGCAGGCCGTGGTGCTCCTGGCGTTCGGCGCGCTGGCCACGGCGGTGTCGCTCGACGTGTCCGAGGCCCTGGCGCAGGCCCTCGGGATCGTCCTGATCGTGGTGGTGCTGGTCGTCTACCCGGTGACCTTCGAGACGCTGCTGCGCGGCCGCACCCCCGGCAAGGCCGCGATGGGGCTGCGGGTCGTGCGCGACGACGGCGGACCCATCGGCTTCCGGCAGGCCCTGGTGCGCGGCATGGTCGGTGCGTTCCTGGAACGCCCTGGCGTCACGCTGTTCTCAGCCGGTGTCGTCACCTCGCTGCTCAACCCCCAGGGCAAGCGCGTGGGCGACCTGCTGGCGGGGACCGTCGTCGTCCGCGAGCGGGTGCCGGTGCGCGGGGGCGCCGTCGCGCAGATGCCGCCGGAGCTCGCCGGCTGGGCTGCGCAGCTCGACCTGTCCGGGCTCTCGGGCGAGCTGGCCCTGTCGGTGCGGCAGTTCGTGTCGCGCGCCGACGGCATGACCGCTGCCGCGCGGGAGGACCTCGGCGGCCGGCTGGTCGGCGCGGTCACGGCCGTCGTCGGTCCGGCCCCGTCGGGCGCCCCCGGGTGGGCGGTGCTGTCGGCCGTGCTGGCCGAGCGCCGTCGGCGCGAGGAGCTGCGACTGGCCGAGCGCCCGGCCGTCGAGGAGCCGGTGCAGCGGCCGACGGCGCAGCCGGACACGCCGCCGCCGCCGGCCTCGGGCGGCTTCGCCCCGCCGGCCTAGGGACGCCGACGGCCGGCCGTCCCCGTGCGGAGCGACCGGCCGTCAGTCGGGACGAGTCCTGCCTAGTAGCGGTACATCTCGCTCTTGTACGGGCCCTCGACGTCGACGCCGATGTACTCCGCCTGGTCCTTGCGGAGCTTCGTGAGCTTGACGCCCAGCGCGTCGAGGTGCAGGCGCGCGACCTTCTCGTCGAGGTGCTTGGGCAGCACGTAGACCTGGGTCTCGTACTCGTCGTTCTTCGTGCAGAGCTCGATCTGCGCGATGACCTGGTTGGTGAAGCTGTTGCTCATGACGAAGGACGGGTGGCCGGTCGCGTTGCCGAGGTTCAGCAGCCGGCCCTCGCTCAGCAGGATGATGGAGTGACCGGCTGTCCCTCATCTCCGGGGAACACCCACTCGTCGACCTGCGGCTTGATGTTCCGGCGCTCGACGCCGGGGTGCTTCGCCAGGCCCGCGACGTCGATCTCGTTGTCGAAGTGGCCGATGTTGCCGACGATCGCCTGGTGCTTCATCCGGGCCATGTCCTCGGCCAGGATGATGTCCTTGTTGCCGGTCGTGGTGATGAAGACGTCGGCGGTCTCGACGACGTCCTCGAGGGTGAGCGACCTGGTAGCCCTCCATCGCGGCCTGCAGCGCGCAGATGGGGTCGATCTCGGTGACGATGACGCGGGCGCCCTGGTTGCGCAGCGAGTCGGCCGAGCCCTTGCCGACGTCGCCGTAGCCGCAGACGACCGCGGTCTTGCCGGCGAGCATGACGTCGGTGGCGCGGAAGATGCCGTCGACGAGCGAGTGGCGGCAGCCGTAGAGGTTGTCGAACTTGCTCTTGGTGACCGAGTCGTTGACGTTGATCGCCGGGAAGAGCAGCGTGCCGGCCTTGGCGAACTCGTAGAGCCGCATGACGCCGGTGGTGGTCTCCTCGGTGACGCCCTTGATGTCGGCGGCGATCCGGGTGAAGCGCGTCGGGTCCTCGGCGAGCGAGCGGCGCAGCGTGTCGAGGATGACCGTGTACTCGTCGCTGTGCGTGTCGTCGGCCGGCGGCACAGACGCCGCCTTCTCGAACTCGACGCCCTTGTGGATGAGCAGCGTCACGTCGCCGCCGTCGTCCAGGATCATGTTCGGGCCCTTGCCGTCCGGCCACTGCACGACCTGCTCGGTGCACCACCAGTACTCCTCCAGCGTCTCGCCCTTCCAGGCGAAGACGGGGACGCCCTGCGGGTCCTCGGGGGTGCCCGTTCGGGCCGACGGCGACCGCGGCGGCGGCGTGGTCCTGGGTCGAGAAGATGTTGCAGCTGACCCAGCGGACCTGCGCGCCGAGCTCGACGAGGGTCTCGATGAGGACGGCGGTCTGCATGGTCATGTGCAGCGAGCCGGTGATGCGCGCGCCGGTCAGCGGCTTGCTCTGCCCGAACTCCTTGCGCATGGCCATCAGGCCCGGCATCTCGTGCTCGGCCAGCCGGATCTCCTTGCGGCCGAACTCGGCCAGGGAGAGGTCGGCGACCTTGAAGTCCTGGGTCTCGGGTGCGTCATGCGCGTCCGATCGTGGTGGGTGGGAGGAGCTGGGAGTGCTTGTCCTGCTCGAAGGCGAGCCAGTCGCCGTCGGGCATCTCGGGCTCAGGGGGCTGCGGCGTGCCCTCCAGCTGGGTGGACGAACCAGTCGTCGAGGGCGCCGGCGAGGTCGGCCTCGCGGCGCAGCCGCAGGGCGAAGCCCACGTCGCCGAGCTCGACGCCGTGCCGCTCGAGCAGCTCGCGCAGGGTGCGCAGCCGCTGCAGCTGGGCCGGGCCGTAGAGCCGGTAGCCCGAGGGGGACCGCGGGGCGTCCACGAGGCCGAGCTGCTCGACGTAGCGCAGCATCCGGGGCGACCACCCGGTGGTGGTCGCTGCCTCGTGGATCGTCAGGCGTGGTCATCTGCCGACAACCTTACCAGCGTCGTGTCAGGGTACGCCAGTCGAGCGCACCAACCCTGTCACGATCGTGTCAGGGTCAGCAGGCGGACCCCCGGGGCGTCGACGACCACGTCGTCGGCGAGGTGCACGCGACCCTGCTCGCCGGTGGCGAGGTCGGCCACCTCGCAGCACGTCGACCTCGTCCTGCGGGCCGAGCGCGGTCCAGCCGCGCTCGACCAGGCGCGTCGCCAGCACCGGGTCGGTCACCTCGACCAGCCGCAGCCTCGAGCGGGCCGAGCCGCCCGGCTGCACCACCAGGTGGGCCGGGCTGCTGCCGGTGAAGCCGTCCGCGACGGCCTCCCGCTCCTCGTCCCCCGCCGCCAGACCGCGTCGCCGCCCGACGCCGCGCCGCGCAGGACCCAGCCGCCGGCCTCGACGTGCAGCCGCACCGTCCCGCCGTCGCAGTCGCAGGGACAGGCGGCCCAGCGGGGTGCCCGTGGCCGGGTGCTCCCGGACGCCGTCGTAGCGCCAGCCGTCGCCGTCCCGCGACGCAGCGTGAAGCGCTCCAGCGCGTACGGCCCGTCGTGGCCCGAGAGCAGGTACGCCCCGGAGGTCGTCAGCCCTGCCACGTCGACAGGTACCGCTCCTGGGCGGCCGTCAGGACGTCGAGCTCGACGCCCAGCGCCGCCAGCTTGGTGCGCGCCACCTCGTCGTCGATCGCCGCCGGCACCTCGTGCACGCCCGGCGCGAGCTCGGCGCGGGCGAGCCACTCGACGGTCAGCGCCTGCACGGCGAAGGAGATGTCCATGACGGCGGCGGGGTGGCCGTCGGCAGCGGCCAGGTTGACCAGCCGCCCCTCGGCGAGCAGCAGCAGCCGCCGCCCGTCCGGCTGCTCGTACGCGTCCACGTGCGGGCGCACCCGGCGGTGGACCGCGACCGAGCCGGACAGCAGCCCCTCGACGTCGACCTCGACGTCGAAGTGGCCGGCGTTGGCCAGCACGGCGCCGTCCTTCATGAGCGCGAAGTGCTCGGCGGTGAGGACGTCGCGGTTGCCGGTCGTCGTGAGGAAGACGTCGCCGAGCGGCGCGGCCTCGGCCATCGGCAGGACCCGGTGGCCGTCGAGCACGGCCTCCAGCGCCCGCCGCGGCTCGACCTCGGTGACCACGACGGAGGCGCCCAGGCCCCGTGCACGGGCAGCGATCCCGTTGCCGCACCAGCCGTAGCCGGCCACGACGAGCGTCGTCCCGGCCAGCAGCGTGCCGGTCGCGCGCATGACCGCGTCGAGGGTGGACTGGCCGGTGCCGTGCCGGTTCGCGACCAGCAGCTGCATCGGGGTGTCGTTGACCGCTGCCACCGGCAGCCGCAGGACGCCGTCGGCGGCCATCCGACGCAGCCGGAGGACGCCGGTGCTCGTCTGCTCGGCCCCCGCGCGCACGCCGTCCAGCAGCTCGGGCCGCTCGGCGTGCAGCAGCCCGACGAGGTCGCAGCCGTCGTCGAGCAGGACGTGCGGTCGCGCCTCGAGCACGGCGCGCAGGTGGTCGCCGTGCTCGGCGCGGTCCACGCCGTGCCGCGCGTGCACCGCGATCCCGTCGACGACCAGCGCCGCGGCGACGTCGTCCTGCGTGGACAGCGGGTTGCTGGCTGCCAGGTGCAGCTCGGCGCCGCCGGCGGTGAGGGTGCGGGCCAGCGCGGCGGTCTCCGGCGTCACGTGGGCGCAGGCAGCCACGCGCACGCCCTCCAGCGGTCGCTGCTGGGCGAGGCGCCGGGTGAGCAGGCCGAGCACCGGCATCGCCCGCTCGGCGAAGTCGACCCGGCGCCGGCCGGACTCGGCCAGACCGAGGTCGGCGACGTCGGACGGCGGGAGGGCGGGCACGCGGCCATGCTCGCAGGCGCCGGTCTAGGGTCCGGCAGATGGACATCCCGTCGCTCATCCACGGCAACCGCGGCTTCGCCGGGACCCTCGGCTGCCGGGTCCTGTCGACCGCCCCGGCGCTGCTCCGGCTGGACGCCGGACCGGAGCTGCACAACCACGTCGGCGGACCGCACGCCGCGGCCATCTTCGGGCTCGGCGAGACGGCCGCGTTCGTCGAGCTGCTGCAGGTCTTCGGCGACCTGGTCGAGGGCGGCGCCGTGCCGCTGGTGAAGGAGGCGCAGATCGGCTACTCGACGATCGCCACCGGCCCGCTGCTGGCCGCCGCGGTGCTCACCGGCGACGAGGCAGGGGTGCGCGCGAGCGTGCAGGAGCGCGGCCGGGCGACGTTCCCGGTCGAGGTGCGCTTCCGGCGCGAGGCCGACGACGTCGAGACCGCGGTCGCGACCTACCGGATGGCGCTGCTGACGCCGTCCTGAGCTGCCAGGGCCTGAGCTACCGGGGCCCGAGCTACCAGGGCAGGTGCAGCACCGGCTCGTGGTCGGCCGGAGGGAGCCGCCACGGCGCCCTCGTCGTCCTCGGCACGCTGCTTCGGCGGCGGCCGGTGCAGCTGCGGCGGCGGCGCGTGGTCCTCGCGCACGTGGACGTCGTACTCGCTGCCGTAGCGGAACCGCAGGCCGCACAGCGGGCAGTGCAGGGTGGACATCGGGACCCCTCTCTCCGAGGTGCACCCCACCGTCCGCCCTCGGCCCGGTCTGCGCAAGGGCCGTACGGCCCGGGCTCAGCCCCGGATGCGCTGCTTGAGGGCCGTGATGGCGTCCACCGGCGTCGGGTCGATGCCGAGGGCGAGCGCGAGGTAGGCCGAGGCCCAGTCGGTGACGCCGACCAGGGAGGCGAGCCGCGCGAACGACGAGCTCCCCTCGGCGCGCAGCGCGATCACCGGGACGCCGCGCTCGCGGGCGAGCTCGGCGCTGACGTCGGCGCGCCGGGCGACCTGCGGGTGCTCGTCGCTGTCGCGCAGCAGCACCAGGGCCAGGCGCGACTCGACGTCGTCGTCGTCCCCGCGGTCGCGGAACAGGTCGTCCGGGTCCCCGGACGGCGCGCGGCCGGCCATCGGGCCGTCGAAGGCCACGACCTGGTTGTGGTTGGCCTCCGGGCAGGGCGCCCCAGGTGGCGGGCGTCTTGGCGTTCTCGTTGAGCTGGCAGGCGAAGCGGTACGCCACCGCGCCGGCCAGCGGGCTAGGTCCCCCACAGCACCGGCAGCCGGTCCTGCAGGTCGAGGGCGAGCCGCTTGGCCGGGTTGACCAGCGAGGCGGCGTCGACGCGGCAGCGGTCGGCGACCTCCTCGAGCGTGCGGGCGGCCTCCTCGACCACCTCGGCCGGCGCGGACAGCAGGCCGAGCTCGGCCGCGGCCAGGACGAGCGGGGTGGACAGCGCCCACATGCTGGCCCGCGGCTGGCGGCCCTGGGTGACCGGCACGATGCACCGCGCGGCCGCGCTGGCCGAGGTCGTCGACCGGCGAGCCCGACTGGCCCACGACCAGCAGCCGGCAGCCGCGGCGGACGGCCTCCTCGAGCGCCGAGAGCGTCTCCTCCGTCGAGCCGGAGCACGACACGGCGATGACCAGGTCGACCGGGCCGACCCAGGCGGGCAGCCCGTAGCCGCGGTGCGTGACGACCGGGACCGGGCAGCCGGGCCGGCGACCGCGGCGAGCACGTCGCCGGCGATGCCGGAGCCGCCCATGCCGCAGACGACGACCGCGCGCGGGCGGCCGTCCTCGGCCAGCCGGGCGATGCCGGCCTCGGCGGCGAGCACCGCGGCCTCGCGCACCTGCGCGGCGCCGGAGGCGACGTCGGGCAGCATCCGCCCGGGGTCGCCGGCCTCGAGCCGGGCGACGTCGTCGAGCAGCTCCTCGGAGGACGTCACTGGGGCTTGCGCGCCTCGTCGACGAGCAGCACCGGGATGTCGTCGCGCACCGGGTAGGCCAGGCCGCAGCCGGTGCAGACCAGCTCCTCCGCGGCCTCGTCGGCCCGCAGGGGGCTGTGGTCGACCGGGCAGGCGAGGATCTCGAGCAGTGCGGCGTCCAGCTTCATGGGCGCGACTCTAGCGACCGGCCGCCGCTGCTCAGCCGCGGATGAGGCCGAGCACCTCGTCGCGCACGCGCTCCATGGTGGCGACGTCGGGCGCCTCGACGTTGAGCCGCAGCAGCGGCTCGGTGTTGCTGGCCCGCACGTTGAACCACGCGCCGCCCTCGAGCTCGACGGTCAGGCCGTCCAGCTCGTCCTGCGGCCGGTCGGCGAACTGCGCCTTGATCTGCGGCGACCTTGGCGGCCTGGTCGTCGACGGTCGAGTTGATCTCGCCGCTGGCGGCGTAGCGGTAGTACGTCGTGAGCAGCTCGGACAGCGTGCCGTCCTGCGTGCCGAGCGCGGCGAGGGCGTGCAGCGCGGCGAGCATGCCGGAGTCGGCGTTCCAGAACTCGGCGAAGTAGAAGTGGCCGGAGTGCTCGCCGCCGAAGACCGCGCCGGTGCGGGCCATCTCGGCCTTGATGAAGGAGTGGCCGACGCGGGTGCGCACCGCGGTGCCGCCGTTCTCGCGCGACGACCTCGGGCACCGCCTTCGAGGTGATGAGGTTGTGGATCACCGTCGCGCCCGGGTGCTTGGCCAGCTCGCGCGCGGCGATGAGCGCGGTGAGCACCGAGGGGCTGACGATCTCGCCGCGCTCGTCGATGACGAAGCAGCGGTCGGCGTCGCCGTCGAAGGCCAGGCCGAGGTCGGCGCCGACCTCGACGACCTTCGCCTGCAGGTCGGCGGTGTTGGCCGGGTCGATCGGGTTGGCCTCGTGGTTCGGGAAGCTCCCGTCGAGCTCGAAGTACAGCTCGCGTCGTCTCGAGCGGCAGCCCCTCGAACACCGCGGGGACGGTGTAGCCGCCCATGCCGTTGCCGGCGTCGACGACGACCTTCAGCGGCCGGACGTCCTCGATGCCCGGCACGAGCTCCTTCATGTACGCGGCGTAGCCGGCCAGCAGGTCCTGCTGCGTGACCGTGCCGGGCTCGCCGTCGTAGGCCGGCAGCCCCTCGTCGAGGTAGCGCTCGGCGTCGGCGCGCAGCTGCGCGAGGCCGGTGTCCTGACCGACCGGCTTGGCGCCGGCCAGGCACAGCTTGATGCCGTTGTAGCGCGCCGGGTTGTGGCTGGCGGTGAACATCGCGCCCGGGACGTCGAGCGTCCCGGCGGCGTAGTAGAGCAGGTCGGTCGAGCCCAGCCCGGCGTCGACGACGTCGACGCCCTGGCTGGTGGCGCCCTCGGCGAACGCCCGGCTCAGCTCGACGCCGGACTCGCGCATGTCGCGCGCGGTGACGATGCGGGGGCTGCCGGCGAAGCGGGCGAAGGCGGCGCCGAGCGCGCGGGCGATGTCGGCGTCGAGCTCGCCGGGGCACAGCCCGCGGACGTCGTAGGCCTTGATGATGGTGGAGAGGTCGCGGGTCATGGTGCGACCCTAGGCGCAGAGCGCTAGACGGCGACCTTGTGCTTCTGCGCCTTGCCGAGCACCGAGGTGATGTCCAGCTCGCGGCCGTCCTGCTTCCAGGACTTGCGCCTCGCAGGCGTGGCAGGAGCTGAAGTCGACCGACGACCCGTCGGTCAGCGTCATCGTGATCGAGGTGACCCGGTTGCCCGCGCAGGTGCCGCAGACGGCGAGCGAGCGGGTGGGGGTGGTGACGAGCGACATCGCGGTGCTCCGGTCGGTGGCAGGTGGAGAGGGCGGCTACCACGTGCTTCGACCGGCGCGGGGAGGACTTGAGAACCTGGCGTGTCGGGGACGAACCGGGCAGACGGCTCAGCCGGGCGTCGGGAGCGCGCGCAGGTGCCCGCGACGGCCGGTGCCGCTGTCCGCGCTGCCGGGCGGCGCGTGGGGCGTCGGGCGGGCGGCCTCGCGGACGGCGTCGGCGAGCGCCTCGAGGTCGTCGCTGCTGCGCGCGCGCTCGACGTCGGGGTGCTCGGGCTCGTGCCGCACGACCTCCCAGCCGCGCGGGGCGGTCAGCCGGGTGGCGTGCTCCTCGCACAGGTCGTAGCAGTGCGGCTCGGCGTGCACGGCGAGCGGCCCGACGACGGCGGCGCGGTCGGCGTAGACGTAGGTGAGCGTCGCGACAGCGGGAAGGGCGCACGCGGTGCGGGAGCAGCGCCGGACAGGGCTCACGAGCGGGACGGTAGCCCAACCCGAGGGGGCCGACGAGCGACGCGCCGCACCTGATGACCCGCGGGCCGGCGCTCCCCTACCCTCGGCGCGTGATCCCGATGCCCTCCGAGGACGCCGCCCCGGCCGCACGGAGGCGCCGGCGTCGCGACCGCCACGGGCGCGGTCTGCGCGGGCCGCTGCTGCCCACGACGGTCCTGCTCGGCGGCCGCGAGGTGCGGGTGCCGGCCTCCCAGACCCGCGGCGAGCGCTTCGACGACCTGGTCCTGGACGCCGTCGAGGACCTCGAGCAGCGCTGGGCCAAGCGAGCTCGAGGGCGTGGAGTTCGCCGTCGAGGACGTGCCGGCCGTGGCCGCCGACAGCGACGCGGTCTACGAGGACGACGTCGTGGCCGACGAGACGGCGGGCGGCGCGGTGCCGCTCGGCCGGCTGCTGCCGGCGGGGGTGGACGCGCGCGGCCGGCGGACCGCCCCGCGCGTCGTGGTCTACCGGCGGCCGCTGGAGGCCCGCGCCACCGACCGCGACGACCTCGCCGACCTGGTGCACGACGTCGTGGTCGACCAGGTCGCGCGCCTGCTCCAGATCGACCCCGACGAGGTCGACCCGCCGGACACCGACTAGGGCCCCGTACCGGGGGTCGGAGGCCGAGCCCGGAGGGCTAGCCGGCAGCGCGCTTGAGCCGGCGACGCTCGCGCTCGGAGAGCCCGCCCCAGATGCCGAAGCGCTCGTCCTGCTCGAGGGCGTACTCCAGGCACTCGCCCTTGACCTCGCAGCCGACGCAGATGCGCTTGGCCTCCCTCGTGGAGCCGCCCTTCTCGGGGAAGAAGGCCTCGGGGTCGGTCTGGGCGCAGAGCGCCTGCTCCTGCCAGCCCAGCACGCCGGTGTCGTCGGTGTCAGGACCCGCACCCAGGGCGGCCAGGTAGATCGGCTCGCTCATCTCGTCTCCTCGGAACAGAGATCGGACGATCCGGCGAACGCCGGACCGCAGTGGGTGTCACCGCACAGACGGCCGGGGGGCCGGCTGTGCGGGGGGAACGACACTGGTGGAATTACACGCGTGTCCTGCCCTCACGTCAAGGCCCAGGGGTGCTACAGACAGCGACCGGACCTTGTGGTAGCCCGTTCAGCCGAGCGTGATCACGCAGTTGCACTAGGTGATCACGAGGAGGGCGGGTCCTGCTCCTCGGGAGAGGCGACGACCGGCCGCTCGACCGGCCGCTCCACGCGGGGCGGCTCGACCGGCGGTGCGGCCGCGTCGAGCGCCACCTGGACGTCCGGCACCGCCGGCATGCTCGACAGCCGGCCCGACGACGACCCGACCGCCCTGGCCGCGGGAGCCTTCTTCGCGGGAGCCTTCTTCGCCGGAGCCCTCTTCGCGGCCGCCTTCTTCGCAGGAGCCGTCTTCGCGGCAGCCGCCTTCTTCGCAGCGGGCGCCTCCTCGCCGCCTCCGGCCTCCGCCCGCACCCGGGGGCGGCCGGGCGGGGCTGCGGAGACCGTCCTGGCCGGCCGCTTGCCGGGGGCGACGGTGCTGACGGGGGTGGCGAGCGCACCGCGCGCGGCCGACGGGGGCGCGGGCGGGCGGACGGCCGCGGCGCGCCGCGGCCGGGCCGCACGGGCGGCCGCCGCGTCGTCCGGCACGAGGGCGGTGACCTCGCCGGGGACCTCCACCACGGGAGGCGACGGCGTTCCCACGGCCGTGCGGTAGCGCTCGGCGTCCCGGGCGTCGCGCCGGCGGGCCACGACGTCACCGACCCGGCCGGCCAGTGCGGTCCGCTCGCGTGCGGACAGGCCCGACGCGAAGCTGTCCAGCACGTCGTGCAGCACCCTGTCGCGCTCGGCCTCCAGCAGGCGGTCGCGCTGCTCGAGGTAGCCCACGAGCACCTTCCCGGCACGCGAGAGCCGGTCGGTGCCGGACTCCAGGTCCTCGCGCGCGCCCTCCACCTCCTCGGCGGCCCGCGCGAGCTCCTCGCGGACGCGGGTGAGCTGCACCTCGATCTCGGCCCGCACGTCGCGCGCGACCGCCTCGGACACCGCCTTGGCCCCCTGCACGACCTCGAAGGTCCGCGTCGGCCACTCCGCCCGGAAGCCCTCGACGGCGTCCGCCAGCCCGCGGTGCGCGTTCGCCAGCTCACCGAGCGTCTCGACGGAGCGCTCGCCGGCCGCGGTGGACCGCCCGACCGTGGCCTGGAGACCGCTCAGCGCGGCCAGCTGCTCGGAGGTGCGGGCGAGGAGCTCCTCGCGCAGGTCGCGCGTCGCCGCGGCGACGTCGCCGCGCACGGCCCCGAGCCGCGCCGCCAGCTCCTCGCCCTGCGTCCGCACGGTGTCGCCGAGGGCGAGCAGCCGCTCCCCCGCCTGACGGGTGCTGTCCTTCGCCTGGTCGACGGTCGCACCCAGCACGTCCACGCGGCCGCCCAGCTCCTCGCGGAGGGCCCGCGCGGTGGCGGCGACCTCGTCCAACCGCGGTGCGAGGGAGCCGATCTCGCTCTCGACGTCGCTGCGCAGGACGGTCATCGCGGCGCCGAGCTGTGCGCGGACCCCCTCGACGCGCCCCTCCACCGAGGACTGCATCCCCGAGAGCCGGCCCGAGGCGACGTCGTCACGGGCGACCAGCTCGGTGCGGAGGGCGACCACCGCGCCGCTGAGCCGCTCGACGACCTCGTCGAGCTGGGCGCGGGCCTCGTCGCGGCCGTCCCCGACCGCGCGGGTGACGGCAGCGGCGAGCCCGTCCAGCGAGCTCTCCAGACCGGCAGCGAGCCCGTCGAGGGCGCTGCGGACCGTGGTGGCCAGCCCGATGGCGGCTGCCCGGTCCTCCCGCGCCTCGCTGCGCGCGCTCTCCAGCGCGCCGAGCAGGTCGCGGCGCAGCTCGTCGTCGCGCTCGCGCAGCACGTCGGACAGCCGGGCGAGCAGCGCGTCCTCGAGCGCGCTGACCCGGGTCCCGGTGACGTCGCCCAGCCGGCCGACGAGGAGATCGGCCGTGTGGCGCCCCTCGTCGGCGATGCGCTTGTCGAGGTCGCGGACCGTGGTGGTGAGCGTGCCGAGCTGGTCGGTGGTGGTGCTCGCGCCATCGCGCGCGAGCGCTTCGATCCGCTCGCTGAGCGCGTCGAGGGCGTCCTCGAGCACGGCCATCCGCGACTCGAGGCCCACCCGGGCGTCCTCCAGCGCGCTCGACGCCGCAGCCGCTGTCTCCGCCTCGCGCGCGAGGACCGCGTCGACGGTGCCGCTGACCGCCTGCGCCACGACCTCGACGCGCTCCCCCACGGCGGCGGACAGGCGGTCGGTGAGCTCGTCGATCCGCTGACCGGTCCGGGTGGGGACGGCCTCGAGCCCCTCGCGGAGCTCCCGGACCAGGCCGGGCAGGCCGTTGCGGACCTCGTCGACCCGCCCGCCGACGCCGTCGATGCGGCTGGTCAGCTCGGTGACGCGGCGGACCAGGGTGCCGGTCTCGCTGCGGCTGGCCGCCACCGATCCGGTGAGCCGCCCGCCGAGGCCGTCGAGGTCGCTCCGGACGCCCCCGGTCTCGGAGCGCAGGGAACCGAGTTCCGCTCGTACAGCGCCGATCTCGGCGCGGAGTGCCCCGACCAGCGCGGCGACGGCAGCGCCTTCGCTCTCGGGCTCGTCGCTGGAGGCGGCCAGCTGCTCGATCCGCCGTGTCAGCGCATCGGGGTACTCAGCGGTGCTCACGTCCCACTCCCAGGCTCGAGGTGAGCGCAGCGTAGTGGCGGGAGGACGTCCCGACGCTCAGGCGAGCGGCAGGGCGACGCGCTCCCTGCGGGCCGCCTCCCAGCGCTCCTGCGGGACCGTCCCGTACGTCGTCGTCCGCTGTCTCGGGGTGCGGTCGGAGGCCCGCACCATCGCCTCGAGGTCCTCGACGGACTTGCGCGAGCCGTACGCCGAGCCGGCCATCCGGCTGATGGTCTCCTCCATCAGCGTGCCGCCGAGGTCGTCCACCCCGCCCGCGAGGACGGCCGCGCACTGCTCCGGTCCGAGCTTCACCCACGAGGACTGCACGTGGTCGATGCGCCCGTGCAGCAGCAGCCGGGCGACGGCGTGGACCGCGCGGTTGTCGCGCACGGTCGGCCCCGGACGGGCGACCCCGGCCAGGTAGATCGGCGCAGAGGTGTGCACGAAGGGCAGCGGCACGAACTCCGTGAAGCCGCCGGTCTCGCCCTGCAGCCGGGCGAGCAGCTGCAGGTGCGCCACCCAGTGGTGCGGCTGGTCGACGTGGCCGTACATCATCGTGCTGGTCGTCGGGATGCCGAGCCGGTGCGCGGTGGTGACCACCTCGATCCACTGCGCGGTCGGCAGCTTGCCCTTCGTGAGCACCCACCGGACGTCGTCGTCCAGGATCTCCGCCGCGGTCCCGGGGAGGCTGTCGACACCCGCCTCGCGCGCCGCCGACAGGAAGTCGGCGATCGACATCGACATCCGGGCCGCCCCGTTGACGACCTCCATCGGGCTGTAGGCGTGCAGGTGCAGCCCGGGCGCGGCGCTCTTCACGGCGCGGGCGAGGTCGAGGTAGGCCGACCCGGGCAGCTGCGGGTCGATGCCGCCCTGCATGCAGATCTCGGTCGCGCCGACGTCCCACGCCTCGGCCGCGCGCTGCCCGACCTCCTCCAGCGACAGGGAGTACGCGTCGCTGTCGGTGCGGCGCTGCGCGAACGCGCAGAAGCGGCAGCCGGTGTAGCAGACGTTGGTGAAGTTGACGTTCCGGTTCACGACGTAGGTGACCTCGTCGCCCACGGTGTCGCGGCGCACGTCGTCGGCGAGCGCGCAGACCGCCTCGAGCTCAGGGCCTTCCGCGGTGATGAGGGCCAGCGCCTGCTCCGCGGTCAGCGCCGCCGGTCGGTCGCGCGCCACCCGCAGGGCAGCGGCGACGTCGCCGTCGAGCGGGGCGACCACGGCCGGCACCGACTCGCGGACCGCGTCCCAGTCGCCGTAGACGTCGCTGAAGTCCGACCGCCGGTCCGCGCTGCGGCCGGCCGTGTCGACGGTGGCGTGCAGGTCCGTCCGGCCGCTGCTCACGAGCCCGCCGTCCGGCTCCTGCCAGGGCAGCCCCTCGGGCAGCACGTCGAGGGCGAGCCCGTCGGCGCCCGCGAGCGCGTCGACGTGGGGAGCCAGGCGCGGGTCGAGCCACGGCTCTCGCAGGTACGGCGGGTGCGCGGTCAGCCGCTCGCGCAGGACGAAGCCGGACCGCTCGGTCATCCGCGCGAGCGCCTCGACCTGGGGCCAGGGCCGCTCGGGGTTGACGTGGTCCGGCGTGAGCGGCGAGACGCCGCCCCAGTCGTCGACACCGGCGCGCAGCAGCAGCGCGGTCTCGGTCAGGTCGACGAGGTTCGGCGGTGCCTGCACGCGCATCCGCGGGCCCATCACCACCCGCGTCACCGCGATCGCCGCGAGGTACTCCTCCATCCCGGCGTCGGGCACCGCACGCATGGCCGTGTCGTCCTTGGCGCGGAAGTTCTGGACGATCACCTCCTGGACGTGGCCGTGCCGCCGGTGCGCCGCGCGGATCGCGAAGACCGTCTCGGCCCGGTCCCGCAGGGTCTCGCCGATGCCGACGAGCAGCCCGGTGGTGAAGGGGACGGCGTGCCGACCGGCGTCCTCCAGCACGCGCAGGCGCACGTCGGGGTCCTTGTCGGGCGAGCCCTCGTGCGCCTTCACCCGCGCCGTGGTCTCGAGCATCATCCCCATCGACGGCGCGACCGGCTTGAGCCGCTGCAGCTCGGCCCAGGTCATGACGCCGGGGTTGAGGTGCGGCAGCAGGCCGGTCTCCTCCAGGACGGCGACGGCGCAGGCCCGGACGTAGGCCAGCGTGCTGTCGTAGCCGGCCTCGTCGAGCCAGGCCCGCGCGGCGTCCCAGCGGTCCTCGGGCCGGTCGCCGAGCGTGAACAGCGCCTCCTTGCAGCCCAGCGCCGCCCCCTGCCGGGCGATGTCCAGCACCTCCTCCACCGAGAGGTACGGCGCGGGCAGCCGGCCGGGGACGGTCGCGAAGGTGCAGTAGTGGCAGCGGTCGCGGCACAGCCGCGTGAGCGGGATGAACACCTTGCGGGAGTAGGTCACGACGCCGGGGCGGCCCGCGTCGACGAGCCCGGCGTCGCGGACGCGCCCGGCGACGGCCAGCAGGGCGTCGAGCTCGTCGCCCCGCGCGCCCAGCAGGACGGTGGCCTCGTCGACGTCCAGCGCCTTGCCGTCCCGGGCCCGCGCCAGTGCGCGCCGCATGCCCGAGTCCATGCATCGACAGTACGTCCGGGACTACGGGCCGCGTCGCCTCAGGGGTCTGACGGCCAGCGCCACGACGGTCTCCAGCGGACCCCGCCCGACGGCCCGGCGCCAGAGCACGGCGAGCAGCAGCGCGACGAGCACCTGGAGCCAGTAGTACTGCGCGGGGTCGTCGGTGTCGGTCGCCCCCAGCAGCGTGACGTGCGCCGCGTACAGCGACAGCGGCATGCTGCCCGCGGCGGCCAGGGGGTGCAGCACGAGCGGGACCGCCGCGACGAGGAGCAGGGCCAGGCCGAGCACGACCAGGGCCGAGCCTGCTGTGGCGGCGAGGTCCAGCGGCGTCGTGCTGTGCGGGGCGTCGGTGGCGAGCCACCACCGGGTCGTCGTCGGGACGGCGCCGAAGCGGCCCTCGCCGACGGCGTCCTCGATGTCGACGCCGGGAGGCAGGCGCACCTGCTCGGCGATGCGGTCGTGGCCGCCGAGCGGCCCGAGGAGCAGCGCGCTCAGGCCGTGCGCCGCGAGCGCCAGCAGGCCGCCCGCGGCGACGAGCCGGAGGGCGGCGCGGGTGCCCTGCAGCCCCAGCCGCGCCACAGCCATGCCGAGCAGCAGGTAGGCGATCCACGAGGTGGCCGGGTAGTAGCCGGTGACGAGCAGCTCGCTCAGCAGCTGCAGCGGCTCGGTCAGGTCGTCCAGCACGGGGCTCGCGACGTCGCGCTCCGGCAGGTCGTCGCGCAGCGCCTGCGCGACGAACGGGACCACGGCGGCGACCACCGCGGCGCTGACCAGCAGCACCCGCGGCCCGGCCCGCAGCCACGGGACGGCGAGCACGAAGAACAGGGCGTAGTAGGCGAGGATCACCGCCACGCCGCTGTCGGCGTCGCCGAGCCAGAGCCCCAGCAGGCCGATGAGCACCGCTCGGACGACCAGGGCGAGCGCCGTCCCGCACACCGGGCCGGCGGTAGGCCAGGGCGAGACCGACGCCTGCGAGCACGGCGAACAGCGCCGCGGAGCGACCGGCGAACACGGCGTCGGTCCAGGTCGGCGAGCCGTCCGGGTCCTCGCCCGGCAGGACGTGGACGGCGGCCATGCCGAGCAGCGCGACGCCGCGGGCCACGTCGACCCCGGCGAGGCGGGACGGGGCACGGCGCAGCACCGGACCAGTGTCGGGGGCGTGCTGATGGGCCGCCGGGCAGACTGGCCGCATGGACTCCACGCACTCGCACGACGAAGCGACCGACATCGCCTGCGCCATGGCGCACGGGGAGGTCGAGGCCCCGACCGGCGAGCGCCGGCTGGTGGCCGTCTTCGCCTCCCCCGTCGCGACCCAGCTGGTGCACCTGGCCGCGCACGTCGGCTTCGCCTGCGTCGTGCTCGACCCGGCCGGGGACCTGGACGGCGTGCTGACCGTGCGCACCGCCGCCGAGGCCGGGATCGACGAGCACACCGACGTCGTGGTCACCGACCACGACCGGCCCGAGCTCGGCGACGTGCTCGCGGCCGTGCTCGAGACGCGGGCCCGCTGGGTCGGCGTGATGGGCAGCCCGCGGCACACCGCGCCGCACGTCGCCGCGCTGCGGGAGCGCGGCGTCCCTGACGAGCGGATCGCGCGCGTGCACCGGCCGATCGGGCTCGACATCGGCTCGCGCGCGCCCGCCGAGATCGCGGTGTCGACCGTCGCCGGGCTGCTCGCCGACCGGAACGGACGCGACGGCGGGACCTACCGCGCGTGAGGATCGTCTCCCTCGCCGGCGGCATCGGCGGCGCGCGCTTCCTGCGCGGGCTGCAGGCGGCGGTGCCCGACGCCGCGCTCACCGTCGTCGTGAACACCGGCGACGACATCACCCTGTACGGGCTGCGGATCTGCCCCGACCTCGACACCGTGATGTACACGCTCGGCGGTGGCATCGACGAGGAGCGCGGCTGGGGCCGCCAGGACGAGACCTTCCACGCCAAGGCCGAGCTGCAGGCGTACGACGTCCCCACCGCGTGGTTCGGGCTGGGCGACCGGGACCTCGCCACGCACCTGGTGCGTCGGCAGATGCTCGACGCCGGCTTCCCGCTGTCGCAGGTCACGCAGGCGCTGTGCGCGCGGTGGCAGCCCGGCGCGGAGCTGCTGCCGATGACCGACGACCAGGTCGAGACCTACGTGCGGGTCGAGCTCGACGGCCGCGAGCGGGCCATCCACTTCCAGGAGTGGTGGGTCAAGCACCGGGCGTCCCTGCCGGCCCGCGCCATCGTGGCCGTCGGCGCGGAGACCTCGACGCCGGCGCCCGGCGTGCTGGAGGCGATCGCCGCCGCGGACGTCGTCGTGCTCCCGCCCAGCAACCCGGTCGTCAGCATCGGCACCGTGCTGCAGGTGCCGGGCATCGCCGAGGCGCTGCGGGACAAGACCGTCGTCGGCGTCTCCCCCGTCATCGGCGGTGCGCCCGTGCGCGGCATGGCCGACGCGTGCCTGTCCGCGATCGGCGTGCAGACCAGCGCCGAGGCGGTCGGCCGGCACTACGCCGCGCGCTCCGACGGCGGGCTGCTCGACGGGTGGCTCGTCGACACCGCCGACGCCGGCGCGACGGTGCCCGGCGTCGAGGTGCGCGCCGTACCGCTGCTCATGACCGACCTGCCCGCGGCCGCCGCGATGGCGCGCGCGGCCCTGGACCTGGCCGGTGCCTAGCTACGAGGTGCTCGG
This sequence comes from uncultured Actinomycetota bacterium, assembly GCA_963844295.1. Classification (GTDB taxonomy): domain Bacteria; phylum Actinomycetota; class Actinomycetes; order Mycobacteriales; family SCTD01; genus SCTD01. Next base: position 222,499 of record CAWJNR010000004.1, on the reverse strand, counting down.
CGTCGAGGGGCTGCCCGAGGTGCGCCCCGGCGACGACGTGGCCGCGCTCGTCGCGGGCGCGGTCGCGCTGCAGGACGGCGACGTCGTCGTCGTGACGAGCAAGCTGCTCAGCAAGGCGGAAGGCCGGCTCGTGCCCGTCCCCGACGGGCAGGACCGCGAGGCCGTCCGGCTGGCCGCCGTGGCCGCGGAGACCGTGCGCGAGGTCGCCCGGCGCGGGACCACCGTCATCGCGGAGAACCGCAACGGCCTCGTGCTGGCCGCTGCCGGCGTCGACGCCAGCAACGTCCAGCAGGACGAGATCGCCTTGCTGCCAGTTGATCCCGACGCGAGCGCCCGAGACCTGCGCGACCGGCTGCAGTCGCTGACGGGCCGCCGGCTGGCCGTGGTCGTGTCGGACACGCTCGGGCGGCCGTGGCGGCAGGGGCAGGTCGACACGGCCATCGGCGTGGCCGGTCTGGCGCCGGTGCGCGACGCGCGCGGCAGCCGGGACAGCTTCGGCGCGGTCCTGGAGGTCACCGAGATCGCCGTCGCCGACGAGCTCGCCGCCGCGGCCGAGCTGGTGAAGGGCAAGGCCGACGGCGTGCCGGTCGCGGTGGTCCGCGGCCTCGACCTGCCGGACGACGGGCGCGGAGCTCAGGCGCTGGTGCGGCCGGCGGCGCAGGACTGGTTCCGGCTCGGCACGCAGGAGGCGCACCGGCAGACGCTCGCGCTGCGCCGCACGGTGCGGGCCTTCGACGACCGGCCGGTCGACCGCGACGTCGTGCTGCGGGCGGTGGCCGCGGCGGTGACCGCACCCGCACCGCACCACACGACGCCGTGGCGGTTCGTCGCTCGTGGAGGAGCGCAAGGAGGCGCTGCTCGACGCGATGGCGGCGCAGTGGGCGCTCGACCTCGAGGCGGACGGCTTCTCCCCCGAGAGCATCGCCAGGCGGCTGCGGCGCGGCGACGTGCTGCGCGCGGCGCCGTACCTCGTCGTGCCGTGCCTGGTGCGGGAAGGGGCGCACGACTACCCGGACGAGCGGCGGGCGCGCGCCGAGGAGCGGATGTTCCTGGTGGCCATGGGCGCCGGCGTGGAGAACCTGCTGGTGCAGCTGGCCGCCGAGGGCCTGGGCAGCGCGTGGGTGAGCAGCACGCTGTTCTGCCCGGACGTCGTGCGCGACGTGCTCCAGCTCGAGCCGGCCTGGGAGCCCATGGGTGCGGTCGCCGTCGGCCACGCCGCCGCCCCGGCGGCCGAGCGCGCGCCCCGCGACCCTGCGGAGTTCACCGTCCTGCGCTGACTCAGTGCGTGCGGTGGTCCTGCACGGTCATCCGCGGGCCGAAGCGGGGCTTGGCGAAGCCGCTGCACTCCAGCAGCCGCACGACCCGGTAGCGGTGCGGGCGCCACGGCTCGAGCAGCTCGACCATGCCGTCGTCGTCGACGGGGCGGCCGACCAGCGCCCACCCGACGTACTGCGACAGGTGGTAGTCGCCGACGCTGAGCGCGTCGGTGTCGCCGAGGGCCCGCTGGGCGACCTCGGCCACCGTCCAGGCGCCGATGCCCGGGACGGCGGACAGCCGGCGCGCGGCGTCGTCGGGGGCCATCCCGACCGCCTGCTCCAGCCGCGCGGCGTACTGCATCGCGAGGCAGATGGTCCTCGACCGCTTCGGGTCGACGGCGGCGCGGTGCCACTCCCACGACGGGATGCGGCGCCACGCCTCGGCGGACGGCGGTACGCGCATGCCGTCCGGCGCCGGACCCGGCGCCGGCGTGCCGTGCTGCAGGACCAGGCGCCGGAAGGACGCCCGCGCCTCCTTGCCGGTGACCTTCTGCTCGAGCACGGCGGGCACGAGCGCCTCGACCACCCGTCCCGTCCGGGGGACGCGCAGGCCGGGGTGGCGCTGGGCGGCCTCGACGAGCCGCGGGTGGCGGGGCTCGAAGCCGTCGGCGGCGTCGCGCGCCCCGAGCAGGTCCGGCACGCCGGCGACGGCCTCCTCGGCGCCCGGCCCCCAGGCCCGGCAGTCGACCTCGTGCAGACCGCGCTGCGCCAGCCGGTAGGTCGCCGGGCCGGTCGGCAGCAGCGTGGTGCGCCACACCGCCCCGTCCTCGGTGACCCGGTGCGTGGGGTCGGCGCGGCCGCGGCTGAGCGGCGACAGGGTCCGGCGCACGTCGACGGGCAGCTGCGGGCGCCACGTGGTGCGGGAGGCTGGCACGACCTCCACCTCCGGCACCGCGCCATCGTGCCTCACCCGCCTGCGGCGGGCCGGGCGGTCGTCGTAGGGTCCGCGGACGGCAACGACGCCGGGACGGACGGAGCACACGCGTGGACAAGGTCGTCGGCAGCGCGGCCGAGGCCGTCGAGGACGTGACCAGCGGAGCATCGCTGGCCGTCGGCGGGTTCGGCCTGTGCGGCATCCCCCAGGCCCTCATCGACGCGCTGCTCGAGCTGGGCGTCACCGACCTCGAGACCGTCAGCAACAACTGCGGCGTCGACCAGTGGGGGCTCGGGTCGCTGCTCGCGGCCAAGCGCATCCGCCGCACCACCGGGTCCTACGTCGGCGAGAACAAGGAGTTCGAGCGGCAGTTCCTGGGCGGCGAGCTCGAGGTCGAGCTGGTGCCCCAGGGCACGCTCGCGGAGCGGCTGCGCGCGGGCGGCGCCGGCATCCCGGCCTTCTTCACCCCGGCCGGCGTCGGCACGCAGGTCGCCGACGGCGGCCTGCCGCAGCGCTACGACGGCTCCGGCGGGATCGCGCAGGCCTCTGAGCCCAAGGAGGTGCGCACCTTCGACGGGCAGGACTTCGTGCTGGAGCGGGCGATCCGCACCGACTTCGCGCTGGTGCACGCCCGCTTCGGCGACCGGCACGGCAACCTCGTCTACGAGAAGTCGTCGCAGAACTTCAACCCGCTCTGCGCGGCCGCCGGCCGGGTGACCATCGCCGAGGTCGAGGAGCTGGTCGAGCCGGGCGAGCTGGACCCCGCACTGGTGCACACCCCGGGGATCTTCGTGCAGCGCGTCGTGCACGTGCCCGGCGTCGAGAAGCGGATCGAGAAGAGGACGGTGGCCCGTGCTGACGCGTGAGCAGCTGGCGGCCCGGGTCGCCCAGGAGCTGAGCGACGGCTCCTACGTCAACCTCGGGATCGGCCTGCCGACCCTGGTGCCGAACTACGTCCCGGAGGGCGTGCACGTGGTGCTGCACTCCGAGAACGGCGTGCTGGGCGTGGGTCCGTACCCGACCGAGGACGCGGTCGACCCGGACCTCATCAACGCCGGCAAGGAGACCGTGACGATCCTGCCCGGCGCCTCGTACTTCGACAGCGCGAGCTCGTTCGGGATGATCCGCGGCGGGCACGTCGACGTCGCCGTGCTCGGCGCGATGCAGGTCTCGCAGACCGGCGACCTCGCGAACTGGATGATCCCCGGCAAGATGGTCAAGGGCATGGGCGGCGCGATGGACCTCGTCCACGGCGCCAAGCGCGTGATCGTGATGATGGAGCACGTGTCGCGGGACGGCAGCCACAAGATCGTCCGCGAGTGCTCGCTGCCGCTGACCGGTGTGCGCTGCGTGCAGCGCATCGTCACCGACCTGGCCGTCCTCGACGTCGAGCCCGAGGGCCTGGTGCTGCGCGAGACCGCCCCCGGCGTCAGCGTCGACGACGTCCGCGCCGCCACCGAGCCGGAGCTCGTGATCGCCCTGCAGTGAGCGGGTTCGAGGAGCAGCGTCCCGCGCTGCTCGGCCTCGCCTACCGCATGCTCGGGTCCCGCGGCGACGCCGAGGACGTGGTGCAGGAGGCGTGGCTGCGCTGGTCGCGGGCGGGCTCGGTGGACAACCCCGCCGCGTGGCTGCGGACCGTGGTGACGCGGCTCTGCCTCGACGAGCTGCGCTCCGCCCGCGTGCGTCGGGAGGCGTACGTCGGACCGTGGCTGCCGGAGCCGGTGCACACCGCGGACGGGTCCCTCGGGCCGCTCGACACGGCGGAGCTGCGCGACTCGCTGTCGCTCGGCTTCCTGCTGCTGCTGGAGCGGCTGTCCCCCGCGGAGCGCGCGGTCTTCGTGCTGCGGGAGGCCTTCGCCCTGCCGTACGACGAGATCGCCTCCTGCGTCGACAGATCGCCGGCTGCGTGTCGTCAGCTGCACGTGCGGGCGCGGGGACGCCTGGCCGACGACCTGCCGGCGCCGCAGCGCACGGGGCGGCGGGAGCTGCTCGAGCGGCTGCTGACCGCCGTGGCGACCGCCGACGTACGGGGGCCCACCGCACTGCTCACCGACGACGCGGCGCTGGTGTCCGACGGCGGCGGCGTGGTGAGCGCGGCACGCCGGACCCCGCTCGAGGTGACCGACCAGCTGGTGGCCGCGCTGGTGGCGGCGCTGGGCGAGCCGGCCGTGGTGGAGCTCGCCATGATGGTCGCGGTCGAGAACCAGCGCTCGCGCCTCAACGGCGGCCTGGGGCTGGTGTCGCAGGGCTTCTCGTCCGAGACGTGCGCCGTGCCTCAGACCTGAGCGGCCCTGCGGCGGCCCTCGCGGAGCCAGGCCACGGTCAGCCCGACCAGCCAGCCGGCGTTGACCAGCGCGCTCAGCAGGCTGCCCTTCGCCAGCCAGCCCACGACGATCAGCGCGGCCCCGGCCTGGGCGGTCAGGAAGACCGCCGGCTCACGGCGGCGCCAGAGCCGCAGGAAGCCGGGGACGAAGAGCGTGAACGGCACCGCCAGCAGGTAGCCGAGCAGCAGGGCGGCGTCGGCGAGGCTCACGGCGACCATGCTGCCGGACAGGGCGGGTGCGGGTGCGGGCGCCTCCGGGCTGCACGGCAGGATCAGTCGGCGTGAGCACCTCCACCGACGAGCCCCGCGCCCTGCGCGACGAGGACGCCTTCGACGTCGCCGCCCTGCACGCCTGGTTGGGCGCCCGGGTGGACGGGCTCGGCGACGCCCTCCCCGAGGTCCGCCAGTTCGCCGGCGGGGCCTCGAACCTGACCTACCTGCTCCGCTACCCGTCCCGTGACCTCGTCCTGCGGCGCCCGCCGGCCGGCCAGAAGGCGGCGAGCGCGCACGACATGCGCCGCGAGCACCGGGTGCAGGCCGCGCTCGCACCGCACTACCCGTACGTCCCGGAGATGGTCGCGCTGTGCGACGACCCGAGCGTGCTGGGCAGTGACTTCTACGTCATGTCAGCGGGTCGAGGGGACGATCCTGCGCGGCCGGCTGCCGGAGGGGCTGGAGCTGTCCCCCGCGCAGGCGCACGAGCTCGGACTGCGCGCGGTCGACAGCCTGGTCGAGCTGCACCAGGTCGACGTCGGGGCCGCGGGCCTGGCCGACCTCGGCAAGGGGCTGGGCTACGTCGGACGGCAGGTGAGCGGCTGGTCGGAGCGCTACCGGCGGGCGCGCACCGAGAACGTCCCCGACTTCGAGGCCGTGATGGCGTGGCTGGCGGAGCGGCAGCCGGCTGACGTCGGGACCTGCCTGGTGCACAACGACTTCCGCCTCGACAACCTGGTCCTCGACGACGACCTGCGGGTCGTCGGGGTGCTCGACTGGGAGATGGCGACGCTCGGCGACCCGCTCATGGACCTCGGCGGCGCGCTGGCCTACTGGGTGCAGGCCGACGACGACGACATGATGCGGCTGTCGAAGAGGCAGCCCACCGACCTGCCGGGGATGCCGACGCGGGCCGAGGTCGTCGAGCACTACCGGAGCCGGACCGGCCTCGCCGTCGAGGACTGGGCGTTCTACGAGGTCTTCGGGCTGTTCCGCCTGGCCGCCATCGCGCAGCAGATCTACTACCGCTACTCCCTGGGGCAGACGACCAACCCGGCGTTCAAGGACTTCTGGTACTTCGTCAGCTACCTCGACGAGCGCTGCCGCCGGATCGCGGGGATCGCCTGATGCCCGCCGTCCTGCTCGTCCGCCACGGCCAGGCGTCGTTCGGGGCCGAGGACTACGACGTGCTGTCCGAGGTCGGTCGCGAGCAGTCCGCGCACGTCGGGGCCGAGCTCGGCCGGCGTCGTCTCCGCTCCCCCGTCGCAGCGTGCGGCTCGTTGCGACGTCAGCGCGACACCGCCGACATCGCCCTGCACGCAGCCGGTCTCGCGATCGAGGTCGCGGCGGACCCGCGCTGGGACGAGTACGACCACCTGGACCTGCTCAAGCGCTACGTCCCGCCGGACACCTCGCACGACGGGACGTCGAAGGGGGTGCAGGCCCTGCTCGACCTGGCACTGGCGGCGTGGGTCGAGGACGACCGCGGCGACTGGACGGCGTTCGCAGGTGGCGCGCGCGCCGCGCTGGACGAGCTGGCTGCCGGCCTGCCGAGCGGTCGCGACGCCGTCGTCTTCACCTCCGGCGGCGTCATCGCCGCGGTCTGCGGCGGGCTGCTCGGCCTCGGCCCGGACGGGGTGGTCGCGCTGAACCGCGTCACCGCCAACGGGGCGATCACGAAGGTCGTCGTCGGCAGCGGCGGGACGAGCCTGATCTCCTTCAACGACCACGCCCACTTCGAGGGCCCGGCCCGACGGCTGCTCACCTACCGGTGATGGACCGATCGCCCACCGGCGCGCACACTGCCGCCATGACCGAGCCGAACCGGTACGCCGTGCCCCTGGAGTCGCTCGACGGCGTGCGCGTCGCTGAGACCGAGCAGGTGCAGGAGGTCTCCGCGCCGCCGCACCCGGAGTCCAGCGCCTGGAACGGCCCGCAGCTGCACCCGTTCGGTGACGGCATGGGGACCGACGTCGACGGCGACTGAGCCGCCGGCGCGCACCGCACTCCCTCTCAGCCGCCCGCGCCCCCGTAGGTCCGGACGCCAGGCTTGGACGGGTCGAATCCGCCTGCCCGGCGCAGCTCCTGGTACCCGTGAGCTCGGCGTCGCGTCTCGAGGTCCGCCGTCGTGAGGCGACCACGTGGCCTGCGCAGCCAGTCCATGATCTTCATGGCGCTACCCCCTCGGAGGCCCGGAACTCCTCGGTCGACCTCGAGCATGCGGCGGTCAAGAGTGTGTGCGCCTGCGACCGGCGGGGCGGCCGCTGCCCGAAGCCCGCTTTCAGACGAGTGCGGGTTCGTCCCTCCAGGCGTACGGGTCGGTGAGGTCCAGCGTCCAGCGGGTGTCGGTGCCGAGCGGGTCGGGGTCGACGTCGGCGGGCTCGAGGTCGGTGGCGCGGAGCTCCCAGGCCTGCGGGTCGTCGGGGCGGTCGAGGAGCAGCCAGAGCTCGTCGTCGGCGAAGGTCGGGCTGAGCTCGTCCAGCGGGTCCGGTGCCGGGATGGCCGGTAGTGGCCGGACGGGCGGGGCCGGGGGCTGGTGCTGCGACGGACTGAGCCACTGCCGGCCGGTGGGGCTGGTCCAGAGCACGCCGCTGTCGCTCTGGCGGGTCTTGGTCCAGCCCTGCTGCTTCATCCGGTGGTGCCGGCGGCAGCACGGCCCGAGGTTGCAGGCGCAGGTCGGACCGTCCGGGTGGGCGAGGTCGTGCTCGGCGTCGCACGCCTCGGCCTTGACCCCGCAGCCGGGGAACTCGCACAACGGCGCGCGCAGGAAGATCAACTCCCGCAGCAACCCGGTGACCGCGTACGGACCGGGCGTACCCGGCGGGTGCGAGGAGGAGGTCGGGGCAGGGCTCAGCCCTGCACGGTGCTCGGTGTTCGGGACTGCAGGGCCTGCTGGTGGTGGGTGATCGTCGGGGTGGCGCGGGTGGAACTGGCCCGGGGGTGAGCCGGCCAGGTGCAGCAGCGCCTCCCGCAACGCCCGCTCGTCGTCCCGCGGCGGCGTGGCCTGGCGGGGGCCGAGGCTGACCGGGACGCCGTTCGCGTCGACGAACACCGGCCGCAGCCGCGGGCCGTTGCGCAGCAGCGCCTGCAGCAGATCCGGTTCGAGCGGGCCGTGCCCAGCCAGCGTCGCGACCTCATCGGTCGTGCCGAGCGCCGCCCCGAGCGGGACCAGGACCTTCACATCGGCGCCGCACGGGACCGGGGTGCCGGGCCGGCAGCCGCAGCTGCTCCGCTCCGGTCGCGGCCGGGCAGGTGGCGCCGGTGCGGCCCAGCAGCAGGTCGACCGCGGCGTCCAGCCGGCGCTGATCGGCCAGTCGGTCGTCGAACAACCCGACCGGCTGCGCGGCGTCCCGGATCCGTTGCAGCACCGCCTGCGCGATGGGGGCGGCGATGCCGAAGAGCAGGATGTCGACCAGGCCGTCGTCGCGGCGGCGGTACTCCACCCGCCGCTCTTCCTGCGCGCTCTTGCGGCGCTGCTCGGCATCGGCCGGGTCGGACTGGGCGATCCAGCGCTGCAGCAGCTCCCGCAGCCGCGCCGGCGGCAACGCCGAACCCTCAGGACGGTGCAGCCGCTCCAGCAACCGAGCCCACAGCACGAGCCGCCGAGGAAGGTCGGTCACTTGCCGGAGCTGGGTCACCACGACCGAGGACTGCTCCACCGTCAGCACCCCGGCGGAGATGGCGTCCAGCGCGCCGGGCAGGGCGGTCAGGAACAGGCCCTCGTCCAGCAACCGGTTCGCCCGCCACTCCGAGCAGCGCAGGAACCGCGCCGCCTCCGGGACGCCGACAGCGCCCGGCCGTCGGCCTCGTGCTCGCGGTGCAGTGCCAGCACCGCCTGCAGCTTGCGGACGTGCACCGCACCCTCGTCCGCCACCACCGAGCCCAGATCGTCTTCCGCAGCGCGCAGCCGCTCGAGGGACGCCACCCCCGAGAGCACCTGCTGACCGACTGCCATGCCACGACAGTAGAAGCGCCCTCCGACAGAACCGGCCGCCGAAAGGGCCTGTGGACAGGAGCTTCCAGGAATCGGTCGAGCGACGAGCTGATCACGCGGACCGCGCGGACCGCGCCCGAACGGCGCGGTCTGTGAGGCGACGAGCACGGGCACTCACGGGAGCTCACGGCCCGCCGCACATCCCCACGCCGGGAGGCGACCTAGGGGGTGACGCCGCCCCCCAGACGCCGCCGGAGGCGGGGCGATCATGGACGCTCGAGACCTGTGCGTGATCGCCACATCCGCCGGACGCCCTCCGCAGGAGGACCGGTTGCCTGCAGAAGGACCGTCCAGACAGAGCCAGAGAGCGGGTCAGCCCGCGGCCACCGCCACGCCCACTGCACCCGCCACCGCAACCCGCCCTGCGCACGAGGCCGTGCCGAGCCAGGTGTGCGGCGCGCCCTGCCAGCACCAGCCGAGCCGCGGCCGCTTCGCGGACAGCCAGAGCGCCGGCACGCGGCGGTCACCGGAGCGGCTGCCGGCCAGGGAGAAGCAGTTCTCGTCACTGAGGACCTCCGGCGCCTGGGCCACCCACGCGACGCCCTCCTCCACGGTCAGCGGGGTGCGGCCGTCGGCCAGCACGACGGAGGCGGGCGGGACGTCGAGGCTGTCCGGCCCGGGCGAGGGGTCGAGCAGCAGGTAGGCGTCGTCGTCGGGCACCTCCAGCGACGGCAGCGGGACGAAGGAGGGAGCTCGGCGGCCTCCATCGACGTGAAGCCGGTGCGGCCGCGGAGCTCGAGGCGGGTGACCGCGGCGTGCGGGTCGACCAGGCGCCGCGTCGGGACCAGCAGGCCGTCGACGTCGAGACCGGCGACCGGCCCGAGCCGGGAGCGGAAGGCGGACTCGGAGACACCGGCCAGTGCTGGCCAGCCGAGGGAGACGAGCCGGTCGACCTGGTCGGGCAGGGCAGGGAGCACGTGAGGTCCTCTCGACGGGGGGCCGAGGCTCAACGGCCGGACGCGGCGCCCCGTTCCCCCGAGCCCCCATCCGTCAGGAGCGGTTCCCTCAAGCCAGCTCGGGCGCCACCTCGGCCACCCGCGCGTGCAGCTCCTTGACCCGCTGCGCCTCGGCGGCGGGCATCACCAGCGTCGCGGTCGGGGTGTGCACGACGACCAGCCCCTCGCAGCCGACGAGCGTGACCAGGTGCTCGGGGTCGGAGGAGGCGACGACGTTGCCGCGGCTGGCGTGCAGGACCGCGCGGGCCGCGCCGACCATGTTGCCGTCGGCGTCGGCCCCGATGGCCTCGCCGTACGCCGGCCAGGAGCCGACGTCGAGCCAGCGCGCGTCCAGCGGGAGGGCGGCCACGGTGAAGTCCGACGACGTCGACGCCGGCTCCATCACGCCGTAGTCGATCGACAGCTTCGCGAGCGCCGGCCACGCGTCGCGTGCCAGGGCGTCCCAGTCGGGGGTGCCGTACGCCGCGCCCATCGCGCGCAGCACGGGCGCGGACTGCGGGACGAACGCGTCGACCGCGCGCAGCAGCGTCGAGGCCTGCCACACGAACATGCCGCTGTTCCAGAGGTAACGGCTGGGCCCCGCGGCCAGGAAGTCGGAAGCGGCGGACGCCGACGGCTTCTCGCGGAAGGTGGACACCACGTGCCCGCCGCCCGGCAGCGGCTCCCCGAGCTCCAGGTAGCCGAAGCCCGTCGCCGCCTCGTCCGGCACGACCCCGAACGTGACGAGCGCGTCGGCGCGCTGCTCGGCCAGCGCGAAGGCCGCGTCCAGCGTCGCGGCGAAGGACTCGAGCGGCTCGATGAGGTGGTCGGCCGTGAGGACCGCGACGACCGCGTCGGGGTCCTGCGCGGCGATGACCGCGCAGCCCAGCGCGACGGCCGGCAGGGTGTCGCGGCCGGACGGCTCGACGACCAGCCGGTCGGCGCGCAGCCCCTCGACGGAGGACACCGCGTCGCGCAGCGACTCGCCCGCGCCCAGCCAGACCTGCTCGGCCGGCACCACCGAGGTGGCGCGCGCGACGGCGATGTCGAGCAGCGACCGGCCCTCGCAGCAGCGGCACCAGCTGCTTGGGCAGCGCGGCGGTGGAGTACGGCCAGAGCCGGGTCCCCGACCCTCCGGCCAGGATCAGCGCGTGCCTCACGATGCCTCCTCGCGCGGGGTCGGGTCGTCCAGCACAGCAGCCGATCTCGTCGGCGCCGCGCCCTCGCCGAGCTTGCGGACGCGCGCCGCGAGCAGGTAGCGCACGCAGCAGCCCGACGCCGAGGACCAGGCGCACGGGCGCGTAGGCCGGGCCGGAGTACTGGCGGGACAGGTAGCGGTAGAGCGCGCGGTGGTGCTCGCGCAGCATCGGCCCGGCGGAGCGGGAGGTGGCGTGCCCGCCGAGGTGGGTGATGACGGCGCTCGGGACGTAGACGCTCGACCAGCCCGCCTCGCCCAGCCGGCGGCACAGGTCCATGTCCTCGCAGTACATGAAGTACGACGGGTCGAAGCCGACGACGGCCTCGAAGGCCTCGCGGCGCAGCAGCATGCAGGAGCCGGACAGCCACCCGGTCGGGTGCTCCACCGGCGACCCGCTCTCCTCGCGGTAGGCGCGCGTCCACGGGTTGGCGGGCCACGCCCAGCCCAGCACCGCGTGGCCGATGCCCCGGCCGAGCGACGGGAACGCCCGGGCGGAGGGGTAGAGCTGCCCGTCCGGGGTGCGGATCGCCGGGCCGAGGCAGCCGGCGTGCGGCCACCGCAGACCGGCCTCGAGCAGCTCGTCGAGCGCACCGGGCGACCAGGTCACGTCGGGGTTGGCGACGACCACCCACTCCCCCTGCGCGCCCTGCGCCCCGAGGTTCGCAGCACTGCCGTAGCCGACGTTGCCGCCGGTCGGCAGCAGCTCGACGCCGGGGCCGACCGCCGCCTCGGGGACGCCGTCGGTGCTGCCGTTGTCGGCCAGCACGACCTCGTACGGCCGGGTGGTCGCGGCCGGCAGCGTGTCGAGGAAGGACCGGAGGGAGCTGCCGGGCGAGTAGGTGACGACGACGACGCGGAGGGGCGCGCCGTTCACGACTCGAGAGCGCGGGCGAACGACGCCATGTGCGCCTCGGCGCTGGCCGCCCAGGTGAACTCCAGCGAGCGCTGGTGGCCGGCGGCGCCCAGCTCCGCTCGGCGGTCGGGGTCGTCGAGCAGCGCCACGAGGTTGCGCGCGATCGAGTCCGGGTCCGGCTCGGTGTAGGCGACGGCGTCGCCGCCGACCTCCGGCAGGGACAGCCGGTCGGTGGTCAGCACCGGGGCGCCGCAGGCCATCGCCTCGAGCACCGGCAGGCCGAAGCCCTCGCCGTGGCTGGGGTAGGCGACCAGCATCGCCCCGCCGAGGTAGCCGGGCAGGTCGCTGAAGCGCAGGTAGCCCGGGCGCAGCACGCGCAGGTGCGAGGGCACCTCGGCGATCGTCGCGTCGATGGTGTCGTCCCAGCCGGAACCGCCGGCCAGCACGAGCGCCGGCGTCAGCTCGCGGCCCTCGCACGCCTTGACCCACCCGCGGATGAGCCCGGGGACGTTCTTGCGCGGCTCGAGCATGCCGAGGAAGGCGATGTAGGACTGGCCGGCGAGTCCGAGACGTGCTTGCACGCGCGCCTTCTCGGCCTGGTTCGGCACGCGGAAGGTCGCCGCGTCGACGCCGTGGTAGGCCACGTCGATGCGGGTGGCGTCGGCGTCGAGCACCCGCACGAGCTCGTCGCGGGTGGCCTTGCTCGGGGTGAGGACGCGGGCGGCGCGGCGCAGCGCCGTGCGCGTGGCCGACCGGAAGAAGGTGCCCTTGACCGGGCTGTGCAGGTCGGGCTCGGTGAAGAAGGTCGCGTCGTGGACGGTGACCACCACCGGCCGGCCCGAGCGCAGCGGCATCGTGTAGTGCGGCGAGTGCAGGACCTGCGCGTCGACCTGCTGGGCCACCATCGGCAGCCCGGTCTGCTCCCACGCCAGCCGGGCCGGGCGGTGCGCGATCGCCGCCGGTCCGGGGACGACGGTCGCCGCCGGCGCGAGGCGGCCGTAGCGCTCGGCATCGGCGCGCTGGCAGACGATCGCGAGGTCGGCACCGCCCACCGCGAGCGCCGCGATGAGGCCGTCGACGTAGCGACCGACGCCGCCGCGGTCGGCAGGGACCGCGGTCGCGTCGACGAGGACGCGGGGACCGCTCGATCCTGTGGTGCCGGCGGTCACGCGTCGGCTCCTCTCGGGGTGTGGCTGGCTGCGACGGCGAGCCTACGCCCGAGGAGGCGGTTGCAGGCTGCGAAGTGCCGACCACAGAGCGGCGGCCGACGCGGCCCAGCTGAAGTCCGCGGCGCGCTGCAGCCCGGCGGCCGTCATCCGGGCGCGCAGCCCGGCGTCGGCGGCCACCTCGGCGAGGGCGCTCGCCAGGGCGGCCGGCTCGAGCGCGCTGACCCGGGCGGCGCCGCCACCCACCTCGACCAGGGCAGCGGCGTCGCTGGTGACGACCGGCGTGCCGGCAGCCATCGCCTCCAGCAGCGGCAGCCCGAAGCCCTCGGCGCGGCTGGGCACGACCAGCGCGGTCGCCCGGTCCAGCAGCACGGCGAGGTCGGCGTCGGGCACCCGGCCGAGCACGCGCACCCGGTCGGGAGCCAGCCCGGCCGCCGCGGCGAGGGCGTCGAGGTCGAGCCCGCCCCAGCCCGGCTGCCCCACGCACAGCAGCGGCAGGTCGGGCGCCCCTGGCTCCGCCAGTGCGCGCAGCAGCACGTCGAGCCCCTTGCGCGGCTCGAGCGTCGCGACGGTGAGCAGGTACGCGTCCGGCAGCTGCAGGGCGCGGCCCCGCGCGTCGGCGTCGGCCGGCACGGCCAGGTCGCTGCTGGCGCCCTCGCCGAGCACCAGCGGGTCGCGCAGGCCGACGGCCCGGCCGAGCTCGTCGGCCACCGCCCGCGTCGGCACCACGACCAGCGCGGCGTCGCGCACCGCCCGCTCGACCTGCGAGCGGTGCCACGCGACCCCGCGCGGGGTGAGGGTCTCCGGGTGCGTCCACGGCACGGCGTCGTGCACCACGACCGCCGTCGGGGCTCCACCGGGCGGCGGGAAGAGCGGCGTCGGCGCGAGCACCACGTCGGCACGGACCCGCGGCCCGCGGCCGCGCTCCCACGCGGCGACCAGCGCCCGGCGGGGCAGCGGCAGGCGGCGCGGTCCGCCTACGCCCGGCACGACGGCAGCAGCGGTGCTCCGGTGCCAGGCGACCACGCCGGACACGTCGTCGTCGCCCCTCGCGGTGCGCGCCAGGGCGGAGGCGATCTCGCGGCTGTACCGCCCGGTCCCGCCGGGGACGGGAGCCAGGCACTGCTCGAGGACGACCGCCAGCCTCATCGCAGCCGGGCCGGTCCGCTCCCCTTGAACAGCGGCCCCGAGGGCGCGGGGGCGGGGGCGGCCGTGGGCGCGGGCGCGGGAGCAGGCGCGAGGATCCGCCACCACGACGACTTCAGCCCGTCGCTGGTGGCCGGCCAGGTCCGGGCGCCGTAGACGCCGGCACCCGTGGTGGTGACGCTGGTCGGCGCTCCCGTGCTGCTCACGCCCTCGAGCACGACGGCCTTGACCCGGCCGCCCCACGCGCCGTTGCCGTCGCGCGCCGTGACGCGGACCCGCTGCAGCCGGCCGACGGCCGGGAAGCGCCGCTCGAGGTCGGCGACGGGCAGCGACGCCGTCCAGGCGTGCACGGAGTTCGACGTGGCGCCGTCCCACGGGTCCGGCTCCGCCGTCAGGTAGGGGAAGTCGCCGGTCGTCGAGTGGCCGCCGTTCGAGCTGCTGAACTCCGCGAAGATCGACTTCCCGCCGTACGTCCGGACGATCCCGGCCGTGGCCCGCACGGCCTCGGTGGTCGAGGCCGGCTCGAGCTCGGTGACGCCGCTGCTGGTGTGGAGCCGGCTGCCGCCGAAGACCTGGCACTGCGTCGTGTCGCAGATGTCCCAGTGACCGGCGCCGGCCACCCGCTCGCGCTTGTTGGCGGAGTAGGAGCGCGCGGCGATCGACTGCGCCTGCAGCGCTGCGGGGCGCCACGAAGCGGGCGACTCGCGCGGCACGACGCCGAGCAGGTAGTCCTCCAGGTCGAGCACGACGACGGTGGCCGTGACGTTCCCGCCCGTCTTCACCGCCTGCACCACGCCCCGGTAGTCGCGGCTGGTGCCGCCGGGCAGCACGACCCGCGTGAAGCGTCGGCGCCGAGAAGCGGACCGGACCGGCCAGCGCGTCGACGCCCTCCAGCGCGTACGGCGTACCAGGCGCCGTCGGTCTGCGACTGCAGGTGCAGGCCCGCGGTGGTCGACGTACGCCCGCCACCGCTGCGGTCCCTCCGGCAGGACCTGGCTGACGCCGGACGCGAGGTCGGTGACGGTGAGGCCCGCGGCGGCGTGGACCTGGAGGTCGCCGTCGGTGTCGCCCTGGAGCAGCACCCGCATCGGCGCGGGCGCGAGGACGGTGCGCGTCGTGCCCGGGTAGTAGGTGCTGACGATCTCCTCGGCCGTCCTGCCGAGCGTGGCCGCGCCCTGCGAGCCCCACTGGCTCATGCCGCGGCCGTGGCCCCAGCCGTGCCCCTCGACGGCGAAGACCCCGTCCGCCGGGCGCTCGAGGACCTCCTCGGCCGCGGCGGGGGCGGCGGAGAGCGGTGACCGCCGAGCCCGGCGAGCAGGACGGACAGGACGGTGAGCGACAGGGCTCGGGCGCGGCGCATCGGGTCGACTCCCAGGTCGGGGGGCGTGCTCCTCAGGCGTCGGCAGCCTTCCCCAGCTGCTGAACGGCCGTCACACTAGACACAGGAGCACCACCTCGTCCCTCTCCGTGACCGTTCCGTGGCCGAACGGCTGCTCCTCCGGCGCCGAGCACGAGGTCGCCGAGCGTCATGAGCACCCGGCTGAGCAGCGCGACGGCCAGCGCCGCCGGCCGGTCGACGACGGGGGCGAGCGCCGCGACGAGCGCCAGCTCGCGCACCCCCGCGCCGGCCGGTGCGATGACGAACAGGAAGCCGGCCGTCCACGCCAGGGCGTAGCCGCCGGTGGCAGCAGCAGCAGGTCCCCGCCCGCGTCCGCGCCCTGCGGCCGGACGAGCAGCCACAGGTGCAGGCCGTAGGCCAGCCACATGACCAGCGCCCAGCCGACGGCCGCCCCCACGCCGCCGGGCGGACAGCGGCCGCTCCAGCGGCGGGCGGCGCAGCAGCCGCAGGAACAGCCCGACCACGCGGGTCAGCACCGGCGGTGCCAGGACGGCCAGCCCGACGGGCAGCGCGAGCAGCACCCAGCCGTACTGCTGCAGCGCGTCGGGGCTGGTCAGCGGCAGCGCCACGGCGGCGACGAGCAGCCCGACGGCCAGCCCGCACCCCCATGAAGACCAGGCTGGCGGTCGCCGACGCGGCTGCGCGAGGCGCCCTGCGCGCGGCCCAGCTCCATCTGCGCGGCGACCGCGAAGACGCTGCCCGGCACGTACTTGCCGAGCTGGCCGAAGAAGAAGACGTGGAAGGCCGCGCGCAGGGACAGCGCGGCCCCGAGGTCGGCGAGCAGCGCCCGCCACACCGACATGCTGGCCAGCAGCCCCACCAGGACGGCCGCCAGGCTGGCCAGCGCGTAGCCCGGACCGATGGCGCGGACCGCCTCGGCCGCGCCCTCGCGCTCGCTCCACAGGTAGCCGAGCAGCAGCCCGACGGCGAGCACCAGGAACCCGGCCCGGGCGACGCGGCCGAGCCAGGGGGGCGGTCTCACGCCGCTCAGGCTAGGGGCCTGCGCGCTAGCCTCGTGACCATGACAGCAGCGCCGGAGACGCCGGGCGTGGTGATCGGCAACCACACCCAGAAGTACACGGCGAAGAACCCGGCGATCAAGTGGCTGACCGAGCGCTTCGTCTCCCGGCTCGACGGCCTGCTCGCCGGCATCGCGGACGACCCGCGCCCCGGCACCCGTCCGCTGGAGGTCGGGGCCGGCGAGGGCGTCATCAGCCGCAAGATGCACGAGCGCTTCGGCACCTGCGTCGGGCTCGACCTGCCGGACGCCGGACTGCGGGCCCAGTGGCGCACCCGGCCCGGGCCCGCACTACCTGCACGCCGATGCCGAGCAGCTGCCGTTCCGCGACGAGCAGTTCGACCTGGTGGTGTGCGTCGAGGTGCTCGAGCACCTGCGCGACCCCGCCGCCGGGCTGCGCGAGCTGGCCCGGGTCACCTCCCGCCACCTGCTGCTGTCGGTGCCGCACGAGCCGTTCTTCCGCGGCTCGAACCTGCTCACCGGCCGCTACCTCAAGGACCTGGGCAACACCCCGGGCCACCTCAACCACTGGACGGGCGCGGGCTTCCAGCGGTTCGTCTCCCAGGTCGCCACGGTGCGCGAGGTCGCCTCGCCGTACCCGTGGACGATCGTCTGGGCCACGAAGGCCTAGGGGCTGCCCGCCGTGCGCCTCGTCGTCCAGGTCCCCTGCCTCAACGAGGAGGAGACCCTCCCGGCCGTCCTGTCGACGATCCCGCGCGAGATCCCCGGCATCGACGAGATCCTCGTGCTCATCATCGACGACGGGTCCACCGACCGCACGGTCGAGGTGGCCCGCGAGCACGGGGTCGTGCACTTCGTGCGGCACGCCCGCAACCGCGGCCTCGGCCGCTCCTTCCACGACGGCGTGCAGCGCGCGCTCGAGCTCGGCGCCGACATCGTCGTGAACACCGACGGCGACAACCAGTACCCGCAGGAGCGCATCGCCGACCTCGTGCAGCCGATCCTCGAGGGCCGCGCGGACGTCGTCGTCGCCGACCGGCAGGTGCACCTCGTCGAGCACTTCTCCGGCGCCGAAGAAGGCGCTGCAGCGCCTGGGCAGCCGGATCGTGAACCGCGCTGCCGGCACCGAGCTGCCCGACGCGGCCAGCGGCTTCCGCGCCTACTCGCGCGACTCGCTGATGCTGCTGAACACGATCACGCGCTTCAGCTACTGCATGGAGACGATCATCCAGGCCGGCAACAAGAAGCTGGCCATCACGAGCATCCCGGTCCGCACGAACCCCAAGACGCGCGAGTCGCGGCTGTTCGGCAGCACCTACGAGCACGTGCTCAAGTCCGCGGGCGCCATCGTGCGGGCCTACATCATGTACAAGCCGTACGTCCTGTTCAGCTTCTTCGCGGCGCTGTTCGGGGTGCTGGGGCTGTCCCCCTTCGTGCGGTACGCCGTGCTCAAGGCGACCGGGGACGAGGGCAGCCACCTGCAGTCGCTGCTGGTGGGCACCGTGCTGCTCGTGATGAGCTTCATGAGCGTGATCGTCGGCGTCATCGGCGACCTGCTGCGCACCAACCGCGCGCTCATCGAGGACACCCTCGAGCACACCAAGAAGCTCCGCTTCGGCCAGCTCGACCCGACCGACACCGGCCCGGTCGACGTGGCCGAGCTCGCGGTCGGCCGGGTGGACCGCCCGGTGCTGCGCCGCACCCGAGCCGGCTGAGGCGCGTGCCCACCGACCTGCGCGCGACGGTCGTCGTCGTCAACTGGAACGGCCTGCGCTGGCTCCGCCCGTGCCTGGACGCGCTGGCCCGCCAGTCCGTCACGGACTTCGCCGTGTGGGTGGTCGACAACGCCAGCACGGACGGCTCGGTCGAGCTGCTCGAGCGGGAGTACCCGCACGTGCGGGTGCTGCGCAACGAGGAGAACCTCGGCTTCGCCGGCGGCAACGACACCGCCCTGCGCCAGGTCACCACGCCCTACGCCGTCCTCCTCAACAACGACGCGGTGCCGGCGCCGGACTGGCTCGAGCAGGTGCTCGCACCCTTCGACCAGCCCGGGCAGGAGCGGCTCGCGGCCGTCACGAGCAAGGTCGTCTTCGCCCCCCGCTTCCTGCCGATGACGCTGTGCACCACTGGGTTCCGACTGCCGGGCGACCCGCGCGACCTGGGCGTCGAGCTGTCGTCGGTCGTCGTGGACGGCGAGGACGTCACGACCCGCGTGCTCTGGGAGCGCCTCACGTGGGCACCGGAGGGCGAGGGCGCCGGGCGCTCCACCTGGAGCCGGCCGCAGGGCGAGCTGCTCGTCCCCCTCCCGGACTCGACCGGCCCCTGGGAGGTCGTCGTCCGCTGGACGGCCGAGCGCGACAAGGACGTCGTCGTGGCCTGGGAGGGCGGCAGCGAGACGGCGCGCGTCGGCACGTCGTGGAGCGAGCTGTGCGTCGAGCTGCCGCGCGGCACGCCGACCGTCGACGTCGTCAACAACGCGGGCTCGGTCGTGCTCACGTCCGGCTACGGCGCGGACCGCGGCTACCAGGAGGTCGACACCGGGCAGTACGACGTCGCCGAGGAGGTTTTCGCGCTGTGCGGGTGCGCCGTCGCGCTGCGCGCGGAGGCGGGCCGCGACGCGGACTGGTTCGACGAGGACTTCTTCCTCTACTACGAGGACACCGACCTGGCCTGGCGCCTGCGCGCGGCCGGCTGGACGATCCGGTACGAGCCGAGCGCGGTGGTGCGGCACGTGCACGCGGCCACCAGCGTCGAGTGGTCGCCGACCTTCGTCTTCCACACCGACCGCAACCGGCTGCTCATGCTGGTGAAGAACGCCTCGGCACGGCGTGCGCTCGGCGCCGTGCTGCGCTACCCGCTCACCACCGGCTCGATGGCCGTCCGCTCGCTGCGCCAGGCCGCCCGCGCGCGCACCCGGCCGCCCGTGCGCCCGACGGTGCTGCGCCTGCGCGTGATGCTGTCCTTCCTGCGGCTGCTGCCGTCGGTGCTGGCCAAGCGCTCGAGCGGCCCGCGGGTCGTGCCGCGGCGCCAGCTCGAGCGCTGGCTCGTCGCGCCGCGCGAGGGCTGACGTGCGCATCGGTCTCGACGCCACGCCGCTGCTCGGTGCGCGCACGGGCATCGGCCGCTACACCGGCGCGCTGCTGGAAGCCCTGGCGGGCAGCGGGTCCGACGAGCTGGTCGCCACCGCCTTCACCCTGCGCGGCCGCGGCGCCCTGCGCGTGCCGGAGGGCGTCGAGGTGCGGGCGCGGGCCCTGCCGGCGCGCGGCCTGCACGAGCTGTGGGCGCGCACCGACCTGCCGCCGGTCGAGTGGCTGACCGGCCCGCTCGACGTCTTCCACGCCACCAACTTCGTGCTGCCGCCGCTGCGCCGGGCGGGTGGCGTGGTCACCGTGCACGACCTCGCGTTCCTGCACCACACGTCGACGGTCAGCGCCGCCAGCGCCCGCTACCGCTCCCTGGTCCCCCGCTCGATCCGGCGTGCCGGCGTCGTCGTCACGCCCAGCCAGGCCGTGGCCGACCAGGTGCAGGAGGCGTACGCGCCGCGCGTCCCGGTGCTGGCGGTCCCGCACGGCGTCGACCCCGCCTGGCAGCACGCCGCGCCGCCCGGCGCGGCGCTGCGGGCGCGGCTCGGCCTGCCGGAGTCGTACGTGCTGTTCGTCGGGACGCTGGAGCCGCGCAAGGACGTGCGCACGCTGCTCGCCGCGCACGCCCGGACGCCCGGCGCTCCCCCGCTGGTGCTGGTCGGCCCGCCCGGCTGGGGCGCCGCCCTGGACGTCGGCGCTGCCGTCACCCCCGGCTTCCTCGGCGACGAGGACCTGCGACCGGTCGTCGCGGGGGCGTCCGCGCTCGTCCTGCCCTCGCGCGACGAGGGCTTCGGGCTCCCGGTCCTGGAGGCGCTGGCCGCGGGGACGCCGGTCGTCGCGAGCGACCTGCCGGTGCTGCGCGAGGTCGGCGGCGACCAGGCGGTGTACGCGCCGGTCGGCGACGCCGACGCCTTCGCCGACGCGCTGCACCGCGTGCTCGAGACGCCCGGAGACCCTGCCGCGCGCCGGAGGAGGGCCGCCGGTTACACCTGGGCCCGGTCGGCGGACGGCCACCGGGCTGCCTACGCGCAGGCCCGTCCCTGAGCCGTCACCGCCCGGCTAGCGTGGCCGGGTGACGACGACCGCCCCCGTACCCGTCGTCGAGCGGGCCCGGATCGCCGTCGCGCTCGTCTTCGTCCTCAACGGCCTGGTCTTCGCCTCGTGGCTCTCGCGGCTGCCGGCCGTCCGCGACGCGCTCGAGCTCAGCACGGGCCGGCTCGGCCTGCTGCTGCTCTGCCTGTCCGCCGGCTCGGTCCTCGGCCTGCCGACCAGCGGCCCGCTGGTCGCGCGCTTCGGCCCCGCCCGCACCGTGCTCGGCGGGGTGCTGCTGGTCAGCAGCGGGCTGCTGCTGAGCGCCGTCGGCGTCGGCGCGGGCGAGGTGCCCCTGGTCGGGATCGGCCTCCTGCTGACCGGGCTCGGCACCGGCGTCTGGGACGTCGCGATGAACGTCGAGGGCGCCGACGTCGAGCGCCGGCTCGACCGCACGCTGATGCCCCGCTTCCACGCGGCCTTCAGCCTCGGCACCGTGGGCGGAGCGCTGCTCGGCGCGGCGGCCGCGGCCGTCGCGGTGCCGGTCGAGGCCCAGCTCGCCGCCACGGCGGTCGGCGCCGCCGTCGCGGCGGCGGTCTGCCTGCGCGCCTTCCTGCCGGTCGTGCACGTCGAGGACGCCCCGGCGGCGCTGCGCCTGCGGGAGGCCTGGCGCGAGCCGCGCACCCTGGCCATCGGCCTGCTGGTGCTGTGCTTCGCCTTCGTCGAGGGGACGGCGAACGACTGGCTGGCGATCGCGCTGGTCGACGGCCACGGCACCAGCGAGGCGGTGGGGGCGCTGGGCTTCGCCTGCTTCGTCACCGCGATGACGGTGGCCCGCACGCTGGGCGGCTCGCTGCTCACCCGCTACGGCCGCCCGGCCGTGCTCCGCGCGACGGCGCTGGTCGCCGCCGTCGGCCTGCTGCTCGTCGTGACCGGTTCGGGGCCGCTCGTGCTGCTGGGGGCGCTGCTCTGGGGTGCCGGTGCCTCGCTCGGCTTCCCGGTCGGCATGAGCGCCGCCTCCGACGACCCGGCCGGCGCCGCGGTGCGCGTCTCGGTGGTCAGCTCGGTCGGCTACACCGCCTTCCTGGCCGGCCCGCCGCTGGTCGGCCTGCTGGCCGAGCCGGAGCGGCTCGGCATCCTGCCGGCGCTGCTCGTCGTGCTCGTGGCGGTCGTCGTGGGCGGGGCCGTCGCGGGCCGCACCGCGCCGCCGGCGGCCTGACCCGCGGAGCCTGGCTGCAGGGTCCCGCTCAGTCGGTCCAGACCGGAGGGCGCTTCTCGAGGAACGCCGCGATGCCCTCGGCGGCGCTGGGCGTCTGGCTCGCGGCCGCCATCGCGTCGACGGCGATCCCGTACGCGTCCCGCTCCGGGCGGTCCAGCTGCGCGTAGAGCGTGCTCTTGCCCCAGGCCTTGCTGGCGCGCGACCCCCGGGTCGCCCGCCCGAGCAGGTCGTCGACGGCCGCGTCGAGCTCGGCGGCGGGGACGACCCGGTTCACCAGCCCCCACTCCAGCGCGGTGGCGGCGTCGATCACGTCACCCGTGAGCGCCATCTCCATCGCCCGCTTGCGCCCGACGCTGCGCGCGATCGCCACCATCGGGGTGTGGCAGAACCAGCCGCCCTTGCCGCCCGGCGCGCAGAACCCGGCCGTGTCGGCGGCCACGGCGAGGTCGCACGTCGCCACGAGCTGGCTGCCGGCGGCCGTCGCCAGGGCGTGCACCCGCGCGACGACGACCTGCGGGACGCTCTGGATCGTCTGCATGAGCTCGGTGCACAGCGCCAGCAGGCTCCGGACCTCCCCGACGGACTTGCCGCCCACGTCGGCGAAGTCGTGCCCGGCGCTGAAGACGGGACCGTCCGCCGCGAGCACGATGCCCGCGGCGTCGCTGGCCCCGACCTCCTCGAAGGCCGCCAGCAGCTGCGCGATGTGCTCGCGCGACAGCGCGTTGCGCCGCTCCGGCCGGACCAGGGTGATGCGGACGTGCTCACCGGCCCGCTCGATCCGGGGGGCGCCGCTCAGGGTCTGCGTCATGGCCTTTCCGCCTTCCTGTGGGGAGGGGGCGGGCTACCCGCCGCTGCCGATCCTCTCCGTCGTGCACGCGGCGCGCTGCAGCGGGGTGCCGCGGCACGGCTTGCCGTTCACGACCACGGTCGTCGACCAGGGCAGCGCCCGGTCGCCCTCTCCGCTGCCGCTCAGGCGCACGACGTAGGTCCCGGGCCGCACGGGCTCGCCGGCGGCGTCGGTGAGGTCCCAGCTCGACGTGAGCGAGCCGCCGGCCCCGACGCTGCCTACCCGGGTCTGGAGCAGCTCGCCTGCGCTGTCGCTGACCGTCGTCGTCCACTGCAGGGAGCCGCGGGCGGAGGAGGTCAGCACCACCGGTCCCTTCGAGCCCCGGGCGTACGTCGTCGTGGCGCCGGCGAGCAGCGGCCCCACGAAGCCGGCGCCGAGCTTTCGCGAGGCCTGCTCGCGCAGGTCGTCCAGCCGCGCGTAGGTCGTCGCGCCGGGGCAGGAGGTGTTGCCCGCGTCGCGGTGCCCGCTGATGACGTCGAAGACCACCGACTGGCCCGAGGGGTAGCGCGAGGTGCCGCCGCCGGCGGAGACGAGCACGGCGGTGCCGGTCGGCTCGCGGTAGGCCGAGCCCAGCTTCCAGGCGAGCAGGTCGCTGGTCGTCTGCAGGGTCTGCTCCGACGGCGGCACCGTGGTGAAGTCGCCGAGCAGCGAGACGGCGAAGCTGTCCTTGTTGAAGCCGCCGGTGTGGGCGCCGACCACGAAGCGGTCGAGCCCGCCGGCCCGCCCCTCGTACGCCCGGCCGTAGCGGTCGACGAGGAAGTTGTAGCCGATGTCGGACCAGCCGTTGCTCTTCACGTGGTAGGCGTAGATCCCGCGGACCATCGCCGCCGCCTGCTCGGGCGTGTAGTCGTTGCTGCTGGCCGTGTGGTGGACGAAGCCGACCTTCACCGTGCTGCTGTACGACGGACGGCCGCCGCGGATCGACTCGTCGGCGCCCCACTCGGCGCGCGTGAGGATCGCCGGCTGGTCGGTCTCCGCGAACGCGGTGGAGCGGGGCCGGGCGAAGGCGTCGGCGGCGGAGGTGCCGGGGTCGACCAGCTCGATCCGGACGTCGCGCGGCGCCGGTCCCCCGAGGGAGTCCACGCGGACCTGCACGCCGTCCGACGGACCGACCCACCGCGGGGCCGTGCCGTCGCGGTGCCCGAGCCCGGGGTCGTCGGGCCGGTGGTCGCCCTGCGCCTCGAGCGGCAGCCACTCCGACCACCGGCCGTCGCTGCGGGTGCGGGCCCGCACGGCCACCTGCACCCCCGGGTCGGGCAGCCAGGTCACGCCGAGCAGGCTGAAGCCGTCCGTGTCGCGGGGGGCGCTGGCCAGCAGCAGTCGCCGACCGGAGGCCGCGGAGGTGCGCAGCGCGCTGCCCGCCCCCCGCTCGATGCCGCGCAGCCGCAGCCGGGTGACCGACGGGGGGACCGGGCGCGGCGTCGCCCAGGCGGGGGTGACCACGTCACCGCCGACGACCGCGAGGGTCGGAGCGGCGAGCAGGAGGCCGAGGAAGGCACGACGACGCACGGGGAGGGCTCCAGAGCTGGGGGACGGCGCGGCCCACTGTCACCCATGACGCGGCCCGGCTCGGGGAGGTTGCGCCAGGTGTGTCCCGGCGGCTGCATCCCCCTCGCCGGACGGCTCAGCGGACCGCCGTGGTGCCGAGCCGCGTCACGTTGCCGTCCGAGCGGGCGTACCAGCGGCTGGTCCGGTCCGCCGTGAAGGTGGTCGTCCAGCGACCGTCCTGCCCCGCCGTGACGACCCGGCCGACCGCGTAGAGCGGCAGGCTGCGACCCCGACGGCCGGCCATGCCGAACGTGCGCTCGGGCCGGCGGAACAGCACCTCCACCTGCGCCCCGGGCCGGGCGGTGCCGGCCAGGGCGACGACGGCTCCGCGCGGCACGGTCAGCGCACCCAGCGCGGTCGGGGCCACCGTCGTGCGGTGCAGGCTGCTGGCCCGGCCGGCCCCCAGGGCGCGGTACTCGTACTCGTCGTCGGCGGCGTAGCTGGTGCGGAAGGCGCCGGTCGCGTCGGCCGTGAGCGTGGTGCTCGCGAACGACGTCGCGCCGCGGCGACGGGACTCGACGACCACCTGGTCGCCGGGCCGGGCCCGGCCGTCCAGGACGACCTGCGTGCCGAGCGCCGCGCTGGCCGGGCCGTTCAGCACGGGCACGGTGATGGTGGCGGCGTCGGCGGAGGTGAGTCCCTCTGCCGTGGCGAAGTACTCGTGGTCGTCGAGGGCCGGCCACTGCGCCGACCAGCGTCCGGCGGTGTCGAGGCGCCCGGCGGCGACGCGGGTCCACACGCGCTCGCCGCGCACCCGGCGCCAGAGGTCCACCGCCTTGCCCGCGGGTCCGGTGACGACGAGCGGCAGGGCGCTCCCGGCGTCGGCGCTGGGGGCCGCCGTGACGAGCAGGGTCGGCGGCGCCGGGACGAGCAGCGGCGGCAGCACCGGGATCCGCGTCGTGACGCGGTTGCTCGTGCGGTCGCCGGAGACGGCGAAGAACGTGTAGTCGTCCTGCGCGAGGTAGCTGGTCCGGAACGTGCCGTCGGGGGCGAAGACGGCCTCGCGGCGGCGGCTGTAGGTCAGGTCGCCGCGGCGCGAGAACCACACCTCGACGCGGGCGCCGCCCGCGCCGCCGGACACCGTGATGTCGACCGTCGTCCCGGTGGGGGCGGTCGCCGGAGCCGACACGACCAGGCCGTCGCGCGAGGCGGCGACGGGGGCGACGGGGGCGGGCGCGGGGGTCGGGGACGCCGTGGGTGCGGGGTCGGTGCGGGAGCGGGCTCGGGGATCGGCGCCGGGACGACGCCCGACGCGATCGCCTTGGCCCGGGTCCGCAGTCCGGGCAGCGCGGCCATCCCCTGGTTGCCCGGGCAGGCGGTGGCGCTGACGTCGCGGTGGCCGAAGACCCTCGGCAGCGTCACGACCTGGCCGCTCGGGAAGCGCGTGCTCCCGGCGGAGCGCACGTTCACGGTGCTCGCCGGGTCCTTGCCGACCAGGCCGAGGCGCCAGCCGGCGATCTGGGCGACCGCCTCGCGGGCCGCCGCGCTCATGCGCGACGGTGTCGTAGGTGCCGATGACGGAGATGCCGACGGTCCCGGTGTTGAAGCCGCCTGCGTGCGACCCGATGACGGGACGGGTGGTGCCGCCGTGGCGGCCCTCCCAGATCCGGCCGAACCTGTCGACGACGAAGTTGTAGCCGAGGTCGGACCAGCCGTTGCTCTTCACGTGGTAGGCGTAGAAGCCGCGCAGCAGCCGCGGGACGTCGGCCTCGGTGTAGTCGTTCGAGCTGGCCGTGTGGTGGACGACGACGGCGTGGATGCTCGAGTGGTAGGAGGGCGAGCCGCCACGGATCGACTCGTCCGCGCCCCACGCGGCGCGGTTGCGCACGACGGGCGTGAAGGACGCGGCGCTGGTCGTCAGCCGGCCGGCCGGCGCCACGAGCGCGTCGGCCGCCGACTCCCCCGGGTCGACGAGCGAGAGCCGCAGGTCGGTCGGGTCCGCGCCGGACAGCACGTCGACGCGCGCCTGCACGCCGTCGGCCTCCCCGACCCACAGCGGGCTGGTGCCGCCGCGCAGCGCGCTGCCGGTGTCGACACTGGCCGAGGTCGGGCTGCTCGTCGGCGGTGCCGCCCAGCGGGGTCCAGGCGACCAGGCCCCGTCGGTGCGGGTGCGCACGGCTGCAGCGACCGAGCCGACGGCCGGGTCGTGCGCCCAGGTGACGCCGACCAGGGCGAACGGGTCGGTGTCCAGCTCTCCGGTCAGCAGGACGGTGCGGGTCGTGCTGCGCGGTGCGCAGCAGGGAGGAGCTGGTCGCCGTCCGCTCGACCCCCCGCACGCTGATCTCCTGCACGCCCGCGGCCACCGGCACGGGGCCGGCCGCGGCGGCGGTCGTGAGCGCCGGCGCCGCCAGCAGGCCCGGGACGAGCAGGGCGAGCAGGGACAGGGATCGGAGCACGCGCACGGGAGGAGCCTTCGCAGCCGACAGCAGGTCTCTGAGTGTCCCTCGGCACGGGACTGCTGCGACTGGAGGCGGAGCTACGGGCGGAAAGCGCTGCCGTACAGCCGGAAGGCCTCGTGCAGGGCCTCGCGCCAGCCCGGCATCTGCGGCAGCCCGGCCTCGTCCCAGGCCCGCGGCGACAGCACGCGTAGGCCGGCCGGGGGGCGGGCGCGGGGGAACGCGTCGGTCGTCGTCGGCAGCACGCGGGCCGGGTCGGCGCCGAGCTCCTCGAAGATCGCCTGGGTGAAGCCGTGCCAGGTCGTCTCGCCCCGGTTGGTGCAGTGGTAGGTGCCGGCCGGCGCGTCCTCGCGGGCCAGCGCCCACAGCGCCTTGGCCAGGTCGCGGCTCCAGGTCGGCGAGCCGCGCTGGTCGTCGACGACGCTGACGGTCTCCTTCTCCTGCTCCAGGCGCGCCATCGTCTTGACGAAGTTGCCGCCGGTCACGCCGTAGACCCAGGCGGTCCGCACCACCCACGACGCGTCGGGGAGCAGCTCGCGCACCGCCAGCTCCCCCGCCAGCTTCGTGCGGCCGTACGCGCCCTTCGGCCCGGTCTCGTCGTCGACGTCGTACGGCGGGCCGCCCACCCGGTCGCCCGGGAAGACGTAGTCGGTGCTGACGTGGACCAGCTGCGCGCCGTTGGCCGCGCAGGCCTGCGCGAGCAGCGCCGGGGCCGTGGCGTTGACCGCGTAGGCCGTGTCCTCGTCGGTCTCGGCGGCGTCGACCGCGGTGTAGGCCGCGGCGTTGATGACGACCACCCGGTGGTCCGGGCTGTCGGAGCGCACCACGCGGCACCACTCGGCGACCGTGTCCTTCACCGCGAACGGGTCGGTGATGTCGAGCTCGTCGATCGTCAGGCCCTTGCAGAAGACCGTCTGCCCCATCGGCCGGGCGACGTCGACGAAGTCGGTCGACAGCTGCCCGCCCATGCCGGTGACGAGGAAGGCGAAGGTCGGCGCGTCGGGGGCTGCCCAGCAGGCGGCAGCGGTCACTGGCCGACCTCCGGCGTACTTCGCCTCGGTCGCGGCCTTCTGCGGGCGCCACCACGCCTCGTTCTCGCGGTACCAGTCGATCGTCGCGCGCAGGCCCGCCGCGAAGTCGCCGTACTGCGGGGCCCAGCCGAGCTCGGTGCGCAGCTTGCTGCTGTCGATGGCGTAGCGCCGGTCGTGGCCGGGCCGGTCCCGGACCAGGTCGAAGGCGTCCTCGCGGCTGGCCGAGCGCGCGCAGGATCGCCTCGACGACCGTGGCGGTTGCGTCTCCTCGCCGTCGGCGCCGATGAGGTAGGTCTCGCCGGAGCGGCCGCGGTCGATGATCGCCCAGACCGCGCTGTTGTGGTCGTCGACGTGGATCCAGTCGCGGACGTTGAGCCCGTCGCCGTACAGCTTGCGGGCGCAGCCCGTCGAGCACGTTGGTGATCTGGCGCGGGATGAACTTCTCGACGTGCTGGTACGGCCCGTAGTTGTTCGAGCAGTTCGACAGCGTCGCCGTCACGCCGAACGACCGGACCCACGCGCGCACCAGCAGGTCGCTCGCGGCCTTGGTGGCTGGAGTAGGGCTGAGCTCGGGTTGTACGGCGTCGCCTCGGTGAAGCGCGCCGGGTCGTCGAGCTCGAGGTCGCCGTAGACCTCGTCGGTCGAGACGTGGTGCAGCCGGACGCCGTGCCGGCGGACCGCCTCGAGCAGCGTGAAGGTGCCCATCACGTTGGTGCGCACGAACGGCGACGGGTCGACAGCGAGTTGTCGTTGTGGGTCTCGGCCGCGAAGTGCACGACGAGGTCGGCTGTCGGCGACCAGCCGGTCGACCAGCTCGGCGTCGGCGATGTCGCCCTGCACGAGCGGGCGCGGCGCCGGCCAGGCTCGAGCCGTCGGCGGCGTAGGTCAGCGCGTCGAGGACGGTGACCTGCGACCTCCGGCCGGTGCCGCGAGCGTCCAGTGGACGAAGTTGGCACCGATGAAGCCGGCGCCGCCGGTGACGAGGACGCGCATGGGTCTGGGAGGCCCTTCCTAGGTCAGGCGATGGAGACGCGGGAGTGGTCGCCGAGCATCAGCCGGTGGGCGCGCGGCAGCGCGCTGGACGGCGAGACCTCGACCTGCTTGCCGATCAGGCTGTCCTCGATGCGGCCGACGCCGCGGATCGTGGACTCCTCCAGCACGATCGAGTGCTCGATCTCGGTGTCCTCGAGCGTGCAGCCGAAGTAGATCGAGGTGAACGGCCCGACGTAGGTGTCGCGGACGACGGTGTCGCGGCCGATGATCGCCGGGCCGCGGACGGTGGAGCGCTCGATGACCGCGCCCTCCTCCACGACGACCCGGCCGGTCAGCACCGAGTCGGCGTCGACCGTGCCGTGCACGACGCGGCTCGACCGACTCGAGCACCTTGCGGTTGCACTCGAGCATGTCCTCGAGCCGGCCGGTGTCCTTCCAGTAGCCGGTGACCAGGTGCGGGCGGACGTCGCGGCCCTCGTCGATCAGCCACTGCAGCGCGTCGGTGATCTCCAGCTCGCCGCGCGGCGACGGCTTGATCGCGCGCACCGCGTCGTGGATGCCCTGGCCGGAACATGTAGACGCCGACCAGCGCCAGGTCGCTCTTGGGCTCCTTCGGCTTCTCCACCAGCGTCGTGACGCCGCCGTTCGGCCCGAGCTCGGCGACGCCGAACTGCGACGGGTTGTCGACCTTGGTGAGCAGGATCTGCGCGTCGTAGCGTGCCCGTCGCGGAACTCCTGACCAGCTCGGTGATGCCGCCGATGATGAAGTTGTCGCCGAGGTACATGACGAAGTCGTCGTCGCCGAGGAAGTCCTGCGGCGATGAGCACGCAGTGCGCCAGGCCCGAGCGGGGCGTCCTGCCTGATGTAGGTCACCGAGATGCCGAGCTCGGAGCCGTCGCCGACGGCCGCCTCGATCTCGGCGTGCGTGTCGCCGACGATGATGCCGACGTCGGTGACGCCCGCGTCGCGGATCGCCTCGAGGCCGTAGAACAGCACCGGCTTGTTGGCGACCGGCACCAGCTGCTTGGCCGAGGTGTGGGTGATGGGGCGCAGCCGGGTGCCCGCGCCGCCGGACAGGACGAGTGCCTTCATGGGCGCGCAGGCTAGTCGGTGCCGGCCTCGCCGTCGGCCGCCGTCGGTAGCCTGACGGATCTGACGGCGAGGAACCTCCCCGTGCCCCGGCGCGTCTGTCCCGGAGACGCCCCCGCGACGTGGAGACGGCACCGATGAGCGAGCCGCAGGACGGGAAGCCGGGCGGCGACCGAGCCTCCCGCCGACCGGCCTGCCTCGGCTGCGCTGCCGCCGCACATGGACCCGCGTCGCCCGCGTGGCGGCGCTGCCGCCGCGGCCCGCCGCGCACGGTGCCGCCCACGGCCGGCCGGCTCCGCGCAAGGTGCTGCCGGCGACGCCTCCGCCGCGCCGGCCGCCGTGCCGCGCGGGTGCTGTCGTGGATCGCCGTCGTCACCTCGGTCGCCGTGCTGGCTGACGGCGGGCGCCGGCTGGGCGCTGCTGAACTTCTACGACGGCAAGATCAGCCGCATCGCCGGGCTCGACCTCGGCGAGGACCGCCCGGCCGACCTGCCCCGCGACGCGCAAGAACATCCTCATCGTCGGCTCGGACAGCCGCGGCGAGCTCGAGGCCGGCGAGGGCACCCAGGGCACCGGCGAGGACTTCGTCACCGGCCAGCGCTCCGACACGGTGATCCTGGCCCACCTCTACGGCGACGCCGACCTGGCGCAGCTGGTGAGCTTCCCGCGCGACTCCTGGGTGACGATCCCGGCGCACACCGACCCGACACCGGCGAGCTCGTCGAGGCGCACGAGGGCAAGCTCAACAGCGCGCTGCTTCGAGGGCGGCCCGTCGCTGCTCATCGAGACGATCGAGGACCTCAGCCGGCCTGCACGTCGACCACTACATGCAGATCGACTTCGACGGCTTCCAGGCCGTCGTCGACAAGCTCGACGGCGTCGAGGTCTGCCTGCCCGAGGCGGCCAAGGAGAAGGACTCCGGCATCGACCTGCCGGCCGGCCGCTCAGGTCATCCAGGGCGACCAGGCGCTGGCCTTCGTCCGCCAGCGCAAGGGCCTGCCCAACGGCGACATCGACCGCATCCGCCGCCAGCAGCAGTTCATCGGCGCGATCGTCCGCAAGGTCCTGTCGGCCGGCACGCTGCTCAACCCGCTGCAGCTCAACGGCGTCATCACCGTCGGCGACCGAGTCGCTGAGGTCGACGAGGGCCTCAGCATCGACGACCTGCAGCGACCTCGCGCTGCGGTTGCGCGGCTTCGACGCCGGCGGCGTCGTCTTCACGACCGTCCCGATCGCCGACGTCAACGGCGTCCGCCAGCGGCAGTCGGTCGTGCTGCTCGACGAGGCGCAGGCCGACGAGCTCTTCGAGCGGCATCCGCCGCGACGTCCCGCCCGGCACTGCCGGACGCACGCCGCCGAGCGGCCGCCCCGGCCGAGCCGCTCATCGTCGCGCCGAGCTCGGTGCGGGTGAAGGTCTACAACGGCGCCGGCGTCGCCGGGCTCGGCCGGCGCGCCGCGGCCGACCTCGAGGAGGTCGGCTTCCTGCATCGTCGGCGCCGCCGAGGACCGCGGCAGCAGCGCCACCGCGCACCGTCGTCCTGCACGGCCCCGACCGCGCCGACTCCGCGCGCACCGTCGCCGCCGCCATCCCCGGAGCGACGACCCGGCTGGACCCGACCCTCGACCGCACCGTCGAGGTCGTCGTGGGCTCCTCGTACTCCGGCGCCCAGCCGGTGACGCGTCACCGGGCGAGGCACCCGAGCCGGCCACCCCGGCGTCGGCGGCCCGCCGTCGTCACCGCGGCGTCGGACCCCTGCGCCGCGTGACCCCGCTGCACGGCCTGGACCGGCGGCCTGGCCGGCGACCGGGACCCGGCCCAGCCGCTGCTGACGCTGCTACGACGGGCCGGCCGCGGGTCGAGCTGTCCGGCGCCACGACGGCCAACTGGGTGGCCAAGTCGGCGAACCTGCTGGTCGACGGCCTCGGCGGCCCCGCCCGCGTCGGCCTGCTCCTGCCGCTGCACTGGCAGGCGCGTGGCGCTGCTGCTCGCCGGCGTCGCCACCGGCGCGACCGTCGTCGTCGCGGACGAGCCGGAGGGGCTGGCCGGCTGCGACGCCGCCTTCACCTCCGCGCAGCACGCCGCGGCGGCGCTCGACGCCGGCGTCGACGACGTGCTGGCCCTGTCCGGGCACCCGCTCGGCGCCCCCTGCGGGCCGCTGCCGCCGCTGGTCGTCGACTACGCCCGCGAGGTCCCGTCGTACGCCGACCACTGGGGCGGCCGGGCGACCGGTCCCGCGCGGCGTGCGAGGTCGGCGGCGCGCCGCTCGGCGAGCTGCCGCGAGCTGGGTCTCGGCGGCGCCGACCGGGTGCTGCTCGGCGGGTCGTTCAGCGACCCGGTGGTCCTGCGGGTCCTGCTCGCGACCCTGTCCGCGGGCGCCGCGCTGCTGCTCGTGCCCGACCCGTCGGCGGTCGACCTGGACCGGCTCGCCGCGCAGGAGGGCGTCACGGCGACGCACGGCCTGGCCGTGGGCGGGCTGCGCTCGCTCGCCTGACGCGCGGCTAGGGCGTGAGCCAGGCCGCGTCGCCGCCCTCGGCGGTGTAGACGACCTCCGAGCGCGGCCCCCGCTCGTCGACGAGGTCGATCAGCAGGCTCAGCGGCACGTGGTCGCGCAGCAGGTCGGCCGTGCGGTGCGTGAGCACCGGGAGGTCGAGCTCGCGGCTCGGGTAGGGATCGGGGCTGGCAAGGGGGTCCACCGCTGTCTCCTGTCGTGGGTCACGCGTCCTGGAGTCCTCCCAGGGATCGGCACGCGCAGCGCCCCGGCGCAGGGCCGAACGGGTGGAGCCGGTCCCGCGACCGGCGGGGTCCCGGTCAGCCGCCGCGGTTGTCCTGGGCGCTCTCGAGGCCCTGCGCGGCGGCCAGGACGGCCGTCTGGTCGGGCGCCTCCTGGGGCGCGTCGACCTGCGGCAGGGACGGCAGCAGGTCGGCGGACAGCGTGCCGATCCAGCGGCAGCCGCCGTCGACCCGCCCGACCTCGTACAGGCCGTCGCCTGCGGGGCGGAGCAGGTAGTCGCCGGACGCCGCGGCGTCGGCGGAGTCGGTTCCGGACGGGACGAGGTAGACGGTGGCCATGCCGGACCGCCTACCCGGCTCCCGCGTCCTCGCAAACGGCTGAGCGGGCCCGGGGAGCGGCTCTACGATCCGTCGCGATGACGACGACGGAGCGGCAGGTGGAGTCCTTCGGGAGCCGCCTCCGGGACCTGCGCGAGCGGGCCGGGCTGACGCAGGAGGAGCTCGCCGAGCGGGCCGGGCTCACGCCGTACGCGGTGAGCGCGCTCGAGCGCGGCCGCCGCAACCGGCCCTACCCGCACACGGTGCGCTGCCTGGTCGACGCGCTCGGTGCCTCCGACGAGGACAGCGCCGCGCTCGTCAGCGCCGTCCCCCGGCGGACCCGGCCGGGTCCGGCGGCTCCCGCGGACAGCGCGCTGGACGGTCCCCCGGCGCCGGCGCCGGCGGCGGCTCCCGCCCTGCTCGGCCGCGACGAGGAGGCCGCGGCGGTCGTGGACCTGCTGCTGCACCGCGGTGCCCGCCTCGTCACGCTGACGGGCACCGGCGGGGTGGGCAAGACCCGGCTGGCCACCGCGCTGGCCGCCCGCGTCGCCCATGCGTTCCCCGACGGCACGCCGGTCGTGCACCTCGCGCCGGTCGGCGACGCGCGCGACGTGCTGCCGGCGGTGGCCCGCGCCGTCGGTGCGCCCGCCGGCGACGTGGCCGAGCTGCCGCGGCTGCTGGCCGAGCACCTGCGCGGCCAGCGCGCGCTGCTGGTGCTGGACAACCTCGAGCACGTCCTCGACGCGGCGCCCGCGGTGGCCGACCTCGTGGCCTCGTGCCCCGAGCTGGTCGTGCTCGCCACGAGCCGTGCGCCGCTGCGGGTCCGCAGCGAGGTGGAGCACCCGCTGCAGCCGCTGGCCGTGCCGGCCGAGGACGCCGACGCGGCCGCCGTCGCCGCGTCCGCCGCCGTGCTCGTCTTCCTCGAGCGGGCCCGCGCCGTGTCCCCCTCGTTCG
Source organism: uncultured Actinomycetota bacterium (assembly GCA_963844295.1). GTDB lineage: Bacteria > Actinomycetota > Actinomycetes > Mycobacteriales > SCTD01 > SCTD01. The sequence goes on along the minus strand of CAWJNR010000004.1, from coordinate 188,864 downwards.
CGCTCACCGACGCCAACTCCGCTGCAGTGGGGGCGGTCTGCCGTCGGCTGGCCGGCATCCCGCTCGCGCTCGAGCTGGCGGCCGCGCGGGTGCGCTTCCTGGACCCGCAGGCGCTGCTCGCGCGGCTCGACGACGCGATGGCGGGGGCGGGCGGGCGCGACCTGCCGGCCCGCCAGCGCACGATGCGCGCCACCTTCGACTGGAGCTACGACCTGCTCGCGCCGGACGAGCAGCAGCTGCTCCGCCTGCTCGCGGTGTTCGCGGGCGGCTGCTCCCTGGAGGCGGTCGAGGCCGTGCACGCGCTGACCGGTGCGGGCGACGACGTGCTCCCGCTGCTCGAGGTGCTCGTGGAGCACTCGCTGGTCGTGGTCGGCAGCGACGACGAGGGCCAGCCGCGCTACGCCCTGCTCGAGCCGGTCGCGCAGTACGCCCGCAGCCGGACTCCCGAGCCCGAGCTCGCGGCCGCCCGGACCGCGCACGCGGCGGCGTACCTCGACCTGGCCGAGCGCGCCTCCCCGGAGTACCTCGCGGCGGAGCAGGTGGTGTGGCTGGACCGCACCGACCGGGAGCACGCGAACCTGCTCGCGGCCATGTCCTGGGCGCTGGAGAGCGGCGACGGCGAGACCGCCGGGCGCATGGCCTGGGCGCTGTGGCTCTACTGGTGGATGCGCGGCCGGCCGGAGCAGGGCCGCCGGCTCACCGCGCAGGCGCTGCAGCACGAGCTGCCGCCGCAGGTGCGCAACCGCGCGACGCTGACGCTGGCCTGCATGAGCTTCGCGACCGGCGACCTCGCTAGCGCGGGCGAGCACTGGCGCGACGCCGAGGTGCAGGCAGCGGCCGGCGACGACGTGCTGCTGCGCGGCCAGTCCGCCGCCGGCGTGGGGCTCGTCGAGCTGGCCACCGGTGAGCTCGCCGCGGCCGAGGCGTGCTTCACCCGGGCGCTGCCCGCCCTCACCGGCCAGGGGCTCTACGGCGAGTGGCTGGTCTCGCTGACCCACGTGTGGCTCGGGACCGTGCAGATGCTGCGCGGCGACCTCGGCTCCGCGGTCGAGCAGGCCGCGCTGGGCCTGGCCCTCGCCCGCGACCGGGGCGACCGGCTGACGGCCTACGTCGCGCTGTTCAACCTGGCCCAGGCGTCCATCGCCGCCGGCGACGCCGCCGCTGCCCACCCCCGCCTGGAGGAGGGCATCCGGCTCACCCAGGAGACCGGCGACACCGCGAACCTCGCGTACTTCCTCGACATGCTCGCGGTCGTCGACGCGAGCACCGGGGACGCCGGTCGGGTCGGGGTGCTGGTCGGTGCGGCGGAGTCGCTGCGGGAGGCGGTCGGCGGGCAGGTGTACGGCTACTACCAGCCCGACGTCGAGCTGCTGCGGCAGGCCGTCGCGGCCGGCCGCGCCCAGCTCGGGGACGACGCGTACGACGACGCCCTGGACGCCGGCCGGTCGCTGAGCGCCGAGGACGCCGCGGCCTACGCCCTCGGGGAGACGCGCCTGCCGTAGCCAGTGTCCGGGTCAGTGTCCGGGGACTGACCGTGGTCCAGGAGGCGTCGCGGGGCCACCGTCGTCGCCATGACGACGACCCCGCTGTCCCCCCTCGCTCACGTCCCCGCCCAGCGCCGCGCGGCGCTCGACGAGCTGGCCGCCGCCGTGCGCGGCGCCGTCCGCCTGCCCGGCACCCCGCTGTACGAGCAGCTGCGCGCGCCGTTCAACACCGCGGTCGACGTGCGGCCGCTCGCGGTCGTGGCCGCGCAGGACGCCTACGACGTCGCGACGACCGTGCGCCTGGCCGGTGCCCGCGGGCTGCGGGTCGCCGTCGCGGCCACCGGTCACGGCGCCGGCGCCTCGCTCGAGGGCGCGCTGCTCGTGCACACGGGTCGCCTGGACGAGTGCGTCGTCGACCCCTCCGGCTGGGCACGGGTCGGCGCCGGGGTCCGCTGGCGGCAGCTGCTCGACGCCGCCGCCGCGCACGGGCTGACCGGTCCGGCCGGCTCGTCCTCGGGCGTCGGCGTGGTCGGCTACACGACCGGCGGCGGCCTGGGCCCGACGGCCCGCACCCACGGACTGGCCAGCGACCGGGTGCGGGCGATGGACGTGGTCACCGGCGCCGGCCGCCTGGTCCGGGCGACCGCGACCGAGCACGCCGACCTGTTCTGGGCGCTGCGCGGCGGCCGCGGCAGCCTCGGGATCGTCACCGCCCTGGAGATCGACCTGCTGCCGCTCACGACCGTGCTCGGCGGGTCGGTCCACTTCGACGGCGCCGACGCGGCGGCGGTGCTGCACGCGTGGCGCGCCTGGTCCGCTGAGCTGCCCGACGAGGCGACCACGTCGCTCGCCGTGGTGCAGCTGCCGGCGCTGCCGCACGTGCCGCCGCCACTCGCGGGCCGGATGACCGTGTCGGTGCGCTACGTCCACACCGGCGACCACGGCGCGGCACGCACTGCCCTCGCCCCGCTCCTCGATGCGGCGCCGGTCCTGCTCGACACGACCGGTCCGCTGCCCGCCTCGGACCTCGACGCCGTCCACCGCGACCCCGTCGACCCGATGCCGGCCGTCAAGGCCTGCGACCTGCTGGCAGACCTGCCGGCGGAGGCCGTCGACGCGCTGCTGGCCTCCGCCGGACCCGGCAGCGGCTCGCCGCTGGCGGTGGTCGAGCTGCGCCGGCTGGGCGGTGCGATCGCCCGGCCGGGCACGGTGCCCAGCGCCGTCAGCCACCGCGACGCCGACGTCGCCGTCACCTGCATCGGGCCGGGGGCGGCGCCCGTCGCCGACGCGGTGCGCGCCGCCGCCGCCCGGGTGCGCGACGCGCTGGCCCCCTGGTCCACGGGCGCGGCGCTGCCGAACTTCGGCGGCGGCCCGCGCGCCTACGACGCCCCGACCCTCGCGCGCCTGCGCGAGCTGGTCGCCCTGCACGACCCGGACGGCGTCCTGCTGGCCGCGGACGACCTGCGGCTGGCGCCGCACCCCGGACGGAGCTGACCGTGCACCACGACTCGCACACCCACCTGGCCCTGATGATCGCGGAGCGCCGCGAGCGCTCTGCTGCCGGACCGCACGCCGACCGCGCCCGGCGAGTGGCGCAGCTGCGCCGGCTCGACCGCCGCGCCGAGCAGGCCGCCGCCCGGGCACGCCTGGCCCGGCTGGTCTGACCGGCCAGGTCATCCGTCCCCCGCCGGCTCGCCCTTGCCCTACCGGCCCATCCTGCTTGATCCACAGAAGGATCGGTCGCCTCAGCCGGCCGAGCAGCGGCTGAGGGCACGGATCCTTCTGTGGATCACGGGCACAGCTCCGGGGGTCCCCCTGGCCCGGCTGGTGTGAGACGTACGTCAGGCGGACGTCAGGCGTCGAAGCCGTCGAGCTTGGCCAGCACCTGGAGCATGACCTCGTCGGCGCCGCCGCCGATCGACAGCAGCCGGCTGTCGCGGAAGAAGCGCGCGGTCCACGTCTCCTCCATGTAGCCCATGCCGCCGTGGAACTGCACGCAGGTGTCGGCCACCTCGCGGATGAGCCGGCCGCTGACCAGCTTGGCGATCGTGGCCATCCGGGTGGTGTCCTCGCCGGCCATGTACGCCTCGGCGATCGCGTAGTTCTGGTGCTTGAGCAGCTCGACCTGCGCGGCCAGCTCGGCCAGCCGGAAGGCGACGTACTGGTTGGCGAGCAGCGGCTTGCCGAACGCCTGGCGCTCCCGCAGGTAGTCGCGGGTCCGCTCCAGCGCGCGCGTGCACGAGGCGGGGACGCCGTAGGTGGCGAACATCCGCTCGATGACGAACTGCTTCATCTGCTGCTGGAAGCCGCGGTCGATCTCGCCGATCGTGTTGCTCACCGGGACGCGGACGTCCTCGAAGACCAGCTCGGCGGTGTCGGAGGACCGGTTGCCGAGCTTGTCGAGCTTGCGCGAGACGCGCACGCCGGGCGTCGCGGTGTCGACGACGATCTGCGACATCCCCCGGTGGCCGCCGGCCTCGGAGGTCCGCGCCAGCAGGCAGAGCCAGTCGGCCTGCGTGCCGTTGGTGATGTACATCTTGCTGCCGTTGATGACCCACTCGTCGCCGTCGCGGACGGCGCGGGTGCGGATCGAGGCGACGTCGGAGCCGGCCCCGGCCTCGGTGACCGCGATCGAGCAGACGGCCGTGCCGGCGATCGCCGGGGCGAGGTACTTCTGCTTGAGCTCGTGGGTGCCGAACTCCGCGAGCGACGGCGTGGCCATGCCGGTCTGCACGCTGATCGCCATGGGGATCCCGGCCGCGCCCGCGCGGGTGAGCTCCTCGCACAGGATGACGGTGTAGGAGTGGTCGGCGCCCTGTCCGCCGTACTCCGGGTCGTACTCGAGGCCCAGCAGGCCGAGCTCGCCGAGCTTGGGGAACAGCTCGTGCGCGGGGAAGGCGCCCTCGCGCTCCCAGGTGTCGACGTGCGGCGCGATCTCGCGCTCGACGACGTCGCGCACCGTCTTGCGGAAGGCGTGGTGGTCCTCGGTGAAGCGCATCGCTCTCCCCTGCCGGGCCCCGTCGGCGGCGGGGCAGTGAACGAACGTTAACCCGTCCACCGCCCCGCGTCGCCGTCAGGCGTCGAGCAGGCCCTTCTCCTCCAGGTACGAGCGGGCGACGTCGGCGGCCTGCTCGCGGTCCTCGTCGACCCGGCGGTTGAGCTCGGCCAGGTCGTCGGTGCTCAGCACGGCCGAGAGGGCGTTGAGCACCTCGGCGACCTCGTCGCTGCCGGCCGGGCCCTCGGCGTTGACGACGGGCAGCAGGTTGTCGGCGTTCTGCAGGCCCTGGTCGTCCTCGAGCACGACCAGGCCGAGGTCGCCCAGCGTGCCGTCCGTGGTGCCGGACAGGCCGAGCTGCGCCTGGCCCTGCACGACGGCCTGCTTGTTCTGGACGCTGCCGAAGCCGAGCGGCAGGTCCTCGGTGATCGAGATGCCGTACGTCTCGCGCAGGCCGATCTCGCACTTGGGGCGCTCGGGGCACTCGGCCGTGCCCGCGAGCACCACGGGCACGCCGGACTCGCCCAGGTCGGTGAGCGTCTCCAGGCCGTTCTCGGCCGCGAAGGCCTCGGTGACGAAGAAGGCGTTCTGGTTCGCGGCCTCGGCCGGCTCGAGCACCTCGAGGCCGCGGGCCTCGGCGAGCTCGCGCAGCGCGGTGACGGTCTCGTCGACGTCGCCCGTGGCGACCGGCTCGGCGTCCGGCCCGTTCTCCGCGCGGTTGAGGAACTCCGCGAGCGTGGCGGCGTACTCCGGCACCACGTCGATGTTGCCGCTCTCGAGCTCGGGGGCGTAGAGCTCGCGGTTGTCGACCGGCTGCACCTCGACGTCGTAGCCGGCGTCCTCGAGCAGCGCCTCGTACATCTCCATCATGATCAGCGACTCGGTGAAGCTGGCGCCGCCGACGGTGATCGACTCGCTCGGAGCCGGAGTCGGGCGCGGCGCTCGTCGGCCTCGTCGAAGGCGTCCTCGCCGCCGCCGCCGCCGCAGGCGGTGAGGGCGAGCGGCGAGGGCAGCAGTGCCGGCGAGCAGGGAGAGTCGTGAGGTCAGGGGCATGAGCGCCGCCTTCTGTGTCCCGCGGCCGGGTCGACCGCGCGTGTCCGGCGGGAGCGTCGGATCGCACACCCGCACCTCAGTCAAGCAATCCGCACCCCCGCGCGCTTCCGGGGCGAGGTCACGGTTCGGCGACGACGACCGGCGCAGCCGGCGCGACCGGGCCGAGCAGGCGCGCGAGCAGGACGAAGACCAGCTCGGTCGCCGAGCGCGAAGGCGGCGACGAGCAGCGCGCCGGCCACGACGGCGGCCTGGTCCTGGGTGCCGAAGCCGAGCAGGATGATGTTGCCGAGCCCGCCGCCGGCGACCAGCGCCGCGATGGTCGCCGTCGCGATGACCTGCACCGCCGCGAGCCGGATCCCGTTGAGCAGCAGGGGGACCGCGAGCGGCAGCTCGACGGTCCGCACCACCTGCCACGGGCTCATGCCGACGCCCTCGGCGGCCTCGACGACGTCGCGGTCGACCTCGCGCATCCCGACGTAGCCGTTGGTGAGGATCGGCGGGACGGCGAACAGCACGAGCGCCGTGATGGTCGACGCCGGGCCGAAGCCGAGCGGCCCGATCGCGAGCAGCACGAGGACCGCGAAGGTCGGCACCGCCCGCCCGGTGTTGGCCAGGTTGACCGCGAGCGGACCGCCGCGGCCGACGTGCCCGAGCCACAGCGCGAGCGGGACGGCGATCGCGCAGGCGATGCCCAGCGCCGCGGCGCTCAGCCCGAGGTGCTCGAGCAGCCGGGTGGGCACGCCGCCCGGGCCCTCCCAGTGCTCCGGGTCGGCGAACCAGTCGACGACGTCGCTGACGGCGCTCACCGCGCGGCCCGCTGCCAGGGCGTGACGGCGCGCTGCAGGCCGAGCAGCAGCAGGTCGGCGACGACGGCCAGCGCGACGACGAGCACGGTCGCGGTGAGCACCTCGGCCTGGAACTGCGTGCGCAGCCCGGAGTAGATGAGGTCGCCCAGGCCCGCCGTGGCCGAGGATCGCGCCGACCGTCGTCGAGCGCGACGGTGGACACGGTGGCGACCCGCACCCCCGCCAGGATCGTGGGCAGGGCCAGCGGCAGCTGCACGCGCAGCAGCAGCGATCCCGGCCCGTAGCCGGTGCCGGTGGCGGACTCGACGACGTCGGCGGGCACGGCCTGCAGGCCGGCCACGACGTTGCGGACCAGGATCGTCAGCGAGTACAGGACCAGCCCGACCACGACGGTCGTGGCGGACAGCCCGGTGAACGGCAGCAGCAGCGAGAACATCGCCAGCGACGGGATCGTGTAGAGCGCGGTCGACGCGCCGAGCACCACGCGCGCCGACCCGGCGGAAGCGGAACGCGAGCACGCCCGAGCGGCAGCGCGACAGCCAGGCCGATCGCCACGGAGACGGCGGTGAGGACGACGTGCTCGAGCGTCGAGGAGGCGATGAGGTCTGCCCGCGTGGTGAGGTACTCACCGCAGATCCAGTCGTTGCGCTGGAGGCAGCTGGTCGGCGAGGAGGCCACGACCGTGGAACGTACTGCGGAGCCGATGATCCGGCTGGAGGGCGTCACCAAGCGCTACGACGACGGGACCGTCGCCGTGCAGGCGCTGGACCTCGACGTGCCGCGCGGCGCCCTCGTCGCGCTCGTCGGCCCGTCCGGCTGCGGCAAGACGACGACGCTCAAGATGGTCAACCGGCTGATCCAGCCGACGGGCGGCCGGATCGTGCTCGACGGCGAGGACGTCACCGACGTCGACCAGGTGCAGCTGCGCCGCCGGATCGGCTACGTCATCCAGACCGCCGGGCTGTTCCCGCACCGCACGATCCTCGACAACGTCACGACCGTCCCGCACCTGCTGCGCTGGGACCGGGCGCGGACGAGGGCGCGCGGCCGCGAGCTGCTGGAGCTGGTGGGCCTGGACCCCGACACTCTACGGCGGGCGCTACCCGGACCAGCTCTCCGGCGGGCAGCGGCAGCGGGTCGGCGTCGCCCGCGCGCTGGCCGCCGACCCCCCGGTGCTGCTCATGGACGAGCCGTTCGGCGCGGTCGACCCGGTGGTGCGCGAGCGGCTGCAGAGCGAGTTCCTGCGGCTGCAGCAGGAGGTCCGCAAGACGATCCTGCTCGTCACGCACGACATCGACGAGGCCGTCCGGCTCGGCGACCGGATCGCCGTCCTGTCCCAGGGCGGCACGCTCGAGCAGTACGACTCCCCCGCCGCGGTCCTGGGCACTCCGGCCAACGACTTCGTCGCCGACTTCGTCGGCGCCGACCGCGGGCTCAAGCGCCTGTCGGTGACGCCGATCGAGCCGGCCGACCTGGAGCACCCGCCGGTGGTGCACCTGGACGACCGGCTGGCCGACGCCGGCGCAGCGGATCAGCGCGGCCGGCTCGGAGTGGGGCGTCGTGCTCGACGCCGACGGCGGCCTGCACGGCTGGCTGCCGCTGCGGTCGGCCGCGCGCGAGGGGACGGTCCGCGACGCGGCGCGCCGGCATGGAGGCGTGGGTGCAGGTCGACGCCACGCTCAAGGCGGCCTTCAGCGAGATGCTGCAGCACGACGCCGGGTGGGTGGCCGTGCTCGACGGCGACCGCTACCTCGGCGTGCTCACCCCGGCGAGCCTGCACGAGGCGCTGCGCCGCTCGGTGGAGCCCGCGCCCGCCACCTGAAGGGTCCCCTGACGGGCACACTGCGGGTCCCGGTGTCACATCCGGGGCGTCGGCGGTGCTGTGAGGACATGGACCTGGTGGAGCAGCGACGAGCGGTCTCCCGCAGCGCGCCCCCGCCCCGCGCCGCCCGGGCGACGACGGCGGCAGCGGTGCCGGCAGCGGCCTCCTCGGCCGATGCCGTCCGGCCGGACCTCGAGACCGTGTTCCGCCGCGACTACGGGCTGGTCGTCGGCGTCGCCGCCCGCGTGCTGGGGTCGCGCGACGGCGCCGAGGACGTCGCGCAGGAGGTCTTCCTGTCCTTCGGCCGCAGCGCCGTGCCCGCCGCCGAGGCGCGCGGCTGGCTGTCCGTCGCCGCCGCCCACACCGCCCTCAACGCCCTGCGCTCCGGCCGCCGGCGCGCCGACCGCGAGGAGTCGGTCGCCGTGGGGAGCCCGACCGTCGTGGACGACGTGGCCGAGGCCGTCGTCACCCGCGAGGAGCGCGACCGCGTCCGCGCCGCCCTCGCCCGCCTGCCCACCAAGCAGTCCACCGCCCTGGTGCTCCGGCACAGCGGCCTGAGCTACGCCGAGGTCGCTGCGGCGCTCGGCCTGTCCCCCGGCAGCGTCGGCACCACCGTCCGCCGCGCCGAGTCCGCCCTTCGCGAGGAGATGGTCCGCCATGCGTCATCCGACTGAGGGCCTGCTGCGCCGGCTGCTCGACGAGCCCGCCGGGGTCCCCGACGCCGACCGCCGGCACGTCCTGGACTGCCCGCAGTGCCTCGACGGCCTGGCCGTCGTCCGACGGGACGCCGCGCTCGTCGGCGCTGCCCTGGGTGCCCGCGGCCCGTCGCTGCCCGACGTCGCGCCTGACGTCGACGCGGGCTGGGCCCGCCTGTCCGCGGCGGCTGCCCGCCCCGTCGCCGCGCCGGCTCCGCGCCGGCAGGGCTCCCCGGAGCGCACCGGCCGGCTCGCCGCGCTTCGTGCGCCGGCCGGCCGCCGCCGCACTGGCCGTCGCGCTCGTCCTCACCGGCGCGAGCACCGCGGCCGCGAACGACTGGCTGCAGGCCTTCCGCACCGAACGGGTGGCCCCGGTCAGCTTCACCACCGGCGACCTGGTCTCCCTGCCCGACCTCAGCGCGTACGGCGAGCTGGTCGTCACCGGCCGGCCGGACGTGCAGTCGGTGGACAGCGCGGCGACCGCCGAGGAGCTGACCGGGCTCGAGCTGCCCGAGGTGGACCAGCTGCCCGCCGGGGTGGTCGGCGAGCCGGTCGTCCAGGTCGGCACCGAGCTGAGCGCGACGTTCACCTTCTCGACCGAGAAGGCCGCGGAGGCTGCCGCCGACGCCGGCGAGGACCTGCCTCCGCCGCCGGCCGGGCTGGACGGCAGCGCGGTGCGGCTCGACGCCGGCCCGGGCGCGGCCCAGGTGTGGCAGTCGGCCTCCGGGGTCCCGGCGCTGGTCGTCGGCCGGGCGGTCGCGCCGACCGCCTTCTCCTCCGGCCTGCCGTTCGAGCAGGTGCGCGACTACCTGCTCAGCCTGCCCGGGCTGCCTCCCGGCGTCGCCGAGCAGCTCCGGACCTTCGCCGCGGACGGCTCCACGCTGCCGCTGCCCGTACCCGCCGACGAGGTCACCACCTCCTCGACCGAGGTGGACGGGGCGCCGGCGACGCTGCTCGTGAGCCGCGACCGCGCGCTCTCGGCCGTGGTCTGGGTGCAGGACGGCGTGCTGACCGTCGTGGCCGGCTCGCTCGACGACGACGAGGTGCTGGCGGTCGCCCGAGGCTTGTCGTGACGGGGCCTGTCGTGACAGCGCCCGCCCCCACGACCGCGGCGGAGGCCGACCGGCGGGCCGCAGCGCAGCTCGTCGCCGACCTCCCGGCCGGACCTGCGGCCTGGTGCTCCGGCCTGCGCAAGCGGTACGGCAAGCAGCAGGCCGTTGCGGACGTGTCCTTCGAGGTCGGTCGCGGCGAGGTCGTCGGGCTGCTCGGTCCCAACGGCGCCGGCAAGACCTCGGTCATCAAGATGCTGCTCGGGCTGGTCCGCCCCGACGCCGGCGAGGTCGTGCTGCTCGGCCGGCCGGCGTCCGACCCGGCCTCCCGCGCCCGGGTGGGCTACCTGCCCGAGCTGTTCCGCTACCAGCCGTGGCTCACGCCCTCCGAGGTGCTCGCCCTGCACGTCCGGCTCTCGGGCACCGACGTCCCCGTCGCCGAGCAGGGCGACGCGCTCGCGCTGGTCGGGCTGGCCGAGCGCGCCGGCGACCGGCTCGGCGGCTTCTCCAAGGGGATGCAGCAGCGGCTCGGGCTGGCCGTCGCGCTGGTGGCCCGTCCCGAGCTCGTCGTGCTGGACGAGCCCACGAGCGCGCTCGACCCGCTCGGCCGCGCCGACGTGCGCGACATCGTGCTGTCGCTGCGGGAGCGCGGCGTCGCGGTGCTGCTCAACTCCCACCTCATCGGCGAGGTCGAGCGGGTCTGCGACCGGGTCGTCATCCTCGACCGCGGCCGGGTCGCCGCCTCCGGCTCGCTGACCGAGCTGCTCGGCCGGCGCGAGCTGCACCTGCACCTCACCGGCCTGACCCCCGCCGCGCAGGCACGGCTGGCCGAGACCGGCGACGTCGAGCGGGCCGGCGACTGGTTCACCGTCGCGCTGCCGGTCGACGACGTCGACACCGCCGTGCCCGACCTGGTCGGCGACCTCATCGCCCTCGGCGCCCGCGTGCACGCGGTGGAGCCGGCCCGGATCAGCCTGGAGGACCGGCTCCTCGGCATCCTGCGCGACGGAGAGGCGGCGCGGCAGTGACCACCTCCCGCACGGTCCTCACGATCGCCGCGCTCACCCTGCGCGAGGCCTCCCGCCGGCGCGTGCTGCTCGCGCTCACCGCCATGACCGTCGTGCTCATCGCCCTGAGCGGCTGGGGCTTCTCGCGCCTGGCCGCCGAGTCCGGTGGGACGCTCACCAGCGGCGAGGCGCTGCTCACCGCGTCGATCCTGCTCAACCTGGTGATGTTCGGCTTCAGCCTCATCGCCGCGCTCGGCACCGCCTTCCTGGCCGGACCGACCCTGGCCGGCGAGACGGAGTCCGGCATCGCCCTGTCCGTGCTCGCCCGCCCGATCCGGCGCTCGGCCTTCCTGCTCGGCAAGTGGCTGGGCCTGGTGGCCTTCGGCAGCGGCTTCGTGGTGCTCGCCGGACTCGCGCAGTGCCTGGTCGTCCGCGCCACGGTGGGCTACTGGCCGCCGGAACCGGCTGAGGCGCTCGCCCTGCTGGCCGCCCAGACGACGGTGCTGCTCACCCTGGCCGTGCTGCTGTCCACGGCCGTCTCGCCGATGGCGTCCGGCGTCGTCGCAGTCGGGCTGTTCGGCACCGCCTGGGTGGCCGGCGTCGTCGGCGGCATCGGCGCCTCGCTCGGCAACGACTCCGTCGAGCGCGTCGGGACCGTCTCCCGCGTGCTGCTGCCGACCGACGGCCTCTGGCGCGGCGCGATGCACGCCTTCCAGGACCCGACCGCGCTGCTGCGGCTCGGCGACGAGGGCGGCCAGGCGTTCCCGTTCCTCAGCGCCGCGCCGCTCACCCCGGCCTACCTCGCCTGGGCGGTGCTGTGGGTGGCGATGGTGTGGGGCCTGGCCGCCGCGTCGTTCGTCCGCAAGGACCTGTAGCGGCCCGCGCGAGCACCTCGAGGGTGGCCGCGCCCGAGGAGGCGTTGACGACCAGGTCGGCTCCTGCTGCCGCGTCGTCGAACAGGGCCAGCCGACGCCGGCGTGCTCCGCGTACCAGGCCGCGAACGGCGCGCCGCCCGTGCCGTCCGGCTCGGTGCGGCCAGCGTCGACTGAGGATCCCGGGTCCCGACGGTCACGTCGTGGCCGAGCTCGGACAGCCGACCGGCGAGCGCCTGGCCCACCATCCCGGTGCCGAGGACAGCGATCTTCATGGGACCTCCGCGTTCGAGGGGCAGACAGATCTGTCTGCCCTGTGGTGCTGGACCGTGTAGACAGGTCTGTCTATGGTCAAGGCGTGGCAACTCACCTTCGGCGCGCGAGCGCATCCTCGAGACCGCGTTCCGGCTCTTCTACGCCCGCGGCCTGCGCGCGGTCGGTGTCGACCTGATCATCGCGGAGTCCGGGTGTCGCGAAAGCGACCTTCTACAAGCACTTCCCGCCGGCGGACCGCTCTGCGGCGGGCTGTTGCCTCAGCGGGCCCGCAGGTCGAGGGTGGCGGTCCCAGACAGTCGCGGCGACGAGCCCGTCACCGCCCGACGCGCGGAGCGCACCGTGGTCCAGACCCGCTGGAAGCCCGACCCCACCTTCTACCCCTCGCCCGGCCCTGGCCGCCGAGGCCGCGCCGGAGCAGCTCGCGTACGTCGCGACGTTCTGGCGCGGCGAGGGCGAACCGCAGAAGGACGCCCTGGCGGTGGTCGACGTGGACGCCGCGTCGCCCCGCTACGGCCAGGTCGTCGGCTGGTGCGAGATGCCGAACCTCGGCGACGAGCTGCACCACCACGGCTGGAACGCCTGCAGCTCGGCGCTGTGCCCGAACAACGCGCACCCGCACGTCGAGCGGCGCTACCTGCTGATGATGGGGCTGCGGTCCAGCCGGATCCACTTCGTCGACGTCAAGGACGACCCGGAGAACCCGAAGGTCGTCAAGGTCATCGAGCCCGACGAGTACCAGACCAAGACCGGCTACAGCCGTCCGCACACCGCGCACTGCGGTCCCGAGGGCATCTACGTCACCAACCTCGGCGCGGCCTTCAGCGACGAGGGCCCCGGCGGGATCGCCCTGCTCGACCACGACACGTTCGACGTCATCGGGCAGTGGGAGAAGGACCGCGGTCCGCAGTACCTCGCGTACGACTTCTGGTGGCACATCAACCACGACGTCGTCGTCACCAGCGAGTGGGGCACGCCGTCGATGATCGAGAACGGGGTCGTGGGCGAGCTGCTGCTCGGCCAGAAGTACGGCCACAGCATCCACTTCTTCGACATGCGCACCGGCAAGCACCTGCAGGAGATCGACCTGGGTGCGCAGCACCAGATGGCGCTGGAGCTGCGGCCGGCGCACGACCCGACGAAGCAGTACGGCTTCGTCGGCGTCGTGGTCAGCACCGAGGACCTGTCCGCCTCGATCTGGCTGTGGCACCGCGAGGGCGACCGCTTCGAGGCGACCAAGGTCATCACGATCCCGGCCGAGCCGGCCGACCCCGACGACCTGCCCGACGTGCTCAAGCCGTTCGGCGCCGTCCCGCCGCTCGTGACCGACATCGACCTGTCCGTCGACGACACGTACCTCTACGTCAGCTGCTTCGGCACCGGCGAGGCCAAGCAGTACGACGTGAGCGACCCGTTCCACCCGGTCGAGACGGGGTCGCTGCGCGTGGGCGGCATCGTGTCCCGGGCGACGCACCCCTCCCAGCCGGACGTCCCGCTCCGGGGCGCGCCGCAGATGGTCGAGGTGAGCCGCGACGGCAAGCGCGTCTACTGGACCAACTCGCTCTACGGGGCGTGGGACGACCAGTTCTACCCGGAGGGCGTCGGCGCCTGGATGATCAAGGCGGACGTCGACGTGGAGGGCGGGGGCATGGCGCTGGACCCCGGCTTCTTCCCCCACGGCGACGACTTCCGGGGCAACCGGGTGCACCAGACGCGGCTGCAGGGCGGCGACGCCTCGAGCGACTCCTACTGCTTCCCGTGAGCCGCCCGGCGTGACGGACGTCCTGGCGCACGGCACGGAGAGCGGGCTGTCGGGCTCTGCCTGGGTCGCCGTCGTGCTGCTGGGCGTCTTCCACGGCGTCAACCCCGGCATGGGCTGGCTGTTCGCCGTCTCGTACGGCCTGCAGGAGCGGGACCGCGGGGCTCTGCTGCGGGCGCTGCCGCCGATCGCCCTGGGCCACGAGCTGTCGGTGGCGCCGGTGGCGGTCGCGCTGGCGGTGCTCTCCTCGTCGGTGACCCGTGCGGTCGCCGTCGGGGTGATGGCCGTGACCCTGACGGGCTTCGGCGTGTTCCTGCTGCTGCGCAAGCGGCACTTCCGCTGGGTCGGGATGCGCCTGAGCCGCTGGGAGCTGGCCTGGTGGTCCTTCCTCATGTCGACCTTCACCGGCGCCGGGCTGATGCTCGGGCCGGTCCTGATCGACGGGGCGCACGCGCACGACACGCTCGAGACCGCCCTGTCCGGGCCGGTGCTGACGGCCGTGGCGGCGGCCAGCGTGCACGCCCTGGCGATGCTCGCGACGAGTGCGGTGATCGCCGTGGTGGTCTACGAGGTGGTGGGCCTGCGGATCCTGCGCAGCGGGTGGGTCAACCTCGACCGGGTGTGGGCGATCGCCTTCCTGGGCGCGGGAGCGTTCGTCTGGCTGTCCTGACCGAGGTCAGCCCGCTGGCGCCGACGCCGCGAGCAGCGCGGCCCCGACGATGCCCGCGTCGTTGCGCAGCTCCGCCGGCCGTACGGGCGGTCGTACGTCGATCAGCGGCAGCCACCGGTCGGCCTTCTTGCTCACGCCGCCGCCGACCACGACCAGGTCGGGCCAGAGCAGCCGGTCGACGTGGCGCAGGTAGCGCTCGACCCGGGCCGCCCAGTCCGTCCACGACAGGTCCTCCCGCTCGCGCGCGGCGTCGGACGCGCGGTGCTCGGCGACGTGGCCGTCGAGCTCGAGGTGGCCCAGCTCGGTGTTGGGCACCAGCCGTCCGTCGACGACCAGCGCGCTGCCGATGCCCGTGCCGAGGGTCAGGACGAGCACGGTGCCGGGGACGTCGCGCGCCGCGCCGTACCGCGCCTCGGCGATGCCGGCCGCATCGGCGTCGTTGACCACGACCGGCCGGCGGCCGGTGCGCTGCTCGACCAGGGCCACGACGTCGGTCCCGATCCAGGCGTCGTCGATGTTGGCCGCGGTCCGGACCACGCCACGGGTCACGACGGCGGGCAGGGTCAGCCCGAAGGCGCCGGCCGGCGCCCCGGCCTCCTCCAGCACCTGCGCGATGACGTCGCACACCGCCTCCGGGGTGGCCGGCTGGGGCGTCGCGATGCGGACCCGCTCGGCCGCGAAGGCGCCGCGCTCGAGGTCGACCGGCGCGCCCTTGATCCCGCTGCCGCCGACGTCGATCCCGAAGCCCGTGCCCTGCGTGGTCATGCCGGCCTCAGGAGAGCAGCGCCCGCGCCATCACCATGCGCTGCACCTGGTTGGTGCCCTCGTAGATCTGGGTGATCTTGGCGTCGCGCATCATCCGCTCGACCGGGAAGTCGCGCGTGTAGCCGTAGCCGCCGAACAGCTGGACGGCGTCGGTCGTCACCGACATGGCGGTGTCGGACGCGAAGGTCTTCGAGGCGCTCGACAGGAAGGTCAGGTCGGCGTCGCCGCGCTCGGCGCTGGCGTTCGCGACGTAGACCAGGTGCCGCGCGGCCTCCACCTTCATGGCCATGTCGGCGAGCATGAACTGCACGCCCTGGAAGTCGGCGATGGCCTTGCCGAACTGCTTGCGCTCCTTCACGTAGGCGATCGCCGCGTCGAGCGCGCCCTGCGCGATGCCGACCGCCTGCGCGCCGATCATCGAGCGGGTGTGGTCGAGGGTCTTGAGCGCGGTGATGAAGCCGGTGCCCTCCTCGCCGATGATGCGGTCGGCGGGGATGCGGCAGTCCTCGAAGTAGATCTCGCAGGTCGGGGAGCCCTTGATCCCCATCTTGCGCTCCTTGGTGCCGACGGAGAAGCCGGGGTCGTCGGCAGCGACGACGAAGGCCGAGATGCCCTTCGCGCCCTTGCCCGGGTCGGTGGTGGCCATGACCGTGTAGTGGGTGTTGACGCCCGCTCCGGTGATCCAGCACTTGGTGCCGTTCAGGACCCAGGAGTCGCCGTCCCTCACCGCGCGCGTCTTCATGGCGGCCGCGTCGGAGCCGGCCTCGCGCTCGGACAGCGCGTACGAGAACGTCCACTCGCCGGAGGCGACCTTCGGCAGGAACTGCTGCTTGAGCTCCTCGCTGCCCGACAGGATCAGCCCCATCGTCCCGAGCTTGTTGCCGGCCACGATGAGCGAGCTCGACGCGCAGGCCCGGGCGACCTCCTCGACGACGATCGAGTGCGCGATCCGGTCCGCGCCGGCGCCGCCGTACTCCTCCGGGACGTGGATCGCGAGCAGGTCGGCCCGCTTGAGCTCCTCGTGGACGTCCCACGGGTACTCCGCGGCCTCGTCGATCTCGGTCGCCCTCGGGGCGATCTTGTCCTCCGCGAGCTCGCGGACCGCCTTGCGCAGGAGCTGGTGCTCCTCGGTCAGGCCGTACAGGGAGTAGGACGGGTCGCCGGTGCTCATGCGGCCGATCGTATTCCGGCTCGTGCGATCGGGCGCACCCTCGCCGGATAGCCTCCCCGGCCATGACTCCGCGTCCGCGTCTGACCGTCATCGGCACCGGCTACCTGGGTGCCACGCACGCCGTGTGCATGGCCGAGCTGGGCTTCGAGGTGCTGGGCCTGGACGTCGTGCCGGAGAAGGTCGAGGCGCTGCAGGCCGGCCGGGTGCCGTTCTTCGAGCCCGGGCTGCCCGAGCTGCTGCGCAAGAACCTCGACAGCGGCCGGCTGCGCTTCACGACCTCCTTCGCCGAGGCCGGGGCGTTCGGTGACGTGCACTTCCTGTGCGTCGGCACGCCGCAGAAGAAGGGCGAGTACGCCGCCGACATGACCTACGTCGACGCCGCTTTCGCCGCGCTGGTCCCGCACGCCAAGGCCGGTTCGCTGCTGGTCGGCAAGTCCACCGTCCCGGTCGGCACCGCCGAGCGCCTGGCCGATCATGATCGCCGCCGAGCGCGGTGAGGAGCTCGAGCTGGCCTGGAACCCGGAGTTCCTGCGCGAGGGCTTCGCCGTCCAGGACACCCTGACCCCCGACCGGCTGGTCTTCGGCGTCCGGCCCGGTCCTGCCGGCGCCCGCGCCGAGCAGCAGCTGCGCGAGGCGTTCGCCCCGGTCATCGACCCGGCCGACCGCGCCCCGACCCCGGTCGTGGTGACCGACTTCGCGACCGCCCAGCTGGTCAAGGTCGCCGCCAACGCCTTCCTGGCCACCAAGATCTCCTTCATCAACGCGATGGCCGAGGTCTGCGAGGTCACCGGCGGCGACGTCACCATGCTGAGCAAGGCGCTGTCCTACGACGACCGGATCGGCGGGCGGTTCCTCAACGCCGGCCTGGGCTTCGGCGGCGGCTGCCTGCCCAAGGACATCCGCGCGTTCATGGCCCGCGCCGGCGAGCTCGGCGTGGACCAGGCGCTGTCGTTCCTCAAGGAGGTCGACGCGATCAACCTGCGCCGCCGCGCCCGCATGATCGAGATCGCCCGCGAGCTCGTCGGCGGCAGCTTCGGCGGGGTCCGCGTCACCGTGCTCGGCGCCGCGTTCAAGCCCAACAGCGACGACGTCCGCGACAGCCCCGCCCTGGACGTCGCCGCCGCCGTCCAGCGCCAGGGCGCCGCGGTCTGCCTCTACGACCCCCAGGCGATGGACAACGCCCGCGCCCTGCACCCCCAGCTCGGCTACCGCGACAGCGCCCTGGACGCCGCCAAGGGCGCCGACGTCGTGCTCCACCTCACCGAGTGGGCCGAGTTCAAGCAGATGGACCCCGCCGTGCTGTCCGACCTCGTCACCAACAAGCGCATCGTCGACGGCCGCAACGCCCTGGACCCCGAGCGCTGGCGCGGCGCCGGCTGGACCTACCGCGCCCTCGGCCGCCCCTGACCGAACGACCTCGGGCGGCCCTGCCCGCCGAGTACCGTCCTGGCATGGCCGCCCCCACCCCCTGGCTCGTCGTCGCCGGGCTCTGCTCGCTCGGTGCCGGGGTCGTGCACGCCGTCGCCGTCGGGGCGCACGGCGAGCACCGCGAGGCGGCTGTCGTCTTCACGCTGCTCGCGACCGCGCAGGTCGTGTGGGGGGCGGTGGCGCTGCTGCGCCGCAGCCCGGTCGTCGCCGCGCTGGGCACGGTCGTCGCCGGTGCGGCGCTGGTCGGCTGGCTGCTCGCCAAGACGACCGGCGTGCCGTACGTCGACGGGCTGCGCAGCGCCGAGCCGGTCCAGCTCGCGGACGCCTCCGCCGCCGTGCTCGCCCTGGTCGCCGGGCTGCTCGCCGCGCTCGCACTGGGCAGCCGCTCCCCCGCCGCCGGGCTGCGCCTGCCGCTGTGGCCCGCTGCCGTGGCCGTCACGGCGGCCGCCGCGCTGGCCGCCTCCACCGTCGGCGCGCACGCCCACCCGGGCGGGGCCGCGACGGCCGGTGCCGCGCACGCGGGCGGCGACCATGCCGACGGGGAGGAGGACGGGGAGCCGCACGCCGAGGCGGTGCCGTACGACCCGGCCCTGCCGATCGACCTGTCCGGCACGCCCGGCGTCACCCCCGCCCAGCAGGCCGAGGCCGAGAACCTGGTCGCCGTCACGCTGCTGCGCCTGCCGCAGTGGGCCGACGCCGAGGTCGCGCTGGCCGCCGGCTTCTCGAGCATCGGCGACGGCTTCACCGGCCACGAGCACCTCATCAACGACGCGTGGCTCGACGACGACGTCACGCTCGACCCCGACAAGCCCGAGTCGCTGGTCTACGACACCACCGGCGGCGGCCGGCGGCTGGTGGCCGCGATGTACATGCTGGAGCGCGGCACGCCGCTCGAGCAGGTCCCCGACTTCGGCGGCGGCCTGGTGCAGTGGCACACGCACGAGAACCTCTGCTACTCCCCGGAGGGGTACGTCCAGGGCGTGACCGACGCGCAGGGGAACTGCAAGCCGGGGCAGGTCAAGCCGGTCCCGACGCCGATGGTGCACGTGTGGATCGAGCCGCACCGGTGCGGACCGTTCGCCGCGCTCGAGGGCGTGGCCGGCGGCCGCATCCCGGACGGCGAGCAGCGGCTCTGCGACCACGCGCACGGGACGGGGGCCTGAGGTGGCGTACGGCGACCGCGACACCGTCGACCGCATCCTGGCGATGCCCACGTGGGCCGTCGTCGGGCTGTCCACCAACCCGCGCCGCGCCGCGCACGGGGTCTCGCGCTTCCTGCAGTCGCACGGCCGGCGCATCGTGCCGGTGCACCCGCAGGCCGAGACCGTGCACGGCGAGCAGGGCTACGCCTCGCTCGACGAGATCCCGTTCGACGTCGACGTCGTCGACCTGTTCGTCCGGTCGGAGCTGGCCGGACCGGTCGTCGACGCGGCGATCGCGAAGGGCGCGAAGGCGGTGTGGATGCAGCTCGGGGTCGTCGACCACGCCGCCGCCGAGCGCGCGGAGGCGGCGGGACTCGACGTCGTCATGGACCGCTGCCCGAAGATCGAGTGGCGCTGACCGCGATCTAGGTAGTTCGCCCCTGTTCCGGGCCGGTGCGCCCGCCGACGATCACGGCATGACGACGACCGCGCCCGTCCGGCTCCCGGACGCCACCCGCTGCCCGCAGTGCCGTGCACCGCTCAGCGGACCCACCTCCTGCCCGTCGTGCGGGCTCCCCCTGACCGGCCCGGCTGCGGTGCGGCTGTGGGAGGTCGACGTCGAGCTGCTGCGCCTGGACGCGGCGCGCACGTCGTTGCTCGCCGAGCGGGCGGACCTGCTGGCGCAGCTCCGCGGCGGGCCTTCCGCTGCTGCCGTCCCCGCTCCCCCCGTCGTCGCTCCCCCCGTCGGCGCGCCGCGGCCGGAGTGGACGCCGCAGCGGGTGCAGAACGCGCTGCTGGGCCTGGGCGGCCTGCTGCTGGCGGTCGCCGCCCTCGTCTTCACGGCCGTGACGTACGACCGGCTCGGCGCCGGGGGGCGGGCCGCGGTGCTGGCGACGCTCACCGCACTGGCTGCCCTGGCCGTCCCGCGGGCGCTGCGGCGCGGCCTGACCTCGACCGCCGAGACGCTGTCCGCGGTCGCCCTCGTCCTGGCCGCGCTCGACGCCTACGGGCTGCGCACGCTCGGCGTCGGTGACGGGCTGAGCGGCCCGGTCTACGCGGCGGTCAGCGCCGCGGGGCTCGCGCTGCTGGCCGCGGCCGGCGCCGCGCTGGTCCCGGTGCGCCTGCCGCGGGTCGCGGCGGTGCTGCTGGCGCAGCTGCCGGTGCCGCTGCTGCTCGTCGAGGCGCAGCCGTCCGCCGCGACCACCGCGACCGTGCTGGCCGGTCTCGCGGCGGCCGACCTCGGCGGGATCGCTCTGCTGGGCAGCCGATCTCGCGAGGTGCGGCTCGTGGCGTCGCTGTGCGCGGCGGTCGTCACCGCACTCGCCGTGCTGATCGGCGCCGTGGCCCTGGACGCGCAGCCCGGCGCCGGAGCGCTCGCCCTGCTCGCCTGCGCCGCCGTCGTCGCGGCGGCCGCCGCGCTGGCCGTCCACCCTTCCGCGCGGCTGGTCCTGTCCGCCGTGCCCGTCGGCCTGGCGGCGCTCGCCGCGGCGGGGGCCGCCCGCCCCGAGCTGTCCGACCTGCAGCTGCCGCTCGTGCCGGCCGCCGTCGCCGTGGTCGCCGTGCTGGCTGCCGCGCAGCTCCCCCGCGCCCTGCGCCCCGGACCGGTGACGGGTGCGGTCGTCGTCGCGGCCGTCGCCGCGCTGGCCGTCGCCGAGGACGCCGTGTCCGGGCTGCTCGAGCCGCTCGAGCTGGGCCGGCGACCCGTGGACCCTGCCCGCCGGGTCCGCCGCGCGCGCCGCGCTCTCCCCGTTCGAGGCCTGGCGCGGCAGCCTGGTGACCCCGGTCGTCCTGGCCGCCGCCGCGGCGGCCGTGGCCGGTGCGGGCCTCGCGCTGGGCCGGGCTGCGCGGACGATGGTCCCTGCCGGCGCGCTCGCGGTCGCGGCCGTGGCGCTGCTCCCGCTCGGCCTGGACCTGCCCTACCCCGCTCGCCCTCGCGGTGCTGGTCGGGGCGGGCGCGGCCGCCGTCCTGGTCCCGGTGCACCGCGGGACTGCCGTGCCCGCCGGTGCGGCCGGTGCGGCCCTGCTGCTCCTGGCGGTCGCGTGGTCGCTGGCCGACCGGACCGCCACCCTCGTCGTCCTCCCGCTCGCCGCGGCGCTGCTCGCGGCGGTGCGCCCGGCCCAGCTGCTCGCCCCGGCGACCGCAGCAGCCGGCCTGCTCGCCGCCGGAGAGCTGGCCGCTGTCGGGGCTGCCGCGGACCTGGCCCGCGACCAGGTCGGCGCGCTGCTCGTCGTCGCCGTCGGATCGCTGGTCGCCGTGGCGGGTCCGCGGCTCGGCGTCCGGCGGGACGGGCTCGAGGCGGCCGCCGCCCTGGTCGGTGTCGCCGCGCTCTCGCTCACCTCGGTCGACCCCGGTTGGCTCTCCTGGACGCTCGCCGGCCTCGCGCTGGTCGCCCTGGCCGGTGCGCTCCGCCCCGACCGGCGACGCCTCGCCGGCGTCGGCGGACTGCTGCTCGCCGCCTCGTCGTGGGTGCGGCTGGCCGACGCCGGGGTCACCGACCCGGAGCCGTACGTCCTGCCTCTGGCGCTCGTCGCCCTGGTCCTCGGTCACCTGCGCCGCCGGCGCGAGCCGGGCACCCGGTCCTTCGCGGCGTACGGCCCCGGCCTGTCCGCGCTGCTGCTCCCGAGCCTGCTCGCGTCGTACGCCGGCAGCCCGCTGTGGCGGCCGCTGGTCCTCGCCGGCGTCGCGCTGGCCGTGGTGCTGCTCGGCGTCCGCGACCGGCTGCAGGCCCCGCTCGCGATCGGCGGCGGGGTGCTCGCCGCCGACGCCGTCCTGCTGCTGGCCCCGTACGCCGCCGCGCTACCCCGCTGGCTGGTCCTCGGCGCCGCCGGGGCGCTGCTGGTCGGGGTCGGCGCGACGTACGAGCGCCGGCGGCGCGACCTGGTCGTGCTGCGGGAGAGGTACGACGCGCTGAGCTGAGCGCGCACGGGGCAGGGTGGGGGCGTGCGCCTCCCGTCCCGCCTGGACCCCCGAGACGATCGGCTCATCGGCCTGCGCGACCTCACCGTCTGGCAGACCCGCGGCGGCCGCGCCCTCGTCGCGATCGCGTCGTGGCTGGCCGCCCGCCTCGGCCCGCACGTCGCCCTGCTCGCGACGCTGCTGGCCGCCGGCACCGCCGTCACGCTGCTGACGGCGGCCAGCGCCGAGATCTACGAGTCGGTGTCGGACGAGGAGGGGGTCGCGGGGCTCGACCGGCCGGTGCTGGACGCGGTGCTCGAGGTGCGCACGGAGCCGGCCGACACGGCCATCACCTGGTTCACCGACCTCGGGGGGCAGGTCGGGATGACGCTGCTCGCCGTCGCCGTCGTCCTGGCCATGACGCTCGCCTGGCGGCAGTGGACGCCGGCCGTGCTGGTCGGCGTCGCCGCGACCGGCTCGCTGGCCATGACGGTGGTCGGGAAGGCCGCGGTCGGCCGGGTGCGGCCGCCGCTGTCCGACGCGGTGCCGCCGTTCGAGAGCTCCCCGGCGTTCCCCAGCGGGCACGCGCTCAACGCCGTCGTGATCGCCGGCGTCGTCGCGTACCTGCTCGTGCGCCGGCAGCGCCGCAGGTGGGTGCGCGTCACGACGATCACCGGCGCCGCCGTCTTCGCCCTGCTCATGGGGCTGTCGCGGGTGTACCTCGGGCACCACTGGCTGACCGACGTGCTCGTCTCGTGGACGCTCGGCCTGGCCTGGCTGACGATCGTCGTGGTGGCGCACCGGCTCTTCCTCACCGTCACGCGGCGCAGGAACCGGGTGGCGCAGCCCGCCTAGCCTGACGGGGTGACCTCGCAGCTGACCCCCGCGGTGGCGGTCGACCTCGGGCTGTCCCTGCGCGGGGTGGTGAAGACCTTCGGCGCGCTGCGCGCGGTGGACGGCCTGGACCTGGACGTGCGGACCGGCACCTGCCTGGGCCTGCTCGGCGCGAACGGCGCCGGCAAGTCCACGACGATGCGGCTGCTCACCGCGCAGGCGATCGCCGACGAGGGCGAGATCGAGGTGCTCGGGCTGCCCGTGCCCGCGCAGTCCAAGCAGGCCCGGGCGCTGATGGGCGTCGTCCCGCAGCAGGACAACCTCGACATCGAGCTGACGGTGCGGCAGAACCTCGAGGTCTTCGCGCGCCTCTACCGGGTGCCGCGCGCTGACCGGGCCGCCGCGGTGCAGCGCGCGCTCGAGGTGGCGCAGCTGACCGGCCGCGCCGACACCAAGGTCGACGACCTGTCCGGCGGGATGCGCCGCCGGCTGCTCATCGCCCGGGCGCTGGTGCACCGCCCGCGGCTGGTCCTGCTCGACGAGCCCACCGTCGGACTGGACCCGCAGGTGCGCCAGGAGCTGTGGGCGCTGGTCGACGCGCTGCGCAGCGAGGGCGTCACCGTGCTGATGTCGACGCACTACATCGAGGAGGCCGAGCGGCTGGCCGACGACGTCGCGATCATGCACGCCGGCCGGGTCATCGCCCGCGGTACCCCGACGGCGCTGGTCGCCGAGCACGTCGGCAGCCGCGTGCTGGAGGTCTACGGCCCGCCGTCGCGGCTGCTGGAGGTGGAGCAGGTGGCGCGCGAGGCGGGGCTGCCCTCACGGCGCACGGGACCGGCGGTGGCCGTGCTGCGCGTCGAGACCGCCCCGGGTGTCGCCGATCTGCTGCCGGAGGCCGTCGCGCGTCCGGCGAACCTGGAGGACGTCTTCGTGCTGCTGACCGGGGAGAAGGTCGAATGACGGCGCCCGTGCGGTCCGCTCCCCGGCTGCGGCGGGTGGAGCCGGCGGCGGTCGGCGCCGTGGTCTTCCGCGAGCTCACGATGTACCGCCGCTACTGGCGCTCGACCACCTTCTCCTCGATCGTCGAGCCGACGATCTACCTGCTGGCGTTCGGCTTCGGCTTCGGCTCGCTCGTCGCGCAGGTCGCCGGCTACGACTACGTGGACTTCGTCGGGACCGGCATCGTCGCGACCGCGGTGCTGTTCTCCAGCGCCTTCCCCGGCATGTTCGGCACCTTCGTCAAGCGCACCTTCCAGAAGACGTACGACGCCGTCCTCGCCGCGCCGGTCGACACCGAGGAGCTGGTCACCGCCGAGGCGCTGTGGATCGCGCTGAGGTCCGGCATCTACGGCGCGGTGCCGATGCTCGTCGCCGTCGGCTTCGGCCTGCAGCCCTCGTGGGGCATGCTGCTGGTGCCCCCGATCGGCGTGCTGACCGGCTTCGGCTTCGCGGCCTTCGGCATCTGGGTGTCCGGGATCGTGCCGTCCATCGACTCGTTCGGCTACGTCATCTCTGCGGTCCTCACGCCCCTGTTCCTGGTCGCCGGGACGTTCTTCCCGATCGACGGGCTGCCCGGCTGGGCGCAGACGGCGGCGCTGCTCAACCCGCTGTTCCACTGCGTCGAGCTGGTGCGCGCGGCTGTCTTCGGGCTGTCCGCCTCCGACCTCGGGCACGTCGCCGCGCTGGTCGTCTTCGCGATCGCGATGTGGCTGCTCGCCGTCCGCCGCCTCCGGTCGCGCCTGGTGCTGTAGGGCTGGGCGCCGCCGCGTTCCCTCAACCGGCGGCCAGCACCTCGCGCAGAGCTGCTGCGAACGCGGCGGGGTCGTTGCCCGGCGACCAGTCGTTGGCCGCGAAACCGCCGTGATCGCCGGGCAAGACGACCGGCTCGACGCCGAGGGCAGCGGCCAGGGCCTCACCCCCGCGCCGGGCCATCGTGCCGACGCCCGCAGCTCCCACGGCGGGCACCAGCCGTACCTGCGTGCGGCGCAGCGCCTCCAGGTCGGGCTCGAAGGTCGGCATGGCCAGGTTGCGGCCGAGCAGCGCGTCGTCGCGCGAGCCGTCGTCCTGGGTGGGCAGGCCGAAGGCCGCGGGATCCGGCGCGGGCTGGTCGAGGTAGTCGGGCGGCAGCGGCCCGCGGTGCATGACCATCTGGATGAACTTGGCCATCGCCGGCCCGTACCCGTCGCGCTGGTAGGTCTCGAGGATCTCGGCCTGCACCCGCTGCGCGACGTCGTGGTCCTCGAGCAGGCTCACCAGGGGCGGTTCGTGCGACACGAGGATCCGCACGTCCCCGGGGTGCGCGACGACCCACGCCAGCGCGAAGGCGCCGCCCCCGCTCGAGCCGAAGGCGTCGACCGGTCCGAGGTCCGCGGCCTCGACGACGCGGTGCAGGTCCTCGGCGTGCAGCTCAGCGGTCACCCGGCCGTCCCCCTCCAGCCGACTGCGCTCCGCCCCGCGCGGGTCGTAGGTGATGACCGTGCGGTCGTCGAGGTGCTCGACCAGCTGGCGGAATCCCGATGCCGCCATCGGGGAGCCGAAGACGAACAGCGGCGGGTGCCCGCTCGGCGTCGCGGCGTGGTGGACGTCGTAGGTCAGCACCGCGCCGGGGACGGTGAGCGCGTGGGTCGTGACGTCAGGCATGTCGTCTCCCTCTCCGGCTCGTGCGCGCCGGTCGGCGTACTAGAACATGCCGTTGTCGTTCGCGGAGGTCTCCGGGAGGACCTGGAGGACGTCCCAGTGCTCGACGACCTTGTTGTCGGCGTCGAGCCGGAAGATGTCGATGCCGGCGTAGTCCCGGTCACCGGGCCACGTCTGGTGGCAGTGCAGGACGACGTGGTCGCCTTCGGCGATGGCCCGTACGAACCGGACGTGCTTGCCGGGGTAGTCGCGGGCCATCCGCTCGAAGTAGTCGATGAACGCCTGCTTCCCGTCGGCCACGTGGGGGTTGTGCTGGACGTAGGTGTCCCCGGCGTACTGGGCGATGGCGTCGGCAGGCCGGTCCTGGTTGAACATCAGGTCGTAGAAGGCCATGACGTTTGCCTTGTTCAGGTCCAGGTCGCTGCTCATGGACACCGGAACGCCGCGAGCACCACGACCATGCCCGAGCAGCACGGCGCGCTCCTCACGCTCCTGCGCCGGGGAGCTCGTCCTCGAGGGTGAGGACGTCGTGACTGTGCTCGGCGCCGACCCGTTCGGCGAGCAGGAGTGCCGGTGGCGGTGCGCCCGAGGCCCGCGCAGCGAGGACCGCTCCACGATCGCGCCACAGCGTCTGGAGGACCCACCGCCCGTCCTGGCCGCGCAGCAACTCGGACCGCAGCAGCCCCTCCGGGCGAGGGCCTGCTGCCACCAGTTCGCGGTAGCCCTCGCGCAGCTCCCGCTCCCGGCCCGAGGGCACTACCAGCGTGACCGACGTGAGGACCCTGGAGGCCGTCATGCCGACCAGCGTGCTCCCGGCGTCCAGCGGGTTGTCGTGCTCGGGATGACCGACGGGGACTGTCGGAGGTCGCTCCTAGCCTCGATCGATGGAGCGCTTCGCGACGATGACCACCGACGAGCTGGCGGACGGGATCTGCCTGCGGGCAGGGCAGATCGCGGCTGCCGAGGCCGAGCACCTGGCCTGGATCGGGGAGTTCGACCGCCGCGAGGGCTGGGCCGGGGCCGGGATGCTCTCCTGCGCGCACTGGCTGTCCTGGCGCATCGGGCTGTCCCTCTCGACCGCGCGCGAGCAGGTGCGGGTCGCGCGGCGGCTCCCCGAGCTCCCGGAGGTCGAGACGGCCTACGCAGAGGGCAGGGTGTCCTACTCCAAGGTCCGCGCGGTGACCCGGGTCGCCGACCCCGGTGACGGGATCGACTGGGTCGAGCTGGCCCGCCACTCCTCGGCCGCACAGCTCGAGACGATCGCGCGGGGCGTCCGCCGCGCCCAGGCGAACGAGGCGGCAGCGGCAGATCCTGAGGCGGCTGCGTGGTCCCTGCGCACGCGCACCCGGTACGACGACCAGGGCAACTTCGTGCTGACCATCAGCGGCCCGGCCGAGTTCCTGCCCGTGCTGCGGGCCGGCATCGACGCGAAGAAGGCCGAGCTGGAGCGCGAGCGGGAGGCGGCGGCCCCGGCGGAGTCAGCGGCCCCATCGGCGTCAGCGGCGTCAGCTGCCCTGCCAGCGCCCGACGACGCTTCCGCGGAAGCGTCTCGCCCCACTCTCGGGGAGCACTCTCCCAGCGCGCTGGCAAGTGCGGACCTCGACGAGCAGGCACGGGGTTGGCCGGTCGGGACCTCGCGGCGGGACGCGCTGCGCGCCGTGGCGGCTTGCCGCTGGACGCAGGACCAGCGTGACGAGCCGACCCCTGCGGCGACCGGTGAACGGGAGCCCGGACCGGCGGGCAGCAGCGACGTTCCTGCGGAAGCGCGGCCCGACGCTTCCGCGGAAGCGCCCACGACACCGCCCGTCACTGACGCCGAGGCGCTGCTGGCACTCGCAGAGGACGCCCTCGCGGCCGAGCAGTCCCACCACCCAGCCGCCGCGCGGCGGCGCCGACCGCAGCTGACCGCGCAGGTCGACCCGCTCTCCGGCTGGGCACGGCAGGTGGACGGCGAGCTGCTCCCGCCGAGCAGCCTGCGTCAGGTGATGGCGTCCCTGCCCGGACGCGGGGGCGTGCTGCGCCTGCGGCTGCTCACCGCGCGCGACCTGCGTCGGCACGACCTGGGCCGCAGCAGCCGGCTGCCCAGCCAGGCGCTGCGCGAGCTCATCGGCGCGCTGGACGGCGAGCGCTGCCGCTTCCCGGGGTGCACGCGCCGGCGGAAGCTGCACGCGCACCACGTCCGCTACTGGTCGGCCGGCGGGAGGACCGACCTGGACAACCTCGTGCTCGTCTGCAGCCGGCACCACACCCTGGTGCACGCCTCGGGCTTCGCACTGGTCCTGCACCCCGACCGGCGGCTGGACGGTGCGGACGGCCGACGGGACCGCGCTGCTGCACCACCCCGCCCCGCCGTGGGGTGACGTGGCGGCGATCGGGCGAGGTCGCGGACGGTCGATCTCGGCAGTCACCCTCCCGCCCGACCACGTCGACGCCCGGATGGACCTCGGCTACGTCGTGAGCGTGCTCCTCGCGCAGGCCGCCTGACCCGGCGGGATCAGCAGAGCTGGAACTCCTCGGCGTAGCGCAGGGTCACCTCGTACAGCCGCATCAGGTCCGGCACGAAGTCGGTCTCCGCGGCGGCCGACCACAGGTCGCAGAAGAGCTGGTCGGTGCGCAGGGCCGGCGAGGTCCGCCACAGGAGCGTCGTCGGCTCGTCGGCGGTGGCCCACATCCGGTGCGGCGTACCGCGCGGGACGTCGAGCCGGTCTCCCGGCAGCAGGTCGCGCTCGACGTCGCCCACCACCGCGTGCAGGCTGCCGGTCAGCACCGTGAACGCCTCGTCCTGCGAGGGGTGCAGGTGCAGGGGCGGCGGCGCGGAGTGCGGCGGGTAGGTCTGCTCGACCTCGACGTGATCCCCGCCGGTCGAGGTCGCCGTGGCGCGGAAGACGAGCCGCGTGCCCGTCACCGGGTTCTCCAGCACTCTGCCCACCTGCGGGTCCACGCGCGTCCCTGCCTGCTCGTCCTCGGTCGTCATCTCTGCCCCCGCGTCCGACTCCGTCCCAGGCCGGCAGTGTCCTCGCGGAGCCCGCGGCGCGCCAGCACCGGGGTCAGCCGCAGCTCAGCCGCGGAGCTGCTCCTGCAGGGCGACGTCCTTGGCCCGCGCCGTGTCGCCGAGCGCGACCTGGAACTCCCGCATCCGCTCCTGCAGCCCGGGGTCGCCGACCGACAGGATGCGCACGGCCAGCAGCCCGGCGTTGCGGGCGCCGCCGATCGACACGGTCGCCACCGGCACGCCCGCGGGCATCTGCACGATCGACAGCAGCGAGTCCATGCCGTCGAGGTGCTTGAGCGGGACGGGCACGCCGATCACCGGCAGCGGCGTCAGCGACGCGACCATCCCCGGCAGGTGCGCCGCACCACCCGCGCCGGCGATGACGACCGAGAACCCCGCGGCCGCAGCACCTTCCGACCACTCGACCATCTCGCGCGCCATCCGGTGCGCAGACAGCACGTGCGCGTCGTACGGCACGTCGAACTCGTCCAGCGCCTCGGCGGCGGCCTTCATGACCGGCCAGTCCGAGTCGCTGCCCATGACGATCGCTACCCGTCCAGCCCCTACGCGTCCAGCCACAGGCCCGTCCTCAGGTAGTGGGCGCCGACCTGCGCGCGCCGGCGTACGTCGTCGAGGTCGTCGCCGAGCGCGGTGACGTGCCCGATCTTGCGGCCGGGCTTCACGACCTTGCCGTAGAGGTGCACCTTGAGCGCGGGGTCGCGGCCGAACAGCATGTGCAGCCGGCGGTCCAGATCGCCGTCGTCGTCGCCGCCCAGCAGGTTGGCCATCACCACCCACGGCGCGGTCTGCGTGGTCGCCCCGAGCGGGTAGTCCAGGACCGCACGCAGGTGCTGCTCGAACTGCGACGTGCGGGCGCCCTCGATGGTCCAGTGGGCGCTGTTGTGCGGGCGCATCGCCAGCTCGTTGACGACCAGTCCGTCGGCGGTCTCGAACAGCTCGACGGCCAGGACCCCGACGACCTCGAGCGCGTCGGCCAGGCGCAGCGCGAGCGACTGCGCCTCCAGCGCGCGCTCCTCCGACAGGCCGGGAGCCGGCGCGATGACCTCCACGCAGATGCCGTCCGCCTGCACCGTCTCGACGACCGGCCAGGCCGCGCCCTGCCCGTACGGCGAACGGGCCACGACGGCGGCGAGCTCGCGCTGCAGCGGGACGAGCTGCTCGGCGACCAGGCGGACGCCGCTGGCGACGACCTCGGCGGCCTGCTCGGCGTCGTGCACCACCCAGACGCCCTTGCCGTCGTAGCCGCCGGTCGCCGCCTTGAGCACGAGCGGCCAGCCGACGTGCCGCGCGAAGCCCTCGACGTCCCGGACGGTGGCGACCGGGGTGAACGGCGGCACCGGGATCCCCAGCGCGGCCAGGCGCTCCCGCATCACGATCTTGTCCTGCGCGTGCCGCAGCGCCGCGGAGCCGGGCGCGATGCGCAGTCCCTCGGCCTCCAGCGCCTCGAGCAGGCCGTTGGGCACGTGCTCGTGGTCGAAGGTGACCACCTCGCACCCCGCGGCGAAGGCGCGCAGGTCGTCCAGCGAGGTGTGGTCGCCGACGGTGACGCCGTTCGCGACGAGCGCGGCGCTGTCGTGCGTCGCGTCGGCGAGGACCTTGAGCGACAGGCCGAGCGCGATGGCCGCCTGGTGGGTCATGCGGGACAGCTGGCCGCCGCCGACCATCCCGACCACGGGCAGGCCCATCGCACCCCTGATCGCCACGAGCGCGAGGCTAGCGGGCCGCGACGGCCGCCCGCGCCGGGACGGCCCGGCCGAGCCACATGCCGCCGCCGACGAGCAGGGCGGCCACCAGCAGCCGCACGGTGAGCGGCTCGTCGAGCAGCGCGACCGCGCCGGCGGTGGTGAGCACCGGGATGACCAGCTGCACCAGCCCGGCCTGCGACCCGGTGAGCAGGCGCTGGCAGGCGTACCAGGCGACGTAGGCGAAGGCCGTCGTCCCGGCCCCCATCAGGACGCCCCAGGCCAGCCCGGCACCGGTCGTCTGCACGCCGCTGCCCGCCAGCCCGGCCGTCGGGAGCAGCAGCACGAGCGCGAGCAGCGCGAAGTTGCCGGTGGTGAAGCGTCGCGGCTCGCCGGCGCCCCGGCCGGCTGCCGTGTAGAGCCCCCAGGCCGTGCCGGTCGCGACCAGCAGCGCGACGCCGAGCAGGCTCACCTCCTGCACCCGCTCCGACGCCAGCACCGCGATGCCGGTCAGGCCCACCACGGCGCCCGCCAGCCGACGGCCCGGGACGACCCCGCCGCGCAGCCGGTCGTCCAGCACCAGGGTCGCCAGGACCGAGGCGTAGAAGACGAACGTGCCTGCTGCAGCGCCGATGTGGAGGTAGCCGTAGGAGATGCAGACGGCGTACAGCCCCAACCACAGCGCCGGCAGCGCGTTGCGGCGACCGACCTCCACCCGCTCGCGCCGCACCGCCGCCAGCACCACGAGCGCGACCGCGCCGCTCAGGAACCGGACGCAGGTGAGCAGCCCCGGGTCGAGCAGGTCCTGCGCGACGACGTGCCGGGTGATCAGGGAGTTGGCGGCGAAGGACAGCAGGACGAACGGCAGCAGCAGGCCCAGCGGGCCGGCCGTCACCGCGCGCGGGGGGAGGTGCCGACGAGCCGCACGCCCAGCCGGGCCACCGCCTCCTCGGGGACGCCGACCGACATCGCCAGGCCGTGCGGCCCGCCGTAGTCGCGGTCGACCACGTCGAGGAAGTGCTCCATCGACGACGCCTTGGGCGTCATGTCCGCCGGCTGCACGTCGGCGAGCCCGGGCCCGTACGCGTCGGTCGCCAGCAGGCGGCGGTGGATCTGCTCGATCCGCTCGGCGCTGCGGACGTAGTCGGCGACGACCGCCTCGCGGGTCACGCCGGCCAGCGACAGGGCCAGCGCGACGACCACCCCGGTGCGGTCCTTGCCGGCCGCGCAGTGCACGAGCACCGCGCCGCCGTCGGCGTCGGCGAGCACGCGCAGCGCCTTGCCGACGTTGGCGCCGGCGTCGCGGACGTAGCCGGTGTAGTGGTCGCCGAGGTCGGTCGGGTCGGTCTGCCGCGGCCGGGCCGGCAGCGCCGGCAGCGCCTTGTCCTGCACGGCGGCGTCCAGCGCGCGCTGCACCTCGAGCTGGTCCGGCTCGCCGTCCCACTCGGGGATCAGCGACAGGTGGTGGTGCACCAGGCCGAGCCGCTTGAGCGGCCCCTGCCCCGCCAGGTGCACCTCGCCGGTGCTGCGCAGGTCGACGACGGTGTGCAGCCGGAGCCGCTCGCGCAGCACCCCGACGTCGGCGTCCGTGAGGTCCTGCAGGTTGTCGGCGCGCAGCAGCACGCCGGACCGGGTCGTGCGCCCGTCGACCGTCGGCAGCCCGCCGACGTCGCGGACGTTGACCGCTCCCTCGAGGTCGATCCAGCCCGCTGCGGTCACAGGCCGAGCTCGCGCGCGATGAGCATGAGCTGCACCTCGGTGGTGCCCTCGCCGACCTCCAGGATCTTGGAGTCGCGGTAGTGCCGCGAGACGACGTACTCGTTCATGAAGCCGTAGCCGCCGTGCACCTGCGTCGCGTCGCGGGCGTTGTCCATCGCCGCCTCGCCGGACACCAGCTTGGCGATCGCCGCCTCCTTCTTGAACGGCAGACCGGCCATCATCTTGGCCGCGGCGTCGTAGTAGGCGGTGCGCGCGACGTGCACCCGCGCCTCCATCCGCGCGATCTTGAAGGCGATGGCCTGGTTCTGGCCGATCGGCCGGCCGAACGCCTCGCGCTGGTTGGCGTACTTCACGCTCTCGTCGACGCAGCCCTGCGCGGCGCCGACCGACAGCGCGCTGATGGCGATGCGGCCCTCGTCGAGGATGTGCAGGAAGTTGGCGTAGCCGCGCCCGCGCGCGCCGAGCAGGTTCTCCTCCGGGACGCGGACGTCCTCGAAGGTCAGCGGGTGGGTGTCGCAGGCGTGCCAGCCGACCTTGTCGTACGCCGGCTCGGCGGTGAAGCCCTCGGTCGGCACCGGCACGAGGATCGAGGAGATCTCCTTCTTGCCGGTGCTCGTCTCGCCGGTCACCGCCGTCACCGTCACCAGCCGGGTGAGGTCGGTGCCGCTGTTGGTGATGAACGCCTTGCTGCCGTTGATGACCCACGCGCCGTCCTCGAGCCGGGCGGTGGTGCGGGTGCCGCCGGCGTCGCTGCCGGCGCCCGGCTCGGTGAGCCCGAAGGCGCCGAGCGCCTGCGCCCGAGCACAGCTGCGGGAGCCACTGCTGCTTCTGCTCCTCGGTGCCGAAGCGGAAGATCGGCATCGCGCCGAGCGAGACAGCCGGCCTCGAGCGTGATCGCGACGCTCTGGTCGACCCGGGCCAGCTCCTCGATGGCCAGGCAGAGCGCGAAGTAGTCGCCGCCCATGCCGCCGTACTCCTCCGGGAACGGCAGGCCGAACAGCCCCATCTCGGCCATCCCGCGGACGACCTCGTACGGGAAGCTCTTGTCGCGGTCGTGGGCGTAGGAGACCGGGGCGACGACCTCACGGGTGAAGGCCTCGACCGTCTTGCGCAGCGACTGCTGCTCCTCGGTGAGCCGGGTGTCGAGCACGGAGTCCTCCTGGCAGAAGCGGTACCGGGCATCGTGCCACGCCCCCGCTAGGCTGGTCCGATGACCGGACCGGCCCTCCCGTGCTGAGGGCGCTGGTCGAGCGGTTCCGCTCGCTGTTCAGCGAGCTCGCGAAGTTCGGCACGGTCGGCTTCCTCAGCCTCGGCATCGACCTGCTGGTCTTCAACCTGGTCCTGCTCGCGCTGCCCGACAAGCCGCTGACGGCGAAGGTCTGCTCGACCGTCGTCTCGGCCACCAACGCCTTCCTGCTCAACCGGCACTGGTCGTTCAAGCACCGCACCCGCACCTCGCTGCGCCGCGAGTACGGCCTGTTCGTCGTGCTCAACGCCGTCGGCCTGGGCATCTCGCTGCTCTGCCTGGCGATCTCGCACTACGTGCTGGGCTTCGAGTCGCGGCTGGCCGACAACCTCGCCGCCAACGGCGTGGGCCTGGTGCTCGGCACGACGTTCCGCTTCTGGTCCTACCGCAAGTTCGTCTGGGCCGCGCCGGCCGAGGTCGAGGAGGCGGAGTACGACGGCGACCCGGTGGCGCACGTCGTGCTCGAGGACCTGCGCGACGGGACCCTGCGCCGCCCGTGACCACCGCCGGCGTCCCCGACGCCGCCGCGCTGCCCGAGCCGCCCCGCGTCCGCTGGTGGACCGCCCAGCTCGGCGGGCTGCCCCGCTCGTTCTGGTACCTGTGGACCGGGACGGTCGTCAACCGCACCGGCGCGTTCATCACGCCCTTCCTGGCGCTCTACCTGACCGGCGAGCGCGACGTCAGCGTGCCGCAGGCGGGGGTCGTGCTGTCCGTCCTCGGCCTCGGCTCCGCGATCGGGCAGCCGGTCGGTGGCGTGCTCGCCGACCGGATCGGCCGCCGCCGCACGATGGTGCTCGGCCTGCTCTCCTCCGCCGCGACGCTGCTCGTCCTGGGCGCCGCGACCGGCTTCCTGGTCGTGGTCGCGGCGGCCTTCGCGTACGGCCTGTGCCTGGACCTGTTCCGCCCGGCGGTGCAGGCGGCCGTGGCCGACCTCGTGCCCGACGCCGACCGGCCGCGCGCCTTCGCCCTGCAGTTCTGGGCGGTCAACCTGGGCTTCTCGGTGGCGACCCCGCTGGGCGGCTACCTGGCCAGCCGCGGCTACTGGCTGCTGTTCGTGCTCGACGCGCGCGGCCAGTGCCGTGTTCGCCCTGCTCATCCTGCGGGGGGTCCCCGAGACCCGGCCGCTCGTCCACGGCGCCGCCGGGCGGCTGCGCGACGTGCTGTCCGACCGGCTGATGCTCGGGCTCGTCGCCAGCGTCGTGGCGGTGTCGGTCGTCTACCTGCAGGCCTTCGTCGACCCTCCCGCTGGTCTTCGGCGCCGACGGCCTGGGCCCGGGCGACTACGGCGCGGCCATCGGGCTGAACGGCGTGCTCATCGTCGTGCTGCAGCCGCTGCTCCTCGGCGTCCTCAGCCGCCGGCGGCGCGGGCCGCTGCTGCTCGTGGCGATGCTGCTGCAGGGCGTCGGCTTCGGCCTGACCGCCTTCGCCGACACCGTCGCGGCCCACCTGCTCGCGATCGCGGTCTGGACCGTCGGCGAGGTCCTGCAGGCCGGGCAGCTCGGCGCGCTGGTCGCCGCCCTCGCGCCGCCGCACCTGCGCGGGCGCTACATGGGCGTGTTCGGGTTCTCCTTCGGCGCCGCCGCGTGCCTGGCGCCCCTGCTCGGCACGCAGGTCCTGGACCGGGCCGGCGAGGGCGTCCTCTGGAGCGGCAGCCTGGGGCTCTGCGCGCTGGCCGGGCTCGGGCTGCTGCGGGTGTCGGCCGCCGCCGAGCGGCGGGAGAGCACGGCAGGCTGACGCGCGGGGGTCCTGCTCGGGGGTCCTACTGGGAGGTGAGGCGCGTGCGGGGGCCCGCGCGCAGGACCTGCGACGGGAGCGTGCGGCCGACCAGCCGCTCCGCCTCGCGGGCGGCGTCCAGCATCGCGTCGAGGTCGACCCCGGTGTCGACGCCCATGTCCTCGACCATGTGCACGAGGTCCTCGGTGCAGACGTTCCCGGTCGCGCCCGGCGCGTAGGGGCAGCCGCCGAGGCCGCCGACCGACGCGTCGTAGTCGGTGACGCCGAGCTGCAGCGCGGCCAGGACGTTGGCCAGGCCGGTGCCGCGGGTGTTGTGGAAGTGCAGGTTGAGATCGGCGTCGGGGAAGCGCATCCGCGTCTCGCCGACCAGCGCCGTCACCCGGCCGGGCGTCGCCATGCCGGTGGTGTCGCCGTACGACAGCCCGTCGGCGCCGTCGGCCAGCGCCCGGCCGGCGACGGCCAGAACGCGCTCGACCGGGCACCTCCCCCTCGTACGGGCAGCCGAAGGCGGTGGACACGATCACCTGGCAGGTGGCGCCGGCCGCGTGCGCGGTCTGCAGCAGCTCGGCGATGTCGTCCAGCGACTGGTCCGTCGTGCGGTTGACGTTCTTGAGGTTGTGCGTGTCGCTCGCGCTCACGACGACCTCGATCTCGCGGAAGCCGGCGTCGAGCGCCCGCTGCGCGCCGCGCAGGTTCGGCACCAGCGCCGAGTAGCGGACGTCGGCGGACTTGGCGACGGCCGCCCACACCTCGGCGGCGTCGGCCATCGACGGGATCGCCCTCGGGTGGACGAAGGACACCGCCTCGATCCGGCCGACGCCGGTGCGCGACAGCGCGTCGATGAGCGCCACCTTGCTCTCGGTCGGCACCGGGGCCTCGTTCTGCAGGCCGTCGCGCGGGCCCACCTCGCGCAGGCTGATCCGCTGGGGGAGGTCGCTCACGGGTCCACGCTAGTGCGCCGCAGCAGGTAGGGGGTGAGCGCCCGGTAGCCGCGCACCGAGCGCCGGCGCAGCCGCTTCAGCTCGTAGGAGCCGTCGTCGGCCAGCGCGTCGGCGGTGGCCTGGTCGACGAGCACCGACCGCGGGCGGGCCTCGTCGGTGAGCCGGCTGGCCAGGTTGACCGGTGCCCCGAACACGTCGCCGAGGCGCACCAGCACCGGACCCAGCGCGACGCCGGCGCGCACGTCGGGCAGCTCGTCGTCCTCGGCGTGCGCGTCGACGGTCTGCAGCGCGACCTCCACGGCGCTGCCCGGCTCGTCGGTGACGTAGAGGACGGCGTCCCCGAGGGTCTTGACGACCCGACCGCCGACCGCGGTGACGCGCAGCGCCGTCTCGCGCTCGAACCGCTCGAGCGTGCGCTCCAGCGTGCTGGCGTCCCAGTGCTGCGTGGACCGGGTGAAGTCGACGATGTCCACGAAGCCCACTGCTGTCGAGGGGTTCTCGCCGTCGGTGACCGCGAGCGCGCGCG
This sequence comes from uncultured Actinomycetota bacterium, assembly GCA_963844295.1. GTDB lineage: Bacteria > Actinomycetota > Actinomycetes > Mycobacteriales > SCTD01 > SCTD01. The sequence goes on along the minus strand of CAWJNR010000004.1, from coordinate 152,642 downwards.
CCGTCGCCGCGGCGAACTGCCGCCGCCACCCGTGGACGACGAGCTGCTCGAGCATCGGCATCAGCCCAGGGGCGAGGTGTGCGGCGGCCGCGAGCGCCTCCTCCTGGCCCAGCCCGTCGCCGGAGGAGACGAAGACGTCGACCTGCGCCTCCGCCGTGCGGGCCAGCTCCTGCCCCATCGACCGGGCCAGCACCAGGACCGTGTCGGCGTCGACGACCCCGGTCTCGGCGAGCGCGATCGCGGTGCGCAGCGCCTCGACGTCCTTGCTCGTGAAGGCCCGCTCGGCCGGGCCGACGTCGGCGAAGCCCATGGCGTTCCAGAGGCTGCGGGCCTGCGGCTCGGGGATGCCGACCGCGTCGGCCACCTCGTCCCGGGTCAGCTCGCACGGCGCACCCAGGAGGGTCGCCTCGAGGTCGTCGGGGTCCACGCGCGGCAACCTACGCTCGCCGACCCGCGGGAACGGACGTAGCGTCCGGACATGAGCCGGCGGCACACCACCTACTTCGTGCTGCGCGCGGCGGCGCTGGTGGCGTTCGTGCTGGCCGCGACGGTCCTGCCGCGGGGCGTCCCGGCAGCGCTGGTCATCCTGGTCGCCGGGCTGGTCGCGGTCGCCACCTCGCTCGGCACCAACGCCGGCGGCCCGGGCGAGCGCGCGGGCGCGCGGCCGCAGGACCGGTACTTCGACTCGCTGCGGGCGCCGCAGGGGACTGGCCGCCCTACGAGCAGGACGACGGCGGGCCCGAGGCAACCCCGCGGTCCTAGGCTGCGTCCTAGAGGTGACGGGTCCGCCGCGGACCCGCTGCCCCAGGAGGTCGCCGTGCTGACCAGGACCGCAGCCCCGCTGCTCGCCGCCGTCCTCCTGCTGGCCGGCTGCGGCTCCGACGACCCGGACGTGCAGTCCGCGCCGTCGCCCGCTGCGTCGGCCACCAGCGCAGCCCGCCGCGCCGTCTCCGACGGCCGGACCCACGGCCGGCTCGGCCTCCGCGCGCGCCGTCTACTGGCTCGGCTCGGCGGCCGACCCGCGCGGGCCGCGCCTCTACCGCGAGTTCGTCCAGCCGGCCGGACGTCGACGACCCGGTCCGCGACGCGGTCGAGGCTGATGCTCGACGGGCGAGCCGGCCGACCCCGACTACACGTCGCTGTGGGCCGACGGCACGACCGTCCGCGGCGTCACGCCGCGACGGCGACACCGCGGTGGTCGACCTGTCCGAGCAGGCGCGCGACGAACGGCGGCGGCTCGGCCTTCGAGGCGATGACGCTGCAGCAGCTGGTCCACACGGTGACCGCGGCCGACCCGTCGCTGACCGGCGTGCGGCTGCTCGTCGAGGGCGAGCCGGTCGAGACGCTGTGGGGGGCCACCGACGCCCGTCAGGCCGTGCGGCGCGCACCGGCCGCCGAGACGCTCGGACCGGTCTGGATCGACCTGCAGGAGGGCGGCCGTGCTGGCCGAGCGCAGCTTCGGCGGCACGGCCACCGTCTTCGAGGCCACCGTGTCGTGGCAGCTGCGGCAGGGCGACACGCGTCGTCGACGGAGGGCTTCTCCACCGCGACCGACGGGCGCGCCCGAGCGCGGCGAGTGGACAGGCGACGGCCGACGTGCCGCCGGGCGACTACGAGCTCTGGGCCTTCGAGAGCTCGGCCGAGGACGGCGTCGATCACCTGGCTCGACACCAAGTCGGTCACGGTCGGCTGAGCCGGCCGCAGGTGGACGACGTCGCCGGCGCCGTAGGCGGTCCCGTCCACCACCAGCCGGCCGGCGTCGTCGACGCGCCTCGGCGGTGCCCTCGACCGACGCGCCCGCCGGGCAGCTCGACGCGCACCTGCCGCCCGACGCGTGCCGCAGCGGCGCGCGGTAGCGGCCGCGGGCCGCGACGGGGTCGGCGAGGACGTCGCCCAGCGCGCGCAGCACGGCGCGCAGCAGGGTGTCGCGGTCGGTGGTGCGCGGCGCCGGCCAGCGCGCAGCGAGGTGGCGCCGTCGTGCGGCAGCTCGTCGGCCCGGGTGGTCACGTTGAGGCCGATGCCGAGCACGACCGCGCCCGGCACCGGCACCTCGGCCAGCACGCCGCAGACCTTCCGCCCGCCGACCAGCACGTCGTTCGGCCACTTCAGCACCGCGTCGACCTCGGCGCGCTCGCGCAGCGCGGTCTGCGACCGCCAGCCCGGTCCAGCAGCGGCAGCCACGGCCACTGCGCCGGCGGGCAGGTCCGGCCGCAGCAGCACGCTGAAGGTCAGCCCGGCCCGCGGCGGCGACACCCAGGTGCGGTCCAGCCGCCCGCGGCCGGCGGTCTGCTGCTCGGCGACGACGACCAGCCCGGCCGGCTCGCCCGCCCGGGCGCGCTCGGCGACGACGGCGTTCGTCGACGGGCTCTCGGTCAGCACCTCGACCCGCCAGCCGTCCGGGGCCAGCGCCCGCTGCAGCGCGCCCGCGCGCAGCGGCGGCCGGTCGAGGTCGTCGTACGGGCTGGTCACCCGCTCCACCCTGCCAGAGCGCGCCGGGCCCCCGATACCCTCCGCAGCGTGACCGCTGAGCCGACCGCGAACGACCTGCCGCCCGACGTCGACGTCCACACCACCGCGGGCAAGCTCGCCGAGCTGCGCCGCCGCAACGAGGAGGCGCTGCACGCCGGCTCGGAGAAGGCGCTCGAGAAGCGGCGCGCCGCCGGGCAAGCGCACCGCCCGCGAGCGGATCGAGTGCTTCCTCGACGAGGGCTCGTTCGTCGAGACCGACGCGCTCACCCGCCACCGCGCCCGCGACTTCGGCCTGGAGAACAACCGGCCCGATGGGCGACGGCGTCATCACCGGCTACGGCACGGTCGACGGCCGCCCGGTCTGCGTCTTCAGCCAGGACGCGACGGTCTTCGGCGGCGCGCTCGGCGAGGTCTACGGCGAGAAGATCGTCAAGGTCATGGACCTCGCGCTCAAGACCGGCGTCCCGCTCGTCGGCCTCAACGAGGGCTCCGGCGCCCGGATCCAGGAGGGGATCATGGGCCTGGCGCTGTACGGCGACATCTTCTACCGGAACGTCGCTGGCCAGCGGCGTCATCCCGCAGATCAGCCTGATCCTCGGCAACTGCGCCGGCGGCCACGTCTACAGCCCCGCGCTCACCGACTTCAACCTCATGGTCGACCAGGCCAGCGCGATGATGATCACCGGCCCGGACGTCATCAAGACGGTCACCGGCGAGGACATCTCCATCGAGGACCTCGGCGGCGCGCGCGCCCACAACTCCAAGTCGCGGCGTCGCGCACTTCATGAGCGCCGACGAGGACGAGGCGCTCGAGCTGGCCAAGGCGCTGCTGTCGCTACCTGCCGAGCAACAACCTCGAGGAGCGCGCCGGTCTTCGACGCCGCCGGACGCGCTGGCCGAGGAGCCGCTGACTCGAGCTCGACACCTTCATCCCGGACAGCAACAACGCGCCGTACGACATGAAGCCGTCATCGAGGCGGTGCTCGACGACGGCGACTTCCTCGAGGTGCAGGCGCTGTGGGCGCCAGTCGATCGTCTGCGGCTTCGGCCGCATCGAGGGCCGCAGCGTCGGCGTCGTCGCCAACAACCCGATGCAGTTCGCCGGCACGCTCGACATCGACGCCTCCGAGAAGGCCGCGCGCTTCGTGCGCACCTGCGACGCCTTCAACGTCCCGGTGCTGACCTTCTGCGACGTGCCGGGCTACCTGCCGGGCGTCGGCCAGGAGCACGCCGGCATCATCCGGCACGGCGCCAAGCTGCTCTACGCCTACTCCGAGGCGACCGTCCCGCTCGTCACCGTCATCACCCGCAAGGCGTACGGCGGCTCGTACGTCGCCATGGGCTCCAAGCACCTCGGCGCCGACATCAACCTCGCCTGGCCGACCGCGCAGGTCGCCGTCGTCGGCGCGCTGGGCGCCGTCAACATCGTGCGAGCGCAAGGAGATCGCGGCCGCCGACGACCCGGAGACGACGCGCGCGCGAGTTCATGCACCGAGTACGAGGACACCTTCGCGACGCCGTACATCGCCGCCGAGCGCGGCTTCGTCGACGCGGTCATCGAGCCGTCGCAGACCCGGCGCGAGGTGGCCAAGGCGCTGCGGCTGCTGCGCACCAAGCGGCGAGACCCTGCCGCCGAAGAAGCACGGGAACATCCCCCTGTGAGCGAGATCGAGCGTGTCCGAAGCCGCTGCTCACCGTCGTCCGCGGGGAGCCGACGCCGGAGCAGCTGGCCGCGCTCGTCGCGGTCGTCAGCAGCCGCGGCGGTCGCGGCTGCGGACGACGCCGTCGCCCCGGAGCGCTCCCCGTGGGCCGCGCCCGGTCCTGCGCATGCCGCTGTCCCCCGGTCCCGGCGCCTGGCGCGCCTCGGGCCTGCCGCACTAGCCGCGCTCCCAGCGGGCACACCCCTCGCCGTCCCGACCCCGACGGCAGGAGATCCCCGTGCAGATCGACAAGTCCCAGATCCTCGAGCTGCTGCGCTCGCAGGGCAAGCAGGACCAGGTCAGCGAGGCCGACAGCCAGCTGCCCGACCAGGTGGACCCCGAGCGCGACAGCGGCCTGCTCGAGCGCTTCGGCCTCGACCCGCAGATGGTCCTCGGCCTGATCACCAAGGGCGGTGGCGGCGGCGCGCTCGGCGGCCTCGGCAAGATGCTGGGCGGCTAGACCCGACCGCCGCAGCGCACGAGGGGCTCCCTAGACTCCGCGGAACGCCACCACCGTCGGGGAGCCCCTCTTGCGCAAGGTCCTCATCGCCAACCGCGGCGAGATCGCCGTCCGCGTCGCCCGCGCCTGCCGCGACGCCGGCCTGCAGTCCGTCGCCGTCTACGCCGAGCCCGACCTCGACGCGCTGCACGTCCGCGTGGCCGACGAGGCCTTCGCGCTCGGCGGCACGACGCCCGGCGACTCCTACCTGCGCATCGACAAGGTGCTGCAGGCGCTCGGCCGACTCCGGCGCCGACGCGGTGCACCCCGGCTACGGCTTCCTGTCCGAGAACGCCGAGTTCGCCCAGGCCGTCATCGACGCCGGCGCCACCTGGATCGGCCCCTCCCCGGAGGCCATCGCCGCGCTCGGCGACAAGACGACCGCCCGCCACATCGCGCTCAAGATCGGCGCGCCCGCTGGCGCCCGGCACCGCCGACCCCGTCAAGGGCGTCGACGAGGTGCTCGCCTTCGTCGAGGAGCACGGCCTGCCGGTCGCCATCAAGGCGGCCTTCGGCGGCGGCGGGCGCGGCCTGAAGATCGCGCGCACGAAGGAGGAGATCCCCGAGCTCTACGAGTCCGCCGTGCGCGAGGCCGTCGCCGCCTTCGGCCGCGGCGAGTGCTTCGTCGAGCGCTACCTCGACAAGCCGCGGCACGTCGAGACGCAGGTGCTCGCCGACAGCCACGGCAACGTCGTCGTCGTCTCGCACCCGCGACTGCTCGCTGCAGCGCCGCTACCAGAAGGTCGTGGAGGAGGCGCCCGCGCCGTTCCTGTCCGCAGGAGCAGCTCGACCAGCTCTACAAGCGCGTCCAAGGACATCATCCGCGAGGCGGGCTACGTCGGCGCCGGCACGTGCGAGTTCCTCGTCGCCGCAGGACGGGCTCATCAGCTTCCTCGAGGTCAACACCCGCCTGCAGGTCGAGCACCCGGTGACCGAGGAGGTCACCGGCGTCGACCTCGTGCGCGAGCAGTTCCGCATCGCCGACGGCGAGGCGCTGACCTTCACCGACCCCGAGCCGCGCGGCCACTCCTTCGAGTTCCGCATCAACGGCGAGGACCCCGGCCGCGGCTTCCTGCCGGCGCCCGGCGCGGTCACCACCTTCGTCGCCCCGAGCGGACCCGGCGTGCGGGTCGACTCCGGCGTCGAGGCCGGCTCGGTCGTCGGCGGCGCGTTCGACTCGCTGCTGGCCAAGCTCATCGTCACCGGCGCCACCCGTCAGGAGGCGCTCGAGCGCAGCCGCCGCGCGCTCGACGAGATGCAGGTCGAGGGCATGGCGACGCTGCATCCCGTTCCACCGCAAGGTGGTCCGCGACGCGGCCTTCACCAGCCGAGCCGTTCACCGTCCACAACCGCTGGATCGAGACCGAGTTCGAGAACGACCTCCAGCCGTACGCCGGCGCCGCCGAGGCGAGCGAGGACGAGCCGCGCGAGAAGGTCGTCGTCGAGGTCGGCGGCCGGCGCCTGGAGGTGTCGCTGCCGGCGGGCCTCGGCGCGTCGAGCGGCGGCGGCGGCGGCGCCAAGAAGGGCGCGCCGAAGCGGTCCGCCAAGAAGGCCGGCGGCGCGGCGGCGTCCGGCGACTCCCTCACCTCGCCCGATGCAGGGCACGATCGTCAAGGTCGCCGTCGAGGACGGCGCGACCGTCGAGGCCGGCGACCTGGTCGTCGTGCTCGAGGCGATGAAGATGGAGCAGCCGATCAACGCCCACAAGGCCGGCACCGTGTACCGGTCTCTCCGCCGCCGTCGGCGAGGTCGTCACCAGCGGCGCGGTCCTCTGCGAGATCAGGGACTAGCCGATCCGCGGGCCGCCTGCGCGCACGGTCACCGAACCCCTACGATCCGCGGGTGCACCTCCAGCCTCCGCTGGCGGCCGAGCAGGCCTTCGCGCCCGCCGCGTCCAGCGTCTCCGCCGCCCGGCGCTTCGTCACCGACTGCCTCGAGCAGTGGGACCTGGAGCCGGTGGTGTGGACCTCGCAGCTGCTGCTGAGCGAGCTGGCCACCAACGCCGTGCTGCACGCCGGCGGGAGCGGCTTCACCGTCGCCGTGGAGGTGCTGCCCGACGGGGGCGTCCGGCTCACCATCGCCGACGACAGCCCCCGGCCGCCGCGGGTGCGCGACTACGGCACCGGCGCCACCACCGGGCGAGGTGTCGCGCTGGTCGCCGAGCTGGCACGCCGCTGGGGCGTGGAGCCCCGGGCCGTCGGCAAGGCCGTCTGGTGCGAGGTCGTCCCGGAGCAGCCCCGGCTGCGCCTGGTGCAGGACGACGACGGGGCCGACGACGCCTCCCTGGACCTGGACTCCTTCCTCGGCCCGGAGGACGCCGACGGACCCACCGCGCGGGTCCTCCGCGACGTGACGGCCGCAGCGTGAGCGAGGACGAGCTGGTCACCGTGCACGTGCAGGGCTTCCCGCTGCAGGTGCACGCGCGCGCGCAGCAGCAGTCGGCCGAGATGCGCCGTGAGTTCCAGCTGATCCTGGGTCAGGAGGCGCTGCACCCCGGCAGCGTCCCGGCCCGCCTGCTCGACGTGTCCAACGCCCTCTCCGGCCGCTACAGCGGCTTCACCGAGGAGCAGGAGCGGCAGATCGAGGAGGGCATCGCGTCCGGGGCCGAGCGCCTCGACGAGCTGGTCTTCCGCGTGCCGGTCTCGGTGGGCGAGGCGGCCGCCCAGCTCGCCACCGTGCTGGACGAGGCCGACGAGTGGTGCCGCCAGGGCAAGATGCTCGTCCTGGCCACGCCGCCGGACCTGGTGGTCTACCGCAACTGGTACCTCGACGAGTTCCGCCGCCAGGCCGCCGGCGAGGCTCCGCGCCCGTGGGACGGTCCGCTGCGCTGAGCCGGCCGGTCGCTGAGCCGGCCGGTCGTAGGGCCCGCGCCGCTCAGAAGGCGGTCAGCACCGTGACACCGGGCGTGCGGCCGACGTGCTCGAGCGCCTCCGCCGCACCGTCCAGCCCGACCTCGCGCGTGACGAGCAGGTCCGGCCGCAGCCGTCCGGCGGCGACGAGCGCCAGGAGCTCCGGGTAGGCGTGCGCCGCCATGCCGTGGCTGCCCAGCAGCTCGAGCTCCAGCCCGATCACCCGGTCCATGGGCACGACCGGCTGCTCCTGCGCGGGCGGCAGCAGGCCGACCTGGACGTGCCGGCCGCGGGCACGCAGGGACCGCACGCTGGCCGCGCAGGTCGCTGCGCTGCCGAGCGCGTCCAGCGACAGGGCCGCCCCGCCGCCGGTCAGCTCGTGCACCGCCGTGACGACGTCCTGCTGGCGCGCGTCGACGACGGCCGCCGCTCCGAAGGTGGTCGCGAGCTCCAGGGCGCCTGGCGCGACGTCCACCGCGACGACCTGCGCCCCCGCAGCCACGGCGACCTGCACCGCGGACAGGCCCACGCCGCCGCAGCCGTGCACGACCACCCACTCGCCGGCCGCCACCCGGCCCTGCTGCACCACGGCACGGAAGGCGGTGGCGTAGCGGCAGCCGAGCGAAGCCGCAGTGGTGTAGGGCATCTCGTCCGGGAGAGCGACGAGGTTGACGTCGGCGGCCTCGAGCGCGACGAGCTCGGCGAACGACCCCCAGTGCGTGAAGCCCGGCTGGGTCTGCCGGGCGCAGACCTGGTGGTCGCCGCACAGGCACGACGGGCAGCTGCCGCACGCGCAGACGAACGGCACCGTCACCCGGTCGCCGGCGCGCCAGCGCCGCACCTGCGCACCGACCTGCTCGACGGTGCCAGCCAGCTCGTGGCCGGGGACGTGCGGCAGGACGACGTCGGGGTCGTGGCCCTGCCAGCCGTGCCAGTCGCTCCGGCACACGCCGGTGGCACCGACCCGTACGACGACGCCCGTCGGCGACGGCGACGGCTCCGGCACGTCCTGCACGCGCAGCGGCCCGGCGTACTGCTCGAAGACCAGCGCCCGCACGGAGGTCGCCGCTCTAGAGGTCGTCGTGCAGCATGAGCTGGCGGGCGGCCTCGGTCACCGAGCCCGAGAGCGACGGGTAGATGGCGAAGGTGTGCGCGATCTGGTCGGCGGTGAGGCCGTTCTGCACCGCGAGCGAGATCGGCATGATGAGCTCGCTCGCGTTCGGCGCGACGACCACCCCGCCGAGGACGGTGCCGGAACCGGGCCGGCAGAAGAACTTCACGAAGCCGTCGGTGATCCCGAGCATCTTGGCCCGCGCGTTGGTGGCCAGCGGCAGCATCACCGTCTGCACCGGGATCGTGCCGGACTCGACCTGCCCCTGCGTGACGCCGACCGAGGCGACCTGCGGGTCGGTGAACACGTTGGCGGCGACCGTCGCCAGCCGCAGCGGCGCGACCGCCTCGCCGAGCGCGTGCCACATAGCGATGCGCCCCTGCATGGCGGCGACCGAGGCGAGCATGAGCACGCCGGTGCAGTCGCCCGCGGCGTAGATGCCGGGCACGGTGGTGCGCGAGACGCGGTCCACCTGGACGAAGCCCTGCTCGGTCAGCGCGACCCCGGCCTCCTCGAGCCCCATGCCGCCGGTGTTGGGTACCGAGCCGACGGTCATCAGGGCGTGCGAGCCCTCGACCGTGGTGCCGTCGGTGAGGTGCACGACGACGCCCTTCTCGGTCCGCTCGACGCGCGCGGCGCGCCCTCGCCGGACGTTCATGCCGCGGCGGGCGAAGACCTCCTCGAGCAGCTCAGCGGCGTCGGCGTCCTCGCCCGGCAGCACCCGGTCGCGGCTCGACACGAGCGTGACGGCGGAACCCACTGCCAGGTAGGCGTTGGCGAACTCCGCACCGGTCACGCCCGAGCCGATGACGACGAGGTGCTCCGGCAGCTCTGGGAGGTCGTACAGCTGGCGCCAGTCGAGGATCCGCTCGCCGTCGGGCTCGGCGCCGGCGACCACCCGCGGGTGGGCACCGGTCGCGAGCAGCACGACGTCGGCCTCGACCTCGTGCACGTGGCCGTCGTCGGCGGTGACCTCGACCAGCGAGGCGCTGCGCAGCCGGGCCGAGCCGTGCAGGATCGTCACGCCCTCGCGCACGAGCCGGGCGGTGATGTCGGCGGACTGCGCGAGGGCCAGCGCCTTGACCCGCGCGTTGACCTGGTCGACGGCCGTGACCACCTCGCCGACGGCCTGGATGCCGACGCGGTCGGCGTGCGAGAAGGCCGTCATGGCCTCGCTCGTCGCGATGAAGGTCTTCGACGGCACGCAGTCCGACAGCACGCACTGCCCCCCGACGCCGTCCCGGTCCACGAGCACGACCGGTGCCCCGAGCTCGACGGCCACCAGGGCGGCCTCGTAGCCCGCGGGTCCTCCTCCGATGACGGCGATGCGCTGCATGCCCTCCATCCTCCCGCACGCCGGGCTGGCTACTCTTCGGGCATGGCGCTCTACGCGGCGTACGGCAGCAACCTCGATCCCGAGCAGATGCACCGTCGCTGCCCCCACTCCCCCGTCGCGGGCACCGGGTGGCTCGAGGGGTGGCGCCTCACCTTCGGCGGAGAGGACCTCGGCTGGGAGGGCTCGCTCGCCACGCTGGTGCAGGCACCAGGCGAGCACGTCTTCGTCGGGCTCTACGACATGACCGACGCCGACGCCGAGCAGCTGGACGCGTGGGAGGGCGCCGACTACGGCCTCTACCGCAAGCTGCGCGTGCGCGTGCACACCCTCGAGGGCGACCAGCTCTGCTGGGTCTACGTCCTGGACGGCTACGAGGGCGGGCTGCCCTCCGCGCGCTACCTCGGGGTGCTGGCCGACGCGGCCGAGGCGGCCGGAGCGCCCGACGACTACGTGCGGGAGCTCCGCACCCGCCCCTGCCGCTCGACGGGCCCGTAGCCGCCGCGACCGCCGGGCCTTTGATCGTGGGAGGCGCAGGACTGCTTCTCCGGCCCGGATCGGGCGCACGCTGCCCGTGATCATGGTCCAGCCGGGTGCGACCCCTACGGTCGTCCCGTGGAGATCTCGGACCTGCCCGCCGGCCGCGTCGACCACGCCGTCGCCCTGTGGCGGGACTGCGGGCTGACCCGGCCGTGGAACGACCCGCACGACGATGCCCGGCGCGCTCTGATCGGGAGCGCGTCGACCGTCCTCGCGTGCCTGCGCGACGACGAGCTGCTCGGCACCGCGATGGTCGGCCACGACGGCCACCGCGGCTGGGTCTACTACCTCGCCGTACGGCCCGACGAGCAGCGCGGCGGGCTCGGGCGCGCGCTGATGGGGGCCTGCGAGCAGTGGGTCGCCGCGCGCGGGATCCCCAAGCTGCAGCTCATGGTGCGGACCGGCAACGACGACGTCCTCGCGTTCTACGACCGGCTCGGCTACGAGCAGAGCGAGGTGGTCGTGGTCGGCCGACGCCTCGACCAGCGCGACTAGTACGCGCTGATCGCGGCCAGGGCGACGGCGACGAGGGCGCGCACCGCCACCGGGAGCGCCTCCTCGTCGACGTCGAAGGCCCCCTGGTGGAGGTCGTACGGCGACTGGCGGCCCGGTGCCTTCACGCCGAGGCGGGCCATCGCGCCCGGCACCCGGTCGAGGTACCAGGCGAAGTCCTCGCCGCCGAGCGACTGCAGGGTGGGCACCGCGGCGGAGGTGCCGAGCGACCGCCGGACGGCCGCCGCGAACAGGGTGGTCGCCGACTGGTCGTTGACGACCGGCGGCACGCCCCGGCTGTAGCGGACGTCGGCGTGCGCGCCGTACGGGGCGACGAGGCCGTCGACGACCCGCTGGACCACCTGCGGGGCGTCGTGCCAGGCGTCCTTGTCGAGCACGCGCAGCGTCCCCCTCAGCACGCCGCGGTGCGGGATCGCGTTGGCGGCGACGCCGGCCGCGATGTGGCCCCAGACCAGGCACAGCCCCGCGCGCGGGTCGACGAGCCGGTTGAGGACCTCGGGCAACCCGGTGGCGACGCTGGCCAGCACCTGCACCAGGTCGACGGTGTTGTGCGGGCGGGAGGTGTGCCCCCCCGGCCCGGTGATCACGACCTCGAGCGAGTCCGCGGCCGCGGTGATGGCCCCGGACTTCAGGCCGACCCGGCCGACCTCGAGCGCCGGGTCGCAGTGCAGGCCGAAGGCGGCGGAGACGCCGTCCAGCCAGCCCTCGGCGATGACGTCGAGCGCGCCGCCGGGCATCTGCTCCTCGGCCGGCTGGAACACCAGCCGGACCGTGCCCTCGAGCTGCTCGGCGACCTCGGCCAGCGCCAGCCCGGCGCCCAGCACCGCGCTGGTGTGCACGTCGTGGCCGCAGGCGTGGCAGACGCCCGGGACGGTGGAGCGGTAGGGCACGAGCTTCTCGTCCTGCAGCGGCAGCGCGTCGATGTCGGCGCGCAGCACCACGACGGGCCCGGAGCCGGTGCCGACGTCGCAGACGACCCCGGTCCCGCGGGACAGCACCTTGGGCGACAGGCCGGCGGCGCTGAGCCGCTCGGCCAGCAGCGCCGTCGTCCGGTGCTCCTCGTGGCCGAGCTCGGGGTGGGCGTGCAGGTCCCGGCGGACGTCCACCAGCTCGGAGCCGTGCCGTCCCAGCCACCGGTCGGCGACCTCGTGGGTCAGCCTCATGACACCGCCCCTGCCGCGCCCGGCTCGCCGCGCACGGCGGAGGTCGGACGACCCTCGAGCGCGAGGGGGTGCCCGGTCGTGAACTCCGCGAGCAGGCTGTCGACCACCGCGCTGAGGTCGCCACCACTGGCGGCCGCGACCGCCCGCTGCCGCTGGTAGGACGCGCCGGACTCGACCACCGACGCGACCATGGCCAGCTCGGCGTCGCAGCCCAGCCGCTCGGCGGTGGGGCGCAGGTCCTGCACGAGCTCGAGCAGCGCGTCGCGCACCGGCTGGGTGCTGTCCTCGCCGTGGATGATGCGAGCATCCAGGCCGTAGCGGGCGGCCCGCCACTTGTTCTCCTGCACCACCCAGCGGCGCGGGGTCGGCAGCGTGTAGCCCTTGTCGATCTCGCGGTCCATCATCTCGACCAGGCACTGCGAGAGCGCCGCGACCATGCCCACCTCGGCGATCGTCGGCAGCCCGTCGCAGATGCGCAGCTCGACGGTGCCGTAGGTCGGGTGCGGACGGATGTCCCACCAGACCTCCTTGATGGAGGCGATGGTGTCGGTCTTGATGAGGGTCTCCATGTAGCGCTCGAAGCCGGCCCAGCCCTCGACCTGCTGCGGCAGCCCGGCCGTCGGGAGCCCCTCGAAGACCTTCGAGCGGGCCGACGCGAGACCGGTCTCGGTCCCGGCCCAGTAGGGCGAGGAGGCCGACAGGGCCAGGAAGTGCGGGATGTAGGCCTGCAGCGCGTTGACCATCGCGATGACCTTGTCGGGCGAGCGCACGCCGACGTGGACGTGCACGCCGAAGATCTGCATCCGCCGGGCCAGCCACTGCATGTCCTCGACCAGCTTGGCGTAGCGCGGGTCCTCGCTGATCCGCTGGGTCCGCCAGTTGGTGATCGGGTGCGTGCCCGCGCACATCAGCCCGAGCCCGCGCGACTCGGCGAGGGGCACGACCTGCTCCAGCGTGCGACCGAGGTCGGCGGTCGCCTCGGCGACCGTGCCGCAGACACCGGTGATGACCTCGATCGTGGACTGCAGCAGCTCCTTCTTGGCCGTCGGGTGCTCGCCGTCCGGGTGGAGCTCGTGCAGGATCTCGTGCGCGCCGCTGGTGAGCTCGCGCGTCTCGCGGTCGACGAGCATGAGCTCCCACTCGACGCCCAGGCTGGAGCGCGGCGACGGGTTGAAGTCGATCTTCACGGAGCTCCTCGGTGACGTGGCTGAGCCGGACCCTGCCCGATCACCCGGCTAGAAGAACTCCTGCGGGGTGTAGGTGCCCCACACCTCGCGCAGCGCGCCGCACACCTCGCCGACGGTGGCCAGCTCGCGCAGCGCCGTGCGCATGGGGTGCAGCACGTTGCCGTCGCCGGCCGCGGCCTCCTTCAGCTCGGCCAGCGCCTTCTCGACCGCCGCCGAGTCGCGCTTCTCGCGCAGCACCCGCAGCCGCTCGCGCTGGTCGGCCTCGATGGAGGGGTCGACGCGCAGCGGCTCGTACCTCTCCTCCGACTCGCTGCGGTAGCGGTTCAGACCGACGACGACGCGCTCGCCGGAGTCGATGCCGAGGGCGACGTCGTAGGCCGAGCGCTCGATCTCGCTCTTCTGGAAGCCCTTCTCGATGGCGGCGACCGCGCCGCCCAGCTCCTCGACGCGCGCCATGAGCTCGAGGGCGGCCCGCTCCACCTCGTCGGTCATCGCCTCGACGACGTACGACCCGGCGAACGGGTCGACGGTGGCGGTCACGTCGGTCTCGTACGCCAGGACCTGCTGGGTGCGCAGGGCGAGGGTCGCGGCCTTGACGGTCGGCAGCGCGATCGCCTCGTCGTAGGAGTTGGTGTGCAGCGACTGGGTGCCGCCGAGCACCGCGGCCAGGCCCTGCACCGCGACGCGGACGAGGTTGACCTCCGGCTGCTGGGCGGTGAGCTGCACGCCCGCCGTCTGGGTGTGGAAGCGCAGCATCATGGACTTGGGGTCCTTCGCGCCGAACTCCTCCTTCATGACCTCGGCCCAGATGCGGCGGGCCGCCCGGAACTTCGCGACCTCCTCCAGCAGCGTGGTGCGGGAGACGAAGAAGAAGGCCAGCCGGGGGGCGAAGTCGTCGACCGCCAGGCCGGCCTCGACCGCGGCGCGGACGTACTCGATGCCGTCGGCCAGGGTGAAGGCGATCTCCTGCACGGGCGTCGCGCCGGCCTCGGCCATGTGGTAGCCGGAGATCGAGATGGTGTTCCAGCGCGGCAGCTCGGTCTTGCAGTACGCGAAGATGTCCGTGATCAGCCGCAGCGATGCCCGGGGCGGGTAGATGTAGGTGCCGCGCGCGATGTACTCCTTGAGCACGTCGTTCTGGATCGTCCCGGTCAGCTGGTCGCCGGAGATCCCCTTCTCCTCCGCGACGAGCGCGTAGAGCAGCAGCAGCACCGACGCGGGCGCGTTGATGGTCATCGAGGTCGAGACCGAGTCCAGCGGGATCTGGTCGAACAGGATCCGCATGTCCTCGAGCGAGTCGATGGCGACGCCCACCTTGCCGACCTCGCCGGAGGCCACCGGGTCGTCGGAGTCGTAGCCCATCTGCGTCGGCAGGTCGAAGGCGACGCTCAGGCCGCCGGTGCCCTGGGCGACCAGGTGCCGGTAGCGCTCGTTGGACTCCTTGGCGGTGCCGAAGCCGGCGTACTGCCGCATCGTCCACGGCCGGCCGGTGTACATCGAGGCGTAGACGCCGCGGGTGTACGGGTACTCCCCCGGCTCACCGAGGCGCTCGGGCAGGCCCGGGGCCACGTCGCCGGGCCCGTAGAGGGGAGCGATCGGGAACCCGGACTCGGACGCGCGCGTCATGGGGACAGCCCTTCCTGGCTGGTGGGTGCTGAGCAGGAGGTCGTGGGCGGAGCCTAGGCGCGCTGCCGCCGGGACGAGTAGGGACCGCGACCGCGGGGGTAGGGGAGCGTCGTGGACTCCGGGCAGCGCGTGATCGCCGGGCGGTACCGCCTGCTCGCCCCCCTCGGGCTCGGGCGGGATGGGCACCGTCTGGCGCGCCGACGACCTCGTGCTCGGTCGCGCGGTGGCCGTCAAGGAGGTCACCTTCCCGCACGGCCTGTCCGACGCGGAGCGCTCCGTGCTGCGCGAGCGCACCCGCCGGGAGGCCCGCGCCGCCGCCCGGCTGGACCACCCGAGCGCCGTCACCGTCTACGACGTCGTCGAGGACTCCGGCGCGCCGTACCTCGTGATGGAGCTGGTCGAGGCGCCGACCCTCGCGGAGGTCGTGCGCGACAGCGGCCCGCTGAGCGCGCAGCGCACCGCCGAGGTGGGGCTGGACCTGCTCGGCGCGCTGGAGGCGGCGCACGCGCAGGGCATCGTCCACCGCGACGTGAAGCCCTCCAACGTGCTCGTCCGCGAGGACGGCCGGGTCGTGCTCACCGACTTCGGCATCGCCACCACGACCGGCGACTCCTCGATCACCCACACCGGGCTGCTGCTCGGCTCTCCCGCCTACATCGCCCCGGAGCGCGCGCGCGGCGAGGCCCCGCAGCCGGCCTCCGACCTGTGGTCGCTCGGCGCGACGCTGTTCACCGCGGTCGAGGGCAAGCCGCCCTTCGACGGCGGTGAGCCGCTGCTGACGGTCACCGCCGTCGTCACCGGCGACCACCAGCCGTTCGTGCAGCGCCGGGCCGCTGGCGCCCGTGCTCGACGGCCTGCTCACCAAGGACCCCGGAGAGCGGCTCGACCTCGAGGGTGCGCGCCGCGAGCTGCAGCGGGTCGCCGACCGCGCCCCGGTCGGCGCCACCTCCACTCTGCCGATGGGCTCCCCCGCCGCCGACCCCGCAGCGCCGGCGTCCAGCACGGCGGCGCTGGACCTGGCCGAGGTGGAGCAGGCGGCCCAGCCGGTCCGGCCCGCCCCGCCGGTCCGCCCGCCGCTGCGCCGTCCGCCGCCGGTGGCCCCGGCCGGGGGCCGCCGTCCGAGCGGCTCCGGCAGCGGTGGCAGGCGCGCCGGCCTCGCCCTCGCCGGCGTCGCAGTCCTCGCGGCGGGCGCCGTCGCGCTGGCGCTGGCCGACGACGACGAGCCGGACCGCAGCACGGCGGCCCCCGCAACCAGCACCGCCCCCTCGCCGACGGCGACGGCGAGCACGGCGCCGGCCCCCGAGACGACGCAGCCCGCGCCGCCGCCCAGCTCCGCGCCCGCCCCGACGACCCCGGCGCCGGAGGAGCCGGCCGCCGCCGGGGTGCCGGCCGGCTGGAGCACCGACACCGGCGCCGAGGGCTGGACCGTCGCGCTGCCCCCCGGCTACGAGCAGACCGGCACCGGCGAGTACGTGCAGGCCTCGACCCGGCGCACCCTGCGCGTGGACACCGGACCGGCCAACCCGCCGGCGGTGGCCGACCGCCAGGCGCAGGCGACGGACTTCGCCCAGCGGCACCCGACGTACGAGGAGATCCGGATCGAGCCGGTCGACTACCGCGGCTACGAGGCGGCCGACTGGGAGTTCACCTACGAGGGGCTG
This sequence comes from uncultured Actinomycetota bacterium, assembly GCA_963844295.1. Taxonomy (GTDB): domain Bacteria; phylum Actinomycetota; class Actinomycetes; order Mycobacteriales; family SCTD01; genus SCTD01. Next base: position 135,991 of record CAWJNR010000004.1, on the reverse strand, counting down.
CACGTCCTGAACCGGGTCTTCGTCGTCGGCGACCGGGGCTACTCGCTGTTCCTGCAGACGCCCGAGGGCGACGCCGAGGGCGGCGTCGCGGACCTGCGCGGGATCGCCGAGGCCTTCCGGCCCGCCGGCAGCTGACCCGACGCGGGCCGCGGACCGAGGACGAGGTAGGCAGGAGGCGTGGACAACCCCGAGGGTCGGCTGGTGGCCGGGCGCTACCGCCTGCTGTCCCCCCTCGGCTCGGGCGGCATGGGCACCGTCTGGCGCGCCCAGGACGAGGTCCTCGGGCGCGGTGTCGCCGTCAAGGAGGTCGTCTTCCCGCACGGGCTGTCCGCGCAGGACCGCGACGTCCTGCGCGAGCGGACCCGCCGCGAGGCCCGCGCCGCCGCGCGGCTGGACCACCCGAGCGCGGTGACCGTCTTCGACGTCGTCGAGGAGGAGGGCTCGCCCTTCCTGGTGATGGAGCTGGTCGAGGCCCGACCGCTGTCGCAGGTGGTCCGCTCGGACGGTCCGCTCAGCCCGTCCGCGACGGCGCGGGTGGGCCTCGCGCTGCTCGGCGCGCTCGAGCTCGCGCACCAGCAGGGCATCGTGCACCGCGACGTGAAGCCGGGCAACGTCCTGCTCGGCCCCGGCTCGCACGACACCGGGCGCGTGGTCCTCACCGACTTCGGGATCGCCTCCTCCGTAGGCGACTCCAGCATCACCTCGACCGGCCTGCTGCTGGGCTCCCCGTCCTACATCGCCCCGGAGCGGGCCCGCGGGCTGCCGCCCGAGCCGGCCTCCGACCTGTGGTCGCTGGGCGCGACGCTCTTCACCGCCGTGGAGGGCCGGCCGCCCTACGACGGGGGCGACCCGCTCACCACCGTGACCGCGGTGGTCACCGGTGAGCACGCGCCCTTCGAGCGGGCGGGCCCGCTCCAGGAGGTGCTCGAGGGGCTCCTCGAGCGCGAGCCGTCCCGCCGGCTCACGGCGGTCGCGGCCCGCCGGATGCTCGAGCGCGTCGCGGCCGACCACGACCCGTCCCCGACCGTGGCCATCCGCCTGCCGCCGCCGCGGGAGGCTCCCGCCCCACCCGCCGAGCGCACCTCCGCGCTGCCCGTCGCCGACGTGCGGGCCGCCGCTGCCGGCGCGCCCCCTCCGGTCGCCCGGCCCCAGCGCCGGCCGTCCTGGGACCGGCCGCCTCCGGTGCCCCGGCGGCGGCGCTCGCGCGGCCGGGCGCTGGCCGCCGGGCTGGCGGTGCTGCTCGCGGCAGCGCTCGTCGCGCTCGTGGTCGTGCTCGACCCGGGTGGCGGCGACGACGGGACCGCCGCGCAGGGGCCGTCCCCCACCGCCTCGGCCTCCGGGGACGCGCCGGCCCCGCTCCCCGACGGGTGGACCCGCCTCGAGGTCGAGCCGGGCTGGAGCATCGGCGTGCCGCCGGGCTTCGTCCGCTCCACCTACCGCGACACCCAGCTGCAGCTGCGCGACCCCGACGCCCGCCGGACCCTGCGCGTCGACGTCCAGCAGGGCGCGGACGTCGGCGCGGAGCAGGCGCTGGCCCGGCTGTCGCCGTCGCTCGCCGGCTCGCTGGCGCAGTACGAGCAGCTGCGGCTGGAGCCGGTGGACTTCCGCGGCCTGGACGCCGCGGACCTGGAGTTCACCTACGTCGACCAGGTCGGGCTGCGCGTGCTCGACCGGGCCGTGGTGGCCGAGGACGGGCGCACCTACTACCTCTACTGGCAGGTCAACGCCGCCGACTGGCAGGACGCGCTGCCGGTCTTCGAGCAGATGCTGGAGACCTTCCAGCCGGCCGGGTGAGGGCACCCCGAGTGGAAAGGCTCACAACGCCTGGAGCCCTCCCGCCGTGCCGGTACGGCCGAGCGTCGTTAGCATGAACAGATCCAGGTGAGCACCTGGTCGCGACGGAAGGCGATCGCTGTGCAGGCACCCGCAGGCACCCTCTACCGGGGGCGCGAGGGCATGTGGAGCTGGGTGGCGCACCGCGTCACCGGTGTCCTCATCTTCTTCTTCCTCTTCGCGCACGTGCTCGACACCGCGCTCGTGCGGGTGTCCCCGGACTCGTACAACCGGATCATGGACACCTACAAGACCCCGCTGGTCAACCTCATGGAGGTGGGCCTGTTCGGGGCGGTGCTCTTCCACGCCCTCAACGGGCTGCGCGTGGTGCTCATCGACTTCTGGGCCAAGGGCACGCGCTACCAGAAGCAGATGACCTACGTCGTCGTCGGCCTGTTCCTCGTGCTGATGGTGCCGGCCACCTACCGGATGACCGCGCACACGTTCGCCGAGCTGTTCGGGAGCACCTCATGACCGCCGTGAGCGAGACCTCGCACGACCGCCCGGTCATCGAGGCGCCCCGCACCCGCAGGAAGCGCCCCTCGCAGAGCGGTCGCGGCACCAACTTCGAGATGTACGCGTGGATCTTCATGCGCATGTCCGGGATCCTGCTGGTCTTCCTGGTGCTGGGGCACATCTCGATCATGCTGCTGCTCGACGGCGGCGTGCAGCGCATCAACTTCGGCTTCGTGGCCGGTCGCTGGGCCTCGCCGTTCTGGCGCACCTGGGACCTCGTGCAGCTGTGGCTCGCCATGCTGCACGGCACCAACGGCCTGCGCGTGATCATCAACGACTACGCGGAGCGGGACGGCACGCGCTTCTGGCTGAAGATGCTGCTCTACACCTCGTCGTTCCTCGTGCTCGTGCTCGGCACCCTCGTGATCTTCACCTTCGACCCCGACCTCGCGGGCTAGGGAGCGGCATGGCCATCGGCACCGTCCACCACCACCGCTACGACACGATCATCGTCGGCGCCGGAGGCGCCGGGATGCGCGCGGCCCTCGAGGCCGGCAAGCGCTCCCGCACCGCGGTGCTCACCAAGCTCTACCCGACGCGCTCCCACACCGGCGCGGCGCAGGGCGGCATGTGCGCCGCCCTCGCCAACGTCGAGGAGGACAACTGGGAGTGGCACACCTTCGACACCGTCAAGGGCGGTGACTACCTCGTCGACCAGGACGCCGCCGAGGTCATGTGCAAGGAGGCCATCGACGCGGTCCTCGACCTCGAGAAGATGGGCCTGCCGTTCAACCGCACGCCCGAGGGCCGGATCGACCAGCGCCGCTTCGGCGGGCACACCCGCAACCACGGCGAGGCGGCCGTGCGCCGGTCCTGCTTCGCCGCGGACCGCACCGGTCACATGATCCTGCAGACGCTGTACCAGCAGTGCGTGAAGGAGGACATCGACTTCTTCAACGAGTTCTACGTGCTGGACATGGTCATGTCCGAGGTGCCCCAGGAAGGCGGCGGCACCAAGCGGGTCACCAGCGGCGTCGTGGCCTACGAGCTCGCGACCGGCGACACGCACGTCTTCCACGCCAAGGCCGTCCTGTTCGCGACCGGCGGCTTCGGCAAGGTCTTCAAGGTGACGTCGAACGCCCACACGCTGACCGGTGACGGGATGGGCATCGTCTACCGCAAGGGCCTGCCGCTGGAGGACATGGAGTTCTACCAGTTCCACCCGACGGGCATCTGGAAGATGGGCATCCTGCTCACCGAGGGCGCCCGCGGCGAGGGCGGCATCCTCCGCAACAAGGACGGCGAGCGCTTCATGGAGCGCTACGCCCCCACCATCAAGGACCTCGCGCCGCGCGACATGGTCGCCCGCGCCATCTACACCGAGATCCGCCAGGGCCGCGGCTGCGGTCCGGCCGGTGACCACGTGCTGCTCGACCTCACCCACCTGCCGCCGGAGCAGCTCGACGCCAAGCTCCCGGACATCACCGAGTTCGCGCGCACCTACCTCGGCATCGAGCCCTACACCGACCCGATCCCGATCCAGCCGACCGCCCACTACGCGATGGGCGGCGTGCCGACCAACATCGACGCGCAGGTGCTGTCGGACAACGAGACCGTCGTCCCGGGCCTGTTCGCCGCCGGCGAGGTCGCCTGCGTCTCGGTGCACGGCGCCAACCGCCTGGGCACCAACTCCCTGCTCGACATCAACGTCTTCGGCCGCCGCGGCGGGCTGTCGGCCGCGGCGTACGCCAACGCGGTCGACTTCGTCGAGATGCCGCCGGAGCCGGAGAAGGACACCCTCGCGCTGCTGCAGCGGCTGCGCGACGGCGGCGGCACCGAGCTGGTCGCCCGGATCCGCGACGACCTGCAGAACACGATGGACGCCAACGCGTCCGTCTACCGCACCGAGGCGACCCTCAAGCAGGCCGAGGTCGACATCGCCGCGCTCAAGGAGCGCTACCTGCGCGTCGGCGTCGCCGACCGCGGCAACCGCTACAACACCGAGCTCCTCGAGGCCGTCGAGCTGGGCTTCCTGCTCGACCTGGCCGAGTGCCTGGTGGTGTCCGCGAAGGCCCGCAACGAGTCCCGCGGCGGCCACTTCCGCGAGGACTACCCGACCCGCGACGACGTCAACTTCATGCGCCACACCATGGCGTACAAGGTGCCGGACGCCAGCGGGGCGACCAGCTTCCAGTCCGACGTGCGGCTGGACTACAAGCCGGTCGTGCAGACCCGTTACCAGCCGATGGAGCGCAAGTACTGATGCGCCAGCAGCAGACAGTGGGAACAGCCGAATGACCGTCGTCGAAGAGCGCCCTGCCGCCGAGCAGAGCCCGGTCGCTGACCACCAGCGGGTCATCACCGTGAAGGTGCGGCGGTTCGACCCCGAGGTCGACCCCGACGCCAACTGGCAGAGCTTCCAGGTGCCGGTGGAGAAGGGCGACCGCCTGCTCGACGCGCTGCACCAGATCAAGTGGTACCAGGACGGCTCGCTGTCGTTCCGCCGCTCCTGCGCGCACGGCGTGTGCGGGTCGGACGCGATGCGCATCAACGGCGTCAACCGGCTGGCCTGCAAGGTGCTGGTGAAGGACCTGGGCGACGAGATCCTCGTCGAGCCCATCAAGGGACTGCCGGTCCTCAAGGACCTCATCGTCGACATGGAGCCGTTCTTCGAGGCCTTCCGGGCCATCAAGCCGTTCCTCATCACCGACGGCCGGGAGCCCACGCGCGAGCGGCTGCAGTCGGCCGAGGACCGCGAGCGGTTCGACGACACCACCAAGTGCATCATGTGCGCGGCCTGCACCACGTCGTGCCCGGTGTTCTGGAACGACGACGCCTACTTCGGCCCGCAGGCCATCGTCATGGCCCACCGCTTCATCTTCGACAGCCGCGACGACGGCGCCGAGGAGCGGCTGGAGATCCTCAACGACAAGGAGGGCGTGTGGCGCTGCCGCACGACCTTCAACTGCACCGACGCCTGCCCCCGCGGCATCCAGGTGACCAAGGCGATCCAGGAGGTCAAGCGCGCGCTGATCTTCCGGCGCAGCTAGGCCCTCCACCCGGAGCAGGCGGCCACCCCGCCCGGCGGGACCGCCTGTCGCTCCCCGGTCGGCGGCCCTGCGGGCGGTAGCGTCCGTCCCCGTGCGCCGCCCCGTCTCCGTCCTGCTGACCGCGCTCGTGGGAACGGCCCTCGCGGCCGGGCCGGCGGTCGCCGCGACGAGCGGCGGGAACGCCGAGTCGCTCGGCGGACCTCGTCTGGCCACGGACGGGGTCGTCGTCGACCGCACCGCCCCCGCGCTGCCGGAGGGCATCACCGCCAGCAGCTTCGTCCTCGCCGACCTCGACAGCGGGCAGGTGCTGGCGGCCAAGGACGCGCACGGCCGCTACGCCCCGGCGAGCACGCTCAAGACGCTCACGATGCTGGCCCTGCTCCCCGAGCTCGAGCGCGACGCGCTGGTCACCCCGACCTTCGACGACGTCAACGTCGAGGGCAGCAAGGTCGGCCTCGTCGACGACGTGGCCTACCCGGTGCACGAGCTGTTCACGGCGCTGATGACCGTCTCGGGCAACGACGCCGCCAACGCCCTGGCCACCGCTGCCGGCGGCCAGGAGGCCGCCGCCGAGCTGATGAACGACGCCGCCGAGGACCTGCAGGCGCGGGACACGCTCGCGGTGAACCCGCACGGCCTGGACGCAGAGGGCCAGGTCAGCTCGGCGTACGACCTCGCGCTCATCGCCCGGGCCGGCATGGCCGACCCCGAGTTCGCGGCGTACGCCGCCACCGTGAGGAGCAGCGTCTCGGCGCCGGGCGGCGCGCGGATCGAGGTCTACACCAAGAACCGGCTGCTCAAGGACTACGAGGGCGCGCTCGGCATCAAGAACGGCTACACCAGCCGGGCCGGCGCGAGCTTCGTCGGCGCTGCCGAGCGCGGCGGGCGCCGCCTGGTCGTCACCCTGATGCGGGCCGAGCCGCGGGTGGCCGACGAGGCCGCGAAGCTGCTCGACTGGGGGTTCGTCGCGGCGGCGGGCGTGACGCCCGTCGGGCGGCTGGTGGACCCGCTGCCCGAGGCCGCTCCGCTCGGCCCGGAGGTGGCAGCGCCTCTCGCAGCGGCCGTGGCGCCGTCGACGGCTGCCGCGTCCGACCAGGAAGGGGGCGGAGGCGGCGCGACGACCGCGCTCGCCGGGATGGGCCTGGCCGCCGCCGCCGTCCTCAGCGTCCGGCACCGCCCGGCTCCCGCGCGGGTGCCTGCGGGTGGGGCCGTGCGCCCGCCGCTGCCCGCGCCGGCGCCCGCCCGGCCGGGGCTGCCGGCCCGGCCCCTCCCCCGTACCGTCGCCGCCCGGGTCGGCGCCGCGACCGGAGAGCGCCCGCGCCGCACCGGCGTGGCGTAGCGCCACCGCTCCGCAGCGGGGAACGGCCGGGTCGCCGCGTCATGATCGTGGGACGGCCAGGGCTGACGGGGCCCGCGCCGTGCGGTCTCGCGGCTCCCACGATCACGCCCGGGCGGTCGCCGGCGTCAGCGGCGCAGGAGGCCCAGCAGGGTCTTGCCGACGTGGAGGAAGACGGCCGTGACGGCCATGCCGAGCACGCCGGCGGTGAAGCCGGCGGCCTGCCGGACCCGGAGCTCGGCCCGGGGCTCCTCGCGCACCAGCGTCGCCGTGCCGCCGCTGGCTGAGGCCGCCCGCACACGTCCCGTCGACGACACGCCGGGAGCGGGGCCGCCGACAGGCTCGCTGCGGCGTGTCCCGGCAGGGACGTGTGCGTCCCCCTGCTCGGAGCCCGACTTCAGCGCGTCGACCCGGCGGCCGCCGCGGTCCGCGGGGCCGTCCTCGTCGGCAGAGCCGCGACCCTCGGGGACGTCCTGCGAGGGGGTCGCCCCCTGCACGGCGGCGGCCAGCGGGCTGGGCGCGCCGTCCTCCTGCAGGGTCGGCGGGGAGTCGGGGTCCTGGTCGGCGAACTCGGTGGGGATGCCGGCCTCTCGCGCGGTCTCGGCGTTCGCGGTGCCGGAGGGCTCGATGTCGGAGTCGTACGGCGCGGTGACCGTCCAGGCCGCGCAGACGAGCAGCATCCGGCTGACGATGTTGATCCAGACCAGCAGGCCGACGATGACGGCGAAGCTGCCGTAGAGCGGGTTCTCGGTGGTCCGCTCGATGTAGAGCGCTCCGACCCGCTTGAGCACCTCGAAGAGCACGGCGGCCAGCAGGGCGCCCTTGATCACGCGGCGGAACGGCGACTGCACCTTCGGCAGCCGCCAGAACAGGAACAGGAACAGCGCGGTGCTGGTCGCGAGCCCGAGCAGCAGGCCGACCACCCACGTCACCGCCGTGGCGACGGGCTGGTCCTCGAGCCCCACCAGCTCGAGCGCGTAGCCGGAGAACGCGCCGGTGGCGGCGGAGATGCCGATGGACAGCACCACGGTCACGCCGAGGCCGAGCAGGACCAGGACGTCCTTGGCCTTCTTGACCAGGAAGTTGCCGGCCTTGACGTTGTGGTGCCAGATCGCGCGGATCGCCTCGCGGAGCGCGTCCACCCAGCCCAGGCCGGAGTAGAGCAGGCCCAGCAGGCCGATCAGGCCCGCGGCGCCGGCCTTGCGGTTGTCGGTGAGGATGTCCTCGAGGCCGAGCTGGTCGGCCAGGCCCGGGGCGTAGTTGTTGACCTCGCGGACGACGGTGCCGACGGCGTCGTCGCCCAGCGCGTAGCTGAGCACGGACGTCGCCAGCGCGAGGATCGGGAAGAAGGACAGGAAGCCGAAGAACGTCACCGCCGCGGCCTGCCGGTCGCCGGCGTCGGCCTGGTAGCGGCCGAACGCGCGGATCAGGTGGTCGAGGGCAGGACGCTTCTCGCGCGCGCTCGCGAGCGCCGCCTTGGGACTGGGCATGGTCGGGCCCCTACCCGGCTGCGGCCCCGGTCAACGGGGCGGCTCAACGGGGCGGCGGCTCCGCGGGTCCAGGTAGTCCGGCGCGGCCGAAGGGGAAGTCGCGCTGCGGCCGCCACACGCCGGCGCGGTCCTGCTCGAACAGCGTGAAGCCCCACACGTCGAACTGCGCCTCGTAGCCGGCCAGGGCGTCGAAGGCGCGGTCCAGCGCCGGCTCCGGCAGGTCGTGGGCCACCGTGACGTGCGGGTGGTACGGGAACGTCAGCTCGCGGGCCAGCGGCCCCGAGCGGACCTGCTGCTCCACCCGCTCGCAGTCCGAGATCCCGACGGCCAGCGGTACGAACACCACCGGCGAGACCGGGCGGAAGGTGCCGGAGCCGCGCAGGTGGATGCGGAAGGCCCGCTCGGCGGCCGCCACCAGGCGCAGGTGCTCCTCGACGACCTCGAGCTCCTGCTCGGACAGCGACGTCGGCGGGAGCAGGGTGACGTGCGGGGGGATGCCGCCGGCGTTCGGGTCGCCGAGCCGCTCCCGCCAGCCCTGCAGCTCGCTGGTGAACGGCTCCGGGATGCCGATCGCGACGCCGAAGTCGCGCCGGGCCATCAGGCGCTCACGGGCTGGGGGCCAGCAGCCCGACGCGGTCGCGGACGGCGTCCATCGTCGCGACGGCGGTCTCGCGCGCGCGGGCGGCGCCGGCGGCCAGCACCCGGTCGAGCTCGGCGGGATCGGCCACCAGCTCGTCGTACCGCGCCCGGACGGGGGCGAACAGCTCGACGACCGCCTCGGCGACAGCTGCCTTGAAGTCGCCGTAGCCCTTGCCCTCGTACGCGCGCTCGAGGTCCGGCACGGCGGTGCCGGTGGCCACGGACAGGATCGTCAGCAGGTTGGTGATGCCGGGCTTGTCGTCGGCCGCGACGACCTCCCGCCCGGTGTCGGTGACGGCGCTCTTGATCTTCTTGGTCAGGGTCTTCGGGTCGTCGAGCACCCAGATCGTGCCGGCCCCGCCGATGCTCTTGCTCATCTTGCGCTCGGGGTCCTGCAGGTCCTTGATCCGCTCGCCCTCCCGGGCTGCGTAGGCCGCGGGCAGCACGAAGGTCTCGCCGTAGCGGGCGTTGAAGCGGCCGCCGAGGTCGCGGGTGAGCTCGAGGTGCTGCCGCTGGTCCTCGCCGATCGGGACCGCGTCGGCCTGGTACATGAGGATGTCGGCCGCCTGCAGGACCGGGTAGGTGAACAGGCCGACGGTGCCGCCCCCCTTCTCCTTGAACTGCGTCATGCGGCTGGCCTCGCCGAAGCCGGTCAGGCAGCCGAGGATCCACGCCAGCTCGGCGTGCTCGCGGACGTGGCTCTGCGCGAAGACGGTGCTGCGCTCCGGGTCGACCCCGAGCGCGAGCAGCTGCGCCGCGGACTGGCGGGTGCGGGCGCTGAGCACGGCCGGGTCGGGTGCCTCGGTGAGCGCGTGCAGGTCGGCGAGGAAGAAGTAGCACTCGTTCTCGTCCTGCATCGCCGCCCAGTGCCGCACGGCTCCGACGTAGTTGCCGAGCTGGAAGCTGTCGGCGGTGGGCCGGATCCCGGACAGCACGCGGGGCCTGGTCGGGCGGGGCTCGGGCATGAGCTGCATCCTGTCACCGTGTGGGACGTCGCGATCGTGGGGGCTGGGCCCGCCGGCAGCGCGACGGCGCTCTCGGTGCTGCAGGCCCGTCCGGGTGCCCGGGTGCTGCTGCTGGACCGCAGCGACTTCCCGCGCGACAAGTCCTGCGGCGACGGCGTCGCCCCGCACGCGCTCGACGAGCTCCGGCGCCTCGGGGTCCCTGACCTGCTGGCCGACCGGGTGCCGGTGCGCCGGCTGCGGATCGTCGCGCCGGACGGCTCGCAGGTCGCCAAGCCGCTGCGGCGCGCCGACGTCGTCGTGCCGCGCACCGTGCTGGACGCCCGGCTGGTGCACGCCGCCGTCGACCGCGGTGCCGTGCTGCACCGCCACGCGGTGCGCCGCGTGGAGGTGCGCCCGGACTCCGTCGTGCTGGACGGCGAGATCGCGGCGCGGGTGGTCGTGGCCGCCGACGGGGCGAACGGCGTCGTGCGGCGCCGGCTGGGCCTCGGCCGCCAGCCGGCCCGGGCGACCGCCGTGGCCGTACGGGGCTACGCCGCCGCTCCGCCCGGCGACCCGGAGCAGGCGATCGTGCTCTCGCCGCGGGACTGGCCGGCGTACGCCTGGTCCTTCGCGGCCGGGGACGGCACGGCCAACGTCGGCTTCGGGATGCTGCTCCCGGCGCTGCAGGCCAAGCAGCGGGGCGGGCGCGAGGAGCTGCACGCGGGGCTGGCCGAGCTCCTGCCGGGGGTGCGGGCGGAGCGGCTGGTCAGCCACCACCTGCCGCTGTCCAGCGCACGGCCGGAGCAGCCGCGCGGTCGCGTGCTGCTCGTCGGCGACGCGATGTCGCTCATCAACCCGCTCACCGGCGAGGGCATCTACTACGCCCTGCTGTCCGGGCGCCTCGCCGGCGCAGCCAGCGGGGCGGCCGACCCGGGCGCGGCGTACGCCGCGGCGCTGCGCGCCGCGCTCGGCCGGCACCTGCGGCACACCACCGCGCTGGCCCGCGCCACGGAGCGGACCGGGCTGGTCGACGCCGCGGTGGCGGCGACCGCGCGCTCGGACCGCGCCTTCGACGCCCTCGTCGAGGTCGGCCTGGGTCGCGGTGCGGTCACCGGGCCGCTGGTGGGCGCCCTGCTCGCCGAGCTGGGCCGGCGGGCGGCCGGACGGGTGCTCAGCCGAGCGAGCGGCTGAGCAGCTGCGCCTCCTTGTCGGCGAGCTTGACCACCAGGTCCCCGAGGAACCGCTCCGCCTTGCCGCCGATCAGCGGCACCCGCACGGTCACCTCGCCCTCGACGACGTAGCGGCAGCCGGCCCCGGTCGGGGTGAGCAGCAGCGTCCCGCCCAGGCTCGCGGGGGCGCCGGGGATCGACGCGCTCCAGCGGCCGCGCCGCTCGCTGCCCGTCGGCGGGTCCCACTCGTCGGTCTGCACGACCCGGCCGTCGGCCGGCAGGAAGCGCTCGAGGAAGCCCGGCACCCCGCCGCTCGGCAGCTCGCGCGACACCGACATCCGCACCCCGCCGTCCGGCCGCTCCTCGCGCAGGACCACCTCGCTGCCGTCGCGCAGCTCGTCCGCCTTGCGGGCGGGCCACGCCGGTGAGGTGAGGACCGCGAAGACCGCCTCGACGTCGCCGCCGAGCTCGTGCGCCGCCGTGACGTGCGTGCTCATCCGGCCTCCACGCGGACGCTGGTGGCGGTCTCCGGCGTCGGGTCCAGCGGCGTCACGCGCACCCGCGCGGTCCGCCGGCCGTCCAGCTCGCAGACCTCGAGGCGGTGCCCGTCCACCTCGACGGCCTCACCCAGGCGCGGCACGTGGCCGAGCGTCGCCATGACGAAGCCGGCGAGGGTCTCGTACGGGCCCTCGGGCAGCGAGACGCCGGTGACCGTGCGCACCTCGTCGAGGTTGAGCAGGCCGTCGGCCTCGACGTCGCCGCCGCGGAACTGCAGCGGGTCGCCCTCCTGGACGTCGTACTCGTCGCGGATGTCGCCGATGACCTCCTCGATGAGGTCCTCGAGCGTGACGATGCCGGCGGTTCCGCCGTACTCGTCGACGACGATCGCCATGTGGTGGCCCTCGCGGCGCATCTCGGACATGGCCGGCAGCACCCGCTTGCTGCCCGGCATCAGCTTGACCTCGCGCACGACGTCGGCGACGCGCATGCCGCGCGCCCTGGCCGCCGGCACCATGAGGTCGCGCACGTGCAGGAAGCCGATGATGTCGTCCTGCGACGAGCCGGCGACGGGGTAGCGCGAGTGCGGCTGCTCGCTGGTCTCCTTGATGGCCCGGCTCAGCGTCATGCTCGCGTCGAGGAAGGCGACCTCGGTGCGCGGCAGCATCACCTCGCGCAGCTGGCGCTCCCCCGCCGCGAAGACGTCGTCGATGAGCTTGCGCTCGTCCTTGGTGAGCGACTCGTGCGCCGCCACCATCCCGCGCAGCTCCTCCTCGGTGATGGTCTCGCGCTGGCTGCCGGGGTCGCCGCCGAGCAGGCGGACCACCGCGTCGGTGCTCTTGGACAGCAGCCAGATCACCGGGCGCGACAGCGTGGCGATCCGGTCGAGCGCCGGCGCGAAGGCCATCGAGACGGCCTCCGGCCGCTGCAGCGCCAGCCGCTTGGGCGCCAGCTCGCTGAAGACCAGCGAGAAGTAGGAGATGATCAGCGTGACGATCACCAGCGCGACGGTGTCGGACGGCCCCTCGGCCAGGCCGGCGTCCTCCAGCAGGTCCGACATCGGCACCGCGAGCCGGGCTGCGCCGAAGGCGGCCGACAGGAAGCCGGCCAGCGTCACGCCGACCTGCACCGCCGCCAGGAAGCGGTTGGGCTCGGCGACCAGGCGCGCGACCCGCTGGCCCCGCCGGCCGCGCTCGGCCAGGGCCTTGGCCTGCCCCTCGCGCAGGCTGACGAGCGCGAGCTCGGTGGCGGCGAACACGCCACCGATGAGGATGAAGACGGCCACCAGCAGGACGTCCAACCAGGGTCCGCTCACGGCGCGCACCTGCCCGTCGGGGAGGCAGGGCACGCCGGTCTACTGGGAGGCTCCACGCCCACGAGCGTAGCGACGGCCGCGTCGTACCGCCGACCCCCGTGACCGCTGGTCCCGCCAGGGCGGCCGCTCGTCGCCTCCGCTGATCTCGAGCAGGTCACGGTTGGGCGTGGTTGTGTGTCCCGGCTCACAGGACGTGCTTGTGTCCCCTGTCACCCATGGAAGAGGAGAGACGGTGCTGGAGGTTCGCGATCTGCGCGTGACCTACGGCGGTGCTGTGCAGGCTCTGCGCGGCATCTCCCTGGAGGTCCCAGAGGGCAAGGTGGTCGCTGTCCTCGGCAGCAACGGCGCCGGCAAGAGCACGCTGCTGCGTGCCATCAGCGGGACGCTGAGGCCGCACCGGGGCAAGATCGAGGGGGGCACGATCACCCTCGACGGCAAGGACGTGGCCAGCCGCGACCCGGCGCAGACGGTGCGCTCGGGAGTGGTCCAGGTCCCCGAGGGCAGGCGCATCTTCGGCCGCCTGACCGTCGAGGAGAACCTGCGCGCCGGCGGCATGGGCAGCAAGGACAAGGCCGCCAAGGCCAAGGCCCAGGCCCGCGTCTACGAGATGTTCCCCGTGCTGAAGGAGCGCAGCTCCCAGCGGGGTGCGCTGCTGTCCGGTGGTGAGCAGCAGATGCTGGCGATCGGGCGCGCCCTGATGACCAGCCCGCGGCTGCTGCTGCTCGACGAGCCGTCCCTCGGCCTCGCGCCCCGCATCATCGGCCAGATCGGCCAGGTCATCGCGGAGATCAACGCGCAGGGCACCTCGGTGCTGCTCGTGGAGCAGAACGCCACGATGGCCCTGGGCGTGGCCGACCTCGCGTTCGTCCTCGACGTCGGCGAGGTCTCGCTCTCGGGCGACGCCAAGGAGCTCGCCAAGACCGACGAGGTGCAGCGGCTCTACCTCGGCCACGACGCCGACCACGACGCCAGGCCCCGCGCCGTCAGCACCAAGACGCTGTCGCGGTGGGTCGGATGACCGCCCCCGAGGCCCTGAGCCGGCAGACCCGCGACGACATCCCGCCGGTCGAGGTCGACGACGTGACGGTGCGCTTCGGCGCGCTGTCCGCGCTGTCGAACGTCTCCTTCACCGTCGCCCCCGGGACCATCCACGCGGTCATCGGCCCGAACGGCGCCGGCAAGTCGACGATGTTCAACGTCCTGTCGGGGGTCTACAAGGCCGCCGAGGGCCAGGTGCGCTTCGGCGAGCACCGGCTGGACCAGATGCGCCCGTACAAGATCGCCGGCATCGGCGTCGCCCGGGCCTTCCAGAACATCGCCCTGTCCGGCACCCAGACCGTCGCCGAGAACCTCATGCTCGGTCGCCACCACCTCACCAAGGCCGGCTTCCTCGCCTCCGGCCTGCGCCTGCCGCGGGCCACCGTCGAGGGCCGCCGGCACGGCGAGCGGGTCGCGGAGATCGCCGAGTTCATGGAGCTCGGCACCAAGCTGGAGACTCCGGTCGGCGTGCTGTCCTACGGCGACCAGAAGCGGGTCGAGGTGGCGCGGGCGCTCTGCACCGAGCCGCGCCTGCTGCTGCTCGACGAGCCCGTGGCAGGCATGAACTCCGAGGAGACCAGCCGCATGGCCGACGCGATCCTCGAGATCCGCTCGGCGCTCGGCATCTCGGTCGTCCTGGTCGAGCACGACATGGGCATGGTCATGGGCATCGCCGACCGCGTCACCGTGCTCGACTTCGGCCGACGCATCGCCGACGGCACCCCCGCCGAGGTGCAGGCCGACCCCGAGGTCATCCGCGCCTACCTCGGCTCCGGCGACGACGCGTCGCCCACCGCATCCACCACGCGACCGGAGGACGACCGGTGACCCAGTTCCTGTCCCTGCTGTTCAACGGCATCTCGCTGGGCGCGCTCTACGCGCTCATCGCCCTCGGCTTCGTGATCATCTTCAAGTCCAGCGAGGTGGTGAGCTTCACGCACGGCTCGCTGCTGCTGCTCGGCGCCTACTCGATCGCCCGGCTGTCGGACACGCTCGGCTTCCTGCCGGCCGTGGTCTTCGGGCTGGCCGTCACGGCCCTGGCCGCGCTGATCGTCGAGCGGCTGATCATCAACCGGCTGCGCGGCGCACCCGTGATCAGCCTGGCCATCGTGACGATCGGCGTGGACATCATCCTGCTCACCGAGCTCACCCGCCGGCTCGGCTCCGACATCCTCAACGTCCCGCACCCGTGGGCCGGGGACTCCTTCCGGATCGGCGATGTCGGCATCAGCCAGAACAGGGCGATCGCCATCCTCGTGGCCGGCGTGCTCATCGCCGCCTTCTTCGTCGCCTTCAAGTACTCCAGCTGGGGCGTCGCCATGCGCGCCTCGGCCGAGGACGGGGAGACCGCAGCCCTCATGGGCATCCGGCAGGGCCGCGTGTCGGCCGTGTCCTGGGTCGTCGCCGGTGTCCTGGCCGGTGTCGCGGCGCTGTTCCTGGTCGGCGCGCCGACCCCGGGCGTCAGCCCTGCGGGCTACGCGGTGGCCCTGCGCGCCTTCCCGGCCGCGATCCTCGGCGGGCTGGACTCCACCGGCGGCGCGCTCGTCGGCGGCCTGCTCATCGGCCTGGCCGAGTCCTTCGCCGCCGGCTACCAGGAGCAGATCCTGTTCCTGGGACGCGGCTTCGGCGAGGTCGTGCCCTACGTCGTGATGATCGCCGTGCTGCTGGTCCGTCCCTCGGGGCTGTTCGGCACGAAGGAGCTGACCCGTGTCTGACACCGCGACCTCCGAGCGCACCTCGACCAGCTCGGCCACGACGACGGGCTCGGGCCGCTCGCTGGTCAAGCCGCTGCTGCTCCTGGCCGCCTTCGTGGTCCTGCTGCTGGTGCCGATCTACGTCGAGGAGTTCTGGCTGCGCACCGGCTTCGCCGTCTTCGGCGCGGCCATCGGGGCCATCGGCCTCAACCTGCTGGTCGGCACCACCGGGCAGCTGTCGCTGGCGCACGCCTTCTTCCTCGCGGTCGGCGCCGTCACGTACACCTTCGTCGCCGGTGAGCCCGGCGGCGTCGCCACCGAGGTCGGCGGCCTCGGCTGGCCGCCCCTGGTGGGGATGATCCTCGGGGTCCTGCTCGCCGGGCTCGCCGGGCTGCTCTTCAGCCCGGTGGCCGCCCGGCTGCGCGGCATCTACCTCGGTGTCGCCTCCCTCGGACTGGTCTTCATCGGCATCCACCTGCTGAACACCTGGGAGTACGTCACCGGCGGCTTCAACGGCCGCGTCGTCCCGGACTTCTCGCTGTTCGGCTTCGAGTTCAGCAGCACCGGCTCCTACCTGGCGGTGCTCGGCGTCCCCTTCCGGGAGGCCGAGCGGCTCTGGTACCTCGGGCTGTTCCTGGCCATCGCGGCCTACCTGTTCGCCCGGAACCTGCTGCGCAGCCGGCCCGGCCGGGCGCTGCAGACCCTGCGCGACAGCGAGGTCGCCGCGTCGGTCATGGGCGTCAACGTCCAGGGCTACAAGGCCCGCGTGTTCCTCGTCAGCTCGATGTACGCCGGCCTGTCCGGCGTGCTGCTGGCGCTGTCGATCGGCAGCATCGCACCGGAGTCCTTCGGCCTCCTGCTGTCGTTCAACTTCCTCGCGATGATCGTGCTCGGGGGGCTCGGCTCGGTGGCCGGCGCGGCCCTCGGTGCGCTGTTCGTCAGCGCGCTGCCGCTGGTCTTCCAGCGGTACGCCGACATCATCCCGCTGGTGTCGGCGTCCCGCTCCGACCCCGGCATCGCCCCGGGCGAGGCCGCTCGCTTCCTCTACGGCCTGGCGATCATCTTGATCATCCTCTACGAGCCCGGCGGCCTCGCCGGTCTCGCCCGACGCTTCCGCCGACCGGGTCGCCCGGGCGGCGGCAGGACCGCGAGCCCGTCCTCGGCCGCGACCAGCAGCACCACAGGCACTGTCCCGTCCGATCCACCCGCACAAGGGAGCACTACATGAAGCTAGGCAAGGGTTCGCGAAGCGCCGCACTGCTGGCGGCCGTCGCGGTCATGGCAGCCTCTGGCTGCAGCACGCGGGCGGAGGACGACACCGCCAGCCCGAGCGGCGAGGAGGGTGCCGCGGACGAGGTGGCGACCGACATCGGCATCGACGGGACGACGATCACCCTCGGCGTGCTGACCGACCTCACCGGCGTGTTCGCGGCGCTGGGCAACGACATCACCAACGCCAACGAGCTGTTCTGGCAGGAGAACCAGGTCTGCGACACCTACGACGTCGAGCTCGACATCCAGGACACCGGCTACGTGCCGCAGCAGGGCGTGCAGCTCTACAGCGGGATGAAGGACAGCGTCCTCTCGATGCAGCAGACGATCGGCTCGCCGATCAACACCGCGCTCGCGCCGGAGTACGAGGCCGACGGCATCGTCAACTTCCCGTCCGCCTGGGCGGCCAACCTCACCGAGATCCCCGGCACGGGCGTCCCCGGCGCGACCTACCAGGTCGAGCTGGCCAACGGCTACGCCCACATGATCGACGAGGGGCTGCTGAAGGAGGGCGACAAGGTCGGCCACATCTACTTCGAGGGCGAGTACGGCGAGAACGGCCTGGCCGGCTCGGAGGCCGCTGCCGAGGAGTACGGCCTCACGCTCGTCAAGGCCCAGATCAAGGCGACCGACCAGGACATGACGGCCCAGATCACGAACTTCAAGGCCGAGGGCGTCAACATGATCGCGCTGACCACGGCGCCGACGCAGACCGCGTCCGCCGCCGGTGTCGCGGCCGCGCA
This sequence comes from uncultured Actinomycetota bacterium, assembly GCA_963844295.1. Lineage (GTDB taxonomy): Bacteria > Actinomycetota > Actinomycetes > Mycobacteriales > SCTD01 > SCTD01. The sequence continues at coordinate 118,514 of CAWJNR010000004.1, read as the reverse complement.
GGGCCTGGACGTCCCGATCCTGGGCAGCAACCCGGTCTTCGCGCCCGGTCTGCTGGCCGGCCCGGCCGGCGCCAAGCTCAAGGAGGACCTGTACGTCGCCTCCCCGGTGTCGGCCTTCGACGCCCACCCCGAGCTGCTCGCGGCGTACGAGGCCGCCTACCCGGACGTCACGCCGACCCTCGGTGTGGTCGTGGGCACCGGCATGAGCGAGCTGATGAAGGCTGTCCTGGACCAGGCCTGCGAGAACGGCGACCTCACCCGTGAGGGCGTCCTGACCGCGTTCAACGAGCTGGAGGACGTCGACACCGGCGGCCTGATCGTGCCGATCGAGAGCTTCGAGGTCGGCAAGTCGCCGAGCCAGCAGAGCTTCATCCTGCGTCCGGCGGACGTCCCCGGTGGCGCGTCGGTCGCGAAGGAGGCCTTCGCGGGCCCGCTGGCCGAGGTCCTGGCCGGCGGCGAGTAGCAGCACCCGCAACGCGCAGCGGCGCCCCGTCCCGGTCAGGGACGGGGCGCCGTTCGCGTTGCCGGCCGGTCTGGAGCTGGTGAGAGCCGGCTAGAGCCGCCCCGTGCGGGCCGGAGCGACCAGCCGGACCGCGAGCAGCAGCGCGAGCACGGTCGCCACGGCGAGCGGCAGGACGTCGCCGTAGCGGGCGGCGGCGCTGGTGACGGCGAACGGCGCGAAGAAGCCGGTGTAGGCGGTGGTGTAGAAGATCCCGGTCAGCGCTCCCCGCCGCTCGGGCGGGGCCAGCCGGCCGGTGAGCGCGAGCCCGGCCGCGAGCGACCAGCCGCTCCCGGCGCCGAGCAGCAGCCCCGCCGGGACGAGCAGGAGCGGCACGTCGGCGCCGACCGCGAGGGCCGACAGGCCGAAGCCGGCCGTCCCGCTGGCCGCACCGGCCACCGCCGTCCACGTCCCGAGGCGGCGCTGCAGCGGGGCCACCGCCGCGCCGGCGCCGAGGGTCAGCCCGGCCAGCACCCCGGTCGCGACGACGCCGTTGCCGGGCAGGTCCACCAGCACCGGCAGCCCGGCGATGACCGTGGCCGGGAAGGCGTAGACGCAGGCCGCCACGGGGGCCAGCACGGTGAGGGCCAGCAGCCGGTCTCCCCTGCGCAGCAGCGGGTTGCGAGCCGGGTCGCCGACCTGACGGCGGCGGCGCGGAGCGGTCTCGTGCAGGGGCAGCACGACGACGACGGCGACCACCACCAGCGCGGCGTGCACGAGGTAGGGCAGCACGAGCGGTCCGGGCAGCGACTCCGCGAGCAGGCTGCCGACCAGCGGGCCGAGGGAGAAGCCGCCGGCCAGCGCCACGGCCGCCCGGCGGCCACCCGCCGACTCCTCGCCGTCCTGCGCGGACAGCTCGGCGAGCCAGGCGCTCGCGGCCGTGAAGACGGCGCCGCTGACCAGGCCCTGCAGGAAGCGGGCGACGAGCAGCAGCGCGAAGGAGTCGGCGGCCGCGACGAAGAGCACCGACGAGATCCCCGCCAGCACGGCGAACGGCAGCACGAGCCGGCGCCGTCCGTAGCGGTCCGACAGCGGACCGGAGGCCAGCAGCGACGGCGCGAGGCCTGCGGCGTAGACCCCGAAGATGATCGTGCTGGCCGGACCGGACAGGTCCAGCGTCTCCCGGTAGAGCAGCAGCAGCGGCGTCGGCACGTTCGTGCCCGCGGCCACGGCGAACAGCACGAAGGCCGCGCGCCGCCAGCCGGCGGTGCGCGGCCCCCGTCGTGCGTCGGAGGACGCCCCGGTCAGGGTCAGAACTCCGCGAGCGCTGCGTTGAAGGTGGCGCTGGGCCGCATGACCGCGTCGGTCTTGGCCTTGTCGACGTAGTAGTAGCCGCCGATGTCGGCCGGCTTGCCCTGCACCGCGAGCAGCTCCGCGACGATCGTCTGCTCGTCACGGGCCAGTCGCTGCGCCAGGTCGGCGAACAGCGCTGCGGCGTCGGCGTCCTCCGTCTGCTCCGCGAGGGCCTGCGCCCAGTAGAGCGCGAGGTAGAAGTGGCTGCCGCGGTTGTCGATCTGCCCGACCTTGCGGGCCGGCGAGCGGTCCTCCTCGAGGACCCGGCCGGTGGCCCGGTCGAGCGTGGTGCCGAGCAGCGCCGCGCGGGCGTTGCCGGTCTTCTCGCCGAGAAAGGCCAGGGACTCGGCCAGCGCGAGGAACTCCCCGAGGGAGTCCCAGCGCAGGTAGTCCTCCTTCACCAGCTGCTGGACGTGCTTGGGCGCCGAGCCGCCGGCGCCGGTCTCGAACAGGCCGCCGCCGTCCATGAGCGGCACGATCGAGAGCATCTTCGCGCTCGTGCCGAGCTCGAGGATCGGGAACAGGTCGGTGAGGTAGTCGCGCAGCACGTTGCCCGTGACCGAGATGGTGTCCTCGCCCCGCCGGGTGCGCTCCAGCGTGTAGCGGGTGGCCGCGGCGACGTCCATGACCTCGATCGTCAGGCCGTCCACGTCCTCCTCCGCGAGGTACGCGCGGACCTTCTTCAGCACCTCGGCGTCGTGGGCGCGGGTCTCGTCGAGCCAGAACACCGCCGGCGCCCCTGTCGCGCGGGCGCGGCGGACGGCGAGCTGCACCCAGTCCCTGATCGGCGCGTCCTTGGTCTGGCACGCTCGGAAGACGTCACCGGCCTCGACGTCCTGCGTCAGCAGCACGTCGCCGTCGGCGTCGACGACGCGCACCGTGCCCCCAGCCGCGATCTCGAAGGTCTTGTCGTGGCTGCCGTACTCCTCGGCCTTCTGCGCCATCAGCCCGACGTTCGGCACGCTGCCCATGGTGGTCGGGTCGAAGGCGCCGTGCTCCTGGCAGTGCTTGACCGTCTCGTCGTAGAGGGCGGCGTAGGAGCTGTCCGGGATGACGAACTTGGTGTCCTGCTGCTGGTCGTCGGCGTTCCACATCTGACCGGAGGTGCGGATCGCGGCCGGCATGGAGGCGTCGATGATGACGTCGCTCGGGACGTGCAGGTTGGTGATGCCGCGGCTCGAGTCGACCTGCGCCAGCGCCGGTCCGCTCTCGTACGCCGCCGTGATGGCGGCCTCGACCTCGGCCCGCCGGTCCTCAGGCAGCTTCTGCACGTCGCCGAGGACGCCGCCCAGTCCCTGGGTCGGGTCGGCACCGACGGAGGCGAGATCGTCGGCGTAGCGGGTGAAGACGTCGGCGAAGTAGGCGCGCACGGCGTGGCCGAAGATGATCGGGTCGGAGACCTTCATCATGGTGGCCTTCAGGTGCACCGAGAACAGCACGCCCTTGGCCTTGGCGTCGGCGACCTCGCGGGCGAGGAACTCCTGCAGCGCCGCCTTGCGCATGACGGCAGCGTCGACGACCTCTCCCTCGAGGACCGCCATCCCGTCCTTGAGCACCGTGGTCGTGCCGTCCCCGGCGACGTGCTCGATCCGCAGCGTCGTGGCGCGGTCGAGCGTCACCGACGTCTCCGAGTGCCGGAAGTCGCCGTCGGTCATCGTCGCGACGTGGCTCGTGCTGTCCTTGCTCCACGCGCCCATCGAGTGCGGGTGGGAGCGGGCGTACGCCTTGACCGACGCGGGCGCGCGGCGGTCGGAGTTGCCCTCGCGCAGCACCGGGTTCACGGCGCTGCCCTTGACGGTGTCGTAGGCCGCGCGGGCCTTCCGCTCCTCGTCGGTCGTCGGCGTCTCGGGGTAGTCCGGGACGGCGAACCCGGCGTCCTGCAGCTCCTGGACCGCAGCCTTGAGCTGCGGCACGGAGGCGCTGATGTTCGGCAGCTTGATGATGTTGGCCTCGGGGGTCTTGGCCAGCGCACCGAGCTCGCCCAGCGCGTCGGGCGCGAGGTCGAAGGCCGCGAGGATGCGGGCGGCCAGGGAGATGTCGCGCGTCTCGACGGCGACGCCGGCCTTGTCGGCGTAGGCCTGCAGGACCGGCAGCAGCGAGTGCGTCGCCAGCGCGGGGGCCTCGTCGGTGTACGTGTAGATGATCTTCATGGCGTCGCTCATCGGAGCAGGCCCAGCTCGCGCACGGCGTCGCGCTCCTCGACGAGCTCGGCCACCGAGGCGTCGATCCGGCCCCGGGAGAAGTCGTCGACCTCCAGGCCCTGCACGATCTCCCACTCCCCGCCGGTGCTCGTGCACGGGAAGGACGAGATCAGGCCCTCGGGCACGCCGTACGAGCCATCGCTCATGATCGCGGCGGAGGTCCAGTCGTCGGCCGGCGTGCCGTTGACCCAGCTGAAGACGTGGTCGATCGCGGCGTTCGCGGCCGACGCCGCCGAGGACGAGCCGCGGGCCTCGATGATGGCGGCGCCGCGCTTGGCGACGGTCGGGATGAAGGTGCCCTCCAGCCAGCCGCGGTCGCCGACGACCTCCTCGGCCGGGCGGCCGCCGATCGTGGCCCGGCTCCAGTCCGGGTACTGCGTCGCGGAGTGGTTGCCCCAGATCGTCAGGTGGCGGATGTCGTTCACGCTGCTGCCGGTCTTCTTGGCCAGCTGCGACAGGGCGCGGTTGTGGTCCAGCCGCGTCATCGCGGTGAAGCGCGAGCCGGGGATGTCGGGGGCGTGCGAGGCGGCGATGAGGGCGTTGGTGTTGGCCGGGTTCCCGACCACCAGGACGCGCACGTCGTCGGCAGCACCGGCGTTGAGCGCCTCGCCCTGGGGCTTGAAGATGCCGCCGTTGGCCGACAGCAGGTCGCCGCGCTCCATGCCGGCGGTGCGCGGACGGGCACCGACGAGCAGGGCGACGTTGGTGCCGTCGAAGGCCTGGCGGGCGTCGGCGGTGATGTCGATGCCGCTCAGCAGCGGGAACGCGCAGTCGTCGAGCTCCATCGCGGTGCCCTCGGCCGCCTTGAGCGCCGGCTCGATCTCCAGCAGGCGCAGGTGCACCGGGACGTCGGGGCCGAGCAGCCCGCCGGCCGCGATGCGGAACAGCAGCGCGTAGCCGATCTGGCCGGCCGCGCCGGTGACGGTGACGTGAACGGGACTGGCCATGGGGGAGGTACTCCGCTTCCTCGAGGACGCTGGGCTCTGCCGGCAGGCTACGAGGTGCGCGTCTCCGGTGGTCGGCCGGGTCAGGCGGGCGGGATGGTGGTCGCCAGCACCAGCAGCGCGAAACCGACCGCCAGCAGGAGCGCGGCGTCGAGTCCGCGGGTCCGGACGACGAGCGCGCCCGCCGACGCGGGCGGCAGCGTGAGCCGCAGGCCGGCGGCGAGCAGCAGCGACAGGCCGAGCACCACCGCGCCGAGCTGCCAGTCGACCAGCGCCGCGAGCAGCAGCCCGAGCCCGGCGACGGCCAGGACGGTCAGAGCGGGCAGCTGGCCGGTGCGTCTGCCGGCAGGACTCACGCGCGCGTCCGTCCGTGGGGGCCCCGGCCGGTCGCCGGAGAGGTGTCGCGGCAGCGTAGCGGCGGTGCCGCTCCAGGCCGGGGCGGCGGTGCCGGATCGGGTTGCGCGAGGAGGGGTTCGGGTGTATTGCCCGACCTCAGGGGTAGTCAGGAGCCGTCCGCTGCAGCAGCCGGACGCCGCGCGAGGACTCCGGAGGACCGCACCGTGCCGACGCCCCACCTCCGCCACGAGGACAGCGGTGCGACCTTCGAGCTCGGTCCGGAGGTCACCACCGTGGGTCGCGGGCGGGGTGTCGACATCGCGCTCGACGACCCCAGCGTCTCCCGGCTGCACGCCGAGCTGGTGCGCCGCGGCGAGCACGTCTACGTCAGCGACCTCGGGCTGTCGACCAACGGCACGCGGGTGAACGGCCGCCCGGTCGGTCGGCGCCTGCTCGTCGACGGCGACGTGCTGTCGTTCGGCAGCTGCCGGACCCGCATCGCGGGGCTCTCCCACGACCTGGCCGACGACACCGTCGAGCTGCGCCGCATGTCGGCGCCCGATCTGACCCGCCGCGAGTGCGAGGTCCTCACGTCGCTGTGCCGGCCGGCGCTGCAGCAGGAGGCCTTCGTCGCCCCGGCCACCGCGCGCGACATCGCCGAGGAGCTCGTGGTCACCGAGGCCGCCGTCAAGCAGCACCTGCTGCGCCTCTACGTGAAGTTCAAGATCCCTGAGGGCGTCAACCGCCGGGCGCGGCTGGCGAACGAGGTCATCGGCTCGGGCGTCGTGCGCCCGCTGCCGGCCGACGCCGAGGCCGCGATCCGCCGCGCCGGCTAAGCGGCGGCGTGCCGACGCTCGGCCGCCTCCACGCAGTTCTTGAAGAGCATCGCCACCGTCGTCGGGCCCACGCCGCCGACGCGCGGCGTGATCGCTCCCGCCACCTCGTTGCAGGCCTCGTCCACGTCCGGCAGCAGCTTCTTGCCCTCGTAGCGGACGCCGCCGCCGACCACCGTCGCGCCGGGCGTGATGTGCTCGGGCCGCAGGATGCCGGGGACGCCGACGGCCGCGACGACGATCGAGGCGCGGCGGGTGTAGCGCTCCCAGTCCGGGACGCCGGTGTGCACGACGGTCACGGCGGCGTTCGCCGTCGGCCGCTTCTGCGCCAGCAGCAGGGCGAGCGGGCGGCCGAGGGTGGTGCCACGGCCCAGGATGCAGACCTCCTGGCCGGCGACCGGGATGCCGTGGTGGGCCAGCAGCGCCTCGATGCCCGCAGGGGTGCACGGCACCGGCCCGGGCATCCCGAGCGCCAGGCGCCCCATGTTGACCGGGTGCAGCCCGTCGACGTCCTTGTCGGGGTCCATCTCGAGGAGGGCCGCCTCGAAGTCGATCTGCTTCGGCGTCGGGTGCTGCACGAGCATCGCGTCGACGGCCGGGTCGTCGTTCATCTGCCGGATCGCGGCGACGACGTCGGCCTGCGTCGCGTCGTCGGGCAGGTGCAGGTGCGGGCTGGTCATGCCCAGCTCCTCGGCCTTGGCCATCTTCATCGCGACGTAGCCGCCGCTGGCGCTGTCGCCGCCGACGAGGATCGTGCCGAGCCCCGGCCGGTGGCCGGCCTCGACCAGGCGGGCGATGCGGGGGCGCAGCTCGGCCAGCACGGCCTCCGCGACAGGGGCTCCGGGCAGCAGGCGGGCGGTCACGGCGCCGAGGCTAGCGGCGCCCGGGCTCGTGGCGCCCGGGCTAGTGGGCGAAGTGGCGCGTCCCGGTGAAGTACAGGGTGGCGCCGGCGGCCTGCGCCGCCGCGACGACCTCCTCGTCGCGCACCGACCCGCCGGGCTGCACGACCGCGCGCACCCCGGCGTCGAGCAGCACCTGCAGCCCGTCGGCGAAGGGGAAGAAGGCGTCGGAGGCGGCGACCGACCCGGCGGCCCGCTCGCCCGCCCGCTCGACGGCCAGCTTGGCCGCGTCGACCCGGTTGACCTGGCCCATGCCGACGCCGACCGTCGCGCCGCCCGTCGCGAGCAGGATCGCGTTGCTCTTCACCGCCCGCACGGCCCGCCAGGCGAAGGCGAGGTCGGCGAGCAGGGCGTCGTCGGCCGCCTCGCCGGTCTGCAGCGTCCACGCGGCCGGGTCGTCGCCGGGCGCGTCGAGCCGGTCGCGGGTCTGCAGCAGCACGCCGCCGCTGACCGGGCGCCACTCCACCGCCTGCTGCGCGCCCTCGGGGACCACGAGCAGCCGGATCGACGGCTTCCTGGACAGCAGCTCGGCCGCGCCGTCCTCGTACGCCGGGGCGAGCACCACCTCGGTGAAGACCTCGGCGACCTGCTCGGCCATCGCCAGGCTGACCGGCCGGTTGACGGCGATGACGCCGCCGAAGGCGGAGACGGGGTCGCAGGCGTGCGCCTTGGCGTGGGCATCGGCGACGTCGCTGCCGACGGCGATGCCGCACGGGTTGGCGTGCTTGATGATCGCGACCGTGGGGGCGTCGCCGTGGTCGTGCGCCGCGCGCCAGGCCGCGTCGCCGTCGACGAAGTTGTTGTAGGACATCGGCTTGCCGTGCAGCTGCTGCGCGCCGGCCAGGCCGGTGGACTGCCCGGTGTACAGCGCGGCCGACTGGTGCGGGTTCTCGCCGTAGCGCAGCACGTCGCTGCGCTCCCACGACGCGCCCACCCAGCTCGGGAAGGCGTCGTCCGCCGGGCCGTACTGCGCCCCCATCCAGCTCGCGACGGCGATGTCGTACGACGCGGTGTGCCGGAAGGCCGTCATCGCCAAGCGACTTCCGCTGCTCGAGGGTGGTGCCCCCCTCGGCGACGGCGGCGAGGACCTCGGAGTAGCTGGCAGGGTCGACGACGACCGCGACGGACGGGTGGTTCTTGGCGGCGGCGCGGACCATCGTCGGACCGCCGATGTCGATCTGCTCGACGCACTCGTCGGGAGCGGCGCCGGAGGCGACGGTGTCGGAGAACGGGTAGAGGTTCACCACGACCAGCTCGAACGGCGCGATGCCGAGGTCGGCCAGCTGCGCGACGTGGTCGGGCAGCCGCAGGTCGGCCAGGATCCCGGCGTGCACCTTCGGGTGCAGCGTCTTCACCCGCCCGTCCAGGCACTCGGGGAAGCCGGTCAGCTCGTCGACGGCGGTGACGGGGACGCCCGCCTCGCGCAGCTGCGCGGCGGTGGAGCCGGTGGAGACGACCTCGACTCCGGCGGCGGCCAGGCCCCGGCCGAGCTCGACCAGGCCGGTCTTGTCGTAGACGCTGACGAGCGCGCGCCGAACGGGGGTGCGGGTCATCCGAACCTCACGGTCCTTCCCTCGACGGTCCAGCCCTCGCGGGCCAGCCGTCCTACGGCCTCGACGTAGAGCGGTCGCTCGACGTCCTGGATCCTGCTCTGCAGCGCGGCCTCGTCGTCGTCGGCCTGGACGGCCACGGCGGCCTGCGCGACGACAGGACCGGTGTCGACGCCCTCGTCGACCAGGTGCACCGTGACGCCGCTGACCCGCACGCCGTAGGCCAGCGCGTCGGCGACGGCGTGCGCCCCCGGGAAGGACGGCAGCAGCGCCGGGTGGGTGTTGACGACGCGGGAGGGGAAGCGGGCCAGGAAGTCCGCCGACAGGATCCGCATGAAGCCCGCGCAGACGACGAGGTCGGGCTCGTGCGCGGCCACGGCGTCGGCCAGCGCGGCGTTCCAGGCGGCGCGGTCCGGGCTGTCGGCCAGCGCGACCGCGAAGGCCTCCACGCCGGCGGTCCGCGCGCGCTCCAGGGCGCGGGCCCCGGGCTTGTCCGAGCCGACCGCGACGACCTGCGCGCCGTACGCCGGGTCGGCCGCGGCGTCGAGCAGCGCCTGCAGGGTGGTGCCGCTGCCGGAGGCCAGCACGACCAGGCGGGCGGTCAGGGCTCCTCCAGCGGCGTGCGGGGCAGGGCGGTCCGCGCAGGCTACCGAGGCCGGTCGTCCGGCCGCGCGGACCGGGTAGGAGGCTGGGGTGGTGGGCGGGACCTCCGCCGACCGACCCCGCGCGCGAAGGACCGCCTCGTGACCTCTCCTCAGGACCCGTTCGCCCCGCCGCCCGGCGGTCAGCCGCCGCAGCAGCCGCCGCCGCCCCCGCCCTACGGCCAGGAGCAGCACGGCCAGCAGCAGTACGGCCAGGAGCAGTACGGGCAGCAGCAGTACGGGCAGCAGCAGTACGGCCAGCCCGCGTACGGCCAGCCCTCGTACGGGCAGCAGCAGTACGGGCAGCCGGCCTACGGCCAGGGCCCCACCGGCTCGCCGCGCAACGGGCTGGGCATCGCGGCGCTGGTGCTCGGCATCCTCGGCATCCTCACCTCGTGGCTGGTCGTCGGCGGTCTGCTCGGCATCGGGGCGATCGTCCTCGGCGCGATCGGGCGCGGCCGGGCCAAGCGCGGGGAGGCGACCAACGGCGGCATGGCCCTGGCCGGGATCATCACCGGCATCGTCGCGCTGCTCATCGCCGCGCTGGTGGTGGTCGGGGCGCTCGCGCTGTTCAGCAACTCCGAGTTCGGCAGCTTCACCGAGTGCGTCCAGCAGGCGGAGGACCAGGCCGAGGCCGACGAGTGCGCTGCCGAGTTCGAGGACAGCGTCACGACCGGCTGAGGCGGCCTGCCTCAGCCGGTGGGGCGGGGGCGCTCCAGGAGTCGCTGGCGGCGGACGAGGGCGGCCACGGCGGAGCCGACGGCGACCGCGGCGGCCACGGCGAGCCCGACCCGCCACGGCGACGGGCCCAGCTGCGCCAGGCGCTCGCCTCCGGCCGAGCCGCCGGACAGCCAGGCCAGCAGGGCGAGGACGAGGCCCAGGACCGGGCCGACGGCGGCCGCCTCCAGGGCGGTGCGGGCCGCGGACGGCAGGTCGCCGGTCAGGTCGTCGGTCAGGTCGCGCACGACCACCAGGCCGGCGAGCGCCCCGGCGAGCAGCGGCACGCCGAGCAGCAGCACGGCGACCCACTCGGGGATCCCGGAGCCGGGCAGCGCCGCGAGCAGCGGCAGCGCCGGGACGGGCCCGAGCTCGTGGGAGTACGGGCCGACGGCGGTGCCGACGCCGACCGCGAAGCCCGGCCCGGCGATCCAGCTCGCACCCCACACCACGGCGTTCGGGACCAGCGCGAGCCCGGTCAGCAGCAGCCCGGCGCCGCCGGCGGCACCCGGCTCGCTGGCGCCGGCGAGCTCGGTCGCCCGGCCGAAGTGCGCCACGAGCGAGCCTCCGACGAGCAGCGCTCCCGCGCCGAGCAGCGCGGCCAGCGCCCCGCCCGCGGCGGTCGCGAGCCGACGGGCGCGCCGCGACAGGACGAACCACGCCGCGCGCCACAACCGGGCCGGCTGCAGCGCGCCGGCCAGCGCGCCGGCGGTGCCGGTGACCAGCCCGCCGAGCAGCGCGAGCCCGGGCGAGACGTGCACGTCCGGCCCGCTGACCAGCAGCGCGACGACCGTCGTGAGGACGGCGTACGGCACGCCGGTCCACAGCGCGAGCCGCAGCGCCTGGCCCGGCGTCGTGGGTCCGGAGGCGTGCGCGGCCGAGCAGGTGAGGCGGGCGACGAGTGCCAGCGGGACGAGCAGCAGGCCCAGCGGCGTGAGCGCGAGCCTGCCGTCCGGGAGGTCGAGGGTGGCGCCGTGCGCGTAGAGCCAGATCCGGCCGGCCGAGCGGACGGTCTCGGCCGCGCCGGTGCCCGAGCGGCTGTCGGTCGCCCAGACCAGCAGCACGGGCAGCAGCACCAGCAGCAGCCCGGCGGCGGCGGCCCACAGCGCAGCAGCGGCGCCCAGGGCCCACGCGCTGCGCGTGGGCTCGTCGGCTGACGGCCGGCGCGAGGAGCGGGCCGGGCGGGAGGGGCGGTCGATCGTGGAGGTCATCGCCGAGCGACTGTCGCAGCCGCCGCTGCTTGATCCGTGGCGGCTCGCCGCGCCGTGACCGCCTTCACTGTCGACGCCTGCCCTCCCCTGGACGCGCGACCGGCCCGCGCCCCGCGGACAGCGGGACCGGGCCGGTCGTGGTCGTGCGGAGGGCTAGGCGGGGGCCAGCCCCGTCATGCCATGTCCTTCATGATGGCCCGCATGAGCTCGGCCGTCGCGGACGGCGTCTTGCCGACCTTGACGCCGGCGGCCTCGAGGGCCTCCTGCTTGGCCTGCGCCGTGCCGGACGAGCCGGACACGATGGCGCCGGCGTGGCCCATCGTCTTGCCCTCGGGGGCGGTGAAGCCCGCGACGTAGCCGACGACCGGCTTGGTGACGTGGGCCTTGATGTAGTCGGCCGCGCGCTCCTCGGCGTCACCGCCGATCTCGCCGATCATGACGATCGCGTCGGTCTCCGGGTCGGCCTCGAACGCCTCGAGCGCGTCGATGTGCGTGGTGCCGATGACCGGGTCGCCGCCGATGCCGATGGCGGTCGAGAACCCGAACTCCCGCAGCTCGTACATCATCTGGTAGGTCAGCGTGCCGGACTTGGAGACCAGGCCGATGCGGCCCGGCTCCGGCGCGATGGTGGCCGGGATGATGCCGGCGTTGGACTTGCCGGGGCTGATGAGGCCGGGGCAGTTCGGGCCGATGATGCGGGTGCCCTTGCCCTGGCTGTACTGCCAGAACCAGGCGCTGTCCTGCACCGGGATGCCCTCGGTGATGACGACGGCGAGCGGCATGCCCGCGTCGATCGCCTCGACGACGGCGCCCTTGGCGAAGGCCGGCGGCACGAAGATGACGCTGACGTCCGCGCCGGTCTTCTCCATGGCCTCGGCGACGGTGCCGAACACGGGCACCGAGGTGCCGTCGACGTCCACCGACGTGCCGGCCTTCTTGGGGTTCACGCCGCCCACGACCTGCGTGCCGGACGCGAGCATCCGGCGGGTGTGCTTCATGCCCTCGGAGCCGGTCATGCCCTGGACGACGACCTTGCTGTCTGCAGTGAGGAAGATCGCCATGACTAGGCCCCCTTGTTCGCGAGCTCGGCGGCCTTGTCGGCAGCTCCGTCCATGGTGTCGACGACGGTGACCAGCGGGTGCTGGGCCTCCGTCGAGGATGCGGTGCCCCTCCTCGACGTTGTTGCCGTCGAGGCGGACGACCAGCGGCTTGGTCTCCTTGTCGCCGAGCATCTCGAGCGCCTGCACGATGCCGTTCGCGACGGCGTCGCAGGAGGTGATCCCGCCGAAGACGTTGACGAACACCGACTCGACGTCCGGGTCGCTCAGGATGATCTCGAGCCCGTCGGCCATGACCTGCGCCGAGGCGCCGCCGCCGATGTCGAGGAAGTTGGCCGGCTTGACGCCGCCGTGCTTCTCGCCGGCGTAGGCGACGACGTCGAGGGTGCTCATGACGAGCCCGGCGCCGTTGCCGATGATGCCGACCTGGCCGTCGAGCTTGACGTAGTTGAGGTCCTTGGCCTTGGCCCGGCCCTCGAGGTCGTCCGCGGCGACGACGTCGGCGTAGGCCTCGAAGACGTCCTTGTGGCGGAACTCCGCGTTGGCGTCCAGCGTCACCTTGCCGTCGAGGGCGACGATCCGGCCGTCAGGCGTACGGCACAGCGGGTTGATCTCGACGAGGGTGGCCTCCTCCTCGACGAACACCTTCCACATGCTGACGAGGATCTTCGTGACCTCGTCGATCACGTCGGCCGGGATCTTGCCGGCCTCGGCGATCTCGCGGGCCTTGGCCTCGTCGACGCCCTGGACGGCGTCCACCTGCACGCGGGCCAGCGCCTCCGGGCGCTCCACCGCGAGCTGCTCGATCTCCATGCCGCCCTCGGCGCTGCACATCGCGAGGTAGGAGCGGTTGGCCCGGTCCAGCAGGAAGGAGGCGTAGTACTCGGTCTCGATGTCGCTGGCCTCGGTGACGAGGACCTTGTGGACGATGTGGCCCTTGATGTCGAGGCCGAGGATGCCCTGGGCCTTCTCGACGGCCTCGTCGGGGGTGTCGGCCAGCTTGACGCCGCCGGCCTTGCCGCGGCCGCCGGTCTTGACCTGGGCCTTGACGACCACGGGCTTGCCGATGCGCTCCGCGACGCCGCGAGCGGCCTCCGCCGTGTCGACGGTCTCGCCGGGGAGCACGGGCACGCCGTGCTTGGCGAAGAGCTCCTTCGCCTGGTACTCCATGAGGTCCACGAGGGGTCCTGTCCTGTCGAGGGTGCGGCTCTGCCGTTGCGCCGAGGGTAGCCACGGCGTGTCCGGCAGGTGACGGCGCCCCTGCAGCACGGATCGCCGCTGTGACGCGGCCCGCGCCGCGCCGCTCTAGGCAGCGGTGGAGGAGCCGCCGACGTGGGTGTTGACCCACTCGACGATCGACATCGTCGTGGCGCCGGGCGTGAAGACCGTGGCGACGCCCATGTCGCGCAGCAGCGGGATGTCGTCCTCGGGGATGATCCCGCCGCCGAAGACGACGACGTCGTCGGCGCCGCGCTCGCGCAGCAGGTCCATGACGCGCTGGAACAGCGTCAGGTGGGCGCCGGACAGGACCGACAGGCCGACGCAGTCGGCGTCCTCCTGCACGACGGTCTCCACGATCTGCTCGGGCGTCTGGTGCAGGCCCGTGTAGATGACCTCCATGCCGGCGTCGCGCAGGGCGCGCGCGACGACCTTGGCGCCGCGGTCGTGCCCGTCCAGCCCGGGCTTGGCGACGACGACGCGGATGCGGCCGGCGGTGGTCACGGAGCCTCCATGCGAGAGCGGTCTGGACGGTGGGAGAGTACGCCGCCATGACCGGGACCTCGGACTGGCGCACTGCCCTGCTCGCGGGCGCCACCCGCGTCGAGGTGCCGTACGCCGGGCGCGACCCGGCTGCCTGGCCGGGCTACGCGCCTAGGCAGGCGGTCTCGGTGTGGCGCCTGCCCGGCGGGCCGGTCGCCGCCGCGTGGGACTTCACGGCGTACGGCGGCAGCTTCGGCGAGGACGACGCCGGCGCGCTGGCCGCCGCCGCCGCGCTGGCCGTGCGCGAGCGGCGGCCGCTGCTCACGCTGGTCCGGTCCGGCGGCACCCGGCTGCAGGAGGGCATGGCCGCGCTGGTCGGCATCCCGCGGGCCCGCCTCGCGCTGCTCGACCTGGCCGCGGCGGGACTGCCGCACCTGTCGGTGGCCGACGCGCCGACGACCGGCGGGGTGTGGATCAGCGTCGCGTCGGCCGCCGACCTGCGGGTCGCCGTCGAGGGCGCCACGGTCGGCTTCGCCGGTCCGCGCGTGGCCGAGGCGGTGACGGGGGTGCGCCCGCCGCCGGGCAGCCACAGCGCCGGCTCCGCGCACGCTGCCGGGCTGGTCGACGAGGTGCTCCCGGGCGAGCAGGTCTGCGCGTGGCTCGAGCGGGCGCTCGCGGCGCTCGCCCCCGCGGACGTCCGCCCTGCCGGTGCACCGCCGTCGTCCGGTGCAGCGGACACAGCGGCCTACGCAGCGGCGGACGCAGCGGCGGACACGGCGACGACGGGGTGGGAGCAGGTGCGACGGGCCCGCGCCCGCACCCGGTCCGGCGCGGACCTGCTCGGCGCGCTGCTGGCCGGGGCCGTGGCGCTGCGGGCGCCGCACGGCGACGCGACGGTCGCCGCTGCCGTGGGCCGGGTCTCCGGGCTGCCCGTGGTGGGCGTGGCGCTGGCCGCCCAGGTGGGTGGCCGCCCCTCGCCGGACGGCTACCGGCTGGCGGCCCGCGCCTACCGGCTGGCCGGTCGCCTCGGGCTGCCGGTCCTGTCGCTGGTCGACACGCCCGGGGCCGAGCCCGGCACCGCCGCCGAGGAGGGCGGCGTGGCCCCGGCGATGGGCGAGGCGATGGACGCCCTGCTCACCTGCCCCTCCCCCACGCTCGCGGTGGTGCACGGCGAGGGCGGGTCGGGCGGCGCGCTGGCGGCCTCCGTCGCCGACCGGCTGCTGCTGACGCCGGACTCCTACTTCGCCGCGATCGGGCCGGAGGGCGCCGAGGCGGCGCTGCGCCGGCCCGCGCAGGAGTGCGCGGACCTCATGCGGATCACCCCTGCCGACCTGCTGGCGCTCGGGGCCGCCGACGCGATGGTGGAGGAGCCGCGGCAGGCCGTGGCGCACCTGCTCGCGCTCGTGGAGCAGGACGACGCCGACCGCCGCGTGGCCCGGCGCGCCCGGTGGGGCGGTCCGCTCCCCGGCCGGCTGCGACCGCTCGGGCCCAGGCTGTGACGACATCGTCATGTGACATCTGCCACCTCCTGGGCAGGGGAAGCCCTAACGTCGGACAGGCACGTCCGGCCGACGTGCCCTGACCCGCTCCGAGAGGACTGCCGTGCGCGACCCCCGACCGGCCCTGGCACGGGCCGCCAGGACCACCCGCCGCGGCGTCCGCACGATCTGCACGCCGGCCGGCCTGCGCGGCACGGGCACGGAGCTGGCCTGGGTGGCGGCGCACACCGTCCTCTACCCGCTGGGCGTGCTCGGCGAGAAGGCAAGCCCGGACCACCGCGCGATGGCCGACCGCTTCACCCTCGACGACCTCCCGCCGGCGCAGCGCGGGCTGCTGCTGGGCGACGTCGTGGCGGCGGGGACGCCGATCCTGCTCGTGCACGGGCTGGTCGACAACCGCTCGGTCTTCACGCTGCTGCGCCGGGCGCTGCGGCGCCGCGGCTTCGGCCAGGTGCTGACCGTCAACTACAGCCCCTTCACCCAGGACGTCCGCACCGCCGCCGCGCAGCTCGCCCGCCTGGTCGAGAAGACCTGCGAGGAGACCGGGTACGAGCGGGTGCACGTCGTCGGGCACTCCCTCGGCGGGGTCGTCGCCCGCTACTACGTCCAGCGCATGGGCGGCGACGCGCGGGTGCACACCCTGGTCACCCTCGGCAGCCCCCACGCCGGCACCTGGTCCGCGCACCTGCTCCCGGCCCGGCTGGTCCGCCAGCTGCGCCCGGGCTCGGACCTGATGACCGAGCTCGAGGCACCGGCGCCCGGGTGCCGCACGCGCTTCGTCGCCTACTGGAGCGACCTGGACCAGCTCATCGTCCCCAAGCGCTCGGCCCGCGTCGTCCACCCCGACCTGTCCGCGCGCAACGTGCTGCTGCGCGGCGTCGGCCACATGTCCCTGCCGATCGACGGACGGGTCGTCCACGAGATCGCCACGCTGCTGGCGCACCTGGACGAGGACGGCACCACCCGCACGGCCGGGGTGACCCGGCTGGAGACCCCGACGGCCTCCCCGGGCGCGGTCCGGGACCTGCCCGCGGCACGCGACGAGGCGTCGACCACCGCCTGATCGGCACCCCGTCGGACGAGCTCGGTCACGTTCCGTGGTGGTGTGATCTCCACAACGGGGTAGGGGCTGCGTTTGCGTCAGACCCATGACGATGGATAACGTCGAGGTAACGACCCGCCTCCAGGTCCCCTCACCGGGGCGGGTCAGGATCGAGCTGACGGCCCCGGAAGGGGTCTGGACTCGGCTGCCCTGACCCCGACGACGGAGCCTGACCTCTTGCCTGCCCTGCAGACTCGGCCACGCCATGCCGCCCCGAAGGACCCCTCCCGCACCCGCGCCGCGCTCCTGCCCGGCGTCCTGCTCGCCGCCGCCGGCACCGCCTTCGCCGGGCTCGCGGCGCTGCCCGCCTCCGCTGTCGAGGTCGCCCCGCGGGTGACCGCTGCCGCCGCGCTGCAGCCGGTGGAGCTGCCCGCCTCCGAACCGGTCGAGCAGCCGGTCGAGCCGCCCGTCGACCGGCAGGTCAACCTCGCGCTCGGGACCGCGCTGGCCCAGGGTCTGGCCGTCGCGAACACCCCGCCGGCCCCGCCGCCGGCCCCCGAGCGCGCCTCCCGCGACCGCGACGCCGCTGCTCCCGAGGCCGCCGCCGCCAGCCACGTCCGTCCGGGCACCGGCCGGGTCACCTCGCAGTACGGCCGCCGGTGGGGCCGCCTGCACGCCGGCATCGACATCGCCGCGGGCGTCGGCGCGCCGATCTACGCGACCGCCGCCGGCACCGTGAAGAGCGCCGGGTGGGAGGGCGGCTACGGCCGCGCCGTCCGGATCGTGCACGGCGACGGCACCGAGACCGTCTACGGCCACATGTCGAAGCTGCTGGTCGGCGCCGGCCAGCGGGTCGGCGCCGGCGAGCAGATCGGCAAGGAGGGCAACACCGGGCAGTCCACCGGGCCCCACCTGCACTTCGAGGTCCGGGTCGAGCGGCACCCCGGTCAACCCGATCACCTGGCTGCGCAAGCGCGGCGTCGACATCTAGCCCTGCCCCCTAGGGGGCGGCGGCCCGCACTGCCCGGTCGGTGGCCTCGTCGGCCGGGAAGAACGACTCGACCGACAGCTCGGCCAGCGTGACGTCCGCGGCGTTGCCGAAGCGGGACAGGGTCGTGAAGAACGACAGCACCCCGAGCGGGGTCCGCAGCCGCACGGGCAGCACGACCCCGACCGGCTCCGTGAGCGGCAGCTCGGTCTCGACGCCCGGGTAGCCGGCCAGCTCGTCGTGCAGCGCGAGCAGGGCCGGATCGCCGAGCGCGGCCGCCTCCCGGCGCAGGGTGGTCAGCACGTAGGCGCTGTAGGCACCGAGGTCCTCCAGCCGCGGGGCGAGCCCCTCCGGGTGCAGGCTGACCCGCAGCACGTTCACCGGGCCGGCCAGCAGGTGCTCGGCCACGCCGTCGAGCACCAGCCCGAGGCCGGCGTTGGCGTGCACCAGGTCCCAGTGCCGGTCGACGACCAGTGCCGGGAACGGCTCGGCGTGCGTGAGCACCAGGTCGATCGCCTGCTTGATGCTGGCCATCTCCGGCGCGTGCAGGTCGGTCTGGCCGTAGACCGGCGCGTAGCCGGCCGCGACCAGCAGCTCGTTGCGGGCGCGCAGCGGCACGTCGAGGTGCTCGGCCACGTGCAGGACGAACTGCCGGCTCGGCCGGGCCCGGCCGGTCTCGACGCAGGACAGGTGCCGCGTGCTGACCTCGGCCTCGTTGGCGAGGTCGAGCTGGCTCAGCCGTCGGTGCTGGCGCCAGCCGCGCAGCAGCTCGCCGACGCGGGTCGGCGGTGCGGTGAGGGTCGTCATGGCGGAACGGTAGGGCCGCCGGGGTCGCGGCGGCCATGACCCGGCAGGTCATGGACCAGCTGCGCGGCGCGGGCCACGGTCGTGCTCCCGAACCCGAGGAGGACGACATGACCACCACCACCGCACCCACGACCGCACGCACGACCGCCCCCGCGACCAGCCGGCTCCGGACCCTGCTGCGCGCCGACGCCGCGCTGTGCGCCGTCACCGGCCTGGTCGCCGCCGGCGCGGCAGGCCCCGTCGCCGACCTGCTGGGGCCCGACGTCGGGACCACCGTCGTCCGCGTCGTCGGCGTCGCCCTCGTGGTCTACGCGCTCGACCTGGCGCTGGTCAGCCGCGCGGCGGCCCGCTGGCAGCGCCCCGCCGCCCGGGTCGCCGGGCTGGGCAACATCGCCTGGGTCGTCGCGACCGCCGGGCTGGTCGCGCTCGGCGCCTTCTCCGCCGCGGGCGCGGCCGTCGCGCTGCTGGTCGCGGCCGTGGTCGGCGGTCTCGGCCTGCTGCAGCTGCGCGCGGCGGGCTAGAGCTTCTCGAGGGGCGCGTAGCGCAGCAGCAGCCACTTGGCGCCGGTGGCCCCGCCGAAGTCGACCTCGGCCTGGGTGGAGTCGCCGGCGCCGCGGGTGGCCGTGACCGTGCCGAGCCCGAAGGCGTCGTGGGTCACCCGGTCCCCGACCTCGAGGTCCGGGATCGGCCGCAGGCCGGGGCCGGCCGTGCGGCCGCGGGCGGTGCCGACCAGCCGGTCCGCCGCACGCGTGAGCGCGGGCGCCGGCGCCGCGACCGACGACTCGCCCCGCTGCCAGGTCGACCAGCCCCTCCGGCACCTCGTCGAGGAAGCGCGAGGGCGGGTTGTAGGACGTCTGGCCCCAGGCGCTGCGCACGTGGGAGCGGGACAGGTACAGCCGCTCCCGCGCCCGGGTGATGCCGACGTAGGCCAGCCGCCGCTCCTCCTGCAGCTCGCGCTCGTCGCCGAGGGTGCGCAGGTGCGGGAAGACGCCGTCCTCCAGCCCGGTGAGGAAGACGACGGGGTACTCCAGGCCCTTCGCGGCGTGCAGCGTCATGAGGGTGACGACGCCCTCGCCGTCGCCGTCCGGGTCGGGGATCTGGTCGGCGTCGGCGACGAGGGACACCTGCTCCATGAACTCGGCGACGCCGCCCTCGGGGTGCCGCTCGCTGAACTCGCGCGCGACGCCGACGAGCTCGGAGAGGTTCTCGACCCGGCTCTCGTCCTGCGGGTCGACGCTCGGAGGCCAGCTCGGTGAGGTAGCCGGTGCGGTCGAGCACCGCCTCGAGCACCTCCGCCGGCGGCATGTTGCCGGCGACCAGCGCGCGCAGCTCGTCCATGAGGTCGGCGAACTCGCGGACCGCCCGGGCGCTGCGGGTCGCCATGCCCGGCACCTCGTCGCACCGGCGCAGCGCCTCGGCGAACGGCACCCGCTCCCGCGAGGCGAACGCCTCCAGGCACGCCTCGGCCCGGTCGCCGATGCCGCGGCGCGGGGTGTTGAGGATCCGGCGCAGGCTGACGACGTCGGCCGGGTTGGCCAGCACGCGCAGGTACGCCAGCGCGTCGCGGACCTCCTTGCGCTCGTAGAAGCGCACCCCGCCGACCACCTTGTACGGCAGGCCGACCCGGATGAACACCTCCTCGAACACCCGCGACTGCGCGTTGGTCCGGTAGAAGACGGCCACCTGGTGGGCCTTGACGCCGTGCTCGTCGCCGAGCCGGTCGACCTCGCCGGCGACGAAGGCGGCCTCGTCGTGCTCGTTGTCGGCGACGTAGCCGACGATCTGCTCGCCCTCGCCGGAGTCGGTCCACAGCCGCTTGGGCTTGCGGCTCGGGTTCTTGGCGATGACCGCGTTGGCCGCCGACAGGATCGTCTGGGTGGAGCGGTAGTTCTGCTCCAGCAGCACGACAGTGGCGTCGGGGTAGTCGTTCTCGAAGTCCTCGATGTTGCGGATGTCAGCGCCGCGGAAGGCGTAGATCGACTGGTCGGCGTCACCGACGACGCACAGCTCCGCGGGCGCGACCGCGCCCGGGGCGGTCGCGCGCTGCCCCCGGCCCCCGGTGGCTCCGACGAGCTCGCGCACCAGGACGTACTGCGCGTGGTTGGTGTCCTGGTACTCGTCGACCAGCACGTGCCGGAACCGCCGCCGGTAGTGCTCGGCGACGTCGGGGAAGGCCTGGAACAGGTCGACCGTCGTCATGATCAGGTCGTCGAAGTCGAGGGCGTTGGCCTGCTTGAGCCGGGCCTGGTAGGTCGCGTAGACCTCGGCCAGCTGCTTCTCCTGGACGGTCTCGGCCTTGGACCGGAAGGTGTCCCAGTCGACCAGCTCGTTCTTGAGGTCGGACACCTGGTTGCTCATCGCGCGGGCCGGGAAGCGCTTGGGGTCCAGGTCGAGGTCGCGGCAGACCAGCGTCATCAGGCGCTGGGCGTCGGCGGAGTCGTAGATCGAGAAGGTCGTCGTGAAGCCGAGCTTCTTGGCCTCGGCCCGCAGGATCCGCACGCAGGCGGAGTGGAAGGTGAGCACCCACATCGCCCGGGCCCGGGCGCCGACGGCGGCGGCGACGCGCTCGCGCATCTCGCCGGCGGCCTTGTTGGTGAAGGTGATCGCCAGGACCTCGCCGGGCTGCACGCCCCGGGCCGCCAGCAGGTAGGCGATGCGGGTGGTGAGGGCCTTGGTCTTGCCCGACCCGGCCCCTGCGACGATGAGCAGCGGACCGCCCTCGTGCACGACGGCCTCGCGCTGCTGGGGGTTGAGCCCCTCGAGCAGGCGGTCGACCGACGGCCTCGCCGGCGCGAGCACCGCCGGGCCGAAGTCGTCGTCGAAGGGGAGGCTCACCGGCACCAGTCTAGGTTCGTACGCCGACAGCGCCCCCGCGACCAGCCGGTCCTGTGGAGGCGCGCGGC
The DNA here is from genome assembly GCA_963844295.1 of uncultured Actinomycetota bacterium. Classification (GTDB taxonomy): domain Bacteria; phylum Actinomycetota; class Actinomycetes; order Mycobacteriales; family SCTD01; genus SCTD01. The sequence continues at coordinate 97,392 of CAWJNR010000004.1, read as the reverse complement.
GCGCTCGCGTGGTGGGGTGGCGGGCACCGGTGAGCAGCACAGGAGGAGGCGCAGTGGCGCAGGCAGGCAGCGCAGGCGACGGCGCGGGCGAGAGCGCGGTCGCGCGGGCCCTGGTGGTGACCGCCCACCCCGACGACGTGGACTTCGGCGCGGGCGGCACGATCGCGACCTGGACCGAGCAGGGCACGGCCGTGACCTACTGCATCTGCACCGACGGCGACGCGGGCGGCTTCGACCCCGACGTGCCGCGCGGTGACATCGGCGGGATCCGGCAGGCCGAGCAGCGCGCGGCGGCCAAGGAGCTCGGCGTCGAGGACGTCGTCTTCCTCGGCTACCCCGACGGGCGGCTGACGGCCTCGCACGACCTGCGCCGCGACATCAGCCGGGTCGTCCGGCAGGTCCGCCCGGAGCGGATGATGATCCAGTCGCCCGAGCGCAACTGGGAGCGGATCGCCTCCTCGCACCCCGACCACCTGGCCGCCGGCGAGGCGGCCATCGCGGCCGTCTACCCCGACGCGCGCAACCCCTTCGCCCACCTCGAGCTCGCGGCCGAGGGGCTGGAGGCCTGGAGCGTCCCGGAGGTGTGGGTCATGGGCGGGACGGCGACCGGCCCGGACCGCTTCGTCGACATCACCGACGTCTTCGACCGCAAGCTGGCGGCGCTGCGGGCGCACGCCTCGCAGACGGCCCACATGGACGGGCTCGAGGAGATGCTGCGCGGCTGGCTGGGCGAGCGGGCGAGGGCCGCGGGACTGCCGGAGGGCCGCCTCGCCGAGGCCTTCCGCGTCGTCACCACCCGCTAGCCATCGACCCGACACGCGCTCTTCTCGCCGAAGACGCCCCTCTCGAGCCCGACAGGCCCCAGGCTGTCCGCGTGGCTCCCCCGCCGGCCGACGCGCCGACCGCCCTCCCCACCGACCGCCCCACCGTCATCGCCCACCGCGGCGCGTCCGGCTACCGCCCCGAGCACACGCTCGCGGCGTACCGGCTGGCCATCGCCCAGGGCGCTGACATGATCGAGCCGGACCTCGTGTGCACCGCCGACGGCGTGCTGGTCGCCCGGCACGAGAACGAGCTGGGCCGCACCACCGACATCGGTGCCCGGCCGCAGTTCGCCGACCGCCGCACCACCAAGTCGGTCGACGGCGAGCAGGTCACCGGCTGGTTCAGCGAGGACCTGACCTTCGCCGAGCTGCGCACCCTGCGTGCCGTCGAGCGGCTCCCCGAGCTCCGGCCGGCCAACACCGTGTACGACGGCCGCTTCCTGGTGCCCTCGCTCGACGAGGTGCTGGACCTGGCGCGCACCGAGTCCTCCCGCCTGGGCCGGACGATCGGCGTCTACGTCGAGGCCAAGAGCCCGGGGCACTTCCGCTCGGTGGGACTCCCGATCGAGCGGCGGCTCGTCGACCGGCTCGACGCGCACGGGCACCGGACCGCCGACTCCCCGGTCGTGCTGCAGTCCTTCGCGCACGACAGCCTGCGCGAGCTGGCCGCGCTCACCGCGCTGCGCCTGACCGTCCTGCTCGACGACATCCCCACCGACGACGCCCTGTCGACGCCGGAGGCGCTGCGCGAGCTGGCCACCTGGGCCTGGGCCGTCGGGCCGAGCAAGGACCGGGTGCTGCCTCGTCTGCCGGACGGCTCGGTGGACGGCCCGTCGCCCTTCGTCGCCGACGCCCATGCCGCCGGCCTTGCCGTGCACGTGTGGACCTTCCGCGCCGAGAGCCCCTTCCTGCCCGCCGGTCTCACCGCGGCGCAGGAGCTGCAGTCGTTCGCCGACGCCGGGATCGACGGCCTGTTCACCGACCAGCCCGACCTCGCGGTGCAGGCGCTGCGCGCACTCCGGCGGGCCGCTGCCTAGGGCTGCTCGTGCCGGCCGGCGCGGCCGCCGACCGCGGTGTCCTGCTCGCTGAGCAGCCACAGGGCCGTCGGCCCGCCCCAGGCGAGCACGAGCGGGAGCAGCGCCACGGGCGTCGCCACGCGGTCCCCGCGGAGCAGGACCAGCGCGAGCAGCAGCGCCACGCCGACCCCGGCCAGGGTGAGGGCGCCCCAGCGGGCGGTCGAGAAGCGGCGCGCCTCGGCCATCTGCAGGCCGACGACGAACGGCGCCAGCGTGACGGCGGACAGCAGCGCCAGCGCGACCACGACGAGCAGCGCGGTCCAGACGACGGCCAGCACCAGGTCGATCACGCGGTCACCCTAGGGGCAGGCCGGTCCCGGTCACGGCGGCGGTCGCGAGCCCCACGACGAGCAGCCCGCCGGCCCGACGGACGTGCACGAAGCAGACGGCCGCGAACCACAGCGGCCACACCGGGAAGCCCGGCGGCGGCTCGGCGGGCGCCGGCGTCCGGAGGGCCGCCGCGGCCCTGCGCAGGGTGGGCAGCGCCAGCGCGACCAGCAGCACCGGCCAGGGCAGCGCGCCGAGAGCCACGGCGAGCCCCGTGGTCGCGTAGAACGCGACGAGGATCCCGATCGTCGTGCCGCGCGCCGCGACGTCACCGAGCACCACCGGCAGGGTCCGCGTACCGGTCGCCTCGTCGTACGGCAGCTTGTCGATGTGCTTGCCCATCAGCACGCTCGTGCACAGCAGCCCGTACGGCACGCTGGCCAGCCAGACCTGCCAGGGCAGCTCCCCGACCGCCGAGAAGTAGGTGCCCGCGATCATGAGCGGACCCCAGGTGACCAGCACGTCGAGCTCGCCCAGCCCGCGCGCCTTGAGGCGCAGCGGCGGTGACGCGTAGGCGATCGAGAGCACCAGCCCGGCCACCGCGAACGCGACGACGGGCCAGCCCCGCTGCACCGCCAGCACGACCATGACGACGAGGTCGAAGCCCATGAGGCCGAGCACCGCCAGGCCCATCTGCCTGCGGCGGACCATCCCCGACAGGATCGGGTGCGGGGCGTAGAGGGCGCGCGGGTAGGCGCCGGTGTCGAGGCCGGCGTCGGTGTCGGACAGGTCGTTGAGCAGGTTGTTGCAGGCGTGCGCGGCCAGCAGGCCGAGCAGCGCCAGCAGCCACAGCGGCCAGGAGAACCCGTCGGCGCGGACCGCGAGCAGCCCCGCCACGAGCCCGGCGAGCAGCGTCATCGGCAGGACGGCGGCGCGCGTGGCGACCAGCCACTTCGTGACCGGGTCGAGGGTGCGGAGGTCGCGGTCGGGCGGCGGGTTGGTGGTGCGCAGCGCGTAGGTCCAGGCGCCGAGCCGGCCGGGTCGCGGTGGGGCCAGGAGCCGGCGCTCGCGGCTGGAGGGGGCCGGGCTGGTCATGCCGACGACGGTACTTGTCGGGCTCCTCGTCGAGCCGTCAGACCAGGCGGCGGTCGGCGGCCCAGCGCGAGAGCTCGCGGCGGTTCGACAGCTGCAGCTTGCGCAGCACCGAGGACACGTGCGTCTCGACCGTCTTGCCGGAGATGAACAGCTCGGCCGCCACCTCCTTGTAGGTGTAGCCGCGGGCGATCAGCCGCAGGACGTCGCGCTCCCGGGCCGTCAGCCGGTCGAGGTCGTCGTCCTGCACCGGGGCGTCCGGCGGCGCCGGCGGGCTGCTGGAGAAGGCGTCGAGGACGAAGCCCGCCAGCCGCGGAGAGAAGACGGCGTCCCCGCCGGCCACCCGCCGCACCGCGTCGGCGAGCTCCTCGGTCGAGATGCTCTTCGTCACGTAACCCCTTGCCCCGCCGCGGATCACGCCGATCACGTCCTCAGCGGCGTCGGAGACCGACAGGGCGAGGAAGCGGGTGTCCGGCGCCCCGGCCCCGACGCCGGCGAGGACGGCGCGACCACCGCCGTCGGGCATGTGCACGTCCAGCAGCACCACGTCGGGCTGCATCGCCAGGACGACGGCGACGCCCTCGGCCACGGTGCCCGCCTCGCCCACGACCTCGACGTCGTCGGCGAGCTCGCTGCGGACGCCCGCCCGGAACAGGCGGTGGTCGTCGACCAGCACGACCCGCAGGGAGGCGCTCACCGGGTCCCTCACCGTCGCCCCTCCAACCGCACCTCGGTGCCGCTGCCCGGCGTGCTGCGCACCACCGCGCGCCCGCCGTGCCGCTCCATCCGGCCGACGACCGACTGCGCCAGGCCGTAGCGGTCGGACGGGACGGTGGCCGGGTCGAAGCCCTTGCCGCGGTCGCGCACGAACACCTCCACCCGGTCGTCGAGGACCTCTGCGTAGACCTGCACGACGTCGACCTCCGAGTGCTTGGCGGCGTTGGTGAGCGCCTCGCGCGCGGCCGCCACGAGAGCGAGGACGGCGGGAGAGGTGGGGCAGTCGCCCACGACGACCACCTCGACGGTGATCGCGTGCGCCTCCTCGACCTCGGCGGCGGCGGCCTCCAGCGCGCCGCTGAGCGCGAGCTCCGGGGCCGGGCGGTCGTACAGCCAGGTGCGCAGCTCCCGCTCCTGGGTACGGGCGAGCCGGGCCACCTCGCGCGGGTCGTCGGCCGCCTTGCGGATCATCGCCAGGGTCTGCAGCACCGAGTCGTGCACGTGGGCGGCCACCTCGGCGCGCTCCTGCGAGCGGATGCGCTCGCGCCGCTCGGCGCGCAGCTCCTGCGGCCGTCCGGGCCCACCACGGGGCCGTCAGCAGGGCCACGCCCAGGACGACGACCACCGTGGACAGCAGCCCCTCGCGCGCCTGCTGGAGCTCGCCGCGGGTGGCCAGGAAGCCGACCAGACCGGCGACGACCAGTGCCGCGCCTGCCACGACCACGACCGGGCCGCGCCGCCCGGCGGTGCGCCAGCGGGCGCGCTGCACCGCATCGGCCTGCCGCCACACCAGCGCCACGCCGCCGCCGACGAGCAGCAGCGGGAGCAGGGCCGGCGTGGACAGGCCCGCGACCTGGAGCAGCAGCAGGCCGCCGGCGCCGAGCGCTGTCAGCGCGAGCAGCTGCGCCCGGTCGTCACCGGTGCGGGCCGGGCGCACCTCGCCCTGCGGGACCAGCACCCACAGCGCGGCGTACATCAGCACTCCTGCGCCGCCGGACAGGGCGAGCAGCACGAAGGCGATCCGCACCACCAGCGGCGTCAGCCCCAGGTGGTCGGCCAGTCCCGCGGCCACCCCGCCGAGAGCGCGGCCCGAGCTCGCGCGCACCATGCGGCGCAGCGGCGGGCGAGCCGTGGGGGTGGTCACAGCAGCAGGCTCCCACCGCGCGCGGCCGTCCCGGCTCAGGGAGCGACCCTGAGAACAGGTCCAGGGTCGTTCCCTGATGGCAGGGCCCGCCCGGAGGGCCACAGTCGCTGCCATGACCGAGACCGTGCTCGACCCGCCCCCCGGCCCTCCGCCGCCCCCGCCCCGCCTGGCCCGCGACCCCGACGAGAAGGTCGTCGCCGGCGTCTGCGCCGGACTGGCCCGCTACACCTCGACCGATCCCGTGCTGTGGCGCGTGGCGGTCGCCGTGCTCGCCGTCTTCGGCGGCGCCGGCTTCGTGCTCTACGCCCTCGCCTGGCTGCTGCTGCCCCGCACCGACCAGCAGGAGTCGCCGGGCGAGCGGCTGCTGCGCCGCCCCGGCGCCGGCCTCAGCGTCGCCGGGGTCGTCATCCTCGCGCTCGCGGCCGTGGTCGTCCTCGGCATCGGCGTCGACGGCTCCGGGCTGGGCGTGCTGCTGGTGCTCGGCGGGCTGGCCTACCTCGTCCTGCGCGAGCGACGGGAGACACCCGTCACCGGACCCGCGCCGACCAGCACCCTGTCGTACGGCCCGTCGACCTGGAGCGACGGCGGCGCCCCGCCACCCGTCGCCCGCGCACCCCGGGAGCGCTCCGTCCTCGGGACGCTCACGCTGTCGGTGACGGTGCTCGTGACCGGGATCCTGCTGGCGCTGCGGGAGAACGGCGTCGAGCAGCTGACCGTGGCCCGCATCCTGGCGGTCGCCCTGCTCGTCGTCGGCGCCGGCCTGGTGCTCGGCACCTGGTGGGGCCGGGCCCGCTGGCTCGCACTCGTCGGCCTGGTGCTCGCCGGCCTGCTCGTCCCGGCCGCGCTGCTCGAGGACGCCCCCGGATCGCTGCGCGGCGGGATCGGCGAGCGGACCTGGGTGCCGGCCGACGCCGCCGCCCGCGACCGGTCCTACCAGCTCGGTGCCGGCGAGGCCGTCCTGGACCTGCGCCAGCTCGAGCCGGGCGGCGCACGCCGCGTCATCGACGCCGAGGTCGGCGTCGGGATGCTGGTCGTGATCGTGCCCGAGGACCTCGTGGTCCGCGTCGCCGCCGAGGTCGGGCTGGGCGAGATCGCGGTCCGCGACCTGGACGGCTCGCGCACCGACCAGGGGCCGGACGGCGCCGACCTGTACGAGGAGTTCGTCGTGGGCGGCCCCGCCCGCGACGCCACCGTGGAGCTCGACCTCGAGGTCGGCGCCGGAGAGATCGAGGTGCGACGTGCCACGTCATGACCGCGACAGCCTGTCCCTGATGGCCGGCCTGCTGCTGCTGCTCGTCGGCGGGCTCTACCTGCTGGACGACCTGAGCAGCGTGCGGGTGGACGGCGACTGGGTCCTCCCCGTCGGCCTGGTGCTCATCGGCGCGCTCGGGCTGCTCAGCTCCCTGAAGGCGGTGCGGTCCACGTCGGAGCGCGCGGACGCGCAGACCTCCGACCTGTAGCACGGTCGCCCGGCGCCCGCCGAGCTGCGAAAGCAGCTCGACGGGCGCCGTAGCGTGGGCCCACGTGCAACCCCTCCCCCTCGCCGACCCGGGCGCCCCGGACCTGCGCAGCCCGGCGCGCTTCCTGCTGCGGGTGCTGCGGCTGCAGGCGCGGACGGTCGCGGGCGGGGTGCTGTTCGGCGTGCTGTGGATGTCCTGCCAGGCCCTGGTGCCGTACGTCCTGGGGCGTGCGGTGGACGAGGGCGTGGCCGGGCAGGACCCGGACGCGCTGCTGCGCTGGGCGATGGTGCTGCTGGCGATCGGGGTCGTGCAGGCCGCTGCCGGGGTGACGCGGCACCGCTTCGCCGTCAGCAACTTCCTGATCGCCTACTTCCGCACCACCCAGTGGGTGAGCGGCCAGTCGGTCCGGCTCGGCGCCGACCTGCGGCGGCTGACCTCCACGGGCGAGGTCGTCAGCGTCGGGACGACCGACACCCTGGCGGTGGCCCGCGCCCTGGACGTGACCGCGCGCGGCGCCGGCTCCGTCGTCGCCTTCCTGCTGGTGGCCCTCCTGCTGCTGTCGTCGTCGGTCGCCCTCGGGCTCGTCGTCCTCGTCGGGGTGCCGGTCTTCAGCCTGGTCATCGGCCCGGCGCTGCGGCCGCTGCACCGCCGGCAGGCCGTGCAGCGCACCGACCTCGGCCGGCTCACGACGCTGGGCACCGACACCGTCGCCGGGCTGCGCGTGCTGCGCGGCGTGGGCGGTGAGGCGGCCTTCGTCGACCGCTACCGGCGGGAGTCCCAGCGCGTGCGCGCCAGCGGCGTGCAGGTCGCGCGCAGCCAGTCGCTGCTCGACGCCGCGCAGGTGCTCGTGCCCGGCACGTTCGTCGTGCTCGTGACCTGGCTGGCCGCCAGATCCGCTGTGCAGGGGCAGATCTCGGTCGGCGACCTCATAGCCTTCTACGGCTACGCCGCCTTCCTCGTCACGCCGTTGCGGACCATCACCGAGGCCGCCGACAAGTTCACCCGCGCGCTCGTGGCGGGCCGGCGGATGACGGCGCTGCTGTCGCTCGCCCCGTCGCTCCGCGACCCGCTGCGTCCTGCCGCGCCCCCGCCGCCCCTGTCCCCCCTGCAGGACGTCACGTCGGGGCTGGTGGTCCAGCCGGGCCTGCTGACCGCCGTCGTCAGCGCCGACCCCGCCGCCGCCAGCGCGCTGGCGGACCGGCTGGGCCGCTACGTCGACGCGGAGGTCCGCTGGGGTGGCGCGCGCCTGGCCGAGCTGCCGCTGGAGGTCGTGCGCGCACGCATCTGCGTCGTCGACAAGGACGTCCAGCTGCTCAGCGGACGGCTGCGCGACGAGCTGGGCCGGGGTGATGCGGAGGCGGCGCTGCACGCGGCCTGCGCTGCCGACGTGCTCGAGGCGCTGAGCGACGGCCTGGACACCGCGCTCGAGGAGCGCGCCCGCCAGCTGTCGGGCGGCCAGCGCCAGCGGCTGGTCCTGGCCCGCGCGCTCACCGCGGACCCGGAGGTGCTGGTGCTGGACGAGCCGACCAGCGCCGTGGACGCCCACACCGAGGCGCGCATCGCCGACCGGCTGCGCGAGCTGCGCGCCGGTCGTACGACGGTCGTGCTCACCAGCAGCCCGTTGGTGCTCGACCGCGCGGACGAGGTGGCGCTGCTCGTCGACGGGCACGTGGTCGCGGTCGGCACGCACCGCGAGCTGCTGTCCGACGAGGCCTACCGCGCGACGGTGCTGCGCACGGAGGTGCCGGCATGACGCTGCTGCCCGTGGCCGGTCCGCGCGAGGTGCGCGCCTATGCAGCCGATCTCGCCCGCCGCCACCCGCGAGCACTGACGCTGTCGCTGCTGCTGTACGCCGGCGCTGCGCTCGCCGGCCTGGTCGCGCCGCGGCTGCTGGGCGCGCTCGTGGAGTCGGTCGAGCAGGGCACGACGGTGCAGTACGTCGACCGGATCGCGCTCCTGCTCGCGCTCGCGGTGCTGGTGCAGACCGCTCTCACCAAGTGGTCGCGCACGATCTCGCTGGTGCTGGCCGAGCGCGTCTTCGCCGACCTGCGCGAGGACTTCCTCGAGCGGGTCGTGGCGCTGCCGCTGTCGACGGTGGAGCAGGCCGGATCCGGAGACCTCCTGAGCCGCACCACCTCCGACGTCGACACCCTGGCCAAGACGGTCCGCTACGCCGTGCCCGAGGTGCTCGTCGCGACCGTGACCGTGGCGCTCACGGCGGTGGCGGCGCTGCTCGTCGCGCCGCTGGTGGCGAGCGCGATGCTCGTGTCGGCGCCGCTGCTCTGGCTGTCCACCCGCTGGTACCTGCGTCGCGCGCCGCAGGGCTACCTCGCCGAGCGCGCGGCGTACGCCACCGTCACCGCCGGCATGGCCGAGAGCGCCGAGGCCGCCCGCACGATCGAGGCGCTCGGCCGGCAGCAGCAGCGGGTCACGCGCACCGACGACGACATCGCGACGGCGTACGGCACCGAGCTGTACACCCTGCGGCTGCGGACGATCTGGTTCCCGCTGGTGGACCTGTCGTTCGTGACCCCGCTGGTCTGCGTGCTGCTGCTCGGCGGCTTCCTCTACTCGCGCGACCTCGCCACGCTGGGCGAGGTCACCACCGTCGCGCTGTACGTCCAGCTGCTGCTGGACCCGCTGGACCGGCTGCTGGGCTGGCTGGACGAGCTCCAGGTCGGGGCGTCGTCACTGGCCCGGCTGGTCGGCGTCGCCGACGTCCCGGACGATCGCGCGGCGTCGGGCGCCGAGCCGGCCGGTGAGGAGCTGCTGGCCGACGACGTGCGCTTCGCCTACCGCGAGGGGCACGACGTGCTGCACGGGCTCGACCTCGCGGTCCGCCAGGGCGAGCGGCTGGCCGTGGTGGGGCCCTCCGGCGCGGGCAAGTCGACGCTGGGCCGGCTGCTCGCCGGCGTGCACGGGCCGCGCACCGGCGCCGTGACGCTCGGCGGCGTGCCCGTGCTCGACCTGCCGCTGGAGCGCCTGCGCACCGAGGTGTCGCTGGTGACGCAGGAGCACCACGTCTTCGTCGGCACGATCGCCGAGAACCTCTCGCTCGCCAAGGACGGTGCGCGCGACGACGAGCTGCGCGCCGCCCTGCACGCCGTCGACGCGCTCGAGTGGGTCGACGCGCTGCCGGACGGGCTGGAGACCGCCGTCGGCGCAGGCGGTCTCGCACTGACGCCGGCACAGGCGCAGCAGGTCGCGCTCGCTCGGCTGGTGCTCGCCGACCCTCACACGCTCGTGCTCGACGAGGCGACCTCGCTGCTCGACCCGCGCGCGGCGCGGCACCTCGAGCGGTCGCTCGCCGCGGTCGTCACCGGGCGCACCGTCGTCGCCATCGCGCACCGGCTGCACACCGCCTCCGACGCCGACCGCGTCGCCGTCGTCGAGGGGGGCCGCGTCACGGAGCTGGGCAGCCACGACGAGCTGCTGGCGCTCGGCGGCTCGTACGCCGCGCTGTGGGCGTCCTGGCAGTCCGAGACGGTGGCCCGGTGACCAGTCGGCCGGCGGCCGGCGGCGGCCGGTGGGTGAGCACCTCCCCCGAGCGGCTGCAGCGCTGGCTCGACGGCTTCGCCGCGCGGCACGGCCCGGTGACCCGCACCTTCGACGAGCGGGGCGTCCGGCTCGAGGCCGAGGACGGCGCCGTCGCGGAGGTCGACGTGCCGTTCCCCCCGCTGGACGGGGCGCTGGTCGAGCACGCGCTGCGCGACCGGCGGGTGGGGGTCCTGCTCGTCCGGCTGGGCGGCAGCGCCGTCGGCGTCTTCGAAGGGCCGCGGCTGGTGCTGTCGAAGGTGACCACCCGGCAGGTGCACGGGCGCTCCGCCGCGGGCGGGCAGTCGCAGCAGCGGTTCGCCCGGCGCCGCGAGGGCCAGGTCCGCGTCGCCCTGCAGGCGTTCACCGACACCGCCGCGCGGGTGCTCGTCCCCGAGGCGGCGACGCTGGACGCGGTCGTGGTCGGCGGCGAGCGCACCGCCGTCGACGAGGTGCTCGCGGACCGTCGGCTCGCGCCGCTGCGCCCGCTGGTCACCGGTCGGCTGCTGGACGGGCCGGACCCGCGGCTCAAGGTCCTCGAGGCGTCGTACGACCAGCTCCGCGCGGTCTGGATCCGCGTCACCGACCCCGGCTGACCCGGAGCCGCCTCAGCTGGTCGGGGGCTCGTCCTTGCCGGCCTCCTCGAGGGCGTCGGCCTCCTCCTTCGTCTTGTGCACGGCGCCGTCGGCGTGGTCCGGCGGGCCGTAGACGGTGTAGAGCACGAGCGGGTTCGGGCCCTCGTTGAGGAAGTTGTGCTTCTTGCCGGCCGGGACGACCACGACGTCCCCGGCGGTGACCTTCTTCTCCCGGCCGCTGATCACGGCCTTCCCGATCCCGCTGACGAAGGACAGGATCTGGTCGTTCTCGTCGTGCACCTCCTCGCCGATCTCCCCGCCCGGCGGGATCGTCATGATCACCAGCTGGGTGTGCTCGCCGGTCCAGAGGACCCGGCGGAAGTCGGCGGACTGCTCGGCAACGGTCGCGATCTCGAAGTGCTCCATGGACCCACCGCTTCCCCCTGCGCCCGTCGCTCACGCGTCCGGATCAAGAGGTGCCGTGCCGCCCGTCTCGTCGTACCGTCCCTGCATGACCTCCGTCTGCCGCAGGACCGTCCTCAAGGGAGCCGCAGCCACCTGCGGCGCCGGTGTTCTCGCAGCGTGCGGCGGCGACGACCCGGCCCCGGCGAGCAGCGGGGGCGGCGACGGCGTGCGCGCCGCGCTCGTCCGGCTGGACGAGGTGCCCGTCGGAGAGGCCGTCGAGGCCACCGACCCGGACGGGGAGAAGGTCCTCGTGTCGCGCATCAGCGAGACCGAGGTCGTGGCCTTCAGCGCCGTCTGCCCGCACCAGGGGTGCACGGTCGCTCCCGACGGCGAGCAGCTGGCCTGCCCCTGCCACGGCTCGCAGTTCGAGCTGGACGGCTCGCTGAAGCGCGGCCCGGCCGAGAAGGGCCTGACCCCGTACGACGTCGAGGTCGTCGACGGCCAGGTCCTGCCTGCCTGACGGCTAGCCGGCGAGCTCGTCCTCGAGGCCGGCGGTGGCCATGCCCGACCACGTGCCCTCCACCTGGTGGGCCAGGACCACGAGATCGTGCTTCTGGCCGGCCTTGTCGCAGACGTGGTCACGCAGCAGCGCCTCGGGCTCGTAGCCGAGCGCCTGGAACATGCCGATCGCCGGCACCGCGTCGGCGACCACCTCGACGACGGTCTTGGTGAGGCCCATCTCGAGCGAGGCGAGCAGCCCGTAGCGGGCCAGCTCGCGCCCTACGCCCTTGCCCCGGGCGGCGGGGTCGACGACCACGCGGAGGCTGCCGACGTGGGAGGACCAGCCGACGTGCGGGAGCACCGCGACGTAGCCCAGGACCGTCCCGTCGTCCTCGACGGCGACGGCGCGGCGCGGTCGCTCCTCCTCCAGCCACGACTCGACGAGGCCGGGCTGCAGCACGTCCTCGGCGAAGCTGTTGTGGTCGGAGTCCGGCACGCGCCGGAAGAACTCCTGCAGCGGGCCGACGTGCTCGCGGGCCAGCGGGCGGACGTCCATCAGGTCTCCTCCTCGTCGACGACGGAGTGCTCGCGCAACCAGTCGAAGATCTTGGGCAGCGTGGTCACCGCTGCGGTGCGGCCCATCACCAGGCCGACGTGGCCGGCCGGCAGCTCGAGGGTCTCGGCGCGGTCGGAGCCGACCAGCTCGCACACGGGCGTGGCGGCTGCCGACGGGACGATGTGGTCGCGGGACGCGACGACGTTGAGCAGTGGCCAGGTGACGTCGCGCAACGACAGCAGCCGGCCGTCCAGGCGGACCCGGTCCGCCATGAGCGAGCCGTCGTTCATCAGCTCGACGGTCTCGCGGAAGGCCTTGCCCGGGAAGGGGATGTGGTCGCGGGTCCACTGCCCCATGACCTGGAAGCCCTCCATCTGCTTGTCGTCCCAGAGCTTCTCCCACAGCACGGCGTACTGCGTCAGGTCGGCGGTGGGCTTGAGCACGCGGAAGGCGTTGCGGATGACCTCGGGCGGGACGTTGCCGGTGTCGTCGACGAGGTCCTCGGGCGAGAGCCGGTCGCCGCCGACGATCCGGCCGAACAGGCCCATCTCGCTGAAGTCGACAGGGGTCGCCATCGTCACCAGTGACGCCACCGGCAGGTCCGGGTGCGACGCGCCGAGCAGCAGGGACAGCAGACCGCCGTAGCAGTAGCCGATCACGTTGAGCTCGTCCGTGCCGGAGGTCTGGAGCACCGCCTCGACGGCGGCGGGCAGCAGGTCGTCGACGTAGTACGACAGCCCGTTGCCGGAGTCCTCCTCGTCGGGGATCCCCCAGTCGAGCATGTACGGGTCGAAGCCGGCATCGCGCATGGCCTGCACGAAGCTCATGCCCGGGTAGAGGTCGAGGATGTAGCTGCGGCTGATCAGGCTCATGACGACGAGCACCGGCGTGCGCACCGTGATGTCGTCGTTGCGGTAGCGCCAGAGCTCGGCCTTGTCGCGGGTCCAGACGACGTCCTTAGGCGTCGTCGCGACCTTGGGCCGGTCGATCCCGGCCACGTACTTCACGCCGTTGCGCGCTCGCAGCAGGTTGCGGCCGACGTCGTGGCGCACTCGCGCCAAGAGCTCTTCCGGGTCCAGCGTCAGTCCCACGGTCTCCTCCTCCTGCTGCCAGCGCGGCGGACCGTCGCAGGCTGTCGTCGAGCCGCTTGACGCTTCGGTCCAGGGCGCTGACCTGCTCGCGCAGGCGGACCACGTCGCTCGCGGCCGGCAGGTTGACCCGGTGCAGCGCACGGCGGGTCGTCCGCTCGACGCGGCGGCCCACCTCCGCCCGGGTCTTCATGACCAGACCGGCGACGTCGGCGAAGACATCGGTCTGGACGGCCTCCTCCAGGCGCGAGCCGAGCGGGCGCTCGACGGCGTCGTACGCGCGGCGCCACAGCGGCTTGCCGGTCATGCCCACCTCCTCGCGCTCCACGGGTCCTGCCGGACGGGTCCCTGCCCACCGCCCGCCGTGCTCACTCGGCGGCGGGTCGTACGGTGTGAGCTGGCTCTCGTACGGCAAGGACCCTACGACGACGAGAGGCGGGGCCGCATGGCAGCGCAGACGCAGGAGCAGGTCGCGACGGGTCGCTCGGCGGCGGACGGGTCGCCGCTGGACGTGATGCTCACCGACGCCGCGATCGGGCCGGTGCGCCGGCTGGTGCCGGGGCGGGCCGGTCTCAAGCTCTGGGCCCGCCTGGCGACCCGGCCGGTGAGCACCGCCAAGCTGGGCCTGAGCACCACGGTCGAGCTCGGCAAGGTGGCGCTCGGCAGCTCCGAGGTCGAGCCGGGGCCGCGCGACAAGCGCTTCGCCGACCCGGCGTGGAGCGGCAACCCGGTGCTGCACCGCCTGTGCCAGGCCTACCTCGTCAGCGGCTCGGCGCTCGAGCAGCTGGTCGACGACGCCGACCTCGACTGGCGCAGCGAGCAGCAGATGCGCTTCGTCGTCCAGATGGTCGTCGACGCCATGGCGCCGTCGAACAACCCGTTCCTCAACCCGGCGGCGCTCAAGACCGGGCTCGACACCGGCGGGCGCAGCTACGCCAACGGCCTCCGGCAGTTCGTCCAGGACATGGCCTCGCGCCCGCGCATCCCGGCCATGGTCGACGGGCGGGGCTTCGCGGTCGGCGGGAACATCGCCACCACCGACGGCGTGGTCGTGCTGCGCACGCCGGTCTTCGAGCTGCTGCAGTACGCCCCGCGCACCGAGCAGGTCCGCGAGGTGCCGCTGCTGCTCGTCCCGCCCATGATCAACAAGTTCTACATCGCCGACCTGGCACCGGACCGCAGCATGGTCCAGCACTGGCTCGACTCCGAGCAGCAGGTCTTCGCGATCTCCTGGCGCAACCCGTCGGCCGAGCACCGGGGGTGGGACCTCGACAGCTACGCCGGGGCGGTGCTCGAGGCGCTCGACGCGGTCGAGGAGATCACCGGCAGCGACCGGAGCCACGTCCTCGGGCTGTGCGCCGGCGGCATCGTCACGAGCACCGTCGTGGCGCACCTCGCGGCCACCGGCCGGTCGGACCGCATCGCCGGGCTGACGCTGGGCGTCACGCTGCTCGACCAGGAGCGCGCCGGCACCGTCGGCTCCATGGTGGACCAGAGCACGGCCCAGATCGCGGTCGCGCAGTCGCAGCGCAAGGGCTACCTCGACGGCAAGGCGCTCGCCGGGGTCTTCGCCTGGCTGCGGCCCAACGACCTGATCTGGAACTACTGGGTCAACAACTACCTGCTCGGCAAGCGCCCCCCGGCCTTCGACGTCCTGTTCTGGAACTCCGACACCACCCGGATGCCCGCCGGGCTGCACCGCGACTTCATCGCGATGTCGCTGGACAACTCGCTCACCAAGGCTGGCAGCACGACCGTGCTCGGCACCCCCGTCGACCTCGGCGCGATCGACGTCGACTCCTACGTCGTGGCCGGCAGCACCGACCACATCTGCCCGTGGGACAGCTGCTACCGCAGCGCCCACCTGCTGGGCGGCGACACCCGCTTCGTGCTCTCGACGGCCGGCCACATCGCCGCGCTCGTCAACCCCCCGACCAACCCCAAGTCCAACTTCCGCGTCAACGACGCGCTGCCCGAGTCGGCGCAGGAGTGGCAGGCGGGCGCCATCACGCACCCCGGCAGCTGGTGGGCCGACCACGTGGCCTGGCTGTCGGACCGCTCCGGGGAGCTGAGGGCGGCGCCGTCGGTGCTGGGCAGCGAGGCGCACGAGCCGAGCGGCACAGCACCGGGGTCGTACGTGATGGAGCCGTGACGCTGGTCCGCGTCGGCCGGGGAGCCACGGCCACGCGGCTGCACGTCGAGCGCCAGGGCACCGGCGAGCCGGTCCTGTGGATCACCGGCTTCGCCATCAGCAGCGAGATCTTCACGCCCGTGATCGACTTGTACGCATGCGCTTTCGACTGCATCCGCTACGACAACCGCGGCGCGGGCCGTTCCCCGGCACCGTGGCGGGTCACCTCCATCCCGGAGCTCGCGGGTGACGCCGTGCGGCTGCTCGACGCTCTCGGGATCGACAGCGCGCACGTCTACGGCCTGTCGATGGGCGGCATGGTCGCGCAGGAGGTGGCGATCCGGTTCCCCGACCGCGTCCGCGCCCTGGTCCTCGGCGGCACCACCCACGGCGGCCCCCGGGCGGTGCTCCCGTCACCCCGGATCGCCGCGGCGCTGACCAGTCGCAGCGCCCCCGCGAAGGTGCGCGCCGAGCTGGTCGGCCGCGCGCTGTTCACGCCGGAGTTCCGCGAGCGCGAGCCGCAGCTCGCGCGCGACCACCTGCGCCTGCTGGCCCTGCACCGCACCTCCGCGCGCGGGCTGCTGAGCCACCTGACCGCCGCGACCTACCACGACACCCGCGCCCGGCTCGGGCGCATCGTCGCGCCGACGCTGGTGCTGCACGGCTCGCGCGACGAGCTCACGCCCGTGGCGAACGCGCGGATGCTGGCACGAGCGGTGCCGGACGCCGAGCTGCGCCTGGTCGACGCCGGTCACGCCTACCTGCTGGAGCGTCCGGAGGAGTCCTTCCGGCTGTTCGCCGACTGGCTGGCCGAGCGCTCCCCCGTGCCGGCCGGCCGGCCCCTGTCCGGCATCGCCGCCCGCAGCGAGCCGCTCACCCGCCACCTGGGCCTGCCGGTGGGAGCGCTGCGCACCGCGCGCAGCCTCACCTCGGTGCGCCCCTCCTGGAAGGACCGCTGACCGTGCGCGCCGAGGACGTCCGCAAGCAGCTCACGACCCCGCTCGGAGCGCCCGCCTACCCGCCCGGCGGGCCGTACCGCTTCACCGACCGCGAGTACCTCAACATCACCTACCGGACCGACCCGGAGGCGATGCGGGCCGTCGTGCCGGAGCCGCTGACGGTCGGCGACCCGCTGGTCACCTTCGAGGTCATGAAGATGCCGGACGTGACCGGCCTCGGGGCGTTCACCGAGTCTGGGCAGGTCCTCACCGTCGAGCACGAGGGCGAGCAGGCGGCGTACCTGCACGCGATGTACGTCGACAACCTGGGCTCGATCACCAGCGGCCGCGAGATCAGCGCGTTCCCGAAGAAGTTCGGCAACGCCAGGCTGCACCTCGACGTCGACACCCTCGTCGGGACCCTCGACTACCGCACCCTGCGCGTCGCGACGGCGACGATGGGCTACAAGCACGCGCTGTACGACGAGGCGGACGCCCGGGCCGAGATCACCCGGCCGACCTACGCGCTGAAGATGCTCCCGGGCTACGACCGCCGCCCACGGATCTGCGAGCTGGTCCGCAGCCAGATCACCGACCTGACGGTCAAGGGCGCGTGGACCGGCCCCGCCCGGCTGCAGCTGTTCGCGCACGCGCTGGCCCCGCTGGCGGACCTCCCGGTGCTGGAGGTCGTGTCGGCGTCGCACATCCTGTGCGACCTGACCCTCGGGCGGCCGTCGGTCGTCCACGACTACCTGGAGGACGACGCATGACAGACGAGGTCCTGTACGACGTCGACGGCCGCATCGCGACGATCACCCTCAACCGGCCCGAGCAGCGCAACTCCGTCAGCCCCGAGCTGACCCAGCAGCTGGCCGCCGTCATGGACCGCTTCGAGGCCGACGACGACGTCTGGGTCGGGATCCTCACCTCGACCGGGCCGATGTTCAGCGCCGGCGCGGACCTCAAAGCGATCGGCGCCGGTCGTGGCGAGGAGCTGTCGACCGAGCAGGGCGGCTTCGGCGGCTTCGTGCGCTACCCCCGCACCAAGCCGGTCATCGCCGCCGTCCGCGGCTTCGCGCTGGCCGGCGGCACCGAGCTCGTGCTGGCCTGCGACCTCGTCGTGGCGGGCACCGACGCGCAGTTCGGCGTCCCCGAGGTGACCCGCGGCCTGGTCGCCGCCGCCGGCGGGCTGTTCCGGCTCCCGCGGGTGCTCGGACAGGCGCGGGCGATCGAGCTGATCCTCACCGCCGAGCGGCTCGGCGCCGAGGAGGCGCACCGGCTGGGCATGGTCAACCACCTCGTCGAGCCCGAGGCGGTGCTCGACCGGGCTCGCGAGCTCGCCGAGAAGATCTGCCGCAACGCACCTCTCGCAGTCCGGGAGAGCCTGGCGATCGCGCGCGACGCGCTGCTCATCAGCGACGACGAGGCCTGGCAGCGCAGCGCCGAGGCGATGCACCGCGTGCGCGGCAGCGACGACGTGCGCGAGGGCATCAACGCCTTCCTCGAGAAGCGCGACCCGCAGTGGACCGGGCGGTGACACGCCCGCTCGACGGCGTACGGGTCGTCGAGGTCGCCGGCTGGATGGCGGCCCCGGGCGCCGCGGCCGTGCTGTCCGACCTCGGCGCCGACGTCGTCAAGGTCGAGCCGCTGCGCGGCGACCCGGTGCGCGGCGTGATCCGCCAGCCCGAGGTCGACCCGCCGCTGGACGCGCCGTTCCAGATGGACAACCGCGGCAAGCGCGGCATCGCCGTGGCGCTGGACCGGCCCGAGGGGCAGGAGCTGGTGCGCCGGCTCTGCGACGGCGCGGACGTCTTCCTCAACAACCTGCTCAGCAGGCGGCAGGAGAAGTTCGGGCTGGACCCGGCGACGCTGCTCGCCCGCAACCCGGCGCTGGTGCACGCCACGCTGACCGGCTACGGGCTGGACGGGCCCGACGCGGCCCGGCCCGGCTTCGACATCACGACCTTCTTCGGCCGCGGCGGCATCACGCACTCCATCACCGAGCCGGGCGAGCAGGCGCCGCGCGCGCGACCGGCCCAGGGCGACCACGCCGCCGCGCTGGCCATGGTGTCGGCGGTGCTGGCCGCGCTGCGGCTGGTCGAGCGCACCGGCCAGGGCCAGGTCGTCGACGTGAACCTGCTGGCCACCGCCGCCTGGACGATGGCGACCGACCTGTCGTCCACGCTCGTCGACGGGCAGGACCCTCCGGTCCTGGGTCGCCGACGCCGGCGGCACGCGCTGCACGAGAGCTTCCGGACCTCCGACGACCGCTGGATCCTGCTCTTCATGCCGGAGCCGCACTGGTGGCCGCGCTTCTGCGCCGTCGTCGGCCACCCGGAGTGGGTCGAGGACGAGCGGCTGGCGACCTTCGACGCCCGCCTGGCGAACATGCCGCTGGTCACCGACCTCATGGACGAGGCCTTCGCGACACGGACCCTGGACGACTGGGGCCGGCTGTTCGACGAGGCCGGTCTGACCTGGGGACCGGCCGCGACCGTCAGCGAGGTCGCCGCCGACCCGCACTCCGCGGCCGTCGGCACCTTCCCCGAGGTCTCGCACCCGTCGTACGGCCCGTTCCGCACCGTGGCGGCGCCGATGCGTCTGCGCGGGCAGGACCTCACGCCGCGCGGCCCGGCACCGGACCTCGGCCAGCACACCCGCGAGGTGCTCGGCGAGCTCGGTCTGTCGGCCGAGGAGCTCGACGCCCTGGTCGCCGACGGGACGCTCGGCCAGAGCTGAGTCGGCCCCTGCGCTGAGGACGGCGCCTGCCACCGATGAGTGCAGGTCGGTTCGTTCGTCCACCCCAGCACCGGGCCGTTCGCAGCCGGCCCCAGGAGAGAGCGGAGCAGCACTGTGAGAAGGCTCGTCGTGAGCACGTTCGTGTCCCTGGACGGGATCGCCCAGGCACCTGGTGGACCGGAGGAGGACGAGACTGGCGGCTTCCCGCTGGGCGGCTGGACGGTCCCGTTCTTCGACGAGTCGGTCGGCGCCTTCATGGACGAGCTCATGGGCAAGCCGTTCGACATGGTCCTGGGCCGCCGGACCTACGACATCTTCGCCGGCTTCTGGCCGCACGCGAGCGAGGAGCAGGGCGCAGCACCGCTCAACGCCGCGACCAAGCACGTCGCGTCGCGCAGCACGCCGGCGCTCACGTGGGGGCCGGCCGAGTCGCTCGAGGGCGATGTCGTCGAAGCGGTGCGGGCGCTCAAGGAGCAGGACGGCCCGGAGCTGCAGGTGCACGGCAGCATCGACCTGCTGCAGACGCTGCTCCCGGCAGGCGTGGTCGACGAGCTGCGCGTGCTGACGTTCCCGGTCGTGCTCGGGCGCGGCAAGCGGCTGTTCGGCGAGGGCAGCGGCTCGGCCTCGCTGCGCCTGGTGCGCAGCAGCACGTCCGGCACGGGTGTGGTGATGTCGGTGTACGAGCCGGCCGGTGATGTGCAGACAGGGTCTTTCGGGTAGGCGGCCACCTGCTGGCCGTCGAGGAGGTGCTCGAGCACACCGGCCGCCCTGAGGACTAGCCCCGGCCGAACACCGGCTCCCGCTTGTCGACGAAGGCGCGCGCCGCCTCGGCGTGGTCGTCCGTGGCGAAGCAGGCGAGGTGGTGGGTCACCTCCACGTCCATGTAGTCGTCGAGCCCGGTCGCCAGCGCCAGCGCGACGTTCTCCTTCATGTACGCCTGGGCTGCTCGCGGTCCGTGCGCCAGCCGCCGCGCGACCGCCATGACCTCCGGCTCGAGCCGGTCACGGTCGAGCACGGCGTTGACGAGGCCGATCCGGGCGGCCTCCTCGACGGGCACGCGCTCTGACAGCAGCAGCAGCTCCCGCGCCTTCGCCGGACCCACCAGGCGGACGAGGAGCCACGCGCTGCCGTAGTCGCCGGACAGCCCCACCTTCGCGAAGGCGGTCGTGAGCACGGCGGTGGAGGCGGCGTAGCGAAGGTCGCACGCCAGGGCCAGCGACAGTCCGGCGCCGGCTGCAGGGCCGGGCAGCATGGCGATCGTCGGCGTGGCCATCCGCCACAGCCGACCGCTGGTGTCGCGCTGACTGGCCCGCTGACGGTGCTCCCGTCCGGCGTCCGCCGCACCCGGTGGACGCTCGGCGAAGCCCTTCACGTCACCCCCGGCGCAGAACGCGCCGCCGGCTCCCGTGAGGACCACGCAGCCCACGTCGTCGTCGGTCTCGCACTGGCCGAGCAGTCGGCCGAGGTTGCTGATCATCGCCTCCGACAGCGCGTTCCGACGGTCGGGGCGGTTGAACGTCAAGACCGCTACGCCGTCCTCGACGGTCGCCAGCAGGTCCGGTGTGCCGGGATCGAGCTCGGTCATGCCTGCTCCTCGTACGGGACGACGTCGAGCGCGACGCCGGCGACGGTGGCCGACCGGGTGGTCGGCACGATAAGGGCGAAGGTGGCGGCCACCGCGCCGACGAGACCGGCTCCTGCGGCGACGAAGCGCAGCTCCTGGCGGCCCTCGTCGAGGCGCAGCAGGGGCTCGGCCGGCTGCGGGAGGTCGAGCAGCTCCGCCCAGCGCCGGGCGACCGCTGCAGGGTCGTGGACGGCGATCGTCACCGAGCGGAGGCCACCCGTCGCGGGTGGAGCCACCCCCGTCCAGTCCGGACCCGCCCAGCGCCACGACCCGGGCGGGTCGACCGCGTCGAGCGCGAGCAGCACTCCGCCGACGTCCTTCGGGTGCAGGTGCACGTCGATGACATCGGGCAGCCGCAGCTCGTGCACGACGCGGGCGCCCAGCGCGGCGAACCTGCCGGGCTCGACCAGGGCGGGCGGGCCGTCGACCATGAGCATGTAGCCGCCCTCGGCCCCCCGGCGCTGCAGCCATCGAGCAGCAGCCGCCGTACGTGACTCCGGGGAGATCACCTCGACGACATCTCGGCCGGCCGTGACGACAGCGTTCGTCAGGCCGAACGCGCGGACCTCGGGGTCCTGGTACGCGGTGCCGCTGCCCACCAGCTCGCGCAGCCGACCGACGGCCGGCTCGAGCTCGTGGGCAGCCAGCACGAGCTGTCGGAGCCGCAGCATGTGATGCAGGCAAGCACATCGAGACCTGCTCGTCAGGGGGCGGGTGCGATCAGCGTCACCTCGGCTCAAGGAGCGGCGCTCTCCGACCGATAGCCGAGCATGAGCATCCCGATGCTCGCTCCGGGCGCGATCGACAACGCCAGCCACTCCACCAGCGGGTCCCTGCCGAGGACCCTGGGGTTCCTGTACTCCAGTGGCGCCGTGGTGGCGCTGGTGTGGAGCGCGTTGCCGCACTCGCCGGACGACGGTGACCACGTCGTCATCGTCATGGCCCTGCTGGCTCTGGCCCTGGGGGCTGGGCTGGTGCGGTGCGGCCAGCGGCTGAAGGCCTGGATGCTGCACGCCGCCCTGGCCCTCATCCAGGTGGTCATCGGCGTCGCCTACGTCGCGGAGGGTGACCCGAGCTGCGACGTGCGGCTGTTCTTCCTCTGGGCCACGCCGTACGCCGCCCTGCACTTCAGCGTTCGCTGCGCCCTCGGCCACGTGTCCTGGACGAGCGTCGTGTTCATCGCCTCTCTGCTGCTGATGCCGGCAGAGACGCACCGCGGCGCTTGGGCGGCCGCACTCATGCTGCTGGCGACCCTGATCGCGACGGCGGTGCTGGCGGCCACCGCCGCGACCGCTTTGCGGCGCACCGAGGCCGGACAGCGGCACGAGGCCACGCACGATGCGCTCACCGGTCTGGGAAACCGGCGGCGCCTCCTGGCGGCGCTGAGCGACGACCGGCTGCACCGGACCAGCCGGCGTCGGCGCGCCCTCGTCCTGCTGGACCTGGACGACTTCAAGACGGTCAACGACAGGTACGGGCACGCGGCGGGCGACGAGCTGCTGCAGGCAGTCGCGCAACGCATGCTGAGCCTGGCCGGACCGCAAGCCCTGGTCTGCCGACTCGGGGGCGACGAGTTCGCCGTCGTCCTGCAGGACCTGGACGGCGCGGACGAGGCCATGCGCCTCGCCGCAGGCCTCACACAGGCTGCGTCCCACATCCGGTCGCCGGAGCTCCCAGACGTCCGCGTGCGGGCGAGCGCGGGGGTGCGGCTGCTGGACGACGAGCTCGACCCCAGCGCCGCCCTGCGCGACGCCGACGCGGCGCTCTACGTGTCCAAGCGCGAGCGACGGGCCCGTCCCCACCTGTGGTCACCCGGCATGCGCCACGACGGTGCGGAGCAGCAGGAGCTGGCCGACGACCTGCGGGAGGCACTCCTGTCAGGGCAGCTCCACCTGGTCTACCAACCCGTGGTGGACATCTCCACGCTGCGCGTGCAAGGCCTCGAGGCCCTGGCCCGGTGGAGCCACCCGGTTCGCGGTGACGTCCCCCCCGACCTGTTCATCCCGTGCGCGGAACGGGCCGGCCTCATCGGCAACGTGACGCGATGGGTGCTCAGCACCGCCTGCCAGGAAGCGGCCACGTGGCAAGCCGGGCCCGACGGGACAGTGCCGAACCTCGCGGTCAACATCAGCGCCGTCCAGCTCGCGGACCTGGGCATCGTGGAGGACGTCCGGGCGTCGCTGGCCGCCGCCGCGCTGCCGCCAGGGGGCCTCGTGCTCGAGGTGACGGAGACCGCGGCCGTCGTGGACCTCGACTGCGCCCGTCACACCCTCGACCTGCTGGCCGCGCTAGGAGTCACCCTGGCGCTCGACGACTTCGGCACCGGCTACTCGAGCCTGTCGCACGTGCACGCCCTCCCCTTCCAGATCCTCAAGGTCGACCGGAGCTTCGTGGCGGCCTGTCGCGAGGGGGACCGTCGAGCGGTGGCGACCATCGCGGCGGTGGGCGCGCTGGCGACGCAGATCTCGGTGGACGTCGTGGCGGAAGGTGTCGAGCACGACTGGGAGCTCCCGGCGCTGCGCGCTCTCGGCTGCGGGTACGCCCAAGGCTTCGGCTTGTCACGGCCGCTGCCCCCGAGCGCCGTGTCCACCGCCCTCAGGCTCCAGGGTCCCGAGGGCTGGCTCCTCCGACCTGTCGTGGCCGGTACGGGCGCCTACGCCGGGTGACCCACCCGCACCCTGGCGGCTTCTCCTCCACCTCTCCCTCTACCTCCACATCCCACACTCCCTCCCCACCACCCCTGGCTGCGCCCTACCTTCTGCTCGAGCGCGCTGGCTACTGGACCTCCTCACCGACCCCCGTCGCTGCCCCTGCCGGCTACGACCAGATGCTCCCGCGTGACGTACGAGACCTTCCTCGCGCACGTGCACCCGCGTGACCGCGATCAGGTAGCGAGCTGCTTCGAGCAGGCCATCCCCGCCACCACCGCTACACATCGAGTTCCGTACCATCTCCCCCACCACAAGCGCTCACTCTTGTCACCCACACTTCATACGCCCCCCCGCACACCTCCACTCGCACTCTCACTCACCCCCAACCTCCACAACCCCCCCCCTCACCCTCCCCTTCTCAGTCATCGTACCCTCTCACCCACACCCTCACCGTTCCAACTAACCCCCCACCAATATTCCCTACCCCAAACATCCATCCTCACACTCTCCCACACCCACCCTATCCCACATATCCACTCTCCACCCCACCCTCACCCTACCCCCCCCAACACTCTCACTCCTACATCTCACCCTCCACCCCTCTCCTCACCTCCTTCCCATACCCACACACCCTCACACTCCCCCCTTCACACACCTACCACTCCCACCCCCTCTCCACCCTCCACACCCTCCCACCCACCACCACACCTCCCTCCTTCATACCTCACTTCAATCTCAACACCCCCACCCTAATCTCTCTCATATCCACACCTCTAACCCTCCACCAACACCTCCCACCCACATTCTTCTCTCAACCTACCCCCCCCTATCCCCACCATCCACTCTCTTCATCCATCTACCCCTCCATCCCCATCCTCCTCCCCCCCTCACCCACCCTCCCTCCCACTCCAACCCTCCACCTCCCGGGCCTGCTCGCGGGCGCGCAGGACGGCCAGCTGCACCCGGTCGCGCGCCGCGGTGCGCTCGGCGTAGTCCTGGCCGGCGAAGCGCGCCTCGGTGCTGCTGCTGATGAGCTCGACGACCTCGTCCGTGAGCTCGGGCTGACCCAGGTCCTTCCAGCGCCGGACCATGCCCGGGCCCAGGTGCTCGAGCAGGTGCCGGATCCCCGCCGGTCCCCCGCCCAGGTGGTAGCTCTCGAACGGGCCGGCCGTCGCCCAGCGGACGCCGACGGACTCGGTGACGACCTGGTCGAGCTCCTCGGGCGTGACGACCCCGGACAGCACCAGGTGCACGGCCTCGCGGAAGACCGCTGACTGCAGGCGGTTCGCGACGAAGCCGCCGATCTCCTTGTGCAGCACCACCGGCACCTTGCCCAGCGAGCGGTAGAACGCGACGGCGGCCTCGACCGCCTCCGGCGGGGTCTGCGCGCCGGGAACGACCTCCACCAGCGGCACGACGTGCGGAGGGTTGAACGGGTGCCCGACGACGACGCGACCGGGCTCGCGCATCGACGCGCCCATGTCGCTCGGCATGAGCCCGGAGGTCGAGGACAGCAGGAGTGCGTGCGGGGGGGCGGCGGCCTCGATCCGGGCGAACAGCTCCTGCTTGAGCTCGATCCGCTCCGGGCCGTTCTCCTGCACGGCGTCGACACCGGTGACCGCCTGCTCGAGGTCGGGACCGGTGCGAATGCGCGCGAGCAGGTCGCCCGGCAGGACGTCGGCCAGCTCGCCGACGCCGGTCCGGACGACCTCGCCGAGGTCGGTCCGCGGGTCGGTCACGCGCACCTCGTGGCCCTTCGCGGCCAGCAGCGCCGCCCAGGACAGGCCGATCGTGCCGGCACCGACGACCGCGACGATCACGGCTTGGGCGCCAGCGTCGTCGCGATCTCGCGGTAGGCGTGCCGGTTGAACGCCAGCCCGATGTGGCTGCCGGTCACCTCCACGCACCGGGCGTACGGCACGACGCAGGCGCGCCAGCGGACGACGCCGTCGCCCTTGGAGTAGATGCTCGTCAGCGGCACCGACTCCGGGAACGGCGAGCGGTAGTCCTCGGCGTAGCGGCACAGGCAGGTGTGGGTGAAGCAGCCCTGGCTGGCGCGGGAGGTGTCACGACGGTGCACCACCCGCTTGACGCCCTCGACCGCCAGCCGGGTGGGCTCGCTGATGTCGAACGGCTCGTCCAGCCCGGAGCCCATCGAGATCACCTGCGAGACCTGCTCGGGGTGGCGCGCCGCGAGCGCCTTGGCGAAGTGCCCGCCGCGGCTGTGCCCGATGATCGCGACCTGCCGGCCGGTGGACAGGTGGGCGTGCAGCAGGACGCGGGACAGCCGGTCGACCGCGGTGTCCGAGCAGCGGACGTTGGAGGCTATGCCCGCCCGCCGCGGCCGGTGCCCGAGCCGCCGCAGCCAGGTCGCCATGACCGACAGCGACGCGTCCCCGGCCAGGAAGCCCGGGATGAGCAGCACGGGTCCGCCGTCGCCGCGCGGCAGCCCGACCCCTCGGTAGACCGGGTCGGCAAGGAGCCTCGCGAGCTCTGCCTGCCAGCGGATCTCACGCAGATGAGCACCCCACCAGCGGGGTTCGGCGATCGTCGTCATCCCCCCAGTGTGAACCACGCCACCTCGCGCGGCGTCGCCTACTCCGACGGCTGGGGCAGTCGGCACTCGTCGACCTCCGGGTTGACCCCCACGTAGTTGAGGGGACCGGCCAGCACGGTGAGGGCGATCGTCCCGATCTCGGCGCACCCCGCCTCGTCGCCGGACAGGTAGCCGCGCTGGAACGCCGCGAGCGCGCCGATGAGCAGCCAGACGACCAGGAGCAGGGATCCGAAGCGCATGCCGTCGCCCTGCCCCGCCCGTCCTGACCTCACGCCCCCCACCCGGGCAGCTCCGGTCAGCGCCGGCGCCAGGCCGTCCGGTCGAGCTGCTCCGCCGGGACGGCCGGGCCGTACAGCCAGCCCTGCGCGAGGTCGACGTGGAGCGAGCGCAGGGCCTGCTCCACCGCCGCGGTCTCGACGCCCTCGGCGACGACCTCCAGCCCCAGGTCGTGCGCCATCCGCACCACCCCGCCGACCAGGGTCGCGTCGCGCGCGTCGGTGTGGACGCGGGTGCTGAACGCCCGGTCGACCTTGATGCGCGACACCGGCAGGCTGCGGAGGTAGGACAGGGCGGAGTAGCCGGTGCCGAAGTCGTCGACGGCGCACTCCGCACCGGCCTGCGTCAGCACCGCCACGGCGTCCCGCGCCCGGTCGTCGACCAGCGCGCTCTCGGTGATCTCGACCCCCAGCGCGCCGTCCGACTCGTGCACCAGCTCGGCCAGCCGCTGGACGACGGACGCGTGGCGCAGCGCCGACGGAGACACGTTGCACGCGACGGCGACGTCGTAGCCGTCGGCCCGCCACCGCAGGACCTGCTCGACGGCCGACCCCGCGACCTGCAGGGTCAGCTCGTCGATGAGGTCGGTCTGCTCGGCCAGGGGCACGAACACCGCCGGCAGCAGCAGGCCGCGCGTCGGGTGCTCCCACCGGACCAGCGCCTCGAGACCCGTCACCTCGCCGGTCCGCAGGTCGACGAGCGGCTGGTAGTGCAGGACGAGGCCGCCGCCGGCCAGCGCCTCGCGCAGGTCGACGAGCAGCGCCAGGCGCTCGCTGCGCTCGCGGTCGAGCGCGGGGTCGAAGACCGCCCAGCCGGTGCGCTCGCTCTTGGCCCGGTACATCGCCAGGTCGGCGTGCTGCAGCAGCAGCCCGGGCTCGGTGCCGTGCTGCGGGGACAGCGCCACGCCGATGCTCGCGCCCAGCGTGACGTCCAGCCCCGGGAGCCGGAACGGGTCGGCCATCGACCCGACCACCTCCGCGGCGACCTCCACCGCCTCCAGCTCGGTGCGGGCACCGGGCAGGCAGACGGCGAACTCGTCGCCGCCGAGCCGCGCCACCACCCCCCGGCCGTCGACGACGTCCTGCAGCCGCCGGCCGAGCTGGCCGAGGACCTCGTCTCCCGCGACGTGGCCGAGGCTGTCGTTGACGTCCTTGAAGTCGTCGAGGTCGAGGAGCAGCAGCGCGAAGGGGCCGCCGTCCTCGTGCAGCGCCTGCTCGAGGCTGGCCCGCAGGGTGAGCCGGTTCGGCAGCCCGGTCAGGGCGTCGTGGGTCGCCTGGTGCCGCACCCGTCCCTCGACGGCTGCGCGCTGCACCGCACCGGCCAGCGCGGCGCAGACCGTCGACAGGAAGTCGACCTCCACCTGCTCGAACGGGTGCGGCTCGGCGGTGTGGCAGGACAGCACGCCCCAGACCGCCCCGTCGACGAGGACCGGCACGAGCGCGCCGCTCCGGACCCCGTACGCCTGCGCGTGGTGCTGCTGCTCCGCGGTGCCGCCTGCGTAGTCGTGCACCACGATCGGCAGCTGGTCGGCGAGCAGCCGGCTGAGCTCTCGACCGCTCGGGATGCGGGTGACCCCGGGGACGATCCCCGCGAGAGTGCCTGCGCGCACGAGCAGGTCGCCCTCGGGCATCCGCTCGAGCAGCCCCACGCTGCCGAGCCCCATCACCTCGTTGACACGGTGCACCGCGTGGTCGAACAGCTCCTCCAGCGTCGGCTGGGCCAGGGCGCGCGTCGCGATGCCGGCGAGCACGGCCTGCTGCGCCGCGCGGCGCTCCAGGGCGCGGCGCGCCTCGCGCTCGTCGGTGACGTCGCGGACGGTGAGGACCACCCCGTCGACCGCGGGGTCGTCGAGCAGGTTGTTCGGGATCCACTGCAGGACCCGCAGCCGGCCGTCCGGCAGGCGCACGGGCAGGTCGATCGGCGAACCGCCCCCCGGTTCGGCCAGCACGGCGCGCCAGTAGGCCAGCGCCGCCCGCCGGTGCTCGCGCACCACCATGCCCAGCAGCGGCATCCCGGGCGCGGCGACGAGCACCCCGGCTGACGGGGAGGCGTAGGTCAGCGACCCGTCCCGGGCGACCAGCAGCAGCATGTCGGACGAGTGCTGCACCAGCGCCTGGTGGCGGCGCTGCGAGGCCTGGGTGGACGCCAGCAGGACGGCGTTGTCCAGGGCCAGGCTCAGGCGGTCCACGACGGCGACCGTCAGGCGGAGGTCGTCGGACGAGAAGGCGCCCGTCTCCCGACCGACGACCAGCACGCCGAGCACCTGACCGCGGGCCGTGAGCCGCACGCCCTGCACCGCGTCGACCCGCAGGACACCCGGGTCGAGCCCCGCAGCCAGGCTGACGCGCTCGCCGATCTGCTCCTCGGACAGCTGCTCTGCGCCCTCCGCGAGGACCCGCTGGACGAAGCCGCCGGGGCGGTCGGCCAGCAGGAACTCGGCGAGCAGCCGGCGGGCGCCGGGATCGGGGTGGGCCACGGCGACGTCGCCGAGCACCTGGGCGGCGGGCCCGACGACGGCCAGCCCGCACGGCCCGCCGAGCTGGACCGCGAGCACGTCCACGACCGCCTGCAGCAGGTGCTCGTGGTCGCGCAGCGCCTCGTCGACGGTGCGGGAGACCGCGGCCAGGACCCGCTCGTGCCGGGCGAGGGCATCCGCCGCACCCTCGACAGCAGGCCCCGCGGCAGGATCCGCGCCGCTGGCAGCGCTTCCCGCGGCGGTCGGGTCCACGGTCGCTCCAGCTCAAAGGGTGATCAGGTAGTCGCTCAGAGTAGGCAGTCCGCAGGCCTCGCGGAGGGCTTTCGCACAGATCGAGCGCCTACAGCACCAGCAGCACCGCGTCGACGGTCCGGTGGCCCCAGGTCTGCCGCGCGGTGCCCGACCTCCCGCCAGCCGCGCCGGCGGTACCAGTCCAGGGCGGCGCTGTCCGGGTCGACCTGCAGCACAGGTTCCCGGCCGGCCGCGCGGGCCTGCGCCACGGCCTCCTCCAGCAGGGCCGCACCCGCGCCCGGGAGGCTGCGGTCGGTGAAGAGCCGGGACACGACAGCCAGTCCGTCCGGTCCCCGGCCGGTGGCCTGCTGCCAGCCGGGCAGCCCAGCGCCCGCGGCCGGGTGCAGCGCCACGTGCCCGACGACGCGCTCGCCGTGCACGGCCACCCAGGCGCCCAGCTCGTGCTCAGCCGCCAGCCACCAGTCGGCGACCGCCTCGGAGCGGACCGGGTAGGCCTCCTGCTCGTGCGTGCGCTGCAGCAGGGCGAGCAGTCCCGGCAGGTCCTCCGGCCGGCGGGGCCGCAGCTCCACGCCCGTACGACCTGCTGCTGCTCCCATGCGCGAGGCCTCTAGGCGGGGACGCGCACCCGCCGCCGGTCAGCGGCGAAGGACGCGGCGGCCATCGCCGCCGACACGAGCAGCACCGACGTCCACGCGCCCAGGGGGCCGGCGAGCACGTGCGAGGCGACGAACAGCACCAGGTAGAGCCCGACGAGACCGGCCGCGACCCAGGCGCCGGACCGGCGCCAGCCCAGCGCGCAGACGAGGACGGCGGCGACCAGGACCAGCCCACCCAGGGCGCGCACCCCCGTCAGCTCGGCGACGGCGAACCCGGCGGCCAGCGAGGCGCCGGCGAGCAGGGCGGTCGCGCCCGGGCCCACTCCCACCTGGCTCACTCCCACTCGATCGTGCCCGGCGGCTTGCTGGTCACGTCGAGCACGACCCGGTTGACCTCGCGCACCTCGTTGGTGATGCGGGTCGAGATGCGGGCGAGGACGTCGTACGGGATGCGGGACCAGTCGGCGGTCATCGCGTCCTCGGACGAGACCGGGCGCAGCACGACCGGGTGGCCGTACGTCCGGCCGTCGCCCTGCACGCCCACCGAGCGGACGTCGGCGAGCAGCACCACCGGGCACTGCCAGACGTCGCGGTCCAGGCCGGCGGCGGTGAGCTCCTCGCGGGCGATGGCGTCGGCCTCCCGGAGCAGGTCGAGCCGCTCCTGCGTGACCTCGCCGATGATCCGGATGCCGAGGCCGGGGCCGGGGAACGGCTGGCGCCAGACGATCGCCTCGGGCAGTCCGAGCTCGATCCCGACCTTGCGGACCTCGTCCTTGAACAGCGTGCGCAGCGGCTCGACGAGGTCGAACTGCAGGTCGTCGGGCAGGCCGCCGACGTTGTGGTGGCTCTTGATGTTGGCCGCGCCCTCGCCGCCGCCGGACTCGACGACGTCGGGGTAGAGGGTGCCCTGCACGAGGAACTCCACGGGTTCGGCCGACTCCCCGACGATCGCGCGGGCCTCCTCCTCGAAGACGCGGATGAACTCCCGGCCGATCGCCTTGCGCTTGGCCTCCGGGTCGGTGACGCCGGACAGGGCGTCGAGGAAGCGCTTGCTGGCGTCGGCGACGCGCAGCTGCACGCCGGTGGAGGCGACGAAGTCCTGCTCGACCTGCTCGGCCTCGCCCTTGCGCAGCAGGCCGTGGTCGACGAAGACGCAGGTCAGCTGGTCGCCGACGGCCCGCTGCACCAGCGCCGCCGCGACGGCCGAGTCGACGCCGCCGGACAGCCCGCAGACGACGCGCTTGTCGCCGACCTGGGCGCGGATCCGCTCGACCTGGTCCTCGACGATGTTCACCATCGTCCAGGTCGGTCGGCAGCCGGCGCCCTCGATCAGGAAGCGCTTGAGGACTTCCTGGCCGTGGTCGCTGTGCAGCACCTCGGGGTGGAACTGCACGCCGTACAGCCCTCGGGCGGTGTCCTCGAAGGCGGCGACCGGCGTCTGCGGCGTGGAGGCGGTGACGGCGAAGCCGTCCGGCGCCTCGGCGACCGCGTCGTTGTGCGACATCCAGACGTCCATCGACGTCGGGCAGCCCGGACAGCAGGACGCCCGGGTCGACGACGGCCAGTGCGGTGCGGCCGAACTCCGCGGTGCCGGTCCGGGCGACGGTGCCGCCGAGCGCCGCGGCCATGGCCTGGAAGCCGTAGCAGATGCCGAAGGTCGGGACGCCGGTGTCGAAGAAGCCGGCGGCGACCTGCGGGGCGCCCTCGGCGTAGACCGACGACGGGCCGCCGGACAGGATCACGGCCTTCGGCGCCCGCGCGCGGATCTCCTCGGCGGTGATCGTGTGCGGGACGATCTCGGAGTAGACGTGGCACTCGCGCACGCGGCGCGCGATGAGCTGCGCGTACTGCGCCCCGAAGTCCACGACGAGCACGACATCGGCATCTGCGTGGGGTGCGGTCACCCCCGGCAGGCTACCGGCGGGCGTGGCTCAGGGCGCGACCTCGACGCCCTTCCAGAAGGCCACCCGGCCGCGGATCTCGGCGGCCGCGTCCTTGGGCTCGGGGTAGTACCAGGCCGCGTCGGCGTTGGTCTGCCCGTCGACGACCACCGAGTGGTACGACGCGGTGCCCTTCCAGGGCAGACGCTCGTGCGGTCGGAGTCGACGAGCACCCCGTCGCGGACCGCCTCGCGGGGGAAGTAGTGGTTGCCCTCGACGACGACCGTGTCGTCGGACTCGGCGAGGACCGTGCCGTTCCAGGATGCAGTGGCCATGCGCTCCAGCCTGCGCGACCGCGGGCGACGCGGCCACCCGGGCTAGCGGGAGCCCATGCCGCGGGACTGGGCGTGCTGGAGGCTCTTGCCCTCCGTGGTGACCGACGGGGCGACCATGACCTCGACCTTCTGGAACTCCTTGATGGAGCTGTAGCCGGTCATCGCCATCGCGCGTGCGCAGGCCGCCGAACAGGTTGGTCGTGCCCTCGTCGGTGCGGGCCGGTCCGAGCAGGACCTCCTCGAGAGTGCCGACGGTGTCGACCTGCACGCGCGTGCCGCGGGGCAGCTCGGGGTGGTAGCTGCCGTGGCCCCAGTGCCAGCCGCGGCCGGGCGCGCCCGTCGGCCCGGGCCAGCGGGCTGCCCATCATCACCGCGTCGGCGCCGCAGGCGATCGCCTTGGCGACGTCGCCGCCGGTGCGCATCCCGCCGTCGGCGATGACGTGGACGTAGCGGCCGCCGGACTCGTCGAGGTAGTCGCGCCGCGCGCCGGCCGCGTCGGCGATAGAGGTCGCCATCGGCACGCCGAGGCCGAGGACGCCGCGGGTGGTGTTGGCCTGGCCCGGGCCGACGCCGACCAGGATGCCGGCCGCGCCGGTGCGCATGAGGTGCAGCGCCGACTGGTAGGTCGCGCAGCCGCCGACGAGCACCGGCACGTCGAGGTCGGCGATGAAGCGCTTGAGGTTCAGCGGCTCCGAGCGCGAGGAGACGTGCTCGGCCGACACGACCGTGCCCTGGATGACGAACAGGTCCACGCCGCTGTCGAGCACGGTCTGCGCGAACTGCACCGTGCGCTGCGGGGTGAGCGAGGCCGCGACCGTGACGCCCGCGTCGCGGATCTGCTTGACCCGCGCGGTGATGAGGTCGGCCTCGATCGGCTTGGCGTAGATCTCCTGCATCCGCGCGGTCGCGCGGTCCTCGCGGCAGCGCGGCGATCTCGTCCAGCAGCGGCTCGGGGTCGTCGTACCGGGTCCAGAGGCCCTCGAGGTTGAGCACGCCGAGGCCGCCGAGCTCGCCGAGGCGGATCGCGGTGGTCGGGCGAGACGACGCCGTCCATGGCGCTCGCGACCAGCGGCAGGTCGAAGCGGTAGGCGTCGATCTCCCACGCGATCGAGACGTCCTCCGGGTCGCGGGTGCGCCGCGACGGGACGATCGCGATGTCGTCGAAGCCGTACGCCCGGCGGCCGGACTTGCCGATCCCGATCTCGACCTCGGCCATCAGGAACGGCTCCCGTAGTTCGGCGCCTCGACGGTCATCTGGATGTCGTGGGGGTGGCTCTCCTTGAGCCCCGCCGGGGTGATCCGCACGAAGCGGCCCCTCTCCTTCATCTCGGGGACGGTGCGCGCACCGAGGTAGAACATCGACTGGTGCAGCCCGCCGACGAGCTGGTGCACGACGGCCTGGAGCGGCCCGCGGTACGGCACCTGGCCCTCGATGCCCTCGGGGACGATCAGCTCGTCGGAGGGGACGTCGGCCTGGAAGTAGCGGTCCTTGCTGTACGACCGCTTGCCGCGCGAGGCCATCGCGCCGATCGAGCCCATGCCGCGGTAGGCCTTGTACTGCTTGCCGCCGACGAAGACCAGGTTGCCGGGGCTCTCGTCGCAGCCGGCGAGCAGCGAGCCGACCATGACGGTGTCGGCGCCGGCGACCAGGGCCTTGGCGATGTCGCCGGAGTACTGCAGGCCGCCGTCGCCGACGACCGGCACGCCGGCCGGCGCGGCAGGCCCGGGCGGCCTCGAAGATCGCGGTCACCTGCGGGACGCCGACGCCCGCGACGACGCGAGTTGTGCAGATTGCTAGTTGTGGACGACGACGTTGTCGGCGATGAAGCTGTGGCTGTCGTCGTCGACCTCGAGGTCGTAGACCGGGCACCGCATCCCCGGTCGCACGGTCCCCGAGCAGCTTGACGACGCAGTACTCGTCCAGCTGCCGCTTCTCGTGCGTGCACGTTCAGCCGCGACGCGGTAGGACGGCTGGCAGTCCTCGTCGCGCGACGCCCGGGCAGCCCGCCGGCCGACGGCGCGCACGCGCCTCGACGTTCGGCAGGCTGCCGTGGACGCAGCAGGCACAGGACGCCGAAGAGCTCGACCAGCGCGGCGCGAGGTGTTGCGGAAGCACGACGCCGCCCTGCCGTCGACGTAGCCGTCGGAGTCGACGAGCCCGTCGAGCAGACCGCGCAGGTAGGCCGGGTCGTCGCACAGCCAGTCGGCGGGCAGGTGCTTGTCCGGCCTTCTTGCCGCACGCGCGCCAGCAGCCGAGCCCACTGGAGCGAGTACAGGTGCAGGTGGCGGGCGCCCGCCGAGCACGCCGCCGTCGACGGGACGCACGCCCGGTGACCCGCTCGACGGCGTCGCTCAGCCGCTCGGCGAGCTCGACCTCGTGCGGCCCCGAAGTACCAGCTACACCCGGCCGATCTCGCTGTTGCGCGCCGTGCGTTCAGGAAGGCGTGGCCGTCGCCCAGGAAGGTGCCGAGCAGGTAGCCGAGGTCCTCGCTCGCCTCGATGACGCGCGTCGTAGCGGTCGAGCTGGCGGTCTGTACGCACGGCGTAGTCGCGCGAGCGTCGATCTCGCAGGCAGCCGGCAGCTCGAAGGTCGACGCGGCGCGGCGTGAGCAGCACGTCGCGGTCGACCTCGCCGATCTCCTTCCAGCCGCAGCTTCGACGCGCCGCGTGCGCGTCGGCTGGGCGAGCGCCTTGCGCGTAGCCGCTGGACTGCACCGTGCGAGGCGGACCGATGACAGGTCGCCGACGAAGAAGCGGTGGTCCGGCGTCGCCAGCGTCTCGTCGCCGGAGGCGACGTGCCGCACGGCCATCACCTCGCGCGATGCCGGTGCACCAGCTCTTCAGGACCGTCGCCGGCTTGCCGTGCATCGTGATGACGCGGTCGCCCGCCACGACGTCCTCGATGTTCTTGTACGTGGCGTCGGCCATGAGCACGCGGGTGCCGGCCGCGAAGCAGCCAGGTCCGACACCGACCTTGACGCCGTCGGCGCCGGCGTCGACGAGCGCCTGCGCGCCGGCGCGGGTGGCGACGTTGCCGCCGAGGACCTGGACGTGGCGGGTGGCCGGGTCCTTCTTCAGGCGCGCGATCATCTCGAGCATCAGCCGGGCGTGGCCGTTGGCCACGTCGGGCACCAGCACGTCGACGCCGGCCTCGACCAGCGTGGTCGCGCGCTCCCACGCGTCGCCGAAGTAGCCGATGGCCGCGCCGACGAGCAGGCGGCCGTCGGCGTCCTTGGAGGCGTGCGGGTACTGCTCGGAGCGGACGAAGTCCTTGACGGTGATGAGCCCGGCCAGCCGGCCCTGCTCGTCGACCAGCGGGAGCCGCTCGCGCTTGTGCTGGCGCAGGATCGCGGTGGCGTCCTCGCGGGAGATGCCGACCGGCGCGGTGATGAGCGGCATCGGCGTCATGACGTCGGCGACCAGCGTGGTCGCCCACTCGGTGACCGACACGAACCGCAGGTCGCGGTTGGTGATCATGCCGAGCAGGGTGCCGTCGTCCTCGACCACCGGCAGGCCGGAGACGCGGTACTCGCCGCAGCGCGCGTCGAGCTCCTCGAGCGTCGCCTTGGGGCCGATGGTCACGGGCCGGCTGATCATGCCGGTCTGGGTCCGCTTGACCAGGTCGACCTGGTAGGCCTGGTCCTCGATCGACAGGTTGCGGTGCAGGATCCCGATCCCGCCCTGGCGGGCCATCGCGATGGCCATCCGCGACTCGGTGACGGTGTCCATCGCGCTGGACACCAGGGGGATCCGCAGCGAGAGCTCGCGGGTCAGCCGGGAGGTCGTGTCGACCTCGCTCGGGATGACGTCGGTCTCGCCCGGCAGCAGCAGCACGTCGTCGTACGTCAGGCCGATCGTGCCGAACACGGCGGCCACGTCGTCGCGGTCCGGCGCGCTGAGGTCCTCGGAGGGGGTCATCGGCGCCTTCCCGGAGTCGTCGGTGGGGAAGCGCGTCAGCCTACCCGCGCCCCGGACCTCCGGGCGGCAGCGACGAGCGTGCGGACCCGGCTCCGCGGGGAGCGGGCTGCGCGGGGCCGGTACGGGGCTCCGGCTGCTCGGCGGCGGGCTCGGCAGGGGTCGCGGTGGGGGGCTCGGTGGCGGGCTCGGTGGCGGGCTCCGCCTCCGGGCCGGGCGGCGCGGGTCGGGGGTCGGTGCGCGCGGCCGGGGCGTCCCGCTCCGGCTCCGGTGCGGCCTGCGCGGCGGCGACCTCGGCGCGCAGCGCAGCGAGCCTCGCGACCAGGTCGGCGGCGCCGCGCGGGCACGACCTCGGCCAGCCGGCGCTCGGCGGTGTCGAGCATCCCGGCCGCGGCGCCGGGTCGGCCGGCGGCGAGCTGACGGGCGGCGCTGTCGAGCAGGGAGACGACGGCGCGCTCAGCACTGCTCGCACGTGCGGCGGCGGCAGCCGCACCCGGGGCGGAGCGCGCGGTGGCCGCAGTGGTCGCGGCAGCGGTGGGCAACGGCTCCCGCACGGACGGGGCAGCCGGCGCGGCCTCAGGCGTGCTCGCGGCCTCGGCCGGGCCGTCAGCCTCGGCCGTCACCGGCTCGGAGGACCTGGACGGCGCGACGGCGTCGACGACAGCACCGGCGACGGAGCGGACGGCGTCCCCGACGCCCCGCAGCGGGCTCCCCTCAGGAGCAGCCGCGGCCGCGGCGCCGCCGACCGACAGGACGCCCGCAGCCAGGGCGGCGACGACGGCGCCGCTGCGCAGGGCGCGACGCGGCCGGACGCGAGGAGGGGCCCCGCCGACGACGTGCAGTGCGGGTGCGCCCGGACGGGCGTCCTCGCCGGCGACGTCGCGCAGCAGCTCCTGCACCAGCAGCAGCGCCAGGTCGTCGCCCGGTCGCAGGTGCGCCGACCGGGAGCGCAGCGCCTCGAGGGCGGCGTCGTCGGCGAGGACGTCGCTCGGGTGCACGGGGGCGTCGTCCGGCAGGCGGGTCATGCGCAGACCTCCACGCCGGCGCCGACGGCCAGGGTCCGCAGCCGTGCGAGCGCGCGGTGCTGAGCGACCCGTACGGCACCGGCGGTCATGCCGAGCGCGGCTCCGGTCTGCTCGGCCGTCAGGCCGGCGACGACCCGCAGCAGCAGCAGCTCGCGGTGCGAGGCGGGCAGCAGGTCGAGCAGCGCGCGGGCGGTCTCGGCCCGCTCGCCGGCCAGCACCCGCTCCTCCGGCCCGGCCTGGGCGTCGGCGCGGTCGGGGAGCTCCTCGGTCGGCTCGCTCCGGTCGCGGTAGCGGGCCCGGTGCGCGTCGGCGACCTTGTGGGCGGCGATGCCGTGGACCAGCGCGAGCAGGGGCGGACCGTCCGGCGACGAGCGCGGCAGGGCCGTCATCACCGCCAGGCACACCTCCTGCGCCACGTCGTCGGCCGAGCCGTACGACCCGTCGGTGCGACCGAGGCGGGCGCGGCAGTAGCGGACGACGCGGGGGCGCAGCCGGACCAGCAGCTGGGCCAGCGCGTCGGGGTCCCCCGCGCGCGCCGGGACGACCCAGGGAGACGAGCTCGTCGTCCACCGGGGGCGCGGGGTGCACCGTGAGGGTCAACCGGCCACGGCTAGGTGACGAGCCCGCGGCGGAAGCCCAGGGCGACGGCCTGCGCCCGGTCGTTGACGCCCAGCTTGCGGAACAGCCGGCGGGCGTGGGTCTTGATGGTGTCCTCGGACAGGTAGAGGTCCTTGCCGATCTGGCCGTTGCTCTTGCCCTGGCTCATCCCGGTGAGGACCTGCAGCTCGCGCTCGGTGAGCTGGCCGCCGGGCGGCACGCCGCGGGCGGCGTCGCGGCCCGCCAGCGCCCGGCGCAGGGAGGGCTCGACGAGGTCGATCCCGTCGAGGGCGTGCGCCACCGCGGCGCACAGCTCCTCGTGGCTGACGTCCTTGAGCAGGTAGCCCCGGGCGCCCGAGGAGACGGCGGCGGCGACCTGGTCGCGGTCGTCGGCGGCGGTCAGCATGATCACCTTGGCGGCCGGGTGGGCGGCGACGAGCCGGCGGGTCGCCTCCAGCCCGCCGAGGCCGGGCATCCGCACGTCCATGAGGACGAGGTCGGGCTGCTCGTGCTCGTAGCGGGCGAGCACCTCCTCGCCGCTCGCGGCGGTGTCGACGCGGTCGACGCCGGGGACGCCGGCGACGAACTGGCGCAGGCCCTCCCGGACGATGCGGTGGTCGTCGCAGATGAGCACGGTGGTCATCGGGCACCCTCGGGGTCGGGATCGGCGCTGACGGGGAGCAGCAGTCGGGCGGTGCGCCCGGCGGGGCAGGGCTCGAACGACCCGCCGAGCGCGCGGGCGCGGACCTCCCACGCGGCGGCGACGAGCGAGCCGCCGGTGACCGACAGCACGGCGGTCGCCGCCCGAGCAGGTCAGGGCGACCCGGACGGGACCGGGCTCGAGCGAGGCGGCCTGGACGAGGCGGTAGGCGAGGGCGGTCCCGGCCGGACCGATCCCAGCGGCGGCGATCGGGCCGAGGTCCAGGGGCGCTCCCCCGGCAGCGACGCGCTGCGCCGACAGGGCGCGCAGGGCGGTGTCGAGGTCGTCCTCGGGCCGCGGGCGCAGCTGCCACACCTCACGGCGGAGCGCGACCAGGGCGTCCTGGACGGCGTCGCGGGCCTGGGCCGGGTCGCCGCCGCGGACGGCGAGGTCGGCGGCGTAGCGCGCGACGACCAGCGCCTGGAGCGCGCCGTCGTGCAGCCGGTCGGCCAGCGCGTCGGCGTCCGCGTCGGCAGCGGCGAGCAGGGCCGCGCCGCCGCCGGCCGCCCGGCCGGAGCGCCGCTCGGCGGACGCAGGCGCGAGCAGTCCTTCGCTCATGGGTCCCCCCGCCGTCGGTCGCAGGCCGACGCACCGCGCGCCGCCACGCAGGTCCCATCGGCACGCGCGGCGCCCGGACGTGAGCGTTCGCCGTCCCCCGTTCGAGGACGGGCGGGATCAGCCCTCCAGCAGCGCGGCGACGTCCGGGCGGCCGAGCCACTCGGCCCGCACCCCCGGCGGCAGGTCGTCGGCCAGCGCCAGCACGGCGGTACGCGCAGCGGCCAGGCTGCGGGCCGACTCCGCCGGGTCGTCCTCGACGAGCAGCGCGCCGAGCAGCGCGCGGGCCGGCCACACCAGCGGGACCGTGCCCAGCGACTCGGCCAGCGTGGCGGCCCGGCGCAGCGTCGCGGCCGGGTCGGCGTCGGCGCTCGGGTCGGACGGCGTGCCGCCGCTGACCTGGGCCAGGCCGAGGATGAGGAGCCCCTTGGCGACGTGCCGCGGTGCCCGGGCGCCCTCCGCGCGCCGCACCGCCTGCAGCGCGGTGTCGACGGCCTCGTCGACCTGCCCCTCGAGCAGCGCCACCTCGGCCTGGGCCCACTCCAGCCGCACCCGCTGGCGCCACCACTCGTCGTCGCGGGCCGGGACCAGCGCCCGGGCCTGCTCCAGCCGGGCGGCGGCCTCGTCGTAGCTCGTCCAGGCCCACGGCGTCCGAGGCCAGGCCGACCAGCGCGTCGAAGGCGGCCTCGCCGGACCCGTCGGTGAGGGCGAGGGCCTCGAGGTCGGAGGCGCGCGCGACGGCGTGCCGGCCGAGCTGGCGGTGCACGCTGGCGATCGTCGCGGCGGACAGGGCGGCGAACAGCCGGCTCTCGGCGGTGGCGTCCTCGGCCCGGCCGGCGTCGACCAGCGGGGACAGCACCGTGAGCGCACCGCCGTAGCGCCCGCCGGCCGCCAGCGCGACGCCCAGCAGCCAGCCCGCGGCGGCGGTCTCGGCGGGTCGGTCCTGCGAGCGGGCGAGCGCCACGGCCTGCTCGAGAGCCCCGACGGCCGCCGCGGGCTTGCCGTGGAAGGCCGCGCGCTCCCCGCTGGCGAGCAGGCTGGCGAGGTCGGCGGGCTCCGTCACGGGCGCAGGCTAACGGTGCGCGGGCACCGCAGACGGGAGGTCAGGCCCCGAGCGCCTGGTCGACCAGGACGAGGGCGTGCGGCAGGTCCTCGGCGAGGGTCACGCGGCGCGGCAGCTCGACCCCGGTCCAGCCCGGACCGCCCACGACGACGGCGGTCGCGGGGCGGGTGACCGGCAGCCCGGACAGCACCGCGGGGTCGGCGCTGCCGGGCAGCTGCGACCAGACGAACAGCACCGCCGGGCCGGTGCGCAGGACCGCGGCCTGCAGCGCGCTGGCGGGCAGGGCCGGGCCGAGGGTGCGGGTGGCGACGCCGCGCTCGCCGAGACCGGCGGCCAGGGCGTGCAGCGGCAGGGCGTGCCGCTCGTCGGGGGCGCAGGCGAGCAGGACCGGCCGGCGGCCCGGCGGCTCCTCCGGGCGGGAGGCCACCTCGCGCAGCACGTCGGCGGCGCACTCGGCGAGCAGGTGCTCGACCTCCACGCCCTCCCCCGTGGCGGCCCAGCGCGCGCCGACGGCGACCAGCAGCGGTCGCAGCACGGCGTCCCAGGTGTGCAGGACGCCGTGCTCCTCGACCTGCTCGCGCAGGGCGGTGGTGACGGCGCGGGCGTCCAGCGCCATCGCGGCCCGGCCCAGTCCGCGGACGGCGGCGTCGGCTCCCGGCAGGGCGAGCACCCGCCCGCCGGGGCCGCCGGGGCGGGCGGCGCTGAGCCGGCCGTCGGACTCGGGCAGCGGCACGACGGGCGCCACCGGCCCGTCCACGAGCGGCTGGCCGAGGACGGCGCGCGCGGCCTCGGCCGGCGGCACGCCCTCGAGCGTGAGCCGGCGCATCGCGGCGAGGCGGTCCAGGTCGCGCGGGGTGTAGCGGCGGTGCGCGCCCGCCTCGTGCTCGCTCGGACCCAGGCCGTAGCGGCGGTCCCAGGTGCGCAGGGTGGCCGGCGCGACGCCCAGCCGCCGGGCGACCGCGGCGACCGTCAGCCGGGGCGCGACGGGCAGCGGCGAGTCGACCGCCTGCTCACCCATCCCTGACGCCGCCACATCCGAAGACTGGGGTAGGCGGGGCGTCTGCACAACTCCAACTCGCCGCGGTCGTGACGCGATGCAGGTCACCTGAACAACTTCTGGACAAGGCTTGACCAACCTGTGAAGCGGTTCTAGGTTGTGACACCGAGGGAGCCCCAGACCCCGGCTCCCAGGGACGAGGGGATCCTCATGACCGACATCTCGCGCCTCCCAGCACCTCAGCTCGAGGTCTGGGAGTGGCAGCTGCACGGCGCCTGCCGCGGACAGGACACCGAGCTGTTCTTCCACCCCGAGGGCGAGCGGGGCCCCCGTCGCGCGAACCGCGAGGCCGCGGCCAAGGCCGTCTGCGCCACCTGCCCGGTGCTGCTCGCCTGCCGCGAGCACGCGCTGACCGTCCGCGAGCCGTACGGCGTCTGGGGCGGGCTGTCGGAGCACGAGCGCGAGGAGATCTACGCGCAGTCGGTGCCCGCCGCCGCCTCCTGACCCTGGTGGCGGGCCCCGTCCAGGGGTAGACGTGGTCCCACCGCCACCAGCCCGGGGAGCCCGCCGCCGTGCCCGTTCCGCCCGATCACCGCGCTCCGCGGCCGACGTGCGCCGCGCAGCGCGAGAGCGCCGGCGACAGGGGCGCTCGCGATGACGGTGGCGGTGCTGCTGGCCGGCTGCGCCAGCAGCCTCCCTGAGAGCGCCGGACGCGCTCCGGCCGGCCTGTCGGTCTCCGCGTCGCCCGGGCCCGCCGCTCCCGCCCCGGCGCCGCCGGCCACACCCGCACCGCCGCAGGCCCGTCCACCGGTCGCCCTCGCGGTCGAGCCGCTCCGCGAGCGGCTCCGCCCGGACGTCCTCGTCACGGCCCCCGCCCCGCTCGCACCCGAGGCGGTCGCCCGGCTCACGGCGCTGTCGCCCGACGGTGGCGCGGTCGTCTTCCGCACCGGCACGGTCAGGGTCGGCGACGCGGACGTCTCCGCCGTCGCGGTCGACCCGTCGACCTACCGCACCTTCGCAGCGCAGGGCACCGCCGAGAGCGACGCGGTCTGGCAGGCCGTGGCGCGCGGCGAGGCCGTCGCCTCCCACGAGGGAGCGGAAGCCCGGGCGCTCGAGCTCGGCGAGCCCGTCGGCGTCCGGCCCGCGGCCGGCGGCGCCGAGGTGCCGCTGCGCCTGGGGGCGCTGGCCACCACGGGCGTGCCCGGCTCGGACCTCGTGGTCGGCGACGCCGTCGGCGAGAGCCTCGGCCTGCCGGTCAGGAGCGGCCTGCTGCTCACGGCCGCGAAGGGGCAGGACCCGGTCGCGCTCGCGGGCCAGGTGGAGGAGATCACCGCTGGCCAGGCCCAGGTCGACCTGCTCAGCCCGCCTGCGGCCAACCCGGTCGCCTTCCTCACCGGCGGTGAGGCCGCGGAGGCCTTCGGCGCCTTCTCCTACCGCTACTTCCCCGACGGCACGATCGAGCCCGATGCCGCCTGGGTGCGCGAGAACATCGTGACCGCGACCGTGCCGGTCCTGGGCCAGGTGACCTGCCACCGGCTGATGCTCCCGCAGCTCCAGGGGGCGCTCCAGGACGTCGTCGACGCCGGTCTGGCCGGCACGCTGAGCACCTACGACGGCTGCTACGTGCCGCGCTTCATCGAGCGCAACCCGGAGGGCAGCATCTCGCTGCACACCTGGGGCATCGCCATCGACATGGACGCCGCGACGAACTACCGCGGCATCCGCGGCACCATGCACCCCGAGGTGGTGGACGCCTTCGAGCGGTGGGGCTTCCGCTGGGGCGGCGACTGGGCGTACACCGACCCGATGCACTTCGAGCTCGCCGCGCTCCTCGAGCAGCCCGGCTAGACCCCGAAGCGGGCCTTGCGCAGCACGGCCCGGGCCGCGTTGCGCCCGCACAGGCCGTGCACCCCTCCCCCGGGGTGCGAGGCCGCGCCGCACATCCACAGCCCGTCCACCGGCAGGGCGTACGACGACCAGCCGGCGACGGGCCGGAAGACCAGCAGCTGGTCGGGCGCGGCGGAGCCGCCGCCGACGTCCCCGCCGACCAGGTTCGGGTCGCGCCGCTGCAGGTCGAGCGGGGTGGTGACCGTCGTGTCGACGACCGCCTCGCGCAGCCCGGGGGCGTGCGCCTCGAGCCGGTCGAGGACCCGGTCGGCGAAGCGCGGCGCCCAGTCCTCGCCCGCGTCGCGGGGCCGGGCCGGGCAGTGGCACTCCACCCAGAGGGAGGCGGCGCCGGCCGGCACCCGCGTCGGGTCGGCGCGGTCCTGCTGGCCGAGGATCAGCTGGGGGTGCGTCGGGAGCCGGTCGCGGCGGACCTCGGCCTGGCTGAGCGCGAGCTCGTCGAGGTCCCCGGTCACGTGCACCACCACGCTGTCGCCGAGCCGCTCGTCGGCCCACGGCGCCGGCCGGTCGAGGTCGACGTCGAGCCGGAAGTAGCCGCTGGTGTAGCGGTGCCGCCGCAGGCTGGCCAGCCACTCGCCGGGCAGGTGCTGCTCGCCGACCAGGTCGCGCGCGAGGGTGCCGGGCGCGACGTCGGCGACCACCGCGCGCCGCACCGCGATGCCCTCCCCGTCACCGGTCACGACGCCGACGGCGCGACCGCCTCGTACGACCACGCGCGTCACCTCGACGCCGGTGCGGACGACGGCGCCGGCCTCCTCGGCCGCCTC
This sequence comes from uncultured Actinomycetota bacterium, assembly GCA_963844295.1. GTDB lineage: Bacteria > Actinomycetota > Actinomycetes > Mycobacteriales > SCTD01 > SCTD01. The sequence goes on along the minus strand of CAWJNR010000004.1, from coordinate 54,174 downwards.
GACCATGGCGGCGGCGAGCTCGGACGCCCCGCCGACCGGCACCGGCATGCCGTGCACCTGCGCGGCCATCGCCAGCAGCATCGCCGGGGGCGTGCTCCCCGCCGCGTCGACGGCGACGTCGGCGTGGGTGGCGTTCGCGGCGAAGAGCATGCGCGCCGCGTCGGTGGAGAACTCCTGGGCGACCCACGCCTCGACCGGCTCGAGCAGGGTGCGGACGGTCTGGAGCCCCTCGCGCGGACCGCGCAGCCGGGCGGCGGCCTTCAGCAGCGCGCCGGGCGAGCCCACGGGGCCGAGCATCGCGCCGAACAGCGGCTCGCCGAGCCGGTGCCACCAGTCGACCAGGTCGCGCCAGGCCCGGCCGTCGGCGCCCAGACCCTCGGCGGTGGCGTCGGCCGTGCGCCGCATGACGGCGGTGCCGCCGCCCCAGGTCGCGGCGACCGGGGTGGCGGTGTGCGCCCAGCCGACCCGACGGTCCAGGCCGAGCTCGCGCAGCACCGGGCTGGTGTGCAGCACCCCGTAGAACGCCGACCCCCAGTCGTGCACGTAGCCGCGGTCGGTCGTGTCGCTGCCGACCGCACCACCGGCGACGGGACTGCGCTCCAGGACCTCGACGCTCCAGCCCGCGCGGGCCAGCAGGGTGGCCGCGACCAGGCCGTTGTGCCCTGCACCGATCACCACTGCGTCGACGGCCACGCCCCCAGTGAACCGCTCCGGCCCCCCGCTGCGACAGGCGGTGCAGAAGACCGTCGTCACAGGGGGAATCCGTTGAAGCGCACCACCGTCACCACCGCCGCCGCCACGACCGGCCTGCTGGCCGCCACCGGACTGCTGCTCGCCGCGCCGGCCCTGGCCGGCGCCGACGTCGTCCGCGCCGCGGGCGAGGTCGTCCGCTACCCGGGACAGACGCCGATCGCCGACGCCCCGGAAGGGGCCTCGGCCCGCGTCCAGAGCATCGCCACCGCCGACGGCCGGCAGATCGTCACGCTGCACGTCAGCGGCTTCGAGCCGTTCGCCCGCTACGGCGCGCACGCGCACGTCGCGCCCTGCGGCGACACGGGCGCGGCGGCCGGGCCGCACTTCCAGCACGTCGTCGACCCGGTGAGCCCGTCGGTCGACCCGGCGTACGCCAACCCGTCCAACGAGGTGTGGCTCGACCTCACGACGAACCGGGCCGGCGAGGGCACCGCGCGGACCGTCCTGGACTGGCAGTTCGAGCCCGCGCGACGGCCTGCGTCGGTCATCATCCACGAGCGGCACACGTCGACCGGCGCCTCCGACTCGGGGACCGCCGGCAAGCGCGTGGCGTGCCTGACCGTCCCGTTCTAGCCGTGCCGACGACGCTGACCCGTACGCGGGTCCCGGAGCCCCGGGGGGAGGCCTCGGTGTCCGACCCCGGACCGCCCGACCCCGGACCCGCCGACCCTGGACCCGACGACGAGGAGCTGCTCGCCGCCGTCGCGGCCGGCGACCGGCGGGCGCTGGAGGTCCTCTACCGGCGGCACGCCCCGTGGCTCACCGCGCGGCTGCAGCGCCGCTGCTCCGACCCGCACCTGGTCGACGAGGTGCTCCAGGACGCGTTCGTCGCCGTCTGGAAGGGCGCCCGCAGCTTCACCGGTCGCGGCGAGGTCGGCGCCTGGCTGTGGGGCATCGCGGTGCGCCGCCTCGTGGACGCGGTCCGCCGGAGCCCGCGGCCCACCGCCGCCCTGCTCGACGTCCCCGAGGGCCCGGCCCTGGTCGACTCGGCCGAGGAGCAGGTGCTGCTCGGCCTCGAGCACGGCGAGCTCGGCCCCGCGCTGGACCGGCTGTCCCCGGAGCTGCGCGCCGTCGTCCGCGCCACCGTGCTCGACGGCCTGACCACCCGCGAGGCCGGTCACCTGCTCGGCATCCCGAGCGGCACCGTGAAGACCCGCATGATGCGCGCCCGCGCCCAGCTGAGAGAGGCCCTGGCATGAGCGGCACCTGGCACCTGGATCCCGACCTGCTCGACGGCTACGCCGGGGACGGCCGCTGTCGCCGGCGCTGACCGCGTCCGTCGAGGCCCACCTGCAGGGCTGCGGCCGTTGCCAGGCGCGGCTCGCGCCGACCGTCGACGCCCCGCGGCTCGACGCGGTGTGGGCCGGCGTCACCGATGCGCTGGACGCCCCGCGGGTGCCGCTGGTCGAGCGGCTGCTCACCGCGGTCGGCATCGCGCCGGACACCGCGCGGCTCGTGGCCGTCACCCCCTCGCTGCAGCTGTCGTGGCTGACCGGGACGACCGTCGCGCTGCTGATGGCGCTCGCGCTCGCGCAGACCGGGGAGCGGGGCATCGGGCTGTTCCTGGCCCTCGCGCCGGTCCTGCCGGTCGCGGGCGTCGCGGTGGCCTTCGGCCCGCGGACCGACCCGCTGCACGAGGTGGCGGTCGCCGCGCCGTACTCCTCGTTCCGGCTGCTGCTGCTGCGCAGCGCGGCCGTGCTCACCACCAGCCTGCTGCTGGCCGTGCCCGCAGCGGCGCTGCTGCCGGCGACGGCGTGGGTCGCGGCGGGCTGGCTGCTGCCCGCCCTCGCGCTGACCTGCACCGCGCTGGCGCTCGCCACGCGGGTCGACCCCGTGGTGTCCAGCGCCGTCCTCGCCGGCTGCTGGCTGCTCGTCGCGCTCTCCGGCCTGCGTCCCGAGCGCGACCCGCTGCTCGTGGCCGTCCGCCGCCGTGCAGCTCTCCTGCCTCGTCCTGCTCGTCCTCGCGGGCGCTGCGCTGCTCACCTCGCGCCGCTCGCCCCTCGTCTCCGGGAGCCCCGCATGACCGCACCGACCGTCGTCGTCGACGACCTCGACCACTCCTTCGGGCGCCTGCGCGCCCTCGACGGCGCCTGCCTGCGGGCCCGTCCCGGCGTGACCGGCCTGCTCGGTCCGAACGGCGCCGGCAAGACCACCCTGCTGCGGGTGCTGGCCACCGTCCTCGCGCCGCAGTCCGGCCGGGTCCGCCTGCTCGGCCTGGACCCCTCCGACGCCGAGGAGCGCCGCGAGGTCCGCCGCCGGCTGGGCTACCTGCCGCAGGACCCCGGCTACTCGCGGACGTTCACCGCCTTCGAGCTGGTCGACTACGTCGCCGTGCTCAAGGAGCTCACCGACCGGCGGACCCGGCACGACGAGGTGCGCCGGGTGCTCGAGCTCGTCGACCTCACCGACGTCGCCGGCCGCAAGGTCAAGGCGCTGTCCGGCGGGATGCGGCGGCGGCTGGGCCTGGCCCAGGCGCTGCTGCGCGACCCGGACCTCGTCGTGCTGGACGAGCCGACCGTCGGGCTGGACCCCGAGCAGCGGCTGCGCTTCCGCGACCTCGTCAGCCGCGCCGGCGAGGACCGCACCGTGGTCCTGTCGACCCACCAGACCGAGGACGTCGCCGCGCTGTGCGAGCACGTCGTGGTGGTCGACCGCGGCCGCGCGCTGTTCAGCGGCTCGGTCCCGGACCTGGTCGCGACGGCCGAGGGGGCCGTCTGGCTCGACGAGGTCCGCGACCCCTCGGCGCTGCTCGCCTGGCGCCTGGGCAACGGCGCCTTCCACCACATCGGGGCTGCCCCGTCCGGCGCCTCGCTGGTCGCCCCGACCCTCGAGGACGCCTACCTGCTGCTGCTCGGCGACCGCGCCACCGCGGCGGTGCCGGCATGACCGCCGTGCCGACCGGCGTCGTGCTGGAGTCCGCCCCCCGCCCGCTGCCCGTCGCCGTCGCGCTCGGGCTGCAGGAGGGTCGCCGCATCGCGCTGCACCCGCTGGCGCTGGCCGGGCCTCCTGCTCACCGTCGTCATGGCCGTGGTCGAGGGCGACGACGGTCCCCGCGCCGCCTTCGACCTCGTGACCGCCGGCCCGCCGTACTTCTACGGCGTGCTCGTCTACTTCGCCGCCCACCTGGTCGCCTCGCGCGACCGGCGCGCGCACAGCGGCGAGCTGCTCGCCGCCCTGCCGCGCGGTGGCGTGGACCGGGTCGCGGCGCTGTGCGTCGCGGCGCTGCGTCCCGACCGCCGTCGGGGCGGCCTTCGTGCTCGGCGTGCACGCGCTCAACGACGCCCGCGGGCTGTACGCCGTGCCGCCGTCCGGCTGGTTCCTCGCCCACGGCGTGCTGGGGATCCTCGGCGGCGCGCTGCTCGGCGGCATGGTCGGCCGCCTGAGCCGGGTGCCGGGAACGGCGCTGCTCGTGATGGTGGCCATGGTCGTCGTCGACGCCTGGCTCGGCGGCCGGTCCGCCACGCTCGGCCCGCTCGCGACCGTCATCTTCTGGTCGGTCTGGCACGACGACCTGATGGTCTGGAACGGTGTGCAGCCCGGCTCGGAGGTCTGGCACACCGCCTACCTCGCCGCGCTGTGCGCCATGGCCGCTGCTGGCGCGTTCCTGCGGGAGCCGACCGTCCGCACGCGTGCGCTGCTGCTCGGCGGGGCCGCCACCGCCGTGGCGGTGCTGGCCGGCGTGCTGCAGCTGCCGTGACCCGGCTCGAGCTGCGGGCGCTGCCGCTGCGCGCGGTGGCGCTGCACCTGACCGGCGCGGTCGTGCTGCTGGTCGTCACGGCACGCGGGCTGGACGCCCCCGGCACGGCGCTCCAGGTCCTGCAGGGCCTGGCGGTCCTGCTCGCGGCGACGCTGGCGCTGGCCGTGGACGAGCCGCCGGCCGAGCTGCTCGACGCGACGGCCACCCCCTTCGCCGTGCGGGTGGCGCGCCGGCTGCTGGCGCTGGCTGCTCTCGTCGTGCCGCTGTGGCTGGCCGCGCTGCTGCTCGTGCAGCTGCGCGGGACCGACCTGCCGGTGGCCGGCCTGACCCTGGAGGCAGTCGCGCTCGCGGCGCTGGCGCTGGCCGTCGCGACGGGCGTGCGCCGCTGGCGCCGCGCCGCCGAGCCGGGTGCCTTCAGCGGCCCGGTGCTGATCGGCTTCCTCGTGGCGGCCGACCAGCTGCCCCGGGCCCTGGTGCTGCTGCCGTTCCAGACCTGGGGACCGCCGTGGGAGGTCGCCCAGCTGCGCTTCGCCGCGCTGCTGCTCGCCGCCGGCGCGGTCCTGCTCGTCGCCCTGTCCGACCCCGCCTCCGCCCGCGTCCGCCTCTCGCGGTAGGGACCGTCAGCCGGCGCGGCGGACGGACTGGGCGCCTCGGCCGGGGTGCCAGGAGGTGATGAGCAGCGCGTCGCCGTCCACGCGGGTGTGCACGACCTCGTGCAGGTCGATGCGGAAGCGGTGCGAGGAGTCCTCGCTCGGCACCTCGACCGCCCGCCCGGCGACCTTGGCCTCGCCGGACCACGCGCTCGGGTCCTCCTCCGGCGGGTCCACCGTCGGGGAGTGGATCGCCACCCGGCCGTCGCGCTGCAGGTCCTGGGCCTTCCGCGCGCCCGCCATGCTCCCGATCCAGAGCTCGCCGTCCTCGAGCTGCACCTCGGTGCCGCTGATCCGCGGCGAGCCGTCCCGCCGCAGCGTCGCCATCGTCGCGTGCTTGCGCACCGCGAAGCAGTCCCGTACCGCCGCCATGAGCTCCGGCGCCTCGGCCTCGACCTGCGCCCAGCTGCCCTCTCGTCCACCCATGGATCGGAGCGTGCCACCGCCCGCCGACAAGACCCCTCGCAAGAGGGGGGCCTGCGGACGCGCGACGGCCCGGCGCCCCCTCGCGGGAGTGCCGGGCCGTCGTACGTGCTGGGACTGCTAGTGGGCGTGGCCGTGGCCGCCGTGGCCGTGGCCGTCGCCGGACTCCTCCTCGCGCTTGTCCGCGACGAGCGTCTCGGTCGTCAGCAGCATGCTGGCGATCGAGGCGGCGTTGCGGACGGCGCTGCGGGAGACCTTGACCGGGTCGACGATGCCCTGCTTGACCAGGTCGCCGTACTCGCCGGTCGCGGCGTTGAGGCCCTGACCGGCGCCGAGCTCGCGCGCCCGGTTCACCGCGACGCGGCCCTCGAGGCCGGCGTTCTTGGCGATCCAGTAGGCCGGCTCGTCGAGCGCCTTGCGCACGATGCGGACACCGGTGCGCTCGTCGCCCTCGAGGCCGAGGTCGCCCTCGAGCACAGCGGCGGCGTGCACGAGCGCAGCGCCACCACCGGGGACGATGCCCTCCTCGACCGCGGCCTTGGTCGCCGAGATGGCGTCCTCGAGGCGGTGCTTGCGCTCCTTGAGCTCGGTCTCGGTGTGGGCGCCGACCTTGATGACGCCGACACCGCCGGACAGCTTCGCGAGGCGCTCGGAGAGCTTCTCCTTGTCCCAGTCGGAGTCGCTGTTCTCGATCTCCTGCTTGATCTGGGCGACGCGGCCGGCGACCTCCTCGGCCGTGCCGGCGCCGTCGACGATCGTCGTCAGCTCCTTGGTGACCGTGACGGTGCGGGCCTTGCCGAGCACCTCGAGGCCGACCTGGTCGAGCTTGAGCCCGACCTCGGCGGAGATGACCTGACCGCCGGTGAGGACGGCGATGTCCTGGAGCATCGCCTTGCGGCGGTCGCCGAAGCCGGGGGCCTTGACGGCCGCGACCTTGAGCGTCTTGCGGATCGCGTTGACGACCAGCGTCGACAGCGCCTCTCCGTCGACGTCCTCGGCCACGATGAGCAGCGGCTTCTGGGCCTGGACGATCTTCTCGAGCAGCGGCAGCAGCTCGGCCAGCGCGCTGACCTTGCCGTTGACGATGAGCACGAGGGCGTCCTCGAGGACGGTCTCCATGCGCTCGGCGTCGGTGACGAAGTACGGGCTGATGTAGCCCTTGTCGAACTGCATGCCCTCGGTGAGCTCGAGCTCCAGACCGGTGGTCTGGCTCTCCTCGACCGTGATGACGCCGTCCTTGCCGACCTTGTCGATCGCCTCGGCGACGAGCTGGCCGACCAGGGCGTCCTGGGCGGAGATGGCGGCGACCGCGGCGACCTCGTCGTGGGTCTGCACCTCGGTGGCCGCTGCGAGCAGCGCCTCGTGGACGGCCTCGACGGCGGCGTCGATGCCGACCTTGAGGCTCATCGGGTTGGCACCGGCCGCGACGGCGCGCAGGCCCTCGTGGACCATCGCCTGGCCGAGGACGGTCGCGGTGGTGGTGCCGTCACCCGCGATGTCGTTGGTCTTGGTGGCGATCTCCTTGGCGAGCTGGGCACCCATGTTCTCGTACGGGTCCTCGAGCTCGACCTCGCGGGCGATCGTCACGCCGTCGTTGGTGATGGTGGGGCCGCCGTAGGCCTTGGCGAGCACGACGTTGCGGCCCTTCGGGCCGAGCGTCACCTTGACGGCGTTGGCGAGGGCGTCCACGCCGCGCTCGAGCGAGCGGCGGGCGTCCTCGGAGAAGCTGAGGGTCTTGGCCATGCGATTCCTCTCGGATGACGACGCCCCGGTCCCCGACAGGGGAGACCGGGGCGTCGTACGGAAGTGCTGGGGTCGAGCTGGAGGGCTGCTCAGCCCTCGATGACGGCGAGCACGTCGCGGGCGGAGAGCACGAGGTACTCCTCGCCGGCGTACTTGACCTCGGTGCCGCCGTACTTGCTGTACAGCACCTTGTCGCCGACCTTGACGTCGAGCGGAACGCGGTTGCCGTCCTCGAAGCGGCCCGGGCCGACGGCCAGGACGGTGCCCTCCTGGGGCTTCTCCTTGGCCGTGTCGGGGATGACGAGCCCGGACGCGGTGGTGCTCTCCGCGTCGCTCGCCTGGACCACGATGCGGTCCTCGAGGGGCTTGATGGCGACCTTGGTCGCAGTGGACACGATGCCTCCTGGTTGAGCGCTGACGGGGGTGGAGCTGGCGTCCTGCCGTCGCGGGGGTCAGGGCCTGGCTGCGGTTGGCACTCTAGCCCTCCGAGTGCCAACGGGACAAGCCGGGTCGCCGATGGGCCGTACGGGTGACGTCGCCGCGGACGTGTAACGGACGGGGCAGCCGGACCGACGTCCCCGGTGAGCGGCACGCGCCGCACCAACGACAAGGGCGACCCGTCGGCGACGACGGTCAGCAGAGCCACCGGCCTCCCGCAGGCATCGGAGCCGCCGAACTGGAGGAAGTGCACACATGTCCCTCACCGTCCTGGCCACCGTCCTGGCCAAGCTGTCCGCCGGCGGCGCGGCCGCCAAGGGGGCGCTCGGCGTCGCCGTGGCCGTCGCCGCGATCGGCACCGCCGGCACCACCGGTCTCGTCACCGTCTCTGCCGAGGACCCGCTCCCCGGCGACTCGGTCACGCAGACCGAGGTGCCGCTCGAGGAGGTGCCGGTCGAGGAGGAGGAGGTCCTCGAGGAGGTGCCGGTCCAGGAGGAGGAGGCCCCCGACGAGGCTCCCCTCGAGGACGCGCCTGCTCCCGTCGAGGAGGACTCCGACGCGGAGCCCACCGTCGAGGAGCCGGCTGAGGAGGAGGCCGAGGGCGACGGCCCGAAGGCCGGCACGTTCGGCGAGACGGTCCACGAGATCAAGGCGGCCGGCGGAACCGGCCAGGACGTCGCCGCGGCCGCTCACGAGAAGAACGCCGCGAAGAAGGAGGCCAAGGCCGCTGCCGGCAAGGGGAAGAAGTCGGACCGCGTGGAGCAGGCCCCCGTCGTCGAGGAGCCCGTCACCGAGGAGCCCGTCACCGAGGAGCCGGTCGTCGAGGAGCCCGTCGACGAGGACCCGTCACCGAGGAGCCCGTCGAGGAGACGCCCGCTCCCTAGGCACCGCACCCGTACGACGGCCCCGTCCGGCACTGCCGGGCGGGGCCGTCGCGTGCGCGGGCCTCGGCTACCGGCAGACGACCTCGCGGACGTCCATGGCGCTGTCGGCCGGCAGGTCCAGCGGGCTCGCGGCGACCCCCGCGGCGACCAGGCGGCTGCCGAGCGCGGCGACCATCGCGCCGTTGTCGGTGCACAGCCCGGGGCGCGGGACGCGCAGCTCGACGCCCGCGGCGTCGCAGCGCTGCTGGGCCATCGACCGCAGCCGGGAGTTCGCGGCGACGCCGCCGCCGATGAGCAGCGCGCCCACCCCCTGCTCGGTGCACGCGCGCACGGCCTTGGCGGTCAGCACGTCGACGACCGCCTCCTGGAAGCTCGCGCACACGTCGGCCACCGGCACCGGCTCCCCCGCGGCCTGCTTCGCCTCGACCCAGCGCGCGACCGCGGTCTTCAGCCCGCTGAAGGACACGTCGTAGGAGCTGTCGCGCAGCATCGAGCGCGGGAAGGCGATCGCGGCGGGGTCGCCCTCGCGGGCGGTGCGGTCGACGACCGGGCCGCCGGGGAAGCCGAGGCCGAGCAGCCGGGCCACCTTGTCGAAGGCCTCCCCCGCGGCGTCGTCGACCGTCGCGCCGAGCGGGCTGAGCGTCTGCGTCACGTCGTCGACGAGCAGCAGGCTCGAGTGCCCGCCGGACACGAGCAGCGCGATCGCCGGCTCGGGCAGCGGCCCGTGCTCGAGGACGTCGACCGCGACGTGCGCGGCGAGGTGGTTGACGCCGTACAGCGGGACGTCGAGCGCGAGGCTGTAGGACTTCGCCGCCGCGACGCCCACCAGCAGCGCGCCGGCCAGGCCCGGACCGGCGGTGACGGCGACGGCGTCGAGGTCCGAGAGCCGCACGCCGGCCGTCTCGAGGGCGCGCGTCACGGTCGGGACCATCGCCTCGAGGTGCGCGCGGCTCGCGACCTCGGGCACCACGCCGCCGAAGCGGGCGTGCTCGTCCACGCTGCTCGCGATCGCGTCGGCGAGCAGCGTCGTCCCGCGGACGATCCCGACCCCGGTCTCGTCGCAGGAGGTCTCGATCCCGAGGACCAGCGGCTCGTCGCGCACCGGATCAGCCTACGGAGCGGTGCGTGAGCACGAGGGCGTCGACGCCGCCGGGGTAGTAGCCGCGGCGCACCCCCGTGCGGGTGAAGCCGTGCGCGGCGTAGAGCCGCTGGGCCGCCTCGTTGTCGGCGCGGACCTCGAGGCTCACCGCGCGCTGACCGCGCCGCGCCGCCTCCGCGAGCAGGTCCTGCAGCAGCCGCGCGCCCAGGCCCCGGCCCTGCGCGCCCGGCGCGACGGCGATCGTCTGGACGAAGGCCTCGTCCGGGTAGTCGCACAGCCCGGCGTAGCCCACGACCGCGCCGTCGGACAGCGCGACGACGTAGTGCCGGGTGTCGAGCTGGCCGAGCTCGGACCAGAACAGCCGCTCGGTCCACGGCTCGGGCGAGAAGACCGCCTGCTCGATCGGCATCAGCTCGGCGACGTGCCACCACCGCATCCGCTGGAGCGCGACGGGGCTGCTCACCACGAGGCGGGCTCGACCACGGTGCCGCCGTGGCGCAGCGACACCCGGTGCAGGGCGTCGCCGGCGCGCAGGTGCACCTCGTCGTCGAGCCGGCCGAGCCACTCCGCCTCCGGACCCAGGTGCTCGCTCTCCCACGCCAGCCCCGCCGCGTCGTACGCCGAGAGCCGGTCGTCGTCGAGCAGCAGCGCGAGGCCCAGGTCGGTCTGCGGGGCGAAGCGCCGCACCGTCGGCCGGTCGATCCGCGACCAGGCGTCCGGGTCGCGGGTGTCGACGAGGTAGGGGCCGCCGCCGACGGAGACGAACAGCGTGGAGGGCTCCGGCCAGGACGCGACCAGCGAGAGCCGGCCGGCCACGAGGTCGCTGGCGAACACGCCGGTCCACACCCGCCCGGTCGAGGCCGTGATGCGCAGCCAGGCGCCGTCGTGGCCGCCGTCGCGGCGGGCCCCGGGGTAGTAGACGCGCTCCTTGACCTTCGACATCCCGCGCAGGGTGCGCTCGTGCGCGACCTCGAAGTCGTGCGGGAAGGCGTCCAGCCACAGCGGGGTGTCGCTCACCGGACCACCCCGATCACGCCGTCACCCGCTTGCTCGCCCCCGGCTCCACCGCGTCGGGCCGGCGCAGGTAGAGCGGCGTCAGCGGCTCGCTCGGCGCGCCGGACCGCACGCGGTCGGCCGCGCGGACGACGAGCAGGTGGGCCGAGGGGTGGAGGGGCTCGTCGCGGACGAAGCCCGGCAGCGACGCCCGGTGCAGCACCGCTCCCGCACCGGCGAGCACCGCGCCCCGCGGCAGCGCCAGGTCGGCGGGCGCGCTCACGCCCGGTCCGTCGACCCGCTCCCCCGCGGTGTACCGCGCCCAGTAGACCTCCTTGCGCCGCGCGTCGGCGAGCACCCAGCCGTCCTGCAGGCCGAAGGCGTCCAGCGAGCAGACGCCGTACGCCGGGATGCCCAGGGCGTCGGCCGTCGTCGCGGCGGTGACCAGGCCGACGCGCAGCCCGGTGAACGGCCCCGGGCCGGTGCCGACGACCACGGCGGCCAGGTCGCGGCGGTCGACGCCCGCCTCGGCCAGCACCGCGCGCACCCCGACCGCCAGCAGCTCGCCGTGCCGGCGGCCGTCGACGGCGACCGACTCGGCCACCGGCTCGACGGCGGTCGGCGTCACGCGCGAGAGCCCGGCCGTGACGGCGGCGCTGGAGGTGTCGAGGGCGAGGACGAGCACGCCCCCGAGGGTAGGCGGGTGCGGGATCCCGCACCCGCTCGCCGGGTGCACCCCGGGTGCCGTTCCCGGAGGCGGTCGCGTAGACCGCCCCCGGGACCGGGACGGCTGTCCCTGCCTCTACTGGTCGCCCTTGTACTGGTCCTGCAGCTCGCGCTTGAGCACCTTGCCCGACGGCCCGAGCGGGAAGGCGTCGGTGAAGAAGATCCGGCGCGGGTACTTGTAGGCGGCCAGCTTGGTCTTGGCCCAGGCCGACAGCTCCTCCGCGGTGACCTCACCACCGGCCGGGTCGAGCACGACCGCCGCGCTGACCTCCTCGCCGTACTGCGGGTCGGGCAGCGCGAAGACGGCGACCTGGGCGACGGCCGGGTGGCGCAGCAGCGCCTCCTCCACCTCGCGCGGGTAGATGTTGTAGCCCCCGCGGATGACCATGTCCTTCTTGCGGTCCACGATCGAGACGTAGCCGTCGGCGTCCTTGGTGCCGAGGTCGCCGGTGCGGAACCAGCCGTCGACGATCGCGGCGGCCGTCGCCTCGGGCTTGTTGAGGTAGCCCTTGAAGACGTTGTGGCCGCGGACCACGATCTCGCCGAGCTCACCGGTCGGCAGCAGCTCGATGCGCTCGTCGACCTCGGCCTTGGCGACCTCGACCTCGACGCCCCAGATCTGCTTGCCGACGGTCCCCGGACGCGGCTCGAAGCCGATCTGGTTGAACGTCGCGACCGGCGAGGTCTCGGTGAGGCCGTAGCCCTCCAGCACGTTCGTGCCGAAGACCTCCGCGAACTGCTCGAGCACCGGCACCGGGAGCGCCGCACCGCCGGACAGCGCCGACTTCAGCTTCGGCCGGATGTCGGAGCTCTTCGCCGCCTCGAGCAGGCCGACGTACATCGTCGGGACGCCCATGAAGATCGTGCACTTCTCCTTCTCGAGCAGCTCGAGCGCCTGCTTGCCGTCGAAGCGCGGCAGCAGCACGACGCTCGCGCCGACGAAGAAGGCGGTGTTCATGCAGCAGGTCTGGCCGAAGGTGTGGAACAGCGGCAGGCAGCCGAGCACCACGTCGTCGGGCTGGATGTCGAAGCTGTACGTCGCCGACGCCAGCACGTTCATCGTCACGTTGAGGTGGGTGATCTCGGCGCCCTTCGGGGTGCCGGTCGTGCCCGAGGTGTAGAGGATCACCGCGGTGTCCTCGGGCTCGCGCTGCTCGACGGCGTCGATCGGCTGCACCTCGAAGGCCCGGTTGTCGATCCGCTCGATGGTGGCGTCGCCGCCGTCCATGACCGCCAGCACCGGCACGCCGGCGAGCTCGGCGCCCTTGGCGCCCTCGCCCAGCAGCGGCGCGGCGCAGACGAGCACCTTCGCGCCCGAGTCCTCCAGGACGTACTGGATCTCCTCGGACTTCAGCAGCGCGTGGACCGGGACGGCCACGGCGCCGAGCGCCAGCGCGCCGAAGTACGTGAGCGGGAAGTGCGGGGTGTTCGGCAGCAGGATCGCGACCTTGTCGCCGGGACCGACGCCCTTCTCGCGCAGGACGGCGGCGTACTGCTTGGCGTGGCCCCACAGCTGGGCGTAGGTGAGCCGCAGGTCGCCGAGGACCACGGCGGTGCGGTCGGCGTGGCGGACGGCGGACTCCGCCAGGATGCTGGCGATCGTCAGGGACATGCGGGCTCCGGTTCCTCGGGGGCAGTGTGAGGGGAGTCTCCCCCAGGGCCGGCCCAGGCACCCGTCTGACCCCGGAGACGCCGGTGGCGGCCGCCCCCGAGGGGACGACCGCCACCGGTCAGTGCAGCAGGGGCTAGGCCTCCGGGATGCCGTTCTCGGTCGGCGCGAACGGCTCCTCGGTGTACTCGACCGGCTCGTCGTCACCGTCGTCGGTCGTGATGACCCCGGTCTTCTGCACCGGGACGCCACCCTCGATCTGGACGACCTGGACGCCGCTGACGCCGCGGTGCGACTCCTCGCTGTAGTCCAGCGGAGCGAGCCACGGACCCTCGAACTCGGCGCCCTGCTCCTCGATCACGGCGACCAGCGCCTCGCGGTTGAGGTTGTCGCAGATGCGGACGAGCGCGTTGGTCAGCGTGTAGGCCTGGGACATGCCGTAGACGCGGAAGTTGGTGAGCTCGCCGTCGCCGCCCTGCTCGTCCCAGATCTGCTGCCAGAGCTGGGTCCAGGCGTTGTCCGGCTCCTCCACCGTCGGGATGTACTTGTTGGTGATGGCGCCCTCGAGCAGGCTGCCGCCGTCGGCGACGGCGCCCTCGGAGAAGCGGGCCAGCAGGGCGCTGACCAGCGTCACGTCGGAGCCGACGTTCGAGTAGGCCCACTGCGGCTGGTAGTTCAGGCGCAGGGCGGTGAGCTGGCTCAGGGCCGTGTAGGCCGGGACCGTGAAGCCGATGACCAGGTCGGCGCCCGCGCGCTGGAGGGCGGCGATCTGCGGGCCGACGTCGGTGTTGCCCGAGGTGTAGGTCTCCTCGGCGACGACCTGGTCGCCGAGGAACTGCTTGGCGCCGGCGAAGCCGTCACGACCGAAGTCGTCACCCTGCCCGAACAGGCCGACCTTGGCGTCGGGGAAGTTCTCGGCGATGTACTGGCCCATCACCTTGCCCTCGACGGTGTAGTCGGGCTGCCAGCCGAACGAGTACGGGTAGCCCTCGGGGTCGTCCCAGGCCAGGGCGCCGGAGGCGACGAACAGGTCGGGCACCTCCTCCTCGTTGAGGAAGTCGACGACCGCGCTGTGGGTCGGCGTGCCGAGCCCGCCCATCATCGCGAAGATCTCGTCCTGCAGCACGAGCTGGTTGGTGACCTGCGAGGTGTTCGTGGGGTTGTAGCCGTCGTCGCGCACGACGTACTCGAACTCACGACCGCAGACGCCGCCGTTGGCGTTCACGTGGTCGAAGTAGGCCTGCACGCCGGTGGGGATCTCGGAGTAGCCCGGCGCGGCCGGACCGGTCAGGGGCTTGTGCGTCCCGATCTTGATCGTGCTGTCGGTGACGCCGGTGCTGTCGCCCTCGACCTCGGTCGCCGTGTCACCACCGCTCGCGGTGTCGTCGTCGTTGTTCCCACCCGCACCGCAGGCGGTGACGAGCAGCGACGCTCCGGCCAGGGCGACGACCGCCCGGGCCACAGGACGGCTTCTGTAGATCCTCACTAATGCTCCTCCTCGTCGACCGGGCACTAGAACCCGATTCGGTTGCATCCTGACCGCCGGGCGTCCCGGTGTCGCTCTTGGCCCGCCATCGTGAGCGGACTGTGACCTGCCTCTCGGCTCGGCCGGGGCTCGGCCCTGGGCTCAGCCTCTCGCGGCGGCCTTCGCCGCCTTGCGCGTCAGGTAGCGCATGCGGATGGTCCCGACCACCCCCTGCGGTGCGGCCAGCATGATCACGATCAGCACGATGCCGAACACCAGCGGCGCGGTGTTGGCGGCCTGCGCCGCGCTCAGCCCGGCGTCCAGCCCCCGGTCGGTGACGAACGGGACCAGGAAGACCAGCAGCGCGGCACCGAGGATGGCGCCGACCAGGCTGCCGAGCCCGCCGACGACGATCCCGACCAGCAGGAAGATCGAGAGGACGATGGTGAAGCTCGTCGGCGCGGCCAACCGGGTGACGATGGCCAGCAGGGAGCCGGCGAGACCGGCGCAGCAGGCGCTGACCACGAACGCCAGCACCCGGGCCCGGCCCAGGTTGATGCCGGTCAGGGACGCCGCGATCTCGTCGTCGCGCACCGCGCGCCACACCCGGCCGTAGCGGCTGCGGAGCAGGTTGGACAGGACCAGCAGCACGAGGACGGCGACCGCCCAGCCGAGGTAGGCGACGTACTTGCCGGTGCTCAGGTCGTTGCCGGTGACGAAGAAGATCGCGTCCTCGACCCAGCCGGGCGGGTCGGGCGGCGACACGCGAAGGCCCTGCTCGCCGCCCAGGAACTCCTCGGACCAGATGGCGAGGCCGGGCAGGCCGACGGCCAGGGCGAGGGTCGCTCCGGCGAGGTACGGCCCGTGCAGCCGGGAGGCCGCCGCGCCGACGAGGATCCCGACGAGACCCGTGATGATCATCGAGAGCAGCAGCACGAGGATGAACGGGATGCCCTCGTTGCGCTCGAGCACCACCGCCGTCGTGTACGCGCCGACGGCCATGAGCGCGCCGTGGCCCAGGGAGATCTGTCCGTTGATGCCGGTGAGCAGGGTCAGCCCCGCCAGGGCCGGGATGTAGTACGCCATCGAGCCGAGCTGGGAGACGCGGAAGCCGCTCAGGGTCTCGATGAGGATCACGGCGCCGAGGAAGGCCAGCAGCATGAGCAGCGCGTGCTTGGCGAGGGTCGAGCCGGGGGTGAAGCGCTCCAGCACCGAGCGGCGGCCGGCGGGTCCGCCGGCGCCGCTGTCGGCCACACCGCGGCCGGGCTGGACCTTGCCGGGGGTGTCGTTCGTGGGGTCGGCCGTCGGGCCCTGGGACGTGGTCACGGCGATCAGACCTTCCGTGCGACGGAGCTGGAGAACAGGCCGCTGGGCCGCAGGAGCAGCACCGTGATGAGGATCGCCAGCGCGGCCAGCGTCACCAGGGCGCTGCCGCGCTCGACGTAGCCGGCGACGTAGGTGTTGGTGAGGCCGAGCACCAGGCCGCCGACCACCGCCCCGAGGAAGCTGTCGAGCCCCCCGAGCACGGCGGCCACGAAGCCGAAGACGACCACCGCGTCCATGTACGTCGGCGACACCGGTGCGCCGCTGGCGATGAGGACGCCGGCGAGGGCGCCGAACATGCCGGCCAGCGCCCAGCCGAGGGTGAGCATCTGGCCGACCCGGACGCCGAGCAGACGGGCGACCTCCTGGCCGAAGGCGGCGGCGCGCATCTGCAGGCCCAGGCTGGTGAACTGGAACAGCACCAGCAGCAGGCCCATGGCGATGAGCACGGCGATCAGCTTGAAGATGTCCGTCGGCGTGATGGCCACGGCCTCGAAGCCGCGCACCGAGAACGGCGCCGGGAAGCCCTCGATCGTGTTGCCGAACAGGATCGAGGCCAGCGCGATGAACCCGACGAACACGCCGAGGGTCACGATCACCGCGTTGAGCTCCGGGCCGGTCTCGACCGGGCGCACGATGATCCGCTCGACGAGGCCGCCGATGACGAAGCCCGAGGCGAGCGCCACCACGAAGCCGAGCCAGTACGAGTCGGTGCGCTTGATGGTCTCCAGGGCGAGGTAGGCGCTGAACATCGCCATGGCCCCCTGCCCGAAGTTGATGATCCGGGTGGCGCGGTAGATGAGCACCAGGGTGAGGGCGAAGGCCGCGAAGACCGAGCCCAGGATGATGCCGTTGACCGTCAGGGTCACGAACTGCTGCACGGTGCGACTCCGTCGTCGTGGGTGGGCAGGGAGGGCACGTCAGAAGCCCAGGTAGGCGTGGCGCAGCTGCTCGTCCGCGACGAGCACGGACGCGTCGTCGGTGGCGACGACCTTGCCGAGGTTGAGCACGACGCCGGTGTCGGCGATGCCGAGCGCCGACTTGGCGTTCTGCTCGACGAGCAGGACGGCCAGGCCGCTGCTGTCCACCAGGTCGCGCACGAGGGTGAAGATCTGGTTCACGACCAGCGGGGCCAGTCCGAGGGACGGCTCGTCGAGGAGCAGCACCTTGGGCTTGGCCAGCAGGGCGCGCCCGACGACGAGCATCTGGCGCTCACCTCCGGACAGGGTGTGGGCGCTCCGCTTGCGGCGGCTGTCCAGGGAGGGGAACTGCTTGTAGACGCCCTCGATCCGCTCGTCGGCGTCGCTCTCGCGGCGGAACAGGCCGCCCAGCCGCAGGTTCTCCTCGACGGTGAGCTCGGCGATGACGCCGCGCCCCTCCGGCACGTGGGCCATGCCCAGCCGGACCATGTCCTCGACCGGCTTCTTGGTGATGTCCTGGCCGTCGAGCACCACCTGGCCGGACCGGCTCTTGACCAGGCCGGACACGCTGCGGAGCAGCGACGTCTTGCCGGCGCCGTTCGCGCCGAGCACGGCCGTGATCTTCCCCTCGGGCACGGAGATGTTGACGCCGTCGAGCGCCTTGACGGGACCGTACGCGACGACGAGGTCCTTGATCTCGAGCACGTCAGGCCTCCTTGCTGCTGGGCGCGTCGGCGGAGGCACCCTGGGAGTCGGCCGCCCCCTGCAGGTCGACGTCGCCGCCCTCGTCGCCGAGGTAGGCAGCGAGGACGGCGGGGTCGGTGCGGATCTGCTCCGGTGTCCCGTTGGCGATGACGCGGCCGAAGTCGAGCACCGTGATGCGGTCGCAGACGCGCATGACGAGGTCCATGTGGTGCTCGACGAGCATGACGGCCATGCGCCCCGAACAGGTGCCGGATCGTGTCGCCCAGCTCCTCCATCTCGT
Source organism: uncultured Actinomycetota bacterium (assembly GCA_963844295.1). GTDB lineage: Bacteria > Actinomycetota > Actinomycetes > Mycobacteriales > SCTD01 > SCTD01. The sequence goes on along the minus strand of CAWJNR010000004.1, from coordinate 36,466 downwards.
CGGCCCCGAGGCCGGCGGCCGGCTCGTCGAGCATGAGCAGGTCGGGCTCGCTGACCAGCGCGCGGGCCAGCGCCACGCGCTTCTGGACCGGGTAGGGCAGCGCACCCGGGTAGCGCCCGGCCACCTGCCCCGCGCCCAGGTCGGTGAGGATCGCCATGGCCCGGTCGCGCAGGGCCCGCTCGTCCTTGTCGCTGGCCGGGAGGCCGAGCGCAGCGGAGAAGAAGCCGGCCTTGGCGCGGCTGGTGGCGCCCGCCATGACGTTCTCGAGGACCGTCATGCCGGCGAACAGCCCGACGCCCTGCAGGGTGCGGGCGATGCCGAGCCCGGCCAGCTTGTGCGGCTTGAGTCCCTCCAGCCGCTCACCGCGCCAGCGGAGCACCCCCTCGTCGGGCTCGATGAAGCCGCAGACGACGTTGAACAGCGTCGTCTTGCCGGCGCCGTTCGGGCCGATGACGCCCAGCACCTCACCCGGCTCGACGAACAGCGACACCGAGTCGAGCGCGGTCAGGCCGCCGAAGCGCACCGTGACCCCGTCGACGTCGAAGCGTCCCGGTCCGCGACCGGTGCCGTCCACAGCCGTCCCGCCCGTGCGTGTCGACGTCGCTCGCGACGTCCCGTCCGGTTCGCCCTGACCCATGGTGCTCCCGTCGCCGTGCTCGCGCTGCGCTGTGTGCCCCGTCTATGGCGTGGCTCACGCATACAAGCGCAACCCGTTCAGGATGGCGAACACCGGGGGGCATGTTCTGGGGCGCTGCCGGCTCAGCGCTGGGGCAGCACCGTCCAGCGGGGACCGCGGCAGACCACGCGTGCGGTCCGTCCTGCGGGCGGGCCGTCCTCCCCCTCGCCGGTCGGGCGCTCCAGGTGCACCTCGACCCAGGAGTCGGTGAGCGACGCCGCCAGTCCCTCGCCCCACTCGACGACGGTCACCGCGTCCTCGAGCGCCGCGTCCAGGTCGAGGTCGTCCAGGTCGAAGCGCGCCCCGGCCTCGCGCAGCCGGTAGGCGTCGACGTGCAGCAGCGGGACCTGCCCGCGGTGCGTGCGGGCGAGCACGAACGTCGGGCTCGTCACCGCGCCGCGCACACCCATCGCGGCGCCGATGCCCTGCGTCAACGAGGTCTTGCCGGCGCCGAGCGGACCCGAGAGCACGACGAGGTCCCCGGCGCGCAGGTGCTGCGCGAGCCGGGCGCCGAGGGCACGAGTCGCCGCCAGGTCGGGCAGCACCTGCGGCACCGGCACCGTCAGCTCGCCGGGCACCACCTCGACGGCGCCGAGCGCCGCCCAGGCGTCGTCGACCGCTCCCCCGGCGCGCAGGTCGAGGGCGTCGGGGGACCGGGCCAGGACCTCGACGGCCTCACCGGGACCGGAGACGGTCCGCGACCAGCTCACGCGGGACGGGCCCGCTCGACCAGGGCGCGCAGCTCCTCGCTGACCAGCTCGTGCCGCTCCAGCGTGACCATGTGCCCGGCGCCCTCGACCACGACGAGGCGCGCGCCCGGCAGCACGTCGGCCATCGCCCGGCTGTGGTCGACGGGGGTGAGCAGGTCGTCTCCGCCGACCAGCACGAGCGCCTCGACGTCACGCAGCACCTCGAGCGCCGTCAGCTTGTCGTGAGTGGTGAACGTGTCGTAGAACTCGGCGATCACGTCGACCGGCGTGCTCGCGGCCATCTGCTCCACGAAGGCCACCAGCGCGGGGCTGACGCCGCGGTCGCCGAAGCCGCCGAAGCGGGTGAGCAGGAACGCCAGGTCGGTGCCGACCCGGCGCCCGCGCTCGAAGGTGCGCGGGCGCGACCGGGCCGTGCGGGTGAGCAGCGGCAGCACCCGCCGGGTCACCGGCATGACCGCCGTCGGCAGGCCGAACGTGACGTCCGCGAGCTTGCCCGTGCTGGTCGACAGCAGTCCGACGCCGACGACCCGCGGGCCGAACAGCTCGGGCGCCGCGTCCGCCAGCGCCATGACCGTCATCCCGCCCATGGAGTGCCCGACGAGCACGACCAGACCGTGCGGGACGACCTCGTCCAGGACGCTGCGCAGGTCGCGGCCGAGCTGGTCGATGGTGGCCGACTCGGCCGAGCCGCGTCCGCTGCGGCCGTGCGAGCGGTGGTCGTAGAGCACCACGCGCAGGTCGGCCTCGGCCGCGAGCGCCAGGCGCTGGTAGTGCCAGGCGGCCATCTCCTGGCAGTAGCCGTGCACCAGCACGACGGTCACACCGGCGTGCTCGGGGCCGACCTCCTCGACGTGCAGGGCCACCCCGTCCTCGGCGAGCACGACCCGCTCGCGGTCCGCCGGCAGCGAGAAGAACGACTGCCCCGCCTCCGGGTCGGGTCGCAGCCGGGCACGGCCGACGACGTGCCGCTCCGCGACCAGGCCGGCGGCAGCTCCCACGGCGATCACGCCGACGGCCGCGCCGAGCAGGCCCTTGCGCAGCGCCATCAGACGGTCGCCATCAGACGAGGACCCGGGGCACGCGCGCGCCGACCCGGGTGACGATCTCGTAGTTGATGGTGCCGACGGCCTCGGCCCAGTCCTGGGCGGTCGGCTCGCCGCGGTCGCCCGGCCCGAACAGCAGCACCTCGTCGCCGGCGGCCACCTCGTCGTCGCCGACGTCGAGCACGAACTGGTCCATGCAGACGGTCCCGGCGATGGTCCGCCGGACCCCGCCGAGCTGGACCGGACCGACGGAGGTCGCGCTGCGCGGGACGCCGTCGGCGTAGCCGAGCGGCACCAGCGCCAGGCTGGTCTCCCGCTCGGTGACGTAGCGGTGCAGGTAGCTCACCCCGCTCCCGGCGGGCACGCGCTTGACGAGAGCGACCGTGCTGGCCAGCGTCATCGCCGGGCGCAGTCCGAAGTCCTGCGGCGCGCCGAGCTGCGGCACCGGCGACAGGCCGTAGACGGCCACCCCGGGGCGTACGAGGTCGTAGTGGGTGGCGGGCGCCGTGAGGGTCGCGGCCGAGTTGGCCAGGTGGCGGACCTCCGGTCGGAGCCCGGCGCGGTCGGCCACCTCCAGGGCCTCGGCGAAGACACCGGCCTGCGCGCCGTTGACCGGGTGGTCGGCGCCGCCGTCGGCGAAGGCGAAGTGGCTCCAGACGCCGGTGACGCGCACCTGCCCGGACGACTCCGCGCGGGCGGCGGCGGCGCACAGGTCGGGCCAGGCCGACGGGTGGGTCCCGCCGCGGCCGAGCCCGGTGTCGACCTTCAGCTGGATGCGGGCGGTGCTCCCTGCGGCGGCAGCCGCGGCGACGGATGCCTCGAGCTGGGCAGCGTCGTAGACGCCGAGGTCGACGTCCTGCGCCACGGCGGCCGCGAGGTCCTCCCCCGGCGTCGTGAGCCAGGCCAGCAGCGGCACCTCGACACCTGCGGCCCGCAGCGCCAGCGCCTCCTCGAGGAAGGCGACGCCCAGCCAGGCGGCGCCGCCCTCGACGGCGGCGCGGGCGCTCGGCACCAGTCCGTGGCCGTAGCCGTCGGCCTTGACGACCGCCATGACCCGGGCGCCGCCGGCAGCGTGCTCGGCGAGCGCGGCCACGTTGTCGCGGATCGCGGACAGCTCGATCCGCGCCTCGGTCCTCACCGGTCCAGTCTCGCAGGCCAGTGCTCGAGGACCTGCGAGGCCGACGTCGTGCCGCGGCCCGCGGCCCGCTCCGCGGCCCGGCCGTGCAGGTGGGCGGCAGCGCTCCCGGCGTCGAGCGGCCCGAGGCCGCGCGCCAGCAGGGCGCCCGTCCCGCCGGACAGCACGTCGCCGGTGCCGGCCGTGGCCAGCGCGGGCGTCCCGGTGGCGTTGACGCGGGCCGGCCCGTCCGGGCCGACGACGACGGTGGCGTCGCCCTTGAGCAGGACGTGGGCGCCGAGCTGCTCCGCGAGGCGGCGGGCGCTGCCGACGCGGTCCGCGGTCACCGGGCTCCCGAACCGCTCGAACTCCCGGTCGTGCGGGGTGAGCAGCGTCGGGGCGCTCCGGTCGCGCAGCCACTCGGGGTGCCGGGCGAGCACGGTCAGCCCGTCGGCGTCCACGAGCACCGGGACGTCCTGCGCCAGGACGGCCTGGACGGTGGCCTCGGCCCGCTCGTCGGTGCCGAGGCCCGGGCCCACGACCCAGGCCTGCACCCGGCCGGCGTCGACGACCTGCGCACCGTCGTGCTCGCTGACGACCACCTCGGGCCAGCGCGCCCGTACCTGCTCGGCGGCGTGCGGCGCGCCGGCGAACCGCACCATGCCGGCGCCGGCTCGCACCGCCGCGCCCACGGCCAGCACGGCAGCGCCGGTGTAGGTCTGCGAGCCGGCGGCGACGCCGACGACGCCGCGGGTGTACTTGTCGTCGCCCGGCTGCGGGCGCGGCAGCAGGTCGTCGACGTCGGCGTCGGTGAGCACCTCGACCGGCGCGGGCGGCAACGAGAGGCCGATCTCCACCAGGTGCAGCGCGCCGACGAGCGGCCGGGCCAGCAGCAGGCCGGGCTTGAGCGTGCCGAAGGTGACCGTCAGGTCGGCGCGGACGGCGGCGCCCGCGACCTCGCCCGTGTCGGCGTCCACCCCGCTCGGCAGGTCCACGGCGACGACCTTGCGCTCGCGCACCCGCTGGGCGAGCGCGGCTGCGGCCGGTCGCAGCGCGCCCTTGCCGCCGATCCCGACGAGCCCGTCCACCACCAGCCCCTCGGCCGGCAGCTCGTCGACGACCCGCCCGCCGGCGGCCCGGTAGGCGGCCAGCGCACCCGCGCGGGGCTCTCCGACCAGGACCGCGCGCACGTCGGAGCCGCGACCGGCGAGCATCGCGCCGGCCCAGAGCGCGTCGGCGCCGTTGTCCCCGCCACCGACCAGGAGCACGACCCGGCTCGCGTAGACCCGGCCCAGCCGGCCGGCCAGCGCGACGGCCAGCCCGGTCGCGGCGCGCTGCATCAGGGCGCCGTCGGGCAGCCGCTCCATGAGCTCCGCCTCGGCCGCCCGCACCTGCGCGACCGTGTGCGCGTACCTCACCCCTCCCCCTGGTCCCCGCGACGATCTTCGTCTCGTGGGGAGGTCGGTCGCGTGTCGCGGCACCTCGAGGCGAAGATCGTCGCAGGGGGTGGGGGCGGCGCCGGGGGGCTCACGTCTCGGCCACCACGACGGCCGTCGCGACGCCGCCGTCGTGCGAGAGCGACAGGTGCCAGGTGGTGATCCCCTGCGCCTCGGCCTCCTCGGCCACCTGCCCGTGCAGCACCAGCCGCGGGCGGCCGCTGGGGTCGCTGACGACCTCGGCGTCGCGCCAGCGCAGCCCGCCGGGTGCTCCGAGCGCCTTGGCGACCGCCTCCTTGGCCGCGAAGCGCGCGGCCAGCGACTCGACCCGCGGCAGCGCGCGCTCGCCGTCGGTGAACAGCCGGCCGGCGAGACCCGGCGTACGGGCGAGGGCGCGCTCGATGCGCGCGACCTCCACGACGTCGATGCCCACGCCGACGATCACGCCGGTCTACTCGACCGTGACGGACTTGGCCAGGTTGCGCGGCTGGTCCACGTCGAGCCCGCGGGCCCGGGCGATCTCGGCCGACAGGACCTGCATCGGGATGATCGTCAGCAGCGGCGCGAGCAGCGACTTGGTGTCCGGGATGCGGATGACGTGGTCGGCGTACGGGGTGATGCTCTCGTCGCCGTCGGTCGCGATGACGATCGTGCGGGCGCCGCGGGCGCGGACCTCCTGCACGTTGTTCACGAGCTTGGCCTGCAGCGCGTGCCGCGGGGCGATCACGACGACCGGGGTGCCCGGCTCGATGAGGGCGATCGGCCCGTGCTTGATCTCCCCGGCCGGGAAGCCCTCGGCGCTGACGTACGCCAGCTCCTTGAGCTTGAGCGCTCCCTCGAGCGCGACCGGGTAGCCGACGTGCCGGCCGAGGAACAGCACGCGGGGCGCGTCGGCCAGCGTGCGGGCGAGCTCGCGGACCGGGCCCATGCGGCCGAGCAGCTCCTCGATGAGCTCGGGGACGGCCTGCAGGTCGGCCATGTGCGCGCGCACCTCGTCGGGGTCGCGCGTGCCGCGGACCTGCGCGAGGTAGAGCCCCACGACGTACATCGCGGCGAGCTGGGCGATGACGGCCTTGGTCGACGCGACCGCGACCTCGGGCCCGGCGCGGGTGTAGAGCACCGCGTCGCTCTCGCGGCTGACGGTGGAGCCGACGGTGTTGGTGACCGCGAGGACCCACGCCCGCTGCGAGCGAGCGTGGCGCAGGGCCTCGAGGGTGTCGGCGGTCTCGCCGCTCTGGCTGATCGCGATGACCAGGGTGCGACGGCCGACGACCGGGTCGCGGTAGCGGAACTCGCTGGCCATCTCGACCTGCACGGGCAGCCGGCACCAGCGCTCGATGGCGTACTTGCCGACCATGCCGGAGTGGTAGCTCGAGCCGCAGGCGATGATGATCACCTGCTCGATGTCGCGGACGTCCTCGACGCTCATGGACAGCTCGTCCAGGTGCAGCAGGCCCTGACCCTCGGTGAGCCGCCCGCCGAGCGTGGCGCGCACCGCCTCGGCCTGCTCGTCGATCTCCTTGTCCATGAAGAACTCGTAGCCGCCCTTCTCGGCGGCGTCGGTGTCCCAGTCGACGTGGTAGCTCTCGCCCGGCACGACGGTGCCGTCGAGGTCGGTGACGGTGACGCCCTCGCGGCGGACCTCGACGACCTGGTCCTGCTCGACGGCGCGGGCCTCGCGGGTGTGCGCGATGAAGGCCGTCACGTCCGAGCCGACGAAGTTCTCGCCGTCGCCCAGGCCGATGACCAGCGGCAGGTTGCGGCGCGCCGCGACGATCAGGCCCGGCTCGTCGGCGTGGCTGATCACCAGCACGAACGACCCGGTGAGGTCCTTGCAGATGCTGCGGACGGTCGCGGGGAGGTCGCCGTCGTACCGCTCCTCGACCAGGTGGGCGACGACCTCGGTGTCGGTGTCGGAGCGGCGCTGGTGCCCGCGCGCCTCGAGCCCGGCGACGAGCAGCTCGAAGTTCTCGATCGTGCCGTTGTGGACGACCGCGACCTTGCCGGTGCAGTCGACGTGCGGGTGGGCGTTCGCGTCGGTGGGCGGGCCGTGGGTGGCCCAGCGGGTGTGCCCGATCGCCAGCGTGCCGGGCAGGTCGCGACCGGACAGCAGCTCCTCGAGGTTGGCCAGCTTGCCGGCCTTGCGCTCGACCGCGAGCCCGTCCGGCCCCAGCACGGCGACGCCGGCGCTGTCGTAGCCGCGGTACTCGAGCCGCCGCAGCCCGTCGAGCACCACCTCGAGCCCCTGCTGCTGACCGACGTAGCCCACGATGCCGCACATGGCCGTCAGGCTAGTCCCGCGGGACCAGGCGGCCGAGGAGGCGTACGACGGTCAGGCGGCGGCGCGGGCACGGAGGGCGCGGGCCAGGTCGTCGCGCTGCTCGGCGACGTAACGGCGCAGGCCGGCCGGGTGCTGCTCGCCCAGCAGGCCGGCGGTGCGGTCGAGCACGTCCTGGGCGACCAGCGTGGAGGGGAACAGCGCCTCGGCGAGCGTCCCGGCGACCGACGGCGTGCGCTGCGGCCAGACCTGCGGCAGCTCGTCGACGTAGCGGTCGACGTACGGCCGCAGCAGCGCGTCCTGACCGGGCCGCCAGAAGCCGCCCGTGACTGCGCGGACCTCGAGGTTGCTGAGCGCGGGGTCCATCGCCTGCGACCAGGCCCGCTCCTTCGCCGCCGCGGTCGGCATGGAGGCGCGCGCCGTCAGCGCGTGCAGCCGACCGGCCGCCGTGTCGTCGCGGGCCAGCTCGCCGTCCACCGCCGCGTCGTCCAGCCGGCCGAGCGCCGCGAGCGCCTTGACCAGCGCCCAGCGCAGCTCCGTGTCGACCGCCAGGCCCTCCGGCACGTCGCCGTCCAGCAGCGCCTCCAGCGGCGCCGGCTTCCGGGTGGCCGCGGCGAACGCGCGCACCCGCGCCAGCTGCAGGTCGCTGCCGGCAGGCGTCCCGGACCTCCCGGCCGCGAGCGAGGCCGCGGCCAGCGCGTCGACCAGCCCGTCGCCGTCGGCGGCGTAGAGCAGCGGCGGCGCGGCGCGCCTGGGTCAGCAGCGTCTCGACGACCGCCGGGTCGGACTCGCCGTCGACGCCCGCGAGCACGGCCTCGACGAAGTGCGCCGCCGGCAGCTCCGCGTCGCGGCAGGCGTCCCACAGCGCCGACCACACCAGGGCGCGGGCCAGCGGGTCGGCCAGCCGGCGGAGCGACGTGCGCGCCGTCGCCAGCGACCGCTCGTCGAAGCGCACCTTGGCGAAGCTCTGGTCCCCGTCGTTGAGCAGCAGCAGGTCGGGCAGGTCGGCGGCCGCGAGCCCGAGGTCGGTGCTCTCGCCCTCCACGGCGACGTCGAGCCGGGTCCGGAGCACCAGCCCCTCCTCGGTCAGGTCGTACAGCCCGACGCCGATCCGGTGCGGCCGCAGCACGGCCGACTCCTGGCGCACCTGGACGCGGTCACCGGTGACGACCGGCCGCAGCGTGCTCAGCCCGGAGGTCTGCAGCCAGACCCGCGCCCACTCCTGCAGGTCGCGGCCGCTCGCCGTCTCGAGCTCGCCGAGCAGGTCGGCGAAGCTCGCGTTGGCGAAGGCGTGCCGGGCCAGGTAGGCGCGCACGCCGGTGAAGAAGGCCTCCTCCCCGACGGTCGCCATCAGCTGGCGGAGTACGGAAGCGCCCTTGGCGTAGGAGATCCCGTCGAAGTTGAGCAGCGCGCTGCGGTTGTCCGGCACGTCGCCCTGCACCGGGTGGGTGCTGGGCAGCTGGTCGGCGCGGTAGCCCCAGGCCTTGCGCGTGGCGCTGAAGTCGACCCAGGTGCCCTCGAAGCGCGTCGCCCGGTCCGTGGTGAGGAAGCCCAGCAGCTCGGCGAAGGACTCGTTGAGCCACAGGTCGTCCCACCAGCGCATGGTCACGAGGTCGCCGAACCACATGTGCGCCATCTCGTGCGCGACGACCATCGACCGCTTGCGCCGCGCGTCGTCGGTGACGCGGGAGCGGAAGACGAAGTCCTCCGTGAACGTGACGGCGCCCGGGTTCTCCATCGCGCCGTGGTTGAACTCCGGCACGAACAGCTGGTCGTAGGTGTCGCCGAACGGGTAGCGCCGGCCGAACAGCTCCTGCTGCAGGTCGAAGCACTGACCGGTGATCTCGAACAGCTCGGCCGCGTCCGCGTCCAGGTGCGGCGCCAGCGACTGCCGGCAGTGCAGCCCGAGCGCGATCCCGTCGTGCTCCGCCTGCAGGCTGTGCCACGGACCGACGGCGACGGTGAAGCCGTACGTGCTCATCCGCTCCGTCGGCGCGAAGGTCCAGCGGTCGCCGACCCGGCTGCCGCGGGCGTTCGCGACGACGGAGGTGCCGGGCGGGGCGTCGACGGCCAGCGCGATCGTCGCCTTGAGGTCGGGCTGGTCGAAGCAGGCGAACATCCGCTGCGCGTCGTCGAGGAAGCTCATGCCCCACAGGTAGGTGCGGCCGTCGGCCGGGTCGACGAAGCGGTGCAGCCCCTCGCCGGTGCGGCTGTACGCGAACCGCGCCCGCACCACCAGCCGGTTCTCGGCCTGCAGGTCCGGCAGCTCCAGCCGGTTGCCGACGAGCGGACCGACGGGCCGTCCGTCCAGCTCGGCGCTCACCAGCTCACCGTCGACCTCGACGAAGCTGGCGGCGCCCGGACGGCGGCAGCCGAAGACGACGGTGCTGGTGCTGTCGAAGCCCTGCTCGCCCCCGGTCACGTCGAGCACGACGTCGTACGACGTGACGTGCAGCAGCTCCGCGCGCTCGCGCGCCTCGTCCCGGGTCAGGTCCTTCATCCGCGCGACCCTAGTTGCGTACGGTCAGCGGGTGCGGCGGCTGAGGCGGTGGTGGCGGCGGCGCCGCGACGGGCTGGCGGCGGCCTGGACCGACGACGTCGGCCCCGACGACCTGGCCGGCTGAGAAGTCCTCGACAGCAGGCCGTCCGAGGCGCACTCTCCTCCAGGAGGTGATCCTCATGACCATGAAGATCGAGCACAAGAGCCTGGACCACGCGGACGAGCGCCGGGAGATGCCGCTCGGGCACCTGGAGCTGTGCACCATCGGCGACGCCGTCTTCGGGCGGGCGACCTTCGAGCCGGGCTGGCGCTGGTCGGAGTCGGTCGGCCCGATCGCCGGCACGGAGAGCTGCCAGGTCCGGCACAACGGCTACATCGAGTCCGGCCGGCTGCACGTCCGCATGGACGACGGCACCGAGGTCGACCTCGAACCCGGTGAGTTCTTCGTCTGCGAGCCCGGCCATGACGCATGGACCCTGGGCGACGAGCCGTGCATCGCGTTCGACTTCTCGGCGCAGATCGCGGACTACGCCAAGCCGAGCTAGACCGGGCGCGCGACGACCGCCGCAAGCCGGTCGGCCACATCGCGGGCCTGCTCGGCGGTCGCCGCCTCGACCATCACGCGAACCAGCTCCTCGGTGCCGGACGGGCGCAGCAGGACCCGGCCGGTGCCGCCGAGCAGGGCTTTCTCGCGCCCGACGGCCTCGAGCACGTCTGGGGCCTGCGCGCGGCTGCGGGCGGCACGCACGTTGACGAGCACCTGCGGCAGCAGCGTCACGACGTCGGCCAGCTCGGCGACGGTCTTGCCGGAGCGCACGACCCGGTCCATCACCTGGAGCGCGGTGAGCAGCCCGTCGCCGGTGGTCGCGTGGTCGCGCAGCACGACGTGGCCGCTCTGCTCGCCGCCGAGCCGGTGGTCGCCGGCCAGCATGGCCTCGAGCACGTAGCGGTCGCCGACGGCGGTGGTGAGGACCTCGATGCCGGCGTCGCGCATGGCCAGGTGCAGGCCGAGGTTGCTCATCACGGTCGCGACGAGCACGTCCGAGCCGGGCAGCGCCGCGTCCTGGCGGGCGAGCGCGAGCAGCCCGAGGACCTGGTCGCCGTTGACGACCCGGCCGTCGCCGTCCACCACGATGCAGCGGTCGGCGTCGCCGTCGTGCGCGATGCCGAGGTCGGCCCCCGCGGCCACGACCGCCGCCGCCAGGGACTCCGGGTGCGTCGCCCCGCAGCCGTCGTTGATCCGGTGGCCGTCGCCGCCGCAGTGCAGCTCGTCGACGCGGGCGCCCGCTCGGCGGTAGACCTCGGGCGCGACGTGCGACGCCGAGCCCTCGGCGCCGTCGACCACGACGTGCAGCCCGGACAGGTCTCCGACGGTCGCGAGCAGGTGGTCGGCGTAGGCGTCCGTGCTCTCGTCCCCGCGCTCCTCGCCGATCGCGAAGCCGGACACGCGCGGCAGCGGGTCGCCCAGCCGCGCCTCGATGCCGTCCTCCTGCGCGTCGGTCAGCTTGCTGCCGCCGCCCGCGAACAGCTTGAGCCCGTTGTCGGGCGCGGGGTTGTGCGAGGCGCTGATCATCAGGCCGGACGAGGCCCGCCGCTGCACCTCGTAGGCCACCGCCGGCGTGGGGACGACGCCGAGCCGGACGACGTCGCAGCCGACGGCGGTGAAGCCGGCGAAGGCCGCGGCCTCCAGCATCGGACCGGACGGGCGGGTGTCGCGGCCGATGACGACCAGCGGCCGCTCGCCCCGGGCCAGCGCCTCGCCGTGCAGCTCGCGCGCGGCGGCAGCCGCGAGCCGGAGCGCGAGCTCGGCGGTGAGGACGTCGCCGCCGGCGAGCCCTCGTACGCCGTCCGTGCCGAACAGCCGTGCCATCGGGAACACCCTTCGAACGTGCCGCGAGGCGGCCACCCCGCAGGGTGACCGCCTCGAGGACGGGACGCTTGTTAGCGCTTGCTGTACTGGGGCGCCTTGCGGGCCTTCTTGAGGCCGTACTTCTTGCGCTCCTTGATGCGGGAGTCGCGGGTGAGGAAGCCCTCGGCCTTGAGCGCCGGGCGGTCCTCGGGCTCGACCTCGATGAGCGCGCGGGCGATGCCGAGGCGCAGCGCGCCGGCCTGGCCGCTGATGCCACCGCCGTGCAGGCGCGCGATGACGTCGTACTGCTCGGTCTTCTCGAGCGTCACGAACGGCTCGTTGATGGCCTGCTGGTGCACCTTGTTCGGGAAGTACTCCGCGAGGGTGCGGCCGTTCAGCTTGTACTGGCCGGTGCCGGGGATGAGCCGGACGCGGACGACGGCCTCCTTGCGGCGGCCGACGGTCTGGATGAGGTCGGGGGCGACGGTCACTGGGAGACCTGCTTCAGCTCGTAGGGCACCGGCGACTGGGCCGCGTGCGGGTGGGTCGGACCGGCGTAGACCTTCAGCTTGGAGAGCATCTGACGGCCCAGCGTGTTGTGCGGGAGCATGCCCTTGATGGCCTTCTCGATGATCCGCTCGGGGCGGGTCGCGAGGACGTCGGCGTAGGACGTGCGCTTGAGGCCACCCGGGAAGCCGGAGTGGCGGTAGACCGTCGACTGCGCGGCCTTGTTGCCGGTCATCGCGACCTTGGCGGCGTTGATGACGACGACGAAGTCGCCGGTGTCCAGGTGCGGCGCGTAGTACGGCTTGTGCTTGCCGCGGAGCAGCTGCGCCGCCTGGCTCGCGAGACGGCCGAGCACGATGTCCTCGGCGTCGATGACGTGCCAGGCACGCGTGATGTCGCCGGGCTTGGGGGTGTACGTGCGCACAGGAACCGCTCTCTCAGACGTCTTCGGGACTGCGCCGGGCACACGTCAACTCGCCGCGCCGCGCAACAGCCCGCCACGATACCCGAGCCGCGGCTCGGGCGGCAAAGCCCGCTACAGCGGTCGGACCATCTCCAGCTCCTGCCGCGTCGGGTCCGGGGGGTAGGGCTGACGGGCACCGGTGGCGACGAACCCCAGCCTCGCGTACGCCGCCCGCGCCCGGGCGTTGTCCTCGTGGACGTCGAGCACCAGCTCGGCCGGTCCCTGGGCCCGCGCCCAGTCCGCGCACGCGGCGAGCAGCTCCGCCAGCAGGCCCGAACCCCGCGCGCGGGGGGCGACGTAGACGGCCGCCAGGTGCGCCCGCCCCTCCCGGACGAACGACACGCAGGTCCCGACCGGTCGCTCCCCCTCCCAGGCCACCGCCTGGAAGGAGTCGCCGCCCTCGGCGCCGCGCGCGGCGCGCTGCTGCCACACCGCGTCGTCGAGCTGCTGCGCCTGCTCGAGGGTCTCGAGGAAGCCGATCGGGGTGTCCGCCAGCGCCTCGAGCCGGAGCGCCCGGGTCCGCGGCCAGTCCTCGGGGCGGACCCGGCGGACCTCGGCGCGCGCAGGCCGCCCGTCGCTAGCGCGCACGCGCGGCGCTGTCCCCTCTTGCGCGTACGACGCGACCCTCGTCCCACACCGGCTCCGGCGCCTCGTACACCCGCCCGTCGGCGCCGAAGACGAGGTAGCGGTCGAAGCCGCGGGCGAACCAGCGGTCGTGCGTGACCGCGAGGACCGTCCCGTCGAAGCCCTCCAGCCCCTCCTCCAGCGCCTCGGCGCTGTCGAGGTCGAGGTTGTCGGTCGGCTCGTCGAGCAGCAGCATCGTGCAGCCCGACAGCTCGAGCAGCAGCACCTGCAGGCGCGCCTGCTGGCCGCCGGACAGCGTGTCGAAGACCTGGTCGGCCTGGCCGTGCAGCTCGTAGCGCCGCAGCACCCCGACGGCCTGCGCCCGGTCCAGGCCGCGCCGGCGGTCGTCGCCGCGGTGCAGCACCTCGACCAGGGTCCGGCCGTAGAGGTCGGGCTGCTCGTGGGTCTGCGCGAACCAGCCCGGCTCGACCCGCGCGCCCAGCCGCCACGACCCGGTGTGGGCGACGTCCTCGCCGGCCAGCAGGCGCAGGAAGTGCGACTTGCCGCTGCCGTTGGAGCCCAGCACGGCCAGCCGCTCGCCGTAGAAGACCTCGAGGTCGAAGGGCTGCATGAGCCCGGTCAGCTCGAGGCCCTCGCAGCTCAGCGCGCGCACCCCCGTGCGGCCGCCCTTCAGCCGCATGACGACCTTCTGGTCGACGACCTGCTCGGGCGGCGGGCCTGCGGCCTCGAACTTCTCGAAGCGGGTCTGCATCGCCCGGTAGCGGCTGGCCATGTCCGGGCTGATCTTGGCCTGCTCGCGCAGGGTGATGACCAGCCGGCGCAGCCGCTCGCGCTCCTCGTCCCACCGCTTGTGCAGCTCCTCCAGCCGGTCCCGTCGCGCCTGGCGCGCCGCGTGGTAGGTCGCGAAGCCGCCGCCGTGGACCCACGCGCCGTGCGCCTCGACCGTCACGACGCGGGTGGCCGAGCGGGCGAGCAGCTCGCGGTCGTGGCTGACGAACAGCACGGTCTTGGTCGACTCGGCCAGCGCCGCCTCGAGCCAGCGCTTGCCCGGCACGTCGAGGTAGTTGTCGGGCTCGTCGAGCAGCAGCACCTCGTCCGGTCCGCGCAGGAGCGCCTCCAGCGCCAGCCGCTTCTGCTCGCCCCCGGACAGCGTGTGCAGCCCGCGGAACTGCGCCTTCTCGTACGGCACCCCCAGCGCGGCGGTCGTGCAGGTGTCCCAGACGACCTCGGCGTCGTAGCCGTGCGCGTCCGCCCAGTCCGACAGCGCGGTGGCGTAGCGCATCTGGGTCTTCTCGTCCTCGGCCTCCATCATGGCCAGCTCCGCGGCGTCGAGCGCGAGCCCGGCCTCGCGCACGCCCGGCGCGGCCAGCGACAGCAGCAGGTCGCGCACGGTCGTCTCGTCGCGGATCGAGCCGATGAACTGCCGCATCACGCCGACCCCGCCGGAGCGGGCGATCGTGCCCGCGGCCGGCTGCGCGTCCCCGGCGATCATCCGCAGGAGGGTGGTCTTGCCGGTGCCGTTCGCGCCGACGAGCGCGGTCTTGGCGCCCTCGCCGACGCGGAAGCTCACGTCGCTGAACAGCACCCGCCCGTCCGGCAGCACGCAGGCGAGCTTGGAGACGTCGACGTAGCCCATGGCGTCCAGTGTCGCGGCAGCCGCCAGAGGTTTCTCCGGCCAGGTAGTTGACAGTTCAACTTCTGACCCGTACAACTGGTTGCAGACACAACGAACCGCCCGCCACCTGACCCGAGGAGAACCCCATGACCGCACCGACCGTCGTCATCCCCGCCGAGCTCACCGGCGACTACGCGCTCGACCCCACCCACACCCGCATCGGCTTCGTCGCCCGCCACGCGATGATCAGCAAGGTCCGCGGCTCGTTCGGCGCCTTCGAGGGCAAGGCCCACCTCGACGCCACGAACCCGGCCGCCTCCACCGCCGAGGTGACGATCCAGGTCGCCAGCATCGAGACCGGCAACGGCCAGCGCGACGAGCACCTGCGCACCAACGACTTCTTCGACGCCCCGAGCTTCCCGGAGATCACCTTCCGCAGCACCGGCGTCGAGGTGCTGGGCGCCGACTCCTTCGCCCTCACCGGCGACCTGACCATCAAGGGCACCACCAAGAGCGTCACGGTGGAGTTCGAGCACACCGGCATGGCCACCGACGTCTACGGCAACCTGCGCGCCGGCTTCGAGGGCAAGGCCGTCATCAACCGCGCCGACTTCGGCGTCACCTGGAACGCCCCGCTCGAGGCCGGTGGCGTCCTCGTCAGCGACAAGATCACCCTCGAGTTCGACGTCTCGGCCATCCAGGCCTGAGCTCCTCGCTGATCAACGCCGGGTCGCGTCCACTCCCACCTCTCGGGGGCGGACGCAACCCGGCGTTGATCATGTTGGGGGGTGGGCGGTCCCCAGCACCCGCAGCCCGCTGCGGGTGACCGCCTGCCGCGACAGCAGCTCGTCGTCGGGCGGGTACGCCACCGCCTCGAGCGTCAGGCCGTGCGGCGGGGCGACCGCGACGTCGCTGGCCCGGTCGCGCCGGTCGAGCAGCCCCGCCGGCCAGTCCGCGTCGCGCCGGCCCTCCCCCACCGCGAGCATCGCGCCGACGACCGAGCGCACCATCGAGTGGCAGAACGCGTCGGCCCGGATCGTCATGACCAGCAGCCCGTCGTCGCCGCGCTCCCACGCCAGCTCCAGCAGCGCCCGCACCGTGGTGGCCCCCTCCCGCCGCTTGCAGTACGCCGCGAAGTCGTGCTCGCCGAGCATCGCCGGCGCGGCGGCCTGCAGCGCCGCCAGGTCCAGGCGGCGCGGCCAGTCCAGGACGTCGCGGCGCAGCGGGTCGACCGCCTCGGGGCCGTCGGCCAGCCGGTAGCGGTAGGTCCGGGCCAGCGCGGAGAAGCGCGCGTCGAAGCCGTCCGCGGCCAGCCGGGTCCGGCGGACCCGCACGTCGGGCGGCAGCAGCCCGTTGAGCCGGCGCAGCAGCAGCGGGTCGGCGGCCCGCTCCTCCGGCAGGTCGACGTGGGCGACCTGGCCGCGGGCGTGAACGCCGGCGTCGGTGCGCCCGGCAACGGTGAGCCGGGGCGCCTGCGCTCGCAGCAGCACCGCGAGCGCGGCCTCGACCGCGCCCTGGACCGTGCGGCGGTCCGGCTGGGTCGCCCAGCCCGCGAAGCCGGTCCCGTCGTAGGCCAGGTCGAGCCGGACGCGCGCGGCACCCCGGACCGGTGCAGCGGCCGCGGCGCGCTCTGCCGGGTCGGTCACGCCGAGCAGGCTAGGGGCCCGGGCGCGGCAGCGCCGTCCTGCGGTGCAGGCCGAGCTTGGCCAGCGCGTTGCGGACGTGCGTCTCGACGGTCCGCTCGGACACGACGAGGCGCTCGGCGATCTCGCGGTTGCTCAGCCCCCCGGCGGCCAGGTCGGCGACCTCCCGCTCGCGCGGGGTGAGGGGGTCGGCTGCGGCGGCCCGAGCGGCGAGCTGCCGCGCGACAGCCTCGGCCTGCGCGGCTCGTACGCCCATGCCCAACCGGCGCGAGAGCTCCACCGCCGAGCGCGCCAGCGCTACGGCCCGCGGGAGGTCGGTGGGTGCGAGCGCCTCGGCCAGCTCGCAGCGCACCCGCGCCTCGGCGGCCCGGGCCCCCAGCGCGACGTCGACCTCGAGGCCCCGCTCCAGGGCCTCGACCGCTCCGGTCACGTCACCGGCCAGCCGTCGCAGCCGCCCGACGGGGTACCAGAACGATCCCGGCGCCCACATGTTGCTCGACCCCGGCCCGCCGCAGTACGACGCGACCGGCTCCAGGTGCTCGAGCAGCAGCTCGGCCGCCCCGACGTCGCCGAGCTCGGCGGTGACGTCGACGAGCAGGTTGAGCGTGCCGTTCCAGCGGCCGTCGCGGGGCAGGGTGGGCAGCACGGCCACGACGCGATCGTGCTCGGCGCGGGCCTCGTCGTGGCGGCCGGCCAGCAGGAGCCCGCCGGCCCGCGAGGCCTGCACGACGGGGATGTCCGGCGCGAACGCCAGCCCCTCCCACCAGCCGGGGCCGAGGTCGTGGGGGTCGCCGGTCAGCCGCGCGAGCTGCAGGGCGAAGGCGTGCGACATGCCCAGCGTGGAGGGCTCCCCGAGACGGCGGGCGACGACGGCGGCGCGCTCGTTGGCCGCGCGGGCGTCGTCGAGCCGGCCGCCCAGGGCGGCGTGGGCGGCGCGCACCCGCTCGACGTGCCAGCGCACGAGCGGCAGCGGGGCACCGGACGCCAGCTGCTCGATCCGGGCGACGCCCTCCTCGACAGCACCCCGGTCCCCGCGCGTGTGCGCCGCGTCGAGCAGCCACAGCAGCGGCCAGAGCCGGGACAGCGGTGACGCCGTGGCGGGCAGCAGGTCCAGGGCGCGGCGCGCGAGCTGCTCCCGCTGGTCAGGCGGGGCGGCCGCGTCGAGCAGGTCGACCGAGCTGTGCACGGCCGCCAGGACCGCCGGGACGTCGCCGCTCGGCGTGGCCAGCGCCAGCGCCTCCGCAGCCAGCGCCCGGCCGGCGGCGGCCCGGCCGGCGGTTCCCTCGCTCTCGGCCAGCTGTGCGAGCAGACGGGCGCGCAGCGGCGCCGGCAGCGGACCCGCGGCCAGCGCCTGCTCGGCCAGAGCCCGCAGCACCTCGGCCGTCCCGGGGTCGCCCGACCCGCGCACGACCAGGGCGGCCTCGGCCTGCAGCACGGCCGAGCCGGTGCGCCGCGCGGCGTCGGCCGCCTGCCGGGAGCGCTCGAGGCTCCCGGCGAGCTCGCCGGCCTGGAACTGCGCGGTCGCGAGCTCGACGAGCAGCGCAGGGTCCGCCGTCCGCTCCCCAGCCTGCCACGGCCAGCGCCGACCGCAGCAAGCGGACGGCCTCCGACGGCGCCAGCCCGGCGACCTCGGCAGCGGCCCGGCGCGCCCACTCGACGGCGACGGCGGCGGAGGCCGGGTCGGCCGCTGCCCGCAGCCGGTGCGCTGCGACCTCGCCCGCAGCGGCACCGGCAGCCTCCAGCGCGTCGGCCGCACGGGCGTGCCGGCGCAGCCGGTCTGCCGCGCCGACCTGCGCCCGGACCCCGTCGCGCACCAGCGCGTGCGCGAAGCGCAGGCGGCCGGGGGCGTCCGGCACCGGTGCGAGCAGCCCGGCGCCGGCCAGCGCCGACAGCCCGACCTGCACCTGGTCCGGCGGCACGTCCGCCACGTGCGCGAGCAGCGCGGGCTCCACCTCCTCCCCGAGCAGCGCCGCCACCTCGAGCAGGTCGCGGTCCGCTGCCGGGAGGGGGGCGAGCAGCCCGGCGATCAGGTGCTGCAGCTCAGGGCTGTCCGCCAGCCGCCGCTCGACGTCGGCGAGGTCGGGCACCGCGGTGAGGCCCTCGACGCCCAGGACCTGCACCAGGGTGCGCAGGTGCAGCGGGTTGCCGCCCGAGCGGGCGTGCACCAGGGCGACCGCGGCCGGGTCGACCGGTCGTCCGGCCAGCGACGTCAGGTACGCCGCGACGCCACCCGGGGCCAGCGGCGGCAGCGGCAGCAGGTCGGCGCCCGGCAGGCCGAGCGCCGGCTCCCGGGAGGTGCCGACGACGAGCAGCCGGCTGCGGCGGACATCGCCCACCAGGTGGCGCAGCAGGTCGAGCGAGGCAGCGTCCGCCCAGTGCAGGTCCTCCAGGACCACCACCAGGCCGTCGGGCTCCGCCGCGGCCACCAGGGCGTCGGTCGCCGCCGCGAGCAGTCCGAAGCGGTGCGCCGCCGCCGTGGCCGCGTCGGCCGGGCCTGCCGCGAGCGCGAGGGCCGCCGACAGCGCGGGATCGGCGCGCAGCGGGTCGAGCACGCGGCGCCAGGGCCACAGCGCCGGCGCACCGGCGTCGTCCGTGCAGCGCCCCCAGCGCACGGGGACGTCGGCCTCCTGCGCCAGCAGCTCGACGAGCCGCGTCTTGCCGATGCCCGCCGGCCCGGTCACCACCACGACCGAGCCGGTGCCGGCGCGGGCAGCCGCGAGCGCCCCGGCCAGGGCCGCCCGCTCGGGACCGCGACCGACGACCGGCTCCAGGCGCTCGGTCAGGGTCACCTGCGCATCGAACACCGGCAGGACCAGTACCGGAACTGCGTACCGGCACGCAGGACCTGACGCCGGCCCGGCGGCACGGTGACCGCGTCGTCCTCCCCCTTCTCGAAGGAGCACCCGTGCACGCCGTCCTCAGCCCTCACACGTCGTCCGCTCCGGTCGCGGGCGCCAGCGTCCTCGAGCCGCTCGACGGCTCGCCCGCCCTGTCCGTCACCCTGTGGTCCGACCGCGGCGACGCCGCTCTCGAGCAGGGCCGAAGCGGCGGCCGCCGTTACGAGGTCGAGGAGGTCCTGCGCCACGGACCGTTCGCCGCGATGGGCACGGTGCGCCTCCCTCACCGAGTTCGACGGCCCGCGCGACGCCGCCCAGGTGCACGCCGACCGGTTGTCGTCCCGACGGATCTGGTCCGCCGTCTCGCAGGTGCCGGACGTCCTCGGTGCGCTCGTCCTGCGGGCTGACGACGGGGCGATGGCGGTCCTCGCCGTGGCCGGCTCCACCGCCGCGCTCGAGGCATCCGTCCGGACCCTGCTCAGCACCCCCCTGCTGCCGGGCGAGGACCCGGCACTGCTCACCGGCCCGTCCCGCGCCGTCGACTGCCGGCTCACCGGCAGCACGGTCGTCGACCTGCTCGGCGCGGCGGTGCCGGCATGACCGCCCCGGCCCGCGGCCTGCGGCCCGGGTGCTGGACGGCCGGCCCCGACACCGCCGTCGCGTCCTTCCGGGCCCGCGACGTCGTGCACAAGCCGGTCACCGGCACCCTGCCGGTCCGCTCGGCGAGCGTCGAGGTCGACGGTGACGGCGCGCCGGTGCGCATCGTCGCCGAGCTCGACCTGGCAGGCGTGGACACCGGACACGCACGCCGCGACCGCGACCTGCGCGGCCGACGCTTCTTCGACGTCCAGCGGTCCGACGTCCTGGTCTTCACCGCCGGCCGCGTGACCGCCACGCGTGACGGCTGGGCCCTGGACGGGGAGCTCGACCTGCACGGCACCCGCTGCACCGTGGTCGTCGAGGTGGAGCGCACCGGCCCGACGTCGGTGCGCGCCACGACCGGGTTCGACCGGCGCCAGCTCGGGATCCGGGTCCCGCGCCTGATGGTCGGCTCGCAGGTGGCGGTCAGCGTCGAGGCCGAGCTGGCGCCCCCTGCCTGAGACGCCGACGAGCCCGCCTCCTTGTGGAGGCCGGCTCGTCGCTGTCGTGCGGGGGACTACTTGGTCTCGTCGGCCTCGGCAGCAGCCTCGGCCTCGGCGAGCTGGGCCTTGGCGGCCTCCAGCTCGGCCTCGGCAGCAGCGGCCTCCGCCTCGGCGGCGCTGGCCTCGGCCTGCGCCTCCTGCAGCTCGGCGACGGCCTCCGGGGCCGGGTCCTCGACGACGGTCTCCGGCACGTCGGCCGGCGAGTCCGCCGACGCGGCGCTGTCCGGGCTGTCCGGCGAGTCGGGGCTGTCCGGGCTGTCGACGTCCGTGGGCGCGACGTCCGTCTCGGGCTGCGCAGCCACTGCAGCGGCGACCGGGCTCTCGTCCTTCAGCGCCTCGGCCGACTCGCGGGTGGCGCCGGTCGGGGCCTTCTTCGGGGCCGACTTCGTGCCGCGGGCGCGCTCGGCCTCGCCGACGGCCTGCTGCGCGACGGTCTGCGCCTCGACGAGCTCGATGATCGCCATCGGCGCGTTGTCGCCCTTGCGGTTGCCGAGCTTGAGGATGCGCGTGTAGCCACCCGGGCGGTCGACGTAGCGCGGGCCGATCTCGGCGAACAGCGTGTGCACGACGCTCTTGTCGCGCAGGCGCTTGAGCACCTGGCGGCGGGCGTGCAGGTCGCCGCGCTTGCCGAAGGTGATCAGGTGCTCGGCGTACGGGCGCAGCCGCTTGGCCTTGGCCTCGGTGGTGGTGATCCGGCCGTGCTCGAACAGCGAGGTCGCGAGGTTGGCGAGCATCAGCCGCTCGTGCGCCGGGCTGCCGCCCATGCGCGGGCCCTTGTTGGGGGTGGGCATGTCCTTCTCTTCTCAGGTGCGGGAGCGGGTGCTCCGTGGGGGCGCGTCGGCGGTCGCCGGGGCCCTGCCTTCGTGCGGGACTGCTCCCCTTGCGTCCTGCAGAGCGGCCACCGCTGGGCGCCGCCGTGCAGGACGCAAGGGGTCGTACAGGACTGCGTCGTACGGCTAGAGCTGCTCGGTCTCGGCGAAGCCGGCGTCGCCGGAGTCGTCGACGTCCGCAGCGCTGACGGTCTCGTCGGCACCCCAGGTGTTGACGACCTGGCTCGGGTCGAACCCGGGCGGGCTGTCCTTGAGGGCCAGGCCCATCGAGTGCAGCTTGACCTTGACCTCGTCGATCGACTTCGCACCGAAGTTGCGGATGTCGAGCAGGTCGGCCTCGGAGCGGGAGACGAGCTCGCCGACCGAGTGGATGCCCTCGCGCTTGAGGCAGTTGTACGAGCGGACGGTGAGGTCCATCTCCTCGATCGGCAGCGCGAGGTCGGCGGCCAGGGCGGCGTCGGTCGGCGACGGGCCGATGTCGATGCCCTCGGCCTGCTCGTTGAGCTCCTGCGCCAGGCCGAACAGCCCGACGAGGGTCTTGCCGGCGCTGGCCACCGCGTCGCGCGGGGTCATGCCGGGCTTGGTCTCGACGTCGAGGATGAGCTTGTCGAAGTCGGTGCGCTGCTCGACGCGGGTGGCCTCGACCTTGTAGGTCACCTTGAGGACCGGCGAGTAGATGGAGTCGACCGGGATGCGGCCGATCTCCTGGCCGACCTGCTTGTTCTGCACGGCGGAGACGTAGCCGCGACCGCGCTCGACGGTCAGCTCGATCTCGAGCCGGCCCTTGCCGTTCAGCGTGGCCAGGTGCAGGTCGGGGCTGTGGATCTCCACGCCCGCGGGGGGCGCGATGTCGGCGGCGGTCACCGGGCCGGGGCCCTGCTTGCGCAGGTACATGACCACGGGCTCGTCGCTCTCGGAGGAGACGACCAGCTCCTTGAGGTTCAGGATGAGGTCGGTGACGTCCTCCTTGACGCCCGGCACGGTGGTGAACTCGTGCAGGACGCCGTCGATCCGGATGCTCGTGACAGCAGCGCCGGGGATCGAGGACAGCAGGGTGCGGCGGAGCGAGTTGCCGAGGGTGTAGCCGAAGCCGGGCTCGAGCGGCTCGAGGACGAAGCGCGAGCGGTTGTCGGAGACGACTTCCTCGGTCAGGGTGGGGCGCTGTGCGATGAGCACGGAGGGTGTCCCTTCAGGACGGTCCGCGAGGTCCGCCATATGACCTCGCGAGGGGTGCAGCAGGTGGCGAGTCCGCTGCGGTGTCAGGGTGGTGCGGACGTGCGTCAGCGACCGGAGCCCCGCACGGGGACTCCGGTCGCAGACCGTTACTTGCTGTAGAGCTCGACGATCAGCTGCTCCTGGACCGGGGTGTCGATGACCTGCCGGGCCGGGAGGTTGTGCACGAGCACGCGCATCTGGGAGGAGATGACCTCCATCCACGCGGGAGCCGGACGGTCGCCGGCGGTCTCGCGGGCGATGACGTACGGGGTGAGCTCGCGGCTCTTCGGGCGGATCTCGACGATGTCGCTCGGCGTGACGCGGTACGACGGGATGTCGACCTTCTTGCCGTTGACCAGGACGTGCCCGTGGCGGACGGCCTGGCGGGCGTGGTCGCGGGAGGTCGCGAAGCCGGCGCGGTAGACGACGTTGTCCAGACGGCTCTCGAGGATGATCAGGAGGTTCTCACCGGTCTTGCCGGTCTTCTTGTTCGCCTCCTCGTAGTAGCCGCGGAACTGCTTCTCGAGCACGCCGTAGATGCGGGCGCACTTCTGCTTCTCGCGCTTCTGCAGGAGGTACTCGGAGTCCTTGGTGCGACCGCGACCGTGCTCGCCCGGGGGGTAGGGGCGGATCTCGATCGGGCACTTCGGGGACTCGCACTTGCTGCCCTTGAGGAACAGCTTCATCTTCTCGCGACGGCAGCGGCGGCAGTCTGCACCGGTGTAACGGGCCATGTCTTCAGCTTCTCCTGGTTCTCAGACTCGGCGACGCTTGGGCGGGCGGCAGCCGTTGTGCGGCACGGGGGTGACGTCCTGGATCGCACCGACCTCGAGGCCGGCGGCCTGGAGGGAGCGGATCGCGGTCTCGCGGCCGGAGCCGGGACCCTTCACGAAGACGTCGACCTTCTTCATGCCGTGCTCCTGCGCCTTGCGGGCGCAGCTCTCGGCCGCCATCTGCGCCGCGAACGGCGTCGACTTGCGCGAGCCCTTGAAGCCGACGTGCCCGGCCGAGGCCCAGCTGATGACGTTGCCCTGGGGGTCCGTGATCGAGACGATCGTGTTGTTGAACGTCGACTTGATGTGGGCCTGCCCGTGGGCGATGTTCTTCTTCTCCTTGCGCCGGACCTTCTTGACACCGGCGCCGGTGCGGGTCTTGGGGGGCATCTACTTCTCCAGGCTGAGGTGGTCGGTGGGCACGAGTCCGGCGCCCACTACTTCTTCGGCTTCTTCTTGCCGGCGACGGTCTTCTTCGGGCCCTTGCGGGTCCGGGCGTTGGTGTGGGTGCGCTGGCCGTGGACCGGCAGGCCGCGGCGGTGCCGGATGCCCTGGTAGGACCCGATCTCGATCTTGCGGCGGATGTCGCTCGCGATCTCGCGGCGCAGGTCGCCCTCGACCTTGTAGTTGGCGTCGATCCAGTCGCGGAGCTTGACCAGGTCGTCGTCGGTCAGGTCCTTCACGCGGACGTCGGGGCTGACCCCGGTCTCGGCGAGGGTCTTCTGGGCGCGGGTGCGTCCGATCCCGAAGATGTAGGTGAGCGCGATCTCGAGCCGCTTCTCGCGGGGGAGGTCGACGCCGGCAAGACGTGCCATGCGGGCTGTTCTCTCTTCCTGGTACGCGGAGGTCTGGTGCGCTCCCGTCCCCTCCAGCCCTGGAGGGGCACCGGCCTCCGACCGGTGGTGCCGCCTCAGCGAGGCGGATGGGGCGCGGGTGGTGCGTCGGGCTGGTCTAGCCCTGCCGCTGCTTGTGGCGAGCGGTGGAGGAGCAGATGACCATGACGCGGCCGTTGCGACGGATGACCTTGCACTTGTCGCAGATCGGCTTGACGCTCGGCTTGACCTTCACTGTCGTGAGTTCCTGATCTACTTGTAGCGGTAGACGATGCGGCCGCGGGTCAGGTCGTAGGGCGAGAGCTCCACGACCACGCGGTCCTCGGGGAGGATGCGGATGTAGTGCTGCCGCATCTTGCCGCTGATGTGGGCGAGCACCTTGTGACCGTTCTCCAGCTCCACCCGGAACATCGCGTTGGGCAGCGGCTCGACCACACGGCCCTCGATCTCGATGGCCCCGTCCTTCTTCGGCATGTCCTCCGCGATCCGTCGTCGTGTTGCGTGCAGGATGGTGGTGCAGGTCGTGCTGAGGTTCGTCGTGCTGGGGGTTCTGGACCGTCCGCCCGGAGCTCCTCCAGGAGGACGCGGGCAGGACGCGGCGCCGGAGCGCAGTCCGATCGACGAGTCTACGTGCGACCGGCGCCGATCACAAACCGCCGGACGCGCAGGCGGCGCAGGTCACGCCGACGGCACGGGCGTGGCCAGCCGGCCGGCCCCGCCGTCGAGCGCGGTGAGCACCCACGGGCCGTCCGGCGTCACGGCGACGGTGTGCTCCCAGTGCGCGGCCTGCGCGCCGTCGGTGGTGACGACGGTCCAGCCGTCGTCGAGCTCGGAGACGTCGGGCGCGCCGAGCGTGGCCATCGGCTCGACCGCCAGCACGATCCCCGGGTCGAGCACCATGCCGCGGCCGGGCCCGTCGGGCGCGAGGTTCGGGACGTACGGCGGCTCGTGCATCGCGGTGCCGATGCCGTGCCCGGTGTAGTCCTCGAGCAGGCCGTAGCCGTGCGGGCGCACCACCGTCTCGACGGCGTGGCCGACGTCGGACAGCCGCCCGCCCGGGTGCACGGCGACGATGCCGGCCCACAGCGCCTGCTCGGTGACCGCCGACAGCGCGAGCAGGTCGGGCGCGCACTCCCCCACCGGGCACCGTCACGGCGGCGTCGCCGTGCCAGCCGGCCAGGATCGCGCCGCAGTCGACGCTGAGCAGCTCTCCCTCGACGAGCACCCGGTCGCCGGGGATGCCGTGCACGACCTGGGCGCCGGCCGAGGCGCAGATCGAGCCGGGGAAGCCGTGGTAGCCCAGGAAGCTCGGGACCGCGCCCTCGCCGCGGATCGACTCCTCCGCGATCCGGTCGAGCTCGCCGGTGGTCACGCCCGGGCGGACGGCGGCGACGACCCGCTCCAGGGTGCGGGCGACGACCAGGCCGGCGGCGCGCATGAGCTGCACCTGCTCCGGCGTCTTCACCGTGACGCCGCGCGGGCGCCGTGTGCCCCGGGCCATCAGCGAGAGCCCATCAGGAGTGCGGCTGCCCGGCCGAGCCGTGCTCGAACGGGCGGAGCGCGTCGATCGCGCGCTGGGTGATGTCGTCCACCGGACCGGTCGCGTCGATGCCGACCAGCAGGCCGCGCTCGGCGTAGAAGGCGACCAGCGGCGCGGTGGACTCGGCGTAGACCTCGAGCCGGTTGGTCACCGTCTCGGCCTTGTCGTCCTCGCGCTGGTAGAGCTCGCCGCCGTCGATGTCGCAGACGCCCTCGACCGCGGGCGGGTCGAAGTCGACGTGCCAGATGTGGTTGCAGGTGCGGCAGGTGCGGCGGCCGGACAGCCGGCGGATGACCTCGTCGTCGTCGACGACGAGCTCGAGCACGACGTCGAGCTTGGCCTGCGCGACGTCGCGCAGGATGTCGTCGAGCTCCTGCGCCTGGGGCACCGTGCGCGGGAAGCCGTCGAGCAGGAAGCCCTCGACCGCGTCGGGCTCGGCCAGCCGGTTGCGCACCATCTCGATGGTGACGTCGTCGGGCACGAGGTCGCCGCGGTCCATGAAGGACTTGGCCTGCACGCCCAGCGGGGTGCCCTCGCTGACGTTCGCCCGGAAGATGTCCCCCGTGCTGATCTTGGGCACGCCGGAGTGCTCGGCGATGAACTGGGCCTGCGTCCCCTTGCCCGCTCCAGGTGGCCCCACCAGGACGAGGCGCACTAGCGCAGGAAGCCTTCGTAGTTGCGCAGCATCAGCTGGCTCTCGACCTGCTTCACCGTCTCGAGGCCGACGCCCACGATGATGAGGATCGCGGCACCGCCGAACGGGATCTGGTCGCCGGCCCCGGTGAGGCCGAACAGCAGGTACGGCAGCACCGCGACCAGGCCGAGGTAGACGGCGCCGAAGGACGTGATGCGCGTGAGGATGTAGTCGAGGTACTCCGCGGTCGCCCGCCCCGGGCGGATGCCCGGGATGAAGCCGCCGTACTTCTTCATGTTGTCGCTGACCTCGACCGGGTTGAACGTGATCGCCACGTAGAAGAACGTGAAGAACACGATCAGGCCGAAGTAGATCAGCAGGTAGACCGGGTTGCCCGGGTCGACCAGGTAGGTGTTGATGAAGCGCGTGAAGGTCGCGTTGCTCGTCCACACGTTGCTCAGCAGCTGCGGCAGGTAGAGCAGCGAGCTGGCGAAGATCACCGGGATGATGCCGGCCTGGTTGACCTTGAGCGGGATGTAGGTCGAGGTCCCGCCGTAGGCGCGCCGGCCGATCATCCGCTTGGCGTACTGCACCGGGATGCGGCGCTGGGCCTGCTCGACGTAGACGACCAGGGTGATGACGATGAGCGCGAGCAGCGCGATCGCGGCCAGGGTGAACGGGCCGTTCTCGGACTGGTAGAGGTTCACGGCCTGGCCGGGGATCGAGCTGATGATCGAGGTGAAGATCAGCACGGACATGCCGTTGCCGACGCCCCGGTCGGTGATGAGCTCGCCGAGCCACATGATCACCGCGGTGCCGGCGGTCATCGTCACGACCAGCACCAGGATGCGGAACAGCGAGTCGTCCGGGATGACGTTGATGCTGGCGTCCGGGAACAGCCGGCCGGAGCGGGCCAGGGCGATGATGCCGGTCGACTGCAGCACCGCGAGCGCGATGGTCAGGTAGCGGGTGTACTGCGTGATCTTCGCCTGCCCGGACTGGCCCTCCTTCTTCAGCTCCTCGAGCCGCGGGATGACCACGACGAGCAGCTGCAGGATGATCGAGGCCGTGATGTACGGCATGATCCCGAGCGCGAAGACCGACAGCTGGAGCAGCGCTCCGCCGCTGAACAGGTTGACCAGCCCGTAGAGCGAGTCGCCCTCGGTGCTCTCGAGGGCCCGCTGGATGGCGACGTAGGAGACGCCCGGTCCCGGGATGAACGAGCCGAGCCGGTAGATCCCGATGATGAACAGCGTGAAGAGGATCTTGCGGCGCAGGTCGGGCGTCTTGAAGGCCCGACCGAAGGCGGTGAGCACGGCTCCTCCTGGCGTCCGTCCGCGCGGGGCGCGGGCGGGTCGAGAGGCCCCTCGCGCGAGGAGCACGGCGGGGCGGGGGGTCGGTCAGGGCTGCGAGCGGTGCGGCTGCCCGAGACGGCGACTGTAACAGCCGGATCGGGGCGGACCCGTCGCTCGCGCCGAGCCCTCGTCGGGAGGACGAGGTCCGGATGCGCCGCGGGTCGCCGGTCCACGAGGGACCGGCGACCCGGGAGCGGGCCGGCCGCGGGCGGCCGGACCTGGAGAGCGGTGCTAGAGCGTGGTGGTGCTGCCGCCGGCCGCGGCGATCTTCTGCTCGGCCGAGGCGGAGAACTTGTGCGCGGTGATCGTCAGGGCGACGGTGAGGTCGCCCTCGCCGAGCACCTTGACCAGGGCGTTGTCGCGCACCAGTCCGGCCTCGACGAGGTCGTCGACGCCGATGGTGCCGCCCTGCGGGAAGCGGTCGGCGATCTTGTCGACGTTGACGACCTGGTACTCGGTGCGGAACCGGTTCTTGAAGCCCTTGAGCTTGGGCAGCCGCATGTGCAGCGGCATCTGCCCGCCCTCGAAGGCGGCCGGGACCTGGTAGCGGGCCTTGGTGCCCTTGGTGCCACGGCCGGCGGTCTTGCCCTTGCTGGCCTCACCACGACCCACGCGGGTCTTGGCCTTCTTGGCACCGGGGGCGGGACGCAGGTGGTGGACCTTCAGCGGCGAGCCGCTGCGAGGTCTTCTCGGTGGTGTCGGCCACGGGTTACTCGACCTCCTCGACCGTCACGAGGTGCGTGACGGTGTTGACCATCCCGCGGATCTCGGGACGGTCCTCCTTGACGACGGTGTCGGAGATCCGCTTCAGGCCGAGCGAGCGCAGGGTGTCGCGCTGGTTCTGCTTGCCGCCGATCCCGGACTTGATCTGGGTGACCTTCAGGCGCGCCATCAGGAGCTCGCCCCCGAGGGAGCCGCAGCGGCCTGGGCGCGGGCCCGGAGCATGGCCGCCGGGGCGACCTCCTCGAGGGTCAGGCCGCGGCGAGCGGCGATCTCCTCGGGACGCACCAGGCCCTTGAGGGCCGCCACCGTCGCGTGGACGATGTTGATCGGGTTGGACGAGCCGAGGCTCTTGCTCAGCACGTCGTGGATCCCGGCGCACTCGAGCACGGCGCGCACCGGGCCACCGGCGATGACGCCGGTACCCGGGCTGGCCGGCTTGAGCAGCACGACGCCGGCAGCGGCCTCGCCCTGGATCGGGTGCGGGATGGTCGAGCCGATCCGCGGCACGCGGAAGAAGTGCTTCTTGGCCTCCTCCACGCCCTTGGCGATGGCGGCCGGCACCTCCTTGGCCTTGCCGTAGCCGACGCCGACCTGGCCGTCGCCGTCACCCACGACGACGAGCGCGGTGAAGCTGAAGCGCCGACCGCCCTTGACGACCTTGGCGACGCGGTTGATCGCGACGACCCGCTCGATGTGGTTGCTCTTCTCGGCTCCGCCGCGGCCGCCACGACCGCCGTCGCGACCGCCCTGGCCGCCGGCGCCCGAGCGCTGGGGTCCTGGCATCAGAGGTTCCTCATCTCAGCTGTGTACGTGGTGGTAGGGGTCATCAGAAGTCCAGGCCGTTCTCGCGGGCACCGTCGGCCAGGGCCGCGATGCGGCCGTGGTAGGCGTTGCCGCCGCGGTCGAAGACGACCGTGGTGACGCCCTTCTCCTTGGCGCGGGCGGCGACGAGCGCGCCGACCTGCTTGGCGCGGGCGCTCTTGTCGCCGTCGCTGGCACGCAGGTCCGCCTCGAGGGTGGACGCGCTGGCCAGCGTGTGACCGGCCGTGTCGTCCACGACCTGCGCGGTGATGTGCCGCGAGGAGCGGGTGACGACCAGGCGCGGACGCGCCGGGGTGCCGGTGACGCGCTTGCGCACGCGGAAGTGGCGCCGAGCCTTGCCGATGCGCCGCAGCGCGGAGATGTTCGCCATCACTTACCCGTCTTCCCGACCTTGAGCTTGATCTGCTCGCCCTCGTAGCGGACGCCCTTGCCCTTGTACGGGTCGGGCTTGCGCAGCTTGCGGATGTTGGCGGCGACCTCGCCGACCTTCTGCTTGTCGATGCCGCGCACGACGAACTTCGTCGGGCTCGTCACCTCGAAGGTGATGCCGTCCGGGGCCGCGACGGGCACCGGGTGGCTGTAGCCGAGGGCGAACTCGAGGTCCGAGCCCTTGGCGGCGACGCGGTAGCCGACGCCGCGGATCTCCATGGCCTTGGCGTAGCCGTCCGTCACGCCGATGACCATGTTGGCCACCAGCGAGCGGGTGAGGCCGTGCAGGCTGCGGGACTCGCGCTCGTCGTCGGGGCGCGCGACCTGCAGGGTGCCGTCCTCGGAGCGCTCGATCGTGATCGGCGACGGGACGGTGTGCGACAGGGTGCCCTTGGGGCCCTTCACCGTGACGTCCTGGCCGTCGAGGGTGACCTCGACGCCGCTCGGCACGGGGATGGGCAGGCGACCGATGCGTGACATGTCAGCCTCCTAGTAGACGTAGGCGAGGACTTCTCCGCCTACGCCCTTCTTGTCGGCCTGGCGCCCGGTCAGCAGACCGGACGAGGTCGAGATGATCGCGACGCCGAGCCCGCCGAGGACCTTGGGCAGCTGGCCGGCCTTGGCGTACACGCGCAGACCCGGCT
Source organism: uncultured Actinomycetota bacterium (assembly GCA_963844295.1). Lineage (GTDB taxonomy): Bacteria > Actinomycetota > Actinomycetes > Mycobacteriales > SCTD01 > SCTD01. The sequence goes on along the minus strand of CAWJNR010000004.1, from coordinate 6,270 downwards.
TGGACACGCGGCGCACACCGGCGATGGAGCGCTCGCGGTTGGGGCCGTACTTCAGGTCGATGGAGAGGACCTTGCCCTTCTCCCCGTCCTCGACGGTCCAGCCGGCGATGTAGCCCTCCTGCTGGAGGATCTCCGCGATGTGCGTCTTGATCTTGCTCGACGGCATGGAGACGCGGTCGTGGTACGCCGAGTTGGCGTTGCGCACGCGGGTCAGCATGTCGGCGATCGGGTCGGTCATCGTCATGAGGTGGTGTCCTGCTCGTTCATGTGGCCTGTGGCCTTTCCCGCCGTGGTCCCCCCGCGATCCGGGGGCCTGCGACGAAGAGGGGTGCGGCCCGGGGGTCGGGCTGCACGGGAGGGAGAGCTACCAGGAGGACTTGGTGACGCCGGGGAGCTGGCCGGCGTGGGCCATCTCCCGGACGCAGATGCGGCACAGGCCGAACGCGCGGTAGACGGCGCGCGGGCGACCGCAGCGGTTGCAGCGGGTGTAGCCGCGCACCGCGAACTTGGGCTTCTTGGCGGCCTTCTGGACCAGGGCCTTCTTCGCCATTCCTAGCTCTCCTTGAACGGGAAGCCGAGCGCCCGCAGCAGCGCGCGGCCCTCGTCGTCGTTGGTGGCCGTGGTGACGACGGTGATGTCCATCCCGCGGGTGCGGTCGACCTTGTCGATGTCGATCTCGTGGAACATCGACTGCTCGGTCAGGCCGAACGTGTAGTTGCCGTTGCCGTCGAACTGCTTGGGCGACAGGCCGCGGAAGTCGCGGATGCGCGGCAGGGCGATCGTCACCAGGCGGTCGAGGAACTCCCACATCCGGTCGCCGCGCAGGGTGACCTTCGCGCCGATCGGCATGCCCTCGCGCAGCTTGAACTGGGCGATGGACTTGGTCGCCTTGCGGACCTGCGGCTTCTGGCCGGTGATGGCCGTGAGGTCGCGCAGCGCGCCGTCGATGAGCTTGGAGTCCTTGGCGGCGTCGCCGACACCCATGTTCACGACGACCTTGACGACGCCGGGGATCTGCATGGGGTTGGAGAACGAGAACTGCTCGGTCAGCGCCGGCTTGATCTCCTCGCGGTAGCGCGCCTTCAGGCGCGGCACCTCGCGGGTCGCCGGAGCGGAGGCGGTCGTGTCGGTCTCGGTCATCAGATGTCTCCGTTGCAGCGCTTGCAGATGCGGACGCTGTGCGTCTTGCCGGCGGCGTCGGCCTCGCTGCGGCGGTGGCCGACGCGGGTCGGCTTGCCGCAGGCCGAGCACACGACCTGCACGTTGGACACGTGCACGGGCGCCTCGGTCGTCACGATGCCGCCCTGCTGGGAGCCGCGCGCCGACTGGGTCACCTTGGTGTGCTTCTTGATGCGGTTGACGCCCTCGACGAGCACGCGCTGGGTCTCGGGGCTGGCGGAGATGACCCGGCCCTTGAGGCCGCGGTCCTTCCCGCTGACCACGAGGACGGTGTCGCCCTTCTTCACGAACAGGCCTGCCATGGCTACAGCACCTCCGGTGCGAGCGAGATGATCTTCATGAAGCGCTTGTCGCGCAGCTCGCGGCCGACCGGGCCGAAGATGCGGGTGCCGCGCGGGTCCCCGCCGTCCTTGATGAGGACCGCGGCGTTCTCGTCGAAGCGGATGTAACGAGCCGTCGGGACGGCGCCGCTCCTTGACGGTGCGGACGATGACCGCCTTGACGACGTCGCCCTTCTTGACGCCGGCGCCCGGGAGGGCGTCCTTCACGGTGCCCACGATGATGTCGCCGATGCCGGCGTAGCGCCGACCGGAGCCGCCGAGGACGCGGATGCAGAGGATCTCCTTGGCACCCGTGTTGTCGGCGACGCGCAGTCGCGACTCCTGCTGGATCACTTCGTCTCCTGGTGTGAACCCCGTATCCCCGCCTCAGCGAGGGGGGACGCGGGCTCTCTGGTGGTCCGGCGTGTGCGCCGGACCGGGTGGTCCCTGGTGCCTGTCGGACAGGGCAGGCGGGCTTACTTGGCCTTCTCGAGGATCTCGACGACGCGCCAGCGCTTGGTGGCCGACAGCGGACGGGTCTCCATGAGCAGGACCCGGTCGCCGACGCCGCAGGTGTTCTGCTCGTCGTGCGCCTTGAGCTTGTTGGTGCGGCGCAGCGTCTTCTTGTAGAGCGCGTGCTGGACGCGGTCCTCGACGGCGACGACGACGGTCTTGTCCATCTTGTCGCTGACGACCAGGCCCTCGCGGGTCTTGCGGAAGCCGCGCTCGACTCGCTCAACGCCGGTGGTGGTCTCGCTCATCCCAGAGGTTCCTTCGCTCATGCGGCACCACCCGTGGACTCCTTGCGGACGATGCCGAGCTCGCGCTCGCGCATGACCGTGTAGATCCGGGCGATGTCACGCCGCACGTGGTGCAGCCGTCGGTTGTTGTCGAGCTGGCCGGTGGCGACCTGGAAGCGCAGGTTGAACAGCTCCTCCTTGGCCTCCGCCAGCCGGGTGACCAGCTCGTCGTCGTTCAGGTCGCGGATCTCGGCCGCAGTCGTCTCGGCCATCAGTCACTCACCTCACGCGTGATGAAGCGGCACTTCATCGGCAGCTTGTGCATGGCGCGGCGCATGGCCTCGCGGGCCAGCGGCTCCGGCGGGCCGGCGAGCTCGAAGAGCACGCGGCCGGGCTTGATGTTGGCGACCCACCACTCGGGCGAGCCCTTGCCGGAGCCCATGCGGGTCTCGGCCGGCTTCTTGGTGAGCGGGCGGTCCGGGTAGACGTTGATCCAGACCTTTCCGCCTCGGCGGATGTGGCGGGTCATCGCGATACGGGCCGACTCGATCTGGCGGTTGGTCAGGTAGGCCGGCTCGAGGGCCTGGATGCCGTACTCGCCGAAGGCCAGCTGGGTGCCGCCCTTGGCCGCACCGCTGCGGTCCGGGTGGTGCTGCTTGCGGTGCTTGACCCTGCGGGGGATCAGCATGGTCAGGCCTCCGTGTCAGGGGTGCGGGCGGGGTGTCGCTCGGTGGCGGCGGTCGCCGGGGCAGCAGCCTCGGCCGACGCGCCGGCGGCGGACGCCTCGGTGCTGGAGGTGGCGGGACCGCCCTCGGACTCGGCGCTGTTGACCTCGGTCACCGGGACCGCGGGGGTCTCGGCGACGTCGGCGGAGCGCTCGACGGGGGCGTTGGCCAGATCGGCCTCGGCGGTCGGCAGGACGACGTCGCCGTCGGTCTGCGCGCGCGTCCGCCGGAGGCGGACCCGGGTCGAGGGCGCTCGGCCTGACGGCCGGCGTCGGTGCCGCCGGCGGTGGTGCCGGTGGAGCCGGAGCGCGGGCCGCGGCGGGCCGGGCGGTCACGGCGCAGCTGGCGCTGCTCGGCCTCCTGCTGCTCGCGCTCGACGCGGCTCTGGACGACGTCGCCCTTGTAGATCCAGACCTTCACGCCGATGCGGCCGAAGGTCGTCTTGGCCTCGTAGATGCCGTAGTCGATGTTCGCGCGCAGGGTGTGCAGCGGGACGCGGCCCTCGCGGTAGAACTCCGAGCGGCTCATCTCCGCACCGCCGAGGCGGCCGGCGCACTGCACCCGGATGCCCTTGACGCCCGGGTTCTTCATGGCCGACTGCATCGACTTGCGCATCGCGCGGCGGAAGCTGACGCGGCTCGAGAGCTGCTCGGCGACGCCCTGCGCGACGAGCTGCGCGTCGGACTCGGGGTTCTTGACCTCGAGGATGTTGAGCTGGACCTGCTTGCCGGTCAGCTTCTCGAGGTCGCCGCGGATGCGGTCGGCCTCGGCGCCGCGACGGCCGATGACGATGCCGGGACGCGCCGTGTGGATGTCCACGCGGACGCGGTCACGGGTGCGCTCGATCTCGACCTTGGAGATGCCGGCGCGCTCCATGCCCTTGCCCATCATGCGGCGGATCGCGACGTCCTCCTTGACGTACTCCGCGTAGTTCTTGTCGGCGTACCAGCGGGAGACCCAGTCGGTCGTGATCCCGAGCCGGAACCCGTGGGGGTTGACCTTCTGGCCCACTAGCGGGCACCTGCCTTCTTCGTCGTGGTGGCTGTGTGCGCCTTGCCGTCGCTGGGACGGACCGAGACGACCACGGTGATGTGGCTCGTGCGCTTGCGGATGCGGTACGCGCGGCCCTGGGCGCGGGGACGGAAGCGCTTGAGGGTCGGGCCCTCGTCGACGTAGGCCTGGCTGATGAACAGCGAGGACGGGTCGAGCTGCTTGTTGTGCTCGGCGTTGGCGGCAGCGCTGGCGATCACCTTGGCGATCGGCTCGCTGGCGGCCTGCGGCTGGAAGCGCAGCTGGTCCAGCGCCGGCCTGCACGTCCATGCCGCGCACCAGGTCGATGACGCGACGGCACTTCATCGGCGTCATGCGCACGTAGCGCGCCTGCGCCAGCGCGGAGTCGTCGGCCAGGTGGCGCGTCTTGTTCTCAGCCACGACGGGCCCTCCGGTCGTCCTTGACGTGACCGCGGAAGGTGCGCGTGGGGGCGAACTCGCCGAGCTTGTGCCCGACCATCGACTCGGTCACGAACACCGGCACGTGCTTGCGGCCGTCGTGCACGGCGATCGTGTGCCCGAGCATGTCGGGGATGATCGTCGAGCGGCGGGACCAGGTCTTGATGACGTTCTTGGTGCCCTTGTCGTTCTGGGCGTCCACCTTCTTCAGGAGGTGGTCGTCGACGAAGGGACCCTTCTTCAGGCTGCGCGGCATCGCTGCTTACCCCTAGCGCTTCTTGTTGGTCTTGCGGCGGCGGACGATGAGCGCGTCGCTGGGCTTGCGGCGACGGGTGCGGCCCTCGGGCTTGCCGGCCGGGTTCACCGGGTGGCGACCACCGGAGGTCTTGCCCTCACCACCACCGTGCGGGTGGTCGACCGGGTTCATGGCGACACCGCGGACGGTCGGGCGCTTGCCCTTCCAGCGCATGCGGCCGGCCTTGCCCCAGTTGATGTTGCACTGCTCGGCGTTGCCGACCTCGCCGACCGTCGCGCGGCAGCGCAGGTCGACGTTGCGGATCTCGCCGGAGGGCATGCGCAGCTGGGCGTACGGGCCGTCCTTGGCGACGAGCTGGACGCTCGCGCCGGCGGAGCGGGCGATCTTCGCGCCGCCACCGGGCCGGAGCTCGATGTTGTGCACGGTGGTACCGGTCGGGATGTTGCGCAGCGGGAGCGCGTTGCCCGGCTTGATGTCGGCGTTGGGGCCGGCCTCGACGGCGTCGCCCTGCTTCAGGCCGCTTGCGGCGCGACGATGTAGCGCTTCTCGCCGTCGGCGTAGTGCAGCAGCGCGATGCGCGCGGTGCGGTTGGGGTCGTACTCGATGTGCGCGACCTTGGCCGGCACGCCGTCCTTGTCGTGGCGACGGAAGTCGATGACGCGGTAGGCGCGCTTGTGCCCGCCGCCCTGGTGGCGCGTGGTGATGCGCCCGTGGGCGTTGCGGCCGCCCTTGCTGTGCAGCGGACGGACCAGCGACTTCTCGGGGGTGTCGCGGGTGATCTCGGCGAAGTCGGCGACCGACGAGCCACGTCGGCCCGGCGTCGTCGGCTTGTACTTGCGGATGCCCATGTCGTGTCTCTCTTCCCTGGTAGCTCCGGCCCCGCTAGGAGACCGGGCCCCCGAAGATCTCGATGCGGCCCTCGCGCAGCGTGACGATCGCGCGCTTGGTGTCGGCGCGCTGTGCCGAAGCCGGCCCGCGTGCGCTTGCGCTTGCCCTGGCGGTTGAGCGTGTTGACGTCGCTGACCTTGACGCCGAAGACCTTCTCGACCGCGATCTTGATCTGGGTCTTGTTGGCGTCCGGGCGGACGAGGAACGTGTACTTGTTCTCGTCGAGCAGGCCGTAGCTCTTCTCGGAGATGACCGGCGAGAGCAGGATGTCGCGGGGGTCGGTCAGGTCGCTCACTGCGAGCCCTCCTCGGTGGGTCAGCCTGGCCACCGACGGCACGTCGCTGTCGATCTCGTGGGGGTGAGGTCCTCGCCCGGGGTCGGTGCTCGCCCGGCGGCGACGTCGGCGACCGTGCTCGGCCGGCAGGTCGCGGCGGCGCGGGCCTTGGCGCGGCGGCCCTTGGGGCCGCCGGCCAGGAAGGCCTGCAGCGCCGACTCGGTGAACACCACGTCGTCGCTGACGAGCACGTCGTAGGTGTTGAGCTGGCCCGGGCGACAGGATGTGCACGGTGTCGGCGTTGCGCAGCGACTTCCAGCTGACCTCGTCGGAGCGCTCGGCGACGACGAGCACGTGGTTGCGGGTGCTGATGTCGGCGAGCAGCTTGACGGCGCTCTTGGTCGGGCGCGTCGGCGGTCGACAGCGAGCTGACGACGTG
>CAWJNR010000003.1:0-928128 GCA_963844295.1 uncultured Actinomycetota bacterium | reverse complement strand
AGCCACGGGGGCCAGCCTCAGCAGCTCGGCGTCCTCCCACTCCAGCAGGAGATCCTCAAACTCATACTGTCCGGTGTGCCACGCGGGCGACAGCACGTCGCGGAGCGAGGCGATGAGGACCCGACTCTCAGGCACGCGCCCTCCTTCGTCGTCGGTGCAGGCATGACGGTGTCAACCGCCAGCGGGCACGTTGTCACCGGGTGGCACGCTGGGGACCCTGACACACCGAAGCGACCGACCGGGAGCTCCTCCGTGCGTGAGGAAGTGCACGGTGCTGCGGCCGCATCAGAGCACTCATCCTGGTGGCACGCTCCGCAGGCCGCCGCTGCTGCCGTTGGCGACCACCGGGGGCCCCTTCTTGTCGACTTCGACCACACCTTGCTCCTGGAAAGCTCGACCGAGCTCTTCTTTACGACGGCTGCGACCCCGCCTGCTGGCAGCAGCGCTGCTCGTCGCGCTGGATGTCCTGCGACCGTGGCGTCTCGTAGCGGCTCACAGCCCGTCGACAGCGAGGGACTGGCTGCGTGTACGGGTCTTGCGTGGCCGCGATGCCCTGGAGCCTGTGGGTATGGCGCCGCGCCGCGGCACCGCTCGCCAGACGGCACGTGAACAGGGAGCTCCTCGACCTGATCCGCGAGCGTGCCCGCGTGGGTGATGACGTCATCGTGGTCACCTTCGCCGCGGACCCTGTGGTGGCCCCGCTGCTCGCGGCGCTCGACCTCGGCCCGCACCGGCGGATGGCGGACGGCCTTCGTTCAGCGCACCTACGCCGGGAAGGGAAGGCCGTCGTCCTGCAGCGGGAGGGCACGTTCTCCTTGTCTCGACACAGGTCGTCACCGACAGCCTCGACGACCCCGACCTGTTGGACGCGATGCGCACCCCCTGCACGTCAGGGGAATGGCTCACGGCTGGAGTAGCCTTCGGGTCCTCCCTGTACCAGCCCTTCCTCTACACGCGCCGGGCAAGCGGGCCGGCGAGAAGTACCTGCTCCACCACGTGCTCCTCGAGGACGTCGCTGCTGTTCGCCGCCGGCACTCTGACGTCACAGACGCCCCTGCTCGCTGCCGCCGGCATCCTCCTGCTGCACTTGCCTTCTGGACCGTGTACGAGGTCGGCTACTGGGAGAACGACACGCCGCCGTGAAGCGCGAGGCCCAGCCCAGTGAGCGCCGCCGCCGACGCCGTCGCGGCGCATGCGCCCTCGCTGGGCGTGGGCCTGGGCCGCCCTGTCGTTCCGGGCCCCGCGGGCCCTTGTTGTCGGAACGGCGCCGGGAGCAGCTGCGCGGTTGGCGTCCTCCGCCGGGGGGGGACGCAGCCGCCGGTGCTCGGCTTCTGCTGGTTGGCTTGTGTACCTCGCCGTCTCCCGGGCGGTCTACGGGACCTACAACCGCCTGGACGCCGAGGCACGGGGATTGCCCTACGCGTTCCTGCAGATCATGCGCACCGTCGGCTACGACCGCTTCTTGCGCCGTCGAGCCGGCGGGTGTGGCCATTCTGCTGTCGTCGTGGTGGTCCGTTGGGCCATCTACATCAGCTATCGCGACACCGGGCCCACCCCAGCTCGTCGCATCGGCTCCTACTGCTCTTAATCGTCGCAGGAGCGGCTGCCCTTGATCCGGCCTCTGATCCGATCGCTCTCCAACCAGCGGCGGCCGTCGCCCTGGTGTTCCTGGTCGCCCGCGCCATCGCCCGCTGCGGGACTGGTCTCGGCACCTCGGCCCGGGGCCGGCGCGCGCGGAGGGGGAGATGGGAGGAGGCCTGGGGGTTTTGACTGCAGACGCGCCGTGGACGTTGACCTCCGCCCGCCACGTCCTGCTCGATGCGACGACCTGAGGCGGGTGTGACCGTCTTGTCCGTTGAAGACCCGCACGCCGCTCCGGACCCGGCCGACGTGCCCGTCGTCATCCTCTGCGGAGGCATGGGCACCCGCCTGCGCGAGGCGAGCGAGAAGCTGCCCAAGCCGCTCGTGGACATCGGCGGCAAGCCGATCCTCTGGCACATCATGAAGCTCTACGGCGAGCACGGCTTCCGCCGCTTCGTGCTGTGCCTGGGGTACAAGAGCGAGCTCATCAAGCGCTACTTCCTGGACTACCAGGCCGAGGTCGTCGGACTTCACCCTGCACATGGCCGACGGGCACCGGCAGGAGTTCCACAACTGCTACGGCGAGGAGGACTGGGAGGTCACCTTCGCCGAGACCGGCCTGCTCAGCGGGACCGGCGCGCGCATCCGGCGCATCGCGCCGTACCTCGGCGACGCCGAGACGTTCATGCTCACCTACGGCGACGGCATCGGCGACGTCGACCTGGACGCAGCTGCTCGACGCGGCACCGGGCGGCGGGCGCATCGGGACGGTCACGGCCGTGCACCCCGGCAGCCGCTACGGCGAGATGAAGGTCGACCCGGCGACGGCCGTCGTCAGCGAGTTCAACGAGAAGCCGACCCTGGCCGACGGCTGGGTCAGCGGCGGCTTCTTCGCCTTCGAGCGCGAGTTCATCGACAACTACCTCGACGACGACCCGGAGCTGCTGCTCGAGCGCCGTCCGCTCCAGCAGCTCGCCGCGGACGGCCAGCTGACGGTGAACCCGCACGAGGGCTTCTGGATGGGCATGGACACCTTCCGCGACTGGACCGAGCTCAACCAGCTGTGGGACCGCGGCGAGGCGCCGTGGAAGGTGTGGAAGGACGAGCCGCGCAAGCCGTCCACGCCTGACCTGCCGCCGCACCTCGACGACGGAGAACCATGCGCGTCCTGCTCACCGGCAGCGAGGGCTACCTCGGCTGCCTGCTCGGGCCCGAGCTCGTCCGCGACGGCCACGACGTCCTCGGCGTCGACACCGGCTTCTACCGCAACGGCTGGCTCTACAACGGCGTCGACCGGACGGTCGCCACGCTCGACCGGGACGTGCGGCGGCTCACCGTCGACGACCTGCGCGGCTTCGACGCCGTGGTCCACATGGCCGAGCTGTCCAACGACCCGCTCGGCGACCTCATCGGCGACATCACCTACGACGTCAACCACAAGGGCTCGGTGCGGCTGGCCGAGCTCGCCAAGCAGGCCGGCGTCTCGCGCTTCGTCTACATGTCCTCCTGCAGCGTCTACGGCGTCGCCGACGGCACGGTCGACGAGACCTCGCCGATCAACCCGCAGACCGCCTACGGGGTGTGCAAGGGGCTCGTCGAGCGCGACGTGACGGCTCTGGCGGACGACGACTTCTCGCCCGACGTTCATGCGCAACGCGACCGCCTTCGGCGCCTCGCCCCGCATGCGCTTCGACATCGTCCTGAACAACCTGTCCGGTCTCGCCTTCACCACGCGGGAGATCGCGATGACCAGCGACGGGTCGCCCTGGCGGCCGCTGGTGCACGCCCTCGACATCGGCAAGGCGATCCGCTGCGCCCTGGCGGCGCCGCGCGAGGCCGTGCACGCCCAGGTGTTCAACGTGGGCAGCGACGACCAGAACTACCAGGTGCGCGACATCGCGGAGCGCGTGGCTGCCGCCTTCCCGGGCTGCACGACCAGCTTCGGCGAGGCCGGCGCCGACAACCGCAGCTACCGGGTGGACTTCTCGAAGATCCACGCGCAGCTGCCCGGCTTCTCCTGCGACTGGGACGCCGACCGCGGGGCGCAGCAGCTGGCCGACGTCTTCGGGCGCATCGCGCTGGACCGGGAGACCTTCACCGGGCGCGGCCACACCCGCCTGAAGCAGCTGGAGCACCTGCTGACGACCGAGCAGCTGGACGCCGACCTCTTCTGGACCGGCCGGTGATCATCTCGACCACCCCGCTGGCGGGTGCCGGCCGTCATCGAGCTGGAGCGCAAGCAGGACGACCGCGGCTTCTTCGCCCGGACCTTCGACCGGGCGGAGTTCGCCGCGGCGGGCCTCGAGCCGCTCGTCGAGCAGGCGAACCTGTCCTTCAACCACCTCGCCGGCACGCTGCGGGGGATGCACTACCAGGTGGCCCCGGCCACCGAGGCCAAGCTCGTGCGGTGCACCGCGGGGGCCGTCCTCGACGTGATCGTCGACGTCCGGCGAGGGCTCGCCGACCTACCTGCAGTCCTTCTCGGTCGAGCTGAGCGCCGAGAACCGGCACGGCGCTGTACGTCCCGCCGATGTTCGCGCACGGCTACCAGACGCTGACCGACGGCGCGGAGGTCGTCTACCAGGTCAGCGAGGCCTACACGCCCGGCACCGAGCGCGGCCTGCGGCACGACGACCCGGCGCTCGGGCTGCGCTGGCCGCTGCCGGTGAGCGTGCTGTCGCGACAAGGACGCCGCCTGGCCGCTGCTGGGACGCCGGTGATCCTCGTCGACCGGGCGCTCGAGCAGCGCCAGCGGGAGGGCCGCCCGGTCCGCGTGGCGATGGTCGGGGCCGGCTTCATGGGCCGGGGCGTCGCGGCGCAGATCATCCGCAGCACGCCCGGCATGGAGCTCGTCGCGGTGTCCAACCGGCACCTGGCCGGGGCCGAGCGCGCCTACCGCGAGGCCGGCGTGGACGAGCTCCGGGTCGTCGACGACGCCGCAGGCCCTCGACCGCGCGATCGCCGACGGCGTGCCGGCCGTCACCGAGGACGCCGCGGCACTGTGCGGCGCCGACGGGGTCGACGTCGTCTGCGACGTCACGGGTGCCGTGGAGTTCGGGGCCGCCGTGACGCTGGACGCCTTCGCGCACGGCAAGCACGTCGTCACGATGAACGCCGAGCTCGACGGCACGGTCGGGCCGCTGCTCAAGGTCCTCGCGGACGAGGCGGGTGTCGTCTTCAGCGGCGTCGACGGCGACCAGCCGGGGGTGCAGCTGAACCTGCACCGCTTCGTCCGGGGCATCGGCCTGACCCCGCTGGTCTGCGGCAACATCAAGGGCCTGCAGGACGAGTACCGGAACCCGACCACGCAGGAGGGCTTCGCCCGCGACGTGGGGCCAGGACCCGTACATGGTCACCAGCTTCGCCGACGGCACGAAGGTGTCCTTCGAGCAGGCCATCGTCGCCAACGCGACCGGGATGACCGTCGCCCGGCGCGGCATGACGGGCGCCGACCACCGCGGCCACGTGGACGAGCTGACGACGGTGTACGACCTCGACGAGCTCACGGCGCTCGGCGGCGTCGTCGACTACGTGGTCGGTGCCCGGCCCGGCCCCGGCGTCTACGTGATCGCGCACCGTCGAGGACCCGCAGGCACGGCACTACCTGAACCTCTACAAGCTGGGGGAGGGGCCGCTCTACAGCTTCTACACGCCCTACCACCTGTGCCACTTCGAGGTGCCCGCGTCCGCTGGCGCGTGCCGTGCTGTTCCAGGACGCCGTCATCGCCGCCGCCGGTCCGCCGCAGGTCGAGGTCGTGGCCACCGCCAAGCGCGACCTGCCGGCCGGGCACGTGCTCGACGGCCTCGGCGGCTACGACACCTACGGCCAGGCCGAGACGGCCGAGGCCACCCGCTCCGGCGAGCCTGCTCCCCATGGGGGTGGCTGAGCACTGCCGGCTGCGCCGCGACGTCGCGAAGGACACGGTGCTGGGCTACGACGACGTCGATCTGCCCGAGGGCCGGCTGGTGGACCGGCTGCGCGCGCAGCAGGAGGAGCGGGTCCAGGCCGGCTGGTAGCCGCTGCCGTTCCTGCGTCGAGCGCTCGTCGGCGCTTCACGTCCTCGCGACGCTGGGCCATCCGGGTGATCCTGGCGCAGATGGGCAGATCGAGAGTGGTTGCGCGTGCAGAACTGCCGGGCACGGACAAGAAGTCAACGTGCTGAGCGTGAGCAAGCAACTACGATCTTCCCATCCCCGTCCTCCGAGGTCCCCCTTGACGAGCCCGCCCGTGCACCGCGACCCGTCCGACCCTGGACGGCGCGGCGAGGCTGCCGTCGAGGCCCGCGCCGAGCCTCGACCCGCCCCTCCAGGCGTCCGCCCCCCAGTGGGAGAAGCGCCTCGCGCGCTCCCTGGTGGCGCTCGACCTGGCCCTGGCCTCCGTCGCCGGCCTCATCGCCCTCGTCGTCAGGTTCGGGGAGAGCCCGACGCGGGTCTACTGGCTGCTGACGCTGCTGTTCCCGCTCGGCTTCGTCGCCAGCATCGCCGTGGCCCGGGGCTACGAGCAGCGCTTCCTCGGCACCGGCTCGGAGGAGTACCGGCGGGTCACCGACGCCGGGGTGCGCTACCTCGCGCTCGCGGCCTTCGCCGCCTACGGGCTGCAAGTACGAGGTCGCCCGGGGCTACGTCCTGCTGGCGTTCCCGCTCGCGATCGTCCTGCTGATCTCGGCCGCTACGCCGCCCGGCAGTGGCTGCACCGCGCCCGCCGGAGGGGTCGGCTTCAGCCACAAGGTGCTGGTGCTCGGCCGCGAGCGGTCGGCGGCCGAGCTGATCCGCCAGCTCGACGTCGAGTCCGCACGCCGGCTTCGACGTCGTCGGGGTCTGCATCGACGGCTCGGACGTGACCGAGGTGGAGGGCATCCCTGTCCTCGGCTCAGCGGTCCACGACGTCATCGACGCGCCTCGAAGCGAGTCCGGCGCCGACACCGTCGCCGTCGGGGCCTGGTCGCCGCTGACCCAGCAGCAGCTCCGCAAGCTGTCCTGGCAGCTGGAGGGCACGGGCGTCGCCCTGGTCGTCGCACCGTCGCTCACCGACGTCGCCGGGCCCCGGATCCACATCCGCCCCGTCGCCGGCCTGCCGCTGCTGCACGTCGAGCAGCCCGAGCTCACCGGCGCGCGCCGGGCCGTGAAGTGGGCCTTCGACACGACGGTCTCCCTGACCGCGCTGCTGGTGCTGCTCCCCGTGCTCGTGGCGCGTCGCCGATCGCCGTCAAGGCGACCAGCCGCGGGCCCGGTCATCTTCAAGCAGGCTCGGGTCGGCAAGGACGGCAGCACCTTCCGCATGTGGAAGTTCCGCAGCATGGCCGTCGACGCCGAGGAGCGGCTCGACGACCTGCTCGCCGCCAACGAGGCGGCGACGGCGTGCTGTTCAAGATCCGGAACGACCCGCGGGTCACCCCCGTCGGCGAGCAGCTGCGCCGGTTCAGCATCGACGAGATCCCGCAGCTGGTGAACGTCCTCAAGGGGGAGATGAGCCTGGTCGGGCCCCGCCCCCCGCTGCAGAGCGAGGTGGACCAGTACGAGACGGACGTGCACCGCCGCCTGCTGGTCAAGCCCGGCATCACCGGGCTGTGGCAGATCAGCGGCCGGTCCGACCTGTCGTGGGAGGAGGCCGTCCGGCTGGACCTGCACTACGTCGAGAACTGGAGCCTGGCCTTCGACCTCATGATCATCTACAAGACCGTCTTCGCCGTGCTCCAGCGCAAGGGCGCCTACTAGCTCACGCGGTCGCCGGGCGCTGCTCCGGCAGGAGCCGCCCGACGGCCTGGTCCCACGGCTGGCGCAGCCGGGAGCAGAGCGACTCCTGGAGCGGACGGTCGGGGTCGGCGTCGTTGAGGACGACGAGCGCCACCTCCTCGAGAGCCGTGGCGAGGGCCGCCCGCCGCGACCACGGCACCAGCGACGCCGCGCGGGACCTGGCCTCCGACGCGGATCTGCCGAGCCGCCGCGTCGTGGTGCGGCATCCCAGGATCCGCTGCACACGGCCTGCAGGAAGTCGGGGTCGGTGCCCAGCCGCGACCGGGTCCGGCGCTGCTCCCGCCCCAGCGCAGCGAGCTCGTCAGCGGTGAGGTCGGCGGTGGCGGCGAAGAACTCACGGACCCGACGGCGCGCCGGTTCGAGCCGGTCCTGGCGTCGACGTCCTGCTCGACCTGTGACATCCGTCCTCCACCTCCGCCGGCGACCTGACGACCGGGCCGTCGCTGGCACGAAGGCTCTCACACCGACTGTGATCCACTTCACCGCCTTCGGCCAGCCGACGCGTCTGGCAGGCTGGAGCCGGTGAGCGCAGAAGGCCTGGGGGCCGTCCTCTGGGACATGGACGGCGTGCTGGTGGACAGCGAGCCGCTGTGGACGATCGCCGAGGTCGAGCTGGCGCAGCACTTCGGCCGGGCCTGGGACGACGAGGTCAAGGCGCTCGTCGTCGGCACCCGCCTCGACGTCGCGGTCCCGGCCATGCTGCGCCACTTCGGCCAGCCCACCGGGGCGGCGGACGTGGCGCGGGCCTCCACGCTGCTCCTGGACCGGATGGTCGACCTGTACGGGAGGCAGCAGCAGCTCCTGCCCGGTGCCGGCGAGCTGCTCGCCTCGCTGCGGGCCGCCGGCGTGCCCGTCGCCCTGGTGTCCAGCTCCTTCCGGGTGCTCGTCGACGCCGTGCTGGCGCAGGGGGTCGGCCCGTTCGACCTGACGCTGGCCGGGGACGAGGTCGTCGACGGCAAGCCGCACCCGGAGCCCTACCTGACCGCGGCGAGCAGGCTCGGCGTCGCTGCCGCCCGCTGCGTGGTCATCGAGGACTCGCCCAGCGGCGTGGCTGCCGGGGAGGCGGCGGGCTGCGCCGTGCTGGCGGTGCCGAGCGTGCCCGGTGTCGTCTTCGACCCCGCCGCGCGTCGTCACGTCGTGACGAGCCTCGCCGAGGTCACCGTCGCCGACCTGCGGACCCTCGCCGCCGGCTGAGGCGGCCGACCGACCGGGCCTGCCGCTCAGCCCGTGGGGACCAGGCTGACGACGAGCCGCTCCTGCTCCTGCCACGGTCCCGTGCGCCTGATCGCACCGTCCCCGCCCGGTGGCGGTCCCTCGACGGTGTCGAGGCGGAAGCCCTCGGCGGGCTCCACGAGCACGTCGAGCTGGGCGTCGCGGGCGAGCGGCTGGGGGAGCAGCCGCAGCCCGTAGCGGCCGTCGTCGTCGGCCGGCACCGAGTAGCGCAGCTCGAAGCTGGTGCTGCCACCGCGCGGCACCTCGGCGAAGCCGTGCACGCGGGTGCGCGCCGCACCGACGGCCACACCGCCGTTGGTCGGCATGCCGTTCTGCAGGAACGACGTGATCGAGGCGCTGGCCGCCACCGACAGCTCGACCCGCTGGATGACCGTGCCCGGGTTGCGGCTCCCGGCGACGTACGGGACCAGCCCGTCCGGCGCGTTGTTCGCGAGGCCGACGCGCTGCACCACGTCCACCCGGTCGGGGTGAACGGTTGCCTCGACGGAGACCGTGCGGTCGACGTAGACGTCCAGCTTGTTGCTGTTGAGGTTGTTCACGCTGACCAGCGCGAGGTCGTCGCCCTCGGGATCGGCTGATCCGGCGAGGTCGTAGCGCTCGAGCAGCTCCTGCTCCTGCGCTCTGTCCGACCACACCGCCAGGTGCCGTCCCCGGGCGAGGCGGCCGAGCTCGCGCACCACCGCCAGGGGAGCGACGTCGCCCCCGAGCAGGCGGGCAGCCGTCTCGCCAGCGGCCGCGCGCAGCGCACCTCGGCGGCGGTCCTGATCGGCGGAGTCGGCTCCCGCGCGGGCGTAGGTGTCCTCGAGCAGTGCCTCGGTCAGGGCGTCCGGCGCGACGCGCGTGCCGTCGGCCAGCACCAGGTCCTCCCCGGACAGGCCCGCCAGCCCGGCCAGGGCCGGCACGTCCAGGAGCAGCACCAGGTCCGGCCGGGTGCCCAGCAGCTCGCCGGCGGCGTTCGCCGCCACGAGGGCGGCGTCCGGGACGTCCGGCGACATCGTCCACTCGCGCCACAGCGTCGTGTCGGCGAGGTAGGCCCCGTAGTCGGCGGAGTACTCGGCGGGCGCGGGCACGGGCGAGCGGTCTCGGGCAGGTCGGCGACCTCCCGGACGTCCCGGAACGGCGCCAGCTCGAGCCGCCCGTCCTCCAGGACACCGGTCGCGAAGGTCGAGACGTAGCCGCCGGTCCCGCGCAGCTCGGCGTTGTTGCCCAGCGCGACGAGCAGCTGGCGGGGCTCGTCGCCTCCGACGAGGGCGTGCAGCAGCCCGGTCCCGTCACGGGCGACCACCAGCGCCTGCACGGCCTCCGCGAGGGCGGTCTCAGCCTCCGCCACCGACCGGCCGACGACGGAGGGCGTCCACTGCACCCGGACGTCCTGCAGGGACCTCAGGTCGCGCTGCGCCTGGGCGACCAGGGGCGTCAGGTCGGCGGACAGCTCAGCCAGGCGGGGCGCGTCGACGCCTCCAGGCGCCCGGAGGCCGGGAGCGGCGTCGACGAGCAGGACCGCGCCGTCGATCGCACTCGCTGCAGATCGGGCGACCGCGCGCTCGGCCACGACACTGCGACCCAGGACGGGAACCCACGCAGCGAGGTCTACCGCAGGGCTCGAGAGCCGTGCGTCGGCGCGGTGGATCAGGTCGCGGGCTGCTCGCACGTCGGCGCTGGCTTCCTCGACCTCGCCGCCGCTGTCGACGCCCTGGAGCAGGACCTTGGCCGCCTCCAGGTCGTCCGCGCCAGCCAGCGCTGCACGCACCGCGAGAAGACCGGTCACGGCCGCTACGCCGACCAGCGCCGCGAGGATCAGCGCCGTCGTGCGCGCGGGGCGCCGGTTCGACGCGGGGGAGCGCCCGCCAGCCGGTCGCCCGGCCGGTGGCTGGCTCAGGCGGCGTCCGTGGCGCGGCGGCGCCCGGCGACGACGAAGCCGGCGCCCACAGCCAGGGCCGCGGTGCCCAGGGCCGACATCACGAGGACCTCGTCACCGGTGAAGGGGAGGGTGGCGGGGCTGCTGACGGCGCCGCCGCCGCCGGTCGCGACGTTGCCGCCGCCCGTGCCCGCGCCGCCCGTGCCGGCGCCACCGGTGCCGCCCTGGACGGGGGTGCCGGTCGGCACGCACACGACGACCTCGGAACCGGCAGCGACCTGACCAGGCGGGCAGGACACGACCTGGGCCGCAGCAGGCGCGGCGCTGAGGAGCGCCCCGGCCCCTACGACGAGTCCACCGACGGTGAGCGAAGCGGTCCTGCGCATGGGGATCTCCAAAGCTGTGAGGCACTGCGGGCGCGGTGACAATACCACTGCGCAGCGTGACGCAACCCTCCCCAGCAGGGTTGCTTCACGCTCACGGGGCCTCACTGTCAGTAGTCGGCAGGCCTCCAGGCGGACTTGAGCGCGACCCACGAAGGCGACGGCGCCGCACCCCGCTCGGGGTGCGGCGCCGCCAGACGAGCAGGCCCTACTCGAAGATGTCGGGGTTGTCCTTGCTGATCCGCTCCCAGATGGGCTGGAACTGGAACCAGCCGGCCAGCTCGAAGCCCACCTGGCCACGAGTCGCGGCGGCCTCCTCCGGGTCGATCTGGATCGGCTTGCTGCCCAGGCCCGCGCCGGCGGAGTAGGCCATCAGCTGGGCCTGGCAGGTGCGCTCGAGGGTGAGGAACCACCACGCGGCGCTGTCGACGGTCTCGCCGACCGTGAGCATGCCGTGGTTGCGCAGGATGACGGCCTTCTTGTCGCCCAGGGCCCGGCCGATGCGCTGTCCCTCCTCCGACGACAGCACCACGCCGCGGTAGTCGCTGTAGGTGCCGATGTCGTCGTAGAACGCGCAGGCGTCCTGGGTGAGCGGCTCGATGGTCATGTCCAGCGACGACAGCGTCTTGCCGTACGGGCCGTGGGCGTGCGCGGCGGCGACGACGTCCGGACGGGCGGCGTGCACGGCGCAGTGGATCGCCACGGCCGCGCCGTTCACCGCCCGCTCGCCCTCCACGACGTTGCCCTCGTGGTCGACGCGCACCAGGTCCGAGCTCTTGACCATGCTGAAGTGCATGCCGAACGGGTTCACCCAGTACGAGTCCGGGAACTCGGGGTCGCGCACCGTGACGTGGCCGGCGACGCCCTCGTCCAGGCCCGCCTTGCTGAACATCCGGAAGGCCGCGGCGAGCTTGGCCTTGCGGTGGGCGCGCTCCTCCTCGACCGACGCGAAGGTCTGCGGCAGCGGGAGGTAGAGGCTCTTGCTCCCCGCCGTCATGCTGTCCAGGGGCGTCTCGGTGACCGCCTCGGTGACCAGCTCGTCGGCGTGCTCGGCAGCCGTGGACTCCGTGATGCTCATGGGTCGCTCCTCGTCATGGGGTGCTGTGGCCTGCCGCACAGTCTGCCACCGGACTCAGGTGGAGGCGACCGCCTGGAGCACGTCGAGCCGGGCCGCGCGCCGGGCCGGCAGGGCCGCCGCCAGCACCCCGGCCAGAGCCGCGGCGACCACGACGAGGACCAGCCGGCCGACCGGCAGGCGAGAACTCGGTGATGCCCTGGTCGCGCAGCGCCCGGACCAGCGCCCAGCCGAAGCCGGTGCCGACGACCAGGCCGAGCAGCGCGCCGTACAGCGCGATGACGACGCTCTCGACCCGGATCATGCGGCGCAGCTGGCGGCGCTGGAGGCCCACCGCGCGCAGCAGGCCGAGCTCGCGGGTGCGCTCGACCACCGACAGCGCCAGCGTGTTGACGATCCCGAGCACGGCGATGACGACGCTGAGCACGAGCAGGACGGTCACGGCGTTCAGCAGCTGGTCGACCTGGCCCTTCTGACCCTCGACGAACTCCGCCCGGTCCTCGACCTGCACGGTCGGCAGGTCGGCGACGGCGGCCTCGACCACCCGACGGGCGTCCTCGGCCGACGTCCCGTCAGCCGTGGTGACGCCGATCGCCTCCAGCAGGTCGCTCCCGGTGTTGTCGACCAGGACCTGCTCGCCGACCGAGAGGCGGCTGAGGAAGCCGTTCTCGGCGTAGACGGCGCCGACGACGAGCTCGGCGTCGCCGGTCGCGGACCACGTGACCGGCACCCGGTCGCCGATCTCCAGGCCGAGCGAGGTCGCCACGCTCTCCTGCACGCCGAGGGCGCCGTCGTCCAGCGAACCCAGGTCGCCCTCGAGCACGTCGATCTGCAGGACGTCCACGGCGGCGTCGGGGTCGAGCCCGGTGACACCGGCGGTGATGTCGCGGACGCGCAGCTCCGAGCTGCGGACCGCGAGCACGCTCTCCAGCTCGGGCGCCTCGCGCAGCTGGTCGGCGACGGTGGGCGAGAAGCCCTGGAACGAGCTGGACATCAGCACGAAGTCGGCGCCGAAGGACCGGTCCACCACGGCGCCGACGCTCTCCTTGAGGGAGGCACCCAGCACGCTCACGGCACTGACCAGGGCCAGGCCGATCATCAGCGCGGCGGCCGTCGCCGAGGTGCGGCGCGGGCTGCGCACCGCGTTGGCCCGGCCCAGCCGGCCCGGTACGCCGAGCCGCGCGAACGGCGCGGCGAGCACGGAGGCGACCGGACGGGCGACCAGCGGCGAGAGCGTGGCGACGCCGAAGAAGGTGATGGCGGCACCGAGCCCGACCAGCGCCAGCTCCACCTGCGCGAGCCCGACGGCCAGCAGGACGATCCCGGCGAGCAGCAGCACCGCACCCGCGATGCCGCGGCGGCGCAGGGAGCGCTCCTCGGCCGGCCCGGAGTCGCGCATCGCCTCGACGGGGGCGACGCGGGCGGCGCGGCGAGCCGGCAGAGCGCCGCCACGGCCGTCACGCCGACCCCGACGACGAGCGACACGACCAGGGTCCGCGGGGCGAGCACGAGGTCGCCCTCGGGCAGGTCGATGCCGAGCGCGGCGAGCACGCCGCGCAGGCCGATGGCGACGCCGACGCCCAGGCCGAAGCCCAGCAGGCTGGCGAGCAGCCCGACGACCAGGGCCTCGACCAGGACCGACCCGGTCACCTGGCGGCGGCTGGCGCCGAGGGCGCGCAGCAGCGCCAGCTCCTTGGCCCGCTGGGCGACCAGCATCGAGAAGGTGTTGAAGATGAGGAAGGCGCCGACGAACAGCGAGATGCCGGCGAAGACGAGCAGGGCGGTGGTGAAGAAGCCCAGGCCCTCCTTGATCTCGGCGGAGGTCTCGGCGCTGGCCTGCGCAGCCGTGACCGCCTCGACGGCCTCGGGCAGGACGGCCCCGATGCGCGCGGCCAGGTCGGCGTCGTCGACGCCGTCCTCGCCGGCGACGGCGATCTCCTGGTAGGTGCCGGGCTGGCCGAGGGCGGTCTGCGCGGTCTCGAGGTCGAAGGCGGTCAGCGCCGCGCCGGCGAAGCCGTCGGTGTCGCCGAGCCCCACGGTGCCCGTGACGGTGACGTCGCGCAGGCCCTCGGCCAGCGCGACCTGGACCCGGTCGCCGACCGCGATGCCGACGCGCTCCGCGGTGGCCGCGTCGACCGCCACCTCGGCGGGACCGACGGGGGCCCGCCCGGCGCGGACGGTGAGCGTCTCGAGCGCGCTGCCGGCCTGCAGGTCGACGCCGATCGAGGGCGCGCCGCTGCTGTCGACCGGCTCGCCGTCGACGACGAGCTCGGCGTAGCCGGTGACCCGGCCGACGGCCTCGGCGACGCCGTCGATCCCGCGCACCCGCTCGAGCAGGGCCGCGTCGACCGGCGGGGGCTCGCCGCCCTCGAGCGCGGGCACGCCGCGGACGGCGACGCTGGTGCCGGCGCTGACGTCCTCGAACAGGTCGTCGAAGACCTTGCCGAGGGTGTCGGTGAGCACGAAGGTGCCGGACACGAAGGCGACGCCGAGGACGACGGCGAGGCCGGAGAGCAGGAGGCGGAGCTTGCGCGCCAGCAGGCTGCGCAGGGTGGTGCGCAGCATCAGGCGGCGCTCCGGCGTGCTCGAACGCCTTCATCCGGTCCAGGACCGACTCGGCGGTGGGATCGTGCATCTCGTCGACGAGCAGGCCGTCGGCGAGGAAGACGACCCGGTCGGCGTACGACGCGGCCCCCGGGTCGTGCGTGACCATGACGACGGTCTGGCCGAACTCCCGGACGCTGCGCTGCAGGAAGCCCAGGACCTCGGCGCCGCTGCGGGAGTCCAGGTTGCCCGTCGGCTCGTCGGCGAAGACGACGTCGGGCCGGGTGACGAGGGCGCGGGCGCACGCCACGCGCTGCTGCTGACCGCCGGACAGCTCGGCCGGCCGGTGGGAGAGCCGGTCGGCGAGCCCCACGGCGCGGATGACCTCGTCGAACCAGGCCCGGTCGGGGGTGCGGCCGGCGATGGCCAGCGGCAGCAGGACGTTCTCCTCGGCGGTCAGCGTCGGCAGCAGGTTGAACTGCTGGAAGACGAAGCCCACCCGGTCGCGGCGCAGGGCGGTGAGCTGCTTGTCGCTCATGCCGGTCAGCGACGCGTCGCCGACGACGACCTCGCCGCTGTCGGCGCTGTCCAGCCCGGCCAGGCAGTGCATCAGCGTGGACTTGCCGGAGCCGGAGGGGCCCATGACGGCGGTGAAGCGACCGCGCTCGAACTCCAGCGTCACGCCGGCCAGCGCGGTCACCGCGGTGTCGCCCTTGCCGTAGGACTTGCGCAGGTCGACGGCGCGGACGGCAGCGGTGGTCCCGGCGACGGGCACGGTGGAGCTCCTCAGGGGCGGCAGGGCAGCAGGATCGGCGGCGGGGGCAGCGACGCGCGGGCGTCCATCCTGCCCGTCCGAGGTAGCGGGCAGGTGACGTCGCAGTGGCGTGTCGGTCATGACGAGCACCGTGCCGGACGCCCGGCCACCGGCGCATCCGGTTTCCTCCCTGACCCGACCCTGGTCCTGGGCCCGGCCTGCCTCAGGGTCGGGCGGTTGCTCCGCGCTCCCGCTCGGCCGCTTCGACGGCTGCCCGCTGGTGCGGCAGCGGGCTGTCCGGCCCGGGCACGACGTCGGGGAACGGCGGCGGCGTCCCGCCGAAGCTCGGGCACAGGGCCTGGTGGTCGCACCAGTCGCAGAGCTTGCTCGGACGCGGCTGGAACTCACGGGCCTGCGTCGCCCGCTCGATCGCCTCCCACAGGGCGAGCAGCTTGCGCTCGGTGGCCAGCAGGTCGGCCTCGTCGGGGGAGTAGCGCAGGACCTCGCGGTCGCCGAGGTACATCAGCTGCAGCAGCCGCGGCACGACGCCGGTCGTGCGCCACAGCACCAGCGCGTAGAACTTCATCTGGAACAGCGCCTTGCCCTCGAACATCTCGCCGGGCGAGCGGCCGGTCTTGTAGTCGACGACCCGGAGGTCGCCGCTCGGGGCGCGGTCGAGCCGGTCGACGATGCCGCGCAGGCGCAGTCCGCCGGGCAGGACGACCTCGACGAGCCGCTCGCGCTCGGCGGGCTCGAGCCGGGTCGGGTCCTCGAGCGAGAAGTAGCCGGCGAGCAGGTCGCGCGCGCTGGCCAGCCAGGCGGTGAGCCCCTGCTCGTCCTCGAACAGCGTCGCCGACGTCGGGCTCGGCCTCGAGCAGCGCGCTCCCACTCGGGGCGCAGCAGGCCGGCCGCGGCCTCGAGCGTGCGCTCGGCGGCGGGCAGGTCGTACAGCCGCTCGAGGACCGCGTGCACGACGGTGCCGCGGGTGGCGGCCGAGGACGGCGCCTGCGGCAGCCGGTCGATGCTGCGGAAGCGGAACAGCAGCGGGCAGGTCATGAAGTCGCCCGCGCGCGACGGCGACAGCGACCCCAGGACGGGGAGCGGCAGGTCGACGGTCTCGGCGGTCATGGCAGGGACGCTACGACGGGGCTCCGACAGATCGGGGAGCAACGCCGGAGCCTGTGCACGCCGCGCGCCCGGGCGTACGGTCCGCGCCATGTCGTACGTGAAGGGCCGCGTCGCCCGCCAGACGCACGTCGGGATCCCGTCCGGGCTGGTCGAGGAGGAGCACGGCCGCGAGGCCTTCGCCGGACCGGTCAGCCACCTCTACCGGGCGCAGCCGCCGACCGCCTGGGTCGACGTCGACGGACCGCTGCGCCCGCTGGCGCTGGACCTCAACCGGCTGTCGCCCGCCGACGCCGACGACCCCGAGGGCTGGCGCAGCGAGGTGCTCGCCAACGACGACCTGCAGGTGTCGATCAGCAGGCTGTCGGCGCCGATGCCGTTCGCCTACCGCAACGGCGACGCGGACGAGGTCGTCTACGTCCACCAGGGCGCCGGCGTGCTGCAGACCGACTACGGGCCGCTGGAGTTCGCCGAGCAGCAGTACCTCGTGCTGCCGCGCGGGACGGCGCACCGCTGGGTCCCGAGCGAGCCGACCTTCCTGCTCGTCCTCGCGTCGAGGGCCCCCGTGACGCACCCCGACTTCGGGCTGATGGGCCGCCACGCCGTCGTCGACCCGCGGGTGCTGGTGACGCCCGAGCCGTACGAGGAGCCGCCGGCGGACTGGCCGGCCGACGCGGACGGGCGCTGGCGGCTGCGGGTGCGCCGGCGGGGGGAGTGGACGACGTTCCGCTACCCGCACAACCCGTTCAACGCGGTGGGCTGGGCGGGCGACCTGTGCCCGTACCGGCTGTCGGTGCGCGACATCCGGCCGGTGACGGCGCCGGGCTACCACCTCCCGCCGAGCGTCCACACGACCTTCCGGTGCGGCGGCTTCGACATCGCGACGTTCGTGCCGCGGCCGTTCGAGACCGACCCGGAGGCACTGCGGGTGCCCTTCTTCCACGCCAACGTCGACAACGACGAGGTGATCTTCTACAGCCGCGGCGACTTCTTCAGCCGCAAGGGGATCGGCCAGGGCTGGATGACGCTCCACCCCGCGGGCGTGCAGCACGGACCGCAGCCGGGCGCGGCTGAGGCGGCGGCGGAGCTGGAGGGGACGAGCGAGGTGGCGGTGATGGTCGAGTGCGTCGCGCCGCTGACCGTGTCGGACGAGGCCAAGGCCGCCGAGCACCCCGAGTACACGACCTCCTGGGCCAGGGGGATGGGCCTGCTGGACTAGGCGCTCGCGCCGCGACGGCGCGGCCGCGTCACCACTCGTGGCTCGTGGTCGCGGTGCTCGTCCTCGTCATGACCTGCCCGGCACAGGGCGACGACGACCAGGCCGAGGACCAGGCTGAGCACGAGCCATGCGGCGAGCACGGCGAGGAGCGTCATGTGGGCAGTGTCACCCGTTCGGGTGACGCGCGCCAGCACATCCACGAAGTGTCGTGGACGACCGACGCCGGTCCGCCTCGTCCTGCGAAGAGAGACGTGCAACATCGAGGGACGGAGGCCCCGGCGTGCTCGCGACGATCCTGCTCTGGCACCTCGGCATCACGCTGCTCCTGGCCGGACTCCTCGCCCTCACCTGCACCGTCCGCTGGGCCGTCGACCGTCTGCAGAGGAGCCGGTCGTCACGCCCCTCGCGCGCGACCAGCGCTGCTGTCCGCGCTGCCGTGCCGCCCCCTCCACCGACGGCGCGGCTGCGCCCACAGGTCAGTGCCGGCGCTCCACGCGGTTGACGAGCGAGCCCAGCCCCTCCACCCGCAGCTCCACCTCGCACGACGCGGGCAGCCAGCGGTCGAGGTCCAGCCCGCAGCCGCCGCCGAAGGTGCCTGACCCGAGCACGTCGGTCGGCCACAGGTCCTCGTCGCGCGAGACCCAGGCCAGCATCTGCGCGAACGTCCAGCGCCGGCCTGCGGTCGAGCCGGTGGACCACAGCTCGCCGTCGACGACCACCTCCATCCGGTGGTCGTCCTCGGGCGACCACTCGTCCGGCGTGACCAGCCACGGACCGAGCGTCGTGGCGAAGTCCTTGGCCTTGGCGGGACCGAGCCAGCAGGACATCTCGTCCTTCTGCACGTCCCGCGCCGACCAGTCGTTCATGATCGTGTAGCCGAAGACGTGCGCGCCGGCGTCCGCCTCCGCGACGTCGCGCCCGCCGCGACCGACCACCGCCGCGACCTCGCACTCGAAGTCCATCTTCTCCGTGTACGACGGCCAGACGACGACGTCGCCCGGTCCGACGACGGTGCGCCGGTTGCCCTTGTAGTAGACGGGGATCCGGTCCCACGCCTCCGGGACCGGGGTGCCGCGGCGGGCCGCCCCGCGCTCGACGTGGTCGCGGAAGGCCAGGAAGTCGCGCAGGGAGTTCGGTGCGCGGACCGGCGCGGCGAAGCGCCACCTCGTCCAGCCGGACCCAGCCCGTGCCGCCCTCCGGCGCCGACCGCACGAGGTCCGTGACGGTCTCCTGGGTGCCGGCCGACGACTCGACCAGGTCCACGAGGTCCGCCGGGACGTCGGCCGAGCGGCTGCGCGCCCACGCCCCCACGTCGAGCACCCGGTCGACGCCGTCGCGGGCGACGACCGCCCCCAGCCGCGGCGCGCCGCCGCCCGTGGTCGTCGTGAACGAGCACCAGCGCACAGTCGGCCTCCGATCGGGGGAGTGGGATGGTGCCACGCACAGGCGTCAGGGGAGGTGCGGTGTCCGACGAGCTCCTCGCCGCCGTGCTGTGCTCGCTGGCCGGGGTGCGCACGGGGGACCGGGTCGCCCACGTCGGCGCCGGGCGGCTGGTCGGGCCTCGCCCTGCTGGCGATGAGCCGGACCCTGGAGCTGGTGGACCGGGACGCGGCGGTCGTCGTGGCCGGCGCGGCGTACGAGGTGCCGACGGCGGTCGCGCTGCTCGCGCCGGGGGGCCGGCTCGTCGCGGTCGCCGCCGACGCCGCGGCCGCGCACCGGACGGCCGCCGTCCACGGGCTGGACCTCCGTCACGTGGAGCGGGTCGGGGCGCGCGTCGCGTGGTCGGCGGTGCGACCCCCCGCCCCGTAGGGTCGAGCCATGGCGACCCCCGCTCCGGAGGCGGCCGTCCGCGGCGGGGTCCGGGTCGGCCGGGTGCTGGGCGTCCCCGTCCTGGTCTCACCGACCTGGCTGCTGTTCGCCGCCTTCGTGGTCCTCACCTACGGCCCCGCCCTGACCGACCGCTTCGGGACGACCCGGGCGTACGTCGGGGCCGCCGCCTTCGCGCTGCTGCTCCTGGTCAGCGTGCTGCTGCACGAGATCGGCCACTGCGTCGTCGCCCGCGCCTTCGGGCTGCCGGTCCGCAGCATCACCATCACCTTCCTGGCGGGGCTCACCGAGATCACCGAGCCGCCGCAGACCCCGGCCCGGGAGTACGCCGTCGCGGTCATCGGGCCGATGGTGTCCCTGCTGCTGGCCGGGCTCGGGCTGGCCAGCCTCCCGCTGTTCGAGCCCGACAGCCTGCCGTTCCTGCTCGCGGCCATCGTGGCGATCTCGAACGGGCTGGTGGCCGGCTTCAACCTGCTGCCGGGGCTGCCGCTGGACGGCGGGCGGGTCCTGCGCGCCGCGGTCTGGAAGGCTCACGGGCGACCCGGACCGGTCGACGGTCATCGCCGCCTGGGCCGGTCGCGGGGTCGCGGTGGTCGTCGTGCCGGTCCTGCTGCTGGGCGTGCTGCCCGCCACCGGCGTGAGCACGGCGAGCATCGGGACCGTGCTGTTCACCGCGCTCATCGCCGGCTTCATCTACGTGGGCGCCAGCGCCAGCCTGCAGCGCGCCAAGTACCTCGAGCGGCTGCCGCGCGCGAGCGTCGCCGTCCTCGCTCGACCGGCGATGGAGGTCTCGGGCGACCTGCCGCTGGCCGAGGCGGTGCGCCGGGCGCAGGAGTCGGGGCTACGGGCCCTGGTCGTCGTCGACAGCTCGGGCCGGCTGCAGGCCGTCGTGAGCGAGGCCTCGGTGCTCGCGACCCCGGAGGAGCGGCGGCCCTGGATCACCGTCGACGCCGTCGCCCGGCGGATCGAGGACGGCCTCGTCCTCGATCCGGCCCTGGAGGGCGAGGAGCTGCTCGCGGCGATGCGCGCCACGCCCGCGTCGGAGTACGTCGTGCCCGGTCCGCTCAGGGTGCTGGTCACCGCCGACGTCGCGGCGGCACTGCAGCCGTCCTGACCGCGGCCGGCTGACTCCCAAGATCCACAGAAGGTCTCGTCTCGTAGAGCGCCGCCCGACGCTCTAAGGAGATGGATGCTTCTGACGATCACGGCCGGACCGCCGGACGACGGGTGCGGCGGCCGCCCTGTCGACCTCGGTACTGGTGGCTCCGGCCGCGCAAACGCTCCCCTTACGGCGCAAACCGGCACGTAGGTGTCGTACCAGTAAGACCTGTGTGTCCGCAGCCCAAATCGCGGCGCACCGTGCCAGGCTGCGACGTTCGGGTCACTCGGCGTTACGCCGTTCGGCCCACACCCCCTCCCGTCCCGCCGGAAAGGCACCCCCTTGTCCTCACGTCCCGCTCGCGCCGGGCGCCAGGCGCTCGGTCTGCTGGCCACCGCCAGCCTGGCCGGCACCCTGGTCGTCGCACAGACGTCCGCAGCGATCGCTGCCCCGCCCGACCGCTCCGACCGCGGCGCCTCGCAGACCGCGAAGAAGCCGCCCAAGGGCGACAAGCTCGGCCAGGACGACCTCGAGAAGCTCGCCGAGGCCGTCGCCGAGGGCACCCCCACGGTGACCGTGATGGTCGTCGCGACCCGGAGCGAGGTCGCGCAGGCCCGCAACGAGGTCCGTCGCCTCGGCGGCAGCATCCGCTACGCGGCCGACAAGCTCGGCTACTTCAGCGCCGTCCTGCCGACCGACAAGGTCGAGCAGGCCGCCGCGCTGAAGAGCGTCGAGGGCCTGGACCTCGACGAGGTCGTCCCGCTGCCCGAGGTGAAGCCGGAGCGCCCCGGCCCGCCGTCGCCCGCCGTCACCGGCGGTCCGTCCGCGGCCACCGCCGACGACAACCCCTTCATGCCGACCCGCGAGACCGGCTCTATCACCTTCAAGCGCCAGCACCCGACCTGGGACGGCCGCGGCGTGACGATCGGCATCCTGGACAGCGGGGTGGACCTCGCGCACCCCGCCCTGCAGACGACCTCCACCGGCGAGCGCAAGATCGTCGACACCTTCACCGCGACCGACCCGGTCACCGAGGGCTCGCTGGTCACGGGCGGCGACGCGACGTGGCTGCGGATGAGCCACGACGGCCACCGGCCCCAGCTGGACGACCGGGGGCGTCACGCTACACGATCCCCGCCGGCACTTGGAAGGCCCAGCGGCTCAACGAGTCGCGCACGAACATCGCCGGCGGCGAGGTGCTCGGCGACGTCAACCGCGACGGTGACACCACCGACCTGATCGCCGTGCTGCTGGACCCGGTCAAGGACGTCGTCCTCGTCGACACCGACGACGACAAGGACCTCACCGACGAGACGCCGATGCGGCCCTACCGCGAGGCCTTCGACCAGGGCGTCCTCGGCGCCGACAAGGCGGGCACCGACGTCGTCGAGGCCATGCCCTTCACCGTCGACGTCCGCCGCAACCTGAGCCTGGCCCCGCTGGGTGCGCCCGCCCTCTCGTCGGACTTCGTCGACATCGGCATCGTCTCCGGCGCCCACGGCTCGCACGTGGCCGGCATCACGGCGGCGAACGACATGTTCGGCGGCGCCATGGACGGCCAGGCGCCCGGCGCCCAGATCGTCTCGGCCCGCGCCTGCGCGTTCGGCCCCGGCTGCACCGCCGCGGCGCTGACCGACGGCATGGCCGAGCTCGCCGCCAACCGCGGCGTCGACATCATCAACATGTCGATCGGCGGCCTGCCCGCGCTGAACGACGGCAACAACGCCCGTGCCCTGCTCTACAACCGGATCATCGCCGACGGCGTCCAGCTGGTCATCTCCGCCGGCAACTCCGGCAACGCACTGAACACGATCGGCGACCCGTCGGTCGCCACCGACGTCGTGAGCGTCGGCGCGTCCATCTCCAAGGAGACCTGGAAGGCCAACTACGGCTCCGACGTCGCCTTCTCGCACGGGATGCTGACCTTCTCCTCCGGTGGCCCGCGCGAGGACGGCGGCTTCAAGCCGAACATCACCGCCCCCGGCTCGGCCATCTCCACCACCCCGACCTGGCAGGCGGGCGGCCCGGTCCCCGAGGCCGGCTACGCCCTGCCGGCCGGTTACGCCATGTTCAACGGCACCTCGATGGCCTCGCCGCAGGCGGCGGGCGCGATGGCGCTGCTGCTGTCGGGCGCGGCCCAGGACGGCGTCAAGGCGACCAGCCCGGCCGCCCTGCGCTCGGCCGTCTACTCGACGGCCACGTACGACGCCAGCATCCCGGCCTTCCTGCAGGGCCACGGGGAGATCGACGTCGTCGGCGCGTACCAGCTGCTCAAGCGCGGTCTGGCCCCGGCGCAGTTCACCGTGAGCGCCCCGGTCTGCAACGAGGTCTGGACGATCCTGGACCGCACGACCGGCACCGGCCTCTACAACCGCTGCGCAGCGGACCAGGGTGGCCACGCGACCGGTGAGGCCAAGACGTACCCGATCTCCATCACCCGCACGACCGGCCCGAAGGCGTCCGGCTCGTACGCGGTCAGCATCCTCGGCAACGACGGCACCTTCAACGCGTCGCCTGCCTCGGTGAAGCTGCCGCTGGGGACCGCCGTCACGGTGAACGTGACGGCGACGCCCGCGGCCGGCGCCCACAGCGCGATCCTGCGCCTGGACGACAGCAAGACGCTCGGCGTCGACAGCTCCACGATGCTCGCGGTCGTGGCGGGCGCCGATCTGGTGGCGCCCACCTTCGCCGAGCCGTCCACCGGGACGTCGGACCGCAACGAGGCGCAGCGCTTCTACGTCACGGTGCCCCCGGGAGCCAAGGCGCTGCAGCTCGAGATGACGGGGCTGGCCTCGGGCGCGCAGACGCGCTTCATCGCCTTCCACCCGTACGGACTGCCTATCGACAGCACCTCGAGCCTGGCCTGCTACAGCAATCGACCGGTCTCCGGCGGCTGCAACCCCGCCAAGCGCGTCTACACCCAACCCGCAGCCCGGCATCTGGGAGGTCATGGTCGAGTCGCGGCGCACCTCGCCGCTGGCGAGCACACCCTTCACCCTCACCAGCTCGGTGCTCGGTGTGACGCGTCACGCCGGAGACGCAGGAGATCGCCAGCGCGACCGTCGGGGTCGCGCAGGACCTCTCGTGGGAGGTCCGCAACGACTTCGGCACCGTCGTCGGTGGCGGTCAGGGCGGCAACCTGGGCTCGTCGCTGAGTGCCACGCCCACCATCGCCGACCTGGCCGTGCAGACGCGCACCGTCGTGGTCCCCGAAGGGGCCGAGCGCCTCGACGTGTCCATCGGCAGCCCCAGTGACACCGGTGCCGACCTGGACCTCTACGTCTCCGGGCCCAGCGGAGACAAGTTGACCGCCGACGGTGATTCCGAGGAGACGGTCACCTACCTCAACCCGCTCCCCGGCACGTACACGGTCACCATCGACGGCTACGCGGTCCCGGCGGGCACGACGACGTACGAGTACCGCGACGTCTTCACCTCCGCCGCGCTCGGCTCGCTGGACATCACCAGCGGGGCGACCACCGTGGCCAGCGGTGCCAGCACGACGGTGACCGGCACGCTGACCGCCATGTCGGCCGTGGCCGAGGGCCGCGAGCTCTTCGGTGCGATGCGCTTCGTGAGCGACGGCGGCGCCCTGCTGGGGACCGGCACCGTCACCGTGGGTGCAGTCCTGCAGCCGTAGCAGTCCCGCCCGGAGCCCCCGTCAGCGCGCTGGCGGGGGCTCTGGCGCGTCCACCGCCAGCAGGGCGGCCAGTAGCCTTCCCGGCTCGTGACCACAGGAGCGGACAGGCGGCGCGGTCCCTTGCGGGCCGGCGACCAGGTGCAGCTGACCGACCCCAAGGGGCGGATGCACACCATCACGCTCGAGGCGGGCAAGCAGTTCCACACCCACAAGGGGATCCTCGAGCACGACGCGCTGCTCGGCGGGCCCGAGGGCGTCGTCGTGACGATCGGCGTCGACGAGCTACCTGGCGCTGCGGCCGCTGCTGCCGGACTACGTGCTGTCGATGCCGCGCGGCGCGCAGGTCGTCTACCCCAAGGACGCCGGCCAGATCGTGCAGATGGCCGACGTCTTCCCCGGCGCCCACGTCGTCGAGGCGGGCGTCGGGTCCGGCGCCCTGTCGATGTCCCTGCTGCGCGCCGTGGGCGACACCGGGCGGCTGTCGTCGTACGAGCGGCGCGAGGACTTCGCCGCGATCGCGCAGAAGAACGTCGAGCGGTTCTTCGGCGCGCCGCACCCTGCCTGGACCGTGACGGTCGGCGACCTCGCCGAGGCGCTGCCGTGTCACGAGCGACCGCGACGTGGACCGGGTCGTGCTCGACATGCTCGCGCCCTGGGAGGTGCTCGACGCGGTCTCCGGCGCGCTCGTGCCCGGCGGGCTCGTCTGCTGCTACGTCGCCACCACCACGCAGCTGTCGCGGACGGTCGAGGCGCTGCGCGACGCACGGCACCTTCACCGAGCCGCAGTCCTGGGAGTCGATGGTCCGCGGCTGGCACGTCGAGGGGCTCGCCGTGCGCCCGGAGCACCGGATGATCGGCCACACCGGCTTCCTGTGCACCAGCCGCCGGCTCGCCGACGGGGTCGAGCCGCCCGTGCGCCGCCGCCGCCCGAGCAAGGGCGCGTACGGCGAGCCCGCCACCGAGGCCGCGCCCGAGAAGACCGAGCCCTTCCGGCCGAACCTGCCCTGACGCCGGCCTGCGCCGTCGGCGCAGCGCGCGGCGGCCTCTTGCCACTACTGAGGGTGAGGAGACTGTCACCTCTCGGATCAGCGCCTTCCGTGCTGAACCCCACTTTCCGGGCGGGTTGGGCCGTGCGCATCGGGGGAGCGACTGGGGTGTCGTACCGGCCGGACCTCCTGATCACCCACCCGTGACAGGCGGCCTCACGGTGCGCGCCCCAGACCCCGGAGGTTGTGCTGTGTCGCTCGTCGAACGACTCGTCCTGCTGCACGTCGGCTCCACAGCCGCCCTGCTCGTGCTGCTGGCGCTGGTGACCGTCGCCCGGCGCGGTGTCGAGGCCTGGACGGCGCGGCGCAGCGCGGCGGTCGGTCCGGCTGCCTCCCCGCCGCTCGCGCACCAGGTCGTCCGGGTCGTGGAGCCGCGTGCCGGCAGCCGGGCCGGGTTGGGCCAGCCGCAGGTCGCGGGAGCCCTGTCCCGCTCCTCCTGACGGACCGTCAGACCTGCGCGTCGACCGGCGCGAGTCCCCTCGGCGTACGTAGGATGCGGACTCAGCACGGATGTCCTCGAACGCAGGGTGGTGAGGAACGTGGCAGGAGCGCGCGGTAGCGCCTCGGGAGACGACGCGGGGGCCCGCGAGGTCTCCGAGCTGCAGGCCCAGGTGGGCTACCTCGAGCAGGAGGTCTCGGTCCTGCGCCGCAAGCTCGCCGACTCGCCGCGGCAGGTGCGCCACCTCGAGGAGGGCCTGGCGCAGGCGCAGGCCAGCCTGGCCGGCCTCACCGGGCAGAACGACCGGCTCGTCGGCACCCTGCGCGAGGCGCGCGACCAGATCGTCGCGCTGAAGGAGGAGGTCGAGCGGCTCGCCCAGCCGCCCAGCGGCTACGGCGTCTTCCTGCTCCGCCACGAGGACGACACCATCGACATCTTCACCGGCGGCCGCAAGCTGCGCGTCGCGGTGAGCCCCGGCATCGAGCTCGACGACCTGCGCAAGGGCCAGGAGGTCCTGCTCAACGAGGCGCTCAACGTGGTCCGCGCGCTCGACTTCGAGACCCGCGGCGACGTGGTGATGCTCAAGGAGCTGCTCGCCGACGGCGAGCGCGCCCTGGTCATCGGCCACACCGACGAGGAGCGCGTGGTCTCGCTGGCCGACTCCCTGGTCGGCACCCCGATCAAGGCGGGCGACTCGCTGCTGCTCGACTCCCGCAGCGGCTGGGTCTACGAGCAGATCCCGAAGTCCGAGGTCGAGGAGCTGGTCCTCGAGGAGGTCCCGGACATCGACTACGGCGACATCGGCGGCCTGGCCAACCAGATCGAGCAGATCCGCGACGCCGTCGAGCTGCCGTTCCTGCACAAGGAGCTGTTCAAGGAGCACCAGCTGCGCCCGCCGAAGGGCGTCCTGCTCTACGGCCCGCCCGGCTGCGGCAAGACGCTCATCGCCAAGGCCGTCGCGAACAGCCTGGCCAAGAAGGTCGCCGAGGTCACCGGCAAGCCCGACGGCCGCGCGTACTTCCTCAACATCAAGGGCCCGGAGCTGCTGAACAAGTACGTCGGCGAGACCGAGCGGCACATCCGGCTGATCTTCCAGCGGGCCCGCGAGAAGGCGTCCGAGGGCACGCCCGTCATCGTCTTCTTCGACGAGATGGACTCGATCTTCCGCACCCGCGGCTCGGGCGTGAGCTCCGACGTCGAGACGACGATCGTCCCGCAGCTGCTCAGCGAGATCGACGGCGTCGAGACGCTCGAGAACGTCGTGGTCATCGGCGCGTCCAACCGCGAGGACATGATCGACCCGGCCATCCTGCGACCCGGCCGGCTCGACGTGAAGATCAAGATCGAGCGCCCCGACGCGGAGGCCGCCAAGGACATCTTCGGCAAGTACATCCGCACCGACCTGCCGCTGCACGACGACGACCTGGCCGAGCACGGCGGCAGCCGCGAGGCGACTGTCGCGGCGATGATCCAGCGCACCGTCGAGCGCATCTACACCGAGGAGGAGGACAACCGCTTCCTCGAGGTGACCTACGCCAACGGCGACAAGGAGGTCCTGTACTTCAAGGACTTCAACTCCGGCGCCATGATCGAGAACATCGTCGCCCGCGCGAAGAAGATGGCGATCAAGGACTTCCTCGAGACCAGCCAGAAGGGGCTGCGGCTGCAGCACCTGATGACGGCCTGCATCGACGAGTTCAAGGAGAACGAGGACCTGCCCAACACCACCAACCCCGACGACTGGGCCCGGATCTCGGGCAAGAAGGGCGAGCGGATCGTCTACATCCGCACGCTCGTCACCAGCGCGAAGGGCTCGGAGACCGGGCGCTCCATCGACACCGTCGCCAACACCGGGCAGTACCTCTAGCCCCGCGCCTAGGCTCCTCCCATGACCACCCGGCGCGTCATGGGCATCGAGACCGAGTACGGCGTCTCCGTGCCCGGCCAGCCCGCCAGCGGCGCGATGGTCGCCTCCAGCCAGGTCGTCAACGGCTGGGCGAGCGGCATGGCCGACGGGCCGGCGCGGAGCCGCCGCACGCGCTGGGACTTCGAGGAGGAGAACCCGCTGCGCGACGCGCGCGGCTTCGACGTCGGCGCCGGGCATGAGCGACCACGAGCCCGAGGACGACCTGGGCCTCGCGAACGTCATCCTCACCAACGGCGCCCGGCTGTACGTCGACCACGCCCACCCGGAGTACTCCGCGCCCGAGGTCACCGGCCCGCGCGACGCGGTGCTCTGGGACAAGGCGGGGGAGCGGGTCATGGCGACCGCGGCGCAGCGCGCGCTCGCCGTCCCGGGCACCCCGCCGATCAAGCTCTACAAGAACAACACCGACGGCAAGGGCGCGTCGTACGGCACGCACGAGAACTACCTCATGGCGCGCCGCACGCCGTTCGCCGAGATCGTCCGGCACCTGACGCCGTTCTTCGTCAGCCGGCAGGTCGTCACCGGCGCGGGCCGGGTCGGGATCGGGCAGGACGGCCGCGACGACGGCTTCCAGCTCAGCCAGCGGGCCGACTTCTTCGAGGTCGAGGTGGGGCTCGAGACCACGCTCAAGCGGCCGATCATCAACACCCGCGACGAGCCGCACGCCGACCCGGAGAAGTACCGCCGGCTGCACGTGATCATCGGCGACGCCAACCTGTCGGAGATCTCGACCTACCTCAAGGTCGGCACGACGGCGCTGGTGCTGTCGATGATCGAGGACGGCTGGCTGACCGACAACGGCATCGACCTGTCCGTCGACGCGCCGGTCGTCGGCGCTGCGCGCGGTGTCGCACGACCCGTCGCTGCAGCAGCAGGTCGTCGCTGCGCGACGGCCGGCGCATGACCGGCGGTGCAGCTGCAGATGGAGTACCTCGAGCAGGCGCGCAAGCACGTCGAGGACCGGCTCGGCGGTCGACGCCGACGCCGCAGACCCTCGACGTGCTCGACGCGCTGGGAGTCGGTGCTGGACCGGCTCGACCGCCGACCCGATGTCGCTGGCCGGCGAGCTGGACTGGGTCGCGAAGCTGTCGCTGCTCGAGGGCTACCGCGACCGCGAGGGCCTGGACTGGGGCGCCCCGAAGCTGCACCTGGTCGACCTGCAGTACTCCGACGTGCGGCCGGACAAGGGCCTCTACAACCGGCTCGTCGCCCGCGGCCGCATGCGACGCTGCTGTCAGCGAGGACGAGGTCCTGCGGGCGGTCGACGGCGCCGCCCGAGGACACCCGCGCGTACTTCCGCGGGACGTGCCTGGCGCGCTTCCCGACGGAGGTCGCCGCCGCGTCCTGGGACTCGGTGATCTTCGACGTCGGGCGCGAGTCGCTGCAGCGGGTGCCGACGCTGGAGCCGCTGCGCGGGACCAAGGCCCACGTCGGCGCGCTGCTGGACCGCTCGCACACCGCCGTCGAGCTGGTCGAGGCGCTGACCCGCCGCTAGGCCTTCTCCTTCTTGCGCTTCGCCGGCGCGCGGCGCAGCCGGTCGAGCTCCGTGCGGGCCTGCTCCTCGCGCTGCTGGGCGGTGCGTACCGCCTCGACGGCCTCTGCCGAACGACGGCGGGCCGCCTCCGCCTGCTCGGCGGCCGTCTGCCTGCTCCTGCTCGGCGGCTGCCAGCGCGGCCCGGGCCTGCTCGACGCGCAGCCGGGCCTGCGTCGGCCGCCTGCTCGGCGTGCGTCCGCCAGCGCGGTCAGGCGCTCGCAGGCGCGGACGGCGTCGTCCAGCGCGCCTGCCGCCTCGAGGGCCGCGGCCTCGGCGGCGCGCGACCCGCGTCCGGCTCCTCACGCTCCTTCGTCGCGCTCCGGCCGGGGGCGGCCACGGCGCCGTCGAGGTCGACCCCGCCGAAGCCGGCGTACGACAGGGCGCGCACGAGCCGGCCGGACCGCACGGCGTCCGCCGACGCGGGGTCGCTGAGGCCGGCCTCGAGGGTCGCGGCGACCTCGTCGCGCACCGCGGCCGTGACCGGCGCGGTCGGCCAGCGCGGCGGCCCGGTCGACCACCGCGCCGACGAGGGCGCGGCGCTGCGCCCCGAGCTCGCGCAGCGCGTCGCCCTCGCCGGCGGACTGCGCCTGGGCGAGCGCCGGGCCGAGGTCGAGCAGCTGCTCGAGCAGCGCCGGCTCCTGCGCGACGAGGCCGGTTGACCAGCCAGGCCGAGACGCTCGGCTTCCGCAGCGCCTTGAGCGCCTTCGCCGCCTCGGCGTCCCCGCCGGCCTTGGCCTCCTTGGCGGCGGCGTCGCGGGCGGCGGTGAAGTCCTCCGGCGGCAGGCGGTAGAGGTCAGCGGCGTCCACGCGTCCACTCTGCCCGGTCAGCCGGGGCCAACCGGGGTAGGGCGCTGGCGGACGCACCCCGCTGACCCTGGAGGACCCATGACCACGCACAAGATCCCCGCGATGTCGCTGCCCGAGGGCACCGTCACCAAGGCCGGCCCGTGGACCGTCGCCAACCGCAAGGGCGAGGTGCGCGCGGTCTCCTCCCGCTGCCGGCACCAGCTCGCCGACCTGTCGAAGGGCTCGCTCGACAAGGACGGCTGCCTGGTCTGCCCGTGGCACGGGAGCAAGTACGACCTCGACAGCGGCGAGATGGTCGAGGGTCCCAAGGGCTTCCTCTGGTACGTCGGCAAGACCCCCGGCTACACGCAGCTCATCAAGGCCGTCGGCAAGGTGCTGAAGCTGCGCCGCCGCCCGGTCGAGCGCGAGGGCGCCTCCTTCGTCGTCCGCTGATCCGGGGTGCGCCCTTGATCGTCAGAAGGATCGATGCGCACAGCGGGAGCGGCGCGCACCTACGGGACGAGATCTTCTGTGGATCACGGGATGGCGCGGCGCTCGACAACAGGTCGGTGACGAAGCCGCGGATGTCGGACGGCGCGGTTAGGTTCTGGGCAGGACGTCCGGCAGACACGCGAGGAGCGACGCCATGGCGACGAGGGACACCGGCGGGCAGGACCGGCAGACGCGCAAGACCGAGGAGACCCCGAGACGGAGGTCGAGGCGACCAGCGACGTCCAGGAGCGGGTCGGCAAGCTGACCGACGACGTGGACGCGCTGCTCGACGAGATCGACGACGTGCTCGAGGAGGACGCGGAGGCGTTCGTCAGGGGATATGTGCAGAAAGGGGGCGAATAGGACACGCCGCGTAACTCGGAAGCGCCTCGGGTGAAGCGTTGCCGGGACTGCGGTCAGGACAAGCCGCTGGAGGACTTCTCGCCCAGCGCAAGAAGGGTCCCGACGGCCGCGCGTCCTACTGCCGAGCCTGCCTGCGACGTCCGTCACCGCGGCTACCGGGACGCTCGCGATGCCGTCGCCGACCGTCGCGGCGCACGGCCGCACGGGCGACGTCTGACGGCCGTCAAGTGGTGCCCGGGCTGCGGCGCCGAGAGGCGCCCGTGCGGACTTCGGCAGCAACCGTGCGAGCACCGACGGCCTCACGGCGTACTGCCGAGCCGTGCCACAACGCGAAGACGCAAGG
The DNA here is from genome assembly GCA_963844295.1 of uncultured Actinomycetota bacterium. Classification (GTDB taxonomy): domain Bacteria; phylum Actinomycetota; class Actinomycetes; order Mycobacteriales; family SCTD01; genus SCTD01. The sequence continues at coordinate 897,106 of CAWJNR010000003.1, read as the reverse complement.
AGTCCGCGCGAGCGGCTTCACGGCAGCACCCGCGACTACCACCTGATGCGCCGGTACGGCATCACGTCGGCCGACGTCGACGGCCCTGGTCGAGGCGCAGGGCGGCGTCTGCGCGCTCTGCCGGGAGCGCGCGCCACAGCACGTCGACCACGACCACCTGAGCGGTGCCGTACGTGGTGTGCTGTGCTCCTGCTGCAACCAGGGGCTCGGCAACTTCCGGGACCGGGCCGACGTGCTGCGCAGCGCGATCGACTACCTCGAGAGGACCACGTGGACCAGGCAACGGGTGCGTCACGGGCGTCTACCGGCTCACTTCACCGCGACCGGCAGCAGCTCGTTCACGGAGTTCCTCAGCGCTGCAGCACCTGATCTGCTCCCGTCGCGGCTGACGCTCCCGTCCGGCACGGTGGAGGCTCCGCACGGCACCACGATCGTCGCCGTCACGCACAAGAGCGGCGTCGTCATGGCCGGCGACCGGCGCGCGACGATGGGCAACGTCATCGCCCAGCGCGACATCGAGAAGGTCTTCCCGGCCGACGAGTACAGCGTGCGTCGGCATCGCCGGCACCGCCGGGCTCGCCGTCGAGATGGTCCGGCTGTTCCAGGTCGAGCTCGAGCACTTCGAGAAGCTCGAGGGCCACGTCCTGTCGCCTCGACGGCAAGGCGAACCGCCTCAGCGCGATGATCCGCGGCAACCTCGGCATGGCCATGCAGGGCCTCGCGGTCGTGCCGCTGTTCGCCGGCTACGACCTCGACGGCGCAGGTCGGCCGGATCTTCAGCTACGACGTCACCGGCGGCCGCTACGAGGAGCACAGCTTCCACAGCGTCGGGTCCGGCAGCATCTTCGCGCGCAGCGCCCTGAAGAAGCGCTACCGCGACGGCGTCGACGAGGCCGCCGCCGTCAAGCTCGCGCGTCGACGCGCTCTACGACGCCGCCGACGACGACTCCGCGACCGGCGGTCCGGACCTCAGCCGGCGCATCTGGCCGGTCGTCATGAGCGTCACCGACGAGGGCGCCCGCCGGCTGCCCGACGACGAGGTCGGCGCGGTCGTCGAGACCGTCGTCGCCGAGCGCATGACCAACCCGGGCGGCTGAGCGTGCTGACCGCGACGAGCCGAGGAGAGCAGTGACCACCCCGTTCTACGTGTCACCCGAGCAGGTGATGAAGGACAAGAGCGACTACGCCCGCAAGGGCATCGCCCGCGGCCGCTCCGTCCTCACGCTCGCCTACGCCGACGGGATCCTGTTCGTCGGGGAGAACCCCAGCAACGCGCTGCACAAGATCAGCGAGATCTACGACCGGATCGCCTTCGCGGCGGTCGGCAAGTACAACGAGTTCGAGAACCTGCGGCTGGCCGGCGTGCGCTACGCCGACCTGCGCGGCTACCAGTACGACCGCCGCGACGTCACCAGCCGCGGGCTCGCCAACGCCTACGCCCAGACCCTCGGCACGATCTTCACCGAGGCCGGCAAGCCGTACGAGGTGGAGCTCGTCGTCGCCGAGGTGGGGGAGACGCCCGCCGACGACCAGCTCTACCGCCTCACCTACGACGGGTCGGTCGCCGAGGAGCACGGCTTCGTCGTCATGGGCGGCACCAGCGAGCCGCTGGCCACCTACCTGCGGGAACGGCACGACCCGCCGCCTCGTTGGAGGAGGTGCTGCGCCTGGGCGTCGCGGCACTGGCCCAGACCGGTCCGGACGCCGAGCCCCGCACCATCGCCGCCGACGACCTCGAGGCCGCCGTCCTCGACCGCACCCGCCCGCGACGAGCGTTCCAGCGCCTCGTCGGACCCCGACTCGAGCGCCTGCTCGGCCAGGAGAGCCCCACCCCGTGAACGTCCGTCCCTTGGCCGCCCTCGCGGCGGCCCTGCTCGTGCTGACCGCCTGCTCCGGAGGCGACGACGACGTCGCCGCCGCACCGAGCCCCGAGTCGGCGAGCAGCTGCCCCGACGCACCCACCCCGGTCGACCCGCCGGAGGGCGCGACCACCGACCTGGAGACCAAGCCCGCCGTCGAGGTCCCCAGCGACCCGCCGCCGACCGCGCTCGAGGTCAGCGACATCGTCGTCGGCGAAGGCGAATCTCGCCTGCTCCGGCGACGCCGTCGCGATGCAGTACGTCGGCGTCCTCTACGACGGCGGCACCCAGTTCGACGCCTCCTGGGACCGCGGCGGCGAGCCGTTCGCGTTCCAGCTGGGCGGCGGCCGCGTCATCGGCGGCTGGGACCAGGGGATCGTCGGCATGCGCGAGGGCGGCCGCCGGCAGCTCGTCATCCCGCCGGAGCTCGGCTACGGCGACCGCGGCGCGGGCGCGGACATCCCGCCCGGCGCCACGCTCGTCTTCGTCGTCGACCTGCTCGAGGTCGGCTGATCGACCCGGCTGCACGCGGGTACACCGCGCGCATGCCGAAGACGACGAAGTCGGGGAAGCCGAAGAAGGACGAGCTGCCGTCGACGCTGCAGCGCTCGCCGGAGAAGGCGCAGCGCACGTTCGCCAAGACCTACGACTCCGCCGCCGAGCAGTACGGCGACCGAGTCCCGCGCCGCGCGCACCGCGTACGCCGCGGTCAAGCACTCGTACGAGAAGGTCGGCGACCACTGGGAGCCCAAGGACGAGAAGGGCCCCAGCGACGGCGGCCGCGGGCGACAACGCCGGCGGCGTCGACGCGAACGCCAGCAAGAAGCACCTGTACGAGATCGCGCAGCGGCTCGACGTGAAGGGCCGCTCGACGATGGACAAGGACGAGCTCGTCGACGCGATCCAGCGGGCGAACGACCGCGAGAGCGCCCGCGCGCGCGAGCAGTAGTCCTAGGGTGCCGGCCATGGCGGACCGGCAGTTCGGCGAAGAGGGCGCGCGGCTGTCCTACGGCAGCTACCTGCACCTGCCCCAGCTGCTGGACCAGCAGGAGCTGCAGTCCGACGCCCACGACGAGCTGCTGTTCATCGTGGTGCACCAGGTCTGCGAGCTGTGGTTCAAGCAGTGCCTGCACGAGCTCGGCTACGCCCGCGACGGGATGCTCGCCGGCCAGGTGTACGAGCCGCGCAAGGCGCTGCAGCGCGTGCACAGCATCGAGCAGATCCTCATCGAGCAGGTCGTCGTCCTCGAGACGATGACGCCGCAGGACTTCCTGGCCTTCCGGGCGCTGCTCGCACCGGCCAGCGGCTTCCAGTCCGTGCAGTTCCGCGAGCTGGAGTTCCTGTCCGGCGCCCGCGACCCGGCCTACGTCGAGCGGCTGCGACAGGCCTCGCCGGAGGAGCGCGAGCGCATGGAGGCGCGGCTGGCCGAGCCGAGCCTCTGGGACGCCTTCCTCGCCCTGCTCGACCAGCGCGGCTTCGCCGTCGGCGACGTCGAGGCGCGCCGGGCGTCGCTGCTCACGATCGCCCGCGAGCGGGAGCACGCCGAGCTGTGGGAGCTGTCCGAGGCGCTGCTGTCGCACGACGCCCTCGCCACGCAGTGGCGCACGCGGCACGTCGACATGGTCGAGCGGCAGATCGGCACCAAGCCCGGCACCGGCGGCTCCAGCGGCGGCGAGTACCTGCGCTCGCGGCTGTCGCTGCGCTACTTCCCGGAGCTGTGGGAGCTGCGCTCCTACCTCTGAGGCCGGCTACCGCTGAGCCACCACCGCGCGCAGCACGTCGGCGTCGTCGCTGATGACGCCGGTGACGCCCAGGGCGGCGACCCGGTCCAGCGTCGCCAGGTCGTTCACCCCCCACGTCATCACCAGCTCGACCCGCTCGCGCAGCTCGGCCACGACCGGCGCCGTCAGCAGCGACCCGTGCAGGCTCACGCCGTACGGCACCGGGCCGCGGCGCACCCGCCGCCGCAGGCGGGCCAGCTCGAGGGCGTTGCGGGCGGTGAGCACCGGCCGGGCCCAGGGCCGGTCGGCGAAGGCGTCCAGCCCGGGCCACCAGCGCGAGCAGACCAGCACGTCGGTGGCCGGCTCCGCGGCGTGCACGAGGTCGGCGACCCGCGCGCCGACCCGGCCGGGGCCCTTGAGGTCGAGCATGAGCATCGGGTGCCCCACCTCGAGCGCGGCCAGCAGCGCGTCGAGCTGCAGCTGCGGGGTGCGGGTGTGGACCAGCTCGAGCCGTCCCGGCCCGGAGTCCCACAGCACCGGCAGCGGCCGCAGGTGCTTGCTGTGCCGCACCTCCAGCAGCGCGCCGCGGGCGTGCACGTCGGCCTCCAGGACGTCGACGCCGAGCTCGACGGCGGTGCGGAGCGCGGCCAGGTCGTTGCCCGCGCGGTGCGCGACGGCCAGCAGCGTCATCGCCTTCGCAGCAGGGTCACTGGGCCTCGGCGGCGCGGCAGCGGGCCGGGTCGTCGCGCCGGGCCCCCTCGGCCCGCCGGGGCGCCGGCACCTGCGGCGTCGCGCGCGGCGGCTCCGGGCCGGGCGAGGCCGGTGGCGGGCCGGTGTGGTCCGGTCCGCTGCGGGCCAGCCGGCGCCGCTCGATCCACAGCGCGATCGCCCAGCCCACCAGCGCCAGGGCGGCTCCGGCGAGGACGTCGAGGACGTAGTGGTTGGCGGTCATGACCGTGGCCGCCGTCATGAGCACCGGCATGAGCAGCCCGACGGTCCGCATCACGACGGTCGTCGCGACGCAGAAGATCGCCAGGCCGACGAGCAGGTCCCACCCGACGTGCAGGCTCGGCATGGCGGCGTACTGGTTGGTGAACCCGGGCGGCTGCAGGACGCGGTAGGCGTTCGAGCGCTCGGTGACCGTGTCGACGTAGCCGTCGCCGAGCAGCCGCGGCGGGGCCACCGGGTAGGTCGTGTAGACGCACAGCCCGAGCGCACCCGAGGCGATCATCCCGTTGCGCAGGCGCAGGAACACCGTCCGGTCGTGCAGCGCGAGGTAGACCAGCGTCACGGCGATGACCGGCCAGTGGCCCCAGATGTAGACCCAGTTCGCAGCGGTCACGAGCCAGTCGAGGTGGAGCATGAGGTCCTGCGTGCCGGCCTCGAGGTCCAGGCCCAGGGCCCGCTCCAGCGCGAGGATGTCGCGGGCGTGCTCGCGCGCCCTCTCCGGCTGCACGGCGGTCAGGCCGCGTACCCCGAAGTAGACGACCACGCCGAGCACCACGGCGATCGCCTCGGTGGCGACGGTGCGCAGGGCGGACGCGACACTGTGCCCGGATGCTCGGACCTGCACGCCACCACCCCCTGACTGCCCGGCCAGTGTGACCCGCGAGGCGGGGGAGGGGAAGCGGTTTGCCTCAGGTCGCGGCAGTCGCCGGCCCGGCGCCCTCGGACAGCCGACGGGCCACCAGCAGGCTCACGCCGCCCAGCAGCAGCGCCGGCAGCCAGGCCAGCACGGCCTTCAGGGCCACGGCGCCGAGCGCTGCCGACCACGGCAGCCCGAGGCCGGCGAGAGCGAGCACCAGCGCCCCGTCGCGGGGGCTGGCGCCGTGCGGACCGGGCACCGAGCCGGCGAGCTGGCTGGCGCCGAACGCCCCGAGCAGCTCGAGCGGACCCAGCGAGTGGCCGGTCGCCGCCACCGTGCCGAGCAGCAGCAGGCAGATCGAGAGCTGGTAGAGCGCGGACAGCGCGATGCCGTACGCCAGCGGTCGCGGGCGGGGGAGCCGCCGCCGCGGGACCAGGTGGGGACGCGCCCGGCCGACCAGCACGGCGACCGACGACCGCCGCGGCCGCGACCCCGAGCGCGGTGAGCAGCATCCGGGTGGGCAGCGCGGTCGCCGAGAAGCCGACGAAGGCGGCCAGCCCGATCGCGCCGACCAGGCGGTCCAGTCCGGCCTCGGCCACCGCGTCGGGCGTGGTCATGCCGGTCCGGGTCAGCCTGCGCACGCGCCAGGCGTCCGCCCCCACGTGGCCCGGCGTGAGCAGGCCGCACAGCTCGGCCTCGGCGTACGCCCGGACGTGCCACCGGCGGGTGCGGCCGCTCTCGGACAGCGCGTGCCAGCGCAGCGGGCAGAGCACGTACTTCCCGAGCACCCACGGCAGGAGGCCGAGCAGCGCCGGCGCCCAGGCCAGCCGCGGCAGCGCGGGCAGGGTCAGCAGCGGGACGGCGACGGCCACGGCCAGGAAGACGGCGGCGAGCGCGCGGCGACGACCGGTCGGCAGGGTCAGGTGCACGAGTCGGGACTCCTCGGTAGGGCTCGCCCTGGTCCTCGACAGGGGCGGCGCAGTCCTTCAGCACCTGTTCCCCACGCAGGGCCGCCCCATCCGGCACAGTGGAGGGCCGCTGGCGCAGCAGCCCCTCCGGTCACCCGTCCAGGCCGCTCCCGGGTGCGGGAGACTGGCGATCATGTCCTCCCCCTCCGCGCCGACCCCGCTCCCGTCCGGCTGGACCCGCACCGTTCCCGCGGCCGCCGACGTCCCCGCGCTGCACGACCTGCTGAGGCGGCACGAGACCGCCGCCCGGGGCGGCTCGGGCGCCTCGCTCGAGGCGGTCCAGGCCGACGTCGCAGGCGCCGGTGCGGCCAGCCGCCGGCACCTCGCGCTGCGCGACGGCGACGGCGCACTGCGGGCCTGGGGGACGGTGCACGACCGCGCCGCCGGGCGGTCGGTCGCTGCCGTCGTCGTCGACCCCGACCTCGACGCCCAGCAGGCGGACGCCGCGGCGCACGCCCTGCTCGGCTGGGTCGAGCAGGTCAGCTCGGAGGTCGGCGCCGAGCGCGGACGGACGATGATCCAGGTCGACAGCGGCGCCTTCGCGCAGGACGAGCGCCAGCAGCGGTGGCTCGCCGAGGCCGGCCTGGAGCGGGTGCGCACCTGGTGGCAGATGAGCCGGCCGGTCGACCCGGCCGAGGCCGAGCCCGGCGTGCTGGCGGAGCCGGGGGAGGGCGTCGTCGTGCGCCGGGTCGCCCGCGACGAGTCCGACGGCCTGCCCGTGCAGCGGGACCTGGCCGCCATCCACAGCGTGCTCGAGGCCGCCTTCACCGACCACTTCAACTACCACGAGGAGACCTACGAGGAGTTCTGCTCGCGGCTGCGGGAGGACCCGGGCCACCGCTGGGACCACTGGTGGATCGCCGAGCTCGTCGACGACGGCACGGCACGCCCGGCCGGCGCCCTCGTCGGCTCGGTCACGCCGGGGGACCCCCCGAGCTCCTACGTGGAGTACCTCGGCGTCCTGCGCACCGCGCGGGGGCGAGGCGTCGCCACGTCCCTGCTGCACGCCGTCCTCGCCGACGCCGCGCGCCGCGGCCGCCCGTCGGTGGGGATCGAGGTCGACGCCGACTCGCCGACCGGCGCCGCCGGCCTCTACCTGTCCATGGGCTTCACGACGGCGTACGAGACGCAGTCCTGGCACCGGGACCTCGCGCTCCGGCCGCTCTAGACCCGTCGGCGCGCCGGGTCCGTCCCGCGTCACCGGGGGGCCACGGCCAGTAGTCTCGGCACGCTCCCCGCCTGCGCCGGCCCGCTCGGAGAGACCGCTGCGACCGGGCCGACCCGCTGCGCGGCCGGAGGAGATGGACCAGGCGCATGTCCTTCGCCTCACCGCTGTTCCTCTGGTACTTCCTGCCCGCGGTCCTGCTGACCTACTGGGCGCTGCCGGGCCGCTTCCGCAACGCCCTGGTGTCGCTGTCCAGCCTGGGCCTCTACGCCTTCGGCGCCGGGTCGTTCGTCCTCGGCCTGATCGGCGTCATGGTGGTGAACTTCGCCGCCGGCATCGCGCTGGACAGCCCCGCGATGGCCGGCCGGCCCGGCCGCCGGCGCGCCCTGCTGGTCGCCATCGTGACCGCCGACCTCGCCGTGCTGGCCGTGTGGAAGTACGCCGGGTTCGCCGCGGCGCAGGTGGACGCGCTGTCCTCCGCGCTGGGCGGGCCGGCCGTCCCGGCCGTGCAGCTGGCGCTGCCGATCGGCATCTCGTTCTTCACCTTCCACCACATCAGCTACGTCGTCGACGTCTACCGGCACAGCCGGCACGCGCAGCGCAGCCCGGTGCAGTTCGCCACCTACATCGCGATGTTCCCGCAGCTGGTCGCCGGGCCGATCGTGCGCTACCACGAGATCGACGCCCAGCTGGCCGACACCGACCGCGACCGGCTCGACGACTTCGCCGCCGGCTTCCCGCGCTTCGCCCTCGGGCTCACGAAGAAGGTCGTCATCGCCGACGCCCTCGCGCCGGTGGCCGACACCGTCTTCGCGCTGCCGGAGGACCAGCTCACGACCTCGGTCGTCTGGCTCGGCGTGCTCGCCTACACCCTGCAGATCTACTTCGACTTCTCCGGGTACTCCGACATGGCCATCGGCCTGGGCCGGATGCTGGGCTTCCGCCTGCCGGAGAACTTCGCCCGGCCGTACTCCGCGGTGTCGATGACCGACTTCTGGCGCCGGTGGCACATGTCGCTCTCCCGCTGGTTCCGCGACTACGTCTACATCCCCTTGGGCGGGAACCGCACCTCCGGCCCGCGGACCTACGTCAACCTGTTCACGGTCTTCCTGCTCACGGGCTTCTGGCACGGCGCGGCCTGGACGTTCATCGTGTGGGGGCTCTTCCACGGTGTGCTGCTCGCGGTCGAGCGCGCCACCGGACTGGCCCGGGTGGCCGACGACGTGCGGCCCGTCCTGCGCCGCACGGTGACGTTCCTGCTCGTCGTCGTCGGCTGGGTGTTCTTCCGGGCCGCCGACCTGGGCCGCGCCCTCGACATGCTCGAGGTGATGGTCGTGCCCCGCACCGGACCCGTCCCCAGCGAGGTGACGACCCTGATGACGACGCAGGTGACGGTCGTCCTCGTGGTCGGTCTGCTCGTGGTCCTGCTGCCCCGCGACTTCGTCATGGGGCACGTCGTGGACCGCGGCCGGACCCGGCTGGCCGGCGGGGCCCGGCTGGCCTACTCCGCCGTGGGCGCCCCGTACGCCGCGGTCGTGGTGGCCGCCGGGACCTTCAGCCCCTTCCTGTACTTCCAGTTCTGAGAGGACGACCGTGCCCGAGCAGCCCGAGACCACCACCGCGCCGGTCGACACCGCTGACGCCACCGTGGGCGCGCCGGCGCGCCGGCGACCGCGCCGGCCGGTGGTGCTCGCAGTCGGGCTGGTCTTCCTGTTCACACCGGCAGTGGCCTACCTGTCGGGCGTGCGCGCGACCGAGATCGAGAACCGTCCGCTGGCCGACTTCCCGTCGCTGTCCAGCGGCTGGAGCTTCTTCCCGGAGGCGACGACCTGGGCCACCGACCACCTGCCGCTGCGCGGCTTCGCTGTCTCGGCCAACGCCCGGGTGTCCCGCGACCTGTTCGGGGAGGCGCCGCGGCTGACGACGTCCGGCACCGGTCCCGGTACCGGCCCCGTCGGTCCGGTGGCGCCCGTCCCCGGCGGCCGGCCGGCGGGGGAGCGGAGCTACCCGGTGGTGCTCGAGGGGGCAGGACGGCTGGCTGTTCCTCGGCGAGGACCTGTCCGCGGCGTGCGCACCCGGGGCGCCGCTGGAGCAGACGCTGGACGGGTTCGCCCGGCTCGGCGAGCTGCTGACCCGGGCGGGCAAGGAGCACGTCCTCGTCTTCGCCCCCGACAAGACGACGCTCAACCCGGACCGGCTGCCCGACGCGTACGTCGGCGATGACTGCGCACCCGCGGCCAAGGAGGCGTTCTGGCAGCAGGTGCAGGACCGCGCGCTGCCCGACTACGTCGACCTGAAGGGGCCGCTGGAGGAGGTCCAGGAGCAGGAGGGCGCCGAGCTCTACCGCCCGTCCGACACGCACTGGGGGCCCCGCGGCGCGATCGTCTACGCCCTGCAGGTGGCGGACGGGCTCGACCCCGCGCTGCGGCGGACCAGCGACCCGACGAGCACCGCCCCGGTGCGCCAGGACGGCGACCTGTCGCAGCTGCTGGGCACCCCGACCGTGGACCAGGTGCCGGGCTGGGCGCTGGAGCGGCCCGGGGTCGTCGTGCGCCGCGCCGACGAGACCGGACTGGTCAGCACCACCACCGGGGCGCCGCTGTGGACCCCGCCGACGCTGGTCGTCGGCGACTCGTTCACCAAGGCCTCCCTGCCGCAGCTGGCGCCGCTGTTCGCCGACGCCCGACTGGTCCAGACCAGCCTGGCCGCGGACGACCCCGAAGCGCTGGTCGCCGCGGTGCTGGCCGCCGACACCGTGGTGGTGCAGGTCGTGGAGCGCGCTGTCGCCGCCGGCGGGCTGGCCCTGGTCGAGCCCGCGTTCCTGGACCGGCTGGCCGCAGCCCTGCAGCCGCCGGGCTGAGCCCGGCTCCGCCGAGCCGCGCAGGAGCCGCGCGGACCGGCAGGCGCGTGGCAGGGTAGACCCGTGGAGCGCCGGATCTTCGGGATCGAGAACGAGTACGGCGTCACCTGCACGTTCCGCGGCCAGCGCCGGCTGTCCCCGGACGAGGTGGCGCGCTACCTGTTCCGCCGGGTCGTGTCCTGGGGCCGCAGCAGCAACGTCTTCCTGCGCAACGGCGCCCGGCTGTACCTCGACGTCGGCTCCCACCCGGAGTACGCCACGCCGGAGTGCGACAGCGCGGTCGACCTCGTCACCCACGACAAGGCGGGGGAGCGGATCCTCGAGGGGCTGCTCATGGACGCCGAGCGGCGCCTGCGCGAGGAGGGCATCGCCGGCGACATCTACCTGTTCAAGAACAACACCGACTCCGCCGGCAACTCCTACGGCTGCCACGAGAACTACCTGGTCGGCCGGCAGGGCGAGTTCTCCCGGCTGGCCGACGTGCTCATCCCGTTCCTCGTGAGCCGGCAGATCGTCGTCGGCGCCGGCAAGGTGCTGCAGACCCCGCGCGGCGCCGTCTACTGCGTCAGCCAGCGGGCCGAGCACATCTGGGAGGGCGTCTAGCAGCGCCACGACCCGCAGCCGGCCGATCATCAACACCCGCGACGAGCCGCACGCCGACGCCGAGCGCTTCCGCCGGCTGCACGTCATCGTCGGCGACAGCAACATGAACGAGGTCACGACGCTGCTCAAGATCGGCGCGACCGACCTGGTGCTGCGGATGATCGAGGCCGGCGTCGTCGATGCGCGACCTGACGCTGGAGAACCCGATCCGCGCGATCCGCGAGATCAGCCACGACATCACCGGCCGCCGCAAGGTCAAGCTCGCCAACGGCCGGGAGGCCAGCGCGCTCGAGATCCAGCGCGAGTACCACTCCAAGGCCGTCGACTTCATCGCCAAGCGGCGGCGGCGACGCCACCGTGACCCGCGTGCTCGACCTGTGGGGACGCACCCTGACGGCCGTCGAGACCGGCGACCTGTCGCTGGTCGACCGCGAGATCGACTGGGTCACCAAGTACCAGCTGATCGAGCGCTACCGGGCCAAGCACGACCTGCAGCTGTCCAGCCCGCGGGTCGCCCAGCTCGACCTCGCCTACCACGACGTCAACCGCCGGCGGGGCCTGTACTACCTGCTCGAGAAGGGCGGCTCGGTCGCCCGCGCGACCACCGACCTCGCCGTCTTCGAGGCCAAGTCGGTGCCGCCGCAGACCACGCGCGCCCGGCTGCGCGGGGAGTTCATCAAGAGCGCGCAGGAGAAGCGGCGCGACTTCACCGTCGACTGGGTGCACCTCAAGCTCAACGACCAGGCGCAGCGCACCGTGCTGTGCAAGGACCCGTTCCGCTCGGTCGACGACCGGGTCGACAAGCTCATCGCGAGCATGTGACAGCGCTCGGCGGCATGTCTGAGAAGCCCTCCGTCGAGATCCCCGACGGCCCGCCCCCGACCGAGCTCGTCATCGACGACCTGACCGTGGGCGACGGCCCGGAGGCCGTCGCCGGCACCACCTGCACGATGCAGTACGTCGGCGTGCGCCTGGTCCAGCCAGCAGCAGTTCGACGCCTCCTGGGACCGCGGCCAGCCGTTCACCTTCGGCCTCGGCCAGGGACAGGTCATCGCCGGCTGGGACCAGGGCGTCGCCGGCATGAAGGTCGGCGGCCGCCGCCGGCTGACGATCCCGCCGGAGCTGGGCTACGGCAGCCGCGGCGCGGGCGGTGCGATCAAGGGCGGCGAGACGCTCGTCTTCGTCGTCGACCTGCTCGGCGTCAGGTAGCAGCCGGCCCCAGCAGCGCCGCGGCGTGCCGCCCGGCGGCCGCCGCGGCGACGAAGGCCACCGGGTCGTCGTCGAGCCCGCGGCCCATCGACGACAGCAGCGGTGCCCACGTCGCGCAGCACCGCGACGAGGCCGGCGTCGTCCACCTCGACGAGCCGGTGCCGGGCGAACGCCGCGGGGTCGACCAGCCCCGCCGACGACGCCGGGACGACCACGTCGGCCGCGGCCAGCGCGACCCGGCCGTACGCCGTGGTGCTGTGGTGGCTGACGCCGCGGTGGCGCGGGCGGGGGTCGGCCTGCGACATCCGCAGCACCGCGACCGGGCGCCCGCCGACCGCGGCGGCGGCGTTGACCGCCTCGCCCGCGGCCACCCCGGAGAAGCCCCACGAGGTGCCGGTGCCGAGGTTGCCCGGCCCCTGGGTCACGACCACGACCTCGGCGCCCTGCACGCGCACCGCGGCGAGCAGCCCGGTGTGCAGCGACACGGCCTCCAGGTCGCCGCCGAAGGCCTGCCCGACGGTGACCGTCCCCGCGAGCCGGGGCGCCAGCGCCGCCACCGTCCGGCTGAACCACAGCGGCAGCGCCCCGCCGTCGGTCATGACGTACGACACCCGCGTCGCGGGCCGGGCGGCGAGCAGGCCGGCGAGCACCGCGGGCAGCGAGGAGTGCAGGTCGGCCACCACCACCGGCGTGCCGGGCAGCGGGTCGCCGTCGGCGAGCAGCGCGTGGGTGGGCGCGTCCTGCTCGTCGGCGCCGAGCACCACCGCCTGCAGCGGGGTGTAGCGCGCCTTGACCAGGTGACCGGGGCCCTCGACGTCGGGCGGCAGCCGGTCGGGCAGGGCGACGACCAGCGCGTAGCCGCCGGTGCCCAGCCCCAGGTCGAGCGCCCCGACGTTGAGCAGCACCGCGTCGCCGACCTGCGGGTCGCCGACCAGCGGCGGGTGGGCGAGGGCCCGCAGCGTCTGGCCGTCGACCGCCCCGTCGACGTCCCTGTCCACCAGACGTCGAGCTCCACCGACCCCGGCCAGGAACGGCCCAGCGCGGCGACCGTCCCGCGCCGCCACCGGATCATCCGCGCAGGCTAACGTCGCGCCGATGTCGGCGAAGAAGACCGAGCGGCTGCTCAACCTGGTGATCTGCCTGCTCCACACCCGGCGCTACCTGTCGGTGCAGGAGATCCGCACCGCCGTGCCCGGCTACGAGCAGGACACCGAGGAGTCCTTCCGCCGCATGTTCGAGCGCGACAAGGAGGAGCTGCGCGAGCTCGGCATCCCGCTCGAGACCGGCACCAACAGCGCCGCCCACGACGACGAGCCCGGCTACCGGATCGCCCGCCGCGACTACGAGCTGCCGCCGATCGCGCTCGAGCCCGACGAGGCCGCCGCGCTGGGCCTGGCCGCCCGGCTGTGGCAGTCCGCGCCGCTGGCCGGCGCGACCGGCACGGCGCTGCTCAAGCTGCGCGCCGCCGGCGTGGAGGCGCCGACCGCGCCGGCCGCCCTCGAGCCGCGCGTCGCCGCCACCGAGCCGGCCTTCGAGTCGGCGCGTGCGCGCGGTGCGCGACGGCCGGGCCGTCGCCTTCACCTACCGGGCCAGCGGCGGGCGCGCCCCGCAGGAGCGCTCGGTCGAGCCGTGGGGCGTCGTGTCCTGGCACGGCCGCTGGTACCTCGTCGGGCACGACGTCGACCGCGGCGCGGAGCGGGTCTTCCGGCTGTCGCGCATCGTCGGCGAGGTGCGCGGCGTGGGGCAGCCCGGTGCGGTCGTGCCGCCCGACGGCGTCGACCTGCGCGCCATGGCCGCCCGCATGGCGACCGAGGAGCCGCGCGAGACGGCCCGCGTCGCGCTGCGGCCCGGCGCCGGCTGGGAGCTGCGCCGGGAGGCCACCGCCGAGGCGCCCGACCCCGACCGCGAGGGCTGGACCGTCGTCGACCTCGGCTTCTCCGACCCCGAGCGGCTGGCCGACCGGGTCACCGGGCTCGGCGCCGACGCCGTCGTCCTGAGCCCGCCGGCCGCCCGCGAGGCCGTCGTGCGCCGGCTGCAGGCCCTGGTGTCGGCGTGACCACGACGACCGTCGGCGGCAGCGCCTTCGGCAGCACCGCCCAGCTGCCGCGCCTGCTCGCGCTCGTGCCCTACCTGCTGGCCCGGCCGGGGGTGCGGCTCGACGAGGTGGCCCGCGCGTTCGGCATCACCGAGGACCGGCTGCGCAAGGACCTCAACCTGCTGTGGGTGTGCGGGCTGCCCGGCCACGGCCCCGGCGACCTCATCGACGTCGAGTTCGAGGGCGACACCGTCACCCTGCTCGAGCCGGCCGGCGTCACCCGCCCGCTGCGGCTGACCGTCGACGAGGCCCTGGCCCTGGTCGTCGCGCTGCGCGCGCTGGCCGAGACCCCGGGCCTGGACCAGCGCGACGCCGTCGACCGCGCGCTGGCCAAGGTCGAGCAGGCCGCCGGCGCCGCAGCCGGCCCCGCGCACCGCGTCGAGATCGCCGTCGAGGGCGAGGAGCGGGTGCTCCCCGTCGTGCGCACGGCGCTCGACGAGGGCCGGCGGCTGCACCTGTCCTACTACGTGCCCGGCCGCGACGAGACCACCGAGCGCGACGTCGACCCGATGCGGCTGCTGCTCGTCGAGGGCCGCAGCTACCTCGAGGCCTGGTGCCGGCGGGCCGAGGGCGTCCGGCTGTTCCGCCTCGACCGGGTGGCCGAGGTGGTCCTGCTCGACACGCCGTCCGCCCCGCCCGCCGACGTGCAGCCGCGCGACCTGGCGCAGGGGCTGTTCCGCCCCGGGCCGGACGACCTGCTCGTCACGCTCGCGCTGCGCCCGTCGGCGGCCTGGGTCGCCGACTACCACCCCTGCGAGTCGGTGACCGAGAGCCCCGACGGCAGCCTGGTCGTGCGGCTGCGCGCCCGCGACACCGCCTGGGTGCGCCGCCTGGCGCTGCGGCTCGGCGACGCCGGCCGGGTCCTCGCGCCCGACGCCGTCGCGCAGGCCGTGCGGGACGACGCCGCGCTCGCCCTGGCGGCGTACGAGGTCTGACCGGTTCGTCACCCGTACGGGTTTCAGGAACTCCGAGGGGGTGCCGAAGTCCTCCCTGTCGCCGTCGCGCTGACGGCCTCGAGAGGGAGAGCCCGGCCATGACCACGATCAAGGCGTCCTGCCCCACGTGCGGCGAGGTCGAGCTGACCCCCGCCGACGTGGCGCTCATGGTCTGCAGCCACGCACCGCTGTCGTACTACGCCTTCGACTGCCCCACCTGCCTCGAGCTGGTGAAGAAGCCGGCCGACGACCACGTCGTCTCGCTGCTCGTCTCGGGCGGCGTCCCGGCCAGCGTCTGGGAGGTCCCCGGCGAGGCGCTCGAGGCCAAGGACGGCCCGCGGCTGTCCTACGACGACCTGCTCGACTTCGCGCTGCAGCTCGAGACGACCGACCTGCTCGCCGCCGCCGCCGGCGCCTCCGCCCGGACCTGACCGCGCCCCGGGGTAGGTTCGCCCGGTGTTCTGGCTCCTGCTCGGTCTGGTCGTCCTGCTCTCGCTGGTCGTCCTGGCCGTCACCCTGTACGCGCTCTGGACGCGCGTGCGGGTGCTCGGCAAGCAGGTCGCCGCAGCCGGCGACTCGGTCGGCGCGCTGACCAGCACCCTCGACGCCGCCAAGGCTGGTGGGCCGCTGGGCGTGCAGCCCTGCCCCACCTGCGGCGGCCCCGCCCGGACGGTCAGCGGCCGTACGGTCGCCGTTGGCCGGAAGGACGCCTAGAACGCCCGGAACGGCGTACTCTCGTCCCGACCGTCCGTCGTACCTGAGGAGCACCCCCGTGTCGTTGCCTGGTGGCTGGGAGCTCGTCCTGGTCGTGCTCGTGATCATGGTGCTGTTCGGCGCCAAGCGCCTCCCCGACGCCTCGCGCTCGCTGGGCCGCTCGCTGCGCATCTTCAAGGCCGAGACCAAGGGCCTGCGCGACGACGACAAGACCCCGGACTACGACAGCCGCGACGCCGACCGCGCGTCCTACGACCGGCAGATCGGCGCGGCCACGCCGCCGCCGGCCAGCACGCCGCCTCCTCTGGCCCCGCCCACGATGGCCCCGCCGTCGATGGCGCCGCCCACGATGACGCCCCCGCCCGTCAGCGGCGAGAGCACGGACCCGGCGCAGCCGCGCCAGCCCTAGGTGGCCGCACCGGCCCAGCGCCGTCCGGAGCGCACTCCGGACGGCCGCATGGCGCTCATCGAGCACCTGCGGGAGTTCCGCAACCGGCTCGGCATCTCGCTGCTGGCCCTCGCGGTCTGCGTCGTGGTCGCCCTCGTCTTCCGCGAGACGGTGTTCGACTTCGTCAAGCGCCCCTACTGCGACACCCAGGTGGCGCGCGAGGCCGCGGAGGCCTCAGGCCGCGGCTGCGAGCTGTTCGCCTTCAACACCTTCGAGCAGTTCTCCGTCTCGCTGCGCGTCTCGCTCATCGTCGGTGTCCTGGCCTCCGCACCGGTGTGGCTCTACCAGCTCGGCGCGTTCATCACGCCGGCGCTGCACCGCAAGGAGAAGCGCTACGCAGCCGCCTTCCTCGGCGCCTCCCTGGTGCTGTTCTGCATCGGCGTCACGTTCGCCTTCCTCACCATCAGCCGCGGCCTGCAGTTCCTGCTCACCTTCGGCGGCGACGGCATCGTCACGCTGCCCTCGATCCAGAGCTACCTGTCGTTCGTGACGCTCACGCTGCTGGGCTTCGGCGTGGCGTTCCTGTTCCCGGTGATCGTGCTGTTCCTGCACTTCCTGGGGGCCTTCCCGGCACGGACCATGCGCTCCTGGCGCCGTGGCATGGTCGTCGGCATCGCCGTCGCCTCTGCCCTGCTGACGCCCTCGCAGGACCCGTTCACGTTCATGGCGATGGCCCTGCCGCTCTACGCGCTGTACGAGGGCTGCATCGTCATCGCACGCCTGCACGAGAAGGCGGCGCGCCGCCGCGCCGCGGTCGAGCCGGGGGCGCAGGCCCTCGAGCAGCTGTCCGACGACGAGACCTCCTACGTCGAGGACCGGCCCTCCCCGCTGTAGCAGCCGGTCAGGCCGCCCGCGACGTAGGTTGACGGGGTGAGCACCGAGGCGGCCTCGCCCGCGGAGCGGTACGCAGCCTTCCGCCGGTCGCAGACGGGCGCGGCCCTGGCCGAGTTCGCGCAGGACTACCCGTTCGGGCTCGACGCCTTCCAGCGCACCGCCTGCACCGCCCTCGAGGACGGCCGCAGCGTCCTGGTCGCCGCGCCCACCGGCGCCGGCAAGACGGTCGTGGGGGAGTTCGCCGTCCACCTGGCCCTGCGCGCGGGCCGCAAGTGCTTCTACACGACGCCGATCAAGGCCCTGTCGAACCAGAAGCACCGCGACCTGGTCGAGAGGTACGGCGCCGACCGCGTCGGCCTGCTCACCGGCGACAACGCCGTCAACGGCGACGCGGACGTGGTCGTCATGACCACCGAGGTGCTGCGCAACATGCTGTACGCCGACGGCCAGGCGGCACGGGACGGCGCGGCGAGCGACCGGCTGCGCGGCCTGGCGCACGTCGTCATGGACGAGGTGCACTACCTGGCCGACCGCGAGCGCGGCGCCGTCTGGGAGGAGGTGATCATCCACCTGCCCGAGGACGTGCAGCTCACCTCGCTGTCGGCGACCGTGAGCAACGCCGAGGAGTTCGGCGAGTGGCTGGGCACCGTCCGGGGCGACACCGAGGTGGTCGTCGAGGAGCACCGCCCCGTCCCCCTGTGGCAGCACGTCCTGGTCGGGACCCGCCTGTACGACCTGTTCGTCGGGACCGAGGCGACGACCGTCGGGCGCGCCGACAAGGTCAACCCGCAGCTCGAGCGGCTGGCCCGCGACGAGGGTCGGCTGCCGGCCCGCGGCGGCAGGGGCGGTCGCGGAGGACCCGGACCGCGCCGGCCGGTGGCCTCGCGGCCGGACGTGCTCACGCGGCTCGACAGCCAGGGGCTGCTTCCGGCGATCACCTTCCTCTTCAGCCGGGCCGGCTGCCAGGCCGCCGTCGAGCAGTGCCTGCGCTCGGGCCTGCGCCTGAACACCGCCGAGGAGGCCGACCAGGTCCGGGTGGTCGTCGAGCGCAAGACGGCGTCGATCCCGCGCGAGGACCTGCGGGTGCTGGGCTACTGGGACTTCCTGGAGGGGCTCCAACGGGGCGTGGCCGCCCACCACGCCGGGATGCTGCCGACCTTCAAGGAGGTCGTCGAGGAGCTGTTCACGCAGGGGCTGGTCAAGGCGGTCTTCGCCACCGAGACCCTCGCCCTCGGCATCAACATGCCGGCCCGGTCGGTGGTGCTCGAGAAGCTCACCAAGTGGAACGGCGAGACCCACGCCGACGTCACGCCGGGGGAGTACACCCAGCTCACCGGCCGGGCCGGCCGCCGCGGCATCGACGTCGAGGGCCACGCGGTCGTGCTGTGGCAGCCCGGCATGGACCCGCGCCAGGTCGCCGGCCTGGCCAGCACCCGCACCTACCCGCTCCGCTCGAGCTTCCGCCCCTCGTACAACATGGCGGTCAACCTGGTCGGCTCGCTCGGCCGCGAGCAGGCCCGCACGCTGCTGGAGAGCTCGTTCGCGCAGTTCCAGGCCGACGCGTCGGTGGTGGGGCTGGCGCGGCAGATCAGCCGCAACCTCGAGGGGCTCGAGGGCTACCGCGAGGCGATGACCTGCCACCTCGGCGACGCCGAGGAGTACGGCCGGCTGCGCGCCGAGCTCAAGGCCCGCGAGAACGACGTGGCGCGCAGCGGCGCGGTGCAACGGCGGGCCGCCGCGGCGGCCTCGCTCGAGCAGCTCAAGGTCGGCGACGTCATCCGGGTGCCGACCGGTCGCCGGTCGGGGCTCGCGGTGGTGCTCGACCCGGGCGTCGGCAGCAACGGCGACGCCCACCCGATGGTCGTCACCGAGGACCGCTGGGCCGGACGGCTGTCCTCGGCCGACTTCTCCAGCGCCGTCGAGCCGCTCGCGAAGGTGCGGGTGCCCAAGGGCTTCAACGCCCGCTCACCGCAGAGCCGCCGCGATCTGGCCTCCACCCTGCGCGCCCTCGACCTGCCGTACGAGGGCCGACCCGGCCGGCGGCGCTCCTCGGCCGCGGACGACGACCAGCTCACCGCGCTGCGGGCCGCCCTGCGCCGGCACCCCGTGCACGGCTGCGACGACCGCGAGGCGCACATGCGCTGGGCCGAGCGCTGGCACCGGCTGCGCGAGGAGACCGACAAGCTCGAGCGCCGGGTCGCCGGGAAGACCAGCTCGATCGCCCGCACCTTCGACCGGGTGGTGGCGGTCCTCGACGAGCTGGGCTACCTCGACGGCGAGGAGGTCACCCAGGGCGGCCGGTCGCTGGCCCGGGTCTACTCCGAGTCCGACCTGCTCGCCGTGGAGAGCATCCGGCGGGGGCTGTGGGACGACCTGAGCCCCGCCGAGCTCGCCGCGGTGGTGTCGACGCTCGTCTACTCCGCGCGGCGGGCCGACGAGTCCAACCCGCTGGTCCCGTCCGGCGCCGTGCAGACGGCGATCGGCGAGATGGGCCGGCTGTGGACGTCGCTGTCCGCGGCGGAGTCGCGCGCCGGCGTCGACTTCCTGCGCAAGCCCGACGACGGCTTCGCCTGGGCGACCTGGCGCT
Organism: uncultured Actinomycetota bacterium; assembly: GCA_963844295.1. GTDB lineage: Bacteria > Actinomycetota > Actinomycetes > Mycobacteriales > SCTD01 > SCTD01. The sequence goes on along the minus strand of CAWJNR010000003.1, from coordinate 877,523 downwards.
GGGCGGGCGGGGCCACCCTCGAGCAGGTGCTCGGCGACGACCCCGACCTGACCGCGGGGGACTTCGTGCGCTGGTGCAAGCAGGTGGTGGACCTGCTCTCGCAGGTCGCGCTGGTGGCCGAGGAGCTGTCGCCCCGCGGCGAGCAGCTGCGCCGGACCACCCGCAAGGCGATGGACGCCGTGCGGCGCGGCGTCGTCGCCTACAGCAGCGTCGCCTGACGGGGCCGCCCTTGCGTCCTGCGCGGCCCCGCTCAGCGCTGGCCGCTCCGCAGGACGCAACGACTGACCCGCGCCCCGTACCGCCGTTGCGTCCTGCTGCGCGCCGCCCAGCCGTGGCCGCCCTGCAGGACGCAACGGCCTTCCAGGCGCCCCGGTAGCCTCGACCAGCGTGACCGCCCCCCGTCCGCTCGTGCTGGCCAGCGCCTCGCCGGCCCGGCTGCGCCTGCTGCGCGACGCCGGCCTCGCGCCGCGCGTGGTCGTCAGCGGCGTGGACGAGAGCGGCGTGCAGGCCGAGGACCCCCGGTCGCTGGTGCTGGAGCTGGCCCGCCTCAAGGCCGAGGCCGTCGCCGGGCAGCTGTCCGGGGACGAGCTGGTCGTCGGCTGCGACTCGATGCTCGAGCTCGGCGGCGAGGTGCTCGGCAAGCCGCGCGACGCCGCCGACGCGATCGAGCGCTGGAAGCGGATGCGCGGCCAGACCGGCACGCTGCTGACCGGTCACGTCGTCGTCGACGTGCTGACCGGTCGCACCGCCGGCGACGTCGCCGCGCACCGTCGTCCGCTTCGGCACGCCCACCGACGAGGAGGTCGACGCGTACGTCGCGACCGGGGAGCCGCTGCACGTCGCGGGCGCGTTCACCCTCGACGGCCGCTCGGCGCCCTTCCTCGACGGGATCGACGGCGACGCCGGCAACGTCATCGGGCTGTCGCTCCCGCTGCTGCGCGCGCTGCTCGCCGCGCTCGACGTCGCGATCACCGACCTGTGGGCGCCGTCGTGACCACCGTCGCCGCCCCCGGCCTGCGGATCGGCCCGCTCGCGGTCGACCTGCCGGTCGTCCTCGCCCCGATGGCCGGCGTCACCAACGCCGCCTACCGCTCGCTGTGCCGGTCGTACGGCGCCGGGCTCTACGTCAGCGAGATGGTCTCGGCGCGGGCGCTGCTCGAGGTGAACGAGACGACCAGCCGGCGGGCGTCGTTCGGGGCGGACGAGACCGTCCGCAGCATCCAGCTCTACGCGACCAACCCGACGATCGTCGCCGCGGCCGTGCGCAAGCTGGTCGACGAGGACGGCGTCGACCACGTCGACCTCAACGTCGGCTGCCCGTCGCCCAAGGTCACGCGGCGCGGTGGCGGTTCCGCGCTGCCCGCCCACCCCGTGCTGTTCGGGGACCTGGTCCGCGCGGCCGTGCGCGCCGCCGGCGACGTGCCCGTCACCGTGAAGATGCGCAAGGGCATCGACGACCAGAACCTCACCTTCCTCGAGGCCGGCCGGCGGGCGCAGGAGGAGGGAGCGGCCGCCGTCGCCCTGCACGCCCGCACCGCCGAGCAGTTCTACTCCGGGCGCGCCGACTGGGACGCCATCGGCGAGCTCAAGGCCACCCTCGAGCACGTGCCGGTGCTCGGCAACGGCGACATCTGGGCCGCGTCCGACGCGCTGCGGATGATGGCGCAGACCGGCTGCGACGGCGTCGTCGTCGGCCGGGGGTGCCTGGGCAAGCCGTGGCTGTTCCGCGACCTGGCCGACGCGTTCGCCGGACGGCCGGTGTCGGCTCCGCCTCCTGTCGGCGACGTCGTACCGGTGATGAAGCAGCACGCCCGGATGCTGGTCGAGGCCCGCGGCGACGAGGGCTTCGCGGTGCGCGACTTCCGCCGCCACACCGGCTGGTACATGACCGGCTACCCCGTCGGCGGCGCCGCCCGCAAGCGCCTGGCGATGGCGTCCTCGCTGGCCGAGCTCGACGACCTGCTCGACGCGCTCGACCCGGCGGCCGAGCTGCCGGCCGGCTCGGAGCTGCTGCCGCGCGGGCACGTGCAGGGGCCGCGCCACGTCGTGCTGCCCGAGCACTGGCTGCGCGACGCGATGGACCCGACCCCGCCCGACGACGCCGGGGCGTTCCACCAGGGCGGCTGACCTAGCCGCTGCTGTGCGCGACCTCGAGCGCGGCCAGCAGCCGGTCGAGCGGGCTGTCCAGGCCCCAGCGGTCCGACAGCTCGACCAGCCGCGCGGGGTCCTTCGGCGTGCGGGGGAGCGCGTCGTCCAGCTCCGGGATCGGGAGGTCGCGGACGGTACGGGTGACCGCCGGCGCGACGGCGAGGTAGTCGCGCGCCGCCTCCAGCTTGGCTCGCGCGCCGGCCGGGAAGCCGTCCTCGGTGCCCGCGTCGAGCGCGGCCAGGATCCCCTCGACGGTCCCGAAGCGGGCGACCAGCGCGGCCGCTGTCTTGTCGCCGACGCCCTTCACGCCGGGCAGCCCGTCGCTCGGGTCGCCGCGCAGCACGGCGTACTCGGCGTAGCCCGTCCCGGGGATGCCGTACTTCGCCGCGACCTCCGCCTCGCCGTACGGCTTGAGCTTCTCCACGGCGTAGAGCACCCGGACCGGCCCCTCGTCGCGGACGAGCTGGAACATGTCGCGGTCGCCGGACACCACGTCGACGGCGCCGGTCTCGCGCGCGCTCAGGGTGCCCAGCACGTCGTCGGCCTCGTGCCCCTCGGCGCCCGCGACGGCCACCCCGACCGCGTCGAGCACCTCCAGCAGCACGGCGACCTGGGGTGCCAGCGACTCGGGCTCGGCCTCCGCGCCGTTCTCGGCCAGCCGGTGCGCCTTGTACGACGGGACCGCGGCGACCCGGAACTGCGGCCGCCAGTCCAGGTCGAGGCACGCGACCAGCCGCGCCGGGCGGGTGTCCCTCACGATCCGGGCGACGAGGTCGATCGTGCCGCGGACGGCGTTCACGGGCGTCCCGTCCGGCGCGGTCACCGACTCCGGCACGCCGTGGAAGGCGCGGTACCAGAGCGACGGGGCGTCGAGCAGGGTCAGCTGTCCAGGCACCGGCCCACCCTCTCACCCGGGCGCTCCTCCTCCGTCCACGACGCCGGTCAGGCCGGGTAGCCGTAGCGGCGCAGCCAGGCGGCCAGGCTGGCGTCGTCCTCGAGCCGCCAGCTCCGGCGGTCCGCCTCCGGCGGCAGGGGCAGGGACCTGAACCGCTTGGTGTGGAAGACCTCGCCCGCCTCGAGGGCGTGCCGAGGGTCGGTGTGCGCTCGGACGCGCCGACCGGCCTCGTCCCGGACTGCCTTGTCGTGCAGCAGCGCAGCGACCGCCCGCAGCTCCAGCCGGCACGCGGGCATCGTCAAGGCGAGGTCGGCAGGGCTCTCGACGAAGACGCGCCAGCACTCGAGACCGACCTCCACCAGGCCGGCGGGATGCGCTGTCGCAACCAACCCCGACCTCCAGCCCCGGCGTGCTCGGCAGCGGCCGGTCCGCCAGCGCACCCGTCATCCGGCGTCAGGCACACGGCCCCGCGCTGGAGCGGCTCGCCCGGGGCAGCCAGATCACCAGGGCGAGGTCGCCGTGCAGGACCACCCTCCCGCAGGCCCGTGAGCTGCACGAGCTGCGCCCACAGCGGCGTCCGGGTGCGCATGTGCGGACGCCCGTCGCCGCCGAGCGCGAGGTGCAGCCGCTGGGACAGGCTCCGGCCGAGGTGCACCCGACCCGCCTCGTCGACCTCCGCCGGCGGCAGGTCGAGCGCGAGCTGCAACCCACCGGCTTCGACCAGCCGACGGAGCACGGCGACCGTCGGCAGTCGCTCGCCCGACTCCAGAGCGGCGACCGCACGCGGCGAGACGCCGCTGCGCCGCGCCAGCTCCCGCTGGCTCCAGGCGTTGCGGCGGCGCAGCTCCCGGAGCGCCCGGCTGACATCCATGCGCCCAGGCTCCGGCAGCCCACCGCCGACGTCGACCGTGGAGGGCCGAGCTGTGGACAGACCAGGCCGGTGCCGCTGCGCGCCCGGGCGAGCCCCGGTGCGAGCACGTGGCACCGGACGATGCCGAACTGCTGCCGCGCACGGCAGCACCCACCGTCCGTCCCCAGCCGACCGGGGCAGCACCCGAGTGCTGCCACGCCCAGCAGCAGATCCGCACCCTGCCGCACACCGTGCCCTGAGCAGCGCCCAGCGCTGCCTCGCCCGGCAGCAGATCCGCACCCTGCCGCACACCCTGCCCCGAGCAGGCGCGGCGTGCGGGGCACAGATCGCATGCCGATGCGCGGCAGCGCTGCCACGGCAGAGATCCGACTCCAGGGGAGCGGCGCCCAACCCGCGGTCCGGCGCGGGCGGGCGGGAGCATGGGAGGCGGGTCGGGGATAGCCTGCGGGGGAGTGCGCTGACCGTCCGTCGTCCTGCTGGAGGAGCCTCGTGCCGCCCGTCGTCCGCAGCCTGCCGTCCGCCGAGGCGGAGGAGCTGCTCGCCCTCACCCGCGACCTGGTCGAGCGGGAGGTCGCGCCGCGGGCCGCCGAGATGGAGGCGCAGGGCGCCTTCCCGCGCGACGTCTTCCGCACGCTCGGCAGGGCGGGGCTGCTCGGCCTGCCGTACGACGAGGAGCACGGGGGAGCGGCGCAGCCGTACGAGGTCTACCTGCAGGTCCTCGAGGAGCTCAGCCGCGGCTGGCTCGCGGTGGGCCTGGGCACGAGCGTGCACACGCTCGCGTGCTTCCCGCTCGACGCGTTCGGCACGGACGAGCAGAAGCAGCGCTGGCTGCCCGGACATGCTCGGCGGGGAGCTGCTCGGCGCCTACTGCCTGAGCGAGGCGGGCAGCGGCAGCGACGCCGCTGCGCTGCAGACGCGGGCGGTCCTGGACGGCGACGCGTACGTCGTCGACGGCGCCAAGGCGTGGGTGACGCACGGCGGCGAGGCCGACTTCTACAACCTCATGGTCCGCACGGGAGAGGCTGGGGCCGAAGGGGATCTCGTGCCTGCTGGCCGAGTCGTCGACACTCCGGGCTGGTGCCGCAGCAGCCCGAGAAGAAGATGGGCATGCGCTCCAGCCCGACCGCCACGATCCAGCTCGACGCGGCCCGCGTGCCGGCCGACCGGCTGCTCGGCGAGCCCGGTCAGGGCTTCCGCATCGCGATGAGCGCGCTCGACGGCGGGCGGCTCGGCATCGCCGCCTGCGCGGTCGGGCGTCGCGCAGGCCGCGCTGGACACGGCCGTGGACTACGCCAAGGAGCGCAAGCAGTTCGGGAAGCGCATCGCCGACTTCCAGGGGCTGTCCTTCCTGCTGGCCGACATGGCCACGCAGGTGGAGGCGGCGCGCGCGCTCTACCTGTCGGCGGCGCGGCGCCGCGACGCCGGGCAGCCGTTCGGGCCGCAGGCGGCGATGAGCAAGCTCTTCGCCACCGACACGGCGATGCGGGTCACCACCGACGCGGTGCAGGTGCTCGGCGGCTACGGCTACGTCGAGGACTTCCCGGCCGAGCGCTACCTGCGCGAGGCCAAGGTGCTGCAGATCGTCGAGGGCACCAACCAGGTGCAGCGGGTCGTCATCGGCCGCTCGCTCACGTCGTGAGCGCACCGCCCCTGGACGAGCTCGACCGGAGCCTGCTCGTCCTGCTGGCCGACGACGGCCGCAAGTCCTACGCCGACCTCGCGCGCGACACCGGGCTGTCCACGAGCGCGGTGCACCAGCGGGTGCGGCGGCTCGAGCAGCGCGGCGCGATCACCGGCTACGCCGCGCGGGTCGACCCGGTGGCCGCGGGCCTCCCGCTGGCGGCGTTCATCTCGATCCAGCCGATCGACCCGGCTGCACCGGACGACGCGCCCGACCGGCTGCGGCACCTGACGGCGATCGAGGCGTGCCACAGCGTCGCGGGGGAGGAGAGCTACATCCTGCAGGTGCGGGTGGCCGGCCCGGCCGAGCTCGAGCAGCTGCTCCAGGAGGTGCGCGCGGTGGCGGGCGTCTCCACGCGGACGACGGTCGTGCTCAGCACGCCCTGGGAGGCCCGCACGCCGCCGCCTCCCGAGCTCGACTGACGGTCAGCCCTTGCCGAGCACCCGGTCGACGCGGATCTCGATCACGACCCGCTGGGGGTTCTCGCTCGGCTGGCGGTAGCGCAGGGCGTAGCGCCGGACGGCCTCGGCGACCCGCTCGGGGTCGTCGCTGACGGTCGGCACGCCCTCCAGCGAGAGCCACCTCCGCCCGTCGACCTGGGCGACCACCGCCCGCGGGGACCCCGCCCGCACGTGCGCGACCTTGCGCGAGGTGCCGTTGGTGATCACGCGGACCAGTCCGGCCGCGTCGTCCCAGGTGAAGCCGACGGCGACGACGTGCGGGGTGCCGTCCGGGCGCAGGGTCGTCAGCGTGGCCAGGTGCCGCTCGGTGAGGAACGCGAGCTCGGCGTCGGGCAGGGCAGCGGGGTCGAGGGCCACGGCGGCAGGCTAGCCAGCCGCGCGCCGTCCCGCGCGGGGGCGGCCTCAGCGGCCGTACTGCCGCGCCCCCGGCAGCAGCAGGCCGGCGTCGGCGAGGTCGGACAGCAGCTGGCGCAGGACCTCCCGCGGGAGCGGGTCGCGCCCGGCCTGGGGCGGCGCGGGCACCTCCAGCGCACGCGCCGCGTCCAGGGCGCAGTCGGTGAGGGCACCGTCCAGCGACCGCAGCCGTGCCGCCCGCACGGCGACGTCGGGGGAGTGCCGGACCCGCTCGTGCTCGGCCAGCAGGCGGCGCAGGGCCACAGCGGTCTGCTCCAGCGGCGGACCGGCCGGCAGCGCCCTCGCCTGCCGGCGCCGGGCACCGACCAGGCGAGCAGCGTGGGCGGCCGCGAGCACGGCCGCCGCGACTGCCGAGGGGGCGAGCAGCAGCACCACCAGTCGTCCGGCCGTCGTCGCGTCCACGGCTCCACCCTCCCGCTCGACCCTCCCGCCTGGTGCCTCAGCCCTCCGCGGGCTGCTCCGCCAGCGCCTGCAGCTGCTCGCGCGTGGGGCGCTGCATCGTCACGGTGTCCTCCTCCGCCACGACGACCATCGCCGCCGAGTCCGTCGGCAGGGACCGGTTGGCCAGCGCCTCCAGAGCCGCCGTGTTGCCGATGTCCCGGCCGGCCTGCTCGCTCAGCAGCCAGCGCACCTCGAGCAGGTCGCAGTAGGCCTGCACGGGGTCGCCCAGCCGCCCGACCGCCTCGTGCGCGCGCTGCATGAGCGGCCGCAGGACCTCGTCCATCCAGCGCTGCACGGCCTCGGCGCGGGTCACCGAGCTCGGCCCGCTCTGCATCCCGCGCGCGGCGTCGGGCAGCGTCGCGACGTAGCTGTGCAGGTCGGCCAGCAGCACCTGCGCCTGGCCCTCGCCGACCTCGAGGCCGGTGAGGTCGTGCAGCTCGACCGCGTGGAAGCGCCGGGCGGCCACGGTGACCTTCAGGCGCAGCCGCTCGTCGCCGGACCCGGTCGGCTCGAGGCTGAGCTCGTCGACGGCGAAGCCCAGCTCGTTGAGCCGGCGGATGCGGCCCTCGACCTCGTGCCGGTCGCCGTAGGACAGCAGCGGCTGCTCGCTCAGCACGTCCCAGAGCTCGTGGTACCGCGTGGCCACCCCGGCGGCCTCCTCGATGAGCAGCGCGTGGATCTCGGGAGGGCGCTCGAGCATCATCGCCAGGTCGAGCAGCCCGCCGGCGACGTTCTCGACCATGATGTCGAGGTCGTCGAGCCGCTGGCCGGTGCTCAGCTCGGGGTGGATCTCGCTGGTCTCGGCGTCGACCAGCCAGGCCTGCAGCCGCTGGCCGTCGCGCGAGAACAGCGTGTTGGCCAGCGAGCAGTCGCCCCAGTAGACGCCGTTGCGGTGGAGGTCGACGAGCAGGCTGGCCATCGCGTCGAGCAGCCGGGCGCGGTGCCGCGGCCGGTTCGGGGGCAGCCGCATGAGCAGCCGCCGGAACTGCCAGGACCGCTCGAGGTAGCGCGTCACGAGCAGCGCGTTGCCGGACTCGTGCTGGACCGCGAGGCCGGTCGCGCGCACGGCCGGCAGGTCCTTGACCTCGAGCTGGCGCAGGACGGAGTACTCGCGCCCGGCCACCCGCTCGGGCAGCTCCTTGACCGCCCACAGCCTCCCGTCGACGTACGGGAAGCGCACGAGGTGCCGGCTCGGGCCGACGGGGAGCTCGCGCAGGTCAGCCGTGTCGGGTCCCCACTCCTCCAGCGGCAGGTCCCAGGGCAGGCGGAGCAGGCCAGGGGAGCTGACCCGGAACCTCAGGTCCGTCGCACGCGCCACGGCCGGCCTCCGATCCTCCCGCGCAGCCTCGCACCCGGCGCGGGACGACGCACCGCAGCGCGCCGTCCCGTCGTCCTCAGACCCGGGTGCTGCCGCCCGTGGGAGCCGCGCCGGCGTCCTGCGCGGGGCGCCGGGCGTCGCTCTGGCCGTCCCGCTCGGCGGTGGCCGCGAGATCGGCCTCGCGGTCCTCGTTCGCCTCTCGGGTCAGCTCTGCGCCGGCCTCGGCGTCGCGGGTCAGGTTGTCGCCGCTGGCCGGGTCGAAGCAGTGCACCTTGCGGGTGTCGATCCAGAACTCCGCCTCGCGCCCCTCGCGGATGCGGCTGGTGGAGTCGATGGACACGATCGCCTGGGTGCGCAGCTGGTCGCTGTCGAGCTCGCGCGAGAGCTCCTTGAGCTGCTCCTCGACCTCCCTCGGCGCGTCGAAGGGGATGTAGGCGAACTGCGAGTCGCCCAGCCACTCGGTGACGTCGACCTTGGCGGTGAAGGTCGAGCCGAGGTGCCGCTTGCTGTCCTCGACCAGCGAGGCGTCCTCGAAGTACTCCGGGCGCACGCCCATGAGCACGAGGTCCTTGCCGGCCACGGCCTTCGCCTTCTCGTCGTCGAGGGTCACCGGCCCGAACGGCGTGTCGAGCTGGTTCCCCTTGACCGTCGCCGGGAGGAAGTTCATCGGCGGCGAGCCGATGAAGCCGGCGACGAACAGGTTGACCGGCTGCTCGTAGAGCTCGCGCGGCGAGGCGACCTGCTGCAGCAGGCCCTTGCGCAGGACCGCGACCCGGTCGCCGAGGGTCATGGCCTCGGTCTGGTCGTGCGTGACGTAGACGGTCGTGATGCCGAGCCGGCGCTGCAGCCGGGAGATCTCGGTCCGCATCTGGCCGCGCAGCTTGGCGTCGAGGTTCGACAGCGGCTCGTCGAACAGGAACGCCTCGGCCTGGCGGACGATCGCGCGGCCCATCGCCACGCGCTGGCGCTGACCGCCGGACAGGTTGGCCGGCTTGCGATCCAGGTGCTCGTGCAGCTCGAGGACGTCGGAGGCCTCCTTGACCCGGCGGTCGACCTCGGCGTCGTCCATCTTGGCCAGCCGCAGCGGGAAGGCGATGTTCTCGTAGACGGTCAGGTGCGGGTAGAGCGCGTAGTTCTGGAACACCATCGACAGGTTGCGCTCGCGCGGCGCCTTGTCGTTGACCCGCTTGCCGCCGATGACCATGTCGCCGCTGGTGATGTCCTCCAGCCCGACGATCATCCGCAGCAGGGTCGACTTCCCGCAGCCGGACGGGCCGACCAGGATCATGAACTCGCCGTCGGCGATGTCCAGGCTGACGTCGTTCACGGCCGGGAAGCCGTCGCCGTACTTCTTGACGATGTTCTTCATCTCGATGGCAGCCATCGCAGGTCTCCTTGGTGTGGGCGGGCGGGCGGTCAGCCCTTGACGGCGCCGTTGGTGAGGCCGGCGACGATGCGCCGCTGGAAGAGCAGGACGAGGATGATCACGGGGATGGTGACGACGACGGCGGCGGCCGAGATGCCGCCGGTGGGGGACTCGAACTGCGAGGCCCCGGAGAACAGGCCGAGCGCGGCGGGCACCGGCCGGGCCGCGTTGGTCGACGTCAGCGAGATGCCGTAGACGAAGTCGTTCCAGGCGATGAAGAAGGCGATGATCGCGGTGGTGAAGACGCCGGGAGCCGCCAGCGGCACGATCACCTTGCGGAAGGCCTGCCAGGTGGTGGCGCCGTCGACCTGGGCCGCCTGCTCCATCTCCCACGGGATCTCGCGGAAGAAGGCCGACAGCGTCCAGATCGAGATCGGCAGCGTCAGCGAGAGGTACGGGATGATCAGGCCCGGGCCAGGTGTCGTACAGGCCGATCTGGCGCCACAGGTTGAACAGCGGCGTCACGATCGAGATCACCGGGAAGATCGCGACGGCCAGGGCCGTCGACAGGATGAGCTTCTTGCCCGGGAAGTCGAGCCGCGCGATGGCGTACGCCGCGAACATCGCCAGGAAGCAGGCGATCGCGGTCGCGATCAGGCACGATGCCGAAGGAGTTGCGCAGCGCCGGCAGGAACAGGTCGCTCGCGGCGCCGGTGAGGATCAGCTCGTAGTTCTCCCAGGACACCGCGGTCGGCAGGAACTGCCCGTTCGCGAGGTCGCTCGGTGCCTTGAGCGACAGCGACACGATCCAGGCGATCGGGAACAGCGCGTAGATGACGATGCCGATGCCGGCGACGATCCACCAGGTCTTCTCGCGGCGCGACATCACTTGTCACCCGTCGTCGAGGAGAGGTCCACCTTGAAGCCCTTGATGAAGATCGCGCAGATGATCACGACGCAGAGGAACAGCAGCACCGAGACCGCTGAGCCCGAGCCCGATCTCGAGCCGGCTGATGGTCTGCCGGTAGGCCAGGAACGACACCGTCTCGGTGTTGTTCGCGCCGCCGGTCATGACGAAGATGCTGTCGAAGACGCGGAACGCGTCCAGGCTGCGGAACAGCAGGGCCACCATGATCGCGGCCTTCATGTTCGGGATGGTCACCTTCGTCATCCGCTGCCACCAGCTGGCGCCGTCGACGCGGGCCGCCTCCTGCAGCACCTCGGGCACCTGCGCCAGACCGGCGAGCAGCAGCAGCGAGATGAACGGCGTGGTCTTCCAGATCTCGGCCAGGCAGACGACGAACAGCGCCGACCACTGGCCGCCGAACCAGTCGGTGTCGGCGCCGATGCCCGGCACCCAGCTGAACCAGGTGTTGACGAAGCCCGACGTCAGCGAGAAGGCGTACTGCCAGGCGAAGGCCGACACGACGGTGATGACGGCGTACGGGATGAGGATCGCGGCGCGGATCACCGGGCGGATGCTCTTCAGCGCCTTGATCATCACCAGCGCCAGCGCGAAGCCCGAGCACCAGCTCCACGGCGACGGTGACGACGGTGATGAACAGCGTGACGCCGAGCGCGGTCCACCAGATGCGGTCGGTCAGGACGACGTAGTAGTTGTTGAACCAGGTGAAGGAGCGGTTGTCCGGGTCGGTCAGCCGGAAGTCGAACAGCGACTCGTAGACCGCCTGCAGGATCGGGTAGGCGGTGACGAGCAGCATCACCGCGAAGGCCGGTCCGGCGAGCATCCAGCCGAGCTTGCGCTCGGCCCGCGAGCGGTCGCTGATGATCGCGCTTGGGCGCCGACTTCGGCGCGGTCTTCTCGCCCGCGGGCGGCAGGGTCGTGGTGCTCACAGCAGCTCCTCCTTGCGCAGGACGGCCTGGATCAGCTCGGCCGCCTCCTCGCCGGTCTCGCCGGGCTGGACGGACGACGGCGGGTGGTAGACGCGCTGCAGGCTCTGCGAGACCTCGTTGTAGTAGGCGGTCTGCGGCCGCGGCGCGGCCAGCTCGAGCGACTCGCGGATGACCGGCGCCTGCGGGAACGCCTCGATCACCTCGGGGTCGTCGTACACGGCGGCCTTGCTCGCCGGGTTGCCGTTGCTGACGAAGTAGTAGGCCTGGTTCTCCTCGCTGGTGATGCACTCGGCGGCCTCGAAGGCCAGCTCGGGGGCCTGGCTGAACGCGCCGACGCCGAGGTTGATGCCGCCGTACGGCGGGGCGGCGTCCTGGCCCTCGACGACCTGCGGGTAGAGCGCCCAGCCGTAGTCGTCCGGGACCGACGGCTCCAGCGTGCCGGCCTCGGCCGCGGCCAGGGCGCGCGGCCAGACGAACGGCCAGTTGACCATGAAGCCGGCGTCGTCGCCCTCGAAGCCGGTGGCGGAGGTGTCCTCGTTCTGCGTGGAGAAGGCCGGACCGCCGACGCCGGACGCTCGGCGACCAGCTGCATCACCTCGGCGGCCAGCTGGGCCGGCTCCTCGGTCAGGCCCAGCTCGATGTCCTCGGGCTGCGCGGCGGTGTCGGTGATGATCGACCCGCCGGCCGACTCGACCAGCGCGTTGATCCACACGGTGAGCGCCTCGGCGCGGATGCCCTGGGCGCCGACGAGCTTGTCCTGCGACTGGGCGGCCTCGACGATCTGCGCCCAGGTCACCGGCTGCGTCATGTCGAGGCCGGCCGCCTCGGCGACCGACTTGCGGTACCAGAGCAGCTGGGTGTTGGCCCAGAACGGCACGGCCACCAGCTCGTCGTTCCACGTCGAGCCGGCGACCGCGCTGTCCACGCACGCCCTCGGTCACCCGCTCGGCGACGTCCTCGGGCACGGGAGCGAGGAAGCCGGCCTCGGCGAACTCCGGGATGAAGGGCGGGTCCAGGCTCATCAGGTCGATCGAGTCGTCGTTGGCGGCCAGGCGGCGGACCAGCTGCTCGCGCTGCGCCGGCCGCCTCGCGGGGCAGCACCGACGTCTCGATCCGGTAGGCGCCGCCCGCGGCGTCCGTGCAGCGGGACGCGATCTCGGCCTGGCCGCCCGAGTCGGGGTTGATGTACCAGGTGAGCGTGCGCGGACCGCCGTCGTCACCGCCGCAGCGCGGCCAGGACGGAGGCTGACAGGGCCAGCCCGACGGCGGCCGCGGTGCGCCGTCGTCGCCGGTTCGGTGCGGCTCTGCCGCGACGGGGGGCGGGTCCGGTGCTGCTGTCAGGCACGTCGGGCTCCTCCGATGGATGTGTCGCCGGAGCTGCGGCCAGCATCCGGTCGCCCCTCGCGGCGCGGGGAACGGGGCAGGAGTGACCCCGTTCACAGAGGGCTAAACACTCTGCCCAGGAACGAGATCCACTCGTCGTGCTGCGGTGCAGCGCTGCGTGACAGCACGGCCCCAGCGTGTTGCTGCCCCGGCACCGCCGGTCGTGGAAGGCTCGGCCGATGACGTCCCACGGTCTCGAGCGGGCTCTCGCCGCCGGCCCCGGCTGGCCGCCCGGGCTGTCGCCGCAGGGCCCGCTCGGGGGCGTGCGGGTGCTCGACCTGTCGCGCGTGCTGGCCGGGCCGTACTGCTGCATGGTGCTGGCCGACCTCGGCGCCGACGTGCTCAAGGTCGAGCGGCCGGGGCTCGGCGACGACACCCGCCACTGGGGCCCGCCCTTCCACGGCGACGACGCGGCGTACTTCTTCTCGGTCAACCGCGACCGCCGCTCGGTCGCCCTCGACCTGACCACGCCCGGCGGGCCGGGCGGTCGTCGCGCGGCTGGTCGAGGCGGCCGACGTCGTCGTCGAGAACTTCCTGCCGCGCCACCTCGCCGCGCTCGGCCTGGAGGAGCTGCGCGACGAGCCGCGTCGGCCGTGTGGGTGTCGGTGCGCGGCGCCGGCGGCGACGGCCCCGACGGCGACGCAGCCGGGCTACGACGTGATGGCGCAGGCGCGCAGCGGGCTGATGTCGGTGACCGGCACGGACGAGCCGACCAAGGTCGGCGTCGCGGTCGCCGACGTCGTGACCGGCCTGTACGCCGCGGTCGGCGCGCTCGCCGGGCTGCTCGGCCGCGCAGCGCCGCTGCGGGTCGAGGTCGGCCTGCTCGAGGCGGCCGTGTCGATGCTGGTCAACCAGGCGGCCAACGCGCTGGTCGGCGGCGCCGTCGCCGACCTTCGCCGGCAACGACCACCCCAACATCGCGCCGTACGGACCGGTGCCGTGCGCCGACCGGCCGCTGGTGGTCGGCGCGGGCAACGACGCGCAGTTCGCCGCGCTGGCCGCCGCCGTCGGGCTGGACGTCCGGCCGCGGCGTGGCAGACCAACGCCGGCCGCGTCGCCGACCGCGCCGCGCTGAGGACCGCGCTGGCAGCAGGTCTTCTCGCAGCGCGGACGGCGCGGGAGTGGGTCGCAGGTCCTCGACGCCGCCGGCGTGCCGTGCGCGCTCGTGCAGGACCTCGCGTCGCTGCCCGACGACCCGCAGCTCGTCGGCGATCGGGCTGCGTGCAGGAGGTCGACCACCCGGCCGGTCCGGTGCGCGTGGTCGGCTCGCCGTTCCGGCTCGACGGGCGAGCGGCCGCGCGTGCGGCGCGCACCGCCGCTGCTGGGCCAGCACACGGTCGAGGTGCTCTCCGCGCTCGGCCTGTACGCACGAGCAGGTCGAGGAGGTCGTCGGTGCCGACCAGGGCGGTGAGCGTCGCTGGTCGGCGGGCGCTGTCGCGCGCTGCGGACCTGGGCGTCGAGGTCGCCTTCGGCCTGCCGGGCGTGCACAACCTGGCGGCCTGGAAGGCCTTCGGCGACGTCGGCAGCGGGGTCCGCCGTGCGGCTGGTCGGCGTGCGGCACGAGCAGACGGCCGGCTACGCCGCCGACGGCTACGCCCGGGCGACCGGGCGGCTCGGCGTCGCGCTGACGACCACCGGGCCGGGCGCCGCCAACGTCGTCGCCGCGACCGGCGAGGCGTGGTCCTGCCACTCGCCGCTGCTCGTCATCGCCACCGACATCCCGACGACGCGTGCGGCGCCCGGGGGAGTACCGCGGCGTGCTGCACGAGACCACCGACCAGGCGTCGTTCTTCCGCCCGGTCACCAAGGCGTGCGTGCGCGTCGAGCGGCGTCGAGGAGCTGTACGACGACGTCGTGCGGGCCGGTCGGCTCGCGCTGCAGGCACCGCGGCGGCCGGTCTACCTCGAGGTGCCCGACCGACCTGCTGTCGGCGCTCGGCGCCGGAGCCGGTGACCGTGCTGCCCGAGGCCGCTGCCGGCGGCGCCGGTCGACGTCGACGACGCGCGTGGCCGCGCTCGCCGCGCGCCGAGCGGCCGCTGGTGTGGGCCGGCGGCGGAGCGACCGCCGCCGACGCGGGAGCCGCCGTGCGCCGAGCTCGCCGCGCGGCTCGGGCGCGCCGGTGCTGTCGTCGTACGGCGGTCGCGGGCTGCTGCCCGCCGACCACCCGCACCTGCGTGCCGCTGCCGCCGCACGACCCGGCCGCCGGCGCGCTGTGGGACGCCGCCGACGTCGTGCTCGTGGTCGGCAGCGACCTCGACGCCATGAACACCCAGGGCTTCCGCCAGCCGCGGCCGCCGGTGCTGGTCGCGGTCGACCTGGTCGAGCCGGTCAACTACGCCGCCCGACGTCTGGTGCAGGCCGACGCGCGCGCCGGCGCTCGACGCGCTGCGTCGGCCGGCGCTGCCGGAGCAGCCGCGCCGAGCCGTGGTGCGCCGCGGCCGACGAGCGCACGTCCGGCCGATGCCGCTTCCTCGACGCGCTGGAGGCCGGCGCTGCCGGACGACGCCGTCGTCGTCGCCGACATGTGCGTGGCCGGCTACTGGTACGGCGGCTACGGCCGCGTGCGGCCGCCGCGCGGGCTGGCCTACCCGGTCGGCTGGGGCACGCTCGGCTTCGGCTTCCCCGCCTCGCTCGGCACGTCGCTGTCCGGCCGGCCGACGGTCGCGCGTCGTCGGCGACGGCGGCTTCCTGTTCGCCTGCGGCGACCTCGCGACGGCGGCGCAGGAGCGGCTGCCGGTCACGGTCGTGCTGGTCGACGACGGCGGCTACGGGATGCTGCGCTACGACTTCGTCAAGGACGGCGAGCAGCCGGTCGGCACCGAGCTCGAGCCGCCGGACTTCGTCGCGCTGGCGCAGGCGTTCCGGGTCGCCGGCGCGCGAGGTCGACGGTCGAGCGGGCTGACCGCGGCCGTCGCCGCCGGGCATCGCCTCGGGCGGGCCGAACCTGGTGGTCGTCAAGGCGACGCTACGACCCGCCGCCGAACACCTCGCCGAACTGGTACCGCGTCGCCGCTGACGGCGCCGGTCACGCCTGGGCGACCCACACCTCGTCGACCGGCACGGCTGCGGCAGCGAGCGACTCGTGCACGCCCAGCACGGCGGTGTGCGCGTCGACGCTGACGGTGACGAAGCGCGCGACCACCCAGAAGCTGCCGTCGTCCTCGCGGCGCTCGACGCTGACCTCGTCGTAGCATCCCGGCGCACCGGCTGCGAGCTGGCCCGCGTGCATCGGCCAGCGCCGCGCGTCTCGTCGGGGGCCGCGGCTGCGCAGCCGCGCCAGAACGGGGAACGTCGGCAGGGCGACCTCACCGGGACCGCTCTCGTCGAGGGCCAGCGTCGACGTCGTCGGCGTCAGTCGTCATGGCGTCGTGCCTACCCCGTCCGCGCGCGCCCGCGCACGCACCGTCACGGCACCGTCACGATCGATCTGGTCGCGCGCAGGTTGCCGCTGCAGGTCGGCGGGAAGGCTCGGAGCCTCGGGCACCGCCCGCCCAGCGAGGAGCCGCACCATGACCACCACCGAGATCGTCCTGCTCGTGGTCGCCGTCGTCGTCGTGCTGCTGGTCGTCGCGGCCGTCGTCGCCGCAGCGCGCAAGACGCAAGCGGACCGCAGGAGCTGCGCGGCACCTTCGGCGACGAGTACGACCGCACGGTCGAGACCTCCGACAAGCGCCGCGACGCCGAGCGCGAGCTGGCGCAGCGCAAGCAGCGAGCACGAGCGGCTCGACATCCGGCCGCTGTCCGCCGCCAGCCGGCAGCGCTACCTCACCGCCTGGGACGGCGTGCAGAACCGCTTCGTCGACTGCGCCCGTCCTCGCGCTGTCCGAGGCCGACGCCCTGCTCACCCAGCTGCTGGCCGAGCGCGGCTTCCCGACCGACGACGTCCGCGACGTCCGGAGCGGATGCTGTCGGTCGAGCACGGCGCGCGTGCTCGAGGGCTTCCGGGCCGGCCACGCCATCGAGCAGGCCAACTCGAGCAACAGGCGCCGACACCGAGCAGGTGCGCCAGGGGATGCTGCACTTCCGCCAGGTCTTCGAGGAGCTGGTCAGCGAGGACGCCGCCGGCGAGCCGTACCCGCAGGGCGACCGCGACCGCGACGGCCTGCGCGACGACGCGGAGCCGCGCCACGACACGCGCTACGACACCGGCCACGACGGGGTCCGGGACGACGCCACCTCGGTGCGCGACCAGGACCGCCTCCGCTAGACGCGGGGGCGAGACCCGGCTAGACCGGGACCAGCGGTGCGTGGTCGCCCTCGGGGAGGGCGACCACGACCGCGTCGCCGGGGCGGACGACGCCGCCGGTGAGCACCACGCCCATCACACCGGCCAGGCGCACGACCGTCCCGTCGTCCGCGCGGCGCAGCGTCGCCGCCATCAGCCCGTCGGCGTAGCGGTCGAGCTGGACGCACGGGTTGCGCAGGCCGGTCACCTCGACGACGGCCTGCGTCGCCGAGGTGCAGCCGGGCGCCTGCGGGCAGGCCCAGCAGGTCGACGCCGCGGGTCGTGCACGTTCTCCCCGACGGCGCCGGGGTGGACGTCGAAACCCAGGCGCCGCAGGGACGTCCAGCAGCTCGGCGTGCAGCAGGTGCACCTGCCGCAGGTTGGGCTCGTGCGGGCGCCAGCGCTTGCGCGAGCGGTGCTGCACCGTCGCCCCGGCGTGGGCGTCGCCCTCGACGCCGTGGCCCGCGACGAGCAGCACCGACTCGACTGAGCTCCTTGCTGAAGCGGTGCCGCGGGCTGCGGGCGACGCCGACGACCCGCCCCCGTCCGGTCAGAGGCGGAAGTCGCGGTCGCCGGTCGGCGCCTCGACGTCCATCTGCGCCTTCTGCAGCTTGCCGGCGTAGTCCCAGTTCATCGACTGCCAGCGGGTGAACTGGTCGAGCACCCACACGCCGGACTGGCGCGAGCCGTTGCCGCTCTTGCCGTTGCCGCCGAAGGGCAGGTGCGCCTCGGCGCCGGAGGTCGAGTTGTTGACCGAGAGCATCCCGGCCGAGACCCGCTCGCGGAAGCGGAACGCCGCCTGCGCGTCGCGGGTGTAGATGGCGGCGGACAGCCCGTAGCCGTGGCCGTTGGCCAGCTCCACGGCCTCGTCGAAGGTCGAGAAGCGCATCACCGAGACGAGCGGCCCGAAGGTCTCGTTGCGGTAGAGCGCGTCGTCGGGGCGCACGCCGGTGACGACCGCCGGGTGCGCGTAGACGCCGGCGTCCGGGTCGCCGACGAAGCCCTCGCGCGGGTTGTCCGCGGTGATGCGGCCGGTGCCGGTCGAGCCGTGCACCTCGTGGTGCGGCTGCACCTCGCCGAGCCACTTCTCGAAGCCGTCGAGGAAGCGCTCGCCGAGCATCGGGCCGTAGAGCACCGAGGCGTCGGTCGGGTCGCCGATCGACGGCGCTCTCGACGCGGGCGAGGAACTTCTCCAGGAACGCGTCGTAGACGTCGTCGTGCACGATCGCGACGCCGAGCGAGGTGCAGCGCTGCCCGGCGGTGCCGAAGCCGGAGAACAGCGCGCCCTCGGCGGCCAGGTCGAGGTCGGCGTCGGGCATGACGACGAGCGGGTTCTTGCCGCCGAGCTCGAGGCAGGCGTTCTGCAGGTGGCGGCCGGCCAGCTCGCCGATGCGCACGCCGACCTCGGAGGAGCCGGTGAAGCCGATCTTGTTGACCAGGCCCTGCCTGCAGGGCCTTCTCGAGCCCCTCGAAGGTCGCCGGGCCGTCGGCGTGCACGGTGTTCAGCACGCCGGCCGGCAGCCCGCCGGCGACGAAGAGGCGGGTCAGCGCGTCGCCGAGGGCGGCGGAGTACTCGGCCGGCTTCCACACGACGGCGTTGCCGCAGAGCAGCGCCGGCACGAGGTACCAGGACGGCACGGCGACCGGGAAGTTGCCGGCGGTGATGATGCCGGCGACGCCGACCGGCACGCGGAAGGTGAACAGCTGCTTGTCGCGCATCTCGCTCGGGACGGTCTGGCCGTAGAGCCGGCGCCCCTCGCCGAGGAAGAAGTCGCAGGTGTCGACGATCTCCTGCACCTCGCCGCGCGCCTCGGCGATCGGCTTGCCGACCTCGCGGGTGACGAGCTGCGGCGAGCGCCTCGACGTTGGCCTCGACCAGCCGGCCGATCTGGGCGATGACCTGCCCGCGGACGGGCGCCGGGGTGGCGGCCCAGGCCGGGCTGGGCGGCCTTGGCGGCGCGGAACGCCTCGACCACCTGGTCGGCGGACGCGAGCGACACCTCGGCGACGACGTCGGTCAGCTGCGCCGGGTTGGTCGAGGTGGTGGTGCCGGCGGCGCCGACGAGCGGCCGAGCCGTTGACGGAGGAGTCGACGCGGGTCATGCAGAGGCCTTTCGTGGACAGGACGCGGTCGAGGGCGGCGACGCCGGCGGCGAGGTCCTCGGGGGAGACGGTGAGGGCGGGGCGGAAGCGCACGCTGCGGCGTGCCGCAGCCGAGCAGCAGCACGCGCTCATCCTCGCGCAGGGCGGTGAGCACCGCGTCGCGCAGGGCGGCGTCCGGCAGCGAGAAGGCGCACATCAGGCCGCGGCCGCGGACGTCGGTGACCTCCGGGTGGCCGCCGGCCAGGTCGTGCAGCAGGTCCGAGCAGCACCGGGCCGAGGGCGGCGGCGCGCTCGATGAGCCCCTCGGCCTCGACGACCTCGAGGATGCGGCGGGCGCGGACCATGTCGGTCAGCGAGCCGCCCCAGGTGGAGTTGATGCGCGAGCCGACGGCGAAGACGTTGTCGGGCACCTCGTCGACGCGGCCGCCGGCCATGACGCCGCAGACCTGCGTCTTCTTGCCGAAGGCGACGACGTCGGGCTGCACGCCGAGCTGCTGGAAGGCCCAGGCGGTGCCGGTCAGGCCGGCGCCGGTCTGCACCTCGTCGAGGACGAACAGCGCGTCGTGCTCGTGGCACAGCGCCTGCATCGCCTGCAGGAACTCCGGGCGGAAGTGGTGGTCGCCGCCCTCGCCCTGGATCGGCTCCATGACGAAGCAGGCGATGTCGTGCGGGTGCATCTCGAAGGCCGCGCGGGCCTCGGCCAGCGCCGCCCGCTCGCGCGCCGCGACGTCGCGCGCCGTCGGGACAGGTACGGGTTGCTGATCCGCGGCCAGGCGAACTGCGGGAAGCGGGCGACCTTCACCGGGTCGGTGTTGGTCAGGGACATCGTGTAGCCGCTGCGGCCGTGGAAGGCGTCGCGCAGGTGCAGCACCTTGGTGCCGAGCGCGGGGTCGATGCCGTGCGCCTCGTTCCAGCGCGACTTCCAGTCGAAGGCGACCTTGAGGGCGTTCTCGACCGCGAGCGCGCCGCCCTCGACGAAGAACAGGTGCGGCAGGCCGGGGTCGCCGAGCACCCGGGCGAAGGTCTCGACGAAGCGCGCCATCGGCTCGCTGTAGACGTCGGAGTTGCTCGGCTTGTTCAGCGCCGCGGTGAGCAGCTCCTCGCGGAAGACCGGGTCCTCGCGCGAGCGCCGGGTGGTTCATCCCGAGGGCGCTGCTGGCGAAGAAGGTGAACAGGTCGAGGTAGGCCGTGCCGTCGCGGGCGTCGACCAGGCGGGAGCCCGCGGCTGGCCTCGAGGTCGAGCACCATGTCGAAGCCGTCGACCAGCAGGCTGCGCCGCAGGACGTCGTGGACCGTCGCCGGGGTCACCGGGGGCGCGTCAGGAGTGAGAGTCGTCATCGACCCACGGTAGGGGGCGATCCTCCCGTTCGGCAAGACGCCACGCAGGACGATCGCCCGTGGCGCACGCGCGCTCCTAGGCTCGCGCACGTGACCACGACGCTGTACCGCCGCGGCCGGGTGCGCTCGCCCGCCGACCCGTTCGCCACCGCGCTGCTCGTCGACGGCGACACCGTCGCCTGGGTCGGCTCCGAGGGCGCCGCCGACGCGATGGGCGCCGACGTGACGGTCGACCTCGACGACGCCTGGGTGGCGCCGGCCTTCGTCGACGCGCACGTGCACACGCACGACGACCGGGCTCGCGCTCACCGGGCTCGACCTGGCCGACGCGCCGTCGCTGGCGGTCGCTGCTGGACCGCGTCGCGCAGGCCGCGCGGGCTGCGCGCGGGGGAGTGGTCCTCGGCACCGGCTGGGAGGAGGACGCCTGGCCCGAGCGCCGCCCGCCGACGGCGGCCGAGCTGGACCGGGCCAGCTACGGCGGCGTGGTCTACCTCGCCCGCACCGACTGCCACAGCGCCGTCGCCTCGAGCGCGCTGCTCGCCGCGGCTCCCGAGGCCCGCGGGCTGGACGGCTGGGCCGGCGACGGGCTGGTCAAGGAGGAGGCGCACTCCGCCGTCCGCCGGGCGGCCTTCGCCGGGCCTGGGCACCGCCCAGCGCCGCGAGGCCCAGCGGGCCGCCCGCGCCCGCGCCGCCTCCCTCGGCATCGGCTGCCTGCACGAGTGCGGCGGGCCCGGCATCGACGGCGAGGACGACTTCGCCTCGCTGCTCGCGCTGGCCCGCGACGAGGCCGGTCCGGCCGTCCTCGGCTACTGGGGCGAGCTCGCGCAGGACGGCGGGATCGAGCGCGCCCGCGACCTCGGCGCCCACGGCGTCGGCGGCGACCTGTTCGTCGACGGCTCGCTGGGCAGCCACACCGCCTGCCTGGGCCACCGCTACGACGACGCCGACACCACCGGCTACGCCTACCTCGACGCCGACGCAGGTCGCCGCAGCACGTCGCCGCCTGCACCCGCGCCGGGCTGCAGGCCGGCTTCCACGCCATCGGCGACGCCGCGCTGGCCTCGGTCCTGGACGGCTGCGCGGCCGCGGCCGAGCAGGTCGGGCTGGACGCCCTGCGGGCCGCCCGGCACCGGATCGAGCACGTCGAGATCCCGCTGCCCGAGCACGTGACGGCCATGGCCTCCCTCGGCCTGGTCGCCAGCGTCCAGCCGGTCTTCGACGCGCGGTGGGGCGGCGCGGGCGGGCTGTACGAGGCGCGGCTCGGCCTCGAGCGGACGCGCGCGTCGAACCCGCTGGCCGCCCTGGCCGCAGCCGGCGTGCCGCTGGCGTTCGGCTCGGACAGCCCGGTCACGCCGCTGGACCCCTGGGGCGGCGGTCCGCGCGGCGGTGCAGCACCACACGCCGGAGAGCCGGCTGTCGGCCCGCGCCGCCTTCTCCGCGCACACCCGCGGCGGCTGGCGGGCCGCCCGCGTGGACGGCGCCGGCGAGCTGGCCCCCGGCACGCCCGCGACGTTCGCCGTCTGGGACGTGCCCGGCGAGCTGGTCGTGCAGACGCCGGACGACCGGGTCTCGGCCTGGTCGACCGACCCGCGGGCCGGCGTGTCCGGTCTGCCCGACCTGTCCGCACGACGACCCGGTCTGCCGCCGCACCGTCGTCGATGGACGCACGGTGTTCGACAGGTACGACAGCGGCGTGATCGGCGGCACCCCCGCTGACCTGCGGTTCTGGTGCATCGTCGCAGGTCAGGGGCCTGTTGACAGCGCATGGGGAGGCGCCGCTAAGTCTGCTCATCGGTCCACCCGAGGGCAGGCGCCCGAGCTCAGTAGACAACGGCACGACGACGGCCTCCAGCCGGCGGCGGGTCGGTCCGAAGGGCTCGGGCGCCTGCTCCGGTGGACCTGCCGCCCGGAGCTGCTGTCAGGCAGGATGGAGCCGGTGGAGAGCCGCGCAGCCTTGAGCCTGCAGCAGCCGGCGGTGCGGGCCCCGGTGCCACCGGGCGGGCCGCTCCGCCGGCTGGCAGGTCGCGCACCGTCCGCGGGGCGGACGCTCCGCCTGCGCCTGCTGGGGGCGCTGGTCTCGGGCCTGCTGCTCTACGCCGCGTTCCCGCCGGTCGACCTGCCCTGGCTCGCCGCCCCGGCGGTGGCGCTGCTGACCCTCGTCTGCCGCGGTGCGAGCGCCCGGCAGGGCGCGCTGCTCGGCCTCGTCCACGGGCTCGCGCTGTTCCTGCCGCTGGTCGAGTGGACGGCCACGATCGCCGGTCCGCTCGCCCTGGTCGCCCTGGCCCTGCTGCAGGCGGCGTTCCTCGCCGCGGCTGGGCGCCGCCCTCGCGGTCGTGACCCGCACCGCCGGGTGGCCGCTGTGGACCGCCGCGCTGTGGGTGCTGCAGGAGGCGCTGCGCGGCCGGCTGCCCTTCGGCGGCTTCCCCTGGGGCCGGCTGGCCTTCAGCCAGGGCGACTCGCCGCTCACCCCGCTGGCCGCGCTCGGCGGCGCGCCGCTCGTGACCCTCGTCGTCGCCCTGCTCGCCGGTGCCCTCGCGTGGGCGGTGCTGCACGTGCGCAGCGCGCCGGCCCTGGCCGCCGTGACGGCGGTGGTCCCTGTGCTCGCCGCCGTCGGGACCGCAGCCCTCGTGCCGCTGCCGACCAGCGGCGAGGCGGTGCGGGTGGCCGTCGTGCAGGGCAACGTCCCGCGCCTCGGGCTGGACTTCAACGCGCAGCGCGCCGCGGTGCTCGGCAACCACGTCGAGGCCACCCGCCAGCTCGCCGCCGACGTCCGCGCCGGCCGCGTCGAGCAGCCCGACCTCGTCGTCTGGCCGGAGAACGCCTCCGACATCGACCCGTTCACCGACCCGGCGGCGTACGACCTCATCGACGCGGCGGTGCAGGACGTCGGCGTGCCGGTGCTCGTGGGGGCGGTGCTGCAGGGCCCGGGCGACCAGGTCAGCAACGCCGGCATCGTCTGGGACCCGGAGACCGGCCCGGGGGAGCGGTACGTCAAGCGGCACCCGGTGCCGTTCGGCGAGTACATCCCGTACCGCTCGCTGGTGCGCCGCGTCACCGACAAGGTCGACCTCGTCCCGCGCGACTTCGCGGCCGGCGACGAGGTCGGCGTGCTCGACGTCGGCCCGGTCCGGCTCGGCGACGTCATCTGCTTCGAGGTGGCGTACGACGACCTGGTGCGCGACGTCGTGACCGGCAGGAGGCAGGCTGATCGTCGTGCAGACCAACAACGCGACCTTCGGGCGCAGCGGCGAGACCGAGCAGCAGCTGGCCATGGGCCGGCTGCGCGCCGTCGAGCACGGCCGCACCGTGCTGGTCGTCGGCGACCAGCGGCATCAGCGCCGTCATCGCCCCGGACGGCGAGTCCTCGACGACGCCGCCGTCTTCACCCGCGAGGTGCTGGTGCACGAGGTGCCCGCTGCGCGACGACCGGACCCTCGCCACCCGCCTCGGGGTCGCTCCCGAGGCCGCGCTGGCCGCGCCGGAGCGCTGGCCCTGGTCCTGCCGGTCGTGCGCCGCCGGAGGTCGCCGCGTGAGCGCCGCCCTGGAGCGGGTGCTCGTCGTCGTCCCGACCTACGACGAGGCCGAGAACGTCGAGCTCGATCGCCGGGCGGCTGCTCGCCGCCGTCCCGACCGCCCACCTGCTCGTCGTCGACGACGACAGCCCCGACGGCACCGGCGCGATCGCCGACCGACCTCGCCGGCCGCCGACGAGCGGGTGCACGTGCTGCACCGCACCGAGCAAGGCCGGCCTGGGCGCGGCCTACGTCGCCGGCTTCGCCTGGGCCCGCGAGCACGGCTACGACGTCGTCGTCGAGATGGACGCCGACGGCTCGCACGCCCCCGAGCAGCTGCCGCGGCTGCTGGCCGCGCTCGAGCACGCCGACCTGGTGCTCGGCAGCCGCTGGGTCGAGGGCGGCCAGGTCGTCAACTGGCCGCGCTCCCGCGAGCTGCTCAGCCGCGGCGGCAACGCCTACGCCCGGCTGCTGCTCCGGCTGCCGCTGCGCGACGCGACCGGCGGCTACCGCGCCTACCGGCGCGAGGTCCTCGACGCGCTGCCGCTGGCCGAGGTCGCCTCGCAGGGCTACTGCTTCCAGGTCGACCTGGCCTGGCGCACCTGGCAGGCGGGCTACCGGGTCGTCGAGGTGCCGATCACGTTCGTCGAGCGCGAGCGCGGCGAGTCCAAGATGAGCCGGGCGATCGTGCTCGAGGCGCTGTGGCGGGTCACCTGGTGGGGCCTGCCAGCGCCGCACGCGGCCGCGCTGCGCAGCCGGGGTCTGACGTGCGCGGCCTGCTCGTCCTCGCCCTGGTGGTCGTGCCGCTGGTCGAGATCTACGTGCTCGTCCAGGTCGGCCAGGTCATCGGCGCGCTGCCGACGATCGCGCTGCTGGTGGTCATGTCGCTGCTCGGCGCCTGGCTGCTGCGCCGCGAGGGCGCGCGCACCTGGGCGGCGTTCCGCGGCGCGCTCGGCTCGGGCCGGGTGCCGGCCAAGGAGGTCGCCGACGGCGCGCTGGTGATCTTCGGCGGCGCGCTGCTGCTGACCCCCGGCTTCGCCACCGACGTCTTCGGGCTGGCCTGCGTGCTGCCGCCGACCCGGGCGGTGCTGCGGCGGCTGCTCACCGGGGTCGTCGCCCGCCGGCTCGGCGTGGCCGGCGGTCGTCGGCGGCGCCGCCTTCGGTCCGCCCACCTCGCGGCGCACGACCCGCGACGGCCGCCCCGACGTGGTCGAGGGCGAGGTCGTCGACCCCGGCGACGATCGTCGCTGATCCACGTGAGGTCGCAGGTGGTTCAGCGAGCGGGATCCACCTCGGACCTCACGTGGATCACCAGCGCGGTCCCCCTGGCACGACGACGGGCCGCCTCCCGCAGGGGAGACGGCCCGGTCGTACGGGGGAGGGCTAGGCGCTCTTCTTGTCCTTGGCGCGCTCGCTGCTTGAGGGCGGCCTTCACCTTGCCCTGGTGGTCGTGCAGGACGGCCAGCCGCTCGGCCAGCACCTCCTCGAGCTCGGCGGTGGAGCGGCGCTCGAGCAGCATGTCCCAGTGGGTGCGGGCCGGCTTGCCCTTCTTCTCCTCCGGCTGGTGCGCCGTCGCGCAGCAGCGCGGTCGCACCGCAGACCCGGCACTCCCAGCGTCGAGGGGATGTCGGCCTCGGCGGCGAAGGGCACCTCGGTCTCGTGGCCGTTGGGGCAGTCGTAGGCGGTGCGCAGCCGCGGGGCGAACTCGGTGTGCCGGTCGCTCTCGTAGCTCACAGAACCGAGGCGGGTGCCTCGGAGGACGCGGTCGCTCATGGGGTGCCTCCCGGGTCAGGACGTCTGCTGTGCCAACGTGCAGACGCACAGGACGATTCCCGTGCCGTCCGGCGCGACACCTGCCGACCGTCCACCCGCACCTCCAGGAGGCCCCGTGCTGCAGCGCCGCAGATCCGCTCCGACGGCCGCCCGCTCCGTCGTCGGTGCGTGGTCGCCGAGCACGTGCGGCGCTGAGCACCTTGCGCTGCTGCGCACGGGCGCGGGCGTGGTGATGGTCGGCCGGCCGCGGACGCTCCCGCAGCTGATGGGCGTCGACTCGGCGACCTCGGCACGGCTGGCCTGGGCGGTGCAGATGCTGGGCGCCCGCGAGATCGCGCTGGGCCTGGGCACCGCTCGTGGCGCTGCGCGACCCGGGCCGCGGGCCGCCCGCACCTGGGTGGCGGCAGGGGTGCTGACGCGACGCCGTGGACGTGCTGGCGGTCGGCGGGGCCGTGCTGCGCGGGCGGGTCCGGGCCAGCTCGCGGCGCCGCCGTGCTGGTCACCGCGACGGCCGCGGTGGTGCTCGGAGTGCGGCGCGATGCAGGACGAAACGGGCGTCTGACCGTCAGGGCTCAGGCCCGCCCTGGGGTGCCGAGGGACCTGGTACACCACCAGTCACTCGAAGCCCAGGAGGCGCGCCGTGCGGCCCGTCCGAACTTCAGGACCGCGCCTGCGCGCTGCCGGTCTCCTCCTCGCCCTGCTGGCCCTGGCCGGCGACGACGACGTTCAGCCACAGCCGCGGGGGAGCGCCGCTCGACGGCGCCCCGGACCAGGCTGCCGCCGACGTCCTGCACGCGGCACGCGGCCAGCTCGGTGACGCGCTACCAGTGGGGCGGCAACGGGCCGGACGCTGGGACTGCTCCGGCCTGACCCGGCTGTGGCGCGGCGTGCCGGGGGTCAAGGGCATGCCGCGCGTCTCGCGCGACCAGCAGGCGCTGGGCGGTGCCGATCCCGCGCGAGCAGCTGCTCATCGGCGACCTGGTGTTCTACAGCGACCCGGTCGACCACGTCGGGATCTACGCCGGCGGCGGCCGGATGGTCGACGCCGTCCTCGGCGCGCAAGGGCGTCGTCGAGCGGCCGCTCTGGAGCGCCGGCGTCGTGCGCTACGGCCGGGTGCCGCGGCCGGGCATGCCGCCGGTGAAGCCGTGGACGCCGCCTGCGCGCCGGCCGCGCCCGCGACGCCCGGTGAAGCCCGTCGCCGGCCGCGCGCCGGCCCGCGCCGCGGCGCCCGCGCGCCGGCGACCGTCACCGCCGGGCTGCGCCCGCTCGCCGGCCTGCCCGCCGAAGCAGAAGGCGCTGTCCAGCCTGGTCGGCTACCGCTCCGCGCCGGTGGCGCGCAGCCTGGTCGGCCTGCCGGCCGGCCCGCGGCGGCTGGAGCGACGTCGCGCGTCGTGCACGTCGCCTGGCGCAACGCCGGGGGAGGGCACCTGCCCGGCGACCGGGACGCCCTCGTGGCCCGGGGCCGGCCGGTCGCGCTCGCGGACGCCCGCGATCGGCGACCTCGTCGTCTACGGCCGGCCCGGCGGTCCCGCACCTGGGCGTCTACGTCGGCGGCGGCCTCATGGTCGACGCCTCGCCCAAGCAGGGGCGGGTCGTCCTGCGCCCGGTCTACGACGCCCGCACCGTCCGGCTCGTCCGGCTCGGGCTAGACCGTCCGCCGACCCCCGGAGGCGTGGCGCAGGTCACGTCGCTGGCGGCTGGCCGTCCGGCAGACCGTGCGGAACAATGGTGTCTTGCCCCGCGCGTTCGCGCAGGGGAGGCCATTCGACGTCGACGCCAGGAGAGCTCGTGACGCGCCCAGGGACCGAGGACCGCCCGCTGCGGGTGGCGATCGTCGGCGCCGGACCGGCCGGCATCTACGCCGCCGACGTGCTGATGAAGTCCGACACCCCGGTGTCGATCGACCTGTACGAGCGCCAGCCGGCGCCGTTCGGCCTGATCCGCTACGGCGTCGCGCCGGACCACCCGCGCATCAAGGGCATCGTCAAGGCGCTGCACCAGGTGCTCTCCAAGCCGCAGATCCGGCTGCTCGGCAACGTCGAGTACGGCGTCGACGTCAAGCTCGAGGACCTGCGCCGCTACTACGACGCCGTCGTGTTCACCACCGGCGCCGAGAAGGACCGCGACCTCGACATCCCCGGCATCGACAAGGCCGGCAGCTTCGGCGGCGCCGACTTCGTCTCCTGGTTCGACGGGCACCCCGACGTGCCGCGCGAGTGGCCGCTCGAGGCCGAGCTCGATCGCCGTCGTCGGCGCCGGCAACGTCGGCCTCGACGTCGCCCGCATGCTGTCCAAGACCGCCGACGAGCTGCTGGTCACCGAGATCCCGGACAACGTCTACCAGGGCCTCAAGGCCTCGCCGGTCGAGGAGGTGCACGTCTTCGCCCGCCGCGGCCCGGCCCAGGCGAAGTTCACCCCGCTCGAGCTGCGCGAGCTCGACCACTCGCCCAACGTCGAGGTCCTCGTCAACCCCGAGGACATCGAGTACGACGACGGCTCGGTCGCCGCCATCAACAGCGACAACCAGACCAAGCTCGTCGTGCGCGAGCTCGAGAAGTACGCGATGCGCACCGCCGACCACCAGGACAAGGGCAGCCGGCGGACCGGCCGCGCAAGCTGTGGCTGCACTTCTTCGAGTCGCCCGTCGAGGTGCTCGGCGACGGCAGCGGTCGAGGGCTTCCGCACCGAGCGCACCGAGCTGACCGGCGACGGCAACGTCCGCGGCACGGGCGAGTTCACACGACTGGCCGGTCCAGGCGGTCTACCGCTGCGTCGGCTACCGCTCCACCGAGCTGCCGGGCCTGCCGTGGGACAGCCGCGACCACGTCGTGCCGCACGCCGCCGGGCGGGTGCTCGGCCTCGACGGCGCGCCGATGCCGGGCGTCTACGTCAACGGCTGGGTCAAGCGCGGCCCGGTCGGCCTGATCGGCCACACCAAGGGCGACGCGATCGAGACCGTCGGCTCCATGCTCGAGGACCTCGCCGACGCATGCCCGTGGCCGCCGAGCCGTCCGTCGAGGCCGTCACCGAGTTCCTCGAGGCCCGCGGCGTCGCCTACACGACCTGGGACGGCTGGCAGCTGCTCGACGCCCACGAGCTGTCCCTCGGCGAGGCCTACGGCCCGGTGGGCGACAAGCCCCGCGAGCGCGTCAAGGTCGTCGACCGCGACACGATGATCGAGGTGTCCCGCGCGGTGCAGGCCGTGCAGGACGGCGAGCCCGGCGCCGAGCAGCGGCTCGACGACGCGCTCGAGGCCGCCGACGAGCAGGTCCAGGCGGCCGCCCGCAGCTGACCGTCGCGGTCAGCAGGGAGGTGGAGCGGCTACGCGCTGTTGCCGCTGTTCACCATGGCGTCCCACGCCACGGAGACGAGGTGCACCGCCTCACCGATAGCGCCGCCCACGGCGGCGGCCGACTGGTCGCCGCCGGTGGCGCCGACCACGATCACCAGGACCACGAGCACCAGCAAGAGGGACTTGATGTTCATCGCAGCTCCCCGGCAGCAGGGCTGATCGAACCAGACGCGGTCATGCCTGCAGACTGGCACACGGCCCCGACCTGATCCCGACGCCGCGCCGCGTGTCGCCCCCGGCCTTTCGGACTGCCAGGGGGGATCGTGAGCCCTAGACGACCTGTCGGCGTGACGGTGGAGGAGGTGGCAGGTGGAAGGCGAGGACGACCCCGTAGCGGCGGAGGGCGCCGGGTCACCGCCCGCGGCACGTCCGACGCTCGGCGACCGGATCGGCCACGCGAAGGCCGCCGCCCGACGCCTCCAGGCCCGGGTGGGCGAGGGGTTCGAGGCGCAGCGGTACGTCTTCGTACCGGCGGCAGAGGTCGTGGCGCTGGACGTCCGGCGGCACCCGCTCGTCCTCCTGCCGCCGGTGCTGAGGACCGCCGCCGGCCTGGCGCTGCCGCTGCTCGGGCCGCGGCTGCTGCCCGTGCTGTGGTTCGCGGCCATCACGGCGGTGTGGGCCCAGCTCCGGCTGTCCGCAGGGCTGAAGAGGTCCGCGGTCCTGGGCGGCGCCGCCGCCGCGACCGCCGTGCTGCTGCTCGGCCTCGACGGCTGGCGGCCGAACCTCCTCCTGCTCCTGCTGCTCCTCGGCTGGCTGGCCGAGGACGTCGCGGACTGGTACAGCGACCGCCTCGTCGTCACGAACAAGCGCATCTACCGCCGCCACGGGGTGATCACCCGGCACTCGCCGTCGATCTCGTTGATGGCCATCGCGTACATCGACGCAGCCGTCCCACCGCTCGGCCAGCTGCTGCGCTACGGCACGCTGCGGCTCGACTCGGTGGCGCAGCGGGACGCGCCGCTGTCCCGCTTCGACCAGATCCCGGACGTCGTGCCCGTCTCCCACGAGATCCTGCGGCTGCGCGCCGCGGCCATGCCGAGCGGGCCACCGGTCGTCTACTGAGCGGGGGTCGGGACCGGCAGCCTTGCGGCGCCCGGCCTGCATCGCCGATAATCGACACTATGTCAGGTAGGCCGTTGCCGGGACGCTCCCCGGGGCTCAGAGCGTGACGAAGACCTGCACGCCGTAGACGCGGCCCGTGGCGGTGCTGACGGCGCCCACGCCCAGGTGCGTGAAGGCGGCGTTGAGGATGTTGGCGCGGTGGCCGGTCGACGCCATCCAGGCGCCGACGAGCTGCTCCGGCGTGTGGTTGCCGTAGGCGACGTTCTCGCCGACCCGGCTCGCTCGGCAGGCGCCCAGGATCGGCGACAGCGCCTGGTGGGACAGGCTGCCGACCCCAGCCAGGTGCACGGCCCAGCTGTCGGCGTAGCCGTCCGGGCAGGGCGCTGCGGCCAGTGCGCGCAGCCCGCGCGCGGTGCGCTCGGCGTTGGTCAGAGCCAGTACGCGGTCGGAGTAGGTCGGGACGCTCAGGGCCGGCGCAGGCGCAGGTGCTGCGACCGGGGTCAGGCGCGCCGCGCGCTTGACCCGCTGCGACGACGAGCTCTTGAACGTCGACGTCACCGCCGACGCCGTCGCCCCACCGGAGGTCGCGGCGGCAGCGGCGCTGGTGGCCGGCAGCAGGAGCACAGCAGCCAGCACGGCCACGGACAGTGATCTTGCACGCACCTGGCACTCCGGAGATCGGGGACGTCAGGGTCCAGATCGACCGCTCCCCCGGTCACCTTGAGTGACTGGCAGGTGCGCCTAGGCTCGACAGGTGCTCACCCGCGCCGGCCGGCGGACCCGCGTCGTCCTGACCGTCGCCGTGGCCGCGCTGACGATCGCGGGCACCCTCGTGGGCCAGGACGACGACTTCCCGTTCGGCCCGTTCCGGATGTACTCGACCCGCGACGACCCGGACGGGACGGTCGTCAGCACCCGCGTCGAGGCCCGGGACGCGACCGGTCGGCTCCGCGCGGTCGACGAGCGCTCCACCGGGCTCAGCCGGGCCGAGGTCGAGGGGCAGGTGCGGCGCTTCGTGGCCGACCCCGAGCTGCTCGGCGCGCTGTCGCGGGCCCACGACGCGGCTCCGGCCGGACGAGCCGGCCGTTCGCCGAGGTGCGGGTCGTGGAGCGGGTCTACGAGCTGCGCGACAGCCGCCCGACCGGCGAGGAGTCCGAGCGGGTCGTGGTCGTCTGGCGCGCGCCGTGACGCGCTGGCTGCTGCTGCCCGCTCCCCTGGCCCGGGTCGCCGTGCTGCGGGTCGTCGTCGTACGTCTTCGTGCCGGTCGACGTGCTGCTCACGACGACCTTCGTGCGGGCGCACGCGCAGGTGCCCGGGCGAGCTGTACGTCCCGCTGCGGATCGGCCG
Source organism: uncultured Actinomycetota bacterium (assembly GCA_963844295.1). GTDB lineage: Bacteria > Actinomycetota > Actinomycetes > Mycobacteriales > SCTD01 > SCTD01. The sequence goes on along the minus strand of CAWJNR010000003.1, from coordinate 845,978 downwards.
GCTGCTGCCGCTGCCGACGCCCGGGCCCGTGGGTGGAGGTCCTCCAGGTCGTCCTGGTGCTCGCGGCGCTGGTGGCCGCCGCCGCCGCGGTGCGGGACCGGCTCCCCCGCGCTGACCGGCTGGCTCGTCGCGGTCCTCTACCTCGAGTGGATGGTCGTGGCGATGAGCTACGGCAAGGTCGACCACGACCGCTTCGCCTTCCTCGTCGCGCTGTTCGTCCTGCCGAGCGTCGGCCGGGCGCCGCTGCGCTCCCGGGAGCGCACCGAGGCGGCCGGCTGGGCGCTGACGATGGTCGCGCTGGCCGTCGTCGCGACGTACGCCCTGGCCGCGGTCGCCAAGATCCGCTTCGGCGGCTGGGACTGGGTCGACGGCGCCACGCTCACCCGCGCGGTGCTGCGGCGCAGCACGCCGCTGTCGGAGCCGCTGCTCGACGTGCCCGGGTCCTGCTCACGGCCGCGCAGTACGGGATCATGGTCATGGAGCTCGTCGTCGCCCCGCTGCTGCTCGTGCGCTGGCGCGACCCGCGCGTGACCTGGTGGCTCGCGCTGGGCTTCCTCGGCTTCCACGTCCTGACGTTCTCGATGATCACCATCATCTTCCTCCCCCACTGCATCGCCCTGCTGGCGCTGCTGCCCCTGGAGCGGCTGGTCCGCCAGCGGGAACGAGCACCGGCATGAGCGACAGCCAGCGCCCGCTCGCCGTCTTCGACGTCGACGGCGTGCTCGCCGACGTCCGGCACCGGCTGCGCCACGTCGAGCGCCGGCCCAAGGACTGGGACGCCTTCTTCTCCGCCGCGGTCGACGACCCGCCGCTGGCGCAGGGCGTCGCGCTGGCCAGGAGAGCGCGCTAGGACTGCGAGGTCGTCTACGTCACCGGCCGGCCGGAGCGCTGCCGCGCGGACACGCTCGCCTGGTTCGCCCAGCACGGGCTGCCGGAGGGCCGGCTGTCGATGCGCCGCCGCCGCGACCGCCGGCCCGCCCGGGTCGCCAAGCTGCGAGCTGCTCCGCACGACTGGCCGCCGACCGGACCGTCGCCGTCGTGGTCGACGACGACCTGCAGGTCTGCCAGGCGTACGAGGACGCGGGCTTCCCGGTCCTGCGCGCGCTCTGGATGGGCCAGGAGCCGGTCCTGCAGCGAGGCCCAGGAGGACGAGGGCCGCACCTAGCAGCCCCCGCGTGCGTCCTGCAGAGCGGCCACGGCCGGCGCACGTGCAGCAGGACGTCACGGAGGGGTCACCCCGCGTGCGTCCTGCACTCCCTTGCGTCCTGCGGAGCGGACACGGGCCGCGCACGTCCAGCAGGACGTACGGGGGCTCCCCCTCGCTTGCGTCCGCTCCTCCGGACGACGCCTGCGCTCAGGACGGCGGACGCAACGGCGTCCGCGTCAGCGCCGGAGGGCGGCCATCACGGGGCCGGCCTTCGCGTGGGCCTCGGCGACCTCGGCGGCCGGGTCGCTGCCCCACGTGATGCCGCCGCCGGCCCACAGGTGCACGCGGTCCTCGTCGGCGGCCACCGTCCGGATCGTCAGCCCGAGGTCGAGCCCGCCGGCGGTGACGACGCCCAGCGCGCCCATCGCCGGCCCGCGCCCGACCGGCTCGAGCCCGGCCAGCAGCCCGCAGGCGGCGCGCTTCGGCGCCCCGGTCACCGAGCCGCCGGGCACCAGGGCCCGCAGCACGTCGAGCACGCGTCGCGTCCGGCAGCAGCCGGCGCGGCCACGGTCGAGCCGGCGTGCCACAGCCCGGACCACTCCTGGAGGGCGTACAGCTCCTCCACCTCGACGCTGCCGGTCACGGCCACCCGCGACAGGTCGTTGCGCTCCAGGTCGACGATCATCACGTGCTCGGCGCGGTCCTTGAGGCTGCTCGCGCAGGGCCGCGTCGCTGCCCGGCGCGACGGCGAGCGTCCCCTTGATCGGCTCGGTCGTGATGCGGTCCCCCACCACCCGCACCAGCTGCTCGGGCGACGCGCAGCCGACCGCCCAGCCCTCGCCCGCGGGCCGTGCCCGCGTAGGTCGCGCCCGGCAGCGCGGCGACGGCCGCCGCCAGGTCGCGCGGGTCGGCCCGGTGCGGCGCCCAGCGGTGGCCGACGACGTTGGCCTGGTAGACGTCGCCGCGGGCGATGGCCGCCCGCACCTCCTCGACGGCGGCGGCGTGCTCGGCGTCGGTCCAGCTGGTGGTCCACGCCCCGGCCCACGCCGGCCGGCGCTGCGGCTCGGGCCCGGCGCCGGCAGCCCGCGCGACGGCGACCAGCTCGGGCACGGCCGGCACCGGGCTGGGCGCGCCCCTCGGGCAGCCCGGCGATCCGCGCGCAGGCCACGGCGCCCGAGCAGCACCTCGACCCGCGTGCTGCCGCTCCGCCGGCCCGCGGGCCCGCCGAGGCCGTGCTCGTCCAGGAGCGCCTGCGAGCAGCGCGGCGGGGTCGCCCGGGTCGCCCGGCGCGCCACTCCACGCCGCTCGAGCTCGCGGCCGCTGCTCCAGGACTTGTCCCCCGTTCGGGTGTTCGAGCAGCACTCCGGCCGTTCGAGGAGTTGACTAGGACCTTGACGCGTGACGACGACCCGCACGACCTTGCCAGACCGACGCCCCTGACCTGGAGCACGACGATGTGCGGACCCTGCGACCACTCGCCCCGACTGTCCCGCTGCGACCGCTGCCGACCACGACGCCGCCCGCGTCGTGTCGCAGGCACCCCGAGCAGGGCTGGAGCCTGCTCTGCAACGGCGTCGTCGTCTTCGACGACACCGGCGAGATCCTGCCGGACGGCCGCACGGTCGCGCCGCACCGCCCGATCTGCCGCGTCTGGGTCGCCGCCTAGCCGCCTGAGCCGGGCTCAGCCCTCGTACGCCGACAGCGACGGGCACGAGCAGACCAGGTTGCGGTCGCCGAACGCCCCGTCGATGCGCCGCACCGGCGGCCAGTACTTGCTCGCCCGCGAGGCTGCCGGCCGGGAAGGCCGCCGTCTCCCGGGCGTACGGCCGGTCCCACTCCCCCGTCAGGCACGCCGCGGTGTGCGGCGCCCCGCGCAGCGGGTTGTCGTCGACCGGCCAGGTGCCGGCGGCGACCTCGTCGATCTCCTTGCGGATCGCGATCATCGCGTCGCAGAACCGGTCGAGCTCGGCCAGGTCCTCGCTCTCGGTCGGCTCGATCATCAGCGTCCCGGCGACCGGGAAGCTCATCGTCGGGGCGTGGAAGCCGTAGTCGATCAGCCGCTTGGCGACGTCGTCGACCGTCACGCCGGTCTCCTTGGTGATCGCCGCGCAGGTCGACGATGCACTCGTGCGCGACCAGCCCGCCGCGGCCGGTGTAGAGCACCGGGAAGTGCGGCTGCAGCCGGTGCGCCACGTAGTTGGCGTTCAGCACCGCGACCTGCGTGGCGCGGGTCAGCCCCTCGCCGCCCATGAGCCGGACGTACGCCCAGCTGATCGGCAGGATGCCCGCGCTGCCGTACGGCGCCGCGCTGACCGGACCGGGACCGGTCGCCGGACCGGCCGCCTCGTCGAGCGGGTGGTTCGGCAGGTACGGCGCGAGGTGCGCGCGCACCGCCGACCGGGCCGACGCCGGGGCCGCCGCCGCCGTGCGGGATGCAGAAGGTCTTGTGCAGGTTGAGGTGGCTGACGTCGGCGCCGAAGCGGCCCGGGCCGGGCCAGGCCGACGAGCGCGTTGAGGTTGGCGCCGTCGACGTAGACCTGGCCGCCGGCGTCGTGCACCGAGGCGCAGATGTCGGTGATGCGTGTCCTCGAAGACGCCGTGCGTGCTCGGGTAGGTGACCATCAGCGCGGCCAGCCGGTCGCCGTGCTCGTCGATCTTGGCGTGCAGGTCGTCGACGTCGACGTCGCCGGTCGGCGCGGTCGCCACGACGACGACGCGCATGCCGGCCATGACGGCGCTGGCGGCGTTGGTGCCGTGGGCGCTGGCCGGGATGAGGCAGACGTCGCGCTCGGTGTCGCCGTTCGCGCGGTGGTAGCCGCGGATCGCCAGCAGGCCGGCGAGCTCGCCCTGGCTGCCGGCGTTGGGCTGCAGGCTGACGGCGTCGTAGCCGGTGATCTCGCACAGCCAGCGCTCGAGGTCGTCGATGAGCCTGCGGTAGCCGGCGGCGTTGCGCGGCCGGCGTGAACGGGTGCAGCCCGCCGAACTCCGGCCAGGTGACCGGCTCCATCTCGGTGGTGGCGTTGAGCTTCATCGTGCAGGAGCCGAGCGGGATCATCGTGCGGTCCAGCGCGAGGTCCTTGTCGGACAGCCGGCGCAGGTAGCGCAGCATCGCCGTCTCGCTGCGGTGGGTCGGAGAAGACCGGGTGGGTGAGGTAGCGGCTCGTGCGCGGCCAGGTCGGCCGGCAGCGCGTCCGGCGGTCGCCGCGTCGAGGGCGTCCCAGTCCTGGCCGCTCCCGCCGAAGGCGGTCGACGACGGCGTCGAGGTGGGCGCGGGTGGTCGTCTCGTCGGTGCTGATGCCGACGGTGTCGGCGTCGACGAGGCGCAGGTCGATGCCCGCCGTCGGCCGCGGCGTCGACGACGTCGCGCGCCCGGCCCGGCACGCGGACGGTGACGGTGTCGAAGAAGGCGTCGTGCGCGACCTCGGCGCCGGCGCCGCGCAGGGCGGCGGCGAGCAGCGCGGCGTAGCGGTGGGTGCGCCGCGCGATGTCGCGCAGGCCCGTCGGGGCCGTGGTAGACGGCGTACATGCCGGCCATGACGGCGAGCAGCACCTGCGCGGTGCAGATGTTGCTGGTCGCCTTCTCGCGGCGGATGTGCTGCTCGCGGGTCTGCAGGGCCAGCCGGTAGGCCGGGCGCGCCGTCGGCGTCGACGCTCACGCCGACGAGGCGGCCGGGCATCGTGCGCTCGAGGCCCTTGCGGACGGCCATGAAGCCGGCGTGCGGGCCGCCGTAGCCGAGCGGGACGCCGAAGCGCTGGCTGCTGCCGACGGCGACGTCGGCGCCCAGCTCGCCCGGGCTGGTCAGCAGGGTCAGCGCGAGCAGGTCGGCGGCGACGGCGACGACCGCGCCGCGCTCGTGGGCCGGCCTCGACGACCGGCGCGCGGGTCGCGGACGACGCCGCTGCGAGCCCGGGTACTGCAGCAGGACGCCGAAGACGCTCGCCCTCGGGCAGGCCGCTCGGACAGGTCGACGACCTGCACCTCGAGGCCGAGCGGCTCGCGCGCGGGTCTGCACGACGGCGATCGTCTGCGGGTGGCAGTCGGCGTCGACGAGGAAGGCGGCGCCGGCCGGGGCCTTGCTGCTGCGCCGGGCCAGCGTCATCGCCTCGGCGGCGGCGGTGCCCTCGTCGAGCAGGCTCGAGCCGGCGATGGCCAGCCCGGTGAGGTCGGTGACGACGGTCTGGAAGTTGAGCAGCGCCTCGAGCCGGCCCTGGCTGATCTCCGGCTGGTAGGGCGTGTAGGCGGTGTACCAGGCCGGGTTCTCCATGACGTTGCGCAGGACCACCGGCGGGGTGTGCGTGCCGGAGTAGCCCAGGCCGATCATCGGGACGGTGACGGTGTTGGCGTCGGCCAGCGCGCGCAGCTCGGCGAGCACCGCGGGCTCGGACAGCCCGGCCGGCAGGTCGAGCCCCTCGGTGGCGCGGATCGCCTCGGGCACGGCCGCTCGGCCAGCTCCTCGAGGCTGCCGGCGCCGAGGACGGCGAGCATCTTGGCCTGCTCGTCGGGGCTCGGGCCGATGTGCCGGCCGGCGAAGGGCGCGGCGCTCTCGAGGTCGCGCAGCGAGCGGGGTGCGGTCCGGGGGGAGGTCATGTGGAGGGCTCCAGGCGTCGTGCCGGACGGGCGCCGGACGCGCGACCGCTGCCCTCCCCGCTCTGTCATGGGACCTGAGAGCTTCACCCGGTGCGCGGGGCTTGCACCGTCGGTGGGCGTCCGGGGACGCCGCTTTCCAGAGTCGCCTGACCCGCGCGGTCCGGTGGCCTGAGAGGTTGTGGTCCTGGGGAGGATTGCTCCTTCGGCGCCCCGCACTGGCGGTGAGGGGACTCTCCCGCGCGGGATCGTCAGCGCTGGCCAGGCTAGCGCGACCGGGCCGGATCCGGCAGGGGGCGCGCGTCAGGCACCGCGCGTACGATCTCCCGCATCTCGCGAGATCTTCGCTCGGGGTGCCGCGACAGCGAGGACGCGCCCTACGAGACGAAGATCGTCGTCGAGGGCGTACGAGGAGCTGTCCCGGCGCGGCGGCGGGTCAGGCGGTGGTGCGGCGACGGCGGCGGCTGGCCAGCTCGTCGGCGGCGGTGTCGGCGGCCGCGGTCGTGCCGTCGGCGGTGGCCCGCTCCCCCGGCAGCGCCGCCAGGGTGCCCTCGACGTCGCGGACGTGCCGGCCGACGGCGATGGCGAAGACGGCCTGGCCGCCCTGCAGCAGGTCGACGACCTCGTCGGTCGAGGTGCACTCGTAGACGGTCGTGCCGTCGCTCATCAGCGTGATCTGCGCGAGGTCGGCGACGCCGCGGTCGCGCAGGGTGCCGATGGCGGTGCGGATGTTCTGCAGCGAGACGCCGGCGTCGAGCAGCTTCTTGACGACCTTGAGCACGAGGATGTCGCGGAAGGAGTAGAGCCGCTGGGTGCCGGAGCCGGAGGCCTCGCGCACGCTCGGCTCGACCAGGCCGGTGCGGGCCCAGTAGTCGAGCTGGCGGTAGGTGATGCCGGCGGCGCTGCAGGCGGTCGGGCCGCGGTAGCCGATGTCCTGGGCGGCGCCGCCGGGGCGCTCGTCCTCGGGCAGGTCGTCGAACAGGGTGCCCTGCAGGCCGAGCGGCTGGCGGGCCGAGGCCGAGTCGCCGGACGGACGGCCGGGCGCGCCGTCGACCAGCGTGGCGTGCGGTGCCTCGGGCTCGTCCACCACGGTCGGCTCCTGTCTGTGGTCCTGCGGTCGTCGGGCCGTCCCCCTCGCGGAGCGCGTCCCGGTCGACCCGGATCGCAGACGCTAGGGAGGAGTCGAGGCCAGGTCAACGACGCCGCGCGGCGCGTCGCAACCCTCTACCTCGAGGTCGAGGATCAGGACTCCTGCTCGAAGTCCTCGGGGGTGATGGTGTCGAGGAACTCGCGGAACTTCTCCACCTCGTCCTCCTGCTCGTCCGGGATGGCGATGCCGGCCTCGGCGAGCACGGCCTCCTCGCCGCGGATCGTCGCGCCGGTGCGCATCGCCAGCGCGATGGCGTCGGACGGCCGGGCGCTCACCGTCACGCCGCCCTCGAAGCCGAGCTCGGCGTAGAAGACGCCCTCGCGCAGCTCGGTGATCGTCACGGTCTGCAGCGGGCGCTGCGAAGGCGTCGAGCAGGTCGCGCAGCAGGTCGTGGGTCATCGGCCGGGCCGTGACGACGCCCTGCTGGGCGAAGGCGATGGCGGTGGCCTCGACGGCGCCGATCCAGATCGGCAGGTAGCGGTCGCCGTCGACCTCCTTGAGCAGCACGATCGGCTGCTGGCTGGGCAGCTCGACGCGCACGCCCGACGACGCTCAGCTCGGTCAGCGAGGTGCCCTCACCGGTCGGCTCCACGGGTCCTCCTGGACGGTCGTCGGTCTGGGGCGCGGGTCCACCGGTCAGCAGGCCGACGGGTTCCCGCAGGCCCTCGAGCCTACGCCCGCAGCAGGCGACCGGCGCAGGCGGTCAGCGGCGCAGGCCCGGGCCGAGGCCGGCCCGGACGAGCGTCGCGTGCAGCTTGACCGACAGCGCGGCGAGCTCGCGGGCGACCTCGTCGGCGCGGGCGCGCGCCTCGGGGTTGCGCTGGCGGACCAGCGGCGTGACGACCTGCTCGACCAGGCCGATCTCGCGCTCGGCGGCGGCCTTGAACGGGCGCAGGTGGCGGGCCTCGATGCCGAAGCGGGCCATCTCGGCGACCGTCTTGGCGACGACCAGCGCGTCGCCGTCGTAGTGGCTGCCGCCCGGCGCGGGGCCAGCAGGCCGTACTGCTCGAGCTGGTCGAGCTGCTCCGGCTGCAGGCCGGCGGCCGACAGCAGCTCGCGCGCGACAGCCGGATCTCGCTGACGTCGGGCAGGAAGGCGTCGGCGCCCGGCAGGCCCTCGGCCGCGACCAGCGCGCGCGGCACCTTGGGCCCGCTGCCGCCGAGCGCCGGCGGCTCGAGGCCGCGGTCGATCGCGTCCAGGTGCTCCTTGATGACCCGCAGCGGCAGGTAGTGGTCGCGCTGGGCCGACAGCACGTAGCGCAGCCGGCTGAGGTCCTCGCGGGAGAACTTGCGGTAGCCCGACGCGGTGCGCTCGGGCTCGACCAGCCCCTCGGCCTCGAGGAAGCGGATCTTGGAGATGGTGATGTCCGCGAAGTCCGGCCGCAGCTGGCCGAGCACCTCGCCGATGCTCATGAAGGCCCGCGACGGCACGCCCGCAGCGGCGGCTGCGCTCACGCATCGCCCCCGCGCGGGCCGACGAGGAACACCAGGCGGTACTTGCCGATCTGCACCTCGTCGCCGCCGGCCAGGCCGGCGGCGTCGATGCGCTCGCGGTTGAGGTAGGTGCCGTTGAGGCTGCCGACGTCGCGGACGACGAAGCCGCCGCCCTCGCGGGCGAACTCGGCGTGCCGCCGCGAGACGGTGACGTCGTCGAGGAAGATGTCGGACTCGGGGTGGCGGCCGGCCGTCGTGACGTCGGCGTCGAGCAGGAAGCGGCTGCCGGCGTTCGGCCCGCGCTTGACGACCAGCAGCGCGCTGCCCGGCGGCAGGGCCTCGACGGCGCTGCCGTCGGACCCGGGCTCGGTCGCGGCCGGTGCCGCCGTCGCCCTCGAGCGCGCCCTCCAGGGCGGACAGCGAGATGGTCGAGGTGGTCTCCACGGCGCTGGCCCCGGCGTCGCCGCCGCTCGGCGGCAGAGCCGCGCCGCAGCCGCCGCAGAAGCGGCTGCCGTCAGGGTTCTGATGGCCGCACTGGGTGCAGAACACGCTTCGCCCGCCTCCGGAGGTGGTCGTCGCGGGCGCGAGCCCGCCGGTCGTCGCGGGTGCGGCGACCGTCGTTCGTCCGGGCCGTCCCGGGCCGGGGCGGGAGCACCGCGGCCGCTGGACCGGAGCCGCGAACCTAGCCGTGCGCCGCGCCGAGGGTCAACCGGTCCTGGAGGATCCGCCGGAACCCTCGACCTGAGGTCGAGACTGTCGGCCTGCGGCGGATCAGCTGCCGCCGGTGAGCGCGGTGTAGGCCTCGGCGTCGAGCAGCCCGTCCGCCGAGAACGCGGCCTCCACCCCGTCCGCGGGGCGGATCTCGAACATCCAGCCCTCGCCGTACGGGTCGGAGTTGACCAGCTCCGGAGCGCCGTCGAGCTGCTCGTTGCGGGCGGTGACGGTCCCGGCGACCGGGGCGTAGACGTCGGAGACGCTCTTGGTGGTCTCGACCTCGCCGAGCGCCTGGCCGGCGGTGACCTCGGTGCCGACCGCGGGCAGGGTCACGAAGACGATGTCGCCGAGCGCCTCCTGGGCGTAGGCGGTGATGCCGATGCGCAGGACCGCGTCCTCGCCGCTCCCGACCACGGTGATCCACTCGTGCTCGGCGGTGTACTTCAGGTCCTCGGCCACGGGACCGGCCTTCTCTCTGCAGACGGCGGCGGAACGGGCGGTGCGCCCGGTCAGTCCCCGTCCTGCGGGGCCGGGCGAGCGTAACGAGGCTCCTCCAGCGTCTGCAAGGCGTCCACCACGACCTCGTCGCGCTGCTCGACGAGCACGCGCCCACCGCGCTGCTCGACGTTGTCGACGACCCCGCCGGGGATGCGCGAGGGCGGACGCCAGGGTGGCGGGGTCGCCGACGACGACGAAGCGGTACGGCGGGCAGAGCGCGCGCCCGTCGACCACCACCCCGCCGTCGCCGCCGTCGACCAGCGCGGTGGAGGCGACGACCCGCACGCTGTCGCCGACCGAGGCCTCCGCACCGTCGACGCTGAGGTCGACCGGCCCCTCCAGCTGGACCGCCTCCGCGCCGGCGGCGCGCAGCTCCTCGAGCGCGTCGAGCAGGACGTCGGCGGTGATCCGGCCGTCGGGGTCGGTGATCGTCAGCAGCAGACCCGGGCCCCTGGCCGGGACGGTGCCGGCCAGCACGCCCGAGCAGCTGGGCGCGGCGGCGGGCCTCGTCGAGCGCGGCCTCGCTCTGGTCGCTGCCGCTGGTGAGCTCGGCGCGTGCCTGCTCCAGGGCGTCGACCTCGGCGCGCAGCCGGTCGTTGCGGTTGGCCAGGTCGTCCAGGATCTGGACCAGGTCCTCCTGGCGCGCGGTGGCCAGCGGGCCGTCCTCCTGCGTGGACCGCACCTGCACGACGGCGGCGAAGCCCAGCACGGCCAGCAGCAGGGCGACGGCGACGTCGACCCGGCGCAGCCGGGGGCGCAGCAGGCGGCGCCAGAGCGGGCGGGTCATGCGTGGAACACGTGCCGGCGGATCGCGGCGGCGTTGGAGAAGATCCGGATGCCGAGGACGACGACGACGCCGGTCGACAGCTGGCCGCCGACGCCGAGCTGGTCGCCGAGGAAGACGACCAGGCCGGCGACCAGGACGTTGCTCACGAAGGACACGACGAACACGCGGTCGTCGAAGATCCCGTCGAGCTGGGCCCGCACGGCGCCGAACACGGCGTCCAGCGCCGCCACGACCGCGATCGGCAGGTACGGCTGCAGCGCGGCGGGGACGGTCGGCTCGAGGACCAGGCCGAGCACGACCCCGACGACCAGGGCCAGGGCGGGGATCACGGAGGGGCCTCCTGCTCGAGGGGGGTGACGGCGCGCAGCGAGGGGGTGCCGGCGCCGGGCAGCGAGAGCTCGTCGGCCCGCTCGAGCGAGAACTCCAGGCCGTAGAGGGACTCGTAGGTGGTCAGGCGCCGGCCGGTGGGGCCGTCGAGGAGCTCCAGCTCGAGCGCCGCCGGGTCCCCGACCGCCCGCACGACGTACGGCGGTGACAGCGGGCGGAAGTCGACGAGGACGGCCTCGCCCGCGCTGCGGATGGCCGTCAGCGCGGTCAGCCGCAGGCCGTTGACGTCGATCGCCTCGGCGCCGGCCGCCCACAGCCCGTTGACGAGGTCCTGCAGGTCGCGGTCCTGCACCCGGCCGTCGACGGGGGTGCCGCCCCGCCCCGCCTCGGGCGCGTCCTCGGGCGGCGGGGCGTCGTCGAGCACCACCCGCACGCCGGGACCGACCACCGGGAGGGTCCCGCTGGCCACGCCCAGCAGGCGCAGCCGTTCGGCCAGCGCGCGGCCGGCGGCGTCGGCGCCCAGCAGCTCGGCCTGCGCCGCGTCGAGCTCCTGGCGCAGCTGCTCGGCCCGCTCCGCGAGCTGGTCGGTCTCGGCGGTCCGCTCCCGGACCTCGCCGGCGAGCTCGGTCCGCAGCCCGGTCGTGGCCTCCTGGCGCTCCCGGACCTGCGCGACCGCGGTCCCGGTCACCACGCCGAGGGCGAGCACGACCAGGGCGCCCACGGCCCGGCGGCCCAGACCCCCGCTGCGGCGGTCCCCCGGGCCCGCGGGACCGCCGGGCGCGGCACCGGAGCGGCGGGCGGCGCGCTCGGCGTACGCCTCGTCGAGGGTGTTGGCCATCATGTCGACGAGCAGCGACATCGACCCGTCGACGCGGCGCGCGGGGGTGCCCGGCGGCTGCCGCGTCGGGGTCGAGGTCACGGGTCCATCCTGCCTCAGCAGCGGTCCCCGCCCGCCGGACTCAGGCGCGCGTCACGGCTGCGTGGCCTCGACGACCTCTGCCCACCGGGTCACCAGCTCCGCAGCCTGCGCCGCGTCGGCGCCCTCGGCCCAGACGTGGGTGATCGCCTCGGCCGGGTCGGGCAGCACCAGCGCCCAGGCACCGTCGGCCTCGACGACCCGCACGCCGTCGGTGGTGTCGACCTCCCGCCCGCCGGCGGCCTCGAGCACGGTGCGCATGACCGCGCCCTTCACCGCCCACGGCGTCGGCACGGACCGGCGCACGACGTGGGCGTGCGGGATGCGGGCGTCGATCTGGGACAGGGTGAGCCGGGTGCGGGCCACCAGGCCCAGCAGCCGGACGAACGCCGCCATGCCGTCGAGCGACGGCGACAGCTCCGGCAGCACGAACCCGCCGCGCCCGTCGCCGGCGAAGACCACGCCGGGCTCGGCCGCCGCGCGGGTCAGGTCTGCAGGGGAGGTCGAGGTCCAGAGCACCTCGGTGCCGTGGAAGGTGGTGACCTGCTCGGCCACCCGGGTCGTGGTGACCGGCAGCGCCACCCGACCGCCGCGCCGCTCGGCGGCCACGAGGTCGAGCACGACGAGCAGCGCCCGGTCGTCGTGGATGAGCCGGCCGTGCTCGTCCACCAGCGCGAGCCGCTCCCCCACGTGGTCGAAGCGCACGCCGAAGGCCGCGCGCGAGCTCGACACGAGGTCGCCGAGCCGCTCGAGGTCGCGCATGTGGTCGGCCACGCTCTCGCTGGTGGCCCGCTCGTCCAGCCGGTTGTTGACCGTGAGCACCTCGACGCCGAGCCGGCCGAGCAGCGAGGGCAGCACCAGCGACACCGCTCCCCCGGCCGTGTCCAGCACCACCTTCATCGCCGCGTCGTCGACGCCGCTCATGTCGACGACGCGCAGCAGCTCCTGGACGTAGGTCTCCACCGTGCGGGACGGGAAGGTCAGCTCGGCGATCTCACCCGGGAAGGCGCGCCGGAACTCCTGCCGGCTGACGACCCGCTCGAGCGCCCGCTGGCGGGCCGGCGACAGGTCGCCGCCGCCCGCGTCGAGGAAGACGATGTCGACCGACTGCGGGTCGTCGGGCGTCGTGCGCAGCACCACCCCGCCGGCGGCGTCGCCCCGGGCGGTCGTGAAGCGGGTCACCGGCAGCGGTGCGACCTCGAGGTCGTGGACGTCGATGGCGCTCGCGTTCAGCGCGCTGATGACCGCGCGCTTGAGCGCCCGGGCGGCACGCGAGGCGTCGCGGGAGGTGACGACGGTGCTGCCCTTCGGCAGCGTGGTGGCGTACGCCGAGGCCAGCCGCACGACGTACTCCGGCGTGATCTCCACGTTGACCAGCCCGGAGACGCCGCGCGGGCCGAACAGCGACGCGCTGCCGCGGCTCTCCCAGATGACGCTGGTGTGCAGGACCGCCCCGGCCTCGATGGTCTTGAACGGGTAGACCTTCACGCCGTCGGCGAGGTAGGCCTCCTCCTCCACGACGCACTCGTCGCCGACGACGGCGCCCTCGCCGATGCGGGCCGCCCGCATGACGTCGGTGTTCTTGCCGATGACCGCACCCCGCAGGCTGACCTGCGGGCCGATGAAGACGTTGTCGTGCACGACGGCCCGCTCGAGGATCGCGCCGCCCTTCACCACGACGTTGTCGCCCAGCACGGTCAGCTCGCCGACGCGCGCGCCGGCCTCGACCTTGACGTGGTCGCCGATGCAGAGCGGGCCCACCAGCCGGGCATCGGGGTCGATGTCGACGCCCTCCCCGACCCACACGCCCGGCGACACCTCGAAGCCGTCGATCTCGACGTCCACCCGGCGCTTGAGCACGTCGGCCTGCGCCCGGACGTAGCTGTCGAGGTTGCCGACGTCCTCCCAGTACCCCTCTGCGACGTGGCCGTACAGCGGCGCGCCCCGGGCGAGCAGCGCGGGGAAGACGTCGGCGGACCAGTCCACGGCCACGCCGGGCTCGACGTAGGCGAAGACCTCCGGCTCCATGACGTAGATGCCGGTGTTGACGGTGTCGCTGAAGACCTGCCCCCAGGTCGGCTTCTCCAGGAAGCGCTCGATCCGGCCGTCCTCGCCGGACATCACGATGCCGAACTCGAGCGGGTCGGGCACCCGGGTGAGGCAGGCCGTCACCAGCGCGCCGGTGCGGCGGTGGGCGGCGACCAGCTCGCCGAGGTCGATGTCGGTGAGGGCGTCGCCGGAGATGACGAGGAAGGCGTCGTCGCGCAGGGCGGCGTGGGCGTTGCGCACCGATCCGGCGGTGCCCAGCGGGCTCTCCTCGGTGGCGTACGACAGGTGCATCCCGAGCTCGTCGCCGTCGCCGAAGTAGGTGCGCACGAGGCTGGCCAGGAACTGCACGGTCACGACGGTCTCGTCGAACCCGTGCCGCTTGAGCAGCCGCAGCACGTGCTCCATGATCGGCCGGTTGACGACCGGCAGGAGCGGCTTGGGCTGGTTGGCCGTCATCGGGCGCAGCCGGGTGCCCTCGCCCCCGGCCATGACGACCGCCCTCACGCGCCGGCTCCCTCCGCCGCGGCGTCGGCCTGGCGGTCGGCGCGCAGCACCTGGCGGACCTGCACGACGTAGAGGACCCCGGCCCAGAGGTAGAGCACGCTGCCCCACGTCGCGAACGCCCAGCCCATCGGACGGAAGACGTCGGCGAGCAGCCCCTCGTTCCCGGGCACCGCGGCCAGCAGCATCGGGAACGCGTAGAGCAGGTTGAAGGTGGCCGCCTTGCCGAGGAAGTGCACCGGCAGCGGGCCGTGACCGGCGCGGCGCAGCACCGGCAGGAAGCAGGCCAGGACCACGTCGCGGCCGATGAGCACGAGCGCCCACCACAGCGGAAGGCCGTCGCGGACCACCAGCGCCAGCAGCGTCGCCAGGATGTAGAGGCGGTCCGCGGCCGGGTCGAGCAGCTGCCCCAGGCGGGTGAACTGCTGCCACCGGCGCGCGATCAGGCCGTCGAAGTAGTCGCTGGCCCCGGCGGCCATGAGCAGCAGGATCGCCCGGCCGTCCTGCTCGGTGACCAGGGCCCAGTAGAGGAACAGCGGCACGCCGGCCAGGCGCAGCATGCTCAGGACGTTGGGGACGGTCCAGATGCGCGAGGACGCGACCGGCTCGGCGGTGCCCAGCCCGTCCGCCATGCGCCCTCCTCCGCCGCGGCGCCCCGCGGCGCCGGGCCGACCCTAGCGGTGCAGCGGCCGGCTCCGGGCGCAGCGCGCGGCGTCGGGGTCGGGGTCGGGCTCAGTTCCCCATGCGGAAGGGCTTGGGCGGCGGCTTGAGGTCGGCCCGGGGGCACTCGGCCAGCGTGTAGCCGCCGTAGCCGAGCGCCTCGTCGCACAGCGACTCCACCGACCAGCCGTACGCCGCACCGAACTGGGTGACCGTGGCCCGGTAGATCGTGATCGCGTAGCGGGTGGGAGCGCCGTAGGTGACCTGCAGGCTGCCGACCAGCACGGCGTCGCCCGGCGTGCTGTTGCCCGTGCCGTTCCACGGCCGGTCGTAGCGCTGCCAGAGCGTCGGGCTGCTCGCCCAGTGGCCGCCGCTGCGGACGTCGCGGTGGGCCAGCTCGACCAGCACGGTACGGGCGGCCGCCTCCGGCAGGACGGCGGCCGGGCGGATGACCTCGGTGACGGCGACGTCGCCGTACACCTCGGCCGCGAGCATCTCGAGGGGATCCATGGCTACCGGATCGGCCCCGTGCACCCCCCGGCTTGAGCGCTCGTACGGGTGGGCCGCACCTAGACTCGACCCCGTCCGGTCCCGGCGCCTACGGAGGGCTCCCCATGACGAGCACCGGCGCCCCCCCTGCGCGCTCGACGGTCCGGCGCTGGCAGCGCCACCTGGCCGACGAGCGGCTGGAGGCCTCGGTCTACCGCGAGCTGGCCGCCCGCCGCGAGGGCGAGGAGCGGGAGATCCTGCTCGAGCTCGCCGACGCCGAGGGCCGGCACGCCGCCCACTGGGAGGCGCTGCTCGCCGAGCACGGCGGCGCGCGGGCCCGGGCCAGCCTGCGGGCCCTGCTGCTCGCCCAGCTGGCCCGCCGCTTCGGGTCGGTCTTCGTGCTGGCGCTGGCCCAGCGGGCCGAGACGCGCAGCCCGTACGCCGACGACCCGGACGCCACCGCGACGATGGCCGCCGACGAGCAGATCCACGCCGAGGTGGTCCGCGGCCTGGCCCAGCGCGGCCGCGAGCAGGTCTCCGGGACCTTCCGGGCCGCGGTCTTCGGCGCCAACGACGGACTGGTGTCCAACCTCGCGCTGGTGCTCGGCGTGGCCGGGAGCGGCGCCGACAGCTCGACCGTCCTGCTCACCGGCCTGGCCGGCCTGCTGTCCGGCGCGCTGTCGATGGGGGCCGGCGAGTACATCTCGGTGCGCGCGCAGCGGGAGCTGCTCGCCGCCTCGACGATGGGCGCCGGGCACGTCGACGCCTACCCGCACCTCGACGTCGACGCCAACGAGCTGGCGCTGGTCTACCGGGCCCGCGGCATGTCCGCCGACGACGCCCGCGCGCACGCCGCGGCTCAGCTGCGCGACCGGCCGGCCTACGAGGGGTCGGGCAGCGACGCAGCGCACGAGCTGGTCGGCAGCGGCTGGTCGGCTGCGCTGTCGAGCTTCGCGTTCTTCGCCAGCGGCGCGCTGGTGCCGGTGCTGCCCTTCCTCGTCGGTCTCACCGGGGTGTGGGCGCTCGTCGTAGCGGCCGTCCTCGTGGGCGGGGCACTGCTGCTCACGGGCGCCACCGTGGGGATGCTCAGCGGCGCGCCGCCGCTGCGCCGAGCCCTGCGGCAGCTGGGCGTCGGCGCCGCCGCGGCGACCGTGACGTACGCCCTCGGGACGGCGTTCGGCGCGACCGTCGGCTGACTAGGACGGCACGATCGGGTCGTCCGAGCAGTTGGTCCGCACGAACACCATCATCTCGCGCACGGTGACGACCTCGCCGAAGTACGCGACGGCCTCCGGGAAGCCGCTGTCGACCAGGGCCTGCAGACCGGCGACCCGGTCCTTGGCCTGGTTCCCGTGGTCGGCGTTCGCGTGGTGCATGCGCTCGCCGAAGCAGGTCGGCGTGCCCGGCTCACCGACCGGATGGGCCGACGCCGTGCCCGGCACGATCCCGACGGCCAGCACGGCCGCCGGGAGCACGGCCCAGTGACGGATCCTCATGTCGCCTCCACGGTGCAGGCGGCCGCCCGTGTGGCGACCGGCACGACGAGAGAGGCGCGGCCGCGCACGGTGATGCAACGCAGCGAGCGGGCGCTGCCCGCAAGGGCCGCACCCGCTCTGACCTGCTCGTCCTCTGTCGGGCTGACAGGATTTGAACCTGCGACCCCCTGACCCCCAGTCAGGTGCGCTACCAAGCTGCGCTACAGCCCGCCGCAGGGTCGTACGAGCCCCTGCAGGCGCTCCGAAGACTAGCAGCGCCGGGGGTCAGGCCCTCGCGTCATGATCGTGGGACGGAGCAGACCGATCGCCACGGTCCGCACGGTCTCGTACGTCCCACGACCATGCGCCCGAGCAGCGCCTCAGCGCTTGCCCTTCTCGCGGACCTTGACGCTCACCTCGATCGGGCTGCCGGCGAAGCCGAAGTCCTCGCGCAGCCGGCGCTCGATGAAGCGGCGGTAGCCGGCCTCGAGGAAGCCGCTGGTGAACAGCACGAAGCGCGGCGGGCGGGTGCCGGCCTGCGTCGCGAACAGGATCTTGGGCTGCTTGCCGCTGCGGACCGGCGGCGGGGTCGCGGCGACCAGCTCGCCGATCCAGGTGTTGAGCCGACCGGTGGAGATGCGGGTCTCCCAGCCGTCCAGCGCGGTGTGCAGCGCCGGCGCGAGCTTGTCGACGGCCCGGCCGGTCAGCGCCGAGACGTTGAGCCGCGGCGCCCACTGCACCCGGGCGAGCTCGCGCTCGATCTCCTTCTCCAGCTGGGGGCGCCGGTCCTCGTCGACGAGGTCCCACTTGTTGAAGGCGATGACCAGCGCGCGGCCGGCGTCGACCGCCATGCCGATGACCCGCTGGTCCTGCTCGCTGATCGGCTCGCTGGCGTCGAGCAGCACGACGGCGACCTCGGCGGCGTCGATGGCCGACTGGGTGCGCAGCGAGGAGTAGTACTCCGCGCCGGAGGCGTGCGACACGCGGCGGCGCAGCCCGGCGGTGTCGACGAAGCGCCAGGTCTCGCCGCCGACCTCGACCAGCGAGTCGACCGGGTCGCGCGTCGTACCGGCGACGTCGTCGACGACGACCCGCTCCTCGCCGGCGAGCCGGTTGAGCAGCGAGGACTTGCCGACGTTGGGGCGGCCGACCAGGGCGACGCGGCGCGGGCCGGCCTGCTCGTCGAAGCGCTCGGCGGGCGTCTCCGGCAGCGCGTCGAGGATGACGTCGAGCAGGTCGCCGCTCCCCCGGCCGTGCAGCGCGGAGACGGTGTACGGCTCGCCGAGGCCCAGCGACCAGAGCATCGCGGCGTCGGCCTCGCCGCGCTCGTCGTCGACCTTGTTGGCCACGAGCACGACCGGCTTCTTGGCCTTGCGCAGCACCCGGACGACGGCCTCGTCGGCGTCGGTCGCGCCGACCGTGACGTCGACGACGAACAGCACCGCGTCGGCCGCGGCGACGGCGACCTCGGCCTGGGCGGCGACGGCCTTCTGCAGGCCGACGGCGTCGGGGTCCCACCCGCCGGTGTCGACGACGGTGAAGCGCCGGCCGCGCCACTGCGCGTCGTACGTCACGCGGTCGCGGGTGACGCCGGGGACGTCCTCGACGACGGCCTCGCGGCGGCCGAGGATGCGGTTGACCAGCGTCGACTTGCCGACGTTCGGGCGCCCGACCACCGCCAGCACCGGCTGGGGGGTCAGGTCCTCGTCGAGCAGGAAGTCGGACTCGTCGCTCATGGGTTCTCCTCGGTGGTGCTGCGCAGGTGGGCGACGAGCGCGAGCCGCAGCTGCTCGGCGGCGTCGCGGACGGTGGAGCGGGCGCGCGGGTCGCCGGAGGGCTGCACCGTCACGGGCGGTCCGAAGACCACCCGGACTGGAGCGCGGAACGAGGGCACGCTTCTTCCCGCGGGGCAGCGCGGCGAGCGTCCCGGTCACCGCGATGGGCACGACGGGGGCCCCGCTGCGCAGCGCGAGGTAGGCCACGCCGTCGGCGACCTGCTCGAGCGCACCGGTGCCGCGGGTGCCCTCGGGGAAGACGCCGAGCGCTCCCCCGTCGGCGAGGTGCGCCAGCCCGGCCTGCAGCGCGGCGCGGTCGGCCTGCGCCGCGGTGCACGGGGATGAGCCCGAGCCAGCCGCAGGCCCGCGCCCACACGCCGACGAAGACCTCGCCTTGGTGAGCAGGCGCGTCGGGCGGGGGCTGACGAAGAAGACGAGCGGGCCGTCGAGGATGCCGCTGTGGTTGCCGGCGAGGATCACCGGGCCCGTCGGCGGGGACGTGCTCGGCGCCCTCGACCCGCAGCGACAGCAGCGTGCGGGCCAGGCCGGTGCCGACCAGCGCGCACGCCGGTGCGGACGGGCGGCTTGAGGGTCCCGGTGGCGCGGCGGCGCGCGGTCGTCGGCGGGACGACCGACGTCATCCGGTGGTGCCGGCGGGCAGCCCCGCGCCGCTGGCCAGCTCGAGCACGCGCTCCACGACCTGGTCGGCGTCCAGGGCGCTGCTGTCGAGGTGGACGGCGTCGTCGGCGGCCTGCAGCGGGCTCGCGGTGCGCGAGCTGTCGAGCCGGTCGCGACGGGCGAGGTCCGCCGCCACGCGGTCGACGACGTCACCGCCGGCGGTCACCCCCGTGTCGGCGTCGCCGGCGCGCCGGCTGGCGCGGACCTCCGGGCTCGCGTCGAGGAAGACCTTCACCGGCGCCTCGGGGAAGACGGCGGTGCCGATGTCGCGGCCCTCGAGCACGGCGCCGGCGGTGCCGGCGAGCTCGCGCTGCAGGGCGACCATCCGGGTCCGCACCGCGGGCACGGCGCTGACCGCGCTGACGGCCGCCGTCACCTCGGCGCCGCGGATGACCGCGCTGACGTCCTCGCCGTCCAGGGTGGTGCCGGGCACGTCGGGGTCGGTCGAGACGGCGATGCGGGCACCGTCCACGACAGCGGCCACGGCGGCCGGGTCGGACGGGTCCGCGCCGGCGCGCAGGACGGCCAGCGTGGCGGCCCGGTAGGTGGCGCCGGTGTCGACGTAGCGCCAGCCGAGGCGCGCGGGCGAGGACGCGGGCGACGGTGCTCTTGCCCGAGCCGGAGGGCCCGTCCAGCGCGATCACCCGGGTCGTCGCAGGTGTCACGTCGCTCCTCGGTCGTCTGGGTGCTCGGCAGCGTGGTCGAGGGATCAGCCTAGGTGCGGGGCTGTCCGGGGCCGATCAGCCGCCGACGACGTCCCAGCCGGCCGCCGCGAGCGCGGCGCGCGCCTGCGCCTGCGCGGACAGGTGGACGAGCAGCTCGATCACGCCGGTCGGGCGGCCGGGCAGGTGCTCCACCCGCACGTCCTCGACGTTGATGCCGGCCTGCGCGGCGCTGACCAGCACCCCGGCCAGCTGCCCCGGCGAGTCCGGCACGGCGACCGGGACGACGACGAAGTCGCGGTCGTGCTCACCGCGCTTGCGGGGCACGAGCCGGCGGCCGGCGTTGCCGCGGCGCAGCAGGTCCTCCAGCGCGCCCGCGTCGGCCCGGTCCAGCGCGTCGGCGGCGGCGGCCAGCTCGCGGCTGAGCTCGCGCACCAGCGGCGCGACGGCGGCGGCGTTCTCGCGGAGCACCTCCACCCACAGGGCCGGGTCGCTGGCCGCGATGCGGGTGGTGTCCTGCAGCCCCGGGCCGGCCAGGGCCAGCTCCTCCCCCTGCGCGGCGAGGACCGCGGCGACCGCCGATGCCGCGACCTGCGGCAGGTGGCTGACCAGGGCGACGGCGGCGTCGTGCTCCTCGGCGGTGAGCTCGACCGGCTCGGCGCCGCAGCGGGACGCGACGTCCCGTACGGCCGCCAGCGCGTCGGCAGAGGTGTGCGCGCTCGGGCACAGCACCCACGGCCGGCCGAGGAACAGCGACGCCGACGCCGCGGCCGGCCCGGACTGCTCCTTGCCGGCCATGGGGTGGCTGCCGCAGACGCGCGCGAGGTCGATCCCGGCCTGCACGAGGTCGTCGTGCACCGCCCGCTGCACCGACGCGACGTGGCTGAACGTCCCGCCCCGGCCGACCAGGCCGCGTACGACCGTCGCGACGGCCGACGGCGGCGCGGCGACCAGGCAGTGCCCGAACGCCTCCTCGCCGTCCCAGGCGCGGCCGGCGCCGCGCTCCACGGCGACCGCCAGGTCGGCGGCCGACGGGTCGGACAGGACGACGTCGCACTGCCCGCGCAGCGCGAGCCCGACGGAGGTGCCGATCAGCCCGGTCCCGACGACCAGCAGGTCGGCCACGCCGTCAGCTCGGCAGGTCGCGGCGCAGCGCCGCGGCGCCCCGCAGGTAGACGTGGTGGACGGCCGAGCGCGGCAGGTCGGTCTCGACGTGGGCCAGCAGGCGCACGACCCGCGGCATCGCGCCGGCGACGGAGATCTCCGTGGCGCACATCAGCGGCACGTCGACGAAGCCGAGCTGGCGCGCGGCGTAGGCCGGGAACTCCGAGGTGAGGTCGGGCGTGGCCGTGAAGACCACGCTGATGAGGTCCTCCTGGCCGAGCCCGTTGCGGTCGAGCACGGTCTGCAGCAGCTCGGTGGTCGCGTCGAGCAGCTGCTGCCGCTCGTCCGCGTCGACCTGGATCGCGCCCCGTACCGCTCGAACAGCCATGGCCGCCACCCTAGGCGGGCGGCGCGGCCCGGCCCGGGAGGCGGCGGGCTACATGCCGACGAGCGCGAACAGCCCGGCCAGCTCGTCGCGGGTGAGCACGCGGATCTTGCCCGGCTTCTGGTTGCCCAGCTGCACCGCCGCCGACGGCGGTGCGCAGCAGCCGCTGCACCGGGTGGCCGACCTCGGCCAGCGCGCGGCGGACGATGTGCTTGCGGCCCTCGTGCAGGACCACCTCGAGCAGCAGCCGGTTGGCGGTCGAGTCCACGAGCTTGAAGGCGTCGAAGCGCACGATGCCGTCGTCGAGCTCGACGCCCTCGCGCAGCCGCTTGCCGACGCCCTTCTCCATCGGGCCGAGCACCTCGGCCAGGTAGGTCTTGGGCACCTCGTACGACGGGTGCGACAGCCGGTGGGCCAGCTCGCCGTCGTTGGTGAGCAGCAGCAGGCCCTCGGTGTCGGCGTCGAGCCGGCCGACGTGGAACAGCCGCTCGACGCGGTCGCGGACCAGGTCGCCGACGGTCGGCCGGCCCTCCGGGTCGGTCATCGCGGTGACGTAGCCGCGCGGCTTGTTCATCGCCAGGTAGACGTTGCCGGCGGCGGTGTTGATCCGCATCGAGTCGACCCGGATGACGTCGGTCTCGGGGTCGACGCGGCGGCCCTGCTCGAGGACCGGCTCGTCGTTCACCGAGACGCGGCCCGCCTCGATCATCGCCTCGCAGGCGCGCCGGGAGCCGATGCCGGCGGCGGCGAGCACCTTCTGCAGGCGGATGCCGTCGGCGTTGCCGTCGTTCGTGGTGGCCATGGGTGCGTCCTCAGCTGGAGGTGGAGGCGTCGTCGAGCTCGGAGAGCTCGGGCAGGAGCGGCGCGAGAGCGGGCAGGTCGTCGAGCGACTGCAGGCCGAGCCGCTCCAGGAACAGCGGGGTGGTGCGGTAGAGCGTGCCGGCGCTGTCGGGGTCCTGGCCGGCGTCGGCGATCAGGCCGCGGGCGAGCAGGGTGCGCACCACGCCGTCCACGTTCACGCCGCGCACCGCGCTGACCCGTGCGCGGGTCACGGGCTGGCGGTAGGCGATGACGGCGAGGGTCTCGAGCGCCGCCTGCGTCAGGCGGGCCTGCTGGCCGTCCAGGACGAAGCGCTCGACGTACGGCGCGCAGTCCGCGCGCGTGTAGAGCCGCCAGCCGCCGGCCACCAGCCGCAGCTCGAAGCCGCGGCCCGGCGGGCGTAGTCCTCGACCAGCGCGGCGAGCACCCGCTCGACCTCGGCGGTCGGCTGCTCGGCGACCTGCGCGAGCACCGTGGCGGGCACGGGCTCGTCGGTGACGAGCAGGACCGCCTCGAGGACGGCCTGGAGCGGGGGCGGTGCCGGTTCGGTCATGCGTCCTCCTGCTGGGGCTCGGTCGGGCCGGTCTCGCCGGTCCAGCGCACGTGCAGGTCGCCGAGCGCCTCGACCTGCTCGAAGCTCACGACGCCCTCGCGGTAGAGCTCGAGCAGGCCGAGGAAGCGGGCGACGACCTCGAGCGTGCTGGTGCAGTCGGCGGTGAGGCTGCGGAACGACCCGCCGCCGCTGCGCCGCAGCCGCTCGCGCAGCAGCGCGGTCTGCTCGCGGACGCTGACCGTCCCGCCGTGCACGTGGTCGACGGCGACCTCGACCTCCGGCCGCGGCGCCAGCGCGCCGCGCGGCCAGCGCGGCGAACTGCTGCGGGCCCAGCCCGAGCAGCACCTCCGGCAGCAGCCCGGCGAAGCGCGGCTCCAGCGACACCGAGCGCGGGTAGCGGACGCGACTCCGCCGCCAGCATGCGCGGCCAGCTGCGCGGCGGCCTGCTTGTACGCGCGGTACTGCAGCAGCCGGGCGAACAGCAGGTCGCGCGCCTCGAGCAGCGCGAGGTCCTCCTCGTCCTCGACCGCGCCGGACGGCAGCAGGCGGGCCGCCTTGAGGTCGAGCAGAGTGGCGGCGACGACGAGGAACTCGGTCGCCTGGCCGAGGTCCCAGGTGGAGCCCAGCGCGCGGATGTGCGCGAGGAACTCGTCGGTCACCTGCGACAGCGCCAGCGTCGTGACGTCGAGCTGGTGCTTGGCGATCAGGCCGAGCAGCAGGTCGAACGGCCCCTCGAACTCGTCGAGGTGGACCGAGAAGACCGAGCCGCCGCCCGACTGCTCCACCTCGTCCGACCACGTCGCTAGGCACCCGTGACCAGGCGGACCAGCGGCCCGGCCAGGGTGTCGAGGAGGGTCGGCAGCAGCGCCTGCGGCCCGCCGAGCGGGATGAGCAGCAGCGCGAGCAGGACGGCGATGCCGATGTTGCGCTCGACCAGCTGGTACTCCGCCTTCTGCCAGCCGGGGCTGCGCGGCGCGAGGCCGAACAGCAGCCGGCCGCCGGGCAGCGGCGGGATCGGCACGAGGGCTGAGCAGGCCGGTCATGAGGTTCGCCAGCCCGAGGACCAGCAGAGCGCGGGCGCCGAGGTCGCAGGTCGACGCCGGACTGCAGGAGCCGGCTGGGCGAGCCGAGCCGGATGCCGCCGTAGAGGACGCCGAACGCAGCGAGCGCGCCCAGCCCGACGACGAGGTTCGCCACCGCGCCGGCGAGCAGCACCTGCACCATCGCCGCGGCGGCGACGGCGGTCCGGCGGCTCGACCGGCTTGGCCCAGCCGATGCCGGCGATCGCGGCCGCGACCGCGCCGAACGGGTCGACGTGCCGGCGCGGGTCCGGGCGCGGTGCGGCGCTCGGCGACGACCGCGCGGTCGCCCTCGCGCTCGGCGACGACCGACTGCACCCAGCCGTGCAGGGTGACCGCGAGCAGGAAGGACACGAGCAGCAGGACCAGCGAGAGCGGGTCCCCGAGGGCGTACAGCACGTCAGCGGGCCGCAGCGGCTCATCGGGCGAGCAGCTCCTTCGCCAGCTCGCGGTAGGCCTGCGCGCCGCCGGAGCTCGAGGCGTACGTCGTGATCGGCTCGCCGGCGACCGTCGTCTCGGGGAAGCGGACCGTGCGGTTGATGACCGTGTGGAAGACCCTGTCGCCGAACGCCTCGACGACGCGGGCCAGCACCTCGCGGCCGTGCAGCGTCCGCGGGTCGTACATCGTCGCGAGGACTCCCCTCGAGCTCGAGGTCGGGGTTGAGCCGCTCGCGGATCTTCTCGATCGTCTGGATGAGCAGCGCGACGCCGCGCAGCGCGAAGAACTCGCACTCCGACGGGATGATCACGCCGTGCGCGGCGGTCAGCGCGTTGACCGTCAGCAGCCCGAGGCTCGGCTGGCAGTCGACGAGGATGACGTCGTAGTCGTCCGACGACGGTCGCGAGCGCCCGGGCGAGGGTCTGCTCGCGGGCGACCTCGTTGACCAGCTGCACCTCGGCGGCGGACAGGTCGATGTTGGCCGGGCAGCAGGTCGAGCCCCGGCACGTCGGTGCTTGAGCAGGATGTCCTCGGCCGTGACGCCCGGGCTCCATCAGCAGGTTGTAGACCGTCCGCTCGAGCGCCAGCGGGTTGACGCCGAGGCCGACCGACAGCGCGCCCTGCGGGTCGAAGTCGACGAGCAGCACCCGCCGGCCGGACTCCGCCAGCGCCGCGCCCAGGTTGATCGTGCTGGTCGTCTTGCCGACGCCGCCCTTCTGGTTGCACATCGGCGAGGATGCGGGCCGGGCCGTGCCGGCGCAGCCGCTTGGGCTCGGGGAAGCGGGGCGTGACCCGGCCGGTCGGGCCGACTCCCGCCGCGGCGCCGCGGGCGCGCGAGGACGGGATGGTGCCGGCGGGCGGCTTCTGGGCGGGGGTCTTCGCGCGGGCCGGCTGCTCCGCCGTCGGCGCCTCTTGGCTGCGGGGGCCTTCTTGGCTGCCGGCGCCTTCTTCGCTGCGGGTGCCTTCACGGGCGGCGTGGCCTTCTTGGCGGGTGCCTTGGCCGCGACCTTCACCGTGACCGGTGCCTTCGCCACCCCTGCGCCCGGGGCCGCCACCGTGCGTCCGCCCGTCGCGGAGACCGTACGACCGGCGGCTCGCGGCGCCGCCGCGGCGCGGGTGGTGCGGCCGCCCGGGGAGGACGCAGGCATGGGTCTCCAGATCGCTTCGCCGGGTGGGAGGGCGTGACGGCTCACGTCGGTCGAGCGTCGCGCGGGACTCTACGGGGCGGCCCGCACGCGGATCAACGCGTTCCGCGCTCTCCGCACCCGCCTCGCCGCCCCGTACCCCTGGTGATCCAGGTGAGGTCCGAGGTGGATCCCGCGCCCAGCACTGACCACGACCTCATGTGGATCACCGGCAGCGGGCCTGGGTGCAGGCTCGACCCTGCGACCATCGATCTTCGAGTCCTGGCCCGCGACACGCCGTACGGCAGGGCACGGACTCGAAGATCGTCGGGGAAGCCGCGGGGCGCCCGGCCGATCGCGGCGCCCGAGGGTCAGCTGCGGGCGCGGGGGTGGGCGGTGGCGTAGACCTCGCGCAGCCGGTCGACGGTGACCAGCGTGTAGACCTGCGTGGTCGTCACGGACGCGTGGCCGAGCAGCTCCTGGACGACGCGGACGTCGGCGCCGCCGTCGAGCAGGTGCGTGGCGAAGCAGTGCCGCAGGGTGTGCGGCGAGACGTCGCCCGGGATCCCGGCGCGCACCGCCGCCGCGCGCAGCACCGTCCACGCGCTCTGCCGCGACAGCCGACCGCCGCGGGCGTTGAGGAACAGCGCCGGCGCTCCCCCGCCCGGCCGCGACCAGGCCGGGCCGGGCCCGGACGAGGTAGGCCTCGACGGCGCGCCCGGCGTAGCTGCCGACCGGGACGACGCGCTGCTTGCCGCCCTTGCCGTCCAGCCGCACCAGACCGGCGGCGCGGTCGAGGTCGTCGACGTCGAGCCCGATCGCCTCGGAGATGCGCGCGCCGGTGCCGTAGAGCAGCTCGAGCAGCGCGCGGTCGCGCAGCCCGAGCGGGGTGTCGGCGTCCGGCGCGGCCAGCAGCGCCTCGACCTGCGAGACCGTGATCGCCTTCGGCAGCCGGCGCGCCGGGACCGGCGGCCGCACCTCCCGGGCGGCGTCGACGGTGGTCCAGCCCTCGCGCAGCGCGAACCGGTGCAGCCCGCGGACGGCGACCACGGCCCGGCCGGCGGACGACGCCGACAGCGGCGGGTGCTCCTCGTCCCCGGTCCGCAGCGCCGCCAGGAACCCGGCGACGTCGGCCTCGGTCACCTCCGACAGGCGCTCCCGGCCGAGCGCCCGCAGCAGCGCGGTCCAGCGGGCCAGGTCGCGGCGGTAGGACGACAGCGTGTTCGCGGCCAGGCCGCGCTCGACGGCCAGGTGGTCGAGGTAGACCTCGACGGCCCGGGCGGCGAGCGGCTCCGACAGCAGCGACCGCGGTCAGACGAGCACCTCGCGCCAGTCGGCCACGGGCAGGCCGTGCGCCTCGCCGACGGGCGCGTAGACCAGCTGCCCGTCGACCGTGTTCAGCCCCAGCGCCAGGGCGGCGTCGGCCTCGGCCGCGGCGCGCACGCCGAGGTTCGCGATCTCGACGGCGTACGGCAGCGTGACGTTGGTGAGCGCGTAGGTGGAGGTGTTCGGCACGGCGCCGGGCATGTTGGCCACGCAGTAGAACAGCGAGCCGTTGACCTCGAAGACCGGGTCGGAGTGCGTCGTCGGGCGGGTCGACTCGAAGCAGCCGCCCTGGTCGACGGAGATGTCGACCAGCACCGAGCCGGGCTTCATCGCCGCGACCAGCTCGTCCGTGACGAGCGTCGGCGCCTTCGCGCCCGGCACGAGCACCGCGCCGATCACGAGGTCGGCGTCGATCACTGCGCGCTCCACCTCGAAGGTGTTGGACGTGACGGTCTGCATGTGGCCCTGGTAGATCCGGTCGACCTCGCGCAGCTTCGCGACGTTCTTGTCGAGCAGCAGCACCTCGGCCTGCATGCCGAGCGCGATGGCGGCGGCGTTCAGGCCCGGACACGCCCGCGCCGAGCACGACGACCTTGCCGGCGTAGACGCCGGAGACGCCGCCCAGCAGGACGCCCCGCCCGCCGGAGGCCGCGCTCGAGGAAGTGCGCACCGGCCTGCGGCGCCATGCGACCGGCGACCTCGGACATCGGTGCGAGCAGCGGCAGCGACCGGTCCGGCAGCTGCACGGTCTCGTACGCCACGGCGGTCGTGCCGGCGGCCAGCAGCGCGTCGGTGCACGCGCGCGAGGCGGCCAGGTGGAGGTAGGTGAACAGCACCTGGTCACGGCGCATGCGGCCGTACTCCGACGCGACCGGCTCCTTGACCTTCAGCACCAGGTCGGCCTCGGCCCACACGTCGTCGGCCGAGCCGATGATCGTGGCGCCGGCCGCCTCGTACTCGTCGTCGGGGATGGAGGAGCCGACGCCGGCGTCCTTCTCGACCTGCACCGAGTGGCCGCAGGACACCAGCTCGCGCACGCCCGCCGGGGTGATCGCGACGCGGTACTCGTGGTCCTTGACCTCGCGCGGGATGCCGACCTTCACGCAGTCCTCCAACGGTGCGGCCGGGTCGGCTCGGGTCACGAGGCCACGCCGGCACGGGCTGCCGGGCGGTCGCTCGGCGGGCCGAGTGTAGGACCGCTCAGGTGGCCTTCGTCACCAGGCGGAAGTAGACGGCTGTGCGCACGGTCGGGCCGAGGTTGAGCGTGCCGGCGTGGCCGAGCTGCGGGTGCATGACGAGCGCGTCGCCCGCCTCGAGCGGCACGTGCAGCGGCGCGCCCGGTTCGCCCCGGTGGGACCCCGGCCAGACGCAGACCACCCCGTCGCGCTCCCCGCTGGGCGTCAGGGCCACGCCGACGATGCCCTTGTACGAGCAGCCGGTCGCCCACGGCGGGACGCTGTCCACGTGCGGTTCGACCGGCCAGTCCTGCTCCTCGTCGGGGTAGCGGAGCAGGATCTGCGGCTCGGCCCAGTCGTCGCCGTCCTGCCAGCCCAGCAGCTCGGCGGCGACGTCGGGCAGGACGTCCCACACCGCCGGCTCCCAGCGCAGCTGCGGGAAGAAGGTGCCGCTCTGCCACTCGGCGATCTGCTCGGCGCTGATCCCCTCGCGCCGGACCGCCAGCCCGAGCAGCCGCAGCGCCGCATCCAGGTTCGCCTGCGGCACGGCGCCTCGCAGCACCGTGAAGCCGTCCCGCTCGAGGTCCGCGCGGCGGCTCTCCAGGTCGGTCACGGCCGCACCGCCGTCTCGCGCACCGCCGCGACGTGCGCCTCCAGCTCGTCGACCCGGTGCTCGGCCGTGTGCTCGGCCAGCACCCGGCGCCGGGCCGCCGCGCCGATCTGCGCCCGCCGCTCGTCGGTGAGACCGCGCAGGTGCGCCACGACGTCGTCCGCCGATCGCGCCACGAGGACCTCCTCGCCGGGGACGAAGAAGGCGTCCAGCCCCTCCCACCAGTCCGACACGACGGGCACCCCGCACGCCGCCGCCTCGAACAGCCGCACGCTCGGCGACCAGCCGGCCCGGACCATGTCGGCGCGCGTGACGTTGAGCGTCAGCCGCTGGGCGCTGTAGAAGGCGACGTGCTCGGCCGGCGGCAGGTGGTCGATCCGCGCCACGTTCGCCGGCCAGACCAGGTCGGCCGGGTACTGCGGACCGCCGACGACGAAGGCCTCCTCCGGCAGCGCGCGCGCCGGCTCGACCAGCAGCTGGTCGAGCACCGGCTGCCGGTCCGCGCTCCAGGTGCCGAGGTAGCCCAGCGACCAGCGCTGCTCGACCTCGACCGGCGCGTACGCCGTCTCGTCGACCAGGCAGTGGAACGCGACGGCCCGGGGCGAGCCGAGCACGTCCTGCAGGTAGGACAGCGTCGGGCCGCCGGTGAAGGACAGGTAGAGGTCGTAGCCCGGCACGAGCTCGGGGACGAGGTAGTCGCACTCCCCCCGTCCCAGCGCGGCCAGCGTCACCGGCGTGTCGATGTCGTAGAACGCGGTCACCCCCCGCGCGGTGCCCTGCACCCACCGCCCGACGTCGGTGCCCTCCGGGACGTACGACCCGACGACGACGAGGTCGGCCTCGCGGACGGCAGCACCGTGCTCGTCCCGGAGCTGCTCCAGCGAGCCGTAGAGCGCCGTCCGGCCCCACGGCGGCGACGGCAGGTCGCGGTGCTCGGCGTACCAGGGGACGTCCCGCTCGAGGAACAGCACGTCGTGCCCCCGGCCGGCCAGCGCCCGCACCAGCGCCCGGAAGTTGGTGGCGTGCCCGTTGCCCCACGAGGACGTGATGGACAGGCCGAGGACGACGACCCGCAGCGTCATCGGAGCAGCTCCCGCAGGATCTGGTCGACCTGCACGGCCCGGTGCGCGTAGGTGTGCTCGGACAGCACCCGCTCCAGCGCCGCCTTCCCGAGCAGCGCAGCGCGGTCGCGGTCGAGCCCGCGCAGGTGCTCCGCCACCTCGGCGCCGTCGGCCGCGACGAGCACCTCGGCGTCGGGGACGAGGAAGTCCTCGATCCCCTCCCACGCGTCGGTGATCTGGCAGGCGGCGGCGCCGGCGACCTCGAACACGCGGGTGGCGGGCGACCAGCCGTTGGCGACCATGCTGTCGCGGGTGACGTTCGCGACCGCGAGCGGCGTGGCAGTTGAAGGCGTTGTGGTCGGCGGTCCCGACGTGGCCGAGCAGTCGCACGTTGGGCGGCACCGGCTTGTCGGCCCACCCGTTGCCGGCCAGCAGGAAGGTGCGGTCCGGCAGCAGCGAGGCGG
This sequence comes from uncultured Actinomycetota bacterium, assembly GCA_963844295.1. Taxonomy (GTDB): domain Bacteria; phylum Actinomycetota; class Actinomycetes; order Mycobacteriales; family SCTD01; genus SCTD01. Next base: position 815,993 of record CAWJNR010000003.1, on the reverse strand, counting down.
CTCGCAGGAAGAGCTCCTCGACGCGCGCCTCCCGGTCCGGCAGCCGGTTGGCCAGCAGCGCCAGGTCGGCGTCGAACCGCGGGTCGGGCGGCGCCGGGTGGTGGGTCGTCGGGTCGAGCGCGTTGTAGACGACCCGGCAGTCGCGCGCGCCGAGCTCGGCGTACCGGCGCACCACCGGCTCCCCGCCGCCGTAGGTCAGCACGAGGTCGTACGACGGGAGCAGGGCGCGGAAGGAGTCGGCCGGGTCGTCCTCCATGCGGGACAGCGTCGCCGGGGCGTCGACGTCCCAGAAGGCCGTGGCCGTCGCCGAGCGACGAGCACGGCGTCCTCGAGCACGTCGTCGAAGACGCCGACGCCGCTGGTCTTCACGACCAGGTCGGCGCCGCGGGCCCGCTCGACGGTGGCGCGCACGGCGGCCTCGTCCGGCGCCTCGTAGACGACGACGCGCGCCCAGTCGGGGTCCGCGATGTCGCGGTGCTCCTGGCGCTCGTAGGCGACCGGCTCGTAGAACGTGACCCGGTGCCCGAGCCCGTGCAGGCCGCGGATGATCCCGCGGTAGTAGGTCGCCGCGCCGTTCCACCAGGACGAGACCAGGCTCGAGCCGAAGAAGGCGATGTCCAGGCCGTCACGCACGCGCGGGTCCCCCGGAGACGTCCAGGCCGAGCTCGGCGGCGACGCCGAGCAGCTCGTCGACGCGGTGCGCGCAGGTGTGCCGCGCCGCGATGGTCTTCAGCCCGCTCGCGCGCAGCGACGCCGCGAGCGCCGTCGTCGTGCAGGACGTCGCGCAGGTGGCGAGCGCATCTCGCGGCCGTCGCGGGCGACGAGGAAGTCGGTGCCCGGGCGAGAACAGCCCCTCGACGTCCTCCCACGGCGCGCTCGACCAGCGGGATGCCGCAGGCCAGCGCCTCGAACGGCCGGATCGTGGGGATGCCGGGCAGCGCCTCGACGTACGGCCGGCGCGGCACGTGGACGGTGACGGCGTGGGCGGCGAACGCCTCGGGCGCGCGGTGGTTGGCGATCCAGCCGCCGTAGCGGATGCCGGCCTCCGCCAGCGCCGCGATCGCCTCCGTCGGGTAGCGCACGCCGTGCACCAGCGCCCGCAGCCCGAGGTCGCGGACCGGGTCGAGCAGGTACTCGTGCAGCTCGGCGGTGCGCTCGCCGTCGCCCCAGTTGCCGATCCAGACCAGGTCGCCGGTGCGCGCGACGTCCTCGCGCGGGCCGAAGACGCGGGTGTCGGCGGCCTCGTGCCAGGTCCACGCCCGGTCGGTCCAGCCGCGGTCGAGGTACAGGTCTGCCGGATCGACCTCGCCGAAGGCCAGCACCCCGTCGTACTGCGACAGGTCGTAGCGCGCCATCTCCTCCGGCGCCGTCGCGGCCCGGTGGTGGGTGTCGTGGAAGAGCAGGCGGTAGCCGCCGGCGGTCGTTGTGCGCGCCGACGGCGGCGACCAGCGACGGGTCGTTCCACTCGTGCACGAGCACCAGGTCGGCGCCCTCGGTCATCGCCGGCGACGTCGGGCTCGAGCGGGTCGTAGCTGCGGCTGCGCAGCTGCGGGAAGGCGCGCAGCACGTCGTCGACGGCGGCCCGCCCCTGGTCGACGACGAGGTTCGCGCGGCTCCACCCGTCGAGCGGCTCGAAGACCCGCACGTCGTGGCCGCGGTCCAGCAGCTCGCTGACGACGCCGCGCAGGAAGTGCGCGTTGCCGTGGTTCCAGTCGCTGACCAGCGAGTGGCAGAAGCACGACGACCCTCACCGGACCCTCATCTCGCCCCCACCGGCAGGGCGGCGTACTGCGCCCGGTAGCCCGCGGCGGTGCGCGCGGGGCTGAAGCGCAGCGCCCGGTCGCGCGCCGCCGCGCCACGGGCCCGGGCCAGGTCGCCGTCCTCGAGCAGCGCGGTCAGCGCCGCCGCCAGCGCCTGGTCGTCGGCCGACGTAGGTCGCCGCGCTCCCCCACACCTCGCGCAGGCTGGGCATGTCCCCGAGCACGAGCGCGCAGCCGGCGAGCCCGGCCTCCAGCACGCCCAGCCCGAACGGCTCGTAGCGGGCCGGGGCGGCGTAGACGGCCGCGGTCGCCAGCTCCCGGGCGAGGTCCGGCCAGGCCAGCCGGCCGAGTGCGACCGACCCCCGCGGGCGCCTCGCCCGTCGCCCGCGACCCGCGACCTCACCGGGCAGCTGCGGCGCGACCCGGCACGAGCGCGTCGACGTCCTTGGCGGCGTCCCACAGCCGTCCGGCCGCGAGCACCAGCGGGGCCTTCGACCCCGGCGCCACCGCGTCCGGCCGCGCGGCCGTTCGGCACGACCTGGGCTCGCGAGAAGCCGTACGCCGCGGCCAGATCCGCAGCCACCGCCGCCGTCGGCGCCACGACCCGGTCGGCCGCGACGAGCCCGGCCGCCACCCGACGGCGGTACTCGTCCCAGGCCGGCGGCGGGGCCTGCCGTGCACCGCGCGCCACCACGACACGACGTCGGAGTGGGCGACCACGACGACCGGCGCCGGCCACGGGCAGGGCGGCGTGGGCGTAGCCGTTGAGGTGCACGACGTCCGGGCGGACGTCGGCGGCCAGCGACAGCAGCCACTCCCCCGCGGCATCCACCCCCGCCCACGGGTCGTCCTGCCACTCCAGCGGGAACGGCCCCTCGTGCACCGAGGCGAAGACGGCCGACTCCGCCACCTGCGCGGCGTCGCGCGGCGGCCCCGTCACCGCCAGGTGCGACCTCGGCGTCCAGGGCTGCGGCGAGCTCGACGGCGTACGTCCAGACGCCGCCCACGGCGTCGGCGGTCATGAGGACCCTCATCGGCCGTACACCCGGTCGAGCACCTCGGCGGTGCGGACCAGCTCCTCGGCGGCCGGGTCGAACCGCTCGCCGGCCGCGAGCCGGCGGGTCCACTCGACGACGGCGCGCCCGCCCCACGCGTCCGGCGGCTCGACCAGCACCTCGCTCGTCGTCCCGGTGCGGCGCACGGCGCGGAAGTCGTAGAACGACCCGTCGACGTTGGCGAGCGCCACAGCGCCGCGGGTGCCGTGGAAGACAGCGCCGATGACGGCGTCCTGGCCGGCGTGCAGGTCCCACGAGCAGGACAGGTCGAGCGCCGCGCCGGAGGCCAGGTCCACCCGGGCGGTGGCGTAGTCCTCCACGACGTCGGTCCGGCCGTCGAGCGGCGGTCCCGCGGGCGTAGAGCCGCGACGTCACGCCGACCACCTCGGTCGGTCGGGAGCAGGTGCAGGGCCAGGTCGACCAGGTGCGTGCCGAGGTCGATGACGCAGCCGCCGCCGGACAGCGCCGGGTCGCGGAACCACGCCTTGTCGGGCCCGTACGCGTTGTGGAAGACCAGCTCGGCGGCGTAGACCTCGCCGAGCTCGCCGCAGGCCAGCACCTCGCGCAGCGCCGCCGTCGCGGCCAGGTGCCGGTAGGACAGGTCGACGCCCGAGCAGCCGGTCGGCCCGCCGCGCGGCCTCCGACCACGGCGGCGGTCTCGGCCGCGGTCGCGGCCGAGCGGCTTCTGGCAGAAGACGGCCGAGCCCGGCCTCGAGCGCGGCCACGGCCTGCGCGGCGTGCAGCGCGCTGGGCGTGGCGATCGACGACCCCGTCGAGCCCGGCGGTCGAGCAGCTCGTCCGGCGCGACGACCTGCGCGCCGACCTCGTCCGCCGCCTGCGCCGCCACCTCGGACGCCGCGTCGGCGACGAGCACGACGTCGGCCAGGCCGCTCGCCGCCGACCGCCCGCAGCCGGTCCAGCCCGATCCACCCGACCCCCAGGAACCCGAGCCTCGCCGGGCCAGCCACCCCCACGTCCACCCCCGCGTCCACCCCCGCGTCCACCCCCGCGCCGATCTTCGTCATGAGGGGAGGTCGGACGGCGCGTCCGACCGCTCGGGACGAAGATCGTTGAGGACCAGCGCCTTGACGAAGCCGTCGGGGCGGGTCGGCGGCGGCGTCCATCGCCGTCTTCGAGCTCGGCCAGCGGGAGCGACGTGCGTGTAGAGCGGCCGCGGGTCGAGCCGCCCGGACGCGACCGCCTCGCACCGCCTCCCGGATGCCGCGCAGCTGCACCGCCGGGTCGCGCTCGTGCGCGTTGACGACGTCGATGCCGCGCCAGTTCCACAGCTGCACGTTCGACCGACCGCAGCCCGTCCTGGTGGAAGCCGGCGATGACCAGCCGGCCGCCCTCGCCGGTGAGCTCGCCGGACAGGTCCAGCGGCCACTGGCGCGCCGGTCGACCTCCAGCACGCCGCTCGCAGAACGCCCCGCCGGTCAGGTCGGCGACCTCGTCGATGACCCGCTGGTGGTCGTCCATGACGACCGTCTCGGCGGCGCCGAGCGTCCGCGCGAGGTCCAGCGCGGACGCCTTGCGGGCCACCGCGATCACGCGGCAGCCGGCCTGCGCGGCGAGTGCCACGAGCAGCGCGCCGAGGAAGCCGACGCCCACGACGGCCACGGTCTGCCCGGGCCGCGAGGTCGCTGCGCGCGGGCGGCGTTGAAGGCGCAGCCGAGCGCCTCGCCCGGGAACGGCTGGCCGTCCAGCTCGGGCGGCAGCGGCACGAGCCGGTCGCATCGGCACGACGAGCTCCTCGGCGAAGGCGCCGCTCGGCCAGCAGCGCCACGCCGCTGCCGCCGTCGCCGGGCCGACCTCGACGACCCGCCCCCACGCCTCGTGCCCGGGCAGCGCCCGGCGGCAGCGGGTAGTCGAACCACGGCCGCCCCTCCCACACCGGGAGGTTCGAGCCGCACACCCCGCAGCCCTCGACCGCGACCCGGGCGCTGCCCGGGGACCAGCGGCGCCGACGGCACCGTCGACGAGCTCGACCGACCCGGGCGCGGTGAGCACGGCGCTGCGCGGCATCAGCTCGCCCGCGACGCGGCCGGCGCTGCGGCGCCGAGCCAGGCGTGCAGCCGCTGCACGCCCTCCGCGGGCGACGGTGCGCGGCGCCCAGCCGGTGGCCTCGCGGAAGCGGCGGGTGTCGGAGACGTAGTAGCGCTGGTCGCCCACCCGCCAGTCGCCGAAGCGCACCTCGGGCGCGGGCCGCCGAGGCGTGCCGATGAGGTCGAGCAGCTCGAGCAGGCTGACGGTGCTCTGCGGCCCGCCGCCCATGTTGAACGCCTGGCCGGCGAGGGCGTCGACGTCGTCCAGCGCCAGCTCCATCGCGTCGAGCAGGTCCTCGACGTACAGCACGTCGCGCACCTGGCGGCCGTCGCCGTAGATCGTGATCGGCTGCGCCGTCGCGGCGCCTGCATGAGGAAGTGCGCCACCCAGCCCTGGTCCTCGTTGCCGCACTGGTGCGGCCCGTAGATGCAGCTCATCCGGAACACCACGTGCGGCATCCCGTAGGTCTCCGCGTAGTCGAGGACGTACTGGTCGGCGCCGCCCTTGGAGCAGCCGTACGGGCTGGCGAACTGCGAGCGGCCGGTCCTCGCCGATGCCGTGCGCGCGCACGTCGTCGTCGACCGGCTCGTACCGGCTCGCCCGCGCTGCTCGACCGCGAGGTCCGGCGAGCTCGCCGTAGACCTTGTTGGTCGAGGTGAACAGCAGCGGCGGCGGGCTCGCGGCGCCGGCGCAGCTCCTCGAGCAGGGTGATGGTGCCGCCGAGGTTGACGGCGAAGTCGTGCAGCGGGTCGGCCACGCTGACGTCGTGACGGCCACCTGCGCGGCGAAGTGGAAGACCGCGGTCGACGCCGCGCGACCGCCCGGCGCACGACGCGCGGGTCGCGCACGTCGCCGACTGCACGACCTGGAGCCGCTCCGGGTGGCGCGCCTGCAGCCAGGCGCAGGTTGCGCTCCACGCCCGGCGCGCGAGAGGTCGTCGAGCACGACGACCCGCTCGCCGGCGCCGAGCAGCCGGTCGGCGAGGTTGGTGCCGATGAAGCCCGCGCCGCCGGTGATCGAGGGTCGGCTCATACGGCCAGCCCGCGCCGGGTCGAGCTCGGCGGTGGCGGCGTCGACGCCGTCGACGGCGACCTGCCCCTCGAGCCACTCGGCCAGCTCGGCCAGGCCCTTCTCGAGCGGCACCTGCGGGACGTAGCCGAGCACCTGCTCGGCGCGCGAGATGTCGGCGAAGCAGTGCCGGATGTCGCCGACCCGGAAGGTGCCGGTGACCTCGGGCGGGCACGTCGGTGCCGAGGATCTCGGCCGAGCTGCCGCGCGATGGCTCGACGACCGTGGTGCTGCGGCCGCTGCCGACGTTGAGGACGGCCGCCCGCCGCGTGCGGGGCGCGCAGCGCGAGGGCGCAGGCGCGCGCGACGTCGTGCACGCTGACGAAGTCGCGCTGCTGCTCGCCGTCCTCGAAGAGCAGCGGCGGCCGGCCGTTGAGCAGCCGCGCCGCGAAGATCGCCAGCACGCCGGTGTACGGGTTCGACAGCGCCTGGTAGGGCCCGTAGACGTTGAAGAAGCGCAGCGCCACGGTCGGGATGCCGTACGCCTCGCCGACCATGCAGGCAGAGCCGCTCCTGGTCGTACTTGCCCAGGGCGTAGACGCTGAGACAGCGTCGGCGGCTTGTCCTCGGCGGTCGGGACCGGGGTGAGCGCGCGGCCGTCCGTCCCGACCGGCTCCCAGCGGTCGGCCTCGAGGTCGGCGCGGGTGCGCGGCGCCGCGGCGACGCACCTGCCCGTCGGCGTCGACGTACCGGCCCTCGCCGTAGACGCTCATGCTGGACGCGACGACCAGCTGCTCCACGGGGCGCTCGGCCAGCGCCTCGAGCAGCACGCCGGTGCCGACGCCGTTGACGCGAGGTGTACTCGCTGATCTCGTACATGCTCTGGCCGACGCCGACCCGGGCCGCGAGGTGGACGACGCGGTCGACCCCGTCCAGCGCGCGCCGCACGGCCTCCGGGTCGCGGACGTCGCCGACGACGAGCTCGACGTCGGCCGGCAGGTAGTCCGGGCGCTCGCCCTGCGGGTGGACCTGGGGGTGCAGCACGTCGAGGACGCGCACGCGCTCCCCCGCCGTCAGCAGCTCGGCCGCCAGGTGGGCGCCGATGAAGCCGGCCCCGCCGGTGATGAGCGTCGTTCCCGCCACGCCTGCTCCCTCTCGACGATCGGAAGATGCTGCCGGGCAACGTGATCCCCCCGAGCCGGATCAAACCAAGAAGATGCTGCTGAGGCGGTTGAGCCGCCCGCAGGTGGCAACCACCCGCCGCATGCGACGGACGGTGGTCACGGGCGGAGCCGGCTTCCTGGGCTCCCACCTGTGCGAGCAGCTGCTGGAGCGCGGTCACTCGGTGGTGGCACTCGACAACCTCCTCACCGGCTCGGCGGGCAACGTCGAGCACCTGCAGGGGCACGACCGCTTCCGGCTGGTGAAGGCCGACGTCACCGACTTCGTGCACGTGCCGGGGCCGGTCGACGACGTGCTGCACTTCGCCAGCCCGGCCAGCCCCGTCGACTACCTCGAGCTGCCCATCGAGACGATGAAGGTCGGCTCGCTCGGCACGCTGCACGCCCTCGGCCTTGCCAAGGAGAAGGGCGCGCGCTTCCTGCTGGCCTCGACCTCGGAGACCTACGGTGACCCGCAGGTGCACCCGCAGCCCGAGACCTACTGGGGCCACGTCAACCCGGTCGGCCCCCGCGGCGTCTACGACGAGGCCAAGCGCTTCGCCGAGGCCCTGACCATGGCCTACCGGCGCACGCACGCCGTGGACACGGCCATCGTGCGGATCTTCAACACCTACGGCCCGCGCATGCGGCCGGACGACGGCCGCGCCATCCCGACCTTCATCCGGCAGGCGCTGTCCGGCGAGCCGCTCACCGTCGCCGGTGACGGCTCGCAGACCCGCAGCGTCTGCTACGTCGACGACCTGGTGACCGGACTGCTCGCGCTGCTGGACTCCGACCTGGCCGGCCCGGTGAACCTCGGCAACCCGCAGGAGATGACGGTCCTGGCGCTGGCCGAGCGGATCATCGCGCTGAGCGGCAGCAGCTCCGAGGTCCGCTTCGTGGAGCGGCCCGTGGACGACCCGTGCGTCCGGCAGCCCGACATCCGCCTGGCCACGCGCGCGCTCGGCTGGCAACCGTCGGTCGACCTCGACGAGGGGCTCGAGCGCACCATCGCGTGGTTCCGCCGCCACGAGGACGTGCGCACCGCCGTCGCCTGAGCCGCGTCAGGCCGCCTGCTCCGGGCAGGACCGCGGTCATGAGGTGGTACGCCGAGACCGGCACCCTGCGCACGCGCCAGCTGCTCGCCGACGCCGCCGTCGGCCTGTGGGTCCTGCTCTGGGCGCGGATCGGGGTGGGGGTGCACGCCGCCGTGCAGCGGCTGGCCGCACCGGGCCGCGAGCTCGAACAGGCCGGCCGAGGACTTGCGGGTGGGCTGTCGGGGGCGGCCGAGCAGGCCGACGACGTGCCGCTGCTCGGCGGCGGCCTGCGCGCACCGCTGGACGCCGCAGCCGGCGCGGGGGAGGCGGTCGTCCGCGCGGGCGTCGCCCAGCAGGACGCCGTCGGCACCCTGGCGATGGTCCTCGCGCTGGTGCTCGCCGGGCTGCCGATCGCCTGGGCGGTGCAGCGCTGGCTGCCGGCCCGCCTCGCCTGGTCACGTACGGCGGCTGCCGCCGCGGTGCTGCGCGACGACGTCGAGCTGTTCGCGCTGCGCGCGGCCGTGCACCGGCCGCTGTCCGAGCTGGCCGCGCTCGGCCCGGACCCGGTGGGCCGGTGGCGGCGCGGCGAGCCCGGGGCGGCCGAGGCGCTGGCCGCGCTCGAGCGACGGGCCGCCGGCCTGCGCTAGCCCGTCCTGCGCCAGCCGGTCTGGGCTCAGTCCGTCTTCTGAGCCGGCCAGGGAGCGTCGGCCGGGCGCAGGGCGGCGTAGCCGTCGCGCCGGGCGCGGTCGGCCGCGAGCACGCCGAGGGCGGCCATGGCGTTCTCGAGCCGGCCGTCCAGCACCTGCCGGACGAGCTCGTCCAGCGGCTGCCAGCTGGCCGTCATGTCGGCCTCCTCGTGCTCCTGGACGTCGCGGTGCACCTCGCTGACGTCCCGGGCGAGGAAGATCCGGATCGCCTCGTCACTCATCCCGGGCGTGGTGAGCGCGTCGACCAGGACGTGCCACGTGCCGGCGGCCAGGCCTGCCTCCTCTGCCAGCTCCCGCTGCGCGGCAGCGAGCGCGAGCTCGCCGGGGTGGTCGAGCAGCCCGGCCGGGATCTCCGCCAGCCGGCGCCCCACCGGGTGCCGGTACTGGTCCAGGACCAGCACCCGGTCCTGGTCGTCGAGCGCCACGACGCCGACCGCGCCCGGGTGCTCCACCACGTCCCGCTGCGAGGTCGTGCCGCCGGGCATCGTGACGACGTCGCGGCGCAGCCCGATGACGTGCCCCTCGAAGACGGTCTGGCTGCTCTGCACCTGGTAGTCGTGCGCTGCGGTCATGGCCGCAGTCTGCCCGGGCCGGTCTGGGCCGCCACCCGGTGCCTGCCGGTGAGCCTCGCTGTGCGGCTGCACAGTGCAACAGGTCACATCCGGTGACGGGGGCGCTACCCCGCGGGGGACTACGCCGTTACGGTCCTTCGTGACGGCTCCACCTGGCCCGAAGTGACTACGCGCTCCCGCCCCCGGCCACCCCCGCCGGCGGATCTCGCCTCCCTGTCCCCGAGAGAGAGGGTGCTCCCGTGCCCCCGTCCGACCTGCCGAACGACGCCGCAGAGCGCGTCCTCGAGCACCCCCTGGACCGCCGACGCTTCCTCACCTACCTGGTGGCGGCCCCCACGCTGGCCGTCGCCGTCCGCTACGGCCTGGCTCCCGACAGCGCCTTCGCGGCGATCCCGGGGACGCCGGAGCCGGCGGACTTCCAGGACCTCGGCGACATCCTCATCCTGGGCGCGAAGGCCACCGAGCCGCTGCTCATCCAGCTGGTGCTGGAGCAGGACGGCACCGTGTCCTGCGCTCTCCCGCGCGAGGAGGCCGGCCAGGGCATCACGACGGCCGTCGCCATGCTCATCGCGGAGGAGCTCGACCTGCCGCTCGGCCGGGTGCGGGTCACCCTGGCCGACGCCCGGCCCGAGCTGCTCACCGGTCAGCTCACCGGCGGCTCCAACACCATCCGCTCGGTCTACGAGCCGGTCCGGCAGGCCGCGGCGGCCATGCGCGGCACCCTGATCGCCGCCGCTGCCGGGCAGTGGGGCACCTCCACCGCCGGCATCACCACCGCCGACGGGTCGGTCGTCGCTCCCGACGGCCGTACGGCGACGTACGCCTCCCTGGCCTCTCTGGCGAGCTCTCCGACGCTGTTCGCCGCGACGGCCCAGCCCAAGGCCCTCGCCGACCGCACGCTGGTCGGCACCCCGCAGAACCGGATCGACGCGCGCGCGATGGTCACCGGCGCCTTCCAGTACACCAACGACCTCGAGCCGGTCCCGGGCGCGCTGCGCGCGATGGTCACCCGCCCGCCGACGATCCGCGGCCGCGTCGACAAGATCCTCAACGAGGCCGCCGTGCGCGCCCTGCCGGGCGTCGTGGACCTGGCGGTCATCGACCTGTCCGTCGGCGGGGCCGGCGACGACGCCGCCCTCATCCCCCGCTCGACCGGGGTCGCCGTGGTCGCCGAGACCTTCGGCCAGGCGCTCGACGCCAAGGAGGCGCTCGAGGTCAGCTGGCTGGCCGGACCGGTCGACCCGGCCGAGGACGACGAGTCGATCCAGGCCAAGCTGCGGGCCGTCCAGCTGCCGTTCGGCGTGCCGGTGGTCCCGCTGGTGACCAAGTTCGTCGAGGGCGAGTTCTACTGGCACTTCGCCAGTCACGCCCCGCTGGAGACCAACACCGCCATCGCCGACGTGCGCGCCGACGGCGCCGACGTCTGGGCCGGCACCAAGGTGCCGGTGGTCGCGCAGCAGACGATCGAGGCCGAGCTCGGCGTCCCCGTGAAGCTGCACGTCGTGCAGGGCGGCGGCTCGTTCGGCCGCCGGCTGTTCTTCGACGGCGCCCTGGAGGCCGCCCGCATCTCCAAGGCGGTCGGCCGCCCGGTCAAGACGATGATGACCCGCATCGACGACACCCGGCACGGCCGGGCGCGCGCGGCGAGCGTCAACCACATCCGGATGACCTACGAGCTCGGCCAGGTGCTGAGCATGGAGCAGCGGGTCGCCAGCGTGGAGACCGACTTCCGGCACGGCCTCGGCGAGATCATCACCGCCGCCGGTGGCGCGCAGCTCAACCTGCCGCCCGCGGCGGTGCCGGTCTCGCTCGGCGGCAACGCCAGCTTCGCGCAGACCGTCTTCCTCACCACCGTGAAGTCGCCGTACTCGTTCGGCGTGACGAACCAGGCGCTCAACGAGCTGAACCTCCCCTTCAACACCGCGAGCTGGCGGTCGGTCTACTCGGCGCCCGCCCGCGGCTGCGAGGAGATCATGGTCGACGAGCTCGCGGCGGCCATGGGCAAGGACCCCGCGGAGTTCCGGCTGGAGTTCCTCCCCGACGAGCGCTCGCGCGCGGTGCTCCGCAAGGTGATGGAGATGGGCGAGTGGGGCCGCCGCATGCCGGCCGGCACCGCCCAGGGCATCGGCTTCCACGAGGAGTACAAGTCGATGACGGCCTGCCTGGTCGAGATCGACGCGACCGACCCCCAGGACCCGCGGGTCACGCGGGCCTCGATCGCCGGCGACTACGGCCTGCCGATCAACCCCCGCGGGCTCGAGGCTCAGCTGCAGGGCGGGCTCACCGACGCCATCGGCACCGTGCTGCGCGCGGGGCTGCACCTGCGCGACGGCGGCTTCCTCGAGGGCAGCTACTCGCAGTTCCACTTCCCCCGCCAGGCCGACAGCCCGCCGCGGGTCGACGTCCACATCTTCCCCGACACGACCGGCGAGCCCGGCGGCGCCGGCGAGCTGGGCGTCCCGGCGGCGGTCGGCGCCGTCGCCAACGCCTACGCGCGGGCCACCGGCACCAAGCCGCGCAGCTTCCCGATCATCTTCCCGATCGACTTCACGCCGTTCCCGACCGGCAGCGGGTCCACCCGCGTCAACCCCCGCTAGGAGCCCGCCGTGCCCAAGTACTCCTTCCAGCTCAACGGCAAGACGGTGGACGTCGACGCCCCCGCGGACCTGTCCGTCCTGTGGGCCCTGCGCGACAAGCTCGGCGTCACCGGCCCCAAGTACGGCTGCGGCATCGACGTCTGCAAGGCGTGCACCAGCCACCTGGACGGCAAGGAGTTCAACCCCTGCGTCACGAACGTCGCCGACGTGGCCGGACGCAAGGTGACGACCATCGAGGGCCTGGCCGACGGCGACGTGCTGCACCCGGTGCAGGAGGCGTGGCTCGAGCAGGACGTCGCGCAGTGCGGCTACTGCCAGCCCGGCCAGATCATGGCCGCCGTCGCCCTGCTGAAGCGGACGCCGAACCCGACCGACGCCGACATCGACGCGATCGAGAACGTCTGCCGCTGCGGCACCTACTTCCGGGTCCGGACGGCCATCAAGAGCGCGCAGCGCAAGATGGCCGAGCGCTCCGGCAGCACGACCACCGAGCCGGTTCCCGCGCCGTCGCCGAGCCCGACGCCCTCGACCGGGCTGATCGGCACGGTGACCGGCAAGCTGGGCGGGCTGCTGTAGCCGCCCCTCCCCTGCCCGTGCGGCCCGGCCCTCCCCAGGGCCGGGCCGACGTGCGTCCGGGACGTGTTCCAGGCCGTGATCGGGGTACCGGCCCCCCATGCGACTCAGCCACGTGCCCCTGCGCCTTGCCACCGGCGCCTTCATCCTCAACAGCGGCTACACCAAGCGCGGCCTGGACGCCGACAGCGCGGCCGGCATGCAGGGCATGGCGGCCTCCGTCGTGCCGCAGGCCGCGAAGATGCCGCCGGAGCAGTTCGGCAAGGTGCTCTCGACGGGCGAGATGGCCCTCGGCGCCGCCCTGCTGCTGCCCTTCGTCTCCCCGCTCAAGGCGGGCCTGGCCCTGACCGCGTTCAGTGGCGGGCTGCTGACGATGTACGCCAAGACGCCGGGCATGACCGAGGCCGACGGCATCCGGCCGACGCAGGACGGCACGGCCATCGCCAAGGACGTCTGGATGCTCGGCACGGGGCTGGCCCTGGTGCTCGACGGGCTCATCGACGACACCAAGGACGCCGCGCGCAGCACCAGGAAGGCCGTGCGGAGCAGCGCGAAGAGCGCCCGCAAGAGCGCGAAGCAGGCCCGCAAGGACGCCGGCAAGCGCGCGCACGCCGCCCGCAAGGCGCTGCCGGTCTAGTCAGCCGGTCTAGTCAGCCGGTCTCGCAGGCTCGTCGGCTGCCGCTCCGGCTACGGCTGGAGCGGCAGCATCCGGCTCTCGGCGTTCTTCACCGACGCCGCGATGAAGGCGGCGAACAGCGGGTGCGCCCGGGTCGGCCGCGAGCGGAACTCCGGGTGCGCCTGCGTCCCGACGAAGAACGGGTGCACCGACTCGGGCAGCTCGGCGATCTCGACCAGCGTGCCGTCCGGGGACGTCCCGGAGAACACCAGCCCGGCGGCCTCGAGCTGCGGGCGGTAGGCGTTGTTGACCTCGTACCGGTGCCGGTGCCGCTCGGTGGCCGGCTGGTCGCCGTAGGCCGCGGCCGCGACCGAGCCCTTGATCAGCTTGGTGGGCCACAGCCCCAGCCGCATCGTGCCGCCCATGTCGCGCTCGCCGGCCACGACGTCGTGCTGGTCGGCCATCGTCGCGATGACCGGGTCCGGTCCCGCGGGGTCGAACTCCGTCGAGCCGGCCTTCTCGATCCCGGCCAGGTCGCGCGCGACCTCGATGACCATGCACTGCAGGCCGAGGCACAGGCCGAGGGTCGGGATCTGCTGCTCGCGGGCGTGCTTGATCGCGCCGAGCTTGCCCTCGATGCCGCGCACGCCGAAGCCGCCCGGGATGAGCACGCCGTCGACGTCGGCCAGCGCCTGCGCGGCGCCCTCGGGGGTCTCGCAGTCGTCGGAGGCGACCCAGCGGATGTCGACCTTGGCGTCGTTGGCGAAGCCGCCCGCGCGCAGCGCCTCCGTGACCGAGAGGTAGGCGTCCGGCAGGTCGACGTACTTGCCGACCAGCGCGACGGTGACCTGCTTGGCGGGGTGGTGGACCCGCTGCAGCAGCCGGTCCCAGTCGGTCCAGTCGACGTCGCGGAAGGACAGGCTCAGCCGGCGCACGACGTACGCGTCCAGCCCCTCGGCGTGCAGGACCTTCGGGATGTCGTAGATCGACGCGGCGTCGACGGCGGAGACGACCGCCTCCTGCTCGACGTCGCACATGTTCGCGACCTTGCGCTTGATCGCCTCGTTGATCGGCCGGTCGGAGCGGCAGACGATCGCGTCCGGCGTGATGCCGATGGTGCGCAGCGCCTGCACGGAGTGCTGGGTGGGCTTGGTCTTGAGCTCTCCGCTCGGCCCGATGTACGGGATCAGGCTGACGTGCAGGAAGAAGCAGTGGTCGCGGCCGACCTCCTGGCGCACCTGCCGGGCGGCCTCGAGGAAGGGCAGCGACTCGATGTCGCCGACCGTCCCGCCGACCTCGGTGATGACGACGTCCACGTCCGGACCGCCGAGCGCGAGGATCCGCTCCTTGATCTCGTTCGTGATGTGCGGGATGACCTGGACGGTGTCGCCGAGGTACTCCCCGCGCCGCTCCTTGGCGATGACCGCGCTGTAGACCTGGCCGGTCGTGACGTTGGCGCTGCCGTGCAGGTCCTCGTCGAGGAAGCGCTCGTAGTGCCCGACGTCGAGGTCGGTCTCGGACCCGTCGTCGGTCACGAAGACCTCGCCGTGCTGGAACGGGTTCATCGTGCCGGGGTCGACGTTGAGGTAGGGGTCGAGCTTCTGCATCGTGACCCGCAGCCCGCGGGCCTTGAGCAGCCGGCCGAGGCTGGACGCCGTCAGGCCCTTGCCGAGGGAGCTGGCGACTCCGCCGGTCACGAACAGGTGGCTCGTACGCGGCACTGGCGCTCCCCGTGCTCGGAGCAGACCGGGCGGTCCGCTGCACGGGAGTTCAGGCTAGCAGCGGGACGGGCTCCTCCGGCGCACGGCGCGCGGCCCGGTCGCGCAGCACGACGGCCGCCGTGGCGGGGAGCGCGACGACCAGGGCCAGCGCCGGGACCGCGGCGCCGCTGTCGTTGACGGCGAAGCCGATCGCGCAGGCCAGCCCCAGCGCCGTGAGCCCCGCCCGCCAGGCCGGTGCGCGCTCGAGCGCTGCCCGCAGCGGTGCCGGCGGGCGTACGACCAGGTAGACGGCGGCCGCCACCACCAGCGGCAGCAGGGCGGTCACGCGGGCTGGAGAAGAGCAGGCCGAGCACGGCCTCGGCCTTGCGCCGCAGCAGCGTGCCGGCGGTGCCGTCGAGCGACGTCCTGGGCGAACCGGCCCAGGTGCGTGCGGTCGGCGGCGTCCCGGCTGAGGTCGGCCAGCGCGAAGACCGTCACGACGGCGGCTCCGGCAGCGCCGGCCGCGAGCAGCCGGGTCGCCGAGACCCGCCGGCCGGTCAGCAGCATCGCGAGCAGCACCAGCGCGGGCACCAGCGCCAGCACCCCCCCGACGTCGCTGCCGAACGGCGGTGCCCCGTCGAGCACGACCGCGACCCCGCCGACGGCCGCCACGACCGCGGCCCGGCGGGTCAGGGCCGCCAGCGCGAGCAGCAGCGCGGCGGCCAGCACGCCGAAGGCGACGTTGCCGATCCCGGCGAACCGCCCGGCCACCAGCGGGCTGTAGCCCGCCACGCTGGACATCTGCAGGTGCGCCCCGGTGGCCAGGTCCAGCATGAGCACCGACGCCGTGAAGGCGCTCGCCACCCCCACCGGCCGCAGCAGCCCCCGCTCCCCCGCCCGCCCCCGCTCCCCAGCCCGACCCCCAGCCGCAGCCCCCACCCCGCGACGATCTTCGTCTTGAGGTGCCGCGACACGCGAGCGACCTCCCACCAAGGCGAAGATCGTCGCAAGGGGGCGCGAGACGGCCAGGGCGGCGACCACGGCGGACACGCCGGCGACGACGCCGAGCAGGGTGAGCAGCGGCGCCGGCGAGCGCCACCAGGGCACGAGGTTGGCGAGGTACGACGCCCCCATCGCGGCGACGCCGCCCAGCGCGACCAGCTCGGCCAGGTCCAGGCGCCGGAGCCGGACCAGCAGCACGAGCAGGCCGAGCTCTGCGGCCAGCAGCGCGACGAAGAACGGGACGGTGACCGACCGCTGCACCGCGGCGAGCAGCGCCAGGTCGACGAGCTCCTCGACGTCGGGCTGCTCGCCCTCGGACCGCCACGGCTGCCCGGTCATCGCCTCGGGGACCGGCCGCTCCAGCAGCTCCAGCACCGTCGGGGCCACGTCGACCAGCTGGACGTACGGCGCCCGCCGGGTCGACGCCGACACCAGCGCGCCAGGCGGGAAGGCGCGGCCGGACGCCAGCGCGACGTGCAGCGACGGGTCGTCCTCGCCCGGCCCGGCCGACAGGCCGACGACCAGGAGCTGCTCCACCCGGGTCTCGGCCAGCAGGTCGGCCAGTGCCAGGTCGGCGCGGGTCGCCGCGGCTGCTCGCGCCGTCCCGTCACCGGTCACCGGCGGCAGCTCGCGCAGGACGAGCCCGCACTCGGCCGGCTGCCCGGGGGACGCGCCCGCGGCAGCCAGCTGCGGCCCCTCCCCGCGGGCGTCGACGCAGCCGTCCAGGGCGGCCGCCAGCGAACCCAGCTCGGTCGCCTCGCGCTCCGGCTGGGCGTCCTGCAGCGCGGCGGGGTCGTACGGGGCGTCGGTCGTCAGGTCGGTCGGGCTGTCGCCCCCGCAGGGGGCCCGCTGGACGTCGCCGGCCGTCGCACGCCCACCGGCGCCCAGCGTCAGCCACCCGTCGGCGCGGCACGTCACGGCCGGCACGGCCTTGACCGACAGCACGCCGACCGCCCCGCCCTCGGCCAGCCGGCTGAGCGTCGGCGTCCCGAGCCCGACGTCCGACCAGCGCAGTCCGGGCACGCCGACGACGAGCACCCGTCCGCACCCGCCGGTGGTGGCGCGTCCGGGCACGGCCGGGGAGTCCGGGCAGCGCCGCTCCCCGCGCAGCGCCCGCACCTGGCCGGCCGCCTGCACCTCGCCGGCCGCCTGCACCTCGCCGGCCGCCTGCACCTCGCCGGCCGCCCGCACCTCGCCTGCCGCCCGCACCTCGCCTGCCCGGGCAGCGCGCGTCTCGGCGACTGTCCCGCCGGACGGGACAGCTGCCGAGACGGGCGACCCCCCTGCCGCCACGGCGAGCAGCAGGCAGACCAGGAGGCCGAGCACCAGCCGCCTCACCGGGCGACCTCGGCGTAGACGGCGGCCACCTGCGCCACCGTGTCGGCCTCGTCCGGCCAGGTCTGCGACACCGCCAGGCCACGGGCCGCGACGGCGGCCGCCTCGACCGGGTCGTCCAGCAGTCGCCGCACCGCCGCCGCGAGGGCCACCGCGTCGCCGGGCGGCACCAGGACCGCGCCGTCGCGCACGAGGTCGGGCACCCCGCCGACCGCCGTCGCCACGAGGGGCCGGCCCGCACGGAGCGCCTCCTGGGCGGTGAGCGAGCGGGCCTCCCACACCGATGGCAGCACCACGACGTCGGCGGCGGCGAGCAGGTCGGCGACGTCGTCGCGCCGGCCGAGCCAGCGCACGTCCGGCGCTCGCCCCCGCAGCTCCTGCGCGAGCGGACCGTCGCCGGCGACGGCGACGACCGCCTCCGGCCAGGCCGAGCGCGCGGCGAGCAGCACGTCGTAGCCCTTCTGCGGGTGCAGCCTCCCCACGGCCAGCACCAGCGGGTGCCCCAGCCCGGGATCGACACCGGTCGGCTCGAGCGGCGGGGCGGCGACCGGTGCCAGGCGCACGTCGTCGGCCCCCACCGCCCGTGCCCGTGCGGCGAGGTCCTCGCTCGCGGCGAGCACGACCCGCGAGCGGTGCGCGACGAGCCGCTCGAGCACGGCAGCGACCCGACCGGTGACCGCGTTGTGCAGCGTCACCACGACTGGCCGGGGCGTCAGCACGGCCAGCGCGCCGGCCCGCAGCCCGTGCGCGTGGACGACGTCGGCGTCGCGGGCCAGCGCCCGCAGCCGGGTGACCGCCACGGCGTCACGGGCCGGGTGCGGCGCCGAGCCGATCTCCACGACCTCGTACGCCGGCCGGCCGACGACGGCGCGACTGGACGAGGGGCCGGCGACGGTGACGTCGTGGCCGCGGGCCTCGAGACCGCCGGCCAGCGACGCGACGTGCCGTCCGACGCCGCCGGTGCTCGTGGCCAGGACGAGCAGGACCCGGAGCCGGCGCTCAGCCACGGAGCACCGCCCTCAGGGCGGCACCGTCGAGCAGGCGCACGACGACCAGGAAGACCGCGCCGACCAGCAGGGCCAGACCCGCGGCGGTCGCGAGGTCGACCAGGACGCCGCCGTCGGGCAGCGGCACCCGCGAAGCCGCGCCCAGACCGAGCAGCGCCCCCGCTGCACCCGCCGCTGCCGTCCGCCCGGCACCGACCAGCGCGGTCGGAGCCGCCCGGCGCAGGCCGAGCAGCAGCAGCAGGCCCGCGACCGTCACCCCGACGGTGTTGCCGACCCCCAGCAGCACCACCCGGTCGACGCCGGGCAGCGCCCGGACGAGCAGCAGGTCGGCGGCCGCCACCGACAGCCAGCCGGCGACGGTGGCGGCGCCGGGCGTCCGGCCGTCGCCGCGCGCGTACAGCGCCCGGCCGAGCAGCGCGAGCAGCCCGTAGCCGACCAGGCCGGGAGCGAAGGACAGGACCGAGCGGGCCAGCACGTCGCTGCTCTCCACGCCGGGCGCGCCCTCGACCAGCAGCCGGGCGACCGGTGCGGCCACCGCCGCCAGCACCGCCGCCGCCGCGGTCATGGCGAGCAGCACGAGGCGCAGGGAGCGCCCCGCGAGGGCGGCGTACTGCTCCTGCTCTCCGGCGGAGGCGCTGGCCGACAGCCCCGGGAAGGCGCTCGTCGCGACCGGGACGGCCAGCACCGCCCACGGCAGCAGGAACAGCGCGGTGGCCACGCCGAAGACGACCACCGACCCCGGCGCGCCGTCGAGGGCGAGCCGCAGCGCGACCACGAGGGCGACCTGCTGCGCGGCCAGCCCGGCGACCCCGGACCCGGCCAGCCGGCGGGCCGTCGCCGCGACGCCGGGCGGGAAGCTCAGCGACGGACGCAGGTGCAGCCCGCACCGTCGCAGCGGCACGACGAGCGACAGCGCCAGGACGGCGACGCCGAGCGTCGTCCCGATCGACAGGACGAGCTCCTGCGTCCGGCTCAGCTCGGCGACGTCCTCCACCCGGCCGCGCGCGGCGTAGAGCAGGTAGGCGCCGATGACGACGACGCTGGACAGCAGCGGGGCCAGCGCCGGGCCGAGGAACCGGCGGTGGGCCTGCAGCACCCCGGTCAGCACCACGGCGATGCCGTAGAGCAGGACCTGCGGCAGGAAGACGACGAGCATCCGCGTGCCGGTGTCGACGGCCTGCGCGCACGCCGGGTCGCCGCCGAGCAGCGCCCGGACCACCAGCGGCGCCACGAGGATCCCGACGAGGACCACCGGGAGCAGCACGACGACGGTCCAGGAGAGCAGGGCGCTCGCGGTGCGCGACGCGCGGTCGCGGTCACCGGTCGCGACGGCGCCGGCGAGCACGGGCACCACCACCGAGGCGAGGGCCCCGCCGGCGACCACCTCGAAGACGACGTTGGGCACGGCGTTGACCGCGGAGTAGACGTCGCCGACGCAGGACGTGCCGAGGGTCCGGCTCAGGACGGCGGTGCGGCCGAAGCCGACGACCCGCGCGGCGATCGTGACCAGCGCGATGCCGGCCGCCGCGCCGAGCAGCCCGCGGGCGGCCGTCCTCACGGCGGGGTCACGGCAGCCGGCCGGCCCGGTCCGCCCAGCGCAGCGGCGGCACCGCGTCGATCACCCGGCTGTACGACACCACCTCGCTGGCGGCGGTCAGTGCGAGCAGGACGGCCAGCGCGCGGCCGGCCCGGGCGGGGTGCCGCTGCAGCAGGGCCAGGCCCAGGACCGCGCCCAGGGCGTTGGCGCCGGCGTCGCCGAGCATCGTCCGCTCGCGCAGGTCGCCCGGCAGCAGTACGGCCGCCGCCGCCGCCGGACCCGGCTGGCGCAGCGCGACCGCGGCCGCGCCGCCGGCCTTGAGCGCCCGCCCCGGGCGCAGGTCCAGCAGGTTGACCAGGTTGGCGCTCCCGGCCACCACTGCGCCGCGCACGAGGGCCGGACCGAGCGACCGGCGCTCGAGCAGGGCTGCGGACACCAGGCCGAGCAGGCCGATGCCACCGACCTTGACGACCCCGCCGGTCAGCTGCCCGGCCCGCAGGGCGGCGGCGTGGCCGCGCAGGCCCTTGGCGTGCGGGTGCCGAGCGCCGGAGGCGTCGTCGTACGCACCGACGGCTCCGGCGCCGAGCGCGGCGAGCGCCACTGCGGCGCGCGGCAGGTCGGCCGAGGCCGCCAGCCCGACGGCCAGCGCGGGTCCGGACAGCAGCGTGAGCGGCCGGCCGCGGTGGTTGGTGCGGGCCCAGGCCTGCTCGCCGCCCGGCGGCCGGGCCTGCAGCAGCGCCAGCGACGTCCGGGCGGCGCCGGCGCCGACGACGGCCCGGCCCGCAGCCGCGCGCAGCGTGCTCATCGCCAGCGGACGGGGCTGCTCACGACGGCGCCGGCAGCGGACCGGTGGCGCCGGCACCGGAGCCGTACTGCCCCGTCCCGCCCTCGCCCTGCTCGACGAGCGCGCGGACCACGCCGACGCGCCCCAGACCGCGGTCGACGTTGTCGACGGAGGACACGTCCGCAGAGGTCGTGGACTGGGCACGCAGCGCGGCCACCAGCCCGCCCTCGTCGGCCGAGCCGGCCGGTCCGGTGACGACCACGCCGCGCGAGCGGTCGTCGAAGGCCTGCGCGAGCACCAGGGCCGCCTCGTGCTGCAGCTGCTGCTCGACGGTCGGCTCCTCCTCGCCCTCGGGCGCCGGCCCGCCGACCACCACGACGAGGGTCGCCGTCGTCAGCGTCTCGGTCTCGCCCTCGAAGGACACCAGGTCGGCCTCCTGGAAGGCCGACACCACGGCCTGTGCCTCCCCGGCGTCGACGTCCTCGGCATCCGGGCCGGTCGTCAGCGCCGCCGCCAGCTCTGCCGCCGCGCGCTCGACGGGCTCGCCGTCGGGCAGGTCGACGCCGGCCGGGACGACCTCCGCCACCAGGTCCTCGACCAGCGCGCGGTTCTCCGGGTCGGCCAGGGCCTGACCCACCTCGAGCTGCCCGGTCAGGCTCGCGCCGGCGGCCTCGAGCACGGGCCGCAGCTCCTCGACCAGCCCCTCCGGCACCCCGTCGGTCGTCACCAGCAGGACCCGCTCGTCGGCCAGCGACCCGGCCAGCAGGTCCGCGCCCACGGCGTCGGCGAAGTCGTCGGCGGCGTCGACCTCCCCCTGCAGCTGCCGGACGTCCTCCTCGAGCGCGCGCTTGTCGTCGGACAGGCGGTTGATGTTGCCGCGCAGGCTGTCGACGATCGGGCCGTTCAGCGCCGCGGTGCCCACGACGATGCCGACGGCCAGCGCGAGGAACACCGCGATGATCGACACCAGGTGGTAGCGGAAGTCGACCACGGGTCAGACCACCGCGACGGGAGGGACGACAGAGGCGGCTGCCGGACGGCAGGACGGCAGGACAGGAGGCACGGGGACGACCGTAGCCGCGCGGCCGGGCAGGGCCGGGCGTGACGCGCGGGACCCCCGTCACGCGGTCCCGCTGCTAGAAGAGCCCCTCCACCCAGAAGACGAGGTCCTCCCACGCGTCGCGCAGGAGGTCGCCGTACGCCTGCCCCGCCGAGGAGACGAAGACGGCCGCGGCCATGGCGACCAGGGTGGCCAGCACCAGCAGCAGCAGCGACCAGTTCGAGATGCGCTGGCGGTAGAGCCGGCTGACGCCCTTGGCGTCGACCAGCTTCCCGCCGACCCGCAGCCGGGTCAGGAAGGTCGAGGCCATCCCCTGCCGGCCCTTGTCGAGGAACTCGACCAGCGTGGCGTGCGTGCCGACGGCGACGATGAGGGAGGCGCCCGCCTCGTCGGCCAGCAGCATCGCGACGTCCTCGCTGGTGCCGGCGGCCGGGAAGACGATCGCCTCCACGCCGAGGTCCTGCACCCGCTGGAGTCCCGGCGCGTGCCCGTCGGCGTAGGCGTGCACGACCACCTCGGCGCCGCAGCGCAGGACCTCGTCGCTGACCGAGTCCATGTCGCCGACGATGAGGTCGGGGGTGTAGCCGTTCTCGACCAGCGCGTCGGCGCCCCCGTCGACGCCGATGAGGATCGGCCGGTACTCCCGGATGTACGGCCGCAGCGCCCGCAGGTCCTCGCGGTAGTCGTAGCCGCGCACCACGATCAGCGCGTGCCGGCCCTCGAGCTGCGTGCGTGATCTCGGGGACCCCGACGCCGTCCAGGAGCAGGTCGCGCTCCTTGAGCAGGTACTCCATCGTGTTCGCGGCGAAGGCCTCCAGCTGGGTGGCGAGCCCGGCGCGGGCCTCGGCCATCGCCGCCCCGATGGACTCGGCGTCCTGCGACGGCGCCGACCGCCAGCACCCGGTCCTTGCTGTCGTAGAGCGTGTCGCCGTGCAGGCGCACGGTGTCGCCGTCCCGGACCTCGCCGAAGACGGTGTCCCCGACGCCGTCCAGCAGCGGGATGCCCGCCGCCAGCAGGATCTCGGGACCGAGGTTGGGGTAGCGGCCGCTGGTGCTCGGGGCGGCGTTGACGACGGCGGCGACCCGGCAGGTGACCAGGTGGTCCGCGCTGACCCGGTCGATGTCGACGTGGTCGATGATCGCGATCTCGCCGGGCTTGAGCCGCTTGGTGAGGTTCTTGGTCCGCCGGTCCAGCCGGGCCACGCCGATCGTGCCGGGCGGTGGCTCGGCCTGCCGGTTGCGCCGCAGCGTGGCGATCCTCATCGGCGCCGAGTCTGCCAGAGGCTCCTCCGCCACCCGGGAGGCGCGCGCCTCGCCCGTCGCCTGACCAGGCCGGCCGGACTACGGCGCCGCGCGGTCCTGCGCGGCGGCGGCGAGCAGCTCCTCGGCGTGGCCGCGGGCCAGCCCCGTGTCGACACCGGCGAGCATGCGGGACAGCTCGGCGACCCGCTCCGCGTCGTCGAGCGCGACGACGCCGCTGCGGGTGACGGACCCGTCGCTCGGCCTTGACGACCTGCAGGTGCCGGTCGGCGAAGGCCGCCACCTGCGGCAGGTGGGTGACGACGACGACCTGGTGGTCGCGGGCCAGCCGGGCCAGCCGGCGGCCCACCTCGACGGCGGCGCGACCGCCGACGCCGGCGTCGACCTCGTCGAAGACCATCAGCGGCACGGGGTCCGACCCGGCGAAGACCACCTCGACCGCGAGCATGACGCGGGACAGCTCGCCGCCGGACGCGCCCTTCTGCAGGGCTCGGGCGGGCGCGCCGGGGTGCGGCTCGAGCAGCAGCTCGACGTCGTCCACCCCGTCGGCGGTGGCGGCCAGGCGCCGGTCGCCGACCGGCAGCCCGTCGGGGTCCTCGGTCTGGCTGACGCGGGCGCTCACCCGGGCGTGCGGCATCGCCAGCTCGACCAGCTCGGCCGAGACCGCCGCGCCGAAGCGCTCCGCGGCGGCGCTGCGCGCGTCGCTCAGCTCGGCGCCGAGCCGGCCGAGGGCGGCCTCGAGCTCCGCGTCCTGCTGCTCGAGGGCCCCGATGCGGTCCTCGGCGCCGTCGAGCTCGAGCAGGCGGCGGGAGGCCCGGTCGGCCCAGGCCAGCACGCCGTCCAGGTCGTCGGCGCCGTGCCGGCGGACCAGCCCGGTCAGCACGGCGAGCCGCTCCTGGGCCACCGACAGGCGGACCGGGTCGGCGTCGACCGAGGCCAGGTAGGACGACAGCTCCAGCGCCACGTCGGTGACCAGGTGGCCCAGGTCGACGAGCCGGGCGGCGAGCGCGGCCAGCTGGGGGTCGTGCGCCGCGGCCGCCTCCAGCGCGCGGCGGGCCGCCGTGGTCAGCGACAGCGCGTCGGCGGCGTCGGGCTCGGACTCGTCCCCGGTGAGCGCCTGCGACGCGATCGCCGCGGCCGTCCGCAGGTCGTCGGCGTTGGCCAGCCGCTCGACCTCGGCGACGAGCGCGGCGTCCTCGCCCGTCAGCGGCTCCGCCGCCTCGACCTCGGCCAGCCCGAGCCGCAGGAGCTCGGACTCGCGGACCCGCTCCGCTGCCTCGGCGCGCAGCTGGGCGAGGGTGGCTCGTACGTCCCGCCACTGCGCCCAGGTGGCGGCGAAGCGCTCGCGCAGCGCCACGACCGGCTCGCCCGCGTAGCGGTCCAGCGCTCCGCGCTGCTGCGCCGGCTTGAGCAGCCGCTGCTGGTCGCTCTGGCCGTGCAGCGCCATCACCAGCTCGCCCGAGCTCGCCGAGGACGCCGACCGGCACGCTGCGCCCGCCGAGGTGGGCGCGCGACCGGCCGTCGGCGGCGACCGCCCGGGTCACCAGCAGCGCGTCGTCGTCGAGCTCGGCGCCGGCGTCGGTCGCGCGGGCCAGCGCCGGGTGGCCGGCCGGCAGCACCAGCCGCCCCTCGACCAGCGCCCGCTCGGCGCCGGGCCGGACCCGGCCGGCGTCGGAGCGGCCGCCGAACAGCAGGCTCAGCCCCTGCACGACCATCGTCTTGCCGGCGCCGGTCTCGCCGGTCACCACCGTCAGCCCAGGACCGAGCTGGAGCACGGCGTCGTCGATGACGCCGAGCCCGCGGATGCGCATCTCCTCCAGCACGCCCGAAGACTAGGTCGGGCGTCCGACGTTCCCCCGCGCGCCGCGCCAGCCCTCCACGGGCAGCGCGAACTTCTGCACCAGCGTGTCGGTGAACGGCTTGCTGTGGGTGCGCGCGAGCAGCACCGGGTCGCTCCCCCGCCGGACCTCGACCCGCGCCGCCGTGCGGCAGCTCCCGGGTCCGCCGTCCGTCGCAGGCCAGCACGGCGGTGGTCCCGGTCGGCAGCACGTCCAGGGCGATCACCGACGACGGGGCGACGACGAGCGGCCGGGCGAACAGCGCGTGCGCGCTGATCGGCACGACGAGCAGGGCCTCGACCGTCGGCCACACCACCGGCCCGCCGGCCGAGAACGCGTACGCGGTGGAGCCGGTGGGCGTGGCCGCGACCACGCCGTCGCAGCCCCAGCGCGACAGCGGCCGGCCGTCGACCTCCACGAGCAGCTCGAGCATCCGCTGGCGGGCGGCCTTCTCGACGCTGCACTCGTTGAGCGCCCAGCCGGTGTCGACGACCTCGCCGTCCAGCAGCACGTCGACGTCGAGGGTCATCCGCTGCTCGACCTGGTAGTCGCGGTCCAGCACCTGGTCCAGCGTCTGGTCGAGGTCGTGCGACTCCGCCTCGGCGAGGAACCCCACCCGGCCGAGGTTGACCCCCAGCAGCGGTACCGCCGCGGCGCGGGCCAGCTCGGCCGCGCGCAGGATCGTCCCGTCGCCCCCCAGCACCAGCACGAGCTCGGCGCCGGCGGCCGAGCCCGGCCCGTCGTCGCAGTGCTGGATGCCGGTCAGCCCGATGTCGGCGGCCTCCTGCGCCAGCGCGCGCACCTCGACGCCCGCGTCCTGCAGCCGGTGCGTGGCGTGCCGGGCGGCGTCGGCGATGTCGTCGCGGCCGGTGTGGGCCAGCAGCAGCACGGAGCGGGTCACGCCGCACACCCTGTCACTGGGGTCCGCGCTGCACCGCGTCGAGCAGCTCCTGCTCGTCGAGCGGCGGCGCCCCAGGGGTCAGCCACAGGAAGAACTCGACGTTCCCGCTCGGCCCCGGCAGGGGGCTCGCCGTCACCCCGCGCACGCCCAGCCCGAGCCCTGCGGCCTGCCCCGCGACCGCCCGTACCGCCTCGGCGCGCAGCGCCGGGTCCCGCACCACCCCGCCGGCAGGCAGCCGCTCCTTGCCCACCTCGAACTGCGGCTTGACCATCGGCAGCAGGTCGACCGTCGGCGTGCCGCAGCGCACCAGCGCCGGCAGCACCAGCCCGAGCGGGATGAACGACAGGTCGGCGACCACCAGGTCGACCGGCTCGCCGATCTGCTCCAGCTCGAGCGCGCGGACGTTCGTGCGGTCCAGCACCGTGACCCGCGGGTCGCTCTGCAGCGACCAGGCCAGCTGCCCGTAGCCCACGTCGACGGCGACGACGTGCGCCGCACCCCGGCGCAGCAGCACGTCGGTGAAGCCGCCCGTGGACGCCCCGGCGTCGAGCACCCGCTTGCCGGCCGGGTCGTAGCCGAAGGCGTCGAGCGCCCCGGCCAGCTTGTGCCCACCCCGACTGGCGTACGACGGCCCGGCCGGCTGCTCGACCAGCAGCGGCGTGCCGGGCTCGACGGCCGTGGCCGGCTTGGTGGCGGTCGTGCCGGACACCTTCACCAGGCCGGCGGCGACCAGCTCGGCGGCCTGCTCGCGGCTGCGGGCCAGGCCGCGGCGGACGAGCTCGGCGTCGAGCCGGGCGCGGCGGGCCAGCTCAGGCCTCGTCGAGCGTGGCCAGCGCGTCCTGCAGGAGGCGGTGCACCTCGTCGAAGACCTCGACGTGCTCGCTGACGGGGGCGCCGTCCAGCGCCTCGAGCCGGCTCAGCGCCGTGACGACACCCGGGACGTCGCTCACGACGGCGACGGCGGGTCGCCGGCGGACGCGCCGGCCACCGTCGTGGTCGGCGTGGCGGGCGCCTTGGCAGGCGTCGTCGTCGAGGCGGACGCCTTCGTCGGAGCCTTCTTGGCGGCGGACTTCTTCGCCGGAGCCTTCGCCGCCGCGCCCTTGGCCGCCGCGGCCCCCGTCTTGGCGGGGGACTTCTTCGCCGGGGTCTTCTTGGCCGGGGTCTTCGCTGCCGCGGCCTTGGTCGCAGGCCCCGTCTTGGCGGGCGCCTTCCTCGCCGGAGCCTTCGCCGCCGGAGCCTTCGCGACCGGAGCCGGCGCCGCCGCGGAACTGGCCGCAGCCAGCTGCGCCTCGAGCTGCCGCACGCGCGCGGTCAGCTCGGTGACCTCGTCGACGGTGGCGAGACCGACGCGCCCGAGCGCCCGGTCCACCTCGAAGCCGACGAGGGCCACCACGGCCTCGCGGTTCTGCCGGGTCTGCGACAGCAGGTCCTCGGCCAGCGAGCTGACCTGCTCGGCCGCGGCCTCCCCCTGGGACACCAGCGCCTTGGCGGCCTCGAGGGCGCGCTGGCGGGTCACCTCGGTCACGCCCCCGGCCAGTGCCAGGTAGCTCTTGAGCGCGTCGCGCACGGTCGTACCCCTGTCGTCGAGTCGGCGGACCGTACCGCGTCAGGCCCCCTCACGGCAGTAGCGTGGACGCCGCCCACCCGGGAAGGGTGGACGCGGATCCGGGGAGGAGGTCGACGTGGCGACGGTCGAGGACTGCGAGCGCGCGCTGCAGTCGCTGGCCGACCGGCTGGCCGAGGTCGACCCCGAGATCCGCTCCCGCCACGTCGTCGCCCGCACCCTGGCGTGCCGGGTCCCGGACCTCGACGTCGTCTTCCTGGCCAGGCTCTGCGACGAGGGACTGGCCGAGCTGCGGTGCAGCGACGGTGCCGACGCCGACGGTGCGCAGGTGCGGCTGGCTGCCGCCAGCGACGACCTCCTGGCACTGGTCGACGGGGAGCTGTCACCGCCGATGGCCTGGGCCACCGGCCGGCTCAAGGTGCAGGCCAGCCCGATGGACCTGCTCAAGCTGCGCGCCCTGCTCTGACCGGCCCCCGCAGCTCCACCGGCCGTTGCGGGCCCGGCGCCGACGCGAGCTCCTACGACGTGGGCTCCGGCATCGACGCGAGTGCTCCCCCGGCTCGGCTAGGCACCGGCGTCCAGGCAGGACGCCCCGGTCCGACAGCGACCAGCTCAGGGCGACGAGCGCCCGCAGCCCGTCGTCCGTGCCCGGGTCCCCGTGGACCGCCGTGCCGTCGAAGCGGGCCGCAGCAGCTCGGCAGCGCGAGGTCTCACCGTCGACCTCGACCTCAGGGTGAGGCTCGAGCAGCCCCCGCAGGTCGTGGGACACGTACGTCGGCCGGCTCCCGGCGGGAGCCGCGAGCAGCTCGCGCACTCCCGACCACACCGGTCAGCACGAGCAGGCTGTCCGCCCCGCCGCGCACCGCCCCCAGCACGTCGGTGTCCAGCCGGTCCCCGACCACCAGCGGACGACGGGCCCCGACGCGCTCGACCGACGCCTGGTGCAGCGACGGGTCCGGCTTGCCGGACACGAGCGGCTCCTTGCCCGTGACCAGCCGCAGCGCCGCGACGAAGGCGCCGTTGCCGGGCAGCGGGCCGCGCGGGGTCGGCAGCGTGGCGTCGGTGTTGCCGGCGACCCACAGCGCACCGGCGCTGATCGCGACAGCAGCCTCGGCCAGGTCCGCCCACGAGGTCGTCGTGGCCAGCCCCTGCACGACCCCCGCCGGACCACCTGTGCCCGCCTCGTCGACCGTGCGCACCGGTCGCATCCCGACGGCACGCACCTCGTCCGCCAGGGCCTCGGTCCCGACGACGAGCACGGCAGACCCCCGCGGCAGGTGCGCCGCCAGCGTGCGGCCCGCGGCCTGCGCGCTCGTGACGACGTCGTCCGGCTCGGCCGGCATCCCGAGCGAGGTCAGCCGCTGCGCCACCACCACCGGGCTGCGCGAGGCGTTGTTGGTGACGAAGGCGAAGCGCATGCCGGCCTTGCGGGCGGCCCGCACGGCGTCCGCCGCGTGCACCACCGGCTCGTCCCCCAGGTACAGCACGCCGTCGAGGTCGCACAGCGCCGCGTCGTAGCGCCGGTGCAGCGGCTGGTCGGAGCTGCCCAGCCGGGTGCCGCGGACCGCGCCCCGGGGCGTCGAGCTGGTCAGCGCTGCGCGGCGGTCAGGGCGGCCCTGCGCCCCGCGCAGGGCGGTGGAGTAGTAGGCGATGTCCGGCCGCATCGCGGCAGCGAGGGCGAGGTGCTCGACGGCCGACGGGAGGTCGCCGGCCTTCGTGGCGGCCAGGCCGAGCCCGAACTGGGCGTAGTCGTCGGCGGGGTTCACCGAGATGATCCACTCGAAGTTGGTGCGCGCCTCGTCGTACATGCCGATGTCGAACTGCGCCCGGGCGAGCGCCTCGCGGATCGCGCGGCTCTCCGGCTCGGCCTGCGCGCAGTGGCTCAGCAGCTGCACGGCGGCGTTCGTGTCGCCGTTGTCGAGCAGGTCGCAGCCCCGGACGTACCAGTCGTAGACCTCGCCGGACGGGACCACGTCCGGCGGCGGCGGCGGCAGCTCCGCGAACGGGCGGGGACGCTCCTCGTCGGGCGCGCGCGGGTCGTACCTCGGGTCGTACCGGCTCTCTGACACGCAGCCTCCTCCTGGTCGTCCACGTCGTGCGGGTGCGGGCCGCACCCCTAGTCTCGCCGCATGAGCACCAGCGCCGACCAGAGCGGGCAGAGGCCCGTCGACCCGTCGACTGCGGGCCCGTCGCCGTCCTCCGTCCCCCGTCCCAGCGGGTTGGTCCTGTCGCCCTTCCGGGCGCTGCGGTACGACCCCGCGCGCGCCGGGGACCTCGTCCGCGCTGACCTCCCCGCCGTACGACGTCATCGACGCCGACGGGGTGGCCGCGCTCGAGGCCTCCAGCGAGCACAACGTCGTACGGCTCATCCTCCCACGTGACGACGCCGGCGCCGGGCAGGACCGCTACGCGCGGGCCGCGGCGCACGCTGGAGCAGCTGGCGCGCCGACGGGCGTCCTGGTGCCCGGACGAGGCTCCCGCGCTGTACGTCTACGAGCAGGCCTCGCCCGACGGCCACGTGCAGCGCGGCCTGCTCGGCGCGCTGGCGCTGACGCCGCCGGAGGACGAGATCGTGCTGCCGCACGAGAACACGATGGCCGGCCCCGTCAGCGACCGGCTGGCGCTCTACACGGCGGTCGACGCCGACCTCGAGCCGATCTTCCTGGTCTACGACGGCGGCGGCGCCGCCAGCGCGGCAGTGGCCTCCGTGGGTGGCGCCGGCGGGTCGGACGCTGCGGGAGCCCCAGGCTGCTCGTGGACGCCACGCTCGCCGACGGGCTGCGCCACCGGCTGTGGGCGATCACCGACGAGCGCGTGCTGCAGGACGTCGCCGCCGACCTGCACCCCCGCAAGGCGCTGATCGCCGACGGCCACCACCGCTACGCCACCTACCTGCGCCGCCAGGCGCGACCGGCACGAGCAGGGCGACGGCACCGGCCCGTGGGACGCCGGGCTGTGCCTGCTCGTGGACGCGACGGCGTTCGGCCCGCAGGTCCACCCGATCCACCGCGTACGTCCCGGGCATCGCCGACCGCCGAGCTGGCCGCAGCGGACCGCCGTCGGTGCGGCCGTCCGGCGCCTGCCCGGCGGACTCGACGAGGCGCTGGCGGCGCTCGCCGAGGCGGGGCGGTCCGGGCCGGCCTTCCTGCTCGCCTCCGGCGACGGCGACGAGCTGCACCTGGTGACCGAGCCCGACCCGGCCCGGCTGGCTGCCGCCGTGCCGCCCGAGCGCTCGGCGGCCTGGGCGGCGCTGGACGTCAGCGTGCTGCACGCCTACCTCGTGACCGACGCTGTGGGGCCTGCCCGACGACGTGGAGCACGTCGCGCTACGAGCACGACGTGCGCGGTGCCCTCGCCGCTGCAGCCCGCACCGGCGGGACGGCCGTCCTGCTCAACCCCACGCCGGTCGAGGCGGTCGCGGCTGTCGCCGGGTCCGGCGAGCGCATGCCCCGCAAGTCGACGCTGTTCACCCCCAAGCCGGCGACCGGCCTGGTGATCCGCGACCACCGCGACGCCTGAGCGCGGCGCGGCCGGCTGCTCAGGCAGCCCCTGTCCGACCCGGCCGCTCCTCAACGAGATCGGCTGTCAGCGCGGTCGCTTGCTCAGCCGCCGCACGGTCGCGACCTCCACCTCCGTCCGGCTGGTCGCAGCCGGCCCGGCGCGCCAGAACCGCCGGCGCAGCGCGCCCTCGACCGCGACGACGTCACCGTCGCAGAGCCTCGGGCCGCCCGGCGCACCGGGGCGGTCCACGCGACGCAGTCGAAGGTGTCGACCGTCGGCGGCCGGACGCCCGGTCGGCGGCGGCACGCCGCGGCGCGGGCCGGTCGACGACGACCCGCCACGTGACGAGCAGCGTCGCCGCTGGGCAGCTCCCGCTCCTCGGGAGCGCCCGAGACCCGGCCGACCAGGACGCACCTCGTTGCGGGCAGGGGCATGCCGGCTCCAGCGTCGACCTGCTCCACGCCCTTCGCCGCACGACCAGCCATGTCGCAACCTCCTCCCGCGCGCCCCCGTCGGGCGGCCGACATCACCCTGCGGTGCCGGTGGCTGGGAGCGGCGTCGGCACTGAGCCGGTTGTGGACGACGAGCACCGGGTGGGGACGGCCGGTCGACCGTGTCCGAAGTCGGTGCTGCAGCCAGCGGCTACTCGAACAGACGGAGCTCGTCGTCCGGCTCGGCCACGAACGGCGGCGGGGCGACCCCGCTCGTCGGGCGCACCGGCGTCTCCTGCGGTGCGGCTTCCACCAGCACCTCCGGGACAGCCGGACGCGGCTCGGGCGCCGTCGGCTCCGTCACCAGGACCCCGGCGCTCCCCGTCGGCTCAGAGGTCCCCGCTGCCTGCTCGCCCTCGGGCTCGACGTCGCCCTCGGCCCTCTGCGGAGCGATCCCCTCGGCGGGCACCGGCACCTGCTGCACGTAGGCCTCCAGCTCCTCCGCGCTCATCAGGTCGTGCCGCTCCTCGTCCTCGTCGCCGTCCGGGTCCTCGAGGACGACGCCGTCCAGCTCGAGCAGGCGGTCACCGGCGTCGGTCTGCCCGTCGACGTCGACCGCAGCGGCCCGGCTGAACCACTCGCGCGCCTCTGCCGGCCGGCCGGCGGCCAGCAGCGCGTCGGCGTAGGCGTACCAGAGCCGCGCCGCCCACGGCCGCTTCTCGGTGGTACGCCGGGCCGGGTCCTGCAGGACCAGCACGGCGGCGTCGAACTGCCCCATGTCGCGCCGGGCGCCGGCCAGGACGATCACCAGCTCGACCCGCTGGTCCTGCGGCAAGCGGGGCACGTCCGGGTCGTCGGCGTACGCCAGGGCCCGCTCCGGCCGGCCGAGGGCGCGCTCGCAGTCGGCCGCGACCCCCAGGTGCTCCGGTCTGTCCGGTGATGCGCCGGGCGGCCCGCAGCTCTGACAGCGCCTCCGCCCACTCCCCCGCGGAGTAGGCGGCCAGTCCCGTCGCCTCACGCACGACGCCCACCCGACCGGCGAGGGCGCGCGCCGCCCGGGCGTGCGCCAGTGCCTGCTCCGGGTCCTCGTCCAGCAGCTGACCGGTCACCACGAGGTGCCGAGCCACCAGGTCGGCGGTCTCCCGCGACAGCGTCCGCAGCTCCTTGCGCGCCTCGGGGTCCAGCATCCGCGGCTCGACGTCGTCCGGCAGCGGCGACCCGCGCCGCTCTCCGCCGCTCCTCGCGACGCGGGTCGTAGGTCCGCTTCTCCAGCTCCTCCCGCGACGCCCCGCCACGGGGTGCCCCCGGCCCCCCGCGGCCCGTGCCGGCTCGCTCGCCCTGCCGACCGGACGCAGCTCCCGAAGGCCGACCGGTCGCGCCTCGACCTGAGGCACCCGTGCCTGGCGCGCCGGCTGCACTGGAACGGCCCGATCCCGACGGGCGCGGCGCACCAGAGCCGGTGGGCCGGCCGGACCCACCCGAGCCGGTAGGACGGCCGGCTCCGCCTGACCGAGGACGGCCGGCTCCGCCTGACCGGTGGACGGCCGGCTCCGCCTGAGCCGGTGGGACGGCCGGCTCGGCCGAGCCGGTGGGACGGCTCGGTGCGCCAGCGGCCGACGGTCGCGAAGGTCGCCCCTTCCCGTCCGCCTGCGGCCGGGCGGGCCGGCCCGGGCGCTCTGGCGCGCCGTCGCTGCTGTCCCGCGGATCGACCATGGCGACGTTCCTCCTGCATCATTGGCGGAAAATGCGACGAGGCCCATCCACAGTAGTGGATGGGCCTCGTCTCAAAGTATGTCCGGCGACGTCCTACTCTCCCACACAGTCTCCCGTGCAGTACCATCGGCGCTGAAAGGCTTAGCTTCCGGGTTCGGAATGGAGCCGGGCGTTTCCCTTTCGCCATGGTCGCCGTAACGCTATGGAGATGTGTCGTACCTTCTCCCGCCGCGCCCGTGGTCGTGGGCGCTGGCGGTTCGGGTTCCCGACCGTATCTCGGGAACCGCACAGTGGACGCGTAGCATTTTGTGGTCAAGCCCTCGGCCTATTAGTACCGGTCAGCTGCACCCATTGCTGGGCTTCCACTTCCGGCCTATCAACCCGATGGTCTAGTCGGGGGCCTTACCAGGTTGACCCTGTGAGAGACCTCATCTTGAAGCGAGCTTCCCGCTTAGATGCTTTCAGCGGTTATCCCTGCCGAACGTAGCTAAACAGCAGTGCCGTTGGCACGACAACTGTCACACCAGAGGTTCGTCCGTCCCGGTCCTCTCGTACTAGGGACAGCTCTTCTCAAGTCTCTTGCGCGCGCAGAGGATAGGGACCGAACTGTCTCACGACGTTCTAAACCCAGCTCGCGTGCCACTTTAATGGGCGAACAGCCCAACCCTTGGGACCTACTCCAGCCCCAGGATGTGACGAGCCGACATCGAGGTGCCAAACCTTGCCGTCGATATGGACTCTTGGGCAAGATCAGCCTGTTATCCCCGGGGTACCTTTTATCCGTTGAGCGACACCGCTTCCACAAGCCAGTGCCGGATCACTAGTCCCGACTTTCGTCCCTGCTCGACATGTCTGTCTCACAGTCAAGCTCCCTTGTGCACTTGCACTCGACACCTGATTGCCAACCAGGCTGAGGGAACCTTTGGGCGCCTCCGTTACATTTTGGGAGGCAACCGCCCCAGTTAAACTACCCACCTGACACTGTCCCTGATCCGGATCACGGACCGAGGTTAGACATCCAATTCGACCAGAGTGGTATTTCAACGTTGACTCCACCTGAACTGGCGTCCAAGCTTCACAGTCTCCCACCTATCCTACACAAGCCGAACCGAACACCAATATCAAGCTATAGTAAAGGTCCCGGGGTCTTTCCGTCCTTCTGCGCGTAACGAGCATCTTTACTCGTAGTGCAATTTCGCCGAGCCTATGGTTGAGACAGTCGAGAAGTCGTTACGCCATTCGTGCAGGTCGGAACTTACCCGACAAGGAATTTCGCTACCTTAGGATGGTTATAGTTACCACCGCCGTTTACTGGCGCTTGAGTTCTGAGCTTCACCCCGAAGGGTTGACCCGTCCCCTTAACGTTCCAGCACCGGGCAGGCGTCACTCCATATACATCGTCTTGCGACTTCGCATGGAGCTGTGTTTTTAGTAAACAGTCGCTTCTCGCTGGTCTCTGCGACCCCCTGCCGCTTCGGAGGCAAGCCCCTACACGCCCTGAGGCCCTCCTTCTCCCGAAGTTACGGAGGTATTTTGCCGAGTTCCTTAACCATAGTTCGCTCGATCGCCTTGGTATTCTCTACCTGACCACCTGAGTCGGTTTGGGGTACGGGCCGCCATGATTCTCGCTAGAGACTTTTCTCGGCAGCATAGGATCATCCACTTCGCCTCAATCGGCTCGGCATCAGGTCTCAGGATACGTGAGTCGCGGATTTGCCTACGACTCTCCCTACACCCTTACCCCAGGACAACCAACGCCTGGGCTGGACTACCTTCCTGCGTCATCCCGTTGCTTGACTACTACCAGCGTGGGTCCGGTGAGTCCCCCACTCCACCCGAAGGCTTCGTGAGCTTCCGACCGTTAGCAACCCTGGATTCGTCATGGGCGAATCAAAGCGGGTACGGGAATATCAACCCGTTGTCCATCGACTACGCCTGTCGGCCTCGCCTTAGGTCCCGACTTACCCTGGGCGGATTAGCCTGCCCCAGGAACCCTTGGTCATTCGGCGGACGGGTTTCTCACCCGTCATTCGCTACTCATGCCTGCATTCTCACTCGTGTGGGCTCCACGACTGGGTCACCCCGCCGCTTCACTGCCCACACGACGCTCCCCTACCCATCCACACCTCTGGCTCGAAAGCAGAGTGTTGTGTGAATGCCACGGCTTCGGCGGTGTGCTTGAGCCCCGCTACATTGTCGGCGCGGAACCACTTGACCAGTGAGCTATTACGCACTCTTTAAAGGGTGGCTGCTTCTAAGCCAACCTCCTGGTTGTCTGTGCGACTCCACATCCTTTACCACTTAGCACACGCTTGGGGGCCTTAGCCGGTGGTCTGGGCTGTTTCCCTCTCGACTACGGAGCTTATCCCCCGCAGTCTCACTGCCACGCTCTCACTTACCGGCATTCGGAGTTTGGCTGATTTCGGTAAGCTTGTGGGCCCCCTAGACCATCCAGTAGCTCTACCTCCGGCAAGAAACACGTGACGCTGCACCTAAATGCATTTCGGGGAGAACCAGCTATCACTGAGTTTGATTGGCCTTTCACCCCTACCCACAGCTCATCCCCTCAGTTTTCAACCTAAGTGGGTTCGGTCCTCCACGCCGTCTTACCGGCGCTTCAACCTGGCCATGGGTAGATCACTCAGCTTCGGGTCTTGGTCGTGCGACTCAGACGCCCTGTTCGGACTCGCTTTCGCTACGGCTTCCCCACACGGGTTAACCTCGCCACACAACGCAAACTCGCAGGCTCATTCTTCAAAAGGCACGCAGTCACGGCCACCAGCAAGCTGGTGACGACGCTCCCACGGCTTGTAGGCACACGGTTTCAGGTACTTTTTCACTCCCCTCCCGGGGTACTTTTCACCTTTCCCTCACGGTACTTGTCCGCTATCGGTCACTAGGGAGTATTTAGGCTTAGGGGGTGGTCCCCCCGGATTCACACGGAATTTCACGGGCTCCGTGCTACTTGGGATGCCACTCGGGAGGTACGGTCGTTTTCGTCTACGGGACTCTTACCCGCTGTGGTGCGCCTTCCCATGCGCTTCGACTAACGCCGTACTTTGTCACTCCCTGCTCGGACGGCAGTCCGAACTGAATGGTCCCACGACCCCGAACACGCAACGCCTGCCGGCTATCACGCGTGCTCGGTTTAGCCTCTTCCGCTTTCGCTCGCCACTACTCGCGGAATCGCGGTTGCTTTCTCTTCCTGTGGGTAATGAGATGTTTCACTTCCCCACGTTCCCTCCTCATGCCCTATGTGTTCAGGCATGGGTGACAGGACATGACTCCTGCCGGGTTTCCCCATTCGGAAATCCTCGGATCACAGCTCGGTTGACAGCTCCCCGAGGCTTATCGCAGCCTCCTACGTCCTTCATCGGCTCCTAGTGCCAAGGCATCCACCGTGCGCCCTTACTAACTTGACCACAAAGATGCTCGCGTCCACTGTGCAGTTCTCAAGCTACGGGCGGATCCAACCGGGACCCACCGCCTGCCCCCACACGCCCGAAGACGCACAGAGAAGGTTCGGTGCCGGCTGGCCCTGTCCGTGACAGAGCCCCCACTCCCACACCCGCCAGCACCCGCACCCGAAGGCACGACCACCAGCAGCTGCAGCAGCAGAGGCTCTCAGCCACCGAAGAAACGATCCGCTCCGAGGAGCGAGTCCGTTCCCTCAGGACCCAACAGCGCGCCTGGGCCACCCCCACCCGATCGACCCCGTTCCCACCGGCAAGCCGGCTGTACTAGGAGTGTCCCGAGAAGAGACGGCCTACTGGTCAGTGTTCCACCCTTGAGCTCCACCCCGAGAGCGAACGTCTCGAGCGCGGGTCTGGACCCAACAGCGCGAGGCTGCGGGCCAGGTGCTCCTTAGAAAGGAGGTGATCCAGCCGCACCTTCCGGTACGGCTACCTTGTTACGACTTCGTCCCAATCGCCGATCCCACCTTCGACAGCTCCCTCTCTTGCGAGTTGGGCCACTGGCTTCGGGTGTTACCGACTTTCGTGACGTGACGGGCGGTGTGTACAAGGCCCGGGAACGTATTCACCGCAGCGTTGCTGATCTGCGATTACTAGCAACTCCGACTTCATGGGGTCGAGTTGCAGACCCCAATCCGAACTGAGACCGGCTTTTTGGGATTCGCTCCACCTCGCGGTTTAGCAGCCCTTTGTACCGGCCATTGTAGCATGTGTGCAGCCCAAGACATAAGGGGCATGATGATTTGACGTCGTCCCCACCTTCCTCCGAGTTGACCCCGGCAGTCTCCTATGAGTCCCCACCATGACGCGCTGGCAACATAGAACGAGGGTTGCGCTCGTTGCGGGACTTAACCCAACATCTCACGACACGAGCTGACGACAACCATGCACCACCTGTACACCGCCCTTGCGGACCCCGTATCTCTACGAGTTTTCGGTGTATGTCAAGCCTTGGTAAGGTTCTTCGCGTTGCGTCGAATTAAGCCACATGCTCCGCTGCTTGTGCGGGCCCCCGTCAATTCCTTTGAGTTTTAGCCTTGCGGCCGTACTCCCCAGGCGGGGTGCTTAATGCGTTAGCTGCGGCACGAACGGCGTGGAATACCGCCCACACCTAGCACCCACCGTTTACGGCGTGGACTACCAGGGTATCTAATCCTGTTTGCTCCCCACGCTTTCGCTCCTCAGCGTCAGTTACTGCCCAGAGACCCGCCTTCGCCACCGGTGTTCCTCCTGATATCTGCGCATTTCACCGCTACACCAGGAATTCCAGTCTCCCCTACAGCACTCTAGTCTGCCCGTATCGACTGCAGGCTCGGGGTTGAGCCCCGAGTTTTCACAGCCGACGCGACAGACCGCCTACGAGCTCTTTACGCCCAATAATTCCGGACAACGCTTGCACCCTACGTATTACCGCGGCTGCTGGCACGTAGTTGGCCGGTGCTTCTTCTGCAGGTACCGTCACTCTCGCTTCGTCCCTGCTGAAAGAGGTTTACAACCCGAAGGCCTTCATCCCTCACGCGGCGTCGCTGCGTCAGGCTTTCGCCCATTGCGCAATATTCCCCACTGCTGCCTCCCGTAGGAGTCTGGGCCGTGTCTCAGTCCCAGTGTGGCCGGTCGCCCTCTCAGGCCGGCTACCCGTCGTCGCCTTGGTGGGCCGTGACCCCACCAACAAGCTGATAGGCCGCGGGCCCATCCTCAGCCGAAGAACTTTCCACCACCCCAGATGCCAGGAGTGGTCGTATCCGGTATTAGCCCCGGTTTCCCGGAGTTATCCCAGAGCTGAGGGCAGGTTGCCCACGTGTTACTCACCCGTTCGCCGCTCGAGTACCCCGAAGGGCCTTTCCGCTCGACTTGCATGTGTTAAGCACGCCGCCAGCGTTCGTCCTGAGCCAGGATCAAACTCTCCGTTAATGAATAGCGCCCCACCAGTGACGGTGAGACAGAGAGTCGCTGCCTCCCTGAAAGAGGACAGCTGTTGATCTCAGCGACAGAAGTCAACTAGCAAAACTTGCAGTTGTCCATCAACCAAGATGATCCGACACCCGAACCACAGCCCCCGAACGGAGACCACAGAACAAAAGCGCCGGACATATGGCACTGACTTTCGGCACGCTGTTGAGTTCTCAAGGAACGAACGCTCACCACTCCCGACCCTCCGGCCGTTCGCGGGGCAACTCTCCAAGCCTAGGCGGTGAACCGCCGGACCGTCAAACCTTCGGTTCTTCCGGTCCCCCGGCGCTGGACACGACGAGGAGACCTCGACGACGTCCGTGCGGGTGCTCCCGGGCCGGCCGCCAGCCTGCGCTGGTGTTCGGTGCTCCGGGGCGAGAGGAGACAGTACGAGTCCGGCGGCTCCACGTCAAACTGTCCCGGCCCGGGCTGGCGAACAGGAGCCCGACCGGTCTCCGGCCCACCGCCGGGCTCCGGCCCCCCGACTGCCAGCAGCCTCGGCCACATCGCTCGCCCGGCCTCGTCGCTCAGGCCGGACCCCGCTGCTCGACCGACGTCCCGTGCTCTGGCGCGACGGACCAACCGCTACCAGTCCGTGCACAGCCCGTCGACAGGACAGCTCCCGCCGCCCCACCTCGTCACCCAGCTCCAGGCCGCGCGGCTCACTCCCCCGTCCCCCGGTGCGAGCCCGCTCGAGCAGCTGACGGACCCCCGCGAGCCGCGCGTCGGCCGGCCGAGCGATGCTCGGGCACGGCCCCTGCATCGAGTCGGCAGCGGACCGCAGCCCCCGGCACCCAGCGGACACCTGCTCCGGCCGCGCGCTACCGCGGGACGCTCCCTCCGCGCCCCCGCCGGCCTGCAGTCGCGTCGTGAGCACCCACGACGCGCTCCGGCGCCCACGCGCGCTGACGTGCCGCGCCGTCGACGAACCCCAGAAATGCGACGAGGCCCATCCACAGTAGTGGATGGGCCTCGTCTCAAAGTATGTCCGGCGACGTCCTACTCTCCCACACAGTCTCCCGTGCAGTACCATCGGCGCTGAAAGGCTTAGCTTCCGGGTTCGGAATGGAGCCGGGCGTTTCCCTTTCGCCATGGTCGCCGTAACGCTATGGAGATGTGTCGTACCTTCTCCCGCCGCGCCCGTGGTCGTGGGCGCTGGCGGTTCGGGTTCCCGACCGTATCTCGGGAACCGCACAGTGGACGCGTAGCATTTTGTGGTCAAGCCCTCGGCCTATTAGTACCGGTCAGCTGCACCCATTGCTGGGCTTCCACTTCCGGCCTATCAACCCGATGGTCTAGTCGGGGGCCTTACCAGGTTGACCCTGTGAGAGACCTCATCTTGAAGCGAGCTTCCCGCTTAGATGCTTTCAGCGGTTATCTCTGCCGAACGTAGCTAAACAGCAGTGCCGTTGGCACGACAACTGTCACACCAGAGGTTCGTCCATCCCGGTCCTCTCGTACTAGGGACAGCTCTTCTCAAGTCTCTTGCGCGCGCAGAGGATAGGGACCGAACTGTCTCACGACGTTCTAAACCCAGCTCGCGTGCCACTTTAATGGGCGAACAGCCCAACCCTTGGGACCTACTCCAGCCCCAGGATGTGACGAGCCGACATCGAGGTGCCAAACCTTGCCGTCGATATGGACTCTTGGGCAAGATCAGCCTGTTATCCCCGGGGTACCTTTTATCCGTTGAGCGACACCGCTTCCACAAGCCAGTGCCGGATCACTAGTCCCGACTTTCGTCCCTGCTCGACATGTCTGTCTCACAGTCAAGCTCCCTTGTGCACTTGCACTCGACACCTGATTGCCAACCAGGCTGAGGGAACCTTTGGGCGCCTCCGTTACATTTTGGGAGGCAACCGCCCCAGTTAAACTACCCACCTGACACTGTCCCTGATCCGGATCACGGACCGAGGTTAGACATCCAATTCGACCAGAGTGGTATTTCAACGTTGACTCCACCTGAACTGGCGTCCAAGCTTCACAGTCTCCCACCTATCCTACACAAGCCGAACCGAACACCAATATCAAGCTATAGTAAAGGTCCCGGGGTCTTTCCGTCCTTCTGCGCGTAACGAGCATCTTTACTCGTAGTGCAATTTCGCCGAGCCTATGGTTGAGACAGTCGAGAAGTCGTTACGCCATTCGTGCAGGTCGGAACTTACCCGACAAGGAATTTCGCTACCTTAGGATGGTTATAGTTACCACCGCCGTTTACTGGCGCTTGAGTTCTGAGCTTCACCCCGAAGGGTTGACCCGTCCCCTTAACGTTCCAGCACCGGGCAGGCGTCACTCCATATACATCGTCTTGCGACTTCGCATGGAGCTGTGTTTTTAGTAAACAGTCGCTTCTCGCTGGTCTCTGCGACCCCCTGACGCTTCGGAGGCAAGCTCCTACACGCCCTGAGGCCCTCCTTCTCCCGAAGTTACGGAGGTATTTTGCCGAGTTCCTTAACCATAGTTCGCTCGATCGCCTTGGTATTCTCTACCTGACCACCTGAGTCGGTTTGGGGTACGGGCCGCCATGATTCTCGCTAGAGACTTTTCTCGGCAGCATAGGATCATCCACTTCGCCACAATTGGCTCGGCATCAGGTCTCAGGATACGTGAGTCGCGGATTTGCCTACGACTCTCCCTACACCCTTACCCCAGGACAACCAACGCCTGGGCTGGACTACCTTCCTGCGTCATCCCGTTGCTTGACTACTACCAGCGTGGGTCCGGTGAGTCCCCCACTCCACCCGAAGGCTTCGTGAGCTTCCGACCGTTAGCAACCCTGGATTCGTCATGGGCGAATCAAAGCGGGTACGGGAATATCAACCCGTTGTCCATCGACTACGCCTGTCGGCCTCGCCTTAGGTCCCGACTTACCCTGGGCGGATTAGCCTGCCCCAGGAACCCTTGGTCATTCGGCGGACGGGTTTCTCACCCGTCATTCGCTACTCATGCCTGCATTCTCACTCGTGTGGGCTCCACGACTGGGTCACCCCGCCGCTTCACTGCCCACACGACGCTCCCCTACCCATCCACACCTCTGGCTCGAAAGCAGAGTGTTGTGTGAATGCCACGGCTTCGGCGGTGTGCTTGAGCCCCGCTACATTGTCGGCGCGGAACCACTTGACCAGTGAGCTATTACGCACTCTTTAAAGGGTGGCTGCTTCTAAGCCAACCTCCTGGTTGTCTGTGCGACTCCACATCCTTTACCACTTAGCACACGCTTGGGGGCCTTAGCCGGTGGTCTGGGCTGTTTCCCTCTCGACTACGGAGCTTATCCCCCGCAGTCTCACTGCCACGCTCTCACTTACCGGCATTCGGAGTTTGGCTGATTTCGGTAAGCTTGTGGGCCCCCTAGACCATCCAGTAGCTCTACCTCCGGCAAGAAACACGTGACGCTGCACCTAAATGCATTTCGGGGAGAACCAGCTATCACTGAGTTTGATTGGCCTTTCACCCCTACCCACAGCTCATCCCCTCAGTTTTCAACCTAAGTGGGTTCGGTCCTCCACGCCGTCTTACCGGCGCTTCAACCTGGCCATGGGTAGATCACTCAGCTTCGGGTCTTGGTCGTGCGACTCAGACGCCCTGTTCGGACTCGCTTTCGCTACGGCTTCCCCACCCGGGTTAACCTCGCCACACAACGCAAACTCGCAGGCTCATTCTTCAAAAGGCACGCAGTCACGGCCACCAGCAAGCTGGTGACGACGCTCCCACGGCTTGTAGGCACACGGTTTCAGGTACTTTTTCACTCCCCTCCCGGGGTACTTTTCACCTTTCCCTCACGGTACTTGTCCGCTATCGGTCACTAGGGAGTATTTAGGCTTAGGGGGTGGTCCCCCCGGATTCACACGGAATTTCACGGGCTCCGTGCTACTTGGGATGCCACTCGGGAGGTGCGGTCGTTTTCGTCTACGGGACTCTTACCCGCTGTGGTGCGCCTTCCCATGCGCTTCGACTAACGCCGTACTTTGTCACTCCCTGCTCGGACGGCAGTCCGAACTGAATGGTCCCACGACCCCGAACACGCAACGCCTGCCGGCTATCACGCGTGCTCGGTTTAGCCTCTTCCGCTTTCGCTCGCCACTACTCGCGGAATCGCGGTTGCTTTCTCTTCCTGTGGGTAATGAGATGTTTCACTTCCCCACGTTCCCTCCTCATGCCCTATGTGTTCAGGCATGGGTGACAGGACATGACTCCTGCCGGGTTTCCCCATTCGGAAATCCTCGGATCACAGCTCGGTTGACAGCTCCCCGAGGCTTATCGCAGCCTCCTACGTCCTTCATCGGCTCCTAGTGCCAAGGCATCCACCGTGCGCCCTTACTAACTTGACCACAAAGATGCTCGCGTCCACTGTGCAGTTCTCAAGCTACGGGCGGATCCAACCGGGACCCACCGCCTGCCCCCACACGCCCGAAGACGCACAGAGAAGGTTCGGTGCCGGCTGGCCC
Source organism: uncultured Actinomycetota bacterium (assembly GCA_963844295.1). Lineage (GTDB taxonomy): Bacteria > Actinomycetota > Actinomycetes > Mycobacteriales > SCTD01 > SCTD01. The sequence goes on along the minus strand of CAWJNR010000003.1, from coordinate 773,361 downwards.
TGTCCGTGACAGAGCCCCCACTCCCACACCCGCCAGCACCCGCACCCGAAGGCACGACCACCAGCAGCTGCAGCAGCAGAGGCTCTCAGCCACCGAAGAAACGATCCGCTCCGAGGAGCGAGTCCGTTCCCTCAGGACCCAACAGCGCGCCTGGGCCACCCCCACCCGATCGACCCCGTTCCCACCGGCAAGCCGGCTGTACTAGGAGTGTCCCGAGAAGAGACGGCCTACTGGTCAGTGTTCCACCCTTGAGCTCCACCCCGAGAGCGAACGTCTCGAGCGCGGGTCTGGACCCAACAGCGCAAGGCTGCGGGCCAGGTGCTCCTTAGAAAGGAGGTGATCCAGCCGCACCTTCCGGTACGGCTACCTTGTTACGACTTCGTCCCAATCGCCGATCCCACCTTCGACAGCTCCCTCTCTTGCGAGTTGGGCCACTGGCTTCGGGTGTTACCGACTTTCGTGACGTGACGGGCGGTGTGTACAAGGCCCGGGAACGTATTCACCGCAGCGTTGCTGATCTGCGATTACTAGCAACTCCGACTTCATGGGGTCGAGTTGCAGACCCCAATCCGAACTGAGACCGGCTTTTTGGGATTCGCTCCACCTCGCGGTTTAGCAGCCCTTTGTACCGGCCATTGTAGCATGTGTGCAGCCCAAGACATAAGGGGCATGATGATTTGACGTCGTCCCCACCTTCCTCCGAGTTGACCCCGGCAGTCTCCTATGAGTCCCCACCATGACGTGCTGGCAACATAGAACGAGGGTTGCGCTCGTTGCGGGACTTAACCCAACATCTCACGACACGAGCTGACGACAACCATGCACCACCTGTACACCGCCCTTGCGGACCCCGTATCTCTACGAGTTTTCGGTGTATGTCAAGCCTTGGTAAGGTTCTTCGCGTTGCGTCGAATTAAGCCACATGCTCCGCTGCTTGTGCGGGCCCCCGTCAATTCCTTTGAGTTTTAGCCTTGCGGCCGTACTCCCCAGGCGGGGTGCTTAATGCGTTAGCTGCGGCACGAACGGCGTGGAATACCGCTCACACCTAGCACCCACCGTTTACGGCGTGGACTACCAGGGTATCTAATCCTGTTTGCTCCCCACGCTTTCGCTCCTCAGCGTCAGTTACTGCCCAGAGACCCGCCTTCGCCACCGGTGTTCCTCCTGATATCTGCGCATTTCACCGCTACACCAGGAATTCCAGTCTCCCCTACAGCACTCTAGTCTGCCCGTATCGACTGCAGGCTCGGGGTTGAGCCCCGAGTTTTCACAGCCGACGCGACAGACCGCCTACGAGCTCTTTACGCCCAATAATTCCGGACAACGCTTGCACCCTACGTATTACCGCGGCTGCTGGCACGTAGTTGGCCGGTGCTTCTTCTGCAGGTACCGTCACTCTCGCTTCGTCCCTGCTGAAAGAGGTTTACAACCCGAAGGCCTTCATCCCTCACGCGGCGTCGCTGCGTCAGGCTTTCGCCCATTGCGCAATATTCCCCACTGCTGCCTCCCGTAGGAGTCTGGGCCGTGTCTCAGTCCCAGTGTGGCCGGTCGCCCTCTCAGGCCGGCTACCCGTCGTCGCCTTGGTGGGCCGTGACCCCACCAACAAGCTGATAGGCCGCGGGCCCATCCTCAGCCGAAGAACTTTCCACCACCCCAGATGCCAGGAGTGGTCGTATCCGGTATTAGCCCCGGTTTCCCGGAGTTATCCCAGAGCTGAGGGCAGGTTGCCCACGTGTTACTCACCCGTTCGCCGCTCGAGTACCCCGAAGGGCCTTTCCGCTCGACTTGCATGTGTTAAGCACGCCGCCAGCGTTCGTCCTGAGCCAGGATCAAACTCTCCGTTAATGAATAGCGCCCCACCAGTGACGGTGAGACAGAGAGTCGCTGCCTCCCTGAAAGAGGACAGCTGTTGATCTCAGCGACAGAAGTCAACTAGCAAAACTGCAGTTGTCCATCAACCAAGATGATCCGACACCCGAACCACAGCCCCCGAACGGAGACCACAGAACAAAAGCGCCGGACATATGGCACTGACTTTCGGCACGCTGTTGAGTTCTCAAGGAACGAACGCTCACCACTCCCGACCCTCCGGCCGTTCGCGGGGCAACTCTCCAAGCCTATCAGGTGCTCTTCCCGGTCCCTCCGGGCGGAGGAAGGGGATCGAGCGCACCCGCCAGCGTCCGCGGCGAGGCCGTGGGGAGTGCTGTCGGGTGGCCCGCGGTCCGTCCTGCAGCGAGTCGAACCGCTGCTGTCCGGTGCTCCGGGGGCGAGGAGGAACAGTAGGTGCCGTCGTGGCCGGGGTCAAACCTGCTGCGGCGCAGGCGCGGCGCCCTGAGTCCGCTGCCCGCCGCTCAGCGCTCCCGCTGCACGACCGCGACCGAGCGCTTGCCGCGACGCAGGACGAGGTACCGCCCGTGCAGCCAGTCGCCCTCGCCCGGCTCCGTCGCCTCGTCGGTCAGCTTGCGGTTGTTCAGGTAGGCGCCGCCGTCGCGCACCGCCCGGCGGGCATCGGACTTGGAGATGCCGAGCGCAGCGGCGAGCAGGTCGACGACCGGCGGCACGGGCCCGGTGACGGTCGTCGACGGCGCCTCGGCCAGGGCGGCCGCCAGGACGGGCTCGTCGAGCTCCTCGAGGGCGCCGCCGCCGAACAGCGCCGCGCTGGCCGCCTGCACGCCGGCGAGCTCCCGCTCGCCGTGGACGAGGACCGTGAGCGACTCCGCGAGCGCGCGCTGGGCCGCGCGCGCCTGCGGGCGGTCGGCCGTGGCGGCGTCGAGCTCCTCCACGCGCTCGCGCGGGAGGAAGGTCAGCAGGCGCAGGTAGGTGCCGACGTCGCGGTCGTCGACGTTGAGCAGGTACTGGTACAGCGCGTACGGGCTGGTGAGGGCGGGGTCGAGCCAGACGTTGCCCCCGCCGGTGCTCTTGCCGATCTTCGCGCCGTTGGCGTCGGTGACCAGCGGGAGCGTCAGGGCGTGCAGCGACCGGTCGCCGCCCTCGACCCGCCGGACGAGGTCGAGACCCGCGGTGATGTTGCCCCACTGGTCGTTGCCGCCGATCTGCAGCGTGCAGCCGAAGCGGCGGTGCAGCTCCAGGTAGTCGTAGGACTGCAGCAGCATGTAGCTGAACTCGGTGAAGGTCAGCCCGCCCGCCTCCAGCCGCGCGCTCACCGACTCCTTGGCCAGCATCTGGTTGATGGAGAAGTGCTGCCCGACGTCGCGCAGGAACTCCAGGGCCGACATGGGTGCGGTCCACTCGAGGTTGTCGGCGAGCACCGCCCCGCTCGGGCTGTCGTCGAAGTCGAGGAACAGCTCGAGCTGGGTGCGGATGCGCTCCACGCGCGCCGCCACGACCTCGGGCGTCATCATCACCCGCTCGGCCGTGCGGCCGGTCGGGTCGCCGATGAAGCCCGTCGCCCCGCCGGCCAGCGCGATCGGCCGGTGCCCGGCGAGCTGGAAGCGGCGCAGCGCGAGCAGCGGGACCAGGCTGCCGACGTGCAGGCTGTCGGCCGTCGGGTCGAAGCCGCAGTAGAGCGTGACCGGGCCGCCTGCCAGGTCGCGGCGCAGCGCGTCGACGTCCGTGGTCTGGGCGATCAGCCCGCGCCAGGCGAGGTCGTCCAGGACGGCGGCGCCGTCAGCGGGGGCGGCAGGGGCAGGAGGTGCGCTGGTCACCGCACGATCCTCGCGCACGGCCGCGGCGGCGCGGCCCGGTACGCCCTCGCGACGGCGGGGCCGACGCCGCCGGGCCCCGGCGAGCACCGCGGCCGGCGCGGCGTCGAGGTCGGCGCCGCCGCGTCAGCGGGTGCGGCGGCGGGCGACGGCGGGCCGGTAGGCCGACACGGTCTCCTCGCCGTCCAGCCAGTAGCGCCACGGGGTGGGCGCGCCGGCGCCGGCGACGCCGACCCGCGGCCCGGTCCGCACCCGCGCGGCGTCGACCCGCTCCCCCGGCTCGAGCCGCAGCGGCGAGCCCGGGTCGAGCAGGTCGGCGCCGCCGAGACCACCGTCGATGGCGAGCGCGGCGCACAGTCGCGCAGGGCCGCGCGCGAGGTCGCGGTCCTTCAGCGCGGCCGGACGCCGGGCGCGTGCGACGTCGAGCCCGGCGACCACCTCGCCGGCGCGGAGCAGCACGGCCGAAGCGGTGCCGTCCGGTCCGGTGACGACGTTGGTGCACCAGTGCATGCCGTACGAGAAGTAGACGTAGGCGACGCCGGCGCGGCCGAACATCACCTCCGTGCGGGGGGTGCGGCCGCGGAAGGCGTGCGAGCCGGGGTCGGACTCCCCCGCGTACGCCTCGACCTCCGTGAGGCGCACGACGACCTCGCCGTGGACGAGCAGCGCCCCCAGCAGCAAGGGCGCCACCTGCTGGACCGGGCCGGACAGGTCCAGCGTCAGCTCCCGGCGGCCCAGGCGCGCTGCGCGGCCAGCTCGACGGCGAGCTCGTCGAGCTGCTCCTGCACCCGGACCGGCGCGGTGCCGCCGCGGCCGTCGCGGGCGGCGATCGCCCCTCGTACGTCCAGGACGGTGCGGACGTCGGGGGTCAGGTGCTCCGAGACGTGCGCCAGCTCGGCGTCGGTGGCCTCGTGCAGCTCCTTGCCGTTGACGGTGCACCAGACGACCAGGTGTCCGACGGCCTCGTGGGCCTCGCGGAAGGGCACGCCGTTCTTCACCAGCAGCTCGGCGACGTCGGTCGCCAGCGCGAAGCCGGTCGGAGCCGACGCCTCGAGCACCTCGCCGTGGACGGTCATCGTCGCGATCATCCCGGCCATGGCCGGCAGGACGAGCAGCAGCGTCTCGACGGCGTCGAAGCTGGGCTCCTGCGCCTCCTGCATGTCCCGGTCGTAGGTGAGCGGCAGCCCCTTGAGCATCGCGAGCTGGCCGGTGACGTGGCCGATGAGCCGGCCGGCCTTGCCGCGGGCGAGCTCGGCGATGTCGGGGTTCTTCTTCTGCGGCATGATCGACGAGCCGGTCGAGAAGGCGTCGTCGAGGGTCACCCAGCCGAACTCGGTGGAGTTCCACAGGACCACCTCCTCGCCGAGCCGCGACAGGTGCACGCCGAGCAGCGCCGCGACGAACAGGAACTCGGCCACGAAGTCGCGGTCCGACACGGCGTCCATCGAGTTGGCCGCTGCGGCGGTGAAGCCGAGCTCGGCGGCGGTCGAGACCGGGTCGACCGGCAGCGAGGAGCCGGCCAGCGCACCCGAGCCCAGCGGCGAGACCGCGGCCCGTGCGTCCCAGTCGCGCAGGCGCTGCACGTCGCGGGCGAAGGCCTGCACGTGCGCGAGCAGCTGGTGGGCGAACAGCACCGGCTGGGCGTGCTGCAGGTGGGTCATGCCCGGCGCGGGGGTGTCGAGGTGGGCCGTGGCCTGGTCGACGAGCGCCTGCTCGAGGTCGGCCAGCCGGTCGACCACCAGGCGGGCGTGGTCGCGCAGGTAGAGCCGGAGGTCGGTCGCCACCTGGTCGTTGCGGGACCGGCCGGCGCGCAGCTTGCCGCCCAGCGTGCCGAGCTTCTCGAGCAGGCCGCGCTCGAGCGCGGTGTGCACGTCCTCGTCCTCGACCCGCGGCCGGAACGTGCCGTCGGCGACCTCGGCGCCCAGCTGCTCGAGCGCGCCGAGCATCCGCTCCAGCTCGCCGTCGTCGAGCAGCCCGGCGCGGTGCAGCACGCGGGCGTGGGCCCGCGAGCCCTGCAGGTCGTACGGGGCGAGGCGCCAGTCGAAGTGGACGCTGACCGACAGCCGGGCCAGGGCCTCGGCCGGGCCGCCCTCGAACCGGCCGCCCCAGAGCGAGGTGCGCTGCTCCGGCGCGGTCACGCGACGGCCAGCCGCAGGTCGGCGCGGACGCGGCGGCGGGGACGGGTCACGAGGGGTCCTTGGGGTCGTCGGGCAGGAACGGGCGGCCCTCCGCCAGGCGCAGGAGGCGCTCGGCGAGGGCGGTGCTGACCGGGCCGGCCGGGCGCCGGGTCACGAGCAGGACGGTGTCGTCGCCGGCGACGGTGCCGGCGACGTCCGGCAGCCCGGCGCGGTCCAGCGCCGAGCCGAGCAGGTGGGCGCCGCCGGGGGGCGTGCGCAGGACGACGGCGTCGCCGGTCGCCTCGGCGGAGATGCAGAGCTCCTCCAGCAGCCGGCCGAGCCGGGCGTCGACCGCCTCGGCCGTCCCGCCGCGGGGAGCGTTCTGCTCCGGGACGACGTAGGCGGTGCCGCGCGCCGTGCGGACCTTGACGGCGCCGAGGTCCTCGAGGTCGCGGCTGAGCGTGGCCTGGGTGACGGCGACGCCCGCGGTCGCGAGCAGGCGACCGAGCTCGGTCTGGCTGGCGACCGGTTGGGCCTCGAGCAGCTCGACGATCCGCGCCTGCCGGGCGGCCTTGGTGAGCGGGGCGGTGGCGGAGGTCATGGAGTCAGGCCTGCCGGCCGGAGAGCGCGCACCATCAGGTCGGTCCCCCGGTGACCTCGCCGACCCTGGTGAGCAGCTCGCTCACCGCGAAGGGCTTGAGGAAGACGTTGTCGTCGCCGAGCAGCTCGCGCATGGCCGGCACCGCGTCGATCTTGCCGGTCACGACGATGACCGGTACGTCGACCAGCTCGGGGTCGTCGCGCATCTCCTCGAGCACCCGTACGCCGCCGAGGTCCGGCATCATCAGGTCGAGCAGCACCAGGGCGGGTGGGGAGGTGGAGACCTCGACCAGCCCGGCCAGCCCGTCGGAGGCGGTGACGACGTCGTAGCCCTCGGCCGACAGGAGGGTCTGCAGCAGACCGCGCACGCTCGGGTCGTCCTCGACGACCAGCACCGTCACGGTCACGACCGCCCGCCTCCGCTCAGCATGCGGCGACCCTCGTGGCGGTCAGGACGGTCGAGAGAGCGCCGACGAAGCCGTCCAGCTGGGCCCGGGTGACCACCAGCGGCGGGGCGAGCCGCAGCACGTCGGGCGCTGCCGCGTTGACCAGGTAGCCCGCGTCGCGCAGGCCCGCCTCGACCTGCGGCGCGACCGGCGCGGTGAGCACGACGCCGCGCCAGAGGCCGTGCCCGCGCACGTGCGAGACCAGCGGGTCCTGCAGCGCGTCGACCGCAGCGGCGAGGTGCTGGCCGAGCTCGCGGGACGCCTGGAGCAGGCCCTCCGCCTCGACCGTCTCGAGGACGGCCAGAGCAGCCGCGCAGACCACCGGGTTGCCGCCGAAGGTCGTGCCGTGGTCGCCCTTGACGAAGGCGTCGGCGGCCCGGCCGGACGCGAGGACGGCGCCCAGCGGCAGCCCGCCACCCAGGCCCTTGGCCAGGGTGACGACGTCGGCGCGGACGCCAGGAGCGACGACGCTGCTGGCGAGCCAGGCGCCGACCCGGCCCACGCCGCCCTGCACCTCGTCGAGGTGGAGCAGCGCACCGGTGGCGTCGCAGACCTCGCGCGCCGCCTCGAGGAAGCCGCTCGGGGGCACGACCACGCCGGCCTCCCCCATCACCGGCTCGAGGACGACCGACGCGGTCTGCTCGGTGACGGCGGCGCGCAGGGCGGCGGCGTCGCCGTACGGGACGAAGGCGACCGGGCCGGGGAGCGGCTCGAAGGGTGCGCGCTTGGCCGGCTGACCGGTGATCGCGAGGGCGCCGAGGGTGCGGCCGTGGAAGGCGCCCTCGGCGGCGACCCAGCCGCCGCCGGGCCGCAGCCGCCGGGACAGCTTGAGCGCGGCCTCGTTGGCCTCGGCGCCGGAGTTGGTGAACAGCACCCTGGTGCCGGGAACGCCCATCAGCGCGGTCAGCCGCTCGGCCAGCCGCAGGCCCGGCTCGTGCATCGCCAGGTTGCTGGTGTGGCCGAGGGTGGCGACCTGCCGGCTGACGGCCTCGACGACGGCCGGGTGGGCGTGGCCGAGCACGTTGACGGCGATGCCGCCGAGCAGGTCGACGTACTCCTTGCCGTCGTCGTCCCAGACGCGGGCGCCCTCGCCGCGGACCAGGCCGACGGCCGGGGTGCCGTAGTTGCCCATCATCACGGCGTCCCAGCGCCGGGCCATGTCGCTCACGACGGGACGACCGCATCCGGGACGACCATGGTGCCGACGCCCTCGTCGGTGAACAGCTCGAGCAGCAGGCTGTGCGCGACCCGGCCGTCCAGCACGTGCGCGCGGGGCACCCCGCCGCGCACAGCGGCCAGGCACGCCTCCATCTTCGGCACCATGCCGCTGGAGAGCTCGGGCAGCAGCGCCGCGAGCTCGTCGGCCCCGATCTCGCTGATGACCTCGTCGCTGCTCGGCCAGTCGGCGTAGAGCCCCTCGACGTCGGTGAGCACGACGAGCTTCTCGGCCTCGAGCGCGACGGCGAGCGCGGCGGCGGCGGTGTCGGCGTTGACGTTGTAGAGCTGGCCGTCGAGGCCGCGGGCGACGGTGGCGACCACGGGGACCTTGGCCTCGTCCAGCAGGGCGTGGACGATCTGCGGCTGCACGTCGACGACCTCGCCGACGTTGCCGATGTGGACCGGAACGCCCTCGACGAGGGCGTCGCGGCGCTCCGCGGTGAACAGGCCCGCGTCCTCGCCGGAGAGCCCGACCGCGAACGGCCCGTGGGCGTTGACCAGGCTGACGACGTCGCTGTTGACCTGGCCCACGAGCACCATCCGGACGACCTCCATCGTCTCGGGCGTGGTGACGCGGTAGCCGCCGCGGAACTCGCTCGCGAGGCCCAGCCGGTCCAGGTGGGCGGTGATCTGCGGCCCGCCGCCGTGCACGACGACGACGCGCACGCCGGCGTAGCGCAGGAAGACGACGTCCTCCGCGAAGGCCCGCTGCAGCTCCGGGCTGGTCATGGCGTTGCCGCCGTACTTCACGACGATGGTGCGGCCGGAGAACGACTTCAGCCAGGGCAGCGCCTCGACCAGCGCGGCGGCCTTGGGCAGGGCGACGTGGCCTCTCGCCGTGGCTGCGGTCATGTCGAGTACGCCGAGTTCTCGTGGACGTACTCGGCCGTGAGGTCGCTGGTCCAGAGGGTGGCGGTCTCGGTGCCGGCATGCAGGTCGACGACGATCTGCACCGCGCGACCGGTCAGGTCGACGAGGTCGCGGTCGTCGCCGGGAGCGCCGCCGCGGCAGACCTGCACGCCGTTGATGCTCACGTCGAGGTCGTCCGGCTCGAAGGCGGCGCGCGTCGTGCCGACGGCGGCCAGCACCCGGCCCCAGTTGGGGTCGTTGCCGTGCAGCGCGCACTTGAGCAGGTTGCTCCGGCCGACAGCTCGGGCGGCCTCGAGCGCGTCGGCCTCGGTCGCGGCCGTCCGTACGACGACCTCGATGTCCTTGCTCGCGCCCTCGGCGTCGCCGACCATCTGCCGGGCGAGGTCGGCGCAGACGGCGCTGACAGCGGCCTGCAGCTCGGCGCGGTCGGGGGTCACGCCGCTGGCGCCGCTGGCGAGCAGCAGCACGGTGTCGTTGGTGCTCATGCAGCCGTCGGTGTCGACGCGGTCGAAGGAGCCGGCGGTGGCCGTGCGCAGGACCTCGTCGAGCAGCGCCGCGTCGGCGACGGCATCGGTGGCGACGACCGCGAGCATCGTCGCGAGCGCGGGCGAGAGCATCGCGGCGCCCTTGGCCATCCCGCCGACGCTCCAGCCGTCGCCCTGGGCTGTCGCGGTCTTGGCGACGGTGTCGGTGGTGCGGATGGCCTCGGCGGCGTCCGCTCCCCCGTCGACGCTCAGAACGGCTGCGGCGTCGGCGATCCCGCGCAGAAGCTCGTCCATCGGCAGCCGCACGCCGATCAGCCCGGTGGAGCAGACGGCGACGCGGGCGGCACCGGTGCCGAGGGCGTCCGCCACGGCCTCGGCGGTGCGATGGGCGTCGGCGAAGCCCGCGGGCCCGGTGCACGCGTTGGCCCCGCCGGAGTTCAGGACGACCGCGTCGACCTGCCCGGCGGCCAGGACCTGCTGGGACCACAGCACGGGGGCGGCCTTGACCCGGTTGGCGGTGAAGACGCCGGCGGCTGCGGTGAGCGGACCGTCGTTGACGACGAGGGCGACGTCGGGCAGGCCGCTGTCCTTGAGGCCGGCGGTGGCGGCGGCGGCCCGGAAGCCCGCTCGGGAGCCAGCCGGTCACGGCGCGACCCCGCTGGCGGACAGGCCGGCGGTCTCGTCCAGGCCGAGCGCGAGGTTGGCGCACTGCAGCGCCTGACCGGCTGCCCCCTTGCCGAGGTTGTCGAGCGCGGCCACGACGACGGCGCGGCCGGCGTCGGGGTCGACGGCGACCTGCAGGTGGCAGGCGTTGCTGCCGACGGTCGCCGCCGTCACCGGCCAGCGGCCCGCGGGCAGCACGTGCACGAACGGCTCGTCGGCGTACTGCTCCTGCAGGGCGGCGCGCAGCTCGGCCTCGGAGGCGGTCGTGCGGGCGGTGCAGGTCGCGAGGATGCCGCGCGGCATGGGGACCAGCGTCGGGGTGTACGAGAGCGTGACCTCGGCGCCGGCCAGCCGGCCGAGGGACTGCCGCACCTCGGGGGTGTGCCGGTGCGCGGCGACCTTGTAGGCGCTCATGGAGCCCATCACCTCGCTGGCGAGCAGGTTCGCGGCCAGGCCGCGGCCGGCGCCCGAGGTGCCGCTCGCGGTGGTGGTGACGAGGTCCGTCGGCTCGACCAGCCCGGCGGCGAGCAGCGGCCCCAGCGCGAGGGTCATGGCGGTGGCGTTGCAGCCCGGGCCGGCGATCCGGAGCGCGCCGGACAGCTGGTCGCGGAACAGCTCCGGCAGCCCGTACGGCCACTCCCCGGCGTAGGGGGTGTCGTAGAAGCGGGCCCAGTCCGCGGCACTGGCCAGCCGGTGGTCGGCGCCGAGGTCGACGACCGGCAGGTCGGGCGGCAGCGCGGCGGCGAGGGCGGCGGACTGGCCGTGCGGCAGGGCGAGGAAGACGACGTCGGCCTCGGCGAGCACCTCGGGGGTGGTCTCGGCGAAGGCGGTGCCCTCGAGCTGAGGCAGCTGCGGGTGCAGCTCGGTCACCGGCCGGCCCGCGCTGCTGCCACCGGCCACCGGACCGACGCTCAGCTCGGGGTGGGCGAGCAGCAGCCGGAGCAGCTCTCCCCCGGCGTAGCCGCTGGCACCGGCGACCGCGGCTGTCCGTCCCATGCGGGAGACCATACACCGCACTGCATGGTCATGCAGCGACCTTGCGACGATCTTCGTCTCGTGGGGAGGTCGCTCGCGTGTCGCGGCGGCACGAGACGAAGATCGTCGCAGGTGTGTCGGGGGTCAGGAGCGGAGGACGGCTCCGACCTTCCGGCCGGCCTCGGCGACGGCGGCGTCGCGGGCGCCGAGGACCTCGGGATCGGTGAGCGTCCGGTCGGGGGCGCGGAAGCGCAGCGCCCACGCGAGCGACCGCTTGCCCTCGCCGACCTGCGGGCCGGTGAAGACGTCGAACAGGCGGAGCCCCTCGAGCAGCTCCCCCGCACCGTCGCGCAGCGCGGCCTCGACGTCGGCAGCCGGGACGGCCGTGTCCACGACGAGCGCGACGTCGACGGTCGCGGGCGGGAAGTGCGACACGACCGGGGCCGGCAGCGGGCCGCGCGCGGCGGCGGTGTCGACCAGCACGTCGAGGTTCGCCTCGGCGGCGCACGTGCGGGCCGGCAGGCCGAGCGCGCCGACCACCCGCGGGTGCAGCTCACCGGCCAGGCCGACGCGCTGCCCGTCGAGCAGGAGCTCGGCGCACCGACCGGGGTGGTACGGCAAGACGTGCGCCGCGCGGGGCTGCAGGACCAGGCCGAGCGTGCGGCCCAGCTCGACCAGTGCGCTGACCGCGGCGTCCCACGAGGCGGGCGCGCCGGCCAGCGCCAGGCCGACGTGGCGCGGCTGGGCGGGCAGGGCGGCGTCGAGCGCCGCCAGCTGCTCGTCGCTGGGGCGGCCGGCGGTCCCCGGCGCCGCGACCGACGAGCCGCTGCCGACGAAGACGTGGCCGGTCTCGAAGACGGCGACGTCGCCGAGGCCGCGGCCGGTGTTGCGGGCCACGACGGACAGCAGCCCGGGCAGCAGGGTGGGGCGCAGCAGCGCCTCCTCGGCCGACAGCGGGTTGAGCACGCGCGGGCACTCCATCCCGCCGCCGAGCGCGTCCAGCGCGGCCTCGCCGACGAACGGCGGCGTCACCACCTCGACCAGCCCGGCGGAGGCGAGGGCGCGCGAGGCCGTACGACGCAGCCGCTGGCCCGCGGTCAGGCCGCGGCCGGCGGGTGCGGCAGGCAGGACCACCGGGATGGTGTCGTAGCCCTCGAGCCGCAGCACCTCCTCGATGAGCTCGGCGCGGCCGGTGAGGTCGGGGCGCCAGCTGGGCGGGTGGACCTCGAGCGGGTCCTCACCGCTGACGACGCAGCCGACGTCCTCGAGCCGCGCGCGCACGACCTCGGGGGCGTAGTCGCGGCCGGCCAGGCGGCCCGGGGCGTCCAGCGGGAGCAGCAGCGCGGGCGCCGGCTGCACGGTGTCGACGTCGGTGACCGGCCCGGCGGTCGGCGCCGCCGAGCTCGACGAGCATCCGCACCGCGACCTCGGCCGCGGCGGGGGCGAGCAGCGGGTCGACGCCCCGCTCGTACCGGCGGCTGGCCTCCGACGGCAGGCGGTGCCGGCGGGCGGTGCGGGCGATCGACAGAGGGGCGAAGTGCGCGCTCTCGAGCAGGATCGAGGTGGTGCCGGCGGTGACCTCGGTGGGGCCGCCGCCCATGACGCCCGCGAGCGCGATCGGGCCGCTGCCGTCGGTGATGAGCAGGTCCTCGGGGTCCAGCACCCGGTCCTGCCCGTCGAGGGTGGTCAGCCGCTCCCCCGCGGTCGCCCGGCGCACGACGACCTCGCCCTGCAGCGCATCGAGGTCGAACGCGTGCAGCGGCTGGCCCAGCTCGAGCATGACCGCGTTGGTGACGTCGACCGCCAGCGAGACCGAGCGCATGCCGGCCAGCACGAGCCGCCGCTGGAGCCAGGCCGGGGAGGCCGCGGTCGGGTCGAGGCCGGTCACCACGCGCGCGACGTAGCGGTCGCAGCCGTCGGGGGCGTCGACGCGCACGGCGTAGCCGTCGTCGGACGGCTCGGGCACGTCCGTCAGGCCGGGGTCGGCCAGCGCGAGTCCGAAGGCGGTGGCGGTCTCGCGGGCCACCCCGCGCACCGACAGCTGGTAGCCGCGATCGGGGGTGACGGCGATGTCGAGCACCTCGTCGCGCAGCCCGAGCAGCTCGACGACGTCGACGCCCAGCGGGGTGTCGGCGGGCAGCACGAGGATGCCGTCGGACTCGTCGGAGATCCCCAGCTCGGCGCCGGAGCAGATCATCCCGTCCGAGGTGCGCCCGTACGTCTGGCGGGTGGCGATCACGAAGTCGCCGGGCAGGACGGCGCCGGGGGTGGCGAAGGCGATGCGGTCCCCGCCACGAAGTTCACGGCCCCGCAGACGACCTCGTGCACGCGCGAGCCCACGTCGACGTGGCAGTACCGGATCGGCTTCTTGAACTCGGACAGCTCCTCGACGTCGAGGACCTCGCCGGTGACGACGCCCGAGACGTCGTGGCCGACGCGGTGCACCTGCTCGACCTCGAGCCCGGCACGCACCAGCGCGGCGGCGATCTCGTCGGCCGAGGCGGACAGGCCGGGCACGAGCGCGCGCAGCCAGGACACGGGGACGCGCACGTCAGGCCTCCTGGCCGAGAGCGAGGGTGAAGCGCTGGTCGCCCTCGTAGAAGTCGCGGATGTCGGTGATGCCGTGCCGGAACATCAGGGTCCGGTCCAGGCCCATGCCGAACGCGAAGCCGCTGTAGCGCTCCGGGTCCACGCCGCAGGCGCGCAGCACGGCGGGGTTGACCATGCCGCAGCCGCCCCACTCGATCCAGCCCTCGCTGGCGCAGACGCGGCAGGGCTCCCCGCCCGGCTCGGCGGAGGCCCCGCGGCAGCGGAAGCACTGCAGGTCCATCTCCGCCGACGGCTCGGTGAAGGGGAAGTAGTTGGGCCGGATCCGGGTCGTGATGCCCTCGCCGAACATCGCTGTCGCCAGGTGGTCCAGCGTCCCGCGCAGGTGGGCCATGGTGATGCCCTCGTCGACGCACAGCCCCTCGACCTGGGCGAAGACCGGCGAGTGCGTCGCGTCGAGCGCGTCGGCGCGGTAGACCCGGCCGGGGCAGACGACGTAGACGGGCAGCTCGCGGGTGAGCAGCGAGCGGACCTGCACCGGCGAGGTGTGGGTGCGCATCACCAGGCCGCTGCCGGCCGGCTCGACGAACAGGGTGTCCTGCTCCTGGCGCGCCGGGTGGTCCCCGCCGAAGTTCAGGGCGTCGAAGTTGAACCACTCGTGCTCGACCTCGGGCCCCTCGGCGACCTCCCAGCCCATCGCGACGAAGACGTCGGCGACCCGCTCGGAGACGGTCGTCAGCGGGTGGCGCGCCCCCGTCGCGCGGGGCGGCAGGACGGTGACGTCGACGGCCTCCTCGACCAGCACCCGCTCGTCCCGCTCGACCTCGAGCTCGACCTTGCGCGCCTCGAGCGCGGCGCTGACGGCCTGCGCGACGACGTTGACGCGCTTGCCGGCGTCGGCCTTCTCCGGTCCGGGCAGGCTGCCGATCGCCTTGCGCGCCCGGGCGACCGGCGAGCGGTCACCGACGTGGGCGGTACGAGCGGCGGCGAGGGCGTCGAGCGAGCCGGCAGCGGCGAAGGCGGCCAGGGCGGCGTCGCGGGCGGACTCGAGGGACTCAGGGCTGAGCAGGTCGGACACGGGCTTCTTCCTCGTCGGGATCGGCGGACAGTCTCCCAGACTCGCCAGGACAGGGGGCGGGGGACGCGGGGGCGGAGGCGCCCGCCGGCCGACTACAAGAAGTCGGGGGTGCCGGCGGGCAGCACGAACCGGAACTCGGCTCCCCCGGCGGGCCCCGGCCCGACCGAGACGCTGCCGCCGTGGGCCTCGATGAGGCCCTTGACGATGTAGAGCCCGAGGCCCGTGCCGCCGCGGCGGTCGCCGCCGCGCCAGAACCGCGCGAAGACCCGGGAGGCGACCGCCTCCGGGATGCCGTCGCCCTCGTCGGAGACGGTGACCACCGCGCCCGCCTCGCCGTCGACGTCGGCGGGACCGACGGTGACGGTGACGATGCCCTCGCCGTGCCGCAGGGCGTTCTCGACGAGGTTGCCGACCACCTGCTGGAACTTGTCGGGGTCCACCCACATCTCGGGCAGCTCGCCCGTCGCGTGCACGTGGAAGCGGCTGCGCTTCTCGCCCGCGGCGACGTGGCCGGCGACGGCCTTCTCGACCGCGGACGGCAGGTCGACGACCTGCTTGCGCATCTCGAGCCGGCCGGCGTCGATGCGGCTCACGTCGAGCAGCTCGGTGATCAGCCGCGTGACGCGGTCGGCGTCGGCGTTGACCGTCTGGAGCATGACCTTCTTCTGCTCGTCGGTGAAGCGCTCCCACTTCGCGAGCAGGGTCGCCGTGAACCCCTTGACGCTGGTCAGCGGCGAGCGCAGCTCGTGCGCGACGGTGCTGACCAGGTTGGCCCGGCTGCGCTCGATCCGCTCCCGGGCGTGGGTGTCGCGCAGCGCGACGACCAGGCGGGACAGCTCCCGGTCCGGTCCGCGGACGTACGACGCGGTGACCAGCAGCTCGCCGCCGCTGTCGAGGGTGAGCTGCGCCTCGGGCTGGCGGGTGCGGCTGCGCAGGCCGGAGTACGGGTCGGTGCAGGCCCACCAGTCGCGCCCCTGCGCGTCGGTCAGGGGCAGGACGTCGCGGAAGTCGCGGCCCAGGGCGGCGTCGGCGGTGGTGCCGAGCAGCCGCGCGGCGGCCGGGTTGAGCGCGACGACGCGCCCGTCCGGCCCGGCGACGAGGACGCCGTCGGGCAGCTCGTCGTACGCCGCCTTCTCCGGCACGCTGCCCGCCCCTTTCGTCCTGTGACGGGGACCCTATCGGGAGCGGGCCCTCGGCGGGCGCAGGTCGCCCTCGGCGGTGCGGCAGGATGCCCGGATGGGACACCTCGAGGGACAGGTCGCGATCGTCACCGGGGCGGGCAGCGGCATCGGCCGGGCCACGGCGCAGGCCTTCGCCCGGGAGGGCTGCCGGGTCGCGCTGGTCGGCCGCCGGCCGGAGCCGCTCCAGGAGCTGGCGGCGGAGCTGGGCGACGCCGCGCTGGCCCTGCCGGCCGACGTGGCCGATCCGACCGCCGTCGACGCGGCCGTCGCGCAGGTGCTGGCCGCGTGGGGGCGGGTCGACGTGCTGGTGAACAACGCCGGGCTCAACGTGCCGGGGCGGCACCTGCCCGACGTGGACCCGCAGGACTGGGCGACGGTGCTGCAGGTCAACCTGACGGGGACCTTCGCGATGACGCAGGCGGTGCTGCCGACGATGCGCGCGCAGGGCTCCGGGACCGTGATCAACGTGTCGTCGATCGCGGGCCTGCGGGCCTTCGCCCCGTCCGGACCGGCCTACAGCGCGGCGAAGGCGGGGGTGAACTCCTTCACCGAGTCGCTGAACCTCACCGAGCGCGTGCACGGGATCCGCGCCTGCGCCGTGTGCCCGGGCGAGGTGGCGACGCCGATCCTGGACCGGCGGCCGGTGCCGCCGTCGGCCGAGGCGCGCGAGAAGATGCTGCAGCCGGAGGACCTGGCGCAGACCCTGCTGTTCGTGGCGGCGCTGCCGGCCCGGGCGACGGTGGAGCTGCTGAGCATCAACCCGACGGTGCAGCGCGACACCAGCAACGGCTAGGGCTGCTCCCGCAGGCTGCTGCGCAGCACGTACTTCTGCACCTTGCCGGTGCCGGTCTTCGGCAGCTCGCCGAAGCGGATCCGCTTGGGGGCCTTGAAGCGGGCGATGCGGCTCTTCACGTGCTCGACGAGCTCGGCCTCGGTGACCGACGCGCCCTCCCGCAGCGTGACGAACGCCGCCACCGTCTCGCCCCACTTCTCGTCGGGCTCGGCCACGACGGCGCTCTCCAGGACCGCCGGGTGGCTGTCGAGCGCCTGCTCGACCTCGATGGAGGCGATGTTCTCGCCGCCGGAGATGATCACGTCCTTGGAGCGGTCGCGCAGCTCGACGTAGCCGTCCGGGTGCATCACCCCGACGTCGCCGGTGCGGAACCAGCCCTCGTGCTCGGCCGCGCGGGTCGCCTCCTCGTCGCGGTAGTAGCCGAGCATGACGTTGTTGCCGCGGAGCAGCACCTCGCCCACCGACGTCGCCGTCGGCCGGGACGTCCGTGCCGCCCTCGCCGAGCACGCGCAGCGGCTGGCTGACCAGGTTGGCGACGCCCTGCCGGGCCTTGAGGCGGGCCTGCTCCGGGGCGTCGAGCGCGTCCCACTCGGGCTTCCACTCGCACAGCGCCGCCGGGCCGTAGGTCTCCGTGAGCCCGTACAGGTGCGTGACGTCGAAGCCGAGCTCGGCCACGCGGGCGAGCAGCGCCGGCGAGGGCGGCGCCCCGCCCGTCGCCACCGAGACGGGGTGGTCGGCGGGACCGGCGTCGGCCCACGGTCCGTGCGCCAGGCCGGTCAGCACGGTCGGTGCAGCGGCCAGGTGGGTGACCCCCTCGTCCCGGATCGCCTGCCAGATGCGCTCCGGGTCGACCTTGCGCAGGGCGACGTGGGTCGCCCCGGCTGCGGTGACCGCCCACGGGAAGCACCAGCCGTTGCAGTGGAACATCGGCAGCGTCCAGAGGTACGAGGAGCGCGCGTCCAGCCCGGTCTGCGCGGCCATCGCGAGCGCCTGCAGGTAGGCGCCGCGGTGGGAGTACATGACGCCCTTGGGACGACCGGTCGTGCCGCTGGTGTAGTTGAGCGACAGCAGCGACAGCTCGTCCTGCACCGGCACCCGCAGCGGCGCGGCACCGGCCAGCAGGGCCTCGTACTCGTCCTCGGCTCCCCCGACGACCACCAGCCGGACGTCGCCGCCGAGCTCGGCGAGCAGGGCCCGGGCGAGGTCGACGAGGTCCTCGTCGACCAGGAGGACCCGGGAGCCGGCGTGGCCGACGATGTAGGCCAGCTCTCCGGCGCTCAGCCGGGTGTTGAGCGCGTTGAGCACCGCCCCGGCCCACGGCACCCCGAAGTGCGCCTCCAGGGCGAGCCCGGTGTTGGGCGCCAGCACCGAGACCCGGTCCCCCGGCTGCACGCCGAGGCCGGCCAGCGCGCCGGCCAGGCGCTCGCACCGCTGGGCGAGCTGCTCGTAGGTCCGGCGGACCGGGCCGTCCACCAGGGCGGGCCGGTCGCCGTGCACGACGCGGGCCCGGTCGAGGAAGGCCGTCGGGGTCAGTGCCACCGGGCCGAAGGGGGACTGCGGTGCGGAGCTGGGCCCGGTCATGGGCGGCATGCTGCCCGCCGGGACCGCCGGCAGTCCAGGCTCAGTCCGACAGGTGGGACCGCAGGAACGCACCGATCTCGGCCAGGGCGGGGCGCGCGGCGGTCATGACGCCGGTCATCCGGACGAAGCCGTGGACCTGTCCGGAGTGCTCGGCGCGGGTGACGGCGACCCCGGCGGCCTCCAGCGCGTCGGCGTGGGCGCGGCCCTCGTCGCGCAGCGGGTCGAAGCCGGCCGTCAGGACGTACGCCGGCGGCAGCCCGGGGCGGGCCTCGAGCGGCGTGACCTCGCCGCCGCCCAGGAAGTGCTGCCAGTACCAGCGCATCGCCTCGGTCTCGAGGTAGCGACCGGTGGCGTTCTCCCGCGCCGACGACCGGTCCAGGGCCGGCGACACGGCCGGGTAGACCAGCGCCTGCGCGGCCAGGGACAGGTCCGGCTGCTGCGCGACGAGCGCGGCCAGGTAGCCGCCGGCGCTGTCGCCGGCCACGGCGACCGGCCCGCCCTCGGCGAGCTCCGCGCGGACGACGGCCAGCACCTGCTCGAGCTGGCGCGGGTGGACCGCCTCCGGCGCGAGGTCGTAGTCCACGGACACGACCACGCTGCGCGAGGCGACGGCCAGCTCGCGGCAGAGCACGTCGTAGCTGTCCAGGGTGCCGACGACCCAGCCCCCGCCGTGCACGTAGACCGTCGTGCCGCGCGCGCCGGCCGGGACGTAGCGGCGCACCCGGACGCCGGCGACCTGCTCGTCGCGCACGCCGTCGACGTCCGGCCCGGTCCCGGAGAGGGCGGGCGCGCTCGCGTCGTGCGCGGCGCGGGCCTGCTCCGGGGTGCCGTCCTGCAGCCGGGGCGCGCCGGCGATGCGCGCGAGCAGCGCGGCGGCGTCCGGGTCGAGGCCGGGGACCTCCTCAAGCACGCTGGGCCCGCGCGGAGGCGTAGAGGCAGACCGCGGCGGCCGTCGCGAGGTTGAGCGACTCGGCCCGGCCGTGCAGCGGGATGCGCACGGTGCGGTCGGCCAGCGCGAGGGCCTGCTCGGACAGCCCGGCCGCCTCGTTGCCGAGCAGCCAGGCGGTGGGGCCGGCCAGCTCGCCGCGGTCCTGCAGGTCGTCGAGGTCGTCGGTGCCCGCGCCGCTGGTGGCCAGCACGGTCAGCCCGGCGGCGTGCAGCGCCTCGACCGTCTCGGCCAGCGTGGGGCCGGAGACGACCGGCAGGTGCCACAGGCTGCCGGCGGTGGCCCGCACGCACTTGCCGCCGTGCGGGTCGGTCGAGCCCTCGGTGAGCACGACGGCGCCGGCGCCCGCCGCGTCGGCGGTGCGGAGGACGGTCCCGGCGTTGCCGGGGTCACTGACCGCCTCGCAGACCGCGACCAGTCGCGGCCGGCCGGCGAGCGCGGTCGCGAGGTCGACGTCGAGCAGCGGCGCGACGCCGAGCACTCCCTGCGGCGTGACCGTCTCGGCCATCGCGGCGAGCACGTCCCGGCTGACCGGCGTGACCGGGCACGGCGCTGCGGCGAGCAGCTCGGGGAAGCGCTCCTGCCCGTCGGGGTCGGCGTAGAGCTCGAGCAGGGACGGGAGCGCCTCGCGCACCGCCTGCGGCCCCTCGACGACGAACCGGCGCTCGGCCGCGCGGGCCGAGCGCCGGGTGAGGCGTCGTACTGCCTGGACCCGCGGTGAGCGGGTCGAGGTCAGGCGGTCAGGCAGCGTCGTCCTGCTTGGTCGCCGCCGGACCACCGGTGCCGTCGGTCGGCAGGGCGGCGCGGGCCACCTCGACGAGCGCGGCGAAGGCAGCGGCGTCGGTGACGGCCAGGTCGGCCAGCACCTTGCGGTCGACCTCGACACCGGCGGCCTTGAGGCCCTGCATCATCCGGCTGTAGGTCATGTCGTTCAGCCGCGCCGCAGCGTTGATGCGGGTGATCCACAGCTTGCGGAAGTCGCCCTTGCGCTTCTTGCGGTCGCGGTACTCGTAGGTGGCCGAGTGGAGCAGCTGCTCCTTGGCCTTGCGGTACAGCCGGCTGCGCTGACCGCGGTAGCCGGAGGCCTTCTCGAGCACCTCACGGCGCTTCTTGTGGGCGTTGACGGCCCTCTTGACGCGTGCCACTGGAGTTCCTGTTCTGTTCGGGTCCCGCCGCGCGAGCGCCGGGGAGGTGAGACGGCGGGGGGACCTAGATGCCGAGCAGCTTCTTGATCTTCGAGCGGTCGGCCGGCGCGAGCTCGACCTCGCCGCTGAGCTTGCGCTTGAGGTGGCTCGGCTTCTTCTCCAGCAGGTGGCGCTTGCCGGCCTGCTCGCGCATGATCTTGCCGCTGCCGGTCACCTTGAAGCGCTTCTTGGCGCCGCTGTGGGTCTTCTGCTTGGGCATGTCTGCCGTCGTCCTCCTGCTCGGGTGGACCGCCCCGCGGGTTCACGGGGCGGCCGGTGGTGCCGGGTCTAGCTGGTGGGCGCCTCTGCGGCGGCCGGCTCCGGCGCGCCCTCGGGGACGTCCTTGGCGGCCTTCTTCAGGTCGGCGGCGTTCTTGTGCGGGGCCAGCACCATGATCATGTTGCGGCCGTCCTGCTTCGGCGCGGACTCCACGAAGCCGAGCTCCTGGACGTCCTCGCCGAGGCGCTGGAGCAGCCGGAACCCCAGCTCGGGGCGGGACTGCTCGCGACCGCGGAACATGATCGTGATCTTGACCTTGTCGCCCGCCTTGAGGAAGCGGACGACGTGGCCCTTCTTGGTCTCGTAGTCGTGCGGGTCGATCTTGGGACGGAGCTTCATCTCCTTGATGACGGTGAGCACCTGGTTCTTGCGGCTCTCACGCGCCTTCTGCGCCGTCTCGTACTTGAACTTCCCGTAGTCCATGAGCTTGCAGACCGGCGGGCGTGCCATCGGAGCGACCTCGACGAGGTCGAGGTCGCTGTCCTGGGCGAGCTTGATGGCCTCGCCGATGGCGACGATGCCGACCTGCTCGCCGTTGGGACCGACCAGGCGCACCTCGGGCACGCGGATCCGGTCGTTGATGCGGGGTTCAGCGCTGATGGGGCCTCCTCGTAGAGCTTCGTGGCCGCGGCCCGGTGCCCACAGAGAAGAGGGCCCCGCGCTCCGCGCAGGGCCCACACCGGCCGCTCGCCCCGGGGGACGTGCGGACCACGGGCACGCGCCCCGTGAGGGGCGGTGCTCCGACCGGACCCTGGCACCGTGAGGCACCGAAGGTGGGAGGTGGGACCTCCGCTTGCTCGACCCCCGGGCATGCCGGGGGCCGGGTCGCGTCTGAGAGGGTAGCAGCCGTGACCAGCGCCGAGGAAGCCCGAGACATCGCGGAGGTGCCCGCCGCCGAGGTGATCGCCACCGCCGCCGTGCACCTGATGTCGGCCGCGGCGGTGAAGTGCGGCCTGGCCGAGGAGGGCGACGCCCACAAGGACCTCGACGAGGCCCGCAAGCTCATCACCGCCCTGGCCGGCCTGGTGCAGGCCGCCCGGCCCGACCTCGGCGTGCACGCCGCACCGCTGCGCGACGGGCTGCAGGCGCTGCAGCGGGCGTTCCGGGAGGCCTCCCCCGAGCCGACGAGCCGGGCGAGGGGCCGGGCGAGAAGCTCACCGGCCGCGTCTGAGCCAGCCCCTCCGTCGGAGCGGGACCTCGGCCCCCGGCCCGCCGGGCGCGACGACCGCCAGGTCGAGCGGCGCGCTCAGGCGCGGGGCCAGGCGCTGCGCCAGCGCGGCCAGCGCGGCCGGGTCCAGGGGTGTCCGCGGGACGACGCCGAGGACGGGGCCGTCCGGGCCGTCGAGCAGCCGGGCCGCGCGCACCGGCTCGTCCTGCAGCGCCTCGCCGAGCAGCTCGAGCAGCCGCGGCTCGGGGGCGCTCGCGGGCGCGCGGAGCTGCTCGGCGCTGTGCCGCGCGGACAGCGCGGGCGCCGGGGACCGGCACCCGGCCGGCCGCGAGCTCGTCCAGCTCCTCGCCCGTCACGACCAGCGACGCGCCCTGCGGGTCGACCACCACGGCGACGGCGCCGTCGTCGCGGGCCGCGCTGCACGCCTGCGGCACGGTCAGCGGCACCGGCCGGGCCCCGTCGGCGAACCCGGTGACGCTCGGGACGTCCAGGAACACCGGCACGCCCCGGCCGCTCGTCCCGGCGAGCGTCACGAGCGCCATCTCGGCGGTCGACTCGGCGCGCAGGCCCGTGCCGGCGTCGACGTGCTCGGCGGTGCTGCGGGCGGTGACGGCGGCGAAGACCCGGGCGGTGGACAGGACGCTCAGCGCCCGGGCGCGGGTGCGGGGGCCGGGCGCGGCGGCCCACTCCCCCAGCACCGCGACGACCACGGGGTCGGCCAGCCCGGTGTCGTCCACGCCGCACGACGCTAGCGGGGCGAGGCCGACGACGCGGGCCGGCAGCGGCGTACGGGCGGCGGGTGGGGGGTGGGATCTGAACCGCGGGTGGCCCCCGGCGATCTTCGACCCGTGGCCCGCGACACGCCGGTACGCGAGGCCACGCGTCGAAGATCGTCGCCCGGAGCGGAGCGGGGCGGACCGGGCCGGGCGGACCGGGCGGGCCCTCCCTCGCGATCTTCGCCTTGGGGTGCCGCGACGCGCCTGGGACCTCCCCACAAGACGAAGATCGGCCGAGGGGTACGGGCGTACGGGTGCGTCCGGAGGGGTTCGGACGTACGGGGGCGGGGTCAGTCGGTGCTGGACGCCAGGACGACGACGGCGCGGTCGATGGCGGCCAGCGCGCGGGTGCCGTCGGCGACGCCGGTGAGCTGGAAGGCGAACTGCACCTGCCGGCCGCTGCGGGTCGTCGTGACGCCGGCGAGGACGCGCACGCCGGACAGCGTCCCGGTCTTGGCGGAGACGCGGCCCTCGGCAGCCGTGCCGCAGAAGCGCTTCTTGAGCGTGCCGTCGCGGCAGCCGAGCGGCAGGGCCGCGAGGAAGGCCGGGCCCACGTCGGTGGTGCCGGCCGCCTGCAGCAGCTGGACCTGGCCGAGAGCGGTCTGCCGGTCGTTCGCCGAGAGCCCGGAGCCGTCGGAGCCGGCGCCGACCGGGACGCCCTTGCCGGCGAGGACCGTGCGCAGCGCCTCGACGCCCCCGGCCGAGCTGCCGTCGCCGCGCACGACCCGTCCGACCTCCTTGAGGATGAGCTCGGCGGCGAAGTTGTCGGAGTCCTTGAGCGTGCGCTGCACGGCGCTGAGCAGCGGCGTACCGGTGTGGACGGCAACGGTGCGGCCACTGCTCGGCCGCGGGGCGCGGCGCACCCCGCCGATGCTGACGCCCTCGGCGCGCAGGTGGTCGCGGAACAGCACCGCCGCCGGGAAGGCCGGGTCGGCCAGGAAGGTGGCGTCGCTGCGCCAGCGGTTGCCGTCGACGGCCAGGGCCGACAGCGGCGCCGACTGGCCCGGCATGAAGGAGGGCTTCCAGCCCGACGCGGTCCGCCGCTGGTCGTAGCGCAGGTCGTCCAGGCGCAGGTCGCCGCTGACGGAGGTGATGCCGGCCGCGCGCACGCCCCGGGCGAGCTCGCGCAGGTAGCCGCTGGTCAGGTACGGGTCGCCGCCGGCGACCAGCCACAGGTTGCCGCGCAGGCGGCCGAGCACGGGCAGCCGGTCGGCGACGACCTCGGTCCGGTAGCGCGACTGCGGACCGAGGGCGAGCAGCGCGCTCAGGCCGACGTAGCTCTTCTGCGTGGAGGCGGGCGGTAGCGGTGCGTCGGCGGCCGCGCGCAGCACGGGTCCGTACCCCTCCACGTCGACGGCGGCACCCAGCAGGGAGGCCGTCGAGCCGGCCAGCGCGGTGTTCAGGCGGTCCCGCAGGGCGGTCCGCTGGCCGTCGGTCGCGGGTGCGACCGCTTCGGTGGCGAGCGCCTGGGGCGTGGCCGCCACGGGGGTCGCGGCGGTCGCCGGGCCGCTGAGCAGCAGGGTGGCGGCGAGAGCGGCCGAGAGAAGGGCGGGAAGGGACCGGCGGTTGCGGAGCACGTACGAGCAGTCGGCGGCGAGGACCGGTACCTGCAGCGCTACGCGCACCCGAGTGCGCGGACCGGCCGGTGCTGGACCTCGTGATCTTCCCCTCGTACGACCCGACACGCGCGAGCTCGGCGCACGAGGGGAAGATCACGCGGGCAGGACGAGGCCCGGGCCGGAGGGGGCCCGAGGCCCCGGCCGGACGGGTGGCCGAACGGGCGGCCGGTGGGTCAGGCGTGCGGGTCGTCCGGGGCGGCGCTGCGGCGGCTGGCGTGCAGCAGGGCGCGCAGGCCCAGCACCGCCTCGACCGCGCGGTCGCCGTCGTTGCTCTGGATGCCGAGCAGCGCCACCGTGTCGTCGTCCTGCAGCTCCAGGCTCGCCCAGGAGGCTCCCTGGTCCATCTGCACCTCGCGCACGACCTGCCACGGGAGGTGGCGGTCGCCGAGGACGTTGCGGACGCGCACCCCGTCCAGGTCCGCGACCACCCGGGCCCGGGTCAGCGTCAGCGCCGCGGCCGAGAGCAGGGCGCCGAGCCCGACCATCGCCAGCTGGTCGGCCAGCTGGAACTCCGCGCCGCCCGTCGTGCGTCCGAGGGCGACGGCCACGCCGGTGAAGACCAGCATCACCACGACGACCAGGCCCCACACGACCCGCCGCAGGACGATCGGCCGGCTGACGACGGGGGCGGGCGTGCTCATGCGGGGACCTCCACGGGCCGACGGACGGGGGTCTGGCGCAGGACCCGGAACGCGACCTGGACGGCCGGCCCGATGCCGAGCGCGAACAGGACGGTGCCGATCCCGACGGGGCCGCCGAGCAGCACGCCGAGGACGAGGACGACGCACTCGAGGACCGCGCGGGCGGTGCCGACCCGCCAGCCGGTGCGCAGGTGGATCGCGACCATCAGCCCGTCGCGCGGGCCGGGGCCGAGGTGGGCCCCCAGGTAGAGCGCCGAGCCGGCGGCCACGGTGGCGATGCCCAGCAGCGTGGCCGACAGGCGCACCAGCAGCGGCCGGTCGTCGAGGTCGGCCAGCAGCGGGCTGGTGAGCAGCAGGTCGAGCACGGCGCCGATGACGAAGACGTTCAGCAGCGTCCCGATGCCGGGCCGGACGCGGGCGGCGATGCCGATGAGCAGCACCACCACCGACACGACGATCGCCATGAGGCCGAAGCGGACCCCGGTCTGCTCGGACAGCCCGCCGGTCAGCACGTCCCACGGGCCGACGCCGAGCTCGGCCACGAGCCCCAGCCACAGGCCGACGCCGAACAGCACCAGTCCGAGGTTGAGCTTGAGCAGGCGGAGGATCACGCGCGGGCTCCCCGTCCGCTGATGCCCACGGCGACCAGCGTCAGCGCGACACCCACCACGGTGAGCACGTCGACGCCCTGGCCGTTCACGGGCAGGGTGAGGTCGAGCAGCAGGGCGCCGACCAGCTGACCGGCGATGACTGCGAGGCCGAGGCGCAGGACGCCGAGCCGGCGCACCACCAGCGCGGCCACGGCGACGAAGGCCGCGCCCATGGGGCCGCCGGTGTAGAGCCACCACCGGTCCAGGCCGGGCCAGCTGCCGACGTCGATGCCGGTCAGCAGCACGGACACGAGCAGGCCGAGGGCGAGAGCGACGGTGCCGACGACGAAGTTGACGAGCGTGGCGACGCCGGCGTCGCCGGTGGTGCGACGCACCCGCCCGTTGAGCGCCTGCTGCACCGAGATGGCGAAGCCGGCCAGCACGACGAGGACCAGCAGCACGGGGTCGGCGTCACGGGCGCCCTGCCCGAGCACGCTGATGCCGACGGCGACCAGGCACAGCGCAGCGCCCAGCACCCGCGGGGCGGTCAGCCCGTGCGCCTCCCCGGGTCCGAGCCCCAGCCGGTCCACGAGCAGCCCGCCGCTCGTCTGACCGGCCACCAGCCCGACGGTGAGCAGCGCGACGCCGATCTCCGGGGCGGCGGCCGCGCCGACGGCGACCAGCGCCGCGCCGCCGAGCCCGCCGAGCCGCTGCACCCAGGGGACGTCCCTCACCCGTCCGACGGCGGCCCGCGAGGTGGGCCGGCCGGCGACGACCGCCACGATCACGACCAGCCCGAGGCCGAAGCCGACCAGCGCGGTCAGCAGCGCGTCGTCGAGCGCGGTCTTGAGCTCCCCGTTGATCCGCTGCTGCAGCGCGACGAGCGCGCCGCTGGCCACGGCGGCCACGAGCGGGAGGGTCGCGGTCCGGGTCGGCACCGCGGGAGGGGCGAGCGCCGTCACTCGACGATCTTGGAGATGGGCAGCTCGAGCAGGTCGCGGGCGCCGGCGGCCTTGAGCGACGGGATGAGCGTGTTCACGCCCTTCTTCGGCACGACGGTCTCGAGGGCCCGCATGTCCCCCGAGGCCAGCGTCATGACCGTCGGCGAGGCCATGGCCGGCAGCGCCGCGATGACGGCGTCGAGCTGGGCGGCCGGGACGTTGAGCTTGAGCAGGACGTGGCCGCGGGCGCGCAGGGCGCCCTGCAGCAGGACGACGAGGTCGTCCATGGCTGCCCGCTTGGTCGGGTCCTCGTACGCCTCGCGGTTGGCCAGCAGCTCGGTGCGGCTGGTGAGCAGCGTGGCGATGATCTTCAGGCCGGCCTTGCGCAGCGAGGAGCCGGTCTCGGTGAGGTCCACGATCGCGTCGACGATGTCCGGGATCTTGGCCTCGGTCGCGCCGTGGCTGGTGAAGACCTTGGCCTTGACGCCGTGCTCCTCGAGGAACCGGCGGGTGGTCTCGGGCATCTCGGTGCTGATGCGCACGCCGTCGGGCAGGTCGGACACCGACTCCCACGGCGACTCCTTGGGGACCGCGAGCACGACGCTGACCACGGCCTCCCCCGCGCGCCCGCCGCCGATCTCGCCGAGGCTGACGACGTCGGCCGCCGTCTCGGTGACCCAGTCGCGGCCGCTGATGCCGAGGTCGAAGATGCCCTGCTCGACGTAGGTCGGGATCTCCTGCGGGCGCAGGAAGCGGACCCGGTCGATGCGCGGGTCGTCGACGCGCGCGTGGTAGTCGCGGTCACCGCCGCGCACGACGTGCAGGTCGGCGGCGGAGAACAGCTCGAGGACCTGCTTCTCCAGGCTGCCCTTGGGCAGGACGATCGCGAGCATCAGAGACCTTCTCGGGTGGGGGCGTCGGCGCGGAGCCGCCGGAGCGTGACGGCGGTGTCGAGAGCGGCGAGGACGGCCTCGCGGCCCTTGTCCTCGGAGGAGCCGGGCAGGCCGCTGCGGGCCCGCGCCTGCTCCTCTGTGTCGCAGGTGAGGACGCCGTTGCCGACGGGCGTGGCGCTGTCCAGCGCCACCCGCGTCAGGCCGTACGTCACGGCGTCGCAGACGTACTCGAAGTGCGGGGTGCCGCCGCGCAGGACCAGGCCGAGCGCGGCGACGGCGTCGTGGGTGCCGGCGAGCGCCTGCGCGACGACCGGCAGCTCGACGGCGCCGGAGACGCGGACGACCGTCGGGTCCTCGACCCCGCACTCCCGCGCGGTGGCGACCGCCGAGGCGAGCATCGCCTCGGTGATCTCGTCGTGCCAGCGCGTCGCGACGATCGCGAGCGAGAGCCCGCGGGCGTCGACGCCCTGCTCGGCCGGGGCCCCCTGGCCGCTCACTCGGCGACCAGGGAGTCGGCGGCGGCTTCGGTCGCCTCGTCCTCGAAGGCGGCGAGGCCGGGCAGGTCGTGGCCCATCCGGTCGCGCTTGGTCTTGAGGTAGCGCAGGTTCTCCTTGGTGGCGTGCACCGGCAGGCCGCGGCGCCCGACGATCTCCAGGCCGTAGCCCTCGAGGCCCGCGCGCTTGGTCGGGTTGTTGGTGAGCAGCGTCATCGTGCGGATCCCGAGGTCGACCAGGATCTGGGCGCCGGTGCCGTAGTCGCGGGCGTCGGCCGGCAGGCCGAGCTCGAGGTTGGCGTCGACGGTGTCGGACCCCGTGTCCTGCAGGGAGTACGCCTGCAGCTTGTGCATCAGGCCGATGCCGCGGCCCTCGTGCCCGCGGACGTAGAGCACGACGCCGCGACCCTCGGCGGCGACCGCCTCCAGCGCGGCGTCGAGCTGCGGGCCGCAGTCGCAGCGCCGCGAGCCGAACACGTCGCCGGTCAGGCACTCGGAGTGCACCCGCACGAGGACGTCCTGCCCGTCGCCGATGTCGCCCTTGACCAGCGCGACGTGGTCGGTGTCGTCCAGGATCGACTGGTAGCCGACGGCGCGGAACTCGCCGTGCGCGGTCGGGATCTTGGCCTCGGCGACCCGCTCGACCTGCTTCTCGGTGCGGCGCCGCCAGGCGATGAGGTCGGCGATGGAGATCAGCGCCAGGCCGTGCTCCTCCGCGAAGACGCGCAGCTCGGGCAGCCGCGCCATCGTGCCGTCCTCCTGGACGATCTCGCAGATGACCCCTGCCGGCCGCAGCCCGGCGAGCCGGGCCAGGTCGACGGCGGCCTCGGTGTGCCCGGGCCGGCGCAGGACGCCGCCGGGCTTGGCCCGCAGCGGGAAGACGTGCCCCGGCCGCACGAGGTCGTACGACGTCGTCTCCGGGTCGGCGAGCAGGGAGATGGTGCGGGCGCGGTCGGCGGCGGAGATGCCGGTGGTGATGCCCTCGCGGGCGTCGACGCTGACGGTGAACGCGGTCTGCATCCGCTCGGTGTTGTGGGCGGCCATCTGCCCCAGCTCGAGGTGGTCGAGCGCCTCGCCCTCCAGCGGTACGCAGAGCAGGCCGCGGCAGTGCGTCATGGTGAAGGCGACGAGCTCCGGGGTGGCCAGCTCGGCGGCGAAGATGACGTCGCCCTCGTTCTCGCGGTCCTCGTCGTCGACGACCACCACGGCCTTGCCGGCGGCGATGTCGGCGAGGGCCCGCTCGATCGGGTCGAGCCCCGTCACGGGTGCGGGCCCGGGTGCGGGCACGGCTTCGGCGGTCATGCGGTCTCCTCGATCGCGCCGGCCGGGCGGACCCCGGACAGCAGCAGCTTCTCGACGTGCTTGGCGAGGACGTCCACCTCGAGGTTCACCGGGTCGCCCGGGCCCTTGCTGCCGAGCGTGGTGAGCCCGAGCGTGGTGGGGATGAGGCTGACCTCGAACCACGCGTCGGCGATGGCGCTGACGGTCAGCGAGACCCCGTCGACGGTGATGGAGCCCTTCTCGACGACGTAGCGGCCCAGACCGTCCGGCAGCGCTACCCGCACGACGGTCCAGTGCTCGTCGGGCGTGACGGACAGGACCTCGCCGGTGCCGTCGACGTGGCCCTGCACGACGTGGCCGCCGAGGCGGTCCGACACCCGTACGGCCCGCTCGAGGTTGACCGGGCTGCCGGGCACGAGGGCGCCGAGCGAGGAGCGCGTCAGCGTCTCGCTCATGACGTCGGCGGTGAAGGCGCCCCCGTCGTTCGCGACGACGGTCAGGCAGACGCCGTTCACGCTGATCGAGTCGCCGTGACCGGCGTCGCTCGTCACCAGCGGGCCGCGGACGGTGAGGCGCGAGGCGTCGGCGAGCGGCTCGACCGCGACCACCTCGCCGAGCTCCTCGACGATGCCGGTGAACACCTAGGGCCTCCTGAGCACGGGTCGAAGGGTGAGTCGCACGTCGTCGCCCGTACGGGTCACGTCGTCGAGTCGCAACCGGTGCGCCGCGGTGATCGTTCCCGCTCCGGCTGCTCCGAGGGCGTGGGTCCCGTCACCCAGCAGGGCGGGGGCGACGTAGCCGACGACCCGGTCCACGAGGCCCCGCGCGACGAACCCGCCGGCCAGCGCCGGCCCGCCCTCGAGCAGCACGCTCACGACGTCGTGCTCCGCCGCGAGCAGCCGCAGCAGCGCCTCGAGGTCGAGGTGGCCGTCGTCGCCGGCCGCCACCTGGGCCGTCCGCCGGTAGCCGGGGTCCTCGAGCAGCGGCCCGGTCACGACCAGCGCCGGGCTGTCGCCGGCCAGGCAGCGGGCGGTGAGCGGGGTGCGGCCGTGGGTGTCGACGACGACGCGCAGCGGCTGGTGCGCGACCGCGATGTCGAGGTCCGGCCGGGCGTCGAGCCGCGGGTCGTCGGCGAGCACGGTCCCCACGCCCGCGACGACCGCGTCGGCCTCGGCGCGCAGCCGGTGGACGTCGGCGCGCGAGCCCTCGCTGGTGATCCAGCGGCTGGTGCCGTCGGCGGCGGCGCTGCGTCCGTCCAGGGTGGCGGCGTACTTCCAGGTGACGAAGGGCCGGCCGGTGCGGCGGCTGGTCAGCCACGCCTCGAGCGGGCCGAGCGCGACCTCGTCGACCAGCACGCCGATCTCGACGTCCACCCCTGCGGCGCGCAGGACGGCCGCTCCGCCGCCGGCCAGCTCGGTGGGGTCGGTGCAGGCGACGACGACGCGCGCGACACCGGCGTCGAGCAGCGCGGTCGTGCACGGTCCGGTCCGGCCGGTGTGCGCGCACGGCTCGAGGGTGACGACGACGGTGCCGCCCCGGGCGCGCTCCCCGGCCTGCTGGAGCGCGACGACCTCGGCGTGCGGGCCGCCGGGCGGGGCGGTCCAGCCCTCGCCGACCAGCTCCCCCGCGGCGTCGAGGACGACCGCGCCGACCGGCGGGTTGGGGCTGGTGGTGCCGAGGGCGCGGGCGGACAGCGCGACGGCGCGCCGCAGGGCGCTCGTCTCGGTGTCGCTGGCCATCGGGTCCCCTCGCGTCGTGGACGCGGCTCCGGGGACGGGTCGGCGTCCGGCGCGCAGGCGCGACCGGCACCGCCCCGCGCGCTGCCTCTCCTCCGGACTCTCACCGTCGGTCCCGGAGTTCCACCGGGTCCACCGCTGGCTGGCTGCGAGCGGGTCGCGGACTGTCACCGCCGGTCAGGAATCGCACCTGCCCCGGAGCGCGCGTGACTGTCGCCCGCCAGTCTGCCACGCAGGGGCAGCAGCGGCTCGCGCGGCTGCTGCGCGGCTCGCCGCTGTCCCCCGCTGCGCGGCTCAGCCGCTGTCCCCCGCTGCGCGGCTCAGCCGCGACGGTCGACGGCGACGACCGAGCCCGGCTGCGTCTTCGCCCAGCTCTTCATCTCCGCGGCGGCGGCCACGACGTCGCGCGGGTCGCGGTCGCCGCCGACGTGCCAGGCGACGCCGATGCTCACCGAGACCAGCGGGTGGTGCCGCAGGGTGCCGCGCCGGTCGGGCACCTCGAGGTGCCCGCGGTCCCGGTCGACCGGGTCGTAGTGCTCGGCGACCTGCCGGTCGAAGTCGGCCACGACGGCCTGCCCGATCACCTCGGCCTGCGCCGGGGTGCAGACCACGACGAAGTCGTCGCCCCCGATGTGGCCGACGAAGACCGGCGGCTCCCCCGCCGCCGCGGCCGCGCTCTGCAGGCACCGGGACAGCCCGAGCAGCAGCTGGTCGCCGCGCAGGAAGCCGTAGGCGTCGTTGAACGCCTTGAACTCGTCCAGGTCGACGTGGCAGACGGCGTAGCCGCCCGCCCCGGCCCGCGCCCGGGCCGCGATCTCGAGCTCGATCCGGGAGTTGCCCGGCAGCCCGGTGAGCGGCGAGACCGAGCGCGCCTCGGCGGTCCGGCGCAGCGTCGTCTGCACCCGCGCCAGCAGCTCGAGGACGTCGAACGGCTTGACGATGTAGTCGTCAGCACCGGCGGTCAGCCCGACGACCTTGTCGGCCGACAGCGACCGCGCGGTGAGCAGCACGACGGGGGTGACGGCCGTGGCGGCCGTGGCCCGGAGCCGGCGCAGCACCTCGACGCCGTCGAGCGTCGGCATCATCACGTCGAGCAGGACGAGGTCGGGCGGGTCGGCCAGCGCCGACTCCAGCGCGCTCGCCCCGTCGTGCACCACCTCGACGTCGTAGCCCTCCAGGGCGAGGTTCAGCTCGATGAACCGGGCGATGTCGGTGTCGTCGTCGGCGACCAGGACGCGGCCCGTCACGGGCGGCCCGCGGCGGTCACGAGGGGCTGGGCGAGCGCGCGCAGCGCCTCGACGGCAGCAGCCGGGTCGTCCTTGCCGTAGACGGCCGAGCCCGCGACGAACACGTCGGCGCCTGCCTCGGCGCACGCCTCGATCGTGTCGGCCGCGACGCCCCCGTCGACCTGGAGCCACAGGTCGAGGTCGCCGATCGCCGCGCGCGCCCGGCGGATCTTGGGCAGCACGACCTCGAGGAAGCTCTGCCCGCCGAAGCCGGGCTCGACGGTCATGAGCAGCAGCATGTCCAGCTCGGGCAGCAGGTCGAGGTAGGGCTCCACGGGGGTCGCCGGCTTGAGCGCCATCCCTGCGCGGGCGCCCTCCTCTGCGCAGCGCGCGGGCCAGCCGCACGGGCGCCGCGGCGGCCTCGGCGTGGAAGGTGACGCTGGCCGCGCCGGCCTCGGCGTACGCCGGCGCCCAGCGGTCCGGGTCCTCGATCATCAGGTGGCAGTCCACCGGCAGCGAGGTGCTCTTGAGCACCGCCTCGACGACGGGCAGGCCGAGCGTGAGGTTCGGGACGAAGTGGTTGTCCATCACGTCGACGTGGGCCCAGTCGGCTGCGCCGTCGATCCGGGCGAGCTCGTCGGCCAGGCGCGCGAAGTCCGCCGACAGGATGCTCGGCGAGATCTGGGCACGACGCGGCACGACGACTCCTCGGTCTGGACGCCGCGAGGATAGGTCAGGGCTGTGACGTTCCGTGCACCCCGGCGCGGCGCTACGGTGCGGCCGTGATGTCCCCGACGTCGCTCCGCAGCCGCTCGGCGTACGACTGCGCCGTGGCCGACCTGCGCGCCCAGCTCGCGGCGCTGCCACCCGGTGCGCCGGTGCGGCTCGGCAAGTCGACGAGCAACCTGTTCCGCACCCGGGCTGCGACCAGCACCCCGCGGCTGGACGTCTCGGCGTTCACCGGCGTGCTCGAGGTCGACGTCGAGGGCCGCACCGCCGACGTGCTCGGCATGACGACGTACGAGGAGCTCGTCGACGCGACCCTGCCGCACGGGCTGATGCCCCTGGTCGTGCCGCAGCTCAAGACCATCACCCTCGGCGGGGCGGTCACCGGGCTCGGCATCGAGAGCAGCAGCTTCCGCGGCGGGACGCCGCACGAGTCCGTGCTCGACCTCGACGTCCTCACCGGTGACGGCCGCGTCCTGCACGTCACGCCCGACGGCGAGCACGCCGACCTGTTCGCCGGCTTCCCGAACTCCTACGGCACCCTCGGCTACGCGCTGCGGCTGCGGATCGAGCTCGAGCCGGTGTCGCCGTACGTCCACCTGCGGCACGTCGCCGTGCGGGTCGGCGCAGGAGGCCGCGCAGCTGCTCGAGCAGGTCTGCGCCGAGCGCGCGGCGGACTTCGTGGACGGGACGTGGTTCTCGCCCACGGACGTCCGCGTCACGCTCGGCACCTGGAGCAGCACCGCCCCGGCCGTCTCGGACTACACCGGTGTGCAGATCTACTACCGGTCGCTCCAGTCGCGGGACGAGGACTGGCTGACCGTGCGGGACTACCTGTGGCGGTGGGACACCGACTGGTTCTGGTGCTCGCGGGCGTTCGGCGCGCAGCACCCGGTGGTGCGCGCGCTGTGGCCGCGGCGGTGGCTCCGCAGCGACGTCTACTGGAAGATCGTCGCCTTCGAGAAGACGCACCGGTGGAAGACCCGCTGGGACCTGCGCCGGGGCGGGCCGCCGCGCGAGGAGGTCGTGCAGGACGTCGAGGTGCCCGTCGACCGCCTGGCCGAGTTCCTCGACGTCTTCGCCCGCGAGGTCCCGATCGCGCCGGTCTGGCTGTGCCCGCTGCAGCAGCGCGATCCCGCCCGGACCTGGCCGCTCTACGCCCTCGACCCGCAGGTCCTCTACGTCAACCTCGGCTTCTGGTCGACGGTCCCGCTGGCGCCCGGCCAGGCCGACGGCAGCCACAACCGCCTGGTCGAGCAGCTCGTCGACGACCTGGGGGGTCGGAAGTCCCTCTACAGCACGTCCTACTACGAGGAAGATCACTTCTGGCGGCTGTACGGCGGCGAGGAGTACGCCCGGCTCAAGCGGGCGTACGACGGCAGCGGGCGGCTGCTCGACCTCTACGACAAGTGCGTGCGGAGCCGGTGAAGGGGGGCCCGAGATGGGACGACGGGGGGTGGCGGAGGCGCTGACGACGGTGCTGCCGCCGACGGTGCGGGTGACGGCGTACGACGGGTCGCAAGGAGGGCCGGCCGACGCGTCGGTGGCGTTGCACGTGCGCAGCCCGCGCGCACTCACCCACCTGGTGCTGGCGCCGGGCGGGCTGGGGCTGGCCCGTGGCTACGTCAGCGGGCTGCTCGACTTCGAGGCACCCGACCACCACGCGGTGGTGTCGGCGCTGGCCACGAGCGCGCACATCGGCGACCTGTCCTGGCAGCAGCGGCTGCAGGTGCTCCGGAGCCTCGGGCCGGAGGCGATGCACGTCGTCGAGCTCCCGCCCCAGGAGGTCGGCGCGAAGCGGTACGCCGCGGGGCTGCGCGCCCACACGCTGCGCCGCGACGCGGCGGCGATCGCCCACCACTACGACGTGAGCAACGCGTTCTACGAGCGGATGCTCGGCCCGTCGATGGCCTACACGTGTGCCGTGTACCCGTCCGAGGACGCGACGCTCGAGCAGGCGCAGGAGGCCAAGTTCGACCTGGTCTGCCGCAAGCTCGGGCTGGCCCCGGGGATGCGGCTGCTCGACGTCGGCTGCGGCTGGGGCGGGATGGCCCTGCACGCCGCCCACCACCACGGCGTGCAGGTCGTCGCGGTGACGCTCTCGCGGCAGCAGGCCGAGTGGGCGGCCAAGGCGGTCGCCGACGCCGGGCTGTCCGAGCAGGTCGACGTGCGCTTCGCCGACTACCGCAGCGTCACCGAGGACGGCTTCGACGCCGTGAGCTCGATCGGCCTGACCGAGCACATCGGCGTCGCGAACCTCGACGCGTACGCCGCCCGGCTGGCCTCGCGGCTGCGTCCCGGCGGACGGCTGCTGAACCACTGCATCACCCGCGCCGACGACGACAGCCCGCCGATCAACCCGCGCGGCTTCATCGCCCGCTACGTCTTCCCCGACGGCGAGATCCCCGGGCTCGGCAGGGTCGTCGGCTCGCTGCAGCGCGCGGGTCTCGAGGTGCGGCACGAGGAGAACCTGCGCGAGCACTACGCCCTGACCTGCGAGGCGTGGGCGGCCAACCTCGACGCGCACTGGGCCGAGGCGGTCCAGGAGGTCGGACTGGCCAGCACCCGGGTCTGGGCGCTCTACCTCGCCGGCTCCCAGCTGGCCTTCGAGCGCGGCGACATCCAGCTGCACCAGGTGCTCGCGGTCAAGACCGACCGGGGTCGCAGCGGGATGCCGCTGCGGCCGGACTGGGGCAGCTAGCCGCGCTTGCGCAGCAGCGCCAGGAACATCGCGTCGGTGCCGTGCAGGTGCGGCCACAGCTGCACGTGCGGACCGTCGCCGAGGTCGGGCACCCCGGGCAGCAGCGGCCGCACGTCGAGCTGCTCGACGGAGGCGTCCTTGCGCACGACGTCGCCGACGGGCACGACGGTCTCGGCCAGGTGCGGCGAGCAGGTCGCGTAGACCAGGACGCCACCGGGCCGCAGCAGCCGGACGGCGGAGGCGAGCAGCTCGGCCTGCAGCCGCATCAGCCCCGGCAGGTCGGACGGCTGGCGGCGCCAGCGCGCCTCGGGCCGCCGGCGCAGCGCGCCCAGACCGCTGCACGGGGCGTCGAGCACGATGCGGTCGACCGTGCCGGGCCGCAGCGGCGGGGTGCGCGAGTCGGCGGTGACGACGTCGCTCGTGCCGCTGCGCTTCACCAGCCGCGCGCGGTGGTGCTGCACCTCGAGCGCGAGCAGCCGCGCCCCGCGCTGCTCGCCGAGCGCCGACAGCAGCGCCGCCTTGCCGCCGGGGCCCGAGCACAGGTCGACCCACAGCGCGTCGGGGCCCTCGAGCGGCGCGGTCGCCAGGGCGACCGCCACCAGCTGGCTGCCCTCGTCCTGCACGCCGGCGTGGCCGTGCCGCACCGCGTCCAGCGCGCCCGGGTCGCCCTCGCCCAGCCGCACGGCGTACGGCGACCACGGGCCGGCCGTGCCGCCGCTCTGCGCGACGAGGTCCTCGCGCGGCATCCGGCGGGCGACCAGGTGCACCTCGGGGCGGGCGTCGTCAGCGGCGAGCGCGGCGCCGGTCTGCCAGAGGTCGCCGCCGAGCGCGTCGCGGAAGGCGCTCGCGATCCAGGTCGGGTGGCTGTGCTCGAACGCGAGCGCGGCCAGCCGGTCGTCGGTCGGCTTGAGCTCGGCGACCCAGGTGGCGAGGTCCTTCGCCGCCACCTTGCGCAGGACGGCGTTGACGAAGGCGACCGGCCCGGCGCTGACCACCCGGCGGGCCAGGTCGACCGTCGCGGAGACGGCGGCGTGGGGCGGGATGCGGGTGCGCAGCAGCTGGTGGGCACCGAGCCGGAGCACGTCGAGCACCGGCGGGTCGACCTGCGCGAGCGGCCGGTCGACGCAGGCCTGCAGGACGGCGTCGTAGAGCCCCTGCCCGCGCAGCGCGCCGTACGCCAGCTCGGTCGCCAGCGCCGCGTCGCGGCCGGTGATGCCGCGCTCGCGGAGCAGGCCGGGGAGCACCAGGTTGGCGTACGCGTCCTTCGTGCGGACGGCCTCGAGCACGTCGTACGCCGCGCGGCGCGGCTTGTCGTCGGCGGGCGGGCGGTACGGGCGGGCGGCGCGCCGGTCGGGCTTCTTGTCCGGAGGCCTCCGTGCGGGCGGGGGCGTCACGAGAACCGCTCGGAGGGCTCCACGCGCAGGCCGCGCAGCCAGTCGGCTGCGGGCATCGCGCCCTTGCCCTCGGGCCGCACGCCGCCCAGGCGCACGGCGTGCGTGGCGGTGCCGACCATGCCGTCGCGGACCTCGCCGGGAGCGAGCACGACGTCCTCGACCGGGACGACGGGGCCGAGCTTGACCCGCTTGCCGCGGAAGGTGGTCCAGGCACCGGGCGCCGGCGTGCACGCGCGCACCAGCCGGTCGACGCGCAGCGCGGGGGCGGTCCAGTCGACCCGGGCGTCGTCGACGGTGATCTTCGGCGCCAGGCTGACGCCGTCGCTGGACTGGGGCACGGCCACGAGCGCCCCCTGCTCGAGCGCGTCGAGGGTGGCGACGAGCAGGCCGGCTCCGGCGGTGGCCAGCCGGTCGAGCAGGTCGCCGCTGGTGTCGGACGGTCGTACCTCCTCGGTGGTGACGCCGAGGACGGGGCCGGTGTCCATGCCGGCCTCCAGCCGGAAGGTCGTCGCGCCGGTGACGTCGTCGCCGTGCAGCAGCGCGTGCTGCACGGGCGCCGCGCCGCGCCAGGCCGGCAGGAGCGAGAAGTGCAGGTTGACCCAGCCCAGCCGCGGGATGTCCAGCACGTCCTGCGGCACGAGCGCGCCGTACGCGACGACCGGGCAGCAGTCCGGGGCGAGCTCCCGCAGCTGGGCGGCGAAGTCGGGGTCGCGCGGCGAGGCGGGCGTGAGCACGTCGATGCCGGCCGCCTCCGCGCGCTCGCGCACCGGGGAGGGCCGGAGCGTCCGGCCGCGGCCGGCCGGGGCGTCGGGCCGGGTGACGACGGCGACGACGTCGTGGGAGCTGGCGAGCAGCGCCTCGAGCGACGGGACCGCGGGGGTCGGGGTGCCCGCGAAGACCAGCCTCAAGGGGCGGTCATCGCGCGCGGCCGAACAGCGGGTGGGGGCTGACCTTGACCACCGGCGGCTGGGCCCACTCGGCGTCGCGGATCGCGGCCATCGCGGCCTTCTTGGTCTCGGCGTCGAGCCGGTCGATGAACAGCACGCCGTCGAGGTGGTCGGTCTCGTGCTGGATGCAGCGCGCGAGCAGGTCGCTGCCGGAGACCGTGACGGGATCGCCGTAGACGTTCTGCCCGTGCGCCACGACGTCCTGCTTGCGGATGCAGTCGAAGGTGAGGTCGGGCAGGGACAGGCAGCCCTCGGGGCCGTCCTGCTCCTCGTCGCTCGGGAAGTGCAGCACCGGGTTGACCAGGTGGCCGAGCACGTCGTCGACGTCGTAGACGAAGACGCGCAGGCCGACGCCGATCTGCGGGGCGGCCAGCCCGACGCCCGGCGCCTCGATCATCGTGTCGGCGAGGTCCTTGACGAGCGTGCGCAGCTCCTTGTCGAAGGTGGTGACCTCGACGGCGGGGGTGCGCAGGACGGGGTCGCCGAGCAGGCGGATCGGTCGGGTGGCCACCTGCCCAGGCTATGCGAGCGTGCGGGGGTCGAGCTCGATGCGGACCGGCTCGGCCTTGCGGGCGCTGCGGACGCCGGCGGCCGCCTTGAGCGCGGCGGCCAGCGCGCCGCCGTCGCTGCGGGCGGCGCGCAGCAGGACCCGCTCGGCGCCCTCTCCCGCGGGAACCGGCCCGAGGACGTCGGCGCGGGCCGTGGCCGGCAGGGCAGCGACGAGCTCGGCCACGGCGGACGGCGGCCCCTCGACGCTGGCCATCCTGACCGCCGGCGGGAAGCCGAGGGAGGTGCGCTCGGCCAGCTCGCGCTGGGCGGCGCCGGCGGGGTCCCAGCGGACGAGCGCCTGGACGGGGACGAGCCCGCGGTCGGCCACGACGACGACCCGGCCCTCGGGCGCCGGCCGGGCGAGCGCCGCCGCCGCGAACCACCGCCGGGTCGCCTCCTCCCCCGCCCGCAGCTCGGCCCGGCCGAGGGCCGCCCAGCCGTCGAGCAGCAGCACCGCGCCGTAGCCGCCGGCGGCGACCGGCTCCGCGCCGGGCGTGCTGATGACCAGCGCGGGCTCGGCCGGGACGTGCGGCAGGACGCCGTCGCGCCCGGAG
Source organism: uncultured Actinomycetota bacterium (assembly GCA_963844295.1). GTDB lineage: Bacteria > Actinomycetota > Actinomycetes > Mycobacteriales > SCTD01 > SCTD01. Next base: position 734,501 of record CAWJNR010000003.1, on the reverse strand, counting down.
GTCCGGACCGCGGTGCCGGGGAAGGCCCGGCCGAGCTCCTCTGCGGTGCGCCCGGCGCCGACGACGGTGGCCCGCATGCGCCGGCCCTCGCACTGCGGGCACTGCCAGTCCCCCGCGAGCCGGCCGCACCAGCGGCAGCCGGCGACCGCGTCGCTGCTCGCGGCCGCCAGCGGTCCGGCGCAGGCCGGGCAGCGGGCGGGTGTGCGGTCGCGCACGCAGGCCAGCGCCGGCACGTAGCCGCGCCGCGGGACCTGGACGAGCACCGGCGCCCCCGCCGCCAGCGCGTCGCGGGCCGCCTCGAACGCCGCGGCCGGCAGGCGCGCGGCCTGGGCCATCGGGTCGCGGGCGAGCTGGTCCTCGCCGGTGCCGTCGACGCGCGGCGCGGTGGCCCGGACGACCGCGCGCGGCGCCTCGAGCGGCCGCGCCCAGCCGGTGTCGAGCAGCAGCTGGGCCTCGGCGGTCCGGGCGTGCCCGCCGACCAGGAACGCCGCCCCCGTCAGGTGGGCGCGCAGCGCGAGCACCTCGCGCACGTGCGGGTAGGGCGCGCGCGGCTCGGCGTGCAGGTCGTCCCCGTCGTCCCAGACGACGACCAGCCCGAGGTCGCGGACGGGGGCGAGGGCGGTGGCGCGGGTGCCGACGGCGACCGGTACGACGCCGCGGAGCACCGACAGCCACCGCCGGTAGCGCTCGGCCGGGCCGAGGTCGGCGCTCAGCGAGGCGGCCGGCACCCCGGCTTCGGCCAGCGCCCCGGTCACCCGGTCGAGGTCGCGCACGTCGGGCACCACGACGACCGCGCCGCGGCCGCTGGCGGCGCAGGCCCGGACCGCCGCCGCGACCTCGTCCGGCCAGGTCGGGCCGGGCAGGGCGGACCACACGGCGCGGGGCGAGCGGCCGTCGGCGAGCGCGGACAGGAACTCCGGCCCGTTGCCGTAGCGGCTCCAGCTGCCCGGGTCGGGGGCGGCAGGCGCCGGCGACGGCTCGGGCGGCGGCTCGGCCTCCACCCGTGCGTGCCGCGGGGGGACGGCCAGCCGCAGCACGTCCGGCAGGGTGCCGGCGCCGCGGTCGGCGACCGCCCGGGCCAGGGCGACCACCTCGGGCGTGAGCACCTGCTCCGGGCTGACGACGCTCAGGGGGGTGAGTCGGCCGGCGTGCTCGCTCTGCTCCGCCCGCTCGAGCACCCAGCCGTCGACGAGCCGGCCCGCGAAGCGCACGCGCACCCGTACGCCGGGCTGCGCGTCGTCGGCCGCAGCGGCCGGGACGCCGTAGTCGAACGGCCGGTCGAGGTGGGCCAGCCCGGTGTCGACGGCGACCCGCGCGACCGGCAGGTGCTCGGCGACCGCCCCGGGCGGCTTGGCCCGTCGGGGGGTGCGGGGGGCACGCGGGGCCTTCAGCCCGAGCGCCAGCACCCCCTCCTCCGTCACCCCCAGGAGGCTAGGCGCGCCCGCCGACACCTCCGCCCGCGCACGCCTCCACCCCCCGACGATCTTCGTCTTGTGGGGAGGTCGCTCGCGTGTCGGGGCACCTCAAGACGAAGATCGTCGGCAAGAGGGGGAGGGTTCCCGCGGGGGTGGTGCGGGGGTGGGGCCGGGACCTACTGGCCGGCGGCCTTCTTCAGGAGCTCGGCGCGGTCGGTGCGCTCCCAGGTGAAGTCGGGCAGCTCGCGGCCGAAGTGGCCGTACGCCGAGGTCTGGGCGTAGATCGGGCGCAGCAGGTCGAGGTCGCGGATGATCGCGGCGGGGCGCAGGTCGAACACCTCGGTGACCGCCGCCTGCAGCACCTCGTCGTCGACGACGCCGGTGCCGGCGGTGTCGACGAACAGGCCCACCGGCTCGGCCTTGCCGATCGCGTAGGCGACCTGCACCTCGCACGAGGTCGCGAGACCGGCGGCGACGACGTTCTTGGCGACCCAGCGCATCGCGTACGCGGCCGACCGGTCGACCTTGGACGGGTCCTTGCCGGAGAAGGCGCCGCCGCCGTGGCGGGAGTAGCCGCCGTACGTGTCGACGATGATCTTGCGGCCGGTGAGACCGGCGTCGCCCATGGGACCGCCGATGACGAACTTGCCGGTCGGGTTGACCAGCAGGCGGTAGCCCTCGGTCTCGATGCCGAGGTCGGCGATCTCCGGCGCCACGACGTGCTCGGCGATGTCCGGCGTGAGCAGGCTGACCAGGTCGATGTCCTCGGCGTGCTGCGTGGACACCACGACGGTGTCCAGGCGCACGGGGCGGCCGTCGACGTACTCGATGGTGACCTGGGTCTTGCCGTCCGGACGCAGGTACGGCACCACGCCGTCCTTGCGGACCTGGGTGAGCCGGCGCGCGAGCCGGTGCGCCAGCGCGATCGGCAGCGGCATGAGCTCCGGCGTCTCGTCGCAGGCGAAGCCGAACATCAGCCCCTGGTCGCCGGCGCCCTGCTTGTCGAGCCCGTCCTGATCGCCCTCGACGCGCGCCTCGTACGCCTCGTCGACGCCCTGGGCGATGTCGGGCGACTGGTTGCCGATGCTGACGCTGACGCCGCAGCTGGCGCCGTCGAAGCCCTTCTTGCTGCTGTCGTAGCCGATCTCGAGGATCCGCTCGCGCACGATGCTCGGGATGTCGGCGTAGGCCTCGGTCGTGACCTCGCCGGCGATGTGCACCTGACCGGTCGTGATCAGCGTCTCGACGGCGACGCGGCTGGTGGGGTCCTGCGCCAGGAGCGCGTCCAGGATCGAGTCGCTGATGGCGTCCGCGATCTTGTCGGGGTGCCCCTCGGTGACCGACTCGGAGGTGAACAGGCGACGGGACACGGGGCTCCTCAGGCGGATCGCGTAGCAGGGCTGGTCGCCGAGCCTAGCGGGCTACTCGCCCTCCCCCACCGACCGGCAGTCGACCAGGTACGACCCGCCGACGCGGGGGTCGGACTCGGCCACGCCGGCCTCGTCGCCGGCGTCCACCTGCGCCAGCGCGTGCCCGACCACCTGGTAGGTCAGGCTGGTGAGGTCCCAGGTGCCGTCGTCCTGGCGCAGGGCGGACCGGACGACGAGCCGACCGTCCTCGGTGCAGGAGAAGCCCTCCCCGTGCGTGACGCTGCCGCCGATGCCCAGCCGGACGTGCTGCCCGTCGAGCAGGAGCGGCGCGAAGGTGGTGCCGTCGTAGCGGTAGGGCGTGAGGAAGGTGGTCGACGAGCCCTGCGCGGTGCGCACGAAGACCTCGGCCCGGCCGTCCCGGTCGACGTCCTCGGCCCCCGCGACGCGCGGCGGGGCGTCGGCGAGGACGGGCGCGGTGACCGTCCGTCCCCCGTCGGACAGCTCGACCGCGAGGTCGCCGTCCAGCGCGACGACGTCCGGGTCGCCGTCGCCGTCGACGTCGCCCCGGAAGGCCGGCGCGGTGCGGGCCGGCCCCCCGGACGGGGCCTCGGACGGCGGCCCACTTCCCGCCGGTGAGGGCACCTCCGACGCCACCGCCGTGCTGGCGGACGCCGACGGCCGGGGGTCGGGCGACCCGACCGGGGACGGGCTGGTCGACGGGCTCGAGACCGCCGCCGCACGGCTGACCGGCGGCTCGTCGTCGCTGCAGGCGGACAGCACGAGCAGGGGCAGGACGAGCAGGCAGCGGCGCACGCGCCCACCGTGGCAGGGCTCGCCGCGTCCTAGGTGAGGCGCGCCGCCACGAGGTCCCACACTGCGTCGGCCAGCGCGTCCTTGCTGCCGAGCGGCACGTCGTACGACGACCCGTCCGCGGCGAGGACGGTGGCGGCGTTGGCGTCGCCCTCGAACCCGGTCGGGTGGCCGGCCTCGCCGACCTCGTTGACGACCAGCAGGTCGCAGCCCTTCCGCTCCAGCTTGGCGCGGCCGTGCGCGAGGACGTCGCCGTCGGCGTCGCCGGTCTCGGCGGCGAAGCCCACCAGCACCTGGCCGGGCCGGCGCGCGGCGACCAGTTCGGCGCAGGACGTCGGGGTTCTGCACCAGCTCGACCGTCAGGGTGCCGGTCTTCTTGCGCTTGGTGGCCAGCCGCTCGACCGGCCGGTAGTCGGCCACGGCCGCGGCCATGACGACGGCGTCGGCGGCCTTGGCCTCGGTGAGGACCGCGTCGCGCAGCTCCAGCGCGCTGGTCACGCGGACGACCGCGACGCCGGCCGGGTCGGGCAGGGCGGCGCTGCTCACGAGCACGACGTCGGCGCCGCGGGCCTGTGCCGCACGGGCGAGGGCGTAGCCCTGCTTGCCGCTGGAGCGGTTGCCCAGGAAGCGCACCGGGTCCAGGTGCTCGCGGGTGCCGCCGGCCGAGACGACGACGCGGCGCCCGGCCAGGTCCTGCTCGCGGCCGGCCAGCGCGCGCACGCACAGGTCGTACAGCTCGGCGGGATCGGGGAGCCGGCCCTTGCCGGAGTCCTTGCCGGTGAGCCGGCCGACGGCGGGCTCGACGACCTGCACCCCGCGCGAGCGGAGCGTCGCGACGTTGGCCTGCGTGGCGGCGTGCTCCCACATCTCGGTGTGCATCGCCGGGGCGACCAGCACCGGGCACCGCGCGGTGAGCAGGACGTTGGTGAGCAGGTCGTCGGCCAGGCCGTGCGCGGCGCGGGCCAGCAGGTCGGCGGTGGCGGGGGCGACGACGACGAGGTCTGCGTCCTGGCCGATCCGGACGTGCGGCACCTGCTCGACGTCGGTCCAGACGTCGGTGCGCACCGGCTTGCCGGACAGCGCCGACCACGTGGGGGCGCCGACGAACTCGAGCGCCGCGCGGGTGGGCACGACGGTGACGTCGTGGCCGGACTCGGTCAGCCGGCGCAGCAGCTCGACCGCCTTGTAGGCGGCGATGCCGCCGGCCACGCCGAGGACGACGCGGCTCATCGGGTGCTACTGGGCCGGGTCGGCGACCTGCTCGTGCGTGAGCAGCCCGGCGTTGATCTCGCGCAGCGCGATCGACAGCGGCTTCTCCTGCACGCCGGTCTCGACCAGCGGGCCGACGTACTCCAGCAGGCCCTCGCCGAGCTGGGAGTAGTAGGCGTTGATCTGGCGCGCGCGCTTGGCGGCGTAGATGACCAGGCTGTACTTGGAGTCGGTGGCGGCGAGCAGCTCGTCGATCGGGGGGTTGGTGATGCCGATCGGGTTGGCGACGGTGCCGGCCACGGGGGAGCTCCAGAGGTAGGTCTAGGGGCAGATCTGCATCAACGCTACCAGCCGGTCGGCCGCCCCCTCGAGGTCGTCGTTGACCACCACGACGTCGAACTCGTCCTCGGCGGCCATCTCGATCCGGGCCCGGTCCAGCCGCACGCGCACCTTCGCGGGGTCCTCGGTCCCCCGGCCGACGAGCCGGCGGGCGAGCTCGTCGAAGCTGGGCGGGGCCAGGAAGACCAGCTGCGCCTCGGGCATCTGCGCCCGCACCTGCCGCGCGCCCTGCAGGTCGATCTCGAGCAGCACCGGGACGCCCTTCGCCAGCTGCTCCTCGACCGGCCTGCGGGGGGTGCCGTACGACGCGCCCATGTGCGCGTCGTGCTCGAGCAGCTCGCCGGCCGCGACCATCGCGTCGAACTGCTCCTGGGTGAGGAAGGTGTACTCGACCCCGTCCCGCTCCCCCGGTCGCGGTGCGCGGGTGGTCACGCTGACCGAGAGCCAGACGTGCGGGTGGCGCTCGCGAAGGACCTTCACGACCGTCCCCTTGCCGACCCCGGAGGGGCCGGAGAGCACCGTCAGCCGTCGGGCGTCCGGCGCAGCCGCGCTGCTGGCACCCGGCGTCAAGAGCCGCTGAACTCCTCGACCAGCGCCTGCCGCTGCTTGCTGCCGAGGCCGCGCACGCGGCGGGACGGCGAGATCTCCAGCCGCTCCATGATCCGCTGCGCGCGCACCTTGCCGACGCCGGGCATCGCCTCGAGCACGGCGACGACCTTCATCTTGCCGATGACCTCGTCGGTGTCGCCGTCGGCGAGCACGTCGTGCAGGCGGGTGCCGCTGGACTTGAGGCGGACCTTCAGCTCCGCGCGGGCCTTGCGGGCGGCAGCGGCCTTCTCGAGGGCGGCGGAGCGCTGCTCGGGCGTCAGGGGCGGCAGCGCCACGCGGGTCACCTCGGGAGTCGGTTGCGGGAGGACGGACCGGAACCTAGCCGCGCGGGCACCCGCGGGGCAACGCCGGTCGCCGACAGGCGCCGAGGACGGTCGCTCACCGGGTCGGCAGGGAGGCGGCGAAGCGGGCCGCGGCCGCACCCGGGTCGTCGGCACCGGTGATCGGGCGGCCGATGACGAGCAGGTCCGCGCCGTCGGCGAGCGCCTGCTCGGGGGTGGCGACGCGGGCCTGGTCCTGCGCGTCCGCACCGGCCGCACGGACCCCCGGGGTGATGAGGACGACGTCCGGGCCGACCTCGGCGCGCACCGCGCGGACCTCGCGCGGCGAGCAGACGATCGCGCCGGCGCCGGCGCCGACGGCGAGCACGGCGAGCCGCTTCACCGCGTCGAGCGCCGGCCCGGCCAGGCCCACGGCGTCCAGCCCGGCCTCGTCCATGGAGGTCAGGACCGTGACGGCGGCGATGCAGATCCCGTCGGCCGCGTCGACGGCGGCGCGCACCATGTCGGGGCCGCCGCTGGCGTGCACGGTGAGGTAGCGCGGCTTGAGCCGGCTGACCGAGCGGACCGCCCCGGCGACGGTGTTGGGGATGTCGTGCAGCTTGAGGTCCAGGAACAGCTCGGCCCCCGACCCGCCGCGGACGCTGTCGACGATGGACGGCCCGGTCCGGCAGAAGAGCTCCAGGCCGACCTTCACCACCGCGACGTGCGGCGTGACGGCGCGCGCCCAGCGGGCGGCGGTCTCGGCGTCCGGCGCGTCCAGCGCGACGGCGATGGGGGCTCTCACGGCGTCTCCTCGTCGTCCTCGAACGGGCTGGCAGGCGGTACGGGGACCGGCTCGTCCCCGACCGGGTCGGGGTCCTCCGGCACGCGCTCGACCGGCGGGCGGTGGGCCAGCCCGACGGCGTCGGCCAGCCGGGCGATGCCGCGCTCGGCCAGCGCCTGCTGCAGCTCGGCCAGGACCCGCAGGGGCGCGCCGGGGTCGCCGAAGACCGCCGTCCCGACGCTCACGGCGCTCGCACCGGCGAGGACGAACTCCAGCGCGTCGAGCCCGGTGCGGATCCCGCCCATGCCCAGGATCGGGACGTCGGGCAGGGCCGCGTGCACCTGGTAGACGCAGCGGACGGCCACCGGGCGGATGGCCGGCCCGGACAGCCCGCCGGTGATCCCCGCGAGCGCCGGGCGCAGGGTGGTGGTGTCGATGACCATGCCGAGCAGGGTGTTGATGACCGACAGCCCGTCGGCGCCGGCGTCGACGCAGGCGCGGGCGATCTCGGTGATGTCGGTGACGTCCGGGCTGAGCTTGGCGAAGACGGGCGTGCCGACCGAGGTGTTCTGCCGGACCGCCTGCACGACGCCGCTCGCGGCGCGCGGGTCGCAGGCGAACACCTGGCCGCGGTCCTCGACGTTCGGGCAGGAGATGTTGACCTCGACCATCGCGACGGCCGGGTGGCCCTGGAGCTGCTGCGCCAGCCGCACGTAGTCGTCGACGCTGCCGCCGGCGATCGACACCACCGCACGGGCGCCGCGGGACTCGAGCCAGGCGAGGTCGTTCTCGAGGAACGACGCGATGCCGGGCCCCTGCAGGCCGATCGAGTTGAGCATCCCGCTCGGCGTCTCGGCCATGCGCGGGGTCGCGCGCCCGGACCGTGGCGCGTTCATGATCGACTTGGTGACGACGCCGCCGAGCAGGGTGATGTCGAAGAACTGGTCGAGCTCCTTGCCGGCGGCGGCGCAGCCGGACGCGGTGAAGACGGGGTTGGCGAACTCCACCCCCGCCAGGCGCGTCGTCATGTCGGTCACGGCCTGCCCCCCGTCGCCGGCGCCCCGACCGCGTCGGCGGGCACGGTGCCGACGTCGTCCCAGCGCACCCGGTCGCCGAGGAAGACCGGGCCCTCGACGCAGGAGCGGACCATGCGGGTGAGCCCGTCGTCGCCGACGACCGGCAGCACGCAGGTCATGCAGACGCCGATGCCGCAGGCCATCGACTCCTCGACAGCGACCTGCGAGGGGATGCCGCGCTCGGCCGCGAGCTCGGCGACGGCGCGCAGCATCGGCATCGGCCCGCAGGCGTAGACGACGTCCGCGCGGCTCTTGTCGAGCACGCCGGGCAGCACGTCGCTGACCCGGCCGCGGCGTGCCGGTCGAGCCGTCGTCGGTGGTGACGGCGATCGAGTCGGCCATCCGCTTGGCGTCGAGGAAGCCGAACAGCCGGTCGGCCGAGCCGGCCCCGAGCACCACGTCGACCCGGCAGCCGCGCTCGCGCAGGGCCCGCGCCAGCGGCAGCAGCGGCGCGCTGCCGTAGCCGCCGCCGACGAGCGTCACGTTGACCGCGGTGCGCGGCAGCCGGAACGGCTTGCCGAGCGGGCCGACGACGTCGAGCTTGTCCTGCGGACGGCGGCTGGCCAGCCAGGCCGTGCCCTTGCCGTGCACGGCGAAGACGAACTCCACGGTGCCGCCGTAGACGCCGCGGTCCTTGACGTCGTAGATGGCGAAGGCGCGGCGCAGCAGCATGCTCGACTCGGGTCCGCCGACCTGCACCGCGAGGAAGTGGCCGGGGCGGGTGAGCTCGGGGATGCCCGGCGCGATGACCGTGACGGCCTGGTACGCGCCGACCCTCTTGACGGACAGGATCTCGCCGGCGACCTGCAGCGGCATCAGGCGACCCCGCCGGCGGGGCGGATGCGCCGGTGGTGCTCCTGGAGCGAGGTGACGCCGATGTCGCCGCGCACCAGCGCCTCGATGCCCTGCACGCACGCGGCGGCGCCCTGCACGGTGGTGATGCAGGGGATCCCGCGCGCGACGGCAGCCGTCCGGATCTCGTAGCCGTCCAGGCGCGCGCCGACGCCGAAGGGCGTGTTGAGGATGAGGTCGACCTCGCCGGCCAGGATCTTCGGGACGATGTCGTCGCCCTTGCCGTGCGAGTGCTTGCCGACGACCGTCGCGTGGACGCCGTTGCGACGCAGCACCTCGGCCGTGCCCTCGGTGGCCAGCACCTCGAAGCCGAGGTCGGCCAGCCGCTTGACCGGGAACAGCACCGCCCGCTTGTCGCGGTTGGCGACGCTGACGAAGACGCGGCCCTTGGTCGGCAGCTCGCCGTACGCCGCGGCCTGGCTCTTGGCGTAGGCCGTGCCGAAGACCGCGTCGATGCCCATGACCTCGCCGGTCGACTTCATCTCCGGGCCGAGCACGGTGTCGACGCCGAGCCCCTCGGGGGTGCGGAAGCGGCCGAACGGCAGCACCGCCTCCTTCACCGAGATCGGCGCGTCGTACGGCAGATCCGCGCCGTCACCGGTCGACGGCAGCATCCCCTCGGCCCGCAGGTCGGCGACGGTCGCGCCGAGCATGATGCGCGCGGCGGCCTTGGCGACCTGCACGGCCGTCGCCTTGCTGACGAACGGCACGGTGCGGCTGGCCCGCGGGTTGGCCTCGAGGACGTAGAGGACGTCGTCCTTGAGGGCGTACTGCACGTTGAGCAGCCCGCGCACGCCCACGCCCGCGGCGATGCCGAGCGTGCTCGTGCGGATCCGCTCGAGGTCCGCGCGGCCGAGCGTGATGGGCGGGAGCGCGCAGGCCGAGTCGCCGGAGTGGATGCCGGCCTCCTCGATGTGCTCCATGACGCCGGCCAGGTAGAGGTCGGTGCCGTCGAACAGCGCGTCGACGTCGATCTCGACGGCGTCCTCGAGGAAGCGGTCGACCAGGACGGGGGCGTCGACGCCGATGTGCGTGGAGCGGGAGACGTAGTCGACGAGCATGTCGTCGCTGTAGACGATCTCCATCCCGCGGCCGCCCAGGACGTACGACGGGCGGACGAGCACGGGGTAGCCGACCCGCTCGGCGATCGACTTGGCCTCGTCGTAGGAGGTGGCCAGGCCGTAGCGCGGGGCGGGCAGCCCGGCCTGCTCGAGCACGTCGCCGAAGGCGCCGCGGTCCTCGGCCAGGTGGATGGCCTCGGGGCTGGTGCCGACGATCGGGACGCCGCAGTCCTTGAGCTCCTGCGCGAGCCGCAGCGGCGTCTGCCCGCCGAGCTGGACGATGACGCCGACCAGCTCGCCGCCGCCCTGGCGCGCGGACTCCTGCTCGGCGGCGACGACCTCGAGGACGTCCTCCACGGTGAGCGGCTCGAAGTAGAGGCGGTCGCTGGTGTCGTAGTCGGTCGAGACGGTCTCGGGGTTGCAGTTGACCATCACGGTCTCGAAGCCGGCGTCGGACAGCGCGAAGGAGGCGTGCACGCAGGCGTAGTCGAACTCGATGCCCTGGCCGATCCGGTTCGGGCCGCTGCCGAGGATGATCACCTTCTTCTTGTCCGACGGCGCCACCTCGGTCTCCTCGTCGTAGGAGGAGTAGTGGTACGGCGTCTGCGCGGCGAACTCCGCGGCGCAGGTGTCGACCGTCTTGTAGACCGGGCGCACGCCCAGGTCGTGCCGCAGCTGCCGCACCTCGACCTCGGTCAGGCCGCGGACGGCGGCGAGCTGCTTGTCGCTGCAGCCCATCCGCTTGGCCTGGCGCAGCAGGTCGGCGTCGAGCTCGGGCGCCTCGACCAGCTTGCCGTGCAGCTCGACCAGCGACAGCAGCTGGTCGACGAACCACGGGTCGATGCCGGTCGCCTCGTGCACCTGCTCGGGCGTCGCGCCCAGGCGCAGCGCCCGCTCGACGGTGAGCAGCCGCAGGTCGTGCGGGGTGCGCGCCTGGTCGAGCGCGTCCTGCGCGGTCCCCTCCGGGTCGGGCTCGAGCCAGAACTGCGACGGCGACTGCTCGAGCGAGCGCATCGCCTTCTGCAGCGCCTCGACGAAGGAGCGCCCGATGGCCATCGCCTCGCCGACCGACTTCATCGTCGTGGTCAGCTCCGGGTCGGCGCCCGGGAACTTCTCGAAGGCGAAGCGCGGGATCTTCACCACGACGTAGTCCAGGCTCGGCTCGAAGGCCGACGGCGTCTCGCGGGTGATGTCGTTGGGGATCTCGTCGAGCGTGTAGCCGATGGCCAGCCGGGCCGCGATCTTCGCGATCGGGAAGCCGGTGGCCTTGGACGCCAGGGCGCTCGAGCGCGACACCCGCGGGTTCATCTCGATGACCACGATGCGGCCGTCGAGCGGGTTGACGGCGAACTGGATGTTGCAGCCGCCGGTGTCGACGCCGACCGCGCGGATGATGTCGATCGACAGGTCGCGCAGCCGCTGGTACTCGCGGTCGGTGAGCGTGAGCGCCGGCGCCACGGTGACCGAGTCGCCGGTGTGCACGCCCATCGGGTCGAGGTTCTCGATCGAGCAGATGACGACGACGTTGTCGTTGCGGTCGCGCATCAGCTCGAGCTCGTACTCCTTCCAGCCGAGGATGGACTCCTCGAGGAGCACCTCGGTGGTGACGCTGGCGTGCAGGCCGCCGCCGCCGATCCGGAGCAGGTCGGCCTCGTCGTGGGCGATGCCGCCGCCCGCGCCGCCCATGGTGAAGCTGGGTCGGACGACGACCGGGTAGCCGAGGTCCTCCACCCCCTCGAGCAGGTCCTCGACGGTGTGGCAGATGACGCTGCGGGCGCTCTCGCCACCGACCTGCTCGACGATCGTCTTGAACTCCAGCCGGTCCTCGCCGCGACGGATCGCGTCGACGTCGGCGCCGATCAGCTCGACGCCGTACTCCTGCAGCGTCCCGGCCGCGTGCAGCGACATCGCCGCGTTGAGCGCGGTCTGGCCGCCCAGGGTCGCGAGCAGCGCGTCGGGGCGCTCCTTCTCGATCACCTTCGTGACGAACTCCGGCGTGATCGGCTCGAGGTAGGTCGCGTCGGCGAACTCCGGGTCGGTCATGATCGTCGCCGGGTTGCTGTTGATGAGCGTGACGCGCAGGCCCTCGGCCTTGAGCACGCGGCACGCCTGGGTGCCCGAGTAGTCGAACTCCGCGGCCTGGCCGATGAGGATCGGGCCGGAGCCGATGACCAGGACGTGGTGCAGGTCCTCGCGCTTCGGCATCAGGCCTCCATCATCTTCGTGAACTGCGCGAACAGGCCGGTCGCGTCGTGGGGGCCGGGGGCGGCCTCGGGGTGGTACTGCACGCTGAAGGCCCTGGCGTCGAGCAGGTTCAGCCCCTCGACGACGTCGTCGTTGAGGTCGACGTGGCTCACCTCCACCCGGCCGTACGGGGTGTCGACGGGCGTGCCGTCAGCCGGCGCGTCGACGGCGAAGCCGTGGTTGTGGCTCGTCACGTGCACCCGCCCGGTGCGCAGGTCCTGCACCGGCTGGTTCACCCCGCGGTGGCCGTAGCGCAGCTTGTAGGTGCCCAGGCCCAGCGCGCGGCCGAGGATCTGGTTGCCGAAGCAGATGCCGAACAGCGGCACGCCGGCGTCGAGCACCGTCCGGGTCGCCTCGACCGGGCCGTCGGTGGTGGCCGGGTCGCCCGGGCCGTTGGAGAGGAAGACGCCGTCGGGCGCGAGCGCGAGCAGCTCCTCCCCCGTCGTCGTGGCCGGCAGGACGTGCACCTCGACCCCGTGCTGCGACATGTAGCGCGGCGTGGCTGTCTTGATGCCGAGGTCGAGAGCCGCGACGGTGAAGCGCTTCTCGCCCACCGCGGGCACGACGTACGGCACCTGCGTGGTGACCTCGTGGGCGAGGTCGGCGCCCTCCATCGGCGGGCTGGCCTGCACCCGGCCGACCAGCGCGTCGACGTCGGCGAGCGCGTCGCCGCTGAAGATGCCGACCTTCATCGCGCCGCGCTCGCGCAGGTGGCGGGTGAGCGCGCGGGTGTCGACGCCGGAGATGCCGACGACGCCCTGCGCCTCGAGCTCCTCGTCGAGCGTGCGCGTGCTGCGCCAGCTGCTCCGCACCCGGCTGGGATCGCGGACGACGTAGCCGCTCACCCAGATCCGGCGAGACTCGGGGTCCTCGTCGTTCACGCCGGTGTTGCCGATGTGCGGCGCCGTCATGACGACGACCTGGCGGTGGTAGCTCGGGTCGGTGAGCGTCTCCTGGTAGCCGGTCATGCCGGTGTTGAAGACGGCCTCGCCGAAGGTCTCCCCCACGGCGCCGTACGCCGCGCCGCGGAAGGTGCGGCCGTCCTCCAGGACGAGCAGGGCGGGGGCGGTCATGAGGTCGCTCCGGTCGGCAGGTGGGAGGTGATGGCGGCGGCGAGCCGCGCGTGCGCGGAGTGGTCGTCGGCGCGGAAGCCGCTGGTGAGCAGCCGGCCGCCGAGCCGCCAGTCGACGAGCAGCAGGCCGTCCTTGCCGACGACCTTGCCGGCGAGCGCGTCACCGGTCGTGGCCTGCTCGACGACGTCGTACGGCAGGGACAGGTCGGGCAGGCCCTCGCGCTCCACGGACACGCCGCTGGTGGTGACGTGCAGCCAGCCGGCGGCGCGGTGGCCGAGGTCGTGCACCGCGACCCGGTCGAGCCAGTCGCCGGCGAAGGTGGTGCCGACGAACAGCCCGGGCACGGCGGCCAGCAGGTGGTCCCCGCGCGTCTCGGGCGGGGTGGGCGGGGGCGGCAGGTCCCCCTGGCGGCGCTGGCGGCTGCGCCAGCCCTTGAGCATGAGCAGGTAGAGGCCGAGCACCGCGCCGATCGTCAGCAGCGTGTAGAGGACCCTCACGCGGGGCGTCCGTCCAGGACGGTCGGACGGCCGCGCAGGAAGGTCGCGACGACGCGGGTCGGCAGCTCGTGCCCGGCGAACGGCGTGTTGCGGCTGCGGCTGGCCGACTGCGCGGGGTCGACGGTCCAGCGGGCGGCAGGGTCGACCAGGCAGAGGTTGGCGGGCTCGCCGACGGCGATCGGCCGGCCGTGCTCCTCGAGCCGGCCGATGCGGGCGGGCGCCTCGGACAGCCGCTCGGCGACCTGGCGCCAGGTGAGCCGGCCGGGCTCGACCATCGTCTGCGCGACGACGGCCAGCGCGGTCTCCAGACCGGTCATGCCGAAGGCCGCGGCGCCCCACTCGGCCTCCTTGTCCTCGAGCGCGTGCGGGGCGTGGTCGGTCGCGACGCAGTCGATCGTGCCGTCGGCCAGGCCCTCGCGCAGCGCCTCGACGTCGACCTTGGTGCGCAGCGGCGGGTTGACCTTGAACACCGGGTCGTAGGTGCCGGCCAGGTCGTCGGTCAGCACGAGGTGGTGCGGGGTGACCTCCGCCGTGACGGCCCAGCCCTTGCCCTTGGCCCAGCGGATCAGCTCGACGCTGCCGGCGGTGCTGACGTGGCAGACGTGCAGCCGGCTGCCGACGTGCGCGGCGAGCAGGCAGTCGCGCGCGATGACCGCCTCCTCGGCGACGGCCGGCCAGCCGGTCAGCCCGAGCAGGCTGCTGTTGACGCCCTCGTTCATCTGGGCGCCGACGGTGAGCCGCGGCTCCTGCGCGTGCTGGGCGATGACGCCGTCGAACGCCTTGACGTACTCCAGCGCGCGGCGCATGAGGCTCGCGTCGCTGACGCAGTGCCCGTCGTCGGAGAAGACGCGCACGCGGGCGGCGCTGTCGGCCATGGTGCCCAGCTCGGCCATCTGCTCGCCCTTGAGCCCGATCGTGACCGCGCCGACGGGGGCGACGTCGCAGTGGCCGGCGTCCTTGCCGAGGCGCCAGACCTGCTCGACCACGCCGGCGGTGTCGGCGACCGGGTCGGTGTTGGCCATCGCGTGGACGGCGGTGAAGCCGCCGAGAGCCGCTGCCAGCGTGCCGGTCTCGACGGTCTCGGCGTCCTCGCGGCCCGGCTCGCGCAGGTGCGTGTGCAGGTCGACGAGCCCGGGCAGCAGCACACCGCCGCGGCCGTCGTACGCCGTGCTCTCGCCGACGTCGAGCCCGGCGCCGATCTCGGCGATGCGGCCGTCGACCAGGCGCACGTCGACCGGGTCGCCCTCGCCGTACGGGCGGACGTCCTTCAGCAGGTAGCTCGTGCTGTCCTTCATCGCGATCCTCCGGCGTCGACGTCGTCACTTCCGATCGCGGGCTCGGCGCCGCCGAGCAGGAGGTACAGGACGGCCATGCGGACGCTGACGCCGTTCGCGACCTGGTCGACGATCGTCGAGCGCAGCCCGTCGGCGACCTCGGCGGCGATCTCCATGCCGCGGACCATCGGGCCCGGGTGCATGACGATCGCCTCGTCGGACAGCGCCTGGGCGCGGCGCACGTCGAGGCCGTAGCGACGGGAGTACTCGCGCGTGCTCGGGAAGTACGCGGCTCCCATGCGCTCGCGCTGCACCCGCAGCATCATGACGACGTCGCTCTTGGGCAGCACCGCGTCGAGGTCGTAGGACACCGCGCACGGCCAGGCGTCGACGCCGGTGGGCAGCAGCGTCGGCGGGGCGACGAGGGTCACCTCGGCGCCGAGCGTGCTGAGCAGCAGGACGTTGGAGCGGGCGACCCGGCTGTGCAGGATGTCGCCCACGATCGTGACGCGCAGCCCCTCGACCCGGCCGAGGCGCTGGCGCATCGTGTAGGCGTCGAGCAGCGCCTGGGTCGGGTGCTCGTGCGTGCCGTCGCCGGCGTTGATGACCGACCCGCGGATGAAGCGCGACAGGTTGACCGGCGCGCCGGACCAGGAGTGCCGGACGACGACGGCGTCGGAGCCCATCGCCTCCAGGGTGAGCGCGGTGTCCTTGAGCGTCTCGCCCTTGGACACGCTCGACCCCTTGGCCGAGAAGTTGATGACGTCGGCCGACAACCGCTTGGCGGCCAGCTCGAAGGACGTGCGGGTGCGGGTCGAGTCCTCGAAGAACAGGTTGACGACGGTGCGGCCGCGCAGGGTCGGGAGCTTCTTGACCGTGGCGCGCTCGGTGAGCTGGGCGAGCTCGGTCGCCGTGTCCAGGACCAGGGTCGCGTCCTCGAGCGACAGGTCGGCGGCGCTCAGCAGGTGCCGCTTCACCGGTCGCTCCCCGCCCGCACGGTGTCGGCCGGGCCGAGCAGCACGGCGTCCTGGCCGTCGTCCTCGGTGAGCATCACGTGGACGGTCTCCTTGAGCGAGGTCGGGATGTTCTTGCCGACGTAGTCGGCGCGGATCGGCAGCTCGCGGTGGCCCCGGTCGACGAGCACCGCCAGCTGCACCGCCCGCGGCCGGCCCAGGTCGGCGAGCGCGTCCAGGGCGGCGCGGACCGAGCGGCCGGAGAACAGCACGTCGTCGACGAGCACGACGAGCTTGTCGTCGATCCCGCCGTTCGGGACGTCGGTCTCCTCCAGCGCCCGCGGGCTCTTGAGCCGCAGGTCGTCGCGGTAGAGCGTGATGTCCAGGCTCCCGGTCGGGAGGGCCACGCCCGTGAAGGCGTGCACCCGGGCCGCCAGCCGGCGGGCGAGGGTGGTGCCGCGAGTGGGGATGCCGAGCAGGACCACGTCGGCGCCGCCGCGAGTCTTCTCGAGCAGCTCGTGGGCCATGCGGTCGACCGCTCGCGCGACCTCCGGGCCCTGCAGGACGGGCCGGGCTGCGGCGGGGTCGCCGGTCACCGGACGGACGTGGGCAGCCGACACGCGGCAGCCTCCTTCCCCGCCTCACGGGACGGGCTCGGTGGAGGTGCAGGAGCGGGCACGACGCTACACCGAGGCGCGTATCAACCCGCAGTTCGGCGCGTCCTCTTGACCGTGCGCCACCAACGCACGTACCGTGACGGAGCGTAATCAGGAACACCCGTGGGTAGCCGACACGGCAGCACGACGACGTGGCGAGGCAGTGACGCCGGGGAGAGCACGGTCACCGTGTCCAGGAGCAGTCCTGGACGCTCCCCGGTCGAGCCAGTGGTGAGACCGACGCCCCGAGAGCGACGCGGCACCCGCCGCGCCTACGACGGGAGCACGGTCCGGTGAGCGACTACGCCAAGGCACTCGGCGCGCGACTGCGCGCCATCCGCACCCAGCAGGGGCTGTCGCTGCACGGGGTCGAGGAGAAGTCCCAGGGCCGCTGGAAGGCCGTCGTCGTCGGGTCCTACGAGCGCGGGGACCGCGCCGTGACGGTGCAGCGGCTGAGCGAGCTGGCCGACTTCTACGGCGTCCCGGTCAACGAGCTGCTGCCCGAGGGCCACGCCACGCCGGTCAGCGAGCCGGCCTCGCGGCTCATCATCGACCTCGAGCAGCTGTCCGCCGTGCCGGCCGACAAGGCCGCGCCGCTCGCGCGCTACGCCGCGACGATCCAGAGCCAGCGCGGCGACTACAACGGCCGGGTGCTGTCGATCCGCCAGGAGGACCTGCGCTCGCTCGCGGTCATCTACGACGCCTCCCCCGGCGCGCTCACCGAGCAGCTCATCGGCTGGGGCGTGCTGTCGGCCGACGCCCGCCGGGCCGTCGAGGCCTGACCGGCGCCTCAGACCGCCAGGCTGGGCTTGAGCGAGAGCAGCCGGGCGAGCAGCCCGTTGACGAAGCCGGCGCTCTCGTCGGTCGACAGGCTGGCCACGAGCGCCACCGCCTCGCTGACCGCGACGTTGTCCGGCACGTCGTCGCACCAGAGCATCTCGTAGACCCCGATCCGCAGGGCCGCGAGGTCCACCGGCGGCATGCGGTCCAGCGTCCACTCCTCGGCGTACGTCGAGAGCAGCTCGTCGATCCGCTCGCGGTGGGTGACGACGCCCTCCACGAGCTCCGCGGCGTACTCCGGCACGGGCGGGTCGCTCAGCGCGAGCCGCTCGCGCAGCGTCGCCATGACGTCGCCCTCGCGCTGACCGGCCTCGTACAGGACGTCCAGGGCCCTCTTGCGCGCCTTGCTCCGAGCTCCCACCTACTTGTCGTTGACGCGACCGAGGTAGCGCCCGTCGCGGGTGTCGACCTTGATCTTCTCGCCGGTGGTCAGGAACAGCGGGACCTGGATCTCGGCGCCGGTCTCGAGCGTCGCGGGCTTGGTGCCGCCGGTGGAGCGGTCGCCCTGCAGGCCGGGGTCGGTGTGCGCGACGAGCAGCTCGACGCTGGCGGGGAGCTCGACGTAGAGCGCCGAGCCCTCGTGCATGGCGACGGTCGCCTCCATGTTCTCCAGGATGTAGTCCTTGACCGTCCCGAGGGTCTGCTCCGGGACGTAGAGCTGGTCGAAGGTGTCCTGGTCCATGAAGACGTAGTCGGTGCCCTCCTTGTAGAGGTAGGTCATCGTCCGCTTGTCGACGGTGGCGACGTCGACCTTCGTGCCGGCGTTGAAGGTCTTGTCGACGACCTTGCCGGTGAGCACGTTCTTCAGCGTCGTGCGCACGAACGCGCCGCCCTTGCCGGGCTTGACGTGCTGGAACTCGTTCACCGCCCACAGCCCGTTGTCGAGGCTGAGCACCATGCCGTTCTTGAGGTCGTTCGTGGTCGCCATCGGGCCAGCCTACTGACCGCTCGGGCCGTGCCCGCGCCGCCGAGGTTGCTGCTGCAGTGCGCGGGCAGACCCGGCCCATGGCCTTCTCCGACGGCGCGCCGCGGGTCGTGGCCGGCCGCTACGTCCTCGGGCGCCTGCTGGGCCGCGGCGGCATGGGCTCGGTCTGGCTCGCGCACGACCGCGTGCTCGGGCGCGACGTGGCCGTCAAGGAGGTCACCTTCCCGCTCACGGTCAGCGAGCAGGAGCGCACCGACCTGCGCGAGCGCACGCTGCGCGAGGCCCGCGCGGCAGCGCGCTTCGAGCACCCGCGCGTGACGACGGTGCACGACGTGGTGGAGGAGGACGGCCGGCCCTGGATCGTCATGGAGCACGTGCCGTCCCGGTCCCTCTCGGAGGTGCTGGAGGACAACGGGCCGCTGCCCGAGCACCGGGTCGCCCGCATCGGGCTGGACCTGCTCGAAGCGCTCACCGCCGCCCACCGGGCGGGGATCGTGCACCGGGACGTCAAGCCGGCGAACGTCCTCGTGGACGACACCGGCCGCGCGTGGCTGACCGACTTCGGCATCGCCACCTCCAGCGGGGACAGCTCGCTCACCGGGATCGGCGTGCTGCTGGGCTCACCCCCCTACATGGCACCCGAGCGCGGGCGCGGCGAGGAGCCCGGCCCGGCGGCTGATCTGTGGTCCCTGGGCGCCACGCTCTACGCGGCGGTGCAGGGAGCGCCGCCGTTCGAGCGCGCCGAGGCGATGGCCACCCTGATGGCCGTGGCCACGGAGCCGGCGCCCGCGCCGACGCGTGCGTCGCGACTCGAGCCGGTGCTGCGCGGGTTGCTCGTGAAGGACCCGCGCCAGCGGATGACGGCCGGCGAGGCGGCGGCGGGTCTGGAGGCGGCGCTCGTCGCCAGCCCGGCGCCCGCCCGGGTCCCCGGGGACGCCGGCCGCTCGGCGCGCGCGGAGGGCACCCGGGTCCTCACCACCTCCGCACAGCCCTCTGCACCCCCCTCAGCACCACCCGCGCAGCCGCCGCAGCCCGCCGCGGCCGCCGCTCGCCCCCGGGGCGCCGACGACGTGCTGCGGCTGGACCGCAGCCAGCTGCGGGTCCTCGCCAAGGCGGCCACCCGCGCGGTCGCCGGCTCCGCAGCCCGCGAGGTCTCCCGGCGGGTCAGCCGGGACCCCGCACAGCCCCGCCGGGCTCCCGCCGGCGCCGGCCGAGCCCCGGCGCCGCACCACCCGGGCGCGCCGCCCGCCCGGGCGCGCCGGCGCTTCAAGCGGCGCTGGGTCGTCGCCCCCGTGCTGCTGGTCACGCTGGCCGCGTTCGCCCTCATCGCCGTAGCGGGGCTGGTGCTCGGGGCCGTCGGCCTGGACTGAGCCGACACTCAGAGCGCCCGCTCAGCGAGCGGTCCACCCGCCGTCCAGGACGAAGGACGACCCGTTGGCGTAGGACGCCTGGTCGGTGCAGAGGTAGGCGGCCAGCTCGGCGACCTCGGAGGGCTCGATCAGCCGCTTCACCGCGGAGTTGGTCAGCATCACCTTCGCGACGACCTCGTCCTCGGGGATGCCGTGCACCTGCGCCTGCGCGGCGATCTGCCCCTCGACCAGCGGCGTGCGGACGTAGCCCGGGCACAGCGTGTTCGAGGTGACCCCGCGTCCGCCGCCCTCCAGGGCGATGACCTTCGACAGGCCCTCCAGCCCGTGCTTGGCCGCGACGTACGCCGACTTGTGCGGCGAGGCGCGCAGGCCGTGCACGGAGGACACGTTGAGCACCCGGCCCCAGCCGCGCTCGTACATCGACGGCAGCGCCGCGCGCACGAGCTCGAAGGGCACCTGCAGCATCACCCGCAGGATCAGGGCGAAGCGCTCCGGCGGGAAGTCCTCCAGCGGGGCGACGTGCTGCAGGCCGGCGTTGTTGACGAGCACGTCGGCGGCGGCCACCGGTCCGCCAGGGGCGCAGAGCTCGCGCACCGCGGCCTCGTCGGCGAGGTCGACGACGACGGCCTCTCCCCCGGTCTGCTCGGCCACGCGCGCGGCGGCGTCGGCGTCGCGGTCGACCAGGACGACGCTCGGCCCCGGCCTCGGCCAGCCGCGCGGCGATGGCCGCTCCGATGCCGCTGCCGGCGCCCGTGATGACGGCGCGCCGTCCGGTCAGGTCGAGGGTGGTGCTCATGCAGGTCCTCCGGCATCGTCTCGCCGCGCGGAGCCGGGCGGCAGCGCGAGGCTACGCAGCAGTCGGGCGCTTCTGGTCAGGCTCCCCAGCGGCGGAGGGCGGCCGCGATGTCAGGGACGTCTGCCGTGCCCTCCGCGACCGCGATGACGAGGTCGTACGCCTCGTCGTCCGGCGCCTCGATCCACACGCCGTTGATGTCGCAGAAGACGACGGCCGCCGTCCAGCCCAGGCGCTCGTTGCCGTCGACGAGCGCGTGGTTGCGCACGAGGGAGTGCAGCAGCGCCGCGGCCTTGTCGAACAGGGACGGGTAGGCCTCGAAGTCGGCCATGCCGGAGCCTGGTCGAGCAGCGGCTGAGGACAGCAGACCGAGGTCGCGCACCTGTGCCTGTCCACCGACCGCGAGATCAGCGAGCAGCACCAGCGACTCGACGTCGAGGTACCTGATCTCACTGGGCAAGGCGGTCCAGGAGCTCGGCGTACCGCGTGACGGCGCGCTTCCCCGACTCCTGGACGGCGGCATGCAGGTTCGTGCGCTCAGCCCGTTCGAGGATCGCCCGCCGGGCGACCTCGTGCTGCGAGATCCCTTCGCGCTCCGCCATCGCCTTCAGCATCGCGGACTCTTCGTCGTCCAGCCGCAAGGTCATCGCCATGAGGCGACGGTAGCAGTCTGCTACCAGTCAGGCCAGCGCCAGGTAGCGCAGCGCGGCGCGGTAGCCCTCGACGCCGAGGCCGGTGATGGTGGCGGTCGCGACCGCGCTGACGACGCTGGCGTGGCGGAACTCCTCGCGGGCGTGCACCTGGCTGATGTGCACCTCGACCAGCGGGGCGGTGAGCTGCGCGCAGGCGTCGCGCAGGGCGTACGAGTAGTGGCTCCAGGCCGCGCTGTTGAGCACGACGGGGGTGCCGGCGTCGGCGGCCTCGTGCAGCCAGCGCACCATCTCGGCCTCGTCGTCGGTCTGCCGCACCTCGACGTCGAGCCCGACCTCGGTGCCGGTCTGCACGCACAGCGCGGCCAGCTCGTCGTGGGTGGTGGTGCCGTAGACCAGCGGCTCGCGCCTGCCGAGCCGGCCGAGGTTCACGCCGTTGAGGACGAGGACGCGGCTTCACAGGTAGACCTCCGGGCCGCGGTCCTTGCGGACCTCCTCGTACGCCGCGACCAGCAGGGTGGGGTCGGGGTCCTCGAGCATGCGCGGGCTGGCCAGCGCGTCGAGGACGACGAAGCGCAGCCGGTTGCCGCGGGTCTTCTTGTCGACCCGCATGGCGGCGTGCACCCGCGCCCACTCGCCGGTGTAGCTGGTCGGCAGGCCGACGCTCTCCAGGACGCTGCGGTGCCGCGCGGCGGTCGCGTCGTCGAGCCGGCCGGCCAGCCGGCCGAGCTCCGCGACGAAGACCAGGCCGACGCTGACGGCCGCGCCGTGCCGCCAGCCGTAGTCCTCGACCTTCTCGATCGCGTGGCCGAGGGTGTGGCCGTAGTTGAGGAACTCGCGCGAGCCCTGCTCGGTGAGGTCGTCGCCGACGACGTGCGCCTTGACGGCGATGGCGCGCTCGACGAGCTCGCGCGTGTGCGGGCCGGCCGGGGTGCGCGCGGCCTTGGGGTCGGCCTCGACGAGCTCGAGGATCCGCGGGTCGTGCGTGAAGCCGACCTTGACGACCTCGGCGAGCCCGGCGACGTAGTCGTGCGGCGGCAGCGTCTCGAGCGCGGTGAGGTCGCAGAGCACGCCGGCCGGCGGGTGGAAGGCACCGACGAGGTTCTTGCCGGCGCCGGTGTTGACGGCGGTCTTGCCGCCGACCGCCGCGTCCACCATGCCGAGCAGCGTGGTCGGGACGTGCACGACGGGGACGCCGCGCAGCCAGGTGGCCGCGACGAAGCCGGCGAGGTCGGTGGTCGCTCCCCCGCCGACGGCGACGATCGCGTCGGTGCGGGTGAAGCCGACCTGCCCGAGCACGTCCCAGCAGGTAGGCCGCGACCTTGAGGTCCTTCTGCCCCTCGCCGTCGGGGACCTCGACGGCGACCGCCTCGTGCCCGTCGGACTCGAGGTCGGTGCGGATCGCCTCGGCCGTCTCGCGGAGAGCGGCCGGGTGCACGACGGCGACCCGCGAGCTGCGCTCGACCATGGCGGCCAGCTCGCCGAGCAGGCCGTGCCCGACGACGACGTCGTACGGCTGCGCACCCCGGACGGTGATGCGCGTCGGGTCGGTCATGCCGGGGACGCTAGTGCGTCCGCGAGCACCTCGACGACCTGCTTGGCCGAACGGCCGTTCGTGTCGACGGTGATGCTCGCGACCTCGCGGTAGAGCGGCATCCGCTGCTCCAGCAGCGCCTTCAGCTGCGCGCGCGGGTTGAGGGCGAGCACCGGGCGGTCGCGGTTGAGGCCGACCCGGCCGGTCGCGTGGGAGAGGTCGACGTCGAGCAGCGCGACGGTGTGGGCCTGGAGCAGCCGGCGGGTCTGCTCGGCGAGGACCGCTCCCCCGCCGAGGCTGAGGACGCCGTCGTGCTCCTGCAGGGCCGTCTCGACGGCGGCGCGCTCGAGCGCGCGGAAGTGCTCCTCGCCGTCGTCGATGAAGACCTCGGCGATGGGCTTGCCGACCCGCTGCACGATGTCGGCGTCGGTGTCGCGGAACCGCACGCCGAGCCGGTGCGCGAGCAGCCGTCCGACGGTCGACTTGCCGGCGCCCGGCGGGCCGACCAGGACGAGCACCGGCTTCATCGGATGGTCAGGCTCTTGAGGTAGCCCTCGAAGTTGCGGCGGCTCTCCTCGACCGAGTCGCCGCCGAACTTCTCCAGCGCGGCGTCGGCGAGCACCAGCGCGACCATCGCCTCGGCGACGACGCCGGCGGCGGGCACGGCGCAGACGTCGCTGCGCTGGTGGTGCGCGACGGCCTCCTCGCCGGTGGTCGTGTCGATGGTCTTGAGCGCGCGCGGGACGGTGCTGATCGGCTTCATCGCCGCACGCACCCGCAGCGGCTCGCCGCTGCTCATGCCGCCCTCGGTGCCGCCGAGCGTGCCCTTCGTACGGGTGAGACCGTCCTCGCCACGGACGATCTCGTCCATGACCTGGCTGCCGCGCAGGCGGGCGGACAGGAAGCCGTCGCCGACCTCGACGCCCTTGATGGCCTGGATGCCCATGAGGGCGCGCGGCCAGCTTGCTGTCCAGGCGGCGGTCCCAGTGGACGTGGCTGCCGAGGCCCGGCGGCAGGCCGTAGGCGAGCACCTCGACGACGCCGCCGAGGGTGTCGCCCTCCTTCTTGCAGGCGTCGACCTCGGCGACGAGGCGGTCGCTCGCGGCCGGGTCGAAGACGCGCACCGGGCGACTCGTCGATCACCGCGAGGTCGGCCGGGGTCGGCAGGGGGGTGGACGGGTCGATCGCCTCGCCGCCGATGCTGACCACGTGGCTCAGCACCTCGATGCCGAAGGCCTGCTTGAGGAAGGCCTTGGCGACGGTGCCGAGCGCGACGCGGGCGGCGGTCTCGCGGGCGCTGGCCCGCTCGAGGACCGGGCGGGCGTCGTCGAAGCCGTACTTCTGCATGCCGACCAGGTCGGCGTGGCCGGGACGGGGGCGGGTCAGCGGCGCGTTGCGGGCCAGCTCGGCGAGCTCGGCCTCGTCGACCGGGTCGGCCGCCATGACGGTCGACCACTTGGGCCACTCGGTGTTGCCGACGCGGATCGCGACCGGGCCGCCCTGCGTGACGCCGTGCCGGACGCCGCCGAGGAACTCGACCTCGTCGCGCTCGAAGGCCATCCGGGCGCCGCGGCCGTGGCCGAGCCGGCGGCGGGCCAGCTCGTCGGCGACGTCGTCGGTGGTCAGGCGCACCCCGGCCGGGACGGCCTCGACGACACCCATCAGAGCGGGGCCGTGGGACTCCCCTGCGGTCAGCCAGCGCAACATGCGGCCAGTCTCCCAGACGGCGCCTGCGGCGGCCGGACAGCACGACGCGGCCCCGGCGAGGGGCCGGGACCGCGTCGGAGCGTGGCGACTAGCGGACGAACGCCGGCTCGCCGGTGACGACGTCGAACGGGTCGCCGTCGCCGACCTGCAGGGTCGCGGTCCACTGGCCCTCGGGGGCCTCGGTGAGCTCGATCAGCAGGATCTCGGCCGTGCGGGCCGAAGGTGCTGCCGATCTTCGCGGTCTGCTCCCCGCCGTCGATGCTGAAGGACGCGCTCTGGTCGGCGCCCTCCCCGAAGACGCGGAGCAGGATGAGCTTGTACTCCTTGGCGGTCGGCGGGGGCGTGACGACGCCGCCGGTGCTGCCACCGGTCGAGCCGCCCGGTGGAGCCGCCGGTCGACGCCGCCGGTGCTGCCGCCGGTCGTGCCGCCGGTCGTCCCGCCGGTCGTGCCGCCGGTCGTTCCGCCGGTCGTTCCGCCGGTCGTTCCGCCGGTGGTCGGCTCGGCCGGAGCGGGGGCCGGCTGGATGTAGAGGGCGCGGAACGGGTTGCGGCCCAGGGTCAGGTTGGTCGCTGCGGGCAGCGTCGTGACCTCGGCCTCGGCGGCCGGGACCACGGGGGCCGCGGCGCGGGCCGGCGGGACGAAGACGTCCTCCTCCTCCGGGCTGCCGCCCAGGAGGAAGAAGGCACCCGCGGCGAGCGCCACGACCGCCAGTCCACCGAGGGCGAAGACGGTGCGGCGGCTGTCGCCGCCCTCCTCCTCGACCGCGGTCAGCGGCTCCTCGGACGCGGGTCCGAAGGGGTTGTAGTCGGTCATCGAGGTCTCCTAGCTCGTCGCCGGCGCGACGACGGGCGTCGCGGCGGGGCGGTCGGCGGCCATGTAGACCGAGCCGGTGATCGTGGTCGTGAGGCTGCGGCCGTCCTCGACGTTGGTCGACGCGCCCGTCGCCGGCGACCGGCGAGGTGCCGGGCGCGACGGTGAGGTTGGTGACCCGCAGGGCCCGCGGCAGGTTCTCGAGGTTGCTCATGAACTGCGCGACCTCGAAGTAGCCGCCCACCACGTTGATGGCGACCGGGATGCCGGCCAGGGTGCCGGCGGCCGTGGCCGTCGGAGCACCGGCGACCGGTGCCGGAGCGGCTGCCGGGTCGGCCGGCGGCGCGGCGGGGTCGGCCGGAGCCGCGACCGGTGCGGCGGCGACGGGCAGCGCGAGGGCGGCCGGCGGACCGGGCGTGACCGAGACCAGCTCGACGCCGGCCGAGGCGGCCGCGGCGGTGAGCGAGCGGATCAGGCCCGGCAGCGCCGGGTTGTCCGGGATCTTCGCGGCGACGCGGGCCAGGTCGGCCTGCTTCTTGGGCAGGTCCTTGGCCTGGGCCTTGAGCACCTCGAGCTGCGTGCGCAGGCTGGCGTTGGTCGACTCCTGCGACGCGGTCTGCGCCTGCAGGTCGGCCGCCTCGGCCTTCTTCGGCGAGACGAGCAGGAACCAGCCGGCGGCGGCGATGGCGAGGCACCCCAGCACCGTGAGGGCGACCCACTGCTTGAGCTTGTCCATGTCAGCCTCCGGCCGGGGCGGTGTACGCGCCCGAGAGCGCCTCGGGGGTCAGCGTCACGGTGCTGGTGAAGTTCACGGTCTTGCGCGTACCGATCAGCGCCTCGGTCGAGTTGCTGAAGTACGGGTCCTTGTAGCCCTTCTGCTTGGCCAGCGACTCGAGCCAGACGGCGACGTCGTCGTGGCTGAAGCCGACACCGGTGAAGGTGACGGTGCCGATGCCGGGCTCGGTCGAGCCGAGGGCCGGCGGCACGGGGGCCTGCGCGAAGGTGACGTTCTTGACCCAGACGTTCTCCGGGACGCGTCAGGCTCAGGTCGTTCATGTACGCCGAGAAGCGGATCTCCTCGCCCATCGCCTGGGTGAGCATCGCCTCGGCGGCGGCCGCGGCGGCGTACACCGCAGTCACGTCGGCGTACTTGGCGTTCTCGGCCTGGAGCTGCGTGCCGGTGGCCGTGGCCGCGGCGAGCTCGGTCTCGGCCTCGCCGACGCTGCTGACAGCGCCGACGTAGAGGAGGGAGACGACGCCGAGGGTGGCGAGAAGGCCGCCGCCCAGGCCCATCTGGATGCGGCGGAAGCGGACCGCCTCGCCGATCTCCGGCGGGAGCAGGTTGACCCGCGGCAGGACCGGGTGGCCGGTGCCGACCGGGGCAGCGGTCTGCTGCTGGTGCTCGGACAGCATGCTCACGACGCCACCCCCAGGGCGAGGCCGACCGGGACCGTGACCATGGGCTCGACGTAGGCGAGCTGCTCCTCGGTCAGGCCGGTCTTGCCCATCTTCAGCACGGACATCGGGTGCGCCACCTCGACGGGCAGGCGCGTCGCGGCGGTGAGCCGCTCGACCAGGCCGGTGAGGCGAGATCCGCCGCCGGACAGGACGACCCGGCCGATGCGGGCGGCGCCGGGCTGCGCCAGGTAGTAGTCCAGCGAGCCGCGCACCTCCTCGACGAAGGCCGAGCCGGTGGACTCGATGGCGCGGTTGGCCGGGTGCGCCTCGACCTGGCTCGGGATGAGCGCGAGGCCGGTGGTCTGCTTGACCGACTCGGCCTGGTCGGCCGGGACGCCGAG
Source organism: uncultured Actinomycetota bacterium (assembly GCA_963844295.1). GTDB lineage: Bacteria > Actinomycetota > Actinomycetes > Mycobacteriales > SCTD01 > SCTD01. The sequence goes on along the minus strand of CAWJNR010000003.1, from coordinate 707,590 downwards.
GCGCTCGGCGACGGCGTCGGTGATGTCGCCGCCGCCCATGAGCAGGATGCGCACGAAGCGCGGGACCCCGCCCTGGTGGACCACGATGTTGGTGACGCTGGCGCCGATGTCGACGAGAGCCTCGGCCTCGACGGCGAAGCCGCTGCTCGAGGTGACCTGCGAGCGCAGGACGGCGAAGCTGGTGAGGTCGACCATCGTCGGCGAGAGGCCGGCCTTGGTGACGGCCTCCAGCGCGCTGCCGACCATGTCGCGGGAGGCGGCGACGAGCAGGACGCGGAGCATCCGGCCGCCGGCGTCGTTGGTGAACTCCTCCAGCGGGTGGAAGTCCAGGATCGCCTGCTCCACCGGCATGGGGATGTAGTCCTGCACCTGGAAGGACAGCGACTGGCGCAGCTCCTTGAGGGGCAGCCAGGGCAGGTCGACCTGGCGGACGACGACCTTCTGGTTCGCGACGCCGACGACGACCTTCTTGCTGCCGAACTTGGCCTGCGCCCACAGCTGCTTGATGGCGCCGGCGACGACGTCGGTGTCGACGACCTCGCCGTCGCGCACCGCGCCGAGGGGCAGGGCCACCTGACCGAAGCGCTCGAGCGTCGCGCCGCCCTTGCCCAGGCTCAGCTCGGCGGCGCGCACGCCGGAGGTCCCGATGTCGAGACCCACTACTTGTCTTCCTGCCACTGCTCGTCCCCTCAGGCAGCGACCCTGCGGGCCGCGGAGGTCCTGACGGGTTCACCCGTCAGTGTTCGAAGGACGCATCGGCCAGCAGGGGGACCCCCTTGAGCGCCGAGGGTGACGAGGTGTGGCCCGTACGGCGCAGCGCGCTCGCTCAGATGCCCGTCAGGTCGCGGTAGCCCTGCGCGAGCTCCGGCCCGACGAGGATGGCGATGAGGACGCCCAGCAGCATGAAAGGCCCGAAGGGAACGGCAGTCTTGCGCCCGCCCTTCTTGAAGGCGATGAGCGCGATGCCGAAGATGCCGCCCAGGAAGAAGCCGAGGAACAGGCCCACGGCCCAGGCCCCCCAGCCCAGCCAGGCGGTGTACATGCCGAGGACGCCGGACAGCTTCACGTCGCCGAAGCCCATGCCGGCCGGGTAGGCGAAGGCCAGGCGCGAAGTAGACGGCGAACATGGCGACGCCGCCGAGGATCGCCCTGAGGAAGTCGCCGGAGTCGGAGCCGGCGAGCGCTGCTGCCCCGAGTAGCACGGCGGCCACCGGGTAGCTGGGCAGCGTCAGCGCGTCGGGCAGGCGCTTGCAGTCCAGGTCGATGAGCGCGAGCGCCAGGCCGACGGCCGCGAGGTAGAGGTAGGCCGGCAGCACCCAGTCGTAGCCGAAGCGCAGCGCCATGACGGCGAACAGGCCGGCCGTCGCCGCCTCGACGATCGGGTAGCGCGGCGCTGATCGGGTGCTGGCAGTCGCGGCACTTCCCCTTGAGCAGCAGCCATCCGGCCACGGGGACGTTGTCCCGTGGCCGGATGGCGTTGCTGCAGTTGGGGCAGGCCGACGGCGGGCTGACCACCGACTCGCCCCTCGGGACGCGGTGGACCACCACGTTGAGGAACGAGCCGATGAGCAGGCCGAGGAGGGCGCAGAAGGCGGCGAGCAGAGGTGTCACGACGGCGAAGGGTGCCAGCCTCTGGCTCGGCTAGTTCTGAAGCTCACGCTTGTACAGCGTGTCGGCTCGTAAGTACTGGACGATCTCGGTGTTCGGCGGGATGCCGAAGACCGGCAGCGGCTTGTAGAACAGCGTCAGGTTGTTCTCGATCGTGGCCGTGCCGCCGGCGTAGATCTGGCCGTAGTGGTCGCTGTTGTTGGCCTTGACCAGTTGCAGGGCGTGTAGAGCAGGTCGTCGACCGTGCTCTCGATGGTCACCCTGTTGTCGAGCTTGATCCCGATGTCGCAGGGCTGGCTCGCCGGCGTCGTGGGGCTGGATGAAGTAGATGCGCCGCTGCTCAGCGCTGTTGGAGCGGATGGTGAGGCTGCGCTCGAAGGTGATGCCACCGCTGCGAAGATCACGAGGTCATCCGCCAGCTGGATCGTCCCTGCGTTCTTGGACAGCTCCAGGCGGCACGGCGTCACGAGCACCGTCGGGCCCCGGTTCGGGTCGTTCGCGTTGTCGAGCAGCCACTGCGTCGGCTGGTTGTTCGTGTGTTGGTCGACGTGCAGCTGGTCTGGTTCGTGACGATGTTGTCGTATCCGGCAGCCACCCACTCCGCTTGCGTGGTGGGTTCCAGTTGATCTGCGGGAAGTCGTAGGCCGGCGGTGGAGGCCACGACCTGTCCCGGCACGCACTTGTTGGCGCTCGTGGCGCAGCCGGTCCAGGCGATGGTGCCGGACGTCCGGACCTGCTGACCGACGGTGTGCCCCGCAGCCAGGACGGCGTTGCCGCGCTGACCAGGACGCGCCCGCCCACCGCGCTGGGGCCGTCGAGCAGCACCCCGTCGGCGGCGTGGACATCGACCTGGACGACGCAGGATCCGGAGAACCGGGCGTTTCCCTGGGCGTAGACGCTGCCCTGGTACACCTGGTTGCTGCCCTGGGCGCAGGTGAAGTCGCCATTGGTGTAGACGTCGGCATTGGGCTTGCCGTCCTCGCCGAACACCTGACCGTTGCCTTCAACGAGACACCGGCGTTGCCGAAGATCGCCTGCTGCAGACCGGTCTGGAACGTCGGGGTCAGCCGCACGAGCGTCTCGATCTTCCGCTGGGCGGGGGCCTGTCCCGCCAGCGGCTGGGAGGTGCCTGTCGAGACCACCTTGGCCTCGGTAGCGACCCCGCTGGTGAGCGTCACGCAGTCCACCGGGTTGCCCGCCGCGTCGTAGTACGTCACGTCGACGACGATGTCGACGACGTCTGCGGCTGACTGCTGGCTGGCCACGCTGGGCTGCGTGTCCGCAGGGCAGCGCAGCGGTCGCGAGTTCTGGATCTGGGCGAGGGTGACGTCGAGCTGGCCCTCCGCTGCGGTCACCGAGGACGCCCGCTGCCTGTCGCGGCCAGACGCCCGCGTCTCGCCCAGGGCGTACACGAGGATCGTCAGCATCAGGACGCCGACCAGCCCGATCAGAGCGATGGAGACGATGAGCGCAACACCATCGTCATCACGCCAGCGGACGCGTGGGCGAGGCCGTAGAGATGTCATCACGTCAGTCCTCAGGTAGCGGGTGGCACGGGCGTGCACTGGCCCGCGTCGTAGCCGTAGTTGGTGTTGCGACCTGACAGCGAGGACGTCAGGACCGTCGGGTCGTTGCCGCGACGCGGGTCGACCGCCTCGAAGCGGAGGTTGAGCAGCCGCGAGCCGTACGCCGAGCCGGTGTCCAGCGTGAAGGGCGCCTGCGACGGGGTTCCCACGAGTCCGCGAGCGACCACGTCCCAGGGCACGACGAGCGTCGGGGTGGTCGTCAGCCAGTCGGTCTCCCAGCCGCGCGAGCGCAACGTGCTCGTCGTGCTGCCGCGCCATCGGCCAGGACCTGCCACTGGACGCACTTCTCGGCGCCGTTGGCCTGGGTGTAGACGCGCATGCAGGTGCCGGCGTTGCTCCGGACACCGCCTGGCAACCCACCGTTCCGTCGGGCTGTCCCTCGCGCTCGTTCTCCGGGCTGTAGAGCACGTTGCCAGACCGCACCTGGCGGTCGATCTGGGCCAGCGCCTGGCGGACCTGCCCGGCCGCCGCAGCACTCCCCTCCACCGGTGCGACCTGTCGCTGCACCAGGATCAATGCGCTGTAGACCATCGTGATGGAGATCCCGAAGACCACCATGCTGACCAGCATCTCGATCAGGGTGAAGCCGCTGTCCCTGCCGTCGGAGGGCTGATCACGGCGCCGGAGGTCAGGCATCGGGTGCCGCCTTGTAGGTGGCGCGGGCCAGCAGCCCGCTGAGTCGGTGACCACGGTGAACTCCGTGACCAGGTCGGGGTCGGGCGTGCCGTTGGGCCGGGTGATCGTGTAGGTCGTCTGACCCCGGATCCCGCCGACCGCCCCCGTCGTGCGGACGCAGGCCTCCAGCTCGCAGTCTGCCGGTCCCTCCTGCGTCGAGCTGGCTGCCTGGATGGTCACTGTGGAGGTCATCTCGATGCGGAGGGTGTCGGTGCCGACCGTCCACTGGCCCGTGACGTCTACCGGCGTGAGGTCGCCGGCTGTGGCCGCGGACAGGACGACAGGCGTGTAGCCCGTCCCGTTCCAGTTCCTCGATCTGACCAGTTCTGGAATAGGTCGGCGCGCTCGCATCCGGCGCCCGCCTCAGCGGTCGCCGTCTCCTCGAGGCCCGTCAGGCGCCAGGCCGCCGTTGAAGGCTCCGCTGACGCCGGTTCCCGCGGTCGGGAGTTCGCCCGACGGTGACGGCCCCGAGCGATCGGGTCGCGGCGGCGTGCGAGCAGCCGACGCCTGTCACACCGGCACCAGCGGCGCAGATGCCCGTGTTGTTCGCCGTCAGGTGCGCCACGAGCGAGCGGGAGGGGCTCGGTGCCGCTGCCATGCGGGCCACGTCGAAGGACAACCCACTCGCCGTCGTGAAGGTGATCCCGCCGGGTGCCCCGAGCGGCTGCACCTCGGCACTGGAGCACGGCCTGCGCAGCGGCGTGCCCGTGGTGAGCTCGGCATCGTCGAGCCCGCGGCAGAGGGCCGGTTCCGCAGCGACGGCGGAGCCGGCCGTGCCGGTGTCTGAGCCGAGCGGCCGGACGCTCATCGTGCCTGCGTCGCCGGTGAGGCTGAGCGCCCCGGACGGCTGCGTGGCCGTGCTCAGGGTCTGCGTCTGGTTCGTCGTCGAGCTGGGATCGCTGTCCACAGCAACGGTGGCAGGTTGGCCGCCCGTCACGTCGTCGCCGCTCGCACGAGACCTGAGACCGCTGGTGGTCGCCACGCTGCCCGATGCCGATGTCGTCTGCTCCAGCAGGAGGTTGGTGCTGAGGATCGGAAGTCCCAGCACGAGCTTGCTGCCGTCGAGACCCTCGATGTCACCGCCACCTGCGCCCGTCACCGTGAAAGCGGCTGCCGCCTGGCCGGACTGCGCAGTGAAGTAGGCCTGGCAGGGACCGGAGAAGGGCCGCGTCGCGGTCGACAGGCAGCCGTCAGCGGAGTAGAGGGTCGAGCGCTCGACCGTGGTGCGAGCTCCACGGGAGGCGTTGCTCGACCACTCGACGATGACGGTCACGTTGAAGGCCTGCTCGCCTTGGCTGCCCACCGGCGGCTTCGTGATGTACCTGCGAACGACGTAGTTCGCGCTGTCGCTGCCGCCCTCAGGTTGCACAGTCTGGACCGAGGGCGAGAGCGCGTTGACGACCAGCTCCTCGTCAACGCCGGGCAGAGCTGCAGGCTTGAAGCGGCCGCCAATGATGTTCGGGTCCGCGGCGAGGACCGTACCGTCCGGCTGGGTCACGTCGTCGTACGGCTGCGCCCGAAGCTGCTCCATCACCTGGGTCGCAAGGCCGGTGGCCGCCTGGCGCTGCTTCGACTGAGAGACCGTGCCGATGCCCTGGACGAAAATCCCGAGCAGCGCGGACATCACGATGAGGGTGACGACCATCGCGACGACGAGCTCGACCAGTGTGAAGCCGGCTTCGTCGCTGCGGCGCCGCTCGATCGACCGGCGGACCCACTGCGATCATCTGCGCTTCCTCTGCTCGGGAGTTCCCGCTTATGCGTCGTCACCTAACGCCGCCGACTTGAGGTGCCCGAAAGTGCCGAAGGGGCGGCCGTCCGAAGACGACCGCCCCAACGAATCCAAGCTCTAGGCGACAGGTTCCCTGCGACAGGCCGGTCGTCGTTGTCGAGTACTCCCAGTCGTTGGTGTCGCTCCCGTTCGGGTTCGTGAACGCGATGCACCAGTCATCGCGTCGACGATGTCGGCGGCGGCGCTCGCGAGCTCAGTGCCATCGCTCAGGTCGCACGGTGATTACGACCGCGCGTGGTGTCACTGCTGGTCAGCGTGAGCACCTGCGTCGTGGCGTCAACCGTCGGCGTGACGGTGCCCGTGCCGTCGACGTAGTAGGCGGCGATCTCCTTGCCGATGGTCGAGACGTCGGCCTTGCGCCGGTGTCTCGAGCCTTCTCCCGCTGGTTGAGGAAGGCCGGGATGGCGATGGCGGCGAGGATGCCGATGATGATCATGACGACCAGGAGCTCGATGAGGGTGAAGCCGCCCTCGTTCTCCTCCTGGGCCTTGCGGATGCGAGCGAGCATGTGCGTGTCCTCCAGGGACGGGATGTAGTGCGATGAGCCGCGCGGAAGTGCTCGGACCCTCTGCGCGGCTCCTCCCGGAGGAGATGCCGGCCGAGGCAGCTGGGCTGACTCGGCTGCGAGTCCCCTGGCTTTGCGACCCCGCCTCGCGACGGGTGTGCCCTTGCTCGGCCGTGCGGCTCGATGACAGGACCTAGTGCTTCGGACGCGCGCGAGCGCCGAGCTTGAGGCTTCCGGACGTGACTATCTTCCGAGCGACGCGCGAACGGCCCAGCCGGCTGCGCCGACGGGCCGTCGTGCGTGAGCTCGAGCTGGCTCAGTCGATGAGCTCGAAGAGCTTGAAGATCGGCATGTAGAGCGCGACGATCATGGCGCCGATGATGGCGCCGAGGAAGGCGATCATCAGCGGCTCGATCAGCGCGGTCAGCGCCTCGGTCGTCGCCTCGACCTCCTGGTCGTAGAACTCCGCGATCTTGTGCAGCATGGTGTCGAGGGCGCCGGTGTCCTCGCCGACCGCCATCATCTGCACGACCATCGGCGGGAAGACCGGGTGGTTCGTCAGCGGCGCGGCGAGCGACTCGCCCTGCGCACGCTCTCCTGCACGTCGCGGACGGCCCGCTCCAGCACGACGTTGCCGGTGGTGTCGGCCACGATGTCCAGGCTCTGCAGGATCGGCACGCCGGACTTCATCATCGTGCCGAGGTTGCGGGCGAAGCGGGCTGAGCGCGATCTTCTGGAACAGCGGGCCGAAGACCGGCAGCTTGAGCTTCAGCGGGTCGAGCGACGTTGCGCACCCGCGTGCTTGCGCTTGACCTTCGGCCAGACGATGATGAACGCGATGAGGCCGACGACGACCGAGCGGCGCCGACGATCTTCATCAGCGCCGGACAGGAAGACCAGGAAGCGCGGTCGGCGCCGGCAGCTCGCCGCCGAAGTCGTCGAACATGCCCGCGAAGACCGGGACGATGAACAGCAGCATGCCGACGACGGCGAGCATGGCGATGACGAAGACGACGACCGGGTAGGTCATCGCCGCCTTCACCTTGCCGCGGAGCTTGACCTCGGCCTCGTAGTTCTCGGCGATCTGCAGCAGCACCATGTCGAGGAAGCCGCCGACCTCGCCGGCCTTGCACATGTTGACCATCAGCGGCGGGAAGGCGTCGGGGTGCTTGGCCATCGCCGACCGACAGCGAGCTGCCGGTCTCGATGTCGTTGCGGACCTCGCCGAGGATCGCGGGCGAGCTCCTTGTTCTCGGTCTGCTCGGTGAGGATGCTCAGCGCGCGCAGCAGCGACAGCCCGCTGTTGATCATCGTGGCGAACTGGCGCGAGAAGACGGCCAGGTCCTTGAGCTTGACCTTCGGCTTCATGCCCGGGATCGTGATCTCCTTGTTCATCCCGGCGTTGGCCTTGGTGATGCTCAGCGGGCGCGTAGCCCATCGCCTTGAGCTTCGTCGGCGACCTGCGCCTGCGTCTCGGCGTCGAGCTTGCCGGTCTTCATCTTGCCCGCGGTGTCGCGGACCTTGTACTCGAACGTCGCCGTAGCTGCCATCAGTCAGTCGCCCCTCAGCCCGGCCGCAGAGCCGGTTGAAGTCCTCGACGTGGTGGCACTTCTCGAGCGCCGCGTCGTACGTGACCTTGCCCTGCTTCACCAGCTGCGCGAGGTGCGCTGTCCATCGTCTGCATGCCGTGCTTCGCCCCGGCCTGCAGCGCCGAGTAGATCTGGTGGGTCTTGCCCTCGCGGATGAGGTTGCGGATGGCCGGCGTCGCGATCATGACCTCGACGGCGACGACGCGGCCCTTGCCGTCGGCGGTCTTCACGCAGCTGCTGGCAGACGACGCCCTGCAGCGCGCCGGACGAGCATCACGCGGACCTGCTGCTGCTGGCTGCGGCGGGAAGACGTCGATGACGCGGTCGATGGTCTGCGCGGCGTCCTGCGTGTGCAGGGTCGCCATGACGAGGTGGCCGGTCTCGGCTGCGGTCAGGGCGATCTCGATCGTCTCGAGGTCGCGCATCTCGCCGACGAGGATGATGTCGGGGTCCTGGCGCAGCACGTGCTTGAGGGCGTTCTTGAAGGACCAGGTGTCCTCCCCCACCTCGCGCTGGTTGACCAGGCAGTCCTTGTGCTCGTGGAGGAACTCGATCGGGTCCTCGACGGTCATGATGTGGTCGTGGCGCTTGCGGTTCGCCAGGTCGACCACGGCGGCGAGCGTCGTCGACTTGCCCGAGCCGGTCGGCCCGGTGACGAGGACGAAGCCGCGCGGCAGCATCGCGAGGTTGCCGATCGCCGGCGGGACGCCGAGGTCCTCGAGCGCCTTGATCTCGTACGGGATGAGGCGGAACGCCGCGCCGAGCGCGTCGCGCTGCTTGTAGACGTTGACGCGGAAGCGCGCCTTGCCCGGCAGCGAGTAGGCGAAGTCGAGCTCGAGCTCCTCCTCGAACTTCTCCCGCTGCTTCTGCGACATGATCGCGTAGAGCGTCTTCTGGATCGAGCTGCGGCGTGAGCGACGGGAAGTCGTCGAGCTGCTGCAGGCCGCCGTGACTTGCGGACGGTCGGGTGGGCGCCGACCGTCAGGTGCAGGTCGGAGCAGCTGTTGTCGAGCACGTAGAGCAGCAGGTCGGACAGGAACGCGCTGTCCTCGGTGGTGTCCTCCGCGCCGATGCGGACAGCCTGCTCGGTCGCCTTCGGCGCCTCGGCCGGCGCGACGGCCTGCGGAGGCACGACGGGCATCGGCGGCAGCGAGCGGTGCGGCGACCGGCGCAGCAGCCGGGACGACGGACGGCGTCAGCGGCGGCGCGACGCGGCCGGCGGCGCCACCGGCGCGGTGACGACGGCGGGCGCGGCGACCGGAGCAGGCGAGGCCAGCGTGCGCCGCGGGAGCGGCACCGGGACGGGAGCGGCGGCGACGGGCGGCCGGCGTACGACACGGGCGCCGGCGGGGCGGCGAAGCTCATCGTCGGCGCTGCAGCGAAGTCCATCGGCGCGAGCGGGCGGCGCGGCCTGCGGTGCGGGCGCTGCCCACGCGGGGTCGAGCGGCGACGGCTCGGTCGTCGGCGCGGGACCTGCCGAGCCGAAGTAGCCGTCCATGCCCGAGGGGGCAGGGGTCTGCGGGTCCACGTGCGGTCCTTCCTCAGCGCCGGATGATCCGGTGTCGAGCCAGGCATCGACCGTTTGGAGCAGCGCCTTGAGCGCGCGCTCAGACGACGACGCGCAGGATCTCCTCCATGGAGGTGTGGCCGGCCTTGACCTTGGCCAGGCCGTCGTTGCGCAGGGTGATCATCCCCTGCTCGAGCGCGACCTTGCTGATGGCCAGCGCCGACGCGTGCTCGACGGCGAGCTTCTCGATCTCCTCGCTCACGGCCATGACCTCGTGCAGCGCCAGCCGGCCCTTGTAGCCGGTCTTGGAGCACGCGCTGCAGCCGACCGGGCGGTAGAGCGTGGGCGGCGGCTCGTCCGGCGACCACGGGAAGCGCATCTCGACGCAGCGCTTCGCGCGTCGGGACGTACGCCTCCTTGCACTTCGGGCAGAGCTTGCGCGCGAGGCGCTGGGCCAGCACGCAGTCCAGCGCGGACCCGACGAGGAACGGCTCGATGCCCATCTCGGTGAGGCGGACGATGGCCGACGGCGCGTCGTTGGTGTGCAGCGTCGACAGCACGAGGTGACCGGTGAGGGCGGCCTCGATGGCGATGTGCGCCGTCTCCTTGTCGCGGATCTCGCCGAGCAGCACGATGTCGGGGTCCGAGCGCAGGATCGAGCGCAGCGCGGCGGCGAAGGTCAGGCCGGCCTTGGCGTTGGTCTGCACCTGGTTGATGCCCGGGAGGCGGTACTCGACCGGGTCCTCGACGGTGATGACGTTGACCTCGGGCCGGCTGACGATGTTGAGCGTCGCGTAGAGGGTCGTCGACTTGCCCGAGCCGGTGGGCCCGGTCACCAGGATCATCCCGTACGGCTTGACGAAGCTCTTGCTGTAGACCTCGTAGTTCTCCTCGCCGAAGCCGAGGTCGGAGAGCTTCAGCATCGCGGTGGAGTTGTCCAGGATGCGCATGACGATCTTCTCGCCCCACACCGTCGGGCAGCGTCGCCACGCGCAGGTCGATCTTCTTGCCGTTGGTGTTCACCGACAGCCGGCCGTCCTGCGGGATGCGGCGCTCGGCGATGTTGATGTCGGCCATGATCTTCAGGCGGCTGGTGACGCCGGAGGTGATGGACTTCGGCGAGCGCATGACCTCGTGCAGCACGCCGTCGATGCGGAACCGGACGCGCAGGTCCTTCTCGGCGGGCTCGATGTGGATGTCGGACGCGCGGTCCTGGATCGCCTGCGTGATGAGCAGGTTGACGAACTTGACGATCGGCGCGTCCTCGACGATCTCGGTGACGTTGGAGAGGTCGTCGTCGTCCGTCGTGGGTCACGTCGATGGCGGAGGTGAGCTCGTCCATCTCGTCGTCGCCGCGGTGGTAGCGGTCGATCGCGGCCATGACGTCGGCCTTGGTGGCGACGACGGACTTGACCTCGAGGCCGGTCATCGAGCGGATGTCGTCGACGGCGAAGACGTTCGCCGGGTCGGCCATCGCGACGACGCAGCTTGCCGTCCTCGTAGCCGATCGGCAGAGCGGAGTGGCGGCGGCAGACCGGCGCGGGGACGCGGGAGACGGCGGAGCCGTCGACGGCGTAGTCCTGACAGGTCGACGAACTTCAGCCCGATCTGGGTCGCGAGCGCGGCGACGAGCTGGCCCTCGGTCAGCATGCCCATGTCGACCAGCACCCGGCCGAGGCTGCGGCCCAGGCGGCGCTGCTCGTCGACCGCGGTCGCCGAGCTGCTCGCGCGTGACGTGCCCACCCTCGAGCAGGATGTCTCCGAGCTGCTTCACGCTGGGGTCTCCTGGGGCCGACGGGTCTGTCGTCCTCTTCGGACGGTCCCGGCCCCGCCTTGACCCGGCGAGCCCCGCCGCGCGATGTGACGAAAGCATGACAAGTACGGCGATAGCCGCACAGGAACTTGACCTGCGTCACACCGTGGTCACAACATGCGCCCGGACCTAGTCCGAACGGACTAGGACGCACCGCCCGAAAGGCTCATCAGCCGGACGGGCACCGCTGGGCTGAACGGCAGCCCTGACCCACGGAGGCACTGCTTGAGCAGGATCCGCACGCTGTGCACCGTCGCGGTGGCCACGGCCACCGCGACGACGTTGGCGCTCGCCCCTACGGCGGCCTCGGCCGCCCCGGGCTCCAACGGCAACAACAACACCGTCCGCAAGCTGACCCAGGCCGTCACGGCCGAGGGCGTGCTCGAGCACCTGCAGGCGCTGCAGGACATCGCCGACGCCAACGGCGGGACGCGCGTCAGCGGCTCCCCCGGCTACGACGCGTCGGCGGAGTACGCCGCGGACGTCTTCCGCGCGGCGGGCTACGAGGTCGAGATCCAGGAGTTCGACTTCCGCACCTTCGCCGAGGTCGGCGAGACCGTGTTCTCGCAGGTCTCCCCCGAGCCGGCCCGCGACCTCGACGCCATCATCATGAGCTACTCCGGCAGCGGCGACGTCACTGCCGACGCGAGCCTGCCCGCGGGGCCCGGCCTCACCGCGCCATGCCACCGACCACCACGCTCGGCTGCAACGCCGAGGACTTCAGCGAGGCCAACGCCGGGACGATCGTGGTCATCAGCCGGGGCGCCTGCGCCTTCGGCCAGAAGGCGGCCAACGCCGACGCCGCGGGTGCAGCCGGCGTCGTCATCTACAACAACGCCGAGGGCGACCTCAACGGCACGCTGGGCGACACCTTCTTCGGTGACATCCCGGTCGTCGGCGTCACCCAGGCTCTCGGCAAGGAGCTGGCCGGGCTGACCGCCAGCGGCCTCGTCCTCCGCGTCGCGGCCGAGACCGAGCGCGTCGTCGCGACGACGAGCAACGTGATCGCCGAGACCCCCGGCGGCAACCCGGACAACGTCGTCATGGTCGGCGGGCACCTGGACTCCGTCGCCGAGGGCCCGGGCATCAACGACAACGGCTCCGGTGCCGGCTCGATCCTCGAGGTCGCGCAGCAGATGGCGAAGGTCAAGCCGACCAACAAGGTCCGCTTCGCCCTCTGGGGGGCCGAGGAGTCCGGCCTGGTCGGAGCTACCTACTACGTCAGCCAGCTCACCGACGAGGAGCTCGCGCAGATCGCGCTCTACCTCAACTTCGACATGGTGGCCTCGCCGAACTTCGTCCGGTTCGTCTACGACGGGGACGACTCGGCGAACGAGGGCGCAGGTCCCGGTCCGGCCGGCTCCGACGTCATCGAGGACGCCTTCACCGACTACTTCGCCGACCAGGGCCTGGCGTCCGACCCGACCGACTTCAGCGGCCGCAGCGACTACGGGCCGTTCATCGCCGTCGGCGTGCCGTCCGGCGGCCTGTTCTCCGGCGCCGAGGGCCTGAAGACCGCAGGCCAGGCGGCGATCTACGGCGGCATCGCCGGCGAGGCGTACGACCCCTGCTACCACCAGGCCTGCGACAGCCTGACGCCGGACTTCAGCGACGACGCCGAGAAGGCCGAGCTGTACGCCTCGCTCGCGGCCGAGTACCCGCTCGTCGGGAACGTCAACATGCTCGCGCTCGAGCAGATGTCCGACGCCATCGCGGCCGTGACGCTGCTGTACGCCTACGACACGAGCAGCGTGAACGGCGTCGCCGGCGCGCCGGGCGAGCGCAAGGGCGTGTACGACAACGGCGGCTCCGGCACCGGTGGCACGTCCGGTACCTCCGACGGCAGCGGTGGTGGCCTCGACGGCCACGACCACAGCCACGGCGAGGAGCTCGACGCGGCGTAGTCCCGCGGCAGCACCAGCAGGGGTCGGTCCCGTTCGGGACCGGCCCCTGTTGTTGTGCACAGCGCCCTTGACGGACCACTGGAACGGGGTAGGCTTCGAACACCAGTTCGATCGGATGGGCGGAGGAGGGGCGACGTGGACGTGCTCGACGCAGCGCCGCCCTTCTGGCTGACGGGCGGCGACCCCGGACCGTTCCCCCTGCTCGACGAACCGCTGTGCCAGGACTGGTGCACCTGCGCTCTGGCCGTGACGTCGACGGAGACTGCCTGCACGTGCGGGGTGGCCGAGGCGCCGAGACGGCAGCCCCCGCTGGGCGCGCCGGCCGCTGCCACTCTGGACGACGACTTCTGGGCGACGCCGGGCGTGACGGCGCCGCCGGCCGGTCCGTCGCCGCTGATCGCCGACCTGCGCTCGGCGCTGGACGCGCTGGGTGAGCACGGGCCGGTGTCCGGCTCGCGTGCCGACACCGCCGCGCTGCTGGACCTGGCCGAGCGGGCCCGCGGCGCTGGCGCTGCGGGAGCTGGCCGAGATGGACGCCACCGCCGGGCACGCCCGGCCCGGACGTGCCGACGACCACCGCCTCGTGGCTGCGCGACGAGCAGCACCTCACCGACGGCGCCGCCCGCGCCGCCGTCAAGCTGGCCACCGCACTGCGCGATGACCTGCCCGGCGTCGGCGACCTGCTCGCGGACGGCACGATCACCGTCGAGCACGCCGAGGCCGTCATCGCCGGCGTGCGCGGGCTGGACCGCGACGTCGTCACCGAAGCCCAGGACGGGCTGTGCGCCCTGGCCCAGGTCACCGACCCGGTCGACCTGCGCAAGCGACTGCGGGACAAGGCCGCCGCCATCGACGACCGCATCGCCGCCGACGCCGCCAAGCCGCGCCCGCGAACGGATGGGCCTGCGGCTGAACGACGTCGGCACCCACACCGCCGTCGACGGCACCCTGGCCGGCGAGGACGGCGCCACCGTCCGCCTCGCGATGGACCTGGCGATCGAAGCCGCCCGCGAAGCCGGCGACCAGCGCGGCAAGCCCGCCCGACAGGCCGACGTCCTCGTGCAGTGGGCCCGCGACTACCTCACCCGCGCCCACGGCCCCGGCGACAGCCTGGCCGACGACGCCCACACCGTCCGGACCCACATCCACGTCCTGTGCCGCCCCGACCAGCTCGCCTCCGCCCAGGACGCCGCGCAGGCCGGCGCCACCCCGACGCTGGACCGACCTGCTGCGCGAGGACCTGGCCGGCGCACCGCCCGCCGCGGCCGGATCGCCGGTGACCTCGGCACCCTGTCCCGCGACGCCTGCGCCGACTGGCCTGCGACGCCGTCCTGGACCTCGTCGTCCTGCAGCAGGACGGCAGCTCCGACCCGCTCTACGTCGGCCGGGCCGCCCGGATCGTCAGCGGCCGGCTGTTCCGCGCCCTGGTCGCCCGCGACCGGCACTGCATCGTCAAGGGCTGCCGCCGCCGACCCGCCCAGTGCGCCGCCCACCACCTCAAGCACTGGGCCGACGGCGGACTGACCGACCTGGACAACCTCGTCCTGCTCTGCCACCAGCACCACCACGACCATCACGACCGAGGACACGAGCTCCCCCACCGCGACGGCAGACGCAGACTCACCGCCACCGGCTGGGCGCACTCCCCACCCTGACCGCGTGCGCTCCTGGCCACCGCCGTGAGCTGACGCGCAGCGCGCCTTGCGAACCCGGCGGGTGCGTCAGTCGCGCCGGGTGAGGGACTGCGCGAGCTCCTGCAGCGCCATGGACTGCGTGCTCGAGGGTCGAGCGCCGTGGACGTACCGTCCCGGAAGCCGAGCTGGACCCGACCGGGTGCGGCTGAGGCGGCCTCTTCCCCGCCCTGCTGCGGGAGCAGCTCAGCGAGCGCGGCCTCCAGGGCGGAACGGGACGACGGCGCCGGCAGGGGTAGCGGCACCGGAGCTGCGGCGGCGGGAGGTGCGGACACGGCCGGAGCGCGAGCATGGCGGCAGGTGCGACTCCCGGCGGCAGGACAGGAGCCGTCACCAGCGGCGGCAGCGCCGGAGCGAGGGCTCGAGGCGGCGCCGGGGCAGCGGCAGCCACGGGAACCGCCGGCACCGAGGGCAGCGCGGCGGAGGTGCAGTCACGAGCGCGGCCGGCCCCGAGGCCACGTCGGGCAGGTGCGGCACGGGCACTGCCGGCACCGGGGACGACCAGGCGGTGCAGTCACGAGCCCGGGCCGCCCAGCCACCGGGAGCACCGCCGGCACCGCGGGCACCACGGGGCCGCGGGCACCGGGACGGTCAGTCCGGGCGCAGGCACGGGAGCGGGCGCCGCCGCGGTCCGGCCGGTCGAGATGGCGGGCGCCGCGGGTGCGGGGACGATGCCGAGGACGGCGTAGGTCCACGGGGCCGGGGCGCCGTCGGCGTCGAACGGCGGCGCGCTCGGCAGGTCTGCGGCGCTCAGCAGGCCGGGGGTGCGCGGCGGGTCGACCAGCCGCGGCAGACCGGCGGGCGGCGGCTGCTCGACGAGGGCCGGGGGCGGTCGACGGGCCGGCAGGTCGACGGGCCCGGCAGGTCGACGGGGCCCGGCGTGGTCGACGGGTCCTCCGGCCGAGGGGCCCGGCTGGTCGACAGCGGCCGGCCGGTCGACCTGGGCCGGCTGGTCGACCTCGCGGCGCGCTGTCCGTGGCGCGGGACAGTCGCCGAGACGGGCGCACGCAGTGCACGCCCCGGTGCCGCCTCGGTCGCCCAGGCCTCACCCGTGGCCAGCAGCGCGGCGATCTCGGACAGCAGGTCTGGCGCCGCAGGCCGAGAGTCGGCGACGTGGGCAGCAACGTCGACGGCCGACCCGGCGTGCGTCGGCGCGGGCGGCGGGAGCGCGGATCCCAGCAGCGCAGGCACCGGATCCGGCAGCCCAGCCCTCAGGACGTCGACCGGAGCAGCCGCGCGCAGCGGCGCCGACGGGATCGCGGTCACGGCCGCGCCGAGAGCGTGCTTGCCGGTGACCGGCTTGCGCCGGAACAGGCGGATCACCGGACCAGCCCCATCACGCGTGGGCGGTCGCCGGGGCGTCGATCTGGTCGACGACCGAGTAGAGCAGCGCCAGCAGCACCGCCTTGACCGACTCGCGGTCGGTGGCGTCGCACGGCACGACCGGGACGTCCTCGCCCAGCTCGAGGACGTGGCGGACGTTGTCCTCCTCGGACGGGTCCAGCCCGGCGGCGCGGTTGAGGGCGACGACGAACGGCACGTGCGCCATCTTGCGGAAGGCGGCGAGGATGCCGACGGCCTCCTGCAGCGAGTCCTCGCGGTCGGCGTCGACGAGCAGGATGTAGCCGAGCATCCCCTCGCCGAGGATCTCCCACATGAAGTCGAAGCGGTCCTGGCCGGGCGTGCCGAACAGGTAGAGCACCAGGTCGCGGTCGATCGTGATCCGGCCGAAGTCCATCGCCACGGTCGTCTCGGCCTTGCGCGACTTCGTGTGGTCGGTGATGTCCTTCTCGGTCGACAGGACGGTGATCTCGCTGATCGTGCGGATCAGCGTGGTCTTGCCGGCCGAGAACGGGCCGGTCACCACGATCTTCACGGCCTGGCCGCCGTGCTTGCGGCGCCCGCTCTTGCCGTTCGTCGTCATCACAGACCCCTCACACCGGCGATGAGCCGCAGCAGCAGGCTCTTGTTGACGCTCGGGTCGCGCTCGATGAGCGACGCGATCGCCGGGTCGGCCTGCAGCGCGGTGGCGCCGTCGACCGAGCCGTGGGCAGAGCCCGCGCCTGCCGTCGTCGTACGAGCGGACGCGCGGGCGTACGCCGGGCTCGGCTCGGCGTGCTCCGGCCGGCGGGCCGGGGTGAAGGGCTCGGGCCGCTCCGGGATGACCGGAGCAGCAGCGGAGGCGGCCTGCGCCGGCACCCGCGGTGCGGGCGCAGCCGGGCACCACGACGGTGCCCTCGAGCGCGGCGAGCAGGCTCTGCCGGCGCAGCAGCTGGTCGTCGCCGCCCGCGCCGACGACGAGCAGCCCGCGGCCGACGAGGCCGGCGAGCGCCGACACGACGGCGTACTCCCCCTGCCCGGACAGCACGACGAGGTCGGCGACGGTGCGGCGGCCGTCGACCAGCGACAGCAGCGCCCACTCCTCGCGGGAGGCGCTGAGATCGCCCGGCGGGCGAGGGGTTCACGGTGCACGACGGAGTCGGGCGCGGGGACCTGCTCGACCAGCTCGCCCCAGGCAGCCAGCCGGCGCTGCCCCTCGGCCACGAGCTGCTCGACGGTCTGCGTCGCGCCCAGGTCGTCGGGGTCGACCTCGTCGACGACGAAGGCGAACTCGCCGTCGTTCCAGCGCAGCAGGCTGAAGACGGCGTCGGCCATCTGCTCGACGGCGACGGCCTGCGCCTCGTCGGCGGCCAGGTCGGCCTTCTCGGCCAGCAGCCGGGCCAGGCTCAGCGACTCGTCGGCCGGTGATCTCCTCGGCGGCGGAGGCCAGCGCCTCGTCGTCGACGAGCCCGCGTGCCGAGCAGCCGGCGGCACAGCTCCTGGCGCGCCACGTCGGACGCGCGCACCGGTCACCGCGCCGTCGCGCAGGTGCACGCGCCGTGCAGCGGCGCCTCGCCGTCCCGCACCCGGTGCAGGTGCAGCGTCCCGGTCTTCTTCGTCATGCTGAGCAGCGAGAAGATGTCCGGGAGGCTGAACGCGTCGAGCGTTCCCTCGAGTCTCACAACGGTCCCGTCGGGTCGGTGGGCGGTCGGGTCGGGGTGGTCAGGACCAGGTGGACGGCGGGACGCCGCCGCCCGGCATCACGCTGCCGGTCGGCGCGTACGACGACCAGGCGCTGTCGGCCTGCGAGGCGTAGGTCGGCGCGGCCGTGTACGTCGGCTCCGCGGGCGGCGCGTAGGTCGGCGCGGCGTAGACGGGAGCGGGCTCGGCGGGCACGTGGACGACCGTCTCGGTCCGCACGGCCGGGGCCTCGGGCTGCGCGGGGACGGCAGCCGCGACGGGCTCGGCGACGGGAGCGGGCTCGTCGGCGCGCAGCACGTCGGCGACGGCGGCGGCGGCGCGGCGCACCTCGTACAGCATCATCCCGACCTTGGCGCCCTTGCTGGCGACGGCGACCAGGACGGCCTCGTCGTCGGCGGAGACGAGGAAGACCGTGCCGGCGTCGCCCTCGATGTAGACCTGCGACAGCTCGCCGCGGCCGAGGCCCTGGGCGGCGCGCTCGCCGAGCGAGAGCAGCGCGGCGCTCATGGCGGCGACGCGGTCCTCGTCCATCGACGGCGGGCAGGGCGGCGGCCATCGGCAGCCCGTCGAAGGACACGACCGCGGCGGCCTCGATCTCCGGGGTCTGCGCCAGCAGGGCGTGGATCGCCCGGTCGAGCCGGTCGGACCGGCTCCCCCCGGACAGGGCGTCGCTGGGCAGGTCGGTCATCCGGGGCTCCTTCGGGCTCGGCAGCCGTCGCCGCCGTCAGGAGTCGCCATCGGCCCCGAGCGGGTCAGGGCTTGAGCGCCGGCAGGGCCGCGCGCATCGCCTCGAGCGGGCGGCTCGCAGCCCGGTCATCAGCTCGCACCTGCGCCGCCGCCTGGTGCAGCAGCATCGCCGCGCCGCTGACGACCACTCCCCCGCACGCGGCGGCCAGCGGCGTGGGCCACGGGTCGTAGACGACGTCGAGCAGCGCCGGGACGTCGCCGACGTGCGGCGCGAAGCGGTCGGCCGCCCCGGACGGCAGCGTGCTGACCAGCAGGTCGCAGCCCTCGAGCACCTCCGGGCGACCACGCGACGACGGCCGGCCGGACGCCGAGCCGAGCGGCCGCGGCCGAGCGTCTCGTCGGGCGAGGAGCGCACCACGAGCACCGGGTCGCGGCAGCCCGAGCGCCGCGAGCGCGGCCAGCGCCGAGCGGGCCGTCGCTCCCCCGCCGAGCACGACCGCGCGGGACACCGACGTCACGCCCGCCTCGCGCAGCGCCGCGACGATCCCGTGCACGTCGGTGTTGTGGCCGGACGCGGCGGCCGTCGCGCAGCACGACCGTGTTGGCGGCGGCGACGTCGCGGGCCAGGTCCGACACCTCGTCGAGCAGCGGCAGCACGGCCTGCTTCAGCGGCATCGTCAGCGACAGCCCGGCCCACTCCGGGCCGAGCCCGTCGAGGAACGCCGGCAGCTCCGCCTCGCCGACGTCGACCGCGTCGTAGGTCCAGTCGAGCCCGAGCGCGGCGTACGCCGCCCGGTGCAGGCGCGGGCGACAGCGAGTGGGCGATCGGCCGGCCGAGGACGGCCGCGCGGCGCACGGCTCAGAAGATGCCCTCGGCGCGCGACTTGTCGCGCTGGCGCAGGAAGGCGTTGTAGTCGTCGGTGAAGAACGATGCGGCCCTCCTCGGTCGCGAGGACGTAGTAGAGGATGTCGCCGTCCACCGGGTTCGAGCGCGCCCTCGAGCGTCGCCTCGCCCGGCGAGGCGATCGGCGTCGGCGGGAGGCCGGTCTGCCGGCGGTTCTCGTACGGCGTGTCCTTCGGCCAGGTCGGACGCCGTCAGCTCGCCGCCGGCCTGCTTGCCGACGCCGAAGAGGACCGCGGCGTCGATGCCGAGCGGGATCCCCTGCTCGAGCCGGTTGTAGACGACCCGCGCGACCTGGCCGTACTCGTCGTCGAAGCGCACCTCGCGCTCGATGAGGCTGGCCACGATGACGACCTCGTACGGCGAGTAGCCCAGGCGCGCCGCGCCCTCCTCCAGCCCGACGGTCTCGGCGGCCTGCTTGAAGCGGTCGACCATCAGCGTCAGCACGTCGACGGCGGTGCTGCCGGGCTCGACGTCGTACGTCGCCGGGAACAGGAAGCCCTCGAGCTGGCCGCTCGGCGTACTCGGGCAGGCCCAGCGCCGCGGGGTCCGCGACGGCGGCCTCGTAGTCGGCCAGCGGGATCTCGGTGCCCTCGGCCAGCGTCTGGAGCGTCTGCTCGACGGTGCGGCCCTCGGGGATGGTGACGCGGCCGACGACGCCGCGCCGCCGGGTCGAGCAGCAGCTCGAGCGCGGCGGCCGCGCTCATCTGCATCCGCAGCCGGTAGAAGCCGGGCTGCAGGCCGGTCGAGCGCGGATCGGCGGCGGCGACCTCGAAGAAGCGCCGCGCGGCTGGCGACGACGCCCTCCTCGACCAGGGTGTCCGCGACGTCGCCGGCGGTGTCACCGGGCTCGACCTGCACGACGACCTCGCCGCTGCCCTCGCCCGAGTAGTCCTCGGCGTCGGAGCCGCCGAGGCGGTCGACGAGCTTGCTCGCCGACGAACAGCGCGCCGGCGACCAGCGCGCCGATGAGCACCAGCAGGAACAGCACGGCGAGCGCCTTGTTGCGGCCGCTCCGCTTCTTGCGCCGGCGGCGGTGCGGGCGCTCTTCGCGCAGGTCCAGCAGGTCGCTCACGGGCCGCAGCCTAACCGGCAGGTCACAGTGGCGTCACGACGCGCCCGTGTCGAGCACTCCCTGCAGCAGCGCGACCGCGGCGGCCTGGTCGACGACGGCGCGCGCCCTTCTTGGCCGAGCGGCCGGACGGCCCGCAGCGCGGCAGTCGCCGCGACCGTCGTCAGCCGCTCGTCCACCAGCCGCACCTCGACCGGCGCGACCAGCGGCGCGAAGACCTGCCGCCCACGCCCGCGCCATGTCCGCCGAGGCGCTCGCCGCCTTGCCCGACATCGACGTCGGCAGCCCGACGACGACCAGCACCGCCTCCCGCTCCGCGACCAGCTCCGCCACCCGCGCGTGCCCCGGCGCCGCGCACCGTCTCGACCGGCGACGCCAGGATCCGGTGCGGGTCGCTCGCCGCCACCCCGACCCGGACCGTCCCGACGTCGACGGCCAGCACCACCCCCGCACGCCGCTCACGGCCGAGCTCGACGGGAGCGACGGACGAGCCGTGCGCAGCCTGGAGCGACGCTGAGCGCGACGAGCGTGGCGTAGGCCGAGGGAGCGACGAGGAGCGACAGGCCCGAGCGCGGCTCGCGCAGTCGCGGCCACCCGCCGCTCGCCACCCGGCGATCAGCGCCTCGGCCCGGCTCAGCGCGTCCGCGATCCCGGCGGCGTTGCGTCCCACCACCCTGGGCGACGTCGTCCTTGCCGCCGCCCTTGCCGTCGACCGCCGCCGCCGCCTCGCGCAGCAGCGCGTTGGCCGACAGCCCGCGGGCGCGGCCGGCGTCGTTGACCGCGGCCACCAGCGTGACCCGCTCGCCGCCGGCCGCGACCAGCACGACGGCCGCGGCCGGTCGGCCGGGATGCGGCCGCGGACGTCGAGCGCGAGCGAGCGGACCAGGTCGCCGGGCGTGCCGGCGGGGGCCTCGACCCCGACGTACGCCACGCCGTGACGTCGCGGGCGCCCGCGGCGAACGCCCCGGCCTGCTGCAGGACCTGCCCGGCGCGCAGCCCGGCGAGCTCCTTCTCGACCTCGCGCAGCCGCGCGACGGTGGCCGCGACGCGGTCGGGGACCTCGTCGACCGGCACCTTGAACGACGCCGGCCAGCTGGGCCAGCAGCACGTGCTCGCGGGCGAGGTAGGAGTAGGCGTCCAGGCCGACCAGGCCCTCGACGCGCCGCACGCCGGAGCCGATGGAGGCCTCCGACAGCAGCTTGACCATGCCGAGCTGGCCGGAGCGGGCGGCGTGCGTGCCGCCGCAGAGCTCGCGGGCGTAGTCGCCGACCTCGACGACGCGCACCTCGTCGCCGTACTTCTCGCCGAACAGCGCCATGGCGCCGAGCCGGCGGGCCTCGTCCTGGGTGGTGACGAAGGCGCGGACCTCGAGGTCGGCCAGGGCGATCTCGTTGATCTCCTGCTCGACGTCGGCGAGCACCGACGCCGGGCACGCGCCGAGGGCGAGGCGAAGTCGAAGCGGAACCGGCCGGGCGCGGTTCTCGCGAGCCGGCCTGGGTGGCCTGCTCCCCCAGCGCCGCGCGGAACGCCGGTGTGCACCAGGTGGGTCGCGGTGTGGGCGCGCGAGATCGCCCGGCGCCGCTCGACGTCGACCTACGGCGAGCACCGGGGTGCCGACCCGCGCCTCGCCGGACACGCACGCGCGCCTGGTGCACGGTCAGCCCGGGCAGCGCCTTCTGCACGTCGGTGACGACCAGCTCGGTGCCGTCGGCCAGCACGAGCCGGCCCTGCGTCGGCGAGCTGGCCGCCGGCCTCGGCGTAGAACGGCGAGCGGTCCAGCACGACGTCGACCAGCGTCGCCCTCGGCGGCCGCGGAGGCGACCGCGCCGTCGACGAGCAGCCCGCGGACGACCGCCTCGGACGGCACCTCGCCGTAGCCGGTGAAGTCGGTGGAGCCGGCGGCCTCGAGCAGCGCGCGGTAGGCGCCGAGTGTCGGCGCCGCCGGTCTTCTTGGCCTTGGCGTCGGCCTTGGCGCGGGTGCGCTGCTCGGCCATGAGGGTCGCGGAAGCCCTCCTCGTCGACCGAGAGCCCCTGCTCGGCGGCCATCTCGAGGGTGAGGTCGATCGGGAAGCCGTAGGTGTCGTGCAGCGCGAAGGCCTGCGAGCCGGACAGCACGCCGCCGGACTGCGCGCGCCGCCGGGACGGCGCTGTCGAAGACGGTCGCGCCCTTGGTGAGCGTCTCGAGGAAGCTGGCCTCCTCGCCGACGGCGACCGACGCGATGCGCGAGGCGTCCTGCACCAGCTCGGGGTACTGCGGGCCCATCGCGCCGATCGAGGCCTCGACCAGCTCGGCCATCGTCGGGTCGCCGCGCGCCGAGCAGCCGCATCGAGCGGACGGTGCGGCGCAGGATCCGGCGCAGGACGTAGTCGCGCGCCCTCGTTGCCGGGCGCGCACGCCGTCGCCGATGAGCATCACGGCGGTGCGGGCGTGGTCGGCGACGACGCGCAGCCGCACGTCGTCCTCGGCGGAGGCGCCGTACGTCACGCCGGCCAGGTCGGCCGCGCGGTCGAGGATCGCGCGGGAGGTGTCGATCTCGTACAGGTTGTCGACGCCCTGCAGGACGGTGGCGACGCGCTCCAGGCCCATGCCGGTGTCGATGTTCTGCGCGGGCAGCGGGCCGGCGATGTCGAAGTCGACCTTCGTGCGCACCTCGGACGAGCTGGTACTGCATGAAGACGAGGTTCCAGACCTCGAGGTAGCGGTCCTCGTCGGCGATCGGGCCGCCCTCGCGGCCGTGCTCGGAGCCGCGGTCGTAGTAGATCTCGCTGCAGGGCCCGCCCGGTCCGGGGACGCCCATGTGCCAGTAGTTGTCGGCCTTGTCGCGGCGCTGGATGCGCGACTCGGGGACGTACCGCTTCCAGAGCTCGAGCGCCTCGTCGTCGTCGAGGTAGACGGTGGTCCAGAGGCGGTCCTCGGGCAGGCCGTAGCCGCCCTCGTCGACCGACCCGGTCAGCAGCGACCAGGCCAGGTCGATCGCGCCTTCCTTGAAGTAGTCGCCGAAGGAGAAGTTGCCGGCCATCTGGAAGAACGAGCCGTGCCGCGTGGTCTTGCCGACCTCCTCGATGTCGAGGGTGCGCACGCACTTCTGCACGCTGGTCGCGCGCGTCGTACGGCGCCGGCACCTCGCCCAGGAAGTACGGCTTGAACGGCACCATGCCGGCGTTGACGAGCAGCAGCGTCGGGTCGTCGGCGATGAGCGACGCCGACGGGACGACGGTGTGGCCGCGGGACTCGAAGTGGGACAGGAAGCGCTGGCGGATGTCCGCCGAGCTCATCGTCATCGGACGTCGGGCTCCATGCCGCCGGTGTGGCCGGGGTCGACGTAGTCGACGAGGTCGTGCGCGCCGTCGAGGCCGAGCACCGTGCGCAGCTCCTCCTCGCGCTCGGCCATCGCGACCTTCATCTCGGCGGTGAACTCGCGCACCGCGTCGGTCAGGCCGGAGAAGGAGTCGGCCAGCGAGGACTGCACGCCCGCGGGCGTGAACCGCTTGGCCGCCCGGGTGGCGCGGTGCACCACGAGCACGCCGACCGCTGCGCCGAACGCGATGTAGACCAGCCGCTTCGTCATCGCTTCCTCCTGCTGCTCTTGAGCTCGTCGCGCACGCGCTTGTTGACGTCCTTCTCGTGCCGCTTGGTCGCGACCGAGCGGACGCCGTACGAGAACGCCGCGACCTTGATGATCGGGCTGCCGAGGGTCGCCGCGAACAGCGACGTCAGCGCGGAGACGTTGCCGCTGATCGACTGGACGTTCGCGGTGATCGCGTCGACGCGGACGAGCTCCTGGTTGACGTGGGTCACCGAGGTCGTCACCTCGCCGAGCAGCGGGACCGTCTTCTCGGTGATGCCGTGGACGAGCGCTTGGGTCTCCTCCACGGTCTTGGCGAGCTTGAGCACGAGGTAGCAGAGCGCCAGCATGAGCAGCGCGAAGAACACTGCCGCGATGAGAGCCGCGACCTGACCGCCGGTGAGCACCTAGGGACGCTCCTTCTGGGCTGCGAGGGCCTGGAGCTCCTCGTCGGTGGGTGGTGCGGGCCTGCACCTGGGGCGGAAGCCGTCCGCGACGTCCTCGGTCACGACCCCGCGGTTCCCACGCAGCACCTCGCGCAGTCCCGCGAGCCGCTGGGAGGCGACGCGCTCGACCCCGAGGCCGCGTGGCGAGTAGTACTCCCGCCCCACGACCGGGTCGGGCGCGTACTGCTGCGCCACGACCCCTCCCGGGAAGTCGTGAGGGTATCGGTACCCGCCGACCCCGATCTTCTTCGCCCCCGCGTAGTGGCTGTCGCGCAGGTGCGAGGGGACGGTGCCGGTGCGCCCGGCCCGGACGTCGGCGATCGCCGAGTCGACCGCGGCGATGACCGCGTTGCTCTTGGGCGCCAGCGCGAGGTGGATGGTGGCCTGCGCGAGGTTGATCCGCGCCTCGGGCATCCCGATCAGCTCGAGCGCCTGCGCGGCGGCGACCGCGACCTGCAGCGAGGACGGGTCGGCCATGCCGATGTCCTCGCTGGCGTGCACGACCAGCCGGCGGGCGATGAAGCGCGGGTCCTCCCCCGCCTCGAACATGCGCGCCAGGTAGTGCAGCGAGGCGTCGACGTCCGAGCCGCGGATCGACTTGATGAAGCCGCTGATGACGTCGTAGTGCTGGTCGCCGTCGCGGTCGTAGCGCACCGCGGCGCGGTCGACCGCCTGCTCGAGCAGCGGCAGCGTCACGTGGTCGGAGGCGCCCGCGGCCGCCTCGAGCGCCGTCAGCGAGCGGCGCGCGTCGCCACCGGCCAGTCGTACGAGGTGGTCGAGGGCGTCGTCGTCGACGGTGACCTCGCCCTTCAGCCCGCGCTCGGAGGACAGCGCGCGGGCGACCACGGCGCGGATGTCGTCGTCGGTGAGCGGCTCGAGGGTGAGCAGCAGCGAGCGCGACAGCAGCGGGCTGATGATGCTGAAGAAGGGGTTCTCCGTGGTCGCCGCGACCAGCGTGACCCAGCGGTTCTCGACGCTGGGCAGCAGCGCGTCCTGCTGGGTCTTGGAGAAGCGGTGCACCTCGTCGACGAACAGCACCGTCTGCGCGCCGGTCTCGCCGAGCGCCCGCTTGGCCTCCTCGACGACCTGCCGGACGTCCTTCACCCCGGCCGTCACCGCCGACAGCTCGCGGAAGCGGCGGGCGCTGGTCCGCGCGATGAGCGTGGCCAGGGTGGTCTTGCCGGTGCCGGGCGGGCCCCAGAGGATGACGCTCAGCGGGGCGTCGCCCTCGACCAGCCGGCGCAGCGGGGCGCCCGGGCCGAGCAGGTGCTGCTGGCCGACGACCTCGTCGAGGGTGCGCGGGCGCATGCGGACGGCGAGCGGGGCGACGCGGTCGGCGGCGTCCTGCTCCGCGGCGTCGAACAGGCTCTCCACGGCGACGACCCTAAGCGCGGCACCGTCCTGTTCGGGAGATCCCCAGTAGCCGGCTCCTGTGGACGTCCCGAAGATCTTGAGGCCCGCACTAGCCTGGTCCGGTGGCGCTGACCGACCTGGGGACCGCTGCCGAGGTGCTCCTCGCGACCGGTCACGACCCCTTCGCCCGCAGCTCGCTGCGCCGGCCGCTGGTGCGCGGCTGGGCCGGCGAGCGCGCCACCGCCTGGCTCGGCGTGGACCCCGACGACCGCACGCCCTACCTCTCGACGCTCGGCGCGCCGGAGGACGTCGCGGCGCTGCTGGCCGAGCTGCTGCCGGAGCTGCCGCCGCGGCAGCGGGTCACCGTCCCGCGCGGCACCCCCGCCCGGCTGCCGGCCTGGGTCGGGATGGACGGCACGCACTGGGACTTCCGCTGGCTCGGCGCGCCGCCGCCGGTGCAGCCGGGCGAGGAGCCAGGTGGCGCCGGAGCAGGACGAGCAGGCGGTCGAGGAGCTGCTGGCCGCCTCCTCCCCCACGGCCTCGGCGCAGCCGGGCGACGAGAAGGTCAACCGCTGGGTCGGGGTGCGCGAGGAGGGCGCGCTGATCGCCTGCGCGGCCGACACCAGCGGCTCGACCGGGGTCGGGCACCTGTCGTCCATCGCGGTGCTGCCCGCGCACCGCGGCCGCGGGCTGGCCAAGGCGGTGACGGCCGCCCTCACCCGGCAGCTGTTCGCCGAGGGCGCGGACACCGTCACCCTCGGGATGTACGCGAGCAACGACGCCGGCCGGGGCGTCTACGACGCGCTGGGCTTCGCCGACGAGCACCGCTTCACCAGCGGCCCCCTCCAGGTCCGCGGCCGCTGGTAGCCCCCGCGCCGCAGTACGACCACCCCGTACGACGATCTTCGTCTTGAGGTGCCGCGACACGCGAGTGACCGCCCCTCAAGACGAAGATCGTCGCAGGGTGGGGGCTCGCAGGGTGGGGGCCGGCGACGCTCAGCCGGCGAGGAGGGGCTCGAGGTGGGACCACAGGGCGACGGTCTCGAGGACGGTCACGGCGTGCGGCTGGTCCTGGGTGACGGCGTTCGGGACGGCGACCGCGGACAGCCCGGCGGCGTGCGCGGCCGCCACGCCGTTGACGGAGTCCTCCACCACGAGCACGTGCGCGGGGTCGACCTCCAGCCGCTCCAGCGCGGCGAGGTAGAGGTCGGGGTGCGGCTTGGCCCGCACCGCGTCCTCGCGCGTCACCACGAACGCGAACCGCTCCAGCAGCCCGAGCCGGGACAGGTGGCCGTGCACCCAGTGCGCCGGCGAGCTCGACACGACGGCGACGACCAGCCCGCGCTCGCTGCGCCCGGTCGAGCACGTCGGACAGCCCGTCGCGCAGCGGCAGCGCCTGCACCAGCGACAGCTCGTGCTCGCGGCGCAGCGCGTGGGCGGCCTCCCGGTCGAAGCCGTCGCCGACCAGCTCGGCCAGCGCGTCGTAGCGGGCGTCGACGTCGCCGCCGACCGTCTCCAGCCAGCGCGGCAGCTCCAGCTCGTGGCCGGTGGCGTCGTACAGGTGGTGCCAGGAGGCGAGCACGGTCGACTCGGTGTCGACCAGCGTGCCGTCGAAGTCGAACAGCAGGACCCTGACATCACGAGACACGGGGCTCAGTGCCCGGCCTCGTCCCAGGTGCGGCCGACGCCGACGCTGACGTCGAGCGGGACCGTCAGCGGGTAGGCGCCGCCCATCTCGCGGCGGACCAGCGCCTCGAGCTCCTCGCGCTCGCCGTCGGCCACCTCGAGCACGAGCTCGTCGTGCACCTGCAGCAGCAGCCGCGAGCGCATGCCGGCGTCGCGCAGCCCGCGCGAGACGCCCAGCATGGCCAGCTTGATGATGTCGGCGGCGCTGCCCTGGATCGGGGCGTTGAGCGCCATCCGCTCGGCCATCTGCCGGCGCTGGCCGTTGTCGCTGGTCAGGTCGGGCAGGTAGCGGCGGCGGTCCAGGATCGTCGAGGTGTAGCCGTCCTTGCGGGCCTGCGCCACGACGTCGCGCAGGTAGTCGCGCACCCCGCCGAAGCGCTCGAAGTACGCCGTCATCTGCTCCTTGGCCTCGTCGGTCGAGATCCGGAGCTGGGCGGCCAGGCCGAAGGCGGACAGGCCGTACGCCAGGCCGTACGACATGGCCTTGACCCGCCGGCGCAGCTCGGGGTCGACCTGCTCGACCGGTACGCCGAACGCCCGCGAGGCGACGAAGGTGTGCAGGTCCTCCCCGGTCAGGAACGCCTCCTTGAGCCCGGCGTCGTCGGACAGGTGGGCCATGATCCGCATCTCGATCTGGCTGTAGTCGGCGGTCATGAGCGCCTCGAAGCCCTCGCCGGCGACGAAGCCCTGCCGGATCTCGCGGCCCTGCGGGGTGCGGATCGGGACGTTCTGCAGGTTCGGGTTGTCGCTCGACAGCCGTCCGGTGGCCGCGACCATCTGCTTGAAGGTGGTGTGGATGCGGCCGTCGTCCGCGACGGTCGGGAGCAGCTGCTTCTCCACCACCATGAGCAGCCGCGTCATCTCGCGGTGCAGCAGCAGCGCGTCGATGACCGGGTGCGTGCCGATCAGGTTCTGCAGCGCGTCGGCGTCCGTGGTGTAGCCGGTCTTGATCTTCTTGGTCTTCGGCAGCCCGAGCTCGTCGAACAGCAGCGCCTGCAGCTGCTTGGGCGAGCCGAGGTGGAACTCGTGCCCGACGGTGGCGTACGCCTGCTCGGCCGCGTCCTTGACCTGCTCGCGCAGCCGGCTCTCCAGCGCGACGAGGTGGTCGACGTCGGCGGCGATGCCGGTGCGCTCGCAGGCCGCCAGCACCTCCACCAGCGGCAGCTCGAGGTCGCGCAGCAGCGAGGTCGCCGCCGCGCCGCTCGAGGTCGGCGTCCAGCGCGACGGCCAGGTCGGCGACCGCGCGGGCGCGCACCGCGACGTCGGCCGCGCCGGCGTCGTGCTCCTCGCCGTCGAAGGACAGCTGGCCGTCGTCGGCGACCTCCGCGCGCAGCTCGCGGCGCAGGAAGCGCAGCGCGAGGTCGGCCAGGTCGAAGACCCCCTGCCCGGGCAGCGCGAGGTACGCCGCGAGCGCGGTGTCGCTGGTCAGACCGGCGACGGTCCAGCCGCGCGCGCCGAGCGCCAGCAGCGGGCCCTTCGCGTCGTGCATGGCCTTCTCGATCGACGCGTCGGCCAGGAAGGCGGCCAGCGCGGCGTCGTCGTCGGCGTCGGTGGCCGTGAGGTCGACGAAGGCCGCGCCCGCGGCGGGCTCCGCGTCGTCCGGGCCGCTGGCCGGCGCGAGCCCGAGCCCGTTGGCGTCACCGGTCCCGCGGCTCCACGAGCCGCGCACGTGCACGCCGACCCGTACGCCGACCGGCAGCGCGTCGAGGTAGCCGCGCACCTCGCCCGGACCGAGCACGACGTGCTCGACGTCGAAGCCCTGGTCGGCCTCGGGCTCGACCGCCGACAGGGTGGCGTACAGCCGCTCGCGCAGGACCCGGAACTGCAGCGCGTCGAAGACCTCGTGCACCTCCTCGCGGTCCCACTGGCCCAGGCGCAGGTCGCGCGGGTGCACCTCGAGCGGGACGTCGCGGACCAGCTCGGTGAGCTGGCGGTTGCGCAGCACCGAGGCGATCCCGGCGCGCAGGTTGTCGCCGACCTTGCCCTTGACCTCGTCGACGTGGTCCACCAGCGAGGCCACGTCGCCGTACTGCTGGATGAGCTTGGTCGCGGTCTTCTCGCCCAGGCCGGGGATGCCGGGCAGGTTGTCGCTGGGGTCGCCCCGGAGCGCGGCGAACTCCGGGTACTGCTCGGGCGACAGGCCGTACTTGTCCTGCACCGCCTCGGGCGTCATCCGGCGCATGTCGGAGACGCCGCGGGCGTTGTAGAGGACGGTCACCCGGTCGCTGACGAGCTGGAAGGCGTCGCGGTCGCCGGTGACGATGAGGACGTCCATGTCGTCGGCCTGCGCCTGCGTGGCGAGGGTGGCGATGACGTCGTCGGCCTCGAAGCCCTCGGCGCAGACGATCGGGATGCGCAGCGCGTCGAGCACCTCGCGGACCAGCGAGACCTGGCCCTTGAAGTCGGTGGGGGTCTCGGCGCGCCCGGCCTTGTAGTCGGCGTAGGTCTCGGTGCGGAACGTCGACTTCGAGACGTCGAAGGTGACCGCGACGTGCGTCGGCGACTCGTCGCGCAGGACGTTGATGAGCATCGCCGTGAAGCCGTAGACGGCGTTGGTCGGCTGCCCGGTCGTCGTGGAGAAGTTCTCGACCGGCAGGGCGAAGAAGGCGCGGTAGGCCAGCGAGTGCCCGTCCAGCAGCAGCAGCCGCGCGCGGTCGGGGCCTTCGCTCGACGACCGGGTCTCGTCCTTCTTCGCAGCAGCCACGCGGCGAGTCTAGGGAGCGGGCTCGACCTCGGCGGGGCCCAGCGGCGCGGACGCCCGGCGGCTCACCCGCCCGGGACGGCGGCGCGCGACGTGGTCGGTCGGGCGACCGTCGCCCAGGGCCAGCCGGCGGCGCACCACCGACACCGGCGCGATGCGGCGGACGGCCAGTGGCGCGAACCCGAGCCGGGCGAAGAAGCGGTTGGCGTCGCGCGACCCGGGGTGGACGGACACGACGATCTGCTCGATCCCGCGGGCCTCGGCGAAGCCGGCGGCCGCGCACACCAGCGCCTTGCCCGCCCCGCGCCGCTTGTGCCGGTCGGCGACGACGGCGTGGCTCATGTGGACGGCCGGCACGTCGACCAGGGCGTTGGCGGAGGCCAGGGTCAGCAGCGCCATGCCGAGGGGCTCCTCGGCCTCGTCCACGACGACGACCAGGTGCCGCTCCGGGTCGGCGAGCGCCTCGAGGTAGCGCTGCTCCAGCAGCGCGCGGGTGCCGGCCGGCGTGCCGCGCGGGCGGCCGGCCTCGAGCGCCGAGGACACCAGCGCGTCGCGCAGCTCGTCGCCGAGGGCCAGCAGGGCGGGGACGTCGTCGACCGTCGCAGGTCGCACCCGCAGCGCACCACGACCCACCGCTCTGCCCTCCCGTCGACGGACCGTGCCCGCAGCGCGGCGCACGTCGAGCACCCTGCTCCGCAGGCGATCGCGGCCGGCTGGGCGTCCCGGGGCACCACCTAGGCTCCCCCGGACTCGCGACAGTAGCGCGGCTGCGGCACGTCGCGACAGGCTTGCGGACACTCGTCCGCGGACGGACCAGGAGGTACCGGGAGCAGTGGTGCGCGGCGCGGGGACCCTGCTCAACATGGCCACGATCCTGCTGGGGTCCGGCCTCGGCGTGCTGCTGGGCGGCAGGCTCCCCGAGCGCACCCGCATGACCGTCACCGACGGGCTCGGCCTGGTCACCCTCGTCATCGGCGGGCTCAACGTCGCGGCGCTCGGCGACCGGGAGTTCGGCGACGCGGTCGGCGACGGCGGCACCCTGCTCGTCGTGCTCGGGGCGCTGCTGATCGGCGGCATCACCGGCTCGCTGCTGCAGCTCGAGGCCCGGATGGAGGGCGTCGGCGCCTGGCTGCAGCGCCGGCTGACGAAGGAGGGCGACAGCGCCAGCCGCGCGCGCTTCGTCGAGGGCTACGTCAGCGCGTCGCTGGTCTTCGTCGTCGGCCCGCTGGCCGTGCTCGGCTCGCTGTCGGACGGGCTCGGGCGCGGCATCGAGCAGCTGGCCCTCAAGAGCACCCTCGACGGCTTCGCCTCGCTCGCCTTCGCCGCGTCCCTGGGCTGGGGCGTCGCGGCGTCGGCGCTCAGCGTCGGGGTCGTCCAGGGCGCCCTCACCCTGCTCGGCGCGCTGCTCGGCGGGCTGCTGCCCGCCGCGCTCGTCTCGTCGGTGACCGCGACCGGCGGCGTGCTGCTGCTCGGGGTCGGCCTGCGCCTGCTGGACCTCAAGGCGGTCGCGGTCGGCGACCTGCTGCCCGCGCTGGCGGTCGCCCCGCTGCTGACCGCGCTCGTCGCCGGCGCTGCGCTGATCGTCGGAGGCCGGCCGGCGCGGAACGGGCACAGAGGGAGGTAGCGGACGGAACGGTCGCGACGCGTGTGACCTCGGTCTCATGACGATCGCGTTTCCGGACGTGCGCCCTCCCGTCGTTGTGCTTGAGTAACCACCCGCCGACGACGCTCCGCGCCCTGGCGGGCCGGACGACGCCGGCACTCGACCCGACGTCGGTGCGCCGAGAGGCCCCGGCAGACCCGGAGGAGCGTGCGTGGGGAAGATCCTCCCCCGTCCCGTCCAGGCGTCCGGCCCCCCGGCCAGACGCACCGCCCGCGCTCTGGCGACCGCCGCGGCTGCACCTGTCCTGGCGCTGCTGGCCCTGGCCCTGGTGCTGCTCGCGGGCGCCGGACCAGCGCTGGCCCAGGAGACGCAGGGCGTGCGCGGGACCCTCAACAACGCCGGTGAGCGCGTCGAGGGCGCGGTCATCACCGCCGAGCACGACGGCGAGGTGGTGGGCGAGGCGGTCAGCGACGCGAACGGCGCCTTCGCGATCACCGTCCCCGAGCCCGGCGACTACGTCATCAAGCTCGACCTCGAGTCGCTGCCCGAGGGCGTCACCGTCCGCGAGGAGGGCGGCGAGGAGCGCGAGGTCACCGTCCGGCCCGGCGCCGTCTCCCCCGCGCTGTTCGTCCTCGGCGAGGGCACCCGCGAGACGACCGGCGACGCCGAGCGGGCGCTGCAGCTGTTCGTCCGCGGCCTGCAGTTCGGCCTGGTCATCGCCATGGGCGCGATCGGTCTCTCGCTGATCTTCGGCACGACCGGCCTGACCAACTTCGCCCACGGCGAGTTCCTCACCGGCGGCGCCATCGCGGCGTACTTCTTCAACGTCACCGTCGGGATGAACCTCATCCCCGCGACGCTGTGCGCCCTCGTGGTCGGCGCCGTCTTCGGCTACCTCATCGACAAGGGCCTCTGGGGGCCGCTGCGCCGCCGGGGCACCGGCCTGATCGCCGCGCTCGTCGTGAGCATCGGCCTGTCGCTGGTCATGCGCTACGTCTACCTGTACGCCATCGGCGGCAGCTCGCGGTCCTACGCGCAGTACGCCACGCAGCAGCCGCTGAACCTCGGCCCGATCTCGATCCCGGTCCGCGACCTGGTGATCATGGGCCTGTCGATCGCTGGTGCTCACGGTCGTCGGCATCGCGCTGATCAAGACCCGCCTGGGCAAGGCGACCCGCGCGGTCGCCGACAACCCCTCGCTCGCCGCCTCCTCCGGCATCGACGTCGAGCGGGTCATCAACGTGGTCTGGGTCATCGGCACCGCGCTCGCCGTCCTCGGCGGCGTGTTCCTGGCCCTGTCGCAGCAGGTGAGCTACCTGCTCGGCTTCCAGATCCTGCTGCTGCTGTTCGCCGGCGTCACCCTCGGCGGGCTCGGCACGGCGTTCGGCGCCCTCGTCGGCAGCCTGGTGATCGGCATCTTCACCCAGCTGTCGACGCTGGTGATCCCCGCCGAGCTGCAGAACGTCGGCGCGCTGGTCGTGCTGATCCTCATCCTCGTGGTCCGCCCGCAGGGCATCCTCGGCCGCGCGGAGCGCGTCGGATGAGCCGGACGACTCGGACGAACGACCCCCGCCGCTGCGACGTCCCTGGGAGGTCCGCATGGACTTCGGCGTGATCCTCCAGAACACGCTCACCGCCCTGCTCAACGCGGAGGCGCTCTACCTCGCCCTCGCCGCGATCGGGCTCAACATCCACTTCGGCTACACCGGCCTGCTGAACTTCGGCCAGGTCGGCTTCCTCACCGTCGCGGCGTACGGCCTCGGGGTCGGCGTCACCTACCTCGACCTGCCGTTCTTCGCGGCGATCGCCCTCGGGCTGGGGCTGGCGGTGCTGCTGGCGCTCCTGCTCGGCATCCCGACGCTGCGCCTGCGCGCCGACTACCTCGCGATCGTCACGATCGCCTCGTCCGAGGTGCTGCGCCTGGTCGCCCGGTCGGCCGCGCTGCGCGACGTCACCGGCGGCTCGTCCGGCCTCACCGGCTTCGCCAACGGCTTCTACGACCTCAACCCGCTGCCGGAGGGCCGCTACGGCATCGGGCCGTTCGACTACAACGAGGCCCGCGCGTGGCTGCTGCTCGTCGGCTGGTCGCTCGTGGTCCTGGGCTCGCTGCTGGTCTTCCTGCTCATGCGCAGCCCCTGGGGCCGCGTGCTCAAGGCGATCCGCGAGGACGAGGACGCCGTCCGCAGCCTGGGCAAGAACGTCGTCGGCTACAAGATGCAGTCGCTCATCCTGGGTGGCCTGTTCGGCGCGCTCGGCGGCTTCGTCTTCGCGCTGGCCAACAGCTCGATCCAGCCGGACAACTACAGCACCCTGCTGACCTTCTTCGCGTTCACCGCGATGATCCTCGGCGGGGCGGGCCGGATCCTCGGCCCCGTGGTCGGCGCGATCATCTTCAGCAGCTTCTTCGCGTTCCTGGAGAACACGCTGGTCCAGGCCGTGCGGGCCGACATCATCCCGACGAGCATCATGGACAGCAACCAGGTCGGCATCGTCCGCTTCATCCTGGTGGGCGTCCTGCTCATGGCCCTCATGATCTTCCGTCCGCAGGGGATCTTCGGAGACAAGAAGGAGCTGGCCCTCGATGCCCGCTGACCCCTCCCCCCAGCCGGACACGGCGCCGACCACCTCGCCGACCACCTCACCGACCACGTCGGTGGCCGTGGACGACAGCGGCCGGGTGGCCGACCCCCGCGCCGCCGTCGCCGCGCTGGCCGGGGTCGAGGCCCGACCCGGCGTTCCCAAGCCCGACCCGATCCTCGTGGCCGACGGCGTCGCGCGCCGCTTCGGCGGCCTCACCGCCGTCGAGGTCGACCACCTCGAGGTCCAGCGCGGCGTCATCACCGCGCTCATCGGCCCCAACGGCGCCGGCAAGACCACCTTCTTCAACCTGCTCACCGGCTTCGACAAGCCCAACGAGGGCTCCTGGTCCTTCGAGGGCAAGAGCCTGTCGGGCGTGGCCGCGCACAAGGTCGCCCGGCGCGGCATGGTCCGCACCTTCCAGCTCACCAAGGCGCTGTCGAAGCTGACCGTGCTGGACAACATGCGGCTCGGCGCCACCGGCCAGAAGGGCGAGAACTTCTTCCGCGCCCTGATCCCCGGCATCTGGAGCGGGCAGCAGAAGGAGATCGACGAGCGCGCCCGCGACCTGCTGCGCCCGCTTCAAGCTCGACGCCAAGGAGCAGGACTTCGCCGGCAGCCTGTCCGGCGGGCAGCGCAAGCTGCTCGAGATGGCGCGGGCGCTCATGGTCGAGCCGACGATGGTCATGCTCGACGAGCCGATGGCCGGCGTGAACCCGGCGCTGACGCAGTCGCTGCTCGGCCACGTCAAGGACCTGCGCGAGCAGGGCATGACGGTGCTGTTCGTCGAGCACGACATGGACATGGTCCGCGACATCAGCGACTGGGTCGTCGTCATGGCCCAGGGCCGCATCGTCGCCGAGGGGCCGCCGGACGTCGTCATGGCCGACCAGGCCGTCATCGACGCCTACCTCGGCGCCCACCACGACGCACCGCTGACGCACGAGGAGGAGCAGGCCCAGCTCGAGGCCGGCGAGGCCGAGCTGCAGGGCGACACCACCGAGCGGGAGACCCGATGACCACGCCGCTGAGCAAGGCCAAGGCGCAGGCCGAGGCCGAGCGGGACCAGGACAACGCCCGCTCGCGCGAGCAGCACCTGGCCGCCGCCGAGGGCGCGCTGGTGCGCGTCGACGACGTCTTCGCCGGCTACGTGCCGGGCGTCAACATCCTCAACGGCTGCGACCTGCACTGCGACGAGGGCGAGCTGGTCGGCATCATCGGCCCGAACGGCGCCGGCAAGTCCACGCTGCTCAAGTCGATGTTGGGCATGGTGAACGTCCGCAGCGGCAGCATCTCGCTGCGCGGCGAGGACATCACCGGAGGCCAAGGCCCACCAGCTGGTGGCCAAGGGCGTCGGCTTCGTGCCGCAGACCAACAACGTCTTCCCGCGGCTCACCATCGAGGAGAACCTCCAGATGGGGCTCTACCACGACCCCAAGAAGTTCTCCGAGCGCTTCGACTACGTCGCCGAGCTCTTCCCGGCGCTCAAGACCCGCCGCAAGCAGCGGGCCGGCTCGCTGTCCGGCGGTGAGCGCCAGATGGTCGCCATGGGCCGCGCGCTGATGCCGGCCCCGTCGGTGCTGCTGCTCGACGAGCCGTCGGCCGGCCTGTCGCCGGCGCTGCAGGACGAGGTGTTCATCCGCTGCCGCCAGATCAACGCCACCGGCGTCTCGATCATCATGGTCGAGCAGAACGCCCGCCGGTGCCTGCAGATCTGCGACCGCGGCTACGTGCTGGACCAGGGCCGCAACGCCTACACCGCCTCCGGCAAGGACCTCATGAACGACCCGAAGGTCATCGAGCTCTACCTCGGGACCCTCGCCAAGGCCTGACCGGGCCCGCAGACTCGCGGCATGACGGCCGTACGCGCCCTGGCGGGCCTGCTGGCGCTCAGCGCGCTGCCGGCCTGCGGGGGTGGGGACGAGCCCGCCGCAGCTCCCGCGCCCGCGGTCACCGTCGAGGTCAAGCAGTACCGCGCCGACATCGCGCCGCGCCGCCTGTCGGTGTCGGTGGGCAACCCCGGCGAGGAGCCGGTGGTCGTCACCGGCCTGGAGCTGCTGCCGGCGGGCTTCGAGCCGCTGGACCGGGCTGCGGTGGACGTCGAGGTCCCGCCCGGGCGGCGGACGGACGTCAAGGTCCCCTACGGGACAGCCCGCTGCGACGCCGCGCCGCAGGAGCCGGATCAGGTGCGGTTGGACGTCCGCGACGCCGCGGGGCAACCGCACGCCGTGGAGCTCGAGGTGCCGGTCGGCAACGGCCTGATGGAACGGCTGCGCCGGCGCGAGTGCGCCGAGGTCGAGCTGCGCCGCGCCGCCGAGCTGCGCCTGCCCGCTGAGCTCACCCGGGTCGGGCTGGAGCTGCGCGGCCCGCTGCTGCTGGAGCGGCAGGACGACGACGCGCAGGTCACCGTCGTCGAGCCGGGCGGGAACATCCTGTTCACGATCCGGCCGCCCGCGCCGTCGGTCCCGCTGGGCGTGCTGGAGCCGGGGCAGGACGCGCTCGAGCTGCCGATGGTCATCACCGCGACCCGCTGCGACGGGCACGCGCTCGCCGAGAGCAAGCGCAGCTACGTCTTCGCCTTCTTCACCTCGCTCGACGGCGGCGAGCCGCACCTCACGACGGTGACCGCTGAGCCGCCGCTCCAGCGGCAGCTGGACCGGCTCGCCCTGGACACCTGCCGCCCAGCGTCCTGACCGGCGCACAGCAGAGGGGCCCGGCGCGAGCGCCGGGCCCCTCTGTCGTACGGGAGTGCAGGTCCTACTCGAGCTCACCCGGCTGGTAGTCGACGTCGGACGTCAGCTTGTTGTCCGGGCCGTAGGTGTAGATGCCGACGATGGCGGACGTCGGGTCACCGGCGTCGGACATCTCGATCGGACCGCTGATGCCGTCGTAGTCGATGTCGTCACCGGCCTCGAGCAGCTCGACGCACTCGGCGAAGGTGGTGCACTTCTCGCCCTCGCGGGTGACGTCGGCGAGCGTGCCGGCGATGGCCTCGCCGGAGTCGCTCTCGGCCGCGACGGCGGCCAGCGCGGAGGTGATGACGGCGTCGTAGGACTCAGCGGCGTAGCTGTAGTCGGTGAGCGCCGGGTCGACCGTGAGCAGGCGCTCGCGGAACTCCGCGGTGGCCTCGGCGCCGGGCAGCGAGCCCTTGGTGCCCTCGAGCAGGCCGGCCGGCAGGTCCTCACCCAGCGCGTTGCCCAGGTTGCCGTCGACCAGGTAGAGCGGCATCTCCTGCGGGCCGATGCCGGCCGACACCATGGAGCCGATGACCTTGGCCGACTCCTCGAAGCCGATCAGCACGACGCAGCCGGGGTTGGCCGCCTTGAGCTCGTTGACCTGGGCGTCGAAGTTCGACGCGGCCGGGTCGTAGAAGATCGGGTTCTCGGGGGTCAGCGCGCCGCCGCCGCCGGTGACGGTCAGGCCGACGTTCTCCGCCAGGCCCTCGCCGTACGGGTCCTGCAGCGCGAGGACGCCGACGTCGGTGCAGCCGTCGGCGAGGATCGTCTCGCCGAGGATGCGGCCCTGGAGCACGTCGGAGGGGGCGGTGCGGAAGTACAGCCCCTTGTCGGCGTAGTCGGTGAAGTCCGGGCTGGTGTTCGCCGGGCTGTAGTGCACGACGCCCGCGGACGTGATCTTGTCGATGACGGTGAAGGAGACGCCCGAGGAGGCGGCACCGATGATGACGTCGGCGTCCGCGGCCAGCAGGCGGTCGACGGTCGGGTTGGCGACGTCCTGCTGGGCGTCACCGGAGTCGCCCTCGATGTAGGCGACGTCCTGGCCGAGGACGCCCCCGGCCTCGTTGATCTCCTTGATGGCCAGCTCGACGCCGGCGAACTCGGGCGGGCCGAGGAAGGCCAGGTTGCCGGTCTGGGGCAGCAGGCTGCCGATGGTCAGCGTGCCGTCGCCCTCGGCGGCCGAGCCGGAGCCGGCCGTCTCGCTCGCGGACGGGGTCGCCGTCTCGTCGTCGTCGCCACCACCGCACGCGGCGAGGACGAGCGCGCCGGCGCTGATGGCGGCGAGGATGCGCCAGGAACGTGCGGGGGAAACCATCCACCGTCTCCTAAGGATCTGTGGTCACGCCGCGGACGCGGCGATCTCGGTGACCGGAACCTATCGGCTGGAGGCTGCTCGCACGCCGACCTGGCCGTGCCGGGACCGCGTCGTTGTGAGGCTGTGACCTGCGGGGCTCAGGCGGACGGAGGCTGTCCGCTTGTGTCCGCTTCTGCGGCGTCCAGGACGTCCTGCGCCACCGCGCGCATCGAGCGCCGCTCGTCCATCGACCGGCGCTGGACGTGCCGGAACGCCTCGGGCTCGGTCATCCCCTGCTGCTGCAGCACGCCCTTGGCGCGCTCGACGAGCTTGCGCGCCTCGAGCCGGCCGGACAGGTCGCCGACCTCCCTCTCCAGCGCCACCAGCTCGGTGAAGCGGGAGACCGCCATCTCGATCGCCGGGACGAGGTCCTTGCGCTGGAACGGCTTGACGAGGTACGCCATCACGCCCGCCTCGCGCGCCCGCTCCACCAGGTCGCGCTGGCTGAACGCCGTGAGGATGACGACCGGCGCGATCCGGGCGGCGACGACCTGCTCGGCGGCGGAGAGGCCGTCCAGGACCGGCATCTTCACGTCGAGGATGACGAGGTCGGGGCGCAGCTCGGTGGCCAGCCGCACGGCGGTCTGCCCGTCGCCGGCCTGACCGACGACGACGTAGCCGTCCTCCTCGAGCATCTCGACGAGGTCCATCCGGATGAGCGCCTCGTCCTCGGCGACGAGAACGCGCAGCGGCCCGCGAGCGGCAGCGGGCGGCGTCGGCACGCCGAGAACGGTACCGGTGCGCGAGGCAGCGCGGCCCGGCGCTGGTACCGCAGACGACCCCTGACGCCGAGCCCGCGCTCACGTACGCCGGGACCGTACGGCCCCGCCGGGTGCCGGGTGACGATCCCTGGGGCCCCGCGGGTCGTCGGCTCATGATCGTGGGGGGCCCGAGCCCGTTCTGAACGCTCCGTACGGGCCTGCAGTTCCCACGATCATGGTGGTCGGGGGCTGTCGTCGATCCGCAGAAGATCTCCGAGATCGCCGGCGGAGGGCGGGTGCCGAGGGCGGGACTCGAACCCGCACGCCCTCTCGGGCAGATGATTTTGAGTCATCCATGTCTGCCGTTCCATCACCCCGGCTGGCGACCGGCCGAGCGTAGCGCCGGGGCTGTGCAGAGCGCCGCAGCAGTCCCGGCACGCCCCCTGCGGTGACGGTGTGCAACTTCATGCGTGCATCGCGTTTGAGTTCTGCCGGTCACGCATCCGATGTGGTTGTGTACGCCGCGTCACCCGGTCGGGTTAGCCCGAACGGGTGACGGATCGTCCTGTCCCCGAGAGGAGACCTCCTCGTGCAGCTGCTGCGCCGCGTCCTCGTCCTGCTCACCGCGCTCGCCGCCCTGACCGCCGGGACGATCTCCCCCGCGTCGGCCGGCGACGACGACTACGCCTGGCGCACGGACTCCTCGTGGTCCGCCGACCGGTGGGGCTTCACCAAGCGCCAGTGCGTCAGCTGGGTCGCCCACCGCATGTCGCAGCGCGGCGTGAGCCTGAACAACTGGCAGTCCGCGTGGGGCGACGCCGCCGACTGGGACAACGCCGCCCGGCGCATGGCCCACCCGATCGGGCACACCGCCGTGGTCGGCGCCATCGCGCACTGGAACCCGGGCGAGACCGCGGTCTGGTACCCGGACGCGCAGACCCCGAACGGCACGCTCACGGCAGGCGGCTACGGCCACGTCGGCTACGTGCAGGGCGTGCACCCGGACGGCTCGGCCGTGGTGACGCAGTACAACCTCGGCGGCGACCGGGCGTACTCCATCGTGCGGGTGAAGGCCCCCCGGTACATCTACGTGCGGATGCAGGCGCCGCCCGGCGCCACCCTCTAGGTCCCCGGCGGCTAGCTCCCCGGCGGCAGGTCCCCCGCCCGGCGCCCGTAGTGCGGGTGCGTCGGGACGGGGCTGCCGAGCCGGTGCACGCGCATGGCGTTGGTCGAGCCGCTGGTGCTCGGCGGGCTGCCGGCCACGATCGTGACGTACTCCCCCGGCTGCATGCGCCCGAGCTCGAGCATCGCGCTGTCGACCTGGCGGACCATGTCGTCGGTGTGCTCGACCGGCGGCACGAGGAACGTCTCGACGCCCCAGGTCAGCGTGAGCTGGCTGCGGACCTCGGCGACCGGCGTGAAGGCCAGCAGCGGGATCGGCGAGCGGTGCTCGGCGAGCAGCCGGGCGGTGGTGCCGCTCTGGGTGAAGGCCACCAGCGCCGTGGCGCCGACGGTGGCTCCCACGGTGGCGGCGGCCTGCGCGATGGCGCCGCTGATGGTCTCCGGCTCGCTCTCGACCCGCGGCACGCGGCCGAGGTCCTCCTCGGCCGCCACGATGATCCGGGCCATGGTCGCGACGGACTCGACCGGGTAGCGCCCGACGCTGGTCTCGCCGGACAGCATCACGGCGTCGGCGCCGTCGAGCACCGCGTTGGCGACGTCGCTGGCCTCGGCGCGGGTGGGCCGCGAGGCGCCGACCATCGAGTCGAGCATCTGGGTCGCGACGATGACCGGCTTGGACTTCTCGCGGGCGGCCTGGACGGCGCGCTTCTGCACCAGCGGGACCCGCTCGAGCGGCATCTCCACGCCGAGGTCGCCGCGGGCGACCATCAGGCCGTCGAACGCCTCGACGATCTCCTCGAGGTTGTCGACCGCCTGCGGCTTCTCGATCTTGGCGAGCACGGGCAGCCGGTGGCCGACCTCGTCCATGATCTCGTGCACCCGGCGGATGTCGGCGGCCGTGCGGACGAACGACAGCGCGATCATGTCGGCGCGCAGGCCGAGCGCGAAGCGCAGGTCCTCCTCGTCCTTCTCGGACAGCGCGGGGACGCTCACGCCGATGCCGGGCAGCGACAGGCCCTTGTTGTTGCTGACCGGCCCGCCCTCGGTGACGAGCAGCCGCACGTCGGGCCCGTCGACGCTGACGACCTTGAGGCCCACCCGGCCGTCGTCGACGAGCAGCCGGTCACCGGCAGTGACGTCGCCGGCCAGGCCGGCGTACGTCGTCGACACCCGGTCGTGGTCGCCGGCGACGTCGTCGGTCGTGATGGTGACCGTCTCCCCGGTCGCCCAGACGACCGGCCCGGCGGCGAAGGTGCCGAGCCGGATCTTCGGGCCCTGCAGGTCGACGAGGACGCCGACGCCGCGGCCGGACTCGTCGCTGGCCCGCCGCACCCAGGTGTAGGCCTCGCTGTGCTGCTCGTAGCTGCCGTGGCTGAAGTTGAGCCGGGCGACGTCCATGCCCGCGTAGACCAGCCCGCGCACCCCCTCGTAGGAGTGGGTCGCGGGACCCAGGGTGCAGACGATCTTCGCTCGGCGCTTCACCCGCCAGGCTAGGGGCTACCGGGAGGTAGGGAGGACCGGAGCGGGGAGCAGCGTGTCGCCGCACAGCGACCGGTCGACGGCGGCGGCCGCGGCGCGGCCCTCGGCGATCGCCCAGACGATGAGCGACTGGCCGCGGCCCATGTCGCCGGCGACGAAGACGCCCGGCACGTTCGTGGCCCACGCGTCGTCGCGGGCGACGTTGCCGCGCCCGTCGAGCTCGACGCCGAGCGCCTCGAGCAGGCCGCTGCGCTGCGGTCCGGTGAAGCCCATGGCGAGCGTGACCAGCTGCGCGGGCAGGACCCGCTCGCTGCCCTCGACCGGCTCGAACCGGCCGTCGACCATCTCGACGTCGACCAGCTCCAGGCCCGTGACGCGGCCGTCCCTCGCCGACGAAGCGCTTGGTGTTGACCGAGAACAGCCGCTCGCCGCCCTCCTCGTGCGCGCTGCTGGTCCGGTAGACCAGCGGCCAGGTCGGCCACGGCGTCGTGTCGGGGCGCTCCTGCGGCGGCCGCGGCATGATCTCGAGCTGGGTGATCGAGCGGGCGCCCTGCCGGATCGCGGTGCCGAGGCAGTCCGCGCCGGTGTCGCCGCCGCCGATGATGACGACGTCCTTGCCCTCGGCGGTGATGGGCGGTGCCTGCAGGTCGCCCTCCTGCACCCGGTTGGACGGCACGAGGTACTCCATCGCCAGGTGGATGCCGTCGAGGTCGCGGCCCTCCACCGGCAGGTCGCGGCCGAGCGTCGAGCCGCCGGCGAGCAGCACGGCGTCGTACTGCTCGCGCAGCTGCTCGACGGTCACGTCGACGCCGACGTCGACGCCGGTGCGGAACTCGGTGCCCTCGGCGCGCATCTGCTCCAGGCGCCGCTCGAGGACGGCCTTCTCCATCTTGAACTCGGGGATGCCGTAGCGCAGCAGCCCGCCGATGCGGTCGGCCCGCTCGAGCAC
Organism: uncultured Actinomycetota bacterium; assembly: GCA_963844295.1. Classification (GTDB taxonomy): domain Bacteria; phylum Actinomycetota; class Actinomycetes; order Mycobacteriales; family SCTD01; genus SCTD01. The sequence continues at coordinate 664,967 of CAWJNR010000003.1, read as the reverse complement.
GACGACGTCGTGGCCGGCGCGGGTGAGCTGCTGCGCGGCGGCCAGGCCGGCCGGGCCGGAGCCGACGACGGCGACGCTGCGGCCGGTGCGCTGCATCGGCGGCTGCGGGGTGATCAGCCCGTCCCTCCAGGCGCGGTCGGCGATCTCGACCTCGACCTGCTTGATGGTCACCGGGTCGTCGTTGATGCCGAGCACGCAGGCGGCCTCGCACGGCGCCGGGCACAGCCGCCCGGTGAACTCCGGGAAGTTGTTCGTGGCGTGCAGCCGCTCGGACGCCTCGGTCCAGTCGTCCTTCCACACCAGGTCGTTCCACTCCGGGATGAGGTTCCCGAGCGGGCAGCCGTTGTGGCAGAAGGGGATGCCGCAGTCCATGCAGCGCGCGGCCTGGTCGTGCAGGTGGTCCGCGGGGAACTCCTCGTAGACCTCCTTCCAGTCGCGGATGCGGACGTCGACGGGGCGCCGCTGCGGGAGCTCGCGGCCGTGCTCGAGGAAGCCCTGGGGGTTCGGCCACGGTGTCAGCTCCTGCTCGCGGCCATGACGGCCTCGTCGACGTCGGTCCCGGCCTCGCGCGCCTGCTCCATCGCGGTCAGCACCTTCTTGTAGTCGCGCGGCATCACCTTGGTGAAGCGGCTCGGCCAGCCGTCGTCGGCGAGCAGCCGCTCGGCGACGGCGGAGCCGGTCTCCGCGCAGGTGGTCGGTGAGCATCTGGCGCAGCGTCTCGACGTCGCCCTCGGCCAGCGCCTCGAGGTCGACCATCTCGCGGTTGACCTTCGCCACGTCGAGGTCGAGCAGGTACGCCACGCCGCCGCTCATGCCGGCCGCGACGTTGCGGCCGGTCGGGCCGAGGATCGCCACGCGCCCGCCGGTCATGTACTCGCAGGCGTGGTCGCCGACGCCCTCGACGACGGCGGTCGCGCCGGAGTTGCGGACGCAGAAGCGCTCGCCGACCCGGCCGCGGACGAACAGCGAGCCGCCGGTCGCGCCGTAGAGCAGCGTGTTGCCGGCGATGACGTTGTCCTCGGCGGCGAAGGTCGCCTCCTCGGCCGGCCGGACGACGACGCGCCCGCCGGACAGGCCCTTGCCGACGTAGTCGTTGGCGTCGCCGTAGCAGCCGCAGCACGATGCCGCGCGGGCAGGAACGCGCCGAACGACTGGCCGGCCGAGCCGGTGAGGGTGATGTCGATCGTGCCCTCGGGCAGGCCGGCGCCGCCGTAGCGGCGGGTGACCTCGGCGCCGAGCATCGTGCCGACGGTGCGGTTGACGTTGCGCACCGGCACGTCGATCGTGCACCGGCGTGCCGTCGGTCAGCGCCTTCTCGGCCAGCTCGATCAGCTCGTTGTCGAGCGCGGCGGCCAGGCCGTGGTCCTGCTCGACGACCTGGGTCAGCGAGGCGCCCTCGGGCAGCTCGGGCATGTGCAGCACCGGCGCCAGGTCGAGGCCCGACGCCTTCCAGTGCTCGACCGCCTTGCGGGTGTCGAGCACCTCGGTGTGGCCGATCGCCTCCTGCAGCGTGCGGAAGCCGAGCTCGGCGAGGATCTCGCGGACCTCCTGGGCGATGTACTCGAAGAAGGTCACGAGGTACTCCGCCTTGCCGGAGTACTTGGCCGCGCAGCTCCGGCGTTCTGCGTCGCGACGCCGACCGGGCAGGTGTCGAGGTGGCAGACGCGCATCATGATGCAGCCGCTGACCGACCAGCGGCGCGGTCGCGAAGCCGTACTCCTCGGCGCCGAGCAGCGCGCCGATGACGACGTCGCGGCCGGTCTTGAGCTGGCCGTCGACCTGCACGACGATGCGGTCGCGCAGGCCGTTGAGCAGCAGCGTCTGCTGCGTCTCGGCCAGGCCCAGCTCCCACGGCGAGCCGGCGTGCTTGAGCGAGGTCAGCGGCGAGGCGCCGGTGCCGCCGTCGTGGCCGGAGATGAGCACGACGTCGGCGTGCGCCTTGGAGACGCCGGCCGCGACCGTGCCGACGCCGACCTCGGCCACGAGCTTGACGTGGATCCGCGCCGTGTCGTTGGCGTTCTTGAGGTCGTGGATGAGCTGGGCGAGGTCCTCGATCGAGTAGATGTCGTGGTGCGGCGGCGGCGAGATCAGGCCGACGCCCGGCGTCGAGTGCCGGGTCTTGGCGATGTACGGGTTGACCTTCGGGCCGGGCAGCTGGCCGCCCTCGCCGGGCTTGGCGCCCTGGGCCATCTTGATCTGGATGTCGTCGGCGTTGACGAGGTACTCGCTGGTGACGCCGAAGCGGCCGGACGCGACCTGCTTGATGGCGCTGCGGCGGGTCGGGTCGTAGAGCCGCTCGGGGTCCTCGCCGCCCTCGCCGGTGTTGCTGCGGCCGCCGAGCTGGTTCATGGCGATGGCGAGCGTCTCGTGCGCCTCGGGGCTGATCGAGCCGAGCGACATGGCGCCGGTGTTGAAGCGCTTCACGATCTCGCTGACCGGCTCGACCTCGTCGATCGGCACCGGGGTCCGGTCGCCCTTGAAGGCGAACAGCCCGCGCAGGGTGCCGGCCTTGGTCGAGAGCTCGTCGACCCTGGACGTGTACTCCTTGAAGACGTCGTACTTCTGCGTGCGGGTCGAGTGCTGCAGCCGGAAGACGGTCTCGGGGTTGAACAGGTGCACCTCGCCCTCGCGGCGCCACTGGTACTCCCCGCCGATGTCGAGCTTGCGGTGCGCCCGCTCGGTGGCGTTCTCCGGGTAGGCCTTGCGGTGCCGGGCGGCGACCTCCTCGGCGATGACGTCGAGGCCGATGCCGCCGAGCCGGCTGGTGGTGCCGGTGAAGTACTCGTCGACGAGGTCCTGCGACAGGCCGAGCGCCTCGAACACCTGCGCGCCGGTGTAGGAGGCGATGGTCGAGATGCCCATCTTGCTCATCACCTTGAGCACGCCCTTGCCGGCGGCCTTGACGTACTTCTGGACCGCCTCGACCGGGTCGACGCCCGGGCAGGTGCCCGGTCGCGATGAGGTCCTCGATCGTCTCGAAGGCGAGGTAGGGGTTGACCGCGGCGGCGCCGTAGCCGATGAGCAGCGCGATGTGGTGCACCTCGCGGGCGTCGCCGGCCTCGACGACCAGCCCGACGCGGGTGCGGGTCTTCTCGCGGATGAGGTGGTGGTGCACCGCCGAGGTGAGCAGCAGCGACGGGATCGGCGCCATGTGCTCGGTCGAGTCGCGGTCGGACAGCACGATGATCCGGGCGCCGGCGGCGATGGCCGTCGACACCTCGCGGCGGACCCGGTCGAGCGCGTCGCGCAGCGCCTCTCCCCCGCCGTTGACCGGGTAGAGGCCGTGCACGGTCACGCTCGAGAAGCCCGGCAGGTCGCCGTCCTCGTTGACGTGGATGATCTTGGCGAGGTCGTCGTTGGAGAGCACCGGGAACGGCAGCGACGATCTGCCGGCAGGACGCCGCGGACGGCTCGAGCAGGTTCTGCTCCGGGCCGATGCTGCCGGCCAGGGAGGTGACGAGCTCCTCGCGGATCGCGTCCAGCGGCGGGTTGGTGACCTGCGCGAACAGCTGGCTGAAGTAGTCGAACAGCAGCCGCGGCCGCTCGCACAGCACGGCGACCGGGGTGTCGGTGCCCATCGAGCCGATCGCCTCGGCGCCGGCCTTGGCCATCGGGGTGAGCAGGATCCGCAGCTCCTCCTCGGTGTAGCCGAAGACCTGCTGGCGGCGCAGCACCGACTCGTGGCTGTAGACGACGTGCTCGCGCTCGCGCAGCTCGGGCAGGACGAGCTGGCCGGTGTGCAGCCAGTCGGCGTACGGGTGCTCGGCGGCCAGCGCGGTCTTGACCTCGTCGTCGCTCGACGATGCGGCCCTGCGCGGTGTCGACGAGGAACATCTTCCCGGGCTGCAGGCGGCCCTTGGCGACGACCTGGTCGGCGGGGACGTCGAGCACGCCGACCTCGCTGGCGAGGATGACCCGGCCGTCGACGGTCTGCCACCAGCGCGCCGGCCGCAGGCCGTTGCGGTCCAGGACCGCGCCGATCTGCGTGCCGTCGGTGAAGGTCACGCAGGCCGGGCCGTCCCACGGCTCCATGAGGCTGGCGTGGAACTCGTAGAAGGCGCGCTTGTCGGGGTCCATGTCCGGGGCGTTCTCCCACGCCTCGGGGACCATCATCAGCACGGCGTGCGGCAGCGACCGGCCGCCCATGTGCAGCAGCTCGAGCACCTCGTCGAAGCTCGCGCTGTCGGAGGCGCCGGGGGTGCAGATCGGGAACAGCCGGCTCAGGTCGTCCGGCAGCTCGTGCGGGCCGCGCAGCAGCGCCTCGCGGGCGCGCATCCAGTTGCGGTTGCCCCGGACGGTGTTGATCTCGCCGTTGTGCGCGATGTAGCGGTACGGGTGGGCCAGCGGCCAGCTCGGGAAGGTGTTGGTCGAGAAGCGGCTGTGCACCAGGGCCAGCGCGCTGGCGAAGCGCTCGTCGGACAGGTCCGGGAAGAACGGCTGCAGCTGCCCGGTGGTGAGCATCCCCTTGTAGACCAGCGTCCGGGTCGACAGCGACGCGAAGTAGGTGCCGGTCTCGTGCTCGGCCCGCTTGCGGGTGACGTACGCCCGGCGCTCGAGGGCGTACGGCGTCATCTGCGGGTCCTGCGCGACCAGGACCAGCTGGGCGAACGACGGCATGACCGACAGCGCGGTGGCTCCGACGCCGGCGCCCTGGGGGTCGACCGGCAGGTCGCGCCAGACGAGCACGCGCAGGCCCTCCTCGGCGGCGATGGCGTCGATGGCCGCCTTCGCCGCGGCCGCCTCGGCGGCGTCCTGCGCCAGGAAGGCGGTGCCGACGGCGTACGACCCGGCGGCCGGCAGCTCGACGGCCGGTCCTGCTCGCCCAGGACCGCCCGCAGGAACGCGTCCGGGACCTGGACGAGGATGCCGGCGCCGTCGCCGGTCTCGGGCTCGCTGCCGGAGGCGCCGCGGTGCTCGAGGTTGCGCAGCGCCGTCAGGCCCTGCTCGACGGTGTCGTGGGTGACCCGGCCGGCGATGTCGGCGACGAAGGCCACGCCGCAGGCGTCGTGCTCGTTCGCGGGGTCGTACAGGCCCTGGGCCGCGGGGAACGAGGAGGGGACAGCAGACATCATCGGGCGGACCTCTTCCGGGGAGTTGCGGTGGTCGTAGCTCCTGCTCCCCGGGACGTCGCTGGCCCTGCTGCAGATGTCCGGGACGTTACACGACCGGCCGGTCCGGGCAGTGCCGGACGGTCACCGGGTGGTCGCACCTGGTCGTCCGGACTGTCCTGGATGACCCGTTCGGGTCATGGTGGGCTGCGCCGGAAGGGGGCACGCTGTGGGCATGTCCACGCCGTCGCCTGCGCAGCCCGCCCGCGTGCTCGCGGCCGCCGCGACGTGGCTGCCGCGCGGCGGGACGCTCGCCGACGCCGACTGGGCCTGGCGGCACCGGGTCGTCTGGCTGCTGCTCGCCGCGCACCTGCCCGTCCTGTCGCTGGTCGCCCTGCTCGGGGACCGGCCCGGCGAGCTGCTGCTCGTCCTGCTGCCGCTCGGCGCCCTGCTGGCCGCGTGCGGCTGCGGCGACCACGCGCCGGGTCGCGGTCGCTGGCCGCGGCCCTCGGGCTGCTCACCGCGTCGGCCCTGCTGGTGCACCTGTTCGACGGCGCGAGCGAGGCGCACTTCCACTACTTCGTCGCCGTCGCGGTCATCGCGCTCTACCAGGACTGGACGGTCTACGCGCTCGCGATCGGCTTCGTGCTGGTCCAGCACGGCGTGATGGCGGTGCGGCCCGACGGGCTCGTCCGGCGACTGGGGCACGGCGCCGTCCACGCCGGCGCGGTGCTCGCCGAGTCGGCGGTGCTGGTGCTGTTCTGGCGCGCCAACGAGGTCAGCCGGGTCGCGCAGGAGGAGCTGCGCGCCGAGCTGTCCGCGGGCAGCGCCTCGGTGCAGGCCCGCCTGGCCGAGACCGACCGCATCCGCGCCGACCTCATCGGCACCGTGTCGCACGAGTTCCGCACCCCGCTGACCGGCATCCGCGGCGCCGCGCTCACGCTGCTCAAGCGCGGCGAGCGGCTCGACGCGGCCGGCCGAGCGGCGCTGCTGCACGCCGTCCTCGACCAGCAGGAGCGGCTCAGCCGGCTGCTGGAGAACATGCTCATCGCCGCGCGCGCCACCGCGGTCGACCCGGCGGCGGTCACCGACGTCGACGCGGTCGCCGCCGAGGTCGCGATGCTCGCCTCCGCGGGCCGCCCCGGCGTCGGCCCCGTCTCGGTGGTCGTCGAGGCCGGCACCGCGGCCCGGATCGACCGGCAGGCGCTGCACCAGGTGCTGGCCAACCTCGTCGACAACGCCCTGCAGCACGGCGCGGCCGGCTCCGTGCCGCTGGTCGCCGGCGGCCGCGACGACCGCGGGGTCTGGGTGACCGTCAGCAACGAGGGCCGGGTCCTGGACCTCACGGCCGCCGAGCGGCTGTTCGAGCCGTTCACCCAGCTCGACAGCGGCGCCACCCGCGACCGCGAGGGCATCGGCGTGGGGCTCTACGTCGTGCGCCGCCTGGTCGAGGTCTACGGCGGGTCCGTCGACGTCCGCAGCGAGGCGGGCTGGGTCACCGTCGAGGTGCGCCTGCAGCCGGCGCTCCCCCTGCCGGCGCGGCCGGAGCTGGCCGACCAGCGGGCCTAGACGCTCGTCCCGACCAGCGCCGCCGATGCCGTACGTCAGGGCGGTCGCGGCGCCGCCCAGCAGCAGCTGGCGGCTGCCGCTGTAGAGCGCGCCGCGGTCGGTGAAGCGGCTGACCAGCGCGCCGGCCAGGAACAGCGCGAGCAGGGCGAGCAGCAGCGGCACCAGCAGCGTCGCGCCGCCGAGCAGGTACGGCAGCACCGGGACCGCCGCGCCCAGCCGTGAAGGCCAGGAACGACGAGCCCGCGGCGGTCCACGGCGACGGCAGGTCGTCGGGGTCGATGCCGAGCTCCTCGCGGGCGTGCACCCGCCACACCTGCTCCGGGTCGCGGGACAGCTGACGGGCCACCTCGCGCGCCGTGGCGTCGTCGACGCCGCGGGAGCGGTAGATCGCGGCCAGCTCGGCCTCCTCGGCCTCGGGCACGCGGGCGATCTCGCGCTTCTCGACCTCGATCTCGGCGCGGGTCAGCTCGGTCTGGGAGGCGACCGAGACGTACTCCCCCGTCGCCATCGAGAAGGCGCCGGCGACCAGGCCGGCCATCCCGGCCAGGACGACGGTGCCGGGCGTCGGCGCCGCCGCCGGCGACGCCGGCGATGAGCGCGGTGTTGCTCACCAGGCCGTCCATCACGCCGAAGACGGCCGGGCGCAGCCAGCCGCCGGTGACGTCCCGGTGGTCGTGGTGGTGCTCGGGCGGGACGCGCTCGACGGCGGTCACGGCGTCGCCCCGCTCGGCTCGGCCGGCACCTCGGGCGCGGGCTCGACCTGCTCCTCGCGCCCCTCCCGGCGGCGCAGCACCAGGTAGGCCAGCGCGCCGAGCAGCACCACGCCCATCACGACGACGTTGAGCCGCAGGCCCAGGAGGGTGCTCGCGTCGTCGATGCGCAGCGCCTCGATCCACATCCGGCCGATGGCGTAGAGGGCGAGGTAGAGCGCGAACACCCGCCCGCCGCCCATCCGGTAGCGCCGGTCGGCCCAGATCACGCACGGCGGCGACGCCGAGGTTCCACAGCAGCTCGTACAGGAACGTCGGGTGGTAGGCCACCGCGCCGGCGACGGCGTCCGCGTTGTCGGGGTCGATCCGCAGGCCCCACGGCAGGGTCGTCGGGCGGCCGAACAGCTCCTGGTTGAACCAGTTGCCGAGCCGGCCGATCGCCTGCGCGACCGCGACGCCCGGCGCCACCGCGTCGGCGAAGGCGCCCTTCGCGATCCCCCGCCGCTGCAGCACCAGCCACGCGACCAGGAAGCCGCCGGCGATGCCGCCCGGGATGCCGAGGCCGCCCTGCCAGACGTAGAGCGCCGCGAGCGGGTCGTCGAGGTAGCGCTCGGGGCTGGTGACGACGTGGTAGATCCGCGCGCCGACGATGCCGCCCGGGACCGCCAGGGTCGCGACGTCGGTGACCAGCCCCTTCGTCCCGCCGCGGGCCACCCAGCGGCGCTCGCCGATGACCACGGCGGCGACGACGCCGAGGATGATCGCGAGGGCGTAGGCGCGCAGCGGGAAGGGACCGAGCTCCCACACGCCCGACGACGGGCTGGGGAGGTACGCGAGCGCCACCCGGTCAGCCTAGGTGCGCCGCGCCCGCGCGGCCCGCCCCACGCGCCCGGGTCAGCCGCGCGAGGTGACGGGGAGCTCGGGGCGGGGGGTGGCCGGCTCGGCGAGGTTGCGCAGGAAGGCCGCGGCGATCCGCCGGGCGTGCGCCCGGGCGGCGTCGGCCACCGGTCCCCCGACGTGCTCGGCGAGGGTCGCGTCCCACAGCGCGAGCCAGCGGTCGAACAGCTCGGCCGTCAGCGGGTGCGCCCGGTGCAGCCGGCGGTGCACCTGCATCGCCGCGCCGTCGTAGGTCGAGGTGTTGAACAGCACCTTCTCCCAGAAGTCGCCGATCCGCGGCAGGTGCTCCTCGAGGTCCATGTGCGCGACGTCGACGAAGACCGGGCGCAGGAGCGGGTCGACCAGCGCCCGCTCGTAGAAGGCGCGCAGCAGCCGGTCGATGCCGGCGCGGTCCTGGAGGTCGGCGCGGTCCTGGAGGTCGGCGCGGTCCTGGAGGTCGTCCACGCGTCCACCCTGCCTCAGGCCGCCGCCGATCTCGCGGGACCTTCGGCCCTGCCGCTGCGCACGGCGACGAGGCACGGTGGGGGCCCCTCCCGAGGAGAACCCCGTGCAGACGTCGTCGCTCACCGCCCTCGCCCGCGAGCAGCTCGAGGCCGCCCAGCGCGCCTCCAGCGGCCGCGCCGCCAAGACCGTCTACGGCGGCAACGAGAAGCGCCTGCGCCAGACCGTCATCACGCTGCTGGCCGGCCAGTCGCTCGCCGAGCACGAGAGCCCCCGGTGAGGCGACGCTGCACGTCCTGTCCGGCCGGGTGCGCCTGGCCACGGCCGGGGCGGCCGGTCCGTCAGGTGGCGGAGCGGACGCCCTCGGCGAGCTCGGCGGCCAGGCGGCGCACGCCGTCGACGCCGTCGGTCTGCAGCGCGCTGACCAGCGCCGAGCCGACGACGACGCCGTCGGCGAAGGAGGCGACCTGCGCGGCCTGCGCGCCGGTGGAGACGCCGAGCCCGACGGCGACGGGCAGGTCGGTCTGCGCGCGGACCCGCTCGACCAGCTCGCGCGCGCCCGCGCCGAGCTCGGCCCGCGCGCCGGTGACGCCCATGACGGCGGCGGCGTAGACGAAGCCGCGGTTGGTGCGGCCGACGACGGCGATGCGCTCGTCGGTGCTGCTCGGCGCGACGAGGAAGACCGGGTCGAGGTCGAGCTCGCGGCAGGCCTCCAGCCACTCCGGCGCCTCCTCGGGGATGAGGTCGGGGGTGATGGCCCCCGCTCCCCCGGCGTCCTTGAGCGCCTGCGCCCAGCGGCGGAAGCCGTACCGGTGCACGGGGTTCCAGTAGCCCATGACGACGGTCGGCGCGCCGGTGGCCGCGACGGCCTCGACCGCCCGCAGCACGTCGGCCTGCCGCGTGCCGGCGTCCAGCGCCGCCTGGTGGGCGGCCTGGATGACCGGGCCCTCCATGAGCGGGTCGGAGTACGGCATGCCGATCTCGACGGCGTCGACGCCCGCCTCGACCATCGCGACCATCGCCTCGACCGACAGGTCGTACGACGGGAAGCCGGCCGGCAGGTAGCCGATCAGCGCGGCGCGCCCCTCGGAGCGGCAGCGGGCGAACAGCTCGTCGAGCTGGGCGCGTCACGGCTGCTCGCCCTCGTGCGCGCGGACCAGCTCGGACTCGGCCACCTCCTCGCCGGTCACCAGGCCGAACCAGCGCGCGGCGGTGTCGACGTCCTTGTCGCCGCGGCCGGAGGTGTTGACGATGATCACGAGGTCCTCGGCCGCGCGGCCGGCGGCGACCTGCGCGCGGCCCCAGTCGCAGGCGCCGGCGAAGGCGTGCGCGGTCTCGATGGCGCAGAGGATGCCCTCGCTCTTGGCGACCTTCTCCAGCGCCTGCATCGCCCAGCCGTCGGGGATGCCGCTGTAGGTCGCCCGGCCGCTGTCGCGCAGCAGCGCGTGCTCCGGCCCGACGCCCGGGTAGTCCAGGCCGGCGCTGATCGAGGTGGTGTGCGGCGGTCTGCCCGTCCTCGTCCTGCATGAGGTAGCTGCGGGCGCCGTGCAGCACGCCCGGCTCGCCGGCGGTGAGCGGCGCGGCGTGCCGGCCGGTCTCGACGCCGTCGCCGCCGGCCTCGCAGCCGACGAGCGCGACGCGACGCGTCGTCGAGGAACGGGTGGAACAGCCCCATCGCGTTGGAGCCGCCGCCGACGCAGGCCACGACGGCGTCGGGCAGCCGGCCGACGAGGTCGAGGCACTGCTGGCGGGCCTCGACGCCGATGATCCGCTGGAAGTCGCGCACCATCATCGGGAACGGGTGCGGGCCGACGACCGAGCCGATGACGTAGTGGGTCGTCTCGACGTTGGTGACCCAGTCGCGCATGGCCTCGTTGGTGGCGTCCTTGAGGGTCTTCGTGCCGCTGGTCACCGGGACGACCTCGGCGCCGAGCAGGCGCATGCGGGCGACGTTGAGCGCCTGCCGGCGGGTGTCCTCCTCGCCCATGTAGACCGTGCACTCGAAGCCGAACAGCGCGCAGGCGGTCGCCGTCGCGACGCCGTGCTGGCCGGCGCCGGTCTCGGCGATGACCCGCTTCTTGCCCATCTGCTTGGTGAGCAGCGCCTGGCCCAGCACGTTGTTGATCTTGTGGCTGCCGGTGTGGGCGAGGTCCTCGCGCTTGAGCAGGATGCGCGCGCCCCCGGCGTGCTCGGACAGCCGGCGCGCGTCGGTCAGCGGGGTGGGACGACCGGCGTACGTCGTGAGCAGCCGGTCGAGCTCGGCCAGGAAGACGGGGTCGGCCTTGGCGGCGAGGTGCGCGGCGGTGAGCTCGTCGAGCGCGGCGACGAGGGCCTCGGGGACGAAGCGCCCGCCGTACGGGCCGAAGTGCCCGGCAGCGTCCGGCGAAGCCGGGAGCGCAGAGGCGGAAGCATCGGGGCTCTGGCTCATCTAGTGCTCTCCGCGGGCGCTGGGGTGGTTGCCGGCCGTCACGAGGTCGGCGACGGCCTGGCGGGGGTTGCCGCCGGTGACGACGCCCTCGCCGACGAGCACGGCGTCGGCGCCGACCGCGGCGTAGGCGAGCAGGTCGTGCGGGCCGCGGACGCCGGACTCGGCGACCTTGACGACGCCGTCGGGGATGAGCGGGGAGAGCCGGCCGAAGACGCCGCGGTCGATCTCGAGGGTCTTGAGGTCGCGGGCGTTGACGCCGACGACCCGGGCGCCGGCCGCCAGGGCCCGCTCGAGCTCGGCCTCGTCGTGCACCTCGACCAGCGGCGTCATGCCGAGCGACTCCGTGCGCTCCACGAGCGAGACGAGCGCCTCCTGCTCGAGGGCGGCGACGATGAGCAGCACGAGGTCGGCGCCGGCAGCCCGCGCCTCCCACAGCTGGTAGCCGCCGACGACGAAGTCCTTGCGCAGCAGCGGGACGTCGACCCGCGCGCGCACGGCGTCGAGGTCGGCGAGGCTGCCGCCGAAGCGGCGCTGCTCGGTGAGGACGCTGATGACGGCGGCCCCGCCGGCCTCGTAGTCGACGGCCAGCCCGGCGGGGTCGGCGATCGCGGCGAGCGCGCCCTTGGACGGGCTGCTGCGCTTGACCTCGGCGATGACGGCGACGCCCTCGCCGCGCAGCGCGGCGGCGCCGTCGAGGGCGGCCGGCCGGGCAGCCGCGCGCTGCTTGAGCTCGTCGAGCGGCGTACGGGACTGCCGCTCGGCGAGGTCCTCGCGGACGCCGACGAGGATGTCGTCGAGCACGCTCACGCGGGTGTCCTCCTCGGGTGCGCCGCGGGTCTCGCGGCCCGCGTCACGCTAGTCGCGGCCGCGCGGCGCCGCGCCCCGGGGTCAGCTGCCGCCGCGGCCGGTCGGGTCCTCGCCGCGGTCCAGCGCCTCCCAGAGCTCGCGCTCGGCGACGGGACCGCTGGTCTCGGGAGCCTGCTCGGCGGCTGCGCCAGGTGCTTCGTACCGCTTCCCGAGGGCGGCCCACTGCCGGCCCGCGGACCGCGACGAGCAGTCCGGCGGCCACGAGCAGCAGACCGCCGGCGACGGCGACGGCCGGCCAGGCGGTCGACGGCTCGAGCGCCGTCCGGGGTCGGCGGCGCCGTCCGGGTCGAGCAGCACCCCGGCAGAGCGGACGACCACGGCCGCGCCGGCCAGAGCGAGCAGCACGCCGACGACGATGCGCCCGGTGCGCTTCGTGGCCGCGAGGGCCGGCACGCCGGCCAGGCCGACCAGCCCGAGCGCCCGCAGCGCGAGGCCGAGGTCGCCGGCGGTCAGGGCGACGTCGCGGGAGGGCAGCGGCGCGGGCAGCGCCTCGACGCCGGACAGCCAGGTGCGGCCGGCGGCGACCAGGACGAGGAACGCCCCCAGCAGGCAGAGCAGGACGGCGAGGGCCGGACCGCGCCTCATGTCAGAAGTCCCTCACGTGACCGGGCGCAGCGTCGCCGCCGCGGCGACGGCCCGCAGGACGGCGGCGGCCTTGTTCTCGCACTCGGCCTGCTCGCTGGCGGGGTCGCTGTCGGCGACGATGCCGGCGCCGGCCTGGACGTACGCCGAGCCGCCGTGCAGCACGGCGGTGCGGATCGCGATCGCCATGTCCATGTCGCCGCCGGCGTCGAAGTAGCCGACGGTGCCGGCGTAGAGGTTGCGGCGGTGCGGCTCGAGCTCCTCGATGACCTCCATCGCGCGCGGCTTCGGCGCGCCGCTGACCGTGCCGGCCGGGAAGGTCGCGCGCAGCACGTCGATCGCGGTGCGGCCCGGCAGCAGCCTGCCCGAAGACGGTCGACACCAGGTGCATGACGTGGCTGTAGCGCTCGACCCGCATGAAGCCGCTGACGTCGACGGTGCCCGGCGCGCAGACCCGGCCGAGGTCGTTGCGCGCCAGGTCGACGAGCATCACGTGCTCGGCCCGCTCCTTGGGGTCGGCGCGCAGCTCCTCGGCGACTGCGCACGTCGTCCTCCGGCGTCGCGCCGCGCGGCCGGGTGCCGGCCGGCGGGTGCACGACCGCCCGGTCGCCGGTGACCGTCACCAGCGCCTCCGGGCTCGAGCCGACGACGTCGTACGGCGACTCGATCGGCCGGCGAAGCGCAGCAGGTACATGTACGGCGAGGGGTTGCTGGCGCGCAGCACCCGGTAGAGGTCGAGCGCGTCGACGTCGGTGCGCACCTCGAAGCGCTGGCTGAGCACGACCTGGAAGACGTCGCCGGCGCGGATGTGCTCGCTGCCCGGCCTCGACCGCCGCCTCGTACGCCTGCGGGCTGGTGCGCCGCACGACGTCCGGGACGGCGCCGAGGTCGACGGCGCTCACGGTGGCGGGCGCCGCCGCGGACAGCGCCGTGGCCATCGCGTCGAGCCGGGCGACGGCGTCGTCGTACGACCCGCCGGGCAGGACGTTGGCGATGAGCAGGACGGTGCCGTCGCCGTGGTCGAGCACCGCGAGGTCGGTCACGAGCATCATCGCGAGCTCGGGCATGCCGAGCTCGTCGGGCGCGGTGCTCGGCAGCCGCTCGATGCGGCGCACGACGTCGTAGCCGAGGTAGCCGACCAGGCCGCCGGTCAGCGGCGGGTCGTCGGGTCCCTTGGGGCTGCGCAGCAGCTCGACCGCCTCGCGGACCGCCTCGAGCGGGTCGGTCGACGTGGTGGGCAGGCCCTCGCCGACCCAGACCGCCTTGCCGTCCTGCTCGGTGAGGACGCCCGCCGAGCGGACGCCGACGAACGACCAGCGCGACCACTGCTTGCCCTGCTCGGCCGACTCGAGCAGGAAGGTGCCCGGCGCGGCCGCCGGCGAGCTTGCGGTAGACGCCGACGGGGGTCTCGCCGTCGGCGAGCAGCCGCCGGGTGACGGCGCGGACCGGCTGGTCGAGCCGGTCGAACTCCTCGCGGGTGGGGGTGGTGAGGCCGAGCCTCACGGCGACCCGACCATGGCCGGGAGCTGCACGGCGTCGAAGCAGGTGCGGTCGCCGGTGTGGCAGGCGCCGCTGCCGACCTGGTCGACCTTGACCAGCAGGGTGTCGCCGTCGCAGTCGAGCGCCACCGACTTGACCCACTGCTGCGAGCCGGAGGTGTCGCCCTTGACCCAGTACTCCTGGCGGCTGCGGCTCCAGTACGTGCAGCGGCCGGTGGTCAGCGTGCGGTGCAGCGCCTCGTCGTCCATCCAGCCGACCATGAGCACCTCGCCGGTGTCGTGCTGCTGCGCGACGGCGACGACCAGGCCGTCGCGGTCGCGCTTGAGCCGGGCGGCGATCGACGGGTCGAGGTCGGTGGGACGGACGGCGGTGCTGGTCGAGTCGGCCATGCGCCCAGTCTGCCGCAGCCGCCGCTCCGCCCCCGCCCGTCGCACCCCCCCTGCGACGATCTTCGTCCTGTGGGGCGGTGGGTCGCGTGTCGCAGCACCTCAGGACGAAGATCGCGGCTGGGTTAGCGCGGCCGAGCCGCGCCCCGGTGGGGACGCGGCTCGGCGGGTGGGGCTGGTGCTGCGGGTGCTGCTACTGCTGCGGGGCCAGCTGGCCGCGGATCGCGCCGCCGGGGTACTCGGCGTTGTGCACGTTGACGTAGTAGTCCTCCGGGTTCGCCAGGATCTCAGCGACGGTCTGGTCGCCGACGAACTTGCCGGCCTCGCCCTCGGTCAGGCAGTCGGCGGCGTTGCCGTCGGCGGGCGCGGCCAGGTTGACCACCACGGGGCCGTTGGTCCCGGCCTTGCCCTCGTGGATGTGGGCGGCGGCGGCCGGGTCGATCTTGCCGACCGTCAGCACGTAGCAGAGCGTCTTGGCGTCGCCGTCGATGCCGAAGACGTACGCCTCGCCCCGCCCGTTGGGGTCGCCGGAGATGCGCTTGCTGTCCGAGACCTCGCTGCGGCCGTCGAGCGTGGCCTCGAGCACCTTGTTCGTCGTGGCCGGCAGACGCGATGCCGGTCTGCAGGGTGACTCCGGCGACGGCGATGCCGGCGGCGCTGACGGCGATCAGGAGCTTGTTCCGCATGGGAGCGGTCCTCTCGTAGGTCTGGTGCCCCGCCGGGGTCAGGACGCGGGCTCACCCGGCCTTCGCACCCGGGCCCCGAGCGGTTCACCCGTACGAGCGACCGCGCTAGCCCGATCGCACCCCGGGCGACGATCTTCGACGCGTGGCCCGCGACACGCCGTACGAGCGGGGCCAGGGCTCGAAGATCGCCGACGCCCCGGGGGCGCCGGAGCCGCGGGCGGAGCACCGGGACGGACGGGCTAGCGGGACTGGGCGACCCAGGAGGCGTGCAGGGCGGCGTAGACGCCGTCCTCGCGCAGGAGCTCGGCGTGCGGGCCGCGCTGGACGACGACGCCGGCGTCGACGACGAGCACCTCGTCGGCGGCCTCGGCGGTCGACAGCCGGTGCGCGATGGCGAGCGTCGTCCGGCCGCGGGTGAGCGAGTCGAGCGCGCGCTGCAGCCGCACCTCGGTCGCCGGGTCGACGGCGGAGGTCGCCTCGTCGAGCACGAGCAGGTCGGGGTCGGCGACGTAGGCGCGGGCGATCGCGACGAGCTGGCGCTCCCCCACCGACAGGCTGTCGCCGCGCTCGCCGACCTCGGTGTGCACCCCGTCGGGGAGCTGCTCGAGCCAGTCGGCGAGCCCGAGCGCGGCGAAGGCGTCCTCGACCTCGGCGTCGGTCGCGTCGCGCCGGCCGTAGCGGACGTTCTCGGCCGACGGTCGTGTCGAACAGGAAGCCGTCCTGCGGGACCATGACGACCCGCGAGCGCAGCGAGTCGAAGCCGAGCCTCGTCGAGCGGGACGCCGGACAGCAGCACCCGGCCGCGGGTCGGGTCCATCAGCCGGGTCAGCAGCTTGGCGAAGGTGGTCTTGCCGCTGCCGGTCTCGCCGACGACGGCGACGCGGGTGCGCGGCGCGATGTCGAGGGTGACGTCGTGCAGCACGTCCGGACCGCCCGGGTAGGCGAACGACACGTGGTCGAAGCGCACGCCGACCGGTCCGTCGGGCAGCGCCTGGCCCTCGGTCCGGGGTCGGCCACGTCGCGAGGGGTGTCGAGGACGCCGAGCACGCGGCGCAGGCCGGCGACGGCGTTCTGCGCCTCGTTGAGCACCTCGGTCGCGATCTGCACCGGCTGCACGAACAGCGTGACGAGGAACAGGAAGCCGACCAGCTGGCCGGTGGTGATCGTCGCCGTCGACGCCGAGCAGCACGCCGACGACGACGACCGCGCCGGTGGCGAGGGCGGCGGTCAGCTCGCCGGCGGAGAAGGTGACGGCGGCGATCTTCTGCGCGCGGGTCTGGGCGACGCGGGTCGCTCGACGGCGCTGTCGATGCGCTCGGCGGTGCGGCCCTGGACGGCGTACGCGCGGATGACCTGCGCGCCGACGACGGACTCGGCGACGGCGCCGAGCATCTCGCCGACCCGCTCGCGCACGACGCGGTAGGCGCCGTGCAGCCGCTGCTGCAACGCGCTTGACCGCGAACACCAGCGGCAGGAAGCAGGCGTAGACGACCAGCGTCAGCTGCCAGGACCACACCAGCATGAGCACGGTCGCGAGCACCAGCTGGGCGGTGGAGACCAGCACCAGCAGGCCGCCCCACTGCATGAAGGTGCTCATCGTGTCGACGTCGCTGGTCACGCGGGAGACCAGCGAGCCGCGCCGCTCGGCCGCCTGGTGCAGCACCGACAGGTCGTGCACGCGGCGGAACGCCCGCACCCGCAGCGAGGCCAGGCCGTTCTCGGTGGTGCGGTAGAGCCGCACGTTGGTCAGGTAGTTCGCGAAGCGCCGTGACCACCACGGCGACCGCCGCGAGCCCGACCGTGACGCGGACGAGCTGCAGGTCGGGCTCCGGGCCCGACAGGCCCCGTGTCGATGGCCTGCTGCACGGCGACCGGCACGACGACCCGGCCGGCGGTCGCGAGCAGCGCGAGCAGCAGCGTGACGACCAGCCCCTCGCGGAGCTCCGGCGTGAGCCGCAGCCCGTGGGCGAGGGTCGCGAACGACCCGCGCTCGACGGTCCGGCTGTCGACGGTCGGGGAGGCGGCGGCGCTCATGCGCCCCACCTCCTGCGCGGCCTCGAGCGCGTCGGCCTGCCGCTGCGCCTCGGCCCGCTCGTAGGCGTGCACGAGGTCCTGGTAGCCGGTCGAGCTGGCGAGCAGCTCCTCGTGCGCTGCCGCGCGCGGCTGACCCGGCCCTCCTCGACGAAGACGACCTCGTCGGCCAGCGCGATGGTGGCCCGGCGGTAGGCCACGACGACGACGGTGCTGGGCAGCGCCGGAGTCGCGCAGCCCGGCCAGGATCCGCTGCTCGACCGACGGGTCGACGCTGCTGGTGGCGTCGTCGAGCACGAGCAGCCGGGGCCGCCGCACGACGGCGCGGGCCAGCGCGAGGCGCTGCCGCTGCCCGCCGGACAGCGTGGTGCCGCGCTCCCCGACGACGGTGTCGAGCGCCTTCGGCAGCGCGGCGACGAAGCCGTCGCCCTGCGCGATCCGCAGCGCCGCCCAGACGTCCTCGTCCGGGATGTCGGCGCCGAGGGTGATGTTGCCGCGGACGGTGTCGTCGAACAGGAACGTCGACTGCGGCACCAGCGAGGCGACCGACGCGAGCGCCCCCGGGGCCAGCTCGCGCACGTCGAGGTCGTCGTACGCCACGGTGCCGCTGTCGGGGTCGAGCAGCCGGACCAGCACCGAGGCGAGGGTGGACTTGCCGGCGCCGGTCGGCCCGACCAGCGCGACGGTGCGCCCGGGCGCGACGTCGAAGCCCACCTCGCGCAGCACCTCGGCGTCGCCGTACGAGAAGCTCACCGCCGCGACGTCCAGCGCCGGTGGGGCCGCCGTCGGCGGGCAGCGAGGAGGTCCCCTGCTCCTGCGCGCCGGTGGCCTGCAGGACGCGCTGCACGCGGTCCCAGCCGACGACGCTGCGCGGCAGCTCGTTGAGCACCCAGCCGATCGCCCGCACCGGGAAGGCCAGCAGCGTGAAGAGGTAGGCGACGCGCACCAGCTGCCCGGCGTCGATGTCGCCGCTGCCGACGCGGCTGGTGCCGGCGAGCAGCACGGCGAGGACGCCGACGACGGGCAGCGCCTCCATGATCGGGTCGAACGTGCCCGCGCACCCGGCCGACGGCGGTCATGCGTGTCGCGCAGCTCGAGCGCGGCGGCCCGGAAGCGCTCGGTCTCGTCGGCCTCGCGGCCGAGGGTCTTGACGACCAGCGCGCCGTCGAAGGACTCGTGCGCGATGCCGCTGACCTCGCCGCGCAGCTGCTGGGCGCGCGTCATGAGCGGCGACATCCGGCGGGAGTAGACGACGGTCAGCACGGCGATCGCCGGGAAGACGATCGAGCCGACCAGCGCCAGCACCGGGTCGGTGACGAACAGCAGGCCGAGCGTCGTGACGAGCATGACGATGACGCCGACGGCGAAGGGGAACGGCGCGATCGGGTACCAGGTCGCCTCGACGTCGCTGTTGGCGTTGGAGAGCAGCTCGCCGGTCGGGTGCTCGGCGTGCCAGGACAGCGGCAGCTCGAGGTAGCGGCGGGTGACCCGGCGGCGGTAGGCGGCCTGCAGGCGGTACTGCATGATCCCGGCGCCCAGCCGGCGGGCGATGATCCCGACGACCTTGAGCACCGCGACCAGCATGATCGCGAGGAACGAGATCGCCAGCGAGGCGACGACGACCTCGCCGTCGCGGATGCTCGGGACGATGACCTGCTCGGTGATCGCGCCGAAGACGTAGGCCTGGGCGATGGTCGTGAGCGCGAACAGGGCGCTGCCGACGGCGGACACCGCGAAGATGCGCGGCTCCTCCTTGACGGCCTGCCAGAGGACGCCGAGCCCGCGGCGGATCACGCCGCGGGGCACCGGCGGGGCGAGCGGGGCGGGGCGGGGCAAGGAGGTCCTTCGATCAGGGGCGGCTCGGTCGTCCCTCTACTGGACACCCGCTCGCCGGTCGGGATTCCCCGGGTGCACCTGCTGGACGAGAGCGGCGGACAGCGCGGCGACGACCAGCGTCGCGACGACCGTCGTGCCGTACCCGGATCCGTCGCCGATGAGCACCCCGGCCAGCGGCGGGCCGACGGCCGAGCCGAGGGCGGCCGAGGTGTAGAGCACGCCGAGCAGCGCGCCGAGCCCCTGCACCCCGAACAGCTCGGCCACGAGCGGCGGCCCCAGCGCGACGAAGCCGCCGTAGCCGACGCCGAGCAGCACGGCGAACAGCACGAGCCGGGCGTACGACGGGTCGCCGAGCCAGAGCGCGAAGCTGCCGGCCATGAGCAGGAAGCAGGCCTGGTAGGTGCGCAGGACGCCGGCCCGCGCGGCGAGCGCTCCGAGCGCGAGCCGCCCGACGATGCTCGCCGCTCCGATCACGCCGACCAGGGCGGCCGCCGCGACGGTCCCGGTGCCGCGGCTCTCGGCGTAGGCCGGCAGGTGCACGAACGGCACGAACAGCGCCACGGACAGCATCACCCCGGCGCCGTAGAGCACGACGTACGTGCGGGTGCGCAGCCGCGGCAGGACCGGCACGTGGACGGCGCCGACGACCAGCGGCGCCGGTCGCACGAGCGCGGCGCAGCACAGCAGGACGAGCACGCCGCCCGCGGCGAGCAGCAGGTAGGCGTCGCGCCAGCCGACCGCGTCGATGAGCGCGGCGGCGGTGGGAGCGCCGACCAGCGTGCCCAGGCCGATGCCCGACACGGCGACGCCGACGGCGACGGTGCGGCGCTGCTCGAACCAGCCGCCGACGACCGCCACCAGCGGGACGTAGCAGCAGGCCACGGCCAGCCCGACGCCCAGCCCGTGGCCGAGGTAGGCCTGCCAGAGCGAGGTGGCGTTGGCGGTCAGGAGCAGCCCGAGGCCGAGCGCGGCGGTGCCGACGAGCACCACCCGGCGCGGTCCGAAGCGGTCCACGGCCGGCCCCGACAGCCCGCCCAGGCCGAAGAAGGCCATCGTCGTGAGGGAGAACACCGCCGCCGTCGCGCCCCGGCCGGAGCCCAGGTCCTCGCTGACCGGGAGCAGGAAGGCGCCGAAGGAGTACGCGACGCCGAAGGTCGTGAACATCGCGGTGAACGCCACCGCGACCGCGCGCCAGCCGGCCGCGCCGTCGACGCCCGCCTGCGACCGTGCCGCCGTCATGCGCGGACCGCGTGGCCCTGCTCGCGCAGGGCGTCCTTCACCTGCCCGATCGTGAGCTGGCCGAAGTGGAAGACGCTCGCGGCCAGCACGGCGTCGGCACCGGCGTCGACCGCCGGGGCGAAGTCCTCGAGCCGGCCCGCCCCGCCGCTCGCGATGACCGGGACGCTGACCGCGGCGCGCACGGCCGTGATGCAGCTCGACGTCGTAGCCGGCCCGGGTGCCGTCGGCGTCCATCGAGTTGAGCAGCACCTCGCCGATGCCGAGCTCCTCGGCCTGCGCGGGCCCACTCCACCGCGTCGGTCCCGGTGCCGCGGCGCCCGCCGTGGGTGGTCACCTCGAAGCCGCTCGGCGTCGGCGGCTCGCCCGCCGGAACGCGCCGGGCGTCGACCGACAGCACCAGCACCTGGTTGCCGAACCGCCGGCTGATCTCGCTCAGCAGCTCAGGACGCGCGACCGCGGCGGTGTTGACGCCGACCTTGTCCGCGCCCGCGCGCAGCAGCCGGTCGACGTCCTCGACGGCGCGCACACCGCCGCCGACCGTCAGCGGGATGAAGACCTGCTCGGCGGTGCGGCGCACGACGTCGTACGTCGTCTCGCGGCTGCCGCTGCTCGCGGTGATGTCGAGGAAGACCAGCTCGTCGGCGCCCTCGGCGTCGTAGAGCCGGGCCATCTCGACGGGGTCGCCCGCGTCGCGCAGCTCCCGGAAGTTGACGCCCTTGACCACGCGCCCGGCATCGACGTCGAGGCACGGGATGACGCGGACGGCGACGCTCACGCCGGCGGACGCTACCGGGGGCCCTGCGGGGCGCCCGACCCGCTCCGGCGGCAGGGAGCACTGCCAGGACCTAGCCTCGACGGCGATGGGCTCCTCGGGTGCGGACGCGCTGGCCGACCTCGTCGCTGCGGGCGACGTCGTCGTGCTGTCCGGCGCCGGGCTGTCGACCGAGTCCGGCATCCCCGACTACCGCGGGCCCAGCGGGGCGGCCCGGCCGAGCACCCCGATGACCTACCAGGCCTTCACCGGCTCGGCCGCCGCGCGCCGCCGGTACTGGGCGCGCAGCCACCTCGGCTGGCGGGTCATCGCCCGCGCCGAGCCCAACGCCGGGCACGTCGCCGTCGCCCGGCTGCAGGAGGCCGGGCTGCTCTCCGGTGTCATCACCCAGAACGTCGACGGCCTGCACACCGCAGGTGGCGCGCGCGACGTCGTCGAGCTGCACGGCAACCTCGACCGCGTCGTCTGCCTGTCCTGCGGGCGCCGATCGCCCCGCGGTGACCTGGACCGGCGGCTGCGGGCGGTGAACCGCGCCTGGCGGGCGCGCGTGCTGGCGGTCAACCCGGACGGCGACGTGGACCTGCCCGAGCAGGACCTCGACGCGTTCCGGACCGTCGACTGCGACGTCTGCGGCGGGGTGCTCAAGCCCGACGTCGTCTTCTTCGGCGAGACCGTCCCGCCCGACCGCGTCGCCGCCTGCTTCGCGATGGTGGACGCGGCGCGGGCGCTGGTCGTGCTGGGCTCGTCCCTGACCGTCATGTCCGGCTACCGGTTCGTGCTGCACGCCGCGAAGCTCGGCACGCCGGTCGCCATCGTGAACGCCGGCCCGACCCGCGGGGACGAGAAGGCGACCGTACGGGTGGACGCCCCGCTGGGGGTCGTCCTGCCGGCGCTGGTCGACCGGCTGGGCGCGGTGCGCACCGGCTGACCGGCGCGCTCGCTACGGTGGGCCCGGTGAGCGAGTGGGTGCAGGCCGTCGTCCTGGGGATCGTGCAGGGCCTGACGGAGTTCCTGCCGATCAGCAGCAGCGCCCACCTGCGCGTCACCGCCGAGCTCCTCGGCTGGGAAGATCCCGGGCGCCGCGTTCACGGCCGTGACCCAGCTCGGCACCGAGACCGCCGTGCTCCTGTACTTCCGGCACGACATCTGGCGGATCGTCAGCGCCTGGACGCGGTCGCTGTGGACGCCGGCGCTGCGCAGCTCGCTGGACGCGCGCACCGGCTGGTACGTCATCGTCGGCACGATCCCCATCGCCGTGCTGGGGCTGCTGCTCGAGGACCTCATCGACGAGCAGTTCCGCGACCTGCGCCTGGTGGCGCTGACGCTGGCCGGGTTCGCGGTCGTCCTCGGCCTGGCCGACCGGGTCGGCCGCAAGAGCAAGGAGCTCGACGAGCTGACCCTGCGCGACAGCGTGCTGTTCGGCTTCGCGCAGGCGCTCGCGCTGGTGCCGGGCGTGAGCCGCTCGGGCGGCACCCTCAGCGCCGGGCTGCTGCTCGGCTACAGCCGGGTCGCGGCGGCGCGCTACTCGTTCCTGCTGGCGGTGCCGGCGGTGCTGGCCTCCGGGCTCTACAAGCTGACCGACATCGGCGAGACCGGTGCCCCGGCGTGGGGGCCGACGCTGCTCGCGACCGTCATCGCCTTCGGCGTCGGCTACGTCGTGATCGTCGGCTTCCTGCGCTACCTCGGCAGCGGCACCTTCCGGCCGTTCGTGGTCTACCGCATCGCGCTGGCCGCCCTGCTGGTGGTCCTCATCTCCACCGGCGTGCTCGACCCGACCCCCGTCGTCACGGCGCTGGGCCGGCTGTAGGACACGGCCGGGACACGGCTGGGACACGGCACGGGGCCTGCCGCGCGGGCGGCGACCCGGCTGGGACAGTGGCACCTCGCGATCGAGGGGGGACAGCTGTGCGACTGGCCGTGTGCTCGTCCAAGGGCGGCGTCGGCAAGACGTCGACCGCCGCCAACCTGGCCGCCGTGCTGGGCGCCCGGGGCCGCGTCCTCGCGGTCGACGCCGACCCGCAGGACAGCCTGGGCCGGGCGTTCGGCGTCGTCGCCAAGAGCCGGGAGGACTCCCTGGCCGGCCTGCTCGAGGACGTCGACGCCGACGTCCGCGCGGCGATCCGCAGCGACGTCGCGCCCGGCGTCGACCTGCTGCCGGCCCACCCGTCGCTGGAGGCGGTGGGCGTCGCGCTGGCTGCGCAGGGCGGGCTGGTCACCGCGGTGCGCCGGGTGCTCCGGCCGGTGGTCGGCGACTACGACCACGTCGTCATCGACACCCACGGCGACCTCGGCAACCTCACCCTGTCGGCGGTCGCCGCCGCCGACGCGGTCCTCACCGTCTTCACCAGCGACCCGGGGTCGGCGCTGGGCGCCGTCCGCGTGTCGGCCTTCCTCGACCAGCACCGGCGCTTCGAGAACACCTCCGCGGTGCTGCTCGGCGTCGCCTGCTCGCTGTGGGACCGCGAGGGCCGCGCCGCCCGCGAGGTCGCCGGGGCCCTGGAGGGCACCGGCCTGCCGCTGATGGCGACCCGCATCCCGCTGTCGCGGCGCGTCCCCAGCTCCACCCTGGCCAAGCGGCCCGTCGTGCTCGCCGCCCCGAACAGCCCCGTGGCGACGGCGTACGCCGCGCTCGCCGACGAGCTGCTCGCCGCCTACGCCGCCCACCCCGAGATCCGAGGAGCAGCATGAGCAAGGACGACCTGACCGCGGACCTGATGGCCGACCTGGGCCGGCCCGCGCCGCTGCCGTCGGCGCCGGCCCCGACTCCTGTGCCGCCCGCTCCCCCGGCCCGGGCCACGCCGGCGTTCACGCTGACGGTCACGCCGCTGCGCTGGTCCCTGCCGGGCCTCGACGCCACCGAGCGCGGCCTGGGCCTGGCCGTGAAGGCCGGCCCCGTGCGCCTCGAGATCGCCCTCTAGCCCGGGCGTACGGCGGCGAGCGCCTCGGGGAGGGTGAAGGCGCCGGCGTAGAGCGCCTTGCCGACGATGGCGCCCTCGACGCCGGCCGGGACGAGCGCGGCCAGCGCGCGCAGGTCGTCCAGCGAGGACACTCCCCCGCTGGCGACGACCGGCCGGTCGGTGACGGCGCAGACCTGCTGCAGCAGCTCGACGTTCGGACCGGTCAGCGTGCCGTCGCGGCGCACGTCGGTGACGACGTAGCGGGCGCAGCCCTCGGCGTCGAGCCGGGCCAGCACCTCCCACAGGTCGCCGCCCTCCTGCGTCCAGCCGCGCGCGGCCAGCGTCGTGCCGCGCACGTCCAGGCCGACGGCGATCCGGTCCCCGTGCTCGGCGATCGCCTTCGCGCACCACTCGGGCGACTCGAGCGCCGCGGTGCCCAGGTTGACCCGCGCGCAGCCGGTGGCCAGCGCGGCCTCGAGCGAGGCGTCGTCGCGGATGCCGCCGCTCATCTCGACCTTGACGTCCAGGGTCTTCACGACCCGCGCGAGCAGCTCCCGGTTGGACCCGCGGCCGAAGGCGGCGTCCAGGTCGACCAGGTGGACCCACTCCGCGCCGTCGCGCTGCCACTGCAGCGCCGCCTCGACCGGGTCGCCGTACGACGTCTCGCTGCCGGCCTCGCCCTGCACCAGGCGCACGGCCTGGCCGTCGGCGACGTCGACCGCGGGCAGCAGCTCCAGCGCGGTCACCGGTGTCCGCCGGGTGGGGTCGCGGACGATCACGACGATCAGCGGCAGCAGCATCGTGAGGATGACCAGGAAGCCGATGCGGCCGGTCCAGCTCGGGACGAGCAGCAGGATGGCCACGGCGCCGGCCAGCCAGCCGACCGCCAGGCCGACCTTGAGCGCGACGCGGCAGCGGCTTGAAGCGGCGCTGCCGGTAGACCTTCTGCCGGCCCTTGGGCGCGCGCTTGGGCGCGGCCGTCCGCTGGGCGGCGGCCTCCTTGGCCCCGGCGACCTTCGCCTTCTTGGCGCCCGGCTTGTGCCGCTGCGCCTCCAGGTCCGCGCGGCGGCGCTGGCGCTGCTTGCTCATCGGGTCTCCTCGGTCGGGCGTGCGGCGGGTCGGAGCGAGGGCGGCCGTCGGTCACAGCGAGGTGACCCAGTTGCGGAGCAGGGCGGCGCCGGCGTCGCCGCTCTTCTCCGGGTGGAACTGCGTGGCCGACAGCGCGCCGCGCTCGACGGCGGCGGCGAAGCGCTCGCCGTGCTCGGCCGTCGTGGTCAGCGTGTCCGGCACCTGACGGGCGGCGTAGGAGTGCACGAAGTAGAACCGCTCGTCCTCGAGGCCGGCGAACAGGCGCGAGCCCTCGGGGACGTCGACGGTGTTCCAGCCCATGTGGGGCACGACGTCGGCCTGCAGCCGGGTCACCGACCCGGCGAGCACGCCCATGCCGTCGGTCTGCTCGCCGTGCTCGACGCCGGTCTCGAACAGCACCTGCATGCCGACGCAGATGCCGAGCACCGGGCGCTGCCGGCGCAGCCGGTCCCACACGAGGGTGCCGCCGCGGACGGCGTTGAGGCCGCGCATGCAGGCGGCGAAGGCCCCCACGCCCGGGACGACCAGGCCGTCGGCCTCCAGCGCGGTGGCGAAGTCGGCGGTCAGCTCGACCTCGGCGCCGGCCCGTGCGAGGGCCCGCTCGGCCGAGCGCAGGTTGCCCGAGCCGTAGTCGAGCAGGACGACCCTGGTCATCGGCCGCGCCCGCGCAGGCCCAGGTAGAGGAACGCGACGAGCAGCACCGGGTAGAAGACGACCGCCGGTCCGAACCGCCCGTCGCTGAGCGCGTCCCACACCTGCGGGGCGCCCAGCAGGGCGATGACGAGCACGGCCAGCCCGGTGATGAGCTGTCCGGGCAGCGCGCTGGGCGCCTCGTCGTACCGGACGGCCTCGTACGACAGGTCGTCGTCGGGCGCAGGGATCACCGTGACACCTCGGTTCGCTCCGGCAGCGGCGAGCACGCCCGCTCCTGCGTCACGGGGCGCTCCCCGCAGCCTCGCTCACAGGACCCCCTTGGTGCTGGGGATGCCGGCGACGCGCGGGTCGAGCGCCACCGCGTCGCGCAGCGCGCGCGCGACGGCCTTGAACTGCGCCTCGACGACGTGGTGGGCGTTGCGGCCGGAGATCACCCGGACGTGCAGCGCGATGTCGGCGGTCGCGACCAGCGACTCCCAGATGTGCCGGGTGAGCGTCGTGTCGTAGGAGCCGATCAGCTCGACCAGCTGCGGCTCCTCGTGCACGACGTACGGCCGGCCGGACAGGTCGACCGCCGCCTGCACCAGGCACTCGTCCAGCGGGACCAGCGCGTCGCCGAAGCGGCGGATGCCGGCCTTGTCGCCGAGCGCCTGCTTGAGGGCGGTGCCGATGGCCAGGCTGGTGTCCTCGACGGTGTGGTGGGCGTCGACCTCGAGGTCGCCGCGGGTGCGGACGGTCAGGTCGAAGCCGCCGTGCCGGCCGAGCTGGGCGACCATGTGGTCGAAGAACGGCACGCCGGTGTCGGACGTCGACTGGCCGGTCCCGTCGAGGTCGAGCTCGACGCGGACGTCGGACTCCTTGGTGGTGCGCTCGACGAGTGCAGTCCGGCTCATGCGATGACCTCTTCCAGGGTGCGTTCGAGTGCGTCGAGGAACGACGTGGTCTCGGGCTCGGTGCCGGCGTTGACGCGCAGCCAGCCGGCCAGGCCCGGGCCGCTGCTGACGTCGCGCACCAGCACGCCCCGGTCGAGCAGGGCCTGCCAGACCGCGACCGGCTGGTCGAACGGGCCGAACAGCAGGAAGTTGGCCTCGGTCGGCACGACGGTCAGGCCCAGCTCGCGGATCCGGGCGACCATCCGGTCGCGCTGCGCCTTGACCTGCTCGACGGTGCCGAGCAGCTCGTCGGCGTGGGCGAGAGCGGTGCGGGCGGCGGCCTGGGTGAGCGCCGACAGGTGGTAGGGCAGGCGCACGAGCCGCAGCGCGTCGACGACCGCCGGGCTCGCGGCGAGGTAGCCGACCCGGGCGCCGGCCAGGGCGAAGGCCTTGCTCATCGTGCGGCTGACGACCAGCCGCGGGAGGCGGTCGAGCAGCGTGACGGCGCTCGGCGTCGCGGCGAACTCCGCGTACGCCTCGTCGACCACGACCATGCCGTCGGTGGCGTCGTGGACGGCCTCGACCACGTCGAGCCCGGTGACGGTGCCGGTCGGGTTGTTCGGCGTGGTGAGGAAGGTGATCGCCGGCCGGTGCTCGCGCACCGCGGCGACCGCCGACGCGACGCTGACGGTGAAGTCCTCGGCGCGCGGCACGGCCACCCAGCCGGTGCTCGTGCCGGCGGCCAGCAGCGGGTGCATGGAGTAGGACGGCTCGAAGCCCAGCGCCACCCGGCCCGGCCCGCCGAAGGCCTGGCAGACCTGCTGCAGCACCTCGTTGGAGCCGTTGGCCGCCCACAGCTGCTCGACCTGGAGCGCGACGCCGGTGCGCGCGGTGAGGTAGGCGGCCAGGTCGGTGCGCAGCGCCACGGCCTCGCGGTCGGGGTAGCGGTTGAGGGTCGCGGCGGCGGCCGCGACGGCCTGCGCGAGGTCGGCGACCAGCCCCGGCGACGGGGCGTGCGGGTTCTCGTTGACGTTGAGCTGGACAGCGTCCGGCAGCTGCGGCGCGCCGTACGGCGCCTTGCCCCGCAGGTCGTCCCGGACCGGCAGCGCGTCCAGGGCGGGCGTCATCCGGCGGTGTCCCGGACCCTGACCTGGACGGCCTCGACGTGGGCGAGCAGGTCCTCGGAACCGCCGAGCGCGGTGACGTGCGGCGCGACCTCGGCCAGCGCCTCGCGGGTGTACTCCACCAGCGACATCCGCTTGAGGAAGCTCTGCGTCGACAGCCCCGAGCTGAAGCGCGCCGTGCCTCCTGTGGGCAGCACGTGGTTGGAGCCGGCCAGGTAGTCGCCCAGGCTGACCGGGGTGGAGCCGCCGACGAAGACGGCGCCGGCGTTGCGGACGCGCCGGGCCCGCTCGGGGGCGTCGGCGGTGATCATCTCGAGGTGCTCGGCCGCCCAGGCGTCGACGACGGCCAGGCCCTGGTCGAGGTCCTCGACGAGCACGTGGGCGGACTGGCCGGCCAGCGCCGTCTCGACCCGCTCGCGGTGCCGGGTGGCGGGCACCTGCTTGCCGAGCTCGACGTCGACCGCGTCGAGCAGCTCCTCGCTCGGCGTCACGAGCAGGCACGCGGCCAGCGGGTCGTGCTCGGCCTGCGCGACGAGGTCGGCGGCGACGTGCGCGGCCACCGCCGTGTCGTCGGCCAGGATGGCGATCTCGGTCGGACCGGCCTCGGAGTCGATGCCGCAGCGGCCCTGCACCAGGCGCTTGGCGGCGGCGACGTAGACGTTGCCCGGCCCGGTGATGACGTCGACCGGCGGGCAGCCCGCTGTCCCTTCCTCCCCCCGCCCGCCATGCCGTAGGCGAGCATCGCCACGGCCTGAGCGCCGCCCACGGCCCAGACCTCGTCGACGCCGAGCAGCGCGCAGGCGGCCAGGACGACCGGGTGCGGCAGCCCGTCTGCCTGCGGCGGGCTCGCGACGGCCAGGCTCTCGACGCCGGCGACGAGCGCCGGGACGACGTTCATGACCACGCTGCTCGGGTAGGCGACCCGCCCGCCCGGCACGTAGAGCCCGACCCGGCCGACGGGCACCCAGCGCTCGGTGACGGTGGCCCCGTCGACGACGTGGACCACCTCGTCGGCGCGCAGCTGGGCGGTGCTGACGGTGCGGGCGCGGCGGGCGGCCTCCTCGAGCGCCGCCCGGACGGCCGGGTCGAGCGCCGTCGAGGGCGGCGGCCAGGGCCTCGGCCGGCACGCGCAGGTGCTCGGGCTCGACGCCGTCGAAGCGGGCGGTCGCCTCGCGGACCGCGATCGGCGCCGCGGTCCCGCACGTCCTCGACCACGGGGCGGACCTGCTCGACGGCCGAGGCGACGTCCAGGGCGGCCCGCGGCAGCAGGGCCCGCGGGTCGGCGTCGCGGTGTCCGCGCAGGTCGATGCGGGTCAGCACGGCGCGACGCTCCAAGCCTCGGGGAAGGGACTGCCAGCCTACCGGCGAGCCGATCACCGCCGCCCGGCGCCGCGCGTGAGTCCGGCCACCGGGTGCGGGCATCCGCGGAGCCGTAGCGTGCGGGCCGTGTCGCACCGGCTGCCGCTGTTCCCGCTCGGCACCGTGCTGTTCCCCGGGCTGGTGCTGCCGCTGCACGTCTTCGAGCAGCGCTACCGGACGATGGTCGCCGACCTGCTCGCCCTGCCGGAGGACGAGCGGCGCTTCGGCGTCCTGACCATCCGGCAGGGCCGCGAGGTCGGCGCGGACGGCGTCTCGGCCCTCTACGACGTCGGCTGCGTGGCCCACGTCCGCCGCGCCGACCCCTACGACGACGGCCGGTACGACCTGGTGTCCACGGGAACGGCGCGCTTCGCGCTCCGCGAGCTCGACGAGAGCGGCCCGTACCTCGTCGGCGAGGTCGACCTGCTGCCGGACGAGATGGGCGCGACCGCCGAGGGCCCGCTGCTCGACGCCGCCGTGCGCACCGCCTTCGCGGCCTACCTCGGCGCGCTCTCGCGCGCGGGCGGCGAGGAGGTGCCGGTCCCGGACCTGCCGGACAGCTCGCTGGTGCTGGGCTACCTGGTCGCGGCCACGACGGCGCTCGACCTGCCCGAGCGGCAGCGGCTGCTCGCCGCTGCCGACGGCACCGCCCGGCTGCGGGCCGAGCTCGCGCTGCTCCGCCGGGAGGTCACCCTGCTGACCCGGCTCTCGGCCGCGCCGGCGCCCGAGCTCGCCCGCGGCCCCGTCAGCCCGAACTAGGAGGAGTCACGAGCGGGGCCGACGGGCGGGCCCGGGCCGGCTCGCCTCGGCGCCGCCCGCCTCGTACTGATCGTGGTGTCGTGGAAGGGCCCCAGATCTCCTGTGCCGCGGCACGACGATCAGTACGCGGGGGCATGCGCCCCTGGTGGCGGAAGCGCAGCCGGGCAGACGACGGGTCGTCGGCGGCTCGTGGTGCACCACGGGGCAAGAAGTGCGAGAGCTTGCGCTCTGACGCACCACCCGCCGCACGACACAGCGCCCCCGACGACCACGGGCCGGTGCGTCACCGGCAGAGGCTCCGGCGCGGCCGCGGTAGCGCCGGGTCAGCGGCGGCGGAGCAGGGAGGCGAGGACGTACGCGACCAGCGCGCCGACCGGCCAGCCGACCAGGGCCTCCCGGGCCCGCAGCCGCAGGCTGAGCTCGAGCGCCCCCTGGCCGCCGCCGTCGACGGCCGCCTGCACCACGTCGGCGCCGACCTGCTGCCCCACGACCATCGCGACGTACGCCGCCACGAGGCCGCCGAGCGCGAGGCCCAGCACCACGCCCGGACCGTGGACGCGGGTGAGCCGCCAGGCGAGCAGGCCGCCGACGACCCCCGACAGCGCGGTGGCGAACAGGAAGAAGCCGTCACCGGCGATGAAGGCCGCCGAGCCGCTGTCGGCCAGGTCGACCCGGGCGCCCGTGATCACGACGTCGACGCGCGGCGCCACCGCCGCCCACAGCAGACCGACCGGTGCGGCCACCAGGACCGAGGCGACCGCGGCGACCAGGCCGGCGCGGACCTCCTCGCCGACGGGCACGTCCTCGGCGGTCGGATCGGGCGGGACGCCGAAGACCGGGACGGTCGTGGCGGCACGGCGGGGGTCGGGCGCCGACCAGGAGGAGGTCACCGCACCATCGTGCCTGCTGCGCCCTGCGGGACCGCGGGTGTCGCGACGGCCGAGCGCCGTCGGCTCAGTGCCAGAGGTCGGCGGTGCGCCAGACCAGGATGTCGAGGATCCGCAGCCGGGTGACCGGCGAGCCGTTCTCGGCCGCGAGCTCCTCGAGCGCGTCGAAGGCGTCCGCCTCGGCCCGCAGGTCGTCGCGCATCTGCCGGCACAGGTCGGCGATGAAGTCCGCCCAGGCCCGGTCGGTCGAGCGCGGCAGCGCTCCGGGCGCGGTGTAGGCCTCGAAGATGCGGGAGTCGTAGAGCGGCACGAGGTCGGGGCGCTTGCGGTGCAGCACCTTCGACACGATGGTGCCGCGCACCCCGCGCCCGGCGTAGCGGGGCTCGTCGAGGATCCCGAACAGCCCGGCCACGCACAGCACGTGGTCCTCGTCGGCGTCCTGCAGCGGCACGGCCGGCAGGTCGGCCACGGCCTCGAGCGCAGGCAGCATCTCGCGCAGCAGCGCGAAGCGGCCCTCGTCGATGTGCACGCCGATCAGGGCCGGTGCCAGCAGGTCGCCGTCGACGAGCTCGGCCGAGCCGTTGGTCTCGAGCCGGTCGTAGGCGGGGTAGGCGTAGCCGTTGCGGACGTCGAGGTAGTCCAGCAGCACCTGGTCGGGCTGCTCGACGATCAGGGTGCCGGCGCACAGGCGGAGCTCGGCGACCGCGGCCGCTCGGGACACCGTGGCGGCGGGTCGGATCACGCGCTCCATGCGGGCAGACGCTAGCCGGGTCAGGCGCCGGTCGGCAGGCAGCCGGTGCCGAGCAGCGCCTTGAGGTCGGCGAACAGGGCCGGGGTGGCGGTCACGCGCAGCCGGTCGTCGAGCCGCACGACCGTGGTCCTGCCGCCGCCGACGAGCTGCAGGTGCACGTCCGTGGTCCCGGGGTGGGAGGCCAGGACCTCCTTGAAGCGCTCGACGACGGGCGGGGTGCACCGCGGCGTGGGCAGCGACACCACCACCGGGCCGCGCGGCCCGACCGACAGGTCCGGCACGGTGATCTCGTTGCCGATGATCTTCGGCATCTCGTCGCGCTTGTCGACGCGGCCGCGCACCAGCACGACGGCGTCCTCGACCAGGTGCACCGCGGCGTTGACGTAGCTCTGCGGGAAGAACATCACCTCGACCGCGCCCTCGAGGTCCTCCAGCACGACCAGCGCCCAGGGGTTGCCCTGCTTGGTCATCTTGCGGGTGACGCTGGACAGGATGCCGCCGACGGTGACGGTCCGGCCGTCCTCGACGTCGCCGATCTGCGACACGGGCAGGTCGACCGCACCGGCCAGGACGTGCTCGACGCCGAACAGCGGGTGGTCCGAGACGTAGAGCCCGAGCATCTCGCGCTCGTAGGTGAGCAGGACCGACTTCTCCCACTCCCCCATCGGCACGACGACGTCGAACATCCCGCCTTCACCCGGCTCGGCGTCGGCCTCGCCCATCGAGCCGAACAGGTCGAACTGCCCGATGGCCTCCTTCTTCTTGGTCTCCATGCACGCCTCGATGGCCTCGGCGTGCACGTGCACCAGGCCCTTGCGGCTGTGGCCGAGCGAGTCGAACGCCCCTGCCTTGCACAGCGACTCGACGGTCTTCTTGTTGCAGGCGACGGCCTCGACCTTGCGCAGGAAGTCGCCGAAGTCGGCGAACCGGCCCTTCTCCTCGCGCGTCCTGACGATCGACGCGACGACGTTGGTGCCGACGTTGCGGATCGCCGACAGCCCGAAGCGGATGTCGGTGCCGCGCGGGGTGAAGTCGCTGTCGGAGTCGTTGACGTCGGGCGGCAGCACCTTGATGCCCATCCGCCGGCACTCGGCGAGGTAGAGCGCGCTCTTGTCCTTGTCGTCCTTGACCGAGGTGAGCAGCGCCGCCATGTACTCGGCGGGGAAGTTCGCCTTGAGGTAGGCCGTCCAGAAGCTCACCAGCCCGTAGCCGGCGGTGTGGGCGCGGTTGAAGGCGTAGTCGGAGAACGGGACGAGGATGTCCCAGAGGGTCTTGATCGCGCCCTCGGAGTAGCCGTTGGCCTTCATCCCGTCGCTGAACGGGACGTACTCCTTGTCGAGGATCTCCTTCTTCTTCTTGCCCATCGCGCGACGCAGCAGGTCGGCGGCGCCCAGCGTGTAGCCCGCCAGCTTCTGGGCGATCGCCATGACCTGCTCCTGGTAGACGATCAGCCCGTAGGTGTCGCCCAGGATGTCCTCGAGCGGCTCCGCCAGCTCGGGGTGGATCGGCACGACCGGCTTGCGGCCGGTCTTGCGGTCGGCGTAGTCGTTGTGGGCGTTGGCGCCCATCGGGCCCGGCCGGTAGAGCGCGAGCACGGCCGAGATGGTCTCGAAGCTGTCCGGGCGCATCGACCGCAGCAGCGAGCGCATCGGACCGCCGTCGAGCTGGAAGACGCCGAGGGTGTCTCCGCGCGAGAGCAGCTCGTAGGTCGCGGGGTCCGGGACCATCTCGTCGAGGTCCTCGAGCACGACGGTCTGGCCGCGGTTGGCCTCGATGTGCTTGAGGCAGTCGTCGAGCACGGTGAGGTTGCGCAGGCCCAGGAAGTCCATCTTGAGCAGCCCGAGCGTCTCGCAGGCACCCATGTCGAACTGGGTGATGATCGCGCCGTCCTGCTCGCGGCGGTGGATCGGCACGACGTCCAGCAGCGGCTCGCGGCACAGGATGACGCCGGCGGCGTGCACGCCCCACTGCCGCTTGAGCCCCTCGAGCCCCCGGGCGGTGTCGACGACCTGCTTGGCCTCGGGGTCGCTGTCGTACAGCGCCCGGAACTCCCCGGCCTCGCCGTAGCGCTTGTGGCTCGGGTCGAAGATCCCGGCCAGCGGGATGTCCTTGCCCATCACAGCCGCCGGCATCGCCTTGGTGATCCGGTCGCCGGTCGCGTACGGGAAGCCGAGCACCCTCGCCGCGTCCTTGACGGCGGCCTTCGCCTTGATCGTCCCGTAGGTGATGATCTGCGAGACGCGCTCCTCGCCGTACTTCTCGGTGGCGTAGCGGATCATGTCGCCGCGCCGGCGCTCGTCGAAGTCGAGGTCGATGTCGGGCATCGAGACGCGCTCGGGGTTGAGGAAGCGCTCGAACAGCAGCTTGTGCTTGATCGGGTCGAGGTCGGTGATCTTCAGCGCGTAGGCGACCAGGGAGCCGGCGGCCGAGCCGCGGCCCGGGCCGACCCGGATGCCGGTCTCCTTGGCGTGCCGGCACAGGTCGGCCGTGACCAGGAAGTAGCCCGGGAAGCCCATGGTGACGATGACGTCGACCTCGTAGTCGGCCTGACGGGTGTGCCCCTCCGGCACCGGGCCGCCGCGGAAGCGCTCGCGCAGGCCGGCGTGCACCTGCTCGCGCAGCCAGGTGTCCTCGGTGTAGCCCTCCGGCACCGGCACGCGCGGCATGAGGTCGCGGCCCTCGACGAAGTCCATCGAGCAGCGCTCGGCGATGAGCAGCGTGTTGTCGCAGGCCTCGGGGAACTCGCTCCACAGCGACCGCATCTCCTGCGGGCTCTTGAGGTAGAAGTCCTGCGCGTCGAACTTGAACCGCTGCGGGTCGGCCATCGTCTTGCCGGACTGGACGCAGAGCAGCACCTCGTGGGCCTTGGCGTCCTCGGGCGCGGTGTAGTGCAGGTCGTTGGTCGCGACGAACGGGATCGCGAGGTCCTTGGCGAGCCGGATGAGGTCCTTCTGCGCCCGGCGCTCGATCGGGATCCCGTGGTCCATCAGCTCGCAGAAGAAGTTGTCCGCGCCGAAGATCTCGCGGTACTCCCCTGCCGACCGCTTCGCGGCCTGGTAGTTGCCCATCCGCAGGTAGGTCTGGATCTCGCCCGACGGACAGCCCGTCGTCCCGATGAGGTCGACGTCCGGCCGGACGTGCTCGGCGAGCAGCTCCTTGTCCATGCGCGGCTTGTAGTAGTAGCCCTCGAGGGAGGCCAGCGAGCTCAGCTTGAACAGCCGGTGCATGCCCTCGGTGCTCGTCGCGAGCATCGTCATGTGGGTGTAGGCGCCGCCGCCGGAGACGTCGTCCTCACCGCCGTCGCCCCAGCGCACGCGGCTCTTGTCGAAGCGGCTGCCGGGCGCGACGTAGGCCTCGGTCCCGATGATCGGGTTGATGCCGTGGGCCTTGGCCTTCTTCCAGAAGTCGTAGGCCCCGAAGACGTTGCCGTGGTCGGTCATCGCCAGGGCCGGCATGCCCATCTCGGCGGTGCGCGCGAACAGGTCGTCCAGCCGCGCGGCGCCGTCGAGCATGGAGTACTCGGTGTGCACGTGCAGGTGCACGAACGAGTCCTGATCGCCCACGACGGGACCGCCTCCTTCTGCTCGATGCACGCCGGAAGAGCAGCGTCGGTCCGAGGGGAAGGCGGGCCGTGCTGGTGCTCGCACAGACTGTGCCACGCCGCTCGGACAGTTCCGTGGTGGCGCACCGGCGTGCCGTCCGGACCGCCCGGGGGGTGCGCTTATGACGGGTCGGCGAGAAGCCGAGGGCTTCTGTACGGCGGCCTCTGCGGGCTAGGTGAGCGGGAGCAGCAGCACCGCGAGCAGCCAGCTGGTGAGGGAGCCCACGAGGAAGTACTCGGTGAGCGCGTCGACCCGGCCGCCGGCTGCCCCGCGCTGCAGCTCCGGGAAGCGCAGCAGGCCCTTCGCCGCGACGATCACGGACGCGGCCGTCAGCTCGCCGGCCACGCCGAGGGCGAAGATGAAGGTGCGCTCCATCGGGCCCAGCACGCGGCCGCCCTTGAGGGTCGACTCGCTCTGCTCGGCGGGCGAGCCGGCGCTGTCCAGGACCAGCCGGACGACGACGTTCGCGGTCAGCTGCAGGAACAGCAGCCCTCCCGCGACCACGGCGAAGCGGTCGAACGACATCCCGGCGGCGGCCGGCACCGCCAGCCCCTCGTACCAGCGCAGCAGGCGGTCCTCCAGCGAGGGCGTGCGGCCGGAGGCGCCGACGAGCAGCAGTGCGCCCGCGACCAGGGTGGTGATCGGCAGCCAGGCGCCGCGACCCCGGTGCAGCGCGGCCCAGCTGGCGACGAGCCAGACGCCGGTGAGGACGGCCGAGCGCCAGCGACCAGGCCACCGCGGTGCCGGCGTCGAACCCGCCGAGGCCGCAGGCGGCGAGCGCGGCGACGAGGGCGGCCAGTGCGCCCAGGGCCTGCCGCCACCACCGCGCGTCCGAGCGCCAGCGGACGAGGTCGGCGACCCCGAGCATCCCGAGCCACAGCGCGAACAGCGTCACCGGAGCGACCCGGCGAGCGCGTCCTGGGCGTCGCGGAGGGCGTACGCGCCGCTGCGGCCCAGGGCCTGGCTGACGGCCGACTGCGAGATGCCCTCCTGCTCGGCCAGCTCGGACTGGGTGCGCCCGAGCAACCAGCCCAGCAGCAGTCGCTGCGCGCGCTCGCCCATCAGGCCGACCGCCTCGTCGCGGACCAGCAGGTGCGCGTTGAGGGCGGCGGCGAGCCCCTCCGGTGCGGGCTCGGCCGCGGAGCCGGCCGGCCACGGCTCGCCGCTCCGGTCGACCAGCAGGGTGCGGGTCCCCCTGGCCGAGGCGCGCCGCCCCTCCCGGGCCGAGACCTGGGTGATCGCCTCCCGCGCGGCCCACCAGCCAGGCCCGTCCTGCGACACCGGGGTGCGGTCGGCCTCGAAGACGGTGACACCGCCCAGACCGAGTCCGTAGCGCGTGTCGACCAGCGGGAGCAGCAGGAGCCGGACGAGCATCGAGGCGCGCACCGCGTCGGCGACGGCGTCGTAGGCGCCCTGGAACTCGTCGCCGATGGTCGGTTCCAGGGGCTGCTGCGCGGGCACCTGCTCGTTGACCTGCGCGAGCGCCGCGAGGAGCCCGCCTTGCACCGCCGCCCGGTCCGGGACGCGCCGGGACCCGACGAGGTCGCCGAGCAGGGTGGCGGGCATGACGTCGACATTACCCTGGCACTTATCTGGTTGTCGACAGAAGCCAGGGGCCTGTGTCCGCTAGCCTCGACCGGTGCCAGCGTCACGGTGGGTCACCAACTGGGTCACGGCCTGGGCCGTGGCGTACGGCCTGCTGCACCACCTGGGCGCGCTGCCCGGCGGGCTCGGCGACGCCGGTGGCGGCACCCGCTGGGTCGACTGGCTGGACCTGCTCACGCCGTACGCGGTCGTCGGCACGGCGCTGGCGGCCCTCGCCGCCGCCGGCACCGACCGGACCGGCTGGCGCACCGCGCTCGTGGGGTCGGCGGCGTACGTCAACGGCCACGGGGTGCACCTGGCCGCGAACTCCATCGGCAACGTGCGCGGCGACGCCGCCCCGGTCCACCTGTGGGACGAGGTCGTCGGCCACTGGCTCTGGTACGCCGGGCTGGCCCTGCTGGTCGTGGCCCTCGCCCGGTCGGTCGACCTGCGGGTGACGGCTCCGGCCGTCGGGCTGGCGCTCGCGACCGGGCTGACGTGGACGACGAACGCGCTCGAGGGCACGACCGCCGTCGGCTCGCTGGTGGTCGCGCTCGGCCTGACCGGATGGGGCGTACGACGACGCGACGGCACGGGAGGCCTGCTCGCGGTCGCCTTCGGGACGGCTGCTCTGGCGCTGGCGGGCTACGGCGCGTGGCACGGCGGCTTCCCCGCACCGAGCTCCCTGTGAGCCGGCCGCGGCTGCTGGCAGCCGGCGCCGTCGCGGTCGTCCTGACGCACTGGCTGCGACTGCTGCCGCTGGGCGTCGCCGCGCCCGGGGCCACGCGGTGGGAGGACTTCGTCGACCTGCTCACCCCGTACGCCGTCGCCGGCCCGGCGCTGGCCGTGCTGGCCCGCACCGGCGCCGGTCGGCGGGCGTGGGGGCTGGCGCTGCTCGGGGCGGCGCTGTTCGTGCAGGGCCACGGGCTGCACCTGTCGGCCAACTCGATCACCTACGCGACCGGGGACGCCGCCCCCGCCTACCTGTGGGACGAGGTCGTCGGCCACCACCTGTGGTTCACCGGCCTGGCGCTGCTGGTGGCGGTGCTGCTGCACCAGCTGCGCGGACTCGACCTGCGTCCCGGTCCGGTGGCCGGCGGGCTGGCCGGGCTGGTCGGGCTGACGTGGGCGGCGAACGTCGTGGAGGGCGGGTCGGTGCCGTGGGGCGTCACGCTGGCCGCGGCCCTGACCGGCCTGGGACTGCGGCACGGCTCGCCCGCGGGCCGGCTGGCCGCGGGGGCCTTCGGGCTCAGCCTGCTGCTCGTCGCGGCGTACGGCGTGGTGCAGGGCGGCTACCCCCAGCCGAGCGAGCTCGGCTGGCTCTGACGTCGCCGGCTCGGACGGCGGTCAGAGGTCCCGGCGCATGCCCAGGTGCTCGATGCCGGCTTCGAGGTAGACCTCGCCGAACGGCGTGAAGCCGGCCCGGTCGTAGAAGCCGCGGG
Organism: uncultured Actinomycetota bacterium; assembly: GCA_963844295.1. Taxonomy (GTDB): domain Bacteria; phylum Actinomycetota; class Actinomycetes; order Mycobacteriales; family SCTD01; genus SCTD01. The sequence continues at coordinate 626,955 of CAWJNR010000003.1, read as the reverse complement.
CGTGCAGCTGGGCGTGCAGCTCGACGGCGGGCAGCCCGCGCTCGGCCGCATGCGCCACCAGCAGGTCCAGCAGCGCCCGGCCGGTCCCGGTCCCGCGCGCGTCCTGCGCGACGGCCATCCGGCCGATGGTCCCGACCGTGCCGGCGGTGCCGGGCACGAGCTCGCCGGACTCGTCGATGCGGCCGTCGACCAGCCGCCCGGTGCCGACCAGGCGCCCGTCGACGCGCGCCACGGCGTGGTCGGCCGCGCTGTCGAGCGCGTCGCGCTCGAGCTCGACCGGGACCCCCTGGCCGACGACGAAGACGTCGTGCCGCAGTGCCCAGACCGCGTCGAGGTCGGCCGGTCCGGCCAGTCGCACGTCCACGCTCATGAGGGCTCCTGCTCGACGGTGCCGGTCTCGGACGGGCGCAGCGGCCGGATGCTCAGCGCGGCGACGACGGCGCCGCGGGGCGCGACCTCGACCCCGCGGACCGCGTCGAGGTCGAGCAGACCGGCCAGGCTCGCGAGGTCGCCGGCCACGACGAGCGCCTGCACGCAGGCGCAGCCGGCGCCGTACGCCGCTGCCTCCGCACCGGCGGTGGCGGCGTCCTGCTCGTACAGCGCCCGGAGCTCTGCCTCCTGCTCGGTGCCGCCCGCGACGGTGGCCGCGGTGGCGAGCAGGTCGCGCTGCTGGTCGGCCTTGCGCGTCGCGGTGGCGGCGTAGACCTGCTGCAGCCCCGTGACGACGTCGCCGGGGGTCTGGAACACGATCTCCTCCGGACGTCCGGGCACGTCGGCGAGCAGGTACGCCCGCTCCAGCGAGAGGCCGGCGCCGTCGAGCAGGGCCCCCGTCTGCGCGGGGGTCAGCGCGCTGCGCAGGCTCACGAGGGCCAGGTGGCGCGCCGCGGGGCTCCGTCCCGCCAGCTCCGCCAGCCGCGCGCCGGCCTGCGCGAGGTGCGCCTCGGCGTCCGCGCCGGCGGGCGGGCCCAGGGCGAGCCCGAGCGTCACCGAGCCCGCAGCGACCGGCTGCTGCTCCCGGGGCGCGGGGTCGTCGCGCGCGGACAGCGCCACGCCCGTCCCGGACAGCAGGACCACGGCGAGCAGGACGGTCCCGGCCACCCGCCGGCTGACGGCGGCGCGGCTGTCGGCCACGCCGTCGAGCAGGGCCCGCAGCCCCGCGGCGACGCGCGGGACGACCCGCGCGTCGAGGTCGCGCAGGGTCACGCGCGCGGCCTCACGACGCTGCCGCCACCCGGTCGAGCGCGTTCTGCAGGTCGGCCGGGTAGCCGCTCTCGAACGACACCCACCGGCCGTCGTCGGGGTGCGCGAACGACAGCCGCACGGCGTGCAGCCACTGCCGCTCGAGCCCGAGCCGCTTGCTGAGCGTCGGGTCGGCCCCGTAGGTGATGTCACCGACGCACGGGTGCTTGAGAGCGGCCATGTGCACGCGGATCTGGTGGGTGCGCCCGGTCTCGAGGTGCACCTCGACCAGGGTGGCGTGCCGGAAGGCCTCGATCGTCTCGTAGTGCGTGACGCTGTCGCGCCCGCCGGCGACGACGGCGAACTTGTACGCGCTCGTCGGGTGCCGGTCGATCGGCGCGTCGACGGTGCCGCTCATCGGGTCGGGGTGGCCCTGCACGAGCGCGTGGTAGCGCTTGTCGACCGTCCGCTCGCGGAACGCGTCCTTGAGCACCGTGTACGCGCGCTCGCTCTTGGCGACGACCATGCAGCCGCTCGTCCCGACGTCGAGGCGGTGCACGATGCCCTGCCGCTCCTCGGCGCCGCTGGTGCTGACCCGGTGACCGGCAGCCGCCAGGCCGCCGATGACGGTCGGGCCCTCCCAGCCGGGGCTCGGGTGGGCGGCGACGCCTATGGGCTTGTCCACGACGAGGATGTCGTCGTCCTCGTGCAGGACGACCAGGCCCTCGACCACCTGCGGCGGGGCGGAGGCGACCCGGTCGGGGTCGGGCAGGTCCACCTCGAGCACCGCGCCGGCGGTCACGCGCTCGCTCTTGACCACCGCGTTGCCGTCCAACGTCACCGCGCCCGCGCCGACGAGGTCGGCCGCCGCGGTGCGGCTCAGGCCGAACAGCGCGGCTGAGGGCGGCGTCCAGGCGCAGGCCGTCGAGCCCTTCGGGCACGGGCAGCGAGCGGCGGGAGGTCACCCCTCCATCATGCGGGAGGAGCGTCGCGGCCCTGCCGCGTCCCGTCGACCTCGATGCCGCGGAAGGACAGCAGCACGGCCAGCAGGCCACCGACGACGATGCCGCTGTCGGCGACGTTGAAGCTCGGGAACCAGCCCAGCGCGATGAAGTCCACGACCGCCCCGCGTCCGACGCCCGGGCTGCGGAGGAGCCGGTCGACCAGGTTGCCGCTGGCGCCGCCGAGCAGCAGACCGAGGCTGAGCGCCCAGCCGGCGCTCCGCAGCCGGCCGGAGATCCGGACGATGACCACCACGACGACGACGGCCACGGTCGTGAAGACCAGCGTCGCGCCCTCGGCGAAGGAGAAGGCCGCGCCGGTGTTGCGCGAGACCCGCAGGAACAGCTCCCCCCGAGCAGCTCGATGGAGCGCCGCCCCTCGAGCTCGGCGACGACCCAGACCTTGGTGAGCACGTCGAGCACCAGCACCGCCACGGCGATGCCGGCGAGCAGCGCCCGCTTGCGCGGGCGCAGGGCCGTCGTCGCGTCGGGGTGGTCCTCGGTCAGCGCCGCTCCTCGCGCTGCTTGCACGTCACGCACAGCGTGGCCCGCGGGAAGGCCTGCAGGCGCGCCTTCGGGATCGGGTTGCCGCAGTTCTCGCACCGGCCGTACGTCCCGGCGTCGATGCGACCCAGAGCGCGCTCGACCTGCACCAGCAGGTCCCGGCTGTTGTTGGCCAGCGACATCTCGTGCTCGCGCTCGAAGGTCTTGCTGCCGGCGTCGGCCTCGTCCCCGGAGCCCTCGCTGCTCTGCGCGCGCTTCAGCGACTCGCTCTGGGCCTCAGCGGCGTCGATCTCGCCGCGCAGCTCCTCGGCCTGCTCCTCGAGCTCCTTGCGGACCGCCTTGAGCTCGGCCGGGGTCCACGCGTCGTCGCCCATCGGCACAGGCGGCTCGGCGGCGGGGGCCTTGGCCGGGGTCTTCGCGGGGGTCCTCGTGGGGGTCCTCGCGGGGGTCTTGGCGGGGGTCTTGGCGGCGGTCTTGGCCGGGGCCTTGGCGGCGGTCGCGGCAGGGGCCTGCGCGGGCGCGGCCTGGGCGGGGGCGGCGGTGTCGGCGGGGACCTGCTGGTGGCGCCGGTCTTGCCCGGCCCTGCAGCGCGGGTCGGCGCGTCGACGTCGCCGCCGGCGGGGGCGGCCGCGGGCGGTCCGGTCTTGCCGGCGACACGCGCGGGCGCGGCCTTGGCGCTCGCCGTCGCCGGGCGGCCTCCGGAGCGGCAGCCTTGGCCGGAGCGGCAGCCTTGGCCGGAGCGGCAGCCTTGGCGGGCGCCGCCTTGCTCGCCGGTGCCTTGCTCGCTGCCGTGCTCGCTGCCGTGCTCGCGACGCTCGGAGCTGCCTTGACGGTGGTGCCCTGGGGACGCTTGACGGGGGCCTTCGCCGCAGGCGTGGCAGGAGCCTTGGCGGCCGTCTTGGCCGGAGCCTTCGCCCCGGTCTTGGCCGGAGCCTTCGCCCCGGTCTTGGCCGGAGCCTTGGCAGCCGACCTGGCTGGGGCCTTGGTGGGTGCCTTCGCGGCCGTCTTGGCCGGGGCCTTCGCGGCCGCCGGAGCCTTGGCAGCAGCAGCCTTCTTCGCCGGCGCGGCCTTGGCAGGTGCCGTCTTGCCAGCTGCCTTGGCGGCCGGGGCGGCCTTCTTCGCGGCGACCACCTTCACCGGCGGGGCAGCGGCCGGGGCCCGAGTGGCGGGCGCCGGAGCCGACGCCGCCGGAGCCGGGACCACCGTCGCGGGCACGGCCTCGGACGCCGCAGCGCCCTTCTTGCCGCCTGGCAGCAGCTTCCGGACCTTGCCGAAGCGCGTGGCCATTCCCGCCCCCTCACGTCCGCCACACCCGGACGGGCATGATCAGGAACGCGCGCAGGATACGTGCCGGGCTGTTCCGCGACAAAGCGCACCACGCGGGTCACCCTGCGGCGTCCCCGACCGCTCGGCCGCCTCGCCGTCGCCGCCCCGTGCGTCCTGCTCTGCGGAGACGGCCCGCGCACGGGCAGCAGGACGTACGGCAGGGCCGCCCCGTACGTCCTGCTCCGCGGAGACGGCCCGCGCACGGGCAGCAGGACGCACCGGAGACGCACGGGAGGCAGCTCGGCACGCAGCGCGGCACGCGCGCGCCTCCCCCGGCCCCGGCACGCACGTACGCCGGCCCCCGGCCCCCTCCCCGGCCCCCTCTTCCGGCGCTAGACTCGCCGGCGTCGCAGCGGACGGGGACCAGTAGCCGCGGACGCAGCCCAGAGCGAGCCGGGGGCGGTGGGAGCCCGGTGGTGTGCCCGCGCGTGAACATCAGCCCCGGCAGCTCCTCGGCGGCGGGCACGACAAGAGCGGGGACCCCGGTCCCAAGGAGGGTGGTACCGCGGAGCTCGCCCAGGAACAAGGGGCAGCTTCGTCCCTCCGTCGAGAGCACGCCACCGACGGAGGAACCGCATGAAGCAGCTGCCCGCCCAGGTCGACCTGCCGGCCGTCGAGCGCGACGTGCTCGCCCGCTGGGAGCGCTCGCGGGTCTTCGAGCGCAGCCTCGAGGCCACGCAGGACGGCGAGCCGTGGGTCTTCTACGAGGGCCCGCCGACCGCCAACGGCAAGCCGGGCACCCACCACGTCGAGGCGCGCGTCTTCAAGGACCTGTTCCCGCGGTTCAAGACGATGCAGGGACGCCACGTGCCGCGCAAGGCCGGGTGGGACTGCCACGGCCTGCCCGTCGAGCTGGCCGTCGAGAAGGAGCTCGGCTTCTCCGGCAAGCAGGACATCGAGGCCTACGGCGTCGCGGAGTTCAACGCCAGGTGCCGCGAGAGCGTGCTGCGGCACGTCGACGAGTTCGAGCGCATGACCACGCGCATGGGCTACTGGTGCGACATGGACGACGCCTACCGGACCATGGACTCCTCCTACGTCGAGTCGGTCTGGTGGTCGCTCAAGCAGATCGCCGACCAGGGCCTGCTCGTCGAGGACCACCGCGTCGCGCCGTACTGCCCGCGCTGCGGCACCGGGCTGTCCGACCACGAGGTCGCGCAGGGCTACCAGACCGTGACCGACCCGAGCGTCTACGTCCGCTTCCCCGTCACGAGCGGGCCGCTGCAGAGCCTCGGCGCGGCCCTGCTCGTCTGGACGACGACCCCCTGGACCCTCGTGAGCAACACGGCCGTCGCCGTGAACCCCGGCGTCACGTACGTCGCTGCCCGCGCCGGCGGCGAGGTGCTCGTCGTGGCCGAGCCGCTGCTGAGCGTCCTGGGCGAGGACGTCGAGGTCCTCGAGCGCTTCCCGGGCACCGCGCTGGAGCACACGACCTACGCCCGCCCGTTCGACCTGGTCGAGATCCACGGGCGCCCACTACGTCGGCACCGCCGACTACGTGACGATCGACTCCGGGACCGGGCTGGTCCACCAGTCCCCCGCCTTCGGCGCGGAGGACATGCTCGTCGCCAAGAAGTACGGCCTGCCGGTCGTCAACCCGGTCCGCCCGGACGGCACCTTCGAGGAGCACCTGCCGCTGGTCGGCGGGCAGTTCTTCAAGGCCGCCGACAAGGCGCTCGTGCAGGACCTCGACGCGCGCGGGCTGCTCTTCCGCCAGCTGCCGTACGAGCACAGCTACCCGCACTGCTGGCGCTGCGACACCGCGCTGCTCTACTACGCGCTGCCCAGCTGGTACATCCGCACCACCGCCATCAAGGACCGGCTGGTCGAGGAGAACGAGCGCACGACCTGGTACCCGGGCACGATCAAGCACGGGCGGTACGGCGACTGGCTCGACAACAACATCGACTGGGCGCTGTCCCGCAACCGCTACTGGGGCACTCCCCTGCCGATCTGGCGCTGCACGGCGGACAAGGACCACTGGCAGGCGTACGGCAGCCTGGCCGAGCTCGGCGAGGCCGCCGGGCAGGAGCTGTCCGCGCTCGACCCGCACCGGCCGTACGTCGACGACGTCGTCGTCGCCGTGTCAGCAGTGCGGCGCCGAGGCCCGCCGGGTGCCCGAGGTCATCGACGGCTGGTACGACTCCGGCGCGATGCCGTTCGCCCAGGTCGGCTACCCGCACTCCGGCGTCGAGCCGGCCTACCCGGCGCAGTTCATCTGCGAGGCGATCGACCAGACCCGCGGCTGGTTCTACACGCTCATGACGGTCGGGACGCTGGTCTTCGACCGCTCGTCGTACGAGACCGTGCTCTGCCTGGGGCACATCCTCGACGGCGAGGGCCGCAAGATGAGCAAGCACCTCGGCAACGTGCTGGACCCGTTCGAGCTCTTCGAGCGGCACGGCGCGGACGCGCTGCGCTGGTACATGCTCTGCGGCGGCTCGCCCTGGTCGGCCCGGCGGGTCGGGCACGAGCAGGTCGAGGAGGTCGTCCGCAAGGTCCTGCTGACCTACTGGAACACCGCGGCCTTCCACACCCTGTACGCCGGCGTGAACGGCTGGACCCCCGGCGACGAGGCCGGCGAGCGGACGCTGCTGGACCGGTGGGCGCTCTCGCAGGTGCACGCCGCGGCGCTCGACGTCACCGCCGCCCTCGAGGACTTCGACTCGCTGCGCGCCGGCAAGCGGCTGACCGCGCTGGTCGACGACCTGTCCAACTGGTACGTCCGCTCCTCGCGCCGGCGCTTCTGGGACGGCGACCCCGCTGCGCTCGCGACGCTGCACGAGTGCCTCTACGTCGTCACCCTGCTGATGGCGCCGTTCACGCCCTTCGTCACGGACGAGGTGTGGGGCTCGCTGTTCGCCGGTCAGGACGAGGGGTCGCCGGCCGGCGGTCTGCCCGACTCGGTGCACCTGGCGTCCTGGCCGCAGGTCGACGAGCGCCCTCGTCGACGTCGAGCTGTCGGCGCAGATGGCCCTGGTGCGCCGGCTGGTCGACCTCGGGCGGCAGGCCCGCGCCGAGTCCAAGGTGAAGACCCGCCAGCCGCTGGGCCGGGCGATGGTGAGCGCCCAGGGCTGGCAGGCACTCCCCGCCGACCTGCAGGCGCTGGTCGCCGCGGAGCTCAACGTCGTCACCCTCGAGCCGCTGGCCGGCGACCTGGTCGACGTCACCGCCAAGGCCAGCTTCCGGGCGCTCGGCAAGCGCTTCGGCAAGGGCGTCCAGGCCGTCGCCAAGGCCGTCGCGGACGCCGACGCCGCCCAGCTCGCGGCCGGGCTGCGCGACGGCACGGCGAGCGTGCAGGTCGACGGCGAGACCGTCGCGCTCACTCCCGAGGAGGTCGTCGTCACCGAGACCCCGCGCACCGGCTGGGCCGTCGCGAGCGGCGCCGGCGAGACCGTCGCGCTCGACCTCGAGATCACGCCGGAGCTGCGCCGGGCCGGGCTCGTGCGCGAGGCGGTGCGCCTGGTGCAGGACGCGCGCAAGACCAGCGGCCTGGAGGTCAGCGACCGGATCGAGCTGTGGTGGGCCGCCGAGGGCGACCTGGCGCAGGCGCTCGAGGAGGGCTCCGCGCGGCTGGCCGAGGAGGTCCTCGCGGTGTCCGTGGTCGAGGGCGGCCCCGTCGCCGACCTCAAGGAGCACGCCGACGCCGACCTCGGGCTGCGCTTCTGGCTGCGGGTCGCCGGCACCTGACCGGGTCTGTCCGGGTCGCTCCCGCTCTGGGGCTGCGGCCCGGACCAGGAGTTCACCCGGACGGCCCCGTCAGGAAGTACTGGTCCCCCGCCGATGGTCTTCGTGACACCGCCCCGCTGCTCCGACCGGAGCAGCCCGCCACGACCCGGAGGCCACGGTGACCGTCCACACCGTCGAGCTCGACAGCAAGCCGGCCCACCGCTCGTTCCGCCTGACCCGGCCCGGTGCGGCCGCGCAGCCCGCTGTCGCCACCCAGGTCCGTCCCGCCATCGTGCTGCCGGACAGGGAGGCGCGGGCGCTGCTCGCCGCCGCCGAGCGCCAGGACGTGGGCCGCGGCGGCTGCTTCTCGGCCGGCCCGGCGGGCGTGCAGGTCTGGAGCGGGCCGTGGAACGGCCTGCTCGGCCGGCACGGCGACTCCCAGCACCTGGGCTCGGTCGACTGGTCCTACGACACCCCGAGCAAGCACTACATCACCGTCTACCGCGTCATGGTGACCACGCAGGGCCACGCCGCCGGGGAGACGCCGCAGTCGCTGCTCGACCGGGTGCTCGGCCTCAGCGGCGTGCAGGCCCCGTCGGACGCGCTGCGGCTGCCGGCACCCCCGGCGCGCGACCCGTTCCGGGCCGACGCCCTGCGCGAGCGCACGACCGTCCTGCCGGACTAGCCGCCACCCCCAGCCCCCTCACGCCGGAGCCCGTACGAGCGCTGCTCGTACGGGCTCCGTCGTACCTGGGCCAGGTGGTCGGGCCGGGTGGTCGGGCTGGGCGGTCAGGCAGGGTGGTCAGGCAGGGTGGTCAGGGCCTCGCGCGTCAGGGCTTGCAGACGCCGCAGGGCGCGTAGCCCTGGCGCGTCGCGGCGCTCCTGCTGAGCACCTCGGCCCCGCCGACGTCGCGGACGTAGCGGCACGTCTCCCGGTGGTACCTGCCGCGCTCGGGGATCACGACGACCGACCCGCCGCGGGCGGGAGCGCTGCGCAGGCGCGGACGGGAGCGCTGCGGGCGGGCGCGGCGGGCAACGGCTCGGACGCGTCGGGCACCTGCACCGACCCCTGCGCCAGCGCGGCCAGCGCGAGGTCGGGCTTGCAGACCCCGCAGGGGGTGAAGCCCTCGTCCCGGGCTCGAACGACCTCGACCACCTCCGGGGTCTTGCCGGACAGGTACCGGCACCCGGCGACGTGGTAGCGCGGACGGCCCTGGACCACCAGCACGCTGCCGCCGGGGGCGGGGGGTACGTCGACGGTGTCGGCCACCGGCGCCTCGACCTCGTCGACCTCGTCCGCTCCGCTCGCGCTGGTCCCCGCCAACGGGTCCGGGGCGCGGCGGACCGACGACGGGCGGACGCTCTCGCCCTGGACCGGGTCGGCCACGGCCACCGGCTCCGGGGCGAGCACTGCCTCGGGCTCGGTGGCGGGCCGGGTGGCGGGCGCCGTGCCGAGCTCCGTGGCCGGCTCGTCGCGCCGCTGCAGGATGCCCACGACCAGGAACCCCAGGGAGACCAGGCTCACGCCGATCGACGCGTAGACGAACGCGAGGTCCGGACCCACGACGCCGAGGATGAGCAGGACCAGGGCGACGAGGACGAGCGCCCCGCTGATGACGATCACTGCTGAGGTCCTCCGTCGTGGGACAGGCGTCCGGCGCGAGCAGCGTAGCGGCGGGCCTCCGGCTGACCGGGGACCCGCGCCGGGGGACGGAGGGGCGGAGCTAGCGCTCTGACGGGGCCTCGGAGCCCTCGACGTCGTCGTCGTCGCCGGCCGTGTCCACCGGCCCGTCAGCGGTGTCAGCGGCCTCGTCGGCCGACTCATCGGCGCTGCTGCGGTCCGGGGCTCCCACGACCGTGAACGGGCCGACCGGGGCCCCCGGCACGGCCAGCGGCGGGGCCGCGCGCAGGGCGGGGTCGGCCTCGCGCGGCGGACCGTCGGCGACCTCGACCGGGCTCCCCTGCGGGGCGACGGCGGGGGCGGCAGCGGCGGCAGCAGCGGGGGCCGCGACCGGAGCAGCGGGGCGACCGGCGGACCCGCCGCCGACGGCCGCGGCGCGGGCACCCGCCGGCACGCCGGACCCGGCCCCGTCGCTCGGCCGGGCTCCGGAGTCCAGCTCGCGCAGCTGCGTCTCGAGGTAGGCCTTGAGGCGGGTGCGGTACTCCCGCTCGAACGCCCGCAGCTCCTCGATCCGGCTCTCGAGCTGGCGGCGGCGCTGTTCCAGGTCGCCGGTGGCGGCCTGGATCTTCGCGGCGACGTCGGCGTCGAGGCGGCCCGCGGCCTCGCGCGAGGTGGCGAGGGTGCGGTCGGCCTCGGTGCGGGCCGCGCCGAGCGTGCGCTCGGCCTCGGCACGCGCATCACCCACGGTCTTCTCGGCCAGGGCCTTGGCGGCGGTCAGGGTCTTCTCGGCCTCGGCGTTGGCCTCGCTGACGGTCCGCTCCGCCTCGGCGCGCGCGGTGCTGACCATCTCGTCGGCCTCGGCGCGCGCCTCGGCGATGGCCTCGTCGGCGGTGCGCTGGGCGAGCAGGAGCGTCCGCAGCGCGGCCTCCTGCCCCTCCATCCCGGTGAGCGGGGCGGGGGCGGCGGCGGGCACGGCGGCGGGGGATGCGGCACCCGGGGCCGTGGCGGACGTCGACCCGCTGCGCCCTGCGAGCTCGTCCTGGGTGCGCAGCAGGCGGGTGAGCTCGGTCTCGACCTCGTCCAGGAAGGCGTCGACCTCGTCCAGCGAGTAGCCGCGGAACGCGATGCGGAACTGCTTGTTGGCGACGTCGGTCGGGGTCAGCGGCACAGCGCAGCCCTCTTTCCAGGAGCGGGGCGGTGAGGAGCAGGCAGGAGGAGGGCCGCGGCGGTCATCCGGCGGCTCCGCTGGCCACGCCCATGAGGATCCGCACCACGATGAACAGCACGATGAACCCGAGGTCCAGGCTGATCTGGCCGATCCGCAGCGGCGGCAGCACCTTGCGCAGCGCCTTGAGCGGCGGGTCGGTCACCGAGTACGCCAGCTCCAGCACCACCGCCACCAGCCCGCTCGGCCGGTAGGACCGGGCCAGCAGGAAGACGTACTCCATGACCAGCCGGAAGATCAGGAACAGCAGGAAGATCAGCAGCGCGAAGTAGACAGCGGACGCGACGGCCTGCACGGCGGGACTGCTCCTGGTGGTCGGGCGGCGGGAGGACCTCGGACGAGGCTACGTGCCGCACGACCCGGCGGCGGTGGGAGGACCGCCTACGACTGGTTGAAGAAGCCGCTCTCGGCGATCTTCGCCTTGTCCTCCGCCGTGACCTCGACGTGCTCGGGCGAGAGCAGGAAGACCTTGTTGGTGACGCGCTCGATGCTGCCGCGCAGGCCGAAGATGAGGCCGGCGGCGAAGTCGACCAGGCGCTTGGCGTCGGTGTCGTCCATCTCGGTGAGGTTCATGATCACCGGGGTGCCGCTGCGGAAGTGCTCGCCGATCTGCCGCGCCTCGTTGTAGGTGCGCGGGTGCAGCGTGGTGATGCGGTAGGTCTCCTCGAACGCCGGGGCGGGCGCGGGACGCAGCTGGGTGTCCAGCGCGACGGACCCGCGGGTGCGCACGGCGCCCGAGCTGTCGCCGCGGCGCAGAGCGGTGGTGGCAGCGACCGCGGAGTGGTCGTCGCCGGCCCACCGGCGGCTGGTGGCCGGAGCCGGCTCGTGCAGCTCGTCCTCGTCGTAGGCGTCGTCGGCGTAGCGCCGGTCGCGCGCGTCCAGGCCGTCCTCGTCGTCCTCGACCAGGCCGAGGTACAGGCCCAACTTGCGCATGGTGCCTGACATCGCGGGCTCCCTCTGATCGTCTTTCCGGACTGTCGGACTGGAACCGGACACTAGCGGGACGGCGGCGGTCTGTGGCCGAGCAACGCCGTGCCGACACGGACGTGTGTCGCGCCGGCGGCGATGGCCGGCTCGAGGTCGCCGGACATGCCGGCGCTGATCGCGACCGCCCCCGGGTGCTGCGCCCGCAGGTCCGTCGAGACGCGCGCGAGGAGCTCGAAGGCGAGCGCCGGGTCGGCGCCCAGCGGCGCGACGGCCATCACCCCGGCCAGCCGCAGCCCGGCCGCCCCGGCCGCCCGCTCGGCGAGCGCGGGCACGTCCGCGACCAGGGCGCCGCCGCGGGCGGGGTCGCCGTCCAGGCTCACCTGGAGCAGGACGTCGACCACCCGCTCGGCCCGGGTCGCGCCCGCCGCGAGCGCCGTCGACGAGCTCGACCCGGTCCACCGAGTGCACGGCGGAGGCGTAGCGCGCCACGCTGCGCGCCTTGTTGGTCTGCAGCCCCCCGACGAAGTGCCACCGCACGCCCGGGCACCGCGGCCGCCTTGGCCTTGGCCTCCTGGTCGCGGTTCTCCCCCACGTCCCGGACGCCGAGCTCGCGCAGCGCCAGCACGTCGGAGGCCGGGTGCGTCTTCGTGACGGCGATGAGCACGATCTCGTCGCGCCCCCGCCCGGCGGCCGCGCAGGCCGCGGACAGGCGCTGCTCGAGCGCCGCGAGCGAGGCGGCCAGCTCACGGGCCCGAGCCGGGTCGACGGGCCCGGCCGGGCCGACGGGGCCGATCCCGCCCACGGGGTCAGCCACCGGAGAGCCGGGCGAGGCCGGCGTGCCGGCCGGTGCGCCCGTCTCGGCGGTAGGAGAAGAACAGGTCGGGCTGCTCGAGCGTGCAGCCGCCGACCGTCCGCACGTCGGCCAGCCCGGCACGGGTGAGCACCGCGACGGCGCCGGCGGTGAGGTCGACCCCGGCGGTGCCGGCGCGGGTGGTGGAGCGGCTGCCGGGCACGGCCCGCTCGACGTCGGCGGCCATCGCCGCCGGGACCTCGTAGCAGCGGCCGCAGGCGGCAGGCCCGAGGACGGCGCTGGTGCGCGCGGCGCTGGCGCCGAGCCCGGCCATGGCCGCGAGGGTCTCCTGCAGCACCCCGCGGACCAGGCCGTTGCGGCCGGCGTGCGCGACGGCGACGACCCCGGCCGCGGGGTCGGCCAGGAGCACCGGCAGGCAGTCGGCGGCCAGCACCACGAGCCCGAGGCCGGGGGTGGTCGTGACCAGGGCGTCGACCCCGGGCACCGCACCGGCGAGAGCGCGGTCGACGACGGCGACGCCTGCGCCGTGCACCTGCTCGGCGAAGACGAGGTCACCGGCACCCAGCCCGACCGCACCTGCCAGCAGCTCGCGGTTGGCCCGTACGCGCTGCTCGTCGTCCCCCACGTGCAGGGCGAGGTCGAGGGCGTCGTACGGCGGGGCGCTCGTGCCGCCGGCGCGGGTCGTGAACGCGCCGACGGCCGGCCCCGGGAGGCCGGCCGGCAGCAGGTGCACCTACTTCAGGAAGTCGGGGACGTCGAGGTCGTCCTCGAAGACGACGGTCCGCCGGGGCGGCGTGCTGGGCTGCTGCACCGCCGGGCGGGGGACCGACCGGCGGCGGGGTGCGGGGGGCGCTCGGCTGCTGCACGGCCGGCGGCTCCGGGTCGGGCTGGCGCCGCGTCTCCACCCGGCGGACCGGCGTGGGGGCGCCGGCGTCGAAGCCGGCGGCGATGACGGTGACCCGGACCTCGTCGCCGAGGGCGTCGTCGATGACGGCACCGAAGATGATGTTGGCCTCGGGGTGGGCGGCGTCGGCCACCAGCTGAGCGGCCTCGTTGATCTCGAACAGGCCGAGGTCGCTGCCGCCGGAGATGTTCAGCAGGACGCCGTGCGCACCGTCCATGCTCGCCTCGAGCAGCGGGCTGGCGATGGCCATCTCGGCGGCGACGGCCGCGCGGTCGTCGCCGCGCGCGTTGCCGATGCCCATGAGCGCGCTGCCGGCGCCGCTCATGACGGCCTTGACGTCGGCGAAGTCGAGGTTGATCAGGCCGGGGGTCGTGATGAGGTCGGTGATGCCCTGGACACCGGACAGCAGCACCTGGTCGGCGCTCTTGAACGCGTCCATGACGCTGACCGTGCGGTCGCTGATCGACAGCAGCCGGTCGTTCGGGATGACGATGAGGGTGTCGACCTCGGCGCGCAGCGCGGCGATGCCCTCCTCGGCCTGCTGCGCGCGGCGGCGGCCCTCGAAGGAGAACGGCCGGGTGACGACGCCGATGGTCAGCGCGCCCAGCGCGCGGGCCACGCTGGCGACGACGGGCGCACCGCCGGTGCCGGTGCCGCCGCCCTCGCCCGCGGTCACGAAGACCATGTCGGCGCCCTTGAGCACCTCCTCGATCTCCTCGCGGTGGTCCTCGGCCGCCTGCCGGCCGACCTCGGGGGCGGCGCCCGCACCCAGCCCGCGGGTGAGCTCGCGCCCGACGTCGAGCTTGACGTCGGCATCGCTCATCAGCAGCGCCTGGGCGTCGGTGTTGATGGCGATGAACTCGACGCCCTTGAGGCCCACCTCGATCATGCGGTTGACGGCGTTGACGCCGCCGCCGCCGATGCCGACCACCTTGATGACGGCGAGGTAGTTCTGCGGAGCTGCCACGGTGGAGGTGCCTCTCGAGACGGGCGGAGTTGCGGGCGGGGGCGTGCCGTCGCACGAGGTCGAGGGTCCCTCTGGAACCCTCGACCTCAACGAGACGCTTACAGTTATGTCAACCTGGGCTGACGTGGCGGGACGCTAGGGGAGCCGTCGCGGCGGGTCAACACCGACCCCGGCGTGTCGCGGAAACTGGCGTATCCGGAGGTCAGAGCGACGGGGCTCAGCGACGGGCGCGCTTGGCGTCGTACATGCGGGCGTCGGCCGCCGACAGCAGGGACTGCGGGTCGCCCTCGCCGGCCCGCGCGAGGGCGACGCCGACGCTCACCCCCACGTCGAGGTCGAGGCTGCCGACCCGCACCGGCTCGTCGAGCGCGGCAGCGAGGCGGCTCACCAGCGCGTCCAGCGCGACCTCGCTGGCACCCTCGACCAGCACCACGAACTCGTCGCCGCCGAGCCGGGCGACCGTGTCCGACGGGCGGACGGCCGAGGACAGGCGCTCCGCCACCCTGCAGAGCACGGCGTCGCCCACCGCGTGGCCGTGCAGGTCGTTGACGTCCTTGAAGCCGTCCAGGTCCAGGAACAGCGCACCCGTGCTCTCCCCCGAGCGGGCGTCGCGCGCCAGCGCCGTCCGCAGCCGCTCCTCGAGCAGCGCCCGGTTGGCCAGCCCGGTGAGCGGGTCGCGCACGGCCCGCTCGGTCAGCACGGCGGTGAGGTCGCGGAGGTCCTGCTCGGCCCGCCGGCGCTCGGTGATGTCCTGGGCGCTCACCGCGTACCAGGCAGGGCCGCCGTCCGGCCCGAGGACGGTCGCGACGCCGTGCAGCAGCCACCGTGCGGTGCCGTCCACGAGCACGTACTGCTGCTCGGTCTGCGCAGCGCTCGCCCGGCCGGCGAGCAGGTCGGCCACGCCGGCGTCGGCGCCGCCGACGACCTCCCGCAGCGGCACGCCGACGAGGTCCTCGGCCGGTCGG
This sequence comes from uncultured Actinomycetota bacterium, assembly GCA_963844295.1. Taxonomy (GTDB): domain Bacteria; phylum Actinomycetota; class Actinomycetes; order Mycobacteriales; family SCTD01; genus SCTD01. The sequence goes on along the minus strand of CAWJNR010000003.1, from coordinate 611,856 downwards.
CCGAGCAGGGCGGCGTAGGTCTCGTTCACGCGGACGTACCGGCCGTCGAGGTCGGCCAGGGCGAGCCCGATGCGGGCGGACTCGAAGAAGGTCTCGAACACGTCCCGGTCGCGGGCCAGCGCCTCCATCGTGGCGCGGGCCGCGCGGGCGCGCTCGCCGCTGGCCACCGGCTCCGGGGCCGGCGGCGACAGGCTGTGCGACGGGGTCATCTGGACCTCTGTGCCCCGTCGGAGCCGTCCCTCACCGCCTCGGCCGGGTGAACGTCTAGCTGACGACGACGACGCCCTCACCGCTGACGTCGAGGACGGTGCCGGGGCGACCCAGCAGGGCGAGGACCGCAGCGGCCTTGGTGGCCGTGCCGCCCGGCCGGCCCCAGACGACCTCGCGGCCGTCGGCGAGCACCAGCCGGACGCCCGACGGGGACGGGGCCCGCACGACCGCGACCTGGCTGCGGAGCGCCTCGGGCAGCGCGGCGTGCACCTCGAGGGCCGCGCGGGTCGCCGGGTCCTCCGGACCGGGGTCGGCGACCTCGAGCCGCACCACGCCCGCCGGCGCGACCGGCTCGCCGCCGAACAGCACGCCGGTCGCGTCGACCAGCGTCACCCCGGTGCCGCTGGTGATCGCCGCAGCCGGCGCGCGCTCGGTGACCTCCACGGTCAGGGTGCCCGGCCAGGTGCGGCGGACCGACACCTCCGCGACCGGCGGGAGCTGCGCGATGCGCTCCTCCACGTCGTCGGTGCTGACCCGCGCCAGCGGGGTCCCTGGCTCGACCGCGGCCGCCGAGACCACCGCTCCGGGAGTCACCCGCCCGGTGCCGGTGACGGCGACCCGGTCCACGGCCAGCCAGCTGGACGCCAGGGCGACCCAGGCCAGCGCGACGATCGGCAGCAGCACGAGCAGCGCCTGCCCCAGGTGGCGCAGCCGCCGGCGGCGACGGGTCGAGCGCTCGGCACGGGCCCGCTCCTCCAGCCGGGGACCGGCGGGCACGACAGCGGGGCGGCGCGGACGGACGGGGGTGGTCACTCGGCGGCTCCGGACAGCAGTCGCAGGACCTCGGGCCCGATGGCGGTGACGTCACCGGCCCCGAGGGTGAGGACGAGGTCGCCGGGGCGGGCCCGGTCGGCGAGCAGGTGCGGCACGGCCGTCCAGGAGGGCTCGAAGACCACGCGGTCGTCCGGCAGCGGGACGGCGGCCGCGACGGTGGCGCCGCTGGCACCGAGGACCGGCTCCTCCCCCGCGGCGTAGACCTCCATGACGACGACCTCGTCGGCGGCGCCCAGCGCCGCGCCGAACTCGGCCGCGAAGGCCAGCGTCCGGCTGTAGCGGTGCGGCTGGAACGCGACGACCAGGCGGCCCTCCCCCACGACCTCGCGCGCGGCGCTGAGCTGCGCCACGAGCTCGGTGGGGTGGTGGGCGTAGTCGTCGTAGACGCGCACGCCCGCGACGGTGCCCTTGAGCTCCATCCGGCGGCGGACGCCGGTGAAGCCGCCCAGGCCCTCCACGAGCAGCGACTCGGGCAGTCCGAGGCCGATGCCGGTCAGCAGGGCGGCGCCGGAGTTCAGCGCCAGGTGCCGGCCGGGCACGGCCAGCGAGACGGGCGGCAGCCGGCGGCCGCGCAGCACGGGCTCGTACCGGCTCGTGGTGCCGCTGACGGTGACGCCGGACAGCCGCAGGTCGGCGTCCTCGGACGTGCCGTAGGTGCGCACGTCGACCCCGCGGGCGCGGGCGACGTCGGCCAGCCGGCGCGCGCCCTCGTCGTCGGCGCAGGCCACGAGGAAGCCGTCCGCAGCGATGGTGTCGACGAAGTCGACGAAGGCCCGGTCGACGGCTGCAGCGTCGCCGTAGTGGTCCAGGTGGTCGGCCTCGACGTTGGTGACGATCGCGGCGTACGGGCGGTAGGCCAGGAAGGAGCCGTCGCTCTCGTCGGCCTCGACGACGAACAGCTCGCCGCTGCCGTGGTGGGCGTTGCTGGCCGCCTCGTTCAGGTCGCCGCCGATGGCGAACGACGGGTCGACGCCGCAGTGCTGCACCGCGACCGTGAGCATCGAGGTGGTGGTCGTCTTGCCGTGCGTCCCCGCGACGGCCACGCCGCGGCGGCCGGCCATGAGCGAGGCCAGCGCCTCGGCGCGCAGCAGCACCTGGAGCCCGGCGTCGCGCGCGGCGACCAGCTCGGGGTTGTCCTGCCGGATGGCGGTGGAGACCACGACCGTGTCGACGTCGGCGACGTGGGCGGCGTCGTGGCCCAGGTGGACGGTGGCGCCCAGGGCGCGCAGCGCCGCGGTGGTCCGGGAGTCCTTCGCGTCGCTGCCGGACACGGTCGAGCCGCGGGCCAGCAGGACGCGCGCGATGCCGCTCATGCCGGCGCCGCCGATCCCGACGAAGTGGACGCGGCCCAGCTCGTCGCTCACCGGCCCACCGCCGACAGGACGAGGTCGGCCAGCGCCTCGTCGGCGTCGCGGTGGCCGAGCGCTGCGGCGGCCGCGCCCATGGCGGCCAGCCGCGGCCGGTCGGCCAGCAGCGGCAGGACGGTCCCCCGGACGTACGCGGCGTCGAAGTCGCCGTCCGCGACCAGCAGTCCGCCGCCGCCGTCGACGACCGGACGCGCGTTGAGCGCCTGCTCGCCGTTGCCGATCGGCAGCGGCACGTAGACCGCCGGCAGCCCGACCGCGGTCAGCTCGGCGCAGGTCATCGCGCCGGCCCGGCAGACGGCGAGGTCGGCGGCGGCGTAGGCGAGCTCCATCCGGTCGACGTACCCCAGGACGGAGTGGGTCGGCGCGTCGACCTGGGCCTGCACCGCCTCGGCGTTCTTCGGGCCCGCGACGTGCAGCACCTGCACGCCCGCGGCGGCGAGGTCGGCGGACGCGCCGGTGACGGCGGCGTTGACGTTGCGGGCGCCCTGCGAGCCGCCGGTCACGAGCAGCACGGGGCCGTCACCGGTCAGCCCGAAGGCGGCCCGGGCCCGCTGGCGCTCGGCCGCGCGGTCCAGCCGGGAGACCGCCGTCCGCAGCGGGATGCCCAGCACCCGGGCGCCGCGACAGCCCGCTGCCGTCGACGGCAGCGGCGACGTACGGGGTGAGGCGGGCACCGACGCGGTTGGCCAGGCCCGCCCGGGCGTTGGCCTCGTGGACGACGAAGGGGGTGCCGCGGCGGCGGGCGGCGAGGTAGGCCGGGAGCGCGACGTAGCCGCCGAAGCCGACGACGACGTCGGCCCCGACCCGGTCCAGGTGCGCGCGGGTCTGCTTCACGGCGCCGGCCACCCGCCCGGGGACGCGCAGCAGGTCGCCGGTGGGCCGGCGCGGCAGCGGCACCCGCGGGATCTCGGCCAGGACGTAGCCGCGGGCCGGGACGAGCCGCGCCTCGAGGCCCGTGGCGGTGCCCAGCGCGGTCACGACGGTGGACGGGTCGCGGCGCACCAGGGCGTCGGCCAGCGCGAGCGCCGGCTCGACGTGGCCGGCCGTCCCGCCCCCGGCGACCACCACGGACAGCGGGCGGTCCGGCGGCTGCGGGGTCACCGTCGCCCGGGCGACGTGCCGGCCCGGCCGGCGCTGGTGCGCGAGGCGCGGCCCGCGGTGCGCGGGACGGGACGGCTCCGCGTGGCGGTGCGCGAGCGGATCGCCGTCGTCTCGCCGCGCAGCCGGCCGCGCAGGGTGGGGCTCGCGGCGAGCGCTGCAGCCGCGCCCGGCTCGAGCCGGGCGAAGGACAGCAGCATGCCGATGCCGACGAGGGTCACCAGCAGCGCGGAGCCGCCGAAGGACACCAGCGGCAGCGGGATGCCGGTGATCGGGAGCAGCCCGACGACGGCGCCCATGTTGATGACCGCCTGGCAGCCCAGCCAGGCGGTGATGCCGGACGCGGCCAGCCGCACGAACAGGTCGTCGGTGCGCTGCGCGATGCGGATCCCGGAGTAGATGAGCACGGCGAACAGGCCCACGACGGTGAGCGTGCCGAGCAGCCCCAGCTCCTCGCCGATGATCGCGAAGACGTAGTCGGTGTGCGCCTCGGGGAGGCCGCCGGACCACTTCTCGCGGCTCGCCCCCAGTCCCAGGCCGAAGAAGCCGCCGGAGGACAGCGCGTAGAAGCCCTGCACCGCCTGGTAGCCGGTGTTCTCGGCGTCGGCGAAGGGGTCGCGGAACGACATCAGCCGGTCGAGCCGGTGCGGCGTCGTGATGGCCAGGAACATCGCGCCGCTGACGAGGACGCCCACGAGGACGCCGAAGATCCGCAGCGGGGTGCCCACCACCCACAGCAGCGCGATCACCACCGTGCCGATGGACACGGCGGTGCCGAAGTCGGGCTGGAGCATGACCAGCAGCAGCACCAGGCCGGTCACCGGCACCAGCGGGACGAGCAGGTGGGCGCGCACGACGAGCAGCTTCTGCTTGCGGACCAGCAGGTCGGCGCCCCAGAGCACGAGCGCGAGCTTGGCCAGCTCGGCCGGCTGGAGGTTGAAGCCCATCGGCAGCGGGATCCAGCTGGTCGCGCCGTTGACCTCGTTGCCGACGCCCGGCACGAGCACCGCGACGAGCAGCACCAGCGACAGCAGCAGCAGCGGGTAGGCCGTGGCCCGGTAGAAGCGCACCGGCAGCCGCGAGGCCACGAACATCAGCGGCAGGCCGAGCGAGATGAACGTGGCCTGCTTGATGCCGGTGGCGAACAGCGAGCCGGTGGTGGCGTACGACCTCAGGCTCGAGGCGGAGAAGACCATGACCAGGCCGAGCACGAGCAGGAGCAGGGTGCTGGCGAGCAGCAGGTGGTAGCTGGCGAGCGGCCGCTGCAGCAGCGGCGGGCGCGGCTCGTGCTGCTCCGGCTCGAGGTCGGGGCGGTCGTCGACGGCGGTCACGACAGCCCCTGCACCGCGGCGGCGAACAGGTCGCCCCGCTGGGCGTAGTCGCGGAAGCAGTCCATCGAGGCGGCGGCCGGCGCGAGCAGCACCGTGTCGCCGGGGCGGGCCAGGCCACGGGCGGCGGAGACGACGTCGAGCATGGCCCCAGTGTCGAGCCGGGCCACCTCCACGACGGGGACATCCGGCGCGTGTCGTCGCAGCGCGTCGCGGAAGGCGCCGCGGTCGGTGCCGAGCAGCACCACCGCGCGCAGCCGGGGGCCGGCCGAGCGGACCAGCTCGTCGACGTCGGCGCCCTTGAGCAGGCCGCCGGCCAGCCAGACGACCGACGGGTAGGCCGCCAGGCTCGCCGCGGCGGCGTGCGGGTTGGTGGCCTTGCTGTCGTCGACCCAGGCGACCCCGTCCGACGGTCGCGACCAGCGCGTTGCGGTGCGGGTCGGGCGCGAAGGCCCTCAGCCCGGCCGCCACGGCCTCGGCCGGGACGGCGTACGACCGGGCCAGAGCGGCGGCGGCCAGCGCGTTGGCGACGTTGTGGGCGCCGGGGACGGCCACGTCAGCCAGGGTGCCGACCGCCGTCGCCTCCCCCGCGACGTCCGGGAAGGCCCGGTCGACCAGCAGGTCCTCGACCACGCCCAGCTCACCGGCGGACGGGCTGCCGAGCGTGAACCCGGCCCGCGCCGACCCGCGCCGTGCGGCCTCCTCGGCCAGCCGGACCGACTCGGCGTCCTCGCGGTTGTAGACGGCCACCGTCCCCGGCGCGTGGATGCGCCCCTTGGCCTCGACGTAGGCGTCCAGCGACCCGTGCCAGTCGACGTGGTCGGGGGCGACGTTGAGCACGACGGCGGTGTGCGGGCGGACCGTCGAGGACCAGTGCAGCTGGAAGCTGCTCAGCTCCACCGCCAGCACGTCGTACGGCTCCGCGGCGAGCACGGCGTCCAGCAGCGGCAGGCCGACGTTGCCGGTCGCGACGGTGCGCAGGCCGGCCGCGGTGAGGATCGAGGCGAGCATCCGCACGGTGGTCGTCTTGCCGTTCGTCCCGGTGATCGCCAGCCACGGCGCGGCGGCGGCGCCCCGCAGCCGCCAGGCCAGCTCGACCTCGCCGACGACCTCGATGCCCGCGACGGCGCTCGCGACGAGGAGCGGCGCGTCCGGCCGCCAGCCCGGGCTCGTGACGACCAGGGCCGTGCCGGCCGGCGGCGCGTCGGTGGCCAGGACGGTCAGGCCCTGCGCGCGCAGCGGCTCGGCCCGCTCCTCGCTGGCGTCGACGACCGTCACCCGGGCGCCGCGCTCCACGAGCGCGCGCGCCGCGGCGGCGCCGCTCACGCCGGCGCCGGCCACCACGACCGGGAGGTCCCGCACGTCCTCGGGCGTCACGGGAGGTCCTGCAGGGTCATGCGCCGGACAGCGACAGGTACTCGGCGTAGAAGACGCCGAGCCCGAAGGCGACGGCGAGCCCGGCGATGATCCAGAACCGGACGATGACGGTGTTCTCGACCCAGCCCGCGAGCTCGAAGTGGTGGTGGACGGGGGCCATGTTGAAGACCCGCTTGCGGGTGAGCTTGAAGACGCCGATCTGCACGATCACCGACAGCGTCTCGATGACGAACAGCCCGCCGAGCACGATGAGCAGCAGCTCGGTCTGGGTGACGATCGCGATGCCGGCGAAGGCGCCGCCGATCGCCAGCGACCCGGTGTCGCCCATGAAGATCTTGGCCGGCGAGGCGTTCCACCACAGGAAGCCGAAGCAGGCGCCCATCGCCGACGCGGCGACCAGCGCGATGTCGAGCGGGTCGCGGGCGGTGTAGCAGCCGGCCAGCTCGGGCTGGAGGACGCAGGACTGCCGGAACTGCCAGAAGCCGATGACGACGTAGGACCCGAACACCATGATCGACGAGCCGGCGGCCAGGCCGTCGAGCCCGTCGGTGAGGTTGACGGCGTTGGAGGTCGCGGTGATGACGAGGTAGGCGAAGATCACGAAGCCGACCGTGCCGAGGCCGATCGCGGCGTAGTCGCGCACGAACGACAGCTGCGTCGAGGCTGGCGTGAGCCCGGCGCTGTTGCGGAACTGCAGCGCCGCCACGGCGAAGGCGATGCCGACGATCAGCTGGCCGAGGAACTTGGAGGCGGCGTTGAGGCCCAGGGAGCGCTGCTTGCGGATCTTGATGAAGTCGTCGAGGAAGCCGACGAGGCCGAGGCCGGTCATGAGCCCCAGCACGAGCAGCCCGCTGGCCGTCGGGCCGCGGCCGGGCTGGTTGGCCACCGCCAGGTGGGCCACGGCGTAGCCGATCAGCGTCGCGCCGATGATGACGGCGCCGCCCATGGTCGGGGTGCCGCGCTTGGTGGCGTGGCTGCTCGGGCCGTCCTCGCGGATCTCCTGGCCGTAGCCGCGCTTGCGGAACAGCCGGACCACGGCGGGAGTGCAGAGCAGGGAGACCAGGAGCGCCGTCATCGCGGCGATCAGGACCGACCTCACGACTGCACCACGGGAGGTGATCCTCCTGCACCGTCGGCCAGCAGCGCTGCAGCGACGCGCTCCAGGCCGGCGCTGCGCGAGGCCTTGACGAGCACGACGTCGCCCGGCTCGAGGTGGTCCTGCAGCAGGGCTACGGCGGCGTCGACGTCGGGCACGTGGATCGACTCCGACCCCCAGCTCCCCTCGAGGACGGCGCCGGCGTGGATGCCGCCGGCCGCCTCCCCCACGACGACCAGCTGGCCGATGTCGAGCCGCACGACGAACCGGCCGAGGTCCATGTGCGCCTCGCGGGCGTCGTCGCCGAGCTCGGCCATGGTGCCGAGGACCGCCACGGTGCGGCGGCGCTTGCCGGCGCTCATCACGGCGAGGGTCTTGAGCGCGGCGCGCATCGACTCGGGGTTGGCGTTGTAGGCGTCGTTGACGACCGTGACGCCGTCGGCCCGCTCGGTGACCTCCATGCGCCAGCGGCTGACGGGGGTCGCGGCCGACAGCAGGTCGGCGACCCGGGCGACGTCGTCGGTGACCCGGCCCAGCACCGCGGCCGCGACGGCCAGCGCGTTGTGCACGTGGTGCTCGCCGACCAGCTGCATCCGCACCGGCTCGCCCTGCAGCAGGAAGGACGCCCGGCCGGAGTCGTCGAGGCGGACGTCGTCGGCGCGCACGTCCGCCTCCGGCGACAGCCCGTACGTCGTCACGGGCCGCTCGGTCCGGCTGCGCATGGCGAGGACGTACGGGTCGTCGCCGTTGAGCACGACGGCGGAGCGCGCGGCCTCGACCAGCTCGCCCTTGGCGCGGGCCGTGCCGTCGCGGCTGCCGAACTCGCCCAGGTGGGCCGACCCGACGTTGAGCACGATGCCGACGTGCGGCGGCACGATCCCGCAGAGGAAGGCGATGTGGCCGACGCCCCGGGCGGAGTACTCGAGGACGCTGGAGCGGGTGGTGGGCGTCCGGCGCAGCGCGGTCAGCGGCAGGCCGAGCTCGTTGTTGAAGCTGCCCTGCGGGGCGAGCGTCTCGCCGAACGCGCTGAGCACCTGCGCGAGCAGGTCCTTGGTCGACGTCTTGCCGCTGCTGCCGGTGATGCCCAGCACCAGCGGCTCGGGAGCGAGCGCGTGCACGGCCTTCGCCAGGGCCTGCAGGGCGGCCAGCGGGTCCGGCACGACCAGGCACGGCACGCCGGGCAGGGGCCGGGCGGTGACCGCGGCCACGGCGCCGGCGCGGACGGCCGCGGCGGCGTGGTCGTGCCCGTCGACGTGCTCGCCGGGCAGCGCGACGAACAGCCCGCCCGGTCGGACCTGCCGGCTGTCCACCTCCACGTCGGCGGTGACCCGGCCGGCGACGGGCGCGGCGGTGCCGATCAGGCGGGCGACCTCGGCCAGCTCCAGCGGGATCACGCGGGCACCTCGCCGACGGCGTCGGCGATCGCCGACCGCAGGACCTCCCGGTCGTCGAACGCCGTGACGGTGCCGGCGACCTCCTGGCCCGACTCGTGGCCCTTGCCGGCGACGACGACGGCGTCGCCCGGTCCGGCCAGCGACACGGCGAGGGCGATGGCGGCCCGGCGGTCCACCTCGCACAGCGCGTCGGGCGCCCCGACGGCCATCTCGGTCAGGATCGCGACGGGGTCCTCGCTGCGGGGGTTGTCGCTGGTCAGCACGGCGACGTCGGCCCCGGCCGCTGCGGCGCGGCCCATCGCCGGGCGCTTGGCCCGGTCGCGGTCGCCGCCGCAGCCGAGCACGACCACCACCTTGCCGCGGGTGACGGCCCGGACGGCGTCGAGCAGCCGCTCGACCGCGTCGGGGGTGTGGGCGTAGTCGACGACCGCGAGGAACGGCTGGCCCGCGTCGACCCGCTCCATCCGGCCGGGCACGCCGGGCAGCTCGGCCACCCCGCGGACGGCGTCGTCCACCGGCACGCCGGCCTCGCACGAGCGCGGCCAGGGCGACGACGGCGTTGGACACGTTGAAGGCCCCCGGCAGGCGCACGCCCGCGTGCACGTCGACGCCGGGCCCGAGCAGGCGGAACGAGCTCCCGTCGGCGCGCAGGTCCACCTCTCGGGCCTGCCAGTCGGCGTCCTCGCCGGTGGTGGTGAGCGGGAGCGCCGTGCCGCGCGCGATCCGCCGGCCGGCCGGGTCCTCCACGTTGACGACGGCGCGGCGGGCGCGCGCCGGCGTGAACAGCGATGCCTTGACCGCCTCGTACTCCTGCATCGTGGGGTGGAAGTCCAGGTGGTCCTGCGACAGGTTGGTGAAGGCGGCGACGTCGAAGACCACCCCGTCGACGCGGCCGAGCGCCAGCGCGTGGCTGCTCACCTCCATCGCGACGGCAGTGGTGCCGCGCTCGCGCATGGCCGCGAGCAGCGCCTGCAGGTCCGGCGCCTCCGGCGTGGTGCGCACGCTCGGCAGCACCTCGTCGCCGATGCGGGTCAGCACGGTCCCGAGCAGACCCGTGGAGCGGCCCGCGGCGCGCAGCCCGGCCTCGACGAGGAAGGCGGTGGTGGTCTTGCCGTTGGTGCCGGTGATCCCGATCGTCACCATCCCGGCGGCCGGGTCGCCGTGCACCCAGCGGGCGGTCTCGCCGAGCACCGCGCGCGGGTCGTCCGCGACGAGCACCGGCAGGCCGTGGCCGGCGCAGCGGTCGGCGCCGGCGGGGTCGGTGAGGAAGGCGGCCGCCCCGGCCTGCGCGACGGCCTCGGCGAAGTCCGCGCCGTGCGCGCGGGAGCCGGGCAGCGCGGCGTACAGGTCGCCGGGCTGGACCGCGCGGGAGTCCAGCGTGCAGCCGGTGACGACCACGCCGGCCAGCGGACGGTCGGTGCGCAGGCCGGGCAGGCTCTCCAGCAGCCCGCTCAGCGGCCGGGCGGCAGGGCTCGCAGGACGCAGGCCACTGCTCGCTGGCCGCGGGCTGGGGGCCGCGCCGGGGGTCGCGGGCACGGTCGCAGGCTACTGCGGGTCGTCGGCGCGCAGCCGCAGCACCGGTGACGGCGCACCGGTCGGCGGCACCTCCATGCTCCGCAGCGCGAAGCTCATGATGTCGCGGAAGGGCGGGCCGGCGACCGCGCCGCCGTAGTACCCGTTCCTGGGGGCCTGGATGGAGACCGACAGGGCCAGCCGCGGCGCGTCGGCCGGGGCGAAGCCGACGAAGCTGGCGGTGTAGCTGCCGTCGTACCGCCCGTCGACGACGCGCTGGGCGGTGCCCGTCTTGCCGGCGACGCGGTAGCCCGGGATCGCGGCGACCTTGGCCGTGCCGCCCTCGTTCGTGACGCCCTCGAGCATCTGCCGCAGCTGCGCGGCGACCTCGGAGCTGATGACCCGCTCCGGCGCCTTGGCCGGAGCCGGGACGACGGTCCCGTCGTGGTCGGTGGTCGAGCGCAGCACGGTGGGCGGCACGCGCACCCCGTCGTTGGCGATGGTCGCGTAGACCGAGGCCATCTGGACGCCGTTGACGGAGTACGCCTGGCCGATCGGGTGGGTGCCGTAGTCGGTGCCGGACCACTCGTCGGCCTCGTCGCGCAGGATCCCGCGGCTCTCGGCCGGCAGCTCGATGCCGGTCTTCTCGCCGATGCCGAAGCGCGACAGCATCTCGTGCAGCTTCGCGCCGCCGATCTTCTCGGCGGCCATGATCGTGCCGACGTTGCTGGACTCGACCAGCACGCCGGTCAGCGTCATCTGCTCGACCGGGTGGTCGTGGGAGTCCTTGAAGGTCTTGGTCGACAGCCGGTAGCGGTCGGGCACCGCCATGACGCTGTCCGGGGTCATCGCCCCCGCCTCGAGCACGGCCGCGACCGTGATGGCCTTGCCGATGCTGCCGGGCTCGAAGACGTCGGAGACGGCCCGGTTGCCGCGGATCGCGCCATCGGCCTTGCCGGGCTCGTTGGCGTCGAAGGTCGGTACGGACGCCAGCGCGAGGACCTCGCCGGTCTGCACGTCCATGAGGGTCGCGCTGCCGCTCTCGGCGTCGGCTTCCGCCAGGGTCCGCATGAGGACCTCCTGGGCGTACCACTGCAGGTCGCGGTCGATGGTGAGCTGGACGTCGCGGCCCGGGACGGGGTCGGTGACCTCGGTGTAGCCGTTGGGGATGACGCGACCGCCGCCGTCGACCTCGGCGGTGCGCTTGCCCAGCTTGCCGGCGAGCACCTGCTCGAACTGCATCTCGACGCCGGCGGTGCCGTCGCCCTCGACGGTGGTGAAGCCCAGGACGTTCGCGGCCAGCTCGCCGCCCGGCGCGACCCGGCGCGGCTCGGCGACCGTGCCGATGCCGGGCAGGTTCAGGGCGCGGACCTCGTTGGCCTGCTCCGCCTCCAGTCCGCGGGCGAGGTACGCGAAGCCCTTGCAGCCGGTCAGGTTGTCCTCGTCGCAGACGGCACCGGTGGCCTTGGGGCTCAGCGACAGCTGCTCCTCCAGCTCGTCGGCCGGCAGGTCGAGCACCGGGGCGAGCGCCCGGGCGATCCCGGCCGGGTCGCACGGCGTCGTGGCCGTGTCCGGGCAGCTGCCCTTGGCGATGGTGCGCGGCTCGCCGTACACGGCGCGGGCGTCGACCGACAGCGCCAGGACCTGCCCGCGGCGGTCGCTGATGGACCCGCGCGGAGCGGCCAGGTTCACCGTGGACAGCCGCTGCTTGGTCGCCTCGGAGGCGTACGCCTCGGCCTGGAAGCCCTGCAGCCAGACCAGCCGGCCGCCGATCAGCGACAGCATGATGAGGACGGCGAGCAGCCCGCCCTGCAGGCGGACGCCGGGCCGGCCCAGGCTGATGGTCCGCGCCGCCGGGCGGGCCGACGGACGACCGGCCGGGCGGCCGGCGGGTCGGGGTGCGCCCGTCCGGGGCGCGCTGCTGCGCGGGGCCGGGCCGCGGGGAGCCGTGCGCCGCGGCACCGGGCTCCCCTGCCGGCCGGCGGGCCGGGGCGTGCGGGGGTCGCGAGGGTCGCGGGGCGGGGTCACTCGTCGTCCGTGCTCTCGGTCGTCTCGTCGGAATTCTCGGCGGTCGGCTTCGTGCTCGTCTCAGTGCTCGTCTCCGTGCTCGCCTCGTCGCTGGCGTCAGCGCCGGTCGCGGCCTCGTCGGCAGCTGCACCGTCGGCCGCGGGCTCCTCGACGAGCGGGGCCTGCGCGGCCTCCGCCGAGCCGAGGACCGCGCCGTCGGACAGGCGCAGGAAGGCCGGCGGGCCGGCGGGGACCATCCCGAGCCCGGCCGCCTTCTCGGCGATCGTCGACGGGGAGCGCAGCATCTCGACCTCGCGGACGAGGACCTGCTCCTGGTCGAGCAGCGCGCGGTTCTCGGAGCGCAGCTCGAACAGGTGGAAGGAGTCCTTGCCGAGCACCGTGTTCAGGACCAGCAGCCCGATCAGGCCGGTGACCAGCAGGGAGACGACGGCCAGGACGAAGGGCGCGCGCGGCCGGGTGACCTCGCGGACCGGGACCACGGTGAGGACCGCGCGGCGCCTCGGTGCGGGCTCGGGGGTGCGGAGCAGGCTCGCGACGCTCATGCGGCACGCACCTTCTCGGCCGCGCGCAGGCGCACCGACGCCGCGCGGGGGTTGACGGCGATCTCGTCGGCGGGCGCCTTGCCGGCGCCCTGGACGAGCAGGCGGAGCTCGGGTACGGCTCCCTCGGGCACGAACGGCAGGTCCACCGGCACGGTGGAGGCCGAGCGCGCGACGAGCTCTGACTTCACGATCTTGTCCTCGAGCGACTGGTAGGACAGGACGACCAAGCGGCCGCCCACGCAGAGGGTGGCGATAGATGCCGGGATTGCGCGTCGCAACACGCCGAGTTCGTCGTTCACTTCGATCCTCAGCGCCTGGAAGGTCCGTTTGGCGGGGTGTCCGCCCGTGCGTCGGGTTGCAGCGGGGATGGCGGTCCGCACCAGCTCGGCCAGTCGCGCGGTGCTCGTGAAGGGCTCGCGGGCCCGCTCGCGGACGATCGCGTCGGCGATCCGGGAGGCGAAGCGCTCCTCGCCGTACTCCTTGAGCACCTTGGCCAGCGCCTTGCCGTCGTAGCCGTTGACGACGTCGGCGGCCGTGACGCCGCGGGTCGGGTCCATCCGCATGTCCAGCGGGGCGTCCTGGGCGTACGCGAAGCCGCGGTCGGCCTCGTCGAGCTGCAGCGAGCTGACGCCGAGGTCGAACAGCACGCCCTGCACGCAGTCCAGGCCGAGCTCGGCCAGCACCTGCGGCAGCTCGTCGTACACCGCGTGGACCAGGGTGGTGCGGCCGGCGAACGGGGCGAGCCGGTCGCCGCTGCGGCGCAGCGCCTCGGGGTCGCGGTCCAGGCCCACCAGCCGGCACTCCGGCGCCGCGCGCAGCAGCGCCTCGGCGTGACCGCCCATGCCGAGCGTGCAGTCCACGACCACGGCCCCCGGCTCGGTCAGCGCGGGGGCCAGCAGCCCGACGCACCGCTCGAGCAGGACCGGGACGTGCGCAGGCTCTGCGGCGGGGCTGGTCACGACGGGCTCAGGACAGCGCGGTGAGCGCGGCCTGGGCGGCGGTGGTGATGCCGAGGGTGACGCCGACGGCCACGGCCAGCAGCACCAGGCTCTCGCGCAGCTCGGCGCCCAGGCTGGGGCCGGGCGGCGGTGCGGGCGGCGCGTCCTGCAGCGGTGACGTGTCCATCTCTCGACCTCTCAGGTGGAACGGGGGCGGTCGACCGGGCTCGCGGACCCGGTCGGGCGGAGTGCCCTCCCGCCAGGTCCCCGCCCGCTCGCCCCGCCTGGCGCCGGGGAAGGTGCGCCAGGTGAGGGAGCGGGAGGAGACCTCGTGGGAGGGGGTGGGGCATCGGTGCGGTGGTGCGGTGGTGCGGTGGTGCGGTGGTGCGGTGGTGCGGGCTTGCTGTCAGGAGGTGAGCGCGACCTCCTCCTGCTCGGCGAACGCCTGCTCCTGGGCCGCCTCGTAGGCGCGCCAGGTCTCGGCGTCCCAGATCTCCAGGTGGGTGTTGGCGCCGATGACGACGCAGTCGCGGGTCAGGCCGGCGTAGGTCCGGAGGCCGGCCGGGACGGTGACCCGCCCGGTGCGGTCCGGCGTCTCGTCGAAGGCGCTGGCGAAGAAGATGCGGCTGTAGTCGCGCGCCGCCTTGGTCGTCGGCTCCTCGCGGGAGGCGGCCTTGGCGGCGAAGGCGTCGGCGGTGAAGACGAACAGGCAGCGCTCCTGCCCCTTGGTGATCACCACGCCTCCCGCCAGCTGCTCCCGGAACTTGGCCGGCAGGATCAGCCGGCCCTTGTCGTCGAGCCGGGGGGTGTGGGTGCCGAGGAACACGGCCCCCTCCTCCCGGATCGTCCTGCGCGTGCGGTTCGGGAGCCTGCTGCCCCTCGATCCCCCACGCTACTCCACTTTCCCCCATCGTCAACGACGACTCGAGACTTGAGGGTTCGTGCTGATCGGAGAACCCGCAGGTCAGGACGGGTGGAGCGCGGTGGGGGGCGGCGGACTGCCCGCGCGGACGTCGGGCCGCCTGGAGCCCTCCGTACGGCTCCCGACCGCCCGCAGACCGCACGGAGGGCTCCGCGGGGTCCGCAGGTGGGGCGCTGTGGAGGATGCCGCTGGAGGGCTCCGTCCGGGCAGCGGCGCGCCGGCAGCCGTACGCAGGGCTCCGGACGCGCCTCTTCGACCTGCGGAACTCGGCCGCGCCCTCGTGCGTCGGAAGCGGGAGAGCACGGTCGACCACCGTGCCGGGCGAGCCGTCCGGTGACAGACTCTCCCTCTCGACCGGGCTCGCTCAGGAGGACTTCCAGGTGGCACGCCGCACGCAGACGGACGCGGCAGGGCTCGACGCCCTGCAGGAGTCCACCGCCCGCATCCGGGACAACATCGAGCAGGTCATCGAGGGCAAGACCGAGGTCGTCGACCTCGCGCTCGTGGTGCTGCTCGCCGAGGGCCACCTGCTGGTGGAGGACGTCCCCGGGGTCGGCAAGACGATGCTGGCCAAGGCGCTGGCCCGCTCGATCGACTGCTCGGTGCGGCGCATCCAGTTCACGCCCGACCTGCTGCCGAGCGACGTCACCGGCGTCTCGATCTGGAACCAGGACCGGCACGAGTTCGAGTTCAAGCCCGGCGCGGTGTTCGCCAACCTCGTCGTCGGCGACGAGATCAACCGCGCCAGCCCGAAGACGCAGTCCGCGCTGCTGGAGGCCATGGAGGAGCGGCAGGTCTCCGTCGACGGCGTGACCTACGTGCTCGAGACGCCGTTCATGGTGATCGCGACGCAGAACCCGATCGAGATGGAGGGCACCTACCCGCTGCCCGAGGCCCAGCGCGACCGCTTCACCGCCCGCGCCTCGATCGGCTACCCCTCCCCCGCCGCCGAGGTGCAGATGCTCGAGCTGCACGGCGCGACCGAGCCCCTCGACGACCTCGAGCCGGTCGCCGACGCCCTCGAGGTCCGCAAGCTCATCGAGGTCGTGCGCGGCGTCCACCTTTCCGACGAGGTCAAGCAGTACGTCGTCGCGCTGGTCGGCGCGACCCGCGCCTCGCACGAGCTCCGCCTGGGCGCCTCCCCGCGCGCCGGGCTGCAGCTCGTGCGCGCCTCACGGGCGCGGGCGGCCCTGGACGGCCGCGACTACGTCCTGCCGGACGACGTGCAGACGCTGGCGGTCTCCGTGCTCGCGCACCGGCTGCTGCCGACGGCCGAGGCGCAGGTCTCGCGCCGCTCGCCGGAGTCCGTCGTGGCCGACCTGGTCGAGCGCACCTCCCTGCCCGAGGCCGCCGCGAGCGTCCGACGACGGTGAACGGGCTGCGCGCCTCGCTGTCGGGGCTCACCACCCGCGGGCGCTGCCTGCTCGCGGCGGGCGTGGCGCTGGCCGTCTGCGCGCTCGTGCTCGGCCAGCGCGACCTGCTGCGGGTGGCCGTGTTCCTGGTCGCCCTGCCGCTCGCGGCGGCGTGGCTGGTCTCGCGCACCCGCTACCGGCTGTCCTGCTCGCGCACGCTCGACCCGCCGCGGGTCGAGGCGGGCCGGCAGAGCACCGTCCGGCTGCGGCTGGACAACGTCTCCCGGCTGCCCAGCGGCGTGCTGCTCATGGAGGACGCCCTCCCCTACTCGCTCGGCGGGCGCCCGCGCTTCGTGCTCGACCGGATCGAGCCGCGGGGGGTGCGCGAGGTCTCGTACCCGGTCGGGTCCGACGTCCGTGGGCGCTTTCCCGTCGGCCCGCTGTCGGTGCGGCTCACCGACCCGTTCGGGCTGTGCGAGCTCACCCGCTCCTTCGCCAGCACCGACGAGCTGGTGGTCACACCGGTCGTGAGCGCGCTGCCGCCGGTCCGGCTCGGCGGCGACTGGGCCGGCGGCGGTGACGCGGCCTCGCGGTCGGTCGCCACCAGCGGCACCGACGACGCCGCCACCCGGGAGTACCGGCACGGCGACGACCTGCGCAAGGTGCACTGGCGCTCGACCGCGCGGGTCGGGGAGCTCATGGTCCGGCGCGAGGAGCAGCCCTTCCAGAGCCGGGCCACCCTGCTGCTCGACAGCCGCGCGGCCGCCCACCGGGGGGACGGCCCGGGATCGTCGTTCGAGTGGTCGGTCAGCGCCGTGGCCTCCATCGGCGTCGCGCTGGCCCGGTCCGGCTTCGCCCTGTCGCTGCTGCGCGAGTCGGGCGAGGCGCTGTCGCCGCTCGGCCTGCCGCTGACGGAGGGGCTGCTGCTGGACGCCCTGGCGACCGTGCAGGCCACCCGCGGGGCCACCGTGGACGGCGCGGTCGAGCAGCTGCGCCGCGGCGGCCTGGGCGGTGTCCTGGTCGCGGTCCTCGGCGGGCTCGACCTGCAGGACGCCGAGCTGCTCGCCCGGCTGAGGACCGGGTCGGCGGTCTGCGTGGCCGTCCTGCTCGACACCGACAGCTGGGCACCGGTCAGCCCCAAGGCCCGCGAGCTCGCGCTGCGCCAGCACGACGCCGTCACCACCCTGCTGACCGGGGCCGGCTGGCGGCTGCTGCCGATCACGCACGGCAGCACCCTCGCGCCCGTCTGGCCGCTCGCCGGCGGGCGGCTCGCCACGGCAGGAGCACCTCGATGAGCGCGACCCGATGAGCCCGACCCGATGAGCAGCGCGATGAGCCTGCGCGACCGGTTGACGCTGGCCGGCGCCCTGGCGGTCGCCCTGGCCGCTGCCGCCCTGATCCCCGTCTACGACGGCCTGGGCTGGGTGCTGCGCGTCCTGGGCGCCATCGCCGCGGTGGCCGGCGCCGCCGCCCTCGCCCGACGGGGCGGCGCCCCCCGGCTGCTCCACCCGCTGGCCGGCCTGGCGGGGCTCGCCGCCTACGTCTGCCTGGTCTTCGCCCGCCCGACGCTGGCCTTCCTCGTCGTGCCGACCGGTGACACGCTGACGCTGCTGAGCGACCTGGTCCGCCAGGCGCTGCTCGACGTCGAGGAGCTCGCGGCGCCGGTGCCGACGCGGCCCGGACTCGTCCTGCTCGCCGTGCTCGGCGTCGGCGCCATCGCCGTCGTGGTCGACCTGCTCGCCGTCTCGCTGCGGGCGGCGGCCGTGGCGGGCCTGCCCCTGCTGCTGCTGTTCGCCGTCCCGGCGGCGGTCCTGCCCGACGGGCTCGGCTGGTGGCCGTTCGCGCTGGGCGCGGCCGGCTGGCTGGGCCTCCTGCTCGCCGACGGCAGCGACACGGTCTCCCGGTGGGGCACCCCGCTGCGCACCGGGCGCGGCGGGGCCGCGTCCGACCCCGGGCTCGGCCGCGTCGGGCGGCGCATCGGCGCCGCCGCGCTCGGCGTGGCGGTCGTCGTCCCCGCCGTGCTGCCCGACCTGGACAGCCAGCTGTTCGGCGGCGACGGGAGCGGCGGCTTCGGCAACGGCTCGCGCAGCACCACGACGTACAACCCCATCCTCGAGCTCGGCGGACAGCTGCGGCAGCCCGAGCCGGGCCGGCTGCTGATGCGCTACGAGACCAACGACCCCCGCCCGGACTACCTGCGCCTGACGACCCTGGACCGCTTCGACGAGGCGACCGGCTGGTCCAGCTCGGAGCTGTCGGCCGACCTGCAGGACGACGCGGTCCAGCCCGGCATCCCCGCGCCGCTGGACGCGAGCCGGGTCGAGGCGCTGCCGATCCGCACCACCATCGACATCGGCCGGCTCGACGGACCCTGGTTGCCGACGCCGTCGGTGCCCGACCTCCATCGACGTGGACGGCCCGTGGCTGTGGGACCAGGAGAGCCAGACCGTCTTCTCCACCCGGACCTCGCTCGGCGAGATCGAGGAGACCTACACGGTCAGCGCCTCCCGCATCTCCCCCGACGTCGAGCTGCTCCGCTCCGCCGGCGCCGTCCCCCGCGAGATCGCCGACACCTACGCGGTCGCCGCCGGTCGTCTCGCCGTACGTCGCGGAGCTCATCGACCAGACCGTCGCCGGGGCGCAGACCGACTACGACCAGGTCGCGGCGATCCAGGCGCTGTTCCGCGACCGGGACAACGGGTTCACCTACAGCGAGGAGGCCTCGGTCCCGGGCTTCAACGCCCCGGACGCGCTGGAGAACTTCCTGCGCGGCAAGGAGGGCTTCTGCGAGCAGTACGCCTCCGCCATGGCCGCGATGGTCCGCGCGCTCGGCCTGCCCGCCCGCGTCGCCGTCGGCTTCACCCCCGGCGACCAGCGCGGTGACGGCGTCTACGAGGTGACGACCAGCGACGCGCACGCCTGGCCCGAGGTGTGGTTCGCGGGCGCGGGCTGGGTGCGCTTCGAGCCGACGCCCCGCAGCGAGCAGACGACGACGCCCGTCCTACACGGTCCCGCCCGTCGAGGTGCCGGTCACCGAGACCCCGACCACGGCCCCCGCCGCCCCGGGCGCCGTCCCGTCGGCGGGACCGGACGCCGGGGCCGTCGACCGCGGCGACGACCTGGGCGACCTGGCCGCTGCCGACGCCGACGCCGGGCTGTCCCGCGGCACGAAGATCGCGCTCGGGGTGCTGGCCGGCCTCGCCGCGGTGGCCGTGCTGCCGCAGCTGCTGGCCGCCTGGCGGCACCGCCGGCGGTGGTCCTCCCCCGGGCCGCTGGTCGCCTGGGACCAGGTGCGCGACGACGCCGTCGACGCCGGCCACACCTGGCGCCGGGCCGACTCGCCCCGCGCGGCTGCCGCTCAGCTGACCGCCGCCCGCTCGCTGGACGGCGGCGCGCGCGAGGCGCTCGACCGGCTGGCTCTCGGCGCCGAACGCGCCCGCTACGCGCGTTCGGCACCGGACCTCGACGCGGAGCAGCTGTCGCGCGACGTCCGGCTCGTGCGCGAGGGGGTGCTGCGGGCCAGCGGTCGTCGTCAGCGGCTGGCCGCCCGCTGGGCCCCGTCCTCCAGCCTGCGCTGGGCCAGCGAGGAGCTGGGCAGCCGGACCGCTGACGTCCTGGACCGCTTCGACTCGCTGGTCACCGCCGTCGGCGACCGGGTCAAGCACCCCCGCGCCGCCCTGCGCCGCCGCCCGGCCGCCTAGCGCGCCGCCCGCCCTACCGGGGGCGCGCCTCGCCCAGCCGGGTGATCGACAGAGGATCTCGTGCCGTCCGGCGGTCGTACGACCCGTGTTGGCCTCGATCCTTCTGACGATCACCGGTCGCACGGCGCACCGTGGGCTCGTACTGGTCGTCGTGCTGCTCAGGAGGCCGCACGGGGACGTTCCGCGACACGACGATCAGTACGGGCACGTGGCCGTTCCGCGGCACGACGATCAGCACGAGCAGAGCCCGCGGCGGCGACGAGGCGGCGCCGGACGTGCCTGGAACTCGGGCGGGAGTGGGTCGGGCGGGAGAGCGGCTAGCGCTCGCCGCCGCGCTCGTCCCAGCGCCGCTTCCAGCGCTCCTCGAGCTTGTCCTTGATGCCGCCGCTGCTGCCGCCGGACGGCTTGGCCGGCTTGCGGCGGGAGGTGGGGCGCTGCTGCTGCTCACCCGAGCCGCCGACGACGTGCAGGTCGGGGTTGCCGGGCTGCAGGCGCTTCCACGCGGTCATGGCGAGCAGCAGAGCACCCACCATGACGACGAAGCCGGTGACGCCGATGACGGTGCCGACCGCGGAGGTGCCGAAGCCGATCAGACCGGTCAGCAGGAGAGCGAACCCCAGGACCAGCACCAGCGCCGCGCGTCGCAGACGACGACGCATGTGGGTGCGGAGGTCCGTCGACTTCACCGTGGAGGCGAACTTCGGGTCCTCCTGGTACAGGGCGCGCTCGATCTGGTCGAGCAGGCGCTGCTCGTGCTCAGAGAGCGGCACGGCGCTCCCTCCCGGAGGACGTCGGGGTCATGGAGTGGTGGCCGAGTCGGACCCACACCCAGGAGGATACGAGGGTCGGGCCAGTCCGGAAAGGCGGAACCCCAGGTGGGTCTGCACGGGTTCCTCCAGGGGGGTCGTCGGACGGACCTGCACGTCCCTCACTGTGCCCTTCTCGGCGGGTTCTCAGCACTGCCTGAGGGATCGACCAGTGTTGCCGGACGGACACTGCCCGGACCGAACCGCCGGGCTGCCCGGTCGACGGCCTGCTCCGCGTCCCGCCAGCCGTGCTCGCGCTCCCCCAGCGCGAGCTGGTGCTGCGCGCCGGCGGCGTCGCCGACCCCCTCCACCCGCACGCCGATGAGCCGGATCCGGGCCCGTTCCAGCCCCAGGGCGTCGTACAGCGCCGTCGCGGTGTCGTAGACGACCCGGCCGACGTCGGTGGCCTCGGGCAGGGTGCGGCTGCGGGTGATGGTGGTGAAGTCGGCGAAGCGGACCTTGATCGAGACGGTACGACCGACCTGCGCGGAAGCGCGCAAGCCGTGCGGCGGTGCGCTCCGACAGGCGCAGCAGCTCCCTGGAGACGACTGCCGGGTCGTCGACGTCGGTGCCGAAGGTGTTCTCGGCGCCGATGCTCTTGTCCGGCTCGTGCGGCACGACCGAGCGCTCGTCCCGGCCCCAGGCCAGCGCGGACAGGTGCTTGCCGACCGCGGGGCCCAGCGCCCGCTCGAGCGTCGCGACCGGGGTGTGCGCGAGGTCGCCGACGGTGTGCAGGCCCAGCGCGCTGAGCACCTGCTCGGTCTTGTCGCCCACCCCCCACAGCGCACCGACCGGCAGCGGGTGCAGGAACGCCACGACGTCGTCGGCCGGGACGACGAGCAGCCCGTCGGGCTTGCACCGGGCCGAGGCGAGCTTCGCGACGAACTTCGTGCTCGCCACCCCCACCGAGCAGGTGATGCCCTGCTCGTCCTCGACCGTCGCCCGGATCCACTCGCCGATCTGACGCGGGCCGCCCAGCCGGCGCGCGGCGCCGCGGACGTCGAGGAAGGCCTCGTCGAGCGAGATCGGCTCGACCAGCGGCGTGATCGAGCGGAAGACCTCCATGACGCCGTGCGAGGCGCGGGCGTAGGCGTCGTGGTCGGGCGCGAGCACCACCGCCTGCGGGCACATCCGCCGGGCGCGCATCATCGGCATCGCGCTGTGGACGCCGTGCACGCGCGCCTCGTACGTCGCCGAGAGCACGACGCCCCGGGTACCGCCGCCGCCCACGATCACCGGCTGCCCGCGAAGGTCGGGCCGGGCCAGCAGCGAGACGCTGGCGTAGAAGGCGTCCATGTCGACGTGCAGCACCGGGCAGCCGGCATCGTCGCCGGGCGGGCCGGTGGGCGGTCCGACCGGCGGGACGGCGCCGCGGCTCACGGCCGGCTCACGGCAGGCTCAGCGGCGCACGGCGAGCAGGTGGAGCTGGGTCGCGACGTCGCGGAACGGCAGCCGGCCGGACAGGGCCCGCTCCAGCGCGAGCAGCGAGGCCACGGCACCGGGCTCGCCGTCGAGCGCGGAGCTGGGCACCAGGTCGCTGACGACGCGGACGCCGTGCAGCTGCTCGACGACCAGCCCGGCCGCGGTGACCAGGTCGGACAGCGCGACAGCGGTGAACCTCCGGTGCGTGCCGTCGGTCGGGCCGAACCGTCCGGAGGGGTCGGTGAGGGCGTGCGCCGCCTCCTCGGGGTGCCCGGCCAGCGCACGGGCGAGGACAGCAGCGTCGCGGTTGGCGGCCAGCAGGCTGAGCCGCCCGCCGCCGCGGAGCGCTGCGGCGATCGCCGGCGAGGGCGTCGGCCGGGTCGTCGACGACCTCCAGCACGCTGTGGCACAGCAGCAGGTCGGAGCTGCCGGGCGGGACGAGGTCGGGCGAGCTCGGACAGGTCGCCCTGCACCCCGGTGACCCGCCCCTCGAGGCCGCGCTCGGCCACCCGTCGGGCGAGCGCGGCGAGCGAGTCGGGGCTCGGGTCGACGACGGTGACCCGGTGACCGGCCTCGGCGAGCGGCACGGCGAAGCCGCCGGTGCCGCCGCCCGCATCGACGACGTCGAGCCCGCGGCCGTGCGGGTCGGCCTCGGCCAGGGCTGCGGACAGCACCTCCCAGACCACGGCGGTCCGCACGGAGGCAGCCGGGCCGGTCGGGCGGACGGGGGTCGACGGGTCGTGCGGCACGACGGGTCCCCTCCCTGGCCGGCCGGGAGCGGCGCGGTCGGGGCAGAGCCTAACGACGGCGCCAGGGACCCGGCATGCTGTCCACGACGGCGCGCCGCAGGTCGCCCGTCTCGGGATCGAGCTCGAGCTCGAGGGTCGTCGCGGTCGTGGTGGGCGACGGGCTCACGGTGGGGCTGGCCGACGCACTGGCCGAGGGGCTGGCCGAGGGACTGGCCGAGGGACTGGCCGACGCACTGGCCGACGCACTGGCGGCCGGCCGCGGGCTGGCCGACGTGCACGGGCTCGACGAGGGCGACGGGGCGGCCGTCGCGGACGCGGCGACGGTCGTCACGCCGGACGACGGGGACGGGCTCGCCGTCGGGCAGGCCACCACGATCGGGGACGCGACGGTGCCGGACACCTGACCCGTCCAGTAGGAGGTGCGCTTGAGCGCGCCGGCCCACGAGTAGCTGAAGTGCACGTGGTCGGTGTGCGGGCTGGCTCCGCTGTAGGACTGCCAGCCCCGGTCGGCCTGGTAGCTCTTCCAGATCCGGGAGTCCCAGATGACGTACATGACGCCGAGCCGCCGCATCATCGCGGCGGCGTTGCCGTGCTCGTCCTCGGCCAGCAGCCAGGCGAACAGGTCCTCGACCGCCTCCACGTCCGAGGGGTTCGAGGTGTTGACCCGCCAGTCCCAGGCGCGGCCCTCCTTGTGCTCGCTCGTCCCGCCGACCGAGCAGGCCCGGTTGATGCCGGAGTCGCCCGTGCCGGGGTAGGCGGCGAGCACCAGGTCGCGGAAGGCGATCACGCCGGCGCGGGCGATCGGCTCGCACTGCGTCTGCCCCTGGTAGGGCGCGAAGGCCTCGATCGCGCTGCCCGGCGTGACCGTCTCGGGTGCGGCGGCGGCCAGGCCGACCGGCAGGACGACAGCCGCGACCAGACCCGTGAGGGCTGCGGCGATCGGCAGCAGGCGCCGTCGCCAGGGCCGCCGGGAGGCCGGTGGAGCGGCCGGGTCGGGCGTCGGAGCAGGCGTCGAGGCGGTCGTGCTCAGCACAGCGGAGGTCCCTTGCGGCAGGCGTCGAGGGCCCCGCTCCGGACTCGAGCCGCGGTGCGGGGTCGGACAGCGCCCTGCGAGGCGCCTCCGTACCTTCGACCACCCGGAGGCCGGACTGCAGCATCCAGGCACGATCCGTGTCCGAACTGTGACGGTCGAGACAGGAGTGACACACGGGTCTGCAGGGACGTGGATCGGCACCGTGGTGGTGACGAACGGTGAGCGCGCTCACCGCCCCGCGCTCCCCTGGCTGGCGTGCCAGAGCTTGCGCGGGGCGCTCGGCACAGGCCGCCCCCCGGAGGTCCCGGTGCCGTCGCCGGCGGGCTTGACGTCGGCGTACGGGGAGGCCCGGAAGCCGGTCGCGTAGACGTGCACCGCCCCGCCCACGCCGGAGTGGCCGGCACCGCCGCCGACCAGGGGCGGGGAGGTCATGACCGGCCGGCTGGACCGGCTGGCCGCCGCGCCCTGGACCGCGGCCTCGGTGACCATCGCCGGGGTGGCCATGAGCTCCCACACCGCGTCGAGGCCGCCGGACTGCCAGGCGCTGTGCAGGGCGGGCAGCTCCCAGCAGCCGACCGCCTGCATCGACACCCCGCGCGGGCCGGTGCGGCGGACCAGCCCCTGCACCACGAGCAGCCAGGAGTGGAAGACCGTCGTCGCGCACCCCACCTGGGCGTCCTCGAAGAAGGTGGCGTCGAGCGGGCCGGTCGCGTCGTCGAGGGTCACGAAGATGACCCGCCGGCCGGAGCGGATCGGCGGGGTCTGGGTGGCGACCTTGACCCCGGCGACGAGCACCTCCTGCCGGCTGCGGCAGCCGAGCAGGTCGCGCGCCCGCGTCGTGCCGAGCTCGGCGAGGAACGGCGCGTAGGCGTCCATGACGTGCGAGCTGACGTCGAGGCCGAGCACGTCGAGCTCGGCCCGCACCCGCTCGGCCGAGGTCATCTCGGGCAGACCGCTCGAGGCGGTCGTCTCCGGTGCGTCGCCGAGGTCGAGCGCGAGCTGCACGTCGACCGGCTCCGGGACCGCGGGTGCCTGCGACTGGCGGGCCTGCCGGGCGCGGACGTCGTCGAGGGCGACGACCGGACGCTCGCCCGCCGTCACCGCGGCGGGCAGCGCCGTGGGCGTCCGGCCCCGCCCGGCCCGCTTCGGCCCGGCCCGGCGCGCTGCCGCCGCCGTCGAGCGGCTCCAGCGGTCGAGCTCGGCGACCTGGAGCAGCAGGTCGCGACGGGTGACCTGCCCCCGCCGGCGCACCGGCAGGGTGGAGCCGAGGCCGTAGAGGGAGTCGAACGCCCCGGCCACCACGAGCCGCTCGGCCACCGGGCGGGACACCGCCGCACGGTGCCAGAAGTCCGACAGCGAGGAGTACGGCCGGCCGGCGACGACCCGGGCGACCTCGGCGCCCGAGATGCCCTTGACGTCGGCCAGCCCGATCCGGATGCCGTAGCCGCGGCCGTCGGGCAGCCGCGGGTCCGACGGCGCGCTCCGCGGCCCGCTCACCCCGCCGAGCACGCCGCGCTCGTCGACCCACGGCGCGTCGACCAGGTCGGTCGGCAGCAGCGGGGCAGCGGCGGGCGACCCGACCTGGTCGAGCACCGCCGGCGGCGGCTCGTCGAGCACGCCGACCCGCTCCACGCGGTACTCCGCGTCGGAGGCGTTGACGTCGAGCCCGAGCACGGCGATGCCGAGCTGGCGGGCGTCGTCGAGGATGAGCCGCTTGGGGTACATGCCCGGGTCGTGCGTGAGCACCCCGGCCAGGAACGCCGCCGGGTGGTGGGCCTTGAGCCAGGCCGACTGGTAGGTCGGCAGCGCGAAGGCGGCCGCGTGGGCCTTGCAGAAGCCGAACGAGCCGAACGCCTTGAGCACCTCCCACACCCGCTCGACGACCCCGAGCGGGTAGCCGGCGGCCAGCGCGGTCGGCACGAACCAGGACTGCACCTCGGGCTGGCCCTCGGGGTCGCCGAGCGCGCGGCGCACCTCGTCGGCCTCGGCCAGCGAGCAGCCGGTCATCGTGCTGACGATCTGCAGGACCTGCTCGTGGAAGACGACGACGCCGTGGGTCTGGGCGAGCACCGGCTCGAGGTCGGGGTGGAGCAGGTCGGGGGTCTTCCAGCCCTGGCGCGCCTCGAGGAAGGGCCGGACCATGTCGCTCTTGACCGGCCCGGGCCGGAACAGCGAGATGTCGACGATGAGGTCCTCGAAGGTCTCCGGTGCGAACTTCCCGACCAGCTCGCGCTGACCGGGCGACTCGATCTGGAAGCAGCCCAGGGTGTGCGTCGACTGCACCAGCTCGAAGGTGCGCGGGTCGTCCCGGGGCGCGCCGTCGAGGTCGACGGCCTCCCCGTCGACCCGGGCCACCTCCTGCACGGCGTGCTGCATCGCCGACTGCATGCGGATGCCGAGCACGTCGAGCTTGAGCAGGCCGAGCTCCTCGACGTCGTCCTTGTCGAACTGGCTCATCGGGAAGCCCAGCCAGCTGGACTCCACCGGGGTGCGGTCCAGCAGCGTCCGGTCGGACAGCAGGACCCCGCACGGGTGCAGCGCGACGTGCCGCGGGAGCCCGTCGAGGCGCTCCACCAGGCGCAGCAGCAGGTCGATGCGGCCCGCGTTCTCGCCGCGGGACAGCCCGCTGGCCCGCAGCTCGGGCAGGTCGCGCATCGCGGCCCGCACCTGCGAGGCCCGGATGTGCGGGAAGGCCTTGGCCAGCGCGTCGACCTCGCCGGGCGGCAGCCCGAGCGCGGCGCCGACGTCGCGCACGCCGTGCCGGGCGCGGTAGGTGTCCATCATCGACACGCAGGTGCAGCGCTCCCCGCCGTACCGCGCGAGGATCTGCTCGTAGACCTCGGTGCGGCGGGCGGACTCCACGTCGACGTCGATGTCGGGCAGCTGGTGGCGCAGCGGTGACAGGAACCGCTCCATGAGCAGGCCGTAGCGGACCGGGTCGACGTCGCTGATCCCCAGCAGGTAGGTCACCAGCGAGCCGGCCCCGCTCCCCCGGGCCGCCACCCGCACGCCCATGCCCTTGATGAGGTCGACGACGTCGGCGACGGTGAGGAAGTACGACGGGTAGCCCAGTCCGCGGATGACGCCGAGCTCGTCCTCGAGCCGGGCCAGGGTGCCCGCGTCGCGCGCCATCCCCCGGCGGCCGAAGCCGGCCTCGCAGCGCTCCCGCAGCACCGCCAGTGGTTCGTGGAAGGCCTCGCCGCCACCGGTCTCGAGCTCGGGGAAGTGCACCTCGCCGATCCCGAGGTCGGCCCGCGGGTCGACGGCGCACCGGTCGGCCTCGTAGCGGGTGCGGGCGAGCAGCCCGCGGCCCTCGTCGGCCAGCCCGGCGGCGCGGGCGACCTGCTCGGCGACCAGCGCCATCTCCTTGCCGGACAGCAGCGCGGCCTCGGCGTTGCGCCGGTCGACGTGGCGCAGGTCGAGCGCGACCAGCCGCCGGGCGGCGTCGAGCACGTCGGCGGTCGGGGCGTCGGAGCGGTCGGCGTAGCGCACGACGTTGGTGAGCACGGCGGGCGCCCGCTCGGCGGTGGCCAGGCCCAGCATCCGGGCGGCCCGGCCGACGTCGCCGGGCCCGCGGTGGCAGACGACCTCGACGACGACCGAGCCGGTGCCGAGCACCTCGCGCCAGCGGGTCAGGTGGTCGCGGGCGACGTCGTCGCGGCGGGCGGCCACCGCGCGGCCCAGCTCGGAGCCCGGGCCGAGCAGCACGGCCAGCGCGCCGTCCTGGGCAGCGCCCCCGGCGTGCTCGGCGACGAGGTCCAGCGTGGTGACCGGGGCGCCCCGCTCGCCGGCCAGATGGGTGGCCGACACCAGCCGGCACAGCGCCGCCCAGCCGCGGCGGTCGCGGGCGAGCAGCACGACCCGCGGCAGCGGCGCACCCGGCTGCTCGAGGAAGGCCCCGCCTCGGGCCGGTGAGGCGCGGCCGGTGGGGGCGCGCTCCCCGGGGGCGCTCAGCGGCGCGACGGCCAGGTCGACGCCGAAGACCGGCCGCACCCCCGCGGCGCCGCAGGCCTTGGCGAACTTCACGACGCCGTAGGCGCCGTCGCGGTCGGTGAGGGCGAGGGCGTCCATGCCGTGGTCGGCGGCCCGCTGGACCAGGACGGAGGGGTGGGACGCGCCGTGCCGCAGCGAGTAGCCGGAGGCGACGTGCAGGTGGACGAAGGGGTCGCCGGACACGGCCGTCAGCCCGACCGCAGCAGCAGCTGGCGCCCGGGGACGCCGAGCACCGTCTCGACGACGTCGAGGAAGGACTCGGCGTCGCGCACCAGGTCGTCGGCCTCGCGCTCGGTGACCGCCGACGGCAGCCCCGCCTCGGCGGCCGCCCGCTTGCGCGCGCCGGCGGCGAAGAAGGCCGCCCACTCCCCCAGCTCCGGGGCGACGTCGGCGAGCAGCACCCAGGCGCTGGTCGGCCGGCTGCGGCGCCCGCCGGCCGGCCGGGCACGGCAGGCCAGCACGGCGGCTGCGGCGCGCAGGGCGGCCAGGTGGGCGGTGGCGTAGCGCTCGGCCGGGGTCGCGGCGGTGCACGCCTCGACCAGGCCGCGGCGGGACAGCGCCAGCAGGGTGGAGGCCGGCAGGCCCCGGCCAGCGGCAGCAGCAGGAGCAGGGGCGACGGCGGTCATGGGAGCAGCCCTCTCAGTCCAGGACCCGGGCGAGCGACCAGCCGCCCGAGGCCGTGTCGAAGCACAGGTCGTAGACGCCGGTGCCGGCGGCGCGGCCGGCACCGGCCTCGACGCGGAACCAGTCCTGCTCGCCGTCGTCGATCGAGGCGGGGCCGACGCTGGCACCCACGTCGGGGGCCGGCTCGCCCCAGGCGCGCTGCGCCCACTTGGGTGAGGAGGGGATCGGCCGGACCTCGAGCGGGGCCGGCGGGTCGGCCAGCGGGTCGGCCACGGCGTCGCCGGAGGACAGCGCCTGGACGGCGGCGCTGCGCCACCAGCCCCCGGACTCGGTCCAGCGGGCCAGGACCTCCCGCACGACGTAGAGCCGGCCGCGCCACAGGAACTGCGCGGGCAGGTCGTCCTGCCGGGCCACCTCGACGGCGTCGGCGAGCAGACGGGACAACGGGTCCTCCTCCCTGGGACGGGCGGGCAGCGGGTGCTGCTCCGCGGGTGCCGGGGGAAGGCGGCGGTCGGGCGGGCCGACCCGGGCGAGGCGCTTCCCCACGCTCCGCCCGGGTCGGCGGCCCGCCCGGCAGCCGTGGGAGGGTCGAGTCTCCGAGCCGCCGGGCGGAGTCCGCCCGCGACGGGTCCGCGAGGCCCCGTCGTCATGATCGTTCGAACGCGTGTTCGAACGACAGGAACAGTAGACCCCGCCACCGACAGGACCGTCAACCGTCGACCTGGGGTCGAGGGACGAGTGCAGCCGACCGGCCGCGTGCCGGTCAGCGCAGGCTCTTGTCCTCGATCTCCCAGGCGTGGTCGAGGACGTGCCAGGCGAAGCGCCGAACCGCGTACGGCAGCGGCCAGCGCGCACCGGGCGCGCCGGCCCTGACCGCGTCCGCGAGCGCCGACCGCTGCTCCTCCCAGGGCGTACGAGGGGGCAGTCGCACACCGAGCATCCGGCCGTAGGACCGCTCGGACTCCTGCACGTGCCGGGCGACGTCGTCGCGGTCCCGCCCGCCGCCGCGCGGGCCCTTGCGCAGCTCGGGCGTGGCCGCGGCCACCGCGCGGTCCAGCGCCGCCCAGCACAGCTCGAGCCGGTCGGCCAGCCGCTCGACGTCGACCGGCTCCTCGTCCCACGGTCCGCGCGCGTCCGGCGCGCCGAAGTCGGTGGTGGCGTTCCCGGGGACCGTCCCGACGACCTGCAGCGCGCCGGGCACGAAGCCCGGGACGACGCGGGCGTACCGCTCGGCGTAGGCGAGCAGCTCCTCGAGCGCCGCCTCGTCGCCCTTGCCGCGGCGGGCCCAGCCCGGCTCGTCGACGGCGCAGGCGAAGGTCCACCGGGCGCCCTGCTCGAGGTAGACGCGGGTCATGCCGACGATCCTGGCAGGCACCGGCTCAGCCGGGGAGGTCGTCCGGGTGGTCGTGCGGCTCCTGCGGGGCGCCCACGGCCGACTCCCGGCCGGGCAGCGCGATCCGGTAGAGGCAGGCGTCGCAGTTCATCCGGACGTCGGTCGTGCGCGCCTCGTCGTAGCGCTCGAGCAGCAGCCCGGCCAGCGCGTCCGTCGCCCCCAGCGGGGCGCTGACGACGGCCTCGACGCCCTCGACGGCCCCGCTCTGCCGCTCCACCAGCCGCGGCAGGAAGCCCGGGCCCAGGAAGTAGCGGGCGACGGAGACCCGCCTCGCGCCCTGCGCGCGCAGCCGCTCCAGCGCCTCGGGCACCGTCGGCCGCGCGGTCGAGGCGAAGGCGACGTCGACCGACGGCCAGGCGCGGCCCTCGAAGAGCAGCCGGGCGGTCGCGGCGACCTGGGCGTTGGCGTCGGGGTCCAGGGCTCCCCCGGCGACGAGCAGCACGGGGTCCTCGTCGCGCGCGCCCGCCTCGGCCAGCCGCAGCGCGAGCCCCTCGACGAGCACCGGGTGCGGACCGAGCGGGCGGCCGTACCGCAGCCGGAGCCCGGCGTGGGCGGCGCGACCGGCCTGCACCGACGCCGCCACGTCGGTCTTGCTGTGGGAGGCCGGGGTGAGCAGCAGCGGCAGCAGCACCACGTCGTCCACGCCCTCGGCGACGAGCCCGGCCAGCGCCGCGCGGACCGACGGCGAGGCGTTGTCGACGTAGGCGTCGGCGGTGCGCAGCCCCGGCCGCAGCCGCTCGGCGCGGGCCAGCAGCTCGCGCACCCCCGCCTGCGAGTCCGGGTCCTTGGAGCCGTGCGCGACGGCGAGCAGCACGCTCACGGCCGCCTCTCCGCGACGACCTCGCCGACCACGACGACCGCCGGGTTGGTCACGCCGGCGGTGTCCGCGCGGGCCCCGGCGAGCGTGGTGACGACCGTGCGCTGGGTCGGCAGGCTGGCGTCCTGCACGACCGCCAGCGGGGTGTCGCCGCTGCGGCCGCCGGCCAGCAGCGCGTCGCACACCGCGGGCAGCCGGCCGACCGCCATGAGCAGCACGAGGGTGCCGCCGAGCCGGGCGAGCGCGTCCCAGTCGACGGTGGAGGCGGGGTCGCCGGGCGGGACGTGCGCGCTCACGACCGAGACCGACTGCGTGACGCCGCGGGCCGTCACCGGGATGCCGGCGGCGGTCGGTCCGGCCAGCGCGCTGGAGATGCCGGGCACGACCTCGACGGCGACGCCCGCAGCGGCGCAGGCCGCCATCTCCTCGATGCCGCGGGCGAAGACGTGCACGTCGCCGCCCTTGAGCCGGACGACCCGCTTGCCCTCGCGCGCCTTCTGCGACCAGCAGCGCCTCGATGTCGCGCTGCGCCCACGAGTGCGCACCGGGGGCCTTGCCGACCTCGACCAGCTCGACCCCGTCGGCCAGCTCGACCTGCGGCGCGAGCCGGTCGCGGACCACCACGTCGGCGCCGGCGAGCAGCCGGCGCGCGCGCACGGTCAGCAGGTCGGGGTCGCCCGGTCCCCCGCCCACGATCGCCACCGAGCCGGCGCCGGGGCGGGAGCGGCGCAGCGGGAGCGCGCCCGTGTCGAGCGCGAGCGCGAGGGCGTCGCGCAGCGCCACCGCCCGACGGGGGTCGCGCCCGGCGGTCACCGACACGACGACGTCGTCCGCGCGCGCGACCGCCGGCACCCACGCCGCGGACCGGCTCGCGTCGTCGGCGCGCACGCACCAGGTCTGCTGCGCCTCGCAGGCCGCCGCGACCTGCTCGTCGACCGACCCGGTGGCCGCCACGACCAGCCAGGCGCCCGTGACGTCGGCCGGCGTGAACGCGCGCCGCTCCACCGCGACCTCAGGGAAGCCGTCGGCGGTCGCGAGCGCGACGACCTCCACCGCTGCCCCGGCCTCCTGCAGCGCGCGCACCCGCCGGGCGGCGACGGGGCCACCGCCGACGACCAGCACGCGTCGACCGGTCAGGTCGAGGTGCAGCGGGAAGGGCGTCACCCGCCCAGTCTCGGGGTCAGGCGGTCACCTCGCGCAGGTCCCCGGACGTGACGTCGTACACGAACCCGCGCACCGACTCCTTGTG
Source organism: uncultured Actinomycetota bacterium (assembly GCA_963844295.1). Taxonomy (GTDB): domain Bacteria; phylum Actinomycetota; class Actinomycetes; order Mycobacteriales; family SCTD01; genus SCTD01. Next base: position 580,071 of record CAWJNR010000003.1, on the reverse strand, counting down.
CGGGACGAACGGGTCGGCCTGGATCCGGGCGATGCTCTGCCGCACGTCCTCGTCCAGGTCGGCGAAGGCCTCGGCCGACCACGACGGCTTGATGCCGGTCTCCTCCTGGATCGAGGCCTTGAAGGCGTCGTCGGTGAAGGTGAGCATCCCGCAGTCGGTGTGGTGGATCAGCACGATCTCCGTCGTCCCGAGCAGCCGCTGGCTGATGGCCAGCGAGCGCAGCTCCCCCTGCGTGATGACGCCGCCTGCGTTGCGGATGACGTGCGCGTCGCCCTCCGACAGGCCCAGCAGGCCGTACGGGTTCAGCCGCGCGTCCATGCAGGCGACGACGGCGACGTGCTTGGCGGGCGGCAGCGGGAGGTCGCCCTTGTCGAACGAGGCGGCGTACTGGCGGGCGTTCTCGAGCAGGTCGTCGGTGACGCTCATGCGGTGCTCCAGGGTCGGGGGTCGGGGCGTAGGGGGCGGGGCGTACGAGGGGGTCAGCGGGTGGCGAGCAGCAGCCCGCGGCGGCGCAGCACGCGCCGCTCGAGCGGGGCGAACAGCAGCAGCTCGACGGCGATCCCGACGACGAGGATGCCGAGGATGCCGGCGAAGACCAGCGACATGTCCTGCAGGAAGCGGCCCTCCTCGAGCAGCTGGCCCAGGCCGGTGCCGAGCTCGGGCGACTTCACGATGAGCTCGGCGGCCATCAGCGAGCGCCACGAGAAGGCCCAGCCCTGGCGCAGCCCGCCGACGTAGCCGGGCAGGGCGGCCGGCAGCAGCACGAAGCGCGCGGTGTCCCAGCCGCGGGCGCCGAGCACCCGCCCGACCCGGCTGTAGAGCGGCGGCACCTGGTCGATGCCGGAGACCATGCCGTTCGCGATGGAGGGCACCGCGCCGAGCAGGACGACGGCGTAGATGGCGGCGTTGCCGATGCCGAAGAAGATGATGGCCGCGGGCACCCAGGCGACCGACGGCAGCGACTGCAGGCCGCTCACCAGCGGGCCGATCCCCCGGCGCACCGGGCGGACCCGCGCGATGAGCAGGCCCAGCGGGGTGCCGATCGCCAGCGCGACGAGGAAGCCGAGCCCGCCGCGGGACAGGCTGACGCCCATCGCCTCGAGCAGCGTCCCGTCGCGCAGCTGGTCGACCAGGCGCAGGCCGACGTCGGCCGGCGACGGCAGGGCGTACGTCGGCTTGATCCCGGCGCGGTAGGCGAGCTCCCAGACGCCGAGCAGCAGCGCGACGGCGACGACCGGCGGCCAGGCCGCCGACAGCAGGCGGCGGCCGCGGTCCTTGCGCTCCTCGGGGCCGGCCTCGAGCGCGTCGAGTCCGGCCTCGAGGCTCGCGAGCTCGTCGTCGCGGACGGTCGCGCTGCTCATGCCGTCGCCCCGTGCCGGCGGATCTCGGCGCGCAGGTCGCCGGTGATCTCGACCGACAGCCTCGCCACCTCGGGCGACTCGATCCGGCGCGGGTGCTCGATGCCGACGGCGTACTCCTTCGCCACCCGGCCGGGGCGCGAGGACAGCAGGACGACGCGGTCGCCCAGGCGCACCGCCTCGCGCACGTTGTGCGTGACGAACAGGACGGTGAGCGACTGCGACTGGCGGATCCGGACGAGCTCCTCGTGGAGCACGTCGCGGGTGATCGCGTCGAGCGCCGCGAAGGGCTCGTCCATGAGCAGGACGTGGCTGTCCTGGGCCAGCGCGCGGGCCATCGCCACGCGCTGCCGCATGCCGCCGGACAGCTCGTGCGGGCGCTTGTCGGCGGCGTCCTGCAGCCGGACCAGGCCGAGCAGGTCGCGGGCCCGCTCGCGCCGCTCCTTCTTGCCCGCGCCGCGCAGGCGCAGCGCGAGCTCGACGTTCTGCGCCGCGGTCAGCCACGGGAACAGCGCGGGCTCCTGGAACATCAGGGCCGCGCGCCCGCCCGGCACCTCGACCGTGCCCGCGCTCGGGACGTCGAGGTCGGCGACGAGGTTGAGCAGCGTGGACTTCCCGCAGCCGGAAGCGCCGAGCAGGCAGACGAACTCGCCCTGCGCCACGTCGAGGCTGATGTCGTCGAGGACGAGCGGCCCGGCGCCGAAGCGCTTGCTCGCGCCGGCGATGCGCACGGCGGGGCCGGGAGGGCGCACCACGTCGGGCGCGGTCACGTCGGAGGAGGTGACGGTCACGTCAGCCCCGCACGGCGAGGGCGAGGGCGGCGGCGCCCAGACCGGCGTCCTCGACGTCGCGGCCGAGGACCTTCCGGAGCAGGGTGAGGTCGTAGATGCCGGTCAGGTCCGCCTCGTCGACGAGGCCCGTGGCGAAGGCGTTCTCGGCGCTGCGCCGCAGGGAGGAGGCCACCGGGTCCTCCGTGATCTCGATCGCGGCGAACGCGCGGTCGATGGTCGCCGGCGCGAGCGCCTTCCCGGTCAGCTGCTCGAGCTGGTCGTTGACGACCTCCTTGGCCCGCTCCGGGTCCTCGGCGATCTGGCGGTTGGCCTCGACCTGCCCGCGCAGCAGCGCCTCGACCGTCTGCGGGTGCTCGCGCAGGAACTCCGTGCGGACGACGAGGTGGGTGGTGACGAAGCGCCCACCCGGCCAGAGGTCCTTCTCGTCGACGAGGACCCGCCCGCCGCCCTCGAGGACCAGCCGGGAGGCCCACGGCTCGGGCACCCACGCGCCGGCGATGCGCCCGGCCTGGAACTCGCTGAGGGTCGCGCTGTTCTCCTGGGCGCGGATGACGACGTCGCCGCCGCCGTCGGGGTCCACCCGGAAGCCCTGGTCGGCCAGCCAGGTGCGCAGCGCGATGTCCTGCGTGCCGCCGGTCTGCGGGCTGGCGAGCTTCTGCCCGCGCAGCTGCTCGGGCGAGGTGATGTCGTCGCGGACGACCAGCGAGGCGCCGCCGGAGGTGGCGCCGGAGACGATGCGCAGTGCCTCGCCGCGGCTCTTGACGAAGCCGTTCACGGCCGGGTTCGGGCCGAGGAAGGCGGCGTCCAGGCTGCCGGCGAACAGCGCCTCGACGGCCGCCGGGCCGGCGCCGAACACCTGCGTGGTGAGGGCGGTGGCGCCGAGCTCCTCGGCGAAGGTGCCGGTGCCCACGCCGTAGACGGCGCCGGCGTGGGTGACGTTGGCGAAGTAGCCGAGCCGGAGCTCGGCGGCGGGACGGGCGTCCGCGCTCGCGACGACGGGCAGCGCCGAGACGGAGGTGTCGGTGGTGGCGCACGCGGAGGTGGCCAGCAGGGCGGACAGGACGAGCAGGGCGGAACGGACGAGCTTCACGGGGAGGGTTCCTTCAGGGACGGACGGGCGTGCCTAGGAGAGCGGGACGAGCTCTCCCAGACATCGCGTCCCGGGCCGGCACGAGTCGACGCACCAGCCCACCCACGGCGTCCGCGACCAACCGCTGCGCGTGGCGCTCGTGCGCGCCTGCAGCCCGGTGGTCATCCGTACATCCTGCTGTTGTCGACCGGATCAGTCAACATTGACCCGCGTGTGATCTGCTCCACGGCGTGCAGATCTCCGCCCGCGCCGACTACGCCCTGCGCGCGCTCTGCGTGCTGGCGACCGCGGAGGAGGGCATCGTGGTGAAGGCGGCGCAGATCGCGGAGGCGCAGGCGATCCCGCGCACCTTCCTCGACCAGATCCTCACCGACCTGCGCCGGGCCGGGATCGTCGACAGCCGGCGCGGTCCGGACGGCGGTCACAGGCTGGCCCGCCCGCCGTACGCCATCACCGTCGCGGACGTCGTGCGCGTGGTCGACGGGCCGCTCGCGCTGGTGCACGGCGGCCGCCCCGAGGCGATGCTCTACACCGGGCCGGCGGAGCACCTGCGGGACGTGTGGGTGGCGGTGCGGGCGGCGCTGCGCCAGGTGCTCGAGCGCACCTCGCTCGAGCAGATCGTCGAGGACCGGCTGCCGCCGCAGGTCACCTCGCTGTCGGAGGACCCGCGCTCGTGGACGTCGGTCTGGCCGCCGCCGGTCGGCTGACCCGCACCGTCGCACGCCCCGGGGTCACGCCCTCGAGCACCATCCCGGCCCCGAGCGTCGCGCCGGTCGCCTCGTCGACGACGAGGAACGCCCCGGTCGTGCGGTCGTCGGCGTAGGCGTCGACGGCCAGCGGTGACGCGGTCCGCAGCGACACCCGGCCGAGGTCGTTGAGGCCGAGCTGGTCGACCGGCTCGCGCTCCAGCGTCGTGACGTCGAGCCGGTCGTGCAGGCCGGTGACGATCGCCTTGACGGTCCGGGTGGTGTGCTTGACGAGCACCTTCGCCCCCGCGCGCAGCGGTGCGTCGGCCATCCAGCAGACCGTCGCCTCGAGCGTCGAGACGACCTGCGGCGGCTCGGCCGCGGAGCAGATCGCGTCGCCCCGGCTCACGTCGAGCTCGTCGGCCAGCCGGACCGTCACGGCCTGCCGCGCGACGGCCGAGTCCAGCTCGCCGTCCGCGGTGTCGATGCCGGCGACCGTCGTCGTACGACCCGACGGCAGCACGACGACCTCGTCGCCGACGCGCAGCGTGCCGCTCGCGACGGTCCCGGCGTAGCCGCGGTAGTCGGGCCGCTCGGTGGACATCGGCCGGATGACGTACTGCACCGGGAAGCGGGCCGGGCGGGCCTCGCCGTGGTCGCGCGCGACGCTGACCTGCTCGAGGTGCTCGAGCAGCGCGGGCCCGTCGTACCAGGGCATCGCGGTGCTGCGGTGCACGACGTTGTCGCCCTGGAGAGCGGCCATCGGGATCGCCGTGACGTCAGCCAGCCCCACGGAGCGTGCGACGTCGTCGAAGGCCTTGACGATGGCGTCGTAGACCGCCTCGTCGAAGTCGACCAGGTCCATCTTGTTGACCGCGAGCACGACGTGCGGCACGCCCAGCAGCCCGGACAGCGCGGCGTGCCGGCGGGTCTGCTCGATCACGCCCTTGCGCGCGTCGACGAGCACCAGCGCGAGGTCGGCGGTCGAGGCGCCGGTGACCATGTTGCGCGTGTACTGCACGTGCCCGGGGGTGTCGGCGACGATGAACGACCGCGCCGGCGTGGAGAAGTAGCGGTAGGCGACGTCGATGGTGATGCCCTGCTCGCGCTCGGCCCGCAGGCCGTCGGTGAGCAGCGCCAGGTTCGTGTAGTCGTCGCCGCGGTCCGAGCTGGTCCGCTCGACCGACTCGAGCTGGTCCTGGAAGACCGACTTGCTGTCGTAGAGCAGCCGGCCGATGAGGGTCGACTTGCCGTCGTCGACGGAGCCGGCCGTGGCGAAGCGCAGGAGGTCGTGGGCCATGGCTAGAAGTACCCCTCCTTCTTGCGGTCCTCCATGGCGGCCTCGCTGGCGCGGTCGTCGGCGCGGGTCGCGCCGCGCTCGGTCAGCCGGGTGACCGACACCTCCTCGACCACCTCCTGCGGGGTGCGGGCCGGGGACGAGACGGCGCCGGTGCAGGAGGCGTCGCCGACGGTGCGGTAGCGCACGACGCGGGTGCTGACGCTCTCGCCGTCGCGGGGCAGCGAGTGCGGCGTGACGCCGAGCAGCATGCCGTCGCGCTCGAAGACCTCGCGCTCGTGGGCGTAGTAGATCGAGGGCACCTCGATGCGCTCGCGGGCGATGTACTGCCAGATGTCGAGCTCGGTCCAGTTCGACAGCGGGAAGACGCGGATGTGCTCCCCCGGCGCGTGCCGGCCGTTGTAGAGGTTCCACAGCTCGGGCCGCTGGTTCTTGGGGTCCCACTGGCCGAAGGCGTCGCGGAAGGAGAAGAAGCGCTCCTTCGCGCGCGCCTTCTCCTCGTCGCGCCGGGCGCCGCCGAAGACCGCGTCGTAGCGGCCCTCCTCGATGGCGCGCAGCAGCGTGGTCGTCTGCAGCGGGTTGCGCAGGCCGCCCGGCACCTCGCGCACCCGGCCGGCGTCGATGTCGTCCTGCACCTTCGCGACCACCAGCCGCGCGCCGAGCTCCTCGGCGCGGCGGTCGCGGAAGGCGAGGACCTCGTCGAAGTTGTGGCCGGTGTCGACGTGCACGAGCGGGAACGGGATGCGCGCCGGCCAGAACGCCTTCTGCGCCAGGTGCAGCATGACGATCGAGTCCTTGCCGCCGCTGAACAGCAGCGCCGGCCGCTCGAACTCCGCGGCCACCTCGCGCATCACGTGCACGCCCTCGGCCTCGAGCAGGTCGAGCTGCGAGAGCGCGGTCCGGCTCCCGGGTTCCAGGACGGTCATGCCAGGCCCCTCTCCCGCAGCAGCGCCACGAGCTGGTCGACCGACTGCTCGAGCGTCTGCTCGTGCGTCGGGATGCGGGCGTCGGGTGAAGTCGGCGGCTCGTACGGCGCGTCGACGCCGGTCAGGCCCGACAGCTCGCCCGAGCGCTGCTTCGCGTACAGGCCCTTGACGTCGCGCTCGCTGCACACCTCGACGGGCGTGGCGACGTGCACCTCGAGGAAGCCGGCGCCGCGGTCGGCGTGCAGCCCGCGGACGTCGGCGCGGGTGCTGGCGAACGGGCTGATGACGCTGGCGAGCACGAGCACACCGTGCTTGGCCAGCGTCGCGGCGACCCACCCGATGCGCAGCACGTTGGTGTCGCGGTCCTCGCGGCTGAACCCCAGGCCCTTGGACAGGAACTCGCGCACCTCGTCGCCGTCGAGCAGCTCGACGCCCTGCACGCCCTCGGCGCGCAGCCGCGCGGCGGCGCCGGCGGCCAGCGTCGTCTTGCCGGCGCTCGGCAGGCCGGTCAGCCAGACCGTGGCGGTCATGTGCGGGGTTCCTCCTGGCAGGCGCGCAGCAGCGGATGACGGGCGGGGGGCCCGGTCGGCAGGACGCCACGGCTCGGGCGTCCGGTCGGGCGGAGGAGGCGCGCTCAGCAGCGCGGGGTCGCTCGCCCGGTCAGGAGCGGCGACAGGCGGCGCTCGACACGCGCTGCAGGTCGACGTGCAGCCGCGCGACGAGGAACGAGCCGGTCATGGCGTCAAGGGTGCCACAGCCGCTGCTCGAGGGGTCGTCCGCAAGCGCCTGTGCCACTCTTGACGGATGGCAGTCCTCTCCCCGCTGCCGCTGCTGACGTCGCGCAGGCACGTCGACCTGCAGCGCACCAGCAGCGCCACCTGTCGACCGGCCTAGACCCGGTCCACGCGCGCCTTCCGCGCACCCTCCCCGCCAGCACAGGAGACCTCCATGCCCGCCGTCCGCGGCCAGGGTCAGTGGGCGCTCGGCTACCGCGAGCCGCTCAACGCCAACGAGCAGTCCAAGAAGGACAGCAACCCGCTCACCGTCAAGCAGCGCATCCTCGACACCTACGCCAAGGGCGGGTTCGACTCCATCGACGGCGGTGACCTCCGGGGCCGCTTCCGCTGGTACGGCCTCTACACCCAGCGCGCGCAGGGCATCCCGGGCGGCAAGACCGCCGTGCTGGAGCCCGAGGAGCTCGAGGCGCCGTACTTCATGCTCCGCATCCGCATCGACAGCGGACGGCTGACGAACGAGCAGCTGCGCACGATCGGCGAGCTGAGCACCGAGTACGGACGCGACGTCGCCGACATCACCGACCGGCAGAACGTCCAGCTGCACTGGATCCGCATCGAGGACGTGCCGGCGATCTGGGAGCGGCTCGACGCGGTCGGCCTGGACACCACGGAGGCGTGCGGCGACTGCCCGCGCGTGATCGTCGGCTGCCCGCTGGCCGGGGTCGACGACGCCGAGGTGCTGGACGCGAGCGGTGTGCTGCAGGAGGTGCGCGACCGCTACATCGGCGACCCGGCGTACTCCAACCTCCCGCGCAAGTTCAAGACCTCCATCTCCGGCTGCTCGGTGCACTGCACCAACCACGAGATCAACGACGTCTCGTTCGTCGGCGTGCGGCTGCCGGACGGCACGGTCGGCTACGACCTCTGGGTCGGCGGCGGGCTGTCCACCAACCCGAAGCTCGCGGTGCGCCTCGGCGTCTTCGTCGAGCCGGCTCGCGTGGCCGAGGTCTGGGCCGGCGTCACCGCCGTCTTCCGCGACTACGGCTACCGCCGTTCGCGCATGCACGCCCGGCTGAAGTTCCTTCTGGCCGACTGGGGCCCCGAGCGCTTCCGCAAGGTGCTGGAGGAGGAGTACCTCACCGCTCCCCTGCCCGACGGGCCGGCGCCGGAGAACCCGAAGACGCACGAGCGCGACCACGTCGGCGTGCACCGGCAGAGCGACGGCCGCAACTACGTCGGCGCCGTCCCGCGCGCCGGTCGTACGAGCGGGCTGCAGCTGCAGCGCCTCGCCGAGCTGGCCGCGCTGCACGGCGACGGCGCGGTGTCGACGACCGCCTCGCAGGGCCTGGTCGTGCTCAACGTGCCCGACGAGCAGGTCGAGCCGCTGGTCGCCTCGCTCGAGGCGGAGGACCTGCGCGTGCACCCCTCGCGCTTCCGCCGCGGGATCCTCGCCTGCACCGGCCTGGAGTTCTGCAAGCTCGCCATCGTCGAGACCAAGGCCCGCTCGGTCGACCTCTACGACGAGCTCGAGAAGCGGCTGCCGGAGTTCGACGAGCCGCTGACCATCAACGTCAACGGCTGCCCGAACTCCTGCGCGCGCTTCCAGACCGGCGACATCGGCCTCAAGGGCTCGATCGTCGACGGCGAGGAGGGCTTCCAGGTGCACCTGGGCGGCAGCATGGGCGAGGACGCCGGCTTCGGCCGCAAGTCCCGCGGGCTCAAGGTGACCGCCGACGGCGCCGCCGACTACGTCGAGCGGCTGCTGCGCAGCTACCTCGAGCACCGCGAGGACGGCGAGCGCTTCGCCCACTGGGCCCGCCGGGCCGACGAGTCCCTGCTCAAGTGAGCTCGCAGTGAGCGAGCGCGCCGCGCCGATGTACTGCCCGTACTGCGGCGAGGACGTGATCCGGCCGTTCGGCGACGACCCCGACAAGGGGCACGCGGACTGGCGCTGCGAGGCGTGCCTGCGCGCCTTCACCGTCCGCTACAAAGGACTGACGGGCACCTCGGAGGAGCAGCCCGCGCAGTAGGTCAGACGTGCAGGCCGCACTCGGTCTTGCTCGTGCCGGCCCAGCGGCCGCTGCGCGGGTCCTCGCCGGGAGCGACCCGCCGCGTGCACGGCGCGCAGCCGATCGACGGGTAGCCGTCGTACGCCAGCGGGTTGACGAGCACGCCGTGCTCGGCGACGTAGGCGTCGACGTCCGCGGCGGTCCAGGCGGCGATCGGGTTCACCTTCACCATCGACCGCTTGGCGTCCCACTCGACGACGCCGATGTCGCGCCGGGTGCTCGCCTCGTCGCGCCGGATCCCGGAGGCCCAGGCGTCGTACGGCTCCAGGCCGCGCGCCAGGGGCTCGACCTTGCGCAGGGCGCAGCAGGCGTTCGGGTCGCGCTCGTACAGCCGCTCGCCGTGGGCCGCGTCCTGCTCGGCGACGGTGAGCAGCGGCAGCATCGTGCGGACCTGCACGTCGTAGACCTGCGCGACGGCGTCGCGCGTGCCGATCGTCTCGGCGAAGTGGTAGCCGGTGTCGAGGAACAGCACGTCCACGTCCGAGGCGACCGACGACGCGAGGTGCGCGAGCAGCCCGTCGCCCATCGACGAGGCGATGACGAAGCGGTCGCCGAACGCGTCGACGGCCCAGCGCAGCACGTCCTGCGCGCTGGCGCCCTCGAGGTCCCGCCCCGCGCGCTCCGCGGTCTCCTGCAGGTCTGCCGTCCGGGTCACGCTGCCAGTGTCCACGAAGGGTGCCAACGCGCAGGTGCAGGCGGCTCTTCCGCTGGGAAGGGCACGGCCATGACACGCGCCCTCTCCGCCCTGCTGCTCGCGCTCGGGCTGCTGCTCACCTCGGCCTGCAGCGAGAACGTCTCGGGCGACAGCAACCCCGACAACCAGGTCGAGCAGGAGCCCGCCGGCGAGGACGGCACGGGTGGCGGCGAGGACGTCGACGAGGACACCGAGGGCGACTAGACCTCCCCCGTGGGAGGCTGGCCGACGTGCAGAACGAGCCGGTCCCCGCGCTCGTCACGCTCCACCTCTGGACCGTACGACCGGCCTCGGTCCCCGCCGCGCTGGTGCGCATGGGGCGCGACCGCGGGCGGGTGCGCCGCACGCCGGGGGTCCGGTTCGCCAAGCTGCTCGGGACCGGCGACGGCCGCACGTTCACCGTCCGTGACGCCGACCCGCTGCGCTGGGGACTGCTGGCGACCTGGGCCGACCCCCGGGCGGCAGAGCGCTTCGAGGACTCCGTGGTGGTGCGTGCCTGGGAGGACGACGCGGTCGAGTCCTGCCGGCTCGACCTGCGCCCGGTGGCCAGCCGCGGGACGTGGAGCGGTCGCGCGCCCTTCGGCGACCCGGTGCCCGTCCGGCACGCCGGCCCGGTCGCCGCGCTGACCCGGGCCCGGCTGCGCGCCCGCTCGGCCACCGGCTTCTGGCGCGCCGTCCCACCCGTCTCGGCCGACCTCCGCGACCGGCCCGGGCTGCGCGCAGCGGTCGGCATCGGCGAGGCGCCGGTCGGGCTGCAGGGCACCTTCAGCCTGTGGTCCTCGGCGCAGGCGCTGAAGGACTTCGCGAGGGCTGACGCGCACGCGGCGGTCGTCGCCCGCACCGAGCCCGAGCGGTGGTACGCCGAGGAGCTCTTCGCGCGCTTCGCGGTCGTCGGGGGGCGCGGGGCGCTGGACGGCGCCCCCGTCGCCGCGGACCTCGCGGCGTGAGCGTCCGGCTGCTCGAGCTGAGCGCGACCGAGCTCGCCGCCCGGAGCGAGGACGTGCTCAGCGTCTACGCCGAGGCGATGGAGGTGTCCCCCTCCGCGGCTGCCTCGCGCCGCTCGATCCTGGCGGCGCACCTGCGGCGCGGCGGCTTCCGCGCGCACGTCGCGGTCGACGACGCGGACCGCATGGTCGGCGTCGCCTACGGCTACCTCGGTGCGCCCGGCCAGTGGTGGCACGACCAGGTCGCCGACGCCCTGACGCCGGAGCAGGCGCAGGAGTGGCTCGCCGGGGCCTTCGAGGTGTGCGAGCTGCACGTCCGGCCGGCCCACCAGGGCACCGGTCTGGGCCGCGCGCTGCTCGACGCCCTGCTGGCCGGGCCGGTGGCCCCGACCGCGATCCTCACGACGCCGGACGCCGACACCCGGGCCCGGCGCTTCTACCGCCAGGGCGGGTGGGTCGACCTGCGGAACGGACTGCGCTTCCCCGGTGACCCACGGGTCTTCGCGGTGCTCGGTCTGCGCCTAGGGTCTGCAGCGTGACCGAGGGGGTGCGGGGGGCGACGAGGGACAGAGCGGTCGTGGTCGGCGCCGGGCACAACGGACTGGTCGCGGCCTGCTACCTGGCGAAGGCCGGCCTCGACGTCGAGGTCGTCGAGCGCGACACCGTCGTCGGAGGCGCCGTGTCGACCGTCGAGCGCTTCCCCGGCTACCGGATGGACCGCGGCTCCAGCGCGCACATCATGGTCCGGCACACCGGGATCGTCGAAGACCTCGACCTCGTGGCCGCCGGGCTCGAGTACCAGGACCTGGACCCGTGGGGCTTCGCCCCCTTCGGCGAGCAGGGCATCCACTTCTACGTCGACCTGGACCGCACCTGCGCGTCCATCGAGGCGGTCTGCGGCAGCCGCGACGCCGACGCCTACCGGGCGTTCGTCCTGGACTGGTCAGCACGCAACGTGCGGGTCTTCGAGGCGTTCCAGGGCGCGCCGACGATGATGCACCTGGGCCGCACCCTCTGGGGCGTCGGGAAGTCCACCGGGATGGACGGGCTGGAGCTGAGCCGGCAGTTCCTCACCAGCGCCGACAGCCTGCTCGACGAGCACTTCGACGACGAGCGGCTCAAGACCGCACTGGCGTGGATGGGCGCGCAGTCCGGCCCCCCGACGCACGAGGTGGCGACCGCCGACCTCGTCGGGTGGAACACCGTCATGCACCTCAAGCCGCCGGGCCACCCGAAGGGCGGCAGCGGCATGCTCAGCGAGGCGCTGCAGACCCGGCTCGAGTCCTTCGGCGGACGGGTGCGCCTGGGCGACGGGGCCGCTGCCATCACCGTCGGCGGGGGGCGCGCCACCGGCGTGCTGACCGACGCGGGCGAGCACCTGCCCGCGACCGTCGTCGTCGCCGGCTGCCACGTGCTCACGACGGTCGACCTGCTCGGAGCTGCTGTCCCCACGGAGCTCTCGACGAGGGCGCACCGGAGCATCCGCACCGGCAACGGGATCGGCATGGTGGTCCGGCTCGGCACGAGCGCACTGCCGCAGTACGCCGCGGGCACCGACGAGACGCACCGCTCGATGCAGCTCATCGCGCCGAGCCGGCAGTTCCTGCGCAAGGCGCACGGCGAGTACAGCGCCGGCCTGCCTCCCGAGCACCCGGCCGCGCTGGCGATGACGTTCAGCGCCTTCGACGACACGATCGCGCCGCCCGGCAAGCACAACGTCACCGTCTGGGGGCAGTGGCACCCGTACGAGCTGTCGAACGGTGAGAGCTGGGAGTCCTCGAGCGTCCGGGAGCGCGAGGGCACCAAGCTGGTGGAGGCCGTCGACCGCGTCGCACCCGGCTTCGCGAGCAGCGTCGAGCACATGCACGTGCAGACGCCGCTGGACCTCGAGCGCGAGCTCGGCCTGCGCAACGGCCAGGTCATGCACGTCGAGATGGCCTTCGACCAGATGTTCATGTGGCGGCCGATGCCCGAGCTGGCCGGCTACCGGCTGCCCGGCGTCGACGGGCTCTACCTCTGCGGCGCGTCCACCCACCCGGGAGGCGGCGTCTTCGGCGCGAGCGGTCGCTCGGCTGCGGGCGTCGCGCTGGCCGACCGCAGTCCCTCCCCGCTGTCCCGCCTGACGAAGAAGGTGCGCCGTGGCTGACCTGTACGAGGTGCTGCTCGTCGACGGCGGGACCCGCTGGCACGCCGGCTGGCTCGTCGACGACGACACCGAGACCGACGTCCTGCTGCGCGACCACGGGCGGGTGCCGGTCTTCCGCAGCCGCGCCGGGCTCGAGCACCACGCGCAGCAGCACGGCCTGGAGGTGCAGGAGGACCTGCCCGACGAGGTCGACCTGGACCTCGGCGGCTGGCTCTCCCACGGCATGCCGCTCCCGCCCACCGCCGAGGTGTCGGAGCTCTGGCACCTGCTGTACGACGACCCCGACGCCGGCCGCGCGCTCGGCGGCGAGCAGCTCGGCGAGGCCTACGACGACCTGGTCGAGGAGGAGCCGGACTGGTTCGCCGTGCACGGGCCGCTGGCCCGCAAGGCGATGGCCGACGCGGTGGAGCGGCTGCGGGCGGTCCTGCACCCGTCCTGACAGCCGGCTCGAGCGGTCCCCGACCGGTACGGCGGCCGGCGCCACGGTTGCAGGTGCCCCACCGCTCGAGCCGCACCCGACCAGACGTACGAGGAGGACCGCGTGTTCACGACCAGGCCCGAGCTGACCGGTGACGTCGGCATGGTCGCCTCCACCCACTGGCTGGCGTCCTCGACCGGCATGGCCGTGCTGGAGCGGGGCGGCAACGCCGTGGACGCGGCAGTCGCCGCCGCCTTCGTGCTGCAGGTCGTCGAGCCGCACCTGAACGGCCCGGGTGGTGATGTCCCGATCCTGGTCGCCGACCCCGGCGGTGGCGTCGAGGTCTACTGCGGCCAAGGACCGACCCCGGCTGGCGCCACCATCGAGCACTACCGCGACCTGGGGCTGGACCTGGTGCCGGGCACCGGCCTGCTCGCCGCCGTCGTTCCCGGTGCCTTCGGGGCCTGGACGCTGCTCCTGGAGAGGCGCGGCACCTGGTCACTGCGCGACGTGCTGGCGCCGGCGATCTCCTACGCCGACCGGGGCTTCCCGGTGCTGGCGACGACGGTCGCGACGATCCAGACCGTGGAGCAGCTGTTCCGCGAGCACTGGCCGACGTCCGCCAGCACCTACCTGGACGCCGGTGGCCCGCCCACCGCCGGCTCGCGCTTCCGGAACCCCGTGCTCGCAGCGACCTACCGGCGGGTCGTCCGAGAGGCCGAGTCCGCGGGGGGCAGCCGCGAGCACCAGATCGCGGCTGCGCGGGACGTGTTCTACCGCGGGTTCGTGGCCGAGGAGGTGGGCCGCTTCTTCGCGACGGAGGAGGTCATGGACACCTCCGGAGAACGGCACGGCGGGGTGCTCGACGCTGACGACCTGGCACGGTGGGAACCCACCGTCGAGCCGTCCGTGACCGTGGACCACGCCGGGCTCACGATCCACAAGACCGGGCCGTGGGGGCAGGGCCCGGTGCTCCTGCAGGCGCTGCAGCTGCTGTCGGGCTACGACCTCCCGGCGATGGGGCACCTGTCAGCGGACTGGGTCCACACCGTCGTCGAGTGCAGCAAGCTCGCCTTCGCCGACCGGGAGGCCTGGTACGGCGACCCCGACCACGTCGACGTCCCGCTGGCCGAGCTGCTCGACCCGGCGTACGCCGCGGAGCGCCGATCGCTGGTCACGAGCACGGCGTCCTTCGAGCTGCGCCCCGGGAGCCCGGGCGGACTCCTGCCCCGGCTGCCGATCACGCTCGCCGGCGGCGTGCCCAGCTCCGTGGCCCCTGACGGCGCCGGGGAGCCGACCGTGCTCGGTGACGGCACGACCCACGGCGACACCTGCCACGTCGACGTCGTGGACGCGGACGGGTTGATGGTCTCGGCCACCCCCAGCGGCGGCTGGCTCCAGAGCTCGCCGGTCATCCCCGCGCTGGGCTTCCCCCTCGGCTCGCGGGCGCAGATGCTCTGGCTGGAGCCGGGGCTGCCGGCGTCGCTGGCGGGTGGCAAGCGGCCGCGCACCACGCTGACCCCGTCCGTGGCCACGCGAGAGGGCGTGCCCGTCCTCGCGTTCGGGACACCGGGTGGCGACCAGCAGGACCAGTGGCAGCTGGCCTTCCTGCTCGCGCACCTGCACGGCGGACTGGGGCTGCAGGCGGCCGTCGACGCCCCGATGTTCCACACCACCCACTTCCCGAGCTCCTTCTACCCCCGCCGGGCGCAGCCCGGTCACCTGGTCGCCGAGGGCAGGCTGGACGCGGGGGTCCTCGCCGAGCTGGGCCGACGCGGGCACGACGTCGAGGTGACCGGGCACTGGTCCCAGGGGCGGCTGTCGGCCGTGGGCCGCGACCCCGCGTCCGGCTTCCTCTCCGCCGCGGCCAACCCCCGGGGCATGCAGGGCTACGCGGTCGGTCGGTGACGCCGGGGACCGCAGCCCTGCTGGCCGCAGCGGGCCTTGCCGCCGGCGGCGTCAACGCGGTCGCCGGCGGAGGGTCCTTGATCTCCTTCCCAGCGCTGCTGGCCGCCGGGTACCCGAGTGTCACGGCGAACGTCACCAACACGGTGGCGCTGTTCCCGGGCTACGCCGGCAGCGTCGCCGGTGGCCGCACCGAGCTGGCGGGGCAGGGCAGCCGCATCCGCAGCATCACCCTGACCAGCGTCCTCGGCGCCGTCCTCGGGGCACTGCTGCTGCTGACGACGCCCGGGGAGGTCTTCCGGCAGCTCGTGCCGTTCCTCATCCTGCTCGCCTGCCTCCTGCTCGTCCTGCAGCCGAAGCTGGCCCAGGCGGTGAAGGCCCGGCAAGGAGCCGGCACCCGGGGCGTCGGGCTCACGCTCCAAGCAGGGGTGCTGCTCGCGGCCGTCTACGGCGCCTACTTCGGGGCGGGCCTGGGGGTCATGCTGCTGGGCATCCTCGGGGTCCTGCTGCACGACCGGCTCCAGCGCGTCAACGCGCTCAAGAACGTGCTCTCCTTCGTCATCAACAGCGTGGCCCTCGTCGCGTTCGGCGTCTTCGGGCCGGTCGCCTGGGACGCCGTCGTCGTGATCGCGCTCGCGTCGCTGCTCGGGGGCTACGGGGGGGCACGTGCGGCCCGCCGGATCCCGGCAGTCGTGCTGCGAACGGCGATCGTGATCTACGGCGTGGTGGTCAGCGGCGTGCTGCTCGTCGACGGGTAGCCGATCTAGGCTGGTGCTGGTGACGACCTCCGTCGCGGACCCGCCCGCCACCGCTGCTGCCCGCGGGCTCCCCCTCGCCCTGGCCAGCGCCACCGTGCTGCTCCAGATCGCCTACCCGCTCGTGTCCGGGGCGCCGCGCGACCGGCTGACCGTCGTCACCGTCGGGGTCTTCTTCGCGGCCTCCGTCAGCCACGCGCTGCTGCACCGCGGGGTGCGGTGGACGGCGGTCTACGTCCTCGTCACCACCGGCACCGGACTGCTCGCCGAGTCGCTCGGGACGACCACGGGCTTCCCGTTCGGGGAGTACGACTACGCCGGCTCGCTGGGCTGGAAGCTGCTCTCGGTGCCGGTCGTCATCCCCCTGGCGTGGGCGATGATGGCCTACCCGTGCCTCCTGGTCGGTCAGCGGCTGGCGTCGTCGCGGCTCGGTGCCGCGGTGGTCGGCGGCGGGGCGCTCGCCGCGTGGGACCTGTTCCTCGACCCCCAGATGGTCGAGGCCGGGCACTGGACGTGGGCCGACGTGCAGCTCGCGCTGCCGGGCTCCCCCGGCATCCCGGTGAGCAACTACCTCGGCTGGCTGCTCGTCGCCGTGGTGATGGTCGGCGCGCTGCAGCTGCTCCCCCGGCGCGAGGCCGACGACCGCGTCCCGGCCGCGCTGTTCCTGTGGACCTACGGATCCTCCGTCCTCGCCAACGCCGTCTTCTTCGGCCGGCCGGCCGTCGCCCTGATCGGGGGGGTCGGCATGGGCCTGGTCGCCGTGCCGTACGCCCTGTCGCTGCGGCGCGGATGAGGCTGCTGGCCGCCCTCGCGGCCGGGCTGGCTGCGCACGCCGCCGTCAACGCACGGCTGCTGCGGACACCGGACGAGACCCGGGCGGCAGCGCAGGTGTCGGTGCTGCTGCCGCTGCGCGACGAGGTCGCGCGGGTCGAGCCGTGCCTGCGCGCGCTGCTGGCCCAGACCGGGGTCGACCTCGAGCTGGTCGTCCTGGACGACGGCTCCACCGACGGCACCGGCGAGCTGGTCCGCTCCCTCGTCGACGGCGACCCGCGGGTGCGCGTGCTGCAGGGCCGTCCGCTGCCCGCCGGGTGGCTCGGCAAGCCGCACGCCTGCCAGCAGCTCGCCGACGCGGCGGCGCCGACCAGCGAGGTGCTCGTCTTCGTCGACGCCGACGTCGTCCTCGCACCGCACGCCGTCGCCGCCACGGTCGCGCTGCTCGCCGCGACGCAGACCGACCTGCTCAGCCCGTACCCGCGCCAGGAGGCCCCCGGCGCGACCGCGCTCGTCCAGCCCCTGCTCCAGTGGTCGTGGCTGACGTTCCTGCCGCTGCGCCTGGCCGAGCGCTCCCCCCGGGCGTCGCTGTCGGCCGCGAACGGCCAGCTCATGGCGGTGCGCCGCACGGCGTACGACCGGGCCGGCGGCCACGCCGCCGTCCGCAGCGAGGTGGTCGAGGACGTCGCGCTGCTGCGCGCGCTCAAGCGGACCGGGTCGACCGGCGGCGTGTGCGACGGCACCGCGCTGGCCACCACGCGCATGTACGACTCCTGGGACGAGCTCGTGGACGGCTACGGCAAGTCGCTCTGGACGCTGCCGCTGCCGACGGTCGTGCTGCTCGCGCTGCTCTACGTCGTGCCGCCCGTGGCGGCCCTGCGCGGCTCGCGGGCCGGGCTGCTCGGCTACGCCGCCGGTGTCGCGGGCCGTGTCGTCAGCGCCCGCCGCACCGGCGGTCCCGTCCTCGCGTCAGCCGCCCACCCCCTGTCGGTCGCGCTGCTCTGCCTGCTGGCCGGGCGGTCGCGGCTGCAGCGCTCCCGGGGCGCGCTGACCTGGAAGGGGCGGTCGCTCTGAGCCGCGTCGTCGTCGTCGGGGCCGGGGTCGGCGGACTCGCCGCCGCAGCCCGGCTGGCCGCGCTCGGACACGCCGTCACCGTCTGCGAGGCCGCCGACGAGGTGGGCGGGAAGCTCGGGCTCGTCGTCGCCGACGTGCCCGGCGCCGGCACGTTCCGCTTCGACACCGGCCCCTCGCTGGTGACGATGCCGCAGGTCTTCTCCGACCTGTTCTCGGCGACCGGCGGCTGGCCGGACGACCTGTCCCTCGAGCCGCTCGACCCGCTGGCGCGCTACCGCTTCGCGGACGGCACCGGCTTCGACGCCAGCTCCGACCTCGACGAGCACTGCGCCCGGCTGGACGTGCTGGCGCCCGGGAACGGCGACGACTGGCGGTCCTTCCACTCGCGGGCCGGCCGGGTGTGGCGGGCCAGCCGGGGGCCGTTCCTGGAGTCCTCGCTGGACGGGCCCTCCGCGGTCGCGCGGCTCGCGCTGCGCCAGCCCCGCGACATCGCCGCCATCGCCCCGTGGCAGTCGCTGCGCGCGCTCGGCCGCCACCACCTGCGCGACCCGCGGCTGCGCACCTGCCTCGACCGCTACGCCACCTACACCGGCAGCGACCCGCGACGCGCACCGGCCGCGCTGGCCGCCGTGCCGTACGTCGAGCAGGCCTACGGCGGCTGGTACGTCCCCGGCGGGCTCCACCGGCTCGGGCTCGCTGTCCGCGAGCGCGCCGAGTCGCTGGGTGCTGTGGTGCGGACCGGCGCCCCGGTCGCGCGCATCGAGACGACCGCCGGGCGCGCGTCCGGCGTCCTGCTCGAGGGCGGCGAGCGGCTGCCCGCCGACGTCGTGGTCGCGAACGCCGACGCCGCGCACGTCTACGGCTCGCTGGTCGACGCCCCCGCGGCCCGCCGCCGGCTGGCCCGGGCCACGCCGTCGCTGAGCGGCTTCGTGCTGCTGCTCGCGGTGGAGGGCCGCACTCCCGGTCTGGCCCACCACAACGTGCTCTTCCCGGCCGACTACGACGCCGAGTTCGACGCCGTCTTCGGCGATCCCGCGCGGCCGGTCCCGGACCCGACGCTCTACGTCAGCGCACCGGACGACCCGGCCGTGCGCCCCGACGGGCACGAGGGGTGGTTCGTGCTCGTCAACGCGCCGCGCCACGGGACCGGCCCGGGCGCCGTCGACTGGCGCGCCCCCGGCCTGGCCGACACGTACGCCGACCGGCTGCTGGACCTGCTGGCCGAGCGCGGACTGCCGGTGCGCGACCGCGTCCTGTGGTCGCAGGCGCTGTCCCCGGCCGACCTCGAGCAGCGCACCGGCGCCGTCGGCGGCGCGATCTACGGGACGTCCAGCAACGGCGCGGGTGCGGCCTTCCTGCGCCCCGCCAACCGCTCCCCGGTCCCCGGGCTGTTCCTCGTCGGCGGCTCGTCGCACCCCGGCGGCGGCCTGCCGCTGGTCACCCTCTCCGCGCAGATCGTCGCCGGGCTGGTGGGGCCGGCATGAGCCGCCCGGACCGCCTGCGCAGCTGACCCCGGGCTCAGCGCAGCAGCTCGCCCTGCTCGTCGAGGTGGTCGCGCCACGAGCGCGTGGGCCGGTAGCCCAGCAGCCGCTCGGCCTTCGCGCTGGAGATGCCGGAGGCGTCCGGCCGGGACAGCGCGCGCACCTCGATGGCGTCGCCGTAGTGCTCGCTGACCGCGGTGGCCAGGTCGCGCCCGCCGACGTTGTCCGGCGAGGCGATGTAGAAGACCTCGTGCCCGGGCAGGTCGGTCTGGACCGCCAGCACGATCGCGTCGGCGAGGTCCTCGGCGTCGATGTAGGACCACAGGCTGGCCGACAGCTCCGAGCGGTCGCGCAGCATCGGGCCGAGGTTGCGCGCGTAGTTGTCGGCGTTCTGCACCCAGCTCGGCCGGATCGTCGTGCAGCGCAGGTCGGAGCGGCGGACCGCGGCGTCCATGAGCTGCTCGCCGAAGTGCTTGGCCAGGGCGTACGGGTCCTGCGGCAGCACCGGGTGCTCCTCGTCCACCGGCACGTACGCCGGCAGCAGCGGGCGCTCCGGGAAGAAGAAGCCGGGCACGGTCTCGGACGAGATGTTCACGAAGCGCGTCACGCCCCAGCGCACCGCCGCCTCGAGCACGTTGAACGTCGACATCAGGTTGTTGCCGAAGACCTCGTGCGGCACGTCGTGCAGCGGGTCGGGGATCGCGGCCGCGTGCACGACGGCGTCGTGGCCGCGGACCACGGCGTACGCCGCGCCGGCGTCCGTCAGGTCGGCGCGGACGTAGCGCGCCTGGCCCGGCAGGTCGCGCTCGAAGACCGGCGGGGCGAGGTCGACCCCCGTCACGCGGTGGCCGGCGGCGAGCAGCGCCACCGACGCGGCGCGTCCGACCTTGCCGTGCGCACCGGTCAGCAGGACGTGCATCAGGACTCCTCGACGGTCACGACGGGAGGACGGGCTCGGGGGCGGGCAGGGCGAGCAGCTGGCGGCGGACGGTCACCAGCAGCTGGACGACCCCGACGGCGGTCATCGCGGTCAGCACCGCCATGCCCGTGGTGGCGACCAGCTCGCGCTGGTCGAGGAAGACGCCGCCGAAGTGGATCGAGGCGGACAGGAAGATGACCCGCTGCGGCCGCTCGGCCAGCGTGATGCGGCCGACCTCGTCACCACCGGCGTTGCCGGAGCGCGCCCGGACGTACTCCAGGAAGAAGAAGCCGAAGCCGCAGGCGATCGCGAGCTCGAGGGGCGCCCCGACCGAGACGACCGCGGCCAGGTAGATGACGTCGTTGACGCGGTCGACGGCGGAGTCGAGGACGTAGCCCCAGCGGGTGGTGCGCTTCTCGAGCACGGCCACGCACCCGTCGAGCGTGTCGAACAGGCCGCTCAGCACCAGGACCCAGCCGGCGAGCATCGCCCACCGGCCGCCGATGTCGGCCGGGACGAACACCGCGCCGGCCAGCCAGATGGCGCTGATCGTCAGCACGTCGGGCTGCACGCCGCGTCGCGCCAGCGGACGGGCGATGGCGTAGACCATCGTCAGCCAGCCGCGCAGCCACGGGTTGCCGGTCCGCGGGTCGTAGCCGCCGTGCAGGACCGACCACTCGTCGAAGTACTCGTCGCGGGTGGGGATCTCGTGCTCGGGCCGGCGCGCGGTGACCAGCGCCAGGACGACGAGCAGCAGACCGGCGACGGCCAGGACGACGACGCCGGTCACGCCGCGCTCCGCGCCGCCCGGGCCAGCCGCTCGGCGCGCACCCCCAGCACCCGGGTGGTGAAGCCGCTGCCCAGCCACAGCGGCAGGACCGCCGCCCGGGCGAACAGCCCCTCGACCACGACGCTCACGCTGATGTCGCTGCCACCCCGCGCCAGCGGCACGACCTCGAAGGCCAGCCGCTCGACGACTCCGGGCGCGGCGTGCACCCGCAGCACCAGGCGGGTGGCCGGCACCGCCTCGAGCACGTCGATCGGCACCGCGATCAGGGCCACACGGCTGACGCCCAGCAGGGTCTGGCCCGCGGCGACCGCGCCCTCACCCCCGCGCACCCGGCGCAGCAGCAGCTCGAACTCCGGCCACCGCGCGGGGTCGCCGAGCACCTGCCAGACCTGGGCCGGCGAGGCCGACGTGCGGACGCGGTGCGCGAGCCTCACGGGGCGACGGTCAGGCCGAGCCGGGCCCAGATGTCGCGGGTCGCCGTCGACCGGTTGAGGGTGATGAAGTGCAGGCCGGGGGCGCCCTCGTCGAGCAGCCGCTGCGACAGGGCGGTCGCCACCTCCACGCCGATCTCGCGCACCGCCGTCGGGTCGTCCTGGACCGCGTGCAGCCGCTCGGCGAGGTCCGCCGGGAACGCCGCGTTGGACAGCGCGGCCATCCGCTCGATCGAGCCGACGTTGGTGACCGGCATGATCCCCGGGATGATCGGCACGTCGCAGCCCGCCGCCGCGACGCGGTCGCGCAGCCGCAGGTAGTCCTCGGCCCGGAAGAAGAACTGGGTGATGGCGAACTCCGCTCCCGCGCGGCACTTGGCCACGAAGTGGGCGACGTCGCTGTCGAGGTCGGCCGAGCGCGGGTGCTTCTCGGGGAAGGCGGCCACCCCGACGCAGAAGTCGCCGGCACCCCGCACCAGCGCGACCAGCTCGGCGGCGTACTCGAGGCCCTGCTCGTGCTTGCGCCACTCCCCCAGCGGGTCCCCCGGCGGGTCCCCGCGCAGGGCCAGGACGTTCCGGACGCCGGCGGCCGCCAGCGAGCCGACGATGCGCCGGAGATCGGCGACGGAGTGGTCGACCGCGGTCAGGTGGGCCAGCGGGGTGAAGGTCGTGTCGGTGGCGATGCGCTCGGTCATCGCGATGGTGCGGTCGCGGGTCGAGCCGCCGGCGCCGTAGGTGATGGAGACGAAGTCCGGCTTGAGCGGCTCGAGCTCGCGCAGGGCCTGCCAGAGGTGGCGCTCGCCCTCGTCGGTCTTGGCCGGGAAGAACTCGAACGAGAACAGCCGCCGCCCGGTGGCCAGCATCTGGCGGATCGTCGGCTCGGTCACGCTGCCAGGCTAGCGGCGGGGTGCCGTTCCGGCCGCCAGCCCGTACCCTCCGCGGGCATGGACACAGCCCCTGCCCCGGGCCCGCTCGACGCCGCCGACCTCCGGCAGCGCGTGCAGAAGGCGCTGAACGCGTTCGTCGCCGGTCAGCTGCCGCAGCTGGACCACATCTCCGAGGAGCTCAGCCCGCTCACCGACGCGCTGACCGACCTGATCGCCGGCGGCAAGCGGCTGCGCCCGGCCTTCGCGTACTGGGGCTACCGCGGCGCCGGGGGCGAGGACGGCGAGGAGATCGTGGAGGCGGCCGCCGCGCTGGAGCTGTTCCAGGCCTGCGCCCTCATCCACGACGACGTCATGGACGGCTCCGACACCCGCCGCGGCCAGCCGGCCGTCCACCGCCGCTTCGCCAGCCTGCACCGCACGGAGGCCTGGACCGGCGACCCGGAGGCCTTCGGGACCGGGGCGGCCGTGCTGCTCGGCGACCTGGCCCTGTCCTGGTCGGACGAGATGCTGTCCCGCTGCGGGCTGCCGCCCGAGCGGCTGCTGGCCGGCTGCCGGGTCTACGACGACATGCGCACCGAGCTGATGGGCGGGCAGTACCTCGACCTGCTCGAGCAGGCCCGCGGCGGCGGCTCGGTCGAGCGCGCCCTGCGCGTGGCCCGCTACAAGAGCGCGAAGTACACGATCGAGAAGCCGCTGCACCTCGGCGCTGCGCTGGCCGGCGCCGGGCAGGAGGTCCTCGACGGCTACTCCGGCTACGGCCTGCCGCTGGGCGAGGCCTTCCAGCTGCGCGACGACGTGCTCGGCGTCTTCGGCGACCCGTCGGTGACCGGCAAGCCGGCCGGCGACGACCTGCGCGAGGGCAAGCGCACCGCGCTGGTCGCGATGGCGCTGGAGAGCGCGAGGCCGGCGCAGGCCGCCGCGGTCCGCCGCCACCTCGGCGACCCGCACCTGTCGACCGAGGGCGTTGACGTGCTGCGCGACGTGCTCACCGACACCGGCGCGGTGACCCGCATCGAGGCGCTGATCGACGAGCTCATGGACGACGCGCTCACCGCGCTGCAGGCCGCTCCCGTCGCCGAGGACGCCCGCGCCGTGCTCGAGGAGCTCGCCACGGCCGTCACCTGCCGGACGCTCTAGACCGGACGGGCCCGGGGGCCGCACGTAGCCTGATCGTCGTGACGACCCCCGCCGCGACGACCCTGGCGAACAACGACCCGTGCTGGTGCGGCAGCGGCCGCAAGTACAAGCGCTGCCACCGGCTGGCCGACCTCGACCCCGAGCGCGCGGTGCGCGCCCAGGCCGAGCGCGAGGAGGCCGAGCGCCGCGCGGCGATGTTCGTACGCCCCGGTCGGCAGTCCCCGCGGCGCGAGGTGCCGGCCCACATCCCGCGGCCGGACTACGCCCTGGACGAGCACGGGCGGCCCAGGCACCGCGACAGCGGACGGCCGAAGGACGCCGAGACGATCGCGCTCATGCGGGTGGCCTGCAAGGCCGCCGCGGAGGTCCTGCAGGAGGTCGGCGCCGCGATCCGGCCCGGTGTCACCACCGACGAGCTCGACGCCATCGCGCACGAGGGCTGCATCAGCCGCGGCGGCTACCCCTCCCCGCTCGGCTACGGCGGCTCGGTCATGCCGTTCCCGAAGTCGCTGTGCACCAGCGTCAACGAGGTCATCTGCCACGGGATCCCGGACTCGACCGTGCTGAAGGACGGCGACATCGTGAACTGCGACGTCACCATCTTCCTCGACGGCGTGCACGGCGACACCAACGCGACGTTCCTCGTCGGCGAGGTCGACGACGCCTCCCGGCGGCTGGTCGAGGTCACCCGCCGGAGCCTGGACGTCGGCATCGCCGCGGTGCGGCCGGGCGGGAAGGTCCGCGACATCGGCAAGGCGATCCAGGACTACGCCGAGGGCGAGGGGTACGGCGTCATCCGGGCCTTCGTCGGCCACGGCGTCGGCCGGAGCTTCCACAGCGACCCGCAGGTCTTCCACTACGACAACCCGGCCGCGCGCGGCGATCTCGTGCCGGGGATGACGTTCACCATCGAGCCGATGATCTCGATCGGCGACTGGCACCACGAGATGTGGGAGGACGGCTGGACCGCCGTCACCGCCGACCGCTCGCGCACCGCGCAGTTCGAGCACACGCTGCTCGTCACCGACACCGGCGCCGAGGTGCTGACGGTCGTCTAGCTGGTGGCGCGCCACTCCGGGGTGCGCTGCGGGTCGGCCTGCGCCAGCGCGTCGCGCACGCCGACGACCGTGAGGTCGGCGCCGTAGACCGGGGTGCCGGGCTGCATGCGCCAGGAGTCGTCCAGCGAGCCGGCGTCCACGCCGTCGAAGCCGAGCTCGTCGAGCAGGGCGATGACGACGTCCTTGGCCTCGTCGTCGTCACCGGCCACCGGCAGCGCGATGCGCTCGGGGTCGCCGGGCGGGCGGCCGTGGCTGAGCAGGTGCGCGGCGTAGATGCCGTTGAACGCCTTGACGACCGGCACGCCGAGCTGGTCGGACACCCAGCGGCTCTCCGTCGTCCCGTCCTCGATCGCATCGATCCGGCCGTCCCGCTGCTGCGGGTAGTAGTTGCCGGTGTCGATCGACGACGGCGCCGTCGGCGCGCCCGTCGAGGACGCCGGCGGGCAGCTCGGGCACGCGCTTCTGCGGGATCGTGACGATGACGACCTCGGCGCCGTCCGCGGCCTGCTCGACCGGCACCGCCCGGGCGCCGGTCTCGGCGACGAGGTCGGCGAGCGTCTCCGGCCCGCGCGAGTTCGCCACCGCCACGTCGTGGCCCAGGGCGGTCAGCCGCCGGGTGAGGTTGCCGCCGATGTTGCCCGCTCCGATGATCCCGATCTTCATGCCGGCGACAACCCGCTCCGGTTCCTGCCTAGTCCCGCGCCCCGTCGTCCGTCATCGGAGGATCCCCGTAGCGGCTACTGGGGATCTTCCGACCATCGTGCGCCGGACGGCGGGGACCTGCTGCCGGACCTACGATCAGCCGCGTGAAGACCGTCTCCGGCAAGACCGACCGCGTCGTCATCGTCGGAGCCGGGCTGGCCGGTCTGTCAGCCGCCCTCCGGCTGACCGGAGCCGGGCGGCAGGTGACCGTCCTGGAGCGCGAGGCGGTGCCCGGCGGGCGCAACGGCCTGCTCGAGGTGCCCTCCCCGGCGGGCGACGGGACGTACGCCTTCGACACCGGGCCGACCGTCCTGACCATGCCCGACCTCATCGCCGACGCCCTCGACTGCGTCGGCGAGAAGCTCGAGGACTGGCTCGAGCTCGAGCCGGTCGACCCGCTCTACCGCGCCTACTACCCCGACGGCTCGACCCTCGACGTCAAGGCCGACGCCGGCGAGATGGCCGCCGAGGTCGAGCGGGTCTGCGGGCCGCAGGAGGCCAAGGGCTACCTGGACTACGTCGACTTCGTCTCCAAGCTCTACCGCTACGAGATGAAGGACTTCATCGACCGCAACATCGACTCGCCGTTCGACCTGCTGACGCCGAACCTCGCGCGCCTGGCGGCGATCGGCGGCTTCGGCAAGCTCGCGCCGAAGGTCGAGCAGTACCTCAAGGACCCCCGCACCCAGCGGGTCCTGTCCTTCCAGTCGATGTACGCCGGCCTGTCGCCGTACGACGCCCTCGCCATCTACGCCGTCATCGCCTACATGGACTCCGTCGCGGGCGTGTTCTTCCCCAAGGGCGGCATGCACGCCGTGCCGCGGGCGCTGGCCGGCGCGGCCGAGAAGCACGGCGTCGACCTGCGCTACGGCACCAGCGTCAAGCGGGTGCTCGTCGAGCACGGCCGCGCGGTCGGCGTCGAGACCGACGACGGCGAGCGGATCCCGGCCGACGTCGTCGTGCTCAACCCCGACCTGCCGGTCGCCTACCGCGAGCTGCTGCCGCCCGAGGCCACCCCGCGGCGGGTGAAGTCGCTGGACTACTCGCCGTCCTGCTTCCTGCTGCTGGCCGGCTCGACGCAGGGCTACTCCAAGATCGCGCACCACAACATCCACTTCGGGAGGTCGTGGGCCGGGGTGTTCGACGAGCTCATCGACCGGAAGACGCTCATGAGCGACCCGTCGATCCTGGTCACCAACCCGACCCGCAGCGACCCGTCGCTCGCGCCGGACGGCAAGCACATCTACTACGTGCTGCTCCCGACGCCGAACACCACCGCCGGCATCGACTGGGACGTCGTCGGTCCGCGCTACCGCGACGAGGCGGTCGCGCGGCTCGAGGCGCTGGGCTACGTCGGCTTCGGCGACGGCGATCGAGGTCGAGGACGTCACGACGCCGGCCGACTGGCAGCGCCGCGGCATGGAGGCGGGCGCGCCGTTCGCCGCCGCGCACTCGTTCTTCCAGACCGGGCCGTTCCGGCCGGGCAACCTGCCGCCGCAAGGTCGAGGGCGTCGTCTTCGCCGGCTCGGGCACCCAGCCGGGCGTCGGCGTGCCGATGGTGCTGGTCTCCGGCCGGCTGGCCGCCGAGCGCATCCTCGGCAAGGACAAGGGCTACCGCTCGCGCGCGATGCGCCTGGCCGCCCCCTCCCCGCCTGGCTCAGTAGCGTCAGGGGCATGACCCCCCGCCGGCTGCTCGCGGCCGGCACGCTCGGCAGCGCGCTGGTCGCGGTCGGCGGCTGGGGCTCGGGCGCGCTGCCGCCGGGCTGGGAGGGCCGCGGTCCCGGGACGCCGCTGGTCCTGCTCGGCGTCCTGCTGCTGTGCGGCTCGTGGTGGTGGCTGCGCGTCGCACGCCCTGCAGGCGGCGCTGCTGTGGAGCGCCCCGCTGCTGCTCGCGCCCGCCGCTGTTCAGCCGCGACGTCTACGCCTACGCCGGCCAGGCCGCGCTGGTGGTCGAGGGCCTGGACCCGTACGACGTCGGCCCGGGCGCCCTGGACGGACCGCTGGCCGAGGGCGTCGACGACGTCTGGCGCGACGTCCCGTCGCCGTACGGCCCGCTGTGGCTGGCGCTGGCCTCCCTCGTCGTGCGGGTCACCGGCGACTCGCTGCTCGGCGGCCGTCGCCGGCATGCGGCTGCTGGCCGTCCTCGGGCTGGTCCTCGCGGGCTGGGGGCTGCACCGGCTCGGCGGCGAGCGCGCGCTGTGGCTGGGCGTGGCCAACCCGCTCGTCCTGCTGCACCTGGTCGCCGGCGCCCACAACGAGGCGCTCATGCTCGGCCTCGCCGTCGCGGGCCTGGCGGTGACCTCCCTGCCCGCTCGCCGCGGTGCTGGTCACGCTCGGCGCGCTGGTCAAGCTGCCCGTGCTCGCCGTCCTGGGCTTCCTCGTGATGGCCCGCCCGGACTGGCCGGCCCGCGTGCGCGCGGCGGCGGTCGCCGGGGCTGCCGCGGCGGCGACGGCGCTCGTCGTGTCCCTGGGCTCCGGGCTGGGCTGGGGCTGGCTCACCACCCTCGACGCGGGCCGCGCCCGGCTGTCGCTGTTCTCGATCGACCACCGGCCTCGGCACGCTGCTGCCCGGCGGCGACGCCGCCCGCGACGTCGTCCTCGGGCTCGGCGCGCTGCTGGCCGTCGGCGTCGTCGCCGCGCTGCTGTGGCGCACCCCGTCGCTGGGGCCGGCCCGGGCGGCCGGGCTCGCCCTGCTCGCGGTGGCGCTGCTGCTGCCGGTCGTCCAGCCCTGGTACGTCCTGTGGGGGGTCCTCCCGCTGGCCGCGGCGGCGGGTCCGCGCCTGTCCGCCGCCGTCGCCGCGCTGTGCGTCGTGCTGTGCCTGCTCGTCTGGCCCAGCGGCCGCAACGTGGTCCGCCCGCCGCTCTACGGCCTGCCGACCCTGCTGGCCGTCGGCGCCGCCGTCCTCGTCTGGCGCAGCAGCGCGCCCGGACCGGGACCCCGGCCTGGCCCGTACGCCCTCCTGACCGCCCGCCGCACACATCCCTGGCGCGACACGCCGCGGCGTCCCACGTGCTGGACGCCCACCGGCGTGTCGCAGGCGGGACGTGTGCGGTCTGCGTCGGGCGTGCAGCGTCAGGCGTGCACCGTCAGGCGTGCAGCGCAGCCCGGACCTGGGCCACGACGACGTCCGGGCGGTGCACGACGTCCTCCCAGCTGAAGCGGAGCACCCGCCAGCCGGCGAGCACCAGCGCGTTCGTCCGCCGCCGGTCCGACCGGTAGCGGGAGCGGTCCGCGTGGAACGCGAACCCGTCCACCTCGACGAGCAGCCGCTGCTCCGGCCAGGCGAAGTCCACGCGACCGACCGTCCCGCGTCCGCGAGCGCACCACGTGCTGGGTCTCGAACGGGCGGAGGCCGCCGTCCTCGAGCACGACCCGGCACAGCGACTCGAGCACCGAGCCGCTCGCCAGGTCGACCCGCTCGAGCACGGCGCGGCAGGCCGGCCGGCCGCGGGCCGGGGCCAGTGCCGCGACGGCGGCCACCAGCTCGGCGTACGTGCACAGGCGCAGGCGCAGGGCCGAGTCGGCAGCCGCGACGGCCTCCGCCGTCGGCAGGACCCGGGCGAGGTCCAGCACCGTCCGCACGGCGCTCGTCGCCCCCACTCCCCGGACGAGCTGGACGTCACCGGGCGGCAGGGCGGAGCGGTGCACGTGCACGCCCGCCCGACGGGCCCGGGAGCGGTCGCGCCCGACGCTCACCTCGGGCTCCACCGGTGCCTGCACGAGCTCGATCCCCCAGAGCAGGGCGGCGCTGCGATGGCTGGCGACACCGCGCACGGCCCGCACCGCGGCGGCGACCCGCTGCACCGTCAGCAGCCCGAGCGGGTCGGGCTCCGGCAGGGCGGCGGCGGTCACGGTGGCCACCGTGCGCGGCGGGCGCCCCGAGCACCAGGCACCGCGACCGAGCTGTGGACACCGCCCCCGCACACGTCGCCGTCGCGACACGCCGCGCCCGTCCCGCTCCGTGGACCGTCGCACGGCGTGTCGCAGCCGGGACGTGTGCGGCGGCGATCTCGGCGGGCGCGGGCTCGGTCTGGGAGACTGCCCCGCGTGAGCCGACGGGAGCTGGACGCTGCAGGGATCCGCGACCCGCAGCTGCGCGCGTCGTACGAGGCCTGCCGCCGGCTCAACGCCAGCCACGGCAAGACGTACTACCTCGCGACGCTGCTGCTGCCGGCCTGGAAGCGGCCGTACGTCCACGCGCTCTACGGCTTCGCGCGCTACGCGGACGAGATCGTCGACGACCTCGCGAGCACGCTCACCGACCAGGAGAAGGCCGACTGGCTGGTCGGCTGGGGCGAGCAGTTCGTCAAGGACGTCGCGAACGGCGGCAGCGACCACCCGATCAGCCGCGCGGTCGTCGACACGGTCCGCCGCTGGGACATCCCGATGGACTACGTCGAGGCCTTCCTGCACTCGATGCGGATGGACCTCACCGTCACCGAGTACGCCACCTACGACGACCTGATGGAGTACGTCCACGGCAGCGCCGCGGTCATCGGGCTGCAGATGGTGCCGGTGCTCGAGCCGCTGGTGCCGCGCGAGGTGGCCGACCCGTACGCCCGCGACCTCGGGATCGCCTTCCAGCTCAGCAACTTCATCCGCGACGTCGGCGAGGACCTGCAGCGCGGGCGGGTCTACCTGCCGATGGAGGACCTCGAGGCCTTCGGCGTCACGCGCGAGCACCTCGAGCACGGCGTGGTGGACGGGCCCGTCCGCCGGCTGCTCGCCTTCGAGGTGGCCCGCACGCGCGAGCTCTACCGGTCGGCCGCGCTCGGGGTGCGCCTGCTCCACCCGACCAGCCGTCCCTGCATCGAGACTGCGCTGGCGCTGTACGGCGGGATCCTCGACGAGGTGGAGGCAGCCGACTACGCGGTGCTCGGGCAGCGGGTCAGCGTCGGCCCGGCCACCCGTGCGCGGGTCGCCGTGCCGGGCCTGGTGCGGGCCTGGGCCGCGCGCCGCTGACGGTTTGCCGCGCACCGGCAGCGGTCACAGACCTCCTGTGCCCCAGGACGAGCGAGCGACCTCCAGCGACAGCCCCGACCCCGACCCCGCGGTGACCGCGGGCCTGGAGCAGCGGCGGCGGCGTGCAGCCCGGCGACACCTCGCCGGACTCGGACTCGATGTCCGGGGCGACGGGCGACGACCGGCGGAACACCCCCAACATGGGGCCGGTCAGCGGCAACCGCACGCCGATGATCATCGCGCTGTCGGTGCTGGCGTTCATGGTGCTGGCCGTCGCGATCATCGCCGGGGCCAGCTTCTTCCCGAGCGACTAGCGCTCGACCCGCCGGCCCCACCAGACCCACCAGGCCAGCGTCTGCACGACCAGCGCGAAGCCGAACAGCAGGTCCTCGAACGGCGCGAAGACGATGCGCCCGTCGCCGAGGAGCTGCGGCGCCTGGCCGGCCGAGGAGCTGCTGCCAGTGATCGCGTCGCCGTCGTAGAAGACGATCCCGCGGCCGGTGAGCACGCCGTTGGTGACCAGCTGGAAGAACACGATGATCGCGTACGCCGCCCAGAACGCCTTGCGGGTCAGCAGCCGGGTGCGCAGGACCAGCAGGTCGAGCAGGACCGTCGCGACCACCGCGAGCAGCGCGGCCGAGGTGTAGGTCACCGCTCGTCGCCGACGGTCCAGCCCTTGACGGAGCGGACCGCCTCGAGGGTGAGGATCGCGCAGATCGGGATGGCCACGAAGAACAGCAGCTCCTCGACGGGCAGGCCGGCCGAGCGCGATCCCGGTCACCTGCTCGGGGTCGTAGTCCCAGTGCCCGGCGCGGATCGCGAGCAGGTCCCACGTCACGAACACCGCCACGACGGGGGCCAGGGTGAGCAGCAGCCGGCGCCAGCGCGCGTAGACCCGGGTGCCCAGGACGACCTCGAGCGGGGCCGTGCCGACCAGGCACGCGGCGAGCACCAGCAGGTACGCCCAGGACGTCATGCGCCGACCGGCGCGCACGCGTCGTCGGTCAGCTGCACGGCGGCGAGCCTAGCCGCGGGGCATGATCTGCCGCATGCCGGAAGAGGAGCACGAACCCCCCGCCCACGTCCGGCTCGGGAACCGCGCGCTGGTGGTCGCCGAGGACGTGGTCTACGTCTCGATCGCCGTGCTGCTCGCGGTGGGCGCGGTGGTGCTGGTCGTGCAGGCCGGGATCGCGCTGGTGGAGGGCATCGGCGAGGAGCGAGCCCGACGCGCTGCTCGACATGCTCGACGCGCTCCTGCTCGTCTTCATCTTCGTCGAGCTGCTCTACGCCGTGCGGATCACGCTCAAGGAGCGGCAGATCGTCGCGGAGCCGTTCCTCATCGCCGGCATCCTGGTCTGCATCAAGGAGATCATCGTCCTGTCGGTGAAGGCGCCGGAGGACTACATCGACAAGGGGCCGGAGTTCGCCCGGGCCATGGTCGAGATCGGCGTGCTGGGCGGGCTGGTCCTCGTGCTGGCCGCCGCGGCGGTCCTGCTGCGGCGCAAGGAGCGCGAGCCCGAGGAGAACGCCGACACCCAGAACGCCGACGGCGACCCGAGCACGGGCCCCTAGAAGCCCAGCGCCTGCGCGCGCCGCTTGATCTCGGTCGCGCGGTTCTCGTGCAGCGCCTGCAGCGGCGTGCCGGGCAGCGTGTCGTCGGCGTCGTCAGCCAGCGCAGCGCCTCGTCGTCGGTGTAGCCGGCGTCGCGCAGCAGCGTCAGGACCGGCACGCAGGTGCTTGACCAGCTGCGTCGCCGTCGAGCTGCTCGGCCGGGCACGCGCGACGCCCTCGCTCGGTCGGCCACGGTCAGCAGCTGGCCGGCCTGACCAGGTCGCGCACCCCGGTCGGGCCGATGCCCATGCGCTCGGCCACCTCGGTCAGCGTCAGCATCTCCACGCCGGCTCAGCCTAGGAGCGACCGGGCGCGCCGCCGGTCGCCGGCGCTGGCGCAGGCGGCGTCGAGCACGGCCGCGGTCTGCCGCGACTCCTCCAGCGGCAGCACCCACCCCGGCCCGCCGCGCAGCACCGACGAGACCTCCTCGACCATCACGCCGGTAGGCGTCGGTCGCCGGCACCGGCACCCGCTCGGTGCCGCGTGCCGTCGGAGACCCACAGCTCGGTGTCGTCGTCCTTCCAGGAGGTGTACGGCGCGTCGCGCAGCTCGATCTCGCCGCGCTCGCCCGTGATGACCAGCCACTGGCCCTCGCGCGCCGGTGATGCCGGCGTGCACCTCGGCCTCGGTCGCCGTCGGCCCAGCGCAGGATCGCGCGGGTGTCGAGGTCGACGCCCGGTCGGGCCGAGCTCGCGAGCTGCGCCACGACGTCGTCGGGCAGCCCCTGGCCGACCGCCCACAGGCAGGCCGAGACGGCGTAGCAGCCGACGTCGTACAGCGCCCCTCCGCCGCGGGCCGGCTCGAGCCGGTAGTTGCCGTCGAGCCGGCCGTCGAAGGTGAAGCCGGCGGCGACGTGCCGCGACCGGTGCCGATCTCGGCCAGCCGCGCTGGGCGAGCCGGACGCGCGGGTGCCAGCGGTACCAGCTGCGCCTCGACGACGAGCCGGTCCGCCTCGCCGCGCCGCGGCCATCTCGTCGACCTCGGCGGCGGTCAGGCCCAGCGGCTTCTCGCACAGCACGCGCCTTGCCGGCCTCGCAGCGCGGCCAGCGTCCACGGCAGGTGCGCCTCGTTGGTCAGCGCGACGTAGACGGCGTCGACGTCGGGGTCGGCCAGCACCGCGGCGTAGTCGTCGTACGCCGCGACCGGGCCGAGCGCCTCGCGCCCGCGCGAGGTCGCGGGCGGCGGCGGCCTGCAGCACCGCGCCGTCGGCGGCGTGCACGGCCGGGCCGAGCGCGTTCGTGGCGATCATCCCGGCGCCGAGGAAGCCCCAGCGGACGGGCTCGGTCACGCGGGCAGGCTCACGACGGCGGGCCACCGGCCGGCCGCCGTCCGCGGCCGACAGCGTCGCGGCCTGCATGACCGCGATGTTGCGGCGGCTGCCCTGCGGCGTCACCGACATCGGCGCGCCGGACAGCAGCGCGTCGGCGAGCTCGCGGTGGAAGGGCTGCGGCGGGCGGCGGCAGCGACGGCCAGCGACGTGCTCGCCGAGCCGTCGGGCGTCGAACAGCGACAGGTCGGCCGGGCGCGTCGGACACCGCGAAGCGGTCCTCGCTGACCAGCGCCGATCGGCGAGCGGCTGACGACGCGCTCCTGCCGCCAGTCGCCGACCAGCCCGCCCTGCGGTGCCGAGCACGTAGAACTTCGGCTTGCGCACGGCGGCCAGGTCGGA
Organism: uncultured Actinomycetota bacterium; assembly: GCA_963844295.1. Taxonomy (GTDB): domain Bacteria; phylum Actinomycetota; class Actinomycetes; order Mycobacteriales; family SCTD01; genus SCTD01. The sequence goes on along the minus strand of CAWJNR010000003.1, from coordinate 546,762 downwards.
GTGGGTGAACTCCGCCTCGACGCCGTCGGCGAAGTGCAGCAGCACGCGGGTGTGGTCGGCGTTGGTGACGTCGTGCCAGACCCGCTTGTGCGCGGTCGCCGACACCCACTCGACCTGCTGCGGCGAGCAGGTCGAGCACCCAGTCGAGGTAGTGGCTGCCCCAGTCGTAGATCGCGCCGCCGCTGATCGTCGGCGTCGCGAGTGCCAGAAGTTGCACGGGTGGTCGTAGCCGCCGACGAAGGTCTCGCAGGTGGAAGACCTCGCCGAGCCGGCCCGCTGCGCACCGCGCGCTTGAGCGCGAGGTAGTCGGCGTCCCAGCGGCGGTTCTGGTAGACGGCGAGCGTCAGGCCGGCGCTCGGCGGCGGCGGCGATCTGCCGGTCGGCCTCCTCGACCGTGATGCAGAACGGCTTCTCGACGACGACGTGCTTGCCGGCCTGCAGCGCGCGCAGCACCCAGTCGGCGTGCGTGTTCGGCGGCGTCGACACGATGACGAGGTCGACGCTCGTCGTCGGCGAGCAGGTCGTCGCCGTCGGCGTGGCCGCGCACGTCCGGGGCGTAGCTCGCGGGCGGCCTCGATGCGCGCCGGGTTCGGGTCGCAGACGGCGGTCAGGGCTCGAGGCCCTCGGTCAGCGCCGATGGCGACGCGCGTGCTCGTGCGCCGATGGCGCCGTAGCCGAGCATGCCGACCCGCACCGGCGCGGCCGTCGGCGCAGCCCGAGCACGCGGCGCAGCAGCCGGTGCACGAGCCGGCGCGAAGGCCGGGTCGGCGTAGCGTCGCCGGCGTGGAGCCGACGGTCAGCGCGCCGACGCCGGTGGCGGGCCGCCAGGTCGCGACCGGGTGGTCGGTGAAGGCGCTGTTGGCCGTGAGCAGCACCTCGACGTCGTCGGCGACCTTGTCCTGCAGCGGCCAGCGGTCGGTCAGCAGCAGGTCGCCGCCGAGCCGCGCGGCCGACCTCGCCGGCGTCGCGGCCGGGGCGCACCCGCACCTCGTGCACCGGCAGCAGGCGGCCCGGGCACCAGCCCGGCCGCGTCGGCGAGCGCCTGGCCCGGCTCGGGGCCGACGAGCAGCACCGGCGTGCCGCGGCCAGCGGCGGCCAGCAGATCGGCCTCGAGCGCGGCCGGGACGCCGGACGGGGCGAGCACGAGGACGGCGTCGCACGAGGGGTCGCGGACCGCATCGGCGCCGGCGACCGGCGCGAGGCCGCTGCTGCGCGAGGTGGGCGAGCAGCAGCGCGTCGGAGCGCACCTGCGGACACGACCGCGATGCGGGTGAGGGTGCTTGTCACGGACGGAGAGTAGGCCGGTCCGGGCCGTCCGGCCCGTCAGACCGCCTTGAGCGGGACGCCCGGGTCGGCCAGCCGGGCGGCGTCGACGGCGGTGCCGATGCGCTTGCGGCCCTGCGCCAGGTCGCGCGGCCGGTCGACGACCAGCAGCGCCACGAGCCGGTCGCCGGCCAGCCAGCGCGACGGACCAGCCGTCGGGGTCCGCCGGGTCGCCGCGGTGCACGACGGCGTCGGCACCCGCCGCGTGCCCGACGTGCTGCACCCGGTGGCCGAGCTGCTCGGACCAGAAGTACGGGACCGGGTCGTGCACGGTCGGCCGGCCGAGCAGGGTCGCCACCGCCGCCGGCGGGGGCGCGCAGCGCGTCGTCCCAGTGCTCGACGCGCAGCCGGTCGCCGAAGCGCGGTGACCACCACGCGGCGCAGTCACCGACCGCGACGACGCCCGCCCAGGAGGCGGCCAGGTGCTCGTCGACGACGCACGCCGCGGTCCAGCTCGAGCCCGCTGCCGGCCAGCCAGTCGACGTCCGGGACGGCGCCGACCCCGACGACGACGACGTCGGCCGCGAGCCGCTCCCCGCCGGCCAGCAGCACCGCCCCCGGCTCGACCGCCTCGACCGGACGCCGAGGTGCGCAGCGTCGACGCCCGCCGCGTCGTACCAGGGGGCGGTCAGCGCGCCGACGGCGCCGAGGGCGCCCGTGCAGCGGCGCTGCCGCCGCCTCCACCACGGTGGTCCGGCAGCCGGCGGCGGCCGCCGCGGTGGCCGACCTCGGCCCCGATCCAGCCGGCGCCGACGACGACGACGCGCGCGCCCGGCACGAGCGCGGCGCGCAGGCGCAGCGCGTCCTCCAGCGTCCGCAGGACGTGCGTGTCCGGCCCGCGCAGCGGCTCGGGCAGCTGCGCGCGGGCACCCGTCGCCAGCACCAGGCCGTCGTACGCCAGCTCGCCGGCGGTGGTCGTCACCGTCCCCGGCCGCAGCGCGGTCGCCGCGGTGCGACAGCCGCAGGTCGACGTCGAGCTCGGCCCAGGACACGTCGAGCGGGCTCTCGTCGGCCTTGCCGAGCAGGACCTCCTTCGACAGCGGCGGCCGGTCGTAGGGCAGGTGCGGCTCCGCCCCCAGCAGCACGACCTGCCCGGCGAAGCCCTGGGCGCGCAGCTCCTGGACGCTGCGGGCACCGGCGAGCCCGGCTCCGACGACGACGACGCGCTCCACCTCCACAGGGTGCACGACGCGCCGCTCGTGGCAGGACTCGGCGAGCAGCCCGTCTGCGTGTCGCGAACGACAGTGGTGTAGTCCAGCGGTCTACCCTCCCGTCACTACTGCCCCGCTTGTCACACCAGTCACATCTGCGTACGGTCGCTCGGACGTCCGACCGTGCTGCCGACCTGTCTGGGGCCCGAATGACCCGCTCTGCCTCGCCCACCGCCCGCCGTGGCCGCCGCCGCGCGACCGGGAGCCTGGGCCTGCTGCTCGCCCTCGCCGTGGTGGTCTCCGCGCACGCGCCGGGCGCGATCACGGTCCGCCCCGGCGACACGCTGTGGGAGCTGGCGAAGGAGCACGGCACCACGGTCAGCGCGCTCAAGGCGCTGAACGGCCTGACCGGCGACACGATCCGCGACGGCCAGGTCCTGCAGCTCGGCGGCAGCAGCGCGGGCGGCACGGGCGCGGCAGCGCCGTCCGCCGGGACGCACGTCGTCCGCGCCGGCGACACCCTGAGCCAGCTCGCCGTCCGCTACGGCACCACGTCGGCGGCGATCCGCTCCGCCAACGGCATGAGCAGCAGCACGATCGTCATCGGCCGCCGCCTCACCATCCCCGGCGCCGGCGCGGCCGCCGCCAGCCCCGTCGACCTCCTCGGCCCGGCCCGCCGCCGGCCTGAGCACCTCGGTCGCGCAGAACCGCGCGACGCTGGCCGCCCGCAGCCACCCGTCGAAGGCGACCGTCCGGTCGATGGTCGCCGCGACCGCCCGCCAGTACGGCGTCTCCCCGTCGCTGGCCGTCGCCATCGCCTACCAGGAGAGCGGCTTCCAGCAGCGCGTGGTCTCCGGCGTCAACGCGATCGGCGTCATGCAGGTCCTGCCGAGCACCGGCCGCAACCTCGGCCGCCAGTACGGCCTGTCGCTGGACCTGCTCGACACCCAGGACAACGTCACCGCGGGCGTCCTGCTGCTGCGCCAGCTGTCCCGCTCGGTCGGGTCGAACGACATGGTGCTGGCCGGCTACTACCAGGGGCTGGGGTCGATCGCGAAGAAGGGCCTGCTGCCGCAGACCCACCAGTACATCAAGAACATCAACTACCTGCGGAGCACCCGCTTCCCGAACGGCTGAGCCGGTCCGGGGCGCGCCTGAGGGCGCTGCGCGAAGATCGCCCTAGACTCGACCCCGATGGACGCGACCGTCGGAACGCGCGCGGCGACTGACGAGGACCCCCTCGTCGGACGCCTGCTCGACGGGCGCTACCGCCTGGACGCCGCGATCGCACGGGGCGGCATGGCCACCGTCTACCGCGCCACCGACCTGCGGCTGGACCGCACCGTGGCCGTGAAGGTGATGCGCCCGGCGCTGGCCGAGGACCCCGACTTCGTCGACCGCTTCGCCCGCGAGGCGCGCGCGGCCGCACGGCTGTCCAGCCCGGAGGTCGTGGCCGTCCACGACCAGGGCACCGACGCCGCGACCGGCACGGCGTACCTCGTCATGGAGCACGTGTCCGGCACGACGCTGCGCGACGTCGTCCGGGACCAGGCCCCGCTCCCTCCGGCCCGCGCCCTGGACCTGCTCGAGCCGGTGCTGCGCGCCCTGGCCGCAGCCCACGGCGCCGGGCTCGTGCACCGCGACGTCAAGCCGGAGAACGTCCTGCTCGGCGACGACGGGCGGGTCAAGGTCGCCGACTTCGGCCTGGCCCGCGCCATCGAGAGCAGCAACCTCACCGCGACGACCGGGTTGCTCATCGGCACCGTGGCCTACCTGGCCCCCGAGCAGGTCGAGCACGGCCGCGCCGACACCCGCACCGACGTCTACGCCGCCGGCATCCTGCTGTTCGAGCTGCTGACCGGCGTGCCGCCGTACTCCTCCGACAGCCCGCTGTCGGTGGCCTACCGGCACGTCCACGAGGACGTGCCCGCGCCGTCCGCGCTGGTCGAGGGCATCCCGGTCGCCCTCGACGACCTCGTGCTGACGGCCACCCGCCGCGACCCCGCGGCACGGCCGGTCGACGCGGGCGCCTTCCTCGCCGAGCTGCGCGCCGTGCGCAGCGGGCTCGGCCCCGCCGACCGGTCCGGTCGTGCGGCGGGACGACCACCCGACGCTGGTCGTCTCGCGGGAGGAGCTCGCGAAGGCCGCTCCGGCGGCCGCCCCCGCGGCCGCTCGCGCTGCCGGTGGCGCCGGTGCACCCCCCGCTGCGCCCCCGGCGGCCCGTCGCGCGCGGCGCGTGTCCCCGCTGCTGCTGTGGTCGGTCGTCGCGGCGCTGCTCATGGCGGTCGCCGTGGCAGGCGGCTGGTACCTCACCTCCGGCCGGTTCACCACGGCGCCGACGGCCACCGGTCTTGCCGAGGCCGCTGCCGTCGAGCAGCTGACCGCCGCGGGGTTCGAGGTGGCCGTCGACCCCGAGCGGCAGTTCAGCGAGACGGTCGCCGCGGGGCTGGTGCTCGACCAGGACCCGGGGGCCGGCGACCGCGTGCGCCGGGGCGGCGAGATCACCCTCGTGCTGTCCCAGGGCCCGGACCGCCGCGCGGTCCCGGAGGTCGCCGGCCAGCCGCAGCAGGCGGCGGTCGACGCGCTCGAGGGCGTGGGGCTCGAGGTCGGCGACGTCACCCAGGCCTTCAGCGAGCAGCCGGTCGGCACCGTGCTGAGCACCGACCCGCCCGCCGGCGAGCAGCTGCGCGAGGGGACGCCGGTCGCGCTGGTCGTCAGCAAGGGCGTCGAGCTGCTCGACGTGCCCGACGTGGTCGGCACCGCCCGGGCCGACGCCGAGGCCGCACTCGCCGCGGCGGGCTTCACCGCGAGCGCCACGGAGGTGTTCAGCGAGAGCGTCGCCCGCGGCACGGTGGCCGCGCAGGACCCCGCCGACGGGCAGGCCCCGCGCGGCTCGGCCGTGGCGCTGCAGGTCAGCAAGGGCCCGGAGCTCATCCCGGTCCCGGACGTCACCGGCCAGCGGCGCGAGGCGGCCGAGGCGGCGCTGCAGGCGCTCGGCCTGAAGACCCGCGTCTTCGCCATCCCGGGCCCCGGGACCGTCCGCTCGACCGACCCCGGCGCCGGCGAGCAGGTCCGCAAGGGCTCCACGGTCACCGTCTACGTCTTCTAGCCGCACCTGCTCGTCCCGCGGCCTGCCCCGGTTCTGGCAGTCTGTCCGGGTGCCTCCCCGCAAGCCCTCCGCCGTCGGGGCCCACGTCCCGGTCTCCGGGGGTCTGCTGAAGGCACTGGCGTACGCGCGCGAGATCGGCGCCGGAGCCGTGCAGGTCTTCGTGTCGAACCCGCGGGGGTGGGCGCCGAGCGCGGGTGATCCCGCGCAGGACGAGCGGTTCCGCGACGACTGCGCGCGCAGCGGCATCCCCGTCTACGTGCACGCCCCGTACCTCGTGAACTTCGGCTCGCCCACCGAGGCGACCCTGGTCAAGAGCGTCGGGGCGGTCGAGCACGCGATGCGGCGGGCCACCGCGATCGGCGCGCGCGGGGTCGTCGTCCACGCCGGCAGCGCCGTCGCCGGCGCGCACCGCGACGAGGCGCTGGCCCAGCTGCGCAGCCACCTGCTGCCCCTGCTCGACGCGGCCGACGCCGGACGGTCCGCGGCTGCTCGTCGAGCCGACCGCCGGGGGCGGCCAGGCGCTGTGCGCGACGGTCCAGGAGCTGGAGCCGTGGTTCGCGCAGCTCGACGCGCACGAGCTGCTGGGCGTGTGCCTGGACACCTGCCACGCCTGGGCGGCCGGCCACGACGTCGCCGGTCCCGGCGGGATGAAGAAGACCCTGGACGCGCTGGTCAAGGCCGTCGGCCGCGGGCGGCTGGCGCTGGTGCACGCCAACGACAGCAAGGACCCGCTCGGGTCCACCCGCGACCGGCACGAGGCCATCGGGGCCGGCCACATCGGCAAGGACGCCTTCGCCGAGCTGTTCCGCCACCCGGCCACCCGCGGGGTGCCGGTGGTCGTCGAGACGCCGGGCGACGCCAGCACGCACCGCCGCGACGTCGAGCTCCTCTGCGCCCTCCGCGACGCCTGACCCGGCCCCACGGGCGTACGGGCTAGAGCTCGGGGCCGTCGCCCGGGGACTCCTGGTAGCTGTAGCGCTGCTCCTGCCAGGGGTCGGCGCGGTTGTGGTAGCCGCGCTCCTCCCAGAAGCCGCGCCGGTCCTGGGTGAGGTACTCCACGCTGCGCACCCACTTGGGGCCCTTCCACGCGTAGAGGTGCGGCACGACCAGGCGCACCGGGTAGCCGTGCTCGGGGGTGAGCCGCTCCCCGTCGCGGTGCGTGGCGAGCATCCCCTGCGCGAAGTCCGCCAGGCGCAGGTTGGCGCTGTAGCCGTGCTCCGCCCAGACCATGACGTGCGTGGCCTCCGGCGCCGGCGGGGCCAGCTCGAGCAGCACCGACGCCGGCACGCCGGTCCAGGTGCTGTCGAGCAGCGAGAACTTCGTGACGCAGTGGAAGTCGGCCGTCAGGTCGCTCGTCGGCAGCGCGCTGAACTCCGCCCAGTCCAGGAAGCGCTGCTCCCCCGCGAGGGCCCCGAAGACCTGCAGGTCCCACGTCGCCTCGACGAAGGCGGGCACCCGTCCGTAGTGCAGGACCGGCCAGCCGCGCGGCAGGTACTGCCCCGGGGGCAGGCGGTCGGCGGGCAGTCCCGCCGCGCGCCTCCGGGCGCCCAGGCGGCTCAGCGGCGACGTCACCCGGTCATCCTGCTCCCCGGACGGCGCCCCGCCCGCACCGCCCCGGGGCTGCTCCGCGGGCGGCGCTGCGCTAGTGTCCGAGCCGTGCGCGCCTTCGAGTACGCCTACCCCGGTCGGGTCTCCCGGTCGGGCGGTTAGCGCGCCCCACCACCACGAGCCCCGGGCACCTGCCCGGGGCTCTTCTGCTTCCTGGAGAGGTCCCCCATGGTCGTCGTCATGCGCCCCGGCGCAGCCGCTGAGGAGGTCGAGGCCGTCGTCGCCCGCGTCGAGGGCGCCGGCGGCTCGGCGTTCGTGAGCCGGGGCGTGCACCGCACGATCGTCGGCCTGGTCGGCGACGTCGTGCAGTTCACCGCGCTCAACCTGCGCGCGATGCCGGGCGTCGTCGAGGTCGTCCGCGTCTCCAAGCCCTACAAGCTGGTCAGCCGCGAGAACCACCCGGACGCCTCGACGATCACGGTCGGCGAGCGCGGCGACGTGCACATCGGCCCGGACACCTTCGTGCTCATCGCCGGCCCGTGCGCCGTCGAGACCGCCGAGCAGACCTTCGAGGCGGCCGACATGGCCAAGGCGGCCGGCGCGACGATGCTGCGCGGCGGCGCGTACAAGCCGCGCACCTCCCCGTACGCCTTCCAGGGGCTGGGCGTGAAGGGGCTGGAGATCCTCGTCGAGGCACGGGAGCGCACCGGCCTGCCGGTCGTCACCGAGGTGGTGGACCCCAAGGACGTCGCGGTCGTCGCCGAGCACGCCGACATGCTCCAGATCGGCACGCGCAACATGCAGAACTTCCCGCTGCTGCAGGCGGTCGGCGGGGTGCGCAAGCCGGTCATGCTCAAGCGCGGCCTCACGGCGACGTACGAGGAGTGGCTGATGGCGGCGGAGTACATCGCGCAGCGCGGCAACCTCGACATCGTGCTGTGCGAGCGCGGCATCCGGACCTTCGAGACCGCCACCCGCAACACCCTCGACGTCAGCGCCGTGCCGATGGTGCACGCGCTGTCGCACCTGCCGATCGTCGTCGACCCCTCGCACAGCGCCGGCAAGCGCGACCTCGTCGTGCCGCTCACCCGCGCCGCCATCGCGGTCGGCGCCGACGCCGTCATGGTGGACGTGCACGCCGACCCGACGGCCGCGCTGTGCGACGGCCCGCAGGCGCTGTACGGCGAGGCGCTGGACGAGCTCGCGCAGGCCTGCCGCGACCTGCCGCCGGTGGTCGGCCGCAAGGTCGGCTGAGCCGGACGTCGGGCCTCAGCCGGCCAGCAGCCCGGCGACCACCTCGGCCGCGCGCCGCGCCGCTGCGTCGTCGACGTCGAGGTGGGTGACCAGCCGGATCCGGCCGGGTCCGACGACCGACACGAGCACGCCCTGCTCGCGCGCGGCGGCGGCCAGCGCCGGCGCGTCGTCCACCGGCACCGGGACGATGTTGGTCTCCACCGGCCCGACGCCCAGCACGTCGGCGATCGCCGCCGCGCGGGCGTGGTCCTCGGCCAGCCGCTCGACGTGGTGGTCCAGGGCGTACGAGCAGGCGGCGGCGAGCAGGCCGGCCTGCCGCATCCCGCCGCCGAGCCGCTTGCGCAGCACCCGGGCCTGCGCGGCCCGCGTCGGCGTCGGTGACCACCAGCGAGCCGACCGGCGCGCCGAGGCCCTTGCTCATGCAGACCGAGAGCGTGTCGAACAGCGCGCCGTACTCGGCGAAGGGCGTGCCCGACGCGACGCCGGCGTTCCAGATGCGCGCGCCGTCGCAGTGCAGCGCCATCCCGTGCCGCGCGGTCAGCTCGCGCAGGCCCTGCAGCACCTCGAGCGGGTGGACCGCTCCGCCGCCGCGGTTGTGCGTCTGCTCGACGCTGACCGCGCTGGTCGCGACGGTGCCCCAGCCGGCCGGGCGCAGGTAGGCCTCGACGGTCGCGACGTCCATCAGCCCGCCGGGGACGGTGCGCGACTGGATGCCGCCGTGCTGAGCGGCGCCGCCGTGCTCGTAGGTCACGACGTGGGCGTCGGCGTCGCAGACCAGCTCCTCGGCGGGCGGCACCACCAGCCGCAGGCAGATCTGGTTCCCCATCGTCCCGCTCGGCACGAAGACCGCTGCCTCGTGGCCGAACAGGTCCGCGACCCGCTCCTCCAGCGCGTTCACCGACGGGTCCTCGCCGTAGACGTCGTCGCCGACGTCGGCCGCCGCCATGGCCGCGCGCATCGCGTCGGTGGGGCGGGTGAGCGTGTCGCTGCGCAGATCGATCGGGGTCACGGCCACTAGGCTAGGAGGGTGGCAGACCGGTACGGACCCGTCGGCCGGACAGGTCCGGCGACCGGGGTCTCCGCCGAGGACGTCCTCGCGGCGGTGCGGGTGCACGCCGACCGGGTGCACGACGCGGTGCGCCGCCTCGGCTGCGACCCGCGGGCTGCCGCGGAGGTCGTGGAGACCAGCGCGCTCGACCTCGTCGACGCCGTCGCCGGCCACCCGGAGTCCGTCCCGGACGCGGTCGGCTGGTGGTTCGCCCGCGCCCGGGCGCTCGCCGTGCGCGTCGCCGCCCGCACGCCGGACCTGCCCCTGGGCGGCGGGCTGCTGTCGGTCGACGAGGACCAGGAGGTGCTCGCCGAGGCGCTCGACCAGCTGCCCGAGCCGGAGCGGTTCGTGCTGCTGCTGCGGGACTCCTACGACCTCCCGGCCGCGTCGGTCGGCGGCCGCGCTCGGCACCGACCCCGCCGACGCGCTGGAGCGCGTCGGCCGCGCCCGGCTGGCCTTCCTCCCGCTGGTGGACGACGCGCCGGCACCTGCCGTGCCCGCGCACCAGGGCGACGTCGGCGCGCTCGCGCGCATCGGCGAGGGCGGCCCGGTCGCGGCCCGCGACGCCACCACCCGCCGGCACGCGCTGTCCTGCGACGCCTGCCGCGGGATCACCGACGCGCAGGAGCGCGCGCACGTGCTGCTCGCCGGGCTCACCGTCGTGGCGCTGCCCGAGGCCGAGCGGGTCGGGGTGCTGGCCCGCGTGCAGAGCGCGGCGCACGCCGCACTGCCGGCGACCGCCGACCACCTCGTGCGCCTCGAGGACGAGGACGAGGCGGGAGGACGACGTCGAGCGGCGCTCGTCCCGGCTGCTGCTCGTCCTGCTGCTGCCGCTGGTCGCCGGTCTGCTGGGGGTGGGGCTCGGCGTCCTGCTCGACCGGTCGGACGCCGACGAGCTGACCGCGGCGGGCACCCTGCCCGAGGACGCCCAGCTGATCAGCCCGCCGCCCGCGGCGCCGTCGGCGACGGTGAGCCCGCCGACGCTGCAGTTCCCCGCGCCGCGCACGACGGTCTTCGTCATCCCGCCGCCGAGCCCGCCGCCCGCGCCGTCGCCCTCGCCGACGCCGGCCGGCGCCGGTCGCGGACCCGCTGGCCGTCACGGTCGACCCGGCGTCCGGGCCGAACGGCGCAGCTGCTCACCGTCAGCGGCACCGGGTGGACGCCCGGCGTCGAGGTGACGCTGGACTACGTCGACCCGACCGGCCGGCCCACCGGCGCTCAGGCCGTCGCCACCGCCGACGCCGCGCGGCCGCTTCACCGCCGAGCTCGCCGCGCAGGACCCCGAGCAGCTGCCCGGCCCGCACGTCGTCCGGGCCGGCGACGGCGAGGTCGTCGCCGAGGCGACGTACGACGCGCAGCCGTAGTCGCCGCGGCCCGCCGTCGCCGAGGTCGGGCGGGCTCAGCGGTCCCGGCGGGCCTGCAGCATCTCGGCGACGAGGAACGACAGCTCCAGCGCCTGGCTGGTGTTCAGCCGCGGGTCGCACGCCGTCTCGTAGCGGCCGGCGAGGTCGGCGTCGGTGAGCTGCTGCGCGCCGCCCAGGCACTCGGTGACGTCGTCGCCGGACAGCTCGACGTGCACGCCGCCGGCCCACGAGCCGACGCCGGCGTGCACCTCGAAGAAGCCGCGCACCTCGTCCATCACGTCGTCGAAGTGGCGGGTCTTGTAGCCGTTCGCGGTCTCGGTGGTGTTGCCGTGCATGGGGTCGCACTCCCAGACGACGCTGCGCGGGCCGCGGGCCCGCTCGACCGCCTCGACCAGCGCCGGCAGCACGTCGCGCACCTTGCCGGCGCCCATCCGCGTGATGAGCGTGAGCCGGCCCGGCACGCTGTCCGGGTCGAGCCGCTCGCACAGCGCCACCGCGGTGCTCGGGTCGGTCGTCGGGCCGAGCTTGACGCCGATCGGGTTCGACAGGCGCGACAGGAAGTCGACGTGCGCGCCGTCGAGGTCGCGGGTCCGCTCGCCGATCCAGACCATGTGCGCCGACAGGTCGTACGGCACGCCGTGCGCGTCCGGGCGGGTCAGCGCGCGCTCGTACTCCAGCAGCAGCGCCTCGTGGCTGGCGTACAGCTCGACGCCGTGCGTCTGCGGGGTCGTCTCGATGTCCAGGCCGCAGGCGCGCATGAACGCCAGCGCGCGCTCGATGTCCTTGGCCAGCTCCTCGTACCGGTGCCCGGCCGGGCTCGCCTGCACGAAGGCGGTGTTCCAGTCGTGCACGGCCGCGAGGTCGGCGCTGCCGTCGGTGGCCATCGCGCGCATGAAGTTCATCGTGGCGGCGCTGTTGGCGTACGCCCGCACCATCCGGGTCGGGTCCGGCACGCGCTCGCCGTACAGGTCGTTGACGGCGTCGCCGCGGTAGGACGGCAGGCCGGTCGCGCTCTCGACGTCGGAGCTGCGCGGCTTGGCGTACTGCCCGGCCAGCCGGCCGACCTTCACGACCGGGACGCTCGCGCCGTAGGTGAGCACGACGGCCATCTGCAGCAGGGTGCGGACCTTGCCGCGGATGCCCTCGGCGGTGTTCGCGGCGAAGGTCTCGGCGCAGTCGCCGCCCTGCAGCAGGAACGCCTCGCCGCGCGCGACCGCGGCCAGGCGCTCGCGCAGCTGGTCGCACTCCCCCGGCTGCACCAGCGGCGGGACCTGCGACAGGGTGTCGTAGACGGTGGCGAGCGCTGCCTTGTCCGGCCAGGACGGCTGCTGCAGGGCCGGCAGGTCCCGCCAGCGGTCCAGCCCGGCGGTCGGGTCGGCAGGGTCGTCGAGCATCGCGGTCACCCGCGCAAGGCTAGGCGACCGCGGGCCCCTTGCGTCCTGCGCCGCGGAGTGCCGCGCGCGGGGCGCAGCAGGACGTCAGCCGAAGAAGACCTCGGCCTCGGCGTAGCGCTCGGCCGGCACCGTCTTGAGCTCGCGGGTCGCCTCCTCGAGCGGGACGCGCACGATGTCGGTGCCCTGCAGCGCGACCATCTTGCCGCTGTCGCCGTCGTTGCACGCAGTCCGCGGCGGCGATGCCGAAGCGGGTGGCCAGGATGCGGTCGAAGGCGGTCGGCGTGCCGCCGCGCTGCACGTGGCCGAGCACCGTCTGGCGCGACTCGTAGCCGGTGCGCGCCTCGATCTCGCGCTCCAGCACCTGGCCGATCCCGCCGAGCCGGACGTGGCCGAAGGAGTCGACGTCGCCGGTCTGCAGCGCCAGCGTCCCCTCCTTGGGCTGCGCGCCCTCGGCGACGACGAGGATCGGCGCGAACTGGCGGGCGAAGCGCGCCTCGACGTACTCGCACACCTTGTCGATGTCGAAGGGCCGCTCGGGGATGAGGATGACGTTCGCGCCGCCGGCCAGGCCGGAGTGCAGCGCGATCCAGCCGGCGTGCCGGCCCATGACCTCGACGATGAGCGCGCGGTGGTGCGACTCGGCCGTCGTGTGCAGCCGGTCGATCGCGTCGACCGCGATCTGCACGGCGGTGTCGAAGCCGAAGGTGTAGTCCGTCGCCCCGAGGTCGTTGTCGATCGTCTTGGGGACGCCCACGACGTTGAGGCCGGCGGCCGCCAGCTTCGTCGCGACGCCGAGGGTGTCCTCGCCGCCGATGGCGACGAGCGCGTCGACGCCGAGCTCCTCGAGGTTGCGGCGGACCGTCTCGACGCCGTCCTCGACCTTCATGACGTTCGTGCGGCTGCTGCCGAGGATGGTGCCGCCGCGGGGCAGGATGCCGCGCGTCTCGGCGACGCCGAGGGGCATCGTGTGCTTCTCGAGCGGGCCGCGCCAGCCGTCGCGGAAGCCGACGAACTCGTGGCCGTGGACCTCGACGCCCTTGCGGACGACGGCCCGGATGACCGCGTTCAGGCCGGGGCAGTCGCCCCCGCCCGTCAGGACTCCGATGCGCACGTGCGGCTCCCTCGCTCGACTCCTGCGCACCCTAGTGCCGGGCTCCAGTCGCGGGGAGCCGCTGCCGATCACTGCCCCGTGCGCCTGCTGCGTCGTACGACGCTGACCGCTGCCCTCGTGGCGGCGCTGCTCGGCGTGCCCGCCGGACCTGCCGGCGGGGCCCCGGCGCCGGACCTGGAGGCGCTCCAGGCCGAGCTGGCGGGAGCGACCGCGCAGGCCGAGGCGCTGAGCCGCGACCTGGAGGCCGCGGCCGCGCAGGACGGCGGTCTGCGGGTGGCGCTCGAGCGGCTCGCGGTCGAGCACGACCGGGCGCAGGCGCGGCTCGACGCGCGCGTGCGGCAGGTGTGGATCGCCCGCGCGCCGGACCCGATGGGCTGGTCCTTCGACCTGGCCGGGCCGGGGCTGCGCCGGATCGCGCAGCGCGGCGCGGCGCAGGCGGTGCGCGTGGAGCGCGAGCTGGTCGAGGCGGTGTCGACGCAGTCCGCGACCGCGCGCGAGCTGCGCGCGCAGGGCGAGGCCTTCCGCGAAGGGCTGCGGGAGCGGGCCGCCGCTGCCCTCGCGGCCCAGGACAGGGCCCGCTCGGTGCTGGCCGCCGCGGAGGCCGAGGTCGCCGCGCAGCTCGCCGCAGCGGTCGAGGAGGCAGCCCGCCGGCAGCTGGCCGACGAGGCGGCCCGGCTGGCCGCGGCACGCACCGCGCTGGACGCCGTCGTCGGCCGTCACCACCCGCGCGCTGACCCCGGCCCAGTCCCGCCGCAGCCAGAAGGCGCAGCGCGACGAGGCACCCGTCGTCGTCCTCGTCGAGGCAGCGGGATCGGGCTACCCGCAGGGGTTCTCGCCCGGCGGGACGGTCCTGCGCGGCCTTGCCTCCTGGTACGGGCCGGGCTTCGTCGGCAACCCGACCGCCAGCGGCTCGCCGTACGACCCCGAGCGCATGACCTGCGCCCACAAGACGCTCCCGCTGGGGACCGTCGTGCGGGTGTCCGCGAACGGCCGGGCGGTGTCCTGCCTGGTCAACGACCGGGGGCCGTACGTCGGTCCGCGCATCCTCGACATGTCCCGCGCGGGGTCGCGCGCGCTGGGCTTCGACGGGGTGCAGGAGGTCGTCGTCGAGGTGCTGGTCCGGCAGTAGGGTCCGCTCGTGCTGAGGGGCGAGCGGGTGGTGCTGCGGCCGTTCCGCCCGGAGGACGTCGAACCGCTGTGGCGCGCCAAGCTCGACCCGCTGAAGTGGGCGCAGACCACCGCGCAGCCGCTCCACCCGGTGACGCTCGCCGAGCACCAGGCGCGCTACGCCGAGCCTTCGACGTCGTCCGACGTCGCAGTTCGCGGTGGACGTCGACGACGCGCTCGTCGGTCGGGCCCTGCTCTTCTCCGTCGACGAGCTGGCCCGCAGCGCCGAGCTCGGGCTCGCGCTGCTGCCCGAGCACCAGGGCAAGGGCCTGGGCAAGGACGTGCTTCGGGTGCTGCTCGGCTACGGCTTCCGCTCGCGAAACCTGCACCGGCTCCACCTGCAGACGCTGTCCTCCAACGAGGCCGGTCTGCGCTGCTACCGCGCCGTCGGCTTCGTCGAGGAGGGTCGGCTCCGCGAGGCCGCCTGGGTCGAGGGCGCGTACGAGGACATGGTCCTCATGTCGGTGCTCCGGTCGGAGTGGTCGGGCGCGTGAGAACCGCTCGTCCACAGTCCTTCTGAGGGCGCAGGACTGTCGGAGGTCGGTCGTAGCGTCCCGGCATGGAGAGCCTGGGGACGTTGTCGGACGAGCAGCTGGTGGACGGGATCCTGACCTGGGCGGGGCGGATCGCGGCCGGTGAGGCGCAGCAGCTCGCCTTCATCGCGGAGTTCGACCGGCGCGAGGCGTGGGGCGGTCACGGGCTCCTGTCCTGCGCGCACTGGCTGGCGTGGCGGACCAGCCTGAGCCCGGCGGCGGCGCGGGAGAAGGTGCGGGTCGCCCGCGCGCTCAGCGAGCTGCCGCTGCTGCAGGAGGCGTTCGCCGCCGGGCGGCTCTCCTACTCGCAGGTCCGAGCCGTCACCCGCGTCGCGACCCCGGAGGACCAGCAGCGCTGGCTCGACGCGGCGCGGGCGTCCACGGCCAGCCAGCTGGAGCGGCTGGTCCGCGGCGTGCGCCGGGCCCGCAAGGTCGACGAGGACGCCGCTGACCCCGAGCGGGCCGCCTGGCAGATGGAGGCGCGCAAGACCTACGACGACGACGGCAACGTCGTCTACCGGTTGGTGCTGCCCGCCGAGCAGGCGGCCGTGCTCGACGCCGCGCTGGAGGTGGTGCGGGCGGCGCTGGAGCGGGAGGCGGCCGCCGGGCTCGGCGGGGACGCTTCCGCGGAAGCGGCTCGTCCACAGACCGCCGTCCGCAGGCGAAGGCAGACGCTTCCGCGGAAGCGAGTTCTCCACAGGCGATGCCCTCCGCAGCCGCCCCCGCGGAAGCGGGCCCTCCCCCACCGGTCCCACTGGCGCAGGTCTTCCTCGAGCTGGCGCGCACCGTGCTGGCGGCGGCGATCCCGTCCGCCGCCCGCCGCGCCCGCGTGCAGCTGACCGCGCAGGTCGACCCCCTGACCGGCTGGGGCCGGCTCCGCGACGGCGAGCTGCTCCCGCCGACGTCGCTCCGCCAGGTGCTCAAGGCCCTGCCCGGCCGCGGTGGCCTGCTGCGGCTGCGCCCCGTGAGCGCGGAGGACCTGCGCCGGCACGACCTCGGCCGCACCGAGCGCCTCCCCAGCGCCGCGCTGCGGGAGCTGCTCGGCACCCTGGACGGCGAGCGGTGCCGCTTCCCGGGCTGCACCCGGCACCGCAAGCTGCAGGCCCACCACGTCCGGTTCTGGCGGGACGGCGGTCGCACCGACCTGGACAACCTGGTGCTGGTCTGCGCGCGGCACCACACCCTCGTGCACCAGCACGGCTTCGCTCTCGAGCTCCATCCCGACCGGCGGCTGGACCGTCGCCACCGCCGGCGGCGTCCAGGTCCTGCACCACCCCGCTCAGCCCTGGCGCCCCGCCGCCGAGCTCGACCCCGACAGCCGCATCACCGCGGCCACCCTGCCGCCCGACGACGTCGTCGCGCCGCATCGACCTCGGCTACGCCGTGATGGTCCTCGCCCAGCAGGCCGCCTGACCTACCGTGCGAGGCATGGCCGACCTCGCGCCGCTCGACGAGGGCCTGCTCCCCACGCCGGACGGCCAGCTCCTGCACTGGGAGGTCGTCGGCGACCCGGCCGGCCCGCCGCTGCTGCACCTGCACGGCGGACCGGGCAGCGGCTGCACGACGACCACCCGGCGTGCGTACGAGACCAGCGGCTACCGCGCGGTGCTGCTCGACCAGCGCGGCTGCGGGCGGAGCCTGCCGTCGGCGGCGGACCCGACGACCAGCCTCGCGACCAACACCACCCAGCACCAGCTCGCGGACCTCGAGCTGCTGCGCGCGCACCTGGGCATCGACCGCTGGACCGTCGTCGGCTCCTCCTGGGGCGTCACCCTCGGGCTCGCCTACGCGCAGGAGCACCCCGACCGGGTGCGCGCGATGGTGCTCCTGGCCGTCACCGCCGGGACGCGGCGGGAGGTCGAGTGGATCACCCAGGACATGCGGCGGGTGTTCCCGCGCGAGTGGGAGCGCTTCGCCGACCTGGTCCCCGAGCCCGAGCGCGGCGATCTGCCCGCGGCGTACGCCCGTCTGCTCGCCGACCCCGACCCGGAGGTGCGCGACCGCGCGGCCAGGGAGTGGTGCGCCTGGGAGGACGTGCACGTCTCGCTGATGCCGGGGTGGCAGCCCGACCCGCGCTACGACGACCCGGGATTCCGGATGACCTTCGCCCGGCTCGTCACGCACTACTGGAGCTCTGACCACTTCCTGCCGGACGGCGCCGGCGTCCACCCGCGGATGGCGCGGGTGCACGGCATCCCGGCTGTCCTCGTGCACGGCCGCTTCGACGTCTCCGGTCCGCTCGACACCGCCTGGCGGCTGCAACGGGCCTGGCCCGGCTCGGAGCTGGTGGTTCTCGGCGACGCAGGCCACGGCGGCAACGGCTTCGCCGAGGCCAGGGCCGAGGCGCTCGAGCGGTTCCGCGTCCTGCCCTGACGGGGGCGCGGCACGGCCCCGCGATCGTCAGCTCCGGGACGGTCAGCGCACTCCGGGACGACCGCACCCCTCAGGTCAGTCCCATCCCCCGCACCCTCGCCTCACCCGGACCCGGCTCGACCGCGTCGCCCCCGAGCCGGTAGACGCCCGAGCCGCGGCTCATCAGGCCGGCCTCGACCAGGTAGCGGCGCAGCGCGGCGTGGTCGACGCCGCCGCCCTCGCACCACTCCCCCAGCCGCGCGTTGACCTCGGTCTCGTCGTAGTCGGTCCCCGGCTCGAAGGCGTGCGTCGCGATGTGCGCGAGCACCGTCCAGCGGCGCTGCGCCTTGGCCGGCAGCGACAGCAGCCGGCGGTCGCGGACGAAGGGCTCGAGGGACGCGGTCACGGTGGCAGTCTGCACGCCATGAGCGACGAGAAGGCCGACCTGCTCCGCTACCTGCAGTCCGGCCGGGACGCGGTGCTGTGGAAGCTCGAGGGGCTGAGCACCTACGACGCGCGTCGCCCGATGACGCCGACCGGCACCAGCCTGCTCGGGATGGTGAAGCACCTCGCGGGGGTCGAGGCGGGCTACCTCGGCGCGACCTTCGAGCGGCCGTTCCCGGAGCCGATGCCGTGGATGGAGGACGACGCGGAGCCGAACGCCGACCTGTTCGCCGACGAGCACGAGACCGTCCAGGACGTCGTCGCGCTCTACCGCCGGGTGTGGCTGCACGCTGACGCGACGGTCGAGGCGCTGCCGCTGGACGCCCGCGGCCGCGTCGCGTGGTGGGCGCCGGACCGCGCCGAGGTGACGCTGCACCGGGTCCTCGTGCACCTGGTGGCCGAGGTGCACCGGCACGCCGGGCACGCCGACGTCCTGCGCGAGGCCATCGACGGCAGCGCCGGGGTGCGCGCCGACAACGACAACCTCCCGGACGTCGACGCCGCCTGGTGGACGGCCCACCGCGACCGGCTCGAGCAGATCGCCCGGCAGGCGGAGGCCTGAGCCGACCTCACCGGGCGGAGCCCCCCGCGGACTCAGACCTCCAGCCCGAGCAGGTACGCCCGCTCGGCCAGCGCCTCCCAGCGCGCCCTGCAGTGCCGCGCGTCGTCGAGCGCGTGGTGCAGCCCGTCGGCCTGCTTCGGCAGCGGCGGGCGCCCCAGGTGCTCCCACAGCTGCCGCACGTCGAGGGTGAAGCGCGGGATCGCCCGCGGCAGGTCCGGCATCGACCCCCACAGCTGGCACAGCGCGACGTGGTCGTACGCGCCGTACCAGGCCCAGAGCACCGGCTCCTCGCCCAGGAAGTCGAGCAGCGCCTCGCGGAGCGCCTCGCGGGTCATCCACGCCGGGTCGCCGTGCGGCGGCAGCTGCGGCAGGACGTGCTGCTTCACCCACGGGTGCGCCGACTCGGCGTCGAAGGCGGTCGACACGGCGTAGAACTCGCGGCCGTCCTCGGCGACCGCCCCCAGCGAGACCAGCCCGATCTCGGGCGCCGTCGTCGAGAACTCGGCGTCGTACCAGACCCTCATGGCGGGCAGTCTGCCTGGCGGGGCGTTTGAGGTCGGTCTGAAGGAGAACGATCACCTGCAGTCGATCTGAGGGGGGCTCCACGTGTGCGGGCTCAGCGGCGAGCTGCGCCGCGACGGGAAGGCAGCGGACGTCGCCGCGGTGGCGCGGATGAGCGCGACGATGGACGACCGCGGTCCCGACGGGTCCGGGGTGTGGTCGGCCGGTCCCGTCGCGCTCGGGCACCGGCGGCTCAAGGTCATCGACCTCAGCGAGCACGCAGCCCAGCCGATGGTGGACGCCCAGCTCGGGCTGACCGGCGTCTTCAACGGGATGATCTACAACTACCCGCAGCTGCGCGCCGAGCTCGAGGGCCTGGGCCACCGCTTCTTCTCGCACGGCGACACCGAGGTGATCCTCAAGGCGTACGCGCAGTGGGGCGAGGACTTCGTCGACCGGCTGCTCGGGATGTTCGCCGTCGTCATCGTGGAGCGGGACACCGGCCGGGTCGTGCTGGCCCGCGACCGGCTCGGCATCAAGCCGCTCTACCTCGCGGAGGTGTCCGGCGCGCTGCGCTTCGCGAGCACGCTGCCCGCGCTGCTCGCCGGGGGCGGCATCGACACGACCATCGACCGCGTCGCGCTGCACCACTACCTGTCGTTCCACTCGGTCGTGCCGGCGCCGCACACGATCCTGCAGGGCGTCCGCAAGCTCCCGCCGGCGACGATCCGGGTGATCGAGCCCGACGGCACCGACCGCGAGCGCCGCTACTGGTCCCCGCCGTACGTCCGCGACGCCGCCAAGGCGTCCTGGTCGCCGGAGCAGTGGGAGGAGGCGGTCCTCGACGCGCTGCGCCTGGCCGTCAAGCGGCGCATGGTCTCCGACGTCGAGGTCGGCGTGCTGCTGTCCGGTGGCGTCGACTCCTCCCTGGTCGTCGGCCTGCTGGCCGAGCAGGGCCAGCAGGGGCTGCGCACCTTCAGCATCGGCTTCGAGGCCGTCGGCGGCCGCTCCGGCGACGAGTTCGTCTACTCCGACCTGGTGGCGGAGCGCTTCGGCACCCAGCACACCAAGATGATGGTCACCCCCGACCGGGTGCTGCCGGCGCTCGACCGCGCGGTCGGTGCGATGAGCGAGCCGATGGTCAGCCACGACGTCGTCGCCTTCTACCTGCTGTCCGAGGAGGTCTCCAAGCACGTCAAGGTCGTGCAGTCCGGCCAGGGCGCCGACGAGGTCTTCGCCGGCTACCACTGGTACCCGCCGATGCTCGGCACCGACGACGCGGTCGGGACGTACGCCACGGCCTTCTTCGACCGCGACAGCGCGGGCGTCACGGCGCTGCTGCAGGAGCAGTGGCACGCCGAGCGCGACGAGAGCCGGCGGTTCGTCGAGGAGCACTTCGCCCGCGAGGGCGCCGAGACGCCGCTGGACAAGGCGCTGCGCCTGGACACCGAGATCATGCTGGTGGACGACCCGGTCAAGCGGGTGGACAACACCACGATGGCCTTCGGGCTCGAGGCGCGCGTGCCGTTCCTGGACCACGAGCTGGTCGAGCTCGCCGCGCAGTGCCCGCCGGAGCTCAAGACCGCCCACGGCGGCAAGGGCGTGCTCAAGCAGGCCGCCCGCCGGGTCATCCCGAGCGAGGTCATCGACCGGCCCAAGGGCTACTTCCCGGTGCCGGCGCTGACCCACCTCGAGGGCGGCTTCCTGGAGCGGGTGCGCGACGCGCTCACCGCGCCGGCGGCGAAGGAGCGCGGGCTGTTCCGGCCCGAGGTCGTCGACCGGCTGCTCGCCGACCCGAACTCCAGCCTCACCCCGCTGGGCGGCAACCCGCTCTGGCAGCTGGCCCTGCTCGAGATGTGGCTGCAGGGCCAGTCGCTGTGACCGGTCCCGGGTCGCCCGGCCCGAGCGCGTTCAGCACGCGCTGGCACCGGCTCTCGACCGACCTGCCCGAGGGCGTCCGGCCGGACGTCGTGCTCGACCTCGGCTGGGGCCGGATCGTCTTCGGACAGACCTTCACCGACCCGCGAGGCGCTGCGCTCGGCCCTGCGCGAGGAGGCCAGCGGCCACCGCGACATCTGCATCTACCCGCGCGAGCCGCACGTGCTGGTCGCCCAGGCGCCGACCGAGCTGTTCCTCGACCCGTCGCACACCTACCGGCTCGACCTGTCCACGTGGTCGCCGGGCCGCACCAGCGCCGCGGTCGTCCGGCCCCTGGAGACGCCCGAGGACGTCGCGGCCGTCAACGCCGTCTACGCCACCGCCGGGATGCTCCAGGCCGACCCGTCGCTGGTGCTGGCCAACGCGCAGGACCCGGTCTTCACCTACCTGGTCGCCGAGGAGCCCGGCACCGGGCGGGTCATCGGCACGGTCACCGGCGTCGACCACGTGGAGGCCTTCGGCGACCCCGAGGGCGGGACCAGCCTGTGGTGCCTGGCCGTCGACCCGCAGGCCCGCCTGGCCGGCGTCGGCGCGCACCTCACCGACGCCCTCGCGCAGCACTACCTCGAGCGCGGCCGGTCCTACGTCGACCTGTCGGTGCTGCACGACAACCGCAAGGCCATCGACCTGTACGAGCGGGCCGGCTTCGTCCGCGTGCCCGTGCTGGCGCTCAAGCGCAAGAACACCATCAACGAGCGGCTGTTCGTCCGCCCGCCGTCCGAGAGCTACCGGCGGCTCAACCCGTACGCCCGGATCATCGCGCGACGAGGCGCGCCGCCGCGGCATCGACGTCGAGGTGCTCGACGCCGAGTGGGGCGAGCTGCGCCTGGCGCACGCCGGGCGGAGCATCGTCACGCGCGAGTCGCTGTCGGAGATGACGACGGCGATCGCGATGTCGCGCTGCGACGACAAGCGGGTGACGCGCCGGATCGCCGAGCAGGCCGGCATCTCCGTGCCGCGCGGCCGGGTGGCGACCGGGGACGACGACGACGCGCAGTTCCTCGTCCGAGGTCGGCGAGGTCGTCGTCAAGCCCGCCCGCGGCGAGCAGGGCCGGGGCATCACCGTCGGCGTCAGCGACGCCGGAGGAGCTGACCGCCGCCGTCGACCTCGCCCGCGCGCACTGCCCGACGGTGCTGCTCGAGGAGCTCGTGCCCGGCCAGGACCTGCGCGTCGTCGTCATCGGCCACGAGGTCGTCGCCGCCGCCGTGCGCCGGCCGGCCTCGGTCATCGGCGACGGGCAGCACAGCGTGCGCGAGCTCGTCGAGGCCCAGAGCCGCCGGCGTGCCGCCGCGACCGACGGCGAGTCGCGCATCCCGCTCGACGACGCGACGACCGCCACGGTGCAGGCCGCCGGCTGGGCGATGGACGACGTGCTGCCCGTGGGCGAGGAGCTGGAGGTGCGGCGCACCGCCAACGTCCACACGGGTGGCACGATCCACGACGTGACCGACTCGCTGCACCCTGCCCTCGTGACCGCCTCGGTCCGCCTGAGCCGCGCCCTGGACATCCCCGTGACCGGCCTGGACTTCCTCGTCCCGGACGTCAGCGGTCCCGAGCACGTCCTGATCGAGGCCAACGAGCGCCCCGGGCTGGCCAACCACTCAGCCCCAGCCGACGGCCGAGCGCTTCGTCGACCTGCTCTTCCCCGAGACGGCCGCCGTGCCGGCCGGCCGACGGTGAGCACGCCGGGCGGTCCCGAGGTCCGCAAGCTGCCCATCGACATGGCGTACGTCGAGGAGGTGCTCGTGCACCTGCTGCGCACGCCGAGCCCGACCGGGCGCACCGACGAGGTCGTGCAGTACGTCGGCGAGCTGCTCATGGACCTCGGCATGGACCTCACCGTCACCCGCCGCGGGCTGCTCAACGCGACCCTGCCCGGTCGCCGGACGCGGCCCGACCGCGCCGTCGTCGTGCACGCCGACACGATCGGCTGCATGGTCACCCGGCTCAAGGACAGCGGCCGGCTCGAGGTGACGCCGCTCGGCACGCACAGCGCGCGCTTCGCCGAGGGCGCCCACGTCACGATCTTCACCGACACCGAGCGCACCCACTCCGGGACCGTGCTGCCGCTCAAGAGCAGCGGCCACCAGTACGGCGACGAGGTCGACACGCAGGGCGTGGGCTGGCCGCTGGTCGAGGTGCGCGTCGACGAGCCGGTGTCCGACGCGCTCGGCCTGTCCTCGCTCGGCATCCAGGTCGGCGACTTCGTCGCGCTGGACGCCAACCCGATCGTCACGTCCGCGCGGCTTCGTGAAGAGCCGCCACCTCGACGACAAGGCCGGCATCGCCGCAGCGCTCGGCGCCTTCAAGTCGCTCATCGACGCGGAGGTCGACCCCGCTGGTCAGCGCGCACCTGCTGGTGACGATCGCCGAGGAGGTCGGGCCACGGCGCGACGCACGGCCTCGACACCGACGTCGTCCGAGATGGTCGCGGTCGACAACGCCGTCGTCGCCGCCGGGGCAGCAGTCGCGCGAGGAGTGCGCCAACATCGCGATGCTCGACAGCGACCGGCCCGTTCGACTACCACTTCAGCCGGCGGCTCATCGCGCTGTGCGAGGAGCACGGGGTGCCGCACCGCCGCGACACCTACCGCTTCTACCGCTCCGACGCGGCCAGCGCGGTGGAGGCCGGGCTCGAGATGCGCACCGCGCTCATCGGCTTCGGCGTCGACTCCTCGCACGGCCACGAGCGCACCCACCTGGACGGCATGAAGCACGTCGCGGAGCTGCTGTCGCTCTACCTGCAGACCGACCTCACGTTCCCGGACTGGGACCTCGAGCGAGCGCGGCCCGCTGGAGGACTTCCCCAGCCGCAGCGTCCAGCCGACGCCGCTCGAGGACGTCCGCCGGGCCGACGACGCTGACGCGCGAGCGCGGCCATGACCTTCTCGCTCGTGGCCCGCAGCGCCGACGGCGCGGCGTGGGGCGTCGCCGTCGCCAGCAAGTTCCTGGCCGCCGGGGCCGTCGTGCCGGCCGCGCGCGCAGGGCAGGGCGCGGTCGCGACGCAGTCCTTCGTCAACCTCCGCTACCTGCCCGACGGGCTCGGCCTGCTCGCGCAGGGCCGCAGCGCCGCCGACGTCGTCGCCGCGCTGACCGCCGCGGACGACGCTGCGGGAGTCGCGCCAGCTCGGCGTCGTCGACGTCGACGGGCGCGGCGCGGCGTTCACCGGCGCCGAGTGCATCCCGTGGGCCGGCAGCCGCAGCGGGGCCGGGCTACGACGGCGCAGGGCAACTGCCTGGCCGGGCCCGAGGTGGTCGAGGCGATGGGCGCGGCGTTCCTCGCCAGCGGCGAGGGCGAGCCGCTGGCGCGCCGGCTGCTGGCCGGCCTGCGCGCGGGCGACGCGGCCGGCGGCGACCGGCGCGGCCGGCAGAGCGCCGCGCTGCTCGTCGTCACCGACGGGCGGCGGCTACGGCGGCGGCAGCGACGTGCTGGTCGACCTGCGCGTCGACGACCACGCGACCCCCGTCGACGAGCTGCGTCCGGCTGCTCGGCCTGCACGACCTCTACTTCGGCAAGGCCGACCCGGCCGACCTGCGAGCCGCTCGAGGGCGAGCTGGCCGACGAGGTCGACGCAGCGCTCCGCGCGCTCGGGCACGACGGCGAGGGCGCGCTCGACGACCGCCTGCTCGACTGGATGGGCTGGGAGAACTACGAGGAGCGGCACGTGCCCGGCACCATCGACCCGGTGGTGCTGGCGAAGCTGCGCGAGGCGGTGCCGGCCGCATGAGCGTGCTCGCCATCGACGTCGGCACCACCGGCGTCACGGCCCTGGTCGTCGCCGAGGACGGCGCAGTGCTGCAGCCGCGGCTACCAGGAGTTCCCGCAGCACTTCCCGCGGCCCGGCTGGGTCGAGCACGAGCCGGAGGAGATCTGGCAGGCCGTGCTCGCCGCCGCCCGCACCGCGCTGGCCGGGAGCCCGCAGACGGTGACCTGCGTCGGCGTCACCGACCAGCGCGAGACGGCGGTGCTGTGGGACCGCAGCACCCTCGCGGCCCCGCGCCGCGCGATCGTCTGGCAGGACCGCCGCACCGACCGCGCTGTGCGACGGCGCGCAAGGACGCCGGGCACGAGCCGCGCGTCGCCGAGCTGACCGGCCTGCGGCTCGACCCGTACTTCACCGCCACCAAGCTCGCCTGGCTGGCCGAGAACGACCCGCGCAGCCTGGGCCGGCGTCGTCGAGGGCCGCACCGTCGTCGGCACCGTCGACGCGTACGTCGTCGTCGCGGCTGACCGGCGGCGCGGCGCTTCGTCACCGACGCCTCCAACGCCAGCCGCACGCT
Source organism: uncultured Actinomycetota bacterium (assembly GCA_963844295.1). Classification (GTDB taxonomy): domain Bacteria; phylum Actinomycetota; class Actinomycetes; order Mycobacteriales; family SCTD01; genus SCTD01. The sequence goes on along the minus strand of CAWJNR010000003.1, from coordinate 521,681 downwards.
GCTGTTCGACCTGCGCGACGGGCGCGTGGAGCGAGGAGCTGTGCGAGCTGTTCGGCGTGCCGATGAGCGCGCTGCCCGAGGTCGTCCCGTCGTACGGCGAGGTCGGGCCGCACCGACCCGCAGGCCTTCCTCGGGCTCGACCTGCCGGTCGCCGGGATCGCCGGCGACCAGCAGGCCGCGCTGTTCGGGCAGGGCTGCTTCGACGCCGGGCGCAGCAAGTGCACCTACGGCACCGGCTCCTTCGTGCTCGTCAACACCGGTGCCACGCCGGTGCTGTCGGACCGGCTGCTCACGACGGTCGCGTGGATGGAGCCGGACGGCGTCGCTGGTCTACGCCCTCGAGGGCGCGGTGTTCGTCACCGGCGCGGCGGTGCAGTGGCTGCGCGACGGGCTGCAGCTCATCGGCAGCGCGGCGGAGGTCGAGGCGCTGGCCCGCACCGTGCCGCGACAGCGGCGGCGTCGTCTTCGTGCCCGCGCTGACCGGCCTCGGCGCGCCGCACTGGGACCCCGACGCGCGCGGCACCGTGCTCGGCATCACCCGCGGCACGACGCGCGCGCACCTCGCCCGGGCCACGCTGGACGCCATCGCCTTCGAGGTGCGCGACGTCGTCGACGCGATGACCGACGAGGCGGGGCTGTCGGTGCCGAGCGCTGCAGGTCGACGGCGGCGCGTCGGCCAACGACCTGCTCTGCCAGCTGCAGGCCGACCAGCTCGGCGTGCCCGTCCAGCGCCCGCAGGTGCTCGAGACGACCGCGCTCGGCGCGGCCTTCCTCGCCGGCCTCGGGACGGGCGTGTGGTCCTCGCCGGCCGAGCTGGCCGACGCCTGGCAGCTGGACCGCCGCTTCGAGCCGGCGGCGGGCGTCCGCGACGACGGCACGCACGCGCGCTGGTCCGACGCGGTGGAGCGGGCCAAGGGCTGGGCCGCGGGGAGCTAGTCCGCGAGCCCCTGCTCCGCTCAGTCCGCGAGCCCCTGCTCGACGGCGTAGCGGACCAGCTGCGCGCGGTTGTGCAGCTGCGAGCTTGGTCAGGGTGTTCTGCACGTGGTTCTCGACCGTGCGGTGCGACAGCACCAGGCGCTCGGCGACCTGCTTGGCGGTCAGGCCCTTCGCCACCAGGCGCAGCACCTCGGTCTCGCGGGGGGTCAGCCGCGGCGCGCCGTCGTCCGACGGCGGTGCGGCGGTACTCCCCCAGCACCAGGCCGGCCAGCCCCGGCGTGAAGACGGCGTCGCCCGCGGCGGTGCGGCGCACGGCGTCGACCAGCTCGGCCGCGCCGGCGGACTTCACCAGGTAGCCGGTGGCGCCGGCCTTCACCGCCTCCAGCACGTCGGCCTGCTCGCCGGAGGCGGACAGCACCAGCACCCTCGTGCTCCCGGCCACCGCGCGCGTCACCTCGACGCCGGAGAGCCCCGGCATCTGCAGGTCGCACACCAGGACGTCCGGGCGTGGTCGCCCGGCAGACCCGGACCGCCTTCTCGCCGTCCCCGGCCACCCCGACGACGAGCAGTCCGGCCGCGGCTGAGGTCGCGCTCGACGGCGTCGCGCCAGATCGGGTGGTCGTCGGCGACGACGACGCGCAGCGGCGGGCTGCCGGCAGCCGCCTCACCGTGGGACACGCAGCTCCACCTCCGTCCCCTGCCCAGGCGCGCTCACGACCTCGACGCGTCCCACCCAGGTCCTCCACCCGTCCGCGGATCGACTGCGCCACGCCGAGCCGGCCCTCGGCCGCGGCCTGCTCGAGCCGGCCGGGGGCGATGCCCGGGCCGTCGTCGCGGACGGTCACCGTGACGGCGTCCGGCTCGTCCTCGACGAGCAGCCACGCGCTCGCTGCCGCCGTGCCGCCGGGCGTTGTCGACGGCCGCGGCGACGGCCGCGGCCAGCTCGGTGCGCGACGGCAGCGGGCAGCAGCACCGGCGTCGGCCGGGGCGGCGAGCTGCAGGTCGGCGCCCGTGGGCAGCAGCGGCCGCAGGTCGGCCTCCCCGTGGGCGACCGGCGACGGCCGGCCCGGCGACGAGCCGGCGCAGCGCGCTCTCCTGCTCGGCGGCCAGAGCCGCCAGCTCGGGGTCGTCCGAGCGGCGGGAGACCAGCGCCAGGGCCTGCAGCACGCCGTCGTGCACCTACCGCGACAGCCGCTCCCGCTCGGCCGCGGCCGCCTGCAGCTGGACGGCTGCGGCGTAGGCCGTCTCGGCGCGCCGGGCGAGCGGCGACGACGTAGCCCACGACGGTGCCGACGAGCAGCAGCAGCACGACGCTGTTGACGGTCGCCTGCGCCGGCTCGCCGCGCTCGACCACGGCGGCCGTCCCGACCACGGCCGCCGCCGTCGCGCCGCCGGACCAGCCGCGGTGCACCGCCCAGGCGATGACCGGCGCGGCCGCCCAGCTCACCGTCAGGGTCGGGTCGCCCTCGGCGATGCGCTCCGCGGTCAGCACCCAGCGACGAGGACAGCACCGCCACCGCGGTCACGGCGAGGTCGGCGACGAGCAGCGGCCAGCCGCGCCGGCGCGGGTCGGCGTAGAGGTAGGCCGCCAGCGCCGTCCAGAGCGCCATGCCCGACAGGACCGCCCAGCCCAGTCCCGGCCGGGCGTACGACCCCGTGTAGACGACCATCGAGCCGGCCGCGTAGAGCAGGGCGGCGAGGCGGTAGACGGCGACCGCCCGCCACAGGGCGGTGTCGAGCCGCACCCGGGTCGGCTAGCTGGCGCGGCGGGCGGCGACGGGGGCGTCGCTGCTGACCAGCGCCTCGCGCGCCGCGCTCTTGGCGTCCTCGATGTCGGCCTTGGCCTTGGTGGCGTACTTGTCGACGTACTCCTGGCCGGACAGCACCATCAGCTCGTACATGATCTCGTCGGTGATCGAGCGCAGGACGAAGCGGTCGCCCTCCATGCCGGCGTAGCGGCTGAAGTCCAGCGGCTTGCCGATCCGCAGCTCGACCTTGCGGCCGATCTTGGGCATCCCGCCACCGCCGGGCTGGACCGCCGCCATGCCGATCAGGCCGACGGGGACGACCGGGACGCCGGCCTCGAGCGCCATGCGCGCCACGCCGGTCTTGCCGCGGTAGAGCCGGCCGTCCGGCGAGCGGGTGCCCTCGGGGTAGAGCGCGAGCAGGTCGCCGCGACTGCAGCACGCGCAGGCCGGTGCGCAGGGCCGCCTCGGAGGCGGCGCCGCCGGACCGGTCGATCGGGATCATGCCGACGCCGGAGAAGAACTGGCGCGGACAGCCAGCCCTTGGGACCCTTGCCGGTGAAGTAGTCGCTCTTGGCCAGGAAGGTGACCTTGCGGGGCACGACCAGCGGGATCATGAAGTTGTCGAGGAACGTCGTGTGGTTGCCGGCCAGGATGGCCGCGCCCCTCTCCGGCAGGTTCTCGGCGCCGGTGACGTACGGGCGGAAGAACAGCCTCAGCAGAGGGGCCAGCACGGCCTTCACGAGCCAGTAGCCCATGATCCTCCTCCGTGCGCCGCGACTGTGGACCCGCACCCTACGGGCGCCGCCGCGCTGGCGGCAACGTCCCCCGGCACGGGTCGGTCGTGCCCGGTCGGGGGACGCCCTCCGCCCGGTCCGACGTGCGACGATGACCCCGGCCGCTGTGCGCGACCACCCCACCGTGACGACCTGCGACCGCTCGGGAGCCGACGTGCCCACTGCCCCCTCCGACGGCGGCGTCCTGCCCGGTGCCGAGCCGGTCGACCTGCCCGGCGGCCCGGTCGGCGCCCTGCTGTGCCACGGCTTCACCGGCACGACGCAGAGCATGCGGCCGTGGGCGGAGCACCTCGCCGCCGCCGGCCTGACCGTCAGCGCGCCCCGCCTGCCCGGCCACGGCACCCGCTGGCAGGACATGAACCGCACCCGGTTCTCCGACTGGTACGGCGAGCTCGAGCGCAGCTTCGACGACCTGCGCGCGCGCTGCGAGAGCGTCTTCGTGATGGGGCTGTCGATGGGCGGCACCCTGTCGCTGCGCCTGGCCGAGCAGCGCGCCGCCGAGGTCGCCGGCGTCGTCGTCGTCAACGCCTCGCTCGCCTCCGAGCGCAAGGACGTCAAGCTCGCGCCGTACTCGCCAAGGTCCTGCCGTCGATGCCCGGCATCGCCAGCGACATCAAGAAGCCGGGCGTCACCGAGCTGGCGTACGACAAGGTGCCGCTGCGCGCGCTGGTCTCGCTGCAGAAGACGTGGCCGGTCGTCGTGCGGGACCTGCACCGGATCACCGCGCCGGTGCTCGTCTACCGCAGCGCGGTCGACCACGTCGTCGAGCCGGTCAGCGGGCGGGTGCTGCTCGAGGGCATGGTCGCACGGCACCGTCGAGGAGCGGGTGCTGGAGGACAGCTACCACGTCGCCACCCTCGACAACGACGCCCCGGAGATCTTCGCCGGCAGCCTGGACTTCGTGCGCACCCACGCCCCGGCCGCCGCGGGCTGATGGACGACTCGCCCGCCCGCGGTCGCCGCGGCAACGGCCTGCAGTCCGCGGACTGGGGCGCGCTGGTCGACCTCGACCCGCGGCTGTCCGAGGCGCTGCTGTCGAGCCTGGCCAGCGCCGGGGTGGCGGCCTACGTCGAGCCGGCGCTGGGCTCCAACACCTTCACCCGCGCGGCCACGCTGCCGGACCGCCCGCTGGACCGGCTGTGGGTCGACCCGGCGCGCGCCGACAGCGCCCGCGCCGTCGTCAGCGCGGAGGTGGCCGACCTGACCACCCTGCTCGCGGAGCAGGAGCCGGGGGCCACCGCGCACGGCCTGGTGCAGCCGGTGCCGCGCACCGCCGCCCGCCGGGTGCTGGCGCCGCCGACGCTGCCCGGACCGTCCGTCGCACCAGCGCCCGACGCGGCCTCCGCCGTGGACCCGGACGAGGAGTTCCGCCGGATCGTCGAGGGCTTCGGCCGCACGGACTCCTCCCCCGTACCGCCGTGGCCGGTGTCGGAGGACGTCGCCGACGACCCGCCGGCGCGCCGGCTGCTCGGCCGACCGGAGCGCGGGACCGACGCCCAGCCCGACGACGCGACCACCCGCCGCCGGCGCCGCACCGACCCGACCCGCCGACGAGGGGCTGCCCGAGTGGGTCGAGCCCGCGGCGGTCGAGGACGAGGGCCACTACGAGCCCCCGCCGCCCCCGCCCGTCCCGCGCCTCGCGCCGCAGAAGCTGGCTGCTGCCGCCGCGCTGCTCGCCGGCGTGCTGCTGATGTTCGCGCCCGGGCTGCTCCTCCAGGACCGCACCGCGTTCGTCGGCATGATGGGGCTGCTGCTCACCGCGGGTGGCGCAGCCGCGCTGGTCTACCTGATGCGCGATGCTCCGCCCACCGACAGCGGCCCGGACGACGGAGCCGTCGTCTGACCCACCACCACGAGGAGCGCAGTTGACGTCCAGCGAGGTCCTCGAGACGCGCGGCCACCTGATGGACAGCGGCGTGCTGGCCCGGGTGCTCGACGACGTGCTCGCCTACGGCGGCGACTACCGGATCGACCGGCTCGACGTGGGCCGCGCCCACGACGACGAGTCGTACGCCCGGCTGGTCGTCAGCGCCGAGACCGACGAGGCGCTGGCGCGGCTGCTCATGCGGCTGCAGACCCACGGCGTCAACCAGGTCGACCCGGGTGAGGCCGTCGTGCGCGAGGTCGCGCGGGACGGCGTCTTCCCCGACGACTTCTACTCCACGACCAACCTGGAGACCGTGGTGCGGCTGGGCGCGAGCTGGGTGCCCGGTCGAGCAGCCCGAGATGGACTGCGGGCTGCTCGTCACGGACGGCCGGGTCCGGACCGTGCCCGTGTCGGACGTGCGGGCCGGCGACCGGGTGGTCTGCGGCGCCGGCGGCGTGAAGGTCGTGCTGCCGCACGTCGAGCGCGCCTCGGGCGAGACCTTCGAGTTCATGGCCTCCAGCGTCTCGAGCGAGAAGCCGCAGTCGCTGCTGCTGCGCCAGATCGCCCAGCAGATGCGCGAGGTGAAGGCCGACGGCGGCAAGGTGCTGTGGGTCGGCGGCCCCGCCGTCGTGCACACCGGCGCCGCGCCGGCGATGGTCGCGCTGGTCGAGGCCGGCTACGTCGACGTGCTGTTCGCCGGCAACGCGCTGGCCACCCACGACATCGAGGCCTCGCTCTACGGCACGTCGCTGGGCGTCGACCTCGCCGCCGGCAAGGGCGTCGAGCACGGCCACGAGCACCACATCCGGGCCATCAACCAGATCCGCAAGGCCGGCTCGATCCAGGCCGCGGTCGACTCCGGCATCCTCACCTCCGGGGTGATGCACGCGATGGTCCGGCACGGCAAGACCTTCGTGCTGGTCGGCTCGGTGCGCGACGACGGCCCGCTGCCCGACGTCCACACCGACGTCATCGAGGGGCAGCGCGCGATGCGCGCCCAGCTGCCCGGCGTCGGCTTCGCGATCATGGTCGCGACGATGCTGCACTCCATCGCCACCGGGAACATCCTGCCGGCGTCGGTGCCGCTGGTGTCGGTCGACATCAACCCGGCCACGGTCACCAAGCTCGCCGACCGCGGGTCCGCGCAGGCGGTCGGCATCGTCACCGACATCGGCCTGTTCCTCGAGGGCCTGGCCCGCGAGCTCGTCCCCGGCTTCGGCCGCTAGGACGGGGGCCGGCGGTGCGCTCGCCCGGTCCCCGCCCTCCGGTGATCCACGTGAGGTCGTGGGTGGGTTCCGCACGCCGATCCGCCTCGTACGTCACGTGGATCACCGCTGGTCGCAGACGGTTGCCGCTCGTACGACCGGGTGGGCAGACAGGTGTCGCCCGTCTCGGCACTTGTCCCACCTCGCGGACACGTCTCGGCAAGCGCGGCACCACGGCCCTCCGCCGCCACCTGTCCGCCGCCACATGTCCGCGCCCGTCCGCCCGTCCGTCGCACCCTGTCCGCTGGACGGGACAGCCGCCGAGACGCGGGGGTCATGTGTGCCGACCCGTCGCTCGCGCGTCGGCCTACGGGTCGGGACGCTGCGGCCACTGCAGGTCGAGCACGATGGGGAGATGGTCGGTCACCGGGCCGACGCGGGGCACCTCGACCGCCTGGACGACCAGGCGGGGGTCGGCGAGCAGGACGTCGATCCGCCGGCGCGGCGACCGCAGCGGGAAGGTCGGGCCGCACGCGGCGGCGGTGTCCACCAGCCCGGCCGACAGCGCCGCCCAGGCCGGTCCGCCCGGCTCCTCGTTCACGTCGGCGGCGAGCACGAGGGGGTGACCGAGCCGGTCGGCGGCCGCGCGGACCCGTCGTGCGCTGTCCAGCCGCGCGGCCGGGTCGAGGTCGAGGTGCGTGCCGACCACGGCCAGCCGCGCACCGGCCCGCTCGACCACCGCGAGCACCGCCCCGCGGCGGTGCAGGCCCGGGCGCTTGGGCAGCCGCAGGACCGAGACGTCGACGACGGCCGTGCCGCCCCGGACCAGCAGCAGGTTGCCGTGCGCTGACGCTCCCCCGGCGACGCGCGTCAGGCCGGCGCGGCGGGCCAGCCGCCGGTTCGCCCAGCAGGAGCCGAGCAGCCGGGGCGCCTCCTGCAGCAGGACGACGTCGGGCGCGAGCCCGGCCAGGACGCGGGCGACGCCGCGGGCGTCGTCGCGCAGGGAGCGGACGTTCCAGCTGACGACCCGCAGGCCGCTCATGCGGCCGGGTCGGTCAGGGTCGGGTCGGTCAGGGGCGCTCGGCTGGCGCGCGCGGGCGCGCGGCGTGGGGATGCGCGGCTGCTCGAGGAAGGTCTTCACGCCGTCGAGCAGGTCGGCTCGGTCGGCCAGCTGGCCGTCCTTCTGCCACACGTGCCGGCCGCAGGCGGTGCAGCTGTGCAGGACGAGGGCGGTGCCGCGGCTGGTCACCTCGATGGAGGACATCGCCCGGCGGCAGCACGTCTGGGCCGCGGTCGAGGGCGCCGCGGTCGAGGTCGGTGAGGTCATGGCAGTCACTGTGCGCGACGATCCGCTCACGCACCATGGCCCGAACGGGCCATTCCGGACGCATCGCCTAGCGGTACCGGGCCAGGTCGGCGGCGCCGACGAGCCCGCCTCGTTGCCGAGCTCGGCCAGCCGGATCTCGGCGTGCGGGCGGTGCTGGTCCCGGTCAGCCGCTCGGCGAAGACCCGCCGGGCCGGGGCGAGCAGCAGCTCGCCCGCGTCGGCCACGCCGCCGCCGATGACGAACGCGCCGGGGTCGAGCACCGCGGCCAGGTCGGCCAGGCCCTGCCCGAGCCAGCCGCCGACCTCGTCGAAGCAGTCGAGCGCGGCCGGGTCGCCCTCGCGGGCGGCCTGGGTCACCTCGACCGCCTCGATCCCCTCGGGCCGCCCGTTGCCGAGCTCGAGCAGCCGCTCGCCGTAACCGCGCTGCACGTCGGCGATCTCGCGCGCCTCGTGCAGCAGGGCGCGTCCGGAGCAGTACTGCTCCCAGCAGCCGTGCTGGCCGCAGCCGCAGCGCCGGCCGGCCTTCTCGACCTGCATGTGGCCGAACTCCGCGCCGATGCCGTAGCCGGCCGCGGTAGAGCGTGCCGTCGAGCACGATGCCGCCGCCGATGCCGGTCCCGACGGTGACGACGACCAGGTGCTGCTCGCCGCGGCCGGCGCCGAAGCGGTGCTCCGCCCAGGCGGCGGCGTTCGCGTCGTTCTCGACGACCACCGGCAGGCCGACGCGCTCGGCGACCGCGTCGCGCAGCGGCTCGTCGCGCCAGGACAGGTTCGGGGCGACGTAGCACCTTCGCGCGGTCGGCGTCGATGAAGCCGGCGGCGCCGATGCCGACGGCCTCGACCTCGTGGGCGGCGCGCAGCTCCTGCACGCACTCGGCGATGACGTCCTCGACGTCGCGTCGGGCGAGGCCGACGGCGTCGGCCGCCGCGTGCGGGCCAGCACCGCGCCCTGCTCGTCGACCACTCCGGCGGCGACCTTGGTGCCCCCGACGTCGACCCCGATCGTCAGCACGTCAGTCCTCCCGCACGTCGATGTGCTCCACGTCCGGGCGTCGCGACGCGCGCGGCCCGTCCGGCGGGGCCAGGTGCCGACCGTCGTGCGCAGCGCGGCGACGAAGGACGCCGTCGCGTCCAGCAGGTGCTCGACCGTCTCCGGACGGACGTGCCGCACGGCCGCGATGCCCTGGCACAGCGGGCACACCGAGCACTCCGGCGTGCCGGTGGCGAGGTGCCGTCCAGTCGGCAGCCGACGTGCGCGAGCGCAGCCACTCCTCGGCGGCGGCGAACAGCCGCGCGGCCTCCTCGGCCGGCCGACCCGACGGGCTCGGTCACGAGCGCATCCACAGCGCCGGGTCGGGCTCGAAGCGCACGACCAGCCGGCCGTCGGCCAGCCGCGCGCCGGCCACCGTGCAGCGGCGCAGCGCGCTCGGCAGCGCGAGCACCCGGCGGTGGCCCGCCGACCGTGACGGCGAGCTCGTCGCCGGTGCGGGTCAGGTCGAGGTCCTCGCGTGCGCGCGAGCGGCAGCGCCAGCGACAGCTCGAAGCCGTCGGCGGTGCGCGCGCACCTCGAGCAGCTCCGGCAGGTCCGCGACCGCCTGCCGCCGGGTCCGCCTCGTCGTACAGCTCCTGGCCGAAGGCCGTCAGCGCGGCCAGCCCGACCGGCTCGGCGGGGCGGTACGGCGCGACCAGCGACGGGCAGGCCACCGGCGTCGCGGCGCACGGCCTCGAGCTGCTCGGCCTGCGCGCTCGCCCAGCCGGCGAGGAAGGGGTCGTCCGAGGCGGGGAAGACGCGGTTGGCGACCAGCGCGTCGACGCGGTAGCCGTAGAGCGCCAGCGAGGTGAGCGTGCGGCGGGCCTCGGCGACGACGACCGCCTCGGGGGTCAGCACGAGCCGCACCGAGGTCGACGGCGCGGTGAGCACGGCGCGGACCTCGCAGCAGCTCGCGGTGCAGCCGCTCGACGGCGTCGAAGACGTCCGTCGTGCGGCACGGCCGGGCCGGAGACGCGCGACAGCAGCGGCCGCACCGCCCGCAGCGCGCGGCGCTGGGCGGGGAAGACCCTCTCGACGTACCAGGACAGCGCCTCGGGCAGCGCCAGCAGCCGCAGCGTCTCGCCGGTCGGCGCGCAGTCGACGACGACGAGGTCCCACGGCCCGGTGGTCACCTGGCGGGTGACCTCGAGCAGCGCGAGGACCTCCTCGGCGCCGGGCAGCACGGTGAGCTCCTCGGCCTGCAGCGCGTCGACGCCGGCGCGCTCGAGGACCGCCGAGCAGGTAGCCCTGGATGTCGCGCCAGGTCTGCTCGAAGGCCCGCTGCGCGTCGACCTGCATGGCGTACAGGCCGGTGTCCACCTCGGTCGGCGCGGCGCCGAGCGGCACGCCGAGGGCGTCGGCGAGCGAGTGGGCCGGGTCGGTGGACAGCACCAGCGACCTTGCTGCCCGCGGGCGGCGGCAGCGGCCGCGGTGGCGGCCGACGCCGTCGTCTTGCCGACCCCGCCCTTGCCGGTGAAGAGCAGGACGCGCACGCGCTCAGCTCCCGGACTCGACGCGCTTCTTGAGCTCCTTCAGCGCGGAGTCCATGATCATCTTCTCGGCCTTGCGCTTGAACATGCCGAGCATCGGCATCGCGATGTCGACCGCGAGCTGGTAGGTCACCTCGGTGCCGTCGCCCTGGCGGCGCCAGCGCGTACGAGCCGACCTGCGACTTCTGCACCGTGCTCTTGCCGACCAGGTGCCAGTCGACGCCGGTGTCGCTCCAGTCGTACTCCAGGACGTACTCGTCCTTGAGCACGCCGGCGTCCATGACGAAGCGGGCCTGCCGCGGCCGGCCGTCCGGCGCCGGCTGTCGACGACCTCGGCGCTCTTGATCTGCCCGCGTCCACTCGGGGTAGGCGTCGATGTCGGCGATGACCGCCAGCACCTGCTCCGGCGGGGCGGCGATGGTGATCGTGGAGCTCGCGACGTCGGCCATGCCCGGGGAGGCTAGTACCGCGGTCTAGTACTCCAGGACGAAGGGCGTCCCGGTGCCCCGGAAGTGGCCCGACGTTGACGCACTCGGTCCGCCCGATGCGCACCCGCGACTGCAGCGGCTGGTGCACGTGCCCGAACAGCACCAGCTCCGGGCGCGGTGTCGCGGATCGCGTCGAGCACGGCCGCGCTCCCCCGCTCGAACCGCCGCGCCTCCACGTCGTAGAGCAGGCCCGGGACGCCGGCGGGATGTGGCAGGCCAGCACGTCGACGGCGCCGACCGCGGCGACCTTGGCGGCGTACGCCTCGTCGTCGACCTCGTGCGGCGTGCGCATCGGCGTCCGCAGCCCGCCGCCGACGAAGCCCCAGGTGCGGCCGCCGATCTCGACGACCTCCCCGTCGAGCACGGTGTGGCCGTCGCGCGCGAAGTCGGGCCACATCGCCGGCACGTCGACGTTGCCGTACGTCAGGTAGGCCGGCTCGGGCATCGCCGCGAACAGCGCGGCGTACTGCCCGCGCAGCGCGGCGTCCTCGTCACCCGCGCGGGTCCTCGAGCGAGGCCCACAGCCCGCGGCAGAAGGCGCGCGCCTCCTCGAACCGCTTCTGCGTGCGCAGCGCGACGAGCCGCTCGGCGCTCGGCGCGCCGAACAGCTCGGCGAAGATCCCGCCGCGAGCTGTCGGCGTAGTCGAGGAACAGGACGAGGTCGCCCAGGCAGACCAGCGCGTCGGCGCCGTCGCCGGCCCGGGCCAGCGCCTCGACGCTGCCGTGGACGTCGCTGACCACGTGGACCCGCACGGCACGACCCTAGGGCCGGCTCAGCCGAGCAGCAGCCCGAGCAGGGCCGTGAGCGCGATGACGACGAGCACGACGCCGAAGGCCAGCGCCATCCGCTGACCGCGGCTGAGCCGGGTGAGGTCACCGACGCCCGGCAGCTCGAGCAGCGGGCCCTCCGCCTCGCGGAGCCCGGCCAGGAAGCCGGCGCCGCAGGCGGCGCACGCGCCGGCGGTCAGGGGGTTGGCCGCGCCGCAGGTGGCGCACGGCCACGTCGGGTCTGCCGCTGGAGCTGCGGAGGAGGGTGGGGAGACCGGTGCGGACGACCCGGCCGCCGGGGCCGTCAGCGGGTCCGGAGCCGTGGCGCCGTACGACGCGGTGGGCGGGATGACGAGCAGCGGCGCCGGCTCGGGCTCCGGGGCGGGCGGCGGCGGGCGCAGGTCGGCGTGGCAGAGGGTGCACCAGGGCGCGCCGGGGCGCACGGCGGCGCGGCAGTGCGGGCAGCGCGTGGCGGTCTCGAGCAGGTCGTCCACGCAGGAGGGGTCGGCAGACCCGGCCTGCGGCTGAAGCGACCCGCCCGTGACCTGCGGTGATCGCTGTAGGGTCGCCGCCACCGGGCGAGCTCGACGACCCGCCCGCACGCGACTCGACGAGGAGCCACAGTGCAGGAGTTCTCCACCCCCCAGGCTGTCCAGCTGGAGCCGGGCGCGTCGCTGACCGACGCGGTCCGCGACCGCGCAGCTCGTCACCCGGACGACGTGGTCTTCACGCGCAAGGTCGACGGGCGCTGGGCTCCGGTCACGGCCAAGGAGTTCGCGACCGAGGTCGCGCTCCTCGCCGCCGGCCTGGCTGCGACAGGGCGTGCAGGCCGGTGACCGCGTCGGGCTGATGAGCAAGACGCGCTACGAGTGGACGCTCTGCGACTACGCGATCTGGACGGCCGGCGCCGTCACCGTCCCGATCTACGAGACGTCGTCCGCCGAGCAGGTCCAGTGGAACCTCGGCGACTCCGGCGCCGTGGCCGTGCATCGTCGAGACGCCGGCGCACCAGGCCGTCCTCGAGGAGGTCCGCGGCCAGCTGCCCGACCTCACGGGCGACTGGCAGATCGACGCCGGCGGCCTCGAGGAGCTCGCCGCGGCCGGGCGCGAGGTGCCCGCCAGCGAGCTCGAGGCCCGCCGCCAGACGCGTCACCACGGACAGCCTGGCGACGATCATCTACACGTCCGGCACCACCGGCCGGCCGAAGGGCTGCGAGCTCACCCACGGCAACCTGCTCGGCACCGGCCGCAGCGCCTCGCTGGTGCTGCCGGAGCTGTTCAACACCGCCGGCTCGACGCTGCTCTTCCTGCCGCTCGCCCACGTCTTCGCGCGCCTGATCCAGGTCGCCTGCGTCGAGAGCGGCGCCCGCATGGGCCACACCGCCGACATCAAGGCGCTGCTCGGCGACTTCGCCACCTTCCAGCCGACGTTCATCCTGTCGGTGCCGCGGGTGTTCGAGAAGGTCTACAACACCGCCAAGCAGAAGGCGCACGGCGACGGCAAGGGCGCCATCTTCGACCGCGCCGAGTCCACCGCGATCGCCTACTCCGAGGCCAAGGACAAGGGCGGCGCCGGCTTCGTGCTGAACCTGCAGCACAAGGTGTTCGACAAGCTCGTCTACTCCAAGCTGCGCGCGGCGATGGGCGGCAAGGTGGCGTGGGCCGTCTCCGGCGGCGCGCCGCTCGGCGCCCGGCTCGGCCACTTCTACCGCGGCATCGGCATCACGATCCTCGAGGGCTGGGGCCTGACCGAGACGACGGCAGCCGGCTCGGTGAACACCCCCGCGCACCTGAAGATCGGCAGCGTCGGCCAGCCGTCGCCGGGCGTGACCATCCGGATCGCCGAGGACGGCGAGATCCTCATGCGCGGCGACAACGTCTACCAGGGCTACTGGCACAACCCGACCGCCACGGCCGAGACGGTCGTGGACGGCTGGTTCCACACCGGCGACATCGGCAACCTCGACGCCGACGGCTACGTCACCATCACGGGCCGCAAGAAGGAGCTCATCGTCACGGCCGGCGGCAAGAACGTCGCGCCGGCCGTGCTCGAGGACCGCCTGCGCGCCCACCCGCTGGTCAGCCAGTGCATGGTCGTCGGCGACGCCAAGCCGTTCATCGCCTGCCTGGTCACCCTCGACCCGGAGGCGCTCCCGGGGCTGGCTGAAGAGCAAGCAGCCGCGACGAGACGCTCACCGCCGCCCAGCTCGCGCACGACCCCGAGGTCGTCGCCGAGATCCAGTCCGCGGTCGACGACGCGAACAAGGCCGTGTCCAAGGCCGAGGCGATCCGCAAGTTCGCGATCCTGTCCGAGGACTGGACCGAGGAGGGCGGGCAGATGACGCCCTCGCTGAAGCTCAAGCGCTCCGTCGTCATGAAGCAGTACGCCGACGCGGTCGAGGGCCTCTACGCCGGCAGCAAGGAGTAGCCCGTGCGCGGGCCCTCGGGCGCGCGCTACCCGGGAGGGCGGTCCATGCTCTGAAGTCGCCGTCCCCGGCGGCCGAAGGGAGAGCAGTGACCCCCGTCCTCCTGGCCCAGGGCCTGGTCGTCGACTTCGGCGCCGTGCGCGCCGTCGGCGGCTTCGACCTGTCCGTCGCCGCCGGCGCCTCCGTGGCGCTGGTGGGCCGCAACGGCGCCGGCAAGTCCACGACCATGCGGGTGCTGGCGGGTGTCCTGCCGCCGAGCGCCGGGACCGTCCGGGTCGTCGGGATCGACGCGGCCGCCGACCCCTCGGGCGTACGGGCAGCGGTCGGCTACTGCCCGGACGTCGGTGGGCTGATCCCCCGCGCCACCCCGTGGGAGCACCTGCAGCTCGCCGCCCGGCTGCGCGGGATGCGGCACTGGGAGGACCGCGCCCGGGACCTGCTCGAGCGCTTCGACCTGCACGACGCCGCCGACCGGGTGACGGCCGGCTTCAGCCACGGGATGAGCCGCCGGCTGTCCGTGGTGCTGGCGGCGTTCCACTCCCCCCGGCTGCTCCTGCTGGACGAGCCCTTCGACGGCGTCGACCCGCTCGGCGTCGACGCCACGCTCGAGGTCGTGCGGCAGGCGCGCGAGGCGGGCGCCGCGGTGCTCGTCAGCACGCACCTGCTGGAGCTGGCGGTGCAGGCCTGCCAGGAGGCCGTCGTGCTCAAGGGCGGCCGGGTCGTCGGTGCGGCCCCGGCCGGCGAGCTCACCGGACGGGACGGCGACGCGCGCTACCGCGCCCTCATCTCATGAGCCGCTCGCTGACCCAGCTCTGGGCGCTGATGGCGCTGCGCTGGCAGATGGCCCGCGCGCCCGGGCTCCGGCTCGGCATCGTGCTGGGCGCGCTGTTCGTCGGGTGGCTGCTCAGCCTGGTGCTCGGCAGCGGCTCGGCGCTCGACGCGCCGACCCTCGCGACGGCGATCGAGCTGGCGCCGGCGACCTACCTCGGCTTCGGCGCGCTGGCCGTCATCGCGCCGCTGACGGCCGGCGGCGGGAACGAGGTGGTCCCGCCCGACCAGCTCGTCGGCTTCCCCGTGCGCCCGGGGACCCAGTTCTTCGGCGGCCTGCTGCTCGCCCCGCTCAACCTGGTCTGGGTCGTCCAGCTGCTGGTGCTGGCCGCGCTCACCTCCTACCTCACGCTCGGCGGCAGCCTGCTGCGCGGCAGCCTCACCACCGCGGCGTACGTCGCCGGGCTGACCGTCGTCGGCCAGGCGCTGGCCTGGCTCGTGGTCGGCCTGCGGCAGACCCGCGCGGGGCGGCGGCTCGTGACCGCCGCCGGAGCGGCCCTGCTCCTCGGCGCGGTCGCCGTCGTCCGGACCGGTCACGGCGACGCCGTGCTGGACGGCAGCCCCACCCGCACCGTCGTCGGGGGCGTCATCGCCGGCGGCGACGGCCACCACCTGCGCTGGGCGGTCACCACCGGCGTCCTGCTCACCGCTGCGCTCCTCGGGCTGTGGCTGGGCGCCCGGACCTGCGCGTGGGCGCTGCGGCGCCCGGGCGACACCGGGCTGTCCCGGCACACCGCCCCGGTCCGCCGGCGCGCGGCCAAGGGCGGGCAGCTCCGGGAGCTGGTCGCCGTCGACCGGGCGTCGGTCTGGCGGGCGCCCGCCCTGCGCCGGGGCGGCCTGGTGCTCGCGATCCTGCCGGGGCTGATCGCCGCCGGCACGGCGGTCCCCTGGGAGTCGATGATCGTGCTGCCCGGCCTGGTCGCGGCCGGCGCCGGGCTGCTCTTCGGCGTGAACGCCTTCTGCCTGGACGGCTCGGGTGCCGTCTGGGTCGCCTCGCTCCCCCACGACCCGCGCCTGGTCGCCCGCGCCAAGGCGATCGTCCTGACCGAGACCGTCCTCGCGGCGGTGGTCGTCGCGGCCGTCGCCGGGTCGCTGCGCAGCCCGGGGACGCCGACGGGCGCGCAGGTCGCCGCCATCGTCGCGGCCGGGCTGGCCTGCACCGCCACCGTCGTCGCCGGCGCGCTGAAGATGTCCGTGCGCCGACCGCACCGCGCCGACCTGCGCGGCCCGCGCGACGCCGTCGCCCCGCCCGGCGCCCTGGCGCTGGCCAGCGCGCGGCTGGCGCTGCCGGCCGCTGTCGTCGGCATCCTGCTCGGCTCGGCCAGCCAGCTCGGGATCTGGTGGTGGCCGCCGCTGCTCGCGCTGCCCGTGCTGCTGCTCGCGGGGCTGTCCGTCCTGCGCAGCCTGCGGCGCTACGCGGACCCGTTCGCCCGGGCCCGGATCGTCCAGGTCGTCGCCGCCGGCTGACCACCCGAACGGGTCCTGCTCGGGCCACATCACGCGCGGTTTCCGCACACCTACTACTGTCGACCGGGCTGCGTGACACGCATCCGTCATCAGATCGTCACGGACGGTCCTGCCGATGGCGGTCCCCGACCTGAGGACGGCATGCTCCGAGCACTTCGTGGACCCGCTCTGGCGGTGGCCCTGACGGTGACGGCTGTCCTGCTGCCCGGGACCGCCCTGGCGCAGAGCGCCCCCGACGACTCGCGGTACTTCGTCCCCGCGCCGCCGTCGTCCGCCGAGCTCGGCAGCCAGGTCGACCAGCAGGCGGCGCTGCTCGCCGCGCAGGAGGCCGAGCTGGCCGCCGCCGCCCAGAAGGCCAACGCTGCGCTCGAGGTGTTCCAGGCCGCCCGCCGGGCCGCCGAGGCCGCCGCGCGCGAGGCCGCCGCCGAGGCCGAGCGCCTGGCCGCCGCGCAGCGCGCCACCGCCGCCGCGCAGGAGCGCCTGGCGGGCTACATCGGCTCGCTCTACCGGACCGGGATGGGCAACAGCCAGCTCTCGCTCTACTCCTCGCTGCTCGACTCCCGCAACCCGCAGCAGCTGTTCACGGGCCTGTCGATGGCCCAGCGGGTCGGCGGCAACACCAACAACGCCTTCGTCGCGCTCTCGGCGGCCGAGGCCGCGCAGGCCGCAGCGGCCGAGCGCAGCGCCGCGGCCGAGCGCCAGCAGCGCGAGGCCGAGGCCAGGGCCACCGAGCTGAAGACTGCTGCCGACGTCGTCGTCGCCCAGCAGCAGGACCTCGTCAAGGCCCGCGAGATCGCCCTGCTCCGCACCCAGGCCGCCGCCGCTGCCGCCGCCGCGCAGGAGCAGGAGCGCGCTGCTCTGCTCGCCCGCGCCGAGGAGATCGCCCGCCAGCGCTCCGAGGCGCCGATCGCCGCCATCGAGGGCGCGTTCGTCGACCGCCCGACGGCCGCGTGCAAGGGTCAGGACACCAGCGGCTACCCGAACGGCCGCATCCCCGCCGACGCGCTCTGCCCGCTGTGGGGCACCAGCGGCCAGATGCTGCGCGCCGACGCCGCCGCCGCCTTCAACGAGATGAGCCGGTCGTACGCGCAGGTGTTCGGCGCCCCGATCTGCGTCACCGACTCCTACCGGAGCTACGAGGAGCAGGTCGCCGTGAAGGCGGCCAAGCCGGGCCTGGCCGCGCAGCCGGGGAGCAGCAACCACGGCTGGGGCATGGCCGTCGACCTGTGCGACGGGGTGCAGCAGTTCGGCACCCCCACGCACCAGTGGCTGCGGGACCACTCGATGCTCTACGGCTTCTTCCTGCCGGCGTGGGCGCAGCAGGGCGGCTCCAAGCCCGAGCCGTGGCACTGGGAGTTCGCGGGCTAGAGCTCGCCGCTCAGCAGGCTGCGCAGCCGGCCCGCCAGCACGTCCCAGCGCCACTCGCTGCTCCACCCAGGCGCGTCCGGCCCGGCCCATCGCCCGCGCCCGGTCCGGGTCGGCCAGCAGGGCCGAGACCTGCTGCGCGACGGCGTGCACCGACGTGCCGTCGACGACGTGGCCGGTCTCGCCGTCGAGCACGGCGTCCGGCGAGCCGCCGGAACGGCCGGCGACCACCGGCAGCCCGGTCGCCGACGCCTCCAGGAAGACGATGCCCAGGCCCTCGACCTCGAGGCCGCCGCGCCGGGTGCGGCACGGCATGGCGAAGACGTCGCCGGCGTCGTAGTGCGCCGGCAGCTCCTCCCACGGCACCGAGCCGGTGATGCACGACGTCGTCGGCGACGCCGTGCTCGGCGGCCAGCCGGTGCAGCCGCGGGGCGTCCGGCCCGCCGCCGACCAGCAGCAGCGCGGCGCCCGGCACCGCCTCGCGGATCCGCGGCAGCGCGCGGATGAGCACGTCCTGGCCCTTGCGCGGCACGAGGCGCGAGACGCACACGACCACCGGCCGGTCGGACAGGCCGTGCCGCGCGCGGACCTCGGCGCCGCCGCAGCCCGGCCGGAAGACGGTGGTGTCGACCCCGCTCGGCAGCCGCTCCATGCGGCGTGCGGAAGGCGGGCTCGAGGCGCTCGCGCGTGTAGGCGCCGAGGTAGGTGACGACGTCGACCTCGCGGCCGATCCGGCGCAGCACCTGGCGCGCCCCGGGCAGCGCCGCCCAGCCGACCTCGTGGCCGTGCGTGCTGGCGACCGAGCGCTCGAGGCCCAGTCGGCCGGCGAGCAGCCCGAGCGGTGCCGCAGCGCCGAACCAGACCCGGTCGCAGCCCTCGGCCCGCGCGATCCCGCGCGCCCGCCGCAGCACGTCGGGGGTCGGCAGCATCAGCGAGGTCGGGTGCCGGACGACCGGGAACGGCTGCGCCGCGTCGAACTCCGGCGCGCGCTTCCACGCCGGCGCGTACACCACCACCTCCCCCGGCGGCTGCCGCACGGCCAGGCTGTGGACGAAGGCCTGGATGCCCCCCGGACGCGGCGGGAAGTCGTTGGTGACGACCAGGGTCCTCATCGCAGCCGCTCCCACTCCCGCGCCAGGGCCAGGCGCTCGGTCACCCCGGGGTGGGAGGCGAACAGCGCGTAGGCCAGCGGGGACGGATCGAGGTCGGACAGGTTGGACAGCGCCAGGCGCCGCTGGGTCGCGGTGAAGGTCGTGACGTCCTGGGTGAGGTCCAGGGCGTGCACGTCGGCGCGCGTCTCGACCGCGCGCGAGACGGCGTTCACGGCGGGGGCCGCCACCAGCGAGCCGACCGCCGCGAGCGCGAGCAGCAGCGGCACGACCCGCGGGTCGGCCGGGCCGTCGGCGCCCGCGCGGCGCAGCAGCGGCCGCCAGGTGAGCAGCAGGGCGAGCCCGCAGACCGCGGCCGCCGCCGCGAGCGCGCCGAGCAGGGTGCCGACGAGGACGTCGTCCTCGGCGGCGTGCCCGAGCTCGTGGGCGGTGATGAGCTCGATCTCGGCGGGCGTCGCCCGCTCGAGCGAGCGTGTCGTACAGGACGATCCGGCGGCTGCTGCCGAAGCCGCTGACGTACGCGTTGAGGGCGGTGGTGCGCCGGCTGGCGTCGGCGACGAGCACCTCGTCGACCGGCACGCCGTCGCGCTCGGCGAGGGCCAGCAGGTCCTCGCGCAGCTCCCCGGCGGCCAGCGGGGTGAAGGAGTTGAAGACCGGCTCGACGACCAGCGGGTACGCGAAGGAGCCCGCGACGACCAGGCCGGCGGTCGCGGCCGCTCCCCAGGCCCACCAGGTGCGCCGGGCCACCCGGGCCAGCCCGATCAGGGCGAGCAGGACGAGGGCGGTCAGCCCGGCGTCCACCAGCACGCCCTTCGCGACGTCGGCCGCCCAGCTGCCCCACGTGCGGGTCGACAGGCCGTACTCGCGCAGGACCACCTCGGCGCGCGCGGACAGCGGCAGGCGGGCGGCGCGCACGATCGCCGTGACGGCCAGCGTCCCGAGCAGCACCTGCCAGACCCACCCGCCGCCGAGCGGTCGGGCGACCGCGCGCACGACGCGCCCACCGGTGCGGGTGAGCCCGAGCGCGAGGCTGAGCCCGATCCCGAGCGCCAGCGAGGAGTACGACGCCGGGCGCAGCGCGTCGTGGAAGGCGACCTCGCGCGCGAGCTGGGCGGCGGTGAAGTCGGTCAGCGGGCCGCCGGACAGGTCAGCGCCCGGCAGCGGGTCCCAGGGCACCGCCACGGCGAGGGCGGTCCCGAGCGCCACGAGCAGCAGGACGAGGGTGATCAGCGGGGCGCGTCGGCTCACCCGAGGTCGCGCTGCAGCGCGGCGCGCCACCCCTGCGTCAGCTCGTCGGTGGTGGTGCCGAGCTCGGCGGCCAGCGCCTGCTCGACCGCCACCGCCGGCTCGACGCCGCGCCGGGCGCCGACGGCCCGGTAGAAGCGCAGGACGGCCTGCTCGCCGTGCACCTCCACGAGGTGCCGGACCGCGAGCCAGGACTGCTCGTAGGCCTGGGCGAGCGCGCGGTTGTCGCCGTCGAAGGCCGCGTCCAGCGGGAGCCGGTCCGGCAGCCGCCCCGCCCGCACGTCGGCGCGCAGCTCGCGTGCCGAGACGCCCAGCGGCAGCTCGACGTCGCGGTAGGCGACGTGGTCGGCGAACCCCTCCGCCAGCCAGGCCGGCACGGCCGGGCCGGTCGCGCGGCGGGTGGCGACGTGGGTCACCTCGTGGGTCAGGACGACCTGCCGGCCGAGCTGCCCCAGCCGGCTGAAGGGCTCGGGGTTGACGAGCACCCGGTCGCCGCTCGGGTCGAACTCGCCCGCGCCGCCGGACAGCTCAGCGGTGGCCACGGCGGCGATCTGGTCCAGGCTCCCGTCGGAGTCGAGCAGCTCGCCGAGCTCCGCGCCGCTGCCGGGGACGAGGACGACCAGGCCGCGGCGCCACTGCTCGCCCCAGACGGCGGTCACCCGCGGGACGGCCTGCGCTGCCAGCGCCGCCACGTTCCGCAGCAGGCGCTGGTCGGCGGGGCGGCCGAGGACCAGCACCTCGTCCTGGCGCACGGCCGTGACCGGCCCCGAGTCCCACAGCTGCCGCTCGGTCTCCAGCCCGACGGCGGCGAAGTCGTCGTCGGCTCCCAGCCACCAGCGCCCGTCGCGCTGGACGAAGGTGAGGTACTGGGCGTCCGCCGTCGGCCGCTCGTCGTAGCCGGCCAGCGCGTGCTCCAGCACCACGTCGGGTGCCCACCAGCGGCCGACGCCGTGCTCGCGGTCGAGGACCGCGTCTCCCGGCCGCTGCCGCGAGGGGTCCAGCGAGTAGCGCCAGGTCGAGAGCGGCACCTCCGCCAGCGCCGCGAACAGCGCGGCCTGCCGCGCCAGCAGCTCGGGCGCGGCCGGGTCGATGCCGGACAGGAAGGCCGCCTCGTCGCGGGCCAGGACCGCCGCCCCCCGGGTCTCGAGCAGCAGGCGCACCTCGCGCTCGCGCCGCTCCCGGCCGCTCTGGCTCTGGGGACCTCCCGGGTCGTCGACGGTGCCGGCCTGCGGTGCGATGCGCGCCTGCGGGACGGTCGGCCGTGTGGCGGCGGCCGGCGGCTCCTCGAGGAGCACGGCCGCACCGGCCCCGGCCAGCAGCTGCAGCGCGAGCGCCACGGCCACGACCTGCGCGCCCCGGCGGCTGCGCGCGGGCTCACGCAGGGTCAGGGGCGGCACGCGCCGATCGTACGGCGGCGCGCCGGTCCCGCCGGCCGCTCCCGCAGGCGCCGGCGCGGAGGTGGCGCCGGCGCCGTCAGTCCGCGTCGCGCTCGGCGTCGGGCGAGCGCACGGGAGCCGTCGACAGCAGCACGTCGGCCCAGCCCGGCACGCTGGCGCGCTGCCCCGCGACGCGCGCGGGCTCGGCACGAGCGGCCGCAGGGACCGGCTTCGGACGGCGGCGCCGGGCCGGCGTCGCCGCCGCCCACGACCCGGAGCGTCGGCGGACCGGACGGCACCTGCACGTCGTCGACCCGCGCCTGCTCGGCCTCGCGCTCGAGCTGCGCGGCCTCCTGCACGGCGGCAGCGGCGTTCTTGCGCTCGGCGGCGGCCCGGCGCGCGGCCTCGGCCTTCGCCTTGCGAGCAGCGTCGGCCTTCGCCTTGCGCGCTGCGTCAGCCTTCGCCTTCCGGGCAGCCTCCGCCTTTGCCGTGCGAGCGGCGTCGGCCTTGGCCTTGCGGGCCGCCTCCGCCTTGGCCGTGCGGTCGGCGGCCGTACGCGCCGCGGCAGCCTCGGTCCGGCGGGCGGCGGCCCGCTCGGCCTCGGTCTTGGCGCGACGACGGGACTGCGCGTCGAGGGCGTCCTGCTCCGCCCGGCGGGCGGCGTGCTCGGCGGTCGTCAGCTCGGCAGCGCGGGCGGCGGCCAGCGCGCGGTCGGCCTCGGCAGTCTGCGCGGCAGCTGCGCGCTGCGCCCGTGCCTGCGCAGCCACGTCCACCTCAGCCCTGCGGGGAGCGTCCCCCCGCGCGACGACCGTGCGCGCCGCAGGGGCGGTGCGGCGGGTCGGCTCCGAGGCGGGCCGGCGGGACTGCGGCGCGACCCGCTTCGCCGCGGGAGTGGCCCTCGCCGGGGCGGCGGGGGGCGGCGCGGCCCCGCGTCCGGCCGCGCGGCCGGGTTCGACGTGCGCCAGCTGCGCGGACGGGCTGTCCGTGGCGGTGACCTCGCGCCGGGCGACGTCGTAGCGCCAGGTCGCGGTCCGGCGGCGGGCCTGCGAGACGTAGCTGACCTGGACCAGCCAGGTGCCGGCCTGCTCGCGACGGGCCGACCACGTGACGGTCTCGGGCCGCACGCCGGTGGTCTCGGCGAGGTGCTGGTCCACCGCCCGGCCGAGCGGCAGGGCGGACGCGCCGAGGCGGCTGCGGGACACGTAGCCCGCGCGCGCCTCGTCCAGGACCCGCGCGATCTCCGACAGCACAGGCCCTGCGTACCGCTCGATCTTGCCGATCGGCACGCCAGCGCTCGCGGCGATGGCTGCCACGGACTCCCCGGCGCGCACCCGGGCCTGGATCTCCTTGGGCGTCACGTCGACCGGCGGCACGTCACCGGCCGGCCGGCCGGCCAGGTCACCGAGGACGGCGGAGGTCAGCCGGTCGTCGAGGGCGACGCGGTAGCCGCCGCGGGTCGCCCCGCGGCTCGTCGCCAGGACGACGGACTGACCGTCGTCGCTCACCGCGACGACGTGAAGCTCGCGCACCGTTCCTCCGTCCAGCGGCGGGACGGGGGTCCCGGCGCTCCGGGAGTCTCGCGGGTGCGGACCCGGATCACAAGCGGCCCGGGAGGATGCAGCGCGGTCAGGAGGCCGCGGACTCCCGCGGCACCGGCCGGCCCGGCATCCCCAGCGGCACCAGCCGGAGCCGCGGGACGAGGCCGCTGTCGGCCAGCACCTCGAGGGCGGCCCGCTCGGGGTCGTCCACCTCGACGGCGCCCGGGGGCGCCCCGAGCAGCACGGTCACGACGCAGTCGCCGCAGGCCAGGTCGCGCACGGCGCAGCCGTCGCAGTCGATGAGCACGGGGGTCCTCCGGGGAAGTCGGTGCCGGCGGCCTGCCGACCCGGCGGACGCTAGGAGGGGGGTCCGACAAGACCGGGGCGGGCGACGACCTCGACCTGGTCGACCGCCTTGCACCAGCGGCAGACGACGTGCTCGACGACGTCGGCGAGCAGCTCGCGCTCCTCCACCACCTGCCGGCCGGCGAGGTCGACGTGGACGTACTCCTGCGCGCGGGTGGACCGCGTGACGTCGAAGCGGGTCAGGTTGCCGCACAGCGTGCAGCGCCACCGCGAGTCGGGACCGGGCTGCGGGACGGGCACGTCGGCAGACTAGCCAGCCTCGCGGTGCGGGTGCGCGTCGCTGCCGGGACTTGTCGGCGGCCGCACCTACCGTCCGCCGCATGCCCGCCGCACCACCTGCTCCCGCCCCAGCGACCTCGCCCGCACCTGCCCCGGCCCCCGTCCCGGCGCGGACCCTCCGGCTCCCCGTCCAGGCCACCTTCGACGAGCTCGGCACCCCGCTGCGGGAGACCACGTTCGTCGTCGTCGACCTCGAGACCACGGGCGGCTCCCCGCACACCTGCGAGATCACCGAGATCGGCGCGGTGAAGGTGCGCGGCGGCGAGGTCGTCGGCGAGTTCCAGACGCTGGTGCGCCCCGGCGCCGCCATCCCGCCCTTCATCGCCGTGCTCACCGGCATCACCGACGCCATGGTGGCCGGCGCCCCGCGGCTCGAGCAGGCGCTGCCGGCCTTCCTGGAGTTCGCCCGCGGGAGCGTCCTGGTCGCCCACAACGCGCCCTTCGACCTCGGCTTCCTCAAGGCCGGCTGCACCCGCACCGGGATCGAGTGGCCCGGCCACGACTCGCTCGACACCGCCCGGCTGGCCCGCCGCGTGCTCACCCGCGACGAGGCGCCCAACTGCAAGCTGTCCACCCTCGCGCCGCTGTTCCGCAGCACCACGACGCCCAACCACCGGGCGCTGGCCGACGCCCGCGCGACGGTCGACGTGCTGCACGGCCTCATCGCCCGGCTCGGCGGACTCGGCGTGCACAGCCTCGAGGAGCTGCGCACCTTCTCCGCGCAGGTCAGCCCGCAGCAGCGCCGCAAGCGCCACCTCGCCGACGCGCTCCCCGCCCTGCCCGGCGTCTACCTGTTCCGCGACGGCCGCGGCCGGGTGCTCTACGTCGGCAAGAGCACCAACCTGCGCGGCCGCGTCCGGCAGTACTTCACCGCCAGCGAGACTCGCACCCGGATGGCCGAGATGGTCGGCCTGGCCGAGCGGGTCGACCCGGTCGTCTGCAGCACCGGCCTCGAGGCCGAGGTGCGCGAGCTGAGGCTGATCGCCGAGCACAGCCCCCGCTACAACCGCCGCAGCAAGCGCCCGGACAAGGCCATCTGGGTGAAGCTCACGGTCGAGGCGTTCCCGCGGCTGTCCACCGTCCGCAAGGTGCTCGACGACGGCGCGCTCTACCTCGGGCCCTTCAGCCGCGCGGCCACGGCCGAGCAGGCGGTCACGGCCGTGCACGAGGCGCTCCCGCTGCGGCAGTGCACCAAGCGGATCTCCCCCCGCACGCCGACGGGGGCCTGCGTCCTGGCCGAGATGCGTCGGTGCGGAGCCCCCTGCCTGGGTCCCGAGCACGGCGAGTCGGTCGACGCCTACGCCGTCCACGCCCGGGCGTACGAGGCGGCGGTCGGCGGCGACCCGGCCCCGGTGGTGGACGCGCTCACGGCGCGGATCGCCGCGCTGGCGGGCGACCAGCGGTTCGAGGACGCGGCCGCCCAGCGGGACCGCCTCACCGCCTTCGTGCGGGCCGTCGCGAAGCTGCAGCGGCTGGCCGCCCTGACCTCGGTGCCCGAGCTGGTCGCGGCCCGTCCGACGGCCGACCTGGGCTGGGAGCTGGCCGTCGTCCGCTCCGGCCGGCTGGTCGCCGCGGGCGTCGTCGCGCGCGGCGTGCGCCCGGGTCCGCACGTCGACGCGCTGCTGGCGACCGCCGAGACCGTGCTGCCCGGCCCCGGTCCGCTGCCCGCCGCGACCGCCGAGGAGGTGGAGTGCGTGCTGCGCTGGCTCGAGCTGCCCGGCACCCGCCTGGTCCGTCTCGAGGGCACGTGGGCCTCCCCCGCGTTCGGCGCCGGCAGCCGGCGGGGCTGGCTCGAGGCGGCGCAGGACGCCCGCTCCGCCGTCCGGCCGTTCGACGACCGCCGGCGCCTGCGCCCGGAGGCGCGTCCGGCGCGGGCCAGCGCCTAGCCGACCGCCGGCGCCCCGCACGCGTCGAAGACCACCCGCAGGTCGAGGCCGATCGCCGTGCTCGGCCCGTCCAGGGCCGCGAGCTCGAGCTCCTGCACCCCGCCGGCCCGCTCGATCCGGACGACGACCTGACCGGTGCGCTCCAGCGCGGCGCAGTCGGGCACCCGGAACCCGAGCCGCAGCACGACGACCTCGTCGCTGACCAGCGTGCGCCCGTCCCCCAGCCGGCGCTGGTCGAACGCGACCCCCGGCACCTCGGCCTCCACCGACAGCAGCTGGACCTGCGCGCCGCCGTTGCGCACCTCGACGAGCGCCAGGCCGAGCGCCCCCGGCCCCTGCCGCTGCGACGTCCCGCCGGACGGCCGCAGGGCGACGTCGGTCGGTCTGCCCGGCGGCGAGGTCCGCGCGCTGCCCGGGCACGCGCCCAGGCGCACCCCGCCCTGCACCTGCTCGTCGTCCGGCGCGGCCACCGGCAGCCGGCTCGTGACCACCGGGCCGCCCGCGGTCGCCAGCGAGACCTCGAGCACGCCCGGCAGCGCGAGCAGCGAGCAGTCGGCGACGACGAAGGCGACCCGCACCGCGCGCTGCTCCCCGCCCGCCAGCTCCTCCCCCGGGGCGACGTCGATGTCGAGCACCTCGAGGCCGGGCACGTCGACGAGCACTCCCTCGACGCGCACCGGCACGTCGCGCCGGTTCACGACCTGCACCACCAGCTCGCCGCGCGCCACCCCCCGTACGGTCGAGGAGGTCGCCCGGCCGGGCAGGACCTCCGCGTCGACCCGGACCGCCTGCCGCGCCTGCTCGGCCCGCTGCTCCCGCACCGCGAGCCCTGCGCCGAGCAGCCCGACGAGCAGCACCCCGGCCAGCACCCCGACCGCCCAGGTCGGCGCACGCCAGTCGAGCGCGCGCCGCAGTCGCACCCCGACCGGCACGTCGTCACGCTCGTCGCCGCTCTCGAGGACGTCCACCTCCGCGAGTGTGGTCCACCGCGCCCGCGGATAGGTTCCTGGGGTGATCACCGCCATCGTCATGATCAGTGCCGCCGTGGACCAGATCCCCGAGGTCGCGCAGCGGATCGCCGACCTGGAGGGCGTCAGCGAGGTCTACTCCGTCGCCGGCGACGTCGACCTGGTGGCGATGGTCCGGGTGCGCCGGCACGAGGACCTGCACGACGCCATCGCCGGCCGTCTCAACAAGGTCGACGGGGTGCAGGCGACGCAGACGCTGATCGCCTTCCAGGCCTACAGCAAGCACGACCTCGAGGCGACCTTCTCGCTGGGGATGGAGGCGTGAGCGCGCAGTTCGCCGAGGCCAGGAGCGGCTCCTTCGTCCGCCAGCCCAACCACTTCCGCGACCGGATCACCGCCGACGGCAGCAGCGGCTACCCGGTCCAGGCCGGCCGCTACGTCCTCTACGTGTGCCTGGCCTGCCCGTGGGCGCACCGGGCGATCGTCGTCCGCTCGCTGCTCGGCCTGGAGGACGCCATCGCGCTGCGCGTCGTGGACCCGATCCGCGACGAGAAGGGCTGGCGCTTCACCCTGGACGAGGGCGGCGTCGACCCGGTGACCGGCGCGTCGTACGTCATGGAGCTCTACACGCGCAGCGACCCGGGCTTCGAGGGGCGCGCGACGGTGCCGTTCCTGTGGGACACCGAGACCGAGCGCATCGTCACCAACGACTACCCGCAGATCACGCTCGACCTGTCGACCGAGTGGACGGCGCACCACCGCGACGGGGCGCCCGACCTCTACCCCGAGCACGCGCGCGAGGCCATCGACGACATGGCCGAGCAGAACTTCCACGCCGTGAACAACGGCGTCTACAAGGCCGGCTTCGCGACGACGCAGGAGGCGTACGAGTCGGCGTACGACGCGCTGTTCGCCCAGCTCGCGAAGCTCGACGCGCACCTGTCGACCGAGCGGTACCTCGTGGGGCGGCAGCTGACGGAGGCCGACGTGCGGCTCTACACGACGCTGGTCCGCTTCGACGCCGCCTACCACGGCCACTTCAAGTGCAACGAGCGCAAGCTGACCGAGTTCGCGCACCTGTGGCCGTACGCCCGCGACCTGTTCCAGACGCCGGGCTTCGGCGACACGACCGACTTCGACCACATCAAGCGGCACTACTACGGCACCCACGACAAGATCAACCCGACGCTGGTCGTGCCCAAGGGGCCGGACCCGTCCGGCTGGCACGAGCCCCACGGCCGCGACCACCTCGGCGACGCCCTGACGCCCTGACCCCCTGACCCCTTCCCCGCGACGATCTTCGTCTTGAGGTGCCGCGACGCGCGAGCGACCTCCCACCAAGACGAAGATCGTCCGGAAGGACGGGGGACTGGGCTCTGGGCCGGGGCGTACGGGGACAGCGGGGGCTAGGGCCGCAGGGAGCGGCTGACCTCGACCCAGCGGTCCAGCAGCCGGCCGGCGTCGCCGCCGTCCAGCGCGGCGGCGGCCCGGTCCCAGCCGGCCTGCAGGCGCTCGACCAGGGGCGCCGCCGACGCCTCGTGCGCGGCCAGCGCCGCCGCGGCGTTGAGCAGCACCGCGTCGCGCACCGGCCCCTGCTCGCCTGCCAGCAGGGCGCGCGCCACGGCGGCGTTGTGCGCCGCGTCCCCGCCCCGCAGCTGCTCGAGCGAGGCGACCGGCACCCCCAGCGACGCCGGGTCGAACTGCTCCTCGGTGACCTCCCCGCCGGCGACGACCCAGACGGTCGAGGGCCCGGTGGTCGTCAGCTCGTCCAGGCCGTCGGCTCCGCGGAAGACCAGTGCGTCGACGCCGCGTGCGGCCAGCACGCCGGCCATGACCGGGGCGAGCCGCGGGTCGGACACCCCGACCGCCTGCGCGCCCGGGCGCGAGGGGTTGGTGAGCGGGCCGAGGACGTTGAAGACGGTCGGCACGCCGAGCTCGCGCCGCGCGATCGCGGTGTGCCGCATGCCGGGGTGGAAGACCGGCGCGAAGCAGAAGGCGATCCCGGCCTGCTCGAGGCACGGCGCGACGGCGACGGGGGGCAGGTCGACGACGACGCCCAGCTCCTCGAGCAGGTCGGCGGAGCCGCACGCCGACGACGCGGCGCGGTTGCCGTGCTTGACGACCGGCACGCCTGCCCCGGCGACGACGAGGGCGGCCATCGTCGAGATGTTCACCGTGTTGGCCCGGTCGCCGCCGGTGCCGCAGGTGTCGACGACGCGGCCGGGCACGACGACCTCCGCGGCCTCGGCGAGCATGACCTCGACGAGCCCCGCGACCTCCTCGGGCGTCTCGCCCTTGGCGCGCAGCGCCACGACGAAGCCGGCGACCTGTGCCGGCGAGGCCTCGCCGGCCATCACCTCGCCCATCGCCCAGGCCGTGTCGGCGGTGCCGAGGTCCTCACCGCGCAGGAGCCGGGCGATCAGCTCCGGCCAGGCCGTCACGCTCAGTGGACGGCGCGCCGGACCGGCAGGCCGGCCTCGCGGCGGCGCAGCAGCTCGACCAGCGCCGCGGTGAGCTCTGGCGGGTCGATCGGGTGGGAGACGACGGCGTCGGCCTGCGACCAGGTGGCGAGCCACCGGTCGTCGCGGCGGGCGACGAGCACGAGCACCGGCGGGCAGTCCGGCAGCTCGTCCTTCATCTGCTTGGCCAGCCCCATCCCCCCGGTCGGCCAGGCCTCGCCGTCCAGGACGACCGCGTCGATCCCGCCGCCGTCCACGGCCGCGAGGACCTGCTTGCCGGTCTCGCACTCGATCCACTCGATCCGGCCGAGGTCGTCGGCGGGGCGGCGGCCGACCGCCCCCCGCACCTGGTCGCGCACAGCGACGTCGTCGCTGTACACGACCACCGCGTGGGTCCGGGCGGAGGTCGACGGTGCGCTGGTCATGCGGAGGATCGTACGGGCGGACGCGGTCCGCCGATCACCCGGCTCAGGCCGACAGGCGGCGGCCGTCGGCGGGGTCGAAGACGTGCACCAGGTCGTTGTCGGCAGGGGCGAGGCTGACCGTCGAGCCCTTGGTCGGAGGGCTCTTGGGGTCGACCCGGGCGATGAGCACCACGTCCTCGCCGCCGCCGTCCGCGCCGTGCGGGACGCTGGCGTGGACGTAGGCGTCCGAGCCGAGCTCCTCCACCAGCTCGACGGTGGCCTGAATGCCGTGGCCGCTGTCGACGACGTGCAGGTCCTCGGGTCGCACGCCCAGGGTGACCTGGCCGCCGGACCGGCCCTCGAGCGAGGCGCGCGGCACCTGGAACGGCGCGTCGCCGAGCTGCGGGACGCCCTGCGCGTCGACGGGGACCGTGAACAGGTTCATGGCCGGCGAGCCGATGAAGCCGGCGACGAACATGTTGGCCGGACGGTCGTACATCGCCCGCGGCCGGTCGACCTGCTGCAGGACGCCGCCCTTGAGCACCGCGACGCGGTCGCCCATGGTCATGGCCTCGACCTGGTCGTGCGTGACGTAGACCGTGGTGACGCCGAGGCGTCGCTGCAGCGAGGCGATCTGGGTGCGGGTCGCGACGCGGAGCTTGGCGTCGAGGTTCGACAGCGGCTCGTCCATGCAGAACACCTGCGGGTTGCGGACGATCGCGCGTCCCATCGCCACGCGCTGGCGCTGCCCACCGGACAGCGCCTTGGGCTTGCGGTCGAGGTACTCGGTGAGGTCGAGGATGCCGGCCGCCTCCTTGACCCGGGAGTCGATCTCCTCCTTGGGCTTGCCGGCGATCTTCAGGGCGAAGCCCATGTTGGCGGCGACGCTCATGTGCGGGTAGAGCGCGTAGTTCTGGAACACCATCGCGATGTCGCGGTCGCTGGGGTCGATGTTCGACACGTCGCGGTCGCCGATGCGGATCGCCCCGCCGTCGACCGGCTCGAGGCCGGCCAGCATGCGCAGCGAGGTGGACTTGCCGCAGCCGGACGGTCCGACCAGCACGAGGAACTCCCCGTCGCCGATGTCGAGGTCCAGTGCGTCGACCGCCGGCGAGTCGCTGCCGGGGTACCTGCGGGTGGCGCCGTCGAAGGTCACCGTTGCCATGTCGCGCTCCTCCACCGGCGGGACGTGCCGGACGATCCGAGTGGGGGCCGGTGCGGCGAGCAGCCGCACGCGGGGCGTGCCCGACCCGTCACAGACGGGTCGTTGTGCTGGCGCGCACTATGGGCCACACTCCGCCCGGCTGCAAGCGCTTGCAGGGAGGAGGTGCACCGTGAACGTGACGATCGAGGACGTCGCCCAGCGCGCCGGCGTCTCGACGGCGACCGTCTCGCGGGCCCTGCGCGGGCTCCCGCACGTCTCCGCCGCCACCCGCTCCCAGGTCAGCCGGATCGCCGTCGAGATGGGCTACGTCGCGAGCAAGAGCGCGAGCAGCCTGGCCACCGGCCGCACCCGCACCGTCGGGGTCGTCACCCCGCACATCGCCAAGTGGTTCTTCGCCCAGGCCATCGAGGCGCGTCGAGCAGGAGCTGCGCCAGCAGGGGTACGACGTCCTGCTCGTCGTCCTGCCTCCGACGTCCGGCGAGGGCCGCCCGGCGTTCGACCCCGACGTGCTGCGCCAGCGGGTGGACGCCGTCGCCGTGCTGACCGTCCCGCTGACCGGTGCGGAGCTCGACGCGCTGCGCCGGCTGCGGATGCCGATCGTCTTCGTCGGCGGCTCGGTGTCCGGCGCTCGATGAGCGTGCGGATCGACGACCTGGCCGTGGGACGGCTCGCCACGGAGCACCTGATCAGCCTGGGACACAGCCGGATTGCGCACATCGGGGGCGATCCCGACGAACCGCTCAACTTCAGCGCCCCGGTCGACCGGCGGGCCGGCTGGGCCTCGGCGCTGCGCAGCGCCGGGCTCGTGCCGGCACCCGAGCTCGACGTCGCCGGCTTCTTCACGGTGCAGGGCGGGCAGGCGGCGATGGAGCAGCTGCTCGCGCTCGACGACCCGCCGACCGCGGTCTTCGCCGGCTCGGACGAGATGGCGTTCGGCGCGCTGGCGGCGCTGCGCCGGGCCGGGCTCGAGGCCCCGCGGGACGTGAGCGTCATCGGCGTCGACGACCACGAGCTCGCCGGGCTCCTGGACCTCAGCACGGTCCGCCAGCCGGTGACCGAGCAGGGCCGCCGGGCCGGCTGCCTCGTGCTGGCCGCCCTGGGCCCGGCCTCGCCGGCCGGTCACCGGGCCGAGCACGTGCTGCTGCCGGTCGAGCTGGTGGCGCGGGGCTCGACCGGCCCGGCGCCCGCCTGAAGCCTCCCACCACCCATCGTTACGGGTTCGTGATCCTGTGAAGCAGGTCACGGGATTGCGGGCCGAGGCCGCAAGCGCTTACATGCCTCCGGGGCCCCGCGACTCCCGCGATCCAGTCCCGTTCCTCGGAGGTACGAACATGACAGTCCTCGGACGCGGGTCCCGCGCCGCCGCCGGCCTGCTGGGCCTCACCCTCGCGGTCGCTGCGTGCGGCACCGGCGAGACGGGCTCGGACAACGTCGCCGACCCCGACGCCACCCTGCCGCCCGGCTGCGAGGCGTACGCCGACTACCAGGGCGCCTCGGGCACCTCGGTCTCGATGTACACCTCGATCCGCGACATCGAGGCCGACCGCTACGTGCAGTCCTTCGAGGAGTTCGAGGAGTGCACCGGCATCACCATCGACTACGAGGGCTCCGGCGAGTTCGAGGCCCAGCTCAACGTCAAGGTGCAGGGCGGCAACGCCCCCGACATCGCCTTCATCCCGCAGCCCGGTCTGCTCCAGCGCTTCGCCCAGGCCGGCGAGCTCGTCGAGGCGCCGGAGGGCGTCGCAGGAGAACGTCGACGCCCACTGGTCGGAGGCGCTGGCAGGAGTACGGCTACGGTCGACGGCACGCTCTACGGCGCCCCGCATGGGCGCGAACGTGAAGTCCTTCGTCTGGTACTCGCCGAAGGCCTTCACCGAGGCCGGCTACGAGATCCCGACGACCTTCGACGAGCTCATCGAGCTGTCGGACACCATCGCGGCCACCGGCAAGAAGCCGTGGTGCGCGGGCATCGAGTCCGGCGACGCCACCGGCTGGGTCGACCACCGACTGGACCGAGGACCTCGTCCTGCGCGACGCGGGCGTCGACGTCTACGACCAGTGGATCGCCCACGAGATCCCGTTCAACGACCCGGCGATCGTCGTCGGCCGTCGACAAGGCCGGCTCGATCCTCAAGAACGAGGCCTACGTCAACGGCGGCTACGGCGACGTCCGCAGCATCGCCACCACCTCCTTCCAGGACGGCGGCCTGCCGATCCTGACCGGCGACTGCTCCCTGCACCGCCAGGCGTCCTTCTACGCCAACCAGTGGCCGGAGGGCACGGTCGTGGCCGAGGACGGCGACGTCTTCGCCTTCTACTTCCCCGGCGACGACGGCGGACAGCAAGCCGGTCCTCGGCGGTGGCGAGTTCGTCGCGGCGTTCAACGACCGCCCGGAGGTCGCAGATCGTGCAGACCTACCTGTCCAGCGACGAGTACGCCAACACGAAGGCCGAGATCGGCGACTGGATCTCCGCCAACAACGGTCTGGACCTCGCCAACGTCGCGAACCCGATCGACAAGCTGTCGGTCGAGATCCTGCAGGACCCGAGCTCGGAGTTCCGCTTCGACGCCTCCGACCTGATGCCCGCCGCCGTCGGCGCCGGCAGCTTCTGGCAGGGCATGACCGAGTGGATCAACGGCAAGTCCACGCAGGAGGTCCTCGACCAGATCGAGGCCAGCTGGCCCGCAGTCAGGCCCTGAGCACGGCGTCCGGCCCGGCAGCAGCCCTGCCGGGCCGGACGCTGCACCACCTCCGACCCCTGCCTGAGTGCCACCACGAGGGAGCGCGATGAACTCCACCCAGCCGAAGCTGCTCATGCTGTTCTACGGCGTCGTGGCGTTCTTCGCCGTCGTCGGCATCCTGCTGCTCGTCGTCGACAAGGCGCCCAAGCGGGGGCGGGAGAAGGTCCAGCTGTTCGCCTTCCTGGCGCCCGCGGTCGTGCTGCTCGCGGTCGGCCTGCTCATCCCGGCGATCCGCACCTTCATCCTGTCCTTCAAGGGGCCGGGCAGCTTCGACTGGGTGGGGTTCGAGAACTACACCTGGATGCTCACGACGCCGCAGGCGCAGCGCATCCTCCTCAACACCGCGGTCTGGGTGCTCCTGGTGCCCGCGCTCGCCACCGCCATCGGCCTGCTGTACGCCATCGTCATCGACAAGGCGCGCGGCGAGGCGCTGGCCAAGGCGCTGGTCTTCATGCCGATGGCGATCTCGCTGGTCGGCGCCAGCATCATCTGGAAGCTCGTCTACGCCGTGCGGCCGGCTGAGCAGGACCAGATCGGCATCGCCAACCAGATCCTGGTGGTGATCGGGCTGGAGCCCTACCGCTTCCTGCAGGACCCGCCCTGGAACACCGCCTTCCTGATCGTGATCATGATCTGGATCCAGGCCGGCTTCGCGATGGTGATCCTGTCGGCCGCCATCAAGGCCGTCTCCGCCGACGTCATCGAGGCGGCCCGGCTCGACGGCGTCAACGCCTGGCAGATGTTCCGCAACGTGACGCTGCCGAGCATCCGTCCCGCGGTCGTCGTCGTCATGGTGACCATCTCGATCGCGACGCTCAAGGCGTTCGACATCGTGCGCACCACCACCGGCGGCCAGTTCGACACCGGCGTGGTCGCCACCGAGCTGTACGACCAGGCCTTCCGGTTCGGCGAGGAGGGCAAGGGCTCGGCCCTCGCGGTGCTGCTGTTCGTGCTGGTCCTGCCGATCGTCGTCTACCAGGTGCGCGTGCTGCGCTCCCAGAAGGAGCTCCGATGACCACGGCCGCAGCCCCCGTCGCGTCGCAGTCCGCGGCCGCCGTCGCCCGCGACGACGTGCAGACCTCCAGCGGCCGGGTCAAGAAGCGCCTCACCTCCCGCGCGGCCACCATCACGGCGCTGGTCATCGCGGTCCTGTGGACCATCCCGACCGCCGGGCTGTTCATCTCCTCGCTGCGCCCCGCGGAGCAGATCCGCACCACCGGCTGGTGGACCTTCTTCACCAACCCCTCGCTGACGCTGCAGAACTACGACGAGGTGCTGTTCAGCAGCTCGGCCGGCTCCGGCCAGCTCGCCGGCTACTTCATCAACTCCATCGTCATCACCGTGCCGACCGTGCTGTTCGCGCTGGCCCTGGCGGCCTTCGCCGCGTACGCGCTGGCGTGGATCCCGTTCAAGGGCAGCGGCTGGCTGTTCATCGGCATCTTCGCGCTGCAGATCGTGCCGCTGCAGATGGCGCTGGTGCCGCTGCTGCGGCTGTTCTCCCAGGGCGTCGGGCTCGGTGAGCTGACGCTCATCCCGGCCGTCGGCGACAGCCTGGTCGGCGCGCAGCGCTTCGCGATCGTGTGGTTCGCCCACGTCTGCTTCTCGCTGCCGATCGGCATCTTCCTGCTGCACAACTTCATCAGCGAGCTGCCCCGCGAGCTCATGGAGGCGGCCCGGGTCGACGGCGCGAGCCACGCCCGCATCTTCCGCCAGATCGTCCTGCCGCTCATCGGCCCGGCGCTCGCGTCGTTCGCGATCTTCCAGTTCCTGTGGGTGTGGAACGACCTGCTCGTCGCGCTGATCTTCGCCGGCGGCAACGCGACGACGTCACCGCTGACGGTGCGCCTGGCCGAGCTCGCCGGCACCCGGGGCGAGGAGTTCCAGCGCCTGACGGCCGGCGCCTTCGTCTCGATCATCGTGCCGGTGATCATCTTCCTGGCCCTGCAGAGGTACTTCGTGCGCGGCCTGCTCGCCGGCGGGCTGAAGGGCTGACCCGGCCCCGGCTGGACCACCTGGTCCCCCGGCTGCACGTCGTCCCCGAGCGCGGCTGGCTCAACGACCCGAACGGCCCGGTGCACGCCGGCGGGCGGCAGCACCTGTTCTTCCAGTCGCACCCGCACGCCCCCGAGTGGGGGCCGCCGCAGTGGGACCACGTCAGCTCGGCCGACCTGGTCCACTGGGAGCGCCACCCGACCGCACTGCGCCCGTCAGCGGACGGTCCGGACCGCGACGGGTGCTGGTCGGGCTGCATCGTCGTGGTCGACGGGCGGCCCACCGCCTTCTACACCGGGGTGACGGGGTCCACCGACGCCGACCGGCGCGAGGCGGTCTGCCGCGCCGTCGCGCTGGACGACGACCTGATCGGCTGGGAGGTCGACCCGGAGCCGCTCCTGCCGGTCGCCCCGGGCTTCTCCCGCGACCCGTACGTCTGGCAGGACGACGAGGGCTGGCACCTGCTGCTCGGCGCCGCCGGGTCGGTCCAGCACGCCCGCTCCCCCGACGGCGTGCGCTGGGAGGCGACCGGCGCCTTCTACGAGGACGCGGCTGTCGGCGGGCGGCACTGGGAGTGCCCGCAGCTGCTGCGGCTGCCCGAGGGCGACGTGCTGCTGCTGTCGGTGCAGGACGGGACGCACGAGCAGCCGGTCCTGCGGGTCGTCGCGGTCGTCGGCCGCGCGGCCGGCGGCCGGTTCACCGGCGGGGCGCCCACCCCGCTGGAGGCCGGCGACTGCCTCTACGCCCCGTCGGTCTGCCGCGAGCCCGGCGGTCGCTGGCTGCTCTGGGCCTGGTTGCGCGAGACGCTGCCGGCCGAGCACCTGGTCGACCTCGGCCGGGTCGGCGCCCTGTCGCTGCCTTTCGCCTGCACCCTCGAGGGCGGGCGGCTCGCGCTGCGCCCGGTCCCGGAGCTGACCGCGCTGCGAGGTCCGGTCCAGGCCCCCGGTCCCGTCGAGGGACCGGTCGAGGTCCGGGCGGTGCTCGACGACGCCGCCGCCGTCGTGCTGCGGCTGGGTCCCCAGGAGCAGGTGGCCGTGCGCCGGACCGGCCGGGAGCTCGTGGTCGACCGCAGCGCAGCGAGCAGCGCCGGATGGGGCGGCACGACCCCGCTGGTCCTGGAGGTGCCGGACGGTCCGCGCGAGGTGCGGCTGCTGCGCGACGGCTCCGTGCTGGTCGTCCTGGTCGACGGGGAGCTCGTCGCGGTGACCCGCGTCTACCCGCTGGCCGCCGAGGGCGGCGCGGCGCTGGTCGAGGGCGACGCCGCGCCGGTGGGGTCTGGGGCCTGGCCGCGCGCTGAGCCCGCACGTGCTCGGCGTACCACCGGTAGGACGCCTTGGGGACCCTCCGCAGCGTCCCGGGCTCGACCTCGACGATGCCGAACCGCTTGGAGTAGCCCAGGGCCCACTCGAAGTTGTCGAGCAGCGTCCACGCGACGTA
Organism: uncultured Actinomycetota bacterium; assembly: GCA_963844295.1. Classification (GTDB taxonomy): domain Bacteria; phylum Actinomycetota; class Actinomycetes; order Mycobacteriales; family SCTD01; genus SCTD01. The sequence continues at coordinate 484,976 of CAWJNR010000003.1, read as the reverse complement.
CTCGACGACCGGCGCGCCCTGGGCGCGCGCCTGCTCGACGGCGGCGACGTGGTCGCGCAGGTAGGAGGTGCGGTCCTCGTCCAGCACCGCGCCGTCCTCGCCCCGCACCTGGTCGTCGTACGCCGCGCCGTTCTCGGTCACCCGGAGCGGCAGGCCGGGGGCGCGGGCGGCGATGGACAGCAGCAGGTCGCTCATGCCGGTGGCGTCGACCTCCCAGCCCATGGCGGTGACGGGGGTCCGCGGCACGAAGGAGAAGTCCGGCGCGCCCGGGAAGGCGTCGGTGTCCTGCCCGGAGCCCCCCGTGTCACCGACGTAGGGGCCGACGCGCAGCGGGGTGTAGTAGTTCACGCCGAGCCAGGAGGCGCTGCCCTGCACCAGGGCCAGGTCGCCGTCCTGCACCAGCGCCGGGTCGGCCAGCGCCGGCAGGACCTCGGGGTAGCGGCCCTCGAGCAGCGCGTCGAGCCACAGCCCGTTCTGGACGGCGTCGACCACGGCCACGGCGAGCGGGTCGGCGCCGGGCTCCGGGCGGACGGGCGCGGGGTTCAGCACGACCCCGACGTCGGCGCCGGGCGCCGCGGCCCGGACGGCCTGCGCCGCGAGCGCGTGGCCGAGCAGCAGGTGGTGGGCGGCGGCGAAGGCTGCTCCTCCGTCGCGCCAGCCGGGCGCGTGCACGCCGGCGGCGTGGCCCAGGAAGGCCGAGCACCACGGCTCGTTGAGCGTCGCCCAGGTGGTCACCCGGTCGCCCAGCCGGGCCGCCACGACGGCGGCGTAGTCGGCCAGCCGCAGCGCCGTGTCGCGGGCCGGCCAGCCGCCGGCGTCCTGCAGCGGCTGCGGCAGGTCCCAGTGGTAGAGCGTCGGCAGCGGCTGCACCCCGAGCGCCAGCAGCCCGTCGACCAGCCGCTCGTAGTAGTCCAGACCGGACGGGTGGGGTGCGCCCCGCCCGTCGGGCTGCACCCGTGGCCAGGCCAGGGAGAAGCGGTAGGAGTCGACGCCGAGGCCGGCGACCAGGGCCAGGTCGTCCTCGAGCCGGTCGTAGGAGCCGCAGGCGACCGAGCCGTCCGAGCCGTCGACGATCGTGCCGGGCTGCTCGCAGAAGACGTCCCAGATCGAGCGGCCGCGGCCGTCGGCGGTCGTGGCCCCCTCGACCTGGAAGGAGGCGGTGGCGACGCCGAAGCGCAGCGGCGTCGGCAGGGGCGCCGGGAGCGTGGAGGTCACTAGCGGGGCAGCTGCCCGGGGCCCTTCCAGGGCGTGGCGACCGTGTGGGTGTAGCAGCTGGGACCGGCGTTGTAGGCCGACAGGCGGCTCCCGCAGACGTCGCACGCGACCGTCCCGCTGGTCCGGGCCTTCGGGACGGGCTTCAGGGTCGTCCCGCTCAGTCGGCTGCCGGATGCCACGTGGTGCTCCTCCTCCGCCGCGGCCCGTGTGGCCGCGGTCACACGGAGCAACCTAGGGAGCCGCGGCACCCGGGGTCAAGGAACCGAAGCTCGCAGGTCAGGGCCTCGCCTGGTGCTCGGGGTGCTCGTCGGCAGGGCCCAGGGCGTCCCAGCCGGCGACGTCGCCGCCGAGCCGCTGCGCGAGCCCGGCCATGCGCGAGCGCTCCTGGCTGGCCGACAGCGCCGTGAGCACCTGGGTGCGCACGGCCAGCACGGCACCGTCCTCGCCGGGCAGCACGACGTAGCCGTCCTGCCCGAGCAGGTCGGCCGCGGTCGCGACCGCGGCCTGCCCCGGCAGCCCCACCAGGTGGTGGCGCACGAGCAGCGGACGGGACAGGTCGACCCCGTCCCGCTCGGCCTCGGCCAGCACCGCCGAGTCGGCGCGGGCGGCGTCCGGGGCCCGGACGAGCAGGACCAGCGACGGGTCGCCCGGGTCGAGCGCGACGGCCTGCGGCGCGCGGCGGCGCAGCAGCCGGTCGAGCAGGCCCACGTCAGGCCGGGGCGGACGCGCTCGAGGAGTCCGGAGCGGGCTCGGCGGCCCCGGCGGCGTCCAGCCGGTCCAGCCGGCGGTCCTCGCGCTGGGCCTCGCGCTCGCTGGCCCGCATCCACTGCGTCAGCAGCACCCCGAGGAACAGCAGCCCGATGATGTCGCCGCTGGCCCAGAGCAGCCCGCCGCCGAGCTGCTGCTGGAACGACCGACTCGGCCAGGCCGTGGCAGCGGCAGGTAGTGGTCGCCGGCGATCAGGCCGCGCCCGTCGGGCTCCACGCTCATGATCGAGACGCCGAGGAAGGCGTGGAACGGCAGCGTGCTGGCCACGAGCAGGATCCGGAACGGGTGGCTCGCCCGGCCGGGCACCGGGTCGATGCCGAGCAGCGGCCAGAAGAACAGCGCCCCGACCGCGAGGAAGTGCAGGTGCAGCAGCTCGTGCAGCAGCGCGGTCGCCGAGCGTGGCCTCGTACCAGCCGGAGAAGTAGAGGGCGAACGGGCTCGCGACGAACAGCGCCCACGGGATGAGCGGGAAGCTCACGACGCGGGCGAAGCGCGAGTGCAGCAGCGCGAGCAGGGCGCGCCGCGGCCGGCGCGGCAGCGTGCGCAGGGCCAGCGTGATCGGCGCGCCGAGGGCCAGGAAGACCGTCGCGACCATCGACAGCAGCATGTGCTGGACCATGTGGGCGGCGAACAGGCTGGTGTCGTACGCCGCGAGGCCGGACATCGTCGCGACGGCGATGGTGCCCAGGCCGCCGACCAGGAACGACAGGGTGCGGCCGACCGGCCAGGCGTCGCCGCGGGCGGTCAGCCGGCGCACGCCGTAGAGGTACGCGAGCGCCGGGACGAGCACGAGCAGCAGCGGGAGCAGCGCGGGGACGGCCTGGCTGAACAGGACCCCGACGGTGAACGGCGGCAGCCCGTCGGCGTGGGCGAGCACCGCCGTCGGGGCCTGCAGAGGACCGCTGAGCACCCGTCCAGGGTAGGCGCCGGCGGGCGGTCCGGCGCGGCGGGCGGCCCCGCGTGGAAGGTGGCGGCCCGCGCCTGCCATGATGCTCCGCGTGACTGCCGCTCCCGCCCTCGAGAAGCTGCCGCCGCACGGATCCCTGACGCGCCCGAACATGGTCGCCGTCGGCACGATCGTGTGGCTGAGCTCCGAGCTCATGTTCTTCGCCGCCCTGTTCGCGATGTACTTCACGATCCGGTCGGTCCAGGGCGCCGAGATCTGGGCGGAGGGCACCGAGGTGCTCAACGTCCCGTACGCCCTGTTCTTCACGGTGATCCTGGTGGCCTCGTCGGTCACCTGCCAGCTCGGCGTGTTCGCCGCGGAGCGCGGTGACGTCTACGGCCTGCGGCGCTGGTTCACGCTGACGCTGGTGATGGGCACGGTCTTCGTGCTCGGGCAGGCTCAACGAGTACCGCGAGCTCGTCCACGAGGGCACGACGATCTCCGCGTCGTCGTACGGCTCGGTCTTCTACCTGACGACCGGCTTCCACGGGCTGCACGTCATCGGCGGCCTGTTCGCCTTCGTCATCGTGCTCATGCGCTCCACCATCGGCCGCTTCACGCCGGAGAAGGCGACCAGCGCGATCGTCGTCTCGTACTACTGGCACTTCGTCGACGTCGTGTGGATCGGGCTGTTCGCCGCGATCTACATCATCCAGTGAACGCACAGAACAGGGCTCTCGTGACCTCCACCTCCTCCGCCCGGACGACGCCGGCGCAGCCGGCTGAGCGGCTACGCCGTCCTCCTGCTCGCGCTGAGCCTGGTCGGGCACGCTCTACACCGCCTTCGGCGCGCCGGCCGGCCAGGCGCAGGAGCAGTCGCCGTCCAACCAGTCGATGGCGGTCAAGGAGGGGCGCGAGCTCTACCTGACCGGCTGCTCGACCTGCCACGGCCTCAACCTCGAGGGCGGCGCCGGCGGCCCGTCCCTCATCGGCGTCGGCGGTCCGTCGGTCGTCTTCCAGGTCGAGTCGCGGCCGCATGCCGCTGTCGGCCGGCGTCCAGCAGGCCCCGCGCAAGACCCCGAAGTACACGATCGCGGAGATCGACCAGCTCGCGGCCTACATCCAGGCCAACGGCGGCGGCCCCGAGGTCCCCGAGGGCGACCTGACCGACGGCGACCTCCAGCTCGGCGGCGCGCTGTTCCGCACGAACTGCGCCAGCTGCCACAACTTCGCCGGCTCCGGCGGCGCCCTGACCTACGGCAAGTACGCGCCGGAGCTCTCGCAGGCCAGCGCCCGCGTCATCTACAGCGCCATGCAGTCCGGCCCGGAGAGCATGCCGCGCTACGGCGACAACCAGCTGCTCCCCGAGGAGAAGAAGGCCATCACCCGCTACGTCACGTACCTGAACGAGGAGGCCCCGAACCCGGGCGGCGCCGGCCTCGGCCGCTACGGCCCGATCTCCGAGGGCCTGGTCGCCTGGGTCGTCGGCATCACCGCCCTGGTCGCCCTCACGCTCTGGATCGGAGCCCGCGCATGACCGACGGCACCGGCAAGCCCGACGGGCAGACCTCGGCCGAGGCGGCCGGCTCGATCCGCGACCGCCTCGCGTCGCGCCCGAGCGACCAGGCCAACTCCGGCGGCGACAGCCGCGTCTCGGACGTCAACGAGAACGCGTTCCAGCAGACCTACAGCGCGCCGGCCGACGAGGCCCAGCGCAGCGCCGGCCCGGCCGTCGACACCTCCGGCACCCTGGCCGAGCCGCACGAGCTGACCGAGGCCGACGCCCAGGTCGGCCGAGCGCAAGGTCTCGGCGCTGTTCCTGCTCTCGCTGGTCGGCGTGATCGGCTTCGTGGCGACCTACGTCCTGGGCGAGCCGCAGTTCGGCGAGCCCGGCAACGCCGCCTTCACCCCGCTGCTCGGCACCTTCATGGCGCTGGCGCTGTTCGGCATCGGCGCCGGCGCCGTGCTGTGGGCCAAGCTCGCTCATGAACGACGAGGAGGCCGTCCAGGAGCGCCACCCGTTCGGCTCGGACCCCAAGGAGCGGGCGGCCACGGCCGACGCGCTCAAGCAGGGCTTCGGCCAGACCAACCTCGCCCGCCGGCCGCTGCTCATCGGCTCGCTGGCCCTGGGCGGCGGCGCGCTGGCGATCCTGCCGATCCCGTTCCTGTTCGGCCTGGGCCGGTTCCAGAACAAGGAGACCAAGCTCGCGACGACGGGCTGGGCCGAGGGCGTGCGCCTCATCCGCCAGAACGGCACCCCCGTCCGCCTCGGCGACCTGGTCGTCGGCGCCGTCGAGAGCGTCTTCCCCGACGTCGACCACGGCACGAAGATGGCCGACTCCCCCGCGCTGCTCATCCGCATGCGCCCCGAGGAGCTGCTGCTCGAGGGCCAGCCGGCGGAGTGGGCCTACCAGGGCCACGTCGTCTACTCGAGCATCTGCACCCACCTCGGCTGCCCGGTGAAGCTCTACGAGCAGCAGACGCACCACCTGTTCTGCCCGTGCCACCAGTCGACCTTCGCGGCCGACGAGGGCGCCGTGCCGATCTTCGGCCCGGCCGCCCGTCCGCTGCCTCAACTGGCGATCAGCGTGGACGAGGACGGATACTTCGTCGCACAGGGCGACTTCGCGGAGCCCATCGGACCGAGCTACTGGGAGCGCGGATGAGCGTCATGCAGAAGGCCGGCGACGGCCTGGCCCGCGGGGTCGACGACCGCCTGGGCAGCTCGAGCTTCGTCCGCCGCAGCCTCAACAAGGTCTTCCCGGACCACTGGTCCTTCATGCTGGGCGAGATCGCGCTCTACTGTTCATCATCCTGCTGCTGATCGGCACCTACCTGGCGTTCTTCTACACCCCCTCGCTCGCCGAGGTCGTCTACGACGGCAGCTACGTCCCGCTCAAGGGCGTGACGATGAGCGAGGCGTACGCGTCGACGCTCGACATCAGCTTCGACGTCCGCGGCGGCCTGATCATGCGGCAGATCCACCACTGGGCGGCGCTGCTGTTCATGGCCTCGATCGTCGTGCACCTCATGCGCGTGTTCTTCACCGGCGCGTTCCGCAAGCCGCGTGAGATCAACTGGGTCATCGGCGTCCTGCTGCTCATCCTCGGCATCCTCGAGGGCTTCGCCGGCTACTCCCTGCCGGACGACCTGCTCTCCGGCACCGGCGCCGCGCATCGCCTAGCGGCATCGTGCTGTCGATCCCGGTGGTCGGCACCTGGGCGGCGTTCCTGGTCTTCGGCGGCGAGTACCCCGGCGTCGCGCTGCTCGACCGGCTCTACGTCGCGCACATCTTCCTGATCCCGCTGGCGATCCTGGGCCTGATCACCTTCCACATGATGATGATCTGGTACCAGAAGCACACCCAGTTCGCCGGCCCGGGCCGCACCGAGGACAACGTCGTCGGCTCGCGCCTGCTCCCCGGCCTACGCGGCCAAGGCCGGCGGGTTCTTCTTCCTGGTCTTCGCCGTCCTCGCGGCGCTCGGCGGCCTGGCCCAGATCAACCCGGTCTGGATGTACGGCCCGTACGACCCCTCGCAGGTCACCGCCGGCTCGCAGCCGGACTGGTACGTCGGCTTCCTCGACGGCTCGACCCGCCTCATGCCGGCCTGGGAGTTCTCGCGGCCTGGGCTACACGGTGCCGTTCAACGTGCTGCTGCCGACGGTCGTCATGCCGGGCATCATCTTCACGCTGATGATGCTCTACCCGTGGCTCGAGGCCCGGTTCACCGGCGACCACGAGTACCACAACCTGCTCGACCGCCCGCGCGACGTCCCGGTCCGCACCGCCATCGGCGCGATGTCGATCAGCTTCTACGTGGTCCTCATGATCGCCGGCGGCAACGACGTCATCGCGTCGATCTTCCGACATCAGCGTCAACCAGATGACCTACGTGCTGCGCGGTGCGCTGTTCGTCGTCCCGCCGCTCGTCTACTTCATCACCAAGCGCTGGTGCCTGGCCCTGCAGCGCAGCGACGAGGAGCTGCTGCACCACGGCATCGAGTCCGGCACGATCCGGCGGCTGCCCTCGGGCGAGTTCGTCGAGGAGACCGTCCCGCTGCCCGCGCCGCACCGCATCGCCCTCACCCGGGTGGAGCCCGACCACGCCGCGATCACCGACGGCAGCAACCCCGGCGGGCCCGGCTACGACCAGGTCGGCGGTCACGCGATCACGCAGACCGAGCCCAAGCGGGCCCGCGGCTTCTTCAAGCCCAAGCGCGGTGAGCTCAGCGAAGACGGCCAGGCCACCTCGGTGCGCACCCCCGAGCTCGAGCGCAGCGGCAAGCCGGCCAAGCCCGAGTAGCCCTCCCCCGCACGACCGACGGCCCCGTCCTCCTCAAGGAGGTCGGGGCCTCGTCGTACGCGCGCCCCTGCGCCTCCCTCGCCCCCCGCCCCCTGCGCGCCGCCCCCTGCGCGACGATCTTCGTCCTGTGGGGCGGTCGCTCGCGTGTCGCGGCACCTCAAGACGAAGATCGGCGCCGGTGTGCGTGCCCGCCTGCGCTCGCCAGGCGCGAGGTGGTCGACTGCGCAGGTGAAGGTCGTGGTGGCGGGCGGGAGCGGGGCGCTGGGACGCCGGGTGTGCGACGACCTGGCCGGCCGTGGGCACGACGTCGTCGTCCTGTCCAGGCGCCCGGGCGGCGGCGCGCACCGCCAGGTCGCCTGGGACGGCGTCGGCCCGGGTGACTGGTACGAGGAGCTCGAAGGCAGTGCGGTGGTCAACCTCGCCGGCGCCCTCGTCGACCGACGGCCCACGCCGGCAGCCGTGGCGCTGCTGACGGCTTCGCGCGTGGAGCCCACCCTGGCCCTCGCCGCAGCCGCACGCGCGGTCGGCGGGCTGCCCGTGCTCGTGCAGGTCACGACCGCCGCGATCCACGGGGACGCGGGCGACGCCGAGCTGGACGAGGCCTCGCCCGTGGGCGCGGGCCCCCCGCAGATGGTGGGCGTGGCGACGGCGTGGGAGGCCGCCGCGGCGCAGGTGCTCGCCGAGCGCACGGTCGTCCTGCGGACCAGCGTCGTCCTGGACCGGGACACGCCGGCGCTGGACCGGCTCACCGGCGTGGTGCGGTGGGGGCTGGGCGGGCCGATCGCCGGCGGGCGGCAGTGGGTCAGCTGGATCCACGTCGAGGACTGGCTCGCGGTGCTGCGGGCCAGCCTCGGCCCTGCCGGAGCCGGCGTGGCCAGGCGGGGACCTCGAGGGGGTCGTGCTGGCGACGGCGCCGCACCCGGTCCGCAACGCCGAGCTGATGGCGCACCTTGCGGAGCGCCCTGCACCGGCCGTGGGCTCCGCCGACGCCCGCACCGCTGGTGCGCCTCGGCTCGCTCCTGCTGCGCACCGACCCGGCGCTCGCCCTGACCGGCCGCCGCGCCCTTCCGCGCAGGCTCCTGGACGGCGGCTTCGCCTTCCGCCACCCCGAGCTGGCACCGGCGCTGCAGGACCTACTGGGGGGCCTGCACCGCGGCTGAAGCGAAAGCCCGCAACAGACAGGGCTTGACCGGCATACTCCCGAGCAGGTGGCCGACGACGGTGCCTGACCAGGGGGCACCGGGTGGGGCGTCGTACAGCCGAGCAGTGGCTCTCGCGCACCTTCCCCGACCTGCCGCCCGACGTCCTCGACGAGCTGGTGCGTCGAGCCGGCGCGGAGCGCTTCACGCGCGGCGACCTCGTCGTCGTCGCAGGGGGACCCCACCGAGGGCTTCTACGTCGTGGCCAAGGGCGAGGCCGAGGTCTACCAGGACGTCGACGGGGCGGAGGTCTACCTGCGGACCCTGCGGCCGGGTGAGGTCTTCGGCGAGATCGGTCTGATGCTCCGCTCGCCTCGGACGGCGACCGTGCGGGCGGTGACGAGCCTGGAGGTCGTCCGGCTCGGCCGTGAGGACTTCTGGGAGGTCATGGGCCGCTCGCCGGCTGCCGCGGCCGACCTCGAGGCGCTGCTGCAGTCGCGGTCCGCACGAGGGACGGCACGCCAGGACAAGGCCCCCCTCCCGGCGTGGAGCGGGCCCGTGCGCCAGGCGCTGAGGCACCCGCGCGCCATGCCCTACAACCGCCTGGTGCTCGGCGTCGTCCTGGTCAACGTCGCGATCGCCGTGCTCGGCCGTGGCTGGTGGGGCGAGGCCGACAGCGCCCTGCCGGCGCTGGCTCTGCTGGCGCAGGCGAACATCGCCCTGAGCGTCCTGTTCCGCCAGCAGGCCTTCATCAACGCGCTCGGGCGGGTGGCCACGGCCGCGCCGCGCACCTGGCCGCTGTCGCTCCGGTGGGCGCTCGCGAAGTTCTACCACCACGGCGGGCTGCACGTCGGGACTGCGGTGGCCGGGACGGCCTGGTACGTCGTGTTCGTCGCCGTCCTGCTGCCCCACGGGTCCGCTCCCCTGGTCGCCCGGGTCGTGGCGCTCCTGGTCGCGCTGCTGCTGGTGGTCATCGTCGTGCTCGCGTCGCCGTGGGTCCGGCACCGGCTCCACGACGGCTTCGAGCTCAGCCACCGGTTGGGGGGCTGGGCGGCCCTGCTGCTCATCTGGGTCAGCACGGTGCTGCTGGAGCCCGACCTCGGTGCGCTGCTCACCGACCCGGCCGTGTGGCTGCTCGCGGCAGCGACCCTCGGCGTGGCCTGGCCCTGGGTCCGCCTCCGCCGGGTGCCGGTCGACGTCGAGACCCCTTCTGACCACGTCGCGCTGGTGACCCTCGTCGGTGAGCCCACCCCCGACAGGGGCTCGACCCGCGGCATCAGCCGCCACCCGCTGGTCGGCTGGCACCAGTTCGCGAACATCCCCGCCCGCCAGGACGGTGCTGGCCACCGGATGGCGATCTCCCGGGCCGGCGACTGGACGTCGGAGTTCATCGCGGCGCCCCCGCCCACCGTGTGGGTGCGCGGCGTCCCGACCATCGAGCTCGCCAACGTCTGGCGGCTGTTCGGCAAGACCGTCTTCGTGGCGACGGGCAGCGGCATCGCGCCGGTCCTCGGTCACCTGCTGGACGCCGACGCCCGCACCAAGCTGGTCTGGGTGACGCGCAACCCGGTCCGCACCTACGGCGAGGGGCTCGTGCAGGAGATCCTGCACCGCCAGCCCGACGCGACGATCTGGGACACCGAGAGCCTGGGCAAGCCGGACGTGCTGCGCCTGGCCTACTCCGCCTACCTCGAGTCCGGCGCCGAGGCCGTCATCTGCGTGTCCAACCGCACCGTCACCGGGGACCTGGTGCACGGCCTGGAGCGCCGGGGCATCCCCGCCTTCGGCCCCGTCTTCGACTCCTGAGCCGGCCAGCGCGACCCGTCGGCGGCCCTCGGCCCGCCGGGGAATCGTCGTGATGCCACGCTCGGTCGCCTCGGGGCGGTGATCGACAGAAGCTCCCGTGCCGTCAGACGGGGCGGCCTCGCCGTACGAGACCGATCCTTCTGTCGATCACCAGAGGGAGCCCCGGGGCGGTCCTCAGGCGCCGGAGCGGGCCTCGCGGCCGGCGAGCATGCCCTCCAGGCGCGCGTGGTCCAGCGCCGACAGCCCCTGGGTCGCCTCCTGGTGGTCGCGCACGCACTTGGCCAGGGTGAAGCTGGAGCTGACGAGGAACAGCGCGCCGATCGCCAGGAAGCCGCGGATCCAGCGGTCGACGGGCAGGTAGGTGATGCCGATGCCGACGGCCAGCGCGGCGACGCCGAAGGAGATGCCGGCCTGGGCGAAGAAGGCGGTCGTGTTGCGGAGCGGGGCGGCGGGGGTCGAGGTCATGGGCAGAGCCTGTCCGGCCGGCGAGGCGGGCGCCTGAGCAGTACTACGCACCCGCGGTCGACGAGCCGCAGTCGCTACCGCCGCCGCAGCACGACCCACGTGAACGGCTGGACCACGCCGTGCGGCGTGCGGTGCTCCTCGCGCTCGGCGTGGACGCTAGCTCCGTCAGACGCACGAAGGGCCGGCCCGCGTGCGGACCGGCCTTCGACGTACGACGGGGCTACTCGCCCAGGAACTTGCGCATGCTGGTCGGCCGCTCGCCCATCGCCTGCAGCTCGCCGAGGGTCTGGCCCTGCGAGCGGTTGATGCCGACGTAGTACTCGAACAGCAGGCCGAGCACGCGCGATCGCGAGGAAGATCGACGCCGATCATGGCCAGGAACGGGCCGATGACCAGTGCCGATCATCGACGACGGCGAACGAGCCGGCCAGGGCGATCGGCCACCACGAGTGCGGCGCGAAGAAGCCGACCTCGCCGGAGCCCTCGCTGATCTCGGCGTCGGGGCGGTCCTCCGGACGCGCCTCCATCCGGCGGGCGGTGAACAGCAGGTAGTAGCCGACCATGAACGCCAGGCCGATCGACAGCACCAGGCAGGTCGTGCCGGTCGGGTCCTCGGACAGCAGCCAGTAGACGACCGTGACGGGGACGAAGAACAGCGCGATGAACGCGAAGAGGTAGCCCTCGATCTTCATGTGCCTGCCTCTACCTCGGGTGCCGCGTGGAAGTCGGCCTTGCCGGCCACCTGCGGGTAGTGCAGGTCGAAGGCCGGGCGCTCGGAGCGGATGCGCGGCATGGTCACGAAGTTGTGCCGCGGCGGCGGGCAGCGAGGTCGCCCACTCGAGCGAGTTGCCGAAGCCCCACGGGTCGTCGCCGACGGCCTTCTCGCCGCGCCGGAAGCTGACGAACACGTTGTAGATGAACGGCAGCGTCGAGGCGCCGAGCACGAACGCGCCGATGCTCGACACGACGTTGAGCGTCGTGAAGCCGTCGCTCGGCGGCGTAGTCGGCGTAGCGGCGCGGCATGCCCTCGTTGCCCAGCCAGTGCTGGACGAGGAACGTGAGGTGGAAGCCGATGAACAGCGTCCAGAAGTGCACCTTGCCGAGCCGGTCGTCCATCATCCGGCCGGTGAACTTCGGGAACCAGTAGTAGACGCCGCCGAAGAAGGCGAACACCACGGTGCCGAACACGACGTAGTGGAAGTGCGCCACGACGAAGTAGGTGTCGGTGACGTGGAAGTCGATCGGCGGGCTGGCGAGCAGCACGCCGGTCAGGCCGCCGAGCAGGAACGTGATGAGGAAGCCGATCGCAGAACAGCATCGGCGTCTCGAACGTCAGCTGGCCGCGCCACATCGTGCCGATCCAGTTGAAGAACTTCACGCCCGTCGGGCACGGCGATGAGGAAGCTCAGGAAGGCGAAGAACGGCAGCAGCACGGCGCCGGTGGAGTACATGTGGTGCGCCCACACGGTCATCGACAGCGCGCCGATGGCGATGGTCGCGAAGACCAGGCCCTTGTAGCCGAACAGCGGCTTGCGGCTGAAGACCGGGATGATCTCCGTGATGATCGCCGAAGAACGGCAGCGCGATGATGTAGACCTCGGGGTGCCCGAAGAACCAGAACAGGTGCTGCCACAGGATCGCGCCGCCGGCTGTCGACGTTGTAGATCTGCGCGCCGAGGTGGCGGTCGGCCAGCAGGCCGAAGAACGCGCCGGTGATGACCGGGAAGGCCATCAGCACCAGGATCGACGTGACCAGCATGTTCCAGGTGAAGATCGGCATCCGGAACATCGTCATGCCGGGCGCGCGCAGCGTGATGATCGTGGTGATGAAGTTGACCGCGCCGAGGATCGTGCCCAGACCCGAGATCGTGCAGGCCGACGATCCACAGGTCGGCGCCGAGCGCCGGGCGAGTGGATCACGCTGTTCAGCGGCGCGTAGGCGAACCAGCCGAACGACGCGGCGCCCTCGGGGGTGAGGAAGCCGGCCATGACCGTGAGCCCGCCGAACAGGTACAGCCAGTACGAGAAGGCGTTCAGCCGCGGGAAGCTCATGTCCGGCGAGCCGATCTGCAGCGGCATGATGAAGTTCGCGAAGCCGAAGGCGGCGGCGGGCGCGAACAGGAACATCATGATCGTGCCGTGCATGGTGAACAGCTGGTTGTACTGCTCCGGGCTGACCACCTGCAGGCCCGGCTGGGCCAGCTCGGCGCGGATGATCATCGCCATCGCGCCGGCGAACAGGAAGAAGCCGAACGACGTGCACAGGTAGAGCAGGCCGATCGTCTTGTGGTCCGTCGTGGTGAGGACCTTGACGATCTTCGCGCCCGGGGACTGCCGCGGGCGGCGGACCTGGACGGGCGTGGTGGCGTCGGCGATGAGGGTCATGAGCTCGCTCCCGGCTCGGTGCGCCTCGGTGCCGGTGACGGCGCCCGTGCCGGTGCCCGAGCCGATCTCGTTGCGCCGGGTCGGCCTGCAGGTCGCCGATGTAGTCCTCGTACTCCTCGGGCGAGACGACGCGCACCGAGAAGTTCATGGCGGAGTGCTTCTCGCCGCAGAACTCGGCGCAGCGGCCGATGTACTCGCCCTCCTTGTTGATGGTGATCTCGAAGGTGTTCTCGCGGCCCGGGGATGACGTCGCGCTTGAACAGGAACGCCGGCACCCAGAAGGAGTGGATGACGTCGGGCGAGGTCTCGACGAAGCGGATCCGTGCGGTCGGTCGGCAGGCACCAGCTGACCGCGCTGCTGGGTCGGCAGGCCGGTGACCTGCACGCCCTCGTCGAGGTAGTTGAACTGCCAGTTCCACTGGAAGCCGACGACGCCGATGTTGACGTCGGGCGCCGCCCTCGTCCTCGTCGGTGAGCTCGTTGACGAAGTTCTGGCTGACCGTCGTGTAGTAGAAGAGCACCGCGATGATCACGAACGGCACGACGGTGTAGAGCACCTCGATCGGCAGGTTGTAGCGGACCTGGCGCGGCAGCTCGTCGCTCTTCTTGCGGTAGCGGAAGCCGGCGAAGACGATCAGCAGCCAGACGAAGACGCCCACGACGGCCGCGGCGGCGGCGGAGCCGAGCCACAGGTCGTAGATGCTCTCGCGCCTGCTCGGTGACCGGCTCCGGGAAGCCGAGCGAGAAGGCGCTCTCGTACGCGTCGCGCACGTCGCAGCCGGCGGCGAGCAGGGTCGCCGGCAGCAGCACGGCGGCGAGCCGGGCTGCGCGCCGGCGCGAGCCTGCGCGCGCGGGCGAGGGGGTCGGGATCAACCTCTCGGGCCTTCCTGACGAGCGGACGGGGGGCGGTCGGCGGACCGTCCAGACAGCAGCGGACAGGCCTCTCGGCTCGCGGCGGCGAGCGTATCCCAGCGCCCTGGCGCTTCCTGCCGGGGCCGCTGCGGCTCGCCCGGGCTAGCGTACGGCGGCCATGAGCGGCTACCTCGACGCCGCCGCGGGCCTGCCGCTGCACCCCGCCGCGCGGGAGGCGCTGCTCGCCGCGCTCGACGACGGCTGGGCCGACCCGGCCAAGCTGTACGCCGCGGGCCGGCGCGCCCGGCTGCTGCTCGACGGCGCCCGCGAGGCCGTCGCCGCGTGCCCTGGGCGCCCGCCCGGACGAGGTGTCCTTCGCGCCGTCCGGCACGCTCGCCGCCGCACCTCGGCCTGCTCGGTGCGGCTGGCGGCCCGGCAGCGCACCGGCAGCCACGTCGTCCACTGCGCCGTCGAGCACTCCTGCGTCCTCACCGCCGTCGCGCACGCCGGCGGTCCGGCCACCGCCGTCGGCGTCGACCGGCTCGGCCGGGTCGACGCCGACGCGTACGCCGCGGCGCTGCGCCCGGACACCGCCCTGGCCTGCCTGATCAGCGCGTCGCACGAGGTCGGGACGGTCCAGCCGGTGGAGCAGGTGGCGGAGCGGTGCGCCGCGGCCGGGGTGCCGCTGCTCGTCGACGCCGCGCAGACCGTCGGCCGGGCGCCGGTCCCGGCCGGCTGGTCGGTGCTGACGGCCAGCGCGCACAAGTGGGGCGGCCCGCCCGGCGTCGGCGTGCTCGCCGTCCGCACCGGCACGCGCTGGCGCTCCCCGCTGCCGGTCGACGCGCGCACGGGCGACCGGGTCCCGGGGGCGCTGCCCCTGCCCTCCGTCCTGGCCGCGGCCGTCGGGCTGCAGGCGGCGCTGGCCGAGGCCGCCGGCCGAGGACGCCCGGCTGCGCCCGCTGGTCGACCGGCTGCGCGCGCGCCTCCCCGAGCTGGTCGACGACGTCGAGGTGGTCGGCGACCCGGTCGACCGGCTCCCCCACCTGGTGGCCTTCTCCTGCCCGTACCTCGACGGCGAGGCGCTGCTGCGCGCGCTCGACCGCGAGGGCTTCGCCGGTCAGCAGCGGGTCGAGCTGCAGCGCGACGGTGCTCGAGCCCAGCCACGTGCTGGCCGCGATGGGCGCTGCTGACGCACGGCAACGTGCGGCGTGTCGCTGCACCGCGGCACCACCGAGGCCGACGTGGAGCGCCTGCTCGAGGTGCTGCCGCGGGTGGTCGCGGAGCAGCGGGCCGACTAGCTCAGGCGGGGTCGGGCCCGTCCACGTTGACGGTCGGCGCACCGCGCCCGGCGCGGGCGATGACCGCGGTCGAGACCTCGTCGGTCGGGTTGGCCTCCCGGTGCACGGTCCAGGCCGGCACGTGCAGGAACTCCCCCGGCCCGGCCTCGACGGCCTGCTCGCCCCCCGGTCCGTACGACACGCGCAGCGTGCCGGCCACGACGTAGAGGCTGGTCTCGTGCTGGCCGTGGTGGTGCCACCCCGACGTCGCGCCCGGGTCGGTGTGGACCAGCCCCGCCCACAGTCCGTCGACGGCGAACGCCGCCAGCCGCTGCATGCCCGGCGTCGGGTCGGCCTCGGTCAGCTCGTCGACCGGGACCACCCGGACGGGCCGGCTCACCGGGCGCCCAGGTGCGGGGCGACCTCGGCGGCCGCGACCTCGCCGTACGCCTCGTCGAACCGGCCGAGGAAGCCGGCGGGGGTGAAGGCGTACTCCTGCGTGCCGACGGTCTCGACGACGTGGGTGGCGAGCAGCGCGCCGACCTGCGCCGAGCGCTCGGGCGACAGGCCCCAGCCGGTGGCGCAGAGGAAGCCGGCGCGGAAGGCGTCGCCGACGCCGGTCGGCTCGACGACCTCGCGGGCGGGAGCCGGCGCGACCTCGAGCACCGGCTCGCCCTTGCGGAAGACGCTGATGCCGTCGGCGCCGTGCGTGGTGATGCGGGTGCCGACGACCTCGAGCACGTCGTCGTGCGGTCCAGCCGGTCTTCTCGTGCACCAGGCCGGCCTCGTAGTCGTTGGTGAACAGGTAGGTCGCGCCCTCGACCAGGCCGCGGATCGCGTCGCCGTCCATGAACGCCAGCTGCTGCGACGGGTCGGCGGCGAACGGCACGCCGCGGTCCCGGCAGCTCGCGGAGTGGCGCAGCATCGCGCCCGGGTCGTCCGGGGCGACGACGACCAGGTCGACGTCGCCGACCGCGGCGATGTCGATCTCGGCCGCCTCGGCCATCGCGCCCGGGAAGAAGGTGGCGATCTGGGCGTGGTCCTGGTCGGTCGTGCAGGTGAAGCGGGCGCTGGCCAGCGTCTCGCTGACGCCGCACGTGCGGTCGTGTCGACGCCGTGCTCCTGCAGCCAGTCGAGGTAGTCGCGCGGCGTCCTTGCCGACCGCGCCGACCAGCAGCGGCGTGCGAGCCCAGCGACGCCCATGCCGAAGGCGATGTTCGCGCCGGTGCCGCCGCGGCGGACCTGCAGGTCGCTGGCGAGGAACGACAGCGACACGTTGCTCAGCTGCTCCGGCCAGCAGCGAGTCGGCGAAGCGCCCCTCGAAGGTGAACAGGTGGTCGGTCGCGATGGACCCGGCGACGGCGATGCGCATGCCGCGAAGACTACTGATCGGTAGGCCTTGGGTACCCGCCGGTAACTGCCTACCGTCGGTCGCATGACCACTCACACGCCCGTCCCGTCCGACGTCGAGGCCGAGTCGATCATCGACCTGGTGCACGACTGCCGCGAGGTCTCCGGCGTGCTCGGCGCCGTTCGTCCCGACGACGGTCCGCCTCCCCGAGCCCGGCCCGGCGCGTGCCCGTCGAGATCTCGCTCGACGCGGTCGCACGCCCTCGCCGGCTACGACGAGTACGGCTGCGCTAGACCCGCTCCACCAGCAGGCCCTGCCCCTGGCCGACGCCGATGCACATCGTCGCCAGGCCGCGGCGTGCCCCGCTCGCGCTCGAGCCGGCCGAGCAGCGTGACGACCATCCGGCAGCCGCTGCTGCCGAGCGCGTGGCCGAGCGCGATCGCGCCGCCGTCGGCGTTGAGCGTCGCCTCGTCCAGGCCGAGCCGCCGGGCGCTGGCGATCACCTGCACGGCGAACGCCTCGTTCAGCTCGACGGCGTCGAGGTCGCCGACCGACCAGCCGGCCCGCGCGAGCACCTTCTCCGTCGCCGGGACCGGGCCGAGGCCCATGAGGTGCGGCTCGAGGCCGGCGCTGGCCGACGCCCACGATCCGGGCGCGCGGGGTCAGGCCGAGGTCGCGCACCGCCTCCTCGGAGGCGACGACGATCGCCGACGCGCCGTCCGACAGCGGGCTGCTGGAGCCGGCCGTGACGACGCCGTCCTTGGCGAAGGCGGGCTTGAGCGCGGCGAGCTTGTCCAGGCTGGTGGCGCGGACCGTCTCGTCGCGGGTGACGAGGACGTCCTGCTTGCCCTGCCGGGTCGCGCACCGGGACGATCTCGGCGTCGAACGCGCCGTTCTCGACGGCCCTGGCCGCGCGCTCCTGGCTCTGCAGGCCCGAAGGCGTCGGACTCCTCGCGGGTGATCCCGTCGAGCGCGGCGACCCGCTCGGCGGTCTCGCCGAGGGTGATCGTGTGCTCGGGGTCGTGCTGCGGGTTGACGAAGCGCCAGCCCAGCGCGGTGTCGTGCACCTCGCCCGGCTTGGCCCACGGCGTGCCGGGCTTGGCCATGACCCACGGCGCGCGGGTCATCGACTCGACGCCGCCCGCGACGACGACGTCGGCGCTCGCCGGACAGCACCGCGTTCGCGGCGCTCGCGATGGCGGTGAGGCCGGAGGCGCACAGCCGGTTGACCGTGTAGGCCGGGCACGTGCAGCGGCAGGCCCGGCGAGCAGCACGGCCATCCGGGCGACGTTGCGGTTGTCCTCGCCGGCCTGGTTCGCCGCGCCGAGCACGACCTCGTCGACGCGGTCGGGGTCGACGCCGGCCCGTCGTACGGCCTCGCCCACCACGAGCGCGGCGAGGTCGTCGGCGCGCACGCCCGCCAGCGCCCCGCCGTAGCGGCCCACCGGGGTCCGGACCCCACCGACCAGGTACGCCTCAGCTGCCATCGGACCACCGTACGACGCCCCGGTCGGCCCGTCAGCGGCGGGCACCCACCCCTCCCCCGCGACGATCTTCGTCTTGTAGGGCGGTCGTGTGCGTGTCGCGGCACCTCAAGACGAAGATCGTCGCCGGGTGGGGGTCCCGGGTGGGGGCCGGAGGGCCCGGGACAGCAGACGGCGCCGGGCCCCTGAGGGGACCGGCGCCGGCTGGGCGGTGCGGAGGCCTAGTGGAAGGACTCGCCGCAGGCGCAGGAGCCGCCGGCGTTGGGGTTGTCGATGGTGAAGCCCTGCTTCTCGATGGTGTCGACGAAGTCGATCGTCGCGCCGGCGAGGTACGGGACGCTCATGCGGTCGACGACGACCTTGACGGAGCCGTCGGCGTACTCCTGCACGGCGTCGCCGTCGAGCGAGCGCTCGTCGAAGAACAGCTGGTAGCGCAGGCCGGAGCAGCCGCCGGGCTGGACGGCGACGCGCAGCGCGAGGTCGTCACGACCCTCCTGGGCGAGCAGCGCCTTCACCTTCTCGGCGGCCGGGTCGCGACAGGACGACGCCGGTGGGCGCGTCGGTGGTGACGTCCGGGGTGGTCGTCTCCGGGGCGGTCATGGGGCCTCCGTGGGGTGTCTGGGGTGTTCGTCCTGCCCAACGCGCGGGGCGGCCGGACCCTTCCATCGTCGCACGCCGGGCGGTCCTCGCTCACCGCGACCACTGCCGCGCGACCCGCGCCGCCAGGGCCGCCAGCGAGGCCGCCGGCTGGGTGAGCGCCTGCTCGACGCCGACCGCTCCACCATCGAGTACGCCGCCTCGATCCCGGCCGCGCCCGCCTCGCGACGCCCGACCCGCACCGCGCCGGCCAGCACCAGGCAGGGCACGGCGTGCCTCGGCGGCCAGGGCGGCGACGCCCGAGACGACCTTGCCCGACAGCGAGGAGAGGTCGAAGGCGCCCTCCCCCGTGACCACCAGGTCGGCCTGCGCCACCCGGTCGGCCAGGCCCACCACGGACTGCACGAGCGCGATGCCGGGCTCGCGGCGGGCGCCGAGCGCGAGCAGCGCCGCGCCCAGCCCGCCGGCGGCGCCGGCGCCGGGCTGCGCCGCGGACCTCGACGCCGAGGTGGGCCTCGAGCACGTCGGCCCAGCGGGTGAGCGCGCCGTCGAGCAGCGCGACGTCCTCCCGGCTCGCGCCCTTCTGCGGCCCGAAGACCGCCGATGCCCCGCGCAGGCCCAGCAGCGGGCTGTCGACGTCGGTCGCGGCGACCAGCTCGACGCCGGCCAGCCGGGGGTCGGGCGCGCCCGTCAGCCGGTCCACCCGTCGCAGCGCGGCACCGCCCGGGGGCAGCCGCTCCCCCGCCGCGTCGAGCCGCTGCACCCCGAGCGCGGCGAGCAGGCCGGCACCGCCGTCGTTGGTGGCGCTGCCGCCCAGCCCGACGACCACGCGGGTGGCGCCGAGGTCGAGGGCGGCGCGCGACGAGCTGGCCGACGCCGTACGTCGTGGTCGCCGTCGGGTCGCGCTCGGCGTCCGCCAGCAGGTGCAGCCCGCAGGCCGACGCCGCCTCGACGTAGGCCGTGCCCCCGTCGAGCAGCACGGCGGCGGCGCACCGGGCGGGCCAGCGGGTCCTCCACCACGACCGGGCGCAGCACGGCGCCGGGCAGCGCCGACGGCGAGCACCTCGAGCAGGCCCGGCCCGCCGTCGGACAGCGGCGCGAGGTCCAGCACGTCGCGCGGGCGCGGCGCGGCGCCAGCCCTCGGCCATCGCCGCCGCGGCCGCGGCGGGGCTCAGGGTGCCGCCGAAGCCGTCGGGAGCCAGCAGGACGCGCACCCGGTCAGCCTGCCAGCCGCGGGAAGGCCGGCGCCCGTCCCGATGTTGTCGTCTGTGCGACACTATCCCCCGTCGCCGCCCCCGCCCTCGGCTGAGGAGACCAGCACATGACGACCCTTCCGGACCTGGACCTCATGCCGGGCGTCGAGGCGACCCCGCTCGCGCTGCTGCTGCTCGGCCGGCAGAGCGACCCCGCCTCCGAGCGCGGCGTCGACTGCCCCGGCGAGCTGCCGGCGGCCTCCGACCCGACGCTGGTCGAGCGCGCCCGCGCCGCCAAGGCCGCGCTCGGCGACCGGGTCTTCGTGCTGGGCCACCACTACCAGCGCGACGAGGTCATCCAGTTCGCCGACGTCACCGGCGACAGCTTCAAGCTCGCCCAGCAGGCCGCCGCGCGGCCCGAGGCGGAGTTCATCGTCTTCTGCGGCGTGCACTTCATGGCCGAGTCGGCCGACATCCTGACCGGCCCGGACCAGGCGGTCGTGCTGCCCGACCTCGCCGCCGGCTGCTCGATGGCCGACATGGCGACCTTCGACCAGGTCGAGGAGTGCTGGGACGTCCTGACGGCCGCCGGCGTCGCCGACGCGGTGGTGCCGGTCAGCTACATGAACTCCAGCGCCGCCATCAAGGCCTTCACCGGCCGGCACGGCGGCACGATCTGCACCTCGTCCAACGCGAAGCGGGCGCTGACCTGGGCCTTCGAGCAGGGCAGCAAGGTGCTCTTCCTGCCCGACCAGCACCTCGGCCGCAACACCGCCGTCCGCGAGATGGGCCTGTCCCTGGAGGACTGCGTCGTCTACGACCCGCACAAGCCGGGCGGCGGCCTGACGGTCGAGCAGCTCCAGGCGGCCACGATGATCCTGTGGAAGGGCCACTGCTCGGTGCACGGCCGCTTCACGGTCGACTCGGTGCGCGACGTCCGCGAGCGCGTCCCCGGCGTCAACGTGCTCGTCCACCCCGAGTGCACGCCACGAGGTCGTCGCAGGCCGCCGACCTCGTCGGCTCGACCGAGTTCATCATCTCGCACGCTCGACGGCGCGCCGGCCCGGCAGCGCCTGGGCGATCGGCACCGAGCTCAACCTCGTACGCCGCCTGGCCAAGGCGCACCCGGACAAGACGGTCGTCTTCCTCGACAAGACCGTCTGCTTCTGCTCGACGATGAACCGCATCGACCTGCCGCACCTGGTCTGGTCGCTGGAGCAGCTCGTCGAGGGCGTCGTGCCGAACCGGATCGAGGTCGAGCCCGAGACGGCCCGCTGGGCCAAGGCCGCGCTCGACCGCATGCTCGCGCTGCCGTGAGCTAGCCTGCAGGGCGTGACCGCACCGACCGGCAAGGGCCGCCCCACGCCCAAGCGCAGCGAGTCGCAGCGCCGGCGCTCGGGCCCGGTCGCCCCGCCGCCGCAGACGCGCAAGGAGGCGGCGCAGCGGCAGAAGCAGGAGGCCGCCGCCGCGCGGGCCCGCGTCCGCGAGGGCGCCGCCCGCGGCGACGAGCGCTACCTGTCCAAGCGCGACGCCGGTCCGGTGCGCGCGCTGGTGCGCGACGTCGTCGACGGCCGCCGCAACGTCGGCGTCGTCCTGCTGCCGCTCGCGGTCGCGCTCGTCGTCGCGAACCTGTCGGGCAGTCGCCGAGCTGCAGACCGTCGGGATCGCTGCTGTGGCTGGCTCGCGCTGCTCCTCGTGCTCGTCGACGTCGTCGTCACGACGCTGGCCGTGCGCCGCCGCATCCGCGAGCAGTTCCCGGACGAGGGCCGGATCGGCGGCCACGTCGCGTACGGCCTGCTGCGCTCGACGGTGCTGCGGCGCTTCCGGCTGCCCCCCGTCCCCGGGTGTCGCCCGGCAAGGGCTGACCCGTACGGTCGGCCGCATGGAGTTCAGGCGCCTCGGGCGCAGCGGCATGAAGGTCAGCGAGATCAGCTACGGCAACTGGCTGACGCACGGCTCGCAGGTGGAGGCCGACCAGGCCACCGCCTGCGTGCGGGAGGCGCTCGACGTCGGCATCACGACGTTCGACACCGCCGACGTCTACGCCGGCACCAAGGCCGAGAGCGTCCTGGGCGAGGCCCTGAAGGGCGAGCGGCGCGAGGGCCTGGAGATCTTCACCAAGGTCTACTGGCCGACCGGGCCGGGCCAGAACGACCGCGGCCTGTCGCGCAAGCACATCCTCGAGAGCTGCAACGGCTCGCTGCGAGCGGCTGCAGACCGACTACGTCGACCTCTACCAGGCGCACCGCTTCGACTACGAGACGCCGCTCGAGGAGACGCTGCAAGGCCTTCGACGACCTGGTGCGCGCCGGCAAGGTGCACTACATCGGCGTCTCGGAGTG
This sequence comes from uncultured Actinomycetota bacterium, assembly GCA_963844295.1. GTDB lineage: Bacteria > Actinomycetota > Actinomycetes > Mycobacteriales > SCTD01 > SCTD01. Next base: position 462,912 of record CAWJNR010000003.1, on the reverse strand, counting down.
GAAGGCCTCCGAGATCGAGGCGGCGCTGAAGATCGCCGACGAGATGGGCTTCGACCGCATCGTCTCCTCGCAGCCGCAGTACTCCATGCTCTGGCGCGTCATCGAGGCCGAGGTCGTGCCGCTGTGCGAGCGCGAGGGCATCGGCCAGATCGTCTGGTCGCCGATCGCGCAGGGCGTGCTGACCGGGAAGTACCTGCCGGGCCAGCCGCCGCCCGAGGGCTCGCGCGCGACCGACAGCGCCGGCGGCGACAAGATGATCGCCCGCTGGCTGCGCGACGACGTGCTGGAGAAGGTGCAGCAGCTCAAGCCGCTCGCCGAGTAGGCCGGCCTGTCGATGGCCCAGCTCGCCGTCGCGTGGGTGCTGCAGAACCCGAACGTCTCCTCGGCCATCATCGGCGCCTCCCGGCCGGAGCAGGTGCGCGACAACGCCGCCGCCGCCGGCAAGATGCTCGACGCCGACCTGCTCGCGCAGGTCGACGCCGTGCTCGAGGGCGTCGTCACGACCGACCCGAGCAAGACGGTGAGCCCCGAGCAGCGCCCCTAGGTCCGTACGGGGGCTCAGACGGGGCTGGACAGCCCCATCGGGCCGTAGACCTCGCGCTCGTCCTCGAGCAGCGTCACCTGGTGCACGCCGGCCGCCGAGCAGCTCGCGCCAGCTCTCGCCGATCCAGCTCTCGGCGTCGGCCTGGCTCGGGAACGGCTCCGCCGTCGGCGCCCCCTCCGCGGGGACGACCGGCGCGCCGCTGCTGTCCTCGTACCGCCACGTCCAGGCCACGGGCCGTCCTCTCGGTCAGGGGGAGCTGCGGGCCCACCCTGCCACGTACGGCCGGGGCGTGCGGTTGGCTGTCGGCATGCGCGTCCGCCTGCTCGGCACCGGCTCCTCCGACGGGTGGCCGAACCCGTGGTGCACCTGCGCGTCCTGCGCGGCCGCGGCGGCCGACGGGGTGCTGCGCGGGCAGACCAGCGCGCTCGTCGACGACCGGCTGCTGCTCGAGATCGGGCCGGAGGCGCCGCGCGCCGCGCTGCGGCAGGGCGTGGACCTGTCGCAGGTCGAGGCGGTGCTCGTCACGCACGCGCACCCCGACCACCACGCCTGGCCGGCCTGGATGTGGCGCGGCTGGGCGGCCGGGCCGACGGCCGCTGGCGCTCGTCGGCCCGCCGGCGGTGCTCGCCGACGCCCGCCGAGCGGCTCGACGACACCGTGACGACGGTGCCCGCCTCCCCGGGGACCGGCTGCAGCGTCGCGGGCTACGACGTCGTCGTGCTGCCCGCGACGCACGCCGGAGCCCGCCGTCGGGACCCGCCGTCCTCTACGACCTCACCGGCGCCGGACGGCGCACGCCTGCTGTGGGCCACCGACACCGGCGCGCTCGACGAGCAGGCGCTGCGCCTGGCCGAGGGACCGGGCGTACGACGCGGTGCTCCTCGAGCTGACCGGCGCCGACCTGCCGGCACCACCACGACCTGCGCAGCTGGCCGGTGCAGGTCGACGAGCTGCGCCGGCGGGGGGCGGTGGTCGCCGGCACCGACCTGCTCGCGATCCACCTCGGCCACGACAACCCGCCGCCGGCCGAGCTCGACGCGGCTGCTGGCCGGCTGGGGCGCCCGCGCGCCGCGCGACGGCGACCTGCTCGAGGTGGGGCGGTGAGGCGCCTGGTGGTCGCGCCGCCCGAGGACGCACCGGGATCCGACCGCGCGCTCGGCCGGCTCGGGCAGGGCGCTCGAGCAGCTGGCCGGCGCCCAGGGCGCCTGGCCGCCGCACGCCCCGGCGCTGCGCCGGCGGCTCGTCGTCGACGAGGCGACCGAGGGCGGCCTCGACGACGGCATCGCCCGCGGCGGACGCGCTGGCCGACGCCGGCTGCGACCTGCTCGTCGCCGGCGCCGACCTCGACCCGGTGCCCGGGCTGGTGGTGCTCGCGGCGCTGCTCGACCTCGAGCCGGTGCAGGCGGTGGGCACCGCGACCGGTCCGTCCTGGGCCGGTCAGGTGACCGGCGTGCGGGACGGGCTGCGGACGGCCCGGCTGCACCTCGCCGACCCGGAGCAGCTGCTGACCGCCCTGGGGAGCGCGCCGCTGGCGGTGCTCACCGGGGTTCTGGCGCAGGCAGCGGTGCGCCGCACCCCCGTGGTGCTGGACGGCTCGGCGGTCACGGCGGCCGCAGCCGTGCTGGCCGACCGGCTCGCCCCCGGCGCCGCGCGCTGGTCGCTCGCCGGCCAGGTGCCGCCCTCCCCGCGGCGCGCACGGGCCTCGCGGGGCTGGGCCTGACCGGGCTGCTCGACCTGCGCCTGGCGCTGCCAGCCGGCGCGGACCTCGCGGCCGACCTGCTCGTCGCCGGGATCGCGCTGGTCGACCGGGACGCCTAGCTCGAGGGCAGGGCCGCCACGACCTGGCGGGCCGCCTGCTCCGGCGTCAGGTCGTCCATCTCGAGCACCTGGTGGGCGACCGAGGCGTAGAGCGGGTCGCGCTCGGCGGCCATCGCCGTCAGCACGGCCTCGGGGTCCTCGTCGAGCCAGGCCCGGCCGGTCTGCCCCTGGACCCGCTGGACGATCGTCGCGACGCTGGTGCGCAGCCAGACGACGTGCCCGGCAGCGCGCATCCGGGCGCGGTCCCCCTCGTCCAGGATCGTCCCGGCCGCGACACCGGCGACGAACGGGCCGGGCAGGGCGACCAGCCGAGCGAGCACGTCGGACTCGGCGGCGCGCAGCCGCGCCTCGCCGTGCTCGGCCAGGATCTGCGCGGCGGTCTGGCCGGTGTCCTGCTCCAGGAGCGCGTCGTTGTCGAGGCACGGCCAGCCGGTGGCGTCGGCGACCGCCCGACCCACCGTGGACTTCCCGGTCGCCATGAGGCCGACCAGCAGGACGCGGGTCATCGCACGTGCGACGGCGACGAACGGCGGCTTGACGACGCGCATCGTCGAGGTGCGCCCGCGGACGTCCACGGTCACCTCGTCGCCCTCGGCCACGGCGCGGTCGAGCAGCGCGAGGCCGATGCCGACCCGTCGCGTCGGCGAGAACGTCCCGCTGGTCACCTCGCCGACGGCGGCGCCGTCCTTCTGCACGCGCATGTGCGCGCGCGGGATCCCGCGGTCGAGCGACTCCAGCCCGCGCAGCAGCCGGTGCGGCCCGGCGGCGCGCTCGGCCAGCAGCGCGTCGCGGCCCCAGAAGCGCGGCTTGTCCCAGCCCACGGCCCAGCCGGAGCGGGCCTGCACGGGGGTGATCTCCAGCGACAGGTCCTGGCCGTGCAGCGGGTAGCCCATCTCGGTCCGCAGCGTGTCGCGGGCGCCGAGGCCGCAGGGCAGCACGCCGAGCCCGGCGCCGGCCTCGAGCACCGCGTCCCACACCTCGCCGGCGTCGTCCCAGCGCGGCAGCAGCTCGAAGCCCAGCTCGCCGGTGTAGCCGGTGCGGCAGACGACCACCGGCCTGCCCTGCCAGTCCGCGCCGGCGAAGGACATGTAGTCGTGGTCGGTCGGCAGCCCCATCGCCTCGACCAGCTCGCGGCTGCGCGGCCCCTGCACCGCGAGCACGGCGAGGGTGCGTGTGCAGGTCCTCGACCTCGATGCCGCCGGTCGCGTCGGCGGCCAGCCGCCCGACGACCTAGCTGCAGTTCGCGGCGTTCGGGATGAGGAAGACCTCGTCCTCGCTGCGGACGTAGGCGATGAGGTCGTCGACCACGCCGCCGGCTGCCTCGTCGCAGCAGAGCGTGTACTGCGCCTGCCCGACGCCGACCCGGCGCAGGTCGTTGGTCAGCCGGTCGTTGACGAAGTCGACGGCGCCCGGGTCCTCGCACGACCCCCTTGCCGAGGTGGCTGACGTCGAAGACGCCCACCGCCTCGCGCACCGCCGCGTGCTCCTTGAGCACGCCGCCGCCCGGGTACTCGATCGGCATCTCCCAGCCGCCGAAGTCGGCGAGCTTGGCGCCGAGCGCGACGTGCCGGTCGTGGAGCGGGCTGTGCTGGAGGTCGGTCACGCCCGGAACCTACTTCGTACGGACGGCCAGGGCCGCGGCCAGGGCGTCGAGCTGCGCGTCGGTGACCCACGCGGCCGTCGACACCCGCAGCACCGGGTCGGCGAGGTCGTCGGACCGGCTGACGGGGACCGCCGAGGTGACGAAGCCGTCCTCCAGCAGCCCGGCGCGCGTGCCCAGCGGGTCGCCGCCGACCAGCGTCGTGATCCCGGTCGGCTCGTCGACGCGGCTCGCGCACCCGCCAGCCGGCGACGCCGTCGAGCACGCGTCGCGCGGTGGCGGCGCGCGCCTGCACGCACCGGCAGCAGGCCGGGCTCCCACTCCTGCGCCGCGACGGCCAGGCCGACCCGGCCGGCGACGTGCGCCTCCTGCGCCTCCCACCGGCGCATGCCGCGTGCCGTGCGCCGGCGCCAGCGTCGGCGGCTCCGTCAGCGCGTCCTGCACCTCCGGCCGCACGACGGCGAAGCCGACGCCCCGCGGCCCGCACAGCCACTTGCGGCTCGTCCCGACGTACGCCGCGCAGCCCGCCGGGACGGCCGTCTGCCCGAGCGACTGCGCCACGTCGAGCAGCAGCGGCACCCCGGCGGCCAGCACCTCGCCGACCGGCTGCGCGACGCCGCGCTGGCTGGCCACCTGCGGGAAGGTCACCAGGTCGAGCCCGGCGGGCACGTCCGTGATCCGGCCGTCGTCGTCGACCGGCAGCACGACCAGCTCCCAGCCCCGCTCGGTCGCGAGGCGGCGCAGCGCGCGGGCGTTCGCGCCGTACTCGCTCGGGACCGTGCCGATCCGGGCGCCGCGGCCGAGCGGCCAGGCCGCGAGCAGGGTGGCGAAGGCGGTGCCGGCGCCGTCCAGGAAGCACAGGTCGCTGCCGGCCAGCCCGACCAGCGCGGCCAGCGCCTCGCGGCCCTCGGCCACGGTCTCCTCGGCCAGCTCGGCCGCGACGTACGCCCCGCGGGCGGCCTCCCGGTGCAGGTGCGCGACCTCGGCGTCCAGCACGTCGCGCGACGGGCGGCCGGCGCCGGCCGCGTCGAGGTGCACGATCCGGGTGGGGGTGCGGGCGTCCAGCCACTCCTCGACGGTCATGGGCGCATCCTCACCTGCGAGGCAAGCACCTCCCGTCGGTAGTCTCCCCGCCCGTGACCTCCCTCTCCCTGTCCAGCTCCCCCGCCGCCAGCGCGAAGGTCGACGCGGTCGTCATCGGCGTCGCCCAGGGACCGCGCGGCCTGGTGCTCGCACCGGGCAGCGACAGCATCGCCGCCGCCCTCGGCAAGGGCCTGCTGCCCGCGCTGACCGGCCTCGGCGCCACCGGCCGGGCCGAGGAGGTCACCCGCCTGGCCACGCTCGGCGCCACCACCGCCCCGGTCGTCGTGGCCGTCGGCCTCGGCGCCCTGCCCGCCAAGGGCGCGTCGTACGACGCCGAGGTCCTGCGCCGCGCAGCCGGCGCGGCCGTCCGCGCGCTGGCCGGGTCCAAGAAGGTGGCCCTCACCCTCGGCGCGGTGGACGACACCGCCGTGCGGCCGGTCGCCGAGGGCGCGCTGCTCGGCGCCTACTCCTTCGACCGCTACCGGACCACCTCCGGCGACGCCACGCGCGTCCCGCGCCGCGAGCCGGTGCGCGACCTCGTGCTCGTCGTCCCGGACGCCAAGGACAAGGCGGCGCGCGCCGCCGTCACCCGCGCCGAGGTCGTCGCCCGCGGCGTCCGGCTGGCCCGCGACCTGGTCAACACCCCGCCCAGCGACCTGCACCCGGCCGAGCTGGCCGAGATCGCGGTGACGCACGCCACGCGGGTCGGCGTCGACGTCGAGGTGCTCGACGGCAAGGCGCTGGCCAAGGGCGGCTTCGGCGGCATCATCGGCGTCGGCCAGGGCTCGGCGAACGGCCCGCGCCTGGTCCACCTGTCCTACCAGGGCGGCAAGGGCGGCTCCGGCACCAAGGTCGCGCTGGTCGGCAAGGGCATCACCTTCGACTCGGGCGGCCTCTCGCTCAAGCCGGCGGCGTCGATGGAGGAGATGAAGAGCGACATGGGCGGCGCAGCAGCCGTCATCGCCGCCGTCACCGCCGTCGCCGAGCTGGCGCTGCCGATCGACGTCGAGGCCTGGGTGCCGATGGCCGAGAACATGCCGAGCGGCACGGCGATCCGGCCCTCCGACGTGCTGACCTTCCGCAACGGCATGACCGTCGAGGTCAACAACACCGACGCCGAGGGCCGGCTGATCCTGGCCGACGCCATCGCCCGCGCCTGCGAGGACGGCCCCGACGTGGTGATCGACGTCGCGACGCTCACCGGCGCGCAGCTCGTCGCGCTCGGCTCCCGCACCACCGGCGTGATGGGCAACGACGACGCCCTCCGCGACGGCGTCGTCGCCGCCGCCGGCCGGGCCGGCGAGGCGTCCTGGCCGATGCCGCTGCCGGCCGAGCTGCGCAAGGGCCTGGACTCCGAGGTCGCCGACCTGGTCAACACCGGCCCGCGCGAGGGCGGGATGCTCACCGCCGGGCTGTTCCTGCAGGAGTTCGTGGCCGAGGGCGTGCGCTGGGCCCACCTCGACATCGCCGGCCCGGCCTACAACTCCGCCGACGCGTACGGCTACACCCCGCACGGCGGCACCGGCGCGGCGGTGCGCACCTTCGTCCAGGTCCTCGAGGACCTCGCCAGCGGCGACCTGGCGGTCTGAGCGCCGCGCCTCGCGACCGTGTGGAGCCCTCCACACGGTCTCAGCGGGGTCGCTGGCCGTACGGAGGGCTCCAGCGGCGAGCGGTCAGAGGGCGGGGCGGTCCGAGCCGGGCACGCCGGTCTGGCCGGCGGCCTTGCGCTTGGCGGTCCACTCCCGCATCCGCGCGGGGTAGCCGACGGCCGCGACGTCGTACACCGGGATGCCGGCGCTCTGCCCGAAGGAGAAGGCCGCCTTCGGGGAGTCGACGCGCCGCCGGGTCCACTCGCCGTCCCCGGCGACCAGCACGAGCGTCGTGGAGGTCGTGGCGGTCTGCGGCTCGACGAAGCCCTCGACGCCGCGGCGGGTGGTCGCCCAGCCGGCCAGGTGGTCCAGGTCGCCCGAGCCCGCGCCGCGCACGGTCCCCGGTCGCCTGCGGCCGGGCAGGCGGTCGCGCAGCCCCACGGCGGCTCCTCTCTCGTGGTCGCCGGGGGAATGCCCCGGGGGTCGTGCAGGCCTGTACCCGTCGAGTGGAAGGATGCCAGGGGCCGCGGCGGACGTCGTGCCGTGAGCCCGACCGACCGCACGACCCGAAGGAGACAGCACCGTGAGTGAGCAGACCGTCGACCTGGTCGTCCTGGGAGGTGGCAGCGGCGGGTACGCCGCCGCGCTGCGGGCCGCGGAGCTCGGCATGTCCGTCGTGATGGTCGAGAAGGACAAGGTCGGCGGCACCTGCCTGCACCGCGGCTGCATCCCGACCAAGGCGCTGCTGCACTCCGCCGAGACGGTCGACGTCATCAAGGAGGCCGCGCAGTTCGGCGTCAACGGCACCTTCGAGTCCGTCGACATGCCCAAGGTCAACGCCTACAAGGACAAGGTCGTCGAGGGGCTGTTCAAGGGCCTCACCGGCCTGGTGAAGTCCCGCAAGATCGAGGTCGTGCAGGGCCACGGCCGGCTGGTGTCGGCCACCGCCGTCGAGGTCGACGGCCGCACCATCGAGGCGAAGCACGTGCTGCTCGCCACCGGCTCGGTCCCGCGCTCGCTGCCGGGCCTGGAGCTCGACGGCACGCGCGTCATCACCAGCGACGACGCGCTGAAGATGGACACGATCCCCGGCTCGGTCGTCATCCTCGGCGCCGGCGCGATCGGCTGCGAGTTCGGCTCGGTCTGGCGCTCCTTCGGCGCCGAGGTGACCATCGTCGAGGCCCTGCCGCACCTGGTCCCGCTGGAGGAGGAGAGCTCCTCCAAGCTGCTCGAGCGCGCCTTCCGCAAGCGCGGCATCAAGCAGGAGCTCGGCGCCCGCTTCGAGCGGGTCGAGCACACCGACAGCGGCGTGCGCGTCCACCTCGAGGGCGGCAAGACCGTCGAGGCCGAGCTGCTGCTCGTCGCGATCGGCCGCGGACCGGTCTCGGCCGACCTCGGCTACGAGCAGGTCGGCGTCGAGATGGAGCGCGGCTTCGTCAAGGTCGACGCCTACCTGCAGACCAGCGTCCCGACGATCAGCGCGGTCGGCGACCTCATCCCGACCCTGCAGCTGGCGCACGTCGGCTTCGCCGAGGGCATCCTCGTCGCCGAGCGGCTGGCCGGCCTCGCCGTCACGCCGATCGACTACGACGGCGTCCCGCGCGTCACCTACTCCTCCCCCGAGGTCGCCTCCGTCGGCATCACCAGCGCGGTGGCCAAGGAGCGCGGCTACGACGTCGTCGAGGCGACGTACGACCTGGCCGGCAACGGCAAGGCCCGGATCCTGGGTACGGCGGGTGCCGTGAAGGTCCTCGCGTCCAAGGACGGCCCCGTCCTCGGCGTGCACATGGTCGGCGAGCGGGTCGGCGAGCTCATCGCCGAGGCGCAGCTGATCACCAACTGGGAGGCGCTGCCCAGCGAGGTCGCCCAGCTGATCCACCCGCACCCCACGATGTCCGAGGCCGTCGGCGAGGCCCACCTCGCGCTGGCCGGCAAGCCGCTCCACTCGCACGCCTAGTCACCCGCCGACGAACTCCTAGGGAGCCCTCACCACATGGCCGTCTCCGTCACCATGCCCCGCCTCGGCGAGAGCGTCTCCGAGGGCACCGTCACCCGCTGGCTGAAGCAGGAGGGAGAGCGCGTCGAGGCCGACGAGCCGCTGCTCGAGGTCTCGACCGACAAGGTCGACACCGAGATCCCCTCCCCGGCCGCCGGGACCGTCAGCTCGATCAAGGTCCAGGAGGACGAGACCGTCGAGGTCGGCGTCGAGCTGTGCGTGATCGACGACGGCGCCGGGGGTGGCGAGGCGGCGCCTGCCGCCGAGGCAGCGCCGGCCGCCGAGCCCGAGCCGGCGCCGGAGCCGGAGCCGACCCCGGAGCCCGAGCCGGAGCCGGAGCCCGAGCCCGCCCCTGAGCCGGAGCCCGCTCCGCAGGCCGCTGCTCCCGCGCCCCAGCAGGCCGCGCCCCAGCAGGCCGCTCCCCAGCAGGCGGCCCCCCAGCCGGCGCCGTCGTCCGGCGGCGCCGAGGGCGCGTACGTCACCCCGCTGGTCCGCAAGCTGGCCAACGAGCACGGCGTCGACCTCGGCAGCCTGCAGGGCACCGGCGTCGGTGGCCGGATCCGCAAGCAGGACGTCCTCGACGCCGCGGGTCAGGGCGAGGGCACCCCCGCCGCGGCCCCGGCCGCTGCCGACACGGCCTCGACCGGCCGCGCCGAGATCCCGCAGCCGGCGCAGGGCACCAGCGCTCCGGCGCCCGCCTTCGTCGACCAGGCCGTGAAGGCCGCCCCCGACACCCAGGTGCGCGGCAAGACCGAGCCGATGAGCCGGCTGCGCAAGGTCATCGCCCAGCGGATGACCGAGTCGCTGCAGACCAGCGCGCAGCTGACGACCGTCCTCGAGGCCGACGTCACCAAGATCGCCCGGCTGCGGCAGGCGGCCAAGGCCGACTTCGAGTCGCGCGAGGGCACCAAGCTGTCGTTCCTGCCGTTCTTCGCGCTCGCGACGGTCGAGGCGCTCAAGCAGCACCCGGTCGTCAACTGCTCGATCGACGAGGACGCCGGCACGATCACCTACCACGAGGCCGAGCACCTCGGCATCGCCGTCGACACCGACCGCGGCCTGCTCGTACCCGGTGATCCACGGCGCCGGTGACCTCAACCTGGCCGGCATGGCCCGCAAGATCGCCGACCTGGCCGAGCGCACCCGCACGAACCGGGTGACGCCGGACGAGCTCGGCGGCGGCACGTTCACGCTGACCAACACCGGCTCGCGCGGCGCGCTGTTCGACACGCCGATCATCAACCAGCCGCAGGTCGGCATCCTGGGCACCGGCGCGGTCGTCAAGCGCCCGGTCGTCGTCCAGGACGACGAGCTCGGCGAGGTCGTCGCGGTCCGCTCGATGGTCTACCTCGCGCTGACCTACGACCACCGCATCGTCGACGGCGCCGACGCCGCCCGCTTCCTGGTCACGGTGAAGGAGCGCCTCGAGGAGGGCGACTTCGCCGCCGAGCTCGGCCTGTAGCGCCAGCCTCCGCTCCACCCGCGACGCCCCGGTCCCCGTGCGGGACCGGGGCGTCGCGCTGTCCGTGGGAGGGTCCAGCTGTGCCTGTCGACCACCTCGCGCACCTGACCACCGAGATCGAGCGCATCTCCCGCGTCCTGGAGTCCCGACCGGACCCCGGGGCCAGGGTCCCCGCCTGCCCGGACTGGGCGCTGCGCGACCTGGTGCTGCACCTCGGCCGGGTGCACCGCTGGGCGACCTCCGTCGTGCTGACCGGAGACCGCAGCCGCCCGGCTGACGAGCCGGTGGCGGACGACGACCTGGCCGGGTGGTTCGCCGACGGCGGCCGCGCGCTGCTCGCGGCGCTCGACGTCGACCCGCGGCAGCCCTGCTGGGGCTTCGGCCCGCAGCAGGACGTCGGGTTCTGGCAGCGGCGGCAGGCGCACGAGACCGCGGTCCACCGCGTCGACGCCGAGCGGTGCGTCGGCGAGGCCGCGCCGCTCGACGAGGCGCTGGCCGAGGACGGCATCGCCGAGGTGCTCGAGGTGATGCACCCGCGCCAGGTCGCCCTCGGCCGCGCCGAGGCGCCGACCCGCTCGGTCGAGCTGGTCTCGTCCACCGGTCGGCGCTGGGAGCTCGGCGCCGGGCCCTCCGTCGGCACCGTCACCGGCCCGCCGGCCGAGCTGCTCCTGCTGCTCTGGGGCCGCACGCCGCGCACCTCCCCCGAGCTCGAGGTCAGCGCCGACGTCGACGCGCTCGACGCGCTGCTGGCAGGGCACGTCACGCCCTGACCCCCCGCGGTCGCGGTCCTCCGCGGCAAGGGTGGACGATCGGCCCATGAAGATCGGGATCACCGGCGCGTCCGGGCTCATCGGCACGCCCCTCGTCCGGTCGCTGCGGACCGACGGGCACCAGGTCGTCCGGTTCGTACGAGGCGCCGCCTCCGGCGCCGACGAGCGCAGCTGGGACCCCGGCGCGCGCCGGCTCGACCCGGCCGACGTCGCCGACCTCGACGCGGTCGTGCACCTGGCCGGGGCGGGCGTGGCCGACAAGCGCTGGAGCGACAGCCGCAAGCGCGTCGTGCTGGACAGCCGGGTCGACGGGACCACCGCGGTCGCCACGGCCATGGCGCAGGCGCAGGGGCCGAAGGTGCTGCTGTCCGCGAGCGCGATCGGCTGGTACGGCGACACCGGTGACCGGCTCACCGACGAGACCGGGCCGAGCGGGAAGGGCTTCCTCGCCGACGTGTGCCGGCAGTGGGAGGCCGCGACCGCGCCGGCCGAGGCCGCCGGCATCCGGGTCGCGCACCTGCGCACCGGCATCGTGCTGTCGGGCAAGGGCGGCGCACTGGCCAAGCAGGTGCCGATCTTCAAGGCCTTCCTCGGCGCCCCCCTCGGCACCGGGCGGCAGTGGACCAGCTGGATCTCGCTGCGCGACGAGCTCGCCGCGATCCGGCACTGCCTGGTCGCCGACGTCCGCGGCCCGGTCAACCTGGTCGGGCCCGGCGCCGGTCACGAACCGCGACTTCACGAAGGCGCTGGGCCGCGCGCTGCACCGGCCCACGCTGCCCGTCCCGATCCCGGCGTTCGTGCTCAAGGCGGCGCTGGGGCAGTTCGCCGAGGAGGGCGTGCTGATCGGCCAGCGGCTCCAGCCCGCGGTCCTGCAGCGCACCGGCTTCGACTTCGCCGACCCCGACGTCGACAGCGCGCTGGCCAGCTCCCTGTAGCCCCGTACTCCTGCGACGATCTTCGTCTCGAGGTGCCGCGACGCGCGAGCGACCTCCCCACGAGACGAAGATCGGCGCGGAGGGCGAGGGGTCAGGCGTCGGGGACGACCTCGACGAGGCGCCAGCCGTCGGGGGTGCGGGCGAGCTGCACGGCGTACGGCGCCTCGCCCCGCTCCGGCGCACGGCTGACGACCGCGCCGGTGGCGTCGCGCACCTCGTAGGCGGCCAGCACGTCGACGACCCGCAGCCGGGCGGCGTCGTCGCTGCTCTCGAGCACCTCGAGCGCGCGGACCTCGTGCCGCAGGCCCTGCGCCGTCCGACCCTGGGCGACCAGGTCCTCGAGCAGAGCCGTGTCGCTCGCCAGACCCGGCGGAGCCCGGCGCCCAGGCGCCGGCGAGCCGGTCGACGTCGCCGGTGGCGAAGGCCGCCGCCCGCGCCGCGTCGAGGTCGTCGAGCAGGGCGGGCCAGTCCGGCGCCGGCACGGCCGCGGGGCTCTGCGGCGCCGCAGCGCTCGGGACGGTCGAGGCGGCGGCGGGCGGCGGCAGGGCCGCGGCCGGCGACCCCTCGCCGCGCCCCCACAGCCACCCGCCGACCGCGGCCGCGAGGACCAGCAGGGCCAGCGCCGCCGGCCAGCAGAGCCCCCTGCGGCGCTGTGCGCCGGTGGCGGCCGGGGACGGGATCGGCAGCCGGGCGCACGGCGTGGGTCGGCGCGCGCGACGGGGACGGCGCCGGAGGTCGCGGTGCCGCCGGTGAGCTGCACCGGCGCTGCGGCGTGGGCCCGGCGGACGCAGCGAGGCGAAGGCCGCGGCGTCCGGCCGGACCGACGGGTCGGCGGACAGCCCGGCCTCGACGGCCGCGACGAGCGCGCGCGGCGCCGACGGCGCGAGCAGCCCGAGCGGCGCCCGCTCCCCCGCGGCCGCCGCACCCAGCACGGCTGCGGCGCCGGCCCCGTCGTGCGGCGGAGCGCCGGCCAGCACGTGGTGCAGCACCGCGGCCAGCGCCCACACGTCGGAGGCCGGTCCTGGCGCGGCGCCGGCGGCGACCGCCGGGTCGAGGTACTCCGCCGTCCCGTCGACGGCGGAGCGGTCGTCGTCGGCGAACCGGGCGGTGCCGAGGTCGGCCAGCAGCGGCATCCCGTCGGCCGTGAACAGCACGTTGGAGGGGGTGACGTCGCCGTGCACGAGCCCGCGGGCGTGGGCAGCCGCCAGCGCCTGCGCCAGCGGCCCGCCGATCGTCACCACCTCCCCCGGGTCGAGGGCACCCCGGCGGGCCAGGAGCGTCGCGAGCGACCCGCCGGCGGCGTGGTCGAGCACCAGCACCGCGCCCGCGCCGGTGCCGACGACCTCGCGCAGCCGCACGACGTAGGGCGTGTCGAGGGTGCGCAGCAGCACCGCCTCGCGCCGCAGCGCCTCGACCGCGGCGGGGTCGGCGTCGTCCTTGAGCCGCTTGAGCGCGACGGTGTCGCCGGTCGCCAGCTCGCGGGCGCGCCAGACCTCGCCGGTCGCCCCGAAGCCCAGCAGGGCCTGGACGTCGTAGCCGGGCAGGGACCAGACCTCGCTCACCCGGCGAGCCTGCCACCCCTGCGCCCGGGCGCTCGGAGTTGTCCACACCTACGCTGCGCGCGTGGTCGACGTCGTCGTGGTGGGAGCCGGGCTGGCCGGGCTGGCCTGCGCGCGGCACCTGCAGGGCACCGGCCTGGAGGTCGTGGTGCTCGAGGCGAGCGACGCGGTCGGCGGCCGGGTCCGCACCGACGTCGTCGACGGGATGCTGCTCGACCGCGGCTTCCAGGTCCACAACACCGGCTACCCCGAGGCGCAGCGGGTGCTCGACCACGAGGCGCTGGACCTGCGGGCGTTCTCGGCCGGCGCGCTGGTGCGCGTCGGCGACCGGCTGCACCGCGTCGGCGACCCCCGGCGCGTGCCCGACCTGGGCGCCCGGCACCGTGCTGTCGCCGATCGGCTCGCTGCCGGACAAGGTCCGCATCGCCGCTCTGGCCGCCTCCGCCGGGCTGCAGTCCCCCGACGCGCTGCTGTCGCGGCCGGAGACCACGACGTACGACGCGCTGCGCGCTCGCGGGCTGTCCGACACGGTGGTCGACCGGTTCTTCCGGCCGTTCCTGTCGGGGGTCTTCCTCGAGGACGGGCTCGCCACGAGCAGCCGCTTCTTCGACCTGGTGTGGCGGTCGTTCGTCCGCGGCACCCAGTGCGTGCCGGCCGGCGGCATGGGAGCGATCCCGGCGCAGCTCGCCGCCGGCGCCGACGTGCGGCTGGACTCCCCCGTCGCCTCGCTCGCGCAGCTGCGGGCCGCGCACGCGCCCGCCGCGGTCGTCGTCGCGACGAGCGGACCGGCCGCCGCCGAGCTGCTGCCCGGCCTGGTCGTCCCGGCGACCAACCGGGTCACGACGACCTACCACCTCGCCCCCGAGCCGCCGGTGCGCGAGCCCGCGATCGTGCTCGACGGCGAGGCCTCCGGACCGGTCGGCAACACCGTCGTGCTCACCAACGCCGCCCCGTCGTACGCCCCGGGCCGGCACCTGGTCAGCAGCAGCACGCTGCAGGACGGGGTGCCGGAAGAAGCTGTGCGGCAGCACCTCTCGCGGCTGTACGGCGTGGACACGGCCGGCTGGGAGCACGTCGCGACGTACGACGTGGAGCAGGCGCTGCCGCGGCAGGACCCGCCGATGGGCCGCTTCCGCAAGCCGGTGCGGCTCGAGCCCGGGCTCTACGTCTGCGGCGACCACCGCGACTCGTCGTCGATCCAGGGCGCGCTGGTGTCCGGCCGCCGCGCGGCGCAGGCCGTGCTCGACGACCTGCACCCGGTCGTCAGGACGACGATCGGCTGAGCGCGCTCGGCCACCACACCCGCGGGCCGATCTCGAGCGTCAGCGCGGGGACGAGCAGCGAGCGCACGATCAGCGTGTCGAGCAGGACCCCGAACGCGACCGCGAAGCCCAGCTCCGCCAGGAACACCAGCGGCAGGACCCCGAGCACGGAGAAGGTGGCCGCGAGCACGACGCCGGCGGAGGTGATGACCCCGCCGGTGAGCGCGAGCCCGCGCAGCGTGCCGGTGCGGGTCCCCAGGCGCAGGCTCTCCTCCCGCACCCGGGTCATGAGGAAGATGTTGTAGTCGATCCCCAGCGCCACCAGGAAGACGAACGCGAACAGCGGGAACGACGAGTCGGCGCCGGCGAAGCCGAAGACGTGCCGGAACACCACCGCGCACACCCCGAGCGTCGCCGCGAAGGACAGCACCACCGTCGCGACGAGCAGCAGCGGCGCGACGATGCTGCGCAGCAGCAGGCAGAGCACGACGAGGATCACCAGCAGGACGAGCGGGATGATCACCACGCGGTCGCGCTGGGAGGCCTCCTGGACGTCGACGTTCAGCGCTGTGAAGCCGCCGACCAGGACGCCCTCGCCGAGCCGGTCGACCTCGCTGCGCAGCGCGTTCACCGTCTCCGACGCGAGCGCGCTGTCGGCGGGGTCGCTGAGGACGGCGCGCACGAGCACCTGCCCGTCGACGACCCGCGGCTCGGGGTCGGCCGGCGACGCGGTCGCGAGGGTCGCCTCGTCCACGCCGGGCACACCGGCCACCAGCACGCGCAGCTCCTCGGCCTGCTCGGCCGGACCGAGGACGGTCGCCGGCGAGCCGGTGCCGCCGGGGAAGTGCCGGGCCAGCGCCTCCTGGCCGGCCACCGACTCGACCTCGCCGACGAAGGTGTCGGCGGTCGAGATCCCGTCGGCCTGCAGCTGGGTGATGCCGAGCGACAGCAGCAGGAGCACGCCGCCGGACAGGACGGCGACGCGGCGGGAGCGACGGCCGACGACGCCGGCGACGCGGTCCCACGCCCCGCCCTCGGCGGTGGCGCTGCCGACGTAGTGCGGCACCCGCGGCCAGAACACCTTGCGGCCGCCGAGCAGCAGCAGCGCGGGCAGCAGGGTCGTCATCGCGAGGAAGGACGCGCCGATGCCGATCGCGGCGACGGGACCCAGGCCGCGGTTGCTGTTGAGCTCGGAGAGCAGCAGGCAGAGCAGCCCGAGCACGACGGTCGCGGCCGAGGCGGCGATCGCCGGGACCGACCCGCGCAGCGCGGCGGCCATGGCGGTGGCGGTGCTGCGGTGGGCGTGCAGCTCCTCGCGGTAGCGCGCGATGAGCAGCAGCGCGTAGTCGGTGCCGGCGCCGAAGACGAGGACCGTCAGGATGCCCTGGCTCTGGCCGTTGAGCGTGAGCACGTCGTTGTCGGCCAGCACGTAGATGATCCCGGCCGAGAGGGAGAAGGCCAGCCCGACGCTCAGCAGCGGCAGGATCCACAGCACCGGGCTGCGGTAGACCACCAGCAGGATCACGATCACCACCGCGGCGGTCGCGAGGATGAGCGTCGTGTCGATGCTGCCGAAGACCTCGAACAGGTCGGCCGACAGCCCGCCCACGCCGGTCACGTAGCCGTCCGGACCGCCTGCAGCGGCGACGATCTCGCGCAGCTCGGCCACCGTGTCGGGCAGGCCCTCGACGTCGTCGCCGGGCAGCAGCAGGACGACCTGCGCGGCCTCGCCGTCCTCCGACGGGACGACCGGCGAGGGCGGCGCCAGCAGGCCGTCCACCTGGGCGAAGGCCGCCGCGTCGGCCTCGATCGAGGCGAGGTCCTCCGGGGTCAGGCCGCCGGTCCGCTCGTAGACGACCAGCGTCGGCACCGCCTCGGTGTCGTCGAAGCCGCGCTCGACCTCCAGCGCGCGGGTCGACTCGGCGTCGCTCGGCAGGAACGACGCGTTGTCGTTGGTCTGCACCTCGGCCAGGCCTCCCGACGCCGGGCCGGTGATGCCGCCGACGACCAGCCAGAGCAGCAGCACCACGACCGCGCCGACCAGGGCGCGACCTCTGCGCGGGGAGCGGGTCGCGGGACTACTCTGGGGCGTCGACGTCTCGGTCACCGAGGCAAAGTACCTCGGTGACCGAGAGAGTGCAAAGGGGGCGCGCATGGGGCCGGCTCCCGAGCCGCACGTCTCGGACCTGCAGCGCGAGGTGCTCTCCCGGCTCCGCGCGTGCGGCGCTGCGATGCAGTCGCTGGCCGCGCAGTTCGCGGCGCAGGCCGCCGTGCACCCGACCGACCTGCACGCGCTCGACCACCTGTCCCGCTGCGGCGACGCCCCGCCGACCGTCGGCGAGCTCGGCGTCGCCCTCGAGCTGTCCAGCGCCGCGGTCACCGGCCTGGTCGACCGCCTCGAGCGGGCCGGCCACGTCGAGCGCTTCCCCGACCCCGGGGACGGCCGCCGGGTCCGGGTCCGCATGACCCAGCGGGCGCACGCCCTGGCCGGCGAGGTGTTCGGCACCTACGGCGCGAGGATGCGCGACGCGATGGCCTCCTTCAGCGCCGAGGAGCTGCGCACGGTCTCGGCCTTCCTCGACGCCGCCACCGCGGCCGCGGAGACCCGCCCCGACGTACCCTGACCCGGTGCAGATCCGTCGGCTCGGGCTCGTGCCGTACGACGACGCGTGGCGCCTGCAGCAGGCGGTGCACGCCGAGGTCGTCGCGGGCGCCGAGGACGTCGCCCTGCTGCTCGAGCACCCGCCGGTCTACACGGCCGGCAAGCGCACCGACCCGTGGGAGCGCCCGCAGGACGGCACCCCGGTCGTCGACGTCGACCGCGGCGGCAAGATCACCTGGCACGGCCCGGGGCAGGTCACCGGCTACCCGCTGGTCCGGCTGGCCGACCCCGTCGACGTCGTCGCCTACGTCCGCGCGCTCGAGGGGCTGCTCATCGACGTGTGCGCCGAGCTGGGCCTGGCCGACCGACCGGGTCGACGGGCGCAGCGGCGTGTGGACCCCGGACGGCGCCCGCAAGGTCGCGGCGATCGGCATCCGCGTCGCCCGCGGCGTGACCATGCACGGCTTCGCGCTGAACTGCGACCCCGACCTGACGGCGTACGACCGGATCGTGCCGTGCGGCATCGCCGACGCGACCGTCACCTCGCTGTCGCGCGAGCTCGGCCGGGACGTGACCGTCGACGAGGTGCTCCCCCTGCTCGAGGCCCGCCTCCCCTCCCTCTCGACCCCCGCGCGGCGCTCAGGTGGACGACCGCGCCGGCGGCGCGTGGCGACGTAGGCCAGCAGCAGGACCACCGAGGCGCCCGTGACCATGCCGGCCAGGGTGGAGGCGGTCAGCCGCTCCTCCTGCGCCCGCACCAGCCCCACCGTCAGCGCCGCGACGAGCGCGGCGTACGGCACCAGCCGCCACCGCAGCACGTGGTCGCGGCTGGTCAGGTCGACGCCGAGGTGCTGGGCGTACGCCACCGAGAGGCCGCACACCACGCCGAGCAGCACGATCGCCACGCCGACGTACGGCACCGCCGGCGCACCCACCACCCAGACCGTGACTGTGCCGACGGCCAGCGTGCACCAGATGACCAGCTGCAGGCCGAAGGCCGACGCCTCGTTCCAGACGTCGCGCTGCCGCTCCTCGCCGTAGAACGGGTTGCCGAAGTCGCCGACGACGTGGGCCATCCGGACCAGCGGGTCCTGCCGGGTGCTGCTCATCGCGTTCCTCTCGAGGGAGTGTCCAGCGGGGCGGTCTCGGGGTCGAACAGGGCCTCGACCGTCGTCGCGAGGCGCGCGGCCAGCGACAGCGCCAGGTAGACCGACGGGGCGTAGTCGCCCGCCTCGACCGCCACGACGGTCTGCCGGCTGACGCCGACCTCGGCCGCGAGCTCGGCCTGGGTGAGCCCGGCGCCCTGCCGAGCAGCGCGCACGGCGTTCGCCCGTCCCTGCGCCGACGTCCGCCCCATGTGCAGTAGTGTCAGGTTCCCTTGACATCATGTCAAGGGAACTCGACGCACCCCGCGCCGATCATGGAGTTCCTGCCCACCTCCTGAGCGTGCGGGGCGGGCAACAGCTCCATGATCGGCGCAGGGATGGGGCGCTACAGCTGGGGGGCGACCTCGGCGGCGACGAGCTCGACGTGGGCGAGGTCGGACAGGTCCAGCACCTGCAGGTACAGCCGCGTCGCGCCGGTCTCGGCGAAGCGGCCGATCTTGTCGACCACCTCGGCGGGCGTGCCGGCCAGGCCGTTCTCGCGCAGCTCGGCGGGCTCCCGGCCGATCGCCGCCGCCCGGCGGGCCAGCTCGGCCTCGTCCCGCCCGACGCAGAGCACCTGCGCCGCCGACAGCACGAGGTCGCGGCCCGTCACGGCGCACGCCTCGCGCACCCGGCCGAACTGCGCGCGGGTCTTCTCCACCGACTGGAACGGCAGGTTGAACTCGTCGGCGTACGTCGCCGCCAGCCGCGGGGTCCGTCGCGCGCCGCCCCCACCGACGATCACCGGCGGGTGCGGCCGCTGCACCGGCTTGGGCAGCGCCGGGCGAGTCGACCAGCTCGTAGTGCTCGCCGTGGAAGCTGAACGGGCCGGGGGCGTCCCACAGCCCGGTGACGACCTGCAGCTGCTCCTCGAAGCGGTCGAACCGCTCCCCCAGTGACGGGAACGGGATGCCGTACGCCGTGTGCTCGCCCTCGTACCAGCCGGTGCCGAGGCCGAGCTCGACCCGGCCGCCGCTCATCTGGTCGACCTGCGCGACGCTGATCGCCAGCACGCCGGGCAGCCGGAAGGTGCCTGCGGTGACGAGGGTCCCGAGGCGGATCGTCGAGGTCTCGCGGGCCAGCCCCGCCAGCGTCACCCAGGCGTCGGTCGGCCCGGGCAGCCCGGCGCCGCCCATCGCCAGGTAGTGGTCGGACCGGAAGAAGGCGTCGTAGCCCGCGTCCTCGGCGCAGCGCGCGACGCGCAGCAGGTCGTCGTAGGTCGCCCCCTGCTGGGGCTCGGTGAAGATGCGCAGGTCCACGGGTGGACGGTACGTGCCAGCCTGAGCACGTGACGGACGTGGTGAGCGCGGGGTCCGAGCCCGTCAGCCGTCGCACCCGCGGCACCGTCGCCGCCCTGGTCGTGCTCGCCCTGCTCGGCCTCGGGGCCGACCGCTGGGCCGCCGACCGGGAGCGCGACCGGCTGGCGGACGCCGTCGCCGCCGGCGAGCAGGTCGTCGCCGACGCCGAGGCCAGCCTGGTCACCCTGCGCGCCTACATCTCGCCGTCGGCCGAGCGGCCGGACCTGCCGGTCGCCGAGCGCGCCCGGGCGTACGGACCCGTCGGGCGCGACGCCGAGCGGTGGCTGCCCCGCGTGCAGCAGCGGCTGGCCGACGTCCGCGCCGTCGACGCGCTGCCCTGGCACGACGAGCTGGCGCAGGGCCGCGACGCGTACGCCGCCCGGCTGCAGGAGGTGGCGGACCTGCTGGCGGCCGTGGCCCGCACCCCCGCGGAGCCCGCCGGCGCGCCCGGCCGGACGGCCGAGCTCCGCGAGAGCGCCGACGCGGCGCTGCGGGCGGTCGGGGTCGAGCTGCCCCGGTAGGCCGGGGACGGCCGACCGGGAAGGGCAGCCCCTGCCCGCGGCGTTACGGTCAGGTGTGACCACGGTGAGCCCTGACGGGCGCAAGATGCTGCGCCTCGAGGTGCGCAACGCGCAGACCCCGATCGAGAAGAAGCCGTCGTGGATCAAGACGCGCGCGGTGATGGGCCCGGAGTACACCGAGCTGAAGAAGCTCGTGAAGACGCAGGGGCTCTCGACGGTCTGCGAGGAGGCCGGCTGCCCCAACATCTACGAGTGCTGGGAGGACCGCGAGGCCACCTTCCTCATCGGCGGTGACCAGTGCACCCGCCGCTGCGACTTCTGCCAGATCGACACCGGCAAGCCCGCCGCGTACGACACCGACGAGCCCCGCCGGGTCGCCGAGTCGGTGGCGCAGATGGGCCTGAAGTACGCCACCGTCACCGGGGTCGCCCGCGACGACCTGCCCGACGGCGGTGCGTGGCTGTACGCCGAGACCGTGCGCCAGATCCACGCCGCCCTGCCGGGCATCGGCGTCGAGCTGCTCATCCCGGACTTCAACGGGACGCCCGCGCTGCTCGAGGAGGTCTTCGCCTCCCGGCCGGAGGTCCTCGCGCACAACGTCGAGACCGTCCCGCGCATCTTCAAGAGCATCCGCCCGGGCTTCCGCTACGACCGCTCGCTCGGCGTGATCACCGCCGCCCGCGAGGCGGGCCTGGTCACCAAGAGCAACCTCATCCTGGGCATGGGCGAGGAGCGCGAGGAGATCAGCCAGGCGCTCACCGACCTGCACGACGCGGGCTGCGAGCTCATCACCATCACGCAGTACCTCCGGCCGTCGCCGCGGCACCACCCGGTCACCCGCTGGGTGAAGCCGGAGGAGTTCGTCGCGCTGGCCGAGGAGGCCGAGGAGATCGGCTTCGCCGGCGTCATGAGCGGACCGCTGGTCCGCTCCTCCTACCGCGCCGGCCGGCTGTACGACCAGGCGCTGGCCCGCCGCACCGCCGGCCAGCCGGTCGGCAGCCAGCAGAGCCTCGGCTAGCAGAGCGCCCGCGCCTCAGCGGATCACGTCGGCGAGGTCCCGCCGCGGCGAAGGACGGCGCCCATCGCCTGCCCGCCGGCCAGCCACGCCCGGGGGCCGTCGCCGGCGGTCGTCAGGACGACCACGGCGGGGTGCTCGGGCTCGGGCGGAGCGCCGTGCGTGAGCCGCTCCGGGTGGGTCAGCTCGAAGTCGCGCATCCGCAGCGACGAGCCGCGCGCGGGGTCGTGCGGCAGCGCCGCCCGCGGGATGCCGTCGGGCTCCTCGCCGTCGCGGACCCACGAGGAGAGCTCGCGGCGGTAGGCCGGGTCGCGCCCCTCCGCCCAGTCCGCGCCGGACAGCAGCACCGCCAGGCTGACCAGGTCGCCCTCGTCGGTGAGCACGCTCAGCGCGGCCCCCTCGGCCTCGGCGGCGCGGCGCAGCTCCTCCAGCAGCTCGGGCTCGACCGCCCGCGGCTCGAAGGCCTCGCGCACCGTGTGGCGGCGCAGGACCGCGAGCGCCAGCGCGATGTCCAGGTCGGAGGCCGGCGCCCCCGGCACCAGCTGGAGTCGGGCCAGCAGCGAGGGGTCGTCGCCGTCCGGCAGCAGCGTCACGACGGTGTCCAGCCCGAGCGCCCGTGCCGCGACCCGCGCCGTCACGAGCGCAGCGCCGCAGGACAGGTGCAGCTGGCGACCGCTGGGGTCCAGGACCGACAGCTGCCGCCCGGGGTCGCCCAGCAGGTCGAAGCCGTCCTCGCGCACGACGAAGCGCCACGGCTGGGTGTTGTGCACGCTCGGCGCGAGCGACGCGGCCTCGATCACGTGGCGGACGGACGAGGTGAGGTGCGGGCTGGTCATGGCGGCCTCCTGGGTCCCGTTCCAGCCTGCGTCGGCGCGGCCCGCCGGGGACAGTGACCTGCGACCCCCTCGGCCGGGTCCTTGGTCCCTGTGCCGCAGCCCCGCCGCCCGGTGGACTGGCCCCGCCGCCGCCACCCGGACGTGCGGCAGACAGGAGCACGACGATGTCCGCGCTGACCGGCCTCCCGACCACGACCCGCACCGTGGACCTGTGCGTCTACGACGAGGTCGACGACGCCCTGCCCTTCGACCTGCGCGTGCGCCTGCGCCTGGTGCTGCTCGCCGCCGCGGTCCGGCGCGTGCTCGGGGTCCGGCCGCGCTGAGCGGCACCCGCTGAGCGTGCGCCGCCGGCTCCAGGACGTTCACGACCGGGACACGTGGCCGACATGAGGGCCCGCCAGCCTTCTCGTCGACCCCCTCGCCACCCGGAGGTGCACCGTGCTGATCGCCCCCCTCGTCCAGGACCTGCTGCTGACCGCTCTGCCCGGCGGCGGCCAGCGCACCGCCCGGCGCAACGCCTGGGCCGGGATGTCGGCCGACGCCGCGCGCTCCCGGGCGCGCCGCGAGGCCGACGCCGCCCTCGCGGTCGCCGTCCGCGCCGCTCGGCACCGGGCCGGCACCGGCTCCTGAGCCCCCTGCCCGGCGCAGTCCGGCAGGGGTGCCGGGGGTAGGTTCCGGCGCATGGCCGAAGCGACGTACACGCCCGTGATCGCCCTGGCCCTGACGGTGTTCCGCGGTCTGGGGCTCAAGTTCACGATCAGCGGTGCGGAGCACGTCCCCCGCACCGGCGGCGCGGTCATGGCCGTCAACCACGTCGGCTACCTCGACTTCACCTTCGCCGGGCTCGCCGCCCGCCCGGCCGGCCGGCTGGTGCGCTTCATGGCCAAGAAGGAGGTCTTCGACCACAAGGTCAGCGGCCCCCTCATGCGCGGGATGAAGCACATCCCCGTCGACCGGCACGGCGCCGCCAACGACTCGTACAGGCTGGCCGTGGAGGCCGTCCGCAACGGCGAGATCGTGGGCGTCTTCCCGGAGGCCACGATCTCGCTGTCCTTCGAGCTCAAGGAGTTCAAGACCGGGGCCGCGCGCATGGCGCTGGAGGCGGGCGCCCCGATCCTGCCCTGCGTGATCTGGGGCAGCCAGCGGGTGTTCACCAAGGGGCGGCCCAAGGACCTGACCCGCGGCACGCCGATCCGCGTCGTCGTCGGCGAGCCGTTCACGCCGGCGCCCGGCAGCGACCCCGTCGCCGTCACCGCCGAGCTCAAGGCCCGGATGCAGCTGCTGCTCGACGAGGCCCGCGCGACCTACCCCGGCGGACCGCGCACCCCCGAGGACACCTGGTGGATCCCGGCCAGCATGGGCGGCACCGCGCCGACGCTGGAGCAGGCCTCGGCCCGCCAGGCCGACGCCGACGCAGCGCGCGCCGCCCGGCGCGCGGCGCAGGGCCCCACCCCCTGAGCGCTGCCCCACCTATCCTCGTGGCATGGCCCTGCTGAAGCGCTCCTCGAAGGCTGCCCCCGCGAAGGGGAAGGCGAGCTCCACCAAGGTCAAGAAGCCCAAGGCGCCGCGCGGCGCGAAGCTCAAGCAGATCCGCATGGCGTTCACCGCCACCCGCGCGCAGGACCCGAAGGTCCTCCCGCTGGTGCTGGCGGCGTTCTTCGTGCCGTTCCTGCTGCTGCTCGCGATCGGCCTGGTCTTCGGCGGCGCCCTCTACCTCGGCTTCCTGGGCTTCCTCGTCGGCCTCGTGGCCGCGGCGTTCGTCTTCGGCAAGCGCGTGCAGGCGACCGCGTACTCCCAGGTGGAGGGCCAGATCGGCGCGGCGGCGGCGGTCCTGTCGAACATGCGCGGCGACTGGCGCGTCACGCCGGCCGTCGGCTTCACCCGCGACCAGGACCTCGTGCACCGCGTGATCGGCAAGCCGGGCCTGGTCCTGGTGGCGGAGGGCTCGCCGGGCCGCGCCCGCCAGCTCATCGCCACGGAGAAGAAGAAGGCCGCCCGCATCATCGGCAGCACCCCCGTCTACGACGTCGTCGTCGGGGACGGCGAGGGCCAGGTGCCGCTGCGCAAGCTGGAGCGCCACTTCCTCAAGCTGCCGCGCAACATCAAGGGCAAGCAGGTCAACGAGCTCGACCGCAAGTTCAAGGCCATGGGCGCGACCTCGCTGCCGATCCCCAAGGGGCCGATGCCGACGCGGGTCCCGCGCCGCTAGGCGACAGCAGCTCCGTCAGCGGCCGTCGGCCGCGAAGCTCCGCGCCGCACGCGTGCGCAGCACGACCGTGCCGCCCGCCTTGTCGTGCAGCCCCCGGCCGTCGCGGTCGAGGATGACCGCGGGCAGCACCAGGAAGATCAGCAGCGTGCGGACGGCGACCGGCAGGAAGCCCGGCGCGCCGGACGGGTCCGCGAGCCGGGCGACCCGGATGCCGAGCAGGCGCATGCCGATCGACTGCCCGGTCAGGGTCTGGAGCACGATCACCTGCGCCGCGAAGGCGCCGTTGACGACCGTGGTCCGCGACGGCGTAGGAGGGGTCCTCGAGCGCGCCGTTGACCAGCGCGGCGATGAGCGTGCCGACGACCAGGTCGACCGCGATGGCGGCGAAGCGCGAGCCGGTCGTCGCCACGGCGCCCGGGCCCTCGGGCGGCAGCCCGTGCCGGCGGCCCGGCCAGGAGCCCTCGCCGTAGCGGTCGGCGCCGGCCGCTCCGAGCCCGGACAGCCACGTACCGGTCCACCGCGCCATGCTCTGGAGGCTAGTGCCGCAGGCGCACCAGGCGCCTGCCGGACGGGTGCCGCGCGTAACCGCGCCGAAACACACGGGACACCGGCGGGTCACGGCCCGGGGCTAGCGTGCCTGCAGCGCCCGCACCTCGGCCCGGCTGCCCAGCCGTGCCCCTGACTCCCGGAGGACGTCCTTGTTCACCAGTGCCGACGAGGTCCTGAAGTACATCGAGAAGGAGGGCGTCGAGATGGTCGACGTCCGCTTCTGCGACCTGCCCGGGGTGATGCAGCACTTCACCGTCCCGGTCGGCTCGTTCACCGAGGACGTCTTCACCGACGGCCTGGGCTTCGACGGCTCGTCGATCCGCGGCTTCCAGGAGATCCACGAGTCCGACATGCTGCTGCTGCCGGACCCGACCAGCGCGCAGCTCGACCCGTTCCGCACCCGCAAGACGCTGATCCTCAACTTCTTCATCCACGACCCGCTCACCGGTGAGGCGTACTCCCGCGACCCGCGCAACGTGGCCAAGAAGGCCGAGGCCTACCTCAAGGGCTCCGGCATCGCCGACACCTGCTTCTTCGGCGCCGAGGCGGAGTTCCACCTCTTCGACTCGATCCAGTTACGACTCCCAGCCGCAGGGCAGCTACTACAAGATCGACGCCGCAGTCGGCGGCCTGGAACAGCGGTCGCGAGGAGGTCGGCGGCAACCTGGGCTACAAGCCGCGCACCAAGGGCGGCTACTTCCCCGTCTCCCCCACCGACCACTACGCCGACCTGCGCGACGAGATCGCCGTGCGGCTCGAGAACGCCGGCATGACCGTCGAGCGCGGCCACCACGAGGTCGGCTCGGCCGGGCAGCAGGAGATCAACTACCGGTTCAACACCCTGCTCCAGGGCGCCGACGACATGATGCTGTTCAAGTACATCGTCAAGAACACCGCCAACGAGTACGGCAAGTCGGCCACCTTCATGCCGAAGCCGATCATCGGCGACAACGGCTCGGGCATGCACTGCCACCAGTCGCTGTGGAAGGACGGCGAGCCGCTGTTCTACGACGAGGTCGGCTACGCCGGGCTCTCGGACACGGCCCGCTACTACATCGGCGGCCTGCTGCACCACGCCCCGTCGCTGCTGGCCTTCACCAACCCGACGATCAACAGCTACCACCGCCTGGTCCCGGGCTTCGAGGCGCCGGTCAACCTGGTCTACAGCCAGCGCAACCGCTCGGCCTGCATCCGCATCCCGATCACCGGCTCGAACCCCAAGGCCAAGCGCCTCGAGTTCCGCTGCCCCGACCCGTCCTCGAACCCCTACCTCGCGTTCTCGGCCATGCTCATGGCCGGCCTCGACGGCATCAAGAACAAGATCGAGCCGCCGACCCCGGTCGACAAGGACCTCTACGAGCTGCCGCCGGACGAGCTGGCCGACGTCGCGCAGGTGCCCGCCTCGCTCGACGCCGTGCTCGACGCGCTCGAGGCCGACCACGAGTACCTGCTCGAGGGCGGCGTCTTCACCGAGGACCTCATCTCGACGTGGATCGCCTACAAGCGCGAGGTCGAGATCGACGCGATCCGGCTGCGCCCGCACCCGTACGAGTTCGCGCTGTACTACGACATCTAGACGCCTGACCTGCACGTCCGTGGAGCGGGCCCCCTCGGGGCCCGCTCCGCTGGCGTTCAGGGGGTGCGTCAGGGTCGGACCCTGATGTGCGCAGCGGCGAGCAGGGGGCATCGTCAGCAGCCTCACCTCCTGCCGGCTCCGCCGGCCGATCGAAGGACCGCACATGGACCAGATCCGCACCGCGTTCGCCCGCCAGGGCCTGTACCGCTCCCGCGACGAGCGGGTCCTCGGCGGGGTCTTCGCCGGGCTGGGCCGGCGCTTCGGGCTGGACCCGTGGCCGGCCCGCCTCCTGTTCACCCTGCTGCTGCTGGTCGTGCCCGGCAGCCAGCTGCTGATCTATCCCGTGCTCTGGGTGCTCATGCCGCTGGAGGGCCAGGTCCGCCCGGCCACAGGCGGCTACGGGCCGCCGCCCCGCGGCTGAGCCGGAGCCTGCCCTACGGCGTGCGGCCGATGAAGCCCAGCAGCCTGGTCTGCCAGTCGGCGTCCTCGGGGACGGGCACCTTCGGCCCGTACTGGCCGCTCTGCCGGAGCACGTCGTCCATCGGCAGCATGCCCTCGTAGAGCTGCCGGCAGCGCTCCTCGTCGAGCCGCTCGTCCTGCCCGGTGGCCCGGGCCAGGTCCCAGGTGTGCATGAGGACGTCGTTGGTGTAGAAGCGCGAGATCGCCTGCGGCAGCGGCATCTCCGGCAGCCGGGGGTGCGCGAAGGTGCGCCCGGCCGGTCGCCGGGTCGTCGAGGAGGTCCTGCACCGACTCGCGCGTGGTGCTCCCAGGCGGCGACCGGGTCGTCGTCGACGGACGGTCCGGCGCGCAGGACGACGTCGGCGCCGTCGGCGAGGAAGGCCGGGAACCACTCGATCAGGTGCCGGACGACGTCCCGCGCCGTCCACCCGGGCACCGGCGCCGGGTGGTCCCACGCCGTCGGGGCGACGCCCCGCACCCGCTCGGTGAAGACACCGGCGACGGCCCGGTGCTCCGCGGCCGGCTCGGTCGGGATGCTCACGACGGGACCCGCGTGCCGCTCGTCATCTGCTGCTCCTCGCCTGTCGTCCTCCGACGGACCCGGACGCCTCGCGCGGGTGCGTCCCGCGCACCTTGCCACGGACCGGTGACCTGATCGAGCCTCGACCCCGGCCCCGTGACGCCGCCCGTGACGCCGGCACGACCTCTGGTCCCGGGGGCGCGCCTGCGGCATGCTCCTGGCTCCGGACCAGGAGGAGCCCGCATGCGCCGCGTGACGTTCTCGATGGGCATGTCGCTCGACGGCTTCGTCATCGGGCCCGACGGCCGCTTCGACTGGACGGCGCCGGACGAGGAGAGCTACCGCGCGGCGATCGACGAGATCCGCGGCACGGGCGTGCACCTCCTGGGCCGGCGGCTGTACGAGACGATGCTCTACTGGGAGACCGCAGACCCCGGGTCGTTCGACGACGACGAGCGCGCGTGGGCCGCCGTCTGGAACCCGCTGCCGAAGCTGGTGTTCTCCCGGTCGCTCACCGCCGTGCAGGGCAGCGCCCGCCTGGCGACCGGCAGCCTGACCGACGAGGTCGCCCGGTTGCGCGCCGAGCCCGGCGAGGGCGACATCGCCCTGGGCGGGGCCACTCTCGCCGCCGAGGCCGCCGCAGCCGGGCTGATCGACGAGTACCGGACGCGGGTCCACCCCGTGCTGGTGGGAGGTGGCACCCCGTTCTTCCCCCGCGCCGAGCAGCGGGTCGACCTGGAGCTCGTGGACACCCGCACCTTCCGCTCGGGGGTCGTCCAGCTCCGGCACCGCGTCCTGCGGTAGCGGCGACCGGAGGGCGGCGCTCAGGCCGGGAGCAGCTCCGCCAGCCGCCGCGCCACCGGCCAGGCGCCGTCGGTGGTGTTCGACAGCACGGTGTGCGTCACCCCGCCCGCCTGGTCGTGGACCGACCTGAACGAGACGCCGGCGTCCGCCCCGTCGAGGACCACCGCGTCGGTCGTCGCGTGCAGCCAGAAGCCCAGCCCGTGGCGCGCCGACTCCTCGGGCACGTCGCTGCGCGGCCGCACCATCTCGGCGACCCGCTCGAGCGGGACGATCCGGCCGGCGAACAGCGCCGCCCACAGGGCGGACACGTCGGCGGCCGTCGTGAGGATGCCGCCGTCACCGCTGCCTCGCACGGGCAGGTGCAGGACGTTCGTGCGCAGCCCGTCCGACGAGAGGTAGCCGAGCGCCGTGCGGCCGTCCGGCTCGTCCGAGCGGAGGAAGCCCGTGTCGCGCAGGCCGGCCGGCTCGCACACCCGGGTGCGGACGAGCTGGTCGAACGGCGCGCCGCCGACCCGCTCCGCGATCAGCGCCAGGACGACGAAAGCGCCGTTGTTGTAGACGAACCGCTCCCCCGGCGGGAAGACCTGCGGGTGGCCGTCCAGCACGGTCAGGTAGTCGGTCGTCGT
Organism: uncultured Actinomycetota bacterium; assembly: GCA_963844295.1. Taxonomy (GTDB): domain Bacteria; phylum Actinomycetota; class Actinomycetes; order Mycobacteriales; family SCTD01; genus SCTD01. The sequence goes on along the minus strand of CAWJNR010000003.1, from coordinate 434,134 downwards.
CACCAGCCGGTGCACCGGGACCGGCATGACGTAGTCGGTCATCGACGTCACGACGGACTCGTCGAAGTAGTCGCCGATGCCCGACCGGTGCTCCAGCAGGTGCTCGACCGTGACGTCGTCGTGGACCAGCGGCAGGTCCTCGCCGAGCACCGAGCGCGCGGTCGTGCCGAGGTCGAGCCGGCCCTCCTCGACCAGGCTCATCACCGTCAGCGCCGTCAGCGACTTGGTCCCGCTGGCGATGCCGAACCGGGTGTCCACCGCGTTGGGCACGGCCAGGCCGCGGTGCGCCAGCCCGTACGCCTTGGCCAGCACGGGCCGGCCGACGCCGGTCGACGCGGACGACACCGGAGAAGCCGGTCGCGAGGGCGACCTCGTCGACCGCCGCCTCGAGGGCCTGCACGCTCAGCGCGTGCCGGCGTCGTCCGTCAGGGCGAGCTCCTCCACCGACGTCTCCCGCATCTTGAACTTCTGGATCTTGCCGGTGACCGTCATCGGGAACTCGTCGGTGACCCGGACGTAGCGCGGCACCTTGTAGTGCGCGAGCTTGCCGCGGCAGAACTCGCGCAGGTCCTCGACGGTCAGCGACGCCCCCGGGCGCAGCCGCACCCAGGCGCACAGCTCCTCGCCGTAGCGCGGGTCCGGGACGCCGACCACCTGGGCGTCGACGATGTCCGGGTGGGTGTAGAGGAACTCCTCCACCTCGCGCGGGTAGACGTTCTCGCCGCCGCGGATGACCATGTCCTTGCTGCGGCCGACGATCGCCAGGTAGCCGTCGGCGTCCATCACGGCCAGGTCGCCGGTGTGCATGAAGCCCTCGTCGTCGATGACCTCGGCCGTCTTCGCGGGGTCCTCCCAGTAGCCCAGCATCACGCCGTAGCCGGCGGTGCAGAGCTCGCCGGTCGTGCCGCGCTCGACGACCTCGCCGGTCACCGGGTCGACGACCTTGACGGTGACGTGCGGGTGCACCCGCCCGACGGTGGCCGTGCGGTGCTCCAGCGAGTCGTCGGCGCTGGTCTGCGTGGACACCGGCGAGGTCTCCGTCATGCCGTAGCAGATGGTCACCTCCGGCATGAACTCCGCGACCTGCTTCATGACCTCCACCGGGCACGGCGAGCCGGCCATGATGCCGGTCCGCAGGGTGCTGAGGTCGTACGACGCGAAGTCCTCGAGGCCGAGCTCGGCGATGAACATCGTGGGCACGCCGTAGAGGGACGTGCAGCGCTCGCCCACGACCGCGGCGAGCGTCGCCGCCGGCTCGAACGCCGCAGCCGGGACGACCACGCAGGCGCCGTGCGCGAGCGCCGCGAGGTTGCCCATGACCATGCCGAAGCAGTGGTAGAAGGGCACCGGGACGCAGATCCGGTCTTCCTCGGTGTAGCCGCAGCCGGCGCCGACGAGGAAGCCGTTGCCGAGGATGTTCGCGTGGGAGAGCGTCGCGCCCTTGGGGAAGCCGGTCGTGCCGGAGGTGTACTGGATGTTGATCGGCTCGTCCGGTGCCAGCTCGGGCACGTCGAGCGGTCCGCCGTCCACGGCCAGCGCCGCCCACTCCGGCGACCCGAAGAACACCGCTGGCACGTCGGGGGCCGCCTCCGCCGCCATCTGCACGTAGTCGCTGCCCTTGAACTCGGGCGCGGCCACCAGCAGCGAGACGCCCGCCTGCTGGAGCACGTACGCCAGCTCGTGCGTGCGGTAGGCCGGGTTGACGGTCACGAGGATCGCGCCGATGCGGGCGGTGGCGTGCTGCACCAGCACCCACTCCGCGCAGTTCGGGGACCAGATCCCGACGCGGTCGCCCTTCCCGACGCCCCGGGCGAGCAGGCCGCGGGCGACCCGGTCCACCTCGTGCGAGAGCTCCGCGTAGGTGTACCGGAGGCCCTGCTCCACGGAGACGAGCGCCTCGCGGTCGCCCCACCGCTCGACCGCGAGGTCGAGGGCGGCGCCGATGGTGTGCCGCGGCAGCGGTGGGGTCGAGGGTCCTGCGTCGAGCGAGAGGGGCATGGCGGTCCTCCGGTCGGTGCGCCGGCCTGAGCGGCCGGCTCCTGGCTGGGGCGAGCGTGCCACGACCAGGGCGAGGAGGACGAGCCTGCTGCTCAGTCGGCGACGGCAGCCGGCGGCACCGGCACCGGCGCCGCGACGGCGGTCCGCATCGGCAGCACCGCCGCGGAGGTGAGGACGCCCCCGACCAGCACCAGCCACCAGAGCCGGTCGTAGCCGAGCAGCGCCGACGACGTGCCGACCAGGGCGATGGTGAGCGCGACCCCGAAGGTCCCGCCGAACTGCCGCACGGCCTGCAGCGCGGCGCTGCCGACGCCGCTCCGGCCCAGCGGCAGTGCCTGCGCCACGACGCTGGACAGCTGCGGGAAGACGAGCCCGACGCCGAGGCCGCTGAGCACCATCGACGGGAAGAAGTCGAGCAGGTAGTCGACCTCGGTGTCGAGCAGCAGCAGCCGGTAGAGGCCGCTGCTGGCGTAGAGCAGGCCGCCGGCGAGCAGCAGCGGCCGCTGGCCGATGACGCCCGCGAGCCGTCCGGCGCGCGGCGCGACGAGGGCCACGATGAGCGGGCCGGGAGCGACCCCGAAGCCGGCCTGCAGGACCGACCAGCCCCACACCTCGGTGAGGAACAGGATCGAGCCGAAGAACAGCGCGGCGAAGGCCGTCCCGAAGACGAGCATGGCGACGTTGCCCCACGCGAAGTTCGGGATCCGGAACAGCTCGAGGTCGAGCGCCGGCGCCGGCGTGCGGCGCTGGTGGGCGACGAAGGCGAGCAGCACGACCAGCCCGGCCGCGAGGGTGCCCAGGGTGCGGGGGCCCAGCCAGCCGGCCTCCTCGGAGCTGACGACGCCGTAGGACAGCAGTCCGGCGGCCGCGGCGACCAGGACGACGCCGACCACCGACGGCACCCGGGTCTGGGGGTCGGCCGACTCGCGCAGGTGCCGGCGCCCGTCCAGCACCGTGTAGATCCCGACCGGGAGGTTGATGAAGAACGCCCAGCGCCAGCCGAGGCCCTCGACGACCGCCGCACCGACGGTCGGTCCGAGAGCGCCGGCCACCGCCCCGGCCACGCCCCAGATGGCCACCGCGCGCGGCAGCTGCTCGCGGGAGAAGGCGTGCATGACCAGGGCCAGCGACGACGGGATGAGCGCCGCGGCGCCGAGGGCCTGCACGACGCGGAAGGCGATGAGGAGCTCGGCGGTCGGCGCCAGGCCGCACGCCATGGACGCCACCGTGAACAGCGCCGACCCGGCGAGGAAGACGCGCCGGTGGCCCACGCGGTCGGCCAGCTTGCCGGCCGGGATGAGCGCCGCGGCGAAGACGATCGTGTAGGCGTTCAGCACCCAGGACAGCTCCGCCGGACTGGTCTGGTCGAAGGTGGCGCTCACGTCGGGGAAGGCGACGAAGAGCACGGTGGTGTCGAGGAAGGTCGCGAGGGTGGCCAGCGACGCGATCGTCAGCGTGCGGCGGGAGTGGTCGTGCACGGCGGTCAGCCCTCCGCCGTCAGGCGCGTCTGGAAGGACTCGGCCACCAGCGTGCCGTCCTGCTCGGCGAGGACGCCGTGCTCGACGGCCAGTCCTCCGCTGCTCGTCTCGATCGAGAAGCTCCCGGTCAGCCAGGCGTCGCCGAGGACGAGGTGCGGCTGGTGGACGTGGGTGGTCAGGTCGATGCTCACGCCCCCGGTCGGCGGTGCCAGCCGGACGAAGGCGGGCGGCGGGAACCAGTCGGTGGCCATGGCGAGCCACGCCGCGTCGACCGGCCGGTCCTCGAGCGGCCGGACGTAGCCGCGGACCGCGGCACGGGAGCCGCTGGAGAACGGCAGGCTGCTCGGGTCCAGCAGGCCCTCCGCCTGGCGGAAGTGGACGACCGGGCCGCCGTCGAACGGGACGCAGTCCTCCACCGGCGGCAGGTCGAGCGGGACCGGCGCGCTCCACTCGACGCCGGCCCGCGGGGTGAGCAGGGTCAGCCGGCTGGTGGTCAGCAGCCGGCCGTCCTGGCTGAGGTCGGCGACGAGCGTGCTGATCGAGCGGCCGCTGCGCACCTCCCGGACCGAGAGCGACGCGGGACCGACCTGGGCCGTGCGCAGGAAGCTGGTGGACAGCGTCCGCACGGTCCGGCCGGGGGCGAGCGCCTCGGCGCCCCGTACGGCCAGGGCGCACAGGTAGCCGCCGTGCACGCCGACCAGCGAGGACCAGCCGGCATCGAGCTCGACGGTGAACTCCCCCGGTCGGCCCGGCACGGGCTCGGCCAGCGTCGTGCGGTCGAAGTCGGTCGCCTGCTCCACCATGTCGAGTTGCGTCATGCAACGCAGCATGCACGGCTAGGTCTTGTGATGCAACTGAGCTACCCTCCCGATGTGCAGAAGACGTCGTTCGCCGGCATGAACTGCTCCGTCGCGCAGTCCCTCGAGGTCGTCGGCGAGTGGTGGACCCTGCTGGTCCTGCGCGACGCCCTGCTCGGTGTCCGCCGCTTCGAGGACTTCGTCGAGCGGCTGGGCATCTCCCGCAACGTCCTCACCGACCGGCTCGAGAAGCTCGTGGCCGCTGGCGTCCTCGAGCGGCGGCCGTACGACGAGGCGCGCGGTCGCTACGACTACCTGCTGACCGACAAGGGCCGGGCGCTGTGGCCGGTGCTGAACGCGCTGCGCCAGTGGGGCGACGAGTGGGTCACCGGACCGGGGAACGAGCCGGTGCTGCTCGAGCACCGCGACCGGGAGCACCCGGAGCACGCGCACCTCACGACCGTGCGCCTCACCTGCGACGTCTGCGGCGAGGACCTCGACGCCCGGTCGGTGCAGGCGGTGCCCGGTCCCGGGAGCACCCGCGCCCTGCCGGCCGGCTAGAACGAGAAGAGCTCGAACGTCACCGCTGCGCCGCGTCCCATCGCCTGACGGCCGGCCAGCTCCAGCCAGTCCCGGAGCACCTCGGGGTCGGCCATCGGGTGCTCCCCCAGCCCCTCGAGGTAGGCGCGGTGCTCGGCCAGCGACGCGACGGCGACGTCGACCGTGTCGGTGACGTCGGCGGCGTGCGTCGCGAGCGGTGAGCCGCAGACCAGCGCCTCCCGCACCCCGCTGTGCGGGTCCCCGGCGTCCGGGAAGATCCAGCGGTTGCCGGCGTCGCCGATCGCGTCCAGCGCCGCCGCGCCGACGTGCCGGTGGTCCGGCGAGTTGAGCCGGCCCGGCCCCCACGTCTCGCGGTGGTTGAACAGCAGCACCGTGTCGGGGCGGTGCCGCCGGATCGCCGTCGCGAGGTCGCGGCGCAGCGGCAGCCCGTCCTCGACGGTCCCGTCCGGGTGGTCGAGGAACTCCACCGCGGTGACCCCGACGACCGCGGCGCTCGCCACCTGCTCCTGCGTCCGCACCCGCGCCGACTCCTCCGGCGACAGGCCGTCGATGCCCGCCTCCCCGCGCGTGGCGAGCAGGTAGACGACCTCGGCGCCGGCCCGGGTCCAGCGCGCGACCAGCGCGGCCGCGCCGTACTCCAGGTCGTCGGGGTGGGCGACGACCGCCAGCACCCGCTCGGGCAGGCGGTCGTGCAGCTCGAGCGTCGGCGTGGTCATGGGCGCCTCCCGGGTGTCGTGGGCAGCGATGCTCCCACGCCCACGGTCAGCCGATCGCCTGCAGCAGCAGCTCCCGCACCCGGGCGACGGCAGCGTCCGTGACGACGTGCTCGGGCTCGTCGTAGGACTCGAGCTGCACCTGCGCCCCGCTGTCGGACAGCAGCCGTGCCGTCGCCTCCGCGCGGTCCAGCGGGACCCAGGCGTCCTGCTCGGGGAGCCCCAGGAAGACCGGCATCCCCCTCAGGTCGCCTCCCGGTGCCCGCGGGACCTCGGGCGGGCCGAGGTACGCGCCCGTGAGCAGCGCGGCACCCGCGCAGGGCTCAGCCCCTCGCGCCAGGTGCTCGGCCAGCAGGCAGGCGCCCTGGGAGAAGCCCAGCAGCACCAGCCGGTCCGGCCCGAAGCCCTCGGCCGCGAGCTGTGCGCGGGCCTGGTCGACGACGCGCAGCGCCGAGCCGAGGTGCGGCTCGTTCGCCTCCTGCGGCTCGGTGAACCTGCCGGGGTACCAGCTGCTCTCGTACGCCGACGGGAGCAGCCAGGCCACCTCCGGCACGTCGATCCGCTCGCGCGAGGCCGCGCACGAAGTCCGGCGACTGCGTGCGCCCGTGCACGCCGAGCACGGCGAGCCGCGCCGAGCCCGGCGGGGCGCCCCACCACTCGGCGGGGCGTCCCGCGTGCGGGTCCTCGCTCAGCGCCGCACCTCGATCGGCTCCAGCTGCGCCATGATCTCCTCGCGCTGGGCCTCGAACTGCGGCGGCACCTGGAACGCGCTGCCGAGCTCGTTCGGCGACTCGTCGGTGGCCCATCCCAGGGGGGTGGTGACGGCGAGCTCGAACAGCGCGCCCGCGGGGGTGCGCACGTAGACGGACTTGAAGTAGGTGCGGTCCTTGAGCTCGGAGATGTCGGTGTAGCCGACGCCCTCGATGTCGAACTTCACCGCGTCCTGGTTCGCGTGGTCCTCCATGTCCCAGGCGAAGTGGTGGATCGTGCCGGCGCCGAAGCGCCACGTCCCCGGGTCGTCGGTGCGGTTGACGACGAGCTCGACGCTGCCGCCGCGGCTGGGCTCGCCGACCGTGAGGACGACGCGGTCGCCCTCCTCGGCCAGCGACTTGCCGTAGAACTGGTCGCTCAGGAACTCGACCATGTTCTCCGGGTTCGCGACGTGCACGCCCACCCCGTAGATGCCGTGGATCGCGTGCTCCGCAGGCACTCCCGCGCCGGCGTGGCCCTCGCGGGTGTCGCCGTCGACGCCCACCAGGGCGTACTCGATGCCGCACGGGTGCGTGAGCAGCAGCCGCCGCTGGTCGAGGACCTCGGCGTCGCGCACGGCGACGCCCCGCTCGGTGAGCCGGCCGTGCCAGAAGTCGAGCGAGGTCGACGGGACGGCGAGGTGCAGCTCGCGCGCCTGGTTGGTGCCGCGGCGGCCGTGGATGCCGGCCTGGGCGAACGGGAACGTCGTGACGACCGAGCTCGCGTCGCCGTGCGCGTTGGAGTAGTAGAGGTGGTAGATCGGGAGGTGCCCGTCGTAGAGCACCGTCTTCTTGATGAAGCGCATCCCGAGCGTCTCGACGTGGAAGTCGACGTCCTCCTGCGCTCCGGCGACGGCCAGCGTGGCGTGGTGGCTCCCTGCGATGTGCGGCACGAGCTGCTCCCTGGATCAGGCGGTACGGCGGTGCGACCGGTCGGTCGTCCCGGTGGTCCCGGGCACCCGGAGGGGGCCCTCGGTCTGCGCGCGGACCTCGTCGACGCTCACGCCCGGGGCGGTCTCGCGCAGGACGAACGCGCCGTCCTCCACGTCGAGCACGGCGAGGTCGGTGATGACGCGGGAGACGACCCCGCGCCCGGTGGCCGGCAGCGACAGCGCGCTCACCAGCTTGGGCGTCCCGTCGCGGGCGACGTGCTCCATGAGCACGAGGACCCGGCGCGCGCCGTGGACGAGGTCCATCGCGCCGCCCATGCCCTTGACCATCTTCCCGGGGACGGCCCAGTTGGCCAGGTCGCCGTCGGCCGCGACCTGCATGGCCCCGAGGACGGCCACGTCGACGTGACCGCCGCGGATCATCGCGAAGCTCGTGGGCGAGTCGAAGTACGAGCCGCCGGGGCGGACCGTCACGGTCTCCTTGCCGGCGTTGACGACGTCCGGGTCGACCTCGTCCTCGTACGGGTAGGGGCCGACGCCCAGGATGCCGTTCTCGCTGTGCAGCAGGACGTCCACGCCCGGCGGCAGGTGGTCCGGGATGAGCGTCGGGAGGCCGATGCCGAGGTTGACGTACTCGCCGTCGCGCAGCTCGCGGGCGGCGCGCGCCGCCATCTGCTCGCGGGTGAGGCTCATGCGGCGCTCCGCGTGCGCAGCTTCTCGACCCGCTTGTCGGCGGCCTGCTCCGGGGTGAGCGCCACGACCCGCTGCACGAACACGCCCGGCAGGTGCACCTCGTCCGGACCGATCTCGCCGACCTCGACCAGCTCCTCCGCCTCCAGCACGGTCAGCCGGCCGGCCATCGCCGCGGGCGGGTTGAAGTTGCGGGCAGCGGCGTGGAAGACGGCGTTGCCGTGCCGGTCGGCGCGGGCCGCGCGCACCAGCGCGACGTCGGTCGTGATGGCCTCCTCGAACACCTGCTCGCGGCCGGCCAGCACGCGGACCTCCTTGGCCGGCGAGGCGACGGCGACCGAGCCGTCGGGCGCGTAGCGCCACGGGAGACCGCCCTCGGCCACGAGGGTCCCCACCCCCGTGGGCGTGAAGAAGCCGCCGATGCCGGAGCCGCCCGCCCGCAGCCGCTCCGCGAGGGTGCCCTGCGGCGTCAGCTCGACCTGCACCTCGCCGGCGAGGTACTGCCGCGCGAACTCCTTGTTCTCGCCGATGTAGGAGGCGACCACGCGGTCGATCCGGCCGGCCTCCAGCAGCAGCCCGAGGCCGGCGCCGTCGACGCCGCAGTTGTTCGAGACCACGGTGAGGCGCGAGGCCCCCTGGTCCAGCAGGGCACCGATGAGCACCCACGGGATGCCGGACAGGCCGAAGCCGCCGACGGCGACGCTCGCCCCGTCCCCGACGTCCCGCAGCGCCTCGGCCGCGCTGGCCACCACCTTGTCGACCATCAGCTGCGCGCCGCTCCGGCGCCGCGGTGCAGCACGCGCTCCAGCACCTCGACCAGCGCGCGCTCGGGGTCGCCCACCATCGCGCTCGACCGCCAGGCGACGTGCGCGTCGGGGCGCACCAGGACGCAGCCGTCCTCGGCGACCTCCCGGACGCGGGACCAGTCGTCGTACAGGTCGGTGTGCTCACGACCGGGACCGACGACGTGGGCGACCAGGTCGATCCCGAGCCGCTCCCCCGCCCGGCGCGCGGCGTCGGCCCAGCGCTGCCCGGAGATGCCGGTCAGCAGGACGAACCGGCCCTTGCCGGCGAGGTCGTGCGTGCTGACCTTGTGCCCGTCGCGACCCAGCCACACGTGCGGCAGCCGGGCACCCGGCCAGGTCGTCGGGTGGTAGTAGAGCTCGGGGTCACGGTCGTACGCCGGCTCGGGCGTCCCGTCGGGCGCGACGGCGCCGGAGGCGTAGCGCTGCCCGAGCTCCACGCCGTGGGCGTTGAACTCGTAGTCCTTGAGCTCCAGCGCCTTCCGCAGGGCGATGCGCTGCTCGGCCGCCTCGAGCGTGTCGTCGGCGCGGGCCCGCATGCTCTCCGCCATGACCTCGGGGTCGACGCTGTCGGTGAAGCCGAGCGCCGCGAAGATCGGCCCGAACTCCTCGATCGACTTGTTGGCCCGGAGCACGATCTGCTTGCCGACCGGGGCCCGCTCGGCGTCGTAGCTGTCGAGCAGCGCCTCGCCGGCCTCGCCGCGCAGCACCATCGCGAGCTTCCAGGCGAGGTTGTAGGCGTCCTGCACGGAGGTGTTCGACCCCAGCCCGTTGCTCGGCGGGTGCCGGTGCACGGCGTCACCCATGCAGAAGACGCGACCGGCGCGGTAGCGCGTGGCGTACATCTTGTTGTTGCCCCACAGCGAGGTGGACCGGATGGTGACCTGCACGGTGTCGTCGCCGACCAGGTCGTGCACGATCCGGGTGGCCATCTCGTCGTCGACCTCCGGCGGCGGGCCGCTGATGTCGTAGCCCCAGACGATGAGCCACTCGTCCCACGGCCGGACCATGCGCACCAGGCCCATGCCGATGCCGCCGATGTCCGAGCCCGGCTGCAGCACCCAGTACAGGACGCTCGGCCGGTGCTCGACGAAGCGCGAGAGGTCGGCGTGGAAGACGATGTTCATGCTGCCGGCCAGGTCCATCTCGCCCTCGAAGGGCAGGCCGACGTCCTGGGCCACCTGGCTGCGGCCGCCGTCGGCGCCGAGCACGTACTTCGCGCGGATGGCGTACTCGTGGCCCGACAGGCGGTCCCGGACGGTCACGGTGACGCCGTCGTCGTCCTGCACCAGCGCGACGTACTCGGTGTCGAAGCGGATCCGGCTGCCGCGGGCGGCGGCGTGCCCGACCAGCATCGGCTCGAGCAGCGTCTGCGGGAGGTCGCAGTTCTTGGACGGGCTGGCCATCGTGTAGTCGGCCTGCCGGAGCGGGTGCGTGCCCCAGGTGCGGACCCGGCCGATCTCGTCGCCGGCCAGGCTGGTGCAGAACACCGTGTCGCCCATGAGGTGCTGCGGCGCGCCCTGCTGCTCGACGTCCTGCTCGATCCCCATGTCGCGGAAGATCTCGACGGTCCGCTGGTTGGTGATGTGCGCGCGCGGGGTGTTGGCCGTCCAGCGGTACTTGGTGATGACGATGTGCTCGACGCCGTAGGTCGCCAGGAACAGCGCGGCGGCGGCACCGGCGGGGCCGCTGCCGATGACCAGGACGTCGGTCTCGAGCAGCCCGCCCTCGGGGACGGCGGACTGGGTGGTGGTCGCGCTCATGCTGCGTCTCCGCTCTGGGTGCTGCCGGACGTGGTCGAGGCGGCGGCCTCGAGGACGATGTCGAAGGCGAAGCGGCACCACGGCTCGTCGAGCCGCCGTCCGCCGGGTCCGTCGCCGGGCGGCTGCTCCTGCAGCTGCACGACGAGGGAGGGCTTGACGCCGAAGACGGCGTCGTCGTGCAGGTGCGGGTCGCCCGCGGCGAAGACGTGCGTGACCAGCGTGCGCATCCCGGGCGCGGTGACCATGAGGTGCACGTGGGCCGGTCGCATGGGGCCCCGGCCGGCGGCCTTCAGCAGGTCGCCGACCGGGCCGTCGTCGGGGATGGGGTACGGGGTCGGGCGCACGCACCAGAAGGCGTAGCGCCCCTCGTCGTCGGTGCGCAGGTGGCCGCGGCCCGCGGTGCGGCCGTCGGCGTGCTGCACGTCGTAGAGGCCCTCGTCGTCGGCCTCCCACACCTCGATGCGGGCTCCCCCCACCGGGGTGCCGGCCAGGTCCGTGACCCGGCCCTCCACCCAGCAGGGCTGCCCGACGGCTCCACCGGCGAGGTCGCCGCCGAGCGGCACCTCGGGCGAGCCGGCCGTGAAGAAGGGCCCGAACACGGTCGACTCGGTCGCCCGCGGGTCGCCGGCGGCGTTGATGCCGACCGTGAGCATCGACAGCCCGAGCACGTCGGACAGCAGGATGAACTCCTGCCGCCGGTCGTCGGTGATGTGCCCGCAGCGGGTGAGGAAGCCGATCGCCGCCTCCCACTCCTGCGAGGTCAGCCGGACGTCACGGGCGACGCCGTGCAGCGCCCGGACGAGCGCCTGCATCACCTCGCGGAACCGCTGCGACGCCGCGCCGTCGAAGCTGGCCAGCACCAGGTCGGTGACCGCCTGCTCGCGCTGCGCCGCGGTGTCCTGCGTCGTCGTCATCGGCCCTCCCCGGGCGGTCCGGCCTGCGCGGCGCCGATCAGCGCCGCGACCTGCTCTGCGTCGACGGCCAGCGGTCCGGCCGGCACCTTCGCCCGCACCGCCTCGTGCACCAGTCGCGCCGCCTCGGGGACGTCCTGCTCGCGCAGCCCGACCTCGGCCAGCGAGCCCGGCGCCCCGACGCGCGCGGCCAGGGCGACGAGCGCCCCGACGGCGTCACTGTCCGGCGCACCGAGCGCGGCCGCCACCCGGGCGGCCACCTCGGGCAGCCGGGGCGCGTAGAGCGCGAGCACGTGCGGGAGCACCACGGCGTGCGTCTCGGCGTGCGGGAGGTCGTACGCGCCGCCCAGCACGTGGCAGACGGTGTGGTGCAGGCCGGACCCGGCGACGGCGAACGCCGCCCCGGCGAGGTAGGCGCCGTAGAGCGCGTCGCTGCGGCCCGGGAGCCCGGACGGGTCGCCCACCACCGCGGGCAGGCCGGCGGCGAGCGCGCGGACCCCCTCCAGGGCGACCAGCGAGGTGATCGGGTTGGCGCCCGGCGCCCACAGCGCCTCGACGCAGTGCGCCAGCGCGTTCAGCCCGCTCGCCGCGGACAGACCGGCCGGCAGGCTCAGGGTCAGCTCGGGGTCGTAGACGACCACCTTCGGCAGGACCCGCGGGTCCTTGCCCGTCGTCTTGCGCGCCGCCTCGGTCAGCCCCCACACGGTGGTGACCTCGGAGCCGGCGTACGTCGTCGGCACGGCCACGACCGGCAGGCCGCTGGTCAGCGCCACCGCCTTGGCCGTGCCCGTCGTGGAGCCGCCGCCGACGCTGAGGACGACGTCGGCAGCGCAGCGCTCGGCGGCCGCCCGCGCAGCCTCGGCGACCGCCACCGGGACGTGCGGGCGCACACCGGTGAAGACCTCGACGACCCGGTCGGCGAAGGGCTCGACCAGCGAGCGGGCCAGCGGCAGCTCCTGCTCCGTCGCGATGAGCAGGACCCGCCGGACCCCGAGCAGGTCGAGCTCCTCGCGCAGCGCCGTCCGCGCACTCCCGGCGCCGAAGACGATGCGCCCGGGCAGCGCGTCGTAGCGGAAGCTGCTGGCGCTCATCTCGTCCTCCGGCCGTCGTCGACCAGCCGGTAGCCGACGGGGAACAGCTGCAGCCGGCCGCGGGACAGCAGGCCCCACAGGCCCTTCGGCACGTAGAGGGTGAACAGCACGGCCACCAGGCCGAGCACGACGAGGTAGGTGGCGCCGAGGTCGGCGAGCGAGTCCTGCAGCAGGAAGAACAGCACCGCGCCGAGGACCGGGCCCTCGATGGTCCCGATCCCGCCCAGCACCACCATGAAGATGGCGAAGGCGGTGTAGTTGACCGAGTAGATCGAGTCGGGCTGGACGCGCAGCGTGCTGCTGGCCAGCAGAGCGCCGACCACGCCCGATCCGGCACCGGCCACCACCCAGACGATCCGGCGGGCCCGGACGACCTGCACGCCGAGGCTGCCCGCGGCGGTCGGCTCGTCCCGCACGGCGGTGAGTGCGAGGCCGGTCCGCGAGCGCATGAGCGCGTAGACGCCGAGCACGCTCAGGACGACGCAGGCCAGCGAGAGCCAGTAGACGTAGGCCACCCGGTAGACCGGCTCGACGCCGGAGTAGGCCCGCAGCGACGTGCCGGACCCCGCCCCGAGGGCGTCGACCTGGGTCGTCAGCAGCCGCACCACCTCGGCGAACACCCACGTCCCGATCGCGAAGTAGCCGCCGGCCAGGCGGAACAGCAGGTACGACGACGCCCAGGCGACGGCGCCGCAGAGCAGCGCGGCGACGGGCACCGCGAGGAACGGGTTCACCCCGACCGTGTCGGCGACGTAGACGAGCCCGTAGCCGCCGATCCCGATGAAGGCCTGCTGGCCGATGCTGATCAGCCCGCCGTAGCCGGCGAGCAGGTTCCACATCGTGGCGAGCAGGACGTAGGTGAGCAGCAGCGTGAGCTTCACCTGCACGCCGCGGTCGAACAGGTAGGGGCCGGCCGCGAGCACGCCGAGCAGGACCAGCAGCAGCCCGCCGCCGATCCAGCCGGCCCGTCCGGCGCGCACCACGCGCGCGTGGCCGAGACCGGTCGCGGCCGGGGCGGCGCCCTGGAGCACGGTCATGCCGCACCCGCCTTGGACGGGAAGAGCCCCTGCGGCCGGACGGCGAGCAGGACGAGGAACACGACGTGCCCGGTGAGCACGCCGTAGGCGGGCTCGACCGCGGAGCCGACGAGCTGCGCGACCCCCAGGACCATCCCGCCGGCGAGCGTCCCCCACAGCGAGCCCAGCCCGCCGATGACGACGGCCTCGAAGGCGAACAGCAGGGTCAGCCCGCCGGAGCCGGGGGTGAAGGTGCTGCGCACGCGCGAGCAGGACGCCCGCGACGCCGACGAGGCCGAGCGCGATGGCGGTCGCCGTCGCGTAGACGCGGCGGTCGTCGATGCCCATGAGCCGGGCGGCCTCGCCGTCCTGGCTGACGGCGCGCATGCGCCGGCCGGCAGCGGTGCGGAACAGGAACAGCTGCAGGCCGACGACCGCGGCGACGCCGGCCGCCAGCAGGAGCACGGGGAAGGCGCCGATGGACAGCCCGTCGGTCAGGCGCAGGCTCGCCGTGTCCAGACCGGGCACCGACAGGCTCTGGACGTCGGCCGAGAAGCCCTCCAGCAGCGCGCTCTCGACGACCACGGCGAGGCCGAAGGTCGCCAGCAGCGGCGCGAGCGAGCCCGCGCGCATGGCCCGGTTGAGGACGCCGCGCTGCAGGGCGTAGCCGAGCCCGGCCATGACCGGGACGACCACCAGGAGGGCGAGCAGCGGCGAGACGCCACTGGCCTCGACGACCGTGAGCGCGAGGTAGGCCGCCACGACGGCGAGCGCACCGTGGGCGAGGTTGACCAGGCGCATCACGCCGAACATCAGCGACAGCCCGGACGCCAGCAGCGCGTAGAGGCCGCCGAGCAGGACGCCCTGCACCACCGCGTTGACCCAGGTCATGCCAGCACCTCCGTCCCGAAGTAGGCGGCCGCGACCTGGTCGCGCCGCAGGTCCTTGGCCGCGCCCTCCAGGGCGGTCCGGCCCTCGAGCAGGCACTGCACGCGGTCGGCGACGGCGAGGGCGTGACCGACGTCCTGCTCCACCACCAGGACCGTCGTCCCGGCGGCGACCACCTGCGGCAGGGCCGCGTAGAGCTGCTGGACGACGAGGGGGGCCAGCCCGAGCGAGACCTCGTCGAGCAGGAGCAAGCGCGGGTTGGCCATCAGCGAGCGGCCGATCGCGACGGCCTGCTGCTCGCCACCGGACAGGTTCGCGGCGGTGCGGTCCAGCCGCTCGGCGACCAGCGGGAACAGCGCGCAGACCGAGGCGAGGTCCCAGGGGCCCGGCCGCGCCCGGCTCGCGCCGACCAGCAGGTTCTCCTCGACGGTCATCTCGGGGAACAGGCGCCGCCCCTCGGGCGTGAGGACGATCCCGAGCGGCACCCGGCGGTGCGCCGGCAGGCGGTGCACGGGCTGCCCGTCGAGCAGGACCTCGCCGCGCGTCACCGGGCACAGCCCGGCGATCGCCTTGAGCAGCGTCGACTTGCCGGCGCCGTTCGCGCCGATGACGGCCAGGGTGCGGCCCTCCTCGGCGACGAGCGAGATGCCCTGCAGCGCCTGGAAGTCGCCGTAGTGCACGTCGAGGTCGTGCACCTCCAGCAGGCTCATGCGACCGCCTCGGCGGTGCGGCCCAGGTAGACCTCGACGACCTCGGGGCTGCGCAGCACCTCGCGCGGCTCGCCGATCGCCAGCAGGCGCCC
Organism: uncultured Actinomycetota bacterium; assembly: GCA_963844295.1. Classification (GTDB taxonomy): domain Bacteria; phylum Actinomycetota; class Actinomycetes; order Mycobacteriales; family SCTD01; genus SCTD01. The sequence goes on along the minus strand of CAWJNR010000003.1, from coordinate 418,984 downwards.
GTACGTCAGGCACATGAGCCGGTCCACGACGGCCAGCAGCGCGTGCACGATGTGCTCGATCCACACCACCGCCACCCCGCGGGCCAGCACGCCCTGCACGGTCTCGATGAGCTCCGGCAGCTCGGCGTCGGTGAGCCCGCCGGCGATCTCGTCCAGCAGCACGAGCCGCGGACCGGTCGCCAGCGCCCGGGCCAGCTCGAGCCGCTTGCGGTCGAGCAGCCGCAGCGTCGCCGGCCCGCACGCCGGCGACCGGCAGCAGCCCGCTGACCTCGAGCGCGTCGCGCGCCGCGTCGTAGCCGGCCTGCCGCGACAGACCACCGCCGAAGACCGCTCCCACGAGGACGTTCTCGAAGACGGTCATGTCGCCGAACGGCCGGGGCACCTGGTAGGTCCGGCCGATCCCGGTGCGGCAGCGGTGCGCCGCGCTGGTCCGCGTGACGTCCGTGCCGTCGAGCAGCACCGCGCCGCCGTCGACCGCCGCGGTGCCGCTGACGAGGTCGAGCATCGTCGTCTTGCCCGCGCCGTTCGGGCCGACGACGCCGAGCGCCTCGCCGGGCGCGACGGTGAAGGACAGGTCGTCGACCACGACGAGCGACCCGTAGCGCTTGGAGACGCCGCGCACGTCCAGCAGGGGCGGTGCGTCAGGGAGGGCCGGGCTCATGACAGCGGCTCGACCTCACCGGCGGTCGGGATCTCCGGCGCCTGCTCGTTGGTCACGATCACGAGCTCGTACGGGTGCTCGCCGCCGGGGGTCTGCCGCCACTGGCCGCCGACCAGCGGCGTCTTGGCGATGTTCGGGAACGGTCCGGTGCTCCAGTCGACGGTGCCGGCGACGGTGTCGACGCTCAGCCCGGCGACCGCGTCGACGACGGCCTGCGGCTCGAGCGAGCCGGCCGACTCCAGGGCTGCGGCCATGACCTCGAACAGCGAGTGGACGATGCCCGAGCGGCTGGGTCCACTGCTTGCCGGTGCTCTCCTCGAACGCCGCGGCCAGCTCGGCTGCGGACTGCTCCGTGAGCGACGAGCTGAAGGGGTGCTGCGGCGACCACCAGACCTCGGTCGAGACGTTGTTGCCCAGGTCGCCCAGCGCCTCGACGGCGGACGGGAACAGCAGCGCCTTGCCGACCGTCGCCACCTTGGGCGTCCAGCCCTGCTGCTTGGCCTGCTGCCAGAAGGTCGTGAAGTCCGGCGGGATGGGCACTCCCAGCAGGACCTCCGCGCCCGGAGGACTTGAACTGGGCGATCTGGGCGGAGAAGTCCTGCGTGCCGTTCGGGTAGAAGCCGGGGTCGACGATCGAGTAGTCGCGCTCGGCGACCACGGGCGCGAAGCCCAGCTGCGGGTCGCCCCAGGCGTTGCCGTCGGGGTCGTTGGGCCACAGCGCGGCTGCCTGCTGGTTCGTGTCGACCTGGTCCCAGATGTCCATGAAGACCGCCTCGACGTCCTCCAGGCCCCAGAAGAAGTGGTAGGTCCAGTCGAAGCCCTGCTCTGGCGTCGCCGCCACGGCCGAAGTAGACCGGCTGCCACGGGGCCGCCGTCGTGATGCACGGGACGGCGTTGGCCTCGCACTGGTCCGAGACCGGGTTGACGGTGTCCGGGGTGGAGGACGCGAGCACGAGGTCCACGCCGTCCTGGTTGATGAGCTCGGCCGCCGCGTCGCCGGCGCGCTGGGCGTCGGACGCGCTGTCCTTGACGAGGATCTCGACGCCGTGCTCGACGCCGCCGATGGTGAGCGGGTTCTCGGCGAAGTGCGCCTCCATCTGGTCGAGCACGAACGCGTCCGCCTCGCCGAAGGCGGCCAGCGGCCCCGTCTGCGGCGTCACGTAGCCGACGGTCACCACGGGGCGCTCGCCGTCGGCTGCGGCATCCGCTCCCTCGGCCTGCTCGCCCAGGCTGCCGCCGCCGCAGGCGGTCACCGCCAGGCCCGCCACCGCCAGCGCGGCCGCCAGACGTCGTCCACCTGCTGTGCTCATGAACCCTCCCCCGGACGTGGTGCGGGACGGCCGGCCGGTGTGGCCGGGCTCACACGCACGACCGACAGGGTGTTTGCACGTGCACCTTCTCGTCCAATACCGATCGGTGACGCGGGTCATAGGCTCGGCCTATGGACCTCCGGTCGCTCGAGTGCTTCGTGGCCGTCGCGGAGGAGGGGTCGGTGAGCCGGGCAGCCGTCCGGCTGCACATGTCCCAGCCGCCCCTGTCGGTCCGGCTGCAGGCGCTGGAGCGCGAGCTGGGCGTCCCGCTGCTGGTGCGGCACGGCCGCGGTGTCGACCTCACCGCGCCCGGCCGGCTGCTGCTCGAGCGCGGCCGGCGGCTGCTGGCCGAGCTCGACAGCACGAGCGCCGCCGTGCGGGCGGTCGGCGAAGGCCGGCAGGGCCGGTTGTCGGTGGCCGTGGGGCGCAGCGTGTCGCCCGCCCTGCTGGGCGAGGTGCTGTCCGGCGTGCGCACCACGGCAGCCGACCTCGTCGTCGACGTCGCCGAGCTCCCCGACGCCGAGCTGCTCGACCGCGTCCGCGCCGGCACGGCCGACGTCGGCCTCGTGCACCGGGGTCCGGACCCGCGCGAGCCGAGGGCGGGCGGCGACCCCGACCGCGGCTACGAGCGGGCCGTCGTGGCGCGCGACCAGCTCGTCGCCGTGCTGCCGGTCGACCACCCGCACGCGTCCGAGGAGCGGCTGGACCTGGCGACGGTCGGCGGTCGGCTGGTCACGGTCGCCCGCCGCAGCAGTCCCGCCCTGCACGCGCACGCCGTCGCGGCCTGGCGGGCCACCAGCGCGACCGGGGAGCTGCAGGAGGCCGACTCCGTGACGGGCGTGCTGGCCCTGGTGCGCGCCGGCATCGGCGTGGCCCTGCTGCCGGGCTGCGCGGCGGCGCTCGCCTGGGAGGACCTGGCGGCCCTGCCGCTGCGCCAGCACACACCGCCGGTCGACACCGTCGTGGCCTGGCGGCCGCAGGACGACGCACCGGTGGTCCGCCGCTTCCTGCGGGTCGCCCTGTCCACGCCGGAGCCGGACGTGCTGGGCCCGGACCACGCGCGGGACGCGGTGCACGACTGAGCCGGCAACCCGCTGCGCCGGGAGCACCGGGCCCACTAGCGTGACGCGCCTCACAGCCCCGCTCCCGGAGGTGCCATGACCACGACCGCTGCTCCCGACTCCGCCGCCGGCCCCGCGCTGTCCGTGCAGCCCTCGAACGCCGTGGACTGGCTGCTGGCGAACGCGCGGGAGCGCGGGACGCAGCCGGCGCTGCGCTGGCGGGAGGGCGACCAGTGGCGGACCACGACGTGGAGCGAGCACGCCGACCGGGTCGCTCGGGCGGCCGCCGGGCTGCGCGCGCTCGGCGTCGGCCCGGGTGACCGGGTGGTGCTGCTGCTCCGCAACCGGCCGGAGTTCCACGTCGTCGACCTCGCTGCGCTGGCGCTGCGCGCGACGGCGATCTCGATCTACAACTCCTCCTCGCCGGAGCAGGTGGCGTACGTCGTCGGGCACTGCGGGGCGCGGGTCGTCGTCGTGGAGCAGGACCTGCTGCCGCGGGTCGAGGAGGTCCGCGACCAGCTGCCGCAGCTCGAGCACGTCGTGGTGGTCGGCGAGGGCGGCGACAGCACGTACGAGGACCTGCTGGCGGCGGAGGGCCTCGACCTGGCCGAGGCGGCGCAGGCGGTGCAGCAGGACGACCTGGCCACCGTCATCTACACCTCGGGCACCACGGGGCCGCCGAAGGGCGTGATGATCGACCACCGCAACGTGCTGCACCAGGTCGCAGCCGTCGACGTGCTGTGGGACACGACGCTGCCCGACGGCGAGCAGGAGCGGCGCCTGTCCTTCCTGCCGATGGCGCACATCGCCGAGCGCATCACCACGCACTACGCCGCGCTGCACCGCGGCTGCGAGGTGACGACCTGCCCGGACCTCGCCGAGCTCGGCCTCTACCTGGGGCAGACCCGCCCGCACGTCGTCTTCGGACCGCCGCGCGTCTGGGAGAAGCTCAAGGCCGGCGTCGAGGCCGCGGTCGGCTCGCAGGGCGAGGAGGCCGTGCAGCGCTTCGCCTTCGGGCTCGACGTCGGCAAGCAGGTCGCCGCCAAGCGGGCCGCCGACGAGCCGGTGCCCGACGACCTGGCCCAGCTCTGGCAGCTGGTCGACGCGACGTTCGCCGGCGTACGGGGTCTCGTGGGCCTGGACGCCGCGCAGTTCGCCGTCACCGGCGCGGCGCCGATCCCGGTCGAGGTGATCGAGTTCTTCCGCGGACTCGGGGTGCCGTTCGCCGAGGTCTACGGGATGTCGGAGAACACCGGCGCGATGACCCTGGACGTGCACCGGGTCAAGCCCGGCACCGTCGGCCGGCCCCTGCCCGGTGTGGAGGTGCGCATCGCCGAGGACGGCGAGGTGCTGTGCCGCGGCCCGATCGTCTTCCGCGGCTACCTGGACGACCCCCAGCGCACGGCCGAGGCCCTCGCCGAGGACGGCTGGCTGCGCACGGGTGACATCGGCGTGCTCGACGAGGAGGGCTACCTGCGCATCGTCGACCGCAAGAAGGAGCTCATCATCACTGCGGGCGGCAAGAACATCTCGCCGGCGAACATCGAGGCCGCGCTCAAGACGATCCCGCTGGTGGGGCAGGCGTGCGTCATCGGCGACAGCCGGCCCTACCTGTCCGCGCTGCTGACCCTCGACCCCGACGCCGCCCCGGCGTGGGCGGCCAAGCACGGCAAGGACGGCACGGACCTCGCCGCGCTCGCGGCCGACGAGGACGTGCGCGCCGAGGTGGCGCAGCAGCTGGAGGCCGTCAACGAGCGCTTCTCGAAGGTGGAGCAGGTCAAGCGCTTCGCGCTGCTGGGCGAGGAGTGGCTGCCCGACACCGAGGTGCTGACCCCGACCATGAAGCTCAAGCGCCGGGGCGTGCACGACCGCTACGCCGACGCGATCGCCGACCTGTACGCCTGAGCCGCCTCAGGACTGCGCGAGGAGCGGCTCCCGGCTCGCCTCCACGGCGAGCCGGGTCTCCTCCGCCACGAGGTCGCCGTTGATCTGCGCGGCAGCGAAAGCACCTGCTGCTGCGGACATCCCGACCTGGGCCGCCGGGTCGCTGACGTTGCCGGCCGCCCACACGCCCGGCGCCGCGGTGCGTCCGGTGGCGTCGACGGGCAGGTGCTCGGCGATGCCGGTCGGGTGCTCCTCCGGCGAGAGCCCGATCCCGTCGAGGAACCCGGTCCGCGCGCGCATGTGCGTCGCGACGACCAGCGCCTCGCACGGCACGACCGAGCCGTCGACCAGGCGCACGCCGGTCAGCCGGTCCCGCTCGACCTCCAGGCCGGTGACGCGCCCGGGCACGATGCGGATCCCGCGGGCCAGCAGCTGCTCCTGCTGGTCCGGCGCCGGCAGCTCGTCGCCGGCGAGGAGGACCACGTCGTCGGTGAGCTGGCGGAACAGCAGCGCCTGGTGGGCCGAGAACGGCCCGGACGCCAGCACGGCGACCGGGCGGTCGCGGACCTCCCAGCCGTGGCAGTACGGGCAGTGCAGGACGTCGCGGCCCCACCGCTCCGCCAGGCCGGGCACGTCCGGCAGCTCGTCGACCAGCCCGGTCGCGACCAGCAGCCGCCGGCCGGTCAGCCGCCGCCCGCCGGCCAGCTCGACCACGAGCCGGCCGTCGTCGGCGCGGCGGACCTGCTCGACCCGCCCCTCCAGCACGTGGCCGCCGTAGCCCTCGACCTCCTGCCGGCCGACCCGGACGAGCTCGGCCGGCGGCATCCCGTCGCGGGTGAGGAAGCCGTGCACCCCGGCCGCCGGGGCGTTGCGCGGCTCGCCGCCGTCCACCACCGCGACGCTGCGCCGGGACCTCGCCAGCACCAGCGCGCCGCTCAGCCCGGCGGCCCCGCCCCCGACCACCACCACGTCGTACGCGTCCTGCTCGTGCGCCATCTCGCACCTCCTGCCGGAGAGCCTCGGCGAGGGCGGGCGGGCCTGCAAGCGCCCTTGCCGGATCAGCAAGAGCACTCGGCCGCGCCACCCCAGGCACGTGATCGACAGAAGCATCCGTGCGCTCAGGGCCTCCGGCCGCGGCTGAGGACGTCGATCCTTCTGTGGATCACCACGAGCGGCCGCGGGTGTGGTGCTGCGGTCAGGGGCCGCCGGTGAGGTGGGCGCGCTCGCCGTGGTGGTCGAAGATGGTCAGCACCTCGGCCGGCCCGCCGATCCCGCTCATCGCGTGCGGGGTCATCGTGCTGAACGACGCGGCCTCGCCCACCGCCACGACGTGCTCGCGCCCGCCGAGCACCAGGCGCACCGTCCCGGTCAGGACGTAGAACCACTCGTGGCCGGGGTGGACCCGGCGCTCGGGGTCGGCGACGGCTCCCGCCGGCACCCGCATCTTGGCGACGACGCGGCCGGACGGGTCGTCGCGGCGGCTGAGCATCCACACCGCACCGCCGTCCTCGAACGGCGTCGGGCGGATCACGACGTCGTCGCCGTCCTCGTCGACGAGCAGCTCGTCGACGGTGACGCCGAGAGCCCTCGCCAGCGTGACCAGCTGGTCGACCGCGAGCCGGCGCTGTCCTGTCTCGATGCGGCTGATCGTCGACGCGCCGACGTGCGCCCGCGCGGCCAGGTCGTCCAGGGTCCACCCGCGGGCCTGCCGCAGCGTGCGCAACCTGCGGCGGGCGGTGTCCTCGAGCTCCACGCCGTCGCCCACGCCCGGCACCCTACGGCGGGCGCAGGCGCTGAGGGCGGGCCGCAGGCGCTACGGGCGGGGCGCGGCCGCCGGGCTCCGCGGCGGGCGCGGGCGCCGCGGCTCGCGGACGCCGGCGGGTCCCCCGTCCGACCCCGGACCCCGGCCGCCGCTCAGCAGCGCGATCTGCTTGCGGAGCATCCGCCGGTGGCGACGCCCGCCCGCTGCTGCCTGCTCGTACAGGTGCCGCCGCAGGCGGAGGTCGCTGGTCATGCCAGGACCCTCTGCCTGCCGGCCCCGTCCGTCAACGGCCCCGTCCTTCGACGACCGCGTGCGAGCATCGTCGCCGTGGCGAGCCCGAGCCTGCACATCGCCGAGCGCATCGCCGTCCCGGCGCAGGTGGCGTACGACTACGCCCGCGACCCGGCGCACCTGCCTGCCTGGGCGGCCGGGCTGGGCGGCTCCATCGCGCTCGTCGACGGCCAGTGGGTGGTGCCCTCCCCCGACGGCGATGTCGTCGTGGTCTTCACCCCGCCGAACGACCTCGGCGTGCTCGACCACACCGTCGTCCTGCCGGACGGCACGTCCGTGCTCAACCCGCTGCGCGTGCTGCCGGACGGAGAGGCCCGCTGCGAGGTCGTCTTCACGCTCCGCCGGCAGCCGTCGATGACCGACGACGACCTGGCCCGCGACGCCGCTGCCGTCGCGCAGGACCTCGCCCGCCTCAAGCAGCTCCTGGAGTCCGCACCCCCGCCTCCACGCTGATCATGGAGCCGCTGCCCGCCCGCTGAGCGTGCGGAGCGGGCGACGACTCCATGATCGGCGCAGGGGATCGGCGCAGGGGGGAGCGGGTGACGGGTGCACCATGGGTGCATGAGCGGACCCGTCACCGGCGCCGACGACGCCCCCCTCGCGGTCACCGACGAGCCGTCGGCGCCGTGCGTCGAGCTCAGCGACAGCCGGGAGGCGCAGGTCGGCCGCTTCCGGGTGCGGCGCGCGCTGCCGCGGCGGGGCCGCCGCACCGTCGGGGCCTGGTGCTTCGCCGACCACATGGGCCCGGCCGACGTCACCGAGCGGTCCGGGCTCGACATCGGGGCGCACCCGCACACGGGGCTGCAGACCGTCACCTGGCTGGTCGAGGGCGAGGTGCTGCACCGCGACAGCCTCGGCAGCGAGCAGGTCATCGCCCCCGGCCAGCTCAACCTCATGACGGCCGGGCACGGCGTCAGCCACAGCGAGGAGGCCACCGGCCACTACCGCGGCGGCCTGGAGGGGATCCAGCTGTGGATCGCCCAGCCGTCCGGGACCCGCGGCGCCGCAGCGGAGTTCGAGCACCACGCCGACCTGCCGCAGGTCGAGCTGGGCGGGTCCGTGGCGACCGTGCTGGTCGGCGAGCTGGCCGGTGCGACGAGCCCCGCGCGCCGCGACACCCCGCTGGTCGGCGCCGACCTCGACCTGCGGCCCGGGGTCACCGCGCTGCCCCTGCGACCGGACTGGGAGTACGCCGTCGTCGTGCTGCGCGGGGCGGTCGGGCTGGACGACTCCCCCGTCGAGCCGGGCCGGCTGGCCTACCTCGGGGCCGGGCGCGACGAGCTCGTCCTCGACGCGGCGGAGCCGACCCGCGCCGTGCTGCTGGGCGGCGAGCCGCTGGAGGAGCAGATCGTCATGTGGTGGAACTTCGTCGGCCGCAGCCGCGAGGAGATCAGCGCGGCGTACGACGCCTGGCAGGCGCAGGACGACCGGTTCGGGCGGGTGCGGTCGGCGCTGCCGCGCATCCCGGCACCCCCGCCGTACTGGTCGCAGCCGGCCCGGGACTAGCGCTGCGGAGCCCTCCGTACGGGCTCGGGGTGCCCGGGAACCGCATGGAGGGCTCCATGCCCGGCGGGGCTCAGGGCGTCAGCGCGGTCTGCGGCGTCAGCGAGATGAGCGTCTGCACGCCCTGAGCGGCGACGACGCGGACGACCACCCGGCCGTCCGACTGGTCCACCAGGTCGACCTGCTCGAGGTCGCGGACCATGTGCCGCAGGACGACGCGCGAGGTGCCGTCGTGACCCCCGCAGGCGACGACGAGGACCCGGCCCTGCGGGTCGAGGTCGAGGTCGGCCAGCGGCAGCCCGTCGACCAGCGTCTGGTCGCCCAGCTCGTCGTCGAGCACCTCCACGACGACCGACTGGCCGACGCGCTCCTCGGTCAGCCGGGCGAACGTGCCGACCCAGGCGGACCTCTCGACGGTGACGGTGGTGGTCATGGCGCCTCCCGAGGGCTCGTGCTGGCGACCCCCAGCCTGCTCCTCACGCCGCAGGAAGCCAGGGCCGAAGGTCCCGGGAGGATCACTCGTCGCGGACGACCACCGCCACGTCGCGACCCTGGGCCTTGCCCGCGTAGAGGGCGCGGTCGGCGGCGCGCAGCAGCCCGGAGCCGCTCGAGGTCCCGTCGCCCGTCACCGCGCCCCCGATGGTCACCGTCACGTCGAGCCCGGCCAGGCTCGTGCTCGAGACCGCCTGCCGCAGCCGCTCCAGCGTCTCGGCCGCCGCCTTCTCCCCCGTCTCGGGCAGCAGGACGGCGAACTCGTCGCCGCCGATCCGGCACAGCAGGTCGCCGCTGCGCAGCAGGACGTGCAGCCGACTGGCGAGCTCCTGCAGCAGCCGGTCGCCGCGCTCGTGGCCGAAGCGGTCGTTGACGGGCTTGAACTCGTCGACGTCGACCAGCGCGAGGGTCAGCGGGTGGCCGTGCCGCATCGCCCGCGCGAGCTCCTCCTGCAGTCGCGTGGTGAACGCCCGGCGGTTCGGTATCCCGGTCAGCGGGTCGGTCTCGGCCAGGTGCGCGAGCCGGTGGCGCGTCTCGGCGCTGTCGATGACCAGCGCCACGCTCTGCGCCAGCTCCTCCAGGTGCGGGAGCGCGTCGTGCGGCTCCCCGTCGCCGGTGAGCGCGACGACCGCGCCCCACATGCTGTCCTCGCGGATCACCGGGACGGCCGCGCACCGCTCGCCGTCCCGGCCGCCGACGGCGGCCGGCAGCTCCGCCGCGGACCCGCGCCAGCGTCTCCAGGCAGCCGTCGAGCACCTGCTCGTCGGCCCGGCCGGCGCGGGCGACGACGACCGCCCGCCCGCTCCCGTCGAAGCGGAGCACCATCACCCCCTCGACCTGCAGGAGCTCGACCACCTCGCGGGTCGCCAGCGCCAGCACCTCGGCGGGCTCCTCGCCGCGGGCCACCGCGGTCGCCACCCGGTGCAGCGCCCGCTCCTCCAGCGCCCGCCGGCGCGCCCGCTGCTCCAGCCGGCTGACCTCGGCGAGCGTGACGCGCAGCGACAGCTCGGTCGAGGTCGCGGCCGCCAGGTCGTGGAGCAGCAGCCGGTCGTGCCGGTCCCACGGCCGCGGCGAGGTGTGGGCGACGCAGAACCCGCCGAGCACGACGCCGGCCGAGTCGGTGATCGGCACGCCGGCGTAGGCGCGCAGCCCCCGCTCGCGGACGGACTCGAGCTCGCTGGACCGCGGGTCCAGCGCCAGGTCGGGCAGCAGCAGCGGCTCGCCGGAGCTGGCGACGTACTGGCACAGCGACTGCTCCACGGGGAGCCGCTCGACCGGCCCGGCGCCGTAGCGGGTCTGCACCGCGACGACCAGCTCGTCCACGTCGGAGACCAGCGACAGGAAGGCGAAGTCCACGCCCAGCTCGCGCACCGCCATGGCCGTGAACCGGGACAGGCCGGTGGAGGACTCCTCCACGACGCTCGCGGCGCGGGCGACGGCGGCCAGGCGCGGCGCCGCCAGCAGACCACCCGCACGCCCGGGCGCCGCGCGCGCTGCGTCGGTCGTCGGCACCCGGAACCCCCCACTCCGCGCGGGGACGCCGCGGAGGACTACGACTATGGACGCGGTCGTCGCTCTGCGCGAGGGCTTTCACCCGAACGGGTTCACCCGGTCACGCGCCGTCAGGGCGGGTCGAGCGCCCGGAGGCGAGTGGCCACCGCGTCGGCGGTGTCGGCCAGCACGGGCAGGTGCGGCAGCACGGCCAGCACCTCGTCGGGCTCGAGCCCTTCGCGGAGCAGGGCCTCCAGCAGCACCCCGGCCGTGGTCGGCGGGACGGGGACCGGGAGCGCGGCCTCCTCCAGGGCGTTCTCGGCCAGGAAGAGCGCGCCGGCCAGCTCGGCCTCCCCCAGCCCCGGCAGCGGCGCCGTGGGCGCGGCCGCCGCGGCGACGGCCTCGGCCGCGCGCACGAGCGACAGCGGCAGCCCCTCCGCCTCGACCTCGACCAGCGGCACGTGCCCCAGCGCTGCCAGGACCAGGTGCCCGGCCTCGGTGCGCAGCGGCGCCTCCCACTCGGTCGCGCGGACGACCTCGACCGGGTCGGTCCCGTCCTCCCCGAGCTCGTCGAGCAGCGCGTGCCACTCCGCCGGCAGGAGCGACTGCGCCCGCTCGACGGCCCGCAGGCAGGTCGTCAGGCAGAACGGCGCCAGCACCTGGTCGTCGAAGCGCTCCGCGTGCACCCGGCCGTCGGGCTGCAGCGCGTTGAGCGCGTCGGCGAAGCTGCCGGGCACGACCTCCCCGAGCTCGAGGCGGGCGTCCTCCTCCCCGCCGAGCGGCAGACCGGCCTCGGCGCGCGCGCCCAGGGTCGGGCTGCCCGGCACGACCCGCCCGTGCCGTCGCACGAGGTGCGGCTCGTCGGACAGGCCCACGCTCCAGGCGCAGGCCTCCGCGACGAGCTCCGGCACGCGCTCGCGCAGCACTTCACGGGTCAGCAGTCCCAGCAGGTCGACGTCGTACACGCCCGGGTCGTTCCCCTCCCCCGCGCCGCTCACATCCGCCGCTTGAGCTTCATCAGCGGCGGGCGGCCGTCCGGGTCGAAGAGCAGGCGGTACGACAGCGCCGCGACGCCGCGCTGCCACCGCGGCGGCTCGAGCGTGCGGTGGGGGCGCAGGCGGCCGGGGGGCCGGGGGCCGACCTGACCGCCGCGGTACCAGGCCTCGAGCGCCTCCGCGCTGCGGCGGACGGCCTCCGCAGCCCGCTCGGGGTCGAGCAGGTCCTCGACGTCGTCGGGCGCCCGGTCCAGGTGCTCGGCCAGCAGCTCGAGCCGCAGGTCGCGGGCGAAGACGCGGGCGCCGTCGCCGAGCCCACCGGGGTCGGCCGGTCCCCGCCCGTCCCGCCGGCCGTCCAGGACGGCGGCCGTGAGCTCGCTGTCGTGGGTCCAGGACCGCCGGTTGAAGTTGTCGCTCCCGACCGATGCCCAGACGTCGTCGATCACGCACACCTTGGCGTGCACGTAGACCGCCTCCCCCTGCCGGTTCTCCACGTCGAGGACCTGGAAGCGGTCGCCCCCGGCGGCGCGGACCTCGGCCAGCGCCGTCGCGTGCCCGTGCCGCTCCGCGGCGACCGCCAGCCGGCCGTCCTGGTCGGGGTGGCGGGGCACGACCGCGACCAGGTGCAGCCCCGGCTCGCGGCGGAGCGCGTCGGCGAAGACCTGCGCGACGTCCTTGGACCAGAGGTACTGGTCCTCGACGTAGACCAGCCGCCGGGCACGGCGGACCGCCTTGGCGTAGCCGCGCGCGGTGCTGCGCTCGCCGTCGGGGGCGAACGGGTAGCCCGGCCGGCGGTTCGGGTAGGTGCGCAGCAGCTGCACGGTGCACTCGCCAGCGGGCGGGGGCGGAGGCAGCTGCTCGGGCAGGTGCGAGGCGCTGCGGTCAGCCCCCTGCCACAGGTCCGGCAGGACGTGCCACGGCAGCCGGCTGAGGACGGCCGGGTCCTCCCAGCGCTCGCGGAAGACGGCCTCGACGTCGGCGACGACCGGGCCGTGCAGCTCGACCTGCACGTCGTGCCAGGCAGGGCTGCCGCCGTAGCCGCTCGCGAAGACCTGGGGCTGCGGGTCGCCCCCGTGGTCGGCGTCGTCGCGCCGGCCGTGACCCAGGTCGATCCCGCCGACGAAGGCGACGTCGCGCTCGGGCCGCTCGGCGTGCCGCACCACGACGAACTTCTGGTGGTGGCTGCCCATCGGGCGGACCCGCTGGTCGAGCAGCACCTCGCCGCCGGCGTCGTTGACGTCCTCGGACAGGTCGCGGTTCTGCTCGGCGGAGAACTGCAGCCGGTCCAGGTGCGAGCGCCACAGCAGGCCCTTGACGGTCGCTCCCCGGGTCGCTGCGGCGCAGAGCGCCTCCGAGACGGTCGGTCCGTCGTCGGTGAGCAGCTCGTCGGGGTCGCCGCGCCAGTCGGCGAACACGACCAGGTCGCCCGGGCCGGCGCCCTCCAGGGCCTCGAGCAGCCGGGGGAAGTAGGTGCGGCCGTGCACGAGCGGCTCGACCGAGCAGCCGCTGCTCCACGCCGGCAGCCGGGTGGCCGGGTTGCCCCGTTCCTGGTCGCTCAGCAGCCAGGCCGCCACGGCCGGGTCGGGGGTCGTCGTCGCGCTCACCGGCAGGCGGCCTCTGCGGCCGTCGCGGTGCCCTCGGAGGGGGTCGGCACCGGGTCGACCGGCTCGGCAGACGGGTCGACGGACGGCGTGCCCGACGGCGCGCTCGACGGCACCGCCGCCGGCGTCGCCGGCGGCCGGTCGGCGCGCAGCTCCGCGAACAGCGCCTGCGCAGCGGGCTCGTCCCACGCCAGCCGTCCGAACAGCTCGCCGCCCTCCGAGAACTCCGGCCCGGGGTCGGGGTCCAGCGGCACGGTCGTCAGCGCGACCTGCGACAGGTCGATCCCGCGCAGGGAGACGGCCAGCTCGCGCACGTCGAGGTCCTGGTCGACGCGCAGGTTCTTCGTCGCCGCCGACAGGAAGCGCACCAGCCGGTCCGGCCGGACGAGCAGCTGGCGGCTCAGCGCCCGGTCGAGCATCGACGCGATGACCTGCTTCTGCCGCTCGATGCGGGCGGTGTCGGTGCCGTCGCCGACGCCGTACCGGGCCCGCACGAACTCCAGCGCCTCGGGGCCCTGCAGCACCGACCGCCCCGCCGGCAGCTCCACCCCGGCCATCCGCGGGCGGAACGGCTCGTCGAGGCAGACCGGCACGCCGCCGAGCGCGTCGACCATGTCCCGGAAGCCGGCGAAGTCGACCACCGCGGTGTGGTCGATCCGGATCCCCGTGAGCGACTCGACCGTGCGCACCGCGCACGGCAGGCCGCCCTCCTGGAACGCGGCGTTGAGCTGCCCCTGCCGGGCCGGCAGCTGCGCGCCGTCGGTGCCGCGGCACGCGGGCAGCTCCACCCAGCTGTCGCGCGGCAGGCTCACGACCCGGGCCGACTCGCGGTCGGCGCTGATGTGCACCAGCAGGGTGGTGTCGGCCCGCTCGCCCTCGACGTCGGCGTTGTCCCCGGCCTCGTACGCCTCCCCCGCCCCCGAGCGCCCGTCCGAGCCGAGCACGAGCAGGTCCAGCGCCTCGGTCGGCTCCTGCTCCGGGCGCTCCTGCTCGGCGATCCCGCCGAAGACGTCCTCCCGCTCGAGGTCGCCGGCCAGGTCCCGGGCGAGCAGGGCCACCGCGGCGGCGACGAGCACGACGAGCGCCACGACGACCGCCAGCACGACGAGCAGGACCCGCCGCCACCGGGGACGGCCTCGGTGGCGGCCGGCGGGCAGGGGTTCGGCGACGGTCATCGCGAAGGCCCTACCCAGGCGGCGCGGCACGGACCCGGTCCGGGACCTTCGGCCCCGGACGGGGGCCCTTCGACCCCCTCCCTGCAGGGGCGCCACCCGGTGTCATGGACGCAGCGAGCCGGACACCCCGGACGGCTCCCATCCCGAGGAGAGCTCACATGGCCGACACCCTCGACCGCCCGGTCGTCTCGACCACCCGCACCTCCGCCACCGGCGACCGCCGCGTCGGCATCCTCGGCACCCTGGTCATCGTGGCGGGCATCATCCTCGGCCTGTCCGGCGCCGGCACCTGGGCGCTCGTCTCGACGAGCCTCGGCGACGAGCGCGTCACGGTCGCCGAGGACGCGGCCCGCTTCGGCGGCGAGAAGGTGGACGGCCCGCTGACCGCCTACTACGAGGCCGACATCATCGAGAAGCACGCCCTCGAGAGCAGCGGCGGCAAGACCTACGCCGAGCTCGACCGCGAGGACCCGGCTCGCGCCAGCGTCATGAACGGCAGCTTCCTGCGGGCCAGCCTGTTCACCAGCGTCGTCAGCTTCGGCATCGCCGCGATGGCCATGGGCCTCGGGATCGTCTTCGTCCTGGTGGGCTTCGCCCTCCGTGCGATCGGCTACCCCCGCACCGCCTGACGGCAGGGCGGGTCCCCCGATCCGCCACCCCAGCCGCACCGCGAGCGGGGTGGGACCGGGAGCCGCCAGAGACGGCGCCTCCCCGCCCGGTGCCCCAGGACCGGCCGGACCTCAGGGTCCGGCCGGTCCTTGGCGTCCGGCGGACCCGGAGGTGGGAGGATCGGCGCCATGAGCGAGCCGACTGCCACCAAGCTGCGGGTGTTCCTGCTCGACGACCACGAGCTGGTGCGTCGCGGCGTGCGCGAGCTGCTCGAGGGCGAGGGCGACATCGAGGTCGTCGGCGAGGCCTCCACCGCCGCCGAGGCGCTGGCCCGGGTGCCGGCGGTGCGCCCGCAGGTCGCCGTCCTCGACGTGCGCCTGCCGGACGGCGACGGGGTCTCGGTCTGCCGGGAGCTGCGCTCGCAGTTCCCTGACCTGGCCTGCCTGATGCTCACCTCCTTCTCCGACGACGACGCGCTGCTCGGCGCGGTGATGGCCGGGGCCGCCGGCTACGTCCTCAAGGACATCCGGGGGGGCGACCTCGTCGGTGCGGTCCGCACCGTCGCCGCCGGGGGCTCGCTGCTCGACGCGCGCTCGACCGCCCACGTGCTGGCCCGGCTGCGGGACAAGCAGGCGGCCGACCCGCTCGACGTGCTGACCGAGCAGGAGCGCAAGATCCTGGGCCTCATCGGCGAGGGACTGACCAACCGGCAGATCGGTGAGCGGCTGTTCCTGGCCGAGAAGACGGTGAAGAACCACGTCAGCTCGCTGCTGTCCAAGCTGGGCATGCAGCGCCGCACGCAGGTCGCCGTGCTCGCCACCGAGCAGCGCCAGAGCCGCCAGCGCCGGTGACCGCCCCGAGGGTCGTCCTGCCCCAGCTGCGCCTCGACGAGCTGCTCGAGGAGCTGCAGCTGCGGCTGTCCGACGTGCGCTCGACCCGGGACCGGGTGCACGGCCTGCTCGAGGCGGTGCTCGCCGTCGGGAGCGACCTGGACCTGCAGACCGTCCTGCACCGCATCACCCAGGCGGCCTCGACGCTGGCCGACGCGCAGTACGCCGCCCTGGGGGTCATCGGCGACGACGGCCAGCTCTCGCAGTTCATCACCGTCGGCATCGACGAGGAGCGGCACGCGCAGATCGGCGCGCTGCCGCGCGGTCACGGCGTGCTCGGCCTGCTCATCCGCCGGCCCGAGCCGCTGCGGCTCGACGACCTGGGCTCCGACCCCTCGGCGTACGGCTTCCCACCGCACCACCCGCCGATGACGACCTTCCTCGGCGTCCCGATCCGGGTGCGCGACGAGGTCTTCGGCAACCTCTACCTGACCGAGAAGCGCGGCGGCGGCTCCTTCGACGAGGAGGACGAGGCGGTGGTGCTGGCGCTGGCCGCCGCCGCCGGCGTGGCCATCGAGAACGCCCGGCTGTACGACACCGCCCGCCGGCGCGAGCGCTGGATGCAGGCCATCGCCGAGATCAGCACGCAGCTGCTCGGGGGGGCGGAGCTCGACGAGGTGCTCGAGCTGGTGGCCGCCCACGCCCGCGGGCTCAGCGGGGCGGCCACCTGCTACATCGCGCTGCCGAGCGGGCCGGGTCGGCTGCTCGTGGAGGTCGCCGACGGCGAGGGCGCCGACGAGCTGCTCGGGCGGGTGGTGCCGCTGGAGGGCTCGGCCTGCGAGCAGGTGCTCGCCGACGGCCGCCCGCTGCTGCTGCTCGGCGACGACGCGGCCGGCGTCGCCAGCGCCGGTCCGGCCGGCTCGGCGCTGCTCGTGCCGCTGGGCGACCACGGGTCGACCCGCGGCGTGCTGGTGGTGACCACGCCCGCCGACGAGGCCCCAGTCCCGTTCGCAGCCCTCGAGGAGCTCGGCGCCTTCGCCGCTCAGGCCACCCTCGGCCTGGAGGTCGCCCAGCGCCGGCGGGACGCCGAGAAGCTGGTCGTGTTCGAGGACCGCGACCGCATCGCCCGCGACCTGCACGACCTGGTCATCCAGCGGCTGTTCGCGACGGGGATGCAGCTGGAGAGCGCCGCCCGCCTGGTCGAGCGGCCGGAGGCGGCCAGCCGCGTGCGCCGGGCGGTCGACGACCTCGACACGACGATCCGGGAGATCCGCTCCACCATCTACGCGCTCACCGCGAAGCCCGAGGACGAGCGCGGCAGCCTGCGCGGCCGGCTGTTCGACGTCGTCGACGCCGGCACCGAGCAGCTCGGCTTCACCCCGGCGGTCCGGCTGTCCGGGCTCGTCGACACGAGCGTCCCGCCGGAGGTCGCCGACCACCTGCTGGCGGTGCTGCGCGAGGCGCTGTCGAACGCCGCCCGGCACTCCGGGGCGAGCCGCGTCGAGGTGGTGCTCGAGGTCGGCGACACGCTCCACCTCACTGTGCGCGACGACGGCCGGGGGCTGCCCGCCGAGGCGGTGCGGCACAGCGGGCTGGCCAACCTGGCCGCGCGCGCCGAGGAGGTCGGCGGCCGGTTCGAGGTCACCAGCGGTCCCGAGGGCGGCACCGAGCTGCTGTGGACCGCCGACCTCACGCGGGACCACGAGCCCGCCCGCCCGTCTGACTAGCCGGTCTGCGCGACCGCGCTCACCACGTCGACGGTGGTGATGATCCCGAGCAGCCGGTCGCTCTCGTCGACGACGACGACCGCGTCCGTCCGGCTGTGCCGCAGCAGGTTCGCGACCCGTGGCATCGGCGTGTCAGGAGCCACCTGCGGCACGTAGTGCATCGTCGCGGCCGCGATCGGCTGGTCCTCCGGCGCACCCGACGCCGGGGAGGTCAGCAGCGCGTGCGCGACGAGCCGGTCGTCCACGACGCCGACGAAGCGGTCGCCGTCCACGACCGGCAGGTGCCGCACCCGGTGCGTGCGCATCAGGCGGATCGCGTCGCCGACCACGGCGGAGGTGTCCACCGCCATCACGGGGCCCGTCATGACGTCGGCGGCGACCAGTCCGCCCAGCCGGTCCGGCACGGCGGTCGTCCCGGGGGCGGGCCCGGAGGCGGTCATGGCGGCTCCTCTCGTGGAGCGGCCGTCAGCCGCTCCTCCCTGCAGCCTGCCCCGGACGTCCAGCGCCGGCCAGGGGCCGAAGGTCCCGGCTGCCACGTGCCTTCCCGGCCCTGCCGCCGGACCCCTGTCGGGACGGATGCTCGAGGCGTCGGAGGACGGGTCCTCCGCAGGACCAGGAGGTCGTCGTGGAGCGCCTCGTCGTCGGGCCGCCCCGCGTCCTGGTCGGGATCGACGACTCCCCCGCCTCGCGCGCAGCACTGCGCTACGCCGTCGAGCACGCCCGCCGGCACGCCGCCGTCCTGGTGCCCGTCTTCGTGCACGAGCCCGTGGCGGCCGGCACCGGCCCGGACCTGCGGGACCTCGAGGGCGGGGAGCGGGCCTCGCTGCACGCCACCGCCGAGGCTGCCGGCGCGAGCGGCCTGGTCGTCGAGCCCGAGGTGTGCACCGGGCACGCGGGCGAGGTCCTCGACCGGCTCGCCCACCCGCAGGACGTCCTCGTGACCGGGTCGCGCGGCCGGGCCGCTTCAGCGGGCTGCTGCTCGGGTCGACCAGCACGTCCGTCGCGCAGCACGCGACCTGCCCCGTGGTCGTGGTCCGCAGCTGATCCCTGCCAGAGTGGCGGCCATGCGCCTCGTCGACGAGTCCCAGCTGGCCGAGCACCTCGCACACCTGGTCGAGCGGCGGCCGCGCGTCGTGGTCTCCGGCAACTTCGCCACCCCGCGCGTGCTGCTCGACGCCGTCGACCGGTGCCTGCCGTCGTACCGGCTGTGGACGCTCAACGGCCAGCCGGGCCTGCCCGACCGGGACGGCGTCGTGCACGAGACGCCGTTCGTCGGGGCGGGGGTGCGTTGCAGCGAGCGGCTGGACTACATCCCGGCCCGCCTGAGCCTCGTGCCGCGGCTGTTCGGCCGCACCTGCATCCCCGACGTCGTGCTGCTGCACGTCGCCCCGCCGCGGGACGGGAAGGTCAGCCTCGGCGTCGAGGTCAACGTGCTGCCGGCCGCCGTCGAGCAGTGCCGCCGCAACGGCGGGATCGTCGTCGCGCAGATCAACCCCGACATGCCCTGGACCTACGGCGACGGCGAGCTCGACGTCGCGGACGTCGACCTCGCGATCGAGGCCCAGGAGCCGCTGACGAGCCCCGCTCCGCGCAGCCCCGGACCGGTGGAGGCGGCGATCGGCGAGCGCGTCGCCGGGCTGGTCGCGGACCGCTCGACGCTCCAGCTCGGCATCGGCGGCGTGCCGGACGCGACGCTGGCCTCGCTCACCGGCCGGCGGCACCTGCGGCTGTGGACCGAGATGCTCTCCGACGGCGTGCTGAGGCTCGACCAGGCCGGTGCGCTGGACCCGGACGTCCCGCTCGTCGCGTCGTTCATGTTCGGCTCCCCGGAGCTGTACGCCTGGGCGCACGACAACCCGCGCCTGCGGATGCTGCGCACCGAGCTCACCAACGACCCCGGGCGGATCGCGCAGCAGCCCCTCATGACGTCGGTGAACTCCGCGCTGCAGATCGACCTGTACGCGCAGGCCAACGCGTCCTGGGTGCGCGGCCGGATCTACTCCGGCTTCGGCGGGCAGAGCGACTTCGTCGTCGGAGCGCTGCACAGCACCGGGGGTCAGGCGATCGTCGCCCTGCCGTCCTGGCACCCGAAGGCCGACCGCTCGACGATCGTGCCGGTGCTGGACGGGCCGGCCACGAGCTTCCAGCACTCCTGGGTGGTCACCGAGCAGGGCGCGGCCGCGATCACGCCCGAGCCGTTGGCGGTGCAGGTGCGCAACCTCATCGGGACGGCGGCCCACCCGGACGCCCGGCCCGGCCTCGAGCAGGCGGCCGCGGAGCGCGGCCTGCTGCGCTGAGGAACCCGCCGCGCCGGGAGGATCCGGCCCTCAGCCGGCGTCGGGGACGGCGTGGGCCGGCTCGGCCCCGCCGATGCGGCGGCCGCTGACCAGCCCCAGGTCCACCACGACGAGCGTGTCCCGCCGCCCCGGCGCCCACGGCCGCAGCGGGAGCGCGGACAGCCGCGAGCGCTGGACCTCGTCCCGGACCACCGAGGCCCGGCCGACGACGGTCACGGTCCACCCTGCCCGCAGGACCGGGTCGATGCTGTCGGCCTGGAAGGCCACGACCGAGCCGTCGGCCAGGGCGGTGCTGCTGCCCACCGAGGTACGGATGACGATGCCCGCGGCGTCGAGCAGGAAGTTCACCGGCAGCACCGCCGGGAGCGCTCCCTCCGTGAGGACCAGGCGGCCGAACGGCGCGGTCACCAGCAGCGAGAGGCACTCCTCGCGCGACAGCTCCACCGTCCCGGCCTGCTCCACGTGCGTCATGCCCCGAGGGTGGTGGCCACCGCGGCCGGGCGACAGGGACCTAGGTCCTGACCTGTCAGCTGCAGCGCACGTCGCTGTGCGCGGTGAGCACGCGCGCGGCCTCCGTGGGCGTGCCCAGCCGGTCGAAGGCGGCGCTGTCGTAGCCGCAGTAGAGCCGGAACCGCTCCTGCTCGGCCAGTGCGTTCCAGCGGTCCTCGAGCTCCACGGCCGTGGTGGCCAGACCGCTGCGCCACAGCAGGGCCACCATCTCGCCGTAGACGCTGAGCCCGCCGCCCCGACCGGCCAGGTCCGCCACCTCGGCGCAGATCAGGGCGTCGAACGCCAGCCGGTCGAGCCGGCCGTCGTGCACGAGGTGCTCGAGCGTCGTGGCGGCGTCCCGGTCGACGTACTGCCCCTCTCGGCGCAGCTGGTCCACCGGCAGGCCGCGCAGCTCGAGCGCGAGCTGCAGGGCCTCCCGGGTCTCCGCCGTCGCCACGACCAGGGCCGCCTCGCCGTGGAGCAGCGCGACGGCCAGGTAGGCGGCGACGCCGCGCACGAGCGTGGCCGGGTCGTCGTAGACGTGCACGACGTGCTGGTCGGCCGAACGGAAGCTCGTACCAGCGGGATCCATGCGTCTGCATCGGCAGGCAGCGGCGGCAGCAGTAGCGCCCACCGGGACTCGGGACCAAGGTCCCGGGTGCCGGGGCCCGACGGCCCGCCCGGCGGTCGGTCCCCGGCCGCACCCTGGAGGAGTCCCGCCCGCGCCGTCCCAGGAGCCCCTCGTGCTGGTCCGCCTCGCCCTCGCCGGTCCCCGCGCCGCCCTCGGGCTCGCCGAGGCCGCGCGGCGCAGCGCCGTGTCGAACGCGTTCAAGGCCACCGTCGCCGTCACCGGCGCCGTGGCCGAGCGGCGCCACCTCGCCCCCACGGAGGACGACACCTCACCCGGGTCGCTGTCGCGGCTGGGGAAGCCGGAGTGCCTCGCGCTGCTGCGCACGCACACCGTCGGCCGGCTGGCCTACGTCGCGCGCGAGGACGTGCCGGACGTCGTCCCCGTGAACTACGTCGTGCACGAGGGCGCGATCCTGCTGCGCTCCGGCGTGGGCCCCAAGCTGCAGGCGGCGGAGCGGCGGGCCGTGGTCGCCTTCGAGGTGGACGAGGTCGACGAGCACGCGCACACCGGCTGGAGCGTCGTCGCCGTGGGCAAGGCGCGCCGGCTCTCCCCCGCCGAGCGGGACGCGCTGCCGGCCGACGCGGTGCCGGTCGCCTGGGCGCGCGGCCCGCGCTGGGCCGTGATCCGCATCGACCCGACGAGGATCGAGGGCCGCCGGCTGACCTGAGCGCCGGAGCGTCAGTCGCCGGCGAGCCAGCCGACGGTGCGCACGACGAGCAGGACCGCGACCACCGCCAGCGGCACGGTCCACGGCAGGCGCCGCTGCGGCCGGAAGCGGTGCGCCAGGTAGGCGACCACGAGCAGCAGCAGGACGAGCCGGAGGACCACCCGCGCAGGCTAGGCGTCGAGCGCCGCCTAGCGTCCCGCGACGGTCACGCCGCCGTCGACGACCAGCGTCTCCCCGGTGATCCAGGAGGCGTCGTCCGACAGCAGGAACGCGGCTGCCTTGGCGGTGTCCTCGGGCACGCCGAGCCGCTTCATCGGGTAGGCCTCGGCCACCTCCTGCTCGCGTCCCTCGTACAGCGCCTCCGCGAAGCGCGTCTTCACCACCGCCGGAGCGATGGCGTTCACGCGGACCTGCGGACCCAGCTCGGCCCCGAGCTGCCGGACCAGGTGGATGACCGCGGCCTTGGACGCGTTGTAGGCGCCGATCGGGGCGCCGCTGCGCAGGCCCCCGACGCTGGCCACGACCAGGACGCTGCCGCCCCCCTCGGCCATCGACTGGCGGTGCGCCTGCTGGACCCAGCCGAGCACCGCCGTGACGTTGACCTCGAAGACCTTGCGGACGGCCCCGAGGTCGGCGTCGACGAGCGGGCCGTACTGCGGGTTGACCGCCGCGTTGGCGACCAGCACGTCGAGCCGGCCGTAGCGGGCGACGGCCTGGGCGACGGCGTCGGCCTGGTGCGCCTCGTCGTCGGCGCTGCCCCGGACGGCCATCGCGCGGCCCGTCCCGTCCGGGTCGAGCTCGGCCACCGCGGCCTCGAGCTCGTCGGGCTTGCGGGCCGTGACGACGACGTTCGCGCCGCGGGCGACGAGCTCGGCGGCGATGCCCAGGCCGATGCCACGGGTCCCTCCGGTGATGAGGGCGGTGCGTCCGGCGAAGTCCTGCTCCATGCGATCTCTCCCGTCGTTCTGCTGGTCTGTGTGGTGGTCGGTGCGGTCGTGGCTCAGCAGTGCCCCTGCGGCCGCAGGCTGAGCCGGCTGCTCACGACGGCGGTGCCCGGCCCGCTGAAGCGCAGCCGGGTCCCGTCGCCCTCCCGCTCGATGCAGGCCGGGCCGGTGACCGACAGCCAGCGCGACCACTGCAGCACCAGCCGGCCGTCGGTGGCCCGGTCGCTGCGGACCGTCAGCGAGATGCGGTCGCTGTCCAGCACCTCCGCCGGCGGCTGGGCGATCTCGAGGCCGGGCAGGTAGCGCCACACCGTCCACTGGTCGTCGGACCAGACGCGCTCGAGGCCGTTGACGCTGCCGACCAGCAGCAGCGCCCGCTCGGCCTGCCCGCCGCCGTCGGCGCGGGCGGTCGGCCCCAGCACGACGTGGTCGACGGCGTTGTCCGCGCAGCCAGGCGCCGTACTCCCTGGCGTCCAGGGCCCCTTCGTAGAACAGCGGGTTGCGGGCGGTGTCGATCTGCCGCGACCAGCCGCGGGCCAGCGGCACGACCGGCGCGACGAACGCCGCCTCGCCGTGGTCGCGCAGCGGGACCACCTCCACGCGCTTGGCCTCCAGCTCGACCAGCGCGCGAGTTCAGCGCGACGAAGGAGGGCGGGCGCTTGGCGCGCAGGTCGGCGTACGGCGGCTGCACCTGCCACAGCACCAGCGCCGCGGCGACCGGTACGACGATCCGCCAGCGCTCGGTGGCCGTGGCGACGACCAGGGGCGCGGCGAGCAGCAGCCCGAGCCGCAGGATGTTGCTGCCGAACGGGTCGGACAGCAGCACCAGCAGCCCGGCCGCCAGCGCGTAGAGCAGCCCGCCGAGGCGCAGCGTCGAGGAGTGGGTCAGGGCAGCGAGGACCAGCCCGGCGAGGACGGCGTACGGCGCCGACCCGGCCTCGTACGGCTGGACGCCGCCGGAGGGGAACAGCAGCGCGAGCACACCGACGGGGATGCTGGCCGCGAGGCCCAGGCTCCACCCGCCGCGGCGGCGCTGGAGCACCAGCACGGCGGCGGCCAGGCCCAGGAAGGCGGCCGCGACCGGGCTGAGCAGGCCCGACAGCGCAGCCGCCACCGCTGCGTAGCGGCGGCGGGGCAGCAGCACCAGAGCGGCCAGCGCGGCGACGGCGCCGAGCGCGAAGGTGCTGCGGCCCGAGACCACGTTGGCGACGGCGAAGAAGCCGCCGAGAGCGGCCCCCGCCATCGGGTGGGCGGTGTCCTTGAGCAGCCGGCCGAGCAGGACGGCGGCGGCCACGGCGGCCAGCCACCCGGTCAGCCCGATGCCGACGACCGCGAGGACGTACGGCGCGATCAGGCTGTAGCCGTAGGGGTGGACGCCGGAGTACCAGCTCATGTCGACCGGGGCGAACGGGTGCTCGGCGGCGAAGGAGGCGCGCGCGATCTGCGCGGCGATGTCGGTGCCGGTGCGCGGCCGCAGGGCCAGGTGGAGCCCGCCGAGCACGAACGCGACCGCGCCTCCGAGCGCCGCGCTGCGCCAGCTGCCGAGCCGCGCGCCCAGCGGTGCGAGACCGGCGCTCAGCTGCGCGACGGCGGTGTCCCGTCCGACGGGCGCGGGCGGCACGCGCCTCGCAGGCGCACCCGGTGGCGGCTCGATCGGCTCGTGGTCCGCGTGCGGCCGCTCCGGCGGCGCGGCGTGCACCGGGGCGGGCACCTGCTCGTCGGCCAGGGCGTCGAGCAGCACCTCGGTGACGACGTCGGGCGCCTCCTCGACGACGAAGTGGCCTGCGCCGGGGACGGTGACCATCACGGCGTCCGCGCCCAGGTCGCGCACGATGCCCTCGCCGACGGAGACCGGCAGCACCGGGTCGAGCGCGCCCCACAGGACCAGCGCCCGCTCCACGGCGACGTGCGGGGCCGGGACGTCGTGCACGGCACGGGTGACCAGCCGGGCCAGCCGCGGCCGGGTGGCCGCGCGGTAGTAGCCGAGCATCGCCGCGCGCACGCTGGGCCGGGTGTAGGCGGCGCGGTACTCCGCCAGGCTCTCCGGGTCCACCTGCGCGCTGGCCCGCCAGCCGAGCGAGAAGGCGCTGTCGACGATCCGCCGGCCGCCCAGGCGCAGCACCAGCTCGGGGACCGCGGGCAGCGCGAAGAACGGGACGTGCAGCGCGCGCAGCGGCACCTCGCGGTAGGGCGCGTTCGCGACGACGAGCCGGCGGACCAGGTCCGGACGGGCGCCGGCCAGCGCGAGGGCCAGCGAGCCGCCCCAGTCGTGGCCGACGACGTCGACGCGCTCCCCGGGCACCTCGGCCTCCAGCAGCGCGACGAGCTCGCCGACCAGCGAGGCGACGTCGTACGGCCCGGAGTACGTGGAGCCGCCCAGGCCCGGCAGGTCGGGGGCGAGCACGCGGCGGCGGACGGCCAGCCGCGGCGCCAGCACCTTCCAGCAGGTCGCGGTCTCGGGGACGCCGTGCAGCAGCAGGACCGGCGGTGCCCGGTCCGTCGACCGCCTCCTCGCGCAGCAGGAAGCTGGTGCTGCCGGCCTGGACGGTGCGGACCCGGGACTGCTCGCTCACGCGTAGAACACCCTCTCGACGACGGCCCTGGCACGACGGGTGGCTCGACGGTAGTCGTCCAGGAAGTCCCCCTGCGTCCCGGCCGGGTGGCCGAGCGCCCGGGCCGCGCCGGCCAGGTCCCGGCCGCTGGACGGCAGGCCCTCGGCCGGCCGGCCGCGGACCAGGTAGAGCGCGTTGCGGACCCGGGTGACGAGCGACCAGGCCGTCTCCAGCACCTCGCCGTCGGCGGGGTCGAGCAGGCCGGCGGTCACGGCCGCGCGCAGCGCCGGCAGCGTCGACGGGGTGCGCAGCTCGGCCACCTCGTGCGCCGACTGCAGCTGCAGCAGCTGGACCGCCCACTCGACGTCGGCCAGGCCGCCCGGCCCCATCTTCAGCGCGAGCTTGGGGTCGACACCGCGGGGCACCCGCTCGGTCTCCATGCGGGCCTTGAGCCGCCGGATCTCGCGCACCTGCTCAGCGGTCAGCCCGCCCGGGGGGTAGCGGACCGGCTCGACCAGCTCCAGGAAGGAGGCGGCCAGCTCGGCGTCGCCGGCCACGGGGGCGGCGCGCAGCAGGGCCTGCGCCTCCCAGGTCGAGGACCAGCGGCCGTAGTAGGCGGCGTAGGAGGCCAGGCTGCGGCTCAGCGGGCCCTGCTTGCCCTCCGGGCGCAGGTCGGCGTCGAGCGCGAGCGGCGGGTCGGGCGCGGGCAGCGCCAGCAGCCGGCGCATCTCGTGGGCGACGTCGTGCGCGGCCGCGGCCGCCTCGCCGTCGGGCACACCGGGCAGCGGGTCGTGCACGAACAGCACGTCGGCGTCGCTGCCGTAGCCCTGCTCGCCGCCGCCGAGCCGGCCCATCGCGAGGACCGAGAAGCGCACCGGCAGCGGGCTGCGCCGCTCGGACTCCACCTTGCGGGTGGCCGTCGCCAGGGCGGCCGACAGCACCGCGGCGGCGACGTCGGACAGCGCGCGGCCGACCGCCTCCTGGTCGACCACCCCGAGCAGGTCGGCGCAGGCGACGCGCAGCAGCTCCTCGCGGCGCAGCCCGCGGGCGGCGGCGACCGCGCCCTCCCAGTCGTCGCGGCGCCGCACGGTGGCGACGAAGGCGCTCTCGAGGACCGCGCGCGGGCGCGGCTGCAGCTCCGCGTCGTCGGCGAGCAGCCGCACCGCCTCGGGCGCGCGGCCGAGCAGGTCGGCGACGAACCGCGAGGAGGCCAGCAGCGACGCGAGCCGCTCGGCCGCGCGACCCTCGTCCCGCAGCAGCCGCAGGTACCAGGGCGTGGAGCCGAGCTTGTCCGAGACCTGGCGGAAGGCCAGCAGCCCGGCGTCCGGGTCGGCCGCGTCGGCGAACCAGCCGAGCATCGCCGGCAGCAGCGTCTGCTGGATCGCCGCGCGGCGGGAGACGCCCTCGGTGAGCGCCTGCAGGTGCCGCAGCGCCGCGCCGGGGTCGGCGAAGCCGAGGGCCTCGAGCCGCGCCTTGGCCGCGGCCGGCGTGAGCGAGGCCTCCTCCGTCGGGAGCCGCGCGACGGCCGACAGCAGCGGCCGGTAGAAGAGCTTCTCGTGCAGCCGGCGGACCTCGCGGCCGTAGCCGGCCCGCTCGCGGGAGAACGTCGTGACGGCGTCCCTGCGGTAGCCGGCGGCGCGGGCGACCCGGCGCAGCCCCTCGGCGTCGTCGGGGGCGGGCAGCAGGTGGGTGCGCCGCAGCCGGTGCAGCTGCAGCCGGTGCTCGACGGTGCGCAGCCACCGGTAGGCCTCGGCGAGGTGGCGGGCGTCCTCGCGCCCGACGTAGCCGCCGTCGGCCAGCGCCTGCAGCGCGGCCAGCGTGGTCCCGCTGCGCAGTGCTGTCGTCGGTGCGGCCGTGCACGAGCTGCAGCAGCTGGACGGCGAACTCCACGTCGCGCAGGCCACCGCGGCCGAGCTTGACCTCGCGGTCGGCGCGGTCGGCCTTGAGCGTCGACTCGACCCGGCGTCGCATCGCCTGCACGTCCTCGACGAAGCCCTTGCGCTCGCTGACAGCCCAGACCAGCGGCGCGGTCATGGCCGTGTAGTCGTCGCCCAGCGCCAGGTCACCGGCCATCGGCCGGGCCTTGAGCAGCGCCTGGAACTCCCAGGTCTGCGCCCACCGGCGGTAGTAGGCGGTGTGGCTGGCGAGGGTGCGGACCAGCGGCCCGGCCGCCCCCTCCGGGCGCAGCCCGGCGTCGACCGGCCACGCGACCAGCCCGCAGACGCGCATGGTCTCGGCGGCCAGCCGGGTGGCGGTGCGCAGTGCCGGCCTCGTCGTCGCCGCCCGGCTCGAGCGGCTCGCCGACGAAGACGACGTCGACGTCGCTGACGTAGTTCAGCTCCCGGCCGCCGGCCTTGCCCATGCCGATGACGGACAGCCGGCACGGCGCGGCGTCGTCGGGGAGCGTCGTGCAGCGCGACGGCCATCGCGGCCGACAGGGTGGCGCCGGCGAGGTCGGCCAGCTCGCCGCCGACGTCCTCGAGGGCGACCGCCCCGACGACGTCGCGCGCGGCCAGCTCGAGCACCTGCCGCCGGTAGGCGGAGCGCAGCCGCTCGACGGCCTGCGCGACCGGCAGGGTGGCGCGCGCCCCGCCGGTCCCCCACGGCAGCGGCTCGTCCACCGGCGCGCCCACGGCCGCGCAGCAGCGCGGCCTGCAGCCCGTAGACCGACGGCCGCACGTCGAGCAGCGCGTCGTCGGCCAGCGCGTGCCAGTCGGCGGGGTGGGCGACGAGGTGGTCGCCGAGCGCCACGCTCGTGCCGAGCACGCCGAGCAGCCGCGACCGCAGGCCCTCGCGGCCGCAGACCGCCGCCCGCAGCGCGTCGGGGTCGTCGACGGCGGCGAGCAGCCGGGCCAGGGCCGCGACGGCGAGGTCCGGGTCGGCTGCGTCGGCCGCGGCGGTCACGAGCGCGCCGCAGTCCTCGTCGACCGGCCGGCCGTCGCGCCAGACGCCGAGCGCGACGAGCGCGGCCTCGGTGGCGGCGGTGTCCTGGAAGCCCAGCCGCACCAGCAGCCCGGCGCCCGAGCCGCGCTCGGCGAAGACGGTCACAGCGGGAGCTCGTAGC
The DNA here is from genome assembly GCA_963844295.1 of uncultured Actinomycetota bacterium. Classification (GTDB taxonomy): domain Bacteria; phylum Actinomycetota; class Actinomycetes; order Mycobacteriales; family SCTD01; genus SCTD01. The sequence goes on along the minus strand of CAWJNR010000003.1, from coordinate 390,948 downwards.
AGCGGGTGCGGGGGTCGGAGGCGTAGTGGCCGAAGGCCGGCACCGGCGTCCAGCCGGCGCTCTCGTAGAGCGCGATCGCCTCCGGCTGCTCGGTGCCGGTCTCGAGCAGCAGCCGCACCATGCCGGCGTCGCGGGCGTGGTCGACGAGGGCGGCGAGCAGGGCGCGGGCCAGGCCGCGCCCGCGCACGGCGGGGTCGACGTACATGCGCTTGAGCTCGCCCTCGTCGTCGCCGCGCGGGCGGACACCGCCGCAGCCCACCGCGACCCCGTCGAGCTCGACGAGCAGGAAGACGCCCGGGGCCGAGAACTCCTGCGCAGCAGCGGGACTCAGCCCTCCGTCGCCGTAGCGCACGGCGATCTCGTCGCCCATCGCCGCGATCAGCCGCGTCGCGCGGGCGTCGTCGTACGGCACCGCCCGGACGGCGCCCGGAGCCACGGTCAGGCCTCCACCACCGGCAGGACGATGCGGCCGCGGCCCGCGGCGAGCTCGGCGAACTTCTCCACCACCGGCCGCCAGCACGCCTCGACCTCGGGCAGCTCCTCGACCACCCGCTCGGCCAGCGCGACCGGGTCCTGGCCGATCTCCTCGACGCCGCCGCCGTACTCCGCGCCCCAGTGCCGGACCATCTCGGCGTCGGTCTCGATGTGGAACTGCAGGCCCCAGGCGCGGTCGCCCAGCCGGAAGGCCTGGTGCGGGTAGCGCGGGCTGCTCGCGAGGTTCACCGCGCCGGGCGGCAGGTCGACGATCGCGTCCTCGTGCCACTGCACGACGGTCGGGGTGAGCGGCACGTCGCGGAGCAGCTCGTCCTCCCAGGAGGCGTCGCGCTTGGCGACGAGCCGCGCACCGGCCTCGACGCCCGCCTCGCCCTTCTCCACCCGGCCGCCGGTCGCCTCGGCGAGCAGCTGCGCCCCCAGGCAGATCCCGAGGGTCGGCGTGCGGTCGGCGACGGCCGCGCGCAGCAGGTCCTTCGTCGCGCGCAGCCACGGGGCGGAGCCGTCGTCGTACGCCTGCTGCGGACCGCCCATGACGAGCAGCGCGTCGTAGCCCTCGGCGGTCGCCGGGACGTCGTCGCCGTCCCACGGCTCGACGACGTGCAGCTCGACGCCGGCGGCCTGCAGCCAGTCGCCGACGTTGGCGACGCCCTCGGTCGCCGAGTGCGTGATGACCAGCGCGCGGACCACCTACAGCACCGGGAGGTAGCGGCCGAGCTCGAACGGCGTGACCTCGGCGCGGTAGGCGTCCCACTCGGCCCGCTTGTTGCGCAGGAAGAAGTCGAAGACGTGCTCCCCCAGCGTCTCGGCGACCAGCTCGCTCTTCTCCATCACCGAGATGGCCTCCGCGAGGCTGCCTGGCAGCGGGGAGATCCCGAGCGCGCGCAGCTCGCCGTCGCTGAGCGCCCAGACGTCGTCCTCGGCGCCCGGCGGCAGCTCGTACCCCTCCTCGACGCCCTTCAGCCCGGCCGCCAGGAGCACGGCGAAGGCGAGGTAGGGGTTGGTCGCGCTGTCGGGGCTGCGGACCTCGATGCGGGTCGAGCCGCTCTTCTTCGGCTTGTACATCGGCACGCGGACCATCGCGCTGCGGTTGTTGGACCCCCAGCAGACGTACGGCGGGGCCTCGCCGCCGAAGACCAGCCGCTTGTAGCTGTTCACCCACTGGTTGGTGACGGCGGTGATCTCCGGGGCGTGCTTGAGCAGGCCGGCGATGAAGTGCTTGGCCACCTTGCTCAGGTGCAGCGGGTCGGACGGGTCGTAGAAGGCGTTCTGGTCGCCCTCGAACAGCGACAGGTGCGTGTGCATGCCGCTGCCGGGCTGGTCGCTGAACGGCTTGGGCATGAAGGTGGCGTAGACGCCCTGCGACAGCGCCACCTCCTTGATGACGTGACGGGTGGTGAGGATGTTGTCGGCGGTCGACAGCGCGTCGGCGTAGCGCAGGTCGATCTCCTGCTGCCCGGGCGCCACCTCGTGGTGGCTGAACTCCACCGAGATGCCCATCCGCTCGAGCATCGTGATCGCGTCGCGGCGGAAGTCCTGGCTGACGCCGTGCGGGGTGAGGTCGAAGTAGCCCGCGGCGTCGACCGGCACCGGCGCCTCGCCCCGGCCGGGCAGCGCCTTCAGCAGGAAGAACTCGATCTCGGGGTGGGTGTAGAAGGTGAAGCCCGCGTCGGCGGCCTTGCCCAGCGCCCGCCGCAGGACGTGCCGCGGGTCGGCCCAGGACGGCGTCCCGTCCGGCATCGTGATGTCGCAGAACATCCGCGCCGTGCCGGGGCCGTCGTCGGTGTCGCGCCACGGCAGCACCTGGAAGGTCGCCGGGTCGGGCTTGGCGAGCATGTCGCTCTCCTGCACCCGGGTGAAGCCCTCGATGGCCGACCCGTCGAAGCCGATCCCCTCGGCGAAGGCCCCCTCGAGCTCGGCCGGCGCGATGGCGACCGACTTGAGCGTGCCCAGCACGTCGGTGAACCACAGCCGCACGAAGCGGATGTCGCGCTCCTCCAGGGTGCGGAGGACGAACTCCTGCTGCTTGTCCAACGCGCTCGTTCTCCAAGGTCGAAGGGTCAAGGGCCTCGCCGGTCCGCAGGTGGTCGGCAGGACCTCCGGGGTCCGCCGGCCACGCTGTCCTCAGCACAGTACGGACCAGTGGGCTCTCCGCGGCGTGCCGGCGTCCTCGTCCTGGTCCAGGACGCAGAACAGCGCCCCGCCACCGGGTCACGGTGACGGGGCGCTGTCGTCTCGGCGGGCCTACGCGGCCTCGTGGCGCGCGACCTCGCGGCCGGCGGCGCTCACTGCTGGTGCAGGCAGCCGCTGCCGTGCCGCACGAGCCGGCTGGTGCCGCCCCGCCCGCCTGCCGAACGCGAGCAGCGCCTGGATGAGCGTGACGGCGCCGAGCAGGACCAGCAGGCATCCCGTCACGGCGAGGTGGACGAGGATGACGGTGCTCATGGTCTGTGGACCTCCGGTGACGTCTGGCTGAAGGACCGCCACGGGCGGAGCCCGGTGACGCTGCCTGCGTGCGTACCGATGGGTACGCCGTGCCCCGCAGGACGTGACGCGGGTCCGACCCGCGCTGATCTCCGAGGGGCCCGGGTCCGCCGCCAGGGGAACACTGTCCGGCCGGCCCGGTTGGCACAGGGGACGCCCTGACCCCGACCTCCCCGGAGCGCCCATGACCACCACCGACCGTCCCGTCGCCGCGAGCGGCACCTTCTCCCTCGGCGGCGACCTGCCCGTCACCGCCTCGGCTACGGCGCCATGCGCATCACCGGCAAGGGCATCTGGGGCCCGCCGGCCGACCCCGAGGAGGCGCTGCGCGTCCTGCGCCGCGCCGTCGAGCTCGGCGTCGACTTCATCGACACCGCCGACAGCTACGGCCCGTTCGTCTCCGAGGACCTCATCCGCGAGGCGCTGCACCCGTACGACGGCGTGCTCGTCGCCACCAAGGGCGGCCTGACCCGCAACGGCCCCGACTCGTGGGAGCAGGTCGGCCGGCCCGGAGTACCTGCGGCAGTGCGTCGAGATGAGCCTGCGCCGCCTCGGCGTCGAGCAGATCGACCTGTGGCAGCTGCACCGCATCGACGCGCAGGTGCCGGTCGAGGAGTCGCTCGGCGCGGTGAAGGAGCTGCAGGACGCCGGCAAGATCAAGCACATCGGCCTGTCCGAGGTGTCGGTCGCCGAGATCGAGCAGGCCCGCAAGGTCGTCGACGTCGTGTCCGTGCAGAACCTCTACAACCTCGGCAACCGCCAGTCCGAGGAGGTCCTCGCAGTACTGCGAGCGCGAGGGCATCGGCTTCATCCCGTGGTTCCCCGTCGCCGCCGGCGACCTGGCCAAGCCGGGCGGCGTCCTCGACGAGATCGCCAAGGACGCACGACGCCACGCACGCCCAGCTCGCGCTGGCCTGGCTGCTGCGCCGCTCCCCCGTGATGCTGCCGATCCCGGGCACCGGCTCGGTCGCGCACCTCGAGGAGAACTGCGCCGCCGCGACCGTCGAGCTCACCGACGAGGAGTACGACGCGCCTCACCGCCGCCGGGCAGTAGGGCGGGCGGCCGGTCCGCTCCGTAGGCTCGTCGTCATGGCGCAGCTGCGGATCGGACTGGCCCAGGTCGACCCCGTCGGTCGGCGACCTGCCCGGCAACGCCGACCTGGTGAGCCGCTGGACGCGCGCAGGCCGTCGCGCAGGGCTGCCACCTCGTCGCGTTCCCCGAGATGGTGCTCACCGGCTACCCGCCGGAGGACCTCGTGCTGCGGCACGTCGTTCGTGCAGGCCAGCCTCGACGCGCTCGAGGCGCTGGCCGTGCGGCTGGCCGACGAGGGCGCCGGCGACGTCGCCGTCGTCGTCGGCTACTGCGGGCGTACCGAGCAGCCGGCGCCGGCGCTCGGCCGGCCCGCCGGCGAGCCGCAGAACAGCGCGGCCGTGCTGTTCGGCGGCCGGGTCGTCTCGCCGCTACGCCAAGCACCACCTGCCGAACTACGGCGTCTTCGACGAGTTCCGCTACTTCGTGCGCGGCGACCGGCTGCCCGTCGTGCGGCTGCACGGCGTCGACGTCGCGACCGTCGTCTGCGAGGACCTCTGGCAGGAGGGCGGGCCGCTGCAGGTCGCCTGCGCCGCCGACGCCGGGCTGGTCGTCTGCATCAACGGCTCGCCGTACGAGCGCGGCAAGGACGACCTGCGCGCGCCGCTCGCGGCCCGCCGCGCGGCGGAGGCGGGCGCGCCCGTGGCGTACGTCAACTGCGTCGGCGGCCAGGACGAGCTGGTCTTCGACGGCGACTCGCTCGTGGTCGACGCCGCCGGCGCGGTCGTCGCCCGCGCGCCGCGGTGGGAGGAGCCGCTGCTGGTCGTCGACCTCGACCTCGCGCCGGCGACCTCGGACGGTCACCGGCCCGCGTCGACGCGCGGCGACGGCACGACGATGACGCGTCGAGCGGGTGGTGCTGTCGACCGAGCCGCTCGCCGGCGTACGAGCCCGCTCGTGCCGACCGGTCGCGCCGCCGCTCGACGACGACGCCGAGGTGTGGGGCGCGCTCGTGACCGCGACCCGCGACTACGTCGAGAAGAACCGCTTCCGCTCGGTCGTGCTCGGGCTGTCCGGCGGCATCGACTCCGCGCTGGTCGCGACGATCGCGCGCGACGCGCTCGGCGCCGACCGGGTGCACGTCGTCGGCATGCCGAGCGAGTGGTCGTCGGACCACTCGGTCACCGACGCCGAGGACCTCGCCGACCGGCAGGGCCTGCACTGGTCGGTCGTCGCCGATCAAGCCGATGGTCGACGCCTGGACCGCCTCGGTCGAGCTGACCGGGCTGGCGCTGGAGAACCTGCAGGCGCGCGTGCGCGGCACCACGCTCATGGCGCTGTCCAACGAGCACGGCCACCTGGTGCTGACGACCGGCAACAAGAGCGAGGCCGCGACCGGCTTCTCCACGCTGTACGGCGACAGCGCAGGCGGTTTCGCGCCGATCAAGGACGTGCCGAAGCTGCTCGTCTTCGAGCTGGCCCGCTGGCGCAACCGGGTCGCCGAGGAGCGCGGCGAGGTGCCGCCGATCCCGGAGAGCACGCATCACCAAGCCGCCGTCGGCCGAGCTCGCGCCGGGCCAGCTCGACAGCGACCGGCTGCCGCCGTACGAGGTGCTCGACCCGCTGCTGGACGCCTACGTCGAGCAGGACCAGGGCCGGGCCGAGCTGGTCGCCGCCGGCTTCGACGAGGCCGGTCGTCGACCGGGTCATCGCGCTGGTCGACGCGGCGGAGTACAAGCGCCGGCAGTCGCCGCCCGGACCGAAGATCACCGGCCGGGCGTTCGGCCGGGACCGCCGGCTGCCCATCACCTCGCGCTGGCGCGAGACCGCCGCGCCGCCGCGCCGGCGAGCCCGAGCAGGCCCGCCCCGAGCGCGACTAGCCCCTCCGTGCGGAGCCCTCCGTACGGTCTGGAGGCGCTCCGGAACCGCATGGAGGGCTCCACACCGCCCGCTAGACGACGACGGCGCTGGTGCTCTCCGCGGTCTCGGCGCGCGTCTCGGCGTCGGCGTCCTCGTGCGCGGCCGCCAGCCCGCCCGAGGCCCGCAGCGGGATCTCCTTGACCAGCACGGCGAGCACGAAGGCCGGCACCAGCAGCGAGCCCGACGACGAAGAAGACCGTCGACATCGAGTCGGCGAACCCCTCGAGCACGACCCGGCGTACGGCCTCGGGCAGCGTCGCGATGATCGAGGTGTCGTCGAGCGCGCTGGCGGTGGAGAAGCGGTCGACGACGTCCTGCGGCAGCCCGGCCCGCACCGCGCGCTCCTGGATGTTGCCGGCCAGCGAGCCGAACAGCACCGCCAGCGACAGGGCCGCGCCGAACGTGCCGCCCATCGAGCGGAAGAAGGTCACCGAGCTGGTGGCCACGCCCATGTCCTTCGGCGGCATGGCGTTCTGCACGCTGATGACCAGCGTCTGCATCGACAGCCCGAGCCCGACGCCCATGAGCACCATGTAGCCCATCGTCTGCGGCAGCGGGCGTGTCCACCGTCGAGCGTCGACATGAGCATCAGCGCGACGAACATCAGCGCGATGCCGACGACCGGGAACCACTTGTAGCGGCCGGTGCGGCTCATCACCTTGCCGGAGATGCCGGACGTGAGGATGATGCCGACCATGAGCGGGATGAGCTGCAGGCCCGCCTCGGTCGGCGAGGAGCCCTTGACGATCTGCAGGTAGAGCGGCAGCACGACCAGCCCGCCGAACATGCCCGCGCCGACCAGCAGCGCGGTCACGCTGGTGATGCTGAAGATGCTGCTGGAGAACATCCGCAGCGGCAGGATCGCCTCCGGGCCCATGCGCCGCTCCCAGGCGACGAAGCCCACGAGCGACACGACCGACAGCACCAGGAGGCCGACGGTCAGGCCGGAGCCCCAGCCCCAGTCGCGGCCCTTCTCGGCGACGAGCAGCAGCGGGACGACGGCGGAGGTGAGCAGGCCGGCGCCGAGGAAGTCGATGCGGTGCTCGTTGACGCGCTTCGGCAGGTGCAGCGTGCGCATGACGACCAGGAGCGCGGCCAGTCCGATCGGCACGTTGATGTAGAAGATCCAGCGCCAGCCGTCGATCCCGAGGATCGTGTCCTGCCCGGCGAAGGCGCCGCCGATGACCGGCCCGAGCACGCTGCTCGTGCCGAAGACGGCCATGAACCAGCCCTGGTAGCGGCCGCGCTCGCGCGGGGACACCAGGTCGCCGACGATCGCGAAGGCCAGCGACATGAGACCGCCGGCGCCGATGCCCTGGACGGCGCGGTAGGCCGCCAGCTCGTAGATGCTCTGCGCGGTCCCGCACAGCACCGAGCCGAGGACGAACACGCCGATCGCGAACAGGTAGAACGGCTTGCGGCCGTACTGGTCGGACAGCTTCCCGTACAGCGGCGTCGTGATGGTCGACGCGATGAGGTACGACGTCGTGACCCAGGCCTGGGCGGTCTGGCCCTCGAGCTCGTCGGCGATGGTGCGCATCGCGGTCGACACGATGGTCTGGTCGAGGGCGGCGAGGAACATGCCGAGCAGCAGCCCCGACAGGACGGTGAGCACCTGGCGGTGGGTGAGCTGCACGGGAGCAGGGGCAGCGGGGGCGGTCACGGGTTCTCCTGGGGGGCGAGCGCGAGCAGGACGTCGTCGACGATCCGGGCGGCCAGGTCGGGGGCCGGCGCCGGATCGGTGCGGATGAGGTTGCGGTAGGCCATCGGACCGACGATCAGGTCGGCGGCGTGGTCGAGGTCGACGTCGGGGCGGACCAGGCCCTCCTCGACGCCGCGCGCCAGCACGGCGAGGAAGCGGCGGCGGCGCGGGTCGAGGACCTGCACCCGGTAGCGCGCCATCAGCTCGGGGTTGTCGGCCGCGGCCCCGAGCAGGCGGGGGAAGATCTTGCCGGCCAGCGAGGAGTCGCTCTTGCGGCGTACCGCCTCGAGCAGGGCGACCAGCTCGTCGCGCACGCTGGCGCCCTCGACCCGCTCGGCCGGCTCGATGAGCGAGGCGACGGCCTCGACGACCAGCTCCTCCTTGCCGGCGTAGCGGCGGTAGACGCTGGCCTTGCCGACCCCGGCCGAGGCGGCGACGGCCTCGATCGTGAGCGCCTCGTAGCCGCCGTCGGCCAGCAGCTGGAGGGTCGCGGACAGGATCGCGCTGTCGACCTCTGGGTCGCGCGGGCGGCCCGTGCGGCGGGCAGGTGCCTCGGTCGTGGCAGTCATGCGTCCTTGCTTCCTAGACGTGGTCGTCTCGCAAGTGCAGGACGCTACGACCCGCAGTTACGATACGCAACCGTTCCGCTTGTCGTACGGGTGTGGGACGGGCCACACAGACGGGCCGCGCGGGGAGTGGCACCCTGGGAGGAGTCCGGGGACCGGGCTCCCGTCCGAGGGGGTCGGCCTCGAGTCGCGACCCGTGGAGGTCCCCGTGTCCGAGCTCCCGACCCTGTACGGCGGCGTCGCCAACCGGCGCGTCCGCCCCAGCGACCTGCAGCGCGCCAAGGACCAGGGCGAGCGCTGGGCGATGCTCACGTCCTACGACATGCTCACCGCCGGCATCTTCGAGTCCGCCGGCGTGCCCGTCCTGCTGGTCGGCGACTCCGCCGGCAACAACGTGCTCGGCTACTCGACCACCGTGCCCGTGACGGTCGACGAGCTGCTGCCGATGGTGCGGGCGGTCGTCCGCTCGACCACCCGCCCGCTCGTCGTCGCCGACCTGCCCTTCGGCTCCTACCAGTCCTCGCCCCAGCAGGCGCTCGAGACGGCGGTGCGCTTCCTCAAGGAGGGCGGCGCCCAGGCGGTCAAGCTCGAGGGCGGGGTGCGCGTCGCCGCGCAGATCGAGCTGCTGGTCTCCGCCGGCGCTCCCGTGATGGGCCACGTCGGCCTCACCCCGCAGTCGGAGCTGGTCACCGGCCTGCGGGTCCAGGGCCGCGGCGACGCCGCCGACGCGCTGCTCGCCGACGCCCTCGCGGTGCAGGAGGCTGGCGCGTTCGCCGTCGTGCTCGAGGCCGTGCCCGCCGAGCTCGCCGAGCGGGTCACCAAGGAGCTTGTCGATCCCGACGATCGGGATCGGCGCCGGCGCCGGCTGCGACGCCCAGGTCCTGGTGTGGACCGACATGGCCGGCCTCACCCCCGGCGCGCCGCTGACCTTCGTCAAGCAGTACGCCGACCTGCGCGGCATCCTCACCGCCGCGACGCAGGAGTACGTCGACGACGTGCGCGAGGGCCGCTTCCCCGGCGCGGAGCACAGCTTCCACTGACCGGCGCCCACTGCTCATGATCGTGGGACGCCTTGGCCCGATCCGGCGCGATGGGTCCTTGCCTTCCCACGATCAAGAACTGCCCCAGGCGGGTCCGGGTCCGCGGATCAGGTGCTGAGTCAGGGCCTGGCCCGACGCCAGCCGGCAGCCCTGGCCAGGACCGGCGCCCAGAGCCGGCGCCAGGCCGTGTCGAGGCGGCGGGCTGCGCGCTCGACGGCCTCCACCGCACGCGTGACGGCGAGCAGCGCCGGCTCCAGTGAGGCGACCAGCCGCCGGCCGGCCGCGACCAGGCGCTCGAACGGCGGGCGCAACCGGTCGACCGCCCACCAGCCGAACCGCCGCAGTGGCCGGAACATCCGGAGCAGCACCTGCACGTTCAGCCACGCCCAGAGCGCGACCAGGCGACGCCAGACGGGGCGCGCGAGCGAGCGGAGCAGCCGGCCGAGCGGCCCCAGCAGGACCAGCACCCGGCGGCCGGCCCGGAGGACCGCCCGGCCGAGCGCCCGCGCCCCCCGGTCGTACGCGTCCAAGCCCCTGCCGAAGGCCGCGCCGACCCGCTGCAGCAGGAGCAACCCGGCGGCAAGGAGCCACACGACGGGCGCGGCTGCTGGCCTCAGCACGACCCGGAAGGTACAGGGAGCGCTACCCCAGGCCGGCGCCTCACCGAGACCGGACACCGCGCACGGGAGACTGCCCGGCGACGGAGGGACAGGGATGTTGCGACTGGGGCTGATCGGCGGCATGAGCTGGGAGAGCAGCGCGCTGTACTACCGGCTGCTCAACGAGGGGGTGCGCGACGCCCTCGGCGGACTGCACTCCGCCGACTGCCTGCTGCTGTCGGTGGACTTCGCCGAGGTGGAGGCGATGCAGTCGCAGGGCCGCTGGGACGACGCCGCGCAGCTGCTCTCAGACGCGGCTCGTGCGCTGCAGGCGGGCGGCGCCGAGCTGCTCCTGCTCTGCACGAACACCATGCACAAGGTGGCCGACGAGGTCGCCGCCGCCGTCGACGTCCCGCTGCTCCACCTGGTCGACGCCACGGCCGAGGCCGTGCGCGAGGCGGGGCTGACCCGGATCGGCCTGCTGGGCACCGCCTTCACGATGGAGCAGGACTTCTACGTGGGCCGGCTGCGCAGCCACGGCCTCGAGGTGCTGGTCCCCGGCCCGGACGACCGCGCCCTCGTCCACCGGGTCATCTACGACGAGCTGTGCCTGGGCGTCGTCCGCGAGGAGTCGCGCGGGGAGTACCGCCGGGTCATCGCCGACCTCGTGGCCGCCGGGGCGGAGGGCGTGGTCCTCGGCTGCACCGAGATCGAGCTGCTGGTGTCGCAGGACGACTGCCCCGTGCCGGTCCTGCCCACGACCCGGCTGCACGTCGAGGCCGCCGTACGGCTCGCTCTCTCCGGGATCCCGCGGCCCTCATCAGGGGCCGGCTGAGCGGCGCGCGCCCCGTACATGATCGTGGGACGCCTGTGACCGCTCCGAGCGACCCGATCGGTCCTGCACTCCCCACGATCATGACTCAGGGCGTACGAGGACCGGAGTCAGGCGTCCGGCACCGGCTCCTCCCCCAGCAACTCCCGGACCACCGGGCCCTTGGCCTCGGCGTAGTAGTTCATGTCCGGCCACGTACGACCGGCCAGCGAGCGCTTGACGTCCTCGTACCGCTGGCGCGCGGCGGGGTCGGTGCGCAGCCGGTCGCGGAAGCGGAGCCGCTCCTGCAGCGCGACGTCGCCGGGCAGGTGGAGGTGCACGTTCGCCGCGTCGGGGGCCGGCCACTGCACGACGCGGTGGCCCGGCTCGCGCGCCCGCAGGGCGTAGCCGGCGGCGACGAGGCGCTCGGCGGCGGCGTCGAGGTCCCCGACCGCGAGCTGGACGTCGACGACCGGCTTGGCCGCCAGCCCGGGAACCGCGGTCGAGCCGACGTGCTCGACCGCCACGTCACCCAGGGCGGCGACGATGCGGTCGCGGTGGTCCGAGAAGCGCTGCGGCCAGGCGGGATCGGCCTCCGCCAGCTCGACGAGGACCGGCCGCCGCCCGCCGATCAGCACCTCGTCGAGGTGCGCGTCCAGCTCCCCGCCCGGCTCAGACATCGAGCTGCCGCACCAGCAGGTCCCGCGCCTCGGCGAGCGAGGGCCCGTACCAGGTCAGGTGGCGGCCGCTGACCAGCGCGCAGGGCGCGCCGGGGAACGCCTCCGGCCCGTCGTCGGCGGTGAAGGCGTACGGCTCGTCGGGCAGGACGACGAGGTCGTGCGGCGGCAGCTCGTCGAGCACCACCTTCGGGTACCGGTCGGCGTGGCCGGCGAGCGCGTTGTCGACGCCGAGCCGCGACAGGACGTCGCCGGTGAAGGTGTCTCGACCCACGGCCATCCAGGGCCGGCGCCAGATCGGCACCACGGCCGTCCGCCGCGGACCGGTCCAGGGCTCGGCCCACGACGCCCTCGCCGCCGCCAGCCACTCCGGCTCGTCGAGGTGGCACGCCGCGAGCATCCGCCCGAGGGAGACCAGCGCCTCGGGCAGCGCCTCGGGGGCGGTCACCCACACCGCGCAGCCCGCCTCCCGCAGCGCGTCGAGCTCGACCGGCCGGTTCTCCTCGGCGTTGGCCAGCACGAGGTCCGGGCGCAGGTCGAGCACGTCGGCGCACGCGCGGGTTCTTCGTGCCGCCGATGCGGGGCACGTCGAGGTCGGCCGGGTGGGTGCACCAGTCGGTCGCCCCGACGAGCAGCCCCGGCGCGGTCACCGCGACCGCCTCGGTCAGCGACGGGACCAGGGAGACGACGCGGCGCACCTGCTCCGGGACCGCGACCTCCCGGCCGGTGTCGTCAGACGTCGGTGACGCGGACACCGGCGTGCGCCTTGTAGCGGCGGTTGACCGAGATGAGGTTCGCGGTCAGCGCCTCGACCTGGTGGGCGTTGCGGAGCCGGCCGGCGTAGACGCCGCGCATGCCGGGGATGGCCGCCGCGAGCGCCTGCACGAGGTCGGTGGCCTCGCGGTCGTCGCCGAGCACCAGCACGTCGGTGTCGATGCTGTCGACGGACTCGTCGAGCAGCAGCACGGCGCTGACGTGGTGGAAGGCCCCGACGACGCGGCTGTCCGGCAGGACCGCAGCGGCCTGCTGTGCGGCGCTGCCCTCCTCGACCGGCAGCGCGTAGGCGCCCTGCTTGTCGAAGCCCAGCGGGTTGACGCAGTCGACGACGACCTTGCCGGCCAGGTCGCCGGCCAGCGACTGCAGCAGCTCCTTGTGGCCCTCCCACGGGACGGCGACGACGACGAGGTCGCCGGCCCGGGCGGCGGCGGCGTTGTCGGCGCCGGTCACGCTGCCGGGCAGGTCGGCGGCGGCGGCCTCGGCGCGGGCGGCGTCGCGCGAGCCGAGCACGACGGTGCAGCCGGCCAGCGCCAGCCGGCGGGCCAGGCCGCGCCCCTGCTCGCCGGTGCCGCCCAGGACGGAGACGACGAGGGCGGTGACGTCGGGGCCAGCGGCGTCAGGGGCGTCAGGGGCGGCGGCGGGGGCGGCGTCCGGGGCAGGGGTGGCGGTCATCCCCGGAGCATGTCAGCCGCCCCGGGCTGCGGCGCGGTCAGACCCTCCGCAGCAGGACCTGGCGGGTGGCGGGGTCGGCCGTCACGAGCTCCACCTCGATGCGCTCGCCCAGCGGCAGGTCGGCGCCCTCGCAACGGGCCCGCACCGGCGGGTCCTGCAGCTGCACGGCGCCGTGGTCCTCGCCCGTCTCGACGACCACCGCCGCGAACCGCTCCCCGCGCCGCGCGCTCAGGACCAGCGCCTCGGCGCCGTCGACCACGGCGCGCTCCAGCGCGCCCGCCCGCCGCGTCGCGCCGGCCATGACCTCGGGCAGGCGGGGCAGCGCGTCCCGCACCCACGCCGGGACCGGCTCCCCCGCGGCCAGGGCGACGCAGGCCTCCCCGACGTGCCGGTCGGCCAGCCGCCGCAGCGGGGCGGTGCAGTGCGCGTACGGGAGGGCGACCGCCGAGTGCAGCGGCTGCTCGGGCCGGCCTCCGTCGAAGGCGGTGTAGCCGGCGCCCCGCAGCAGCCGCGTCGCGAGGACCAGCAGCGCGGCGTGCGTCGGCTCGTGCGGGTCGAGCCCCGACACGACGGCGCCGTACGTCGCTCCCTCGGGCCAGTCGACGCCCAGCGCCGTCGCGCTGCGCCGCAGCGCCTCGACGTCCTCCGGCGCGGCGGGCGGCAGGGTCCGCAGCAGGCCGACGCCCGCGTCGAGCATCAGGGCAGCGGCCGCAGCGCCGGTGAGCAGGCTGATCTGCGCGTTCCAGCCCTCGGCCGGCAGCTGCGCCCGCCAGACCAGCGTCGGCCGGTCGTGCCCGTCCACCTCGACCTCCTGCGACGGCGTCGGCAGGTCGACGGCGCCGCGGTCGCGCGCCTGCTGCTCGCGCAGCAGGCCGACCTCGCGCAGCAGCACCAGCACCTCGGAGGCGCTGCCGTCGTCCAGCGCTGCCTGCACGGTCGCGTAGTCCAGCCGCGCCGTGGACCGCACGAGCGCCCGCCGCACGTCGGTGCCGACCAGCGTCCCCTCGGCGTCGAGGTCCAGCTCCCACAGCAGCGCGGGGCGCACCACGTCGGGCAGCAGGCTGGCGGCGTCCTCCCCCAGCACCGGCGGGTGCAGCGGCACCCGCGCGTCCGGCGCGTACAGCGTCACGCCGCGGGCGTGCACCTCGGCGTCGAGGGCGCCGCCCGGCTGCACGAACGCTCCCACGTCGGCGATGGCGTACGACACCCGGAAGCCGGTCGCGGTGCGGGCCAGGTGCAGCGCCTGGTCCAGGTCGCGGCTGCCGGGCGGGTCGATGGTGACCATCGGCAGGTCGGTCCGGTCCAGCTCGGGCAGACGGGGGGCTCGGGCAGCCGCCTCGGCCTCGGCGAGGGCCTCGGGCGGGAACTCCCCCGGCACCTCCAGCTCGGCGCGCAGCGCGTCGAGGTCCAGCGCTCCGGTGGGCAGGCGGACACGGATCGACGGCATCGCCGCAGCGTACGGAGCGGGCTGCGTCAGTCCCGGGACCGGCGCCGGCGCAGCCGGGCCCAGACCGTCTTGCCGGGCGGCTGCGAGCGCACGCCGTGGTCGTCGCTGAGCAGGTCCACGAGCAGCATCCCGCGGCCGCCCTCGGCGTCGACGTCCGGCGTGCGCGCCACCGGCGGCAGCGGGCTGCCGTCGCGCACGGAGATGACGACGTCGTCCTCGCCGGCCTCGATCTCGAGCTCCACCGGCGGCTGGGCGTGCCGCACGGCGTTGGTCACCATCTCGCTGACGACGAGCACGACGTCGTCGCTGAGCTCGTCCAGGCCGAGCCGGTCGGAGCAGGCAGCCACCGCCGCACGCGCCTGCGCGGCCGACGTGGGTCCGGCGTCGAGGTCGAGCAGCGCGCGCGGCCGCTCCTGGCGGTCGTCCACGCGGGCGAGCGCCGAGGTGCGGTCCGTCGCCACGACGACGCCGTCCAGGTCGACGCCTGCCGGCGGGCCGGCGACCACCAGGGTCGCGAGCGGCCAGCCCGAGGGCAGCCGGCTCAGGGCCTCCAGCGCCGAGCGGCCGCCGTCGCTGAGCTCGGTCATCGCGCCGAGGTCCAGCACGACACCGCGGGCCGGCTCGGTGAGCGCCCGCTCGACCGCGCTGCGCAACGGCTGCGCGTCGGCGTCCAGGAACGATCCTTCGACGGCGAGCACCTCGACGCCGTCGGCGCGGTCGGACCGCAGGAGCATGGGGAGTGGCCTCGGGATCGATCTGAGAGGTGTCAGGGCCCGCGGCTGCGGACGCTCCTGACCTGCCCGGTGCACGACCGGCGTGAAACGGACGTAGCCGAGGTGTGGCGCGCCCGCAACCCCAGCGGCCCGGGTGGTGGCGTCGGGCAGGATGTCCCCGTGCGCGAGGTCATCCGTCCCGTCGAGGTCCGCGACGACGGGATCCGCCTCGGGCAGCTGCTGAAGCTGGCGGGCCTGGTCGACCAGGGGTCCGACGTCCGCCCGCTGCTCGAGCAGGGCGTCGTGACGGTCGGCGGTCGGGTCGAGACCCGCCGCGGCCGCCAGCTGAAGAAGGGCGACGTCGTCGCGCTCGGGACCGAGAAGGTCCGGCTCGTCTGACCCGGCTACCGGGTGAGGTGCACCGGCGAGGCGGCGTACTCGACCGTGCTGCCCGACGGGCCGGTCACGACGACGTACGGCCAGTAGCGGCCCTCCGGCAGGGCGTCGGGCAGCCCGATCCGCACGGCGTTCGGGCCGGCCACGACGGGCTGCGCGGCCACCTGCACGCCGTCGGCGCCGCTGGGGTCGCGGTCGAGGAAGACCTGCGCCGTCCCGCCGAGGCCCGAGGTCTCCCGGAACCGCACGTCGTAGGCGCCGCGGGCGGCGTCCTCGCGGGTCAGCCGCACGCTGTCGACGTACCAGCTGCGGCTGCTCACGTCCTCGTTCGGGTCCAGCCGGACCGCCGTGATCGTCTGGCCGGCCCAGCCGATGCGCCGGCCGGACTGCGTCTCGTCGACCACGGCGGAGGACGGGTCGGTCCGGAGGTCGACCGCGATGTCCTGCCAACCGGGGTAGACCACGATGTCGTGCACGTTCTGGTCGCTGGCCCCGCCGTCGCTGGCGACGAACCAGATGAGCCGCGCGACGGCGCCTCCCGTGGGGCCGCCGGTCAGCCCGAACACGCCGTCGTAGCGCAGCCTCAGGTGCAGCCGGTGGAAGGTGCTGCCGTCGATCGGGCCGACCGTCGGGAGGAACAGGTACGGGTTGTCGATCTCGGCGCCGCAGTTGTTCGCCGCCAGCACACCGCCCGGCAGGATCCGGGAGTTGCAGACGTTCTCGTTGCGGCCGACGTCGTCGAGGCCGCTGAAGTCCCACGGGTTACCGCGCACGGCGCTCGCGTAGTCCTCGCCCGTGCGCAGGCTCGGGCTGTCCACGACGGCCCGCGGCCGCGGCAGCACGTGCAGCGCCCGGGTGTAGGCCCCGGTCTGCCCGGCCGCGCGCGTGTAGAGGCGGTACGCGCCGGGAGGGAAGGCCGCGACCGGGAAGTCGTACGCGCTGCCGGTCGTCGTGCCGAGCACGCCCCAGCCGGGCGCGCCGGCGGTGTTGTTGGCCAGGTCGCCGTCGCTGTCCCAGAGCACCTCGTTGGTCGCCCCGGGCGCGGCCGGCGCGAGCGCGAAGCGCACCGGGGCCGCGCTGCCGTGCAGGCGCATCCAGTCGACGGCGATGTCGACGTCGGTCTTGTCGTTGGGGATGAAGCGCAGCTGCAGCGCCGTCCCCGACCAGGGCGCGCGCAGGTTGGGGTCGGTCGCCCTCCAGCAGGACGTCGTAGGTGTGCCAGCCCGCCTTCACCGCCACCCCCTTGGCGCCCTGGCAGGCGCTGCTGAGCGACCAGTCGCAGGTCGACCAGACGAGGATCCCGGCGCCGGCCTGCGAGGCGCTCATCCGCACCGACAGGTGCGTGTAGCGGGCGGTGTCGATCGGTCCCCGCGGCCCGTCGCGCTCGAGCGGCATCGACCCGGGCAGGTACGGCACCGGGTCCATCCAGGGGAAGGCCGTGGCGGTCCGGTAGGTCAGCAGGCCGCCGGCGACGGCGCCGCCGTCCGACATCTGCGGGGTGCCGACGTGCACGTCCTCGGCGTTCGCGTAGTCCCAGGGGTCGCCGTGCACCTCGCTCGCGTAGTCCGGTGCCTCGACGGCGAACGTCGTGGCCGGGCCGCCGGAGACCGACGCGGGCTCGACGGCCGCGGCGCCCGGGCACGGGGTTCCGGCCGCGACGCCGTCACCCACCGCGGCGGTGCCACCGAGGACGACGACCCGCTGCGGCGCCAGCCGGTCGATCTGCGCCTGCACGACCGCCGGCACGCAGTCCTTCGGGACGAGCATCAGCGGGCCGGGGGTGAGCGCCGCGACCGGCCCACCGGCCAGCGCGTCGGGGAAGGCGCCGCCGGCGGCGAGGAAGACCGCGGGCACCGGGTCGGGGAAGGCCGCACGGGCCACCGCGGCGGAGGTCGCCGACCGGTCCGGTCCGAACAGGCGGGTGACCGGGGCGTACTGCTGCAGCGCCTGCTCGACCGCCGGCCAGACGGCCGTCGCCCCGCCCAGCACCGTGATCGCCTCGGGCTGCAGACGACGGAGCTCGGCGGCGGTCGCGGCCGGGACCGCGCCGGGGGCCACGAGCAGGACCGGGCTGCCCTGCGCCCCGGCGGCGGGACCGGCGGCCAGCGCGTCGGCGAAGCCGGCCCCGGTCGTGACGTGCACGGTGCGTACGCCCGGCGAGAAGGTCGCGGCGCTGATGGCGGCGGCCGTGGCGTAGCGGTCCGGTGCCCGACAGGCGGGTGACCCCGCCGTCGGTGTACGCCCCCAGCGCTGCGAGGACCGCTTCTGAGACGGCGCTCTCGACCGCCGAGCACGACGATCCGGCCCGGTCGCAGCCGCTCGAGCTCGGTGGCGGTCGCCGCCGGCACGGCGACCCGGTCGACCAGCAGCACCGGTCCGCCGGTCGCCGCGGCGGCGGCCCCTCCGGCGAGCGCGTCCGGGAACGACAGGCCGGTCGCGACGTAGGCCACCGGGACGCCCGGGTCGAAGAACGAGGCGCTGACGGCGGCGGCCGTGTCGTAGCGCCCGGTGCCGGCGATCCGCTGCACCTCGGCCGCGCCCGGGGCCGCGGCCGCCGTCAGGGAGGGCAGCCCGCTCACGACGAGCAGGACGAGGAGCAGCAGGGCAGGGCGGCGACGCGTCACGAGCAGGTCCTCCGGGTGCAGCGTCGGCCCCGTCCCGGTCAGTGTCGGCAGGACCCGCCGTCGGTGCAGGGAGAGAGCCGTCGGTCACGGCGCTGAGCAGCCGCGGCGCCGAGCGGGCGTCACCGCTGCGCACGGCCACCCGCCAGTGCTCGGGTCCCAGACCCGGCACCTCGTCCAGCCGCCGCACGCGGATCCCGCTGTCCTGCAGGCGGTCCGGCAGGTCCGGGCGCCCGGGCAGCCGGCACAGCAGGAACGGCGCCTGCGACCCCGGGGCCACCTCGACCCCCAGCTCGCCCAGCGCAGCGGCCAGCCGCTCCCGCTCGGCGCCGAGCGCCGCCGCGTCCTTCGACGCCATGGCGACCGGCCCACGGGCCAAGCAGGTCTCCAGCGCCGTCAGGCCGACCGACGACACCGGCAGCACCGCCTGCACGGCGCGCAGCGCCTCGACGAGGTCCGGCGCCGCGAGCAGGTAGCCGACGCGCAGCCCCGCCAGCGACCAGGTGCGGCTCAGGCTGCGCACGACGACCAGGCCGGGCAGGTCGTCGCGCCCGGCCAGCGAGCCCGGCTCCCCCGGCACCGCGTCGGCGAGCGACTCGTCGACGACGACGGTGCGCCCCGGCCGGCACAGCCGCTCGAGGCCGCCCTGCACGACCCCGGTCGGGTCCCCGGGGCTCGCCACCACGACCAGGTCGGCGTCGCCGGGCACCTGCTCGGGGTCCAGGGCGTACGGCGGCTCGAGCAGCAGCCGCCCGGGCTCGCAGCCGGCGGCCCGCAGCGCCCGCTCCGCCGCCGACAGGCAGGGGTGCACCACGACGGCGCGCTCCGGCCGCAGCGCCCGCGCGAGCAGGACGAGGGCGTCGGAGGCACCGGCGGTCAGCAGCACCTGCGCCTCGTCCCGTCCGTGCCGCGCGCCGACCGCCCGCACCGCCGCACGCGGGTCCGGCGGCTGCGCCCAGCCGGTGCAGCGACCGCTCCAGCCGGCCGAGCAGCCAGGCCGGCGGGGCGAGGGAGGGCGCGTGCCCGGACAGGTCGAGCAGGTCGGCAGGTGGCTGCGCGTGGCTGCGCGGCCGCGGGTCCGGCTGCTCGCTCACGGCTGCTCCTCGTCCGACGCTGCGTCCCGCCGCCACGTACGGTCTCAGTCGATCACGACCGGCCGCAGACCCAGGGAGCACGCGCAGATGACCACCGGCGACCCGCTGCCGACGACGTTCGTCCCGCGGCACGTCCCGCCCGGCCGCCGCACCGCGGTGCTGCTGCTGACCTGCGCGGACACCCGCGGGATCGTCGCCGCGGTCGCCGACTTCCTGGCCCGGCACGGCGCGAACATCGTCGAGGTCGACCAGCACACCGACCACCACGACGGGCTGTTCTTCCAGCGCGTGGAGTTCGAGCTCGAGGGCTTCGACCTCGAGCCCGAGCAGGTGCTGCCGGCCTTCCGCGAGGTCAGCGACCGCTTCGGGATGGAGTGCGAGCTGCGGCTGCCCGAGAACGTCGCGCGCATCGGCGTGCTGGCCTCCCGCCAGCCGCACTGCCTGCTCGACCTGCTCGCCCGCTGGCGCACCGGGGAGCTGCACGCCGACATCGCCTTCGTGGCCAGCAACCACGACGACCACGCCGAGGCCTGCGCGTTCTTCGGGGTGCCCTTCCACCACCTGCCGGTCGTCGACGGCGACAAGCCGGCGCAGGAGGCGCAGATCGTCGCGCTGGCCGAGCAGGCCGGGGTGGAGCTGCTCGTCCTGGCCCGCTACATGCAGGTGCTCAGCGAGGACCTCGTCGCGCGCTACCCGCACCGGATCATCAACATCCACCACTCGCTGCTGCCGGCGTTCGTGGGGGCCAAGCCCTACCACCAGGCGTACGAGCGGGGTGTGAAGGTCATCGGCGCGACCGCGCACTACGCCACGGCCGACCTCGACCAGGGGCCGATCATCTCGCAGGACGTCGCGCGGGTGACCCACCGCGACTCGGTCGAGGACCTCGTCGCCCGTGGCCGAGACCTCGAGGCGCTCGTGCTCGCCCGCGCCGTCCGGCTGCACCTGGCCGCCAAGGTGCTCGTGCACGGCAACCGGACCGTCGTCTTCGGCTAACCGGCCCCCGCGGGCGGGTCGACCAGGGCCTGCAGCACCGGGCGCATCAGCCGCTCGAGGTCCTCCCGGGAGGCGCTCGCGACCGGCTCGATCTCGAGCAGGTAGCGCGCCATCCCCAGGCCGATCAGGCAGGCGCCGATGAGGCCGGCGCGCAGCTCGGCGTCCTCGCCGCCGAGCGTCCGGGCGACGCTCTCGGCCCGCTCGCACATCACCTCGTCGCGCATCACGACGGCCGCCGACGGGTGGGTGAGGCAGCTGCGCATGAGGGCGATGGCCGCCTCGCGGTCCTCGCCCTCGAAGCGCGCGAAGACGTCGTCGAGCGCGGCCTGCGGCAGGGCGGCGCGGTCGGCGCTGAACAGGCCCTCGGCCTGCGCCGGCCAGCGCGCGGCCGCGGCGAACAGCTGCTCCTTGCTGCCGAAGTACTGCATCACCAGGGCCGGGTCGACGCCGGCACTGGAGGCCACGCCGCGGATGGTCACGCGCTCGAAGCCGTCCTCCGCGAACAGCTCGCGGGCGCTCTCGAGGATCGCGGCCTCGGTGCGGCGGCGACGCTCGTCGCGCGGCAGGTGCTCGGCGGACATGGCGATCACTCTACAGCTGTTGACCGTTCACTCCGCAACGGTCTACGGTCGTTGAGTCAACGCTCGTAGAGGGAGAACCCGCATGTCCATCGCCGAACCGGCTCCTGCCGCGTCCGCCGGTCCGGCGTCCGCCGACACCGACCCGCCCGTCCACAAGCGGCTCGCGCTCGCCGTGCTCGCCATCAGCCAGCTCATGGTCGTGCTCGACGCGACGATCGTGAACGTCGCGCTCGAGCGCATCCAGATCGCGCTCGCCTTCACCAGCGCAGTCCGACCTGCAGTGGATCGTGACCGGCTACGCCCTGACCTTCGGCGGCTTCCTGCTGCTCGGCGGCAAGCTCGCCGACCGGGTCGGCCGCCGCCAGGTCTTCGTCGTCGGCGCGGTGCTGTTCGCCGTCGCCTCGCTGCTCGGCGGTCTCGCGCAGGACCAGACGCTGCTCATCGCGGCCCGCGCCCTGCAGGGCCTCGGCGGCGCCTTCATGTCCCCCGCCGCGCTGTCGCTGCTCACCGTCGTGTTCGCCGAGGGCAAGGAGCGCGACCGGGCGCTCGGCATCTGGGCGGCCATCACCGCCGGCGGCGCCGCGCTCGGGCTCATCCTCGGCGGCGTGCTCACCGAGTACCTCTCCTGGCGCTGGGTGTTCTTCGTCAACGTCCCGATCGCCGTGCTCGCCGTCGTCGGCGCGCTGAAGTACGTGCCGGAGAGCCGCGACGAGACCGCCCGCGGCTTCGACGTGCCCGGCGCGGTGCTCGTCACCGGTGGCCTGATGTCGCTGGTCTACGGCCTGGTGCAGGTCAACGAGGACGACGTCAGCACCTTCGCCAAGACGGCCTTCTTCGTCGTCGCGGCCGTCCTGCTCGCGGCCTTCGTCGCTCGTGCAGCAGCGCTCGACCTACCCGCTGCTGCCGTTCCGGATCTTCCGCAACACGCAGCGTGCTCGGCGCCGACCTCGGCGTCGCTGTTCATCGGCGCCGGCATCTTCGGCATCTTCTTCTTCCTGACGCTGTGGATGCAGGTCCTCAACGGCTACAGCCCCATCAAGGCGGGGCTGGCCTTCCTGCCGATGACGCTGCTCATCGGCGTCGGCGCCGGCATCTCGGCCAACCTGCTCGGCCGGATCGGGCCGCGTCCGCTGCTGCTCGTCGGACCGCTGCTCGCCGCCGGCGGCCTGCTGCAGCTCGCGCTGCGGCTCGAGCCGGACAGCTCCTACCTCACCGTCGTCCTGCCGTCCCTGGCGATGGTCGCGATCGGCATGGGCCTGGCCTTCGTCGCCCTGACCAGCGCCGCCGTCGCCGGGGTGCCGGCGGAGGACACCGGCATCGCCTCGGCGCTGCTCAACGCCGGCCAGCAGGTCGGCGGGGCGCTCGGCCTCGCCGTCCTCACCGCGGTGAGCACCTCGCGCACCAAGGAGCTGCTGCCCGAGGGCGTCGGCGGGCTCGAGGCGCTGCAGCCGCAGCCGGGGGCCACGGCCCCGCCCGACCCCGCCTTCGTCGGCCAGGTGTTCGACGCGGTCAACGAGGGGTGGGCGCTCGGCTTCGGCGTCGCCAGCGGCTTCCTGCTCGTGGCCGCGCTGGTGAGCGTCTCGCTCGTGCGCGTCAGCAAGGAGGCCGCGGCCCGCGCCCTCAAGGAGGGCGCTGCCGCTGCCGGCTGAGCCCGACGCGGCGCGGCACGAGACTGGTCCCGTGCTGCGCCGCGTCGAGTCCTCGTTCACCGCCCTCGTCCGCCGGCCCGCGGAGGTGGAGCTGCAGGTGGCGGTGGCCGCCCCGCCGCGGGAGGAGCAGCTGGAGGTGACCCTCGACGGCCGCCCGCTGCCCGTCACCGAGCACCGCACGACCGCCGGCGGTCGGCTCCACCTGTGCACGGCGCAGCCCGGCGAGCTGGCGGTCCGCTACCGCGCCACCGTCGACGGGAGCGCCGGGCCCCGTGCCGGTCGAGCCGCTCGATGCGAGCACCTACCTGCGGCCGAGCCGCTACGCCGAGTCCGACCGCCTGGGCGCCGTCGCCCGCGCCGAGCTCGGCGCGCTGTCGGGCGCGGCAGCGGTCGTCCCGGCCGTGGCGGCCTGGGTCGGCACGCGGCTGCAGTACGTCCCCGGCGCCAGCGCACCCACCGACGGCGCGGTCGAGACGCTGCTCGCCCGGCAGGGCGTGTGCCGCGACTACGCGCACCTGTGCGTCGCGCTGCTGCGGGCGCTCGACGTCCCGGCCCGGGTCGTGTCGGTCTACGCACCGGGCCTGTCCCCCATGGACTTCCACGCGGTGACCGAGGCGCTCGTCGACGGGGAGTGGGTCGTGGTGGACGCGACCCTGCTGGCGCCGCGCAGCGCGCTGGTCCGCATCGCCACCGGCCGCGACGCGGCCGACACGGCCTTCCTCACCACCACCGGCGGGCAGGTCGACTTCCAGTCGCTGGAGGTGAGCGCGGTCGTCGACGGCGACCTGCCCGCCGACGACCCCGCCGAGCGCGTCGTCCTGAGCTGACCTGCGGCGGGTGCGCGGACGGCCGGACGGTCGCTGGGCACTCCGGGCCACCTCGCGTTGGTCATCCTGGGCGGTTCCGCCACGGGACGCCCCGTTCTGCTCCACCTCGCCCCCGTGCGCGTCGAGGATGACGACGTGGAGCAGGCCGGCCCGCTCGTCCCGGAGGTGCCGCGTGCGGTGGCGCCCGGGCGACGGCGGGGCGAGGACCGGCAGGCCGTCTCCCGCTTCGTGGGCGACGTCGCCCGCCGCGTCGGCGGCACGCTCGACCTCGACCGCACGCTCGACCAGGTCGTGCAGGCGGTGGTCGAGCTGGTCGGCTTC
Organism: uncultured Actinomycetota bacterium; assembly: GCA_963844295.1. GTDB lineage: Bacteria > Actinomycetota > Actinomycetes > Mycobacteriales > SCTD01 > SCTD01. The sequence goes on along the minus strand of CAWJNR010000003.1, from coordinate 367,533 downwards.
CGCGTGGCGGTGCTGAACCTGCTCACCGCCGACGGCGACCTCGAGGTCGTCACCGTGGCCGGCCCGCAGGAGGTGCGGGCCGAGCTGCTCGGCACGCGCGAGGCGCTCGCCACCTGGGAGGACCTGCTCGCTGCCGCCCAGCCGGTGGGCGCGCTGCGCTTCGCCGACGCGTCCGTCCCGATCCCCGGCGCCGTCTGGGTGCCGGAGCTGCCGAGCTCCGACGACGAGCGCTCCTGGCGGGCCGACGACGCGCTGTTCGCCCCGCTGCACGGCGCCGACGGCCGGCTGCTCGGTGTGCTCTCGGTGGACCTGCCGGCCGACGGGCTGCGGCCCGACGAGCACACCTGCGAGCTGCTGGAGCTGTTCGCCGTGCAGGCGAGCCTGGCGCTGGACCACGCCCGCGTGCACGCCCGGCTGCAGCGCAGCGAGAGCCTGTTCCAGCGCACCTTCGAGCACTCCCCCGTCGGCATGGCGGTCTTCGACGGCCGGCGCCGGTACGTCCGGGTGAACCCGGCGTACTGCCGCTTTCTGGGGCGCAGCGCGGCCGAGCTGGTCGGCCGGACGGTCGCGGACGTCAGCCACCCCGACGACCTGCCGGTCGTGGCCGAGATCAGCGACCGGGTGCGCGACGGCGCGGCGGCCTTCGACGGCGTGGAGCGGCGCTACCTGCGGCCCGACGGCACGGTCGTGTGGGGCCGGGTGACGCTCATCGTGCTCGACGGCGACGGCGAGCAGGAGGTGCTGGCCTCGGTCGTCGACACCACCGAGGCGCGGGCCGTCGCGGCCGAGCTGGAGCGCCGGGCGGGCAGCGACTCGCTCACCGGACTGGCGAACCGCAGCACCTTCGACGCCGTGCTCACCGCCCGGCTGGCCGGACCGCACCAGGTGGCCGTGCTCTTCTGCGACGTCGACCGCTTCAAGCAGGTCAACGACAGCCTCGGGCACGCGGCGGGTGACGAGCTGCTCCGCGAGGTCGCCGCTGCCGTCTCCGGCGTGCTGCGCACGCAGGACCTCGCGGCCCGGCTGGGCGGGGACGAGTTCGTGCTGCTGCTCGACGACGTCAAGGGCGCGGAGCACGCCGTCAGCGTCGCCGAGCGGGTGCGCCTGGCAGCGCGGCGGCGGGTGCGGCTGGGCGACCGGTCGGTGCTGAGCTCGATGACCGTCGGCGTCGCGCTGAGCGGGCCGGGCGTGACCGGCGACCAGCTCCTGGCCCGCGCCGACCGCGCGCTCTACCGCGCCAAGGGCCTCGGCCGGGACCGCGTCGAGCTGGCCCGCTCCACGGATGAGCGCTGACGACTGCCCGGGTGGACCTCGAGCGCTTCGTCACGGCCCAGGACGAGCACGGGACCTTCGACGCCGCCCTGCGCGAGCTGCGCGGCGGCCGCAAGACCAGCCACTGGATGTGGTTCGTCTTCCCGCAGCTGGCGGGTCTGGGCCGCAGCCCGACGGCGCAGCGCTACGCGCTGGACGGCCTCGACGAGGCGCGCGCCTACCTCGACCACCCCGTGCTGGGTCCGCGGCTCCGTGCCGCGACGGCGGCCGTCGTCGAGCTGGCCGACCGCGCTCCCGAGGACGTCCTCGGGGCGGTCGACGCGCTCAAGCTGCGCTCGTCGATGACGCTGTTCGCGCGCGCCGCTCCGCAGGAGGAGCTCTTCCGCCGGGTGCTGGACCAGTGGTGGTCCGGCGAGCCGGACCCGGCGACGACCGGCCTGCTGGAGGGCTAGGGAGTCCTCGCCCGCTCGGCGCGGATCCCCGGCAGGAGGGCCAGGCTGCCGGCCAGCGGCAGCACGGCGAGCAGCAGGAGGCTGCGGTCGAGCCCGAACAGCTCGCCGAAGCCGCCGACCACCGCCGAGCCGACGCCACCGCCGACGAGGAAGACCAGCGTCGCGATGCCGAGCGCGACGCCGCGCACGTCGGCCGGGACGGCGTCGCCGACGGCCGCCATGAGGGCCGGCTGACCGAGCCCGAAGGCGAAGGTCACGAGCACCACGGCCGCGACCAGGAGCACGGCGCTGCCCAGCGTCGCCCCGGCGGCGGCGACCACGAGCGCGCCGGCAGCGGTGCCGCCGGAGACGACCAGCGACCGGGCCGGCCGGAGCCGCACGAGCAGGGGGCCCGCGAGGCGGGGGGCCAGGAAGCCGGTGACCGCAGAGGGCACGAGCGCCAGGCCGATGGTCAGCGGCGTCCAGCCGCGGGTGGCCAGCACGGCCGGCACCGCGATGAGCAGCGCGAACCAGGCGGCCGGCACGGCAGCGGCGGCCAGCGCGCTGCGGACGACCACCGGCTCGCGGACGACCACCTGCGGCAGGAAGCCCTCCGGGCGGCGCCGCACCCACGAGGTCGGCGGCCGGGACGCCGAGCCCGAGCAGCACGGCGCCGACGACGGCCACCAGCACCCCCGAGGCGGGCGACTGGACGAGCAGGACCAGCCCGGCCGCGGTGCCGGCGACGAGCACCGCCCCGAGGACGTCCAGCCGGGCGCCGGTCCCCTCGGTGGGCACCGCGCGCCACAGCGCCGGGACGACGAGCAGTCCCAGGGCGGGCAGCGCCACGACCGCGCGCCAGCTGGTGGCCTGCTCGACCAGGCCGCCGGCCAGCGGCCCGAGCGCGCTGACGGCGGCGGCGGTGCCCGCGACCCGGCCGAGCGCGGCGGTGCGCACCCCGCCCTGGTAGCGCGCGCTGACGATCGCCATGCCCAGGACCGGGACCGCGGCGGCGCCGGCGCCCTGGAGCAGCCGCGCCGCGAGCAGCAGCTCGTACGACGGGGCGAGCGCGCCCAGCACGGCGCTGCTCGCCATCAGCCCGACCCCGAACAGCAGCGGCAGCCGGATGCCGGCCAGGTCCGCGACCCGGCCGTAGACGGCGGTCGCCACCGCGAGCATCAGGGCGTACAGGCTGATGATCCAGGAGGCGCCGCCGGTGCTGAGCCCGAGGTCCGCGGCGATGGCCGGGAGGGTGACGGCGACGGCGGCGCTGCCCATGCCGGCCAGCCCGAACAGCGCACCGACGAGCAGGGCGACGCGCCCGGCGTCGGAGGAGGGGCTCACCTCAGGGGCCAACCCGAGGGCGGGGCGGGCTAGTCCCGCAGGTGCCGGTCGAACATCCGCAGGATGCGGTCCCAGGCGTCCTCGGCGGAGGGCTGGTGGTAGCTGAAGCCGGCGATCCGCTCGACCAGCGCGAGCGGCCCGACGGCGTGCCGGTTGAGGAAGGAGTGGCCGGCGTCGGGGTACTCGTGCACGTCGTGCTCGACCCCGAGCGCGGTCAGCACCGCCTCGAGCTGGGCGGCCTTGCCGCGCATGACGGGATCGCGCCGGCCGTAGCTCGCCACCACGGGGCAGGCGCCCCGCAGGACCTCCTCGGCCCGGTCGGGCAGCGGGCCGTAGCTCGGAGCGCTGACGTCGAAGCCGCGGGTGGCGCCGAGCAGCGCGAAGCCGCCGCCGATGCAGAAGCCCAGCACCCCGATCCGGCCGGTGCAGTCCGCGCGGTCGGCGAGCCAGGCGCGGGTGGCCTCGAGATCGCCGAAGGCCGCGCCCTCCCCGCGGCCGAGCGCGCGGAACGTCGAGCGCAGGCAGCGCACCGCTCCCCCGGCGCTGAACAGGTCGGGCGCCACCGCCAGGTAGCCGGCCGCCGCGAGCCGGTCGGCCTGGGCGCGGGTGTCGTCGGTCAGGCCGAGCGCCTCGTGCAGGACGACGACGCCCGGCCACGGCGCGGCGCCGCCCGACGGCACCGCCAGGTGCGCGCGGAGGCTGTGGACGCTCGCGGCACCGGGCACGGTCACAGCAGGCACGGGATCCTCCGCGGGTCAGGGGTTCTCGAGGCGCACGACGACGACAGCGACGTCGTCCTCACCGGAGGAGAGCTGCGCGACCAGGACGTCGGCGAGCAGCTCGGGCGGCAGGTCGGCGTCCTGCTCGACCGCGCGCCGCAGCGCCTCCAGCCGCTCGTCGAGGGCCGTGCGCCGCGACTCGACCAGGCCGTCGGTGTAGAGGACGAGCACGTCGCCGGGGCGCACCTCGCAGCTCGTGGTCGGTGCGGGTCGTGCCGGCCTGCACGCCGAGCATGAGGTCGGGCGCGGTCTCGAGCAGCCGCGCGCGGCCGTCCCGCAGCAGCACCGGCGGCAGGTGCCCCGCGGAGGACCAGCACAGCCGGCCGTCGGGCAGGTCCAGCTGGGCGTAGACGCAGGTGCCCGGCAGGTCGGCCGCCAGGTGGTCGGCGACGGCGTCGAGCCGGGACAGCGTGGCGGCCGGCGGCTGCTGGCCGTCCAGGGCGACGGCGCGCAGCAGGTTGCGCAGCTCGGCCATCCGGGCCGCCGCCTGCACGTCGTGCCCCATCGCGTCACCGACCACCAGCGCCAGCTCGCCGTCCGGCAGGACGAACGCGTCGTACCAGTCGCCGCCGACCGCCAGGCTCGCCTCGGCCGGGACGAAGCGCGCGGCCAGCGCCACACCGGGGACGACCGGCAGCGGCGGGAGCAGGCTGCGCTGCAGGGCGATGGAAACGCTCCGCTGCACCTCCCGCAGGCGCACCCCCGACAGCGCGAGACCCGCGGCCGAGGCCACGTCGGACAGCACCTCCGCCTCGCCGGCGGTGAAGGGCCGCTCCGACCGGCCGAGGGCCAGGACGCCGAGCACCTCGTCGGCGTTGACCATGCCCAGCACGAGCGCCTCGACCGTGCCCAGCGAGAGCGCCAGCTCGGCCTGCCCCCGGGTGCGGGGGTCCTCGCTGCCGAGCGCCGCGACGATCGCGTCGTCGTCCAGGCGCAACCGGCGTCCCGGCGCGTCCACCAGCCGCGCCAGCAGGCCGACGGCCTGCGCCGAGGAGCGGCGGGCCGACACGTCCCCGAGCTGCGGCGGCAGGTCCAGCGGGCCGTCCGCCCCCACCGCCACGACGCGGGTGACCAGGTCCGGCGGCTGCAGCAGGTCGATCAGGCACCAGTCCGCGAGGCCGGGCACGAGCAGGGCGGCCAGCTCGCGCATCGCGGCCGGCCCGTCGGTGGCGGTCACCAGCGTGCGCAGGGCGTGCGCGAGCAGCTGGTCGCTCACGCTGCCGTCCTCACGGCGGCACCCTAGGTCGCGGGACGGCGCGGGTGTGCCGCTTCGCCGGTCTCGCCCCACCGACCGAGGTGGGGGCGCGGGCCGGGCGGCCGGCGGTGCAGCACGGGCCCGGCCTCCGGCCCCAACCGCGCCCACACCCACTTGCCGCCCTGCTCGTCGGTCCACCCCCACGCCGAGCTCAGGTGCTCGACCAGGTGCAGCCCGATGCCGCGCTCGCTGATCCCCGGCCGGTACGGGCGCAAGCGGGGCCGGCCGTCCGCGTCGTCCCAGACGCTGACGAGCAGCCCGTCCTCCCGGAGCTCGAGCCGCAGCACGACCGGAGCACCGCTGCACCGCAGGGCGTTCCCGACCAGCTCGCTGGCCACGTCGACAGCCGACGCGGCCAGCTCCGCGGGCACCTCCCAGCTCGTCAGCGTCTCGCGGCAGAAGGCCCGGGTCGCCGAGGCGGAGCTCCTCCCGGGCGCCAGCTCACGTCGCCGGACGACCGACGGCCGGTCGGTCACGACCGGGCCACGACTGGGGGCCGCCCGCTCGAGCGCCAGCAGCGACAGCGCCTCGCGGGTGGCGCTGAGCCGCTCCAGCGCCTGCGCGAGCACCTGCGAGCGGGGCTCGCGCTCCAGCAGCTCCTGCACCTCGACCAGCTGCTGGGTCACCTCCCGCAGCAGCCGACCGGCCGGCGTGCGGACGGTCGGGGCGGCGGGTGAGGGGTGCGGCGGGGGTCCAGAGACCGGTGCGGTCCCGGCCGCCGAGGCGCTGGTCATGACGGTGCCTCCAGGTGGTCCTGGCAGGTCCCGGACGTGCGCCGGGCGCGTCCAGGGTGACACCCGGGTGGCCTCGCGGCCAGGGGCGAACGTCCCGGCCGGGGACCTCCGACCCTGTCCCGCGACGGCTGCGCGCGGGACAGTGGCCCTCCGACGTCAGGAGGAGCCATGGCGAGCGCCGGCACCGGTGTCCCGTCGCAGGCCCGGCCGCCCGGCTACCCGGTCGCGCTCGACACGCTCCACCGCCGCTTCCGCGGCGGCTCCGGCCCCCGGACGGCCCGGGAGGCCGACCGGCTCGTGCGGCTCGACCACGTGCGGCGCTTCGCCCTCGTGGCGCTCGACGAGCAGGACCGCGGTGTCGGGATCGCGAGGTACGAGGGCGCGTCGACCTGGCCGGTGGTCGAGGTGGCCGTCGCGGTGGACCCCGCGTGGCGGGGCGTGGGGCTCGGCACCCGCCTGCTGGCCGACGTGGTCAGGCGGGCCGCGCAGGTGGGCGCCAGCACGGTGCACGCGGAGTTCTTCTCCGACGACCGGGCCATCAGCGAGCTGCTGCGAGAGCTCGGCCTGCCGGAGCACCGCTCCGCCTCCCGCGGCGTCGTCGAGGACGACATCGACCTGGTCGCGCTGCGGCCGCGGCTGCGCCAGGACCGGCAGGCGGGGTCCTAGGCCTGCCCGGCGCGGTGCGCCGCGAGGTCGTGCGGACCGCCGTACTCGCCGCGCGGCGTGATGATCGTCCCGGCGTCGCCGGCGAGGATGGCGACGGCGTCCTCCATCCGCCCGATCGCGGCCATGTCACCGGTCAGCTCGACGAACCGGCAGGCCGCGTCGACCTTGGGCCCCATCGACCCGGCGGCGAAGTCCTCCGACTGCAGCGACGCGGGGGTCGCCCGCAGCACGGGCTCCTGCTCCGGGGTCCCGTAGCCGCGCAGGACGTGCGGGACGTCGGTGAGGATCATCAGCACGTCGGCGTCCAGCGCCTCGGCGAGCACGGACGTCGTCAGGTCCTTGTCGACGACGGCCTCCACGCCGGTCAGCCGTCCCGACTCGTCGCGGATCACCGGCACGCCGCCGCCGCCGGCGCAGACCACGACGGCGCCGCTGCCGAGCAGCAGCCGGATCAGCCGGGTCTCGACCACGCGCTGCGGGCGCGGGGACCCGACCACGCGGCGCCAGCCGTCGCCGTCGCGCTTGACCGTCCACCCGCGCTGCTCCGCGAGCTCCTTGGCGCGCTGCTCGTCGTACACCTCGCCGATGGGCTTCGTCGGGTCCTGGAGGGCGGGATCGGCTGCGGAGACGAGGGTCTGGTTGATGATGGCGGCGACCTGGCGCCCGGGCAGCGCGTTCTGCAGCGCCTGCAGCAGCCAGTAGCCGATCATCCCCTGGGTCTGCGCCCCGAGGACGTCGAAGGGGTACGGCGTGGACAGCTGCGGGTCGGACGCGCTCTGCAGCGCGAGCACCCCGACCTGCGGGCCGTTGCCGTGCGTCAGGACCAGCTCGTGCTCCTGCGCGAGCGGTGCGAGCGCCGTCACGGCCCGCTCGACGTTGGCCGCCTGCACCGACGCGTCGGGCTTCTCGCCCCGCCGCAGCAGCGCGTTGCCGCCGAGCGCGACGACGATGCGCACGTCAGTCCGCCGAGCGTCGCGACGAGCACGGCCTTGATCGTGTGCATCCGGTTCTCGGCCTGGTCGAAGACGATGGAGTGCTCGGCTCTCGAAGACCTCGTCGGTCACCTCGAGGGCGTCCATCCCCGTCTTCTGGAAGATGTCCTCCCCGACCGTCGTGCTGCGGTCGTGGAACGCCGGCAGGCAGTGCATGAAGCGCACGTCGTCCTTGCCGGTCGCGCGGAGCACGTCCATCGTGACCTGGTAGTCGCGCAGCAGCCCGATGCGCTCGTCCCACACCTCCTTCGGCTCGCCCATGGAGACCCACACGTCGGTGTAGACGACGTCGGCCCCGGCCACGCCCTCCGCGACGTCGCTGGTCACGGTCACCGAACCGCCTGTCTGCGAGGCGATCTCGCGGGCCTGCTGCACGACGTCGTCGGCGTTCCACAGCGCCTCAGGCGCGACGATCCGCACGTCCATGCCGGACAGGGCGCCGCCCACGAGCAGCGAGTTGCCGACGTTGTTGCGGGCGTCGCCGAGGTAGGCGACCGCGATCCGGTCGGCGCGCACGTGCTCGCGCATCGTCAGGACGTCGCACAGCGACTGCGTCGGGTGCCACTGGTCGGTGAGCCCGTTCCAGACCGGGACGCCGCTGAACTCCGCGAGCACCTCGACCAGCGCGTGCGCCGAGCCGCGGTACTGGATGCCGTCGTACATGCGTCCGAGCACCCGTGCGGTGTCCTTCATCGACTCCTTGTGGCCGATCTGCGAGCCCGTCGGGTCGAGGTAGGTGACGTGGGCGCCCTGGTCGTAGGCGGCCACCTCGAAGGCGCAGCGCGTGCGCGTGGAGGTCTTCTCGAAGATCAGCGCCAGGTTCCGGCCGCGCAGGCGCTGCTGCTCCTGGCGCGCCTTCTTGGCCGCCTTCAGCTCGCCGGCCAGCGACAGCAGCCCCTCCCACTCCGCGGGGGTCAGGTCGAGCTCCTTGAGGAAGCTCCGGCCGTGCAACGACGTGGTCATGGGGCGTCCCTCTGCAGTGGTGGGCTCGGCGAGGCGGGTCATGCGCTGTCACGCTCGATCGGGCAGCTCATGCAGCGGGGTCCGCCGCGGCCCCTGCCCAGCTCGCTGCCGGAGATCGTGATGACCTCGACGTCGTGCTTGCGCAGGAAGGTGTTCGTGGTGACGTTGCGCTCGTAGGCGACCACGGCGCCGGGGCGCACCGCAAGCACGTTGCACCCGTCGTCCCACTGCTCGCGCTCGGCCGACCACACGTCCTGCGTCGGCGTCAGCACCGTGACCCTCGGAGACCATCGTCATGACCGTGTCGAGGTGCATGTAGGGCGCGCGACCGCGGCATGTCCGCGCGACGATGCGCTCCGCGGCGCCCTGCGCGAACAGCGCGCGGGCCAGCCGCTCGATCCCCTGCGCGGTGGTGCGCTCGCTCATGCCGATCAGCACCGCGCCGTGACCCAGCACGAGGATGTCGCCGCCCTCGGTGGTCGCGACGCCGTTGGCGGTGCCGGCCGACCAGGTCCGGAACGGCGCGTCCGCGAACATCGGGTGCCAGCGGTAGATCGCCTCGTAGTGCAGCGTCTCGCGCATCCGCGCCTTCCTGCGCATCGAGTTGACGGTCGTCATGGGCGGGCTCGCGCTGGCCAAGGTCGGGTACGGCGCCTACCTGCGCTTCCTCGCCCCGCTGCTCGGCATCCTGCTCGTCCTGATCACCGGGTTCCTGGCCCTCGGCGCGGTCCTGAGCTGAGCCGCAGGGGCCGCGTCCGGTTCGCCCCGGGTCGCCCGCCCATCACTCGACACGTCGGGTTATCGTCCCCTCGCCCTCGGCCACCCCGGGGGCGAGAGGCCGTGCCCCCCGCCTCGTCCACAGGAACCGGAGCCCGGGCGACTGGCCCGGGTCCACGAGGAGGCGCACGTGCGACCCACCATCCGCGCAACGGCTGCAGCCGCGGCGCTCAGCCTGATCTCCATCGGCGGGCTGGCCCCGCCGGCCTTCGCCAGCCACTCCTACGAGCCGCCGGCCGATCTCGGCTCGGCCGGTGACGAGGTCATCACCGTCCCGATCAACGACTCCGCGGCCGGCGGCACCTACTACCAGCCCTTCGAGCGGGCGTACGCCGGCGCGACGGAGGACGGCACCCCCGTCTACGTCTACGTGCCGGTCGGCGCGCTCGACGGCGTCGAGGACGTGCACAGCCTCGACCCGAGCTTCGACCACGACCCGGCTGACGAGTTCGTGCCGTGCGCCGACTCCGACCCGGCTGACTACGTGCTGACGCAGGCCCAGATCGACTACCTGGGCGACCAGCTCACCGGCCAGATCGTCGCGGTCAACGAGGCGCACTTCGGCCCGATGGACGCCGCCAACCCCGACGACCTGTCCAGCGACTCCCTGGTGACCCTGGTCTACAACGTGCAGGACGAGAACTACTACGACTGCACCGTCGACAGCTACACCGCCGGCTACTTCGCGCCCGACTTCGCGAGCACCGAGAGCCTGGGCATGAACGTCATCACCCTGGACGCCTTCGACTGGGCGAACCGGGTCGGTGAGGACCCGAACGCCGCGCCGTGGTCCGACGGGGACCCGGCCAACGACCGCGCTGAGCTCTACGAGGGCGTCATCGCGCACGAGCTCGAGCACCTGCTGATGGGCTACTCCGACGCGGGTGAGCTGTCCTGGGTCGACGAGGGCCTGGCCGACATGGCGGCGTTCCTCAACGGCTACGACATGACCGGCAGCCACCTGACCTACCAGCAGGTGTTCCACCGCGAGACGTCGCTGACCCGGTGGGGCGGCGGGCTGGAGAACTACGGCGCGTCGTTCAGCTACTTCGCCTACCTGTGGGAGCAGGCCGGCGGCAACGGCGACGGGACCCTCGTGCCGGACGGCGAGTACGACGCCGCCGGCGGCGACCTCCTCGTGAAGCTGGTCTTCGAGGAGCAGGCCGACGGCATGGAGGGCGTGCAGAACGCCATCGACGAGTACAACGAGACCTCGACCACCGACCTGCGCTCGGCCGAGGAGCTGTTCAAGGACTGGGCCGTGACGATGTACCTCGACGACGAGGACTCCGCCCTCTGGGACCTGGAGAGCTTCGACCTGGGCCCGGCGTCCGGCGGCTGGACGATCGACCTCGCCAACTCCGACTTCTGGGACGACCGCGGCAGCTACAAGGGCAGCCAGCCCGAGGCCAAGTGGAACCGGCCGGGTGCCCGTCCCGACGGGACCGCGCTGCCGTTCGGCGTCTCCTACGAGAAGTTCCGCAACCCCGGCCCGAACGTCGCGATCGACTTCGCCGGCGAGGACTCCACGCAGGTGGTGCCGCACAGCGGTGACACGCACTGGTGGGGCGGCTACGCGAGCCAGACGGACACCGAGCTCGGCCTCGACACCCCCGTGACGGGCGGCGAGACGGTCTCGTTCTGGAACTGGCACTTCATCGAGGAGGGCTGGGACTACGGCTTCGTCGAGGCCCTCGTCGACGGCGAGTGGGTCACCGTCCCGGTGACCGACGTCGCCACCGGTGCCGTCGTCTCCACCGACGAGGACCCGCACGGCGGCAACACCGAGGGCAACGGCATCACCGGCACCTCCGGTGGCGCCTACTTCGTCGACGAGCCGCGTGTACGCTGCAGTACGAGGTGACCGTCCCGGAGGGTGCCACCGACGTGCGCTGGCGCTACTCGACCGACGCCGCCTACCTCGACACCGGCTGGTTCATCGACGACGTGACCGTGGACACCGTCGCCGCGGAGGTGTCGTCCGACGAGTGGATCGAGACCACCGGCGTCCAGGACAACAACTGGACCGTCCAGGTCATCTCGACCTGCGACCTCACCCCGGGCGTGGAATCCGACGCTGAGATCACCGATGGGGCAGGCAACTTCGTCTACCGGTTCGAGGGCGACTCCTTCACCACCGACACCCTGTCGACGAAGTGCGCCAACGGCACCAAGAGCGACTTCGTGGTCGTGGTGTCGAACCTCCCGACGGGTGACCTCGCGGTGCTGGACGCCACCTACGACTACACGCTGCTCAAGCGCAAGTAGTCGGTCGTACGACGTGCGGGGGCCGGGTCGCTGACCCGGCCCCCGTGCTCGTGCCCGACGTCCCCCGGTCCCGCCCGAGCGGCTGCGCTTCCGGGGCCTGCCCGGGGGCAGGAGCAGGGGGTCCGCACTCCCTGCCCCCTGGAGCGACCCCATGAGTTCCGTCCTGTTCGTCGTCACCGGCGCCCGCCACTGGACCCTGTCCGACGGGACCCAGCACCCGACCGGCTACTGGGCCGAGGAGCTGGTCGCGCCGTACCGCGCCTTCACCGGTGCCGGCCACGAGGTCGCAGTCGCCACCCCCGGCGGGGTGCAGCCCGTGGTCGACGAGGCGAGCCTGGCGCCGGACGTCAACGGCGGGCAGGACGGCGCCGACGAGATGCGCGCCGCGCTGACGGGCATCCCCCAGCTCGAGAGCCCGCTCCGGCTCGAGGACGTCGACGCCGCCGCGTACGACGCGGTGTTCTACCCCGGCGGGCACGGCCCGATGGAGGACCTGGCGGTCGACGCCAGCTCGGCCGCGGTGCTCACCAGCACGCTCGCCGCCGGCAAGCCGCTGGGCATCGTCTGCCACGCGCCGGCCGCCCTGCTGGCCACCGAGACCGGCGGCACCTCGCCGTTCTCGGGCTACCGGCTGACCGGCTTCACCAACGCCGAGGAGGCGCAGGCCGGCCTCGCCGACAAGGCTCCGTGGCTGCTGCAGGACCGCCTGGTCGCGCTCGGCTGCGACGTCGTGGAGGGCGAGCCGTGGGCCCCGAACGTCGTCGTCGACCGCAGTCTCTACACGGGCCAGAACCCCGCCTCCTCCGGTCCTCTTGCCGAGCGCATGCTCCAGGACCTGCCGGCCTAGCAGCCTGCGACCGGGGGCCCGGCGCAGTCGCTTGCCGGGCCCCCGGGACGGTCCTAGGCTGCTCCACCAGGCCGCCCCTGCCTCTGCCCCGCGCCCGTCCGGTCTCCCTGTCCCGGCCGCAGCCACCTGGGGGGCTCATGTCGATACCGGTCCAGTCCGCTCCGTCGCCGGACGCCGACGTCGGCAGGCAGGACAGCGACCTCGAGGCACTGCTGGACCACGTGGTCCGCGAGCTGTTCTCGCTGGCGTTCGGCGTCGCCGGTGCGCGACGCGAGGTGGAGGGTCCGGTCGCCGACCGGCTGACGGCCGTCCTCGAGGACGCCGACCAGCTCATCCGCACGGTGCGGGCGGCCGCTCCGGCGCTCCGCGCGGCCCCACGGGCCTGAGCACGCAGGGGGCCGCACGCTCCAGCAGCCGTTCCCGGCGTCGTCGCCGGTTCCGGCACGTGGTTCGGTGGCACCTCAGCCACTTCCGAGACGGAGACGACGTGCGCACCTGGTTGACCGAGCGCTTCGGCCTGGACGTCCCTGTCGTGTCAGCGCCGATGGCCAGCGTCAGCACCGGTCGGCTCGCTGCCGCTGTGTCCGCCGCCGGTGGGCTCGGCATGCTGGGCTTCGGCCCCACGTCGACCCCCGGCGGGGTCCGCGAGCAGTGCGCCGCCGCACGCGAGGGGGGCCGTTTCGGCGTCGGGCTCATGGCCTGGGCGCTCGCGCAGGACGACGCGCTCGTCGAGGTCGTCGCCGCGGAGGCCCCGGCTCTCGTGTCCGTCAGCTACGGCCCGTACGAGCGCTGGATCGCCCCGCTGCAGGCTGCGGGCGTCGTCGTCGCGACCCAGGTCGGCACCCTGGAGGAGGCGCTCGCCGCCGAGCGGGCGGGGGTCGACGTCCTCGTCGCCCGCGGCGGGGAGGCCGGCGGCCACGGCCGCAACGACGTCGCCACGCTGCCGCTGCTCCAGGCGGTCCTCGATGCCGTGCGGCTGCCGGTGCTGGCGGCCGGCGGCATCGGCACGGCGCGGGGCCTGGCCGCTGTCCTCGCCGCCGGTGCGGCCGGCGCCTGGGTCGGCACCGCCTTCCTCGCGTGCACCGAGGCGGCCACCTCCGCTGCGGCCCGCGAGCGGCTGCTGGCAGCGCACTCGACGGACACGGCGTACGGCCGCGTCTTCGACGTGGGGCAGCGGCTGGACTGGCCACCGGAGTACGGCGGCCGCGCCCTGCGCAACGCGTTCTTCGACCGGTGGGTCGGCCGCGAGGACGCGCTGGCGGTCGACGACGCCGCGGCGGCGGAGCTGAGCGCAGCCCGGCAGCGCGGTGACCTCGACGTCACAGCGGTCTACGCCGGTCAGGGCGTCGGCCTGCTGCGCGGCGAGCGCACCGCCGCCGACGTCGTGCACGAGCTCGCCGGTGCCGAGGAGCTGCTGCGCACCGCGGCCGGGCTGGGGCGTCAGCCTGCGGTCGGGTCTCCGTAGTCGACCATCCACGGCACGCCGAACCGGTCGATCAGCTGGCCGTACTCGTCGCCCCACACCTGCTTCTCCAGGGGCATCACGACCGTGCCGCCCTCCGCCAGTCGGTCGAACCAGCCGCGCAGCGCGGGACCGTCCTCCAGGGTCCCCGACAGGCTGAGCGTGACGTTGTCGCCGGCCACCTCGGGACGCCCGGGCGCGTTGTCCGACGCCATGAGGACGAAGCCGGCGTCGGTCTCGAGGTGGGCGTGCATCACGCCGTCGGGATCGACCCCGTCCGGCGCCCCGAACTCGGCGAAGGTGTTGATCCTCAGCTCGCCGCCGAGCACGTCCCGGTAGAAGCTCATCGCCTCACGGGCGGTGCCGTTGAACGTGAGGTAGGGGTTCAGCCGCATCATGCGGCGGACCGTACTCCCGCCGGCACGGGCTGAGAAGGCCCCTCCGGCCCCTTGACAATTCTTCTTGTCAAGCGCACCGTGGGCGCCGTGCAGGACGTCGAGGTCATCGAGAGCGCCGAGGCAGCCGCCTCCGCCCTGGACCCCGTACGCGCCCGGCTGCTCCGCGAGCTGGCCGTCCCCTCGTCGGCCGCCGGGCTCGCCAGCCGGGTCGGTCTCGCCCGCCAGAAGGTCAACTACCACCTCAAGGCGCTCGAGGCGCACGGCCTCGTGGAGCTGGCCGAGGAGCGGCGGCACGGCGGCATCACCGAGCGGGTGCTGCGGGCGACGGCGGCGTCGTACGTCGTGTCACCCGCCGCCGTGACCGCGTCGGCGGCCGACCCTGACGCGAACGACGACCACCTGTCCGCCGGCTACCTCATCGCGCTCGCCGGCCGGCTGGTGCGCGAGGTCGGCGCCCTGGCCCGCCGCGCCGGTGCGACCGGCACGCGCCTGCCGACGCTGACGATCGACACCCGGATCGGCTTCCGGTCGGCCGCCGACCGGGCCGCCTTCGCCGACGACCTGACCGCTGCGGTGCTCGACCTGGCCGCTCGCTACCACCACGACGACGGGCGCCCGCACCGGCTCGTCGTCGCCGCCCACCCGCTACCCGAGGAGAACCCGTGAGCACGAGCCCGAACGTCCCGTACCGCCTCGAGTTCAGCGTCGAGGTCCCCGGCACCCCCGAGCAGGTCTGGCAGGCCATCGCCACCGCCAAGGGCATGAGCGCGTGGTTCCTGCCGACCGAGATGGAGGAGCGCGAGGGCGGCTCCGTCCACTTCACCATGGGCCCCGAGATGGGCTCGGACGGTCACGTCGTCCGCTGGGACCCGCCGCACCGCCTGGTCTACGAGGAGGACTGGGCCTCCCTCATGGGCAAGGACCCGTCCGACCTCAGCCCCCTGACGTCGGAGTTCCTCGTCGAGGCGCAGTCCGGCGGCACCTGCGTCGTGCGCGTCACCAGCAGCGGCTTCGGCATCGGCGCCGACTGGGAGCAGGAGTTCTGGGCCGACATGGGCGTCCAGTGGATGCCGTTCTTCGACAACCTGCGCCTCTACCTGGCCCACTTCCCGGGGCAGGAGGCCACTCCCCTGGAGGTCACCGCCTCGCACCCCGGCGAGCCGGCGCAGCTGTGGCAGGCGCTGCACGACTCCCTCGGGCTCGGCGCCGAGGGCACGACGGTCGACCTGCGCGGTGCCACCGGCACGGTCGAGCGGGTCGGCGAGCGCCAGGCGCTGGTCCGGCTCACCGCCCCGGTCCCCGGGATCCTCACCGCCTTCGTGTACGCCGAGGCCGAGGGCAAGGCGACCGCCGGCGTGCGCGCGTACCTGTTCTCCGCCGACGCCGCCGACTGGGTGCGCCGCGAGGAGCCGGGCTGGGCGGCCTGGCTGCAGGAGCTCGCCGTCCCGGCCTGAGCCTGCGGCTCCTGCACGCGCGAGGGGCGCCCGTCCGGGTGGACGGACGCCCCTCGCGGCGTGCGGTGGAGCTACGGGCGCGCCCGCTGGAAGTACGCCACGCACTGGCCCTGCGAGCCGAAGCCGAGGGTGGTGAAGGTGCGCCAGCCGTTCTTGCGGCAGTCGTCCTCGTCCTCCTCGACCACGTACGTCGTCAGCGCCGGGTCGGCCTCGATCTGGGCGTCGGTGTACTTGATGGTGTCCCAGCCCTTCTGCGAGTAGAGCCGGGTCTGGTCGGCGTAGTAGGGCGAGTTCGGGTTCGCCGACTGCGAGTACGTCAGGATCTGCCGCCCGCTCGGGCCGTCCGCCCCGAGCTCGACCGCCATGACGAACGACGACCCGTGCACGACCTTCGGGTAGCCGACGCCGGCGACCAGCGGCGCCGTGATGACGTTGAAGTTGCCCGTCTCACCGCGCCCGCCGTGGATCGGGATGCGCTCCGCGCCCCGTGGCTCGGTCTGGAGGCTGCCCAGCGGGGCGGCGAGCGGGATGCCGGCGAGGCGCTGCACGGCGGTGGCCAGCGACTGCAGGACGCGCGGGTCAGCGGTGTTGAGCACCCGCGGGGTCGTCACCGGAGCGGCCGGCGAGTACGCGTCGGCGAAGCGGATCCCGCCGGCGAGGACGAACTCGCGGAACACGTGGGCGCCGGTGCTGTCGAGGTCCGTCTTGAGGTCCCAGCCCGCGAGGGCGTCGCACGCCGCCGTCAGGTCGACGACGGCGCCGTTGGGCTGGGTCACGGAGGGCGTCGCGCGGCACGCCGTGACCAGCTGGTCGCGGAGCAGCTCGCCGCCGTAGACCCGGTTGTCGAACATCGACTCCCACAGCGTCTCGGTCGTGAAGCCCCCGGCCGGGCCGAGGTCGTCCGTGCCGTCGAGGCGCTCCTCGATCTTGAGGATGCCGAGCCGGGTGCGCAGGCTCCGCTGCGTGTTCTCGTTGCCGATGATCCGCGGGTAGCCGACGAGCGGCTGGTCGGGGTTGGCCAGCCAGTAGCTGTCGTTCATGTTGCTGACGTGGTCGTCGCGGAACAGGACCGGCAGGTTGTCCGGGCCCAGGATCCCCGGGACGGCGGCATCGGAGTCGGTGCCGAGGTCGCACTCGCTGCGGGAGCCGTCGAGCACGGCCTGCCCGGTCGCTCCGTAGATCGGCAGGAACGGCGCCGGGATGCAGCTCGCGGCCACCGCGTCGGTCACGCGCGGCACGACGGAGTGGTCGGCGTACATCGCCTCGCCGGTCGAGTCGGCGGCGATGACGTTCACCCACGGCAGGTGCTGGTGGGTGTCCAGCGCCTCCTCCAGCTCGCGCACCGTCTCGGCCTTGCCCATCGCCAGCCACCCGTCGACCGCCCGGTTGTTCGTGGCGTTGATGTCGGTGATCGCGTACGCGGCGTCGGTCGTCCAGTCGAACTGGCCGGGCACGACGACGACCGGGCCGAACTTGGTCTCCCAGAACGTCTTGGACTGCCCAGCGACCGTCACGGTGCGGGAGGTCATCTTCACGGGCTCGCCGTCGACCAGGTAGGACGTCGGGTCGCCGGGGACGAGCGCGAGGCGGTGCCACACGAAGCGCCGCGCCGTCGAGACGGTGTGCGTCCAGCCGAGGGTCGCGTTGTGCCCGATCTCGACCATCGGGTCGCCGACCAGGGTGGCCCCCTCGACGTCGTACTCCCCCGGGATCGTGATGTGCAGGCGGTAGAAGCGCTCGGGGCCGTCCCACGGGAAGTGCGGGTTGGCCAGCACCATGCCGGTGCCGTTGGCCGTCGACTCGCGACCCAGGCCGTACGCGTTGCTGCCGACACCTGCCGAGGTGCCGTCCGGGGCGCTCGTGATCGCGGCCGAGGACGCGGCGCTCAGCGCTGCCGCTGCGGGTGCCGGCGGGTTGGCGACCAGGATGCCGCCCTGCAGGGCCTTGGAGCCGGCGCGGATCATGCTGGCGTACAGGGTCCGCCAGAAGTCCATCTCGCTGATCTGCCGGACCCAGGGCTTGCCCGCGCAGGTCGGGTCGTCCGTCGGCTGCGTGCGGACGACGCGGTTGTAGCCGGCGACGAAGCCCCGGACCAGGTCGCGCGCGTCCTGCGAGGGAGCGTCGACGCCGTCCCGCTCGCCCTCGAGCAGCCGCTCGACAGCGCCGCTCTGGATGGCGTTCTGGAAGAACAGGTCGCTCTGGACGTTCGACGCCGTCACGCCGAGGTCCTGCGCTCGCGTGCCGTTCGACGTCACGACCTTCTCGGCGATGATGCAGACGTTGTCCTCGGCCTGCACGTAGCCGCTGCCGAAGCCCGCGCTGGCGTAGTCAGCGGCCGTGATGTGCGGGACGCCGTACGCGGTGCGCCGGATCTCGGCCGAGTAGCCGTCGATCTTGCCGGGTGGGGCCGCCGCGGCGGGGGCGACCGAGACCAGGGTGGACGCCATGGTCGACAGGGCCACCCCCACCGCCAGAGCCGCTGCCGCTGATGAGCGGGACCGTCGTTGCATGGAGCACCTCTTCTGCCCGAGCACCGGGCGTCGCGGCACCGGCGGCCGGTGCCTGGACTGCGCGCCCTCGTGCCGGACGACGTGGCAGAAGGACCAGCGGTGTGTACTCCGGATGGACGACCGAG
This sequence comes from uncultured Actinomycetota bacterium, assembly GCA_963844295.1. GTDB lineage: Bacteria > Actinomycetota > Actinomycetes > Mycobacteriales > SCTD01 > SCTD01. The sequence goes on along the minus strand of CAWJNR010000003.1, from coordinate 349,256 downwards.
CGCAACGGGGGCCTCGGCCTGTCGCGGTGCCGACCGCGCGTCAGGCGCCGGCCCTGCGGGTGAAGGTCAGGTGGGTGACGCCGCTCGGCGAGGAGACCGACTCGGTGTCGTAGGAGCTCTCCACTCCCTCCAGCCCGTCCCACAGGCGGACACCGCGCCCGAGCACGATCGGCACCTGGACCAGGTGCATGTGGTCGACCAGCCCGGCGGCGAGGAAGTCGCGCACGACGGTGGCGCCTCCGCCGATCCGCACGTCCTGGCCACCGGCTGCCTGTCGAGCGACCGCCAGCGCCTCCGCCGGGGTGGTGTCCAGGAAGTGGAAGGTGTTGCCCCCCTCCATCTCCAGCGACGGTCGCGGGCGGTGGGTGAGGACGAAGACCGGAGTGTGGAAGGGCGGGTCGGCTCCCCACCACCCCTTCCAGGCCGGGTCGTCCTGCCACCCGGGCGGCCCGAACTTGTTGGCCCCCATGATCTCGGCGCCGATGCCGGGACCGTGGCGCTCGGCGAACGCGTCGTCGACCCCGGCGGTGCCTCCTGCGTCCCAGAAGCGGGTGCGGATCATCCACTCGTGCAGGCGCTGTCCGGCGTGGCCGAACGGCGTCTCGAGTGACTGCGGCTCCCCCGTGGCGAAGCCGTCGAGGGAGATCGAGAAGTTGTGGATCCGGGTGAGGGACATGCGCACGCTCCTTGTCGCGGAGGACGATCTCACCGCGTGGCCCTCTCGGTCGACGACCTGGACCCCTCTCGCCGCCGGGTCAGGACGTGATGTCGAGGCGGGAGATGAGCCCGTCCGCGAGTTCGAAGCGGTAGGCCAGGTCGGCGACGCCGCCCGGGAAGTCGCCCTCGATCCGGTTGTGCGCGATCCAGACGGCGTCGTCGACCCGTTCCGCGCTGAGAAGCACTGTCGTGTAGGTGAACTCGGCCCCACCCGTCTGCAGGAAGGTCCGCACGGCGTCCGTGCCGCGGTAGGTCCTGCTCTCGTCCGTCACCTCGGCCGCGGGGTGGAAGGCCGGCAGCGCTCGGTCGACGTCCCGCGCCGCGTGCGCGGTGAGGAAGCCGTGGACGATGCCGGGCAGTCGGGTGATCGGGACTCTCGTGGTCTGCGTCATGAGGTGAGGGTGCGGGCTGACGCCGACGGGAGGGTCACAGCTGCTACGACGTCGGCCAGATCCCCGCTGCCCAGGTCATCCACCGCCTGCGCGAGCTGGACGTCCCTCTCGCAGAGGTCCAGGAGATCCTGCTGGCACCGGACCCCGGCGTGCGGGCCGCGATCGTGACGGAGCACGTGCGGCGCCTCGAGTCCGAGCTGGAGCGCAAGCAGGCTGCGGTGGTGGCGCTCCGCCGTCTCCTCAGCCCCGAGCCGGGACCCGTCGACGTCACGCTGAGATCCGTCCCGGCCACGACCGCCGCTGCAGTGTCCGCGGACGTCGACCTCGACGACGTCCTGTCCTGGTACGCGGGCGCGGCCGCCGAGCTGGAGGCGTCCGTCGTCGACCCGGAAGGAGCACCCGGCGGCATGTACGACGACGCGCTGTTCCAGACCGGCCACGGCCACGCCGTCGTGTACCTCCCGACAGCGCGGCCGCCCCGCTCGGGTCGGGTCCACCCGCTGACCCTGCCTGCGGCCGAGCTCGCCGTCGTCACCCACCACGGGTCCCACGACGACATCGACGTCACCTACGGCGAGCTCGGCACCTGGGTCGTCGAGAACGCGCTCACCATCACCGGTCCCGTGCGGGAGACCTACCTCGTCGGCCCGCGCGACACGGACGAGCCGACCGCGTGGCGGACCGAGATCGCCTGGCCGGTCTTCGGGCTGTCCTCGCCTGAGCGGTGACCTCCGTCATCCAGAGGCAGGCAGCTGGCGCAGGGTGAGGGCCTGGGCGAGGACGCCGAAGGGTCCGTCCTCGTCGTGGAGCACGCTGCTCGTGACGCCGAGGCCGCCGGAGCCGAAGGACACCGTGGTGTCGAACCCGAGCCAGTCGCCGTGCGGCTCGCGGAACAGGTGGGCGGTCAGGTCGACGTTCGGGAACGCCAGCGCACCGCGGGCTGATGCGCACCGTGATCCCGTTGGCGATGTCGACCAGCCCCGCCGCGGCGGCGAGCCGGCTGACGGGCTCGTCGGTCAGCAGTCGCACGTCGGTGCGGACCCAGTAGCGGGCCCGACCCGGCTCGACCTCCGCGCGCCGGACCTGGGCCGAGGCGAGGAAGCCGCCGGGCCAGACCGACGTCGGGGCCCAGGCGGGCAGCTCCTCGGGCGGTGGCAGTCGTGGGTGCGCGTTCCCCGCGACGCTCGCGGTGTCGCCGGCCTGCAGGAGCCAGGCGCGCAGGCGCACGGTCTCCCTGCCTGCAGCGGTCAGCGTCGCCTCGACGAGCTCGATGGTGCGGCCGGGCCGGACGACCTCGACGGACGTGGTGACCTGCCCGACGGGCATGGTGCCGAGGATGTCGAACGACAGGCGTCCGACGACGAGGTCGCTGCGCCCGCGAGCGTCCCGGTCGGCCTCGACGAGGTGCACGAGCAGACCGAGCGACGGGCCGACGTGCTGCTCGGCGACGTCCCACGCGCCGCTCGTGTGCTCGGTCGCGACGAAGCTCCGCTCGTCCTGCCGCTCGAAGTACGCCCGCGCCGTCGTCATCGACGAAGCATCCTGCACGTGCCCGGCCGAGCGGCCCTAGGAGCCGCATCGCCGTCCGGATGGGCGTGCGCCCTGTCTGGCAGCAGCCCCCGATACGGCATGAGCCATGCGCGGGCCGTACCGTCGTGCGGTGGACCTGAGGGCCGTGCGTGACGCCTACTCGTCCATGTCCGAGCAGTACATCGACATGGTCGGGGACGGCTCGCACGAGCACGAGGACGACCGGTCGCTCGTCCGGCGACACCTGGTCGGGCTCTCCGGTCCCGTGCTCGACCTCGGCTGCGGCCCCGGTCACTGGACGTCGTACCTGCACGGGCTGGGCGCTGACGTGACCGGCGTCGAGATGGTGCCGGAGTTCGTTGCCCACGCCCGCACTGCACATCCCGATCTGGCGTTCCGACGGCACTCGATGACGGACCTGGAGGTCCCCGACCACTCCGTGGCGGGGATCCTCTCCTGGTACTCGACGGTCCACCTGCTCCCACCGGAGCTCGACGAGGTGCTCGCCGAGTTCCGACGACTCCTGGCGCCCGCAGGCGTGCTGGTCGCCGGCTTCTTCGACAGTGACGACGGCGTGGCGGAGTTCGACCACCAGGTCATCACCGCCGTCCGCTGGCCGGTCGACGTGTTCTCCGCCCGCCTCGCCGCGGCGGGGTTCACGGAGGTCGAGCGCCTCCAGCGACAGGTCCCAGCACGTCCCGACCGCAGGTACGCCGCGATCGCAGCGCGCGCGATCTGACGCTAGGTCGCGACGGTCATGAGCGGTCGGCCAGTCGTCGCCGCACCACGCGCCGCCGCAGGGTGGGCGCCGCCACGACCTCGTAACCGGCTTCGAGGAAGACCTGCACCAGACCGACCGAGGCCTCGTCCCAGATCACGGTCCTGCCCGGCGACGGCTCGATCGGGTAGCCCTCCAGAACCCGGGCGCCCACCTGCTCGCCGTACTCGACAGTGGCGGCGGCCAGCTCGTAGGTCAGTCCCGACTGACGCCAGCCTCTGCGAACGACGAAGCACGTGACGGACCAGACGCCCTCGAGCTCGGGGTCCATCCGCATCCACGCCTGCTTCCGGCTCCACAGCTTCGGGTAGTCGCCCCGCGGCTCGACCGCGACCCAGCCGGCGGCCTCGCCGTCGACGTACCCGATCAGCCCAGATGTCGGTCCGGCGGTACCGCAGGCGGTCTGCTCCAGCAGCGCCGCGTCCCTCTGCTCCTGGGTGGTGTCGCGCCAGATCCAGCCGGGCGCCTTCAACGCTTGGCAACGGCACGTGCGGGCTCCGCCCGTAGCGAAGACCGCCTCGACGTCCTGTGTCGCTGCTCGGTTGGCCGGGAGCCAGGTGAAGTCCGGCATGGGGGGACCCTAGTGGCAGCGCGGCGTCGAGTCGCAACAGGTTGCTTCGGCAACACTCTCGCTCGGCTCGAAGGGCGTCGATGTGGCCCTCCCTCAGCGGTCGAACGAGACCCCTCCGTCGAGCGTGATCATGCTCCCCACCACGTAGTCGCCGGCGCGTGAGGCGAGGTAGATGGCCGCGGCAGCCATGTCCTCGGCGTCCCCGATGCGACCGGCCGGGATGTGTGCGCTGAGCTCATCCGCGTGGTCGCGGGCGGCCCTGTTCATGTCGGAGGCGAAGGCGCCGGGAGCGATGCCGTTCACGACGATGCCGTCGCCGATGAGCCGCAGCGCCATGCGCTTCGTGAGGTGGATGAGGCCGGCCTTGCTGGCGTGGTAGCTGTACGTCTCCTGCGGGTTGACGCTGATGCCGTCGATCGAGGCGATGTTGATGACCTTGGCGAGGTGGTCACCCCCGGCTGCTGCAGCGCGCAGGTCGGGCGCCAACGCCTGGGTGAGGAAGAACAGCGCCTTGAGGTTCAGGTCCATGACCTTGTCCCAACCGCTCTCCGGGAACTCGTCGAACGGAGCCCCCCACGCGGCGCCGGCGTTGTTGACCAGGATGTCGAGCGTGGGCTCGTGCTCGCGCAGCCTGGCGACGACGTCGGCCAGTCCTTCGGGCGTGGCGATGTCGCCGGGCAGGGACACGCAGTGACCGGCCTCGGAGAGCTCTGCGGCGGTGGCGTCGCAGGCTTCCTTCTTGCGCGCGTTGATGTAGACCCGGGCGCCTTGCGCGATGTAGCCCTCGGCGATCATGCGGCCGATCCCGCGAGAGCCGCCGGTGATCAGCGCAGTGCGCCCCTCGAGCGAGAAGAGTCGGCTCGTGTCCATCAGTACCTCGCCAGTCGTCGTCGGGTGCGGCCTTGCTGGGCCTTCAGCGGGGCCGGTGGAGAGAGCAAGCCTGCGCTCCCCTAGCTCGCGGTTCCAGGAGCGGTTGCTGATCCTCGCACCGTGAGCCAGCCACGTGACACAGGGGGATCGACGACGCGTTCTCGTCGGACAGGCCAGCGCCCGTGCGCCGAGCCTCGGTCGCGCGCGCCGCCCTTGCCCGCGGCTAGGGCGCGGTGTGCAATCGGCACCCGCGCTTCGCTTTGCGAAGACCAGGTCGGCGAGGAGGATCGATGCGCAATCCGGCGCTGGAAGGGCTCGACCCGCTTGTCGGCACGTGGGACCTCACGCTCACGAACGCCTGGTTCCTAGAGTCCATGGAGGTCGAACAGCATGGTCGCGCCGTCGTGCGCTGGCTGGGCGACGCGTTCCTCGAGCTGACGGCCGAGATCGAGGGCGAGCATGTCTGGCACTTCGTCTTCGGGCGCAGCGACGCGACCGACCGGTCGGTCGTGCTGTACCACGACCCTCGCCCGGCCTCGCGGATCTTCTCGTTGCTCCGACGAGGACGGAGCGTGGGTTCTCCACCGCGAGGACCCGGACATGCACCAGCGGCTTCGTGTTGCGACTGGTCGGCGACCGCATCGAAGGCCGGACCGACGCCTCCGACGACGCCGGTCGCACCTGGCGCAAGGACTTCGACCTCTTCTTCGACCGGCGGTGACTGCTCTTCGGCGAGACACGGCATCGCTGCCGCGCGTTGGCTGCGAGGTCCTCTAGCGTTGGACTTTCGAACCAGCGCAGAGCGGCGACGAGGCCGACGGCATGCCTTGACATCGGAGACTCCGATGGCGGGCTCGATGACCCGCCTCCATCAGCTGTCGGCACAGGGGCCGTCCCAACGTGCCTGACGCCCCTGCCAGGAACCCTCGCATGCGCACTCCTCAATCTTGCGGTCAGGGGCGACGGGCGGGCCGGCTAGGGAGCGGACCGACATGACTGCCGTAGCCGGAAATTCGCTGCGTCGCTCGACGGTCCGTCGACCTATCCAGGTCAACCCCGCGACGCCAGCCCGTCTTGACGGCGGCACCCGGCGTCTTCCGTTGGATGTGCCCGGACTGCCGAGGTGTGTGGCAGGTGAATGGACCAGGTGCGGCGGCGTCAGAGGTCGCTGACCAGCCTCAGGTGGCGCCCTAGCCGCTACCGTCCGTCGTGTGGGACCGCCAGGCTGGCTACAGCCCGACGAGGTCCTTGACCGGTCGACCAGGCCGAGTGGCCGACGGCCCAGAACGCGGCTGCGGCCAGGCGAGCCCGCCGACGGTGATGGCGGCGGAGCTGACGGGGTGGCGCTTGGCGTGCGACCACGCCTCCTCGGCCTTGCGGCGGAAGCGTGAGGAAGAAGCGGCGGGCCCAGTCGAACTCGGTCGACCAGATCCACAGCCCGACGAGCACGGGCGGGATCGTCAGCGGGCCCGGGAGCACGGCCAGCGCGATGCCGAGGACGACGAACAGCAGGCCGGCGACGAAGACGCCGACGCGCCAGAGCTGCGCGAGGCCCGGCTTGCTGCGGATCCGGTGGCGCAGGCTGCCCTGCTCACCGGGGTGGCCCGGCCGAGCCCGTCGGTGCAGTCGGGGCAGCCGGCCTCGGCGGGTCGTCTCGCCACGCGGAGCCGCGCTGTGGGCGGTGCTGGTGGTGGTCATGCAGTTGCCGTCCGTCCGGGTCAGGGGGAGTGGGTCCGGAACGACCTCTACCCGTTGGGCCGCAGGTTCATGGCGAGGCCGTGAGCACCTGCCTGTGGAGTCCCTTGCTTGGCCCCGGGAGGGCCGACAGGATCAGGATCAGCCGGAAGGAGATCACAGCCTCGTAAGCGACTTCCTCTGAGGTCGCCGTTTGGGTCGGCGATCAATCGGGCTGCCTTCGCTGCTCGTGCTCGCCGGAACGCGGCCTGGTACTTCGCCGAGCGAGAAGCCGACGACCATCGGCAGCCGGGTCGTCGTCGGCACCTCGCGCACCTGGAGGGATGCACCATCGAGGACGACGCGCTGGTGGGCTCAGGCTCGATCATGCTCCACGACGCCGGTCGTGCGCAGCGGCGGCCTGGTGGGCGCGGGCGCGGTGGTCAGCAACGGCGTCGAGGTGCCGGCTGAGGCCATGGCGCTGGGGATCCTCGCGAAGATGCGCCTCGACGCCGTGCCGGACGGCACGTTCACGCAGGCAGCGGACCTGTACGCCCTGAACGGTGGTCGGTACAAGGAGGAGTCTGCTGGCTGTGCGGACCGGCCTACCCTGCCAGGATGCCGACGACCTCCTGGGGCCTGACCTTCGACTGTGAGAACGCGCCCGCGATGGCGCGGTTCTGGACTACGGCCCTGGGCTACGTCGACAAGCCACCGCCGGAGGGCTGGGACACGTGGGAGGACTGGCTGCGGCACTTCGAGGTGCCCGAGGAGGAGTGGGACGACGGGGCCAACCTCTGCGACCCCGACGGCGTGCTGCCCGGCATCGGCTTCCTCAAGGTCCCGGAGCCGAAGACCGCCAAGAACCGCCTGCACCTCGACCTCCACGTCTCCGGCGGGCGCCACGTCGAGCCGACGACCCGCACGGAGCGGATCGAGGCCATGGTGGACCGGCTGGTCGGAGCCGGCGGCGCGGTCCAGCATCGCGACGAGTCCTTCGGCTCGCTCGACCACGTGGTCATGACCGACCCCGAGGGCAACGAGTTCTGCGTCGTCTGAGCCGACCGCGGCCGACTCTGCGACGACGGGTAGTGCCGCTGGTGCAGGAACACGAGCTTGCAGCAGCGCTGCTAACGGCTCTGCCGGCCCTGGAGCAGGAAGGCGGGCAAGCGGTACCCCGAACGACGGAGGATGGCGGCGCCACGGAGCCTGTCGCGCTCGGAGCGGTAGGACAGCCCGAGCGCGTCCGCGACCCGGTTGACGGTGCAGAACGTAAAGACGATGTCGACGACGTCCTCGAGGGCCTCCTGCGTGCAGCCCGCGTCGCGGGCCGAGGTCACGTGCTGGGGTGCAGCGACTCCCAGCGCAAGCACTTGGGCGAGCACGGCCGCTGCTGTCAGGCGCTCGCCGAAGCGGCCGTTCTCCCAGCCGATGTGCTCTCCGAGCAAGGCGTCGGCGATGCGTCCGTGCGTTCCGACGCAGAAGGCGCAGGCGTTGGTGCTGGACACGACGGCCGCTATCAGTTCCCGCTCCCCCACGCTCCACACGGAGTTCCCTCGCAGGATGTCGTGCGCCAGTTCGAGGAACGGCCCGAACGCGTCTGGCCTTTGCAGAGCGAGCTTTCCGATGTCGTCCAGCTGGGAACCAGCCAGGCGTGTGAGGGCCAAGAAGACCCTTTGCCGGCGCAGCGGCGGAGTCGCGTAGGAGCTGAGCCTCACGAGATGGTCTTGATCAGAGCAAGGCCGAGGCGCCGCCGCGCGTGAGCGGCGTCGAGGGCCGCTGAGAGGATGAGGTCGAAGACGTCGTCGTCAGACAGGCCGAGGTCGACGATGTCCGCCTCGGTCACGCGTCCAGTCACGACCTTGTCCGCGAAGGCAGCGTGATCGGGCGGGATGTGCAGACAGGGCAGGGCTTCCACCAGCCGCGCTCGGTCGGTCATGTCCCGATCTCACCACCGCCGCACCGGACGCGCTAGTGCGTTCTCGCGAGCGAGGACGGTCCTCGAGGTCCGAAGGCGGAGACGCCACCGCGTGTTGTTCGGGTGCCGCATCCACCGGGCCGTCGCGCGTACCCACCAAGACGGGGACGAGTTCGGTGCGCTTCTTCCCAGCACGTGGCCGGACCGGTTCGGGGACGCGCGATGCCTCTGGACGAGCACGACGACCGGCACCTGCTGGCCCTCCTGCCGGAGACACCCACTGGGCGGGCAGCTCTTGGCCTAGCTCCGGTCGCTGAGCGCACCCGCCCCCGTGCGAGCTCAGTGCAGGCGCCGCCCAGCGCAGGGGCGGGAGGTACCGCAGGTTGCCGGCCAGCAGATGCGGAACGCCCTTGTCCGCGCGCGACGGCCAGCAGGTGGCCGCCTACCCGAAAGACCCTGTCTGCACATCACCGGCCGGCTCGTACACCGACATCACCACACCCGTGCCGGACGTGCTGCTGCGCACCAGGCGCAGCGAGGCCGGACCGCTGCCCTCGCCGAACAGCCGCTTGCCGTGACCGAGCACGACCGGGAACGTCAGCACGCGCAGCTCGTCGACCACGCCTGCCGGGAGCAGCGTCTGCAGCAGGTCGATGCTGCCGTGCACCTGCAGCTCCGGGCCGTCCTGCTCCTTGAGAGCCCGCACCGCTTCGACGACATCGCCCTCGAGCGAGTCGGCCGGCCCCCACGTGAGCGTCGGCGTGCTGCGCGACGCGACGTGCTTGGTCGCGGCGTTGAGCGGTGCTGCGCCCTGCTCCTCGCTCGCGTGCGGCCAGAAGCCGGCGAAGATGTCGTAGGTCCGGCGGCCCAGGACCATGTCGAACGGCTTGCCCATGAACTCGTCCATGAACGCACCGACCGACTCGTCGAAGAACGGGACCGTCCAGCCGCCCAGCGGGAAGCCGCCAGTCTCGTCCTCCTCCGGTCCACCAGGTGCCTGGGCGATACCGTCCAGGGACACGAACGTGCTCACGACGAGCCTTCTCACGGTGCTGCTCCGCTCTTCTGGGGCCGGCTACGAACGGCCGTGCTGGGGTGGACGAACGAGCCGACCCGCACTCATCGGTGCGGCGCGTCCTCAGCGCAGCGGCTGCGGCGGCAACCCCTGACCACAGCCCAGAGGGCACTGGCGCCAGAGCGAGCACAGACAGATGGTGCTCGCATCCGCCCCGGTGGGCCCCTCCCCGAATGCCCACCATGGATCGTCGGCAGGGCCGCGGCCATGCCGAGTCTGGGGCTCCGCCGCCCTACCTCATCTCGTGTCTTCCGCAACGCGTGCGTCCTGCACAGCGAGAGGCGCGGGTGACTCGCGCCACAGCGGGGAGGGCGGCGGCGGCTACCCCGCCGGATGACCTCCCCGAGGCCCTGTGCTGGCCCCTACGGAGAGCGAGCGGACATGTACCTGCACGTGCAGCGACTGATCAACGAGATCGAGCCCGACGAGCCGGACCCGGCCGCCGCCAACGCGCTGCAGGAGGGGCTCGGCGGCCAGTTCGGCGAGATGCGCACGATGATGCAGTACCTGTTCCAGAGCATCAACTTCCGCGGGCCGAAGGCAAGCCGTACCGGGACCTGATCCAGGGCATCGGCACCGAGGAGATCAGCCACGTCGAGCTGATCGGCACCACGATCTCCCGCCTGCTCGACGGCTCGCCGCGCTACAACGGCAAGAAGACCGACCCGCTCGACAAGCCGGGCGCGGGCGGCGCCACGCCGCTGGAGTCGCTCTGACGACGGGCAACATCCACCACTACCTGGTCGGCGCGCAGGGCGCGCTGCCGGTCGATGCGGCGGGCAACCCGTGGAGCGGCTCCTACGTCTACAACTCCGGCAACCTGGTGCTCGACCTGCTGTACAACCTGATGCTCGAGTCCACCGGCCGGCTGCAGAAGTGCCGCATCTACGAGATGACGGACAACAAGACCGCCCGCTCGACGATCGCCTACCTGATCGTGCGCGACCAGGCGCACGAGAACGCCTACGCCAAGGCCCTGGAGACGCTCGGCGTCGACTGGGGCAAGGTGCTGCCGATCCCCAAGACCGACGCCGAGCAGTTCCCCGAGGTCAAGAAGCTGCTCGACCTGGGCCTGCAGAGCAAGCAGTACTCGCTTCGACCTCGACGACCTGTCCGAGGCGGGCAGATCTTCCAGGGCATTCGCCGTCCAAGGACGGGACCACGCTCGACGCGACCGAGCAGGCGCCCGCAGGGCGTGCCGATCGACGATCGCCGCGGAGCGGTACGAGGAGTTCTCCCCCGGCCTCGACGCCGACCTGCTGGCCCTCATCCAGGCCACGGCCGACCTGGAGATGGCCGAGGTGTCCCAGGCCTTCGGCCCGGTGTCGCCCGTGGGCGACGCACCAGGAAGGGCAACGACGGCAGTGGGCTGGTCGACAAGGTGAAGAACGTCACCAAGGCCGGTGGGGCCACGACGAGCCCCAAGAAGAAGTAGCCGGGTGGGGTGGGGCGGGCGACGACGTCCCGGCCCGCCCGCCGTCACGACACCCGGTAGCCGTTACGGCACCCCAGCCAGGAGGCTGGCGACCTTCGGCAGGCCTGTCGTGCCAGGCTGTGATCGTGCAGAGCAACGCCCGCCGCCCCAGGCGCGCCACGGCTGAGGACGCACACCGTTGCGCCCGCAAGGCCTTCCTGAGCGGGCAGCGCGTCGACATGGGTGCCGTTTCCGCGGCGCTCGGGGTGAACCGGGTGACGCTCTACCGGTGGGTCGGCTCGCGGGAAGACCTACTGCTGCAGGTGCTGTGGACGCTCGCCGGCCGCGTGCTGACCGAGGCGCGGAGCGCGACCAGTGAGGTCGGCGGTGAACGCGTCGTGCAGGTCGTCAGCCGGTTCCTCGAGCGCGTCCTGGCGCACCCGGGGATGCAGGTCTTCCTGCGGGACGAGGGCGAGCTGGCGATGCGGCTGCTCACCCGCGCCGACAGGGGCTTCCAACCTCGTCTGGTCGCGGCGGTCCAGGACCTGCTCGAGCAGGAAGTGGAAGCTGGTCGTCTGGTCCTGGAGGCCGAGGTGCACGAGGTGGCGTTCGTCGTCGTACGGCTCATCGAGACCTACACCTACTTGGACCTGCTGACCGGGGAGACCCCCGACCCGCACCGGGCCGCGCCGATCCTGCGGATGCTCCTGCGCTGACCTGCAGCCGCCACGTGCCCAGACCCACCCTTGTGCAACATCCCGACTTTGTGTTGCAATTGCTGCCGGCGGGGTTGACTGCGACTGGAGAAGATGCGGATGCGCAACGATGACGTGCGGAGCCTGGGAGCACTGGCGGGGCTCGCGCTGGGAGGCGGGGTGCAGCGCATCGCGCAAGCCCATGCGGGCATCGCCGGCAGGGTGTTCGACTCGATCGCCGCCGGCGTCGGCCCGGCCGCCCGACCGGTGCGCGTGGTGCACGACGGAGTGTCTCGAGCGACCTACGCCTCGGTGCAGAGCGCGCTGTCCGCGGGCGCCCGCACGGTAGGCGCCGTGGCTGCCCGGAGCGCGCGCGCTGATGGTCCGGCGTTGGCGGACCAGCCACGCGCACGTACAGCCCTGGGGATCCTGAACGGCGCGCACGGCGACGTGCTGGCCGTGCGAGTCGCCGGACTCGCCCTACCGATGGTGCTGCGCCACGACGGCCGAGACGTACCGGTTGAGCGTGACGCCCTGCGGGCGGCGCATCCGGCGGCGACCGGCCGGGTCGTGGTGTTCCTGCACGGGCTGGTGGAGACCGAGGACGCCTGGCACTTCAAGGCCGAACGGCACCACGGCGCGCGCCAGGTCACCTACGGCTCCCTGCTGGAGCGCGACCTGGGTTACACCCCGGTCTTCGTCCGCTACAACACCGGGCTGCGCATCTCGGCCAACGGCGCACTGCTCGACGAGCTGCTCGACCAGCTCGTGACTGCCTGGCCGGTGCCGATGCGTGACCTCGTCCTGATCGGCCACTCCATGGGTGGGCTGGTGGCCCGCAGCGCCCTGGCACAGGCGGGGGACGGAACGGGCGCCGGGCAGCGGCGTTGGCCCGGCCTGGTGCGGGACACCATCACACTCGGGTCCCGCACCTGGGGGCGCCGCTGGAGCAGGGTGCGCACCGCCTTGCGCTGGCGCTGCGCCGCCTACCCGAGACGCGGTGGTTGGCCGAGCAGATCGACGCCCGCAGCGCCGGCATCCGCGACCTCCGCCACGGCGACCTGCTCGAGAGTGACTGGGGAGCGCCGGACGCCGACGCCCCCGGAGCGCGACGCACGCGCATCCCGCTGCACGCCGGTGCGCGGCACTTCGTCGTCCTCGCCACCCTCGGCGGCGGGCACGACAGCCGCCTCGGCGGGTGGCTGGGGGATCTGCTGGTGCGCCCGGACAGCGCGGTCGGAGACACCGGCCAGGACGACAGGCTGGCGTTCGCCGACGACGCCGTCTGCCGACTCACCGGTCTGCACCACCTCGACCTGCTCAACCACCCCGACGTCTATGCCGCCATCGCGCGGTGGCTGGCCGACCGACCCGAACAGCGGTGAAGGTGGGGCAACTGCCGCCGCACCTGTCAGCTGAAGCCGGCAGCCTGGGGCGTCCTGCGTGAGCTGTCCGAGCAGAGCCGGACGTGCGCGGGGTTCGTCAGCGACCGATGGCAGCCAAGGTCGCCTGAGCCATTGCTGCCTCGCCGGCGGCGTTCGGGTGGAGCGCCAGAGCGTTGACTGCCGTGGACACCGGCTCCATCCACCGCGTCCCGATGGGCGCGCAGGCGTCGCGGCCGGCCGAGGGGGTGAAGGTGTCGACGTACCGGGCGCCCGTCGCGGCGGCGGCCCGACGCACAGCGTCGTTGAGCACCATCTGCTGGTTGACGAGCCAGGGCACGTCACCCATCGAGATGGGCACGGCCGGATAGCACAACGGATCCCCGACCGGGGGAAGGATCTGCGGGTATCCCAGGATGACGATGGTCGCCTTCGGTGCCTTCGTGCGCGCTGCAGAGAGGGCGCGGACCAAGTTCGGATAGGTCACGTTCTTGATGAGGTCGGTGTACGTGGTGCCGAACTTCTGCTCACACGGGTTTCCGTAGACTTGGCCAGGAGCCACCGTGGTGCAGCCGAAGAAGGCGTCCACGAAGACCCCTTCGTCGTTCCCGCCGATGGTCATCGTCACGAACCGGGTGGCTCTGTTCACCGCCTCCAGTTGCGGTGCCACCCCCACGGACTGCGGGGAGAAGAAGTCTGCGCTGATTGCGCCGCTGCACGTCACGTCGGCGAACGACTCTGGCAAGGTCACAGCCACGATGCTCCTGGCGTAGTTCAACTGCGAACGGCTGCACACCGGTGGGGCCGTAGCCACCAACGGGTTCACGCCGGCTCCAGACGAGTAGCTGTCCCCGAGCGCGACGTACGGCGAGGTCTGGATCCCTGACGACGGCGCGGTGGGCTTTGCCGTTGCTGGGGTCGTGAACCCGACCACTGCCGCGCCGACCAGGGCGACACAAGAGACGAGCGATGCCATGCGGCGCACAGAGGTTCCTCACGATGAGGGGCTGGACTGCTGCGCCCGACCCGGGACGACGTGCGCAAAGAAAGAAAGGGCAGGTCACCGTCACCCGGGCCCACCTCTTGCTGGGCCATGACTACCAACGATCAAAGCGCCATAAACCCGGGCCGCCAGCCGGGGTGCTCGACGCCTGGCGGGTGGGAGCAGCAGGGTCCGGCGCTGCCGAGCTCCAGAGGCTCCCGAGCGGCAGGTGAGACCTTGCGGACCGGGCGCGCGCTTGCCGCAGGTCAGCGCCGGACGTCAGCAGGGGCGGTGGAGAGGGGCAAGCCCGCTGCCACCCATGCCTCGACCCCACCTTCCATGTCCGTGACCCTGGTCAGTCCCACGGTCCTGAGTGAGGCCGCGGCGAGGCTGGAGCTGTAGCCCTGGCGGCAGACCACGACGACCTGCACGTCGTCGCTCGACGCCTCCGGGATGCGGTCCGGACTCGATGGGTCCAGACGCCACTCGAGGACCGTCCGGTCGATCACGAGGACGTTCGGCAGCTCACCCTGCTCGCGCCGCTGCGGCTCGGTGCGCGTGTCGATCACCAGCGCACCCCTTTCCATGGCGGCCGCCGTCTGCTCGGGCGACAACCGTCGCGTTCCCGCCCGGGACGCCGCCAGCACCTCGTCGATGGTCACGCCCTGAACATGGCAGAAGGACACGAGAGTGGCGCAACCACACGCCTCGCGGCAGAAGCGGATGGAACGGTCGCAGGTCACAGTCCCACCCTCCGCCCCGCACCCCAGACCGCTGGACCCTCCGCGCAGCAGCCGCCATCGTGAGGCCGTGACCACCGAGGACACCGTGAGAGGCATCTGCCTGGCACTGCCTGGCGTCACAGAACGCCTCAGCTGGGGGCGCCCGGCCTGGTTCGCCCGCACCCTGATGGCTCGGATGTGGGACGACGACGTGCTGACGGTCAAGACCGCAGAGCGCGAGGCGCTCGCTGAGACCGAGCCGGACATCTACTACTGGACCGACCATCACGAACGATCACCGATGCTGGTCCTGGTCCGTCTGGGTCGTGTCGAGCAGGTCGACCTCGAGGAGCTGCTTCAGGAGTCGTACCGGATCGCGAGCGGCTGAGAGCGCTCGTACTACCTCTTCCCGGCACGAGCGGACGTCCACGCGCGCACTGACCGACCACCAGCCTCCGCTCCCCTGAGTCGACAGGCTCAGGAGGTTCGCCCCGACTTGACCCGGCTTGCCATACCGCCCGCGTTGCTGGCACGTTGCCGCCGTCGTCCACCGGCACGGGGCCGGTGGTGCCGGAAGGAGCAGGCGCAGATGGTCGGACGCAGGACAAGGGCCGCGTGGGCGGTCGGATCAGCCGCAGCGCTGCTGGTGGCCGCAGCAGCACCGGCGGCGGCCGCGCCGCCGCCCGACAGGGGCAAGCCGGCGAAGGGCGGGCAGGCCTCGACGCTCGTGGAGGTCGAGCAGGGCCTGCTGCAGGGGCAGGTGCAGGACGGCATCCGCACCTTCGAGGGCATCCCGTACGCCGCGGCGCCCGTCGGCGACCTGCGCTTCCAGCCGCCTGCACCCGCGCCCGACTTCGAGGGCACGCTGGACGCGACGGCCCCGCGGGACCAGTGCGCCCAGCTCACCCGCACCGGCAACCCTGAGACCTACGGCGAGGACTGCCTCTACCTCAACGTCACCGCGCCGGCCGGCACGAGCAACGGCAAGAACCTGCCCGTGATGGTGTGGATCCACGGCGGCTCGTTCGTCTACGGCACCGGCGCCAACTACGACGCGAGCAAGCTGGCGACCGAGGGCGTCGTGGTCGTGACCATCAACTACCGCCTCGGTCCGCAGGGCTTCCTGGCCCACCCGGCCCTGTCGGCCGAGCAGCCCGAGGTCGGCTCCGGCAACCTCGCGCTGCAGGACCAGCAGGCCGCCCTGCGCTGGGTGCAGGAGAACGCCGCGGCGTTCGGCGGCAACGCCTCCAACGTGACGATCTTCGGTGAGTCGGCCGGCGCCGCCGCGGTCTGCGCCCACCTGCTCTCCCCCGCCTCCGCCGACCTGTTCGACCGCGCGATCGCGCAGAGCTACAGCTGCGCCCAGCCGTACGCCACCCAGGCGACCGCGGAGGCGTCCGGCACGGCGTTCGCCGCCCGCGTGGGCTGCGCCGACCCGGCGACCGCAGCCGAGTGCCTGCGCTCGGTCGAGTCGCAGACGCTGCTGCGCGCGTGGACCGGTGGGGCCTTCGTGATCGGCGGCTCGTTGCTGCCGCTGCAGCCGGCGGAAGCGCTCGCCACCGATCAGTACAACCACGTGAAGTCGTTCATGCACGGCAACACCCAGGACGAGAACCGGCTCTTCACGCGCGTCAGCTTCGGCAACACCACGGCGGCGAACTACGAGGCGCGCGTGCGCCTGCTGTTCGGCGCGAACGCCGACGCCGTCCTGGCCCGCTACCCGCTGTCGGACTACCCGTCCGCACTGCGGGCGCTGGAGACGCTGCAGTCCGACGCCGGTACGGCGCTGTCGACCTGCACCCACGTGAGGGCGTACGACCTGATCTCCGCTCCCCCGCAGCCGACGCGGACGTACGCCTACCAGTTCCAGGACCGCACCTCGTCGCCGCTCATCCCGGCGCTCGGCCCGGACCAGGGCGCCGCCCATGCGCAGGAGCTGCCGTTCCTGTTCCCGGGGCTGTTCGGTGCACCGCTGAACGCCGAGCAGCAGGAGCTGTCCGACGCGATGGTCGAGTACTGGACGTCCTTCGCCAAGACCGGCAACCCGCGCGCGGACGACGCGCCGCGCTGGGACCGCTACCGCACCGGATCCGGTGTGGTGCAGGCGCTCCGGCTGGACTCCCAGGGCGGCATCGGCCCGGTGGACGTCGCCGAGGCCAGCAACTGCGACTTCTTCGCCGGGCTCGCCTGACCTGCAGCTGAACGCCCGACGGGTCCCGTGCCGCTCCGGCACGGGACCCGTCGTCGTTCGGGGACGAGCCGGCCGGTACGCCGCCGCCGCTCAGAACCGGAACGGCGGCAGATCGGCGGGACGATGCGAGGTCCCCCGCGGCCCGCCGGGCGGCTGCTCGGCACCAGGCACGGGACGGGGACGGGACGGCCCGGCATGCCAGGCTTCGAGGCATGAGCCGCCTGTCGCAAGTCGACCTGTCCGCCCGGATGGGGAAGAAGGAGGCCGAGGAGCGCCTCGAGCGCGCGAGCCAGCGCATGCTGCACCTGCGGCTGCTGCTCGGCGGCCAGATCGCGCAGCAGCGGCTCGGTCCGCCGCTGTGCGTGGTCTTCGAGGGCTGGGACGCCTCCGGCAAGGGGGGCGCGATCAAGCGGCTCGTCATGCCCCTGGACCCGCGGCACGTGCGGGTGGCGCAGTTCGCCGCGCCGACCCACGACGAGAAGCGCCACCACTTCCTCTGGCGCTTCTGGCCGGTGCTGCCCGGCTGGGGAGGCTTCGCGGTGCTCGACCGGTCCTGGTACGGCCGGGTGCTCGTCGAGCGCGTCGAGGGCTACGCCAGCGAGGAGCAGTGGTCGCGGGCGTACGAGGAGATCTCGGAGTTCGAGCGGACGCTCACGGCCGAGGGCATGATCTTGGTGAAGTTCTGGATGCACGTCTCGGAGGACGAGCAGCTCGCGCGCTTCGAGAGCCGCCGCGACGACCCGCTGCGCTCGTGGAAGCTCACCGAGGAGGACTGGCGCAACCGCGACAGGCGCCCGGAGTACGAAGCGGCCGTCGAGGAGATGCTCGAGCGCACCGACCGCCCCTGGGCGCCCTGGCACGTCATCGCCGGCGACTCGAAGCGGTCGGCGCGCGTCGAGGTCGTGGAGACGGTCTGCCGCGCCATCGAGCAGGAGCTCGCCGTCCGCGGCTACGACCTGGAACCCCCCGAGTAGTCGGTGGCCGCCATCCCTCGTGGACGGGGAGCGCGAGGCCTGCTCAGGGGCCCGTCGCGTAGGTGGCAGCGTCGTGCGCGCAACCGGGGTCGACCTCCATCACCAGGTCGGCCGCGTCCTGCACCGCGAAGCCGATCGAGAACGTCGCCTCACGGCCCGGGAGCAGCACCGCGCTCGGCGGCCCGATCAGGTCGCCCTCGAGCACCTCCGAGCCCTCGGCGTCCGCGCTCTGCACCGTCGCGGAGAACGGCGCCGGTTCGACGTTCCCTGTCGTCCCGTTGACGACCGTCACGCTGAAGCGCACCGCCGCAGAGAAGCCCTCCGCGCCCGCCGCGACGTCGGACGGGCTGAACGGCGCCGGCCGGCCGACCGTCAGACTCAGGCCGTCTTCGTAGGTGAACGTCTCCCCGAAGGCCAGCGGCCCGGCCTCGGCCGTCTGGGCCGGACGGTTGCCGCACGCCTGCGGGTCGACGGCGGCGGAGCCCACGGTGCTCTCGCAGCTCGTCAGCAGGACGCCGAGCAGGGCGTAGGCGATCAAGGCGGTACGCACGAGGGGGATCCAGTTCTGCCGCGGGCGACGTCAGCAGGCCACCGTTGCACGAACGGACTCGAGAGGAGCACGGCCCAGCTCGGAAGCCCTTCCACCGGCGGCGTCGCCCAGGTGGCCCTGGGCCATGCGCTGTCGGGGCGGGTGCGAGCGTTCGGCGGGGAGCTCCCCCAACCGGACCGAGCGTCAGTCGTGATTGGTTCAGGCCATGACCGAACAACCGGCTGACGGGTGGCGTACCGGTTGGCGGCACCGGGATTGGCTGAACCCACCCCCGCTGGTGGCTCGCGACCTGGATGACCTGCTGGTCACGGCAGCGGAGGGCAGCGACCTGTGGCGGACCACCTCGTACGGCTTCATCCACGACACCGGCCACGCACTGCTCACCGACTTCGCTGAGTCGACGGCCGCGGAGGTGAGCTTCGTCGCTGACTTCTCAGCCCAGTTCGACCAGGCGGGCCTGCTGATCCGTGCCGATGAGGAGCAGTGGATCAAGGCCGGGGTCGAGCTGGCCGACGGTGTTCTGCAGCTGGGAGCAGTGGTCACGCGGGGTGTCTCGGACTGGTCGGTCGCCCCTGTACCGGAGTGGCTGGGTCAGACCGTCGTCGTGCGGGCCAGCCGCAGCGGCGACGCGCTCACTGTCCGGGCCCGCTGTGGCGACGAACCCTGGAGGCTCGTCCGCGTCGCACCGTTGCCGCCCGGGCCGCTCCGGGTGGGACTGATGTGCTGCGCACCAACGCGCTCAGGCCTGGTCGTGCGCTTCACCGACCTGCGGCTCGTCGAGGCAGACCAGTCCCTGCACCCCTGATCAGGTCGGCCGGCAGGGTTTCGCTACAAGCGCTTGCTCGCGCTGCGCTGGGCTGGGCTGGGTCGGCGGGAGCACGAACCTCGTCTCGGACAGGTTCGTCCAGCGGGCGACGCGCTGCATCTGCTCGGCGTCCAGGGCCGGTGCTGTTGAGCACGACAGCGACCGGTTACGCCTACCAGTTCCAGGACCGCACCTCGTCGCCGCTCATCCCGGCGCTCGGTCCGGACCAGGGTGCCGCCCACACGCGCAGGAGCTGCCGTTCCTGTTCCCGGAGCTGTTCGGCGCACCGCTGAACGCCGAGCAGCAGGAGCTGTCCGACGCGATGGTCGAGTACTGGACGTCGTTCGCCAAGACCGGCAAGCCGCGTTCGGACGACGCCCCGCGCTGGGACCGCTGCAGCACCGGATCCGGTGTGGTGCAGGCCCTCCGGCTGGACTCCCAGGGCGGCATCGGCCACGTGGACGTCGCCGAGGCCAGCAACTGCGACTTCTTCGCCGGACTCGCCTGACCGGCGGCTGAACGCCCGACGGGTCCCGTGCTGCTCCGGCACGGGACCCGTCGTCGTTGAGGGGGACGAGCCGGCCTGTAAGCCGGGTTCTGTGCCTCCGGACCCGAAGGTCCGGGCGACGGTCATCCATCTAGGACCACCGTTGCCGGTGGCCTCGTGCGGTCTACCCGCAGGCATCGGACGGGCCGTCCTCGAGCGCCTGCGCAGGGGATCCGGAGATCCCCCTCTTGACCTTGCTCCGGGTGGGGTTTGCCGAGCCGCCCGGGTCACCCCGGGCGCTGGTGGGCTCTTACCCCACCGTTTCACCCTTGCCGGTCCGAGGACCGGCGGTCTCTTCTCTGTGGCACTTTCCCGCGGGTCACCCCGGGTCGGTGTTACCGACCACCCTGCCCTGTGGAGCCCGGACTTTCCTCGACAGGTCTCCCTGCCGCGACCGTCCGGCCGACTCGCCCCACGGGCAGGCTACGCCCGGGGCGGGTCGGCCGGACGGCGGTCAGAGCGTGCAGGTGTTGATCGGGTCGCCGGAGGCCGGCTCGACGGGGCCGCTGGCCGGCGGCTCGACGCCGTCCTCGACCCACGCGACGAGCGCGTCCAGCGCCTCGGTGTAGCAGGGCAGCAGCGGGCGCAGGCCCAGCCCCGCGAACTGCGGCAGCGTCACGAAGCCGTCGACGTGCTGTCCGCCCTCGACGACGTAGAAGCGGTGCAGGCGCGAGCGGTGCTGCTCGGCGACCAGCTCGGCGTAGCGCTCGCCCTGCAGGCTGATCGGCAGCAGCGCGTCGAGATCGCCGTGCAGGCTGAGCATCGGCCGCTTGAGCTTGCCGGTGAGGGTGATCCCGTCGAAGGCGTCGAGCACCTCGGCGGGTCGTTCGGCCAGGTCGTAGAACGTGTCGGCGGAGCAGGTGGGCTTCCCCACGATGGGGCAGTCCGCCGTGATGCCGGCCTCCAGCGCGCCGTCGTAGGTCGGGTCGAGCTCCTCGCGGTAGATCCGCTGCGTCAGGTCCCAGTAGATCTGGAAGTGGGTCTCCCACAGCGGCTCGGAGTCGGCCGGCCACCCGATCTCGATCATGGCGGCCTTGGCCTCCTCCTTGGCCTCCCCGGTCGCGCTGCGGTAGTCCAGGTAGGCGCGCAGCGTCGGCGGCAGGTAGGTCAGCACGTTGTTGTCGAGCTCGAACAGCGTGCCCTCGGCCTCCACGCCGCCGTCGAAGACGCCCGGCCGGTTCTCCAGCTGCCAGCGGGTGAGGTAGCCGCCGTTCGACAGGCCGGTCATGTACGTCTGGGCGGCCGGGCGGCCGTACGCCTGGCGCACGACGGCCTGGGCGGCGCGGGCGACCTGGGTCGTGCGCTCGTGCCACTCGCGGATGGCGTCGCCCGGCTCCTCGCCGTCGCGGAAGAAGAAGGCACCGCTGTTGCCCTTGTCGATGCTGGCGTAGGCGAACCCGTCCGCCAGGACGCGGTCGCTGACCAGGAAGTCGCTGCTGTACTGCCGGCGAACGCCCGGCGCGCCCGCGACGACGAGGCGACCGTTCCACTGCTCGGGCAGGCGGAGAACGAACTGCGCGTCGTGGTTCCAGCCGTGCAGCGTGTTGAACGTGGAGGTGTCCGGGAAGTAGCCGTCGACCTGGACCCCCGGCACGCCGGTCGGGTTCACCGTCCCCGCCGCGTGCAGGCCGCCGAAGTCGTTGACGTCGGTGTAGACGCCGTTGACGGGGTTGGTGGGGGTGTAGTCGCCGTTCAGCAGCCCGGAGGTCGTCAGGTCGGGCAGGCAGGTCACGCGCTGCAGCTCCGCGCCCGGCACGTCGATGCGCGCCTGGCGATCGCACGGGTCCGCGGGTCGTGGTGGGGCCGCCGTCGCGGCCGTGACGGGCAGGACGGCGCCGAGCAGCGCTGCGGCAGCGAGCAGGACGAGGGGACGGCGCACGAGGACCTCCGGGACGACGGTGTCTGGGGGGCCGGAGTGTGTCAGCGGAACGACCCGCCCACAACGGGCCGAAACGTCAGCCGAGCCGAGTCGTGGAGATGCCGCCGTCGACCGCGAGCGTCGCCCCGTGGACGAACTCCGCGGCGTCGCTGGCGAGCCAGGCGACGGCGCGGGCGACCGCTTCGGGGAGCACGGTCCTGCCGGCGGGTGTGCCGGCCGCGATCTGGTCGAGGACGTCGCCCGCTGCTCCGTCGGTCGGCGTGCGCGTGACGCCGGGCGAGACGGTGACGCAGCGGACGCCCCGTGGCCCGAACTCCGCCGCCCAGCTGCGGGTGAGCTGCTCCTGCGCTGCCTTGGTCGCGCTGTACAGACCGACGATCGGGCTGCCGACGCCGGCCATCCACGACCCGATGGTCACGACTGTGCCGCTCCCCCGCTCGACCATGGCCGGGACGAGCGCAGCGGTCAGGACGTGCGGCGCCCGCACGTTCACCGCGAGGGCGGCCTCGAGGTCGTCGTCGGTGAGCCCCGGGGTGTCGACGGCAGGGCAGACGGCGGCGTTGTGGACGAGCAGGTCGAGCCGGCCGCCGAGCGCGTCCGTCGCTGCTCGGGCGAAGGCGCGCAGCGCGTCGGGCGGCAGCGTCAGGTCCGACGGCAGGAAGGACGCCTGCCCGCCGGCTTCGACGATGCGGTCCACGACGGCCTTGCCCCTCGCGTGGTCGCGTCCGGTGACCAGCACGCGGGCGCCCTGCGCGGCCAGGACAGCGGCGGTGGCCGCCCCGATGCCGCTGGTCGAGCCGGTCACGAGGGCGGACCGCCCGGCGAGAGGGGCGGCGGTGGTGGACTCGGGGTTGGTCATGGGGCGAGTCCACCCCGGGTGAGGGGTCTGCGCCAGGTCAGGTGCTGCCGCGCGCCGCACGAGCCGGACCAGCCCCTCCCCCAGGCGTTCTCGCTACTGGTGCGGCGTCGCCTGCGGCAGGTGGCCGGTGTCGTTGAGCGAGCGCACGACCGCCGGGCCGTCGGCGAACCACTGCACCTCCGACACGCTCGCGAGGTCCAGGTGCATCCGGTAGAGCGCGGTCGGCGGGGCGTCGAGCGCGAAGCGCAGCAGCGTCTTGATCGGCGTGACGTGGCTGACCAGCACGACCGTCTGACCGGCGTACGACCCGAGGACGCGGTCGCGGGCCTGCCGCACGCGCGTGGCGGTCGCGTCGAAGCTCTCCCCGAACGGCGGCGCGACGGCGGTGTCGGCCAGCCAGGCGTCCAGCTCGCGCGGCCACTTCTGCCTGACCTCGCCGAAGGTGTAGCCCTCCCAGTCGCCGAAGTCGGTCTCCCGCAGGCCCTGCTCGACGACGACCTCGAGCCCGAGCACCGTCGGCGACGAGCCCGGCCGTCTGCCGCGCGCGGCGCCAGCGGGCTGCTGACGACGGCGGTGGCGCCGCAGCCGGCCAGCCGGGCGGCGGCCGCCGCGGCCTGCGCGACGCCGGCCTCGGTGAGCGACGGGTCACCGGTGCCCGAGAAGCGCTTCTCGAGCGACAGCGGGGTCTGGCCGTGCCGCAGCAGCAGCGTCGTGGTCGGCGCGGCCGGCGCCTCCATCCAGCCGTGCAGCCGGTTCGGCGCCGCGGGCTCGGGAGCGAGCGAGGCGGTCGGCTCGTGCTCGGCCAGCCAGGCGTCGGCCGCGTCCGCCGGACCGCTGTCGCCACCGACCCGCCAGACCTCGCCGCGGCCGGCGGCGTCCATCGCCTCGTTGGCGAGCCGGTCCGCATGGCTGTTCTCGGCCCGCGGGATCCACGAGAAGCGCACCCGCGGCAGCCGCGCCACCAGCGCGGCCGCCTCCCGGGCCAGCGGCTTCATCGCCGGGTGCTTGACCTGCCAGCGGCCGCTCATCTGCTCGACGACGAGCTTGGAGTCCATCCGCACCTCGACCTCCGACGGGTCGAGCTCGAGCGCGGCGGTGCAGCCCGGCGATGAGGCCGCCGTACTCCGCGACGTTGTTGGTGGCGCGGCCGATCCCGGCGGCGCGCTCGGCGAGCACCTCGCCGCTGACGGCGTCGCGGACGACCGCGCCGTAGCCGGCCGGACCCGGGTTGCCGCGCGACCCCCCGTCGGCCTCGACGACGAGCCGGCGCGCCATCAGAGGCCGGACTCCGCCGTGCGCACCATGATCCGGCCGCACTCCTCGTGCTGGAGCACCTCGTCCGGCGCTGCTGCGCGGATCGCCGACTTCTCGTTGTTCATGAGGTCCAGGCGGCAGCCGCCGCAGCGACCGCGGCTGATCTCGCCGGCCCCGACCCCGCCCTCGGAGGCGCGGATCCGCTCGTAGAGCGCGAGCAGGTCGGCGGGCAGCGACGCGGCGAGCGAGGCGCGCTCGGCGGTGGTGCGCTCCAGCTCGGCGTCGATCGACACCACGGAGGCGTCCCGGGCGGTCTCGGCGGCGGCGCGGGCCTCCAGGTGCTCGGCCCGCTGCGCGGTCAGCTCGTCCAGCGAGGCCTGCGCGGTCTCGATCCGCTCCATCACCTCGAGCTCGCCGTCCTCCAGCTCGGACTGGCGGCGCTTGAGGGTCGCGACCTCGTGCTCGAGGTCCTGCAGCTGCTTGGCGACGGTGATGGCGCCGGACGCCATCCGGCCCTCGTCGCGCTCCCGGCGGCTGCGGACCTGCTCGATCTCGCGCTCGAACCGGGCCTGCTCGCGGGACAGGTCCGACACCTCGGTCTCGAACCGGACGATGCCGTCGCGCAGGGCGTCGACGAGCTTGTCCAGCCGCTCCATCTCGGCCAGCTCCGGCAGGTTGCGGCGCCGGTGGGCGAGCTGGTCCAGCGAGCTGTCCAGGCCCTGCAGCTCGAGCAGGCGGAGCTGGACGAACGGGTCGGCCTTCACGAGGCAGGGCTCCTTGCAGAGTGCGTCCAGGGGTCGGTGACGAGCGTCGACACGACCGTCTCCACCGTAGTGGCGGCGCTCAGCCGACGGGCCGCGTCGGCCAGCCACGGCCACTCGGTGGCCCAGTGCGCGGCGTCGAGCAGCGCGAGGCCCTCCGGCGCCTCGCTCGCCGGGTGGTGCCGCAGGTCGGCGGTCAGGTAGGCGTCGGCAGCGCCGGCCGGCCGCGCGCAGCAGCGAGTCGCCGGACCCGCCGCACACGGCCAGCGTCGAGACGACCCGGGCCGGGTCACCGGCCGCCCGGACCCCCCAGGCGGTCGCGGGCAGCACCTGGGCCGCCCGGGCGGTGAGCTCGCCGCAGCGGCAGCGGCTCCGGCAGCTCCCCCACCCGCCCGAGGCCCCGCGGCCCGGGCACCGTGGCCAGCTCGAGCAGGTCGTACGCCGGCTCCTCGTACGGGTGGGTGGTGAGCAGGGCGCGCAGGACCGCGGTGCGGCGGGCGCGCGGCAGCACCACCTCGAGGCGGGTCTCCTCCACCTGCTCCACCCGGCCGACCTCGCCGACGGACGGCGAAGCCCCCTCCAGCGGTCGGAAGGTCCCGGTGCCGGTGGTCGACCAGGCGCACCGCTCGTAGTCGCCCAGCCGCCCCGCCCCGGCCTCGGCGAGCGCGTCGAGCAGCCGGTCGGCGTCGGCCACCGGGACGAAGACGACGAGCTTGTCGAGCGGCTCGGCGGCCGCCGGGTCGCAGCGGGCGCAGGTCGCGCAGGCCGAACAGCTCGGCGAGCGCGTCGGAGACCCCGGGAGACGGCGGCGTCGGCGTTGGTGTGGGCCACCGTCAGCGCCGCGCCGGCCGCCAGCAGCCGGTGCACGACGCGGCCCTTGGGCGTCGTCGCGGCCACCGACGTGGTGCCGCGCAGCCAGAGCGGGTGGTGGGTGAGCAGCAGGTCGAAGCCGCCGGCGACCGCCTCGTCGACGACCGCCTCGACCGGGTCGACGGCCAGCAGCACGCGCCGCACGACGGCCGCCGGGTCGCCGCAGACCAGGCCGACCGCGTCCCAGTCCTGCGCGAGCGCGGCGGGGTAGAGCCGCTCGAGCTCGGACAGGACGTCGGCGAGGCGGGCGGTCACGGCGCCACCGTACGACCCGGGTTCGTGACGACCTCGTGAAGAAGGACCAAAGCCTCTGCGCAGCAGGGGGCCGCAGTTCCCACACTCGAGCCGTGGGGGGAACGCGGACGCTGCTCCGCCTGACAGCGCTGATCGGACTGCTGCTGCTGGGCCTGGCCGGCATGCCCGCCTCCGCCGGTCCGCCCGCGCCGATCAGCTCCTCGGTGCAGGCCTACTTCTTCGGCGACAGCCTCATGAACGGCACCGGCACGCAGCCCGCGGCGTCCGGTCATGGCGCGCGTCGCCGCCGCCCAGCTCGGCTGGGAGGTCGAGGTCGACGCCTGGGGCGGCACCGGCTACACGACCACCGGCCTGTCCCCCGGCTACCTGGACCGGCTGAACCGGCCGGGCGCACTGGCCGGCGACTACGACGTGGTCCTGCTCGAGGGCGGCACCAACGACGCACGGGTCGGCTCCACCCCCGAGCAGGTGCAGGCGGCGGTGCGCGAGGTGGTCGCCTTCGTGCGCGAGCGCCAGCCGCGCGCGCTCGTCGTGCTCATGGGGGCGTACGACCCGCCGCCGCCCGGACGGGTGGACCCGCACCGCACCGTCGTCGACGGCGCGATCGCCGAGGTCGCCGACGAGCTGGGCCTGCCGTTCTTCAGCCCGATCTCGGGCGGCTGGACGGTCGGCGAGCCGCCGAGCTTCCTGCACGGCGACAAGCTGCACCCGACCGCGTACGGCTACGGCGTGATGGGCTCGCGGCTCGCCGAGGCGCTGTCCGGCGTCGCCGCCCAGGTGCGCGAGAGCGCGAGCAGCGCGCCGTAGACCGGGTGCAGCTCGGTGGACCCAGACAGACTCGAACTGCCGACCTTCGCCTTGTAAGGGCGCTGCTCTACCAACTGAGCCATGGGTCCCGAGCGGCCAGGCTAGAGGCTGGCGAGGACCTTGCGGTACTCGTCGGCGTCGCGGGCGTCCGGGATGCGCGTTGACGACCTTGTAGACGACCTTGCCCGGCCTTGTCGACGATGAACGTCCCGCGCAGGCCAGGCCGGAGCCCTCGTCGAAGCACGCCGTACGCCGACGCGACCGCGCCGTGCGGCCAGAAGTCGGCCGAGCAGCGGGAACGTGTAGCCCTGCTCCGCGGCGCACCTGCGTCAGCGACCGGCGCCGCTGTCGCAGCTGATCGCGAGCGTCTGCACGTCGTCGGAGTCGAAGTCGGCGATGCGAGTCGCGGATCGCGCACAGCTCGCCCGGTGCAGACCCCGGTGAACGCCATCGGGTAGAAGACGACGACGACGTTCTTGCGGCCGCGGAGGTCGCGACAGCCGCACCGGTCTGGCGGTCCTGGTCCGGCAGCTCGAAGTCCGGGGCCTCGTCGCCGACCTCGACCGTCATGAGCGCTCCTTCGGGGGTCAGGGCAGGATGACCGGATGGTAGGTCCCGTCCCCACGTCCGGTCGCGCCGGCGTCGCCGACTCCGACCCGGCCGAGCTCGGCCGCGAGGTCCTCGCGTGCTGGGACGCGTTCCTCGACGTCGTGCGCGCCCCGTCCACCGACCTGTCCCGGCCGTCGCGGCTGTCCGGCTGGAGCGGCCGCGACGTGCTGCGTCCACCTCGGCCACTGGGACGACTCCCCGCGTGCTCGACTCGCTGCTCGCGTCGGCCCGCACCGGCGCCCTGGACGACAGCCCGCCGACCCCGACCGGGGCAACGACGCGCTCGTCGCCGCCCACCGCGACGGACCCCACCGAGCGAGGTCGTCGCGGCGGTGCAGGAGGCGCGGGACCGGATCGCCGGCTTCTTCGACAGCGGCGAGGCGGCCGAGGTCGGTCGCCTGCTGTCCCGCTCGACGGTCGGGCCCGCTGCCGGTGCTGACCCTGGTGCACGCCGGGACCTACGAGCTGGCGGTGCACGCGCTGGACCTCGCGCCGTGCGGTGCGCCGCGGCCCGCGGCGCACCTGCTCGACCGCGGCCTGGCCGCGCTCCTCGACGTCACCGGCTCGCTGTCCGCCCGCGCCGGCGTGGAGATCGCGCTGGCCGGTACGACCCCCGACGGCGGCTGGCGTTCACCAGCGGCCCGGACGGCTGGACCACCGAGCGGCACCCGTCGCCGACCGTCGACGGCGTGGGCGTCTCGGCCTCGGTCACCGACCTGCTCGACGCCTCGTCCGGCCGCGCGTCCGTGCCGCAGCTGCTGCTCACCCGGCGCCTGCACGTGCAGCCAGATGCAGCAGTGGATGCGGCTGGCGCCGCTGCTCGAGGACGTGCCCGGGCTGCCCGGCGGCGCTGCGCTCCGGACCGCGGTGCACGGCGTGTCCGGCGTGGCCGGTGTCGCGGGCGGGGTCGTCGGCGGCGTCGGCAGGGCGCTCGGCCGCTTCCGCCGCTGAGCCCGCCGCTAGGAGCCCTCCGGCCGCACGACCATCGCGACCTGCCGGCCGGCGGCGCGGGTCAGCACGACCGTCACCTCGCGCGACTGCCGGTCAGCTTGAGCTGCTTGCGCAGCACGTCCGGCTCGACGGCGGTGCCGCGCTTCTTCACCACCAGCGGACCGGCGTCGTGCGCCCGCAGCCGCTCGCGCAGCGCCTTGAGCCCGAACGGCAGGACCTCGAGCACCTCGAACCACTTCCCGTACGGCGTCGGCACTCTCGCGGTCGGCGCTGATGTAGGCGATGGTCTCGTCGACCAGCCAGCCGTCCGACCTGCGCGGCCAGCTGGGCGACGAGGTGCGCGCGCACCACCGCGCCGTCCGGCTCGAGCAGCCACGGGCCGGGCGGCCGCACCGGCGGGCGGCCGGCGCCGGTCGTCGACGAGCACGTGCGGGCCGGGCAGCAGCGTCGCGGTGCGGCGGGCGCCGGACCGGGCGGCGCCGGCCCAGCAGCACCGCCTCCTTGACCTCGCCGCGCAGCGAGACGACCTCGACCTCGACGTCGTCCGGCAGCGCCTCGTGGTCGACGCCCGGCGCGACCTTCACGACCGAGCGAGCGGACCCGGTCGCGCCAGCCGAGCACCAGGTCGAGCGGCGGGGAGTACGCCCGCGGGTCGAAGACGCGCCGCCCGCCTGCCCGCCGGGCCGGGTCGACGAAGACGTCGGCGCCGCGGCGGGCAGCCGCAGCGCCGTCACGTCGGCGCGGACCAGCGACACGTCGCGGCCGAGCACCTCGGCGTTGGCCCGCGCGAGCAGCAGCCGGGCCTCGTCGAGGTCGACCCCGACCGACCCGTCCGGCAGCGCGAGCAGGTCGCCGCCGACCGAGCAGCACAGGTCGAGCACCGGCCGGTCGAACAGCCGCGCGCGGTGCGCCGCCAGGTCGTACGACGAGGCCTGCTCCAGCGCCGGGCCGGTCCACCACAGCTCGTCGCCGCGCGGGTGCTTGGCCCGCGCCCGCCGGCGCAGCAGCGCCTGCTCGAGCGCGAGCGGGCCGAGCGCGCCGAGCGGCGCGCACGGCCTCGGCGGCGCGGACGCGCGCGCCGGCGGACAGGTCGAGCGCGGACGCCGTCGCGACGGCGCGCGCGGCCCTCGGGCGACAGCAGCGCCCGGACCTGCTCGGGGGTCAGCGGACCTTCTTGCTCGGCCCTCGGCGAGACCAGGCGGGTGCCGGACCACTCGGGCGCGGCGCTGGTGCTGCGGGTGCTGGACAGGCCGGCGGTGGGCGCGGCCTCGTCGATGTCGCTGGGCTCGACGTGGCCGTCGCGGCCGGCCTTCGGGGTGAGCAGCCAGACGACGCCGTTGTCGGCGAGGTTGGTGAGCGAGTCGACCAGCGCGTCGACCAGGTCGCCGTCGCCCTCCCGCCACCACAGCAGCACGACGTCGACGACGTCGTCGGAGTCGTCGGTCAGGACCAGCTCGGTGCCGGCGCGCGCCGCGACGTCGTCCAGCAGGGCCTGGTCGGCCGGCGACGTCGGAGTCGGGATCAGCACCCACGACCTGCACGACCATGCCGGGCTCGATCCCGAGCTTCTCGGCCAGGCCACGCTGAGCCGCGTGGTCCGCGGACGTGCTCACTGGGTACCCCTTCCCTCGGCCCCGGCGGGGCGCTCGGGGGTAGTCCACCGGACCGGCCCCCGCTGCGCAAGTGGCGCCACCCGCGCGCCGCGCGGCGCACGTGGCCCGGACGGGTCAGCGGCCTGGCCCGTTGTGACCATCTTGTCCACCTGGTGTCTCCTGCGCGACCGACCCTGCCGAGAGACGTGCGAACGGGCGCCCGCCGCGGGACGTGCCCGTGCGAACCGGAGGCGGAGGGCGCAGGTGGCGACCCTCGTGCAGCGCGCCGGTCGAGCACGTCGCGCGATGCGCGCTGGAGCGCGCTGGCGCTGCAGGCCCGCCGGCTGCTCGACGAGGAGGGCACCTCCCGCGCGACCAGCGACGCGCACGCCGACGACAACGCGCAGCTGCTGGCCTCGCTGCAGGAGCGCCAGACGCTGCTCGAGCGGCTGGCCCGCATCCAGCGCTCGATCAACTCGCGCAAGCCGCTCGACGAGGTGCTCGACGCGATCGTCGTCGGCGCCGCCGAGCTGCTGGGCGAGGACATCGTCGGGCTGCGGCTGCTCGACCCGCAGGACCCGTCGACGATGTGCATGACCGCCTGGCTCGGCGTGCCGGACCACCTCGCCGCGGCGACCGCGCGGCAGCCGGTCGGCCAGGGCATCGGCGGGCGGGCGATCGTCGAGAACAGCCTGGTCCACACCAGCAGCTACCCCACCGTCGACCAGCCGCTGCCCGGCTTCGCCGCCGACGGCATCCAGTCGGCCATGGCCGCGCCGGTCCGCCAGGGCACCCGTGCCGTGGGGAGCCTGGTGGTCGCGACCCGGCGGCCGAACCGCACCTACAGCGCCTCGGAGCAGGAGGCGCTCACCGCCTTCGCCGAGCACGTCAGCCTCGCCCTCAACGACGCGCAGTCGGTCGAGGCCCTGCACCGCGCCGTCGCCGAGGCCACCCACCAGTCGCGGCACGACAGCCTCACCGGCCTGCCGAACCGGGTGATGCTCCTCGAGCGGCTCGGCGCCGCCGGCGACCGCAGCCGGCAGAACGGCGCGGCGCCGTTCACCCTGCTGTTCATCGACGTGGACGACTTCAAGGTCGTCAACGACTCCCTCGGCCACCTGGTGGGCGACCGGCTGCTGACGGCCGTCGCCCAGCGGGTCGCCGGCTGCCTGCGCGCCGAGGACACCGTCGCCCGCCTGGGCGGCGACGAGTTCGCGGTGCTGCTCGAGCAGGCACGCCCCCGAGGACGGGCTGCGCGCCGCCGACCGGGTGCTGCAGGCCCTGCGCGCGCCGTTCTCCCTCGCCGGCCAGACCGTGCACGTCGGCGCGAGCATCGGCGTCGTGACCTCCTGCGGCGCGCCGGCGCAGGCCGAGGAGCTGCTGCGCGACGCCGACGTCGCGATGTACCGCGCCAAGGCCGAGGGCAAGTCGCGCTACGTCGTCTTCGAGCCCGCGATGCGCGACCGGCTGCAGGCGCGGACCGAGCTGGAGTCCGAGCTGCGTCGCGCCGTGCGCGGCGAGCAGTTCACCGTGCACTACCAGCCGGTCGTCGACGCGGCCGCCGGGACCGTCGTCAGCACCGAGGCGCTGCTGCGCTGGGAGCACCCGCGCCGCGGGCTGGTGCCGCCGGCGGAGTTCGTGCCGCTGGCCGAGGACACCGGGCTCATCGTGGCCATCGGCGCGCAGGTGCTGCGCGCCGCCTGCCGGCAGACCGCGAGTGGCGACGCACGCCCGGCGCTGGCCGACCTGTCGGTCAGCGTCAACCTCTCCCCGCGCCAG
This sequence comes from uncultured Actinomycetota bacterium, assembly GCA_963844295.1. Taxonomy (GTDB): domain Bacteria; phylum Actinomycetota; class Actinomycetes; order Mycobacteriales; family SCTD01; genus SCTD01. Next base: position 317,853 of record CAWJNR010000003.1, on the reverse strand, counting down.
CTGCAGGAGCCGGGTCTGCTGGACGACGTCCGCGAGGCGCTGCGCGTCCTCCGGCCTGCCGGCCGGCGCCCTCGTCCTGGAGATCACCGAGAACCTCCTGGTCCGCGACGTCGACGCGGCCACGTCGCGCCTCGACGAGCTCAAGCTCGCTGGGCGTGCGCCTGGCCGTCGACGACTTCGGCACCGGCTACTCCTCGCTGTCCTACCTGAGCCGGCTGCCCGTCGACATCCTCAAGGTGGACAAGGCCTTCGTCGCCGGCATCGCCGACGGGAGCCCGGCCGGCAAGCTCGCCGGCGCCGTCATCGCGCTGGCCGACTCCCTCGGCCTGGAGACCGTCGCGGAGGGCGTCGAGACGCCCGAGCAGGCGCAGGCGCTGCACGCCCACGGCTGCACCCTGCTGCAGGGCTTCCTGTTCTCCCGGGCGGTCCCGCCCGAGGTGCTGCCCGGGACCGCGGCGGCGCTGCGCGACCGGCTGGGGATGGCCACCCTCGCGCTGTCCGCGGTCCCGCGCACGCGGGCCCGGGCCCGCGCGGTGGTCCTCCCGCTCTAGCCGCGCAGCAGCGACAGCCGCACCGTCCGCACCGGGTTGTCGACGTTGAGGTCGACCAGCGCGACCGACTGCCAGGTGCCGAGCGCCAGCTCGCCGCCGACGACCGGCACGGTCGCGTACGGCGGCACGAGCGCCGGCAGCACGTGCGAGCGGCCGTGCCCCGCGCGAGCCGTGCCGGTGCCGCCAGCGGTCGTCGGCGGGCAGCAGGTCGCGCAGCGCCGCGAGCAGGTCGTCGTCGGAGCCGGCGCCGAGCTCGAGCACCGCGACCCCGGCCGTGGCGTGCGGCACGAAGACGTGCAGCAGCCCGTCGCCGCGCGCCGCGCACGAACGTCGCGGCACTCGGCGGTCAGGTCGTGCACGACCTCCCGGTCGCCGGTCCGGACGGTCAGCAGCGTCGTCTCCACCCGGGTCCCGTACCCGGGACCCGGGTGCTCTCCCGGCAGCCCGGCCGCGGCTACCCGCCGGTAAGGAGCAGGATGGGTGCAGCACCCGATCCGAGCGACCCTCAGGAGAAGCGTGACCGAGCGGTTCAGCGTCATCAGCGACGGCCTGCCGAGCCAGCTGCCGGACCTCGACCCCGCGGAGACCGCGGAGTGGCTCGAGTCCCTCGACGCCGTCCTCGACACCGCGGGCCGCGGCCGCGCCCGCTTCCTCATGCTCAAGCTGCTCGAGCGCGCCCGCGAGAAGGCGGTCGGCGTGCCGGCGCTGCGCAGCACCGACTACCTCAACACCATCCCGCCCGAGCGCGAGCCGGAGTTCCCCGGCGACGAGCACCTCGAGCGGCGCATCCGCGCGTACGTCCGGTGGAACGCCGCGATCATGGTCAGCCGGGCCAACCGCCCGGAGATCGGCGTCGGCGGCCACATCGCCACCTACGCCAGCGCCGCGTCAGCCTCTACGAGGTCGGCTTCAACCACTTCTTCCGCGGCAAGGACGTCGCCGGGGCGGCTCGCGGCGACCAGGTCTTCTTCCAGGGCCACGCCTCCCCCGGCATCTACGCCCGCGCCTTCCTCGAGGGCCGGCTCACGCCAGGACCAGCTCGACGGCTTCCGGCAGGAGTCGCGCCGGGCCAGCCTGCCGAGCTACCCGCACCCGCGGCTGATGCCGGACTTCTGGGAGTTCCCGACCGTGTCGATGGGCCTCGGCCCGCTCGGCGCGATCTACCAGGCCCGCTTCAACCGCTACCTGCAGCACCGCGGCATCAAGGACACCAGCGACAGCCGGGTCTGGTGCTTCCTCGGCGACGGCGAGATGGACGAGCCGGAGTCGCTCGGCGCCATCGGCGTCGCGGCCCGCGAGGAGCTCGACAACCTCATCTTCGTCGTCAACTGCAACCTGCAGCGCCTCGACGGCCCGGTCCGCGGCAACGGCAAGATCATCCAGGAGCTGGAGTCGCTACTTCCGCGGCGCCGGCTGGAACGTCATCAAGGTCGTCTGGGGCCGCCAGTGGGACGACCTGCTCGCCAAGGACGTCGACGGCCTGCTCGTCAACGCCATGAACACCACGCCCGGACGGCCAGTTCCAGACCTACTCGGTCGAGAGCGGCGCCTACACCCGCGCAGCACTTCTTCGGGTCCGACCCGCGGCTGCTCAAGATGGTCGAGCACCTGTCCGACGACCAGATCCGCGGCCTGCCGCGCGGCGGCCACGACTACCGCAAGGTCTACGCGGCGTTCGACGCGGCGACCAAGCACGTCGGCCAGCCGACGGTGATCCTGGCCCACACGATCAAGGGCTGGACCCTCGGCAAGGACTTCGAGGGCCGCAACGCGACCCACCAGATGAAGAAGCTCACCAAGCCCGAGCTCAAGGAGCTGCGCGACCGGCTCTACCTCGAGATCCCCGACAGCGCGCTCGAGGGCGACCTGCCGCCGTACTTCCACCCGGGCGAGGACGTCCGACGAGATCGCAGTACATGAAGGAGCGGCGCGCGGCCGCTCGGCGGCTCGATGCCCCGCCGCGTCGTGCGGGCGAACCCGCTCGCGCTGCCGCCGAGCCGAGGTCTACGACGAGCTCAAGCGCGGCTCGGGCAAGCAGGCCGTCGCCACGACCATGGCGTTCGTCCGGCTGCTCAAGGACCTCATGAAGGACAAGGGCATCGGCGCAGCGGATCGTGCCGGTCATCCCCGACGAGGCCCGCACCTTCGGCATCGACGCGATGTTCCCGACGCGCGAAGATCTACTCGCCGTTCGGCCAGACGTACGAGGCCGTCGACCGCGAGCTGCTGCTGTCCTACAAGGAGAGCGCGCAGGGCCAGATCCTGCACGAGGGCATCACCGAGGCCGGCTCGATGGCGTCGGTGATCGCCGCCGGCTCGTCGTACGCCACGCACGGCGAGCCGATGATCCCGGTCTACGTCTTCTACTCGATGTTCGGCTTCCAGCGCACCGGCGACCAGATGTGGGCGATGGCCGACCAGCTCGTCGCGCGGCTTCCTGCTCGGCGCGACCGCCGGCCGCACCACGCTCAACGGCGAGGGCCTGCAGCACCAGGACGGCCACAGCCTGCTGCTCGCCTGCGACCAACCCGGCCTGCGTCGCCTACGACCCGGCCTTCGGCTACGAGGTCGCGCTACATCGTCGAGGACGGCCTGCGGCGGATGTACGGCGACGCGCCGGAGGACGTCTTCTACTACCTGACCGTCTACAACGAGCCGTACCCGCAGCCCGCCGATGCCGGACCTGCCGCGGCTGCGCGAGGGCGTCCTGCGCGGGCCTGTACCGCTACGCCGAGGCCGAGGGCGAGGGCCCGCGGGCGCAGGTGCTGGCCAGCGGCATCGCCGTGCGGCTGGCGATGGACGCGCAGCGGCTGCTGCGCGAGGACTGGGGCGTGGCCGCCGACGTCTGGAGCGTCACGAGCTGGAACGAGCTGCGCCGCGAGGCCGTCGCGTGCGAGCAGCACAACCTGCTCCACCCGGACGAGCCGCCGCACGCCGTACGTCACGCAGGCGCTCGATGGGCGCGGCCGGTCCCGTCGTCGCGGTCAGCGACTGGATGCGCGCGGTGCCGGACCAGATCAGCCGCTGGGTGCCCGGGCGACTGGACCTCGCTGGGCACCGACGGCTTCGGCCGCTCGGACACCCGCGCGTCGCTGCGCCGGCACTTCCACATCGACCCCGAGTCGATCGCGGTGGCGGTGCTGGCCGAGCTGGCCCGCCGCGGCGAGATCGGCGCCGAGGTCGCCGGCCAAGGCCGTCGCGCAGTACGACCTGCTCGCCGAGCACCTGCCGGCCGACAAGGACACCACCGAGGGCGGCTCGGAGTGATCAGCGAGTAGGCCTGCGCCCGCAGGGGTACTGGCGCCCCCATGGAACGAGGAAGCGACAAGCACAGCGCCCGCATGGACGACGCCCTGGAGGCCGAGGTCGCCGGACTGATCCGCGTCCGGCCACGACAACCGCGAGCCGACTGGAACTCCCCCGAGCCCGTCGGGCGAGGACCAGCCCGACGTCGACCTGGCGCCCGAACGGCACGCTGGCCGGCGGCGTCCCCGACGGCATGACCGAGGACGACGTCGAGCGGCGCAGCGAGCTCGCCGGCTACCTCGGCCGGGTCTGGCCGGCGACCAGCGAGCAGGTGCTGGTCGCGTCGCCGTGGAGAACGACGCCCCCGACGCGATCCTGTCGCACCGCTGCGCCACCTGCCGCCCGGGCGGAGCTTCGAGAACCTGCAGGAGCTGTGGACCGGCGGTCAGCGGCGAGGGCCACGTCGAGGCGCACCGCTTCTGACCGACTCCCGCGTAGTCCTTCGGGATCGATCTGGTGACACTCCTCGTCGTCTGTCGCTCCAGTTCTGGGCCCAACGTGCCGCAGACTCCATGGAGGGACGTCGGCGACAGGAGCAGCGCATGGGCAGGGGAACGGTCACGGTGGCCCGGCTGGAGGAGCACCCGAACCTCGCCGAGGTCCTCGGCGTGCTCGCCCAGCTGGCGCACATCAGCGACGACGACCTGCGTCGCGCTCGCCGACGCGCTGGGTCAACAGCCCGTCGCTGGCCGAGGCCCGCGACCGGGCGCTGTCGCCCGACAGCCCGCTGGTCGTCGAGGTGCTGGCCGCGTTCGACGCGCTCGGCGCGCTGTTCGCCGACGACCTGGCCGGCGAGGCCGACTACGTCGTCGTCGAGGCCGACGTCACGGTGCGCGCCCTCAAGGCCGTCCGCGACGCCATCGCCGCGGCGTACGCCCGGCCGGTGCTCACCCGCAGCGAGCACGCCGCGCTGCTGCGCCCGTGGCGGGCCGTCTTCCCGCAGTCCACCGTCGACGAGCCCGACCTCGGCCCGCGCGCCGACGCAGGTCAAGGCGCTGCTGTCGGCGCTGCCGCGGCTGTCCGGCCGCTGCCACGACGAGGGCGGCCAGGCGCTGTTCGACGCGCTGGTCGACCGGTCGTTCGTCGCCGAGGCCGACCGCGCCGAGGCCGGCGAGCCACCGCCTTCCAGGCCGCCGTGCTCACCAGCCGCCGCCGGGTGTGGGCGCTGATCCGCCGCACCGGCACCGAGGGCCTGCTGCGCCCGTGCACGCACCTGCCGCGACCCCGCTCGACGCGCGACCGCGAGGACCAGCGCGTGCTCGACCTGTGCCTCGACGCCGCGTGCGCGCTGCTCGTCGCCGACGCCCTGCCCGACGCGTGCACCGGCCTGCTCGCCGACCCGGTGCTGGCGCTCATCCCGCAGCAGCGGCTCCCCGACCTGCCCAGCTGAGCAGCTCGTCGGCGCCCCAGGCGTTGACGACCCGGTCCGGCGTGACCCCGCACAGGTAGGCCCGCTCGCAGCCCAGGTGCTGCCAGTCGAGCTGGCCGGGCGCGTGCGCGTCGGTGTCGATCGCGACGTCGCAGCCGGCCTCGACGGCCAGCCGCAGCAGCCGCTTCGGCGGGTCGAGCCGCTCCGGCCGGCTGTTGACCTCGACCGCCACGTCGAACTGCGCGCACGCCGCGAAGACGATCTCGGCGTCGAACTCCGACTCCGGCCGGCCCTTCCCGCCGCGGCCGTGGCCGAGCACCTGCCGGCCGGTGCAGTGGCCGAGCACGTCGGTGTGCGGGTTGCTGATCGCCGCGACCATCCGGGCGGTCATCTCGTCGCGGGGCATCCGCAGCTTGCTGTGCACGCTGGCGACCACGAGGTCGAGCCGGGCCGAGCAGCTCCGGCTCCTGGTCGAGCGAGCCGTCCTCGTTGATGTCGCACTCGATGCCGGTGAGCAGCCGGAAGTCCGGGCCGCCGTCCTGCGCGAGCCGCTCGTTGACGTCCGCGACGACGTCGAGCTGCTGCGCAGCCGCTCGGCGGTCAGCCCGTTGGCGACCGTCAGCCGGGGCGAGTGGTCGGTCAGGACCATGTACTCGTGGCCCAGCGCCCGCGCCGGCGCGGGCCATCTCCTCGATCGGCGAGCCGCCGTCGGACCAGTCGGAGTGGGTGTGGCAGTCGCCCTTGCAGCGCCGCGCGCAGGGCCGCCGCGCCCTCGCTGACGGGGGTGTCGCCGAGCGTCTGCACCCGGCGCAGGTAGACCGGCTCCTCGCCGGCCAGCGACTCGGTGACGACCGTGGCGGTCACCTTGCCGATGCCGGTCAGCTCGGTCAGCGTGCCGGCGCGGGCCCGGTCGGCGAGCTCGCCCGGCGGGCGTGGCGGCCACCGTCGCCGCCGCCGTGCGGAACGCCCGCACCCGGTAGGACGGCTCGAGCGCCCGCTCCAGGCAGAAGGCGATGCTGCGCAGGTCCTCGGCCGGGTCGCGGGGCGTCGTCACGCGAGCAGCCTCCCCCGTCCGGGGCTGCGCACGCGGCTCAGACGACCTGGTGCAGCCAGGTGACCGGGGCGCCCTCGCCGGCCTCGCGGTACGGCTCGAGCTCGGCGTCCCAGGCGCTGCCGAGCAGCCCGTCCAGCCCCTGCGCCAGCTGCGGACCGGTCGCGGTGGCGAGCAGCGCGCGCAGCCGGTCCTCCCCGACGAGGACGTCGCCGTTGGCGCTCATCGTCGCGCGGAAGACGCCGAGCGTCGGGCGTGACGGCGTACCGCTCGCCGTCCAGGCCGGGGCTCGCCTCCTCGGTGACCTCGTAGCGCAGCACGCTCCAGCCGCGCAGCGCGGCGGCGAGCCGGCCCGCGGTGCCCGGGCGGCCGCGCCAGTTGATCTCGGCCCGGAGCTGCCCGGGCGCGCTGGGCTGGTCGGTCCACTCCATGCGGGCACGCGTGCCCAGCTCCGCGGCCACCGCCCACTCGACGTGGGGGCAGAGCGCAGGCGGAGCGGAGTGGACGTACAGCACGCCGGCGGACACGGTGCCTCCTGGTGGTCGAGGTGCGCCTTCCCCAGCGGCCTCGTGCGTCCAGGACATCGTGTCTGGTGCTGCTGTGACCCATGGTGCCACTGATCACGCCCCGTGACCAGCCCCTCGCGCGTTCCGGCGTCGTCAGGCAGGCGCGCCAGGCGGCGATGCCGGCCAGCAGGCGGGCCTTGACGTCCGGCGGGCGCCGCGCTCCCCCGGACGGCGTCGCCGGCCAGGCCGGCCAGCGCGTCGTCGTCGAGCCCCTGCTGCAGGCGCACGGCGGCGTACTGCTCGAGCAGGCCCGAGCGGAACAGCAGCGGGTCGTCGGCGCCCAGCGCCACCGGCACCCCGGCGTCGCGCAGCTGGCGCACCGGCACGAGCTCCACGGCGCCGGCCACCCCGAGCGCGACGTTGGAGGCCGGGCAGACCTCGAGCACCACGCCCCGCTCGGCCAGCAGCCGGACCGTCTCGGGGTCCTCCACCGAGCGGACGCCGTGGCCGAGCCGGTCGGCCTGCAGCGCCTCGACCGCCCCGTGCACGCTGCGGGTGCCGCGCAGCTCCCCGGCGTGGGGCACCGACAGCAGCCCGGCGTCCCGGGCGATCCGGAACGCCTTGGCGAACTGCTCCGGCGGGCCCTTGGTCTCGTCGTTGGACAGCCCGAAGCCGACCACCCGCGACCGCCGCCCTCGGTCGGCGAAGCGCCGGGCCACCCGGGCCAGCGTCTCGGCGTCGCCCGGGTGCCGGGTCCGGTTGGCCGCGACGACCAGCGCCATGCCGACGCCGGTGTCGCGCGAGGCCGCGCGCCATCGCGTCCAGCACCACCTCGACGGTCGCCTGCAGCCCGCCGAGCCGGGCGGCGTACGAGGACGGGTCGACCTGCACCTCCACCCACCCCGAGCCGGCGGCGCGCTCGTCCTCGGCGATCTCCCGCACCAGGCGGCGCACCTCGTCGGGGCCGCGACGACCTCGCGCGCGGCGTCGTACAGCCGCTGGAAGCGCGACCAGCCGCGGCGGGCGGTGACGTCGAGTCGGGCGCCGGTCGGGTCGACCAGCTCGGCCGGCAGCCGGCGGCCCTGCTCGCGCGGCGAGCTCGACCAGCGTCGCGGGGCGCATCGCCCCGGCCAGGTGCAGGTGCAGGTGCGCCTTGGGCAGCAGGGCCAGATCGCGGCTCAGGTCGTCCATCGCGACCCATCGTGTCGCACCCGCTCCCGTCGGTGGCGATCGGCGATGATGGACCGGCTCATGACGATGCCCTCCGCTGCCTCCGCGCCCCGCTCCGACGCCGGCTACACCGCCAAGCACCTGTCCGTCCTCGAGGGGCTCGAGGCGGTCCGCAAGCGCCCCGGCATGTACATCGGGTCGACCGACTCCAAGGGCCTGACCCACCTCGCGTACGAGATCGTCGACAACGCGGTCGACGAGGCGCTGGCCGGCCACTGCGAGCGCATCGAGATGACGCTGCACGACGACGGCTCGGTCGAGGTCGGCGACGACGGCCGCGGCATCCCGGTCGACGTCGAGCCCAAGAGCGGGCTGACCGGCGTCGAGCTCGTCATGACCAAGCTGCACGCCGGCGGCAAGTTCGGCGGCGGCGGCTACAAGACCTCCGGCGGCCTGCACGGCGTCGGCGCCTCCGTCGTCAACGCGCTGTCGGTCGCGGCTCGACGTGGTCGTGCGCCGCGGCGGCCGGGTGCACACGATGTCGCTTCAGCCGCGGCGTGCCCGGGCGTCTTCGCCGGCGACGGGCCGCACGCGCCGTTCACCCCGCGCGACGGGCTGAGCGTGGCCGGCAAGGCGCCCAAGGGCGCGACCGGCACGAGCGTGCGCTGGTGGCCCGACCTGCCGCTGTTCAGCAAGGGCTCGGCCGTCGACGTCCAGCAGCTGCACGACCGGCTGCGCCAGACCGCCTTCCTCGTCCCGGGTCTCACCCTCGCGCGTGCTCGACCGGCGCAGCGGCGAGCTGGTCGAGGAGGTCTTCCGCTTCGACGGCGGCACCGCCGACTTCGTCGAGCACCTCGCCGCTCGACGGCGCCGTCTGCGACCCGGTCCACATCGTCGGGCAGCGGCAACTACAAGGAGACCGTCCCGGTCCTCGACGAGCAGGGCCACATGGTCACGACCGTGGTCGAGCGCGCACTGCGAGGTCGACGTCGCGCTGCGCTGGGGCACCGGCTACGACACCCGCGTCCAGGCGTTCTGCAACGTCGTCGCGACGCCGCACGGCGGCACCCACCAGAACGGCTTCGAGCGGGCGCTGCTCAAGACGCTCAACGAGGCGATGAAGGCCACCCGCGTGCTGCGGGCCAACGACGACCCGGTCATCAAGGACGACGTCCTCGAGGGGCTGACCGCCGTCGTGACCGTGAAGGTGCCGGAGCCGCAGTACCTCGGGCAGACCAAGGACGAGCTCGGCACCCCCGGCGTCAGCCAAGATCGTGGCCGACGTCGTCGCGAAGGGGCTCAAGACCGAGTTCCTCGAGAACAAGAAGCGCAAGGCGCAGGCGCGCACCGTCCTCGACAAGGTCGCCGCCGCCGCCAAGACCCGGCAGGCCGCGAAGGCCTCCAAGGACGCCGCCCGCCGCAAGACCGCGCTCGAGACCTCCACGCTGCCGGCCAAGCTCGCCGACTGCCGCTCCACCGACGTCGGCCGCACCGAGCTGTGGCTGGTCGAGGGCGACTGCGCCCTCGGCACCGGCAAGCTCGCGCGCAACAGCGAGTTCCAGGCGCTGCTGCCGCTGCGCGGGAAGATCCTCAACGTCCAGAAGGCCGGCGTCAGCGAGATGCTGAGCAACGCCGAGTGCGCCTCGATCATCCAGGTGGTCGGCGCCGGCACCGGGCCGCACCTTCGACCTCGAGCAGATGCGCTACGGCAAGGTGATCCTCATGATGGACGCCGACGTCGACGGCGCCCACATCCGCTGCCTGCTCATCACGCTGTTCGCCCGCTACATGCGGCCGGTGCTCGAGAGCGGCCGGCTCTACGCCGCCGTGCCGCCGCTGCACCGGATCGAGGTGGCCGGCGCGAAGGAGCCCGTCTACACCTACTCCGAGAAGCAGATGCAGGCCGAGCTGCGCAAGATCGCCGCGCGGGGCGCGAAGGTGAAGGGCCAGATCCAGCGCTACAAGGGCCTCGGCGAGATGGACCCCGACCAGCTGGCCGAGACGACCATGCACCCGGCCTCGCGCACGCTGCGCCGCATCAACCCCGGCGACGTCGAGGCCGCCGAGCGCGCGCTCGAGCTGCTCATGGGCAACGACGTCGCGCCGCGCCGCGACTTCATCGTCAGCAGCGCGTCGCGCGTCAACCGCGAGCTGCTGGACACATGAGCCCCTCCCTGCGTCCTACGACGCCGGCGCCCCACCTGTCGCCCTGCAGGACGCAAGGACACCTGATGGCACGCAAGCGCAGCTCCAGCAGCCACATCCCGCCCTTCGAGGGCGAGGGCACGATCATCGACACCGACGTCGTCGACGAGATCGAGTCCAGCTACCTCGACTACTCCTACTCGGTCATCTACTCCCGCGCGCTGCCCGACGCGCGCGACGGCCTCAAGCCGGTGCACCGCCGGATCCTGTTCTCGATGGCCGACAGCGGCCTGCGCCCCGACCGGCCGTACGTCAAGAGCGCGCGGGTCGTCGGGGACGTCATGGGCAAGTACCACCCGCACGGCGACAGGCGATCTACGACGCGATGGTGCGCCTGGCGCAGCCGTTCGCGATGCGGGTGCCGCTCATCGACGGGCACGGCAACTGGGGATGTCCCGACGACTCCGCGGCTGCCTCGCGCTACACCGAGTGCCGGCTGACCTCGGCGGCGCTGCTGCTCACCGACGGGCTCGACGAGGAGACCGTCGACCTCGAGGACAACTACGACGGGTCGCTCAAGCAGCCGTCGGTGCTGCCGGCGGCGATCCCGAACCTGCTCGTCAACGGCACGTCCGGCATCGCCGTCGGCATGGCGACGAACATGATCCCGCACAACCTCGTCGAGGTCGTCGACGCGGCGCGGCACCTGCTCGCGCACCCCGACGCCGACCTCGACGACCTGATGCGCTTCGTCCCCGGGCCGGACCTGCCGACCGGCGGCCAGCTGCTCGGCATGACCGAGGTCCGGTCGGCGTACGAGACCGGGCGCGGCGTCGTGCGCATGCGCGCCACCGCCGAGGTCGGCCCGCTCCCCCGCGGCAAGTCGCAGCATCACCGTCACCGAGCTGCCGTACGGCGTCGGCGCCGAGCGCGTCATCGCCAAGGTCAAGGAGCTCGTCACCGGCAAGAAGCTGCAGGGCATCGCCGACGTCAAGGACCTCACCGACCGCCAGCTCGGCACCCAGCTGGTCTTCGAGGTCAAGGCCGGCTTCAACGGCCAGGCGGTGCTGGCCGAGCTCTACCGGCTGACCCCGCTCGAGGAGAGCTTCGGCATCAACAACGTCGCGCTCGTCGACGGCCAGCCGCGCACGCTCGGCCTGAAGGAGCTGCTCCAGGTCTTCCTCGACCACCGCGTCGACGTCGTCACCCGGCGCTCGCGCTACCGGCTGCGCAAGGCGCAGGAGCGGGCGCACCTGGTCGAGGGCCTGCTCATCGCGCTGCTGGACATCGACGAGGTCGTGCGGATCATCCGCGGCTCGCAGGACGTCGGCGAGGCGCGCGCCTCGCTCGTCGCGCTCATCGGGCTGACCGACGTGCAGGCCGGCTACGTGCTCGACATGCAGCTGCGCCGGCTGGTCGCGCTCGAGGTCGCCAAGCTCGAGGCCGAGCTCGCCGGGCTGCGCGAGACGATCGCCTACCTCGAAGGCATCCTCGGCGACCCGGAGCTGCTGCGCGGGGTCATCGCCGACGAGCTGGCCGAGGTCGCCGCCGAGCACGGCACGCCCGCGGCGCACGGTCCTGGTCGGCGGCGACCTCAAGGCGCTGGTCACCCAGCGCGCCGCCTCGCTCGAGGTCGCCGACGAGCCGTGCGACGTCGTGCTGTCCAGCGCCGGGCTGCTGGCCCGCACCCCGCTGCACGCCGAGGAGTCCGACGCGTCGGGCCGCAAGCGCACCGGCCGCGTCGCGGCACGACGTCGTCGTCTCGGTCGCCCGGTCGACCACCCGCGGCACCGTCGGCCTCATCACCTCGGCCGGTCGGGTGCTGCGCGTCGGCGTGCTCGACCTGCCCAGCGTCCCGGCCGTCACGACCGGCGCGCTGTCGCTGCGCGGCGGCGCGCCGGCGAGCGAGTTCGCGCCGCTCGAGCGCGGCGAGCGCATCCTCGGCGCTGTCGTCGCTGCCGGACGACGGGCCCGGGCATCGCGCTGGCCACCCGGCAGGGCGTCGTGAAGCGGGTCGCCCCGGAGTGGCCGACCAAGGGCGAGGCCGTCGACGTCATCGCGCTCAAGCCGGGCGACGAGGTCGTCGGCGCCGTCGAGCTCGTCGACGGCGAGGAGGAGCTGGTGCTGTTCGCCTCGACCGGCGACCTGCTGCGCTTCCCGGCCTCGGCGGTCCGGCCGCAGGGCCGCTCGGCCGGCGGCATGGCCGGCATCAAGCTCGCGGCCGGCGCCTCGGTCGTCGGCTTCAGCGCCGTCTCGCTCGCCCGCGCCCGAGGGGATGCTCGACGTCGTCGACGAGCCGGTCGTGGTGACCGGCGGCGGGCTGCCGCCGGAGGGCCGCGGCCGAGGTCCCGGCGTGGTGTCGAGCGTGAAGGTGACGCCGCTGTCGGAGTACCCGCGCAAGGGCCGCGCGACGGGCGGCGTCCGCTGCCAGCGGCTGCTGTCCGGCGAGGCGCTGCTCGTGCTCGGCTGGGCCGGCCGCGGTCCGGCGTGGGCGGCTGCGGCGTCCGGCGACCCGGTCGAGCTGCCCGCCACGTACGGCAAGCGCGACGGCAGCGGCACCCCGGTCGACAAGCCGCCGGCCGCGGTCGGCCGCCCGCACCGCTAGGGGCACGGACGGCCGGTCGGGTCAGGCCGGGTAGTTGCTCGCCTTCAGCAGCCGGGCCAGGTGGGCCGCGTTCGCCGCGACGGTCTGATTCGTGCCGGCCGTCTTCTCGGGCGTCTCGTCGAGGTCCTTGTAGTCGGTCTGGTGCATGGCCTCGCCGTTCCAGTACGTCGTCGCCCTGCGCCGGGACCGAGAAGCCGACGTCGTTCAGGGCCTGGAACACCTGCGCGGTGATGTGGTGCGCGCCGTCCTCGTTGCCGACGACGGCCAGCGCGGCGACCTTGCCGAACATCGTGGGGCGGCCGTCGGCGTCGGTCTCGGAGATCTCGGCGTCGAGGCGCTCGAGCACCCGCATGCAGACGCTGCTGGCCTGGCCCATCCAGGTCGGGGTGGCGATGAGCAGGACGTCGGCGGCCAGCACCTTCTCCAGGATCGACGGCCACGCGTCGCCGTCGCCCATGTCGCGGTCGACGCCGGGCTTGACGTCGGCGTCGACGACCCGCACCACCTCCCCGGTCACGTCGTGCTCGGCGAGGGCGTCGAGGACCTGTCGGGCGATGAGGTCGCTGCTGGAGTCGGCCGGCGTGGGCTTGAGGCTGCAGACCAGGGCAAGGGCGCGCAGAGGAGTCGTCATGCACAACCTCTGCCCCGCTTGCTGGTCGTCGTACACCTGCGAGACGGATGAGTGGGCACAGACCGGGCACTCCGGGGTGCAGCGAACGAGCCCTGAACCCGATCGGAAGGACCGCACCATGGCCACGTACGGCAACGACCGACCCGTCCGGCGAGACGTCCCCGAGTCCGGTACGACCACCGGCCACGGCGTCACCTCCCGCATGGCCGGGACGCACGACGAGCCGCACCGCACGACGGACACCACCGTCCGGCACGACGACGGCCGGCGGGTGGTCGGGCACGCCAAGACCAGCGCGGCCGCGACCTTCGCCCTCGTCTTCGGCCTCGCAGCGCTGTTCTGCGCGCTGACCGCGATCCTGTCGCCGGCGGCGGTGCTGTTCGGCCTGATCGGCATCGTGCTCGGCATCGTCGGGCTGAAGATGGCCAAGCGCCCCGGCGTGACCGGCAAGGGCGTCGCCACCGGTGGCCTGGTCACCGCGATCCTCGGCCTGCTGCTCGGCGGCGCGGTCCTGGCCGGTGCCGCGGTGCTCGTCAACGACGAGCAGCGGCTCGACCAGCTGCAGAACGAGATCGAGGACCTGCGCGACGACCTCCCCAGCACGACGGACCTGCGCGAGGAGCTCCCGAGCTAGTTCCCGCACGCCTCGCGGAGGGCCCGGACCTGCTCGGTCCGGGCCCTTCGCGCTGCTCCGGCTGGACCGGTTCGTGAGCGTGGCAGGTCGAGGACCGTACGACGGTAGGAGTGGTCTTGCGCCTCCCACGATCAGGACCTCGCGCAGGGACGTACGCGGCGGCGGATCTGGGTGGGTCACGACTGCGATCTCGACCGGGACGCGGTATGAGATCGCCCGGCTGCTCGAGGCCGGGGCGTCGGTGCGGGCCGTGGCCCGAGCGTTGGGCCGGGCCCCGTCCACGGTCAGTCGGGAGGTGCGGCGCAATCGCGACGCCCGCACCGGCCGGTACCAGCCGGAACGGGCCGACCGGCTGGCCTGGGAACGTCAGCAACGACCCAAGCCGTCCAAGCTGGCTTCCTGCCCGGTGCTGCGCACGGCCGTGCAGGGCATGCTCAACCAGCGGTACTCACCGGAGCAGATCGCCGGCCGGCTACGGCTCAAGCACCCCCAGGACAAGGCGATGCAGATCAGTCACGAGACGATCTACCAGAGCATCTACGTCTATCCCCGCGGTGGGCTGCGCCGCGAGCTCAAGGCCAGCCTGCGCAGCGGCCGGGCGGTACGCCGCCCACGCGGCCAGCGCACCACCCGCGGTCAGATCGACGGTCTGGTGTCGATCCACGACCGTCCCGAGGAGGTCGAAGGCCGTCTGGTGCCCGGCCACCGGCGGTACCTGGGATGGGTTAACGACTGCGACCGACAGCGCGGTCGCGATCTCGCGCACCCTTCCTCTGATCTTGGCACGCCGCGGACCGTACGGCGACGCGTAGAGCGGTCTTGCGCCTCCCACGATCACGACGTCTACGGCGCAGTGACGACGCGGCGGACCTGGGTCGGGCCTACGGCAGCGACCACCGACGGTGGGGCCCCGAGCCAAGATCGTGGGAGTCCGGAGACCGTACGACCCGGAATCGGTCTTGCGCCCCCCACGATCACCACTCCTCGGCCGAGGGGCGTACGCGGCGGGCGGACGCGGGTCACAGGGCGCGGCGCGTGTGGCCAGACCGACTCAGACGCCGACGAGCTCCACGCTGCTGCCGGTACGGGTCTTGTGCACCCGCACCTGGGCCGGGATGCGGGCGCGGAGCTCGGCGACGTGGCTCACCAGGCCCACGACGCGGCCGCCCTCGCGCAGGCCGTCCAGGACGTCCATCACCTCGTCGAGGGTGTCCTCGTCCAGGGTGCCGAAGCCCTCGTCGACGAACAGCGCCTCGATCCGGGTGCCGCCCGCCTCGGCCTGCACCACGTCGGCCAGGCCGAGCGCGAGGGCCAGCGACGCGAGGAAGGTCTCGCCGCCCGACAGGGTGCTGGTGTCCCGGTCCTGGCCTGTCCAGGTGTCGCGGGCGAGCAGCCCGAGCCCGGAGCGGGCTCCGCCCTTGGCGGTCCCGTCGGTGTGCACGAGCGAGTAGCGGCCCTGGGTCATGCGCAGCAGCCGTCCGCTCGCCACCTCCGCCACCTGCTCGAGACGCGCCGCCAGCACGAAGGACGTGAGCGTCATCCGCAGCGCGTTGGACCCACCACCGGTGCACAGGTCGGCCAGCCGGCGCGCCTGCGCGGCGGAGGCGGCCAGCGGCCCGAGCTCCGCCGCCGCGGCCTCCAGCTCCGGGACCAGCTGCGCGAGCACCCGCACCCGCTCGGCCGCGGCGGCCTCGGCGCTGCTCGCGACGCGGAGCCGGGCGTCGGCCGCCTCCAGCGCCGCCGTGGCGCCCGGCACGTCGGCAGGCTCGTCGGGCAGGTCCTGCAGCTCAGGGTCGGCGAGGGCGGCGGCCGCGCCGGCCCGCGCGTCGGCGTGGGCGCGACGGCGCCGCTCGGCGTCGTCGCGCCAGGCGTCACTGCGCCGGGCAGCCCCGGCCTGCGCGACCGTCGTGAAGCCGGCAGCCTCCGCCGCCGTCACCGCCGCTGCCGCAGTGCGCACGGCCTCTGCCGCCGCGCGCTCTGCGGCGCCGGCCGCCTCGAGGACCGCGTCGCAGGTGGTCGCCGTCGCACCGGCAGCGGCGAGCGCCGCCGCCAGGTCAGCCGCCCCGTCGAGCTCGGTCTCCAGCCGCGCCCGGTGTCCGGCCGCGCGCGCTGCAGCCTCCTCGCCCCGGCGGGCGGCCGCAGCCACGCCGGCCTCCAGCCGCACCCGGTCGGCGTCGGCAGCGGCCAGCTCGACGTCGGCCTGCTCCAGCAACGCCGTGGCTGACGCTGAGCGCCGCCGCCTCACGCCGCAGGTCCTCCAGCTCAGCCGTGGCCGCCGTGCAGGCGGTCGCCAGCTCGTCCGGCCCGCCCTCCTCGTCCGGTCGCCGCCAGCCGCTCGCGGTGGCCGTCCGCCACGGCGGTCTCCGCGGCGGTGCGGGCCGCGACGTCGGCGACCTCCCGCGCGGCCTGCTCGGCGGCCAGCCGGGCGCGGTCCTCGTCCTCGCGGGTGACGCCGTCACCCGCGCCTTCGTACGGGTCGGGGTGGCTGGTCGCGCCGCAGACCTCGCAGGGCGCGCCCTCCTCCAGCCGACCCGCCAGCTCCGCGATCATCGTGACGAGCCGGGCGTCGCGCAGCTCGTCCTCCTTCTCCCGCAGCGACACGTGGGTCTCGCGGGCCAGCAGGTGCTCCTCCCGCAGCTGCTCCAAGCGCGCGAGCGCGCCGCGGAGCCCGCGCGCCTCGCGCAGAGCGGTCGCCAGCACGGCGGCGCGGGCCTCCGCCACCGGCAGCGCCTCGACCGCGGCGCGCGCCGCCACGACCCGCAGGTGAGCAGCCTCGCGCTGTGCCGGCAGCTGCTCCAGCCGCACCTCGACCGCCTGCAGCTGATCGGCCGCCTGCGCCTGCTCGCTCGCCGCCGCGGCGACCAGCTCCTGCTCGGCGGTCAGCGCCTCCGCCACCGCGCGCAGCCCCTCCAGCCGGCCGGACCGGCGCCGGGCCGCGTCGGCCGTGGCCCGCACGGCCGCCGCAGGAGCGTCGGCCGCGAGCCCGGGCCCGGCGAGTGCTGCTCGCGCGACGACCTCGGCCCCGGCGGCGGTGGTGTGCTCAGCCTCCCTGACCGCGGCCTCGTCCAGCACGGCCGCGAGCTCGGCTGCCCGACCGGCCGCGCGCAGCTCGTCGCCGAGGGCGGCGTGGGCCGGCTCAGCAGCGTCGAGCTCGGCCAGCAGCGCGCCCGCCGCCGCCCGCCGGCCCTGCAGCGCCCGCAGCCGACCGGCCTGCTCCGCGGCGGTCCGGCAGGCGTCGCGATCCGTCAGCGCCGCGCTCGCCACGCCGGTCGCCGTCGCTGCCTCCGCCTGCGCCCGGGTGAGCAGCGAACGTCCCCAGTCGTCGGGCAGGTCCTCGGGCGACTCGACCCCGGCCACCTGCCCGACGCGGGCCGCCAGCACGTCGAGCCCCTGCCGCGCCGACGCCACGGCCGACGAGGTGCTGATCCGGCGAGCCACCAGCCAGTCCTCGACGGCCTTGAAGCGCTGCGTGGCGAACAGCCGCTGCAGCAGGTCGCCCCGCTCCTTGCTGTCGGCGCGCAGGAACCGCGCGAACTCCCCCTGCGGCAGCAGCACGACCTGGAAGAACTGGTCGGCGCTCATGCCGAGCAGCGGGTCGAGCTCGGCCGTCGCCTCGTCGATGCGCGTGGAGACCGAGGCCCACCCGCCGTCCCGGAGCTCCTCCAGGTGGATCCGCGCCTGCTCGGTGGTGGTCCCGGTGCCGCGGGCCTTCGCGCGCTCCTGCGCGGGCGAGCGCGTGATCCGCCAGCGCCGCCCGCCGAGGGTGACCTCCAGCTCCACCTCGGTGCGGACGTCGACCGGTGCGTGGTCCGAGCGCAGCCGGCCGGTCTTGCCGCGCACGCCGGGCACCCGCCCGTACAGCGCGAAGCCGATGCCGTCGAGCAACGTCGTCTTGCCCGAGCCGGTCTCGCCGTGGAGCAGGAAGAGCCCGCTCGCGGCCAGGGCGTCGAGGTCCACCTCGACCTCGCCGGGGAAGGGACCGAAGGCGCGCAGCCTCAGCCGGTGCGGCCTCATGCGGACGCTGCCGCGAGCCGCCCGGCCTCGAGCGCCGCCTGCAGCAGCGCCCGCTCCTCGTCGTCGGCGGCGCCCTCCTCACCCGCCGCTCCCCCGACCCGGACGTGCCGGACGAACTCGCACAGCACCTCGAGGTCGTCCCGGCCCGCGACCCGCGCGCCGTAGCTGCGGTCGTCGGCGACGGCGCCCTCGGGCTCCGGCTTGAGCACCAGGACGTGCGGGAAGCGCGCGCGGAGCCGGTCCATCGCCGCCTCGGGCAGCACCGGGTCGGTCAGCACGACCGAGAGCCAGTCGTCCTCCTGACCGGTCAGCGCGGGGTCGACCAGCAGGTCGGCCAGGCGGCCCCGCAGGGCGGACAGCCGGCGCGGCACCGGCGCCGGCACCTGCTCCACCCGCACCAGCCCCGAGGCGCCCAGCTCCACCAGCCACGAACCCTTGACGTGGGCCGCCTCGGAGAACGAGTAGGCGAGCGGAGATCCGCTGTAGCGCAGGCCCTCTCGCAGCCGCTGCGCGCCGTGCAGGTGACCCAGCGCGGTGTAGTCGACCCCCTCGAACAGCGCGGCGCTGACGTCGCCCACCCCGCCGACGCGGATGTCGCGCTCGCTCTCGCTCACCTCGCCGCCGGTGACCCACGCGTGCGCGAGCACGACCGACCGGCTCCCGCGACGGGCCGTGTCGGCGCGGACGCACGCCATCGCCCGGCCGAGCACCCCGGCGTGCCCGCGCGGCAGCTCGGTCGAGCCGCCGGGGTCGGGCGGCAGGACAGCGCGCACCGCCTCCGGCTCGAGGTAGGGCAGCCCGTAGACGGCCACCTCGCCGTGCTCGTCCTCCAGCAGGACCGGCGACCCGACGTCCTGCGGCCGGGTGCGTACGTGGACGCCGGCGGCGTCGACCAGCCTCGCGCCGACCCCCAGCCGGGAGGCCGAGTCGTGGTTGCCGCTGGTCACCACCACCCGCGCGCCGGCGTCGCGGAGCCGGAACAGCGCCTCGTCGTACAGCGCCACCGCGTCGACCGACGGCACGGCGCGGTCGTAGACGTCACCGGCCACCAGGACCGCGTCGACCCGCTCCGCGCGCACGGTCTCGACCAGCGCGTCGAGGAAGGCAGCCTGCGCCGCTCCCAGGTCGGCCCGGTGCAGGGTCCGGCCGAGGTGCCAGTCGGAGGTGTGGAGCAGGCGCATGCCCAGACGTTAGGTGCGGCCTCCGACAGGACCGGGACGCGACACGGGGACGGGCGTCACCTCGCCCGGCCTTGCACCTCCGCCGGCGAGATGTCACGGTTCGTGGGCACTGACGGCCCGCCCGCCCACCCGGAAGGACCGCCTCCCATGGACCCCGTCCCGAGCACGAGCACCCCCGGATCCGCCTTCACGGAGGAGCTCGGCGTCCGCCTCGTCGAGGCGCAGACCGCCCTCCGGGCCGCCGAGCTGCTGGACGAACCGCTCATCGCGCAGATCGCCGCCGCCGACCTGGCCGACCTCGAGGCGCTGGCCGCCCGCAACGACGTCGAGCTCGAGATCTGACCGCCCGGAGCCCAGCGGCAGGCTCTCAAGATCATGGGACGTGCGAGACCGTCTCCGACGTCGGGAACGGGTCAGGACAGCCCACGATCATGACGTACGGCGGACCTCCTGCACGACCGCCTGCGCCACTTCGCGCAGCTTGACGTTGGCGCGCTGGGAGCGCTCGACCAGCGCAGCGAAGGCCTCCTCGGCGCTGTCCCCGGTCGTCGCCATGAGCACGCCCTTGGCCTGCTCGATGACCGCCCGGCTCTCCAGCGCCTGTCGCATCTGCGCGGCCAGGTCGCGGCTGGAGAAGTACGCCGTCGCAGCGGCCACGGCCAGCGAGGCGTGCGCGGCGAGCAGCTCGCCGATCGCGAGCACCTCGGTGTCGAAGGCGTCCACCTTGCGCGAGTAGAGGTTCAGCGCGCCGACCGTCCGGCCGTCCGCGGCCAGCGGCAGGCTCAGCGTGCTGCGAGCCCCGAGCTCGACGGCCTTGGGTCCGTAGCTCGGGAAGCGCGTGTCGTCCGCCAGGTCGCGCACCCGCATGATCGAGCCTTCGCGCAGGCAGTCCAGGCAGGGTCCCTCCTGCTCGCTGAACTGCAGCCGGTCCAGCTCGACGGCCCACTCGTCGCTCGCCGCCGGCACCGACGGCGTGCCCGCCCGCCGCATCGTCAGGGAGGCTCCGTCGCACGCGTCCACGACCGACGTCGCGACCCGCGTCACCGCCACCAGCGCCGTCTCGACGTCCGGCTCGGTGAGGACGAGGCCGGCCAGCTTGGCCAGCTCGAGCCCGACTTCCTGGGTGATCGTCATCCCCGCAGCCTCCCACGGAGCACGCCGATGACACCCCCGAGAAGGAGCTCGAGGCAGGCGTACCGTCGGCCACGCAGGCCGGGGGGCGGGGGTGCGCGTGGACGTGGGGGCGGCACACCTCGCCGCAGCGCTGGTCGCTCTCCCCTGCGGGCTCGCCGTCCTGGTGCGGCGCAAGGGCGGGGCGCGGCACGTCCTGCTCGGGCGCGCCTACGTAGCGCTCATGGCCGTCGTCGCGCTCCCGGTCCTCTTCCTGTACGACATCTCCGGTCGTCCGGGCCCCTTCCACGTCCTCGCCGTCATCAGCACCCTCACCACGGGCCTCGGCTGGCTGCTCGGGCACCGCGCCGGCGGTCACCGGCACGTCGGCGCGCACGCGACGCTCATGACGTGGTCGTGGATCGGGCTGGTCACCGCCGGAGTGGCCCAGCTCGCGAACCAGCGGTGGCCGGACGCGTCACCGTGGCCGGTCCTCCTCGTGGTCGGCGTGAGCACGCTCGTGGGCCTCGTCGCCGTCCCCCGCTGGGTTGCGCGGGAGCTGCGCACCCGCGAACGCGTGGCGGCCGGGCGGGCTACGGTCGGACGGTGAGCCGGATCTTCACGACGAGCGTCGCGTCGGTGTACCCGCACTACGTGAACAAGGTGGAGCGGAAGGGGCGGACGGCGGCCGAGCTCCACCAGGTGATCGCGTGGCTGACCGGCTTCGACGACGAGGCCCTGCAGCAGCACCTCGCGTCGGGCACGACCTTCGAGGAGTTCTTCGCGGCGGCTCAGCTCAACCCGGCGTCCTCGCACATCACCGGCAGCGTCTGCGGGGTGAAGGTCCAGGAGGTCGAGGACCCGCTGATGCAGAAGATCCGCTACCTGGACAAGCTGGTGGACGAGCTGGCCAAGGGCCGGCCGATGGAGAAGGTCCTGCGGGCGTAGGCCGTCGGGTTCGTCCCGCAGCCGGACGGGAAGCGGCAGGTCATGACCGAGACCTGGGACCTGTGGTTCCCCGCCGCTGCCGCCACCGGCCTGTCCTTCGCCCGCACCCGCGTCGACCGCGAGGCCGCCGGTGACCGGCTGCTCGTGCACGCCGCTCCGCCGAAGCTCGAGGTGGTCGTACGGGACGACGACACCGGTGCGGTGGTCGCCTCCGGCAGCGTCGAGCGCGGCGCGGAGGGGCCGATGTCCTACCTCTTACGGGACGGCGACGAGGTGCGCCTCGAGGACGGCTGGCCGAGCCAGGACGACCTCGGCCGGCTGGTGGTCCTACCGGGCGGCGAGGCCGGGATCCTCACGGCGTGGGAGCACGCCGACGACCAGAGCTGGTGGCGGTGGAGCGTCGAGTTCTTCAACGCGAAGTGAGGCGCCGGACCGGTGCTGTGGGGCGGGTGGGGCTCGAACCCACGACCGAGGGATTATGAGTCCCCTGCTCTGACCGGCTGAGCTACCGCCCCGGGTCCTCGCACCCTACTGACGCCTAGCCTCGGCGGCATGCGCCTGCTCCTGCTCGCCGTCGTGCTGGCGGTCGTCGGGTGCAGCGGGGTGTCCGAGCTGGAGCGCTGCATCGACCACTCGGTCGAGGAGGGCCTGGACCGGGCACAGGTCGAGGACGCCTGCCGCGCCTCTCTCAACCGCGACTGATCAGGCGCTGACGAGCTCCCACATCTTCTGGGCGACCTCGCGCGGCGGCACCTGCCGGGTCACCACCGCATCGGCTCCTGCGTCGAGCAGGTCGCCGACCCGGTCGCCGTACGCCACCTGGGCCACGACGAGCGTCGAGGGGCTGAACCGCACGACCTCGCGGACGACCTGCTCGCCCGGCAGCATGGCCAGCAGGTCCTCCACGAGCAGCAGGTCGGGCTGCTCGGCCACGACCGTCCCGACCGCGTCCGCCCCGTTGTCGACCTCGGCCACCACGTCGAGACCGCGGGCCCGTACGAGGTCGGCGACGACGCCGACGAACCACTCGTTCCGGTGCGCCAGCACGACGCGGCACCCGGGTCCGGACAGGCGCAGGCTGCTGGCGAGCTGCTGCTGGGAGCGGGCGATGAGGGCAGCGTGCTCCCGGCGCAGGACGTCGAGCCGCCTCGAGGCGTCCAGCCGCATCTCGCGCGAGCGACCAGCAGCCTGCTCCGCGCGCTCGGCCAGCCGGCGGGCGCGGTGGAAGGCTTCTACGGCCTCGAGCTGGCGGGCGACCAGGTCCCGCTCGTTCGAGGGGCACCAGCGGTCGAGCCTGCGGGTCTGCGTCATCCGTCCTCCGGAGGGAGGCGCACGGGGCAGGGCACGCGGTCGGTCTCGGCCTGCGGCCCAACCTACGCCGATCGGCTGCGCTGACCAGCCCCGACGGGTCAGTCGCGCTCGCGCCCTGGCGGGGTCGCGTCCTCGTCCGGCAGCACCGGCCGGGCCTCCAGCTCCGGGCGTGCCAGGAGCGCCTCGACCAGCGCCGACGACCCGCCGACGCAGCGCCAGGAGTCGTCCCAGAGCGTGGAGACCAGCCAGGACCGGTCGGCCGGCAGCAGCAGCTCGGGCAGGGCGCTGTGCCACGGCGTGCCGGCGCTGTTGGCGCGCCAGCCCAGGGCCTGCTGCGGCCCGCCCTGCAGCAGCACGTACGGCCAGCCGACGTAGATCGACGTCCGCGGCGCCTCCGGCTGCACGACGTCCGCGACCCCCGTGTCGAGGTAGCCCAGCCACCACGGCTGCGCGCGGTCCGAACGCCTGCAGGACCTCGACGAGAGCGGCGTCCGCTCGGGTCTTCGCCCCGTCATCGTCCGGGACGACGACCACGGCGTAGGCCTCGAAGCCCGGCGGGACGGCCGACAGGACCGTCCGGTCCCGCCGGGTGGAGTGCGTGATCCAGTCGACGACGGGGCTGCCGGACGGCGGGACGGCAGCACCAGGTGCCAGGCCGGGGACCGCGTCGGGATCCACCCGCGCAGGCTACGGCGCGGACGACGCCGTGCGGGCGGCCCGTCGCGACGGGGCGCGAGGACGGAGCTCCCCCATCTGGACTTGAACCAGAAACCCTGCGATTAACAGTCGCATGCTCTGCCAATTGAGCTATGGGGGACCGCGCCGGGCACGCCGGCTGCGAGACGCGAGCCTAGCGCACACCGCGTCCGTCCCGACCGCCGCGCGGACCACCTGATCAACGCCCCGCGCCCGCGGTTGCGTTGTTCCGCGCAGGCAGGGGTAGGGGGTCGCGCAGACGCACTCCCACCCCACGAAGCCCTGGAGGCCACCGTGTTCAAGAAGCTCACGCTCGCTGCTGCTGCCGGCGCCGGCTACGTCCTCGGCGCCAAGGCCGGCAAGGAGCGCTACCGCCAGATCGAGGCCAAGTTCCGCGAGATCGCGGGCATGCCGGCCGTGCAGAACGCGACCGCCTCGGTGAAGGAGACCGCCAGCGGCGTCGCCGACACCGCCAAGGCCACCGTGTCCGAGAAGGCCAGCGCGGTCACGGACAAGGCCAAGGAGGTCAAGGGCTCCTCGACCGGCAAGGGCGACCAGGACGTCGTCGTCGACCTCGGGACCGGCGCCAACACCGGTGCGACCGCCCCGATCACGACGCCGACCACGCCCGCCACGCCGCCGCGCACCACCCCCCCGACCACGGGCACCGGCACGCGGCACGGGCACGACCATGGCCGGCGCCTCCGCCAGCGGCTCTGCGCCGGACGTCACACGCCCGTAGCCACTGCGCCGACCCCCCACGGGTACGGCACCGCCGTCCCGTCCCTGAACCGACGAGAGGAACTCCCATGGGCACCGTCGCGCACTACCTCGAGGTCAACGCTCCCGCCGACCAGTGCTACGCCTGGTGGCGCGGCCTGACGAACCTCCCGCAGATCATGCCGGACGTGGAGTCGGTCGAGCCCAAGGGCGGCAGCACCGGCCGTCACGCACTGGAAGGTGCACGGACCGCTCGGCAAGACGGTCGAGTGGGACGCCAAGATCGTCGAGGACGTCCCCGGCGCCAAGATCGCCTGGGCGACCGAGGACAGCAGCGGCCTGGACGTGAAGAACGCCGGCGCCGTCCGCTTCGACGACCACGGCGCGACCACCGGCGTCGAGGTCAGCCTGGAGTACGACCCGCCCGCGGGCCTGCTCGGCGAGGCCGTCGCGAAGCTGTTCGCCGACCCGCAGTCCAAGGTCGAGAAGGCGCTCGACGCCTTCAAGGCGACGATCGAGGCCGCCACCCCCGGCGGCAGCGGCACGACCGTCAAGACGGTCTAGACGCACCGAGCACCACGAGGGCCGTCTCCCACGGAGGCGGCCCTCGCCCGTCCCACCCCTCACCACAACCCTCACCGCAACCCTGGCAGAGAAGGAACCCATGACCTCGCGCATCCCCGAGAAGCCCTCCGAGCACGAGGCCGAGGGCCTGCCCGACCCCGGCTACGCCGACCCGGGCCAGCTCGAGGCCGGCGACACCGAGGCGACCACCGAGCCGCCGCGCGACGTCGCCATCGCGGTGGAGGAGTTCGGCACCACCGCCGGCGAGCAGGCCGACGGCGAGCCGCTCGACGGCCGGCTCAGCCGCGAGGAGCCGGAGGTGCTGGCCCAGGCCGGCCTCGACGCCGACGAGAGCGAGGGCTCCGACACGCCCTTCGACGAGCGCGCCGGGCAGGGCGTCGGCCGCCTCGTCGAGTCCGACGAGGGCGCGCACAGCGACACGGAGGCCGAGCTCGTCGCCACCGACGTCGGCACCGACCTCGGCGGCTACTCCGCGGAAGAGGCCGCCATGCACGTCGAGCCCGAGGTCTGACCCCGCTCCGACGTCTGAGCATGATCCCCCGCGGGTAGCGCAGCGTCGTGGTCCGCCTCAAGCGCGTCTCCTGCTCGGGCCCGGGCATCGCCCGGGTCCGGGCGGGCAAGGGCTTCCGCTACGTCGACGCGGCCGGCGCCCCCGTCCGCGACCCGGCTGTGCTGGAGCGCATCGAGTCCCTGGTCATCCCGCCCGCCTGGGAGGACGTGTGGATCTGCGCCGTCGCCAACGGGCACGTCCAGGCCACCGGCGTCGACGTCAAGGGCCGGCGGCAGTACCGCTACCACGACGCCTGGCGGGTCCAGCGCGACCTGGCCAAGCACGACCGGGTGCTCGACTTCGCCGCGCGCCTGCCCGCCGCGCGCGAGCGGATCCGCGCGGACCTCACCACCGACGGCCTGTCCCGCACCCGGGTGCTCGCCTGCGCCGTCCGCCTGCTCGACCTCGGCTTCTTCCGCATCGGCGGTGAGCAGTACGCCAGCGAGAACCAGTCGTACGGCCTCGCGACGCTGCGCAAGGAGCACGTCTCGCTCAGCCGCGACGGCGTCCTGTCGTTCGAGTTCACCGGCAAGAGCGGCAAGCTCTGGGAGCGCTCGCTGGTCGAGCCGGAGGTGCTCGCGGTCGTGCAGGCGCTCAAGCGACGGCGCGGCGGCGGCGAGGAGCTGCTCGCCTTCCGCGAGGGCGGGCGCGACGGGGCCTGGGTCGACGTCAAGAGCGGCGACATCAACGGCTACCTGCGCGAGGCGACCGGCGGCGACGACACCGCCAAGGACTTCCGCACCTGGTCGGCGACCGTCATGGCGGCGGTCGGGCTGGCGGTCTCCACCCACGCGCAGAGCCCGACCGCCCGCAAGCGCGCGGTCACCCGGGTGGTGAAGGAGGTGGCCGACAAGCTCGGCAACACCCCGGCCGTCTGCCGCTCGTCCTACATCGACCCGCGGATCATCGACCTGTACGACGACGGCCGCACCATCGCGCCCGACCTCGAGGTGCTCGGCGAGGACGCCGCCTACGGCTCGCCGGCCTTCCAGGGGCCGATCGAGGCGGCGGTCCTGGCGCTGCTCCGCGAGCCGGTGGAGGAGCGCGCCCCGCTCGCCGGCTGAGCCTGCGGTCTGGCCCGTGCGGAGCCCTCCGTACGGTCCCGGGGCGCTCGAGAACCGCAAGGAGGGCTCCACGCCCTCGCGCCAGGACGTACCTTCTGACACGTGTTGTCCCCCCGCGTGCTCGGCTGGGCCGGGGCACTCGTGGGCACGGTGCTCCTGCAGGCCCCGCCGGCGGCGGCGGAGACTGCCGCGGTGCAGCGGACCTGGCACGCCGAGCAGGCCCGGGTCCCGGACGCCCGCGGTGCCGGCCGCGACGGCGAGGGCGTGGTCGTCGCCGTCCTCGACGGCTGGGTCGACGCGCGGGCACGAGGACTTCGGCGGCCGGGTCCTTCCCGGCGCCGACTGCCTCGGCGGCGAGTGCACCGCCGGCCCGGCGCCGCCCGACGACTGCGAGCACGGCACGCACGTCGCCGGCACCGTGGCGGCCGCGTCGTTCGGCATCGCGACCCGCGCGACGGTCCTGCCCGTCCGGGTGCTCGGGTACGACGAGGCCTCGGGCGAGTGCGCCGGCCGGCCCGACGACGTCGACCGCCGGGATCCGCTGGGCGGTCGCGCCACGGCGCCCGGGTGCTCAACCTGTCGCTGGGTCCGGACGTGCCGGGGCTGTCCGGGTCCTCGTCCATCCCGATGGCCGTCGAGGAGGCCGCGCGCGCCGGGGTCGTGGTGGTCTTCTCCGCGGGCAACGCGAGCCTGCCGGTCGCCGACTCCTACGGCGGGTCGGCGCTCATCGTGGCGGCGACCGGCCCGGACGGCGCGCTGGCCTCCTACAGCCAGCGCGGGACGCGGCGTCGACCTCGCCGCACCCGGCGGGGAGCCGGCGACGGCGGACGTCTGCGGCCGGGACGACTGCGTCACCTCGCTGTTCCCGGGCGGCCGCTACTCGGTCGCGGCCGGCACGTCGATGGCCGCCCCGCACGTCAGCGGCATCGCCGCGCTGCTGCTCGGGCAGGACCCGCAGCGCTCGCGCGAGCAGGTCCTGGAACGGCTGGTCGCCACCGCCCGGCCGCTGGCCGACGCCGGGCGCGGGCTCGTCGACGCCCGTGCCGCGCTGGGAGTGGCGGCCCCTGCTCCCGCGAGCGCGCAGGCCAGCAGCCCGCCCGCGCAGGTCGTGGCCCCGGCCAGCCCGGCCGCGGACGCCGCTCCCGCTCCCGCTCCACCCGCGGCCACGACTCCGGTGCCGCCTGCCCGGACCGAGCCCGCCGCCGCCAGCCTCCCGCCGCTGCCACCGGTCAGCGCGGCGGCCACTCCGGCGACGGAGGTGCCCGCACCGGTCGCTGCTCCCCCGCCGGACGCCGCCACCCCGCTCCCGCCGGCCCCGGCCGAGCCGGCGCCGGCGTGGCCGGTGGCGGTCTGGCCGGTGGCGGTGGCCGCCGCGCTGGTGGTCGCCGCAGCCGCAGCAGCACGAGCCGCCCGCCGTCGGTAGCGCCGGCGGTCCTCGGAAGATCCACAGGAGCCCGCTACCGGGGATCCTCCGAGAGGAGGGGAGTCGGCTCAGCCGATGGTGCGGCGGGCGCGCTCGACGACGGCGTCGGCCTGCGCGCGCAGGAGAGGATCGTCGGGATCGGTGCCGGTGTCGAAGACCAGCTGCCAGTCGAGCAGCTCGCGGCCCGGGCCGCCGGCGCCCCACGACGCGGACCCCGCCCGCCGGGGCCAGCCGGACGTGGTCGGTCCAGCCCGACGCTGGCG
Organism: uncultured Actinomycetota bacterium; assembly: GCA_963844295.1. Classification (GTDB taxonomy): domain Bacteria; phylum Actinomycetota; class Actinomycetes; order Mycobacteriales; family SCTD01; genus SCTD01. The sequence continues at coordinate 290,020 of CAWJNR010000003.1, read as the reverse complement.
GTCACCTGCGACCGCACGACGTCGGCGAGCCGGTCGTCGTCGACGAGCTCCACCGCCTCGCGCGCACCCGTCCCCTCGACCGGGGCGACCTGCACGACGGTGAGCGTCGGCCGCCGCCAGACCGCCTTCTCCACGTCGGCCCACTCCACCCGGCCGGCCCGCGGCAGGTGCAGCGCCAGGTCGGTGGCGACCACCGCCTCGCCCGCCGGTGTCACGGCCCAGGCCAGCCGGCGCTCCCCGGGCTGCACCGCGACGGCGCGCACGGCGTCCGGCACGCGGGGGCGGCGCGGCAGCAGGCGGGCGAGCAGGGGCACCCGGCCAGGGTAGGCGGCAGACTGTGGAGGTGCCGCTCCCCTCCGCCCGCCTGCTGACCGCCCTGCTGCCGCTCGCCCTGCTCACCGCCGGGTGCAGCGAGACCCGCGACGCCGTCACCACCGTCAGCGACTGCGCGGGGATCGTCTCCGACATCGCCGGCTCGGGGCTGTCCGGCGTCCCGACGCAGGAGCAGGCCGAGGCGGCCGTGCGCCGGCTCGACGAGCGGGTGTCGGGTCTGAACAGCCCGGACGTGCGGGATGCCGCGGGCGAGCTGCGCGACCGGCTGCGCGAGCTGCAGGAGGCCGCCCGCTCGGCCGACCCGGCGGCGGCCCGGGCCGCCGCTGACCGCGCCCGCGAGGCGGCCGCCGCCACCGCCGAGGTGTGCGGGCTGCCGCTGGACCAGCTGCTCGGCGGCTGAGCCGCTCCCCCGCGCCTACCCCCCAGGTAGTCGCGCAGCTTGGCCGCGCGGCTGGGGTGGCGCAGCTTGAGCAGCGTCTTGCTCTCGATCTGGCGGATCCGCTCGCGGGTGACGCCGAACTCCTGACCGACCTCCTCCAGCGTGCGCGGCCGGCCGTCGGCCAGGCCGAAGCGCAGCACGATCACCTGCTTCTCGCGCTCGGACAGGTCGTGCAGGACCAGCTCGAGCTGCTCCTTGAGCAGCAGGAACGCCGCCGCGTCCGACGGCACGACGGCGTCGGCGTCCTCGATGAAGTCGCCGAAGTGCGAGTCGTCGGCCTCGCCGATGGGGGTGTCCAGCGACACCGGCTCCTGCGCGAGCTTCTGGATCTCGACGACCTTCTCCGGCGGCAGGTCGAGCGCCGCGCCGAGCTCCTCCGGCGTCGGCTCGCGGCCGAGGTCCTGCAGCAGCTGGCGCTGCAGCCGCACCACCTTGTTGATCGTCTCGACCATGTGGACGGGGATCCGGATGGTGCGCGCCTGGTCGGCGATGGCGCGGGTGATCGCCTGGCGGATCCACCAGGTGGCGTAGGTCGAGAACTTGAAGCCCTTGGTGTAGTCGAACTTCTCGACCGCCCGGATGAGCCCGAGGTTGCCCTCCTGGATGAGGTCGAGGAAGGCCATGCCGCGCCCGACGTAGCGCTTGGCGATGCTGACCACCAGGCGCAGGTTGGCCTCGACCAGCCGCCGCTTGGCCAGCACCCCGGCGACCTGCACCTGGGCTGCAGGTCGCGGCGCTCGCCTCGGCCAGCCCCGGCTGCACGACGAGCTTCTCCGCGGCGAAGAGCGCCGGCCTCGATCGCCTTGGCCAGCTCGACCTCGTCGGCCGCGGTGAGCAGCGGCACCCGGCCGATCTCGCGCAGGTACAGCCGGACCGGGTCGCTGGTCGGGGCCGGCCGCCACCTCCTGCTGCGGCTCCTCGGCCTCCTCCTCGGGGTCGACCACGGCGATGCCGGCCGCGGCCACCGCCTGCAGCACGCCGTCCAGCGCCTCCGGCGGCAGGTCGGCCGCGACGAGCGCGGCGCCGACCTCCTCGGAGGTGACGGAGCCGGCGGTGCGGCCCCGGGCGAGCAGCGCCTGCACCTGCTCGGCGCCGACCGCCAGCGCGACGTCCGTGCCCGTGGGCACGGCGGCGGCGGCGGGCGGCGCGCTCACGCTCTCAGCCGGCCCGCACCACTAGAGGCCCCGATGCCGCGCTCGCGCAGCGCCCGGACCGTCTGCTCCAGGCTCACCAGCTCGGCGAACAGCCTGTCGTAGCGCTCGGCCTCCTCGGCCGGGTTCACCCGCTGCAGCTTCTGCTTGAGCTCCGCGGTCGCCCGGGTCGCGGCCAGCTCCTGGCAGCCGGGCGAGCACCGCGCCGGCGTAGCGGTCGTCGGGCTGCAGGTCCGACAGCGGCGCCTCGACGGCCAGCCGGGTGACCAGCGACCGGACCTCGTCGCTCGGGCTGGCCTCGAGCAGCGCGGTCACCCAGGCCTCGCCCGCCGGCGCTCGCCGCGGTGCCGCCGGCCTTGGCGATCACCGCGTGCACCGCCTGCAGCTCCGGGCTAGGTGAAGACGTCCTCGGCCGAGCGCGTCGAACTGCGGCGCGACCAGCACCGGCTGCTGCACGGCGAGCTTCGCGAGCTCGCGCTCGACCGCGACGGCCGCGGCGTCGACCGACGGGCGCACGGGCGCGCGGCGCTGCTGCGGCGCGCGGGCGTCGCCGGCGAGCTCCGCGACGCGGGACGCGACCGGCTCGACCTCCATGCCGAGCCAGCCCGCGAGGCGCCGGGCGTACTCCGGGCGCAGCGCGCGGTCCTTGATCTTCGCGACCAGCGGCGCGGCCTTCTGCATCGCGCCGACCCGGCCCTCGGCGGTCTCGAGGTCGTAGTCGGCGAGCACCGAGCGGATCGCGAACTCCACCAGCGGCACCCGCGCGGCGACCATGTCGCGGACCGCCACGTCGCCGCGGGCCAGCCGGAGCTCGCAGGGGTCCATGCCGTCCGGGCTGACGGCGATGAAGGTCTGCGCGACGAACCGCTGCTCCTCGCCGAACGCCTTGAGCGCGGCCTTCTGGCCGGCGGCGTCGCCGTCGAAGGTGAAGACCACCTCGCCGCGCATCTCGTCCTGGTCCATGAGCAGCCGGCGGATCAGGCCGATGTGGTCGGCGCCGAAGGCGGTGCCGCAGGTGGCGACCGCGGTGGGGATGCCGGCCAGGTGGCAGGCCATGACGTCGGTGTAGCCCTCGACGACGACCGCCTGGCGCCGCTTGGCGATCTCCTTCTTGGCGACGTCGAGGCCGTACAGCACCGAGGACTTCTTGTAGATCGGCGTCTCGGAGGTGTTGAGGTACTTGGGGCCGTTGTCGTCGTCGTAGAGCTTGCGGGCGCCGAAGCCGACGACGTCGCCGGCCAGGTCGCGGATCGGCCACACCAGCCGGCCGCGGAAGCGGTCGATCGGCGCCGCGCTTGCGGCCCTCGGACGCGAGCCCGCCGAGGATGAGCTCCTCCTGGCTGAAGCCCTTGCTGCGCAGGTGCTTGACCAGGTTGTCCCAGCCCTGCGGCGCGTAGCCGACGCCGTACGTCGTGGCCGCGGCCTGGTCGAAGCCGCGCTCGGCGAGGAACTGCCGGCCGGTCACCGCCTCGGGCGAGCCGAGCTGCTCGGCGTAGTAGGCGGCGGCCAGCTTGTGCGCCTCGACCAGCCGGGTGCGCTGGGAGGCCTGCCGGCCCGCGGCCGCGGTGCCCTGCTCGTAGTTGCAGCGTCACGCCGTAGCGCTGCGGCCAGCCGCTCGACGGTCTCGACGAAGGACAGGTGCTCGGTGCCGCGGACGAAGCTGATGACGTCGCCGGACTCGCCGCAGCCGAAGCACATGTAGTAGCCGAGCGTCGGGGTTGACGTTGAACGACGGCGTCTTCTCGTCGTGGAAGGGGCACAGCCCCTTGAGCCGGCCGCCGCCGGCGGGCCGCAGCTGGACCGACTCGCCGATGACGTCGGCGATGGGGGCCCGCTCGCGCAGCGAGGACCACGTCCTCGTCGCGGATGCGGCCGGCCACCTGCGCTCCTGTCTGCTCGGACGGCCGAGGGACAGGCCGACCGGGGGCCAGTCTAGGTCCGGGGACCCGATCCGGGGACCGCGTTACCGACGGGCCTGTGCGTGCAGGGCCGCGGCCGCCCGCGTCGGTGAGCGAGGCGACCTGGTCGACGACGGCCCGCAGCCGCGCCGCGGTCGTCGGCCGCCGCCCGCCAGGCGGCGGCGTGGGCCGGCTCCAGCGCGTCCGGCGCCTGGTCGGCGAGCAGGCCCACCAGCTCCGCGACGACCTCCCGCTCGCGCTCCTGGGCCGCGTGCACGCCCGGCCGCTGCATGACGTAGCGCGCGGTCACCGCCTTGAGCAGCGCGCACTCCGCCCGGACCTGGGCGCGGGACGACGAGGTCGGCGGCGTAGCGGGTGAGCGGCCCGTCGCCGTAGCTGCTCCCGGGTCGCGGCCTCGGCGGCGTTGCAGAAGCGGCCGATCAGCGTGCTGGTCAGGGCCTTCAGCGCGGCCGGCGGAGGTGGCGGCCGTCGACGCCAGCGGCCACCACTCGGGGTCCGGGCGAGCATCGTCGGCGAGCACCTCCTCGAGCTCGCCAGGCGCCGGCGTCGGAGTACTGCCGCTGCGGCGAGCTCGGCCAGCGCCGCCTGCTCCTCGGGGTCGCGCAGCCGGGTCGAGGTCGACCAGCCCGGTGACGATGCCGTCCTCGAGGTCGTGCACGGAGTAGGCGACGTCGTCGGCCCAGTCCATGACCTGCGCCTCGAAGCACTGCCGCTCCCCCGGCGCGCCCTCGCGCAGCCAGGCGAAGACGGCGAGGTCGTCGTCGTAGACGCCGAACTTCTGCATGCCCGTCGCGTGCGCGGCCAGGGGTACTTCGTCGCGGCGTCCAGCGCGGCCCGGGTGAGGTTGAGCCCGGCGCCCTCGACCTTGACCTCGAGCCGGGTCAGCACCCGCAGCGACTGGGCGTTGCCCTCGAAGCCGCCGCAGGCCGCCGCCGCCTCGTCCAGCGCCGTCTCGCCGTTGTGGCCGTACGGCGGGTGGCCGAGGTCGTGCGCGAGGCAGGCGGCGTCGACCAGGTCGGGGTCGCAGCCCAGCGCCGCGCCGAGCTCGCGGCCGACCTGCGCGCACTCCAGCGAGTGGGTCAGCCGGGTGCGCGGCACGGCGATGCCCGGGCCGCCCGGCTCGACGACCTGCGTCTTGCCGGCCAGCCGGCGCAGCGCCCCGGAGTGCAGCACCCGCGCGCGGTCGCGCTGGAAGGCGGTGCGACCCGCGCGCTGCGCCGTCCTCGGCGACGAGCCGGGCCTGCGCGTGCTCGTCGTACGTCATCGCGACGAGCCTAGGTGCGGACGTGCGGGCTAGGGTGCGCGGCCGGCCGGCGCGCGCGGTGGGCCTTGGTGATCGCCTTCCACTTCGCCCGCTCCTCGGCGCGCAGCCGGTGCGTCGGTGCGCCGGGCCTGGAAGGCGAGCTCGCGCTGCAGCTTGCGCCAGGACTGCCATCCGCGCCGCCGACAGGTCGCCCGCGTCGATGCTGGCCTGCACCGCGCAGCCGGGCTCGCCGACGTGGGCGCAGTCGGCGAAGCGGCAGGCCGCGGCCAGCTCCTCCACGTCGGAGAAGGCGAGCGCGAGGCCCTCCTCGGAGCCGGCGAGCGCGACGCCGCGCAGCCCGGGGGTGTCGATGACGACCGCGCCGGACGGCAGCACGACCAGCTCGCGGTGGGTGGTGGTGTGCCGGCCCTTGCCGTCGACGTCGCGGACGTCGCCGGTCGGCATGACCTGGCGCGCCGGCCAGCGCGTTGACGACGGTCGACTTCCCGGCGCCGGACGCGCCGAGCAGCACCAGCGTGGTGCCCGGCGTGGCTGTACGGCGCCAGCGCGGCGACGTCGCCGTCCGCGGCGCGGACGACCACGACCGCGACGCCGGGCGCGTGCGGCGCGAGGTCGCGGGCAGCGGCCTCGGGATCGGGGTGCAGGTCGGCCTTGGTGAGCACGACGACGGGCGTCGCCCCGCTCTCCCAGGCCAGGGCCAGCAGCCGCTCGACCCGGCGGACCGGGATCGGCCGCGGCCAGGCTCGCGACGACGAGCACGACGTCGACGTTGGCGGCGAGCGGCTGGGTGCGGCTCTGCGCCGGAGGAGACGCCGCGCACGAGCAGCGAGGTGCGCGGCAGCACGCGCGACGACGGCGTCGTCGGTGACGCCGAGCCAGTCGCCGACCGTCACCTCGGCGGGCGGCGGCAGGGCGGGCAGGCGGGCGGGCCGTCCTCGGTGAGGACGTCGTAGGCGGAGCGGTCGACCCGCACGAGGCGCGCCGGGACGGGTGCCGCGGAGGGCAGGGCGGGGGGGTGCCGGGGAGGGTCAACGCAGGGGCCTGTCTCTGGGAGAGGAGACGGCCCCGCGGAGTGCGTCAGGCCGTGGCGGTGCCGGGAGAGGGCGAGGACGGCCATCGCTCGCACCTCCTGGGGTCCCGGGCAGCCCCTGCGGCTGCTCGGCGCGAAGGGTAGGGCGGCGCGCCGCGCCGCTGTCATCCGCTTTACGCTCCGCGGATGACTGCCGCCGTGGACGCCCCTGCCGACACCTTCGACTCGCTCGACCCCGCCACCGGCGCAGGTGCACTCCACCTGGCCGGTGCACACCGACGCGCAGGTCGCAGGCGGCCGTCGTCCGGGCCCGCGCCGCCTCGACCGACTGGGCCGAGCTCGGCTTCGCCGGCCGCAAGCAGCGCCTGAGCGCGTGGCGCGGCGAGATCGCCCGCCGGATGCCCGAGCTGGCCGAGCTGGTCCACGCCGAGAACGGCAAGCCCTTCCCCGACGCGGTCCTCGAGATCACCCTGGCCGTCGACCACATCGCGTGGGCCGGCGAAGAACGCCCGCGCGTCCTCGGGCCGCGCCGCGTCCGCGCCGGCGCGATGGCCGCCAACCAGGCCGCGACGCTCGAGTACCCGCCGTTCGGCGTCGTCGGCGTCATCGGCCCGTGGAACTACCCGGTCTTCACGCCGATGGGCTCGCTGGCCTACGCGCTGGCCGCCGGCAACGCCGTCGTCTTCAAGCCCAGCGAGCACACCCCCGCGGTCGGCGCCTGGCTGGTCGAGGCCTGGCGCACGGCGAACCCCGACCTCGCGGACGTGCTGCAGCTGGTCACCGGCTCCGGCCCGACCGGCGCCGCGCTCTGCCGCGCCGGCGTCGACAAGATCGCCTTCACGGGGTCCGCGGCGACCGGGCGCAAGGTCATGGCGGCGTGCGCCGAGGGCCTGGTGCCGGTGCTCATGGAGTGCGGCGGCAAGGACGCGATGATCGTCGACGACGGCGCCGACCTGGCCGCCGCGGCCGACGCCGCGCTGTGGGGCGCCATGAGCAACGCCGGGCAGACCTGCATCGGCATCGAGCGCGTCTACGTGACCGACGGGTCGTACGACGCCTTCGTCGACGAGATCACCCGCCGCGCCGGCGAGCTGACGCCCCGGCTCGGACGAGGGCGCGTCGTACGGCCCGATCACGATGCCGTCGCAGGTCGGCATCATCCAGCGGCACATCGCCGACGCCCTCGACAAGGGCGGGCGGGCGCTGACCGGCGGCACCGTCGACGGGGCCTTCGTCGCTCCGACCGTGCTCGTCGACGTCCCCGAGGACAGCACCGCCGTCACCGAGGAGACCTTCGGCCCGACGGTCACCGTGACGCGCGTGCCGGACGTCGAGGAGGCGCTGCGCCGCACCAACGCGACGAGCGTACGGCCTGGCCGGTGCGGTCTTCGCGAAGTCGTCGAAGAAGGGCGTCGAGATCGCCCGCCGGGTCCGCAGCGGGATGACCAGCGTCAACGGCGTCATCTCCTTCGCGAGCGTGCCGGGGCTGCCCTTCGGCGGGGTCGGCGAGTCCGGCTTCGGCCGCATCCACGGCGACGACGGCCTGCGCGAGTTCACCCGCGCCAAGGCGATCACCCGGCAGCGGTTCGCGCTGCCGGTCGCGCTGACCTCCTTCGACCGGCCCGAGAAGGTCACCGGTCAGCTGGTGAAGGTCGTGAAGCTGCTGCACGGCCGCGGATGACCGCCCTGCGGGTCGACGTCGTCGTCGTCCAGAACCTGCCCTGGAGCAGCTGGATCGCGCGGGTGCTCGACGTCGAGGCGCTGGGCTACGACGGCGTCTGGGTGTGGGACCACCTCGTGCACCGCACCCAGGAGCCGACCGACCCGCTGCACGAGGGCTTCACGACGCTCGCCGCCGCCGCCGCGCTGACCTCGCGGATCCGGCTCGGGACGCTGGTGGCCTCGCCGGTGCTGCGCTCCCCGCTGCTGCTCGCGAAGTCGGCGATGACCGTCGACCAGGTGTCGGGCGGCCGGTTCGACCTCGGCATCGGGGCCGGCGGGTCGCTGCTCGACTCGGCTGCGCTGGGCATCGCGCAGCCCACGGCCGGCGAGCTGGCCGAGCGCTTCGAGCAGACCGTCGAGCTGCTGGACGTCGTGCTGCGGGGCGGGACGTCGTACGCCGGGTCGCTGGTCTCGGGCGAGGGGATGACGATCGCCCCCGGCTGCGTGCAGTCGCCGCGCGTGCCGCTCGTGCTGGCCGCGCACGGCCCGCGCACGCTGCGGCTGGCCGGCCGCTACGCCGACGTGTGGAACACCCTCACCACGCAGGACCTGCCGCCGGACGAGGTGCTCGCGCTCGCGGCGTCGCGGATGCGCCTTCTGGACGACGCAGCCGTCGAGGCGGGGCGCGACCCGGCGACGATCCGCCGCTCGGTGCTGATCGGCTCGCGCCAGTGGCCGGCCCTCGCCTCCCCCGCGGCCTTCCGCGAGGCGGTCCTGCGCTACGCCGAGATCGGCTTCACCGACGTGGTCCTCATGCACCCCGACCACCCGGCCGAGCAGCGCGTCGGGCACGGCGAGGCGGGGCCGGACGTGGTGCGCCGGATCGCCGAGGACGTCCTCCCGGAGCTGCGCGCCGAGCTGGCGTGACCCGGCCCTGGGACTCTGCGCAGCCGGTCGACGAGGCCCGGGCGGCCGCCCTGGTGGGTGCGCAGTTCCCGGCGCTGCGGGACGCACCCGTGCACGCCGTGGCGACCGGCTGGGACAACTCGGTGCTCCTGGTCGGCGACGTGCTCTTCCGCTTCCCGCGCCGGGAGGTCGCCGTCGAGCTGCAGCACCGCGAGCTGGCCGTGCTGCCGCTGGTCGCGCCGTGGGTCCCGCTGCCCGTGCCCGCGCCGACCCACCTCGGCGAGCCGGCCGGCGACTACCCGTGGCCGTTCTGGGGAGCGGCGATGCTGCCCGGCCGCGAGCTCGCCCTGGCCGGTGCCGTGGACCGCACCGCGGCGGCGGAGGGGGTCGGCGCCTTCCTGCGGGCGCTGCACGACCTGCGGGTCGAGGTCGACCTGCCCGTCGACCCCACCGGACGGGGCGCCCCCGTCCGCCGCGCCCCGTCGACGCGAGAGGCCCTGGTGGCGCTGCAGGATCGGGGGCTCCGGGTGCCGGACGTCGACGACGTCGTCGACTGCGGGCTCGGCCCGCCGGACGGGCCCCTCGTGCTGGTGCACGGCGACCTCCACCCGCGGCACCTGCTGGTCGACGACCGCGGCCGCCCCACGGGGGTCATCGACTGGGGCGACACCTGCTTCGCCTCTCCGGCCGTCGACCTGTCCCTCGCCTTCGCCGGCTTCACCGGCCCGGCCCGCGCGGCGCTGCTCGCGGCGTACGGCGGGGTGGACGCCGACACCGAGCTGCGCGCACGTGCGCTCGCGGTGGGGCTGTGCGCGGCGCTGGCCGAGTGGGCGGCCGCGACCGGTGAGCCGCTCCTGCTCCGCGAGTACCTGCAGGGACTCGAGCGCGCCGTCAGCTGATAGGTCTCCAGCCCCTGCAGTGACAGCGTCTTCCCGACGTTGCTGCGGGGGCTGGGGGCTTCAGTGGGTGATCTTCTTCAGCGGGCACTGCCTGTCGACAGGCTTGTGGTCGCGATCGATCCGGGCAAGGCGCAGAACCGGGTCTGGCTGAGTACGGACGCGGCCGGGCTGCTGGTCGATCCGCTGACTCTGCCGGTGCTGCGCGCAGGCCTGGACGAGCTCGAGCGACTCGTCGTCCGGTTCTGCGGTGAGCAGCCGCCGGTGATCGCGATCGAGGCGACCGGCGGGTTGCATCGGGCGTGGACGGCTGAGCTGCACCGGCGCTTCCCGGACTCGGTGCGGGTGTTCGCTCCGTCGGAGACTGCCGCCGCCCGGGCGCAGCTGGGCTCGCGCCGGTTCAAGACCGACGATCGGGACTGCGCCGCCCTGACCTACCTCGCCCGGCAAGGACACGGCCGGCTGGTCCCGGACGACGAACACGAGGCGCTGCTGACCGCGGTCCGGTTCCGCCGCGGGCTGCTGCAGGAACGCAAGGCCGCCCAGCAGCGCCTGCACGACCAGGTCAACGGGCTCTGCCCGGGCCTGTCCGCGCCGGTCGGGCACGGCCGCAAGCTCGACCTCGCGGGCGTGACCGGCCAGGCCTTCTTGGACTGCCTCATCGACTTCAGGGGGCGGCCCGCGGCTGCACGTTCGCTGCGCGCCCGCGCTACTGGTCGGATGACCGAACGCGACAGCCAGTACTGGGCCGGACGTTGGAAGGACTGCCTGCCAGCACCTTCCGACGCTCCGGTCCGGGTCGAGCGCCTGGCCCGCAGCGTCAGCCGCTGGCGACAGCTAAACGCCGACCTGGTCGCTGTCGAGGCAGACATGGCACGGCTCCTCGCGCTCACCGACGGGCAGGTGCTGACGACGCTGCCCGGGGTCAAGGAGGTCCGGGCGGCCTGCCTCAGCGCCTTCACCCTGCCGATCGCCAGGTTCCCGACCGCCGAGCACCTGTACTCCGCGACTGGCCTGGCGCCGGCGAGCTACCAGTCCTCAAGCATCGACCGCCGCGGCGGCATCAGCCGCCAGGGTCTGCCCGAGCACCGCGACGCCCTCATGAACATCGCCTGGGGGCTGTCCCAGAACTGCCCGCCCTTCATCGAACGAGAGGAGCAGCTACGCGCACGAGGGATGCGACCGATGCAGGTGCGGGTGGCCTTGGCCCGCCACGCCTGCCGGCTCGCCCATCGGATGCTCATGACCCAAGACGCCTTCGACGAACAGCGTTACCGTCGAGCACGGCACCAGGTCGGGCGGTGACGGCGTCTTAGCTATGCCGCACGACGGCGCAACCTAGCTTGCCGCCCGCCCGACCTGGGGCCCTCTACGGCGAAGACGAGAGCCTGCCGCACGACGGCGCCTGATCAGCCTGCCGAACCCGGGCCCCACCCGCCGAGCACGACCAACACGCCCAGCCGCACCCGCCGCCCGCCAGGCCACGGGACGATGCCACCTGCTCACCGCCCGGCTTGACTCAAGCCGTGAGAGCTAGACGGCGCTGGGCCCGGACTCGCCGCTGCCGCCGAGCAGCTTGTAGTAGAGGAGCGCCAGGGTCTCCCGCGCGATGTAGCGGATCTGGGTGCCGCGGGTCCGGACGGACGGGCCGGCGCGCGTCGGCGAGCTCTGCGCGTCGATGCCCTCGTCGCGGGCCATCGTGCGGGTGCGCAGCGCGTGCCACGGGTCGGTGACCAGCACGGCGGTCTCCCAGCCCTGCTCGGCCATCAGCGCCTCGACCGCGGCCATGCTCTCCAGGGTGTTGCTGCCCTCGGCGACGGCCACCACGTCCTGGACGTCGCGCTCGCGCAGGAAGGCCGCCCCCGCCTCGGCCTCCGTCGTGCGATCGCCCTCACGCCCGCCGCCGACGGTGATGACGCGCGGCGCGACCCCGTCCTCGTACAGGACGCGGGCGTGCTGCAGCCGGGCCTTGAAGACCGAGCTCGGGCGCCCGTCGAACTGCGCCGCGCCCAGCACCACGATCGCGTCGCTCACCGGCCGGGCGTCCTGCCGCGCGGTCCACCACACCCCGACCGCCGTACCGCCGAGCACGAGCAGGACGGCGAGGACGAGGAGGGAGACCAGGCGACGGACCCAGCGGAAGGCGAAGAGCACCTACCGAGTGTCGCTGCTGGAGTCGCCGAGCGCGGCGCGCCCGGCCTCGAGCCGCGCCACGGGCACGCGGAACGGCGAGCAGGACACGTAGTCGAGCCCTGCGTCGGCGAAGAAGTGGACGCTCTCCGGGTCGCCGCCGTGCTCGCCGCAGACCCCGATGCGCAGGTCGGGCTTGACCGCACGGCCCTCGTCGACCGCGGTGCGGACGAGCCGGCCGATGCCGTCCGGGTCGATCGACTCGAACGGGCTGACGCCGAACACGCCGAGGTCGAGGTAGCGGCTGAAGAAGGCGCCCTCGACGTCGTCGCGGCTGAAGCCGTAGCCCATCTGCGTGAGGTCGTTGGTGCCGAAGGAGAAGAAGTCGGCGGACGCGGCGATGGCACCCGCGGTGAGCGCGGCGCGAGGCACCTCGATCATCGTGCCGATCAGCACCGGGACGCTCTGCCCCGTCGCCTGCTCCACCTCGCGGACGACCTGCTCGGCCTCCTCGCGCACGATCTCCAGCTCCTGCACCGCCGAGACCAGCGGCACCATGATCTCCGGCCGGGGGTCCAGCCCCTCGGCGGCCAGCTCGGCGGCGGCCTCGCAGATCGCCCGCACCTGCACGGCGAACAGCCCCGGGATGACCAGGCCGAGGCGCACCCCGCGCAGGCCGATCATCGGGTTCTCCTCGTGCAGCCGGCGGACGTGCTCGAGCAGCCGGTGGCGCTTGTCGTCCATCGTCCCGCCGGTCGCCTCGGCGACGGCCTGCTCGACCTGCAGCTCGAGCAGGTCGGGCAGGAACTCGTGCAGCGGCGGGTCGAGCAGGCGCACCGTCACCGGCAGCCCGTCCATCGCGCGCAGGATCCCGACGAAGTCCTCGCGCTGCAGGGGCAGCATGGCGGCGAGCGCGGCCTCCTGCTCCTCGGTGGTCTCGGCCAGCACCAGGTCCTCGACCAGCTGCCGCCGCTCCCCCAGGAACATGTGCTCGGTCCGGCACAGCCCGATCCCCTCGGCGCCGAAGCGCCGGGCCCGCTCCGCGTCCTCGGGGTTGTCGGCGTTCGTGAGCACGCCCAGCCGGCGCGTCGCGTCGGCGTGCGCGACGAGGCGGTGCACCGACTGCACGAGGTCGTCGCCCTCCTCGGGGCGCAGCTCCCCCTCGAAGTACTGCACGACCGGGCTCGGGGTCACCGCCACCTCGCCCAGGTAGACCGCACCCGTCGTCCCGTCGATGCTGAGCACGTCGCCCTCACGTACCACGAGATCGCCGACGGTGAAGGTCTTCTCGTGAGCGTCTACTTCGAGCTCCTCCGCGCCGCAGACGCAGGTCTTGCCCATGCCGCGCGCGACGACGGCGGCGTGGCTGGTCTTGCCGCCGCGGCTGGTGAGGATCCCCTGCGCCGCGATCATGCCGGACAGGTCGTCGGGGTTGGTCTCGCGGCGGACCAGCACGACCGCCTCGCCGCGCTCGGCCTCGCGCACGGCCGTCGCGCTGTCGAAGACCGCCTTGCCGACGGCGGCGCCGGGGCTCGCGCCCATGCCGGTCGTGAGCTGCTGCGCACCGTCGGTGGACCCGAAGCGCGGGAACATCAGCTGCGCGAGCTGCGCGCCCGTGACGCGCTCGAGCGCCTCGTCCATCGTGATGAGGCCCTCGTCGACGAGCTCGGTCGCGATGCGGAACGCCGCCGCCGCGGTGCGCTTGCCGACGCGGGTCTGCAGCATCCAGAGCTTGCCGCGCTCGACGGTGAACTCGATGTCGCACAGGTCGCGGTAGTGGTTCTCCAGCCGCTCCATGATGCTGATCAGCTCGTCGAACGCCGGCTCGTCCAGGCGCTCCAGCTCCTGCAGCCCGACCGTGTTGCGCACGCCCGCGACGACGTCCTCGCCCTGCGCGTTCTGCAGGTAGTCGCCGTAGAGGCCGCGGTGCCCGCTGCCGGGGTCGCGGGTGAAGGCGACACCGGTGCCGGAGTCCATGTCGAGGTTGCCGAAGACCATCGCGCAGACGTTGACGGCGGTGCCCAGGTCGCCCGGGATCCGCTCCTGGCGCCGGTAGAGCTTGGCCCGGTCGGTGTTCCAGCTGTCGAAGACGGCGCGCACCGCGAGGTCCATCTGCACCCGCGGGTCCTGCGGGAAGGGCTCGCCGGTCTGCTCCTGCACGATCTCCGAGAAGCGGCGCACCAGCGCCTGGAGGTCAGCGGCGTCGAGGTCGAGGTCGGACCGCGTCCCCTTGGCCCGCTTGGCCACGTCGAGCTCGCGCTCGAACAGCTCGCCGTCGACGTCGAGCACGGTCTTGCCGAACATCTGGACCAGGCGCCGGTAGGAGTCCCAGGCGAAGCGCTCGTTGCCGGCCTGCTCGGCCAGGCCTGTGACGCTCGTGTCGTTGAGCCCGATGTTGAGGACGGTGTCCATCATCCCCGGCATCGAGAACTTCCCGCCGCTGCGCACGCTGACCAGCAGCGGGTCGTGGGCGTCGCCGAGCGTCTTGCCCATCGCCTTCTCGAGGGCCGCCAGGTGGGTGGCCACCTCCTCGTCCAGCTCCGGTGGCGCCTGCCCCGTCCGCAGGTAGGTGGTGCACGCCTCGGTCGTGATGACGAAGCCGGGCGGCACGGGCAGCCCCAGCACGGTCATCTCTGCGAGGTTGGCCCCCTTGCCGCCGAGCAGGTCCTTCATGTCCTTGCCGCCCTCGGCGAAGTCGTACACGTACTTCGTCATGAGGATCTCCGTCTCGTCCGGGGACGCGGACCCTACCGACTGCTGTAGCGGCGCCGGCGCACGGTCCCGCGCACCACCAGCAGGACCGCGAGCAGAGCGCCTCCGCCGAGCACCAGCGGCCAGGGCGAGGACCGCTCGTCGACGGGCTCGGACGGCTCGACCGGGGCCGCCTCGACGCGCGGCTCCAGCGGCGCGCTGGGCACGCGGTGCACGGGTGCTCCCTCGCCCTCGGTGCTGACGAGCACCGACGCGCTGTCCGGCGCGTACGTCAGCCCCTCCCCCTGCCGGGTGTCAGGGAGCGGCGTGACGACCGGCTCGCCGGCCAGGGCCGCACCGACGTCGTCGCCCTCGAGCGGCCACTCGTAGAGGTCGGTGTAGGTGCGCAGCGCGACGCGGGTGCCGTCGGGAGCGATGTCGGCGGCCGTCACCAGCACCTGGGCGAAGCTGCCGATCCCGGGCCCGCCGGACGTGCCCGTCGTCGAGAAGCCCACCGACGCCACCTGCTCGAGCAGGTTGGGCCCGTCCGGGTCGAGCGGCTGCGGGGCGGCGTAGACCCGGGCTGCGCCGGCCAGCGGCTTGCTGACGACGTAGAGCCGCCCGGTGGTCGGGTGCACCATCAGCCCCTCGGCGTCACCGGGACCGTCGGGGTAGCGCAGCCGGAAGCTGGTCGGCGGCTCGGTCGTCACCTGCTCGCGGTCGGTCGGCTCCGGCTCGGCGACGCGGTGGACGAGGATCCCCTGGTCGCGCAGCGCGTTGTTGTCGCCGATGTCGCCCAGCCACAGGCTGCTGCGGCCCTGCTCGTCGGGCCCCCGGGCCAAGTCCTCCCAGTCGCGCGCCTGCACGTCCGGCAGGTCGTACGTCGTCCGCGTGCGGCCGTCGTCGCCGACGGCGAAGAACCGCGCCGAGTCGCCGGAGTCGTTGTGCGTGAAGACGATGCCGGGGGTGCTGCTGCTCGCGAGGCCGCTGGACTCGCTGATGCGAGGGTCGGCGAAGGTGAAGGCGACGCCGGCCGCAACCAGGACGAGGACGACCAGCACCGGGTCAGACGACGCCGTAGAGCCGGTCGCCCGCGTCGCCCAGACCCGGTGTGATGTAGCCCTTCTCGGTCAGCCGCTCGTCCACCGCCGCGCACACCACCGTCACGGCGCAGGCGCTGTCGTCGCGGAACGCGTCCTCGACGACCGCGATGCCCTCGGGCGCAGCCAGCAGGCAGATCGCGGTGATGGACGACGCGCCGCGCTCGACCAGCAGCCGGAAGGTCGTCACCAGCGTGCCGCCGGTCGCGAGCATCGGGTCGAGCACGAAGACCTCGCGCCCGGTGAGGTCGTCGGGCAGCCGGTTCGCGTAGGCCGTGGCCGTCAGGCTCGTCTCGTCGCGGACCATCCCGAGGAAGCCGACCTCTGCCGTCGGCAGCAGCCGGGTCATGCCGTCGAGCATGCCGAGGCCCGCGCGCAGCACCGGCACGACCAGCGGCACCGGCCGGCTCAGCCGCACCCCGGTCGCGACGGCGACGGGCGTGGTCACCTCGACCGGCTCGACCCGCACGTCGCGGGTCGCCTCGTACGCCAGCAGCGTCACGAGCTCGTCGGCGAGCCGCCGGAAGGTCGGCGAGTCGGTCCGCTGGTCCCGCAGCGCGGTGAGCTTGTGGGCGACGAGCGGGTGGTCGACGACGAGGGTGCGCACGCGCCGAGGCTAGCCGCGCCGTGGGCCCGCTAGCCTCCCGCCGCGTGACGATCTGGACGGTGCGCTCAGGACAGCTCGGGCCCGACGACGTGGTCGCCCCCGACGAGAGGCTGTCGTGGCCGGCCACGCTCGGCGTGGGCGGTCAGCACGTGCTGGCGATGTTCGGCGCGACCTTCCTCGTGCCGGTGCTCACCGGCTTCCCGCCGGCGACGACGATCTTCTTCTCCGGCATCGGCACGCTGCTGTTCCTGCTCCTGACGCGCAACCGGCTCCCCTCCTACCTCGGCTCGTCGTTCGCCTTCATCGCGCCGGTGACCGCGGCGCAGACCGACGGCGGGGTGCCCGCCGCGCTGTTCGGCATCGTCGTGGCCGGCGTGCTGCTCGCCCTCGTCGGCGGCGTGGTGCAGGCGATCGGCGTGCGCTGGATCGACTGGCTCCTGCCCCCCGTCGTGACCGGCACGATCGTGGCGCTCATCGGGCTCAACCTGGCGCCGGTCGCCTTCTCGTCCTACGCGACCGACCCGCTGGTCGCGTCCGTGGTGCTGGCCGTCGTCCTCGTCGTGACCGTGGCCTCCCGCGGCATGCTCGGCCGGCTGTCCATCGTGCTCGGCGTGCTCGTCGGCTACGCGCTGGCGGCGCTGCGCGGCGACGTCGACTGGTCCGGCGTCGAGGACGCCTCGTGGGTGGGGCTGCCGGACTTCGTGCTGGCCGAGCCCTCGCTGCGGGCCGCGCTGCTCATGGTCCCGGTCGTGCTCGTCCTGGTCGCCGAGAACGTCGGCCACGTCAAGGCCGTCGCGGCCATGACCGAGCGCTCCCTGGACGCCGACATGGGGCGCGCGCTCATGGGGGACGGCATCGCGACCGCCGTGGCCGGCGGCTTCGGCGGCTCCGGGACCACCACCTACGCCGAGAACATCGGCGTCATGGCCGCGACGCGCGTGTACTCCACGGCCCCGTACTGGGTCGCCGGCGTCACCGCGGTCCTGCTCGGGCTCAGCCCGAAGTTCGGCGCCGCCGTGGCGGCCATCCCGGGCGGCGTCCTCGGTGGCGCGACGACGGTCCTCTACGGCCTCATCGCGGTCCTCGGCGCCCGGATCTGGATCGAGTCGCGGGTCGACTTCCGCGACCCGGTCAACCTGCTCACCGCGGCCGTCGCGCTCATTCTCGGCTCGGCCAACTACCGCTTCACGCAGGGCGAGGTCACCCTCGAGGGGATAGCGCTCGGCACGCTGGCGGCCGTCGTCGGCTACCGGGTCCTGCGCCTGCTGCAGTCCCGCGGCGTCGGTCCGCTCGGCGACTCGCCCAGCGACCTGCCCTCGGCCGACCTCGGCAGCACCCGTCCGGACGCCCCTCCCTAGCCGGGGCGGCGTCCGCTGCGGCTACAGCGGGCCGAGCTTGTCGTGCAGGTAGCGGGTCACCTGGTCCAGCGACACGCGCTCCTGGGTCATCGCGTCGCGCTCGCGCACGGTCACGGCCTGGTCCTCGAGGGACTCGAAGTCGACGGTGACGCAGTACGGCGTGCCGACCTCGTCCTGGCGGCGGTAGCGGCGGCCGATCGCGCCCGCGTCGTCGAAGTCGACGTTCCACTCGCGGCGCAGCTTCGCGGCGAGGTCCCGGGCGACCGGCGACAGGTCGGCGTTGCGCGACAGCGGCAGCACCGCGGCCTTGAGCGGGGCCAGCCGCGGGTCGAGCTTGAGCACGACGCGCTTGTCGACGCCGCCCTTGGCGTTGGGCGCCTCGTCCTCGGAGTAGGCGTCGAGCAGGAAGGTCAGCGCGCAGCGGTCGACGCCGGCTGCCGGCTCGATGACGTACGGCGTCCAGCGCTCGCCGGACTCCTGGTCGAAGTAGTCGAGCGCGACGCCGGAGGCCTTGCTGTGCACGGTGAGGTCGTAGTCGGTGCGGTTGGCGATGCCCTCGAGCTCGCCCCACGGCGAGCCGGTGAAGCCGAACTCGTACTCGATGTCGACGGTGCGCTTGGAGTAGTGGCTCAGCTTCTCCTGGGGGTGCTCGAACAGCCGCAGCTTGGCCGGGTCGATGCCCAGGTCGACGTACCAGGCGAAGCGCTCGTCGATCCAGCTCTGGTGCCACTGCTCGTCCTCGCCCGGCTTGACGAAGAACTCCATCTCCATCTGCTCGAACTCGCGGGTGCGGAAGATGAAGTTGCCGGGGGTGATCTCGTTGCGGAAGCTCTTGCCGATCTGGCCGATGCCGAACGGCGGCTTCTTGCGCGCGCTCTGCTGCACGTTCGCGTAGTTGATGAAGATGCCCTGCGCGGTCTCGGGGCGCAGGTAGGCCAGGCCGCTGTCGTCGTCCTGGACGACGCCGAGCTTGGTGGACAGCAGGCCGTTGAACATCTTCGGCTCGGTCCACACGTCGCGGTTGCCGCAGCTCGGGCAGGCGATGTCCTTGAGCTCCTTGCCGGCCCCCTCCTCGAGGTGGTCGGCGCGGTAGCGCTTGTGGCAGGAGGTGCACTCGACCAGCGGGTCGACGAAGGCCTGGACGTGGCCGGAGGTCTCCCAGACCTCGCGGGCCAGGATGACGCAGGAGTCCAGGCCGACGACGTCGTCGCGGCCCTGCACGACGGCCTTCCACCACTGGCGCTTGACGTTGTTCTTCAGCTCGACGCCGAGCGGCCCGTAGTCCCAGGAGGCGCGCAGACCGCCGTAGATCTCGCTGCTCGGGAAGACCAGACCGCGCCGCTTCGCGAGGCTGACGATGGTGTCCATGCGGTCGTTCTTGCTGGCCATGTGCGCTCCTGGTCCGGCTGGCTGTCGGGCGAGCGCGCCACGCTACCGGGGCGCCGGGGCGGGGCTCACAGGTCGCTGGTGCTGGGTCCGCTCGCCTCGCCGACGCCGACCTGCGCGGCGTCGTGGGCGCGCCGCGACGGGCCGACCACGGCCGCGCCGTCGCCCTCGCTGGCGTGCAGCACCTCGAACGCGCTCGCCTCGTCGCGCCCCGAGCGCCAGCAGCGGCGCCGCGTCGACCTTCACCTCGTACGCCGACAGGCTGCGGCGGTAGGCGCCCACGCCGACCCACTCGGTCGTGAGCACCCACTGCGTCGGGTCGTCGGCCGCGCGGCCGATCCGCCCGCGCAGGTAGCCGGGGCGCGCGGCGAAGGCGGCCAGCGCGGCCTGGGCCAGCGGCAGGAAGCCGGCCGCGTCGGACTCGGGGACGTCGAACCTCGTCACGACCAGCACGGGTGACAGGCTAGGCGCCCCGACCGCTCCCGGAGGACCCGCTCGTGCCGAAGACCCGCTCCCGCCGCAAGCCGGGTCCCGGCCCGCGCGCGCCCCGCCGGCCCCGGGAGCCGCTGGTGAAGCAGCCCGCACCCGGCCTGCGCGGGTCGGTCGAGCGCGCCAGCGCGCCCACCCTCGTCTGGCTGAGCTCGCGGCCGAAGTTCTTCCTGCCCGTGCTTTCTGCCGTGCTGCTCATCGCCGGGCTCGCGTCCCCGCCCGCCGTGGGGGTGCCGCTGCTGGTGGTCCTGGCCGTGCTGGTCGGCTGGCTGTCCTACCTGTCCTGGCCGGTCGTCACGGGCGTGCAGCGCGCGCTGCGCCTCGGGACGGTGGGCCTGGTGCTGGCGGCGGTCGTCGGCCGCCTCAGCGGCTGACGCGGCTCACGTCGGCTCCTGGTTCGGCACCGCGCCGCCGTAGCGGCGGTCGCGCGAGGCGTACTGCTCCACGGCGTACCAGAGGTGGCGGCGGTCGACGTCGGGCCAGAGGGTGTCGAGGAAGACCATCTCGGCGTAGGCGGACTGCCACAGCAGGAAGTTCGAGGTCCGCTGCTCGCCGGAGGTGCGCAGGAACAGGTCGACGTCGGGCATGTCCGGCTCGTCGAGGTAGCGGGCCAGGACCTTCTCGTCGACCTTCTCGGGGTCGAGCCGGCCGGCCCTGACGTCGAGCGCGAGAGCCCTTGCGGCGTCGGCGATCTCGGCGCGACCGCCGTAGTTGACGCACATCGTCAGCGTGCACACGTCGTTGCCGCGGGTCAGCTCCTCGGCCGCCTCGAGCTCGCGGACGACGGACCGCCACAGCTTCGGCCGGCGACCGGCCCAGCGCACCCGCACGCCGAGCTCGTGCATCTCGTCGCGGCGGCGCCGGATGACGTCGCGGTTGAAGCCCATGAGGAAGCGCACCTCGTCGGGCGAGCGCTTCCAGTTCTCGGTGGAGAAGGCGTACGCCGACACCCACTTCACGCCGAGCTCGATCGCGCCCTCGACGACGTCGAACAGCGAGGACTCCCCCGCCTCGTGGCCGGCGGTGCGGGGCAGGCCGCGGTCCTTGGCCCAGCGCCCGTTGCCGTCCATGACGATCGCGACGTGCCGCGGCACCAGCTCGGCCGGCAGGTCCGGCGGCCGCAGCCCGGACGGGTGGGGCGTCGGCTGCCTCACGCGCGCTCCACCAGCGGGAGCGACCGCAGGCCGCGCTCGAGGTGCCACTGCAGGTGCGCGGCGACCAGGCCGCTGGCCTCCTTGCGGGTGCGCGGGTCGGCGAGCTCGGCGGCGTCCCAGTCGCCGGTCAGCAGGTCGACCATGAGCAGCAGCGCGGCCGGATCGGGCGACGCGGCGGCGGCGGGGCGGCAGGCCGGGCAGACGCTGCCGCCCGCCGGGACCGAGAACGCGCGGTGCGGACCGGGCGCGCCGCAGCGGGCGCAGTCGTCCAGCGCCGGGGCGTAGCCGGCGACCGACATCGCCCGCAGCAGGAAGGCGTCGAGCACCAGCGACGGGTCGCGCGGCGCGAGGGCGTCCGGCCCGCCGCCGGCCAGCGCGCGCAGCGCCCCGACCACGAGCAGGAACAGCCGCAGCGACGGCTCGCGCTCCTCGGCGGTCAGCCGCTCCGCGGTCTCGAGCACGGCAGTGCCGGCGGTGTAGCGGCCGTAGTCGACGACCAGCCGGTCGCCGTAGGCGGTCAGGCTCTCGGCCTGGACGACGATGTCGAGCGAGCGTCCGGCGTAGAGCTGCAGGTCGACGTGGCTGAACGGCTCGACCGTCGCCCCGAACTTCGACCGGGTGCGGCGCACGCCCTTGGCGACGGCGCGGACCCGGCCGTGCCGGCGGGTCAGCAGGGTGATGATCCGGTCGGCCTCGCCGAGCTTCTGCACCCGCAGGACGACGCCCTCGTCCCGGTAGAGGCTCACCCCTGCACGCTAGTCCGGCGGGGCGGGCAGCGGGTCCCGCCGGGCCGTCTCAGAAGCCGAGCTTGCGCAGCTGCTTGGGGTCCTTCTGCCAGTCCTTGGACACGGTGACGTGCAGGTTGAGGAACACCCGCATCCCGAGCAGCGCCTCGATCTGGTGCCGCGCGGTCGTGCCGACGCCCTTGAGGCGGGCGCCGCCCGTGCCGAGGACGATCGCCTTCTGGCTGTCGCGCTCGACGTGGACGGTCGCGAAGACGTCGAGCAGCGGCTTGTCCTCCGGGCGGTCCTCGCGCAGGTTCATCTCCTCGACCGTGACGGCGAGCGAGTGCGGCAGCTCGTCGCGCACGCCCTCCAGGGCGGCCTCGCGGATCAGCTCGCCGATCATCACCTGCTCGGGCTCGTCGGTGAGCTCGCCGTCCGGGAAGAGCGCCGGGCCCTCGGGCAGCCGCGCGACCAGCAGGTCGGCCAGCAGCCCGACCTGGAAGTCGGACACGGCGCTGGTCGGCACGATCTCGGCCCAGTCGGCCAGCTGCGACACCGCGAGCAGCTGCTCCCCGACCTGCTGCTTGGACACCTTGTCGGTCTTGGTGACGACGGCGACGACCGGCGTCTTGACCTGCGCCAGCTCGGCGGCGATGAAGCGGTCGCCCGGGCCGATCTTGTCGTCGGCTGTCACGCAGAAGCAGATGGTGTCCACGCTGGCGTAGGTCTCGCGGACGATGTCGTTGAGGCGCTGGCCGAGCAGCGTGCGGGGCTTGTGCAGGCCCGGGGTGTCGACCAGGACCAGCTGCGCGTCGGGACGGTGCACGATGCCGCGCACGGCGTGCCGCGTGGTCTGCGGGCGGCTGCTCGTGATGGCGACCTTCTGCCCGATGAGCGCGTTGGTCAGGGTCGACTTGCCGGCGTTGGGACGCCCGACGAAGCAGGCGAAGCCGGAGCGGAAGCCCGGCGGAGTGGGAGTCACGGTCGACCATCCTCCCAGAACCGCGGCTGGGCTCAGGTCGTGACGGTGTGGTGCACGACCCCGTCGTCGCCCGCGAGCAGCAGCGGGACGCCCACGCCGAACTCCCGCAGCACCGCCACGTCGGCCTCGGAGACCAGCGCGCCGCCGACGACCGCGGCCGCCTCGAAGGCGCGCGCACCGCTGGAAGCGGCCGCCGCGACGGCCGCCCGCAGCGCCGACGTGGTCAGGCCGGGGTCGCGGTTCTCGACCGTGGCAGCGGCGTAGGTCCGGCCGTCGGCGTCGCGCACCGCCGCGCCCTCGGCCACCCCCGTGTGCGGAGCGTGCGCCCGCAGGCGGGCCCCTCTCGCCAGCGTCACGATCTTGGCGTCCTCGGGGTCGAGCTCAGGCACGGTTCTCCTCCTGCGGGTCGGGCTCGTCACGGGTGACGAGCACGGTGCCGATGCGGTTGCGCCGGCCCTTCGCGCTCTCGGCGACGAGCTGCAGCCCGGCCACCCGGACGGTGGCGCCGGGGATCGGCACCCGTCCCAGCAGCATGGCCATCAGCCCGCCCACGGTCTCGACGTCGTCCTTCTCGAGCTCGACGCCGTACAGCTCCTCGAGGTCCTCCACGGGCAGTCGCGCCGTCACCCGGCGGGTGCGCTCGTCGACCTCCTCGACCGGCGGCGCCTCCCGGTCGTACTCGTCGGTGATCTCGCCGACGATCTCCTCCAGGACGTCCTCGATCGTGACGAGACCGGCTGTCCCGCCGTACTCGTCGACGACGACGGCGATGTGACCGAGCTCGGCCTGCATCTCCCGCAGCAGCACGTCGATCGGCTTGCTCTCCGGCACGAAGACCGGCTCGCGCATGGCGTCCTCGACCTTGACCGAGCCGCCGCCCTCGCTGCGCTCCTTGCGGACCAGGTCCTTGAGGTAGGCGACGCCCAGGACGTCGTCGGCGTTCTCCCCCACGACCGGGATGCGGCTGAAGCCGCTGCGCAGCGCGAGGTTCAGCGCCTGGCGGACGGTCTTGCCGCGCTCGATCGCGACGATGTCGGGCCGCGGCACCATGACCTCGCGCACGATCGTGTCGCCGAGCTCGAAGACCGAGTTGATCATGTCGCGCTCCGAGCGCTCCACGACGCCGCGCTCCTGCGCGATCTCGACCAGGTCGCGCAGCTCGGCCTCGGAGGAGAACGGCCCCTCGCGGAAGCCCTTGCCGGGAGTGATCGCGTTGCCGATGAGGATGAGCAGCGTCGGCAGCGGCCCGAACACGCGGGTGAGCAGCAGCGCCACACCGGCGCCGCCGAGCGCGACCCGCTCGGCCTGCTGGCGGCCGATCGTCCGCGGCGCGACGCCGACGAAGACGTAGATGACCAGCGTCATGACGGCCACCGCCACCACCACGGCCAGCGAGCCCGCGATGCGGTCGACGCAGTACGACACGACGACGCCGGTCGCGGAGAGCTCGAAGATGACGCGCAGGAGCAGCAGCAGGTTGAGCGAGCGCGGCGGGTCGGCCATCACGCGCTGCAGGCGGCCGGCGCCGGACCGGCCCTCGCGGACCAGCTCCTCGACGCGCACGCGGGAGACCCTCGCGAGCGCGGCCTCCAGGCTGCCGAGCAGACCGGCGAGCAGGACGAAGCCCACGGCGACGACGATCGGCAGGACCTCGGTGCTGGTCATCCGACCACCGCGAGGCGCAGTCCTGAGGGGCTGTCCATGTCGGGCAGGAGCCTACGGAACCACCTGGCCGGGGGCCTAGTTGGCAACGGTTGCCAGTACCGGTAGCGTGCTCGCCATGCACCTGGGACCCGCTGCCGCCGCCCTGACCGCCGCTGCCCTGCTCACCGCCTGCGGGAGCTCGCCCGCTGACGAGAGCGCCTCGGCGGCAGACGATCGCCTGGAGGTGTCGGTCGGCTTCTACCCCTACGCGTTCGTCGCGGAGCGGGTCGGCGGACCCGACGTCGACGTGGTGAACCTCACCAAGCCCGGCGGCGAGCCGCACGACCTCGAGCTCACCCCGCAGCAGGTCGCCGGCCTGTCCGAGACCGATCTGGTCGTCTACTCCCAGGGCTTCCAGCCGGCCGTCGACGAGGCCGTCGAGCAGCAGGCCGCCGACAAGGCCCTGGACGTCCTGACCACCGTCGAGCTGCGCGAGGGCGAGGCGCACTCCGAGGAGGAGGGCGAGGAGCACGCGGACGAGGAGGGCGAGGAGCACGCCGACGAGGGCGGCCAGGACCCGCACGTCTGGCTGGACCCGGTCCGCCTCGGCGAGATCGCGGGCGCCGTCGCCGACGAGCTGGCCGGGCTCGACCCCGACCGCGCCGACGCGTTCCGCGAGCGGGCCACCGCCCTCCAGGACGAGCTGGGTGCGCTCGACGACGAGATGCGCACCGGCCTGGCCTCCTGCGCGCGGCAGGAGATCGTGACCAGCCACGACGCGTTCGGCTACCTCGCCGACGCGTACGGTCTGGAGCAGGTGTCGCTCGCCGGTCTCTCGCCGGACGACGAGGCCTCGCCCGGGCGCCTCGCCGAGGTCGCCACCTACGCGCAGGAGAACGGCGTGACGACCATCTTCTTCGAGGAGACCGCGAGCCCGCGCGTGGCCGAGTCCCTCGCCCGCGAGGTCGGCGCCCAGGCGACCGTCCTCAGCCCGCTCGAGGGGGCGCCGGAGACCGGCGACTACCTGAGCGCCATGCGCACCAACCTGCAGTCGCTGCAGACCGCCCTCGACTGCGCGTGAGCTCGTGACCGACGCCGTCATCGACCTGCGGGACGGGACCGTCTCGTACGAGGGCCGCGTCGCCCTCTCGGGCGTGGACCTGCACGTGGCACCCCGCGAGGTCGTGGCGGTGCTCGGCGCGAACGGCTCGGGCAAGAGCACGCTCGTCCGGGCGGTCCTGGGGCTCGTCCCCTTGTCCGCCGGCGATCTGAGGCTGTTCGGCACCCCCGCCGGGCGCTTCCACGAGTGGACCCGCATCGGCTACGTGCCGCAGCGGGGCGGGGCGACGACCGGTGTCCCGGCGACGGTGCGCGAGGTCGTCTCGACCGGACGGCTCGCCGTGACCGGCTTCCGGCGGCCGCGCGCCGCCGACCGCGAGGCGGTGGACCGGGCGATCGCCACGGTGGGCCTGACCGACCGGGCGGGCGACAGCGTCGCGACCCTGTCCGGTGGCCAGCAGCAGCGCGTCCTCATCGCCCGCGCGCTGACCTGCGACCCGGAGCTGCTGGTGCTCGACGAGCCCACCGCCGGCGTCGACGCCGCCAGCCAGGCCGGGCTCGCCGAGACGCTCGGCGAGCTGGCGCAGCGGGGGGCCACCATCGTCCTGGTCGCGCACGAGCTCGGCCCGATGGCGCCGCTCATCACGCGCGCGGTGACGATGGCCGACGGCCGGGTGCTGCACGACGGCGCTCCCCCGGACTCCGACCACCTGCACCTGCACGACCCCGAGCACGCCCACCCCGTGCACGAGCCGCGGGCCGCATCGGGCGCCACGTGGGGACTGCGGTGAACCCGCTCGCCTTCGACTTCATGCAGCGGGCGCTCGTCGCGGCGCTGCTCGTCGGGCTGGCCGCCCCCGCCGTCGGGGTCTTCCTGGTGCAGCGCCGGCTGTCGCTCATGGGCGACGGCATCGGCCACATCGCCCTGACCGGAGTCGCTCTCGGCTTCCTGCTCGGAACCGCGCCCGTCCTGACCGCGGTCGTCGTGGCGAGCATCGGCGCCGTCGTCATCGAGCTGGTCCGCCAGCAGGGTCGCACCGGCGGTGACGTCGCCCTGGCGCTGATGTTCTACGGCGGCATCGCCGGCGGGGTGCTGCTCATCGGGCTGTCGCCCGAGGGCGGCAACGCCTCGCTGCTGTCGTACCTGTTCGGCTCGCTCACCGCGGTGTCGCCGACGGACGTCGTCGTCATCGCCGTGCTCTCCAGCGCACTGCTGCTCGTCCTCGCAGTCGTCGGACGCCAGATGTTCGCCGTCTGCCACGACGAGGAGTACGCCAAGGTCGCCGGGCTGCCGGTCCGGACGATGAACCTGCTGCTCGCCGTGATGGCCGCGCTGACCGTGACCGTCGCGATGCGCGTCGTCGGCCTGCTGCTGGTCAGCGCGCTGATGGTGGTGCCCGTGGCGACCGCGCAGCAGCTCGTGCGCGGCTTCCGGGCGACCGTGGTGGTGGCGCTGGGGGCCGGCGTCGTGGCCTCGGTCAGCGGGGTGCTGGGCTCCTACTACGCCGACACCGCGCCGGGCGCGCTCATCGTCGTCGTCGCCCTGGGCTGCTTCGCGCTGGCTAGTGTCGCCGGGGTGCTGGTGCGCAGCCGGCGCCGTACGACCGGGGACGTGCTGGTGGCCCCTGCCGCCCTCACGACGACGAAGGAGCCGACGCCGCAGTGAGCGAGAGCACCGCCCCCGCCCTGCCCGGCGTCCGGTCCACCCGTCAGCGCACGGCCGTCGCCGACGTGCTCGACAAGGTCGACGGCTTCCGCAGCGCCCAGGAGCTGCACGACCTGCTGCGGCACGACGGCGCCTCCGTCGGGCTGACGACGGTCTACCGGCACCTGCAGGCGCTGGCCGACGCGGGGCACATCGACGTCCTGCGCACCGACGGCGGTGAGGCCGTCTACCGCCGCTGCCCGACCGCCGAGCACCACCACCACCTGGTCTGCCGCGGCTGCGGCCGCAGCGTCGAGGTCGAGGGTCCCGAGGTCGAGGCCTGGGCGACCGCGGTCGCCGCCGCGCACGGCTTCACCGAGGTCTCCCACACCGTCGAGGTCTTCGGCACCTGCGCCGCCTGCGCCCGCAAGGCCCGCCGCCGCCGGTAGGCCCCGGCACCGCGAGGTCCCCCCGGCCTGAGCTCATGATCGTGGGAGACCTGCGCCCGTACGAGGGCCGGCCCTCGTACGGGCGTGCGCTTCCCACGATCATGGACCGGCTGCGGGAGGCGAGCCGACACCGCTCAGCGGCGGCGGGTGGCCTGCCAGCTCGCGAGCAGCTCGCCCTGCAGGCCGAACATCTCGGCGTGCTCCTCGGGCTCGCCGTGGTCGTAGCCGAGCAGGTGCAGCACGCCGTGCGTGCAGAGCAGCTCGAGCTCGGCCGCGGTGCCGTGGCCGGCCTCACGGCCCTGGCGCTCGGCCACCTCCGGGCACAGCACGACGTCGCCGAGCACCGCCGGGCTCGCGTCGTCGTCGTCCTCCGCGGGCGCGCCGTGGCCGGAGCCGTGCGCGACGCCGCGCGAGCCGCGCAGGTCGAGCTCGTCCATCGGGAAGGCCAGCACGTCGGTCGGGCCGTCCTCGCCCATCCAGCGGACGTGCAGCTTCTCCATCTGCTCGACGTCGACCAGCAGCAGCGACAGCTCGGCCAGCGGCGAGACGCCGAGCCGGTCCAGGACGTGCCGCGCGACGCGGACGAGGGCCTCCTCGTCGACGACGACGCCGCTCTCGTTCGCGACCTCGATGCTCATCGCGACTTCCGCACGTCGTCGCGGCGACCGGGGGCGCGCTGCGGCCCGCGGGCAGCCTCGTTCTCCGCGTCGTACTGCGCGTAGGCGTCGACGATGCGGCCGACGAGCCGGTGCCGCACGACGTCGCTGCTCGTCAGCGTGGCGAAGTGGACGTCCTCGATCCCGTCGAGGATGTCGCGCACGACGCGCAGCCCGCTGGTGGCGCCGCCCGGCAGGTCGACCTGCGTCACGTCGCCGGTGACGACGATGCGGCTGCCGAAGCCGAGCCGGGTGAGGAACATCTTCATCTGCTCGGCGGTCGTGTTCTGCGCCTCGTCGAGGATGATGAACGCGTCGTTGAGGGTGTTGTGGGTGACCAGGAAGTCCTCGGCGACGTAGAGCGAGTCCTGTGCCCCGACCGAGATGCAGACGCACTCCGCCTCTCCCGCCGGCTCGATGCTGTCGATGAAGCGCATCGGTCGGCCGCCGCCGGTGACGTCGTACGCCGCTGCCTTGCGGGCGAGCCGGAACGGCGGCAGGCCCGCCGGGAGGCGGATGTCCAGCACGTGGGCATCGCTGCGGTGCGGCACAGGACGGCCGTTCGCGAAGCCCGGTCGGCGACCCTCAGCCGGACGGGTGCGCACGTAGGCCACCCCGCCCAGGGAGCGCACGAGCCACACCACGTCGTCGCGCAGCTGGTCGGAGCAGGTCGTGTACTGCACGCGGCAGGTGCGACCAGCCTGGGTCACAGGCCCGCCGT
The DNA here is from genome assembly GCA_963844295.1 of uncultured Actinomycetota bacterium. Classification (GTDB taxonomy): domain Bacteria; phylum Actinomycetota; class Actinomycetes; order Mycobacteriales; family SCTD01; genus SCTD01. Next base: position 261,624 of record CAWJNR010000003.1, on the reverse strand, counting down.
CGGTGTCGAGCAGCCCCTGCAGCACCGCGAGGCGCACCTCGATGCTGTTGAGCAGGTACTGCAGCGGGACGAACTTCGACGTCGAACGGGTTCCCACCAGGCCGAGGTCGCGCAGGACCTCCGTGGCCGGGTTGACCGTCAGCAGCCCGCCCCGGTGGTAGCCGACGTGGCGCAGCACGTCGTCGCCGGGTCGCGAGGCCGGGCGCAGCTCGATGTCGGGCAGGGCCCGCTCCAGCGCGTCCGCGAGCTCGGGGTCGCGCGTCGAGAAGCTCGGCGTCGTCGAGCCGGTCAGGCAGCCGTCGCCGAGCAGCAGCCCGAGGGCGTACGGGTCCAGCGGCACGTCGTTGGGGACGAACGCGACCGGCGCCACCACGGGGAGCTCGTACCGGTGGGCGTGCGCCTGGCGCAGCGAGCCGATCATCTCGCGCGTCTCCAGCACGCGCGGTCCCGTGCCGTGGCGGCGGTCGTCGCGGGTGGTGACCGACCACAGGTGCTCACCGCAGGCGAGCGTCGAAGCGCCGTCCTGCGTAGCCACCCGGTAGACCGGCTTGCGGCCCTGCGGGTGCACGCCGAGCACGGGGGTCGGCAGGCCGTCCGAGCCGACCACGAGGTCGCCGACCTCGAGCTCGCCGATGGCGACCATGCCCTCCGGGGTGAGCACGGGGGTGTCCACGGGCATCGCGCGGCCACGCATGTACGCCAGGGGCGCGACCTCGATGGTGCCGGCCGCCATGAGCTTGGGGATCGAGTCGGGGTCGAGCATGTCGTGCAGCGCGTCGTAGAGCGGCCGCAGGTACGGGTCGATCTTGTCGAACAGCGTGCCGGGCAGGAAGCCGAGCCGCTCCCCCGCCTCGACGGCCGGGCGGGTCAGGATGATCCGGTTGACCTGCTTGGCCTGCAGCGCCTGCACCGCCTTGGCCATCGCCAGGTAGGTCTTGCCGGTGCCGGCGGGGCCGATGCCGAAGACGATGGTGTGCGCGTCGATCGCCTCGACGTAGCGCTTCTGGTTCACCGTCTTGGGCCGGATCGTGCGCCCGCGGTTCGACAGGATGTTGAGCGTCAGGACCTCGGCCGGCTTGCTGCCGTCGGCCGAGCGGAGCATCGCGGCGCTGCGCTCGACGGCGTCGGCGGTGAGCGCCTCGCCCTTGGCGAGCAGCGCGAGCAGCTGCTCGAACAGCAGCACGCCCAGGGCGTTGTCACTGGCGGACCCGGTGAGGGTGATCTCGTTGCCGCGCACGTGGACGTCGCTGGTGAGGACCCGCTCGACGGTCCGCAGGACCTCGTCGCGGCTGCCCAGGAGGGCCACCATGGACTGCTCGGCCGGCACGACGATCTTGCTGATGACGCGGTCGACCCGGGGGGTCGACGGTGTGGTGTCGGGCATGGGGTCGGCGGCTGCCGTTCGCCTGCTCTCGGGGCTCGGGACGTGGACCTCTCGAGGCTACCCGCGCACCGGCCACCCAGCCGCCCGCCGGCGGTCAGCCCAGGGCGCCGAGCGCCCGCCCGCCCAGGACGTGGACGTGCAGGTGGTGGACGGTCTGCCCGGCGTCAGGTCCGGTGTTGGTCAGCAGCCGGTAGCCGTCCTCGAGCCCCTCGGCGCGCGCCACGTCGACCGCGGCGGCCAGCACGTCGGCCAGCAGCCCGGGGTCGGCGGCGGCGCAGGCCGCGACGTCGGCGTGGTGGTCGCGCGGCACGACCAGGACGTGCGTCGGCGCCTGCGGCGCGACGTCGCGGAAGGCTACGGTCCGGTCGGTCTCGGCGACGACGGTGGACGGGATCTCCCCGGCCACGATCCGGCAGAACAGGCAGTCGCTCATCGCGCGACCGTACTCAGCCCCAGCGAGGGGTGCGGGCGCTGACCACCGCGATGGCCGCGGCGCCCGCGGTGGACGTGCGCACCACGCTGCTCCCCAGCCGCACGGGCACGCCACCCGCGGCCGTCAGCGCGCGCACCTCCCGGTCGGTCAGTCCGCCCTCCGGACCGACCACCAGCAGCAGGTCCCCGGTCGCCGGCAGCGTCGACCGCGGCGAGCGGGGTCTCAGCCCCCTCGTGCAGCAGCAGCGTCGGCGTGGTCGCCACGCGGGCCAGCAGCTCCTCGGTGGAGACCCACGGCCCGACCACCGGGTGGCGCGCGCGCCGGGACTGCTTGCCGGCCTCGCGCGCGGTGGAGCGCCAGCGCCCGAGCGCCTTCTCCCCGCGCGGGCCCTCCCACTTCACGATGCAGCGCTCGGCCTGCCAGGGGACGACCTCGTCGACGCCGACCTCCGTGGCCAGCTCGACGGCCAGCTCACCGCGGTCCCCCTTGGCCAGCGCCTGCACGAGCACCAGCCGCGGCGCCGGCTCCGGCTCGAGCGCGCGCTCGTCCACGCGCAGCCGTACGACGTCGTGCCCGACGGACAGGACGGTGCAGTGCGCCCGGGTGCCGCGGCCGTCGGCGAGGTCGACCACCTCGCCGACCCGCACGCGCCGCACCGTGGCGGCGTGCCGCCCCTCCGGGACCGGACAGCTCGACCTCGTCGGTCGTCAGGTCGTCCCAGAGGAACAGCGCCGCCGTCATCTAGCGCCGGCGGCGGCCGAACAGGCCGTTGCCCTTGCCGGAGCCGGCGGGGTGCTCCTCGCCGCGCAGCCGGGCCAGGTCGCGGAGCAGCTCCTCCTGCTTGGTGTCGAGGCGGGTCGGCACCTCGATCCGCAGGTGGACGTGCAGGTCGCCGCGGCCGGTGCCGCGCAGGTGCGGCACCCCGCGCGCCCGCAGCGTGATGACCTCGTCGGGCTGCGTGCCGGGCGCGATGTCGAGCGACTCGTCGCCGTCGAGGGTGGTCAGCGGCAGGACGGTGCCGAGCGCGGCGGCCGTCATGGGCAGGGTGAGCGTGCAGTGCAGGTCGTCGCCGTCGCGGGTGAAGACCGGGTGCGGCCGCTCGACCACCTCGACGTACAGGTCGCCGGCCGGGCCGCCGCCGGGGCCGACCTCGCCCTCACCGGTGAGCCGGATCCGCATGCCGCTCTCGATGCCGGCCGGCACCTTCACGGTCAGCGTGCGCCGCGCGCGCACGCGCCCGTCGCCGCCGCACTCGCCGCACGGGTGCTCGATGATCGAGCCGAGGCCGCTGCAGCGCGGGCAGGCGCGGGTCGTCATGACCTGGCCGAGGAACGAGCGCTGCACCTGCTGCACCTCGCCGCGGCCCTGGCAGGTGTCGCAGATCGCTCGGGTGGGTGCCCGCGGCCGTGCCCTGCCCGGTGCAGGCCGAGCAGACGACGGCGGTCTCGAGGGTCATCTCGCGGTCGACGCCGAAGACCGTCTCGGCCAGGTCGCACTCGATCCGGAGCAGCGCGTCCGAGCCCTGCCGCACCCGGCTGCGCGGGCCGCGCCCGCCGCCGGCACCGCCGCCGAAGAACGCGTCCATGATGTCGCCGAGCCCGCCGAAGCCCTGCGAGAACGGGTTCCCCTGCGCTGCCCGCGCCGTTGGACAGCGGATCGCCGCCCAGGTCGACGATCTGGCGCTTCTGCGGGTCCGACAGCACCTCGTACGCCGCCGTGACCGCCTTGAAGCGCTCCTGCGCCGCCGGGTCGGGGTTGACGTCGGGGTGCAGCTGGCGGGCCAGCTTGCGGTAGGCCTTCTTGATCTCGTCGTCGGTCGCTCCGGGCGCGACGCCGAGAGCGCCGTAGTAGTCGGCCACTACGCCCCCGCCAGCAGCTCGCCGACGTAGCGCGCGACCGCGCGCACCTGGCCCATGTTGCCGGCGTAGTCCATGCGGGTCGGGCCGACGACGCCGAGGCCGCCGTACGCCCCGCCGTCGGGGCCGTAGCCCACCGTCACCACGGAGGTGGACCGGAGTCCCTCCACGTTGTTCTCCTCGCCGATCTTGACGTGCACGGTCGTGGGGTCGTTGACCTCGCCCAGCAGCTTGAGCAGGACGACCTGCTCCTCGAGCGCCTCGAGGACGGGACGGATCGTCTGCGGGAAGTCCAGGACGTGCCGGGTGAGGTTGGCGGTGCCGGCCAGGGCGATGCGCTCCTCGGGCTGGTCGACCAGCGTCTCGAGCACCACCGTCATCACGCTGGTCAGGACCGGTCGGATCGCGACGGGCGCGGCGTCGGGCAGGTCGGCCAGCGCGGCCGGCGCGTCGACGAGGCGGGCGCCGTGCAGCCGGCTGCCGAAGGCCTGCCGCAGCAGCGCGACGTCGTCCTCGGACAGCGCCGACGGGCAGCTCGAGCACCCGCTGCTCGACCCGGCCGGTGTCGGTGATGAGCACCAGCAGCAGCCGGTTCGGCGCGAGGTGCACGATCTCGAGGTGGCGGACCGACGAGCGCGACAGCGAGGGGTACTGCACGACCGCGACCTGGCGGGTCAGCTGGGCGAGCAGCCGCACCGAGCGGCGGACCACGTCGTCGAGGTCGACGGCGCCCTCGAGGAAGGACTGGATGGCGCGGCGCTCGGCCGGTGACAGCGGCTTGACCGTGGAGAGCTGGTCGACGAACAGCCGGTAGCCCTTGTCGGTCGGGATGCGTCCGGCGCTGGTGTGCGGGTGGGTGATGTAGCCCTCGTCCTCGAGCGCCGCCATGTCGTTGCGGACGGTCGCCGGGCTCACCCCGAGGCCGTGCCGCTCGGCCAGCGACTTGGAGCCCACCGGCTCGGTGGTCGAGACGAAGTCCTCGACGATCGCGCGCAGGACCTCGAGCTTGCGGTCGTCCAGCACGCTGCTCGCCTCCTCCTGGCACTCCGGTCAGCCGAGTGCCAAGTGTACGGGCGGGCGCGGCTCCCGGCGCGCCCTCAGCCCGGCGGGAGGTGGATCGCCATTCGTGACCTCGCTCGACGTCTTGACGTCTCAGCGAGGCACCAGCGCGCCCCTCGGGCCTCGACCCGCCAGCGGCCGGGGGCCACGCCGTGGTGCTGCCGGAAGCGGCGGTTGAAGTACGCCGGGTCGCTGAAGCCCACGCGCCGGGCGACCTCCTCGGCGCTGAGGTCGCTGGCGAGGAGGAGCTCGCGCGCCGCCGCCATCCGCCGCTCGAGGATCCAGTCGAGCACGGTGCGCCCGGTGCGCCGCCGCACCAGGGTCGTCAGGTAGCCGGGCGTCAGCCCGACTGCGGCGGCGACGTCTGCCGTGCTGAGCCGCTCCCGGTGCCGCGCTTCGATGACCTCGAAGGCCTCGGCCAGCAGCGTGTCGCCCTGCTGGCGCAGCCCGGCGGTGAACGGCGCGGCCAGCCGCGCCAGCTCGACGAGCACGACCTGCAGCAGCGCCCCGACCACGTCCTGCCAGCCCTCGCTCGCGCGCCCTGCTCGCGCTCCATCTCCGCGAGCCGGCCGGCCCACCGCGGCCGATCCGGCTCGGGAACGTGGAAGCGGGCGTACGCCGGCGCCGTCCCGGCCGCGACGAAAGGCGACAGGAGCGGGTTTCCCCACCATGTCCCGGCTCCCGTGCCGCTGCGCGAGGCGGCCTCGGCCGAGAACTCGACCGCCCAGCCGCGGGAGTCGCCGAGGCCGGAGGCGTCGTGGACGATGCCCGGGGTCACCAGGACGAGGTCCCCGGCCTGCACCTCGAAGGCCGCGGCGCCCAACCGGTCCGTGCCGCCGCCCTCGGCGTAGAGCATCAGCTCCAGGTCGCCGTGCAGGTGCGGGCCGAGCAGCGAGCGCTCGTGCCCCGCGGAGAAGGCGATGACGTCGACCGCCGCGCCACCCGTCCCGGCCGGCGCCGTCAGGACCGGCAGCTGGTCCACGAGGCCCTCCCGAGGAACGTCCAAGAACCCGGCAGGACTGTGCCTGGTGACCGCCGGATCCACCCGATGCTGGAGGGGTCGAGAGGAGACTCCCATGACCCTCGTCGAGGATCGTCCCACCACCCTCCTCGCAGTCGGAACGGCCGCGGCAGCGACCCGTTGCACCCCGACCCGTCCCCCAGGGCTGGGGATCGCACGAGGAGCGGCGCCTGGTGCTGTGGGGAGCGCTGGGCTTCCTGCTGCTCGGGCTGTACGCGGTGGGCTTCGTGCTGGTCGGCCAGCTCGTGTGGAGCTGACCGGCCGGCACGCTGACCCGTTCAGGCCGCCCCGACCGTCCCGGTCAGGGGACGTCGAGGACGATCTGCTCGCAGTCCGTGGAGTAGGTGGTGCCGTCGGTGCTGGTGAAGCTCCAGATCCCCCAGGCGGTGGAGGGCTCGAGCACGATCGCCGCGACGTCCGCCGTGGGGAAGACCGCCCCGCCGTGGGCGTTGCCCGCACCGTTCGTCGTCATGCTCGCGGTGAGGAAGGGCGGGAGGGCCGCGACCGTGCACGCGGGGTCGCCGTAGACCTGCAGGGCGACCTGGTAGGTGCCTGCCGCGGCGCCCTTGAGCGCGTAGCGCTCGATGCCGTAGTTGACCGGCCCCTCGGCGTGGACGTTCACGACGAAGCCCACGACGGCTCCGGCCGAGTCGGTCACCGCGTACTTCTGCGTCCGGTAGTCCCGGTCGGCAGCGGCAGGAGCCGCCAGCAGCGCGACGAGGCCACCGCTGGCGAGCACGATGCTGGTCGTGCGGAGCAGACGGTCCATGAGGACTCCTGGGTCATGACGCGGTGGAGGCGTCGGATGCCCGCCGCAGCGACGGGCCTCCTCGTGGAGCGCTGGCCGTGGTCCGGTGATACCGGCCGGGCCACGACGCCGTCAGCGCCCGGAGACCAGCCGGACGAGCGCCGAGACGACCGCGATGCCGCTGCCGGCGATGCCCAGGACGAGCAGCACCCGCAGCACCGCGGACCAGCCGTCGGACACGTCGAAGGGGAAGACACGCCAGACCGCGACCATCGCGTACAGCCCCACCGCCGTGGTCACCGCGTCACCGGCCGCGCGCAGCCGGCGCGGGTCGGCCAGCAGGTAGAGCAGGTTCGCCACCAGCCCCGCGACGAGGGAGGCGTTCACCGCACCCAGCACGCGGGTGGTGTCCTCCGTCAGGAACGGCACCGCGTCCCAGCCCGGGACGGCCGTTGAGGAGGTAGATCATCGCGGCGCCGACGGCAGCGGCCACGGCGTACCCGACCCGGCGCGCAGCGGGCCCCGGCCGTGCCCTGGGGGTGTGGCGCGGAGTCGGTGCGAGGGGTTCGACAGCAGTCATGGCGACCTCCGGTCCTCGCACCCACTGTCCTGCGCGCGCAGCGGCCGGACCAGGGCCGGAGGTCCCGACCGCTCCGCGCCGGCCGGCCAGCCCGTCCGGAGCTGACCGACCAGCGGCGGAGGTCCTCCTAGGCCGCGCCGACCGTCTCGGCCAGCGCGATGCCGTGCTCGGCCGCGATGAGCTCGGCGGCCTTCTCGCCGATCATGATCGTCGGGGCGTTGGTGTTCCCCGACGTCACGTTCGGCATGACGCTGGCGTCGGCGACGCGCAGCCGCCGCACGCCCTTGCACGCGCAGGTCGGTGTCGACGACGTCGCCCATCCGGCAGGTCGAGGTCTCGTGGTAGACGGTCAGCGCGTAGTGCCTGGCCAGGTCCTCGAGCAGCTCGTCGCTCGGCACGTCACCCGGCGGCGTGGCCGTGCGCCTGCGCCAGCTTCGGCGGCACGTGCAGCGGCCCCATGCCGGGCACCGGCCACTTGCTCCACCAGCTCCAGCGCGCGGCGCATGACGGCGACCATGACCGTCGACGTCGTGCGGGTCGCTGAAGTAGTTCAGCGAGATGACCGGCGGCTCCAGCGGGTCCGCGCTCGCCAGCCGCACCTCGCCCTCGCTGTGCGGCTGCACCGGGTTGGGCAGCATCACGACGACCTCGGCATCGGGCGCCAGCGCGGCGGCCGGGTCGCTGAAGTACTCCTGCGGGTCGATCCGGAACAGCGCCTGCCACAGGTCGGGCGTGTAGCCGCAGACCAGGAAGCCGATCTGCGCGTCGTGGGTGTGCTCGTCGCCGAGCCCGGTGGAGTACCAGAGGCCGGCGTCGTACAGCGACGAGGAGACCAGGCTGCGGCCGGTGGTGACCCACTCCCCCAGCCGCCGCTCGGCCTCGGCCTTGACGCCGGCGAGCTCGGGCGGCAGGTCGACGTCGTCCCGGGGTCGGCGGGCAGCGGACCGGCCGGGGCGCGCAGGGCGTCCGGGCCGAGCGAGAGCGCGACCTCGGTCATGGTCAGGCCGATGCCGGGCGCCGGGAAGACCATGGGCGTGTGCAGGTGGTCCTTGAGGTGCTTGCCGACGTCGGGGAGGTCGAGCCGGCAGTCGACGCCGACCTCGGCGAGCTCGTCCGCCGGCCCGATCCCGGACAGCAGCAGCAGCTGCGGTGAGCCGATGGCGCCGGCCGAGAGCACGACCTCGCGGGTGGCCGTCACCGTCACGACATCGCCGTCGCGGGTGAGGTACTCGACGCCGGTGGCGGCCAGCCCGTCCGCCGCCGTCCTCCAGCAGGATCGCGGCGCACCGTGGCGTACGGGATGACGACGAGGTTGTCGCGCTGGCCCATGACCGGCTCGAGGAAGGCGTGGAAGGTCGAGGTGCGCTTGCCGTCCTTGGTGGTGGTCTGGAACAGCGACGCCACGCCCTCCGGCCGGTTCCGGTCGCGCGCCGTTGTAGTCGCCGGTCGGGATGCCGGCCGCGGCCGCGGCGTCGACGAACTGCTGCGCGGCGGGGATCACGGGCGAGCGGACCGAGACGCCGAGCGGGCCGTCCGGGTTGTGCGCGTCGTGGTCGACGACGATGTCGCCGCTGGGCTGGAGGCCCTCGGACTTCTTGAAGTAGGGCAGCACCTCGTCGTAGCGACCAGCCGCTGGCGCCGCCGTCGGCCCAGGCGTCGAAGTCGCCGGGGTGGCCGCGCACGTAGGCCATGTAGTTGATGCCGGAGGACCCGCCGAGCATCTTGCCGCGCGGCACCATCATCCGGCCCTCGGCGCAGGCCCGCGGCCGACGCCGCCGGCGTCACCGGTGTACATCCAGTCGGTCTCCGGGTTGAGCTGCAGCGAGGCGACCGCCGCGGGCATCGACTCCTCGGGCGGCGGCGGGCCGCCGGCCTCGAGCAGCGCCACCCGCACGGACGGGTCCTCCGACAGCCGGGCGGCGATCACCGCTCCGGCCGATCCCCCTCCGACGACGACGACGTCGAACTGCTCCGCCACGTGCTCCACCTCTCGACGCGCTGCTGGGTCGCCGGAGTGTGGCACGCATCACACGACCGCCCCTCGAGACCTCTCACCTTCACACCCTCCTCGTCGACCCGTCCGTCCTGCTCGCGGATGAGCGCCCGGTCCCGCCGGGCGATCTTCACGACGAGCGGGGCCAGCAGCACGACCACCGCGACGCCGAACAGCACGACGGCCCGGGGGCTGTCGAGCAGCACCGCCGTAGTCGCCCTGGCCGATCGCCAGCGCCCGGCGGAGCTGCTGCTCGGCCAGCGGGCCGAGGATGAGGCCGATGACCGCCGGGGCGACCGGCCAGCCGAAGCGGCGCATCGCGAAGCCGACCAGCCCGACGACGTAGAGGATCACGAGGTCGACCGTCGAGCCGTTGACGGAGTAGACGCCGAGCGAGGCGAACAGCACGATCCCGGCGTACAGCTGCGGCCGCGGGATGTGCAGCAGCTTCGCCCACAGCCGAGCCAGCGGCAGGTTGAGCACCAGCAGCATGGTGTTGCCGATGAACAGGCTCGCGATCAGCCCCCACACCAGCTCGGGCTGGTCTCGAACAGCAGCGGCCCGGGCTGCAGGCCGTACTGCTGGAACGCGGCCAGCAGGATCGCCGCCGTCGCGGACGTCGGCAGGCCGAGCGCCAGCAGCGGCACGAGCGTGCCGGCGGCGGAGGCGTTGTTGGCCGCCTCGGGCCCGGCCACGCCCTCGATCGCGCCCTGCCCGAACTCCTCCTTGTGGGAGGAGAGCCGCTTCTCGATGGCTGTACGACAGGAACGTCGGGATCTCCGCGCCGCCGGCCGGCAGGGCGCCCAGCGGGAAACCCGAGCACCGAGCCGCGCAGCCACGGCTTCCAGGACCGGCTTCCAGTCCGTCGCGGCCCATCCACGGCCTTGCCGACCGGGATGACGTCCGGCGGCGCCGTGCCGCATGCCGGCTGGCCACCCACAGCGCCTCGCCGACGGCGAACAGCCCGACCGCCATGACGACGACGTCGATGCCGTCGAGCAGCTGCGGGACGCCGAGCGTGTAGCGCGCCTGCCCGGTCTGGGTGTCGATGCCGACGAGGCCGATCGCGCAGGCCGAGGCCGAGGCTCGCCATGCCGCGGACGAACGAGCCGCCGAGCACGCGCGGACACCGTGGTGAAGGCGACGCACCATCAGCGCGAAGTAGTCGGCCGGGCCGAACGAGACGGCGAAGCTCGACGATCGGCGGGCGCGAGCAGCACCAGCCCGATGGTGGCCAGCGTGCCGGCGACGAACGAGCCGATCGCCGCGGTGGCCAGCGCCTGCGACGCCCGGCCCTTGCGGGCCATCTGGTTGCCCTCGACGCGCGGTCATGATCGAGGCGCTCTCACCCGGCGTGTTGAGCAGGATGGCGGTGGTCGAGCCGCCGTACATGCCGCCGTAGTAGATGCCGGCGAACATGATGAACGCGCTGACCGGCTCCAGCGTGAAGGTGACCGGCAGGAGCAGCGCGACCGTCATGGCCGGGCCGATGCCGGGCAGCACGCCGACGAAGGTGCCGAGCAGTGACGCCGAGCAGCGCCCACAGCAGGTTCTCCGGCGTGCAGCGCGGTGGCGAAGCCGTCGAGCAGCAGGCCGAGGCTGTCCATCAGAGGCACCCCTTCCAGCAGGCCGGCGGGCAGGCCGACGCCCAGGAAGCGGCCGAAGAGCAGGTAGACGGCCGTGCGCGAGGACGACCGACGATCGCCGCGTCGCGCGCCCACGCGGCGGCTGCCGAGGGACGGCGCCGACGCCGAAGAAGAGCAGCGGCGCCGGCGAGGGCGAAGCCGAGCACGCTCGAGCAGCGAGGTGTGGCGCGAGGAAGACGGCCGACAGCAGGGCCGAGCGTCTTCCAGTCCGACGGTGCGGCTGAGGTCGATGTCCTCCGCCGGCCTCCATGTCGCCGTGGCCGCCGCGCAGGACGTCGACGACGAGCCACGCTGCCGACCAGGCACGAGCAGCGACGCCGACGACCGTCGGGAAGAAGCGCGGGCCGACGGAGTTCGCGTTCGCCGGGACGACGATCTGCGGCGGTCTCGACGAGCAGGTACGCGCCGAGCGCCACGAGCAGCGCGGCCAGCCCGAGCTCCGCCTGCCCGCCAGCAGCCCGCGGCGAGCGACCGCGGCGGCCACCGGCGGCGCTGCCGCCGGTGGCGGTCCGGACGTCGGCACGGCGGTCAGACCAGCCCGAGCGAGGTCGAGCACGTCGGACGACCCGGGTCTTCTCCTCGGTGAGGAACGCGGCGAACTCGTCACCGGGCAGGAAGGCGTCGTCCCAGCCGTTCTTGGTCCATCGCGGCCTTCCACGCCGCGCTGTCGTGCATCTTCTGTGACGGCGTCGGTCAGCGCCTGCTCGTCGGCCTCGCTCAGGCCCGCCGGGGCGACGATGCCGCGCCAGTTGGTGAGCTCCACGTCGAAGCCGGCCTCGGTGATGGTCGGCGCGTCGAAGCCCTCGACCGCGCTCGGCGCCGGAGACGGCCAGCGCGCGCATGTCGCCGGCCGCGACCTGCTCGGTGAACTCGCTGACGCCGGAGATGCCGGCGGCCACCTTGCCGCCGAGGATGGCCGCCAGCGCCTCGCCGCCGCCGGAGTAGGCGACGTAGTTGACCGCCTTGCGGGTCGATGCCGGCCTCCTGGGCGAGCAGGCCGGCGAGGATCTGGTCGGTGCCGCCGGCGGAGCCGCCGGCGATGGGGACGCTTGCCCGGGTCGGCCTTCCACGTCGGCGACGAAGTCCTCGAGGGTCTTGTACGGCGAGTCCGCCGGCACGACGATCGCCTCCTGCTCGCTGGTGAGCCGGGCGATCGGCGTGACGTCCTCGAGCGTGGCCTCGCTCTTGTTCGTCTCGATGGCGCCGACCATCACCAGGCCCATCGTCATGAGCGCTCGGCGTCGCCCTTGGCGTTCGCGAGCTTGGCGAGGCCGACCGTGCCGCCGGCTCCGGGGACGTTGCACGACCTGCGACGCTGCTCGACGAGGCTTCTCCGACTGCAGCACGGCCTGCGCGGCGCGGGCGGTCGAGTCCCAGCCGCCGCCGGGCGCGGCCGGCGCCGTGATCTCGAGGCGGGTCTAGCGGCTTCGCGCCGGCGGCGGCGTCGCTCGCGCCGCTGCTGCTCGCCGCACGCGGCGGTGGTGAGGGCGAGGGCGGCGACGGCCGAGCGCGGCGAGCGGGCGGGCGGTCCTGCGGGTGGGTGAGCACGTCGTCTCCTGGCAGCTGCGGGCCGCTGAGTGCCGCCCCGTTGCCGAGCACCGTGCGTGTTGCACGGCGTTCCGTCACCGTTGCGGTCGTACTTGTCGTTCTGGTCGTAGTGGTCACGCTCGAGCGTGACGCTGGCTCACCTACGCTGTCGGCGCATGAGCAGCGTCGGCGGGCACGGCGTCCCGGCCGCTCGCTCGCCACCCAGATCCTGGTCGCTGCAGCTGCTCGTCGTGCTAGCGACGGTGCGCGGTCGCTGCCGCGCGTCGGGGTGCTGCAGGTCCGCGCGCAGATCACCCGGCAGGAGGGCGCGCGCGCGCTCGCCGTCGCCGAGTCGCTGGCCGCCACGCCCGACGATGCGCGCGCGCTGTCCGACGACGCCGGTCCCGACCGCAGACGCTGCAGCCGCTCGCGGAGTCCGTCCGCCGCGCCAACGGCCTGACCTTCGTCGTCATCGCCGACCGCCGACCAGATCCGCCTCACCCACCCGGACCCCGCGCTCGATCGGCGCAGCCGCTGTCCACCGACGCCTCGGACGCGCTCGCCGGGCGCGGACGTCGTCACCGACCGAGCGCGGCACGCTCGGCCGGTCGGTGCGCGGCAAGGTCGCCGGTCCGCGACTACGACGGCAACGTCATCGGCGTCGTGTCCGTCGGCAGCCTGGTCGCCAAGGTCGGCGAGCAGCTGCGGGACGCGCTGCCCGCGCCTGTTCGTCTACGCTGCAGGCGCTGCTCGCGCTCGGCGTGCTCGGCTCGCTGCTGCTCGCCCGGCGGCTGAAGCGGCAGACGTTCGGTCTGGAGCCGGCGGAGATCGCCCAGCTGCTCGAGCAGCGCGAGGCCACGCTGCACGGCATCCGCGAGGGGCTGCGTGGCGATCGACAGCGCGGGCCGCATCACGCTCGTCAACGACGAGGCCGTCCGCGCTGCTCGGCCTCCCGGCGGACAGCGTCGGTCGACCGGTTACCGAGCTCGACCTGCCGCCGCCGGCTGCAGGACGTGCTCGTCGGACGCGACCGCGGGCGACGACGAGATCGTGCTGCGCGCGCGGCCGGGTGCTGGTCGCTCAACCGCATGCCGGTCATGCGTGCGCGGCAGCGGCGCTCGGCGCCATCGTCACCCTCCGCGACCGCACCGAGCTCGAGGACCTGACCCGCCAGCTCGACGGCGCGCACAGCGTCGGCGACGCGCTGCGCGCGCAGGCGCACGAGTTCTCCAACCGCATGCACACCGTCGCCGGCCTGCTCGAGCTCGGCGAGCACGACGAGGCGCTGCGCTTCGTCGAGCGCACCACGCTCCATCGCACCAGGAGCTCGCCGCGCGGCTGACCGCGCAGGTCGGCGAGCCGGCGGTCGCCGCGCTGCTGCTGGCCAAGGCGTCGTTCGCGGCCGAGCGCGGCGCGCGAGCTGCGGGTGGCGCCCGGCGGCGTCCCTGCCGGCCGAGACCGGCGCTGACGTCGACGCGCTCGTCACCGTACGTGGGCAACCTCGTCGACAACGCCCTCGATGCGCTCGGCGCGGCGGCCGCGGCTGGGTCGAGGTGTCGCTGGAGGCCGCAGCGCCGACGGCGTGCTCGTCCAGGTCCGCGACAACGGGCCCGGCGTCGACGCCGGAGCTCGTCGACGAGATCTTCCGGCACCGCTTCACCACCAAAGTCGCGCCGTCGGCCGGCTCCGCGCGGGCTCGGTCTGGCCCTGACCCGGCAGGCCTGCGCGCACGCGCGGCGGCTCGGTGTCAGGTGAGCAACGACGAGCGGCGCCGTCGTTCACCGCGCTGCTGCCGTACGACCGCGGGGGCCGGCGCCGTGATCGACGTCCTCATCGTCGACGACGACTTCATGGTCGCCCGCATCCACCGCGCCTACGTCGAGCGGCTGCGACGGCTTCCGCGTGGTCGGTGAGGCACACACCGGCGCCGAGGCCGCTCGACGGCTGTCGCGCGGCTACGGCCCGACCTGGTCCTGCTCGACGTCTACCTGCCCGACCTGCAGCGGCCTGGACCTGCTGCGCGGCCTGCGCGGCGAGCTCCGGACGGTGGCGTCGACGTCATCGTCATCACCGCCGCTCGCGACGTCGACACCGTGCAAGGCGGCGCTGCACAGCGGCGTCGCGCAGCTACCTGTCAAGCCGTTCACCTTCGCCACGTTTCGCCGAGCGGCTGCGCCGCTACGCCGACGCCTCGCAAGCGAGATGGATCGCTCTGGGCGCGCTCGCGCAGGACGACGTCGACCGGCGTGTTCGCCGTTGCGCTGCATCCCGGCTCCGTCCTCCTGCCCAAGGGTCTCAGTCCCGACACCACGCCCCCTCGTCGTCGTCGGCGCTGCTCGACGCGCGACGCCGACCTCTCCGCCATCGAGACCGCGGACCGGGCCGCCTGTCCCGGTCAGCGCGCGCCGCTACCTCGAGCACCTCTGCGCCACCGGGCAGCGCCTCCAGTCGCTCCGCTACGGCAGCGGCGGGCCGTCCCGAGCACCGCTTCCGCTGGTCCGCCCGCACTCACACCGCCCTGTGCGTGTGCGTCCTGCGCGTCAGCGCGGTGAGATCCCCTCGAGCAGCGCCTGACCCGCCGGGCTCTGCCACCACCGCGCATGGCCGAGCAGGTACGTCTCGTACGCGACCTCGGCGTCCGCCGCGCTGCCCGTGATGGAGGCGAAGTAGGCGGTCTCGGAGAGCGCGAAGCCGACGTGCACCAGTGGCAGCACGGCGCGCAGCGCGTCGGCGTCAACCGGCATCACCTCGGTCCAGCCGGCGACCAGCGACGTGACGACCTCCGGGCGCGCACGCGGCGGGTGCCTCGAGCCAGGCGATCCCGCTGCGCTCGAGCGCCGTCGCCAGCTCGACGACCGGCGAGGTGCGGTCGCAGAGCCCGAGGTCGAGCACCGCGCTCACGTCCCCGTCCCCCGACCAGAGCAGGTTGGTCGGGCTGCCGTCGCCGTGCGTCCACGACGGCGGCAGCTCCGGGAGCCCGGCGAGCAGCGGGCCGAGGACCTGCTCCACGTCGCGCTCCCACGGCCGCCCGCGCAGCGCGTCCGCCAGCCGCGGGTCGGCCGCCACGCGTGCGGGGACGTCCGGCGGCCACGAGGTCGTCAGGAGGCAGGTGCGGGCCGGGAGGTCGAAGCCCTCGGCGGCCCGCTGCAGCAGCGCCATGGCGCGTCCGGTCGCCCCTGCGTCGGCGAGGCTCCGCGGCGCCCCCCACGACGGCACGTCGCGGTAGCGGTCCTGCGCCCGCCCCGAGCGGCGTGCACCTCGTACGTGCCGGTCGGCGTCGTGACGGTGCGGTCGCCGCCGGTGGTCGCGAGGACCTCGGGCAGCGGCACCCCGCGCGCCCGCAGGTGGTCGCCGAAGGCGTGCTCCTCCTCCAGGTCGGCCGCGGTGCGGACCCGCGGGTCGGAGCGCTTGAGGAAGACGGTCCCGTCACCGGTCTCGACCAGCGCGGCGGCCGACAGCGGCCGCGGGCTGCGCCAGAGCACCCGGTCGGCCCGCAGCCCGTACGCCGCGAGGACCTCGCGCGACTCGGCCAGCCCGACCGGTGGCCAGTCGGCGGGGACCAGCTCGTCGCCGGTGCCGTGCACGAGGTGCTCTCCCGCGCTCATCCGAGCACCGGTCGCCAGGCGCCGGTGGCGACGGAGAGCGCGACCGCGCCGGCGGTGACGAGCAGCGAGGCCGCCGACCAGCCACCTGTCCGCCGGCGTCAGGACCGCCTCGCGCGCGGAGGTGCGCGGCCCCGTGCTGTCGAAGCCGCGGGCGTCCATCGCCGTCGCGATCCGGGTCCCGCGTCGCAGCGCCTGCACGAGCAGCCCGAGCACCTGGCCGGCGAACAGCCGCACGGCGCCGACGGGCGACCGGGCCGCGATCCCGCGGGCGCGACGGGCCCGCCGGAGCTGCGTCCAGTCCTCGGTGAGCAGCGGGACGAGCCGCAGGGCGATCAGCGCGCCGTACGCCGGCCGGGCCGGCACGCGGGCCTGCTGCACCAGCGCGTCGGCCAGGTCCACCGGGTCGATGAGCAGGACCGCGAGCAGTCCGGGCAGCGCCACGGCGAGCAGGCGCATCGCGGTGGACAGGCCGGCCAGCGCAGCGCCCGCGGTGATGCCCACCGGCCCGGCGTCGACGAGCAGCCGCCCGCCGGCGTCGCTGAGCAGCGCGTTGAGCACGCCGACGCCGGTCGCGGCGAGCAGCAGCGGCCGGGCCCGGCGGAGCAGGTCCACCGGCCGGGCCGGGCTGAGCCGCAGCGCCACCGCGGTCGCGACCAGCACGACGGTGGGCGTGACCGGGTCGACGCTGAGGACCAGCGCGAGCGCCGGCACCGTGGCGGCGACGAGCAGCGCGAGCGGGTTCACCCGAGCACCTGCACCCGGTCGGCCAGCCGCTGCACGAAGGCCTCGTCGTGGGTGACGACGAGCAGCGCGCGGCCCTCCTCGAGCAGCTCCTCGCAGAGCTCGGCGAGCGCCGCCCAGGTCAGCGCGTCCTGGCCGAAGGTCGGCTCGTCGAGCACGAGCACCTGCGGCGCGGAGGCCAGCGCCGTCGCCACCGACAGGCGGCGCTGCTGCCCGCCGGACAGCGTGAACGGGTTGGCGCCGGCCACGGCGGTCAGCCCCAGCCGGTCGAGCAGGACCTCGCTGCGCGCGCGGGCCGCCGCCTCCTCTGCTGGGCTGCGCCGCGGGCCGACCAGCAGCTCCTCGGCCACCGACGCGGTGAGGAAGGAGTGCTCAGGGCTCTGGAAGACCGTCCCGACCGCGGCGACGAGCCGGTGCGCGGGCCAGCGGTGCAGCGGGTCCGACGGACCACCCAGCGCCGGGTGCGTCACGACCCGGCCCTCGGCCGGAGCCTCCAACCCGGCGAGGACCGCTGCCACCGTGGACTTCCCGGCACCGTTGCGGCCGGTGAGCGCGACCGCCTCGTGGGCGTGCAGCGTCAGGTCGACGGGCGCAGCCGGCACTCCGCGGTGGGCGCGCACCGCCTGCGCGCCGAGCAGCGCCGTGCGCCGGGCGTGCGCGGCCGGCGCACCGCCGACGGCTCGCGCCCCGGCACCCAGACGCCGCGCGCGGCGAGGTCGTCGCCGCGCTCGGCGAACACGGCCCGCGGCGGACCGTCGGCGACGACGCCCGCCCCGGGCTCGAGCACCACCACCCGGTCGACCAGCGCGACGACGTCGGCGACGCGGTGCTCGACGAGCAGCGTCGTCGCCCCCGTCGACCGGGCGAGCGCCGTCGCGCACGAGGGCCGCGCCCGACGGGTCGAGCTGGGAGGTCGGCTCGTCGAGCAGCAGCAGCCCGGGCTCGAGCGCGAGCACCCCGGCCAGCGCGAGCCGCTGCTTCTCCCCGCCCGACAGCTCGGCCGTGGGGCGGTCCCGGTCGTACGGGAAGCCGACCTGCGCCAGGGCCGTCTCGACGCGGGGCCAGATGCGGTCGGCGGGGACCGCGCGGTTCTCCAGCCCGAAGGCGACGTCGTCGCCGGCGCGCGACATGACGAGCTGGGCGTCGGGGTCCTGCAGGAGCAGGCCGGTCCGCTCCCGCACCTCCCGCGCGGGGCGGCCGTCCAGCAGCAGCCGACCCCTCGGTCTCGCCGGCGTCGTCGTCGAGCAGCCCCGCCAGCGGCCCTGAGCAGGGTGGACTTGCCGCCCCCCGAGGGCCCCAGCAGGAGCACCCGCTCACCGGGCTCGACGGCGAGGTCGACCCCGCGCAGCGCCCAGGCCCGACGCCCGGCGTACCGCCAGCCCCAGTCGCGCAGCTCGAGGCGGACGGGCCGGGCTCGGCTCAGACCCGGACCTGCTCGCGGCCGGACGGGAACGGCGCGAGCACGCCCGTCGGCGCGAGCGCCTTGAGCAGCAGCCAGGTGCCCAGGCCGCCGACGACGGCCGCGCTGCCGGCGACGAGCGCGCCGTAGGCGAGCATCCAGTCCAGCGGCCACTCGGGGTAGTAGAGGAACAGGTCGAGCCCGACGGCGGCCAGGCCGGCCGCGGCTGCCGCCGCCAGCGCGGTCACCAGGCGCCAGGAGCGGTAGCGGGTGAGGAAGAAGACCAGCTCGGGCGCGGCGCCCTGCAGCAGGCCGTACCAGACGACGGTCAGTCCCCACTGGCTGCCGAGGAAGGCCGAGACGATCGAGGCGACGAGCGAGCAGTAGATCGCCGCGCCGGGCTTGCGCAGGATGAAGGCGCCGAGGACGCCGGGCAGCAGCCAGACGCCGTACATCACGCCCTGCAGCGGCGGCACCGTCGTGAAGGCCGGCGAGGCGGCGGCCCAGAGCAGGCCCCAGGCCCAGAAGACGACGCCGATCGCGGCGGCGAGGACCGCCGCGACGACGACGTCGACGGTGCGCCAGCGACGGGCGTCACCGGCGGTCGATCGGGTGGTGCCCGTGGTCTCTGAGCTGGTCCCTGTGGTGGTCATCGTGCGTTCTCCGTCCGTCGAGGTGGACGGGGCGAGCACCGGGGTGCGCCGCACGGCGAGCAGCCGGACGACGACCCGGCGAACCGACTCCCTGCGCTGGCATGACCCAGATCAGGTTCGAGGGTCTGCGGCGGACCGCACTCTCAGCGCCGGAGCGCTCCCCTGTCGTACGGACGCACGGTAACAGCCCAGGGGTCGGGCGTCAGGCCAGGGTCTCCACCTGGTCGACGTGGCCGCAGGTCACGCCGAGCGCCTCGTGGTGGGCGCGGACGGCCGCCTCGTCGGGCGCGTCGAGCACGCAGTAGACCTTGCCCATCGGGTTGTGGAACAGCTCGATCTGGCGCACGCCGAACTGGTCGGTCTTGCCCTCCATCGCCTCGCGCGCGATCTCCTCGATCGCCTCGCGCGGCAGCTTCAGGTCGTCGTGGACGTCCATGAACGTGGGCATCTCGCCCTCCTGTCTCGGGACTGGATCACGCACTGTGCTCCCGGCCGACGAGCCTGGCCATCCCGTGCGGTGCACACTGCCGGGACCGACCGGGAGGAGGGGCGCCATGTGCAAGGAGTGCGGCTGCGAGACCAGCACCACCACCGAGAGCGAGTAGCACCGCAGAGCGAGTGGCACCGCAGACGACGACGTCCCGACCCCTCCAGGGGGTCGGGACGTCGTCTGTCGTGCGGGAGGACTACTCCTGAGCGGTGCGGGAGGCCTTCTCGGCGTCGGCCAGCTCGCCGAGGCGGTCTGCGGCGGCCCGCTCGGCGTCGGCGGACTGCTTGCGCTCGACCGCCTCCGAGAGCTGCGCCTTCGGGGCCGCCGTGCGCGCGGCGGTGCGCTGCGCGATGTCGGCCTCCTGGGCCGCCAGCCGCTCGCGCTCGGCGGTCAGCTCGGCCTTCGCCTTCGCGGCGACCGCCTTGGCGGCGGCCTTCTCCTGGGCGGCGGCCTTCTGGGCCACGACGCGCTTGGCGTCGGCCTCCTCGCGACGCAGGCGCTGCAGCTCGGCGGCCTTGTCCTGCGCGGCCGTGCGGCGCTGCTCGTCGGCGGCGGCGCGGCTCTGCTGGAGCTCCTCGGCGGCGGCGGCCTTGCGCTGCTCGGCCTTCTCCTCGAGGGCGACGGCGGTCTCGAGGACCTCCGCGCGCCGGGACAGGGCGGTGCCGCGGCGGGTCAGGGCCGGGTCGGCGAACAGCCTGCCGACGGCCGCGTCGACGCCGCCGAGCGCCCGCTCGAACGCGAGCCGCACGCGCGACTCCTCGTCGAGCCGGCCGACGACCTGCGACTGCAGGACGGTGGCGGGCAGGCGCAGGGCCTTGTACTCGAGCACCGCGACGGCGCGGGGGACGGTGAGGACGTTCATGGGATCTCCTGTGGTCTGGGGGGTCTGTCGGGGCTAGGACGCGTCGGGCTCGAGCCGCGCGGCGTCCGCGCGGGCCCGGGCGGCCGCCTGCTCGGCGGCGTCGGCGCTGGCGGTCTGCTGGGCGTAGCGGGCCTCGGCCTCGCGCTCGAGGCGCTCGGCCTCGGCGCGCTCGGTGGCGGCCTGCTGGGCGGCCTGGTCGCGCTCGGCCTGCGCCTGCGCCTCGACCGACGCGGTCTGCACCGCCTCCTGCCGCTCGACGTCGGCGGCGGCGCGGGCGGCCTCGACGCCGGCCTCGCGCCGCACCTGCTCCTCGCGGGCGGCGGCGGCGCTCTCGGCGGCGGAGACCTGCCGGTCGGCGGCGGCCTGCTCGCGCTCGAGGACCTCGGCGGCCTCGGCGGCCTCGGCGCGGGCGACGGCCTCCTGCGCGCTGGCGTCCTTGCGGGCGGCGGCCTCGGCCTGCTGCAGCTGGCCCTCGGCAGCCAGGCTGTCGTTGCCGAGCACGGCGCCGGCGACCTCCTTGGCCTTGCCGGAGACGGAGGCGAGCAGGCCCTGGCGGGCCTGGTCTGCGGGGCGGTCGGACACGGTTCCTCCTGGAGGGCGGTGGGAGTGCTGCCGTCGCGGAGTACCCGCTAGCCGGAGTGCTCACATCTGCAAGCAGGGAGGGGTCCGTCACACGACCGTCATGCGCCGGTCGTCAGAGACCGGTCGTCAGGCCTCCGGGAGGATCGCCTCGGAGATCTCGCGCAGCGCCCGCACCTGCTCGGGCGTGAGCCGGTCGATGAGCAGGCGCCGCACCTCCTCGACGTGGCCGGGGGCGGCCTCGGCGAGCGCCCGGAAGCCCTCGTCGGTCAGCACGGCCACCAGGCCGCGGCGGTCCTCCGGGCACGGCTCGCGGCGGACCCACCCCCGCGCCTCGAGCTGCGCGACGGCGTGCGAGAGCCGGCTGCGCGACGACCCGGCCGCCTCGGCCAGGGCGCTCATGCGCAGCCGCCGCTCGGGCGCCTCGGACAGCCGTACGAGCACCTCGTAGTAGGTGTGCGGCATGCCGGCATCGGCCTGCAGCTGGGCGTCCAGGCCGGCCTGCAGGGCGGTGGTGGCGGCGAGGTAGGCGCGCCAGGTCCGCTGCTGCTCCTCGTCCAGCCAACGCGTCACGAGGCCCATCGTACCCCGGTTGTTGAACGCTCAACCTCCCGCCGACGACGGAGGCCGGCCCCCGGGAGGGGACCGGCCTGGGTCGTACGAGCGGGACTAGCTGGTGTGCGCCGGGCGCGGGCGGCCGGTGCTGCTGCGCGGACCGCCACCGCTGCTGCTGGGCTGGCCGGTGCGGCGCGGGCGGCTCGCGCTGCCGTAGCTCGGCCGGCGGTCGCCCTGCGGACGCGGGACGTACGGCGCGCGAGGGGCGACCTCGATGGCCTCGCCCGACTCGGCGAGCTCGCGCACGGCCGGGTGGCCGACGACGACGCTGACGGCGCTGGCCTCGACGCCGGCGCGCTCGCGCATGCGCTGGTGGTCGCGGACCTGGTCGCTGGTCACGAGGGACAGCACGGTGCCGCTGGCGCCCGCGCGGGCGGTGCGACCGGAGCGGTGCAGGTAGTCCTTGTGGTCGGCCGGCGGGTCGTAGTGGACGACCAGGTCGACGTCGTCGACGTGGATGCCGCGGGCCGCGACGTCGGTGGCCACGAGCACGCGGGCGTGGCCGGAGGTGAAGTTCTCCAGCGCGCGCTTGCGGGCGTGCTGGGTGAGGTTGCCGTGGATCGCGGCGGCCTCGACGCCGACCTTGCGCATCTGCATCGCGAGGCGGTCGGCGCCGTGCTTGGTGCGCACGAAGAACAGCGTGCGGCCGGGGCGGGCGGCGATCTCGGCGGAGATGTCGACCTTCGCGTCGCCCTGCACGGCGTAGACGCGGTGGTCCATCGTCGTGACGTGCGAGTCGGCGGTCGCGACGGCGTGGATCGCGGGGTCGACGAGGTACTGGCGCACGAGCTTGTCGACGCCGCGGTCGAGCGTCGCGGAGAACAGCAGCCGCTGGGTGCCCTCGGCGGTCATGTCGAGCAGCTTGGTGACGGCCGGCATGAAGCCCAGGTCGGCCATGTGGTCGGCCTCGTCGAGCACGGTGACCTGCAGCGCGTGCAGCGAGCACTCGCGCTGGTCGATGAGGTCCTGCAGGCGACCCGGGGTGGCGACGACGACGTCGACGCCGCGGCGGAGCTGGTCGATCTGCCGGCCCATCGAGGCGCCGCCGTAGACGGTGGTCACCTTGAGGTCGAGCGCCTGCGCCAGCGGGGCGAGCGCGTCGTTGACCTGCTGGGCGAGCTCGCGGGTCGGGACCAGCACCAGGCCGCGGGGCGTGCCGCGCAGCCGCTCGCCGCCGACGAGGCGGGACAGCAGCGGCAGGCCGAACGCGAGGGTCTTGCCCGAGCCGGTGGCACCGCGGCCGAGGACGTCCCGGCCGGCGAGGGCGTCGGGGATGGCGCGGGTCTGGATGGCGAAGGGCGCCTCCATGCCGCGGCGGGCCAGCGCGATGACCAGGCGCTCGGGCAGGCCGAGGGCCGCGAAGGTGGTGGCGACGTCGGGCGTGGCCGCGGCGGCGTCAGCGGCTGCGTCCAGGGCGATCTCGAGGTCGGACTTGACCGGCGCGGGCGCGGGCCGGCTGGAGCCGGAGCGGCGCGGCGAGCGGCCACGGCCGCCGGCCGAGGAGGAGCTGCGACCGGCGGAGGCGCCGCGGCTCGGGGAGGACGTGCGGGAGGGCGTGGGACGGCCAGGCATAGAGGAAGAGCTCCGTTGGTGTGTCAGGGGCCGCGACGACGACGCGCAGCAACAGGCCCGACGAACGGGGCGGAGCGACGACCGAGCGGTGCGACCAGCGGGCAGGGACTCCCGCGGAGGTGACGGTCGAACCGGGTCGGGACGACAGTCTGTGGTGAGGCCAACCTACCGGCAGCGGGTGCGATTCCCGTCACCCCGCCGTGTGCGGTGCACCACCCGCCCCCGAGCCGCCTGCGCCTCCCGCGACGATCTTCGTCTCGTGGGGCGGTCGCTCGCGCGTCGCGGCACCTCAAGACGAAGATCGTCGCAGGGAGGGGGGGTCAGTCGACGAGGTCGCGGACGACGGCGTCGGCGAGCAGCCGGCCGCGCAGCGTGAGGACCGCGCGGCCGCCGTCCACCTCCAGCAGCCCGTCCGCGGCGTGCCGGTCGACGGCCGCCAGCCCGTCGGGGCGCAGCAGGTCCAGCGGCACCCCCTCGCGCAGCCGCACCTCGAGCAGCACCCGCTCGACGCGCCGGTCCTCGTCGGTGAGCAGCTCGCGGCCCGCCCCCGGCGACAGCCCCTCCGCGAGCCGCGAGGCGTACGCGGCCGGGTGCTTGACGTTCCACCAGCGGACGCCGCCGACGTGGCTGTGCGCACCGGGTCCGATCCCCCACCAGTCGCCGCCGCGCCAGTAGCCGAGGTTGTGCCGGCAGGGCTCGCCCCAGTTGCTCACCTCGTACCAGCCGAGCGGCGAGAGCGCCTGCTCCGCGAGCAGGTAGCGGTCGGCCAGCACGTCGTCGTCCGGTGCCGGCAGCAGCCCGCGCGCGACCTGGCGGCCGAGCCGGGTGCCGTCCTCGACGATGAGGGCGTACGCCGAGACGTGCGTGGGCGCGGCGCTCAGCGCGGCGTCGAGCGAGGCGCGCCAGTCGTCGTCGGACTCCCCCGGTGCGCCGTAGATGAGGTCCAGGCTGACCTGCTCGAAGCCGGCGGCCACGGCCTCGCGCGCCGCCTGCTGGGGCCGTCCGGGCGTGTGCGTGCGGTCGAGCACCTGCAGGACCGACGACACCGCGGACTGCATGCCGAGCGAGACGCGGGTGAAGCCGCCGGCGCGCAGCTCGGCGAGGTAGCGCTCGTCGACGGAGTCGGGGTTCGCCTCGGTCGTGACCTCCGCCCCGGGCGCGAGCCCGAACAGCGCGTCGACCTCGCGCAGCAGCCGGACGAGGTCAGCGGCCGGCAGCAGGGTCGGGGTGCCGCCGCCGACGAAGACCGTCTCGACCTGAGGCGCCTGGTCACCGAGCACCGCGCGGGCCAGCCGCAGCTCGGCGACGGCGGCGTCGGCGTACCCGTCCTGCAGTCCGCCGCCGCCGAGCTCGGAGCCGAGGTAGGTGTTGAAGTCGCAGTAGCCGCAGCGGGACGCGCAGAACGGGACGTGCAGGTAGAGCCCGAACGGCCGCTCGCCCAGCCCGCTCAGCGCCGCCTCCGGCAGCGCTCCGGTCGACGGGACGGGGTCGCCGTCCGGCAGGGCGCTGGGCACCCGTCCAGTGTGCGTGACTAGCGTCGCGCCGATGGAGATCGTGCTCGTCCGCCATGCGCTGCCCGTCCGGATCGACGCCACCGAGGACGGCGGACCCGCCGACCCCGAGCTGTCCGAGCGGGGTCACGAGCAGGCGCGGCGCCTGGTGCAGGCGCTGTCCGACCACGGCGTCGAGGCGCTCTACACCTCCCCGTCGCGGCGGGCCCGAGAGACGGCCGCACCGGTGGAGCAGGCGCTCGGGATGACGGCCGAGGTGGAGGACGACATCGCCGAGTTCGACAGCAACGACTCCTCCTACGTCCCGGTGGAGGAGCTGAAGGCGGCCGGCGACCCGCGCTACGCCGCGCTCATCCACGGCGACCTCTACAGCCACGACGTCGACCCGGTGGCCTTCCGCAAGCGCGTCGTCGACGCGGTCGAGCGGATCGTCGCGCGGCACCCCGGCGGACGGGTGGTGCTGTTCAGCCACGCCGGCGCCATCAACGCGGCCACCGGCGCGGTCCTCGGGCAGGAGCGGACGATCTGGTTCGCGCCCGCCTACTGCTCGATCACGCGCATCGGCGCGGCCCGCGACGGCCGCCGCGGGATCGTCAGCCTCAACGAGACCGGGCACGTGCGGGACCTGCTCTCCGGGGGGTAGGGAGTCGCCCATGAGCACCCCGACCCGTGCCGTCCCGTCCCGCGCCCTCGTCATCGGTGCGCACCCCGACGACGCCGACTTCGGCGCCGGCGGGCTGATCGCCCTGTGGGCCTCGCAGGGCTGCGAGGTGACCGTCGTCTGCGTGACCGACGGCGACAGCGGCGGCTTCGACGCCGACGTCCCGCGGGACGACGTCCCGGGGATCCGGCGCGACGAGCAGCGCACCGCCGCCGAGCTGCTCGGCGCGAAGGAGTGCGTGTTCCTCGGCCGACCGGACGGGTTCGTCGAGGTCGACCGCGACCTGCGCCGCGACCTGGCGCAGGTGATCCGGGAGCGCCGGCCGGAGGCCGTGGTCACCCACGCGCCGGAGCGCGACTACCGCTTCGTCTACCTCTACCACCCCGACCACCTCGCGACCGGCGCGGCGGCGCTGGCCGCCGTCTACCCCGACGCCCGCAACGAGTTCGCCTTCCCCGAGCTGGATCTCGAGCCCTGGTCCGTGCCCGAGGTGTGGCTGTTCGGCGGCCCGGACGACGACACGGCGGTCGACGTGACCGACGTCTTCGAGGCGAAGGTGCGCGCGTGCAGCGCCCACGACAGCCAGACGCCGATGCTCGACCGCTCGGTCGAGGAGGAGCTGCGCGAGCACCTGGGGCGCACGGCCCAGGAGCACGGGCTGCCCGCGGGTCGGCTGGCCGAGGCCTACCGGGTGGTCGACACCGCCTGAGGTGACTTGCCTCACAGGCCCCGGCGCGCCATCCTCCGCGGACACCATCCGCCTCCGGAGGCCTCCGTGCGCCGTCCCACCGTCCTGCTGGCCCTGCTGCTCCCGCTGCTGGTCCTGCTCGCCGCCCCGTCCTCGGCCGCCAAGCCGGTCAAGCCCAGCGCGCCCGTCACGGCCAACCGGCCGATCCTGTTCGTGCACGGCTGGAACAGCAGCGCCGCCACCTGGGACACGATGGTCGCGAGGTTCAAGGCGGCCGGCTGGACCGACGCCGAGCTGCACCGCTGGAGCTACAACACCTCCCAGTCGAACGCGACGACGGCGCAGGAGATCGCCGTCCGCGTCGCCGACATCCGCGCGCTGACCGGGGTCGACAAGGTCGACGTCATCGCCCACTCGATGGGCAGCCTGAGCTCGCGCTACTACCTCAAGAACCTCGGCGGCGACCTCGTCGTCGACGACTGGATCTCCCTCGGCGGGCCGAACCACGGCACCGACACCGCGAGCTTCTGCTTCTCGACCGCCTGCTCGGAGATGCGCCTCGGCTCGAGCTTCCTGGCCGCGCTGAACAGCGGTGACGAGAGCCCCGGCATCCCCGCCTACGCGACGTACTGGTCGCCCTGCGACACCGTCATCAACCCGGACAGCTCGGTGTCCGTGGTCGGCGCCACGAACACGAGGACCACCTGCGTGAGCCACAGCGGGCTGCTCAGCGACAGCGGCGTCTTCTCCGCGGTCCAGACCCGCGTCGCGGGCTAGGCCAGCAGGTCCGGGACGCGCTCCTCCTCGCCCAGCACGTGCTGGGCGAGGAAGGCGTGCACCGTCTCGTACCAGAGCTTCGCGTGCTGCGGCGTGAGCACCCAGTGGTTCTCCTGCGGGAAGTAGAGGAACCGGTGCGGCATCGCCTCCGGGTCCTCGGCGCGCGAGCACAGGTCCCACCACAGCCGCAGCCCCTCGCCGATGGGCACCCGGTAGTCCTTGTCGCCGTGGATGACGAGCACCGGTGACGTGATGGCGTCGGCGAAGCGGCTCGGGCTGTGCTCGCGCACCATCTCCGGCGTCATCTCGCGCACCCAGTAGTACGACGCGTCGGTCGTCGGGCCGAACTGCTCGAGGTCCCACAGGCTCGCGTGCGTCACGACCGCGGCGAAGCGGTCGGTGTGGCCGGCGATCCAGTTGGCCATGTAGCCGCCGAAGCTGCCGCCCATCGCCGCGGTCCGGGTCGCGTCGACGGCCGGGTGCTCCAGCGCCGCGTCGGTCAGCGCCATGAGGTCGGTGTACGGCGCGCCGCCCCACTCGCCCCAGCCGCGGCGCACGAAGTCCCGGCCGTAGCCGGTCGACAGCGCCGGGTCGGGCAGCAGCACGGCGTAGCCCCGCGCCGCCATGAGGTGCGGGTTCCACCGCCACGACCAGCCGTTCCAGGAGCCGAGCGGCCCGCCGTGCACCCACAGCAGCAGCGGGTGCGGGCCCTCGCCCTCGGGCAGCACCAGCCAGGAGCGCAGCGCCGTGCCGTCGGCGGCGGTGGTCGTGACCTCGGTCAGCGTGCCCGGAGGCGGCGGCGCGGTGCGCGGCCCCTGGAGCAGCACGGGCACCTGGTCGGGCGTCCGGGCGTCGAGGCGCACCGGTGCGGGCGCCGCGTCGACCGCGTCGCGCAGCGCGTAGACGTGCCGGCCGTCGGGCGAGACGCAGACGTCGGTGTAGTGCCCGGCGTCGCCGGTCAGCCGGACGACCTCGCCGCTCGCGACCTCCACCCGGAAGACCGGGCGGGCGCCCTGCTCGTCGGCCGTGACGAGCAGCGCTGTGCCGTCCGGGGACCAGCGCGGCTCGCCGGCCCAGCGGTCCCAGCCGGGAGCCACCTCGCGGGCGGGCGCGGAGCCGTCCAGCGGCAGCGACGACGAGCGTCATGTCGACCGGCTCGTCGGGGGTGCTGCGCCGCTCGAGCACCGCGGCGACCTGGGTGCCGTCCGGCGACACCCGCGGGGCGGCCACCTCGCTGCTGCCGTCGTCGAGGAGCACCCGTCGCTCGCCGGTCGTCGTGTCCACGGCGACCAGCGCGACCCGTCGGCTGCCGTGCGGCTCGGCGATGCCCCACGTCGACACGGCGGTGCGGCCGTCCGGCGTCAGGTGCACCTGGCCGCCCAGCAGGGCCCGCCCGGGGGCAGGAGTGAGGTCGCGCCACTCGACGCAGTCTCGTCGTCGACGAGATCGCCTGCCAGCAAGCGGGTCTGACCCACGCCCAGGTCGTGGTCCCAGAAGCGCACCGGGTAGGACGCGTGCAGCACCGCGTCGACCTTCTTGTCCTTGCGCGCCTTGCGGCGCTCCTCGTCGCTGGCCGTGTCCGTGCTCCCGGGCAGGGTGTCGGACAGCACCGCGACGGTGCCGGCGTCCTCGGCCACGACGACCCCGCCGATGCCACCCGGACGGGTCGCGACGACGCGCGCCTCTCCCGCCGGGGGCAGCAGCCACAGCGCGGTCGGCGTCTCGTCGTCCGCGTCGGAGTCGGGGTCGGGGCGCGCGCTGGTGAACAGCACGTCGCCGGCGGGGGTGAAGACGGGTCCGCCCTCCCCCTTGGCGCTGCGGGTCAGCCGCCGCGCCGGGCGCTCTCCGGCGGGGTCGACCTCCCAGAGCGCGCTGACCCAGCGGACCGCCTTCGCGTCCAGCGTCGCGACGACCGTCACCAGCCGGTTCCCGTCCGGGCTCAGCGCGAGTCCGGAGGTGCGCGGCAGCGCGAGGTAGGCGTCCAGGTCGGTGTAGGCGTCCACGGGCGCAGCCTGCCCCATCAGGTGAAGACCGCGACGCTCCCCCGCCATGCCCATCGGCTCGGCCAGGGTCTGGTCGGCGTACGGCACGACGACGACGAGCGGGTCCGCACCCGGGGCCTCGAGCTCGATGCGGATCGCGTCGCGCTCCTCGCCCTGGTCGGACCGCAGCCGCACGTCGGTGCAGACGGCGCAGGCCCGCAGCGTCTCGCGCGAGCCGCGCAGCGCCTCCAGCAGGAGGGCGACGACCTCGTCCGCCGACGGGTGGTCGGACGGCGGGTCGATCGCCGGGCTGACGACCTCGCCCTCCACCGTCATCGCGACGGCGAAGGGGTAGAACTCACCGTCGGCGCTGAGCAGGCGGGTGGCCGCCTCGACAGCCGCGCCCAGCAGGCGGTCGAGGTCGTTGCGGCGGAGGGGCGGCTGTCGGGCGAGGTCATGCACCGCCGTCCTGCCCCGCCAGCGAGCCGCATCACGGCTTGCCGGCGGTCTCCTGGCCGGTGGACAGCGCGGCGATGAACGCCTCCTGGGGGACCTCGACGCGGCCGACCATCTTCATCCGCTTCTTGCCCTCCTTCTGCTTCTCCAGCAGCTTGCGCTTGCGGGTGATGTCACCGCCGTAGCACTTGGCGAGCACGTCCTTGCGGATCGCGCGGATGTTCTCGCGGGCGATGACGCGCGCGCCGATCGCGGCCTGGATCGGCACCTCGAAGTTCTGCCGCGGGATCAGCTCGCGCAGCTTGGAGGTCATGGACGTGCCGTAGGCGTAGGCCTTGTCGTTGTGCACGATCGCGCTGAACGCGTCGACCGGCTCGCCCTGCAGCAGGATGTCGACCTTCACCAGGTCGGCGGCCAGCTCGCCGGCCAGCTCGTAGTCGAGCGACGCGTAGCCCTTGGTGCGCGACTTCAGCTGGTCGAAGAAGTCGAAGATGATCTCGCCCATCGGCAGCGTGTAGCGCAGCTCGACGCGGTCCTCGGACAGGTAGTCCATGCCCTGCAGGACGCCGCGGCGGCCCTGGCAGAGCTCCATCACGGCGCCGACGTAGTCGCTGGGCAGCAGCACCATCGCCTTGGCGACCGGCTCGCGGATCTCGGCGATCTTGCCGCCGCGGCCAGTCGCTCGGGTTGGTGACGACGACCTCCTCGCCGGTCTCGAGGCGTCACCGTGTAGACGACGTTCGGCGCGGTCGAGATGAGCGCGAGGCCGGCCTCGCGCTCGAGCCGCTCGCGCACGATCTCGAGGTGCAGCAGGCCGAGGAAGCCGACGCGGAAGCCGAAGCCGAGCGCGAGCGAGGTCTCCGGCTCGTAGACCAGCGCGGCGTCGTTGAGCCGCAGCTTGTCCAGGGCCTCGCGCAGCGCCGGGTACTCGCTCCCGTCGAGCGGGTAGAGGCCGGAGAACACCATCGGCTTGGCGTCCTGGTAGCCGCCGAGCGACTCGGTCGCCGAGTTGCTTCACCGTCGTGAGGGTGTCGCCGACGCGGGCCTGCCGGACGTTCTTCACGCCGGGGATGACGTAGCCGACCTCGCCGGCCGACAGGAACTCCGTCGGCTTCATGTCCGGGCTGACGACGCCGACCTCGAGGATGTCGTGGGCGTTCTGCGTCGACATCATCAGGCCCTTGTCCTTGGTGGACAGCTGGCCGTCGAACACGCGCACGTAGGTGATGACGCCGCGGTAGGAGTCGTAGACCGAGTCGAAGATCATGGCCCGGGCCGGGGCGTCGACGTCGCCGATCGGCGCGGGCACGTCGCGCACGATCGCGTTGAGCACGTCCGGCGACGCCCTCGCCGGTCTTGGCGCTGATCCGCAGCACGTCGTCGGGCTCGCAGCCGATGATCTTCGCGACCTCCTCGGCGTACTTCTCCGGCTGCGCCGCGGGCAGGTCGATCTTGTTGAGCACCGGGATGATGTGCAGGTCGTTCTCGAGCGCGAGGTAGAGGTTGGCCAGCGTCTGCGCCTCGATGCCCTGCGCGGCGTCGACCAGCAGCAGGGTGCCCTCGCAGGCGGCCAGCGAGCGGCTGACCTCGTAGGTGAAGTCGACGTGGCCCGGGGTGTCGATCATGTGCAGGACGTAGTCCCTGCCGTCGTCCGCGGTCCACGGCATGCGGACGTTCTGCGCCTTGATGGTGATGCCGCGCTCGCGCTCGATGTCCATCTTGTCGAGGTACTGCGCGCGCATCTGCCGCGCGTCGACGACGCCGGTGAGCTGCAGCATCCGGTCGGCCAGCGTCGACTTGCCGTGGTCGATGTGGGCGATGATGCAGAAGTTGCGGATGATCGCCGGGTCAGTGGTACGAGGGGCGTGGGCACGTCCCATTGTCACCTACTGGAGGCGGGTCACCTCGACCGTGACGCCGAGCGACTGCGAGCCGCCGCCGGAGAACGCCCTTGAGCGGCGGCACGTCGCGCGTAGTCGCGCCCGCGCCCGACGACGACGTGCCGCTCGCCCGCCGGCATCCGGTTCGTCGGGTCGTACGCCCACCACGCGCCCGAGCCAGACCTCGACCCAGGCGTGGCTCTCGCCGGTGACGGTCTCGCCGACCGCGGCGTCCGGCCCTCGGGTGCAGGTAGCCGCGAGACGTAGCGCG
This sequence comes from uncultured Actinomycetota bacterium, assembly GCA_963844295.1. GTDB lineage: Bacteria > Actinomycetota > Actinomycetes > Mycobacteriales > SCTD01 > SCTD01. Next base: position 230,635 of record CAWJNR010000003.1, on the reverse strand, counting down.
CGGGCAGCCCGACCGCGCGCAGCAGCGCGAGGGCGACGTGCGCGATGTCCTGGCAGACGCCGCTGCCCGAGCGCCCAGGCCTCCGGGCGCTGAGGTCGCGACGCCGGTGCTGCCCGGGACGGTACGCGACCCGGTCGTGCGCCAGGTCCATGATCGCCAGCGCCGCGTCGTGCGGCTCGAGCCCGGCGGCGACCTGCTCGGCGCCAGCGCGGTCATCTCGTCGTCGGGCGCGGTGCGCGCGGTCGGCGTCGAGCATCTCGACGAAGCGGTCGCGGACGGCTCGGCGAGCGCACGGCGTCCCAGCCGGTCACGACCGGTGCCGGGCGGCGCGTCGGCGGTGTCGACCGGTGCAGGTGGCCGTCACCTCGAGCTCGGCGTGCGGCACGTGCAGGTCGAACGCGGTGACCTGGGTGCCCCAGTAGTCCCAGTACCGCTGCTGCTGGCGCCGGCGGGACGGTCTCGACCTGCGCCTCGAGCGTCAGCTGGTCGACGTCGGTCACCGGCGTCAGCCGCGCCTCGTTGTAGGACGCGAGCACCGGGGTGTCGTACGCGGTAGCCGGTCGTGTGCCGGATCCGCAGCCGCCAGCTCACTGGCCGCGCTCCCCGCGGCCCAGGCGAGGGCGGCCTCGCGGTGGAAGTAGCGCCGGCTGACGGCGTCGCCGACCGCCGGAGCAGGTCGCCTGCGTGCGGTCGAGCAGGCCGGGCAGGTCGGCGAGCAGCTCGTCGGCCAGCCGGAACTCCAGGTCGGTGCGGGCCCGGCCGACCAGGCGGCGCGCGGCGTTGTCGACGCCGGTGCGGCCGGCGGTCGGGTCGAGCTCGGCCAGGCACTGCTCGGCCGACGAGCATCGAGGCGTAGACCGAGCGCGGGAACAGCCGGTCCAGCACGAGGAACTCCACGACCCGCTCCGGCTCGACGGCGGCGCGGTAGGTGCGCAGGTAGGCCTCGTGGGCGCTGCACGACTTCAGCAGCGCCGTCCAGCCGGCGCCCGTCGGCGCGCGACCCGGCGCGGGCCCACAGCAGCCGGGCGGTCATGTCGACGCGCTCGAGCGAGCGGCCGAGCACGAGGAAGCGCCAGCCGTCGTCGCGCGGCATGGTGCCGTCGATGGTCCCGGCGACGACGCGCGCTGCGCTCGCGGACGTAGCGGAAGAAGCCGAACGGGCCGCGCCGGCGCGGCGTCGGCCTCCTGCGCGCGCAGCGAGTGGTAGGTCGCGTTGAGGCTCTCCCACAGCTCGCTGGAGATGGCCTCGCGCACGCCGCGGGCGTTCTCGCGGGCGCCGCCGATCGCGCCGACGATGCTGCTCGTGCTGCCCGGCGCGAAGCCCAGCAGCTGCACGGTGCGGCGCGCGTCGACGCGGCCCTCGGGCACCGGCACGCCCATGACGCCGAGCAGGTCGTGGCAGGCCGCTCCTCGTCGACCCACGGGTCCTCGAGCAGCGTGTGCACGTGCACGTCGAGCAGGCGGGCGGTGTCCTCGGCGCGCTCGACGTAGCGGCCCAGCCAGTAGAGCGACTCGGCGACCCGGCTCAGCACGGTGCGCCCCCCGACTGCTGCTGCTGCTGCTGCTGGTCGGCGAGGACGGCGTTGCCGAGGTCGAGCAGCCGGGCGCCGGCGGCGGGCGAGGCGGGCAGCAGCGCGTCGTGGCCGGCGCTCGCCCTCGGCCGGCGACCTCGTCGCGGGCCAGCACCCAGGTGTCCTTGCTGCCGCCGCCCTGGCTGGAGTTGACGACCAGCGAGCCCTCGGGCAGCGCGACCCGGGTGAGGCCGCCGGGCAGCACCCAGACCTGCTCGCCGTCGTTGACGGCGAACGGCCGCAGGTCGACGTGCCGCGGGGCGAGCCGCTCGCCGATCTTGGTCGGGCGGGTCGACAGCTGGATGACGCGCTGGGCGATCCAGCCGCGCGGGTCGGCCTCGAGCCGGGCGCGCAGCGCGGCGAGCTCCTCGTCGCTGGCCTGCGGGCCGATGACCAGGCCCTTGCCGCCGGAGCCGTCGACCGGCTTGAGCACCAGCTGCGTCGAGCCGGTCGAGCACCTCGGGCGAGCTGGTCGGGGTCCTCGCAGCGGTAGGTGTCGACGTTGGGGAGCAGCGGCTCCTCGCCGAGGTAGTAGCGGACCAGCTCGGGGACGTAGGTGTAGACGAGCTTGTCGTCGGCGACGCCGTTGCCGACGGCGTTGGCGATGGTGACCCGGCCGCCGCGGGCGGCGTTGAGCATGCCCGGGGCAGCCGACGAGGCTGTCGGGCCGGAAGTGCAGCGGGTCGAGGAACTCGTCGTCGATGCGGCGGTAGACGACGTCGACGCGCTGCTCGCCGCCGGTCGTGCGCATCCACACCTCGCCGTCGCGGCAGACCAGGTCGCGGCCCTCGACCAGCTCGACGCCCATCAGCCGGGCGAGCAGCGAGTGCTCGAAGTAGGCGCTGTTGTAGACGCCGGGGGTGAGCACGACGACGGTCGGGTCGTGGACGCCGGCCGGGGCGGCCGCCCGCAGCGCGCGCCAGCAGCACGCCCGGGTAGTCGCCGACCGGCCGCACCCGGTGCGCGCCGAGCAGCTCGGGGAAGACGCGCGTCATCGCGCGGCGGTTCTCGATGACGTAGCTGACGCCCGGACGGCGTGCGCAGGTTGTCCTCGAGCACGCGGAAGCGCGCCCTGCTCGTCGCGGATGAGGTCGATGCCGGAGACGTGGACGCGCACGCCGTTGGGCGGGACGATGCCGTGCGCCGCCGGCGTGTGGGCGCTGCTGCTCACCACGACGCGGCGCGGCACGATCCCGTCGCCGAGCACGGCCTGCTCGCCGGCCATGTCGGCGAGGAACGCCTCGAGCGCCCGCACCCGCTGGGCGACGCCGCGCTCGACGAGGTCCCACTCGTCGGCGTCGACCACCCGCGGCACGAGGTCGAGCGGGAACGGCCGCTCCTCGCCGGACAGGCTGAAGGTGATGCCCTGGTCGCGGAAGGCGCTGGCCAGGGCGCTCGCCGCGCACGTCGAGGTCCTCGGCGGACAGCGCGCGCAGGGCGTCGACGAGCGGGGCGCTGTGCTCGCGCGGGCGCGCCCGAGGCGGTGAACACCTCGTCCCAGGCGCTCGCCGACGCGCGTAGCCCTCGAACAGGTCAGCCACGCGACGCCACCATCCGCCGGCCCCTCCCCTGCTCGGCCTCCGCGGCAACGTAGGCGTTCCACGTGTCAGTCGTGTTGCGGCCGGGAGCGGCGACTGCGCCGGCTGCTATCGTCTTGTCGCCGAACGCGCGCCGCCGCATGCCTGCGAGCCGGCCGCTCCACACCCATCGATCAGGACCGAGGACGACGCAGCGTGGCGAACATCAAGTCGCAGATCAAGCGCATCAAGACCAACGAGAAGGCGCGCCTGCGCAACAAGTCGGTCAAGTCCTCGCTCAAGACGGCCATCCGCAAGTACCGCGAGGCCGCCGACGCCGGCGACGCCGCCGCCGCGACGACGCTCATGCGCGACGCCAGCAAGGTGCTCGACAAGGCCGCCAGCAAGGGCGTCATCCACGCCAACCAGGCCGCCAACCGCAAGTCCGCGATGGCCAAGAAGGTCGCGCAGCTGAGCAGCACCAGCTCCTAGCTCCTCCGCACGACGGCGCCGGCCCCCTCGGGGGACCGGCGCCGTCGTCGTTCCCGGGCGTGCTCCGGTCGGCTGCGGGCGTCGAGCAGGCCCTGCAGCAGGTCGTGCGCCTTGACGACGCGCGACGGCCACGGGCAGGACGACGAGGTCCAGGCGTCGCGAGGTCGGCCAGGCAGCAGGACGCCCGACGGCGAGCGCGCCCTCGCCGAGCGACCGCGCGCTGCCAGGCGTTCGGGTGGACGTGCCGCAGCCGCAGCAGCCGCGGGTAGAGCGGCGCTTCTCGCGGCCCGGCGCCGGCGGGTCGGCGTCGGACGGGTCGGCGTCGTACGGGTCGGCGTCGCGCCGTCGGTCGGGCAGCGCTCACCGGCCGGCCTCGCGCGCCTGGACGACCGCGCAGCAGCACGCGCTCGACGGCGTAGTCCGCGTCGGCGGCGGCGCCCTTGACGTCGGCGTCGGCGAGGGCGACGGCGGACAGCGCCGCGGACAGCCCCTCGGGGCGCCAGCCGCGGGCCTGCCGCTGCGTCTTCTCGACCTTCCACGGCGGCATGCCGAGCTGGCCGGCGAGCTGGTGCGCCGGCACCCGGCCGGCCGAGGCCACCAGCGCCATCGAGCGCAGCGTGCTGGCGAGCGCGCTGGTCACGAGCACCGGGGCCAGCCCGGTGCTCTGGCCCCAGCGGGCCAGCTCGAGCGCGCCGGCGAGGTCGCCGTCGACGGCCCGGTCGGCGACGGTGAAGCCGGAGCGACTCGGCCCGCCCGCGGTGGTAGCGGGCGACCGTCTCGGCCGTGATCGGCCCGGCGGTGTCGGCCAGCAGCTGCGCCGGCGGCCGAGGAGAGCTCGCGCAGGTCGTTGCCGACCGCCTCGAGCAGCGCCGCGACGGCCTCCTCGTCGACGTGCCGGCCGTCGGCCTTGAGCTCGCGGCGCACGAAGTCCCGGCGCTCGCCGAACTTGGTGACCTTCGGGGCGTCGACCCGGCGCGGCTCGGCCGCCGCCAGCGCCGTCAGCAGCGCCTTGCCCTTCGCCCCGCCGGCGTGGACGACGACGAGGTGCACGTCGTCGGGCAGGTCGCGCGAGCGCAGGCCTGGCAGCTCGGCGGCGACGTCCTTGCCGAGGTCCTGCGCTGCCCGGACCACGAGCACCCGGCGCTCGCCGAACAGCGACGGGCTCAGCACGTCGTCGAGGTCGCCGCGCTCGAGCTCCCCCGCCACGAGGTCGCGGACGTCGACGTCCGGGTCGGCCGCGCGGGCCGCCCGCACGACCGCGGACACCGCCCGCCCGACGAGCAGCTCCTCGTCGCCGACCACGAGCGTCAGCGGTACGAGGACGTCGGCGGGCACGCGCCATCGTCCCACGCGGGCGTCCTGCGGCAGCGGCGCCCGGGGAGGTCGTCGTACGGTGCGGGTCCCCCAGTCAGAAGGAGCTCCCTGTGCGCGCCACCGTCTTCCACGGCCCGAAGGACGTCCGCGTGGAGCAGGTGCCCGACCCGGAGGTGCAGAGCAGCCGCGACGCGGTGGTGCGCGTGACGCACGCCTGCGTCTGCGGCTCGGACCTGTGGCCGTACGGCGGTGGCCTGCCCAAGGAGGCCGGCACCCGCATCGGGCACGAGTTCCTCGGCGTCGTCGAGGCCGTCGGTGCGGACGTCAGCACGGTCTCCGTCGGCGACCTGGTGCTGTCGCCGTTCACCTGGTCCTGCGGTGCCTGCGAGCACTGCCGTCGCGGGCTGCCCTCCTCCTGCGTGCGGGGCGGCTTCTTCGGCGGCCCGGCCGGTGACGGCGGGCAGGGCGAGGCGGTGCGGGTGCCGCAGGCCGACGGGACGCTGGTGCGCCTGCCGGCCGACCTGGCCGGCGACCCGCGGCTGCAGAGCGTGCTGCCGCTCACCGACGTGATGCCCACCGGGCACCACGCGGCCGTGTCCGCGGGCGTGGAGCAGGGCGGCACCGTCGTCGTCGTCGGCGACGGCGCGGTCGGGCTGTGCGGGGTGCTGGCCGCCGCCCGGCTCGGCGCCGGTCGGATCATCGCGCTCGGCCACCACGAGGACCGCCTCGCGCTGGCCCGCCGCTTCGGCGCGACCGACGTCGTCACCGTCCGCGGCGCCGAGGCCGTCGCCCAGGTGCGCGAGCTGACCGGCGGCGGCGCCGACTCGGTGCTCGAGTGCGTCGGCAACCAGGAGTCGCTCGACACCGCCCTCGGCTCGGCGAGGGACGGCGGGAAGGTCGGCTACGTCGGCGTCCCGGCCGGGGTGAAGGGGCTCCAGCTCGGCAGCATCTTCCGCCGCAACATCACCGTCGCGGGCGGCATCGCCCCGGCCCGGGCGTACGTCCCCGAGCTGCTCGCCGACGTGCTGGTCGGGACCCTGGACCCGGGCCCCGTGCTGGACCACGCCTACGGGCTCGACGACGTGCCGGCGGCGTACGCCGACATGGCCGGGCGCACCACGCTCAAGGCGATGATCGTCCTCTAGGCGCCGCGGGCGACCACGACCAACCGGCCGGCGCGGTGGGCCAGCGCGACGTCGCCGTGGAGGTCGGTGCGGAAGGACTGCGCGCCCGCGGCTTCGAGCTCCTCGAGCAGCGGCGCGGAGGGGTGGCCGTAGGTGTTGTCGGCGCCGACGGAGGTGACGACGACGGCCGGGTCGACGGCCTCCAGGAAGGCCGGCTCCTGGTGGCGTGACCCGTGGTGCGGGACCTTCAGGACGTCGGCTCGCAGGTCGTGGCCGAGGCGCAGGAGGTCCCGCTGGGCCTCGGGCTCCACGTCGCCGGTGAGCAGCACGACGGTCCCGCCGGACTCGACGCGCAGGACCAGCGAGCTGTTGTTGGGGTCGCTGGCGGTGCCGGCGAAGCGCCGCGCGGGGGCCAGCACCGTCCAACGGACACCGCCTGCGGTGCGCTGCTCCCCCAGCGCCGGCCGCGCCACCGGGACGCCGGCCGCCGCGGCCTGCTCGCGGACCGTGGCGCCCTGCTCGTCCGGTTCGTCGAGGGGGCCGGTCTGCACCAGGCCGACCTGCCGCCCGTCCAGCACCCCGGGCAGCCCGTCCACGTGGTCGGCGTGCAGGTGGCTGAGCAGCACGATCGCGACCCGGTCGACGCCGAGCCGGTCCAGGCACCCGTCGACGGCCGCGGGGTCGGGGCCGGCGTCGACCACGACGGCCGTCCCAGGACCCGCGTGCAGCACGACGGCGTCGCCCTGCCCGACGTCGCAGAAGACGAGGAACCAGCCCGGCGGCGGCCAGGCCGGCCTCGCCACGGACAGCCCGCCCGTCGTCACCGCCACGCCCGTGACGGCGGCGACCAGGCCCCGGCGCCAGCGCCGCCGGACCAGCGCGAGCCAGCCCAGTGCCGTCAGGCCGGCGAGCAGCAGCGCGCCCGTCGCACCGTCCGGCCAGGGCAGTGCAGCGCCCGGCACCTCGGCGCCGGTGCGCGCGACCCGCACCAGCCAGGCCGTGGGCAGCCAGCCGAGCCAGGCCACGGCCTGGGCGGCAGGCAGCCAGACAGGAGCCAGCAGCGCAGCGCCGACCCCCGCGACCGTCGCGGGAGCGACGGCCGGCACCGCCAGCAGGTTCGCCGGCACCGACAGCAGGCCGAGCTGGGCGCTGATCGCCACGACCACGGGTCCGCAGGCGACCTGAGCCGCGGCCGGCACGGCGACCGCCGCCGCCAGCCACGTCGGCATGCGACGTGACAGCGCGGCCGTCCAGCCGGGGGCCAGGACCAGCAGTCCGCCAGTGGCGAGGACCGACAGCGCGAAGCCCGGCGTGGCGGCCAGGTCGGGGTCGACGAGCACCAGCACGAGCACGGCGGTGGCCAGCGCCGGCATGGCGGCCTTGCGCGTGCCGGCCGACAGCGCGACCAGCCCCACCACGCCCATGACCGCCGCGCGCAGGACGCTGGGCGACGGCCGTGCGAGCACGACGAAGCCCACGAGCGCGAGCCCAGCCAGCACCGGGCTCGCGCGCAGACCGACCCGCAGCCGTCGGCTGAGCAGCAGCACCGCCCCGGTCACGATCGCCACGTTGGTGCCGGAGACCGCTGTCAGGTGCGTCAGGCCGACCACCCGGAAGTCCTCCCGCACCTGGGGGTCGAGCCGGCTGACGTCCCCCACGACGAGCCCGGGGAGCAGCCCCTGCTCTGCCTCGGGGAGCGGCGCGACCGCAGCGCGCAGCCCCGCGCGCAGGTGACCGGCCACGCGGTGGACGGCGCTCGGACCGCCGAGCACGACAGGCGGACCGCGACCGGACACCACGGCGGCCACGTCGTCGCCGCGCTCCGCGGGACGCAACCGCCCCTCGACCGCCACCCGCTGGCTCGGCAGCAGCTCGAGCCAAGCGGGATCGCTGCTCAGCACGACGGCCGGCGCCCGCAGGGACAGGCTGCGGCCGGCAGCGGTGACCAGCTCCAGCCGCACCCGGGCCACCACGAGCGGCTCGCGTCCCGGCGCAGGCGGGGCGACCGCGCGACGCGGGTCGTCGACGAGCACGGCCTCCACCCGCACCGCCGCCTCCCGCGCCGCGAGCGCTGCGAGCGGACCGGCCGTCCGGGAGCCGGTGTGCAGCGAGGTCACCACCGCCGCGGCGGCCGCGCACCCGCACGCCGCCGCTGCGACGAGCACCCGGCCGCCCCGTCGCGACAGGAGCAGGCCGAGGGCCACCACGGCCGCGAGCACCCCTGCGGCCAGCAGCAGCCGACTCGGGAGCAGTCGGCCCTGCCACGCGACCAGCCAGGCGGCGAGCGCGCCCGGCACCAGCCGGAGGTCGAGCTGCTCCCCCGCCGACCGCAGCAGCGGCATCAGACGGTGACCTTCGCGCGCAGGTCCTCGTACTTGCTCTCGCCGATCCCGGTGACCTCGCGCAGCTGGTCGACGCTGGCGAAGCGGCCGTTCTCGGTGCGCCAGTCGACGATCCGCTGGGCCAGGACGGGGCCGATGCCCGGCAGGGCGTCGAGGTCCGAGGCCGCGGCCAGGTTGAGGTCGACCAGCCCCCCGGACCCCGCCCCCGCACCGACGACCCGCACCAGCCGGCAGCTCCACCCCCACGAGCACCTGCTCCCCGTCGACGAGCACCCGCGCGAGGTTCAGCAGGCTGGTCGCCGCCGGGTCGAGCGCGCCGCCCGCGGCGCGGACGGCGTCGTCCACCCGGCTGCCGATCGGCAGGCGCACCAGGCCCGGGGAGCGCACGGCCCCGCCGACGGCGACCACCACCTCTACGCCGGCGGTCGTCGGCGCGCTCGTCCCGGGCAGCGGCACGCCGGTGGCCTCGACCACCGGGACCGCGACCTCCTGCGGACGGCCGCGCAGCACGACCGCGCCGGCGACCAGTGCCGCGACGAGGGCGACGGCCAGCAGCGCGACCACCCCGCCGCGGCCGGGGTCGAGCCGCCACCTCCCGGCGACCGGTGCGTGCCGGCCCCCGTCCCAGGACCGCACCACTGGCGCCTCCGCCTCCTCACCCGGCTGGTCACCCGGCTCGTCACCCGGTTTGAGCTCCGGGTCGAGCTCGGGATCCGGGTCGGGGTCCGGCACCCACCCGCCGTCGACCGGCGGCAGGATCCCGGCGACGCGGTCGGCCGACAGCGCGCCGTCGGGTCGGGGGCGGAGCAGCACGCGGGGGACGCTAGGCAGCCGTGCGCGGCAGGCGGGGCCGGGAACCGCAGGCTGTGGAGCGGGGGCGGGCTTGTGGACGACGGCCTACCGGCCGCGGCGGTCCTCCATCATGCGGCGCACGTTCGGCTGGTGCCGGACGACCACCACGAGGGCCAGCGCGGCAGCCCAGGCGACGTCCTCCCCGACCACCAGCGCCACCACCAGCACGGCGAGCGCGGCCGAGACCGACGCCAGCGCCGTCCACCGCGCGACGGCCAGCACGAGCACCCACGTCAGCAGGACGACCGGCGCCCACAGCGGGTGCGAGCCCAGGATCGCGCCGGCCGCCGTGGCCACGCCCTTGCCACCCCGACCGCGCAGGAACGGCGACGTCACGTGCCCCAGGACGGCGGCCGCACCCGCGACGAGACCGGCCCGGTGGTCGGCCATCCCGAAGCCGGCGGCCGGCAGCAGGCCCTTGAGCACGTCGAGGGCCGCGACGACCAGGCCGGCGCGCGGGCCGAGCGCACGGGCGGTGTTGGTCGCGCCCGGGTTGCCGGACCCGACGGCCCGCAGGTCGACCCCGGCCCGGCGGGCGAGCAGCGTCGCCGGGGAGGCGGCTCCGACGAGGTAGCCGACTGCCGCCGCCACCAGCAGCAGCATCACCGGCGGGAGACGATGACCCCGAGGAACCCGGGGCCGACGTGGGCGCCCACGACGGCGCCCACCTCGGAGACGTGCAGCGAGGCGACGTGCGGCAGCCGCTCCCGCAGCCGGGCGCCGAGCTCCACGGCCCTCTGCCCGGCGGCCAGGTGCTGCACCGCGACGTCGACCTCCCCCTGGCCCGCGCGCTGCACCGCCAGGTCCTCCAGGCGCGCCAGCGCCTTGGACGCCGTCCGCACCTTCTCCAGCGGGGCGATCGTCCCGTCCACGACGTGCAGCAGCGGCTTCACCGCCAGTGCGGTGCCCACCAGCGCAGCAGCGGCGCCGATGCGACCGCCCCGCCGCAGGTGCTCGAGAGTGTCGACGTAGAAGAGCATGTCGGTGCGGGCGGCCGTCTCCACCGCGGCCCGCTCGACCTCCTCGGGGTCCCCTCCCTCCCGCGCGCACCGCGCAGCGGCCAGCACGGCGAAGCCCAGGCCCATGGCGAGCAGCCGGCTGTCCACGACGCGCACCTCGATGCCCTCGACCGCGACCTCCTGCGCCGCGAGCACCGCCGCCTCCCACGTGCCGGACAGCTCCGCCGACAGGTGCACCGAGACGACGCACTCGGCGCCGAGAGAGCGGTAGACCGCGGCGAACTCGCTGGGCGTCGGTCGCGACGTCGACACCTGCAGGCGGCGCTCGGACAGCGCGCTGGCGACGTCGTGCGGCGACACCTCGAGGCCCTCGGTGCCGGTGCGCGCACCGAGCACGACGTGCAGCGGCACCTCCGAGACGCCGTACTCCTCGGCGACACCGGGCGGCAGGTAGGCCGTGCTGTCGGTGACCACGGCGACGCCCATGGCTCGCAGGCTAGGGCAGACCACCTGCGTCCGCGTTCGCGTGGACGGCGTCGTGCACGTACTGCGCGAGACCCGGCCCCACCGCCTCGTAGTGAGCGGTGAAGCGCTCGTCCGTCACGTACATCTGACCCAAGGACCGGTGCACCTCGAGCGAGCAGTCGTAGAACCGCCGGGTGATGTGCTGCCGGTGCTCTTCCGCCAGCCCGCGTGCGACCGCGCCGTCGGCCGGCTCGCCGCCGGCCATGGCTGCCGCGAACCGCTGCTCGACGTCGTGCGCCTCAGCCTTCACCTCCAGCCAGTCGTCCTTGCCGTACGCCGACGTGCGCACGTGCGACTGCCGGTACGGGTCGGTGTCACCCCAGCGCTCCAGCGCCTCGTCGGCCCACTGCGTCGGGTCCTCGTCGCCGAAGACCTCCCGTACCTCGTGCGGCTCCAGCTCGATCCCCATGCCCTTGGCCTCCAGTGCTCGTCGCACCATCGCGGCCACGGCCTGCAGCCGCGCGATGCGGTCGGCCAGCAGCGACTGCTGCCGGCGGAGGTGCCCGAGGACGTCGGTGGTCGGGTCGTCGAGCAGCCGCTTGACCTCCTCCAGCGAGAAGCCGAGCTCGCGGTAGGTCATCACCTGCGCGAGTCGGTCGACGTCGCCAGGGCTGTACGACCGGTAGCCCGCGGCGCTGCGCCCGCTGGGGACGAGCAGCCCGACGGCGTCCCAGTGGTGCAGCGTGCGCACCGAGATGCCGGCCGCCGCAGCGACCTCACCGACGTTCACGTCCTCACCTCCTGACCGTCAGCCTGGGGCCTGACGCCGCGTCAGGGTCAAGGGCTAGGCGGGCACGACGTTGACGAGCTTGGGCGCGCGCACGATGACCGTGCGGACGTCGCGGCCGTCGAGCGCCTTCACGACGCCGTCGGAGGCCAGCGCCAGCGCGCGCAGCTCGTCCTCGGCGATGCCGGGCGGCACCTCGAGCCGGTCGCGCACCTTGCCCGCGACCTGCACGACGCAGGTGACGGTCTCCTCGACGAGCAGCGCGGGATCGGCGGTCGGCCAGGCGGTGTCGTGCACCGAGTCGCCGGCGTCGACGTCGTGGCCCAGGCGCGACCACACCTCCTCGGCGGTGTAGGGCGCGAAGCAGCCGAGCATGACGGCGAGCGCCTCGACGCCGTCGCGCAGCGAGGCACCGGCCGGGGCGCGCGCGTCGAGGCCCTTGCGCAGCGCGTTGGTCAGCTCCATGAAGCGGGCGACGCAGACGTTCAGCCGCTGCGCCTCGACCAGCCGGGTCACCTCGTCGACGGTGCTGCGCGACCGCCCGGTCGACCGTCGGGGTCGCGCACGTCCGACGGCCGGGCAGCGCGGCCGACCTCCTCGGCCAGCCGGGCGACGCGCGCCAGGTACTTCACCGAGCCGGCCGGCGAGACGTCGGCCCAGTCGATGTCGTCCTCGGGCGGGCCGGCGAAGACCATGGTCAGGCGCACCGCGTCGACGCCGTACGCGTCCAGCTCCTTGCCCAGGTCGACGCCGTTGCCGAGCGACTTGCTCATGGCCTTGCCCTGGTTGATGACCTGGCCCTGGTTCATCAGCGCGGCGAACGGCTCGACGGCGTCGACCATCCCCATGTCGTGCAGCACCTTGGTGAAGAAGCGGCTGTAGAGCAGGTGCAGGATCGCGTGCTCGACGCCGCCGACGTACTGCGCGACCGGCATCCACTCGCGCACGGCGTCGGGGTCGAACGGCCCGTCCTCGTAGTCCGGCGAGCAGTAGCGCAGGAAGTACCAGGACGAGTCGACGAAGGTGTCCATCGTGTCGGTGTCGCGCGTCGCCGCGCCGCCGCAGGACGGGCAGGCGACCTGCACCCAGTCGGTCGCCGCACCGAGCGGCGACGTGCCGGCCGGCTTCAGCGCCGCACCGCGCAGGTCGGGCAGCCGCACCGGCAGCTGGTCGTCGGGCACGGCGACCTCGCCGCAGGCGCCGCAGTGCACGATCGGGATCGGCGCGCCCCAGAAGCGCTGCCGCGACAGCAGCCAGTCGCGCAGCCGGTAGTTGACCGCGCCCTTGCCGCCGCCGCGCTGCTCGAGGTCGGCGACGATGCGCGCGATCGCCTCGTCCTTGCGCAGCCCGTCGTACGGCCCGCTGTTCACCAGCACGCCGTCGCCGGCCGTCGCGACGCCGGTCTCGGCCGGGTCGGCGTCGCCGGTGTCGACGACGACGCGCACCGGCAGGCCGAAGGCGCGGGCGAAGTCGAGGTCGCGCTGGTCGTGCGCGGGCACCGCCATGATGGCGCCGGTGCCGTAGTCGGCCAGCACGTAGTCGGCGGCGTAGACGGGGATCTGCTCGCCCGTCACCGGGTTCAGCGCGGTGACGCCGAGGTCGACGCCGGTCTTCGGCCGGTCGGTCGACTGCCGGTCGATGTCGGACAGCTTGCGGACCTCGTCGCGGTAGGCCTCCAGCGCCTCGCGCCGGTCCGGCGGCGCACAGCTCCAGCGGCCAGCGGCGCGTCGGCGGCCACGACGAAGAACGTCGCGCCGTACAGCGTGTCCGGCCGGGTCGTGAAGACGGTGACCGTCTGCCCGTCGACGGTGAAGTCGACGTGCGCGCCCTGCGAGCGCGCCGATCCAGTTCTTCTGCATCAGCAGCACGCGCTCGGGCCAGGTGCCGCGCAGCTGCTCCATGTCGTCGAGCAGCCGGTCGGCGTAGTCGGTGACCTTGAAGAACCACTGCGTCAGCTCGCGCTTGGTGACCTGCGCGCCGCAGCGCTCGCAGGCGCCCTGCACGACCTGCTCGTTGGCCAGCACCGTCTGGTCGTTGGGGCACCAGTTGACGGCGCTGCTCTTGCGGTAGGCCAGACCGCGCTCGCGGAAGCGCAGGAACAGCCACTGCGTCCAGCGGTAGTACTCCGGGTCGCTGGTGTGCAGGCGGCGCGACCAGTCGAAGCTGATGGCGTAGCGGCGGAACGACTCGGCCTGCGTCTCGATGTTGGCGTAGGTGTAGGTCGCCGGGTGCTCGTCGCGCTTGATGGCGGCGTTCTCGGCCGGCAGCCCGAAGGAGTCCCAGCCGATGGGGTGCATCACGTCGTAGCCGCGGCGCATCCAGTAGCGCGCCAGCACGTCGCACAGGCCGTACGCCTCGGCGTGGCCCATGTGCAGGTCGCCGCTGGGGTACGGGAACATGTCGAGCACGTACTTCTTCGGCGCGCCCTCGCGCCGGCCGGCGCGGTAGAGGTCGAGGCGGTCCCACACCGGGCAGCCAGCGGTCCTGCACGGCGTGCGGGTCGTACGCCGCGCGCTCGGCAGGGGCCTCGGTCATCTGCTCGACTCTAGTGGCGGCACGCTCGCGCGATCCCGGCCGTTGACCGCCCGTACCCTTGAGCGACGGCAGGAGGACGCGTGACGGACACGACGACGGGCTCGACCAGGGTCCGCCCGCTGTCCCCGTGGCAGTCCATCGCCCCCGAGGCCAAGGCGCGCCGGCGCAGCTGGTTCCTCGGCGTCGGCCGTGCTGTTCGTGGTCGTCTCGATCCCGTTCGGCTTCCCGACCGGGCGCGACGTCATCACCGCCTGGGTGCTGCTGCTGCTGCTCGCGGCCTGCGGCGGCGAGTGGCGCATCTGGCGCCGGTCGGTCGTGCACGACTGGCTGCCGCTCATCGGCGTGCTGTTCCTCTACGACCTGCTGCGCGGCGCCGCCGACGAGGTCGGCAGCCGCTTCTTCGACCTGCCCGAGCTGATCCGGGACGAGGCCGGACGGCGCACCGACTTCGCCCACGTCCTGCCGCAGCTGCGCGCCGACGAGGTGCTGTTCGGCTGGTTCACCGGCGGCCAGGTGCCGACCGTCTGGCTGCAGGACAAGCTCTACGTCGCCGGTGACGTGCAGTGGTACGACGCCGTGATCGTGCCGGTCTACATGTCGCACTTCCTGGTGCCCGATGGCGCTGGCGGTCGCGCTGTGGACCACCCGCTACGACCTGTTCCGCCGCTACGTCTGGACGCTGGTCGTCCTCACCCTGCTGACCCTCGCGACCTACGCCGCGTTCCCCGCCGCACCGCCGTGGATGGCCGGGCTGAACGGCTACCTGCCGGAGGTCGCGCGCGTCACCAGCGAGACGCTCCAGGCGACGGGCATCGGCACGATCCGCTCGGCCGTCGCCCGGGGCGAGGCGTACGCCAACGCCGTCGCGGCGATCCCGTCGCTGCACTCCGGCGTGCCGATGATGGTGCTGCTGTTCACCTGGCAGCTGGTCCGGCCCGTGACGCGGGTGCTGCTCGTGCTCTACATCCTCGCGATGACCTTCACCCTCACCTACGGCGGCGAGCACTACGTCGTCGACGCCTTCCTCGGCTGGGCCTACGCGGCCGCCGCGGTCTACGGCGTGGCCTGGGTCTTCCGCCGGCGCAGCGTCTCCCCCGCCGCCGACGACGCCATGGTCGTCGAGGAGCTCGTGCACGGCCCCGAGGTCGGCGACGCTCCGGTCACGCGTCGCGCCGCACGCTGAGCTCGAAGCCCTGGGCGCGCAGCCGGTCGACGAGGGCGTCGCCCATCGCCGTCGCCGGTGTCAGCACGCCCGCCCGCTCGGGCAGGCGGTCGCGGTCGAGCGCCAGGCACAGCGCGCTCTCGCCCTGCATGACCGCCGTCGCCGCGTAGCCGGGGTCGCCCTTGGCCGCGACCGTGCTGGTGAAGCGCGCACCGGTGGTCGTGCGCGCGACGACCTCGACGCGGAAGTGCCCGCTGTCACGCGCCTTCTGGCTGGGACCCTCACCAGGTGACGGCAGGAGGCGGTCGATCAGCTTGCGCGTGGGCGCGAACGCCATGCCCGCCATGCCCACCCCGAGACCGACCGCGATGCTGCCGGCGAGCAGCGGCGCGACCGGGCTGCGCCCCACCCCCATGACCTCGCGGTAGCGGAAGCGGCGGCCGTACGCCCAGCCGGTCAGCGCGTTGCTGCGCCGGACGATGCGGGTGTTGAACGGGCCCATGACGAACGGTGCGGTCCACCGGCCGAGGTCCGGGTCGAGCGTCGGGACCAGACGGTCGCGCTCGTCCCCGAGGTCGGGCTCGGCCGCCCGGTCCGGGCTCAGGGAGTACGGGTCGTCGACGACCCGGCCGAGGGCGGGATCGGCGCCGGCAGCCTCGAGCTGGGCGCGCATCGAGTCGATCGTGCCGCCGCTGACGCCGCCCCTGGCCGAGACCAGCTGGAGCACGGTGTCCTGCAGCTCGCCCTCGCCCGCCTCGGCGGCGGCCTCGGCGCACAGGAGCACGCCGAGGTCGGAGGGGATCGAGTCGAAGCCGCAGGCGTGCACGATGCGCGCCCCCGACGCCACGGCCGCCTCGTGCGCCCGGTCGATGCTCTGCCGGACGAACAGCACCTCGCCCGTGAGGTCGCAGTAGTCGGTGCCGGCGGCCGCGCACGCCTCGACCAGCGGCAGGCCGTAGCGCTGGTACGGACCGACCGTCGTCGCGACCACGCGCGTCCGCCGGGCCAGCTCCGCGAGCGTCTCCGGGTGCTCGACGTCGGCGACGAGCAGCGGCCAGTCGGCCGCTCGGGGCGGCAGCTCCGCCCGCGTCTTCTCCAGCCGGTCGAGCGACCTCCCGGCCAGTCCGATCCGCACCCCCTCGGGCGCCGCCCCCGCCAGGTGGGCGGCCAGCAGCCGTCCCACGAAGCCGGTGGCGCCGAACACGACGACGTCGAGGTCCCTGGTGTCCGTCATCCCCGGACAGTACGACCGCGCGGTCGGGCGACTCACCTGGAGGGGCCGGCGGCCGGTCCGGGACCCAGGAGGAGGACGACATGCGGTGGACGAGGCTGGTCGAGGCGGTCGAGCAGACCAAGGCGCTGGACCCGGTGGTGGCCACGGTGACCGCCAGCATCCACAAGGTCCTGCCGCGCGGTCCCGTCAAGGACGCTCTGCACGGCACCTGGCTGGGCCACCAGCTGCACCCGGTGCTCGTCGCCGGACCGATCGGCCTCTGGGTCGGCGCCACGGTCCTGGACCTGACGGCGGGCGCCGAAGGACGGCGCTCGGCGCAGCGCCTGGTGGGCGCCGGCCTGCTCGCCGCCCTCCCGACGGCCGCGGCCGGCGCCGCCGACTGGTCCGAGCTGGGCAGCGCGAAGAGGCCGCTGCGCGTCGGCCTCGTGCACGCCCTCGCCAACGACGTCGTGCTGGTGCTGTACGCCGCGAGCTGGCTGGCTCGGCGCCGCGGCGAGCACGGGCGGGCCCGGGCGCTCGCCCTGGCGGGGGCCGGGGGCCTCGGCGTCGGCGGCTACCTCGGCGGGCACCTGGCCTACGCCCAGGCGGTCGGGGTCAACCGCAACCACGCCGAGCGGCGCGTCCCCCGCGACTGGACCGACGCCGGCGCTGCTGACCTGGTCGAGGGGCAGCCGCGTGCGGTCGAGGTGTCCGGCCAGTCAGTCGCCGTGGTCCGGCTGGACGGCCGCCTGCACGCGATCGGCGCCGTCTGCAGCCACTGGGGAGGCCCGCTCGAGGACGGGCCGGTGGTGGACGTCGCCGGCCGCCCCTGCCTCGAGTGCCCCTGGCACGGCAGCCGGTTCCGGATCGAGGACGGGTCGGTGGCGCGCGGTCCCGCGACGGTGCCGCAGCTGGCCTACGACGTGCGCACCACCGGCGACCGGCTCGAGGTGCGCGTCCGGCCCTGACTCGAGCCGCCTGGTCGCGCACCGCCGCCGCGGACGACGACGTCGCGCAGCAGCGACTCGGTGGCGGCGGTCACCGCGTCCACCGCGGCCTCGAAGGCCGCCGCGTTGTGCGGCGCCGGCGTCCGCATCCCGACGACCTTGCGGACGTACTGCAGTGCGGCGGCCCGGACGTCGTCCGGGCCGACGTCCTCGGTGAAGGGCGGGCGGAGGGTCTTGATGCTGCGGCACATGCCGCGAACGTAGGACCGGCCGCGGCACGTGTCGACGCCCTCCCGCGTCAGGCGGTGAGCGCGGCGCAGAGCTCGGCGAAGCCCTCGCGGTAGCCGGAGTCGTGCAGGACCACCTCGTCACCGTCGGCGGTCACGAGCAGCACCTCCCGCCCGGCCCGCGGGCCGGCAGCGCCCGTACCGGGCAGGTTGCGCATCGTCACCCCGAGCGTGGTGATCGTGACCGAGCCGTCCGCACCGGCGACCTCGATCGTCGGCCCGAAGGCCCGGCTGTCCACGACGCCCTCCCCTGCGGTCAGCGTGCTGCGGAAGTGGAAGTTCGTGATGGTCCGCCCGTCCGTCGTGACCGTCGCGTAGTAGCCGACCAGGTGCTGCGTCACCTCCACGCCGCAGGCGTCGGAGAGCAGCCCGTTGACGAACGTCCGGTCCACCTCCTCGCGGACGGGCGGGCCTGCGGTGGCAGGGGCGGCGACAGCGAGAACCGCTGTGGCGCCGACGAGGACGGTGCAGGCACGGCTGCAGAGGGACATGATGAGCTCCTCGCTCGGGACGGGTGGGTGCAGGTGGTCAGCGGAAGCGCAGGCCGTCGACGACGGCGCGCAGGACAGGGCGCCACAGGTCCTCGGTCTCGGTGAGGCCGATGGTGGCGAGGACGAGCGTCCGGTCCTCCAGGTCCACGACCGTGAGCTCGGAGGAGAAGGGGCCTTCGGAGGTCGCGCCGACCAGGCTGGGCCCAGACGGCGACAGCGCGAGGCACGACTCACCTGGCGCACAGGGGAAGCCGGTCCCTGGCAGCGCGTCCGACACGTCGACGACCAGTCGCGTGGCGGGGACGCCGTCGAGGACGAGCTCGTCGCGGGAGACGACGGTCGCGGCACCGGTCTGCTCGAGCCACTGCACCCAGCCCTCCGCGTCCGCCGGGGCGGCCACGGTCGGCGTCGTGTCGCCGTACGGCGGTCGGGTCGACGGGTCGAAGGCCCCGCTGGGCGCCGCCATCACGACGCTGGCGAAGCCCGTGGACACCGAGTTGTCGAAGTTGACGGTGAAGGCCGTGCCGACGTCGTACCGCCACTTCCCGACGACGTCACCCTGGTCGGGCACCGAGAAGGTGAAGGGGACGGCGAAGTCCTCGACGGCGTAGAGGGTGTCGGGCACAGGTGTGCCGGAGCCGCGCACCGGGACGGCCTCCTGCGCCGGCGCCGGCTCGGCGGGCGGCAGGGCGCGGTCGTCCCGGTCGAGCAGCCCGCCGGCCAGCGCGAAGACGGCGAGGACTGCCGCCGCGGCCGCTACCGCAGCAGCGCCGAGGACCGTGCGCCGGCGGCGCTGCCGGTCCTGGGTGCTGCGCTGCCGGACCTCTGCGAGACGTCGTTCCTGGGTGCTGGTGCTCATCGTGATCCCCCGTGCGTGTGCGGACAGGGCAGCGGCGATGCGCTCCTCGGTCGTGGCCGTGGTGTCGTTCATGCCGTCACCTCCACCCGGAGCTGGACCGCCTTGATCGCGCGGTGCGCGTGGCGCTTGACCGAACCGAGGCTGATCTCGAGCAGGCGGGCCGTGTCGACCTCGCTGAGCTCGAGGTAGTAGCGGCAGACGAGGACCTCGCGCTGCCGGGTGGGCAGGGACTGCACCGCGGCGAAGACACGGGCGTGCTCGTCCCGCTCGACGGCGCGGTCCTCCGAGCTGGCGTCCGGGACCGCTGCCGGCCGGCGTCGGACGCGCTCGCGGACCAGGCGCCGGACCTGCGACCGGCTGCCGTTCACCACGGCGCTGCGCAGGTAGGCCTCGGCCGCCGACGGGTCGCGCAGCGTCGCGCTGTGCCGCTGCAAGGACACGAAGGCGTCCTGCACGACGTCCTCGGCGCTGTCCCGCTCCCCTGTCAGGCAGGAGGCCAGGCGCACGAGCGGGAGGTAGTGGCGGTGGAACATCGCGGCCAGCGCGGCCTCGGAGCCCGGCTCAGGGACCAGCGCGAGCGCTGATCGCCCCTCGGGCTGCTCCACCCCGCCCCCCGCGGCCATCGTCCTCATGGTCGGTAGTCGCGCCAGGGTGCCGCAGGTTGACACGCCTCCCCGACTTCTTGCGCAACTCGCGCGTTCCACAAGGGCGCGCGCTGGGCACGCCGCGGCCGTGGACCTGCCCGGCGCCCTCCTGGAGGTCGCCGGGCTGCTCACCCTCGCGGTCCTGCTGGGCCTGCTCGCCCGGCGGGTGCGCGTCCCGCTCACCGTCGTGCTCGTCGTCGTGGGCGTCCTCGCCTCGGCCGCCGGTCTGGTGCCGACGGTCGGGCGCCTGGAGGGCGAGGTCTTCGAGAGCGTCGTCGTCTTCGGCTTCCTGCCGGTGCTGGTCTTCGCCGCTGCGCTCGGCATCGACCTGCGCGCGTTCGTCGGCAACCTCGGCGCGATCGTGGCGCTGGCGGTCGTGGCGTTCTCGCTGTCGGCAGTGCTGGTCGGGCTCGCCCTGCACGTCGTGCTCGGCACCGCGCTGGTGGTGGCGTTCCTGTTCGGCGTGCTCATCAGCGCCACCGACCCGGTCGCCGTCGTCGCGATCTTCCGCGAGCTGGGTGTCCCCCGCCGCCTCCTGACGATGGTCGAGGGCGAGAGCCTGCTCAACGACGGCGTGGCCATCGTGCTGTTCGCCGTCCTGCTCGAGGCGGCGACCGGCGGCTCGATCAGCCTCGCAGCAGGGGTGGTCGACGTCGTGGTGGTCTTCGCGGGCGGAGCGGCCGTGGGCGTCGTCCTCGGCCTGGCCGCCGCGGCGTCGCTCCCGTGGCTCGAGCCGCTGCCGGCCGTGGCGCTGTCGCTGGCGGTCGCGTACGGCAGCTTCGTCCTGGCCGACGAGGTGCTGTCCTTCTCCGGGGTCATGGCGACCGCCGTCGGCGGGGATGGTCCTGTCCGGGCTCGCCCCGAGCCGGGCGTCCGCGGCCGTGCGGGAGGCCTGGGAGCAGACGTGGGAGGCCCTGGACTACATCGCGAACGCGCTGCTGTTCCTGCTCATCGGCCTCGCGCTCGAGCTCGACCTGCTCGTCCAGGAGCTGGGTCCGGTCCTGCTCGCGGTCCTGGCCGTGCTGGTCGCCCGCGCCCTGGCCGTCCTGCCGGTGGTCTGGCTGCTGGAGCGGGTCGCCCGCGTCGCGCGGGTCGGGCGCCGCAACGAGGCCGTGCTGATCTGGGGCGGTCTGCGCGGGGGTGTCGCGCTCGCCCTCGCCCTGGCGCTGCCCGAGGAGCTCGCCGAGCGCGAGCTCCTCGTCACCCTGACCGGCGGGGTCGTCCTCGCCACGCTCCTGCTCAACGCGACCACCATCGGCTGGCTGGTGCACCGCCTGCACCTGGACGAGGACAGTCCCGTCGACCGCTTCCTCACCGCGGTCGCCCGGGTCGCGGGCCTGGACGAGGCGCGGCGACGGGTCGACGAGCTCGGTCTGGCTGACGCACCGGAGGCCGTCGCCCGGCTCGACGCGGCCAGCCGGCAGGCGCACGAGGAGCTGGACCGGCTCGAGCTCGACGACGAGCAGCAGGTGCGGGCGGTGCTCGGCCGCGCGTTGCACATCGAGCGCACCACCTACCAGTCGCTGAGCGACCAGGGGCTGCTGCCGCCCGCGGTCACCCGCACCCTCCTGCACCAGGTCGACGACGAGGTCGACGAGATGGCCTCGCGCAGCGCTGATCTCACCGACAGGCGGCGTCACCACGACGCCCCGCTGCTGAGGATGAGCCGCAGCCTCCTGCGCTGGCTGCCGGAGCCGGCCGGCGAGGACCCTGCCGAGCTGGCCTACGCGGAGGCGTCCGCGCGCCGGCTGGCCGCGCGCCAGACCCGCGAGTCCCTCTCCGTGTTCGAAGGGCGCCCCGGGGTCCGGACCGAGCTGGTCGAGCGCGTGCGCCAGACGTTCACGGACTGGGAGCGCGAGGCCGACGCCGCGCTGGACGACCTGGACGAGCGCTCCGGCGCGACCCGCCGGGAGCTGCACGAGCGGCAGGCCGCACTGCTCGCCGAGGCTGCAGCGGCGCGCCAGGTCGACGAGCTGGTCGACGACGGGCTCCTGCCGGAGCGGCTGCGCCTTCGCCGAGCCGGAGGGCGCGGCTAGCGCCGCTCGTACGGTCAGAAGTCGCCGGCCGCCGCCCGCAGCTGGTCGAGGACGGCGAGCAGGTCCTCGGCCTGCTCCCCGCTCAGCGGCAGGCTGCGGAAGGGCCCGTCGTTCAGCGCGGCCGTGGCCTCCGCCGCCACGCGCCGGCCCTCGTCGGTGAGCCGGGCGAGGACGGCGCGACGGTCCTCGGGGTGCGGCACCCGCACGACCAGCCCCTGCTGCTCGAGCTTGTCGATGACCCCGGTGACGCTGGCCGGGTGGACCTGCAGCCGCTGGCCGATCTTGCTGAGCGGCAGCTCCCCCGCGCGCGTGAAGGACAGCAGGGTGAGGACCTCGTAGCGGGCGTAGCTCAGCCCGAAGGGGCGCACGGCCTGCTCGAGCAGCCCCAGGACGATCTGCTGCGCCCGCATGAGGCTGACCGCCACCGCCATCCCGCGGTCCGGCCCCTCCCAGCCGTGCGCCCGCCACTGGCGGCGCGCCTCGGCGACGAGGTCGAGCCCCTCAGCCGGCTGTGCGGTGGACGTCATGGCGCCCAGGGTAGAGGAAGAGCTCTGGACAAAGATAGTCGGTAGCCATAACATCTGCTCTTCGCTACTACGGAGGCTGCTGTGAGCTCGTTCGCCCTGTCCGAGGAGCACGTCGCACTGCGCGAGGCCGCGCGCTCCGTCGTCACCGACAAGGTGACGCCCTACGCCGCCGAGGTCGACGAGACCGCGTCCTTCCCGCAGGCGGCGTACGACGCCCTGCGCGCGGCCGACCTGCACGCCGTGCACGTCCCGGAGGAGTTCGGGGGCAACGGCGCCGACGCGCTGGCGGCGTGCCTGGTCATCGAGGAGGTCGCGCGCGGCTGCGCGTCGAGCTCGCTGATCCCCGCGGTGAACAAGCTCGGCTCGCTGCCGGTGCTGCTCGCAGGGACGCAGGAGCAGAAGGAGACCTGGCTGCGGCCGCTGGCGGAGGGGACAGCGCTGTTCTGCTACGCGCTGTCCGAGCGCGAGGCCGGCAGCGACGTCGCGAGCATGCGCACCCGCGCGGTGCTGGACGGCGACACCTGGGTGCTCAACGGCACCAAGTGCTGGATCACCAACGCCGGCGAGGGCGACAGCTACACGGTCTTCGCCGTCACCGACCCCGACGCCGAGCGCGGCCGGCACATCAGCGCCTTCCTGGTCAGCAAGACCGACGAGGGCGTGAGCTTCAGCAACGGCGAGAAGAAGCTCGGCATCAAGGGCTCCCCCACCCGCGAGGTCATCCTCACCGACTGCCGGCTGCCCGCCGACCGCCTGCTCGGCGCCCGCGGCGACGGCATGAGCCTGGCGATGCGGACGCTCGACCACACGCGCGTCACCATCGCCGCGCAGGCGCTGGGCATCGCGCAGGGCGCGCTCGACCTGGCCGCGTCCTACACCAAGCAGCGCGAGCAGTTCGGCAAGCCGATCAGCGCCAACCAGGGCGTGCAGTTCATGCTCGCCGACATGGCCATGAAGCTCGAGGCCGCGCGGGCGCTGACCTACGTCGCCGCGATGAAGAGCGAGCGCGGCGACGCCGACCTCACCTACTTCTCGGCCGCGTCGAAGTGCGTCGCCTCCGACGCCGCGATGTCGATCACCGTCGACGCCGTCCAGCTCCTCGGCGGCTACGGCTACACCCGCGACTTCCCGGCCGAGCGGATGATGCGCGACGCGAAGATCACGCAGATCTACGAGGGCACCAACCAGGTGCAGCGCATCGTCCTGGCCCGCCAGCTGCTCGCCGCCACCCGATGAGCGGCTACGAGCGGATCGGCGTCATCGGCGGCGGCACGATGGGCGCCGGCATCGCCGAGGTCTGCGCCCGCGCCGCCTGCGAGGTGCGCGTCCTGGAGGTCTCCGAGGAGGCCGTCGAGGCCGGCCGCGCCCGCATCGACAGCAGCCTGGGCCGTGCCGTCCGCACCGGGCGGCTCGGCGAGCAGGAGCGCGACGAGGTCCTGTCCCGGCTGACGTGGGTCACCGACTACGGCGAGCTGGCGGACCGCGACCTCGTCGTCGAGGCCGCGCCGGAGGACGAGGCCCTCAAGTTCCAGGTCTTCCGCACCCTCGACGAGGTGTGCCAGCCGTCCACCGTGCTCGCCAGCAACACCAGCAGCATCCCGCTGGTGAAGATGGCGACGGTGACCAAGCGGCCGCACCAGGTCGTCGGCGTCCACTTCTTCAACCCCGTGCCGGTGCTGCCGCTGGTGGAGATCGTCGAGAGCCTGCTCACCGACGACGACACCCTGCACGGCGTCACCGACTTCGCCGAGAAGCGCCTGGGCAAGCAGACGATCCGCAGCCGCGACCGGGCCGGCTTCGTCGTCAACGCGCTGCTCATCCCGTACGTCCTGTCGGCCGTGCGGATGTACGAGTCCGGCTTCGCCAGCGCCGAGGACATCGACGAGGGCATGGTCAAGGGCTGCGCCCACCCGATGGGGCCGCTGCACCTGGCCGACCTGATCGGCCTGGACACCTGCGCCGCCGTCGCGCAGTCGATGTACGCCGAGTTCAAGGAGCAGCTCTACGCCCCGCCGCCGCTGCTGCTGCGCATGTGCGAGGCCGGACTGCTGGGTCGCAAGACCGGACAGGGCTTCTTCGCCTACCACTAGAGCGGCAACGTCGAAGGCCCGCCGACCTGGTCTCCAGGTCGGCGGGCCTTCGTCACGGGTGGAGCTGAGGGGACTCGAACCCCTGACCCCCACACTGCCAGTGTGGTGCGCTACCAGCTGCGCCACAGCCCCGCGGTGATGCTCCGGAGACTCTACAGGCACGTCGGGTGTGCCGAGTCCCTAGGCCTTCCGCAGGCACCGTGGGCAGCGCCCAGTCAGATGCGGGTCCAGGTGCCGCAGTCCGAGCTGCTGAAGCCGACGTCCGCCGGACCGATCGTGACGACCGGGCCGGTGGGGCCGAAGTCGTTGGCGATGATGTCCCCGAACTCGCCCGAGTACCCGGATCTCCGCTCCCAGTAGCAGCTCTGACCACCGGGCGCGGTCCACGTCCCCGGGGCGATGTCGGCCTGCACACCGACGCTGAAGGTGCCGGAGGAGAACGGACCGCCGGGCTCGCCGTCCAGCGCCGACAGGTCGTTCGTCCACGTACCGCAGCCTTCCGTGCTGAAGCCGACGTCACTGCCTTCGATCGTCACGATCTGGTGGTGGTCGCTGTACTCGTTGGCGTTGATGTCCGCGAACTCACCCGAGAAGCCGCTGAGCCTCTGCCAGTAGCACCCTGACGAGGGCGTCCTGGTCCGGTAGGTGCCAGCCGGGATGTTGACCCCGATCCGGTACGTCCCGTCTCCGAAGGTGAACGGGGGCGGGGGCGGCGGTGTGCAGACCGAGAGGCTGTCGATGGCCGGTGCCAGCGCTCCCACCCCACCCAGGAGGACGACCGTGTCGGGCGAGAGGCGATCGATCTCCGCCTTGACCTCGGGCGGCAGGCACTCCCTCGTGGACAGCAGCAGCGGGGCCCCTGCCAGCGCGGCCGGCGATCCGCCGGACAGGGCATCGGCGAACCCGGCCCCCGTCGCGACGTAGACCTTGGAGACGCCCGGCGAGAAGATCCCCCGGCTGACCTCCACGGCCGTCTGGTAGCGGTTCTGCCCTGAGAACCGGCCGACCGCGGGAGCGAGCTCCCTGAGGCGAGCCTCGACCGACGACGAGATGACGCTGCCGCCGCCCAGGAGACGATCCGCGGCGGTGCCAGTCGCTGGATCTCCGCAACCGTGGACGCCGGCAGCTGATCACGCGTCGTGAGCAGGATCGGTCCCCCGACGACACCTGCTGCCGGGCCACCTGCGAGCGCATCTGCGAAACCCGCGCCAGTGGCGATGTAGACGTCGGTGGTGCCAGGTGCGAAGACCGCCTTGGACACCTCGACGGCGGTGTCGACCCGGTTCGCACCCGCGAGGCGGGTGACGCCACCGCTCGTGAACCCGCGCAGCTGCTCCTCCACTGCTGCGGAGACGGCGTTCTGGCCCCCCAGCACGACGATGCGTCCCGGCGCCAACCGCTGCAGCTCGACCGCGATGCTCGTCGGGATGCCGTCGGCGCGCGTGGGCAGCACCGGAGCCCCGAGGCGCGCCGCAGCCGGCGTCCCCGCCAGCGCATCGGGGAAGTCGGTTCCGACAGCCATGAGCACCACCGGCACGCCCGGCTGGAACGCCGATCTCGACACCGCGGCCGCCGTGTCGTAACGATCGGCCCCCGCCAGCCGCTGCGTGTCCGCCGCTGCGACGGGCGACTGGAACGAGATGGTCGTGGCGAGCACGACACCCGCTGTCAGCGCGGTGCAGTGCTTCCTTCCGAGAAGACGCATCCTTCTGTTGCTCCTGCTCATCCTGTGGCCAGTGGGGCCGCAGGTTGTCAGGGGGTGAGCAGCGGAAGCAACTCGTCGCGTGCCGACAGCGCCGGGCGTCCTCTCAGGTGGCGCCGGTAGGTGCCCCGACGAGCGGACCGAGGCCGGCGTTGTGCCGCTCCAGGCGCCAACCCTGCTCTGCCTGCACCAACGTGCTCCAGCACGTGTTGCCGAGCGGTGCCAGGCGCCACCACAGCTCATCCGGCAGACCCAGCAGGCGACAGACGAGGGCACGTGCCGTGCCGCCGTGGGTCGCCAGCAGGAGCGAGGACCCGGCGGGGACCTCCGGCAGCACCTCCTCCAGGCAGGCGACGGCGCGCTCGGCCACCTGCCCCGGTGTCTCTCCAGCCACAGGACTGCCCCGCCCTGCGCGCCAAGCGGCGTGCTGCTCGGGCCACTGCGCCCGTACCTGCTCGCCGGTCAGACCCTGCCAGTCTCCGAAGTGCGTCTCGCGCAACCGCTCGTCCAGCCGGATCGAGGCCCCCACGTGCTCGGCCACGGCCCTGCCGGTGTCCTTGGCTCGCGAGAGGTCGCTGGCAACGATCAGTGCCGGCGGATCTGCCTCGAACGCCGTCCCCAGGGCCTCGGCCTGCCGCCGGCCGAGGTCGTCGAGGGGGACGTCGAGCTGCCCCTGGATCCGCCCTCGGCGTTGCTGGCCGTACGACCGTGGCGCAGCAGGACGATCGCGACGGCTCAGGACGTCTTCCGGCCGGCCGCGCGCTCGACGTCCGCGGTCGGTGAACGGGATGACCGGGCAGTCCTTCCAGAGCCGCTCGAGGGCGTAGAAGACGCGCTCCTCCTCGTGCTGGACGTGGACGACGATGTCGAGCGAAGTCCAGCAGCACCCAGCGCGCCTCCTGCGCGCCCTCGCGGCGCACCGGCTTGGCGCCGAGCTCGCGCAGGCGGTCCTCGACCTCGTCGACGACGGCCTTGACCTGGCGGTCGTTGGGGGCGGAGGCGAGCAGGAAGACGTCGGTGATGACCAGCTGCTCGCTGACGTCGAGCAGCAGGATGTCGCTGGCGAGCTTGTCGGCGGCGGCCTGTGCGGCGGCCAGCCCCAGCTCGACGGCGCGCTCGGAGGCGGGCACGGGCTCTTCTCTCGTCGGACGTCTCGGGAACGTCCCAGGCTACGTGGCCGTCAGGGCGCGAAGTCGGCGCCGACGAGCACGACGACGTCGGCGACGGTGCCGAAGTCCTGGGCGCCGACGCTGCTGGCCGGCACGCCGAGCGCGGCGGCGACCCGCTCGCCGAGCTGCCTTGCGCCTCCGGCGTCGCCTCCGGCACGAGCACCTGCGTGGTGGCGTAGCCGAACTCGGGCGCGTTGCGGGAGCCGACGAAGACGAAGCCCGCCGGCGCGAGCTTGGCGCGCACGGCCTCGCCCAGGCCCGGGCGTGCCGACGCCGTTGAGGACCAGCACGCGGTTGCCGCCCTCGCGCACGCCCGGCGGGCACGGACTCGCGCCAGCAGCCGGTCCACGACCGGGGTGAGCCGCGGCCGCGTCGATGCGGAACGCCGTGACGCCGCCGCCCGGGTCGATCGGGATGACCGGCAGGGTGTCGTACTGCAGCTGGCCCTCGGCGTCGGCGGCCGCGAGCCCGAGCAGGAAGTCGGCCAGGTCGGGCGGCTCGAGCGTCGACTCCGACCCCTCGCCGAGGGCGGCGAGCAGCTGCGGCCAGCTCGGCGGGGTCCTGCGGCAGGCGCTGCAGCACCCCGTCGAGCGACCTCCTGCACGCGCGCCAGCCGGGACTGCTCCTGCTCCTCCGGCCCGAGGTAGCGCAGCAGGTCGAGCGCCCGCGCGCCGTCGACGCGCTGCGCGCCGGCGTTCAGCACGACGGTCTGCTCCCGGACGACCGGCACGTCGACCTCGACCGGGATGCCGCCGAGCGCGTCGACCAGGGCGCTCAGCGACTCGGCGTCGGCAGCACCCAGCCGTCGTCGACGGTGACGCCCATGCAGGTCGGACAGCGCGTCGCGCGAGCCCTGCGGCGTCGACCGTCGACAGCGCACGGCCGAACGGCAGCGACCCGGTGCCGGGGACGTTCACGAGCACCTGCGGCGGGACCAGCACGCCGGCGCCGGTGCCGCTCGTCCGGGTCGTGCGCGAGCAGCGCGCTGGCCGCCGCCGTGCCGGTCCGGCGGCTGCACCTGCAGCAGCAGGGTGGACTGCGTGCGCGCCTCCGGCTCCTCGGCGGCGTGCGGGCGCCTCAGGGGTGTCGGCGGCCAGCCAGATCGCGAAAGCCGCTGCCAGCCGCGGCCAGCAGCGTCACGAGGACGGCGACGAGCTGGACCCTGCGCCGGCGGCGCTTGCGGCGCAGCTCCAGCCGCCGCCCGGTGGCGGCGAGATCGGTCTCGGTCACGCGGTCGCGCCGACGTAGAGCGCGCGCTTGTCGATGTACTGCACGACGCCGTCGGGCACGAGGTACCAGATCGGGTCCCCCGCGACGACGCGGGCGCGGCAGTCGCTCGAGGTGATGGCGAGCGCCGGCACCTCCAGCAGCGTCACGGCGCCGTCGGGGAAGGACGTG
The DNA here is from genome assembly GCA_963844295.1 of uncultured Actinomycetota bacterium. Taxonomy (GTDB): domain Bacteria; phylum Actinomycetota; class Actinomycetes; order Mycobacteriales; family SCTD01; genus SCTD01. The sequence goes on along the minus strand of CAWJNR010000003.1, from coordinate 202,152 downwards.
AGGTCGACCGGGTCGTAGCCCGGGCCGGCTGACGCCGACGAAGTGCGCGAGCGTCGAACAGCTCGTCGGCGGCGTGCCAGCCGAGGATCTGCGCGAGCGCGTCGGCGCCGGTGATGAAGAACAGCTCGGCGTCCGGGCGGTCCGCGTGCAGCTCGCGCAGGGTGTCGATCGTGTAGGTCGGTCCGGGGCGGTCGACGTCGGTCCGGCTCACGGTGAAGCGCGGGTTGCTGGCCGTCGCGATGACGGTCATGAGGTAGCGGTCCTCGGCCGGGCTGACGTCGCGGTCGCGACTTCTGCCACGGGCTGCCCGGTCGGCACGAAGACGACCTCGTCGAGGGCGAAGCGCGCGGCGACCTCGCTGGCCGCCGACAGGTGACCGTGGTGCACGGGGTCGAACGTGCCGCCCATGACCCCGATGCGCCTGCCCACGCGGGCGAGACTAGTGGTCAGGTGGGGAGCAGCCGCTGCACGAACGCCTCGAGCTGCACGGCGTTGCGGCACTCCACCATCTCGATGACGTCGGCGTACTGGATCGTCGCGCTGTCACCGCTCCCCCAGTACGCCGCCGGCTCCGGGTTGAGCCAGTAGGCGTGCCGGGACTTCTGGACCAGACCGCGCAGCGTCTGCAGACCGGTCGCGCGGTAGTTGTTGCGCGCGTCGCCGAGGATGAGCAGCGAGGTGCGCGGCCCCACGGCGTCGGGGTAGTCGGCGGCGAACTTCTCCAGGCTGTGGCCGTAGTCGCTGTGCCCGTCGAACCACACCAGGTTCGCCTCGGAGGACATGCGGGCCAGCGCGTCGGCGACGTCGCCGCCGGGGGTGAAGAAGCGGGAGACCTCGTCGACGGTGTCGATGAAGGCGAACGCCCGCACCTTGGTGAACTGCTCGGACAGGGCGTACGCCAGCATCAGCGTGAAGTGCGCGAAGCCGGCGACCGACCCGGACACGTCGCAGATGACGGTGAGCTCGGGCTTGTGCGGCTTGTGCGGCCGGTGGTGGGTGACGATCGGGACGCCGCCCGTCGCGAGCGAGGCCCGGACGGTGCGGCGGAAGTCGAGCTTGCCGGTGCGGCCGAGCCGGCGCTTGGCGGTGAGCCGGGTGGCCAGCCGGCGGGCGAGCGGGAAGACCTGCCTGCGCAGCTCGGCCATGTCGTTGCGGCTGGCGCGCAGGAAGTCGACCTGCTCGGCCAGCGGCTGCACCGCCGTCTTGGACAGCTGCTCCGGGCCGCGGTCCTCGGCGAGCCTGCGCCGGACCTCGGACTCGACCATCTCCTGGAACTGCTTGATGCGCTCCGAGATCGTCTGCCGGGCCACCTTCTCCGCCATGCCGCCGCGCTGCTGGCCGGACAGGAGCGCCTCGAGCAGCGAGGCCATGAGCGTCTCGGGCGACAGGCCGCGCAGCACCCGGTAGGAGAACCAGGACTGGCGGCCGGGCTGGGTGTCGGCCCGGCCGAGCTCGCTGACGGTCTGCCGGGCGAAGCGGCGCAGCGCCTCCTCGTCGCCGTCCAGCAGCAGGTCCTTGAGCCGCTCGCGCAGCGCGGCGGTGTCGGGCGGACCGTCGCCGTCGCCCTCCTCGCCCTCGCCGGGCTCGCCCTGCTCCAGCTCGCCCCGCGACGGCTCGCCGCTGACCGGCGGGAACCACAGGTCGAAGAGCGTGTCGAAGGCCGGCCGGTGCGCCGGCCGCTTCAGGACCGTGGCGGCGTACGCGGCGCGCAGGTGCTCGCGCTCGAGCAGGTCGACGACGCCGAGCGCGCGCGTCGCGTCGAGGACCTCGGCCAGGGAGATGTTGAGGCCGGCGTCCCGCAGCGCGTGGAAGAAGCCGATCTCGCGATCGATGAGGCCGCCGCTGACCATCGGCTAGTTGAGCTTGAGCTGGGTCGTGGCGCGGTCGTGGTCGCTGGCGTGCTTGAGCACCACCCCGAGGGTGTCCTTCACAGCGGCCTCGTCGAGCGTGTCGAGGCCGAGCGCCAGCAGGGTGCGGGCCCAGTCGATCGACTCCGAGATGGACGGCGACTTCTTGAGCTCCATCGAGCGGAGCGCGCGCACGGTCTGCACCAGGGAGTCGGCGAGCTGCTCGGCGATCTCGGGCACGCGCGACAGCACGATGGCCTTCTCGCGCTCGGCGCTCGGGTAGTCCAGGTGCAGGTAGAGGCAGCGCCGCTTGAGCGCCTCCGAGAGCTCGCGCGTGGCGTTGGAGGTGAGCAGCACGATGGGCCGGCGGGTCGCCGCGATGGTGCCGAGCTCCGGGATCGTGATCTGGAAGTCCGACAGCACCTCGAGCAGCAGGCCCTCGACCTCGACGTCGGCCTTGTCGGTCTCGTCGATGAGCAGCACGGTCGGGTCCTCGCGGCGGATCGCCGTGAGCAGCGGGCGCGAGAGCAGGAACTCCTCGGCGAAGACGTCGTCGTGGATGTCGTCCCACGAGTCGTCGTCCTTGGACGCCTGGATGCGCAGCAGCTGCTTCTTGTAGTTCCACTCGTACAGCGCGCGGGCCTCGTCGAGGCCCTCGTAGCACTGCAGGCGGATGAGCTCGGAGCCGGTCGCCTCGGCGATGGCCTTGGCGAGCTCGGTCTTGCCGACGCCGGCCGGGCCCTCGACGAGCAGGGGCTTGCCGAGCCGGTCGGCCAGGAAGACGGTGGTCGCGATGGCGTCGTCGGTGAGGTAGCCGGCGGCCGACAGCCGCTCGGTGACGTCGGCGACCGACGCGAACTGGGGGGTGAGCAAGACAGCGCCTCTCGGTGGGAACCGAACGCCATTCTGCCCCGTCCCGTCGTCGGCGCCGCACGTAGGGTCCGCGTCATGACGACTGCCTTCCTCGGCCTCGGGCGCATGGGCGTCCTCATGGCCGGTCACCTGCTCGACGCCGGGCACGACCTCGTGGTCTGGAACCGGTCCCCCGGCAAGGCCTCCGCACTGGTGGCGCGGGGCGCCCGACTCGCGCCCACGGTGGCCGACGCGGTCGCCGGCGCGGACCGCGTGGCGCTGATGCTCTTCGGCCCGGACAGCGTGCGCGAGGTGCTCGAGGAGGTCGTCGGAGCGGCCCCGCCCGGCGCCCTGGTCGTGGACAGCACGACGATCGGCCCCGAGGCCGCGCGCGAGTTCGGGGAGCTGTGCACGTCGGCCGGGCTGCGGTACGTCGATGCGCCGGTGGCCGGGTCGACCGGCCCGGCGGCTGAGGGCACGCTCGGGGTGCTCGTCGGAGGCGCGGTCGCGGACTACGAGGACGCCCTCCCGCTGCTGCACGCCTGGGGCGCACCGGAGAAGGTGCGCCGGGTCGGCGAGGTCGGTGCCGGCAGCGCCCTCAAGCTCTGCGTCAACCAGGGGCTCGGCGTCATGGCCGCCGGCCTGGGCGAGTCGCTGCGCCTGGGCCGCACGCTGGGCCTGGACCGAGCCGCCCTGCTGGACGTGCTGTCCATGACGGCGTACGGCTGGCTGCTCGGCCAGAAGCGGCCGATGCTCGACGCCGACGACTTCAGCGCGACGACCTTCTCCCTCGAGCTGATGGCCAAGGACCTCGACCTCGCGGTGGGGGCCGCCGACGGCGACCTGCCCGTCACCGCTGCCTGTCTCGCGGCGGCGCGCGAGGCGCTGCCCGAGCACGCCGGCGAGGACTACGTGGCGATGACGGCGTTCCTCGCGGGTCCCTGACTCACCCCACGAAGATGCAGAACGGGTGGCCCGACGGGTCGGCGTAGACGTAGAGCGGCTCGTCGTCGTCGTCGAACCGGTCGAGCAGCAGCGTCGCCCCGAGCGACAGCGCCCGCTGGTGATGGACGGTCAGCTCGTCGGTGTCGGGGACGGTGCAGTCGAGGTGGAGCTGCTGCGGGACAGGACCCTCCGGCCAGGTGGCGGCGGGCAGGTGGTCCACGGGCTGCACGGCGAGCACCGACTGACCGTTCTTCCTGAGCGCCAGCCACTCCCGCGCCTGCGGGTCGTCCCCGCCGGCCGGCGGCGGCTCGTCACCAGGCCGGTACTCGAGACCGAGCAGCTGCCGGTAGAACTCGGCCAGCCCGCGCGCGTCGGTGCTGTCCAGCACCACCTGCCGCAGGGTCGGGTACGTCCGCTCGTCGCCCACCGTCGCCTCCTCGCACGAGCCGTGCACGGTAGGGGCTGGCCGGGCTGCTGTGGACCCCCCCTTGCGACGATCTTCGTCTTGAGGTGCCGCGACACGCGAGCGACCGCCCCTCAAGACGAAGATCGGCGGGGACTGACCGGGGACCCATACGTCCACCGGCGGCTCAGGCCGCCAGCACCGCCTGGGTCTGCGTCACCTGCGCCACCAGCCGACCTTCGTCATCGCGCACCTCCACGACGACGACGAGGAAGGAACGGCCGACGTTCAGCGGCCGGGCGGTGGCGCGCGCCGCGCCCGACCGGAGCGCGCGCACGAGCGACGTGGACGACGCGACGGTCGAGGTCGACGCTCCCGCAGGCAGGTTCAGGAACGCGCACACAGCCCCGATCGAGTCGGCCAGCGTCATGACCGCGCCGCCGTGCATCATCCCGCCCGCGGTGCAGCGCTCCGGCGCCCAAGCCAGGGATCCCACGACCTCCTCGGGCGCGGCCGACTCCAGCACGACACCGGTCGCGACGGCGAACGGCATGAGGGCGAGCATCGAGTCCAGGTCCACCCGCGGACCCTGCCACGAGCGGTGCAGAGGGGTCCAGACCTGCTAGCGGATGTGCCCGTCCCCCGTGACGACGTACGTCGTGCTGGTCAGCTCCGGCAGCCCCATCGGGCCGCGGGCGTGCAGCTTCTGCGTCGAGATGCCGATCTCGGCGCCGAAGCCGAACTCGCCGCCGTCGGTGAACCGGGTCGACGCGTTGACCATGACGGCAGCGCTGTCGAGCGAACGGATGAAGCGCCGGGACTCGGCCAGGTCCTTGGTGACGATGGCCTCGGTGTGGCCGCTCCCCCAGCGGCGGATGTGCGCGACCGCGTCGTCGAGCGAGTCGACGACGCCGACGGCCAGGTCCAGCGAGAGGTACTCCGCCGCCCAGTCCTCGTCGCCGACCGGGACGGAGGTCTCGTCGTACGCCGCGGCGCGCTCGTCGGCGTGCAGCGTCACGCCCTCGTCCTTGAGCGCCTTCACGATCAGCGGCAGGAACGCCGGGGCGATGTCGGCGTGCACGAGCAGCGTCTCGGCGGCGTTGCACACGCTCGGGCGGTGGGTCTTGCTGTTGACGGTGATCGCCACCGCCATCTCGAGGTCGGCGGACGCGTCGACGTAGACCGTGCAGTTGCCGACGCCGGTCTCGATGACCGGCACCTGCGACTCGCTGACGACGGCCTGGATGAGCCCGGCGCCGCCGCGCGGGATGAGCACGTCCACCAGGCCGCGGGCCTGCATGAGCTCCTTGACGCTGGACCGGTCGGTGCCCGGCACCAGCTGGATGCTGTCGACCGGCATGCCGGCCGCGGTGGCCGCCTCGGCCAGCACGTCGACCAGCACGGTGTTGGACCGGTAGGCGCTCGCGCTGCCGCGCAGCAGCACGGCGTTGCCGCTCTTCAGGCAGAGCCCGGCCGCGTCGGCCGTGACGTTGGGACGGGCCTCGTACACGATGCCGACGACGCCGAGCGGCACGCGGACCTGCCGCAGCTCCAGGCCGTTCGGCAGCGAGGAGCCGCGGACGACCTCACCGACGGGGTCGGGCAGCGTCGCGACGTGACGGAGGCCGTCGGCCATCGCCTCGACCCTCGGCAGGGTGAGGGCCAGCCGGTCGAGCAGCGCCTCCGAGGTGCCGGAGGCGCGACCGGCGTCGACGTCCTCGGCGTTGGCCGCAAGGATCCGGTCGGCCTTCGCGACCAGCGCGTCGGCCATCGCCAGCAGCGCCGCGTCCTTGTCCTTGCGCGCCAGCGGGGCGAGCCGCGCGGCGGCGGCACGGGCGCGGGTGGCGACTTCGGTGACCTCGCTCATGTCCCGAGGATAGGCCGCGACCAGCCCTTGACGAGCCCCCGCGTCGTGCCACTGTCGTCCTCGGGACCGCCGCGGTCCGCGCCGGCGGCCTGAGCCCCGGGGGGCGAGCATGACCACCACGAGCACCGGCACCTCCGACCTGCGCGTCGTCACCACCGAGCACCCGAACGCCGTCACCATGCGCCGCGCCTTCGAGGCCTTCGGCCGTGGCGACCTCGAGACGGTCCGGCAGTCGCTGGCCGACGACTGCGCCTGGACCAATCCCGGCAACACCCCGATCTCCGGCACCTTCCGCGGGTGGGAGGAGATCAGCAACATGTTCGTCAGCCTGTTCGAGCTGACCGGTGGGACGCACCACAACACGGTCGTGGACGTCCTCGCCGACGACCTGCACGCCGTGGCCATCTACGACGCGACGAGCACGATCGACGGGCACACCGCGACCAACCGCAACGTCCTCATCAACGAGATCGACGCCGAGGGGCGGGCGACGTCCTGCACGAACCTGGCGTACGACCTCGAGTCCAGCGAGGCGCACCTGGGTCGCCGTCAGCCGTAGCGCCGCCAGAACGCCTGCTGCCGCGACCACATCGTCGTCGCGTCGGTCTCCCCTGCCGGCCAGCCGCCGCTCGGGGCCAGCCAGCCGTAGAGCACCTGGAGCAGCCCGGTGCGGCGGCCGTCGGGGGCGATGCCCATGACGGCGTCGTACGTCCGCCGGCTGACCGTCTCGGTCCGGCCCCCGGTGCGCACGACGTCGGGATCGGCGGACGCGGTGCGGCACCACTGCGGCCCGGGCAGGCCCTGGTCGGTCGACCAGAGCGCCTCGTGCACCGCCCGGTGGTCGGGGTGGGTGTAGCGGAACCCGGTCGCCGTGGCGTTGACGTACGCCGCACCGACGACGGCGTACTCCCGCTGCACCGGCAGGTGCGTCGCCCGCAGCGCGCGGGTGCGCTGGAGCGCCGCGCTGACGAACTCCGCCGTCAGCGCGCCGTCGCCGCCGTCGAAGACGACGCGCGCGCTGCGCCGACCCACGTGCACGCGGAACGGGCTGGGCCCGTCGTCGAGAACGCCGCGGTCGAGGAGGTCGCGGTCGAGGTGCGGGTCGAGGTCGGCCATGGCGTCCAGGAAGGCGTGGAAGCTGGCCAACCGCTGGGCCCGCACGGTGGCGCTGCCCGGCTCGCCCCAGGGCTGCGGCGGCGGGGTCCACTCGCCGAGCTCGGGCTGGTGGCCGTGCCCGTCGGCCAGGCTGGTCTGCTCGCCGTGGGTGCACAGCACGAACACCGGGTAGTTGTCGCCGGCGTCCTCCAGCAGCGACCACGCCTCGAACTCGTCGTCCGGGTGCGGCACGAGCACGTAGACGATCTGGCGCTTCGCGCTGCGGGTCCACCAGCGGCGGAGCAGCCTCACAGGACGACCGTCACAGCAGGACGAGGTCGTCCCGGTGCACGACCTCCCGCAGCCCCAGCTCGCGCGTCGACCGGCCGAGCAGGTCGGGCAGCTCCCCCGCGTCGTAGCCGACCAGGCCCCGGGCGACCGCGAGCCCGTCCGGCCCGGCGAGCTCCACCGGGTCGCCCGCGGCGAACTCCCCCTCGACCCCGGTCACGCCGGCCGGCAGCAGCGACGCGCGCCGCTCCACCACCGCGCGGACGGCCCCGGCGTCGAGCAGCAGCCGGCCGCGCGGCGTCGAGGCGTGCGCCAGCCACAGCAGCCGGCCGGGCGAGCGGGTCCCGGTGGGGGCGAAGTAGGTGCCGCCCTCGCCGCGCAGCGCGGCGGCCACCTCGGTCGTGGCGCTGAGCAGGACGGGTACGCCGGCGCGGTTGGCGAGGCCGGCCGCGTCGACCTTGCTGGCCATCCCGCCGCGCCCGAGCCCGGCGCTGCCGGTGCCGCCCATGACGACACCAGCCAGGTCCTGCGGGCCGGCGACGGTGGAGACCAGCGACGAGCCGGTCTCGCGCGGGTCGCCGTCGTACAGCCCGTCGACGTCGGACAGCAGCACCAGCGCGTCGGCGCGCACCAGGTGCGCGACCAGCGCGGCCAGCCGGTCGTTGTCGCCGAAGCGGATCTCGTCGGTCGCGACGGCGTCGTTCTCGTTGACGACCGGTACGACCCCGAGCGCCAGCAGCCGCTCCAGCGAGGTCTGGGCGTTGCGGTAGTGCGACCGGCGCACCACGTCGTCGGCGGTGAGCAGCACCTGCCCGACGGTGCGGCCGTGCCGGGCGAAGGCGCTGGCGTAGCGCTGGACGAGCAGCATCTGACCGACTGCGGAGGCGGCCTGCTGGGTGGCCAGGTCGCGCGGGCGCCGGGGCAGCCCGAGCGGGGCCAGCCCGGCGGCGATCGCCCCGGACGAGACCAGCACGAGCTGGCCGGGCCGCGTCGCGAGGGCGTCGACGAGCGCGTCGAGGCGCTCGGGGTCGAGCCCACCGGCCGCCGTCGTCAGGGAGGACGAGCCCACCTTGACGACCAGCCGCGGCGCCGCGGCGATCGCCTGCCGAGTCACTCGATCGGGTCCCGTCGGCCCGCCGTCTTCTCCAGCTCGGCGGCCAGCGCGGCCTTGTCCAGGCCCATCCGCTCGGCCCGGCGCAGGTCCTTCTGCAGCCGTCGCTCGTCGGCGCCGGCGCGGCTCTTGTCCTCGAAGCGGGCGTCCTGGCCGCGCATGCCGGAGGAGAACTGCTCCAGCTCGGTGGGCTGCCACTCGAAGCTGACCTCGCCGATGGTGACCTCGTCGCCGGGCACGGCGCCGGCGGCGGCCAGCGCCTTCTCGACGCCCAGCGTGGCGAGCCGGTCGGCGAGGTAGCCGACGGCCTCCTCGTTGCCGAACTCGGTCTGCGTCACCCAGCGCTCGGGCTTGCTGCCTCGTACGACGTAGCCCTCGCCCTCGCGCTCGACGGTGAAGCCGAGGTCGTCCACGGCCTTGGGCCGCAGCACGATGCGGGTCGCCTGCTCGAGCGGGCGCTGCTCGCGGTCGGCCTGAACGACGCCGCCCATCGCGTACGTCAGCGCGGGGAGGCCCTCCCGGCTGACCGCGCTGATCTCGAAGACCTGCAGACCCCGCGCCTCGAGCTCGGGGCGGACCAGGTCGGCCAGCTCGCGGCCCTCGGGGACGTCGACCTTGTTGAGGACGACCAGGCGCGGGCGGGCGGTCAGCTGCGCGACGTCGTCCTTGTAGAGGCTCAGCTCGTTCTCGAGCACGTCGAGGTCGCTGATCGGGTCGCGGCCGGGCTCGAGGGTCGCGCAGTCGAGCACGTGCACGAGCACCGCGCAGCGCTCGACGTGGCGCAGGAACTCCAGGCCGAGGCCCTTGCCCTGGCTGGCACCGGGGATGAGGCCCGGCACGTCGGCGACGGTGAACGTCGTCCCACCGGACTCGACGACGCCGAGGTTCGGCACCAGCGTCGTGAAGGGGTAGTCGGCGATCTTCGGCCGGGCGGAGGACAGCGCGGCGATCAGGCTGCTCTTGCCGGCGCTGGGGAAGCCGACCAGCGCGACGTCGGCGACGGTCTTGAGCTCGAGGACGACGTCCTTGGCCTCACCGGGCTCGCCGAGCAGGGCGAAGCCGGGGGCCTTGCGCTTGGCGCTGGCGAGGGTGGCGTTGCCGAGCCCGCCCTTGCCGCCCTTGGCGACGACGTAGCTGGCGCCCTCGCCGACGAGGTCGGCGAGCTGGTTGCCGTCGGCGTCGTAGACGACCGTGCCGTTCGGCACCGGCACCTCGACGTCGGTGCCCTTGGCGCCGGTGCGCATCGAGCCCTGGCCCTGCTTGCCGGAGGTCGCCTTCTGGTGCGGGTGGTAGTGGTAGTCGAGCAGCGAGGCGACGTGGGCGCGCACGACGATCACGACGTCGCCGCCGTCACCGCCGTCGGCGCCGTCGGGACCGCCGAGCGGCTTGAACTTCTCGCGGCGGACGCTGGCGCAGCCGTTGCCCCCGTCGCCGGCGGCGACGTGGAGCACGGCGCGGTCGACGAACGTGGCCATCTGCTGGTGCCCTTCAGGAAAGCGACGAGGGCGGGTCCGGCAAGCCGGCCCGCCCTCGAGGAAGTGCTAGGAGGTCGGTCAGCCGACCTGGACGATGTTCACGGTCTTGCGGCCGCGCTTGAGGCCGAACTTGACCGCACCCGGCGCGAGGGCGAACAGCGTGTCGTCGCCGCCACGGCCGACGCCGTCACCGGGGTGGAAGTGCGTGCCGCGCTGGCGGACGAGGATCTCGCCGGCCTTGACGACCTGGCCGCCGAAGCGCTTGACGCCGAGGTACTGGGCGTTGGAGTCGCGACCGTTGCGCGAGGAGCTCGCGCCCTTCTTGTGAGCCATGGCGTACTCCTCTACTTCGCGCCGGCAGCGGCGCCGGTCTCGATGGCGGTGACGCGCACCTGGGTGTGCTTCTGGCGGTGACCGAGACGGCGCTTGTAGCCCGTCTTGTTCTTGTACCGCATGATGTTGAGCTTCGGGCCCTTGGTGTGGGCGACGACCTCGCCGGTGACGCTGACCTTGGCCAGCGCGTCGGCGTCGGAGGTCACGTCGGTGCCGTCGACGACGAGCAGCGCCGGGAGGGCGACGGAGGCACCGGGCTCGCCGGCGACCTTCTCGACCTCGACGACGTCACCGACGGCGACCTTGTACTGCTTGCCGCCGGTCTTGACGATGGCGTACACGAGGAGCTCCTACCTGGTCTGCACGTGGGGCCGCGCGAGGGGCGCGGCGGAAGGGCGCGTCGAGGACGCGACCCCAGGAGACTACCGGACGGCCCGGTGGGCCGTCGAACACACGACCCCTTCGTGATCAACGCCGGGTGGCGTACGCGTGGGCGGGGCTCAGTGCGTACGCAACCCGGCGTTGATCAACCGGGTGGCGGGGTCAGACGGCCGGGGGGCCGGCGGGGCGGCTGGTGGCGCGGCGGCGGCGCTTGGGCGCCGGCGCCTCGTCGACCGCTGCCACGACCGGGGCCTCAGCCGGGCTCTCCTCGACCGGGGCCTCGGCCGGGGCGGGCAGGCCGGTGCCGAGCTCGAGGTCGGCGTCGACGACGGCGCCGACCACCTCGTTCGGGCGTGGCGTCGACCGGCAGGTCCTCCGCTGCGGGCGGCGGCTGCTCCCCCGCGGCCTCGACGACCTGGTCGACGTCGAGCACGGCGACCTCGACCGCCTCGGCCTCGACCGGGGTGGCGTCGCTGAGCAGCTCGGCCATCTCGTCCTCGGGCCGGACCGTGGCGGAACCCGCGCCGCGGCCACCGCGACGGCGGCGGCGCGGGGCCGCGGGGGCCTCGTCGTCGCTCGCTCGGGACCGTCCGTCGGCGCCTCGTCGGCCACGGCGGCGCGCGGCTTGGGGGCGTCGGCCGGGATCGGCTTGCGCTTGGGGGCGCGCTCGCGACGGCTCTCGTCGCCGTTGCCGCCGCCACCGCCACCGCCGCGGCGCTCGTCGACGGGCTCGGGGTGCACGTGGACACCCCGGCCGTTGCAGGCCTCGCACGGCTCGCTGAAGGACTCGAGCAGGCCCTGGCCGACCCGCTTGCGGGTCATCTGGACGAGCCCGAGCGAGGTCACCTCGGCGACCTGGTGCTTGGTGCGGTCACGGCCCAGGCACTCGACGAGGCGGCGTACGACCAGGTCGCGGTTGGACTCGAGCACCATGTCGATGAAGTCGACGACGATGATCCCGCCGACGTCGCGCAGGCGCAGCTGGCGGGCGATCTCCTCGGCGGCCTCGAGGTTGTTGCGGGTGACCGTCTCCTCGAGGTTGCCGCCCTTGCCGACGAACTTGCCGGTGTTGACGTCGATGACGACCATCGCCTCGGTGCGGTCGATGACCAGCGAGCCGCCCGACGGCAGGTAGACCTTGCGGTCCAGCGCCTTGAGCAGCTGCTCGTCGACGCGGTGCTCGGCGAAGACGTCCTTCTCGGAGGTGTGCCGGCTCAGCCGCGGCGCGAGGTCCGGCGCGACGAACTCGACGTAGTCGCGGATGGTGTCCCACTCGCTGTCGCCCTGGACGACGAGCCGAGTGAAGTCCTCGTTGAAGACGTCGCGCACGACCCGGATCACCAGGTCGGGCTCGGTGTGGAGCATGACCGGCGCACCGCCCTTGGCGGCCCGGGTCTGGATGACCTCCCACTGCGCCTGCAGGCGGCGGACGTCGCCGGCGATCTCCTCCTCGGAGGCCCCCTCGGCGGCGGTCCGGATGATGACGCCGGCGCCGTCCGGGACGACCTTCTTGAGGATCTTCTTCAGGCGGTCGCGCTCGGTCTCGGGCAGCTTGCGGCTGATGCCGGTCATGGTGCCCTCGGGCACGTAGACCAGGTAGCGGCCGGGCAGGCTGACCTGGCCGGTGAGCCGGGCGCCCTTGTGGCCGATCGGGTCCTTGCTGACCTGGACCAGGACCTCCTGGCCGGACTTCAGGACCGACTCGATGCTGCGGCCGCGGCCGCCGGCTGCGGCGTTGTAGTTCACCTCGCCGGCGTAGAGCACGGCGTTGCGGCTCTTGCCGATGTCGACGAAGGCCGCCTCCATGCTCGGGAGCACGTTCTGCACCCGGCCGAGGTAGACGTTGCCGGCGTAGGACTGCGCGCTGGCCTTGGTGACGTAGTGCTCGACCAGGACGCCGTCCTCGAGCACGGCGATCTGCGTGCGGTCGCCCTTCTGCCGGACGACCATCGTGCGCTCGACGGCCTCGCGGCGGGCGAGGAACTCGGCCTCGGACAGGATCGGCTGGCGCTTGCGACCGGAGTCGCGGCCCTCCTGGCGCCGGACGCGCTTCGCGGCCATGCGGGTCGAGCCGGTGATGCCGCGCACGCCGTCCTCGTCGGCGCTGGTGGCGCCGGAGCGGCTGCGCGTACGGGGCTCGCGGGCCTCGCGCGGCTCGCGGACGGCGGCCGGCGCGTCGTCGGACGGCTCGTCGCCGTTGCCGCCAGAGCGGCTGCGGCTGCGACGCCGGCGGCGGCGGGTGCCGCTGGGCTGGTCGTCGTCCTCGTCGGCGTCGCCCTCGGCCGAGGGGGTGACCGCCTCGGCCGGCTCGGCGTCGTCGGCGTCCTCGTCGCCCTCGGCGGTGTCGGCAGCGTCCGTGCCCTCGTCGTCGCGGCGCGGACCACGACCGCGGCGGCCACGGCGGCGGCGGCGCGGGCGGTCGCCCGACTCGTCGTCGTCCTCGTCGGCCTCGGCGTCGGGGCCGGCGGCCGAGTCGCCGGTCGTGTCGACCGGCTCGAGGAGCTGCGGCACCAGGGCGCTGGCCGAGACCGCGCCGCTCGTCCCGGCGCGACGGCGCCGGCGCGGGGCGGGCGCGTCCTCGTCGGACGGCTCGTCGGCGCGCTCAGCGGCTGCCGGCTGGTCCTGCACGGCGGCGGGCTCCGGCGCCTGGAAGGTCACCGAGGTGGCGCGGCGGGTGCGGGTGCGCTTGGCCGGGGCCTCGGGGGCCTCGACCGGCGCGGGCTCCTCGACGGCGTCCTCGACGACGGGGGTCGGCTCGCCGAGCAGGGCGGCCGCGGCGGCGAGCTCCTCCTCGGTGAGGGGGACCTCCTCCGCCGGGAGCTCCTCGAGCGCTACGGCGGGCGGCGCTGCCTTCTTGGCGGCGCGCTTGCGGGGCGCCTTCTTCGGCGCCTCCTCGGCGGGGGCCTGGGCGGGGGCCTCGGCCTCGGGAGCGGCGCCAGGAGCGGCCTCGGGAGCCGTCTCGGGAGCTGCTGCCTCGGGAGCGGCCTTCTTCGCGGCGGCCTTGCGGGTGCGCTTGACCGGCGCCGCGGGGGCCTCGGGCCGGCACCTCGGCGGCGGGCGCCTCCGGGGCCGGGACGGCCTCGGGGGCGGCAGCGGCCTTGGTGGCGCGGCGACGGCGGGCGGGCTTGGCCGGCTCCGCGCTGTCGGTCGTGGGGGTGTTGCTGTCGGTGGGCTCGTCGAGCACCGGTTCTCCGGATCCGGTCGGCGCGTGACGCGGGCGCGCCGACCCGGGTGGGGGTCGTACCGGAGCCGGCCGGGGGTGGCCGACGCCGGAGCAAAGTCGTGGGTGCGCCCCTAGGAAGGAGCGCCGGCGGCTTCCTGCTCGAGGTCGGCGGCTGCTCGCGTTGCCCCGTCGGCGGGTAGCCGGTCGGGTGCGAGCGGGTCGCCGACCTCGCCGGTCTCGGTGAGCGGCCCCTGCGCCAGCCGGGTTGCCTGGGGAGGCATCGGCGGCGCGAGGTCGGCCACGATCCGGAGTCCGGAGAGGACGTCGTCGGGTCGGACAGCAGGCGTCACGTGCCGCACGACCACGTCGAGTGTCGCACAGGAGCGATCACCGCCCGTCGCCGACGCGCTCATCGCCACGACGGCGGCCCGCGCGTCCATCTGCCGCTTGCCGTCCTTCATGAGCCGCTCGACCACCACCGACTCGGCGGTGAGGAACGCGCTGACGGCCTGCAGCGCGGCGTCGAGCTCGACGCCGGGCAGCAGGATCGACCAGTGCGAGGCCTCGATGCGGTCGGGCAGGCTGGAGCCCACGGGCGCCTCGACGACCTCGGTGATGTCGATGCCGGCGGGCAGGCTCTCGTCGAGCGCGGCGCGCAGCCGGTCGAGGTCGACCCGCTCGGCGATGCTGATCTCGACGTACTCCGCCTCGGACGCGACGCCGGTCGGCGCCGCCCCCACCCAGCTGATCTTCGGGTGCGGGCGAGAAGCCGGCGGAGTAGGCCATCGGCACCTGCGCGCGGCGCAGCGCGCGCTCGAAGGCGCGGGCGATGTCGCGGTGGCTGGTGAAGCGGAGCCGGCCGCGCTTGGTGTAGCGCAGCCGCAGCTTCTGCACCGGCGGCGGCGGGGGCGGACCGGTGGGCTTGTTGCGCGCCACCGTCAGCCCCGCACGTCGTGCAGGTGGTGCACCAGGTCGTGCACGAAGTAGCGGGAGAAGCTCTCGACGGTGAACGACGCGCCGTCGCTGCGCCGGCCGCGCCGCTGCCACTGCTCGGCGGTCAGCCCGTCGAAGGCGGACGCCACCTGCTCGGCCGCGGCGACGACCTCGCCGGCCACCTGCGCCGGGTCCTGCTGGTCGTAGCGGTCGGCCACGGCGGTCGCGTCCTGGTCCCAGTTCGCGTAGAGCGGGTCGTCCTGCTCGAGCATGAGGTGCAGCCGCTCGTCGTACAGCCGCAGCACGTCGCGGACGTGGCAGGCGTACTCCAGCGGCGACCAGGTCGCCGCGTCGGGCCGGGTCCGCGCGTCGGGGCGGGCGAGCACCGGGCCCCAGGCGGCGGCGTTGCCGCGCAGCACGACCGGCACCTCCGCCGGGTCGAGATCGCCTGCCACGAAGCCGCACTCGTCGCACGGCCGCTCGAGCACCCAGGTCCAGTCCTTGGTGTCCGGCGCGATCACGTGCCGACCGCGAGCGGGTTCTTCACGACGGTCAGCGGCAGCAGCGTCTTGCCCGTCGGGCCGATCTGGATGTCGGTGCCCATCTGCGGGCACACGCCGCAGTCGAAGCACGGGATCCAGCGGCAGTCGTCGAGGTCCTGCTCGGCCAGGGCGTCCTGCCAGTCGCTCCACAGCCACTCCTTGTCGAGCCCGGAGTCGAGGTGGTCCCAGGGCAGGACCTCGCTCTCCTCGCGCTCGCGGGTGGTGTACCAGGCGACGTCGACGCCGGCCTTCTCGGCCGCGGCCATCCAGCGGTCGTAGGAGAAGTGCTCGCTCCAGCCGTCGAACTTCCCGCCGTCGCGCCACACCTGCTCGATCACGGCGCCGACCCTGCGGTCGCCGCGGGACAGCAGTCCCTCGACGATGCCGGGCTTGCCGTCGTGGTAGCGGTAGCCGATCGCCTTGGCGGTGCTGCGGTCGCTGTTGATCGCCTCGCGCAGCAGCTTGAGCCGGCGGTCGGTCGTCTCGTGGTCGAGCTGGCTGGCCCACTGGAACGGCGTGTGCGGCTTGGGCACGAAGCCGCCGATCGACACGGTGCACCGCACGTCGCGGGTGCCGGTGATGGAGCGGCCGGCGCGGATGACGTCGCGCGCCATCTCGGCGATCTCGAGCACGTCCTCGTCGGTCTCGGTGGGCAGCCCGACCATGAAGTAGAGCTTCACCTGCCGCCACCCGGCGCCGTACGCCGTGGTCACGGTGTTCACGAGGTCGTCCTTGCTGACCATCTTGTTGATGACCTTGCGCAGCCGCTCGGACCCGCCCTCCGGCGCGAAGGTCAGCCCGGAGCGGCGGCCGTTGCGGCTGATCTCCTGCGCGAGGTCGATGTTGAACGCGTCGACGCGGGTGCTGGGCAGGGACAGGGAGGTCTGCGTGCCCTCGTACCGGTCGGCCAGGCCCTTGGCGACCTCGCCGATCTCGGAGTGGTCGGCGCTGCTGAGCGACAGCAGCCCGACCTCCTCGTAGCCGGTCGCGTCGAGGCCGGCCTTGACCATCTCGCCGATGCCGGTGAGCGACCGCTCGCGGACCGGGCGGGTGATCATGCCGGCCTGGCAGAAGCGGCAGCCGCGGGTGCAGCCGCGGAAGATCTCGACGCTCATGCGCTCGTGCACCGTCTCGGCCAGCGGCACGAGCGGCTGCTTCGGGTACGGCCACTCGTCGAGGTCCATGACGGTGCGCTTGTGCACGCGGAACGGCACGTCCGGCCGGTTGGGCACGACGCGGGCGATGCGGCCGTCCGGGAGGTACTCGGTGTCGTAGAAGCGCGGCACGTAGACGCCGCCGGCGCGCGCGAGGCGCAGCAGCGTCTCCTCGCGGTCGGCCCCGTCGGCCTTGGCCTGCCGGATCACGGCGGTCATCTCGAGCACGGCCTGCTCGCCGTCGCCGAGCACTGCGGCGTCGAGGAAGTCGGCGATCGGCTCGGGGTTGAAGGCGGCGTGGCCGCCGGCCAGCACGATGGGGTAGCTCTCGTCGCGGTCGCGGGCGTGCAGCGGGATGCCCGCGAGGTCGAGGGCCTCGAGCATGTTGGTGTAGCCGAGCTCGGTGGAGAAGCTGATGCCGAGGACGTCGAAGTCCTTGACCGGGCGGTGCCCGTCGACGGTGAACTGCGGGACGCCCGCCGCGCGCATCTTGCCGGCCATGTCGGGCCACACGCTGTAGGTGCGCTCGGCCAGCACGCCCGGCTGCTCGTTGAGCACCTCGTACAGGATCATGACGCCCTGGTTGGGCAGCCCGACCTCGTAGGCGTCGGGGTACATGATCGCCCAGCGCACGTCGCAGCTGTCCCAGTCCTTGACCTGGGAGTTGAGCTCGCCACCGACGTACTGGATCGGCTTCTGCACGGTGGGCAGGAGCGGCTCGAGGCGGGGGAACAGGCTCTCGACGGGCATCTGACCAGGCTACGTCCGAGCCCCGCCCCGCCGCGCCCTCAGAGCTCCCGGCTGCGGAGGTGGACGTTCTGGAGCAGCCCGATCGCGACCAGGTTGGCGAACATCGCCGAGCCGCCGTACGACACGAACGGCAGGGGCAGGCCGGTCACCGGCATGATCCCGAGCGTCATGCCGACGTTGACGAAGCTCTGGAAGGCGAACCAGCACACGACGCCGGCGGCGACGAGCCGGCCGAAGGCGTCGGAGGCGAGCGAGGCGATCCGCAGGCCGCGCCACAGCACGACGCCGAGCAGGGCCAGCAGCAGCGAGGCGCCGAGCAGGCCGAGCTCCTCCCCCGCGACGGTGAAGACGAAGTCGGTCTGCTGCTCGGGGATGAAGCGGCCGGAGGTCTGCGTGCCCTGGAACAGCCCCTTGCCGGTCAGCCCGCCGGAGCCGATGGCGATGCGGGCCTGGTTGGTGTTGTAGCCCACCCCGCGCGGGTCGAGCTCGGGGTTGGCGAAGGCGGCGAAGCGGTCCACCTGGTAGTCGTCGAGCACGCCGAGCTGCACCGCGCCGGCGCACACCACGGCCCCCGCGAGGACCAGCCCGACGATCCAGCGGGCGGGCGCACCGCCGATGGCCAGCACCCCCAGGACGAGAAAGACCAGCACGAGCACGGTGCCGAGGTCGGGCTGGAGCATCACCAGCGCCATCGGGACCGAGGCGACGAGCAGCACCAGCACCACGTCACCGCCGCGCGGCCCGGCCTCCATGTCGCGCCGCTCCGCGAGCAGCATCGCCAGCCCCACGACGAGGGCGACCTTGGCCAGCTCGGAGGGCTGCACCTGGAAGCCGCCGCCCAGCACGATCCACGAGTGCGCGCCGTTGATGGTGCGCCCGAGCGGGGTGAGCACCGCGACCAGCCCGAGGCACGCGGCGACGTAGATGACCGGGGCGTACGCCCGCAGGGTGCGGTAGTCGATCAGCGCGGCCACCGACCCGAGCGCCAGCCCGATGGCGGCGTTGAGCAGGTGCCGCTCCAGGAAGGCGGTGTCGGACAGGCCGGCGTCGAGCATCCGCTGCCGGGTCGCCGACCAGACGAGCAGCGCGCCCATCGCGACGAGACCGGCGACCGCCAGGGCCAGTACCCAGTCGAGGCGGCGGAGCCAGGAGTCCTGGCCCAGCGCCCGCTCCCGCAGGCCGGCGTCGCGGCGACCGAGGTCGAGCGTCACGGCCGCACCTCCGGCAGGCCCTGCGGCAGCCCGGTGCCGCCGGGTCCGTAGATGCCGTCGTAGACCTCGCGCACCATCGGCGCCGCGACGGTCCCGCCGGTGCCGCCCTGGGAGACCATGCCGATCACGACCAGCTCGGGGGCCTCGGCCGGTGCGAAGGACGCGAACCACGAGGTGTCCTGCTTGCCGGCCACCTCGCCCGTGCCGGTCTTGCCGGCGACCGCGACCGGCGAGCCGGCGAAGGCGGCCGCCGCGGTGCCGCCCGGCTGCGTGACCCCGGCGAGCGCGTCGCGCAGGTAGGCGAGCAGCTCGGGGCCCACCGGCACCCGGCCCGTCACGACCGGCGCGATCTCGCGCGGCGGTCCGCCTCGCGGGACCAGGGCGCGGGCGACGTGCGGCTGGAGCAGGTCCCCGCCGTTCGCGATCGCGGCGTAGACGGTCGCCAGCTGCAACGGCGTGACGAGCGTGTCCCCCTGCCCGATCGAGAAGTTCGTGGCGTCACCGCCGCGGAAGCGGTGGCCGTCCTCGCAGAACTCGCGGTTCGCCTGCCGCCGCTCCTCGGTCAGGGCCGGGTTGGTCGCCCCCTCGCAGCGGTTCTCGCGGTTGGCCTCCCAGTACTGCCTGCTTGTACGCGCGGTCGGCGACGGTGCCGCGCCGCTCCGCCGGCAGGTCGACGCCGGTGCGCTCCCCCAGGCCGAAGGCCTTGGCCATCGCGAGCATCGGGTCCCGCGGCTCGGCGACCGGGGTGCTGCCGCCGTCGCGCTGCCACTGCTCGTAGGCGAACTTGTAGAAGACGGTGTCGCAGGACTGCACCAGCGCGGCCCGCAGGTCGATCGTGCCCAGCGCGGCCGAGTCGAAGTTGCGCTGCCCGGTCGGGGCGTACGAGCCGGGGCACGGGTAGCGACCGCGCAGCGGGTAGTCGCCGCTCTCCACCGCCGCCGCCGTCGAGATCACCTTGAAGGTCGAGGCCGGGGCGTACGCCCCCTGGATCGCGCGGAAGACGAGCGGCGCCCCGCGCTCCTCGTCGACCAGCGCGGCGTACTCCTGCGGCGACGCGCCGCCCACGAACACCGACGGGTCGTACGACGGGTAGCTGGCCATCGCGACCAGCCGCCCGGTGCGGGCCTCCATCACCACGACCGACCCGGAGTCGGCCACCAGCGGCAGGCCGCTCCCCCGCGCCGTCATCGTGCGGGCCCGCTCGACGGCGCGCACCAGCGCCTGCTCGGCCACCCGCTGCACGCCGGCGTCGAGCGAGAGCACCAGGGCGTCGCCCGCCCGCGGCGCCGTCTCGCCCGCGACGCCGGTGACCGCGCCGACGCGGTCGACGAGCAGCCGGGTGACGCCGTCCTCGCCGCGCAGGTCGGGGTCGTACGTCGCCTCGACGCCGGCGCGCCCGACGAGCGCGCTGGGCTGCACCCCGTCGTACTCCGGCTGCTCGACCTCCTCGGGGCTGATCGGGCCGAGGTAGCCGAGCACGTGCGCGGCGAGCGTCCCCTGGGGGTAGTCCCGCACGGCCGCGAACTCCGCAGTGACGCCGGCGAAGTCCTCGCGCCGCTCCTCGATCGAGAGCACCCTCGCCAGCCCCGCCGGGTCGGTCGCGTCGAACTCCGCGACGGGCACCGGCTGGTAGGGCGAGCCGCGCCAGCAGGGCGGTACCACCCCGCCGCCGCAGGGGCGGATCTCGGCGGCGAGCGCATCGGCGGGACGGTCGAGCACGGCCCCGAGCCGCTCGAGCACGGCGGCGCCGTCGTCGTCCTGGCGCAGCAGCTCGGAGCGGCTGACCGAGACGACGAACGCCGTGCGGTTGCGGACCAGCGGCGCGCCCCGGGCGTCGAGCACCTCGCCGCGCGGCGCGGGCTCGACGACCTCGCGGACGCGGTTGGCGCTGGCCTGCTCGACGTAGGACTCGCCGGCGTGGACCTGCAGGAACCACAGCCGGCCGAACAGGGTGGCGAGCAGGGCCACGACGAGCACGCGGAGCACGAACAGCCGGAGCGTCGACCGCTCGGTCATCCGCCGCTCCCGTCCGTCACCTCCGGACGGGGTCGTCCTCCAGGCGGCGCACGAGCGCACCGACGACCGGGACGACCAGCGGGGTGAGGAGCACAGAGTAGGTCGTGGTCCCGGCCAGCGAGGGCCAGAACGCGGCCGCGGTGATGCGCGGATCGCCCAGCAGCAGGCCCTCCACCGCGTAGGTGCAGACCGCCCCGGCGGCGGCCACCGCGACGACCACGAGCGGCCGCAGCGGCGACCGCGGGCGGTCGTCGGCGAGCAGCCCGGCCAGGTAGCCGACGAGGGCGTAGACCAGCGCGGCACGCCCGAGCTCGTGGTCGGCGCCGAGGTCCAGGAGCAGTCCGCCGGCGAAGCCGGTCAGCGCGCCGGACAGCGGGCCCTCGGCCAGGGCGAAGGCGACGACGAGGACGAGCAGCAGGTCCGGCGCCCCGCCCGGCAGCGGCAGCCGGGCGAGCACGGCCGTCTGCACGAGCAGGGCGGTGAGCACTGCCGCGAGGCCGAGCAGGACGCGCCGGGTCACGGCGGTGGGACCGGCACGCGCGGGGTGCCCCGGGGCGGCTCCACCACGACGCCGACCACCTCGAGCCGGCGGACATCGACGAACGGCTCGACGCGCGCCGTGGTCACCAGGCCCGGCGTCGGGTCGACCGAGACGACCCGCCCGACGGGGACGCCGGGGACGTACGTCGCGGAGCCGGTCGTGAGCAGCGCATCGCCGACGGCGACCTCCCCGCCCTCGACCAGCTCGTAGACCAGGGCATCGCCGTCGCCGGTCGCGAGGCCGACCGTCCCCTCGCGGGTGAGCCGCGCGCCGACGGTCGAGCCGGGGTCGGTGAGCAGCAGGACGCCGCTGGTGAACGGCCCGACGCGGGTGGTCCGGCCGACCAGCCCCGCGCCGCTGACGACCGTCTGCCCCTCGCGCACCCCGTCCCGGCTGCCCGCGTCGAGCGTGAGCGTGAGCTCGAAGCCGAAGGCCGAGCCGACGGCGGTGACCTGCGCCGGCACCACGGTGTAGGTCCCGGCGCTGGTGAGGGCGAGCAGCGCGTCCAGCTCGGCGACGCGCCGGCGGTCGGCCTCTGTGCGTACGAGATCGGCACGCAGACGGGCGTTCTCGTCGCGCAGGCGCTGGAGCTCCTCCTCGTCGGCACTGGAGAGCAGGCCACCGACACCGCGTGCGGCGCCACCGACCGCGCGCTGCGCCGGACCGAGCACGGCGTCGGCTGCTGACCGCGCACCGTCGAAGGCGGAGCCGCCGGCGCGCGCGTCGAGGGCGGTCAGCGTGATGGCGGTGAGCAGCAGCAGGACGAGCAGCAGCCGGGGGCCGCGCACGCGGCTACCGCCGGCGCGGCTCGGAGATGAGGACCTGCTGGAGGGCCTCGAACTCCTCGACGCACTTCCCGGTCCCCACCACCACCGAGTGGAGCGGGTCCTTCGCGACGTGGATCGGCATCCCGGTCTCGTGCCGCAGCCGCTCGTCGAGGCCGTGCAGCAGCGCGCCGCCGCCGGTGAGCACGATCCCGCGGTCCATCACGTCGCCGGACAGCTCCGGCGGGCACGCGTCCAGCGTGGTCTTCACCGCGTCGATGATCGCGTTGACCGGCTCCTCGATGGCCTTGCGGATCTCGTCGGCCGTCACGACGATCGTCTTCGGCAGCCCGGAGACGAGGTCGCGGCCGCGGATCTCCGCGACCGGCTCGTCCCGCATCGGGAACGCCGAGCCGATGGCCATCTTGATCTCCTCGGCGGTCCGCTCCCCCAGCATCAGGGAGTACTCCCGCTTCACGAAGGCGATGATCGCCGAGTCGAGCTCGTCGCCGCCCGTGCGGATCGAGATGCTCGTGACGATGCCGCCGAGGCTGATGACGGCGACCTCGGTCGTCCCGCCGCCGATGTCGACGACCATGTTGCCGGTCGGCTCGTGCACCGGCAGGCCCGCGCCGATCGCGGCAGCCATGGGCTCCTCGATGATGAAGACCCGGCGGGCCCCGGCCTGGTAGCCGGCGTCCTTGACCGCGCGCTGCTCCACGCCGGTGATCCCGCTCGGGACGCAGACGACGATGCGCGGCTTGGCGAAGTAGCGGCGCTTGTGCACCTTCTGGATGAAGTAGCGCAGCATCCGCTCGGTCGTGTCGAAGTCGGCGATGACGCCGTCGCGCAGCGGGCGGATCGCCACGATGTTCGCCGGCGTGCGGCCGATCATGCGCTTGGCCTCGGCGCCGACCGCGACGATCCCACCGGTCTTGGTGTTGATGGCGACCACGCTCGGCTCGTTGAGCACGATGCCGCGTCCGCGGACGTACACGAGCGTGTTGGCGGTGCCGAGGTCGACGGCCATGTCGCGGCCGAGGAACGACAGGCTGGTGCTGCTCGCCATGGGGGTGAGGGGGGCCTTCCGGGGGTCGGCGCGGACGGCCACCCTAGTGGCCGCGCAGCGGACCGGCCCCGACGCGGCGCGGGCCGCGGCGGGGCCGCGAACGGGTGCTAGAGACCCGGGAAGAAGATGCCGATCTCGCGCTTCGCCGACTCCTCGGAGTCGCTGCCGTGCACGAGGTTCTGGCCGATCTCGAGGGCGTAGTCGCCGCGGATCGAGCCCGGGGTCGCCTCGACCGGGTTGGTGACGCCCATGAGGCGACGGGTGCCGGCGACGGCGTTCGGGCCCTCGACGACGAGCGCGACCAGCGGCCCGCCGGTGATGAACTCGACCAGCTCGCCGAAGAACGGGCGCTCGCGGTGCTCGCCGTAGTGCTCCTCGGCCGTGGCGCGCTCCAGCGTGCGCAGCTCCATCGCGACGAGGGTCAGGCCCTTCTGCTCCAGCCGCGAGATGACCTCGCCGGCGAGGCCGCGGCGGACGCCGTCGGGCTTGACGAGGACGAGAGTGCGCTGCACGGGGTTCTCCTAGGTAGGCGGGGTGTCGCCGAGGCTACCGGCGCCCCCGCCCCGCCCCTCCTCGGCGACGATCTTCGTCTTGTGGGGCGGTCGCTCGCGTGTCGCGGCACCTCGAGACGAAGATCGTCGCAGGAGCGTGGGGCGTACGGGGCGGAGCGGACCGTCGGGCTGCCCGCGGTGGAGGAGGGTGGGCGGTCAGCCGCGGTGGAGGAGGGTGCGCGCCTCGCCGACGGTGACGACCGAGCCGGTGACGAGCACCCCGGCGCCGCCGTACTGGCTCTCGGCGTCGGCCAGGCCGACGGCGGTCGACAGCGCGTCGTCGAGGGCGTCCTCGACCTGGACGCGGTCCTCGCCGAAGACGTCGCGGGCGAGGTCGGCCAGGTGGTCGACCGACATCGCGCGGGGCGAGCCGTTCTGGGTGACGACGACCTGCGCGACGGCCGGCTCGAGCACCTCGAGCATGGCCAGGGCGTCCTTGTCGCCGAGCACCGCGACGACGGCGACGAGGTGGGTGAAGGCGAACGCGTCCGTCAGCGCGGCCACCGTCGCCGTCATGCCGTGGGCGTTGTGGGCGGCGTCGAGCAGCACGGTCGGGCTGGTGCGGACGACCTCCAGCCGGCCGGGCGAGGCGGTGCGGGCGAACCCCTCGCGGACGAGGTCGGCGTCGAGCATCCCCTTGTCGCCACCGCCGAGGAAGGCCTCGACCGCCGCGAGCGCCGCGGCCGCGTTCGCAGCCTGGTGCGCACCGTGCAGCGGGAGGTAGACGTCGTCGTACCGGCCGGACAGGCCCTGGAGCGACAGCAGCTGGCCGCCGACCGCCGTGGTGCGCGAGACCACGCCGAACTCCAGCCCCTCGCGGGCGACCGTGGCGCCGACCTCGACCGCGCGGCGGAGCAGCACCTCGGCGGCCTCGGGCTCCTGCTGCGCGAGCACGACGGTCGCGCCGGGGTGGATGATCCCGGCCTTCTCCGTGGCGATCTCGGCCAGCGTGGTGCCGAGCAGCGGCACGTGGTCCAGCCCGATCGGGAGGACGACGGCCGTGGCCGCCTCGACGACGTTGGTGGCGTCCCAGGCGCCGCCGAGCCCGACCTCGAGCACCGCGACGTCGACGGGAGCGTCGGCGAAGACGGCGAAGGCCATGCCGGTCAGCACCTCGAAGAAGGTCATCGGCTGGGGCATCCGCGAGTCGACGAGCTCGACGTAGGGCTTGAGCTCGTCCCACGCCTCGACGAAGCGCTCCTCGCTGATCGGCTGGCCGTCGATCGTGATCCGCTCCGTCACCGAGTCCAGGTGCGGGCTGGTGTAGCGGCCCGGGCGCAGGCCGAAGCCCTGCAGCAGCGCGTCGATCATGCGCGCGGTGCTGCTCTTGCCGTTGGTGCCGGTCAGGTGGATGGCGGGGTAGGCGCGGTTCGGCGACCCGAGCAGGTCGCAGAGCAGCCGGATCCGCTCGAGGTCCGGGACCATCTGGTCCTCGGCCGGGTAGCGGGTGGCCAGCTCCGACAGCACCCGCTGGAGCGTCACGAGCGGGCGACCTTCGGCGGCGCCTCGCCGAGCTCGATGCGGGACACCTCGAAGGCGCCGCCCGTCTCCTGCGTCGTCAGAGACTCGATCAGGCAGGCGTTGCGCAGGTCGGCCTCGACCTGCGCGAGCAGCGCGAGGTCCTGGGCGGTGCCGACGGCGTGCAGCGCGAGCACCGGCGTCTTCATCGACGTCTTGGCCCGGCTCTTCTCACCCCGGACCCGCTCCAGCACGGTCCCGGCGACGCCCAGGCAGTCGGCCGCCGGCACCTCGCCGCCGGCCTCGCGCAGCGGCGCGGACGCCGGCCACGCCTGCGCGTGCACCGAGCCCTCCTGCCACCACGACCAGACCTCCTCGGTGACGAACGGCAGCACCGGGGCGAACAGCCGCAGCAGCGCGTCCAGCGCGATGCGCAGCGCCCGGTTGGCGGAGGCGGCGGCCGCGGCGTCCTCGCCGTACGCCCGGCCCTTGACCAGCTCGATGTAGTCGTCGCAGAAGGACCAGAAGAAGGACTCGGTGCGCTCCAGCGCGCGGGTGTAGTCGTAGGCCTCGAAGGCCGCCGTCGCCTCGTCGACCACCGCGGCGAGCCGGGCGAGCAGCGCCTGGTCGACCGGCTCGGTGACCGGCCCCGGCTCGGCCTCGGGGAAGCCCAGCGCGAACTTGCTGGCGTTGAGCAGCTTGACCGCCAGGCGGCGGCCGACCTTCATCTGGCCCTCGTCGAAGGCGGTGTCGGTGCCGAGTCGGCCGTTGGCCGCCCAGTAGCGGACCGCGTCGGTGCCGTGCTGCTCCAGCAGTCCGAGCGGCGTCACGACGTTGCCGACCGACTTGCTCATCTTCTTGCGGTCCGGGTCGAGGATCCAGCCCGACAGCGCGGTGTCGCTCCACGGCACGCTGCCGTGCTCGTGGTGGCTGCGCACCACGGTCGAGAACAGCCAGGTGCGGATGATGTCGTGGCCCTGCGGACGCAGGTCGAACGGGAAGACCCGCGCGAACAGGTCGGGGTCGTCCTCCCAGCCGCCGGCGATCTGCGGTGAGAGCGAGCTCGTCGCCCAGGTGTCCATGATGTCGGGGTCGGCGGTGAAGCCGCCCGGCACGTCGCGCTGGTCGGCGGTGAAGCCGGCCGGCACGTCGCTGGTCGGATCTACCGGCAGGTCGGCCTCGGCGGGCAGCAGCGGGTCGTCGTGGACCGGCGAGCCGTCGGCGTCCAGGCGGTACCAGAGCGGGAACGGCACGCCGAAGAAGCGCTGCCGGCTGATCAGCCAGTCGCCGTTGAGCCCGCCGACCCAGTTCTCGTACCGGCTCTGCATGAAGCCGGGGTGCCAGACGAGCTCCTCGCCGCGCTGCAGCAGCTCCTTGCGCAGCGGCACGTCGCGGCCGCCGTTGCGGAGGTACCACTGCCGGCTCGTGACGATCTCGAGCGGCCGGTCGCCGCGCTCGTAGAACTTCACGGGGTGCGTGATCGGCTTGGGCTCACCGACGAGATCACCTGACTCGGCGAGCATCTCGACGATCCGCTTCTGGGCCTGCTTGACCGTCTTGCCGGCCAGCTCGGAGTACGGCTCGGGTGCCACACCGTCCGGCGGCGTCGTGACGATGCGGCCGTCGCGCGCGACGATGCTGCGCACCGGCAGGTCGAGCTCGCGCCACCAGGTGACGTCGGTGGTGTCGCCGAAGGTGCAGATCATCGCGATGCCGGAACCCTTGGTGGGGTCGGCCAGCTCGTGGGCGTGCACCGGCACCTGCACGCCGAACAGCGGCGTCGTCACGGTGGTGCCGAACAGCGGCTGGTAGCGCTCGTCGTCGGGGTGCGCCACGAGCGCGACGCAGGCCGGGATGAGCTCGGGGCGGGTCGTCTCGATGAAGACCGGCTCGCCGTCGGGCTTGGCGAACCCGATCCGGTGGTAGGCGCCGGGCAGCTCGCGATCGGCCAGCTCGGCCTGCGCGACCGCGGTCTTGTAGTCGACGTCCCACAGGGTCGGCGCCTCGGTGGCGTACGCCTCGCCGCGGGCGAGGTTGCGCAGGAAGGCGCGCTGCGCGGCCCGCCGGGCGCGGTCGCCGATGGTCTCGTAGGTGTGCTGCCAGTCGACGCTGAGCCCGAGGCGGCGGAACAGGTCCTCGAAGACCTTCTCGTCCTCGACGGTCAGCCGCTGGCACAGCTCGACGAAGTTCTGCCGGCTGATGCTGACCTGGGAGGTCCCCTTCTTGAGCGCCCCCGCGTCGGCCGGCGGCTCGTAGGACGGGTCGTACGGCTGGCTGGGGTCGCAGCGCACGCCGTAGTAGTTCTGCACCCGGCGCTCGGTGGGCAGGCCGTTGTCGTCCCAGCCCATCGGGTAGAAGACCTTCTTGCCGGTCATCCGCTGGTAGCGCGCGAGCAGGTCCGTGTGGGTGTAGCTGAAGACGTGGCCGACGTGCAGGCTGCCGGAGACCGTGGGCGGCGGGGTGTCGATGGCGTAGACCTCGGCCCGCTCGGCCGTGCGGTCGAAGCGGTAGGTGCCGGTCTCCTGCCAGACGGCGTCCCAGGTCGCCTCGAGGCCGTCGAGCACGGGTCGGTCGGGCACGCGGCGGGGTTCGGTCACCGGGTCAGTCTAGGGAGGCGCCGGGACCCCGTTACTGTCCCTCGTCGTGACCGCGACGACCGTCTCCCTCGACCTGCCCGACACCTGGGCGTACGGCGCCGGCGTGCTGCACGGCGGCTGGCTGCTCGAGACGATCACTCGCGAGGCGCTGGCGCACACCGGGCACCCGCACCCGCTGGCGGTCAGCGCGCACTACGCGGCGGCGCCGAAGGTCGGCGCCGGCGACCTCGACGTCGAGGTGCTGCGCGAGGGCCGCTCGGTCGGCACGCTGCGCGCCCAGCTCTCGCAGGGCGGCCGGCCCAAGGTGTCCACGATCATCACCGCGGGACGGCTGCCCGAGCCGGGGCACCGGCCGCTGCACCTGTCGACGGCTCCTCCGCAGCTGCCGCTGCCCGAGGACTGCATCCGGCACGCGATGCCGGAGGGCCTGCCGCGCAACGGCATCGTCGAGCAGCTCGAGATCCGGCTGGACCCCGCGACCGCTGCCTGGACGCGCGGCTCGTTCGGCGGCGGCGCCGAGGTGCGCGCCTGGGTGCGCTCGGCCACCGGGCGCGAGGTCGACCCGCTCATGCTGCTCACCGTCGCGGACGCCCTGCCGCCGGTCACCTTCGAGATGGGCATCCCCGGCTGGGTGCCGACGCTCGAGCTCACCGTCTACCTCCGGTCGGTGCCCGTGCAGGGCTGGCTGCGCTGCGTGCAGCGCGCCCGGCTCGTCTCCGGCGGGTGGCTCGACGAGGAGTGCGAGGTCTGGGACAGCGCCGGTCACCTCGTCGTCCAGGCCCACCAGCTCGCCGGCTACAAGGAGCCCTCCTCGTGAGCACGACCGCCACCACCACCGACGTCGAGCTGGACCCGAGCTGGGCCGTCGGCGGCAAGCCGCACGGCGGCTACCTGCTGCGCACCGCCATCGAGCAGGCCCTTGACGAGGGGCACCCGCACCCGCTGGTCGTCAGCGCCCACTACCTGTCCTCCCCCGACGCCGGCCCGGCGCAGGTCGAGGTCGAACGGCTGCGCACCGGACGGCGGGTGGCGTCGTCGCGGGTCCGGCTGCTGCAGGAGGGCCAGGCCCGGGTGGAGGTGCTGCTGTCCTCCAGCACGCTCCCCGAGGGCGACGACCACTGGAGCGCGCCGGGCGGCCCGCCCGACCTGCCGCCGCTGGAGGACTGCCCGCGGACGCCGTCCGTCGGCCCCACCGGCCGGGTCGTCGGCTACTTCGACCACGTCGACCTGCGCCTGGACATGGCCACCGCGCAGTGGGCGCTCGGCAAGCCGCAGGGGCAGGCGCACGTGCAGGGCTGGATGCGGCGCGACGACGGCGCCGACGCGACACCGATGGACCTGGTCGTCTTCGCCGACGCGATGCCGCCGGTCACCTTCGACCTCGGCCTGATGGGCTGGGTGCCGACGCTCGAGCTCACCGTACTGCTGCGCGGGCTGCCCGCGCCGGGCTGGCTGCGGGTCAAGCAGCACGCCCGGCTGCTGCGCGACGGCTGGCTCGACGAGGAGTGCGAGATCTGGGACAGCGCGGGCCGACTGGTCGCCCAGGCCCGCCAGCTCGCCGGCTACCGGCTCGAGGACGCGTAGCGGGTCCACGACGACGACGAGCCCCTCCCCGCGGTGCGGGGAGGGGCTCGTCCGGTCCTGCGACTAGGCGATGGACCGCACGTTGGAGCGGTCGACCGTCACCTCAGCCACCGGGGCATCGGTCGTGACGATCGCGCGCAGCAGCAGCCCGCCCTGCAGCTTGACCAGACGCGAGGTCAGCTCCGCGACGTAGCGGGCACCGGCCCGGGGGTCGAGCACGGTGCGGAGGGAGACGTCCGTCGCGGCCTGCTTGACCTTGCTGACGAGCTCGGCCGGGGTCGGCTGGTAGAGCCACGCCGGGCCGGATGCGCCCTGCGGGCCCTGCACACCAGGCAGGCCCACCGGACCGGCCGGACCGGCCGGACCCTGGGCGCCCTGCGGACCCTGGAAGCCGGCGATCCCGACCACACCCGGCTCGCCCCGCTCGCCCTGCGGGCCCTGCTCACCGGTCAGGCCCTTGGCACCGGTCTCGCCGATGACGCCGCGCTGCCCCTGGCCACCCCGGATGCCCTGCTCGCCGGGCAGGCCCTGCGGGCCGACCTCGCCCTGCGGGCCGATCTCGCCCGGCAGCCCGCGCACGCCCTGCTCACCGGTCACGCCCTGCGCGCCCGGCAGGCCGCGGTCGCCCTGCGGTCCGACCTCGCCGCGCTCGCCCTGCAGCCCGGTCTCGCCCTGCTCGCCGACCTCGCCGGGCGCGCCCTGCTCGCCGACCAGGCCCTGGGGGCCCGTCTCGCCACGCGCGCCGACCGGGCCCTGGGGGCCGGTCTCGCCCTGCTCACCCGGCAGCCCGGTGGAGCCGGGCAGGCCCTTCTCGCCCTGCGGACCGGTCAGGCCCTCCGGGCCGGCGCTGCCCTGCAGGCCCTGCTCGCCGACCGGACCCGTCGCGCCCTTGGCGCCCGTGTCGCCGCGCTCGCCGACAGGACCGGCGGGACCGGTCGCGCCCTTGGCGCCCTTGTCGCCGGCCTCGCCGATCGGGCCGACCGGGCCCTTGACGCCCTTGTCGCCGCGCTCGCCGGCCTCGCCGATCGGGCCGGCCGGACCCTTGGGGCCCTTGTCGCCCTTCTCACCGGCCGGACCGACGGGACCGCTGGGGCCCTTGAGCCCGCGGTCGCCCTCCTCGACGGTGAGGTCGACGGTCGCGACGACGGTCTCGGTGGCGTTGGTCGCCTTGGTCTGAGCCATGGGGATGTGCCTCTCGGAAGGGGGAGCCTCAGCCTCGCGGCCGGGCTCCTCTCCCGATGCCCACTGCTCGCCTCGGCCAGCGATCAGCGGGCAGAGGTGCGCGTCACCTGATCGTCAGGCCGAGCGCGGTGGTGCGAGACCTAGGCGGACTTCTCGCGGCGCTCGCGGCGGGCGGGGGTGGCGGCGTCGCGGGGCACGAGGGTCGGGGCGACGTGCTCGAGCACGACCTCCCGGGTCACGAGGCACTTGGCGACGTCGCCGCGCGAGGGCAGGTCGTACATGGCCGAGTTGAGCACCTCCTCGAGGATGGCGCGCAGGCCGCGCGCGCCCGTGCCACGCAGGATCGCCTGGTCGGCGATCGCGTGCAGCGCGTCCTCGCTGAACTCGAGCTCGACGCCGTCGAGCTCGAACAGCCGGTGGTACTGCCGCACCAGCGCGTTCTTCGGCTCGGTGAGGATCCGGATCAGCGCCTCGCGGTCGAGGTTGTGGACGCTGGTGAGCACCGGGAGGCGGCCGATGAACTCCGGGATCATCCCGTACTTGAGCAGGTCCTCGGGCATCGCGTCGCCGAAGACGTTGCCGGCGTCGACCTCGTGCTTGGAGTGCAGCACGGCGCCGAAGCCGACGGCCTTCTTGCCGATCCGCTGCTCGATGACCTTGTCGAGCCCGGCGAACGCGCCGCCCACGATGAACAGCACGTTCGTCGTGTCGATCTGGATGAACTCCTGGTGCGGGTGCTTGCGGCCGCCCTGCGGCGGGACCGACGCGGTCGTGCCCTCGAGGATCTTCAGCAGCGCCTGCTGCACGCCCTCGCCGGAGACGTCGCGGGTGATCGACGGGTTCTCGCTCTTGCGGGCGATCTTGTCGACCTCGTCGATGTAGATGATCCCCGTCTCGGCCTTCTTGACGTCGTAGTCAGCGGCCTGGATGAGCTTGAGCAGGATGTTCTCGACGTCCTCGCCGACGTAGCCGGCCTCGGTCAGCGCCGTGGCGTCGGCGATCGCGAAGGGGACGTTGAGCATCTTGGCCAGCGTCTGCGCGAGCAGCGTCTTGCCGCAGCCGGTCGGGCCGAGCAGCAGGATGTTGCTCTTCTGCAGCTCGACGGGGTCCTTCTCGTTGCCGCCGGCCTGGACCCGCTTGTAGTGGTTGTAGACCGCCACCGCGAGGGTGCGCTTGGCGGTGTCCTGGCCGATGACGTACTGGTCGAGGAAGTCGTAGATCTCGCGCGGCTTGGGGAGCTCGTCCCACTTGAGCTCCGAGCTCTCGCTGAGCTCCTCCTCGATGATCTCGTTGCAGAGGTCGATGCACTCGTCGCAGATGTAGACGCCCGGACCCGCGATGAGCTTCTTCACCTGCTTCTGCGACTTGCCGCAGAACGAGCACTTCAGCAGGTCGCCGCCGTCACCGATGCGTGCCACCGCGGTGTACCTCGTCCCTCGTCGTCACCGGCACCAGGCCGGAGAGCCGTTCGACGACGGTACCGCTTGGCACCGCCAGATCCAGTCCTTCGCGCCAAGTGGTGGAGCCGCTCGGCGGGTCCTCGCGCGGGCCGGACGGGTCCTCCGACCGGTCCGCGCGAGGCACGACGCCTAGCGCCCGGCGGCCGAGCCGGCGCCGCTGGCGATCTTGCGCGAGGCCACGACCTCGTCGATGATCCCGTACTCCACCGCCTCGCGGGCGGTGAGGATCTTGTCGCGCTCGATGTCCTTGCGGATGTCGGCCTCCTGCTTGCCGGTGTGGCGGGCGAGCATGGACTCGAGCAGGTCGCGCATCCGCAGGATCTCGCGGGCCTGGATCTCGATGTCGGAGGACTGCCCCTCGCCGCCGCCGGAGGGCTGGTGGATGAGCACGCGGGCGTGCTCGAGCGCCAGGCGCTTGCCCTTGGTGCCGGCGGCCAGGATGACGGCCGCCGCCGACGCGGCCTGCCCCATGCAGATCGTCTGGATCTCGGGCTTGACGAACTGCATCGTGTCGTAGATCGCCGTCAGCGCGGTGAACGAGCCGCCGGGGCTGTTGATGTACATGTTGATGTCGCGGTCCGGGTCCTCGGACTCGAGGTGGAGCAGCTGGGCCATGACGACGTTGGCGACGCCGTCGTCGATCGGCGTGCCCAGGAAGATGATCCGCTCCTTGAGCAGCCGGCTGTAGATGTCGAACGAGCGCTCCCCGCGGGAGGTCTGCTCGATGACGATCGGGATCGTGTAGTTGGTCGGGTCCGTGAAAGACATCTGCAAGCCCTCCTAGGCCCGGGTGCCGGCGCCGGACGGGACCTGGGAGGCCCCGGCGACGACGTGGTCGATGAAGCCGTACTCCTTGGCCTCCTCGGCCGAGAACCAGCGGTCCCGGTCGGAGTCCTTCTCGATCTGCTCGGGCGTCTGGCCCGTGTGGAAGGAGATGCGCTCGGCCATCTGCTTCTTCACGTAGAGCATCTGCTCGGCCTGGATGGCGATGTCGGCGGCTGTGCCGCCGATGCCGCCGGAGGGCTGGTGCATCATGATCCGCGCGTGCGGGGTGGCGTAGCGCTTGCCCTTGGTGCCGGCGCAGAGCAGGAACTGCCCCATCGAGGCCGCCAGGCCCAGACCGACGGTCGCGACGTCGTTGCTGACGAACTGCATCGTGTCGTAGATCGCCATGCCGGCGGAGATCGAGCCGCCGGGGCTGTTGATGTAGAGGAAGATGTCGCGCTCGGGGTCCTCCGCGGCGAGCAGCAGCAGCTGGGCGCAGATCGCGTTGGCGATCTCGTCCATCACCGGCGAGCCGAGGAAGATGATCCGCTCCTTGAGGAGCCGGTTGAAGACCTGGGCGTCCAGGCCCATGTCACCGCCGGGCGAGCGGAGGGCGGGCGTGGCGACGCCCAGGCTGCTGGGGACGACCAGCCCGGTCGAGGGGTCGTTCTGGGTCACGGTGGGGCCTGCCTCGGATCTCGGGGCCGGCAGCCGGTCCACGTGGGGCCGGGCGCCGTCCTGGACGGTGGTGCCTGTCGTCGACCCTAACGCCGTGCGGCGACAGGCAGTCCCTCCCGCGCGCCCGTTCCGCCGAGGGCGGAAGCGCCCGACCTGCTCCCCGGGGAGACCGACCTACTCCTCGTCGAGGTAGTGCACCGCGCCGTCGGCGTGGGTGTGGAACGGGCGGCCGTCCTCGTCGAACTGCGTGTCGACGGCGCCGGCCGGCGCGAGGTCGTCGCGCAGCTCCTCGAGGTCGACGGCGTTGCCGGAGGCGTCCTTGATCGTGGCGCCCTCCATGACGGTGGCCAGCGCCTTCCCGCGGCGGACCTCCTGGACCAGTCCCTGCAGCTGACCGGACTGCACGACCGACTGGGCGTACTGGTCCGGGCTGACGCCGGCGCGCTGGGCGCGACGGACGACCTGGTCGGTGAGCTCGGCGTCCGTGACACCCAGCTCCTCGGCGTCGGCGACGGCGTCGAGCACGAGCTGGGCCTTCACCGCGGTACGGGCGCTCTCGCGCACCTCCTCAGCGAACTCCTCCTCGCCCTTGCCCTCGGCCTCGAGGTACTGGTCGCGGGTCATGCCCGCCTGCTGGAGCTGCTGGGTGGTGCTCTGCTCGCGCCAGGCGATCTCGGCCTCGACGACCGACTCGGGCAGCGGGACCTCGACCTTCTCCAGCAGCGCCTCGAGGACCTTGTCGCGGGCTTCGACGCCCTGCTCGAGCTTCTTCATGCGCTCCAGGCGCGAGCGGACGTCGGCCTCGAGCTCGACGAAGGTGGCGAAGCCGGTGCTCTCGGCCCAGGTGTCGTCGGCGGCGGGCAGCTCGCGCTCGTTGACGGCCTGGACGGTGACGGCGACCTCGGCCTGCTGGCCCTCGTACTCGCCGGCGACCAGGGTGGTCGTGAAGCTGGTGGCGTCGCCGGCGCTCTTGCCGGTGACGGCCTCGTCGAGACCCTCGAGCAGCTCGCCGGTGCCGATCTGGTAGCTCAGGCCGCTCGCGGTGCCACCGGGCACGTCGGCGCCCTCGACGGTCGCGACCAGGTCGACGGTGAGGAAGTCGCCGTCAGCGGCAGCGCGGTCCACCGGGGTGAGCTTGGCGAAGCGCTCGCGCAGCTCGTCGACCTGCGTCGTGACGTCCTCGTCGGTGACGACGGCGTCGGCGACCTCCACCGACACGCTGTCGTAGGCCGGCAGCTCGAAC
This sequence comes from uncultured Actinomycetota bacterium, assembly GCA_963844295.1. Taxonomy (GTDB): domain Bacteria; phylum Actinomycetota; class Actinomycetes; order Mycobacteriales; family SCTD01; genus SCTD01. Next base: position 167,894 of record CAWJNR010000003.1, on the reverse strand, counting down.
TCGGGGCGGACGTCGACCTCGGCGGTGAACGCGAGCTCGGTGCCGTCGTCGAGCTTGGTGACGTCGACCTCGGGCCGGCCGACCGGCGACACGCCGGTCTCGGTCACGGCCTCGGAGTACAGGCGGGGCAGCGCCTCCTGGACGGCCTCCTCGAGCACGACGCCGCGGCCGACGCGCTGGTCGAGGATGCGCGGCGGGACCTTGCCGGGACGGAAGCCCTGGACCCGGACCTGCGCACCGATCTTCTTGTACGCGGAGTCCAGCTCGGGCTTGAGCTCGTCGAAGGGGACCTCGACGGTGAGGCGGACCCTCGTGGGGCTCAGGGTCTCGACAGCGCTCTGCACGGGGTGGGTCCTCTTCTCACAGCGGGTGGGCGGGGCACGGCGGAGCGCGCGGCAACTGGGAGAGGACGGTCGGGGCGGGGAGACTCGAACTCCCGATCTCCTGCTCCCAAAGCAGGCGCGCTAGCCACTACGCTACGCCCCGCGGAACTCGGGCCCGCAGGATGGCCCCGGCCCCGTCTGTGCGGGCGTAGCTCAATGGTAGAGCCCCAGTCTTCCAAACTGGCTACGCGGGTTCGATTCCCGTCGCCCGCTCTCAGAGAAGCCGCAGGTCAGCAGATGTGCGGTTCAGAATCCGACGATCATGAACTGCCTCAAGGATCTCCGCGTGCCCGCTACGTGCCCGTAGCGCGCGGACGTGCCCGTCCTTGGGCACGCATCGGCGGACGGATCTGGCCAGGGGGTTCAGCCACCGCCTCCCCCGCTGCCAGGCGCGAGAGTGCCGCCGCGATGGCGGCGTCCCGGTCGGCGGACGCGTGCTGGTAGATCAGCGCGGCGCGCATGGACGCGTGGGCCGGGGTCGGCGAGCCGTCGCGGAGCAGGGCCGCGTGCCAGGCCCGGACGATCGTCGGCGTGATCTTGTCGAGCGGCAGGTCCCCCAGCTGCGGAAGGACGTACTTGTTCAGCAGCCACCGGTACAGCTCGCGCGTGCGGATCTTCAGGTCAGGCCGTCCTGCCAGCCAGCTCACGGCGTAGTCGGACAGCAGCAGCTGTCGCGCCCGCGGGTCGACCCACTGCCCGCGGCCAAGGTCGGTCTCGACCGCCGCGAGCCAGCGCTCGGCGGCCGTCTTGGTGCTGAACGTGTCGGGCGCCGGATGGTCGTACCCGTCCGGCGTGCACTCGGCGACGACGTCCGCCCACTCCTGATCCGACAGTGGCCGGTCGTGCTCGGCGGCGCTGACCGCCAGGTGGTACACCGGCCGGGCCTGCCTCCGCAGCTCCCGGTCCGCGGCCTGCGACGGAGGCGGGCCTGCCCCGCGACCGACAGACCGGCGCCGGCCAGGAACCCCGCCACGGTCAGGCCGGCCCGGCCGGCGGCCGCCACGAGCACAGCGTGCTCACCGTCGTCGTAACGGACCTTGACCACCTTGACGCGCGCCGGGAACCGATGCCGGCGATGCCGCACCGCCCTCGGAAGCTCTCCTGCCGTAACACCAGCAACGGGGTCCGAGGCCAGGCCGGCGCCCTCCCCTCCTTCGACGTTCATGACGACAGAGAAGACCTTCAGCACAGCGACTTCCAGACCTACCGAAAGGTCGTCGTCAAGGTGTCATCCGCACCCGTCCACCAGCGTCCTTCAGGGAAGATGGCCGAACCAGATGATGTTGGTGCCCGCCCGCGCCCGGGCGAGCACCTGCCCCTGGCGACGGGGACCGGCCGGCCGCGCAGCGGACGGTCTGGGCCCCAAAGCCATGACTTGCTCGGCTCGTGGCTGGGCCAGCGGGCAAGGCTGCCGTCAGGCCGACGCACGTCACAGCAAAGGCAGCGGCGGCGCACCACCAGCTGCTCCCGCCGATCACGCGCCACACTTTAGCCATGACGAACAAGACGATCGTCGACCCGGACCGCCTGCACGAGCAGGCACAGAACGCCGCCCTCGCCAGCCTCCTACGCAACGACGACGTTGACGCCCTCCTCGCCGCCATCGCTCCCCACGACGTACCCGGGACGTTCACTCCCGACGTCGCGATCCTCGAGCTGGCCGTCGACGCCCTCGACCTCGCCCACACCCCCGGCTCAGACCTGCTGGAGTACGAGGGGCTGCGCGAGCGCTACCTGCCCGAGATCGAGTTCTACGGCCGCACCGAGCACCGCAACAGCCAGTACGCCCTCTACGCCGCCGCCTGCCTCCGCGGCGGCCTCCAGCCCGACCTGCTCCACGACGCCGGATGGTGGAACACCCGACTGTGGATCTACGCCACCTACGCCCTGCTCATCTACACGCGAGCCGCAGCCGACCACCGCGGCACCACCAGCACCGAGATCGCCCAGCTCATCGCTCACCGGCGAAGCCCCAGCAACAGGGACCACATCACTCAAGATCACGACTGAGCCAACGGCACCTACGGTCAGTGTCCCCCTCGGGGAGCGCACCGGCCCGTCCCTGATGACGGCTTGTGGCGTGAGCAGGCCTCGCCGAACGGGGACCGCCCTCACGGCGTCGTACGCGCATCGGCCGCGGGTACAAGGTGCTCATGAGCAGACGCCGGGCCGCGAGCCGTGTCGGAAGCAGCATCGTCAAGAGCGACCAGGAGTGGCGCGAGCACCTCACCGCCGAGCAGTACGCCGTGCTGCGCCAGGGCGCGACTGAGCGGGCAGGCACGGGGTGCTACGCCTACGCCTCGGACAGCGGCACCTACGCCTGCGCCGCCTGCGGCTCCGAACTGTTCGCGTCCGAGTCGAAGTATGACTCCAGGACGGGGTGGCCGAGCTTCACCCGGCCGGCGGCCTCCGACGCAGTGGAGCACGTACGGGATGTCGGCCTGTTTGGCGTGCGCACCGAGGTGCGGTGCCGCTCCTGCGCGTCCCACCTGGGCCACGTGTTCTCCGACGGGCCCGCACCAACCCGCAAGCGCTACTGCATGAACTCGGTGGCTTTACAGCTCGTTCCGGTCGAGTAGCCCGAGCCGAACCGATCACTCCTGATCGAGCCCAGCCAGCACGGCTGCCGTGACCGCGCTAACGGCACTTACCCCTCGCGCCAAGCCGCCGTGTCGCGGCTGCTGTATGTGCGTTCTGGCGTCTCAATGACGGTCTCGCAGGCCAGGTACCTCGGCGGGCGGCGGGCTGGCTAGTGGCGGCCCTCGTCACCCGGTCGCCGCACCGTCACCATAGGAGTCGGGAAGCATGTCGAGGGCGCGTACCGCCCGAGCAAGGACGTACGGGTGCGGGATCGTCCACGTCAGCCATCGCTGCAGCCACCTCCTCCCGCAGACCCGCCAGCCAGGGCGAGCTGCGACCTCACGGAAGCTGCCGGCGACGTCACCATGAGCGATGCCCGCAGCCGACCGACCACCCATCGCGGCGAGGCCGGGTGTCCAGGGCGGCCCTTCGCCCCGGCGGCGGTGCCCGACCCGCCCCGACTCCTTCTACGGTCGCCGCCGCTCGTCAAAGACCGCTGTCGCATGGTCGAGCATCCGTCGGTACGGCGCGAGGGCGACCTGATTCGCCGCAGCGAGTCGCGTGCCGTGCTCGACGAAAGCCTGGTCGAAGGCGGCTTGCAGCCCGGACTGTTCGCGGCAGCGTGTGTCCGCTTCGAGGAGCGCCGCCTCACGGCGGACGAGCTCCTCGCGGGCCGCAGCGTCGCTGTCCGCCGCGGCCAACTCCGACGCGAGCGCGTTGTCCAGGTCGTCGGGTGTTCCGGCTTCCCATCCCTGATCGGCCAGGCATTCCGACCAACGGCCGGCTGCGTCACGGACCGGGCCGTCCTGCACGGCAGCGCGGACCGCCTCGTCCGGCAGGGCCCGTACCTGCTGGTAGGTCCGTTCGTAGTCCTCGGCAGGGACGCCGTACAGCGCCTCGGTCGCCTGCCCGTGGCACCCGCCGACGGGAACGGTCACCGAGCCGCCGTTTTCGATGCTGATCGTGACCTCCATGCGGGGCGTGCCGTACATCGCCGCTTCCCAGCCCGCGGGCGTCCGTCCGCCGGTGTTCGCCGTTCGATCGGAGAAGCCATATCCGGCGCCCGTCGGCAGGAGCCACGGGGAAGACGCGAAGGGCGCGCCCGGAGCCTGTGCCCAACGGGGGGAGTAGTCGATTCCTGCCGCGCGGACACAGTCCGCCGCGATCTGGCCGTGCTCCTGCCCAAAGGCGGCATCCATGCCCAAGGCCCGGACGGTCTCCGCGGCTTCGACCGCGATGCTGTCCGGCCCGGCGAACTCCGGAGCGAGCGCGTCGGTGGGCGCGAGCAGCGCCGGGGCGGCGAAAGCGGCGATGGCAACGACCGCTGCCGCGCCGGTCAGCCCGGTGCGCCGCCGGGCGGTCCGTCGCCGGGCGATTCGTCTGGCCGTCGGCGCGAGGTGGGCGGTCGGTCCGACAGGCCCGTCGAGGAGGTCCTTCAGGGCGGACGCGCCAGGTTCGTCTTCGTTCATCAGTTGCTCCTCAGCGCCATCGGCAAGTCAGTTCGTTCGGGCCCGGCGGTGCGGGCGAGGTGCTCGGAGGCCCGGAGCCGTGCCAGGGCGCGCGCGGTCGTGCTCTTGACGGTTCCGACCGCCACGCCGAGCTCGGCGGCGGTCGCCGCCTCGGTCAGGTCGAGCCAGAACCGCAGGACGATCACGGACCGTTCACGCGGCGTCAGGGCCGACATCGCCCGGAGCACCGAATCGTTCAAGGCGTGTGCGGAAGCATGATCACCTATAGCCGGGGCGTCCGGAACGGCTCCGCGCGGGACGTGCCGGCCCGCCGGGGACCTCCACCAGGACCGCTGGCCGTTGACCAGCGCCCGCCGCACGTACGCCTCGGGGTTCCCGTCGATGCGGTCCCACCGGGCGTAGGTCCGGGCCAGGACGTCCTGCAGCAGGTCCTCGGCGCTGTGCCGGTCACCGGTGAGCAGCTGGGCGGCCCGGAGAAGCCGCCGGCCCGACGCGCCCACGAACGCGTCGAACTCGCGGTCCCTATCAGCCACCCGGCGGCTCCTGCCGCTGTCCCTCATGCCTGTCTCACGCGCCGGACCCTCCGGATGGTTCTGCCGCCAGCGAAGCGGACCGAAGTCGTGAGGCGGTGCCCCGCGGGCTCCGGTGGCGGCGGCTACGGGACGCCAGGCCGCGGGGGCAGGTCGCCGTCAGCCGACCTGCGACCGGACCAGCCATGTTCCGGGGTCGATGTTGGACGCGTGGCTGCGGCAGCGGCGACGACGACTGCCACTTCGACGTCGCCGTGCGACTCCCAGTCCCAGGTGGTGACCGAACCAGGAGATGCCTCGTTGTGGCGGCCGCGATAGCCGGTGGCGGACACGGCGTCGTGGACCGTCTGTCGCAGCACGTCTGCGGCGCTCTCATGTATCGCCCCGTGCCCAACCATCAGCGAGCCGGGCCGGGGCCGCATCAACGTCCCGGGACGCGGGCCGCAACGAAGGGCCAACGACCTCTTGCCGATGGCGCGGGTCGCGGGCCGCAGTTCGACTTCGCCCTCGGCGAAGTAGCCGGTCGACCGTCCGGACCAAGGCTCGTCGCTGACGTACGCCATGACGACCACGTCGTCGTCCAGGTCAGCGACCGCCCGTCGCAGCGCACCGACCGTCAGGGCCGGTCCAGCCTCATGCCGGTAGGGCACCAGATCCGTCGTCACGCTCGTGTTCTACCGCAGTCGTGGGCCGCAGGTGGCGGCCGGCTACTGCCATGAGCGGCCCGGCCCCTGATGATCCAGCTGCTCTTCAGCGGACGCTGCGCGCCGGACGCGGTTTGACTGCGGTGTCACCCCGCCGTCGGCGCCCGCTGGACGGGATGGCTCAGGGTCAACGACGTCTCCGGAGCAGTCGCGGGTCGCTGTTGGGGCGTCGGGATTCTGCCCACGCCGGTCGCGTGGGGGGCCGGGCTATGGTCGCGCGGTGCCAGGAACAGCGGCTACGGCCGCAGAAGGCCACGCGGTGCGCAAGGTCGGAACGCTGGCGTGCGTCGGGATCGGCGTCGCCGGGGCGGTGGTCGCGCTCCTGCCGTGGCTGGCCACAGGAGCCCGCCTGCCGCTGCAGAACCTGTGGGCCGAGCCGACGCTCCCCGGCGACATGCCCAGAGCGCTCCTGCCGTTCGGCCAGTACGCCGTCGCCCATATCTTGAGCCTGATCGTGATCGGCTACGGCCTTACCGGGCTCGCCGTGCGAGCCCTGCGGCCCCGGCTTCTCGCCGGGGCGTTGCTGGCGGCAGGTTCGGGTGCCGTGACGGTTCACGCCGTCGCGGCGGTGCAGTCCGCGACGACAGTCGCGTCGGGTCTGCAGGAACGTACGGCGTCGGCGCTGTACCTCGCAGCCGTCCTGGCGGTCGTCGCCGTGGCCGTCCTGATCGGGCTCGTGGTGCTCCGGCTCGTCGGCGGGTCGCCGAGGCCCGGAGCGACCGTAGGGCTGGCCGTGGCCGCGCTCATGTCCGGGTCCTGGCTCGCCGAGCTGCTGCTGTCCCTCGGCGCGGGTGCCGAAGGGCTGCCGCCGTCGTGGCTGAACATCGTGGTCCGGTGGGTCCCCGCAATTCTCGTCGGAGCCGCGATCGCCTGGGGCGGCGTCAGCACCCCCGGCCGGGCCGTCGCGGCCGGGCTCTGCCTCGTCCTGCTGTGGATCGTTCCGGCCGCGGTCACCGCCGTCACGTCCGCCGCCGGCTCGCGTGTCCTGCTCCGGTACCCGTTGGAGATGCTCGACTACGCCTTCGAGGTCCTGCGGGCGGCGATGTCCTCGCCCGGCCTCGTCTTCCCGCCGGTGCTGGCCGCGGCGGCGGTAGCCGGTGCCGGCCTCCTTCTGCGCGGCGCGCTCCACACCCAGTGCACAGGAGGACGGCCTGACGCAGGTGCACCTTCCCGTGGGTGAGCCGGTGCCATGTTGCGGGAGCCCGCGCGTTCAGGGCCGGTAATGCTCCTCGATAGCCACGACGGGAGTCCGCGCCGCCTGGTCCTGTGCGCGTCGATCATCGTTGCCGTGGGTCTCGTTCTACATAGTCGTCGTCGTCGACGGCAGGCCGAGGTCAAGCCGCAGCGGCGGTACCGCGACTACATGCAGCCACCGCCGCGCAACAACGCAGGCTGGTTCAGCTACCACGGGCCGGAGGACGGCAGTCGGGACGGGTGGCGCGCAGGGCTATGGCTGTGCGTCCACCTCGAACCAGACGGTCTTGCCTCCGGCTGGGTCGTCCCTGACACCCCAGGACGTGGCGAGAACGTCCACGATCATCATCCCGCGGCCGCCCTCCCCGTCCTCATCCGGCTGCATAGGCTCGGGATGGTGGTCGTTGTCGTCGCCTACCTCGACCCTGACCGAGCCTCTTGCCCAGTCAACGCCGAAGGTGACCGGACCGCTGCCGTGCACGACGGCGTTGGTGACGATCTCGCTGGTCATCAGCGCGCTGCTCGTGCTGCACACCTCACCGGCGCCGGCCTGGACACAGCACTCCGCAACGGCCTTGCGCGCAGCGCGGGGAGCGTTGTCGGGATGCAACAAGAAGGTGTCCACCTCCTGGGTCTGCCCCGTGCTCGACCTGCCAAAGGCGGCGGCGCCGTCAGTGACCGTCATGGCTGGGTCCGCTCAGCAGGCAGGTGTCCTTCTCGATCATCGTGGCAACCCCGGGCCGGCGGGGACTCGCCGGCCGTCATCAGACAGCGGTAGAGCGCCGGCCTGTTCGCCAGCGGAGTCCTGACGCAGAATCGCGATCAGATCGACGGACGGCCGAACTGGGACGACGACGGCCTGGTTCGCGTTCACCCGCCGAGGGCCTCGACGCGCTCGCCGACCTTGACTGAACCGCCGGGCGGCGGGAACGCGTCGACGACCACGACGAGGCTCTGCCTGCCTGCCCGACCGCGACCGCCCCACCGGTCACCCCGAGTTGCGGAACTCGACGCTCCACCGTCACCAGGACTGGTCGTCGGCGTGCTCCCAGGCGGTGAGCACGCCTGCCTCGCCGCCAGGCAGCAGCACGATCCGGCCGAGGTCGTCCTGGGCCGGCCAGCGGTCTTCGAGCCTCACCTGATCGCCGTCCCGGACGAGCAGGACCATCGGCCCTTCCGCGGACCGCTGGAGCTGTGCATGGGCGAGGACCGTCGCCTGGCCCGCGGCCCGCACGGTCGCCTCCAGAAGCGGCGGTGCCGCGTGGACGAGCACGCCTGCCGCCGCCGCGTCACCTGCGACGACGGCACGGGCGAAGGACACCCCGGTCGACCCTGCGTTCGGAATCCACAGGTCCCACACCTCATCCCTCAGGGCCAGTGCACCCCACGCGCCGTCCGCGCAACCGCCGCACGGCCGGTCCCGTCGGGACAGGTCCGCTCGACCCTCATGAGGCGGGCTTGAGCAGGACCTTGGTCCAGCCGTCCTCGCGGTTGTCGAAGCGCTCGTAGGCATCGACGGCCTGGTCCAGGCCGACCTCGTGGCTGACGATCAGGCCGGGGTTGGCCCTGCCGGTGATGATCAAGTCGCGGAGCTGACGGTTGTAGCGCTTGACCGGCGCCTGACCGGTGCCCATCCGCTGCCCCTTGGTGAAGAAGGTCCCGTAGTCCCACCCGATCCTGCCGGCGGACGACGGGTCGTCCAGGCCCGGGTCTTCGGGGACGTAGACACCGACGACGCCGATGCTGCCCGCGGTGCGGACGACCTTGACGAGGTTGTCCAGGACCAGCTCAGGATGCTCCTCACCGGACGGGTCGTGCGCCTGCCAGCCCACGGCCTCGACGCCGCGGTCGACGCCGATGCCGTCGGTCGCGTCCAGGATCTGCTCGACCGGGTCGCCCTTGCTGAAGTCGACGCCTGTGGCGCCGTACTTCTCGGCCAGGGCGAGCCGGTCGCTCTGCTGGTCGACGACGAACACCTGCGACGCCCCGCGCAGGAAAGCGCTGTGCGCGGCCATGAGCCCGACTGGGCCGCCACCGAAGACGGCCACGCGGTCGCCGGGGCCGACCTCGGCGAGCTCGGTGCCGTGGTAGCCGGTCGGGAAGATGTCCGACAGCATGGTGAAGTCGTTCTCGTGCTCGGTGCCGGGTGGCAGCTCGAGCAGGTTGACGTCCGCGTACGGCACCCGCAGGTACTCGGCCTGGCCGCCGTCGTACGGGCCCATGTTGGCGTAGCCGTAGGCGGCCCCGTCGACGCCCTCGTTCGGGTTCACCCGCAGGCAGAACGACGTCCAGCCGCCGGTGCAGTTGCGGCAGGTGCCGCAGGCGATGTTGAACGGCACGCTGACCCTGTCGCCGACCTGGATGCGGCCTACGCGCGGAGCCGACTTCCTCGACGATGCCCATGTTCTCGTGGCCGAGGACCTTGCCTTCCTCCACCGCAGTACGTCCCTCGTACATGTGCAGGTCGGACCCGCAGATGTTCGTCGTGGTGATCCGGATGACCGCATCGAGCGGTCCCTCGACCTTCGCGTCCGGGACCTCCTTCACTACCAGGTCGCGCGCGCCCTGGTAGACGACCGCCTTCACTGCGTGCTCGCCGGGCTGGCCGGAGCGACCACGACTGACTCGGTGCCGCCCTCGTCCGGGTAGGCATCGAGCCCGGCGCCGCCGGCGACGGCTGCCAGGATGTGCTGCGCGGCGTCCTGCTGGGCCTGCTCGGCCAACGTGAAGACGGCGCTGGCGCCGAAGAACTCGTGGAACGCGCCCGGGTAGTAGGACTCGCGGGTCTCGACCCCGGCGGCCTGGAGCTTCTTCGCGAACTCCTGGCCCTGGCTGCGCAGGACGTCGCGCTCGTCGGTGATCACCAGCGTCGGGGGCATCAGCGAGAGCGTGCTGTCGTCCCATCCCAGCAGGTCGATCCGGGGGTCGGAGGCGGCGTCGGGCTGGCCCTGGAAAGCGTGCATCGCCATCCAGCTCAGCAGCGCGCGGTTCAGCGGCCGGCCGTCGGCGGCATCGGTCATCGACTCGCCGAATTGCTCGGCCGTCGTCACGGGGTAGACGAGCACCTGCGCCAGCGGCGTCGGCTCGCCGGCCTGCGCCAGCTGCAGCACGGTGGCCGGGGCCATGTTCCCGCCGACGGACTCGCCGCCGATGACGATCCGCGCGGGGTCGCCGCCGAAGGACGGGGCGTTCTGCTGGACCCAGCGGTAGGCGGTCAGGACGTCGTCGTGCGAGGCCGGGAAGACCGCTTCGGGCGCGCGCCGGTAGTCCGGCGTCACGACGATCGCGCCGGTCTTGTTGCACAGCCCGCGACAGCTGTCGTCGTAGTGGTCGTCGATGGTGAACAGCACCCAGCCGCCGCCGTGGATCCAGAACACGACCGGCGCGTTCGGTGCGACGTCTCTCGGCGTGTAGATGCGCAGCCGCTGGATGCCGCCCGCGGCATCGGCAATGTCGAGGTCCTCGACCGACCCGACCGCCTCGGGGACGGCCTCTTCGCCGCGCTGGCGCAGCAGTTCCTGCACGGCTTGCTTCGGGCCGGGCTGCTTGCGTGCCTGCTCGGGCTCCAGGATCTCGAACGGCAGCGGCTCCAGCGAGCTGTGCGCGTCGACGATGGCCTGCGCCTGCGGGTGCAGCAGGCCGGAGGCGTCGGTGGCCAACTCGGCCTTCGAGCCCGTGGCCTTGGCCTTGGCGTTGTCCAGTGGCTTGGCCAGCGCACCAGCGATCTTCTCGGCGACGCCGGAGTCGGGGGCATGCGGGTGCGGTGCGGTCGGGGCCTTGCGCTTGGCGGCGAGGAACTGCGTACCGAGCTCGGCCAGCCGCTCAGACCCGACGCGCTCGCGCAGCGTGGGGAGCGACTCGGCGTCGGAGCCGGCGTGCTGGGCGCGCACCCCGGTCATCAGCTCGGTCAGCGCCTGGTCGAACTCCGGCTGGTCAGGGTCGGTCTTGAGCAGGGTGGCCAGCAGCTCCTTGGCGCGGTTGTTGCGCTCACGGGCCTGTTCGAGGTCGCGGGTCTGGCCGGTCTCCTCGAAGACCGGGTACAGCACCTGCTCGACGGCGTAGCCGTGCAGGCTCATCTCGAACGCGATCTGGTCGACCAGCACGCGGCGGTTCCCGCGGCCGGCCTCAAGGTGCGCGAACTGCGCCTCCACGATCGCGAAGTCGTTCTCGATCATGTGGTCGAGGTCGCCGGGCAGTGTCGGGTACGACAAGGACATCAGGTCTCCAAGGTCAAGGGATGTCAGACGGCAGTTCCCCAAGACACTCGATTCACCCTCAGCGCGGCCGGCCGTCCCACCCCCTTGACGGGGGGCGGGCGCGGTCACGGTGCGCTTCGAAGGTCCTGCACGACGGCCGTTCGCCGAGCATCGCCCCGCCGAGCGATTCTGCGTCAGGCGACCTGAGGATCGCTAGGACGGCTCACCGCCCCCCGCTCGGGTCTGGCACTCCTGACCGGAACCAGCGAGGCTGCCCATGACGCACTTGTGATGCAAGTGTGCTGAACCGGTCCTCCCACGCCGTGGGTTCTTCGCCGAGGGGCGACCATGAGCACTCAGCAGCCGGCGACCGGCAGGTCGCAAAAGCCCTCCCGCCCTGCTGGCGAAGCCCTATGGCGTCGTCGTCCGACCAGAGCATTGCGGGGGCGGCGACGATGGTGCCTTGGTGTCAGACGTTCTTCGCCGAGGACTACTTGTAGGTGTTCGGTCCCTTCTCGAGGGCGAGCGGGCGCACGCCGAGGCGGTCGCTGTCCAGAGACTGCTCAACCTCGGTCCGGGGGCCCGCGTGCTGGACCTGGCCTGTGGGCAGGGCAGGCACTCAAGCCCGCTTCGGGCGGCTGGCCTGGACGTCGTCGGGCTGGACCTCTCGGCGGTCCTGCTCGGGGCTGCTGCCAAGAGGGACCCTGACTTGAAGCTGTTGCGCGCGGACATGCGCTTCCTGCCGCTGGCCCACGCGTGCATGGACGGCGTTGTGAACCTCTTCAACGCCTTTGGCTACTTCAGCAGCGACGAGGAGGACGTCGGGGTCCTACGCGAAGTCGCCCGTGTGCTGAGGCCCGGCGCCGCGTTCGTTCACGAGGTCCATCACCGTGACGCGCTGGTCCGGGACTGGGAGCCCCGGACGGTGCACCCCACCTACGACCACGGGCTGGTCGTGACCGAGGAGCGGGAATGGGACGGCGTCGCAGGTCGGCACAGGGTGACGTACCTCTTGCAGTCCAGCCCGGGCGGCGTTCCGCGCCGTCTAGATCACGAGCTCCGCGTGTACTCGCTGACCGAGCTCGTCGCGCTCCACGAGCGTGCCGGACTCGAGGTGCTGTCGGTCCGCGGCGGTCTCGAGACCTCTTCGCCGAGCCCAAGCACCCCGCTGTGCGTCGTGGTGTCTCGGCGCCCTCCTAGTCGATCTGACGGACGATAGGGCTTGCTGGTCGCGGTGACGCCCGTCGATCGGGCTGCTTGCCGGCCCGAGAGCCGTTCCTTGCATTGCCGTCGCCGAGAGGTGATCACACCCGCCCCGGTGCACTCGCCTGAGGACCCCGTCAAGCGTGCAGGGGTCGTCGGCGTGCAGCAGGCGGGCCTTCACGATCTCATCCCTGCCCGTTACGCCCACGAGGCACGAGGGGCCTGCGCCGGTCCTGCCGGCAAGCTCAGGTGTCATGCCTCACGATCACGCACCCTTGCCCGGTCACGTTCGACGCTTGCCCGAACATCCGGCCGTACAAGCCCAGGCCGTCCACACTCGGCAGCTCGGTGCCCATTCCAGACGGTGGATCCGCACAGCGTCGTGCAACTCGTGATCATCCTTGTCGACCGGCTCAGACTGCGGCTCTTGCAGGAGCGCCGACACGTCCTCGCCTGCGAGTCTTTCGAGAACCGCCCAGAGGGTGAGGTCGTCGCCGTGCCGCGAGGCGAACTGGACGCCAGCGAGGGCGCGCGGTCGGGAGCGGTCTGGTCGTAGAGCCACGCGGCGACCACTTGGGTGAACTCGCGCGGCTCGGCCAGCCGGATGACGCCGGCGTCGACGTCGGGCAGCCGCAGGGTGATCGCGAGCGCGAGGAAGCGTGCCCGCAACGTCGGCAGAGACTCCTTGTCGCCGGGGACGGCGTACCAGCCGGTCAGCCGCGCCGTACCGACGCTGTGCGGCGACCGCCAGCTCTCGGGGAGCAGGCCTCCAGCCAGGGTCGGGTAGGCGACCGCGTCCTCGTCGGCCTCGTCCACGCCAGCGAGCTCGTCCTGCAACTGGGGATCAGGACGTGCGAAGGCCAGCACCTCCAGGAAGCACGCCAGCCGGCTCTCCCCCACGTAGATGCTCCGCCAGATGCCGTCCGGGTCGTCCCACCGCCCCGAGAAGCGGCCGTGCTCGGCGTACTGCCAAGGCGTCCAGCTCCAAGGCTCGGGCTCGAAGCCCACGCGAGGCACTGGTCGACCACCCGCGTCCTCACACAGCAGGTCGCCGGCGGCCGTCGTCACCAGCGCCGAGCGCAACACGAGTCAGCCGACGGCGGCGAACTGACGGGCGGCGGCGAGCACCTGCGGCCCGACCTCGTCGACGCCGCCTTCACGCAGCAGCCGGGCCGGCGAGCGGTCCCCCAGCGCCGGGTTCAACCCCTGGAACCACGCCCGCACGACCTCGGCGGTGTCGCGCTCGGCGAGCAGCCGTGCGGCTTGGTAGGCGACGCGCAGCCTCTGCAGGTCGTCACCGCCCGAGACCGCTCGGGTGCCCTCGGCCCACTGCCGCACCGCGCGGGTCTCCTTCACGCCTCCGAGGTACGCGACGAGCTTCGCCCCGAGAAGGTCACGCAGCTCGTTCACCAGCACGGCGGGCTCGAGGCGCGTCGCGCTGTGGTGCGCTTTTGCACGTCGGCGGACGCGGGCGCACCCCCTCGCGCCGGACGACGCTGCTGGTGACGTGGCCGACGAGCGCCTCGGCAGCCGGTCGACGAGGCTCCCTGCCAGAGGCGCGAGGAGCAGCACCGGGACGATCTCCGCGAGCACCACGACGGACACGCCCAGGCCGCTGCCGGTGAGCATGACGAGAGCAGCGCCAGGGTCGTGAACTGGGCGACGTCGCCGACCTGGCTGACGGTCCTGGCGGTCCACAGCCGACGGTAGGGCGGCTGCGCCAGCAGGCCCTGCAGTCCAGGGCCCGGCTTCGCTGCGGCGGTCACCTGCTCATGCTGATCCTGTACCGGACAGGACGGAGGTGGCGGTGGCCGGCGGTGGGGCGGGTCAGGCGATGCTGTCGAGCAGGACCTGGCAGGCCTGCTCGCAGGCGCGGCACGCCTCGGCGCAGACCTTGCAGTGGTCGTGCATGTCGGCGTGCCGCTCGCACTCGTCGCCGCACGCCTTGCACGCAGCGATGCACGCGGCGAGCTGAGCGCGGGTGATGTTCGCGTCGTAGCCGGTGTGCCGGGACAGCACCTGCACCGTGGTGGCGCAGATCGCGGCGCAGTCGAGGTCGGCACGGATGCACTTCGCCATGTCCGCGACCATGTCTTCGGACAGGCAGGCGTCGGCGCAGGCGGTGCACGTCTGGAAGCAGTTGAGGGCCTCCTCGATCGCGGCGGCGAGCAGGGTCTTGTCGACGTTCATGGTGGACGGGTAGGCGTCGAGCATGCGCTGGGCGTCGAGGGTGCGGGCTGCCATGAGGCTCTCCTTGTGCGGGGTTCGAGTGCTTCGACGCAGGCGGGGTTGCCCGCCATCAGCCGGAATACCCGTGCGATCACACGGATCTACGTGCGCGGCACAAGAGGACTGCAGGGGACCTGGTGGCGCCGGCCCCGTCCACCCGGTGGATCCGAAGCGGGTCGCGGCGGCTTGCGCGCGCCTCGCGACGTCGACGACGCCGGGCGGCTGACCGGTCGCCTCGGGCTGCTCGCGGAGGCGGTCCCCGGCCGGGCGCTGCAGGCCCTCGGCTCGGTTGCGGCGATCCCGCCCTCGCTGGAGGAGGCGGCCTCAGGCGCTTGGGCAGTCCCGTAGCGCGGACACGTCGAAGGTCGGGACCTCGCGGGCGGCGGCCTCTGCGGCGGTGCGGGCCTCGCCGTTGGCCTGGATGTCGGCGAGGAGCCAGTGCATCTCGGCGATCTCGCGGCGCTGCGCCTCGCTGATCTCCCGGGCCAGCTCGCACACCCGCACGTCGGTGATTTCGGCGCGCTCGGAGCGGGTGATCGCCAGGGAGTGGT
Source organism: uncultured Actinomycetota bacterium (assembly GCA_963844295.1). Taxonomy (GTDB): domain Bacteria; phylum Actinomycetota; class Actinomycetes; order Mycobacteriales; family SCTD01; genus SCTD01. The sequence continues at coordinate 152,855 of CAWJNR010000003.1, read as the reverse complement.
GCGGGATCATCGCCCGCATCCAGCTGCTGTCCTGCACGGTGGCCTGGCTGCGGTCCAGGAACACGCCGCCGCCGAGGAGCAGCAGGCTCGCGGCGACGATCGCGAGGTTGCCCTTGACGCTCTTGTACATGTTGAGCATCCAGCCCAGCATGACCAGGCCCATCGTCCCGCCCATCGTGAGCGCCATGAACACGCGGCTCTCGCTGAACTCGACGTGGTCCAGGGCGTACGTGCCGACGAACATCACCCAGTACATGACGAACATCGCCGTCACGATCATGGCTCCGAAGCGCAGGTACATCTTCGGGTCGTGACCCATGTCCTCGCCCTTGCCGCCGGAGCCCTCCTGCGGCTCGGGCCCGCTGTCCCGGCCGCCCTGCTGCCGCGCCGCGCTCGTCGTCATCGTCGTTCCTCCTGTCGTGGGTTGCTGCTGTCAGGACTGCCTCGGCGCGCCCCGGCACCTGGCCAGGGTGGTCAGGCGGCGGCTTCCGTGCGGATGATCATGTTCATCTCCATGATCTCCATCCGCTGGGTCTTCTTGATCTCCTCGGCCAGCGCGACGGCCTGCGGGTAGGTCCCCATCTCGGTCTCGGTCTGCGACATCGGGACGGCGGCGGAGTGGTGCGGGACCATGTTGGTCAGGAACACGACGTCGCGGGCCTCGGGCGTCGGGGCGTCGCGGAGGTCGGCGGTGTTCTTGTCCCAGACGGCCTGCTGGTCGGCGGGCGCGGGCTTCTCGCTCTCGCCGAACTCGGCGAGGAAGCCGCGCATCTTCTCGATCTCGGCGGTCTGCGTGTCGAGGATCTTCTGGGCGATCGCCTTGACCTGCGAGTCCGCGCCCATCGCGATCTCGATCTCAGCGTTGCGGGCGGCCTGCATGTGGTGCGGCAGCATGTTCTGCGTGAACCGCACGTCGGTGTCGTTGAAGTCCTGAGCCGGCTCGGACGCAGACGCCGGGGCGGAGGCGGACGTCGTGCCGGCGGGGGCGGCGACGGTCGAGTCGTCGCCGGCGCAGCCGGTGAGCGTCAGGCCGAGGGCCAGGGCGAGTGCCGGGGCAAGGGTGATCGCGCGCATGGGGTCTGTCCTGTCTGTCCGGTTTCGTGGTCAGGGACCGTGGTGCCCATGCCACGCCGGCTTACCCGTGCGGTCTCACGGTTGTCCGCCCTGCGCGTGGGAAGGAGACCGGCATGGCCGACCACGACCACCCCGTCGACCCCGACCGCGTCGCGGCTGCCCGCGCACGCCTGATCGACAAGGACGAGGCCGGGCGGCTCGCCGGGCTGCTCGGCCTGCTCGCCGACCCGGTCCGGGCCCGGATCCTGTACGCGCTCGACCTCGTCGACGAGCTCTGCGTCGGCGACCTGTCCCTCGCGCTGGAGGCGACCGAGGACTCGGTCGGCTACGCCCTGCGGGTCCTGCGGACCGCCGGGCTGGTCAGCACCCGCAAGGACGGACGGGTCGTCTACTACCGCCTCTCGCACGGCTTCCCCGAACCGTTGCGGGACCACTGCCTGCGCGCGCTGGTCGAGCTGTCCCGCAACGCCGCCGACACCGACACCTGACACAGGAGAGCCTATGACCGGAGCCGAGATCGCCGTCGTCCTGGGCGGGCTGGCCCTCGTCGCCGCGCTCGCGTGGTACTTCTTCGCGCCGCGCAAGGCCGTCGACGCGCAGATGGAGGACGGCCGGCAGGTCGTCGACATCACGGTCAAGGGCGGCTACTCCCCGAGCCTGGTCCGGGTCGAGGCCGGCAAGCCGGTCCGGCTGCGGTTCGACCGGCAGGAGAACAGCGACTGCACCGCCCGGGTCGTGTTCCCCGACCTGCGCAAGAGCGCGACCCTCGCCGCGTTCGGGACCACCACGCTGGACCTCGACATCGCCGAGCCCGGCGAGTACTCCTGGGCCTGCGGCATGAACATGCTCCACGGCACGCTCGTCGCCGAGCCGCCCGGCGGCGCCGACCCGGCGGACCGCGCCGAGGCCGGGCTGGCCGCGCCGACGGCTGGCGGCGGCGAGGTCGCCGAGGCCGCCCGGGGCGTCACCGACGAGAACCGGGAGACCGCCCGCGCCGTCGGCGTCGGGCCGCGGCTGGACGCCGGCCCCGGCCGGGAGCGCGCCGAGTTCGCGCTGCCCGGTGCGCTGCGGAGCCTGCCGACCGACGTCGCCCGCGCCGAGGCCCAGCTCCAGGCGGTCGGCGGGGTCGAGTCCGCGCAGGTCAACTTCGGGATGGAACGCGCCGTCGTCCTCTACGACCCCGACCTCGTCGACCCCGACGGGCTCACCGACGCCGTCGCCAAGGCGACCGGCTTCCCCGCCCGGCTGCGGGCCGAACCGGGCAGCGACGGGACCGAGGACGCGGAGGCCGCCGACCGGCAGGCCGAGGTCCGCGACCTCAAGATCCGGGTCGGCGTCGGGGCGCTGCTGACCCTGCCGGTCCTGTACGCCGCGATGGTCATGCACTTCGTCGGGGAGCAGTACGTCCCGGACCTGCTGGAGAGCCCCTGGACGCAGCTCGTCCTGACGCTGCCGGTGTTCCTGTGGATCGGCTGGCCGATCCACAGCACCGGCTGGCGCGCGCTGCGCAACCGCAGCGCCGAGATGAACAGCCTCATCACCCTCGGCACGATCGCGGCGTTCGCTACAGCCTCGTCGCGACCGTCGTCCCGCAGGTCCTGCCAGAGGGCGTCCGCGAGGTCTACTACGAGGTCGTCAGCTTCATCATCACCGTGATCCTGCTCGGGCGGCTGGTTGAGGCGCGGGCCCGCGCGGGGACCGGCGACGCGATCCGGGCCCTCGTCGCGCTCGCGCCGGCGACCGCCCGCGTCCTGCGCGACGGCCAGGAGGTCGAGGTCCCCGTCGGCGACGTCCAGGCCGGCGACGAGATCCGGGTCCGGCCCGGCGAGAAGATCCCGGTCGACGGCGAGCTCGTCGACGGCCGGTCCAACGTCGACGAGTCGATGGTGACCGGCGAGAGCGTCCCGGTCTCCAAGGCCGAGGGCGACCAGCTGATCGGCGCGACGGTCAACCAGACCGGCGCGTTCACGATGCGCGCCACCCGCGTCGGGTCGGACACCGCGCTCGCGCAGATCATCAAGCTCGTCCAGGAGGCCCAGACGTCCAAGGCCCCGATCCAGCGGATCGTCGACACGGTCGCGAGCTACTTCGTCCCGGCGGTGCTGTTCATCGCCGTCGCGACGTTCGTCCTGTGGTTCGTCCTCGGGCCCGAGCTCACCCTCGCGGTCGTCGCGACGGTCAGCGTCCTGATCATCGCGTGCCCGTGCGCGCTCGGCCTCGCGACGCCGCTGTCGATCATGGTCGCGACCGGGAAGGGCGCGCAGTCCGGCGTCCTGGTCAAGAGCGCCGAGGCGCTGGAGACCGCCCACAAGCTCGACACGGTCGTGCTCGACAAGACCGGGACGATCACCCGCGGGAAGCCGTCGCTCACCGACGTCGTCCCGGTCGGCGGCCACGACGAGACCGAACTGCTGCGCCTGGTCGCCGCGGCCGAGGTCGACAGCGAGCACCCGCTCGCCGCCGCCATCGTCGCCGGCGCACGGGACCGCGGCCTGGACCTGCCGCGGGTGACGACGTTCGACTCCGTCACCGGCAAGGGCGTCCGCGCGAGCGTCGACGGCCGGGAGCTCCTCATCGGCAACGCCCGCCTGCTGTCGGACGCCGGTATCGGAACCGTCGAGCTCGACGGGCACGCCGACCGGCTCGCCGACGACGGCAAGACCCCGATGTACGTCGCCGTCGACGGCAAGGCCGCCGGCCTGGTCGCCGTCGCGGACACCGTCCGGCCGGACTCCGCCGCGGCGATCCGCGCGCTGCAGCGGATGGGGCTGGAGGTCGCGATGATCACCGGCGACAACCGCCGGACCGCCGACGCCGTCGCCCGGCAGGTCGGGATCGACCGGGTCCTCGCGGAGGTCCTGCCGGACCAGAAGGCCGCCGAGGTCCGGACGCCTGCAGGACGAGGGCAAGGTCGTCGCGATGGTCGGCGACGGCATCAACGACAGCCCCGCCCTCGCCCAGGCAGACGTCGGCATCGCGATCGGCACCGGCACCGACGTCGCCATCGAGGCCGCCGACGTGACCCTCATGTCCGGCGAGCTCCGCGGCCTGGTCACCGCCGTCGCGCTGTCCCGCGCCACCATGCGCAACATCCGGCAGAACCTCGTCCTCGCGTTCGGCTACAACGCCGCCGCCATCCCTATCGCCGCTGGCCTCCTCTACCCCTTCACCGGCGCGCTGCTGTCGCCGATGATCGCCGCCGGGGCGATGGCCCTGTCGAGCATCAGCGTCGTCCTGAACGCTGCCCGCCTCAACGCGTTCACGCCGCCCGTCGCCGTCGCCGCCGACGTCCCGCCGACCGCCGGGACCGCGACGACACCTCGCCAGACCGCCCGGACCGGCGGCTGATGGCAGACGACAACGCTGTGAACCGGACCGGGCGGCAGTCCGCGAACCTCGCCCGGCACCTCAACGCCCAGCACCCGGACACGGTCCTGCTCCTGGCCCGGCACGCGCCGGGCGGCAGGCCCGACGCGGCCGCCGCCGAGCTGACCGGCGCCGACGACGACTGCCTGACCCTCAAGGCGACCACGCCGGACGGCGACGTCGTCCTGCGGCTGGCCCTGCCCGACGGCCCCGACGTCCGCGGGCGCATCGCCACGCTGCTCCACGCGACCCGCGCCGCGCTGCCCGACGACGGGTCTGTGCCGCTGACGTCCCTCGAAGAGCAGATGGCCGGCGGCGGCCGCGGCCCGCACGGCAGCGCGGCGCACCGCTAGCGCCTCGACCGGCGACACCTGGGCAGGACGCCTACCGTGACAAGCATGGGCACGACGGCACCGAGGGCCCGCGCCGCCACGCGCGCGCTCGCGGTCCTGGCGGTCCTGCTCGGGCTCCTCGCGATGCACGGCCTCGCCAGCACCCACCACGCAGCAGCCGCCACGAACGCGGCGCAGGACCACCCCGCGTACGCGTCCGCCGCGCAGCACCACACGGACGGCACCGCGGTCGCCCACGACGACGCCGACGCACTGGCCGCGCCCGGCGGCCCCGCCTGCGACCAGGACTGCCCGGACCTCGCGCTGCTCTGCGTCGCGGTCGTCACGGGAGCCGCGCTCGCGCTGCTGCTCGCCCGCCGCCGGTCCTCTCCGCTGCTGATCCCGCCGGCCAGTCCACCCGGACCTGCGCCGCTGCCTCCGGCCCGGCACGCCCGAGGGCCCGACCCCGTCCGGGAGCTCTGCGTCAGCAGGACGTAGGCCGACCGCCCCGCGCCCCCACGTCGGGCGCAGACGGCAAGGCCGAACGTCCCCTGACCCAAGACACCTCCCGAACGGAGCACAACCATGAACAAGCGACACCTGGCCGCGTCCGCGCTGCTCGCGTCCGCGCTCGGCCTCAGCGCCTGCGGCAACGGCGGCAACGGCGGCAACGACACCGCCAGCAGCACCGGCAACGGCGGCAGCGCCAGCGCGGAGACTGCGAAGGGCAACGATGCCGACATCGCGTTCCTCACCGGGATGACGCCGCACCACGAGCAGGCCGTCGAGATGAGCGAGATGGTCCTGGCCGCGGAGCCGCCCGCCGAGATCGCGACGATCGCGAACCAGATCAAGGACGCGCAGTCGCCCGAGATCGAGCAGATGAAGACGATGCTCGTCGACCTGGGCGAGGAGCCCGCAGAAGGCGCGCACAGCGGCGGCCACAGCACCGGGATGGCCGGCCACGGCGGGATGATGAGCGACGACGAGATGGCCGCGCTCATGGACGCGACAAGCACGGACGCCGCCCGGCTCTACCTCGAAGGCATGATCCGCCACCACCAGGGCGCGATCGAGGCCAGCGACACCGAGATCGCCGAGGGCCAGTACGCCCCCGCCATCGAGCTCGCCAAGCAGATCAAGACCGCACAGCGGGCCGAGATCACCGAGATGCAGGCCCTGCTCAAGGACCTGTAGCCCCGGGCTCGGGCGCCGACCGCCGGTCGGCGCCCGAGCGGCGGGACCTTCGGCTCTGGCTCCGCGGGCCGGGGCGGGCACGGTGAGGCAGGAGGCCCCGAGGTCCGCGGCCTGACGGGACAAGGCGAGGCGGGGCGGGCGCCGAGTCACGCGCCGGCGAGGACGGCCGCGGCCACGTCATCGGGCCGTTCAACGGGCAGCAGATGCGTGCCGTCCAGTCGCAGCGCCGTGGCGCCGCCGAGCAGCGGCACGACGTCATCCGCAGTGACGGTGCTGTCCCGGTCGGCCAGGACGACGGTCGTCGGGAGGGGCGGGGCGGCGAGCCACGCGGGCAGCGGATTGTCGTTGAGGAGGCTGTCGAGGCCGTCGCGGTAGGCGGGCCAGATGTGCGCGACGCCGTCCCTCGCGATGTCGGCGTCGACCTCCTGCGCGGCGCGGGGCGCGAGCGTGGTGAGCGGGCGGCGGAGCAGGCACATCAGGCCGCAGACCATGTCGGCGACGGGCGAGCCGTCCATCGTGCGGCGGGCCAGCCAGGACCGGCGGCCGAGACGCTCGCGGGCGAGGGCGGGGTCGGCGAACGCGGCGGGCGCGACGAGGACGAGCCGGGCGTACAGCCGCGGGGCGTCCTTCGCGGCGGTCACGGCGACGGCGGCGCCGTATGAGTGCGCGACGAGCACGACGGGGCGGTCGTGATGCTCGGCGACGAGCCGGTTGAGCGCGGCGGCCTGGTCGTCGAGGTGGAAGTGCGTCCCGATCCTGCGGGACCTGCCAAAGCCGAGCAAGTCAGGCGACAGGACGTCGGCGCCGCGGGCGGCGAGCTCGCGGGCGACGGGCTGCCAGAACACCGACGACGCCCCGAGGCCGTGGACCAGGACGACGTCCTCGCCGTCAGCATCAGATTGATCGGCCGTGGCGTGCGCGTGCGCGTGCGCGAGCGGGGTCGTGCGGGGGTCGGCCTGCGGGCGCAGGACCCCGGCTCCGGTGACGCCCACGCCGGGCGCCATCCCGGCGAGGGCCTCGCTTCGGCGGGCGCGGAGCCACGCGGTCAGCGCGGCGGCCCACGCGCCGGTCGTGAGGACCGCGATGGCGTACCAGGTGAGGTCGCCACCGGGCATGTAGTGCGCGGCGACGTGGCCGAGGAACACGTCCATCCACCGGTAGTGTGGGACGCCGCCGCGGAACAGCAGGTCCGGGAGCATCGCCCACAGGTGGAACCCGAAGACGGTCATGAGGAGCCACCTGGGGCCTGGGGCGCCGGTGAGCAGGAGCCGGGCCAGGCACCACAGGGCGGCGAACGACAGGCCGACGAGGAAGTGCGTCGCCCAGTGGAACCGGGCGTCGTGGACGCCGTAGCTCCGGAACAGCAAGGCTTCCGCGACGACGAGGACGGCGAGCTGGATCGCGAGCGACCGCGGCCGCAGAGGCCGGTACGCGCGGGCCCACGCCTCGGGGCGGTCGCTCACCGGTCGTCCTCGACGGCCGCGACGATCACGCCGATCTCGTAGGCGTTGTCCGTGTACCTCGGGTCCAGAGTGGCGTACCTGACCGTGCGGGCCGGGTCGACGACGGCGTACCCGACCGGCGGGCCGCCGTCTACCGGCGTCGGCATCACGACCGCCTCGGCAAGCGCGTCGCGCCCCGGTGCGTCGTCTGCGACGACGAGCCGCGCGCCGGCGTCCGTGACCGCTTCCCGCCACGCGTCGAAGGCCGCGCCGGCCGGCGGAGTCCGCTCGAACAGCACCACGACCGGCTCGCCGCCGAACGGGACGCCCGCGACCGACGCGGGCAGGACAGGGCCGTCGAGGAGCAGCCCGTCGCGCTGGTCCGACAGCCGCGGGTCGTCCAGCGGGCCCGGCCCGCGCACGACGAGGGTCACCAGGACGCCGAGGACGACGACGGCGACGGCCAGTACGGCGGCGGGCCACCACCACCGCAGCGGCGGGACGGCCCCCGCCTTCCGTCCCCAGTCGGCGTCCTCCGGGTCGTCGCAGCACGAGCACGAGTGCGCCCGCTCGGTCGCTGTGCTCATGGGCGCTCCGGAGGTCAGGGAAGACGGGCGGCGGTCGGCCTGCCAATCAGGGACGGTCCTCCGCGTACCGGACCGCGAACGTCCTGCCGCCGTCGGCGCTCGCGACGAGGCCCCTTCCCGCTACCGCCGCGTACACCGCGACCAAACCGTCCCGTGCGTCGACCGTCAGGGCCTCCGGCTCTCCTCCGACGGTCCCGCCGCGGGTCCACGACGTCCCGCCGTCGGAGGACGTGTGCACGGTCCCGTCGACGGCGACGCCGAACAGCCCCGCCCCGGCGGGCCACGCCAGCACCGCGAGCGGCGGCGCGCCGGCCAGCGGCGTCCACGTCCTGCCGCCGTCCGCGCTGAGCCGCGGGCCCTGCGGCGTCGCGGCGACGACCCGGTCGGGGTCCTGCGGGTCGACCGCGAACGAAAGAACCGGCAGCTGCGAGCGGCGGTCCCACTCCTTCTTGTCCCGGCTGACCATGAACGTGCCGCTCGTCGAGTCGTACCCGTAGACCTGGCCGTGGGCGGCGGAGAGGGCGTGGAAGTCGGCCTCGCCGTGCAGGCTGATCCGGTCCCACGTGACGCCGGCGTCGTCGCTCTCGATCAGCCCGAGCAGCGGCGGGCGGACGTCGTCCTCGCGAAAGTCCGGGTGGCCGGAGCCGACGAACCGGCCAGGTCCGACGACGGAGAACCCCATCGTGTCCTGGGCCCGGTTCGCGATCCGCTCGGCCTCGCCCCGCTCCGGGATCTTGAACAGCCCGCTGTGCGTCGCCGCGCAGAGGGTCCCGTCGCCGGGGTCGACGCCGAGGCCGTGGACGTGCACAACGCCGGTCTCGACGTCCAGCGGCGCCAGAGGCCCCGCCCCGACGGCGGCCCGGTCGGTCCCGGCAGAGCAGCCGACGACCAGCAGGGGCAGCAGGGCCGCAGCGGCGCGGCGGGCTCGGATGCGCACTTCCTGAGCGTAGGGCGGGTGCGGACCGCCCGTCCTGGCGGTCAGGCGTCGAGGGCGCCGGCGCGCGGGGCGTACATGATGACCGCGACGCCGACGAGGCAGATCGCCGCGCCCCCAACGTCCCATCGGTCGGGCCTGAACCCGTCGACGAGCATCCCCCAGAGCAGGCTGCCCGCGACGAAAATCCCGCCGTAGGCGGCGAGGATCCTGCCGAAGTTCGCGTTGGGCTGGAGCGTCGCGACGAAGCCGTAGGCGCCGAGGGCGTCGACGCCGGCCGCCGATGAATGCAAGGCCCTTGTTCTCGCGGACGCCCTGCCAGACCAGCCACGCCCCCGCCGATCTCGGCTACGGCGGCGAGGACGAACAGCAGGAAGCGTACGCCGTCACACCCACGATCACATGCACGTTCACAACCCCGTCGATCACAGATCGGTCCCGTCAGTGAAGATCACCGTGCCCGCTACGTGCCCGCTCGGCGGGTACGCGCACGGATTCCGGCGGAAGGCCCCGGAAGCGATCCTGTCTCTGACCTGCGGTTGTGCACTTCGGCGGACTCGTGCGGACCCCCTCTCGCCGGACTTCCACACTGGCTACGCGGGTTCGATTCCCGTCGCCCGCTCGCCCGCCCGGCGTGCCCGACCCCGGGCTGCCGGTGCACGCTGGACCGGTGACCCCTCCCGCCTGGCCGCGCCGCCACCCGGTGGTGGCGGCGCTGACGGCGGTCGCGCTGGTGCTCTCGGGGGTCTGGGGCCTGGCGCTGCTGCGCCTGGCCCGCAGCGTCGAGGCGTCGGCGACCTACTGGTCCGAGCCGCGGGGCGAGACCGGCGGACTGCTGTACGTGGCGCTCGGCGACAGCGCGGCGCAGGGCATCGGCGCGAGCCGGCCCGACCGCGGCTACGTCGGGCTCGTGGCCGAACGGCTGCGGCGGAGCACCGGCCGGCCGGTCGAGGTGGTCAACCTCAGCCGGTCCGGCGCGCGCATCAACGACGTCGTGGAGCGCCAGGTGCCGGCCCTGACGGCGCTCGGGCGGGCACCGGACCTGCTGACGGTCGCGATCGGCGGCAACGACGTGCCGGCCTACGACCGCGACCGCTTCGCCGCCTCCGTCGCGCAGCTCGTCGACGCCCTGCCGCCGGGCGCCTACGTGGCCGACGTGCCGTACTGGATGCACGGCACGTTCGAGCGCGACGCGCAGGCCATGGCCGACGTCCTCACGGCCGCGGCCCGCGAGCGGGGCCTGCCGACCGTGGCGCTGCACGAGGCGCAGCGGAAGGCCGGCTGGTCGGCGATGCTCACGCACTTCGCCGCCGACTGGTTCCACCCCGACGACCGCGGCCACCGGCTGTGGGCGGACGCGTTCTGGCGCGAGATCGAGCCGGACCTGTGAGCGGGTCGACCCCGCTGCCGACCCGGCCGTGCGCGGCCTGCGGCCGGACGATCACCTGGCGCAAGAAGTGGGAGCGCGACTGGGACGCCGTGCGGTGGTGCTCCGACGCCTGCCGCCGCGCCGGCGTCTCGGAGACCGACCTGGCGCTCGAGCGCTCCGTCCTGGAGCTGCTGGACGCGCGCGCCGCGACCGCCACGATCTGCCCGTCGGAGGCCGCGCGGGCCGTCGGCGGCGAGTCGTGGCGCGAGCTGATGGAACCGGCCCGCGCCGCCGCCCGCCGGCTCGTCGCGCGCGGCGAGGTCGTCATCACCCAGGCCGGCCACGTCGTCGACCCGTCCACGGCGAAGGGGCCGGTCCGGGTGCGGCGGGTGCCGCAGGCGGTCGAGCCGGAGCGAGTGCCCCAGCGCCGCAAGCGCTAGGGAGCCCGGCGGACCAGGCGGGCGGCAGCCAGCGAGTGCACGTTCCCCGCGGTGTCGTCGTCGTCCTCCGGGCGCACCGCCGGCAGCGGCCGCTGCGGCAGCACCGGCGCGCCGGCGCGGTAGCGCACGAAGGCGTCGGCCTCAGCGGCCAGCAGGACCTGCAGCGCGTCCAGGTGCGCGGCGACCCGCTCCCCCGCCGTCGGGCCGTACTGCGTCAGCACGGCCATGAGCTCGTCGACCTCGCGGCGGCGCGCCAGCCACACGGCCAGGCGCCGCAGGTCGTCGTGCGAGGTGCCGCCCATGGGCACATGGTGCCCCCGTCCGGCGCGCCGCGCAGTCGAACGACTCACCCGACCGGGCTAGCCTCGGCAGCCCAGACCGCCGACCGGGGAGGCGCCGTGCCGGTCACCCCGCTGCGACCCGACGACCCTGTCGTGGTCGGTCCGCACCGACTGCTCGGCCGCCTCGGCCAGGGCGGGATGGGGACCGTCTACCTGGGCGTCGCGCCGGACGACCGGGCGGTGGCGGTCAAGGTCCTGCGCGACAACCCGCTGCACGCCGCCGGCGACCCGGACGGCCGGAGCCGCTTCCGGCGGGAGCTGGCCGCGCTCCGCCGGGTCCGCGGGCCCCACCTGGTCGAGGTCCTCGACGCCGACGTCGACGCCGACCAGCCCTACCTGGTCACCCGCTTCGTGCCGGGCCGCCGCCTCGACGAGCTGGTCGCGCAGGACGGTCCGCTGCAGGGCGAGCAGCTGCGGCAGCTGGCCCGCGGCCTGGCCGACGCGCTCACCACGCTGCACGAGGCCGAGGTCGTCCACCGCGACCTGACCCCCGGCAACGTCCTGGTCCTGGACGGCTCCCCTCAGGTCATCGACCTCGGCCTGGCCATCGCCGCCGACGTCACCGCGCTCACCCGCACCGGCCTGGTGGTGGGCACGCCGGGCTACCTCGCGCCGGAGCAGGTCACCGGGCGGGAGGTCACCGCGGCCGCGGACGTGCACGCCTGGGGCGCCACGGTCGCCCTCGCCGGGACCGGCCGGCCGCCGTACGGCACGGGCCGGCCGGAGGCCGTGCTCTACCGGATCGTCCACGACGAGCCCGACCTCGACGGCCTGCCCGAGGAGCTGGCCCGCCTGGTCGAGGCGGCCATGGACCCTGACCCCGACGCGCGGCCGTCGGCTGCTGAGCTGCTCGAGGTGCTCGGCGGCGCCTCGCAGGCGCCGACGCCCGCGGTGCACCTCCCGCACGACGTCGACGAGACCACCGTGCTCGACGTCGCCGCGCTGCGCACCGTCGCGCTGACGCGGCCCGTCCCGGCGCTGGTGCCGGCCGGGCCGCCGACTCCCCCGCCGTACGCGCCGGAGCAGGACGACGTGCCCGACGACGACGGGGCCTGGGACCAGGCGTACGACGCCGACCCCGACGACCGCGGCCCGTACGACGACGACGAGCCCGGTGCCGTCGTGCCGTGGGACGGGCAGCCGCCGGCGCCGCGCACGTCCGGCGCGCGCTCGGCGCAGGCCGTGGTCACGGGCGCGGCGGTGGTCGCGGTCGTGGCCACGGGGGCGCTCGTCGCACCGGTCGTGACGGGCGTGGTGGCGCTGCTCGCGGTCCTGCTGCTGCGGGCCGGCGGGCGCAGCGCCGAGAGGCTCGCCCTGCGCCGCGAGCGCCGCGGCGAGCGGCGGCGCGACCCGCTGGTGTCGATGCTCGGGGCGCCGTGGCACCTGCTGGCCGCGCTGGCCGACACGCTGGTGAGCGTCCCGCTGGTCGCGCTGGTGGCCGGGATCCCGGCCGGCCTGGTCTGGCTCGCCGACCCCGTGGTGGACGGCCTGGAGCGGCCGGAGCTGACCGCCTCCACCGCCATCACCGGCGCCCTGCTGGTGCTGCTCAGCCGGCGCGGGCACCGCCGCACCCGGCTGGCGCTGCGTCGCGCGCTGGTGACCTCGACGCCGAGCACCGCGGGCGGCGTCGCCGTCGTGGCGGTCCTGCTCGCCAGCGCCGTGCTCCTGCTGGCGGCCGCCGAGGGCTCGGCGCCCACCTGGTGGCCGCTGGAGGGGCTGCGCTGAGCGGGGTGGACCCGTTCGCGGCGCTCGACGTGGCGTCCGCCCCGCGCAGCCTGGTGGCGCTCGGCGGGACGCTGGACGCCGCCACGCTGCAGGCGTCCTACCGCGCGGGCGTCTTCCCCTGGCCGTCGGACGACCCCGGTCTCGAGCGGCAGGCCCGCCGGCTCGCCCGGCGCGGGGCCGTGCCGCTGCTGCCCGGGAGCGACGGGATGGTCCCGTGGTGCTCGCCCGACCCGCGCGCAGTGCTGCTGGCCGACCAGGTCGTCGTCCGCAGGTCGCTGCGGGCCACGCTGCGCCGCTCCGGCTGGACGGCCACGCTGGACACGGCCTTCGACGACGTGGTCGCCGCCTGCGCCGACCGCGAGGAGGGCACCTGGATCACCGGCCGGATGCGCGAGGCCTACCTGGAGCTGCACCGGTCCGGCGGCGCCCACAGCGTCGAGGTGTGGGACGGCGACACCCTGGTCGGCGGCCTGTACGGCGTGCAGGTCGGCTCGGTCTTCTGCGGCGAGTCGATGTTCCACCGGGTCCGGGACGCCTCGAAGGTCGCGCTGGTCGAGCTCTGCGCGCGGGTGCTGGAGGCCGGCGCCCGGCTGATCGACGTGCAGGAGGAGACCGAGCACCTGGCCAGCCTGGGCCAGGTGCTCGTGCGCCGGGCCGACTACCTCGACGCCCTCGCAGTGCTCCGGGACGTCCCGGCGCCGCTCGCGACCGACCGGCGCCCGGTGGCCCGGCTCGTGGTCTAGCCGAGCCGCCAGATCAGCACGAGGCCGCGGTCGTCGTTGCTGGCACCCGCGACCTGCTGCACCAGCAGCTCGGCGCCGCCGGTGAAGCCGCGCGGGACCAGCCGCTCCGCCTCGCCGAGGAGCTTGTCGATGCCGACGGCGAGGTCACGGCCGGGGATCTCGACCAGCCCGTCGGTGTAGAGGATGCAGCGCGTCACCCGGGTCCAGCCGGCCGCGTCTCGGCGGTGTAGCTGACGTCGGGCACCAGGCCCAGAGCGAACCCCTCGGCGGTCAGCAGCGACCAGCGGCCGCTGCCGGCGTCGAAGTGGGCCACCGGCGGGTGGCCGGCCGACTCCACCGAGAAGCTGCCGTCGACGACGTCGAGCACGAGGTGCACGGCGGTGGCGAAGCCCTCGTCCCACGCCTGCCGGTCGAGGTAGCGGTTGGCGGCCGGGAAGAACTCCTCCGGCCGCAGCGACCCGAGCAGCCCGCCGAGCGCCCCGGACAGCAGCAGCGCGCGGGTGCCGGCCTCGACCCCCTTGCCGGACACGTCCACCAGCGCCAGCTCGAAGCGTGCGGCCGTCCTCGCTCAGGGAGCTGACGACGAAGTCGCCGGCGAACGGCGCGTCGCCGGCCGGACGCAGGACCGCCTCCGCGCCCCAGCGGCCGCGGCAGCGCCGGGAGCCTGCCCCTGGAACTGCAGGCGCTCGCGCAGCTCCACCAGGAACGAGTCGCCGGACGAGCCCGCCAGTCCGGTCTCCTCGCGCCCGCGGGCGAACTCGTACGCCACGCCCGCGGTGACCAGCAGCACGCCGATCGACCCCGGGACGGGTGGTCGCTCAAGCCGAAGCGCACCACGTCGTAGACGACGCACAGGCCCACGACGACGATCACCCTGCGCATCGCCCACGGTCGCAGCAGTAGGCCACCGCCGAGCAGCGGGATCACCTGCGTCGACGTCGGGAACCAGGTCGCTCCGAACGGCCTCGGTGCCGGCCAGCAGGAGCAGCGACAGCACCAGCAGGCCCAGCAGCGCCACCGACTCCGGCGGCGGGCGGTGGCGCAGCCGCGTGACCCCGCGGGGCAGGGCCAGCACGACGGCCCGCACGCCCTTCGGGACGCGCGGTCCGCGGTGCGGGGCGAGGGACGTCATCGGGGCGGAGGCTAGCGCCCGAGCGGGAAACCAGGAGCGCCCGACAGCCGTGAACCGCCACACTCCGGCCATGACCGTCGAGATCGAGACCATGACCGCCGCCGACCTCCGCCCCGCGATGGAGACGCTCGAGGCGGCGTTCGGCGGGGCCGCCCACCCCGAGGACGTCGACGTCGAGGTGTCGGTCGTGGACCCCTCCCGCTTCTACGCCGCTCGCGACGCCGGCCGCATCGTGGGCACGGCCGGGTCCTTCGCCTTCCGGATGACGGTCCCCGGCGGCCCGGTGCCGGTCGCCGGTGTCACCTGGGTCGGCGTCTCGCCGACCCACCGGCGCCAGGGGGTGCTCGGCTCGCTGATGGCGCGCCAGCTGACCGACCTGCACGCGGAGGGCACGGCGATCGCCGCGCTGTGGGCGAGCGAGGCCGCGATCTACGGCCGCTACGGCTACGGCACCGCCTCGTGGCTGCTCGCGCTGGCGCTGCCCCGCGGCGCCGCCTTCCGCGCCCCGGTGCCCGTCGGCGGCCTGCGGCTCGAGGAGCCGGGGGCGCAGGTGCAGCAGACGTACGCCCGGGTGGCCGCCCTGACCGCGGGCTGGACGGAGCGGGACGACACCTGGTGGGCCTTCCGGCTGCACGACCCGGAGCACCGCCGCGGCGACGCGACCCCGCTGCAGTGCGTCGTGACCGACGGCGGCTACGCGCTCTACAGCACCACCGGCAGCTGGTCGGACGGCCTGCCGAACGGCGAGGTCAAGGTCCGGGAGGTGGTGGCGGAGACCCGCGACGCCCGCGCCCGGCTGTGGCGCTACCTGCTCGACCTCGACCTCATGGCGACCGTGCGCGCGCCGGCCGTGGCCACCGACGACCCGCTGGTGACCGAGCTGCTGGCCGAGCCGCGGACCGCCCGCGCCTCGCTGCGCGACTGCCTGCACGTACGGCTCGTGGACGTGCCCGCGGCGCTCGCGCTGCGCCGCTACGCCGCCGACGTCGACGTGGTGCTGGGCGTCACCGACCGGCGCTGCCCCTGGAACGAGGGGTCGTGGCGGCTGGTCGGCGGGCGGGACACGGCGGCGTGCACCCGTACCGACGAGACGCCCGACCTCGAGCTCGACGTCGCCGATCTCGGCGCGGCCTACCTCGGCGGCACGCCGCTGCGGTCGCGGCCGGTGCACGAGCGGACCGCCGGAGCGCTCGGCCGGGCGAGCACCGCCTTCGGCCCGCTCGAAGGCGCGCCGTGGTGCCCGCAGGTCTGGTGAGTCAGGCCGGCTGGCAGACCGGGCACCAGTAGAGGTTGCGCGCGACCATCTCCTGCGTGCGCACCTCGGTGCCGCAGCGCCGGCAGGGCAGGCCGTGCCGGCGGTAGACGTAGAAGCGGTCCTCGCGCCGGGCCGGGCCGCTGCGCCGCTCGCGGTCCTCGCGCTCCGTGGTGACGATGTGCCCGGCCCGGACCCCGGCGCGCAGCAGCACCCGCAGGTCCTCCCACATGCCGTCCCAGATCCGCTCGGGCACCTCGCGGCCGGGCCGGAACGGCGACAGGCCGGCCCGGTAGAGCACCTCGGCGCGGTAGACGTTGCCGACGCCGGCGAGCACCGACTGGTCCATGAGCAGCGCCCCGATGGCGGTCCGGCTGCGGCTGATCTTCCGCCACGCCAGGTCCGGGTCGGCCCCCTTGTGCAGCGGGTCCGGCCCGAGCCGGGCCAGCACCCGGTCGCGGTCGTCCGGCGCGAACAGCTCGCAGGCGGTCGGGCCGCGCAGGTCCAGCCAGTGGTCGTCGGTCGTCAGGCGCAGCCGCAGCGCGCCCCTCGGCTCGGGCGCCGGCAGCGGCGCCGCGACCCAGCTGCCGTACAGCCCCAGGTGCACGTGCAGCAGGACGTCGCCCTCGAAGACGTAGAACAGGTGCTTGCCGTACGGCTCGACGCGCCTCGACGAGCCGGCCGTCGAGCATCTCGGCGCCGGTCGCGAAGCGGCCCTGCGGGCTCGTCGCACCCACCTTGCGGTCGACGAGCAGCGGGCGGTGGTCGCGGGCCAGCCGGTGGATCGTGTGCCCCTCGGGCAAGGGGGCGCTCCTTCGTCTACAGCGGCGGGAGGGTCCCCGACGTCTCGTACTCGCTCAGCATGCCGATCCGGCGGGTGTGCCGCTCGTCGCCGCTGTACGGGGTGCCCAGGAACGCCTCGACGATGCCCAGCGCCGTGGCCTCGTCGTGCATCCGGGCGCCGAGGCTGACGACGTTCGCGTCGTTGTGCTCGCGGCCAGCTGCGCGGTCTCGGTGCTCCAGGCCAGCGCGCAGCGCACGCCCTTCACCTTGTTGGCCGCGATCGCCTCGCCGTTGCCGGAGCCGCCGAGCACGACGCCGAGGCTGCCCGGCTCGCCGGCCGCGCCCTCGGCCGCCCGCAGGACGAACGGCGGGTAGTCGTCGGTCGCGTCGTACTCCTCCGGGCCGTGGTCGACCGGCTCGTGGCCGAGCTCGACGAGCCGCCGCGACGATGGCCTCCTTGAGCTCGAAGCCGGCATGGTCGGAGCCCAGGTGCACGCGCATGTGCTGGAGTCTCGCGCATGGCCTGTGCTGGGGGTGGACGGGTGCCCCGGCGGCTGGGTCGGCGCGCTGCGTCGACGAGGGCCGGCTGTCGCTGGCACACGGGCGACTTCGCCGCGCTGCTCGCGCTGCAGGCCGACGTCGTCGCCGTCGACATCCCCATCGGGCTGCCGGCCGGAGCCGCCCGCCGGCTGGCCGACGTCGAGGCTCGGCCGCTGCTCGGCGCCCAGCGGTCGTCGGTGTTCTTCGTCCCGCCGCGGGTCGTGCTCGAGGCCGGCTCGCCAGCCGGAGGCCACGCTGCTGTCCCGCGCCGCCGGCTCGGTCGGCGTGAGCATCCAGACCTTCCACATCCTGGACAAGGTCGCCGAGGTCGACGCCCACGTCCGCGCCGGTGCGCCCGGCGTCGTCGAGGTCCACCCCGAGGTCTCGTTCCGCCGGCTCGGCGGCCGGCCGCTGCCGCCCAAGCGCACCGCTCGCCGGCCGGCTCGCCCGGCTGGACGTCCTGCGCAGCTGGCTGCCCGACCTCGAGCTGCCCGTCCCCCTGCCCGGGCGCGCCCAGCCCGACGACTGCCTCGACGCCGTCGCCTGCGCCTGGACCGCCGCCCGCTGGGCTCGCGGCGAGGCCGAGGTCCTCGGCGACGAGGTCGACGCCCTCGGCGTCCCCATGCGCATCGTCGTCTGACCCCGCGCCCGAACCCCGGCGATCTTCCCCTCGTACGCCCCGACACGCACCCGCGCCCCGCACGACGGGAAGATCATCGTCACGTGGCCGGGCAGGCCGGGCTCCCCGCCCCGACGATCTTCGCCTCGAGGTGCCGCGACACGCACGCGACCGCCCCACAAGACGAAGATCGCCGCAGGGGTGGGGTGACGGCACCGCAGGGCGCGAGCCCGTCTGGCCGACAGCAGCGGTAGAGGGAGCCGGCCGCGGAGGCAGGACGGTGGTGAAGGGCCGTAGGGCGAGCCTGCGAGCAGGCCCGATCCACCGTCCTGCCGCAGCGGCGGCGGTCCAAGGACCTACAGCTGCAGCGACTTGACCTCGAGGAACTCCTCGAGGCCGTACTCCCCGAGCTCGCGCCCGTTGCCGCTCTGCTTGTAGCCGCCGAACGGCGCGAGCGGGTTGAACCGCCCGCCGTTGACGTCGACCATGCCGGTGCGCATCCGCCGGGCCACCGCGACGGCGCGGTCCTGGTCGCCGGAGAACACCCCGCCGGACAGCCCGTACGGCGTGCCGTTGGCGATGCGCGACGGCCTCGTCCTCGTCGGCGTACGGGATCACCGCGAGCACCGGTCCGAAGACCTCCTCCTGCTCGACGCGCGAGCCCGGGGCGACGTCGGCCGAGCACGGTCGGCTGGACGTAGTAGCCGGTGTCGAAGCCCTCGGGGCGCTCCGCACCGCCGACGACGACGGTCGCGCCGTCCGCGACGGCCTGCTCGATGAAGCCGCGCACCTTCTTGTACTGGTTGGCGTTGGCCAGCGGGCCGATGCGGGTGCCCTCGTCGGTCGGCGCGCCCACCGGGTACTTGGCGGCGGCGTCCTTGATGAGGTCGAGCGCCTCGTCGTACTTGTCGGCCGGCACGAGCATGCGGGTCCAGGCGGTGCAGGTCTGGCCGCCGTTGATGAAGCAGTTGGCCAGGCCGATCTTGACGGCCTTGCCGAGGTCGGCGTCGTCGAGGACGACGAACGCGCTCTTGCCGCCGAGCTCCAGCGCGACCCTCTTCACGGTCTCGGCGCCGACGGCCTGCACGCGCTTGCCGGCAGCGGTGGAGCCGGTGAACGAGACCATGTCGACGTCGGGGTGGGCGGCGATGGCCTCGCCGACGACCGGACCCGAGGCCGGTCACGAGGTTGAAGACGCCCGCCGGCAGGCCGACCTGCTCGAAGACCTCGGCCAGCGCGAACGCCGACAGCGGCGCGACCTCGCGAGGGCTTGAGCACGACGGTGCAGCCGGCGGCCAGCGCCGCGGCGACCTTGGCCACGACCTGGTGCAGCGGGTAGTTCCACGGCGTGATCGCGCCGACGACGCCGATCGGCTCCTTGACCACGAGGGAGTTGCGCGATCTGCTCCTCGAAGGAGTAGTCGGCCAGGATCTGCGCGTAGGAGCGCAGCACCCGGACCGGGTTGCCGACCTGCACCGCCTTGCTGAACGACAGCGGCGTGCCCATCTCGGTGGAGATGAGCAGGGCCACCTCGTCGGTGCGCGCCTCGAGGGCGTCGGCCGCGGCGCTCGAGCAGCGCAGCCCGGTCGGCCGCGGGGGTGGCGGCCCAGCCGGCGAAGGCCTTGCGCGCCGCGGCGACCGCGGCGTCGACGTCCTCGGCGGTGCCGGCGGGCACGGACGAGATCTGCTCCTCCGTCGCGGGGTCGACGACGGCGAGCGCCTCGCGGTCGCCGACCGGCACCCAGGTGCCACCGATGTAGAACGCGTCCTTGGCAGAGAGGTCCATGCCCGCGACCCTACGTCCGGTCCCTCAGTCGAACGGCGGGCCCTCCGTGCGGGTCCGCTTGAGCTCGTAGAAGTGCGGGAAGCCGGCGAGCAGCCGCGCGCCGTCCCAGACCTGGCCGGCCTGCTCGCCGCGCGGGATCCGCGACAGCACCGGGCCGAAGAAGGCGACGCCGTCGACGTGGATGACCGGCGTGCCGACGTCCATGCCGACCGGGTCCATGCCGCGGTGGTGGCTCGCCTTGAGCGCCTCGTCGTACGAGGTGTCGTCCGCGGCGGCGGCCAGCTCGGCCGGCAGGCCGGCGGCGGCCAGCGCGCGCTCGTGCAGCGTCGGGTCGGTGAGCTCGATCTTCTCGTGGTGGAGCAGCTCGCCGTAGGCCGTGTAGAGCGGCAGCAGGTCGTGGCCGGCCCTGCGCGGCAGCCGTGCAGACGCGCACCGGGCCCCAGCCCGTGCTTCATCATCTCGAGGTACTCCTCCGGCAGGTCGCGGCCCTCGTTGAGGACGGCCAGGCTCATGACGTTCCACGTCGTCGTGACCGGGCGGACCTGCTCGACCTCGAGCACCCAGCGGGAGGTGATCCACGCCCACGGGCACAGCGGGTCGAACCAGAAGTCGATGCGGGTCGTGCTCGTCAGCCATGCGCCCATCGTTGCACGCGCAACCTCGTGCTGCCGGTGTGCGGCGGCGACTGCGTGGGAGACTGAAGCGCGTGACCACTGCGACGCCGAACGACCTACCCGCGACGAGGCCGCCAGCCCGCGCCCGGCTGCTGACCGTCGCCTCCTACGACGTCGCCCTCGACCTCACCGACGGCGCAGGAGCTCCCGGCAGCGGCACGTTCCGCAGCACGTCGACGATCCGCTTCTCCTGCAGCGAGCCGGGCGCGTCGACCCACCTCGACCTCACCGCGCCCTCGGTCCGCTCGATCGTGCTCAACGGCCAGGACGTCGACCCGGCCACGGCCTTCGACGGCAACCGGATCCGCTGACCGGCCTGGCCGCCGACAACGAGCTGGTCGTCGACGCCGACGGCGCCTACATGCGCACCGGCGAGGGGCTGCACCGCTTCGTCGACCCCGTCGACGGCTCGGTCTACCTCTACACGCAGTTCGAGACCTTCGACGCGCACCGCATGTACGCCTGCTTCGACCAGCCCGACCTCAAGGCGGTCTTCCGGTTCACGGTCACGGCCCCCGAGGACTGGGTCTGCGTCAGCAACGGCGTCGAGCAGCCGCAGGACGGGCCGGCACGCTGGCGCTTCGCCGAGACGCCGCGCATGTCGACCTACATCACCGCGCTCGTCGCCGGGCCGTACGCCTCGGTCCACGACGAGCACGACGGCATCCCGCTGGGCATCTACTGCCGCGCGCTCGCTGGTCCAGCACCTGGACCCCGAGGACCTGTTCACCGTCACCAAGCAGGGCTTCGACTTCTTCCACCGGGTCTTCGGCTACCGGTACCCGTTCGGCAAGTACGACCAGCTGTTCGTCCCGGAGTTCAACGCCGGCGCGATGGAGAACGCCGGCGCCGTCACCTTCCTCGAGGACTACGTCTTCCGCTCCAAGGTCACCGACGCGGCGTACGAGCGCCGCGCCGAGACGGTGCTGCACGAGATGGCGCACATGTGGTTCGGCGACCTCGTGACGATGCGCTGGTGGGACGACCTGTGGCTCAACGAGTCCTTCGCCACCTACATGTCCGTGCTGGCCCAGGTCGAGGCCACCCGCTACACCGCCGGGTGGACGACCTTCGCCAACACCGAGAAGAGCTGGGCCTACCGGCAGGACCAGCTCCCGTCGACCCACCCGATCGCGGCGGACATCGCCGACATCGAGGCCGTCAAGGTCAACTTCGACGGGATCACCTACGCCAAGGGCGCTTCGGTGCTCAAGCAGCTCGTCGCCTGGGTGGGTCAGGACGCCTTCCTGTCGGCCCTGCAGAGCTACTTCACCGACCACGAGTACGGCAACACCGTGCTGGCCGACCTGCTGGGCGCGCTGGAGCGGGCCAGCGGCCGCGACCTGCACGACTGGTCGCAGGAGTGGCTGGAGACCGCCGGCGTCAACACGCTGCGGGCCTCCTTCGAGGTCGACGGCGACGGGGCGTTCACGGCCTTCTCGGTGCTGCAGGAGGCGCCCGGGCAGTGGCCGACGCTGCGCTCGCACCGCGTCGCGATCGGCTTCTACGACCTCGTCGACGGCCGGCTCGTCCGCACCGCCCGCGAGGAGCTCGACGTCGTCGGCGCCAAGACCGACGTGCCGGCGCTGGTCGGGCGGCCGCAGCCCGACCTGGTGCTCGTCAACGACGACGACCTGACCTACGCCAAGATCCGGCTCGACGACCGGTCGCTCGCGACGCTCACCGAGCACGTCGGCGACTTCGAGGAGTCCCTGCCGCGCGCGCTGTGCTGGGCGGCGGCCTGGGACATGACCCGCGACGCCGAGCTGCCCGCCCGCGACTACGTGGCGATGGTGCTGGCCGGCCTCGGCCGGGAGAGCGACATCGGCGTGGTGCAGTCGCTGCTCCGCCTGGCGCAGTCCGCGGTGACCACCTTCGCCGACCCCGGGTGGGCGCCGACCGGTCGCGAGCAGCCTGGCTCGCACCGTGCACGACCTGCTCCGGGCGGCCGAGCCCGGCAGCGACCTCCAGCTGGCCTTCGTCCGGTCGCTGGCGTCCGTCGCGTCGTCCGAGGAGCACCTCGGGCTGCTCCGCGGGCTGCTGGACGGCACCGCCGAGGTGCCCGGCCTCGTGGTCGACACCGACCTGCGCTGGCACCTGCTGCACCGGCTCGTCGTGCTGGGCCAGGCCGGTGACGCCGAGATCGACGCCGAGCTGGCCTCCGACGCGACGGCCGCCGGCGAGCGGCAGGCCGCCGCGGCCCGGGCGGCCCGCCCGGCCGGCAGCGCCAAGGACGAGGCGTGGCGGCTGGCCGTCGAGGACGACGACGTGCCCAACGCCGTGCAGGCCGCGGTCATCGGCGGCTTCTGGTCCTACGACCAGCTGCCGCTGCTCGAGCGGTTCGTCGAGCCCTACTTCGACGCGCTCGCGACCGTGTGGGAGACGCGGACGGCCGAGATGGCGCAGAACGTCGTCGTCGGGCTCTACCCCTCCGCGCTGGTGTCGCCGGCCGTGGTCGAGCGCACGGACGCCTACCTCGCCTCGCGCGAGGTGCCCCCGGCGCTGCGCCGGCTGCTGCTCGAGGGGCGCGACGGGGTGCAGCGCGCGCTGCGCGCCCGGGAGTGCGACGCCTCCGCCGGCTGAGCGGCTGGCCCGTGGAGCCCTCCACACGGTTACGGGCCCCCGTACGGCCGTGTGGAGCCCTCCGTACGGTTCCGGACGCTGCTGGAACCGCATGGAGGGCTCCACACCAGGCGGGGCGTGCGGCTAGTGCACGCCGCGGGTGCCGTGGGCGCTGTCGGCACGCACAGCCATCTCGCCGCGCTTCTCGTCGGCCGGCGACAGGGCCGCGCGACGTCCTGCGGCTTCGGCGATCTGGCGGACGGCGTCGACGATGCCGCCCACGAGGTCCCCGCCGCGGAAGGCCGACGTCATGGACAGCACCGCGAGGGCGCTGACGCGGTCGGGCACCCGACGGCGCACGAGAGGGCCGGTGACGACCTCGACCCGGCGCTGGCCGGGGGCCACGACGACGAGCACCGCGGCGGGGCTGCGGTCGCCGAGCGCGGCGTGCAGCTTCTCGGCCGCAGGGCGGAACTGGCTGAGGTCGTCGAGCTCGAGGTCGCCCACCAGCACGGAGACGTCCAGGCCGTTCTCGGAGCGCGCCCGCTCGACGGCGGACTCGATGCGCTCCTGCTGACGCGGGTCGAGCCCGTCACCAGTCGCCACTTGCGCCACCCCTCACGAGATCCCCGGTCGAGGCGCCCTCGACGGCAGCGGCCGGGTCCGGCGGGCCGCCGAACCACAGCGGAGCCGCGCCCCAGCCGCGGCCGGGGCGGTAGCGGCTGGACCGCACCATGCCGGGCAGCCAGACCAGGGCGGCGATGAGCAGCAGGATCGCCGCCGGCGCCAGCAGGTAGATGGCCAGCCCCTCGAGGAAGGTGAGTCCCTCGGCCGGGGCGACGCCGTCCTCGTAGCCCAGGTGGTTGGTGCGCGCGGCGTCGTCACCGCCGCAGGCGGTCAGCACAGCGGCGGTCGCGGCCACCGTCAGGCAGGCGCGCAGTCGTCGGTTGCTCACGGGCTCCTCGCGGGACGATCGGGCGGGCGGACCGGCGCAGGCTATCGAACTCCTCCTGACCGCCGCGCCGTGCCCTCGGCCAGCAGCGCGGTGACCCTGCGCACGCCCTCGGACTCCAGCAGCTCCTCGAGACCGAGGGGTCGCCCGGCACCGTCCGCGACGGGCATCCGCCAGTTGGGGTACTCGTCGACCGTGCCCGGCAGGTTCGGCTGGCGCAGGTCGCCGACGGCGTCCCCGAACGCCGCCAGCACGACCTGACTGGGCGAGGCGGCGAGCACCGCGTGCATGGCCAGCACGACGTCACCGCCGCACTGCTCCAGCAGCCCGGTGGCGTCGAGCATCTCGAGCAGGGCGGCCCGCTCGCGCTGCACGCCGGCGCGCTCCTGCTCGACCGGGACGGCGAGCTGGCCGAGCTCGTGCCGCACCCGCACCTGCTCCTCGGCCAGGAAGCCGGCTGCCGTGGGCAGGTCGTGGGTGGTGATGCTGCCGAGCGCCGCGGCCCGCCAGCGCTCGGGCGGCAGGAAGGCGCCGTCCTCGGTCTCGAACCACAGCACCGCGCTGCCCAGCACGCCGGTCGCGTCCAGGGCCTCGCGGACCGCCGGCTCGACGGTGCCGAGGTCCTCGCCCACGACGAGCGCCCCGGCGCGGTGCGCCTCCAGCGCCAGGACGCCGAGCATCGCCTCCCCGTCGTAGGACACGTAGGTGCCGTCTGCGGCGCCGGCGCCGGCGGGCACCCACCAGAGCCGGAACAGCCCCATGACGTGGTCGATGCGCAGCCCGCCGGCGTGCCGGAGCACCCCGCGCACGACGTCGCGCAGCGGGAGGTAGCCGGCCTCCGCCAGGCGGTCCGGGCGCCACGGCGGCAGGCCCCAGTCCTGGCCCTGCTGGTTGAAGGAGTCCGGCGGCGCGCCGACCTTCGTGTGCAGCGCCAGCACGTCCTGCAGGGCCCAGGCGTCGGCGCCGCCCGCGTCCACTCCGACAGCGAGGTCGTGCACGACGCCGACGACCATCCCCGCGCCGAGCCCGGCCAGCTGCTCGTCGACGAGCAGCTGCGTCCAGCACCAGAACGCGACGCGGTCGGCGAGCGCGACGGCGGCCTCGGCGACCGCGGGAGCGTCGGGGCGGCGCAGCTCCTCGGGCCAGGTGCGCCAGTCGGGGCCGTGCCGCTCGGCGAGCGCGAAGAAGACGGCGAGCTCCTCGAGCGGTCGGCCCTGCGCCTCCCGCCAGCGGGTCAGGTCCGCCTTGCGGTGCGACGGCCACAGCAGCTCGAGGGCGGCCAGCTTGGCGCGCACCACCGGGTCGCGCGGCACCCGCTCGGGATCCGCCTGCGGCCGCAGCGCGTCGACCTCGGCCCGCAGCTCCGGCGGGGCGGCGGCGTACTCCGCGACGTCCTCGACGTGCAGGTAGGCGATCGCCCGGAACCGCCGGCTGGACGGGGAGTACGGCGACGGGTTGACCGGCAGCACGGGCGTCTCGGCGTGCAGCGGGTTGAGCAGCACCACCCCGGCGCCGTCGGCCGTCGAGCGATCGAGGACGGTCCGCAGGTCGGCGTAGTCGCCCATGGCCCAGGAGCTCTCGCTGCGCACGCTGTAGAGCTGCACCATCCAGCCCCACGTCCGGTCGAGGCCGGGCGGCAGCTCGAGCCGCTCCGGCGCGACGCAGAGCACGACCTCCTCGTACCGGTCGCCGCAGGACGCCCGCAGCCGGTGCCAGCCCAGCGGCAGCCCGCGCAGGGCGACCTCGCGCCGTACGACGCCGCCGCGACGCTCGACGACCTCGCCCTCGACGGGCAGCCGGCGGGAGGAGCCGTCCTCGAGCAGCGCCTCGAGGTGGAGGTCGGCGCCCTCCTCGGCGTGCACGAGCACCGTGCCCCGCTCGCCGCGCGCGACGACGGACGGCGGGAGCAGCCGCCGCCACGGCGCCTCCTGCACGGCGGCGAGGGCGGCCTCGACCGCGGCGTCGGTGGTGGCGTCGACCCCCATCGCCGCCAGGGCGGCGGCCACGGCCGAGGGTGCGACGCCGACGGGCGCACCGCTCCAGTCGACGTAGCTGGTGGCCACGCCGTGGGCGTGCGCGAGCTGTTCCAGTTCAGGAGTCACCCGGCGTCCCCTGCCCTGCTGCCCGACGCCCACTCACCACAGGTCCGGGTGGCGGTCGCGCCAGGGACGGGCCGCCTCGAGCTGGGCCGACAGCCGCAGCAGCGTCGCCTCGTCCGCTGGACGGCCGACCAGCTGCACGCCGACCGGCAGCCCCTCGGCGGTCCAGTGCAGCGGCACGCTGACCGCGGGCTGACCGCTGGTGTTGTAGGTCGCGGTGAACGGCGTCCAGGCGACCATCCGGTCGAACTCCGCGCGCGGGTCGCCCGCCGCGGTGAACCAGCCGACCGGTGCCGGGAGCTGGGCCAGCGTCGGCGTGAGGACGACGTCGTACGCCGCGGTCGCCGTGACCGCCCGCCGCGTGGCCTGCTGCATCGCAGCCAGCGCGGCCGTGAACTGCGTGGCCGTCGCGGCCCGTCCCCGCTCCCGCAGCCAGCGGGTCAGCGGCTGCAGCTCGGCCTCGCGGGACGCGGCGACCGGGATGCCGGCGGCGCTGACCGCCCAGACGACCTCGAAGACCGGGAGCAGCGTGGGGTCGAACGGCGCTGGGACGTCCTCGACCTCGTGGCCGAGCTCGACGAGCAGCGCGCTCGCGTCCTCCCACGCCTGCAGGCACTCCGGGTGCAGTCCGCCGGCGAGCAGGCCGTTGTCGCGGTAGCGGCCGATCCGCAGCCGGCCCGGCTCCTGGTCGCAGGCGGCCAGGAAGCTCTGCGCCGGCGGCGGCGCCCAGTGCGGGTCGCCGGGCATCGGTCCGGCCATCGCGTCGAGCAGCGCGGCGGCGTCGCGGACCGTACGGGCGAGCGGGCCGTTGACGGCCAGACCGGTGATGTCGCCGACGACCGGGCCGGCGCTGATCCGGCCGCGCGCCGGCTTGATGCCGAACAGGCCGCAGACGCTGGAGGGGATGCGGATCGAGCCGCCGCCGTCACTGCCCTGCGCGAAGGGCAGCAGCCCGCCGGCGACCGCCGCCCCCGCCCCGCCGCTCGACCCGCCGGCCGAGCGCGTCAGGTCCCAGGGCGTGCGAGCCGGCGGGGCGACCGCCGGCTCGGTGTAGCAGGGCAAGCCGAACTCGGGCGTGTTCGTCTTGCCGAGGCTGATCGTGCCTGCTGCGCGCAGCTTCTCGACGACGTGCTCCGACAGCGGCGGGACGAAGTCGGCGAAGACGGGCGAGCCCAGCCTGGTCGGGACGCCCGGCCGTCAGGTTGAGGTCCTTGATGCCGATCGGCACCCCGTGCAGCGGCGGCAGGTCCTCGCCGGCCGCCACCGCGGCATCGGCGGCGCGGGCCTGCTCGCGCGCCGTGTCGAGGGTCAGCGTGACGAAGGCGCCGAGCGCGTCGTCGTGGCGGGCGATCCGCTCGGCGTAGTGCTCGACGAGGTCGAGGGCGGAGGTCTCGCGGCGGCGGACGGCAGCGGCCTGCTCGAGCGCCGACAGGTCGTGGAGCGAGGTCATGCGCGGACGGTAGTGCTGCGAAACCCCTGGCGGACGCGGGCCCCTCGGCCTACCGTCCGCGTCGTGGACGAGCCCGTGCGCCGCAGCGGCACCACCTGGTCCCTGGTGGCGCTGACGACCCTGCTGACCGCGCTGCCCGTGGTCAGCGCCGTGCAGTCGTTGCTGCGGCTGACGGGGGTGCTCGAGGTGGACCGCGAGGCGGCCCTCCGCGACGGCCTGGCCGCTGTCGGGCTGTTCGGCGACGAGCGCGGACTGCGCGTGGCCGAGGGCTTCGCCGCCGGCGTGACCGTGCCGGTGTCGCTGGTCGCCCTGGCGGTCCTCTACGGCCTGGTGTCGCGTGGCGGGACTGGGCGCGCGAGGCCGCGCTCGGCGTCTTCGGCCTGGTCGGCGCCGCGCTGCTCGTCCTGTCGCTGGCCGGGCGCCACCGCCGACCCGCCCGGGCGCAACGCGGGCTGGGGCGTGCTGGGCTCGCTGCTGGTGCTGGCCGTGGCCGCGCTCGCGGTGTCGCCGCCGGTGCGCCACGACTGGGAGCGCAAGCAGATCGAGCGCGAGGTGAGGGAGCGCGCCCGGCTGACCGCCGAGCGCCGTGGCCCGGCAGCAGTCCCGCTCCTAGGCCGGCTCCTCCAGCTCCTCCGCCACCGGCACCCCGTCCAGGTACGGCGCCCAGCGCGGGTCCATCCGCCGCGCGCCGACCACCCGCCACGCGGCACCGCTCGGGGCGCGCGGCACGGTCCGCAGCCGCCAGCCGAGCTCGGCGATGCCGCGGTCGGCCTTGACGTGGTTGCAGCGGCCGCAGGCCGACACGACGTTCTCCCACGCGTGCTCGCCGCCGCGGCTGCGCGGCACGACGTGGTCCAGGCTCGTCGCGGGGGCGCTGCAGTAGACGCACCGACCGCCGTCGCGGGCGAAGACGGCCTTGCGGGTCAGCGGGACCGACGGCCGGTACGGCACCCGCACGTAGCGCGCCAGCCGGACCACGACCGGCACCGGCAGCGCCGTGCGGGCGCTGTGCAGGACCTCGTCGCCCGCGGCGACCGGGACCGCCTTGGCGGTCAGGACGAGGACCGCGGCGCGTCGGCCGGACACGACGCACAGGGGCTCGTAGGTCGCGTTGAGCACGAGCGCCGAGCCGTCCGCACCGCCCATCCCGACCTCCTCGCGCGCCAGTCTGACCGACGGGACCGGGATGCGCCACGACGATCCCGCAGCCAGGATCGACCCGTGCCGGTCGACGACGTGCTCCTCGCGGTCCACGCCGCCGTCACGGCCGCGCTGGCCGGGCTCGTCTGGGTGGTCCAGCTGGTCGTGTACCCGGCCTTCCGCATCGCCGGCCCGACCCGCGCGTGGCCGGCCTACCACCGGCGGCACACCGGGGCGATGGCGCTGGTGGTGGCCGCCCCGTGGGCGGTGCAGGGGCTGGTCGTCGCGGCGCTGCTCGTGCGGCAGCCGGGTCCGCTCGTCCTGCTCGCGGCCGCGCTGGCGGCGACGACGGTCGCCGTGACCGTCCTCGTCTCCGTCCCGCTGCACACCCGGCTGGGCACGGCGTACGACGACCGGGTGGCGCAGCGGCTGATCCGGACGAACTGGGCCAGGACGGCGGCGTGGACCGCCGGCGCGGTCGTCGCGGCGGTGCTCGCCGCCCGGGGAGCCTCCTAGGGTCGGAGGGTGGCCTACCCCTCCGCCCCCCGGCTCGACGTCGTCGACGTGCTGCACGGCCGCACCGTCCCCGACCCCTACCGCTGGCTGGAGGACGCCGACCGCGCCCGAGACCGCCTCCTGGGCCGCCGCTCAGGACGCGCTGGCCCGCGCGCACCTGGACGCCCTTCCCGGCCGCGACCGGCTGGCCGCGCGGCTCGAGGCGCTGCTCGCGACCGGCGCGGTGGGCGCCCCGGCCTGGCGCGAGGGCCGGCCGTTCTGGCTGCGGCGGGCACCGGGTCAGGAGCACGCCGTCCTGCTCACCCGCGACGAGGACGGCAGCGAGCGCGTGCTGCTCGACCCGGTCGCGCTGGACCCGACCGGCGCCACCACCCTCGACGCGTGGGCTCCCTCCAAGGAGGGCACCCGGCTGGCCTACCAGCTCTCGGCCGGCGGCGACGAGGAGTCGCTGCTGCACGTGCTCGACGTCGCCACCGGCGCGCCGCTCGACGGACCGGTCGACCGCTGCCGCTACTCCCCCGTGGCCTGGGAGCCCGGCGGGGAGGCGTTCTTCTACGTCCGGCGGCTCGCGCCCGACGAGGTGCCCGCCGGCGAGGAGCAGTTCCACCGCCGGGTGTGGCGGCACGTCGTCGGGACCGACCCGTCGCAGGACGAGCTCGGTCTGGGGCGCCGGCCTGGACCCGACCAGCTACTTCGGCTGCTCGGTGTCGCGGGACGGCCGCTGGCTGGTCGTCACGGCCAGCGCCGGCACCGCCCCGCGCGACGACGTGTGGCTGTTCGACCTCGTCGCCGGCGGCCCGCCCGCCGAGGTGCAGGTCGGCGTCGACGCCCGCTGCTCGGCGCACGTCGAGCGCGACGGCCGGCTGTGGGTGACTGACCGACCGGGACGCCCCGCGCGGCCGGCTGTGCGTCGCCGACCCGGGCACCCCGCAGCTGTGGGACGACCGTGCTCCCCGAGGACGCCGAGGCGGTGCTCGAGGACTGGGTCGCTGCTCGACGACGGCGTGCTCGCCGTCCTGCGCAGCCGGCACGCCCTGTCCGAGATCACCCTGCACGACGGCGGATCTCGTCACGCCGGTCGAGCTCCCCGGCCTGGGCACCGTCGGCGGCCTCAGCGCCGAGCCGACCGGCGGCACCCGGACCTGGCTGTCCTGGACGACCGCGACCGCGCCCGGGCAGGTGCTGGTCCTCGACGCGACCACCGGCGCCGTCGAGGTCTGGGCCGAGTCCCCCGGCCGCGTCGAGCTCGGCGAGGTGGTCGCCACCCCGATCGAGTGGACGTCCTACGACGGCACGACCGTGCGCGGCCAGGTGCTGTCGCCGCGCGGCGTCCCGGACCGGCCGCGGCCGACCGTGCTCTACGGCTACGGCGGCTTCGGCGTCGCCCTGTCGCCGGCCTTCACGGCGAGCGCGCTGGCCTGGGTCGAGGCGGGCGGCGTGTGGGTGGTGGCGAACCTGCGGGGCGGCACCGAGGAGGGCGAGGCCTGGCACCGCGCCGGCATGCGCGAGGCCAAGCAGAACGTCTTCGACGACTTCGCCTCCTGCGCCGACGCCCTCGTCGCGCAGGGCTGGACGACGCCGGAGCAGCTCGGCGTCTACGGCGGCAGCAACGGCGGCCTGCTGGTCGGGGCGGCGCTCACGCAGCGACCGTCGGCGTACGCCGTCGGTGGTCTGCAGCGCGCCCCTGCTCGACATGGTCCGCTACGAGCAGTTCGGGCTCGGCCGCACCTGGAACGACGAGTACGGCACCGCCGCCGACCCGGAGGAGCTGGGCTGGCTGCTGTCCTACTCGCCGTACCACCGCGTCGAGCACGGGACCGACTACCCCGCGGTGCTGTTCACCGTCTTCGACGGCGACAGCCGGGTCGACCCCCTGCACGGCCGCAAGCTCTGCGCGGCGCTGCAGTGGGCCACCACCTCGGACGCGCCGGTGCTGCTGCGCGCCGAGTCGCGACGTCGGCCACGGCGCCCGCGCCGTCAGCCGGACCGTGGGGCTGAGCGTCGACACGCTGTCCTTCCTCGCCCGCCACACTGGACTGGAGCTGTGACCACCACCCCCGCCCCGACCCCCAGCAGTCTCGTCGACCGCCTGCCCGACGGTGCAGGCGAGAGCGCCGGCACCGCGATCGACTGGGCGGCGACCTCCCTGCGGATCGCCCTGGTCCTCGTGCTGGCCTTCGTGCTGCGCGCGATCGTGCACCGC
The DNA here is from genome assembly GCA_963844295.1 of uncultured Actinomycetota bacterium. Classification (GTDB taxonomy): domain Bacteria; phylum Actinomycetota; class Actinomycetes; order Mycobacteriales; family SCTD01; genus SCTD01. The sequence continues at coordinate 121,596 of CAWJNR010000003.1, read as the reverse complement.
GCCATCGACAAGGTCGTCGCGCGCGCCGTGGACCGTCCCGTGGGGCACGAGAGCATGCGCCAGCGGCTGCTCGACATGTCGCCCCGCCGTCGCCAGCGAGCGCCGCCGCCAGCGCGCCGAGACCATCGGCAGCGTCCTGCGGTCGACCTCCTCGATCGTCATCCTCAGCGTCGCCTTCGCCACCGTGCTCGGCGAGCTCGGCGTCGACCTCGGACCGGTGCTCGCCACCGCCGGGATCCTCGGCGTCGCCCTCGGCTTCGGCGCGCAGAACCTCGTGAAGGACTTCCTCAACGGCATCTTCATGATCCTGGAGGACCAGTACGGCGTCGGCGACGCGGTCGACGCTCGGCGAGGCCAGCGGCATCGTCGAGGCGGTCGGCCTGCGCACCACGCGGCTGCGCAACGTCGACGGCACGGTCTGGCACGTCCGCAACGGCGAGATCCTGCGCGTCGGCAACCATGAGCCAGGGCTGGTCGCGCGCGCTGCTCGACGTCTCCGTCGCGTACGACACCGACGTCGACCGGGCCGAGGACGTCATCAAGCGGGTCGCCGCGAGGTCGTGGCAGGGCGACGAGGTCGGCGCCTTCATCCTGGAGGAGCCGGAGGTCTGGGGCGTCGAGCAGCTCGGCGCCGACGGCATCGCCATCCGCCTCGTGGTGAAGACCGCCCCGCTCGAGCAGTGGAAGGTCGCGCGCGAGCTGCGGCACCGGCTCAAGGACGCCTTCGACGCCGAGGGCATCGAGATCCCCTTCCCGCAGCGCTCCCTGTGGCTGCGCACCTCGCCGGAGTCCGCGGCCACCCCGGTCACCGACGCCCCGGCCGCCGGGGCTCCCGCGCCGGCCCCTGCTCCCCCTGTCTCGTCCCGGCGCGACGCCCCCGCCCCGCCCGGGGAGGTGGAGGCGATGCGCGACGACACCGGCTCGCTGCAGCGCCCCACCTCGCCCAGCGGCTGCCGTCCCGGCGGCCCGGGGCGGCGTGCCGCAGACTCGGCGCATGAAGGTCCTCGTCACCGGTGCCACCGGCTACATCGGCGGACGGCTGGTGCCGCGGCTGCTCGCCGAGGGCCACGCCGTCCGCGCCATGACCCGCGACGCCGGCCGGCTGCGCGACGTGCCCTGGGCCGCGCGACGTCGAGGTCGTCGAGGCGCGACGCGCTCGGCGGCAGCGGCCTGGAGCAGGCGCTGGCCGGCATGGACGTCGCCTACTACCTCGTGCACTCGATCGGCGACGGGGCGGGCGAGTTCGAGGACGTCGACCGGCGGGCCGCCACGGCCTTCGGGGCCGCGGCGCGAGGCTGCGGGGGTCGGTCGCATCGTCTACCTCGGCGGGCTGAGCTCGGCCACGGAGGAGCTGTCGCCGCACCTGGCCTCCCGCGCCGAGGTCGGCACGCTGCTGCTCGACAGCGGCGTCCCGACGGCCGTGCTGCAGGCCGCCGTCATCATCGGCAGCGGGTCGGCGTCGTTCGAGATGCTGCGCTACCTCACCGAGCGGCTGCCGGCGATGATCACGCCGAAGTGGGTGAACAGCCGCATCCAGCCGATCGCCGTCCGCGACGTGCTGCGCTACCTGGTGGCTGCGGCGACGCTGCCGCCGGAGGTCTCGCGCCGCTTCGACATCGGCGGGCCCGGAGGTCCTCACCTACCTGCGAGATGATGCAGCGCTACGCCGCCGTCGCCGGCCTCCGCAAGCGCCTGATCATCCCCGTCCCGCTGCTCACGCCGCGGCTGTCCGGCCACTGGGTCAACATCGTCACGCCGGTGCCCGGCGGCGCTCGCCAAGCCGCTGGTGCGCTCGCTGGTCAACGAGGTCGTCTGCTCGCGAGCACGACATCAAGCGACGCTACGTCCCCGACCCGCCCGAGGGGCTGCTCGGCTTCGACGACGCGGTGCGCCTGGCGCTGCTGCGCGTGCGCGAGGCGGCGGTCGAGACCCGCTGGTCCTCGGCCACCTGGCCGGGCGCGCCCGTCCGACCCGCTGCCGAGCGACCCGGACTGGGCCGGCGGCTCGCTCTACGAGGACCTGCGGCAGCGGCAGGTGGACGCCGACCCGCAGGACCTGTGGAAGGTCATCGAGGGCATCGGCGGCGAGCACGGCTGGTACTCCTTCCCGCTGGCCTGGGCGGTCCGCGGCCAGCTGGACCGGCTGGTCGGCGGGGTCGGCCTGCGCCGCGGCCGGCGCGACCCGGACGAGCTCTACGTCGGGGAGTCGCTCGACTTCTGGCGGGTCGAGGAGATCGTCGACGGCGAGCTGCTCCGGCTGCGCGCCGAGATGAAGCTGCCCGGCGCGGCCTGGCTCGAGCTGCGGGTCGAGCGCGACGAGTCCGGCGGCACGCTGTTCGTGCAGCGGGCGCTGTTCCACCCGCGCGGGCTGGCCGGGCACGCCTACTGGTGGTCGGTCGCGCCGTTCCACGGCGTCGTGTTCGGCGGGATGCTGCACAACATCGCCGGCGCCGCCCAGCGCGCCTCCGCCGAGCGCCGGGCGGCCGCCCGCGCCGCTTAGGGTGGTCGTCGATGGAGAGCCTGTACGACGCGGTGGGCGGGGAGCCGGTCTTCCGCCAGCTGGTCGCCGACTTCTACCGCGGCGTGGCCCAGGACCCGGTCCTGCGCCCGCTCTACCCCGACGACCTCGGCCCGGCCGAGGAGCGGCTGCGGATGTTCCTCGTGCAGTACTGGGGCGGCCCCGGCACCTACTCCGAGCAGCGCGGCCACCCCCGCCTGCGGATGCGGCACGTCTCGTGGCAGATCGGCGAGCGCGAGCGCGACGCCTGGCTGCAGCACATGCTGGCCGCCGTCGCCCGGCTCGACGTCCCCGACGAGGCCCGCGCGGCGATCTGGGACCACCTCGAGCGGGCGGCGCACTCGCTGATGAACGCCCCGCCGACCGAGGACAGCCTGCTGCGCTGACCGGTCACCCCGCGTGAGCGAGCACCCCGGGTCTCGCGTAAACCGCTGGGCAGGGAGGCAGCCGGGCTCTACCTTCGCCGGTGCTGCACCGTCTCCGGGGGGAGAAGACCGTGGTCCGGCTCGCTGAGCTCGTCCTGCGCCGCAAGCTGCTCGTCGTCCTGCTGTGGCTCGTCGCCATGGTCGCGGGGGGCGCCACCGCCGGCACCACCGTCGAGCGCCTCGCGGTCGACTTCTCGCTGCCCGGCCAGGCCGGCTACGAGACCGAGAAGCAGCTCGTCGAGACCTACGGCAACGGCCCGGACGAGGGCACGCACATCGTCTCGGTGACCGTGCCCGAGGGCACGACCGTCGCCGCCGAGCGGGCCGAGGTCGACGGGGTGTTCCGGGCCGTGCAGGAGGGCTTCCCGCAGTTCCGGGTGGTCTGGCAGGGCAACACCGGGTCAGCGGACTTCGTGACCGACGACGGCCGGACGTCGTACGGCATCGTGGTCGACCAGCGGTTCACCAGCTTCGACTTCGTCCCTGCCTTCCGGGTGATCGAGCCCGTCCTGCAGGAGCAGGCGGCCTCGACCGGCTTCGACGTCGGGACGACCGGCTACTTCCAGCTGTCGGAGGGCAACGCCGAGGGCTCGGAGGGCAGCGAGCCGCCGAGCGTGCTCGGCGAGACGCTGCTCGGCGCGACCGGCGCGCTGGTCGTGCTGCTGTTCGTCTTCGCGTCGTTCCTGGCGCTCGTGCCGCTGCTCATCGCCGCCGTGGCGATCCTGTCGACCTTCCTGTGCGTGCTGGCGGTCAGCTACGTCACCGACGTCAGCTTCGTCGTGCAGTTCCTCATCGCGCTGGTCGGGCTCGGCCTCGCGATCGACTACTCGCTGCTGGTCGTCAACCGCTGGCGCGAGGAGCGCGAGCACGGGCGCGACAACGCCGCGGCCGTCGTCGAGTCGATGCGCACCGCCGGTCACGCGGTCGTCTCGAGCGCCGGCACGGTCGCGATCTCGCTCATCGCGCTGGTCGTCGTCCCCGTGCCGTTCCTGCGCAGCATGGGCATCGGCGGCATGCTCATCCCGCTGGTCAGCATGGCCGTCGTGCTCACCCTGCTGCCGGCGCTGCTGGGCAGCATCGGCCCGCGGGTCGACTGGCCGCGGATCCGGCACGAGAGCAGCGCCTCCCGCGCGTGGAGCGGCTGGGCGCGCCTCGTGCACGGCCGCCGCTGGACCGCCGCGGGGGTCGGCCTCGTGCTGCTGGGGCTGCTCGTCGTGCCGGTGTTCAGCATCAAGGTCGGCCTGGCGCAGACCGAGTCGCTGGCCTCGCAGGGACCGGCCGTCGAGGCGCTGGCGGAGCTGCGCGACGGCGGGGTGCCGGCCGGCGTCATCACGCCGCTCGAGGTGCTGGTGGAGGGCGAGGACGCCGCCGCGACGGCGCAGGAGGCGGCCCGCCGGGTGGCCGAGGTCGACGGCGTCGCCTTCGCGGTGGCCCCCGACGACCCGACCTGGCAGCTGGACGGCACCGCGGTGGTGCACGTCGTGCCCGACGCCGAGCTGGTCGACATCCAGAGCGCCGGGGTGGTCGAGGACGTCCGCGACAGCCTCGTCGGCCTCGACGGCGTGGTGGGCGTCGCCGGTCCCGGCGCGACCGTCCTCGACTACTACGACGCGGTCTTCAAGCGCTTCCCGCTGGTCATGGCGCTCATCGCGCTGACGACGTTCGTGCTGCTGGTGCGGGCCTTCCGCTCGCTGCTGCTGCCGCTCAAGGCCGTGCTGCTCAACGTGCTGTCGGTCGCCGCGACCTTCGGCTTCGTCGTCGTGTTCTGGCAGTACGGCTTCGGCTCCGAGCTGGTCTTCGACATCGCCGAGACGGGGGCGGTCACCTTCTGGCTGCCGGTGCTGATCTTCGCCTTCCTGTTCGGGCTGTCGATGGACTACGAGGTGTTCATCCTGTCCCGCATGCGCGAGGAGTACGACAAGTCCGGCTCGACGAGGGTCGCCGTCGTCGAGGGTCTCGGGCGCACCGGCCGGCTGGTCACCTGCGCCGCGCTCATCCTGTTCCTGGCGTTCATCGCCCTGGCGTCGGCGCCCGGGACCGACATCAAGGTCCTCGCGACCGCGCTCGGCGTCGGCATCCTCATCGACGCCACCATCGTCCGGGCGCTCTCGTGCCGGCGCTGGTCGTCGCTGCTCGGCGAGTGGAACTGGTGGCTGCCGGCGTGGCTGGCCCGCCCGCTGCGGGTGGAGCCCTCGCCGCGCCGACGGGAGCCGGTCGACGTCCCCGGTCAGCGCACGGCGGAGCAGCGCCAGCCGGTGGCCTGAGCCGTCAGCGCCTGCTGGTCCAGCGGCTCGCGACCAGCCAGCCCGCGACAGCCCCGAGGACGTCCGCCACGACGTCGTACGGGTCGCCGCTGCGGCCGCTGAGCAGCGCGCCCTGCGCGACCTCGCTCAGCACGGCGTAGCCGACGACCGCGCCGAGGAGCGCGGGCCGGCCGCCGAAGCGCCAGCGGGTCGTCGCCGCGAGCGCCGCGAACATGCGCGAGGTGCACGAGCTTGTCGAGGCCGGGCACGTTCGGCGCCCCCCCGCCGGACGGGGCGAACAGCAGGACGGCGCTGACCACGAGCGCCACGACGAACGACGGGCCGGCCCAGGGGCTCACCCCCTGGCCGGCCCGCTCGTCCTGCGGCGGGAGCGTGCTCAGTCGCGCGTGAGCTTGCGGTAGGTCACGCGGTGCGGGCGGGCGGCGTCGGCGCCCAGGCGCTCGACCTTGTTCTTCTCGTAGGACTCGAAGTTGCCCTCGAACCAGTACCACTTGGCGGAGTCCTGCTCGTCGCCCTCCCACGCCAGGATGTGGGTGGCGACGCGGTCGAGGAACCAGCGGTCGTGGCTGATGACCACGGCGCAGCCGGGGAACTCGAGCAGGGCGTTCTCGAGCGAGCCGAGCGTCTCGGTGTCGAGGTCGTTGGTCGGCTCGTCGAGCAGCAGGACGTTGCCGCCCTCCTTGAGGGTCAGCGCGAGGTTCAGGCGGTTGCGCTCACCACCGGACAGCACGCCGGCCTTCTTCTGCTGGTCCGGGCCCTTGAAGCCGAAGGCGCCGATGTAGGCGCGGCTCGGCATCTCCTGCGCGCCGACCTGGATGTAGTCCAGGCCGTCGGACACGACCTCCCAGACCGACTTCTCCGGGTCGAGGTTGGAGCGGTTCTGGTCGACGTAGGAGATCTTCACCGTCTCGCCGACGCGGACCGAGCCAGCGTCGGGCTGCTCCAGACCGACGATCGTCTTGAACAGCGTGGTCTTGCCGACGCCGTTCGGGCCGATGATCCCGACGATGCCGCCTCGCGGCATCGTGAAGGACAGCCCGTCGATGAGGACCCGGTCGCCGAAGCCCTTCTTGAGGTCCTCCGCCTCGATGACGACCGAGCCCAGGCGCGGGCCGGCCGGGATCTGGATCTCCTCGAAGTCGAGCTTGCGGTTCTTCTCCGCCTCGGTGGCCATCTCCTCGTAGCGCGCGAGGCGGCTCTTGCTCTTGGTCTGCCGGCCCTTGGCGTTCTGCCGGACCCACTCGAGCTCGTCCTTGAGCCGCTTGGCGAGCTTGGCGTCCTTCTTGCCCTGGACCGCGAGGCGCTCCTGCTTCTTCTCCAGGTAGGTGGAGTAGTTGCCCTCGTAGGGGTAGGCGCGGCCGCGGTCGAGCTCGAGGATCCACTGCGCGACGTTGTCGAGGAAGTACCGGTCGTGGGTGACGGCGAGCACCGCGCCGGCGTACTGCGCCAGGTGCTTCTCCAGCCACAGCACGCTCTCGGCGTCGAGGTGGTTGGTGGGCTCGTCGAGCAGCAGCAGGTCGGGCGCCTCGAGCAGCAGCTTGCACAGCGCGACGCGGCGGCGCTCGCCGCCGGACAGCACGCTCACGTCGGCGTCGGGCGGCGGCAGGCGCAGCGCGTCCATCGCCTGCTCGATCTGGCTGTCGAGCTCCCACGCGTTCGCGGCCTCGATCTCGTCGAGCAGCGGCGCCTGCTCCGCCATGATCTCCTCGAAGTCGGCGTCCGGAGCGCCCATCTTCTCGTTGAGCTCCTCGTAGCGCAGGATCACGTCGCGGATGCCCTTGACGCCCTCCTGCACGTTCTCGAGGACGTTCTTGGTCTCGTCGAGGACGGGCTCCTGCATGAGGATGCCGACGCTGTAGCCGGGGGTGAGCCGGGCTTCGCCGTTGGAGGGCTGGTCCAGGCCGGCCATCATCTTCAGCACGGTCGACTTGCCGGCGCCGTTCGGGCCGAGCACGCCGATCTTCGCGCCGGGCAGGAACGACAGGGTGACGTCGTCGAGGATGACCTTGTCGCCGACGGCCTTGCGGACCTTCTGCATGGAGTAGATGAACTGAGCCATGGTCTCCAGCCTACGGGCCGGGCCTGCCGGGAGGCGCCGGCCGCGGACCCGCGCGGCCGGGTCGGCGAGCCCTCGGGCGGGCCCGCCGACCGCACGCTCGGCGTACGCCGGCCGCTTCAGGCCGCGATCGTGTCGGGCAGCTCGGCGGCCAGGTCGTCGTCGAGGTCGGCCGGCTCGTCGTCCTGCACCCGGTAGCCGGGGTCGCTGGTCACGGACAGCGGCACCGAGCGCTCCTGCACCGCCTTGCCGCGGGCGAGGTCGAAGCCGACCGTCTGCGCGTCGATCTCCAGGGCGCTGCGCTCCTCCCCCTGCTCGGTCTTCCAGCTGCGCGCCACGAGCCGGCCGGTGACGACGACGCGATCACCGGTCTTGACCGACGCCGCGACGTTCTCGGCGAGCAGGCGCCAGCAGCTGACGCCGAACCAGATGGTCTGCCCGTCGGCCCACGCGCCGGTGGCCTTGTCGACGTTGCGCGGGGTGGACGCGATCCGGAAGTCGGTGACGACCGACCCGTTGCCGATGACGCGGGTGCGGGGCATGGCGCCGACGTTGCCGACGGCGGTGATGACGGGCTCGTGCACGAGGACCTCCGGAGCTCGCCCGGCGGTCGGTCCGCCGGTGCTGCTGCGAGCCTGCGCCGGGGGGTGCGGCTCCGACAGGGCCGCGGACCGGTCTGTGGAGGACGGCCCGGCTGTGGACGGACGGGCTCCGCCGTCGACGGTGCCCGCGTCAGCGCCGCCGGCGCCGGCCGTCGCTCGGCCGGTCCACCCAGCCGCGCGCCGAGGACAGCAGCCGCCCGCCCGCCCGCTGCACGTGGTGGCCGTGCGCGTCCCACAGCCGGTCGGCGACGTAGCCCCCGGCGAGGCCGCCCAGGGCGACCACGGCGACGGCCGCCGCGGCCGGCACCACGACGGGAGCGGCCACCACGGTGAGCCCCGTGAAGGCCAGCACCCCGCCCGCCTGAGCCCCCGCGGTCACGACGACGGTCGTCGCGGCTGCGTCGCCGAGGTCGGCGCCGGAGGCGAGCTCGCCGCCGGCCGTGACGACCGCGCCGACGGGGGTGCTGCCGGCTGCCCTGCCCACCAGCCGCAGCCCGTCGTCGGCGACCGCCGCCAGGCCGGCCGACGCGCCGGCCAGCACCGCCGCAGGCGCGTCACCCGCACCCGGCAGCCAGGGCGACGACCACCGGTCGGACCCGTCTTCGGAGCGCTGCTCGGCCGGCGTCGCGACCTCCTGCCCCAGCGCGCGCACCAGCCGCGCGTGCAGCGCGTCCTCCTCGTCCTGCAGCGACCGCACGCCCTGCAGCACGGCGGTGCGCACGGCACTGCGCCGCAGCTGCTCCTGCCGCAGCTCCGGGTCGGTGCCGGCCAGCACGGGCGCGATCCCGCCGTCGTCGTCGAGGACGAGCCGGGACCCGGCCGCCTGGTCGGCGAGCTGCCGCGCGCGCTCCTGCAGCTCCGCGAGGCCCTCGGCGAAGACCCGCAGCGCGGAGCCTGCCGTCGCGACCAGCCTCGCGGTGTCGTCCACGTCGGCCGCGGCGATCTGCCGCTCGCCGCGGAACACGTCCGCCGCCAGTCCGTCCCAGACGGTGGGGCCGATCGGGTGCAGGTCGGCCCGCTCCTGCGCGGCGCGGACGGCGGCCGCGCAGCGCTCCAGCACGCGCACCGCGTCACGGCAGTCCTCGACGTCCCCGGACAGGCGCACGTCAGAAGCCCGACGCGCGACGCTCTGCGGCCGCGTAGCCGCGCGCCGCTGCGCGCAGGCCGGTCGCGACGCCGTGCGCGGCCGCCGCCCGGACCGCGACCAGCCGGCTCAGCGCTTCGGCGGCCGCGGCGACGGCGGCGGTGCTGTCGGCGCGGCCGGTCCACGCTGCGAGCCGGGCCAGCTCCCGCGCGACGGCGGCCAGCTCGCTGCCGGCCCGGTCGCACAGGTCGGCCGGCGTGAGGAGCGCCTCGGGCAGGACGACGATGGACGTGGCGGTCATGCGCAGGAGGCTGTCCTGCTCCGGCGCACAGCGCTGGCGGCGTCCACAGGAGGACTGGCCGTCCACACCCCGCTGGTCGCCGCCTGCAGGCGAGTGGACGGGCTCATCCTCACGAGTGGCCGTGATCGTCAGAAGCATCCATCCCCACAGACGCACCCCTGCCGCGTGAGGAGAGGGAAGCTTCTGACGATCACCGACCGCCTGGCGCTTCGTCAACGAGGAGGACAACGGCACCGCTCCTGGGAGCAGCCGCACACCCCGACCCTCGAGGGTGGTCCAGTCGTCTTCCTGGGGGCAGGAGCCCTTCCCGGACCGGCCCGGGGCTGGCGGGTGCCCGGCGGTAGCCTGCGTGCGCTCGGCGCTCGTAGCTCAGGGGATAGAGCAGGTGCCTTCTAAGCACTTGGTCGCAGGTTCGAATCCTGCCGGGCGCACGCAACGGTGCCCGGGGTAGAACGGCGGCCATGAGCCCCGCACCCGTCGTCGTCGTCGGCGGGGGCCACAACGGCCTGGTCGCCGCCTGCTACCTCGCCCGCGCCGGCCGCCGCGTCGTCGTGCTGGAGGCGAGCGACAAGGCGGGCGGCGGCAGCCGTACCGACGAGACCATCCCCGGGCACCTGTTCAACACGCACTCCGCCGCGCACAACATCATCAACATGACGCGGATCCCCGCGGAGCTCGACCTCGCGGGCGCCGGCCTGGAGTACGTCCCGATGGAGCCGTTCGCGACGGGCGTCGTTCCGCGACGGCCGCATCGTGCGCTTCCACCGCGACATCGAGCAGACGGTCGCCTCCATCGCCGAGCACGACCGTGCCGAGGCCGAGGCGTACCGCGCGTTCATGCACCGGGCCGTCCCCCTGGTGAAGACGGCGGTCACCGGGCTCGAGAGCGGCTCCACGCCAGGCGGTGTCGGCAAGGCCGTGGCCGACAAGCTGTGGCCGCTGCTGCAGGGGATCCAGCGCTCGGGCGGCCCGATCGGGCTGACGCGCGACCTCGTCACGCCGTACGGCGCGCTGCTGGAGCGGACCCTGCCCAGCGACCTCACCCGTGCGCCCGTGTCGGCCTTCGCCAGCCACTCCTCCGCCGGGCCGCACCAGGCCGGCGGCTCGTTCTACGTCTTCTGGCAGGCGGCCTACCACCTGTACGGGCAGTGGCACGCGCGCGGCGGATCGCAGGCGCTGACCGACGCGCTCGTCCGGCGGCTCGAGGGATGGGGCGGCGAGGTGCGCACGAGCAGCCCCGTGGCGCGGATCGACGCGCGCGGCGGGCGGGCGCGGGCCGTCGAGCTCGAGGACGGCAGCCGGCTGGACGCCGCGCAGGTCGTCACGGCGGTGGACGTGCAGACCGCGCTGCTGCGGCTGCTCGACCCGCCGCTGGCCGGGCGCGACGGCCGTGAGCTGGCCGCCGCGCACCGCGGCAACGCGGTGCAGCTCGTCGTGCACCTCGCGACCGACCGGCTGCCGCCCTACCCCGGCGCGCGGGAGGGCGACTGGAACGGCCTGCAGTCGCACGTCGACACCGTCGACCAGCTCCGCCGCGGCTTCCTCGACGCCGAGGCACGGCGCCTGCCGGAGGAGCCGCCGACCTACTGCTTCACCCCGTCGGTCTACGACGACAGCCTGGCCCCGGCCGGTCGGCACACCGTCTACCTGGCCTGCCCGAGCGCGCCGTACGACCTCGAGGGCGGCTGGGAGTCGCAGGCCGAGGACTTCGCCGACGCGATGGTCGAGCAGGTCGAGCAGCACGCCCCGGGCTTCCGCGACAGCATCCAGGCGCGCACGGTCCGCACGCCGACGCTGATGGCCGAGGAGCTGAGATGGCCTGGGGCGCACCCGATGCACCTCGACATCAGCCTGGACCAGCTGGCCTTCCTGCGCCCGACCCGGCGCCTGGCCGGCCACACCGTGCCGGGGGTGGAGGGGCTGTTCACCTGCGGCGCGTCGACCGCGCCCGTCGGGGGGATCGCCGGCAGCTCCGGCAAGGCCGCGGCGCTGGCCCTGCTGAAGCGCTCCTAGGTCGCCGCCCTCATGCGCTGGGGCGCAGCGCCCACCCGCGGTCGCGCACGTTCCGGAACAGGTCCCGCCCCGTCCGCGCCCGCAGCCGGCACAGCTGGACGTCCACGCGCCGCGACGGCGAGGTGTCGCCCCAGCAGACCCAGTGCAGCTGGTCGCGGCTCCACACCCGCCCCGGTGCAGACAGGAACAGCGCGAGCAGCTCCACCTGGCGCGGCGACAGGTCCAGCTCCGTGCCGTCCAGCGACACGGCGTACGCCGCGAGGTCGACGACGAGCCCGCCGCTGCTGACCGGGCTGCTGAGCGTGCACCCCGACGGCCGCGGCGCGGCTGACGACGTCATCGGGCGGGTGCGGGTGGAGCTGCTCCGGGGCGTCGGTGCGGTCGGCCGTGGTCGTCATGGGTCCTCCGGATGTCCGTGGCGTGCCGCGACGCTAGGCAGCCAGGGTCTCGGGGCAGTGACGTGCGCGTTTCCGGCTGGTTCCGAACGGCTAACGCCCGCTGGACGGCTCACGCGGCGGGGACGGCGGTGCCGGCCGCTCGGAGCCGCGCCGCTCGGCCCGACGCGTGGCGACGAGCAGCAGCCGGCGCACCCGCACGGCCCGGCGTGCGGACGCCAGCGCGGCGGGCGTCATGCGACCAGCCGGGTCGGGCCGTCGAGCCTGCTGCGGGTCGCGGCAGCGGCCACCACCGCCGACACCAGCGGCAGGACGACGAGCACGAGCGCGATGAGCAGCCAGGGCACGTCGACCACGTAGTCCCGCACCGGCACCGTGCCACCGAGCGGGCCGTACGAGGAGCTGCCGCTGGCGTAGCCGCGCGTCAGGGGGACCGACACCGCGATGCCCGGGACGAGGCCGGCCAGCACGCCGAGCACCGCGCCGACCGCGCCGAGCACGAGCGCGTAGCCGGCGGCGACCGCCTTGCGGGTCCGCGGGCGGGCACCGACCTGACCGAGGGTGGACAGGTCGGGCCGCGCCTCGGACAGGGCGAGCGCGGTGGCGGCGAGGGTCCCTGCCAGCACGAGCCCGCCGGCGACCAGGGACAGGACGAGCACGGCGGTGCGGTCACCGCGACCGTCGTAGCCGCGCTCGACCCGCACGAACGCGCCGTCGTCGACCCCGAGCACGGCGTCCTGGAGGACCTCCTCCTCGTCGCGGCTGACGTCGTCGCCCAGGAGCAGCCCGACGGTGGACGGCTCCCCCAGCTCGGACGCCACCTCCTCGCTCAGGACGGCCCGCGCGGGAGCGGAGCCCCCGGTGGTGGGCAGCCGGGCCGCCTCGGCCGTCACGGTCGCCAGCACCTCCGCGCGCTCCGTGCCGTCGGGCTGCACGACGAACCTCGTCGTGCGCAGCTCCACCTGCTCACCCGGCTCGAGGACGGGTGAGGCGACCAGGACGCCGCCGTCCTCCAGCACGCGCCGCGCCGCCGGGACCGACGTCTCCTGCAGCAGCGGCGCGAGGCTGTCCAGCGCTGCCGTGCCGACGAGCAGGTCGCTGCCCAGGCTGCTGCCGTAGTCGGGCACGAGGTCGTAGCAGCGGCCGTCCTGCGCGCGCTCCCCGACGCGGCAGACCTGCGTCTCGACGAAGCCCGCCGGGCCGGGGGGTCCCTGCGGCGCGAGCCCGCGCACCACTTGGACGGGCTCACCGGGCAGGGCCGTCGCGGCCGCGGCGCGGACGGCCCTCCAGTCCGTGTCCGGGCCCCCGGTGACGAGCGCGACGCCGGCCGGACCGCTGGGCTGGTAGGTGTCCCGGCTCTGCGTGCCGTCGCTGCTCAAGGCCGTGCCGAGCGCGATGACCCCGGCCACGGTGGCGGCGATGGCCGCCACCGCGGGGGCCGTGCGGCCGCGCTGCCGGTCGGCGTCGCGCACGGCGAAGCGCAGGGCCAGCGGGAGCCGGGAAGCGAGACGTCCGACGAGCGACAGCGCGGCCGGTGCCAGCAGGACGACCCCGAGCACCGTCGGGATCGCGCCGGCGGCGACACCCAGCTCGGCGTAGCCGTCGTAGCTCAGCTGCCCGTCCTGACGGAGCGCGCCGAGCGTCACGACCAGCCCGATCCCCAGCAGCGCCAGCCCGAGCAGCGCCGGTCGGCCGGCGCTGGCGGTCGTCACCCGACGCCCCTGCAGCGCGGCGACCACCGGCTGGCGCGCCATCACCCAGGCGGGGGCGAGCGCGGCCAGCAGCGCGGTGACGGCGCCCAGGAGGACGACCAGGACGACGTCGAGCCAGCCGACGTCGAACGGCCCCCACTCGGCACCGGCCCAGCGGGACAGCGGCGCGCGGGCGAGCGCGGCGGCGGCGATGCCGAGCGGCGCACCGAGGGCCGCCGCCACGACGCCCACCAGAAGGCCCTGGGACAGCACGACCCGGCGCACGAACCGCGGCTCCGCGCCGGTGGCCGCGAGCAGCGCCAGGCTGCGCCGCTGCCGACGTGCCCCCACGGCGAAGGCGGGGCCGGCCAGCAGCACGACCTCGAGCACCGCCATGACCGCGATGAGGCCGATCGTCGCGAACGTCACCTCCTGCCCGGAGGAGAAGCCGGGGTCGGCGACCTCCGAGGCCGGTGGCGGGTCGAGCACGACCTGCTCGGACAGGACGATGACGCCGAGGGCGTTGAGCCGGCGCACGTCCTCCCACGGCACCGCGGGTCCGCTGACGTAGTAGCGGCTGACGGCCACGTCCTCGCCCACGCCGACCGCGTCGTCCGTGCCGAGCACGGCCCGCGAGGAGCCGTAGTCGCGCGGCTGGGCGACGATGCCGGTCACCGTCCGGCTGCCGGCGGGCAGCTCCAGGGCTGAGCCGATCGCGATGCCGGCGTCGGCCAGCTCGGAGGAGACGGCCACCTCACCGCCCCCGGTCGGCGCCCGTCCGTCCAGGACGCGGTACGGACCGCGCAGCGCGCTGTCGCCGAGGTCGACGGCGACCACCTGGACGCGGCTGCGCCGGTCACCCACGTCCACGGCGACGCTGGGCTGGAAGTCCTTGACCGCCAGGAGGCGGCTGCCCGCCGGCAGCTCGGCCAACAGGTCCTGCTCGGTCGGACGCGGGGCGCTGTCGTACTGGTTGACGAAGCGCAGCAGCGGGTCCTGCTCCACCACGCCACCGGCGATGTCGAGCCGCGCCGACGCCTCGCCGAGGTTGCGCGGAAGCCCTTCCACGACGTCGATCTCGTTCGTGCGCAGGAGCGTGCTGAGGCAGACCACAGCAGCGACCGGGAGGAGCACCATGACCAGCACCAGAGCGGTACGGCCCTTGGCGCGCAGCAGCTCGCGCCGGGCGATCCGCAGCGCGGCGACCCACCCGCTCACACGGTCACCTCGGCCCTCGCCTCGTCGACCACCTTGCCGTCGCGCAGGAAGACGACCCGGTCGGCCCACCCGGCGTGGCGCGCCTCGTGCGTGACCAGGACCGCCGCGGCGCCGGCGTCGACCCGGGCCCGCAGCAGCGCCAGCACGCTCTCCCCCGTGACGGAGTCCAGGGCGCCGGTGGGCTCGTCGGCCAGGACCAGCCGGCGGTCCCCCACCAGCGCGCGGGCGATGGCGACCCGCTGCTGCTCGCCGCCCGACAGGTCGTCGGGGAAGCGGCCCGCCAGCGGCGCGAGGTCGAGCTCGTCCAGCGCCCGCAGCGCGCGCTGCCGCGCATCGCGCGCCCGCACACCGTCCAGCTCGAGCGGCAGCGCGACGTTCTCGGCCGCCGTCAGCGCCGGCAGCAGGTTCAGCTCCTGGAAGACGTAGCCGACCGACCGGCGCCGCAGCTGCGCGAGACCGGCGCGGTCCAGGCCTGAGAGCGGCACGCCCTCGACGAGGACCTCGCCCGAGGTCGCCGTGTCGAGCCCGCCGGCCAGCGTGAGCAGCGTCGACTTGCCGGAGCCCGAGGGACCCATGACGGCGACGAGCTCGCCGGGCCAGACCTGCAGGTCGACGCCGCGCAGCGCTTCCACCGCGGTGGGGCCGGTGCCGTGCACGCGCGCAGCCGCACGCAGCTCGAGGACGGGCGTGCTCATCGGGGTGCTCCGTTCCGGGACCGGACGAGCCGGGCCTCGCAGTGGTCGAGCCAGCGGACCTCCGCCTCGGCGGCGAACACCAGGGCGTCGAGGACGAGGGCGGCGGCGGTGTCACCGGCCGGCAGGGCGTTGCGGCGGCGGGTGTGCCGCTGGAGGGCGCGGACCGTCGCGGTGCGCTGGCGCTGCACGACGTCGCGCGGGTCGACGTCCGGCAGGCCGACGGCGAGCGCCAGCTTGATGGCCAGCTCGTCGCGGGCGGGCGCCTCGCGCTCCACGGCCTGGTCCCACCAGTCCTGGACCTCGCGCAGCCCCGTCGGGGTGGCGCGGTAGAGCACGTGGCCCTCGGCGTCCTCGCCGTCCTTGGCGACCAGCCCGTCGCGCTCGAGGCGGGCCAGCGTCGTGTACACCTGCCCGACGTTGAGCGGCCAGGTGTCGCCCGTACGGGCCTCGAAGCCCGACTTGAGCTCGTAGCCGTAGCGCGGGCCCTCGACGAGCAGGGCCAGCAGCCCGTGCTTCACCGACATCGCCGCCCCCTCCCGGTTGCCTACCGGGTATGCATACTCAGTAAGCAGCAGGTGGTCAAGCAGCGCCGCGCCGGACGCGGCGGCTCAGCGCCGGCGGGTGGAGCGGCGGCGCCGCGGCGCGGTGCCGAACAGCGAGCGGCTGATCTCGCGCCCGGCCGCGCTCGCCGCGGACCGCGCGAAGCTGCGGAAGACGCTGGAGCCGAGCACGGCGGCCACCGCGCCCTCGCCGCGCGGTCCTGCTCCGGCTCGTCGTACGGGACCTCCTGCGGCGCAGGCTGTCCGGCCGGCTCCGGATCAGGGGCGACGCGCGCGAGCAGCAGCTCGTACGCCGACTCCCGGTCCACCGCCGTGGCGTACTCCGCCGCCAGCGGGGAGGCCGCCACCTGCTCGACCATCACCGCGGGGTCGAGCGGCGCCATCGACGAGCTGGGCGGGCGCAGCATGGTCCAGGCGACCGGTGTCGGCGCGCCGCGCTCGGACAGGATCGTCACGGCCGCCTCGCCGATGCCCATCGAGGTGAGCAGCTCGGTCAGGTCGTAGACCTCGCTGGCGGGGAAGGTGCCGACGGTCGCCTTGAGCGCCTTGGCGTCGTCGGGGGTGAAGGCGCGCAGCGCGTGCTGCACGCGGTTGCCGAGCTGGGCCAGCACCTCCGCCGGCACGTCCTTCGGCGTCTGGGTCACGAAGAAGACGCCGACGCCCTTGGACCGGATCGAGCCGGACGGTGCGCGCGATCGCGTCGAGGAAGGCCTCGCTGGCGTCGTCGAACAGCAGGTGCGCCTCGTCGAAGAAGAAGACGAGCTTGGGCTTGTCGACGTCGCCGACCTCGGGCAGGTCGTGGAACAGGTCGGCGAGCAGCCACATGAGGAAGGTGGAGAACAGCTGCGGCTTGTCCTGCACCGCAGCCAGCCCCATCACCGACAGCACGCCGCGGCCGTCCGGCGCCAGCCGCAGCAGGTCGGCGGTGTCGAACTCCGGCTCGCCGAAGAAGACGTCGCCGCCCTGGTCCTCGAGCCCGATCAGCTCGCGCAGGATGACGCCGGCCGTGGCGGTCGACAGCCCGCCGAGCTCCTTGAGGTCGGCCTTGCCCTCGTCGCTGAGCAGGTGGTTGATGACCGCGCGCAGGTCCTTGAGGTCCAGCAGCGGCAGGCCGGCCTTGTCGGCGAAGTGGAAGACCAGGCCGAGGCTGGACTCCTGCGTGTCGTTGAGCCCCAGGACCTTGCGACAGCAGCACGGGCCCGAAGGAGGTCATGGTCGCGCGCACCGGCATGCCCGGTCCCGAGCCCGCCCAGAGCTGAGGAACTCGGCGGGGAAGCCGGTCGGCGTCCACGTCGGTGGCCGTCTGCTCGGCCCGCGCGCGGATCCGCTCGCTGTCGGCCCCCGGCGCACCCACGCCGGAGACGTCGCCCTTGATGTCGGCCAGGAACACCGGGACGCCCGCGGCCGACAGCTGCTCGGCGATGAGCTGCAGCGTCTTGGTCTTGCCGGTGCCGGTGGCGCCGGCGACCAGGCCGTGCCGGTTGAGCATCGACAGCGGCATCCGCACCCGGGCCCCGGGGTAGGGCCGTGCCGTCCACCACCACCGCGCCCAGCTCGAGCGCCGGCCCCTCGAACGCGTACGCCTGCGCCAGATGCTGCTCGCGCCGTGCTGCTCCGGCTCATCGACGGACCCTATCGCAGCCGACCCACGTAGCCTGCCCGCATGAGCGACCGGCTGGTGTGGATCGACTGCGAGATGACCGGGCTCGACCTGGGATCGGACCTGCTCATCGAGGTCGCGGCGCTGGTCACCGACTCCGAGCTGAACGTCCTCGGCGAGGGCATCGACGTCGTCATCGGCGCCACCGCGCGAGCAGATGGAGCGGATGCCCGACGTCGTCCGCGACATGCACGCCGCCTCCGGCCTCACCGAGGAGGTGCTCGCGTCCACGGTGACGCTGCAGGAGGCCGAGGAGCGGGTGCTCGCGTACGTCAAGGAGTGCGTGCCGGAGCCCAAGAAGGCGCCGCTGTGCGGCAACTCGATCGCGACCGACCGCGGCTTCCTCACCCGCGACATGCCGGAGCTCGACGACTGGCTGCACTACCGGATGGTCGACGTCAGCTCGATCAAGGAGCTGGCCCGCCGCTGGTACCCGCGGGTCTACTTCAACGCCCCCAAGAAGGGCGGCGGGCACCGCGCGCTGGCCGACATCCTGGAGTCGGTGCAGGAGCTGCACGTACTACCGCTCGGCGGTCTTCGTGCCCGCAGCCCGGACCCGACCACGGAGCAGGCCGCAGCGCTGTCGGCGGCCGTCTCGGACGGCGCCTCCGGGCTGCCCGACGACGCCGTCGAGGTCGCCGACTGAAGCCGGTATGCTCTCCGCCGCACCATGGTGGGTGTAGCTCAGCTGGTAGAGCACCGGGTTGTGATCCCGGTTGTCGCGGGTTCGAGCCCCGTCACTCACCCCACGCGGTCGCGGCCGTGCTCGTCGGCGTCGTCGGCCAGCTGCTCCGCGACCGCCTCGGCCAGCGCCGTCATGACGTCGACCTCCGCGTCGGTCCAGCGCCGCGGCTCCCCGCCGTAGACGCACAGCGAGCCGAGGATGTTGCCGGGAGCGTCGGTGAGGACCACGCCGAGGTAGGAGCTGACCTGGCCGGAGGTCACCGGCGGGAGGTCGTGGACCCACGGGTGCCCGGCGGCGTCCTCGACGACGAACGGCCGGGCCAGGGCGACCGTCACCGAGCACATGCTGTCCCCGGCGGGGCTCCGCGGGGCGTCGGGGCTCCACGGGATCCCCACCGCCGCCGCGACGTGCTGGGTGCTCTCACCCAGCAGGCTGACCTGCGCGCACGGGGCGTCCAGGAGCCGGGCCGTCAGCGACGTCAGGCGCTGGACGCCGCGGCCGGACGCCCCTGCGGCGATGAGCCGCTCCACCGCGGCCACGCGCTCGGGGTCCCGCAGCACGCGCAGGTCGGGACGCTCCTCGTCGGGCCGGATCCCCGTCTGGTCCACGCTCACGCCGACAGGGTGCCCCGTCACCCGCGTGGAGTCACCACCCGGTCGGGGCGACGTCGCGCGAGCAGGCGCGCCGCCAGCAGGCCTCCCAGCGCTCCGAACAGGTGGCCCTGCCAGCTGATCCCGTCGCGCGGCAGCAGCCCGAGCAGCAGCGAGCCGCCCTGCACGAGCGCGACGACCAGGCCGGTCAGCAGGTAGTACCAGCGCCGGTCGAACAGGCCGCGCGCGATGAGGTAGGCGGCGTAGCCGAAGACCACGCCGCTGGCGCCGACGTGCAGTGTCCCGACCGGCGCGACCAGCCAGGTGCCCAGCCCGCTGACCAGCGCGACGACGACCGTCACGAGCAGGACGCGGCGAAGCCCGCTGAGCGCGACGATCGCGCCGAGCACGAGGAACGGCACGGTGTTCGCGATCAGGTGGCCGAAGCCGGCGTGCAGGAACGGCGCGAACGGCACCCCCCAGAGCCCGTCGGCCGTGCGCGGCTCGATCCCGAGCGCGTCGAGCCGTCCGACGACGCTGTCGACGAGCTCGCTCAGCCACATGAGGGCGGCCATGGCCCCGACCAGCAGCAGGCCGCTGCGCCGGGTGTCGGTCGTGCGGACGGGGGTGGTCACGGGGACGAGTCTGACGCAGGGCGTGTGAGGTCAGCGCGAAGCCGGGACCTCCGACCCTGGCCCGCCCGCCGCGCCGGCTGGACGCTGGTGGCGGCGCCCGCGCCCGCGGGCCCGCACCGCGTCCTCCGGAGGTCACATGACCACCCAGCAGGTCCTCGTCGGCGTCGACGGCTCCCCCGTCTCGGACACCGCGCTCGCCTGGTCCCTGGACGTCGCGGCCCGTACCGGCGCGCGGGTCGAGGCGCTGCACGCCTGGCAGTGGACGGCGGGGATGCTCGGGGTCATCGCCCCGGACGCCCCGGCGACGCTGGCCGTCGCAGCCCGGCACACCGCGCAGACCGCGCTCGACAAGGCCCTGGCCGACCGTCCGGCCGGCACTCCCCAGGTGGAGGCGGTGGCCCGCACGGCCGAGGGCGACGCCGCGTCGCGCCTGCTCGAGGAGTCGGCCTCCAGCGCGCTGCTCGTCCTGGGCCGGCACGGCCAGTCGGCGTGGGCACGGCGGATCGCCGGCCCGTCGCTGGGCTCGGTGGCGTCCACCTGCCTGGCGCGGTCGGCCGTGGCGGTCGCGGTCGTGCCCGAGTCCGCGCCCGCCGGCCCGCCCGAGCGGGTCGTGGTGGGCGTCGACGGCTCCGCGGCGAGCGAGCGCGCGCTGCGGTGGGCGGTCGAGCACGCCCGCGCCTCGCACAGCCCCGTGCTCGCCGTGCTCGCGTGGCAGCTGACGACGCTGCCCGCCCCGCCCGCGGCGCGCCGGGACGACGCGGTGCCCCCGCTCAGCGAGTGGGAGGACCTCGCCCGCGGCCTGCTGGGCGACACGGTGGCGCACGCGGTCGGCGACGCCGACGTCGAGGAGCTGGTGCTGCACCGGCCGGCCGCCGCAGGGCTGCTCGACGCGGTCCGCCCCGCCGACCTGCTCGTGCTCGGTGACCGCGGCCGGGGCGGCTTCACCCGGCTCCTGCTCGGGTCGGTCAGCCGGCAGTGCGCCGAGCACGCCCCCTGCCCCGTCGTGGTCGTGCCACCCGCCGACCGGACCGCCTGAGCCCGTCGGGTTACTTCTCGCGCGGGAGGGGACGCCCTCGCGCCGAGGAGGGCTCCGGATGCAGACGACGACGCCGTACGCCGTGGTGAGCGCGGCCGAGCAGGTGCGCGAGGCGAGCAAGCGCGAGCTGGTCGCGCTGACCCGCCGGCTGGAGCACGCCGCCCTCGCCGCCCCGCCGCCGGCGGTGGCGGCCACGCTGCAGGACGTGCGCTACCTCACCGAGCGCACCCGGGCCGTCTACGCCGAGCTGGCCGCGGCCGGCGCACCGGCGCGGCTGCACGCCCGCGGGCTGCAGAGCTGGCTGGCGCCCGACGTGGAGGGGGTCGCCCTCGACGACGACGACCCGCTCGTCGACGAGTGGACCGTCGTGCTGCCCGGCCGCAGCCCCGTCGTCTTCGCCGCCACCGACCTCGGCAGCACCGACTGCAGCGACGACGACCGCTGCTTCCTCTACGCCGTGAGCACCGACCCGCACGTCGTCGCGAGCTGCGGCCGCCTGCTCGGCATCTGAGGTCAGGCCGCCCGCAGCTCGCTGGTCGTGCGCCGCTCCACCACGAACGACAGGAACGGGACCGTGCCGGCCAGCATCACGCCCAGCGTGCGCCAGACCGACCAGCCGACCCGGCGGGACAGGTCGACGGTGGCGGCCAGGTAGACGATGTAGAGGAACCCGTGGATCGGGCTGATGGTCTCCGACAGCCGTGGCTCGCCGCCCAGGTAGCGCAGCGGGACGGCGATCAGGATGAACACGACCAGGACCACGCCGACGACGTTGGCGATGGCCCGGTAGCGCTGCAGCGCGCCGCTCACTCCGGCGCCCGCTCGGCCAGCTGCGCCAGCCGCCGGTTGTACTCCGCGAGCTCGGGGTCCTCGTCGTCGTCGACCCCGGCCGGCGCCGCGGCGCGCGGACGCAGGTCCGGCTGCGGGAGCGGCGCGCGCCGCTCGCGCTCGTCCACCCGCTGCGGGTCCAGCTCGTCGAGCACCAGCTTGACCCACAGGAAGACGGCGAACCCGCCGAACAGCCACCACTGCACGGCGTAGCCGTAGTTCTGCCAGCCGCCGTCGCCGCTGCCCGGTCGTCCACTGCCACCAGCCGATGCGGCCGAGCACGACCAGCGACACGAGCAGCAGCGCGTGCCGCCCCAGCCACGCAGGGGTCGTGAAGGCCTTCCACACGGGGTCGACGCTACCGGCGCCTGCGGCCCGCCGCCTGCCTGCTGCCGCCCTCAGGTCGTAGGGTGCAGCACCGGGCTCGGGCAGGAGGCAGCGCAGCATGGCCGTCGACCGCCTCCCTGTCGCGCCCGCGCCCCGCCCCCCCGACGCACGCCGCGCTGCCCAGGCGCTGCCGGGCGAGGCCGCCACCGTGCCGCGCGCCCGGCGCTTCGTCCGCGAGGTGCTCACGGCCTGGCGGCTGCCGGAGTACGAGGAGGCCGGCACCCTGCTGGTCAGCGAGCTGGTCGCCAACGCCGTGCTGCACGCCCGTACGCCGGTGGAGGTCGAGCTCCTCGAGGGCGGCGGCGGCGTCCTGCTGAGCGTCACCGACCGGTCCCCCGTGCTGCCGGTCGTCCGGCGGCACAGCCGGGAGGCGGCCACCGGACGCGGGCTGTGGCTGCTGGACCAGTACTCCGCCTCGCACGGCGTGCACCGCCTGCCCGAGGGCAAGTCCGTCTGGGCGGTGCTCTGCCCGGAGGTGCTGGACCCGCAGGAGGTCTCGGACGCTGCGCTGGCGACCTGGCTCGACCAGGTCGAGGGGCTGTAGCCCGGCGGCGTGTGCCGCCACCGTCGACGGGCAAGGACGTCGGCATGCTGCCCCGCACCGGACCGAACGCGCCCTGGCCGGCCGCCCTGTGGGTGGTCCGGCACGGCGAGAGCGCCGGCAACGTCGCCCGTGACGCCGCCGAGGCCGCACGGGCACGAGCGGCTCGACCTGTCGCACCGCGACGTCGACGTGCCGCTGTCCGAGCTCGGCGAGCGGCAGGCGCGCGCGCTCGGCCGCTGGATCGCCGACCAGCCCGAGGACGAGCGGCCGACGGTGCTGTGGACCTCGCCGTACGTCCGGGCCCAGCAGACGGCCGAGATCGCCTTGTCGGCAGCAGGTCTGGACCTGCCGAGGGTCGTCGACGAGCGGCTGCGCGAGCGCGAGTTCGGCGTGCTCGACGGCCTGACCCGGCGCGGCATCACGGCGCAGTTCCCGGAGGAGAGCGAGCGGCGGGCCGCGATCGGCAAGTTCTACCACCGGCCCCCGGGCGGGGAGTCCTGGACCGACGTGCTGCAGCGGCTGCGCGCGGTGCTCGACGACATCCGCACTCGACGCCGCAGGGCGAGCGGGTGCTGCTGATGGCCCACCAGGTCGTCGTGCTGCTCACCCGCTACGTGCTCGAGGGGATGGACGAGCAGCAGGTGCTCGCGCTCGACGCCGAGGCCGAGGTCCTCAACTGCGCCGTCACCTCCTACCGGTACGACGCCGGACGCCGGCCGGCTGGTGCTCGAGCGCTACAACGAGGCCGCGCCGCTCGAGGAGCAGGACGCGCCGGTGACCGCCGAGCCGGACGCCCCCGGTGCCCCCCGCTGACACCGCCGTCACCCCGCAGCTGCTGCGGGAGTGGCCGCTGCCCGAGGCGAGGACGGCAGCGACAAGCACGCCCGCGGCACGGTCGCTGGTCGTCGGCGGCGCCGTCAGCACGCCCGGCGCCCTGCTGCTCGCCGGGCTCGGCGCCCTGCGCGCGGGAGCCGGCCGAGCTGCAGGTCCTGACGGTCGAGGCGACCGCCGTCGCGCTCGCGGTCGCGCTGCCGGAGGCGGGCGTCGTCGGGCTGCCCGCCGGCGCCGGCGGCTCGCTCGCACCCGGCGCGGCCGAGGAGGTCCTCGCGGCCTGCGAGCGCGCGGACGCGGTCGTGCTCGGCCCCGGGCTCATGGACAAGGACGGCCGCGGGCGAGCTGCTCGAGCGGGTGCTGCCCCGGGCTCGGGGACACCGCCGTCCTGCTCGACGGGCTCGCGCTCATCGGGCTGGCCGGCCGCCCCGAGCTGCTGACCGGCCGCCGAGCGGTCCTCACGCCCAACGCCGGCGAGCTGGCCGCCCTGCTCGACGGCGAGGAGCAGGAGGGGCGCGACGCCGCGCTCGCCGTCGCGGAGCGCTACGCCGCCGTCGTCAGCGCGCCCGGGCTGGTGGCCGCGCCGGACGGCCGGACCTGGTGCGTGGAGGCGGGCGGCATCGGGCTGGGCACCTCCGGCTCGGGCGACGTGCTGGCCGGGCTGGTCGGCGGTGCCCTGGCCCGCGGGGCCGAGCTCGAGCAGGCCGCGGTGTGGGGGCAGTACCTGCACGCGGCGGCCGGCGACCTGCTCACCGCCCGGGTCGGGCGGCAGGGGCTTCCTCGCGCGCGAGCTGCTCGACGAGGTGCCGACGGTGCTGCGCCAGCTGCGGCCCTGATCACGGGTGGCCCCGCGGCGGGCCGGGTAGGGGCGCCTCGACGGTCACCCTGCCCCGAGAGGAACCCCATGAGCGAGCAGTCCCCCGCGACGAGCGCCGGCAGCACCAGCCCTGCCGGTGAGGGCGTCGGCGACGAGGAGCTGACCGAGCAGGTCGCCGAGCAGACCAGCAGCGACCTCGAGGTCGAGGGCGCCTTCGAGCGCGAGTCCGACGGCGCGAGCACCGACACCGAGGCCGCCAAGGCCACCGGCGACGAGCTGCAGTAGTCCCCGCCGCACGACGGCCCCGCACCCGCTCCCCGGGTGCGGGGCCGTCGGCGTCCTAGCGGTCGAGAGGTGGCCGACCCGGACCGGGCGGGCCGGCGAAGCACTGCGCGACGTCGAGCCAGTCGTCGGCGGCGTCGCCGTGCGCGACCAGGGCGAGGTCGTCCGCGGTGCCGGCGCTGCGTGACGAGCAGGCAGAAGTCCAGCGCCGGCCCGGTCACCCGCTGCTCGCCCTCTCGCCGAACGTCCAGGTGCGAGCCGTCCGGTGCGGTGAGCTCGACGCGCCACCGGCTCGGGCGGGGCCACGAGCCCGCGGTTGGCGTACGCGAAGCCGCGCGTGCGCACGCCGAGGTGGCAGACGTGCCGCAGCCGGGCGGTCGGGGTGCGCGCTCGACGCCGAGCGCGTCGACGACGTCCTGCCCGTGCGCCCAGTACTCCATGAGCCGGGCCGTCGCGAAGGACGCCGGGCTCATCGGCGGGCCGTACCAGGGCACCTTCGTGCCCGGCCGGGACGTCGGCGAACGCCGTCGACCATCGCGTCGAAGCCGGCCTGCCAGTCGGCCAGCAGCTCCTCCCGCGACAGCCCGCGGCGGGCGACGAGCTGGCCGGTGAGGAAGCCCTCGATGTCCTTGGCGACCTCGGGCAGCCCGGCGAGGAACGCGTCCGGGTCGGTCGCGGCCCTGAGCGCCTCGACGTCGGTGCCGGCGAGGTGCGCGACCGCGTCGCGGACGTCCCACCCCTCGGCGGGCGTGGGCGTGTCGAGGTCGGCCTCGGCGACGAGCGCGCGGAGGTCGGCCTGCTCCGCGCGCAGGTCGTCGAGCAGGGCGGTCAGCGGCGGGGGCATGACCGCGAGGTTAACCACGGCTCACAGCCGGCGGCTAGCCTGGGCGCGTGACCTCCGCCGCCGCCGTCGACCGGGGCTGCCCCGCCGCGAGCAGCTGCTCGAGGCCGCCGCCGCACCTGTTCGCCGACCGCGGCTTCCACGCCGTCGGCATCGACGACATCGGCGCCGCGGCCGGGATCAGCGGGCCGGGCGTCTACCGGCACTTCCCCAGCAAGGACGCGCTGCTCGAGTCGCTCTGCGACCGGGCCATGACGCGGATGCTCGAGGGCGCCCGGGGCATCCCGCGCGAGCCACGGCGAGCCGCACGCCGCGCTCGAGGCGCTGGTCGACCTGCACGTCGCCTTCGCCGTGCAGGAGCGGGCCCTGATCGGCGTGTGGGTGCGCGAGATGCGCGCCCTGTCCGACGACGTCCGCCGCTCGCTTGCGCCGTCGCATGCGCGAGTACGAGCAGCCGTGGAACGAGGTGCTCGCGCGGCTGCGCGACGACCTCGAGCGAGGCCGAGGTCGCGGTCGTCACGAGCTCGACGCTGGCGATGCTCAACGGCACCGCCTTCACCGCGCCGGCGGTCGGGGCCGAGCGGCTGGCGCAGCTGCTGCGGCGGATGGCGCTGGCCGCGCTGCTGAGCCGCCGCTCCCCCGCGCGACGGCAGTGAGGGCGGCCGCCCTGCTGGCGGTCGTGCTGCTGAGCGGGTGCGGCGGCCTGTCGGCACCCGAGCCGGTCGGGCCGCTCACCGGTGACCGGCTGGTGGCCGCGCTGCAGGACGGCGGGCTGGTCCTCTACCTGCGGCACACCGAGACGACCGAGGGCGGGAACGACAGCGTCGACGCGCTGGACGACTGCGCGGCAGCAGCGCGAGCTGAGCGAGGCCGGCCGGCGCGACGCCCGCGAGATCGGCGCTGCCTTCTCGGCTCTCGCCGTCCCGGTCGAGCGGCGTGCTGGCCAGCCCGTTCTGCCGGACGGTGGAGACCGCGGAGCTCGCGTTCGGGGACCGGGTGCGCACCGAGGACGCGCTGCTCGCACTCGCCTCCACCGGCCAGTCGCAGGACGAGCAGGACGCCGCGCGGTCGCGCGTTCGAGCAGCTGCTGGCCGACGAGCCGCCGGACGGCGAGAACGTCGTGCTGGTCGGCCATCTCAACAACGTCGCGGCCCGTCACCGGCACCTCCCCCGAGGAGGGCGGCACGGTCGTCTTCCGGCCCGACGGCGGCGGGGGCTTCGCGCTCGTCGCCGAGGTGCCGCCGCAGGGCTGGCAGCGTCTGGCCGAGCAGTCCGGCCAGGACTAGGGCGCGACCGGTCTCAGGGAGCCACCGGGTCCTGGCCGCCGCCGCTGGTGGCCACCGCGAAGTGGCTCAGCGTCGACCACGACGAACAGCCCGGTCGCCGCGGAAGGTCGACGACGCCGTCGGGGTCGGTGCACTCGCACGACACCCAGAGCTTGCGGCCGTCGCGGCGGTCGACCCGTCCGCGCACGACGTACGGCACGCCGGTGAGCACCGGCTTGAGGTAGTCGACCTCGAGCCGGCGCGTGACGCCCGGGCGCCTGCACGACGTAGAGCAGGAAGCCGAGGACGTCGTCGACGACGGTCGCCACCGCCCCGCCGTGCGCGATGCCGGGCGCACCGCTGTGCCGCTCCTCGAAGACGTGCTCGGCGACGACCTCGTCGCCGTCGCGCCGCACCTGCAGGTGGTAGCCCTGCGGCGCGTCGGGACCGCAGCCGAGGCAGGTCGGGTAGTGCGGCGGCAGGACGTCGTCGTCGATGCGGTCGACGACGGACGCGCAGGTGCGCGCGGACGCTCGTCAGACACCGAGCGACCGGCCGATGATCTCCTTCATGACCTCGGTCGTGCCGCCGTAGATGGTCTGCACGCGCGAGTCGATGAACGCCTTGGCGACCGGGTACTCGAGCATGTAGCCGTAGCCGCCGTGCAGCTGCACGCACTGGTCGACGACCCGCTTCTGCAGCTCGGTGGTCCACCACTTGGCCATCGCGGCGTCCTTGCACGTGAAGCGCGCCGGCGTTGTGCGCGAGGACCGCCTTGTCGACGTAGTGGCGGGCGATCTCGAGCTCGGTGGCCATCTCGGCCAGCACGAAGCGGTTGTGCTGGAAGCTGCCGATCGGCTTGCCGAAGGCGGTGCGGCCCTTGCAGTACTCGAGCGTCAGCGTCGAAGACCTTGCTCGGCGGCGGCGACCGCGACGACGGCGATCGACAGCCGCTCCTGCGGCAGCTTCTCCATGAGGTGGATGAAGCCGCCGCCCTCCTTGCCGACGAGGTTGTCGGCCGGGCACGCGGACGTCGTCGAAGAACAGCTCGGCGGTGTCCTGCGCCTTCATGCCGACCTTGTCGAGGTTGCGGCCCGCGCTCGAAGCCCTTCATGCCGCGCTCGACGGCGAGCAGCGAGAAGCCGTGCGCGCCGGCGTCCGGGTCGGTGCGCGCGACGACGAGCACCAGGTCGGCGTGGATGCCGTTGGTGATGAAGGTCTTGGAGCCGTTGAGGACCCAGTCGCTGCCGTCGCGGCGCGCCGTCGTCTTGAGCCCCTGCAGGTCCGAGCCGGCGCCCGGCTCGCTCATCGCGATCGCGGTGATCATCTCGCCGGTGACGAACGGCGGCAGCCAGCGCTGCTTCTGCTCGTCGGTCGTGAGGTCGAGCAGGTACGGCGCCATGACGTCGTTGTGCAGCGTGAAGCCGACGCCGCTGCCGCCGACGCGGGTGACCTCCTCGCTGACCACGCAGTTGTAGCGGAAGTCCTGGATGCCGCCGCCGCCGTACTGCTCGGGCACGTCCATGCCGAGCAGGCCCTGCTTGCCGGCCTCGACCCAGACGCGAGCGGTCGACGATGCCGGCCTTCTCCCACTCCGCGTGGAACGGGCGCGACGTGCTTGGCGCAGAAGCTGCGGACGGCGTCGCGGAAGGCGTCGTGCTCGGGCTCGTACAGGGTGTGACTCCATGCGCGGCTACGTTAGCCGTCGTTCACATGACGGGTCTAGGCTCCCCTCGACCCGCTCTCCCGAGGAGGACCATGCCTGCCCTGGCCGACACGCTCGACCGGCGGCGCCCCGAGCACGACGCCAACCGCGGCTGCGCATGCTGGCGCACCTCGAGGAGCTGGCCCGCCAGCACGACGCCGTGCTGGCGGGGTCGGCAGAAGTACGTCGCCCGGCACCACGCCCGCGGCAAGCTGCTCCCCCGCGAGCGCATCGAGCTGCTGCTCGACCGCGACGCGCCCTTCCTCGAGCTGTCGCCGCTGGCGGCGTACGGCACGCAGCTTCCCGCTGGGCGCGAGCGTCGTCACCGGCATCGGCGTCGTCGAGGGCGTCGAGTGCATGCTCATCGCGAACGACCCGACGGTGCGCGGCGGCGCGACCAACCCGGTGACGGCGCAAGAAGGTCGGCCGGGCGATGCAGATCGCGCGCGAGAACCGGCTGCCGCTCATCAACCTGGTGGAGTCCGGCGGCGCCGACCTGCCGACGCAGGCCGAGATCTTCATCCCCGGCGGCGCGATGTTCCGCGACCTGACGCAGTTCAGCGCTGCGGGCATCCCCACGATCGCGCTGGTCTTCGGCAACTCCACCGCCGGCGGCGCGTACGTGCCCGGCATGTGCGACCACGTCGTCATGGTGAAGGAGCGCGCGAAGGTCTTCCTCGGCGGGCC
Source organism: uncultured Actinomycetota bacterium (assembly GCA_963844295.1). Taxonomy (GTDB): domain Bacteria; phylum Actinomycetota; class Actinomycetes; order Mycobacteriales; family SCTD01; genus SCTD01. The sequence goes on along the minus strand of CAWJNR010000003.1, from coordinate 92,982 downwards.
GCCGCTGGTGAAGATGGCGACCGGCGAGGACAGCGACGACGAGTCGCTCGGCGGCGCCGAGATGCACGCCCGCACCAGCGGCCTGGCCGACTACCTCGCCGTCGACGAGCTCGACGCGCTGCGCCTCGGCCGCCAGGTCGTGCGCGGCCTCAACTGGCGCAAGGCCGGGCCCGGGCCGTCGCCGCCCGGCCGACCCGCCGCTGCACGACGAGGAGGACCTGCTCGGCCATCGCGTCGGCCGACCTGCGCGTGCCGTTCGACCCGCGCGACGTGCTCGCCCGCGTCGTCGACGGCTCGCGCTTCGACGAGTTCAAGCCGCTCTACGGCACCTCGCTGGTGACCGGCTGGGCGAGCATCCACGGCTACCCGGTCGGCGTCCTCGCCAACGCCCGCGGCGTGCTGTTCAGCGAGGAGTCCGAGAAGGCGGCGCAGTTCATCCAGCTGGCCAACTCCGCCGACACCCCGCTGGTCTTCCTGCAGAACACCACCGGCTACATGGTCGGCAAGGAGTACGAGCAGAACGGCATCATCAAGGACGGCGCGAAGATGATCAACGCCGTCTCCAACAGCACCGTCCCGCACCTCACCGTCGTCCTGGGCGCCTCCTACGGCGCCGGCCACTACGGCATGTGCGGCCGGGCGTACGGCCCGCGCTTCCTGTTCTCCTGGCCGGGCGCGAAGTCGGCCGTCATGGGCCCGGCGCAGCTGGCCGGCGTGCTGTCGATCGTGCCGCGGCAGTCGGCCGAGGCCCGCGGCCTGCCCTACGACGAGGAGGCCGACAAGCGCAGATGCGCGAGCTGGTCGAGGCGCAGATCGAGGGCGAGTCGCTGGCGCTGGCCAACACCGGCCGCGTCTACGACGACGGCATCCTCGACCCCCGCGACACCCGCGACGTGCTCGGGCCTGTGCCTGTCCGTCGCCCACAACGGCCCGGTCCAGGGCGCCCGCGGCTACGGCGTGTGGAGGCACTGATGCCGGTCACGACGGTCCTGGTCGCCAACCGCGGCGAGATCGCCCGCCGCGTCTTCCGCACCTGCCGCGAGATGGGGCATCGGCACCGTCGCGGTCTTCTCCGACGCCGACGCCGACGCGCCGTTCGTGCGCGAGGCCGACGCCGCCGTGCGGCTGCCGGGCAGCGCGCCCGCCGACACCTACCTGCGCGGCGACCTGCGTCGTCGCCGCCGCGCTGCGCGCCGGCGCCGACGCGGTGCACCCCGGCTACGGCTTCCTGTCCGAGGACGCCGGCTTCGCGCAGCGCCGTCCTCGACGCCGGGCTGGTCTGGGTCGGTCCGCCGCCGGCGGCGATCGAGGCGATGGGCTCGCAAGCTCGCCGCCAAGGCGCTGATGGCCGACGCCGGCGTGCCGTGCCTGCCCGGCGTCGACGCCACCGGGACTGACGGACGACGCGCTGCTGTCCGCGGCCGACGGCATCGGCTACCCCGTGCTGGTGAAGGCCAGCGCGGGCGGCGGCGGTCGCGGCATGCGGATCGTCGGCGACGCCGAGGCGATCTCGTCGACGCGGTCGACCAGCGCGCAGCGCGAGGCGGAGTCGGCGTTCGGCGACGGCACCGTCTTCCTCGAGCGCTACGTCGAGCGCCCGCGGCACGTCGAGGTGCAGGTGATGGCCGACGCGCACGGCACCGTCGTCGCGCTGTTCGAGCGCGACTGCTCGGTGCAGCGGCGGCACCAGAAGGTGCTCGAGGAGGCGCCCTCCCCCGCCGTCGACGACGCGCTGCGCACCCGGCTGTGCGACGCCGCCGTCGCGGCCGCGCAGGCGGTCGGCTACACCGGCGCCGGCACGGTGGAGTTCGTCGCTCGCCCCGGACGGCACGCCGGCGTTCCTCGAGATGAACACCCGCCTGCAGGTCGAGCACCCGGTCACCGAGCTGGTCACCGGGCTCGACCTGGTGCGCCTGCAGCTGCTCGTCGCGCAGGGCCTGCCGCTGCCGCCCGAGGTCGCCGCCGGCACGCATCACCGGCCACGCCGTCGAGGCGCGGCTCTACGCCGAGGACCCGACCCGCGGCTTCCTGCCGGCCACCGGCACGCTGCACGCCTTCGAGATCCCCGCGGCGAAGGCGTTCGCGTCGACAGCGGCGTCGAGTCCGGCTCGGTCGTCGGCATGCACTACGACGCGATGCTCGCCAAGGTGGTCGCCCACGGCGCGACCCGCGAGGAGGCCTCCGCGCGGCTGGCGGCGGCGCTGGCCGGCGCGCGGCTGCACGGCGTGCGCGACCAACCGCGACCTGCTGGTGCGGGTGCTGCGCTCGGACGCCTGGCTGTCCGGCGACGTCGACACCTCCTTCCTCGAGCGGCACGACCCGAAGGAGCTCGGGCGCGCCGCTCGCCGACGACGAGGCGGTGCGCGCTGCACGCGCTGGCCGCCGCGCTCGGCGCCGCCGCCGACCGCCGGGCGACGGCGACCGTCCTGGCCCGCGCTGCCGTCCGGCTGGCGCAACCTGCCCAGCGCGCTGCAGACGCACGACGTACGCCGTCGGCGAGCGCGAGCTGCGCGGTCGGCTACGCGCACCGCCGCAGCGGCACGGTCGTCGAGGTCGACGGCGCACGCGCTGGACGGCGTGCGTGCTGCTGTCGGCGTCCGCCGACGCGGTCGACCTCGAGGTCGACGGCGTACGGCGGACGCTACGCGCTCCGCACGGTCGGCGACCACGACCTGGGTCGACTCCGCGCTGGGCACGACGGCGCTGGTCGAGGTCGAGCGCTACCCCGAGCCCGGCAGCGGCCTGGCCGAGGGCTCGCTCGTCGCGCCGATGCCGGGCACGGTCGTGCGGGTCGACGTCGCCGAGGGCGACGCGCGTGACGCGCGGGCCAGGTGCTCGTCGTGCTCGAGGCGATGAAGATGGAGCACGCCGTCCGCGCCCCGCTCGACGGCGTCGTCGAGCAGGTCGCGGTCGCCGCCGGCCAGCAGGTCGAGTCCGAGACCCTGCTGGCCGTGGTGGCTCCCGGCTCGAGCCGCCGAGGCTAGGTCGCCAGCTCGCTGACCTCGAGGCCGCCCTCGGCGTACTGCTTGCGCAGCACCTTCTTGTCGAACTTCCCGACGCTGGTCTTCGGCACCTCCTCGATGATGCTCCAGCGCTCGGGCAGCCACCAGCGGGCGACCTTGTCGGACAGGAAGTCCCGCAGCTCCTCCGGCGTCGCGGACGCCCCCGGCTTGAGCACGACGCAGGCCAGCGGCCGCTCGTCCCAGCGCTCGTCCGGCACGGCGACGACCGCCGCCTCGAAGACGTCGGGGTGGCCCATCAGGGCGTTCTCCAGCTCCACCGAGCTGATCCACTCGCCGCCGGACTTGATGACGTCCTTGCTCCGGTCGGTGATCTGGACGAAGCCGTTGGGCTCGACGGTGGCGACGTCGCCGGTGCGCAGCCAGCCGTCGTGGAACTTCTCCGGGTCGGGGTCCAGGTGGTAGGCGCCGGTGATCCACGGCCCGCGCACCTCCATCTCGCCGACCGCCTGGCCGTCCCAGGGCAGCACCTCGCCGTCGTCGCCGACGATGCGCAGCTCCACGCCCGCGGAGAGCCGTCCGGTGCGCGCCCGCCACGTCCAGTCGTCCTCGTCGGCGCCCGGCGGGCGGGTGCGCGACAGCGGCCAGCGGGGAGGTCTCGGTCATCCCCCACGCCTGGACGATGCGCACGCCGTGCCGCTCCTGGAAGCGCCTGCATGAGCGCGAGCGGGACGGCGGAGCCGCCGCACGGCACGACGCGCAGCGAGGACAGGTCGGTGGGGTGCTCGTCGACGTAGCGGAGCAGGTCGTTCCAGATGGTCGGGACGGCGCCGGCGATGGTCGGCTTCCAGGTCGAGATCATCTTGGCCAGCGGCTCGGCCTGCAGGAACCGGCCGGGCATGAGGAAGTCGCAGCCGTGCGAACCAGCCGGCGTAGGCCAGGCCCCACGCGTTCGCGTGGAACATCGGCACCACCGGCAGGATGCGGTCCTTGTCCGACAGCCCGAAGACGTTGCCGGTCGCGAGCGCCAGCGAGTGCAGGTAGGTCGACCGGTGGCTGTAGACGACGCCCTTCGGGTTGCCGGTCGTGCCGCTCGTGTAGCACATCGAGGACGGCCGTGCGCTCGTCCAGCTCGGGCCACTCGTAGGCGGCCGGCGCACCGGCCAGCAGGTCCTCGTACCGCGTGCACCGGCACGTCGCCGAGCCCGCTGGTGTCGCCCTCGCCGACCAGCACGTAGTGCTCGACGGTCGGCAGCTGCCGCCGCCACCTTCGCCAGCAGCGGCAGCACCGTCCCGTCGACGATGATGACCTTGTCCTGCGCGTGGTCGATGACGTACGCCAGCTGGTCCGGGAACAGCCGCAGGTTCAGCGTGTGCAGCACCGAGCCCATCGCGGGCACGGCGAAGTAGGCCTCGAGGTGCTCCTGCGTGTTCCACAGGAAGGTGCCGACGCGGTCGCCCGGTCCGACGCCGAGCCCGGCCAGACGCGCCTGCCAGGCGGGCGGTCCGCTCCGCCACCTCGGTGAAGGTCGCCTCGCGCACGCCGTCGCCGTCGAAGGTCAGGACCTTGCTCTCGCCGTAGACGGTCGCGCCGTGGCGCAGCATCTCGGTGATCGTCAGCTGGCTGTCCTGCATCGTGCTCTGCACGCTGTCGCTCATGCGTCCTCCTGGCGTCGGGCGGCGCGAGGGGCGAGCCGCGACCGCTGCCGAGACCCTGTCCTACGAGGCACCGCCGTGACAAGGCTGGAGGAGGGGGACGTACGGTGGGGCGCGTGAGCGGATGGCGGCGGTGCGACACCTGCCGCAAGGTGCGTCCCGCGGACGACTTCGACGGCGACGCGACCACCTGCCGGGCCTGCCTGACCGCGCCGGCCGCTCCCGCTCCGCGCAAGCGGACGGCCACCGTCACCACCCGCACCACCACCCCGCGCCCGCCGCCGACGCCACCCGCCGAGCGCGGCCCGAGGCTCGGCAGCGTCGGCAGCGGCGACCTCGAGGTGCGCGAGCGCCGGGCCCGGCGCTCGGCGACGGATGCCCTGGTGGAGTCGCACCCGGACGAGTTCGCGCTGCTGCTCCGCGACGCCCGCGCACGCGAGGGGCTGCGCCCGCTGGCGGCCGAGCCGGACGACCAGCTCCCGGCTCCCACGACGGCGCTGCCCCCGGACGAGGGCTGATATCGTCTTCGCCTGCACCACCAGCGCCGCTAGCTCAATTGGCAGAGCAGCGGACTCTTAATCCGCGGGTTCGGGGTTCAAGTCCCTGGCGGCGCACCCTGCACGACCTGGCCCCTCACCGACGACGGCGAGGGGCCAGAGTCGCGCCCGGCGCATGTCGCGCGAGGCTCGACCACGGGCCCTCCCCGGTGCGGGCCCGGAAGGTCATGCCGACGTCACGGCGCCGAAACAGCGCAGGCGGAGCCTGCTGGTCATGACGATGCTGCGAGTACGCCCCGAGGGCCGTGCGCACGTGCTGCTGCAGGTGGACCCCGGACGGTCAGCCGAGGCCGTGGGCTACCTCTGCGACGTCCCGGCGGTCGTGGACGCGATGCAGATCAGCGGTGCGTACGACGTCATCGTCACCCTGCAGGCCGACTCCGAGCAGGCTCTGCAGCACGCGATGGCACTCGCCAGGCGCACACCGGGACTGTGCGCGATGAGGGTCTGCCGCCCGGTCTGAGGGGCCCGGTGCCAACCGCGACCTGCGTGGTCCCCGTCAGGACCTCGTCGCCGGGCCGGTCCCACCCTCCTGCGTCTCGAGCGCCGCGATGGCTGCCGCCGTGAGGCTGTTGCGGCTGTGCTGGCGCATGAGCTCGGCCGCTCCCGCGCCGTCGCCGGCGACGACCAGGTCGAGCATCTGGTGGTGCTCCTGCCGATCCCTCTCGCGCGGCTCCTGGCCAGGTGGCAGCTCCAGCCCGAGTCGCCGGTAGCGGTCCGACTTGTCCCACAGGTCCTCGAGCATGCGGACGAGGACGTCGTTGTGCGACGCCAGGTACAGGCTGCGGTGGAACGCGCGGTGCGCGCTGAGCCCCTCCTCACCCCACTGACGGGTGACGGGGAGCAACCGGTCGACGCTGCTGCGCATCGCCGCGACGTCGGCCTCCGTCCGGCGCGAGGCAGCGAGCTCCGCCGCGGCGGGGTCCAGGGCGGCGCGGACCTCGTGGAGGTGACGAGCCTCGGTCGCGCTGATCGGCGCCACCCGAGCGTTCCGGAACGTGTCGAGGTCGACCAGCCCCTCCCCGCTCAGCCGGCGGAACGCCTCGCGCAGCGGCGTGATGCTCATCGACAGCGAGTCAGCCAGCTCGTACTGCGCCAGGCGCGAGCCGGGCGGCAGCGCACCCGTGAGGATGAGCCGCCGCACCTCGGCGTACGCGACGTCGCTCTTGCTCGAGAAGACGTTGACGGCCTCCGCGCCCATCGGAACGCCCACGTGCCCCCCTAGGTCGCCGGGCTCGCTTCTCAGCCCGGCCTAGGCTACCATCCTCGTATCTCATAAGATACAAGCAAGGAGTTCCCGTGAAGATCACGTCCGTGCACGAGGGCGTCGTCCCCATCAGCTCGTCGATCCGCAACGCGTGGATCGACTTCAGCGCCATGGACTGCTCGATCGTCGCCCTGGTCAGCGACGTGGTCCGGGACGGCAAGCCGGTCGTCGGCTACGGCTTCAACTCCAACGGCCGCTACAGCGCCGGAGAGATCCTGCGCCGTCGCGTGCTCCCCCGGCTGCAGGCCGCGGACGAGGGCGCCCTGCTCGACGAGGCCGGTGACCTCGACCCGACCAGGGCCTGGCCGATCATGATGAACAACGAGAAGCCCGGCGGCCACGGCGAGCGCTCCGTCGCCGTCGGGGTCGTCGACATGGCCCTGTTCGACCTGGCCGCCAAGATCGCCGGTCAGCCGCTGTACCGCTACCTCTCCGAGCGCTACGGCGACGGCACCCCCGACGAGAAGGTCTTCGTCTACGCCGCCGGCGGCTACTACGCCCCCGGCAAGGGCCTGCGCGAGCTGCAGGACGAGATGCGCGGCTTCCTCGACCAGGGCTACCGCGTGGTCAAGATGAAGATCGGCGGCGCGGACCTGTCCGAGGACCTCACGCGCATCGAGGCCGTCCTCGAGCTCCTCGACGGGGACGGCTCGCGCCTGGCCGTCGACGTCAACGGGCGCTTCGACCTGGACACGGCCCTGGAGTACGGCCGGGCCATCGAGCCCTACGGCCTGTTCTGGTACGAGGAGGTCGGGGACCCGCTGGACTACCGGCTGAACGCCGTGCTGGCCGAGCAGTACAGCGGCTCGATCGCCACCGGCGAGAACCTGTTCTCGGTGCAGGACGCCCGCAACCTCATCCGCTACGGCGGGATGCGCCCGGACCGGGACTACCTGCAGTTCGACCCGGCCCTCAGCTACGGCCTGACGGAGTACCTGCGCACCCAGCAGATGCTGGCCCAGCACGGCTGGTCCTCGCGGCGGTGCATCCCGCACGGCGGGCACCAGTTCTCCCTGCACATCGCCGCGGCGCTCAAGCTCGGCGGCAACGAGTCCTACCCCGGCGAGTTCCAGCCGACGGGCGGCTTCGCCGACGACGCCGTCGTGGAGGACAGCTACGTCGGGCTGACGGAGACGCCCGGCATCGGCTTCGAGACCAAGGCCGCGTTCTACGAGGTGCTGCGCGCCCTGCACGCGTGAGCCCTCAGCGCGACGGGCCCGAGGCGCCCGGCCCGTGCACGAGCGGCGGCGTGCGGCGCAGGAGCAGGGCCAGGCCCAGCGCCACCACGAGCAGACCGCAGACGTAGGCCACCATCCCCGGCCACTGACCGCGCTCGTAGGCGATGCCGCCGACCCAGCCCCCGAGGCTGCTCCCGGCGTAGTAGGACAGCAGGTACAGCGCGGCGGCGTGCGAGCGGCCGGTCCGCGCGCGGTTGCCGACCATCCCGCTGGCCGAGGTGTGCGCCGTGAAGAAGCCGACCGTGAACAGCACCAGCCCGACCAGGACCACGGCGAGCACCTCGCTGAGCGTCAGGAGCGCAGCGCCGAGGGCCAGCAGGACGCCGCCCAGCAGGACCGGCCGGCGGCCGAAGCGGTCGCCCAGCCGCCCGGCGGTCGGGGCGCTGGCGGTCCCCGCGAGGTAGGCCAGGAACACCAGCCCCGCCGCGGTCGGGGACAGGCCGAAGGGCTCGTCGAGCAGCCGGTAGCCCAGGAAGTTGTAGACGGTCACGAACGCGCCCATCAGCACGAAGCCGGTCAGGCACAGCCGCCGGATCCCCGGGTCGCGCAGGTGCCGGCGCAGGTGGTGGGGCGAGGAGCCGGGCAACGACGCTGCGGGGACGGCGGTCGCGGGAGGCAGCAGGAACCAGAAGGCCACGGCGCACAGCAGGGCCAGGCACCCCACGGCGGCCAGGCCCGCGCGCCAGCCGGCGGCATCGCCGACGGCGCTGGCCAGCAGCCGCCCGCTCATCCCGCCGACGGTGTTGCCGGCGACGTACAGCCCCATGGCCACCCCCACGGCCGCGTGCCGCACCTCCTCGGACAGGTGCGCCATCGCGAGGGCCGGCAGACCGGCGATCGCGATCCCCTGCGCGGCCCTCAGGACGAGCAGCACCTCGATGGAGGGGGCCAGCGGGGCGAGCAGGCCGAGGAGCGACGCAGCCACCAGAGCCCCGGCCATCAAGCGGGTCCGACCCACCCGCTCGGCGAGGGCCGACATGGGCAGCAGGAACAGCGCCAGCGTCCCCGTGGTCAGCGACACGACCAGCGCCGCGGTCGACGGCGGCACCTGCAGGTCCCGGGAGATCAGCGGCAGCACCGCCTGCGGGGCGTAGAGGAGCGCGAACGAGCCCACGCCGGCAGCCCAGATCGCCGCGACGAGCCGGCGGTAGCCGCTGGTGCCGCGCTCGTGGCCCAGCTCCTCCCCCGCGCCCGCCGTCGTCACAGGGCGCGGCCGGGCGACGCGGATGTACAGAATGGACGCAAAGTGGCGTGGCTCACAGGCACAGGTGCAGACTCGGGTCTTCTCATCGGCTTGCGATCTCGGAGGTACGTCCATGACCCTGCACCACCTCGCCGGAGCCGACCCACGCACCCGCCCGGCTCGGCGCAGCCCGCGCCGCTCCCGGGCTGCGGCCGCCCTGCTGGCCGCGACCTTCGCCCTCGCCGCGTGCGGCGGTGGCGGCGACGACACGGCCACGGGCACCGACACCGGCGGCGACGAGGCCGCCTCGGGCTACCCCGAGCAGGACATCACCTTCGTGGTCCCGTTCTCCGCCGGCGGGCCGACCGACACGGTCACCCGCCTCATCGCCGAGCCGATGGCCGAGGAGCTGGGCGCGTCGATCATCGTCCAGAACGTCGAGGGCGCCGGCGGCACCGTCGCCGCCGGTCAGGTCGCCTCGTCCGAGGCTGACGGCTACACCGTGCTCATGCACCACATCGGCATGTCGACGGCGCCGGCGCTCTACGCGAACCTCCCGTACGCGCCGCTCGAGGACTTCAAGACGGTCGGCCTGGTCACCGAGGTCCCGATGACCATCATCGCCCGCAAGGACTTCGAGCCGGAGACCTTCGAGGAGCTCGTCGAGTACCTCAAGGCCAACGCCGAGAGCGTCACGCTGGCCAACGCCGGCATCGGCGCCGCCTCCCAGCTGTGCGGCCTGCTGCTGCAGGAGGCCGTGGGCGTGAAGCTGACCGAGGTGCCCTACCAGGGCACCGGCCCGGCGCTCACCGACCTCGTCGGCGGCCAGGTCGACCTGATGTGCGACCAGACCACCAACACCACCGGCCAGATCCAGGCCGACGAGGTCAAGGCCTACGCGGTCACCACGCCCGAGCGGGTCGAGGCCCTGCCCGACCTGCCGACGACCGAGGAGGCCGGCCTGCCCGACCTGCAGGTCGGCGTCTGGCACGGCCTGTACGTGCCTGCCGACACCCCCGACGACGTCGTGGAGGCGCTGACCGCCGCGCTGCAGACGGCGCTCGAGGACGAGAACGTCGTCAGCCAGCTGGCCGAGCTCGGCGCGGCACCGTCGTCCCCCGAGGACGCGACGCCCGAGGGGCACACCGCGCAGCTCACCAGCCAGCTGGAGCTCTGGGCGCCGATCATCGAGGAAGCCGGCGTCGCCGCCAGCTAGTGCCCTGACCGACGAGCGGTGGGGCGGCTGCGGCCGCCCCACCGCTCACGCTCGTCCGCGGAAGGACCGATCGGCATGGATCTGAAGAACGCCCAGAAGGACCTGGGGGCCGGAGCCGTCTTCGTGGGCCTGGGGCTGGCCTTCGCGCTCACGGCCAGGACGTACGAGGTCGGCAGCGCCCTGCGGATGGGCCCCGGCTACTTCCCGCTGGTGCTGGGCGGCCTGCTCGTCGTGCTCGGCCTGCTCATCGTGGGCAAGGCGTTCATCACGCCGGAGACCGGCGAGTTCGGCCCGGTGCCGTGGCGCGCCGCGCTGCTGCTGGTCGCCGCCCTGCTGTTCTTCGGCTTCGCGATCCGCGGCCTCGGCGTGGTGCCGACGCTGCTGGTGTCGGTGTTCCTCGCCGCGCTGGCCGGGCCCAAGATGCGCTTGCTGCCGGCGGTGGTCATCTCCGTGGTCCTGACGGCCCTCAGCGTCGCGATCTTCCTCTACGCCCTGCAGCTGCCGCTGCCCATGCTCGGCACGTGGGTCGACTAGGCGATGGACGTCCTCAGCAACCTCCAGCTCGGCTTCGAGACGGCTCTCACCCCCGTCAACCTGCTCTTCTGCCTCATCGGCGTCGCCCTGGGCACCGCCGTCGGGGTGCTGCCGGGCATCGGCCCGACCGCCACCATGGCGATGCTGCTGCCGATCACGTTCGGCTTCGACCCGGTCACCTCGCTGATCATGCTGGCCGGCATCTACTACGGCGCGCAGTACGGCGGGTCGACCACAGCGATCCTCATCAACCTGCCGGGCGAGTCCTCGGCTGCCGTGACCGCGATCGACGGTCATGCCATGGCCAAGAAGGGCCTGGCAGGCAAGGCCCTGGCCACGGCGGCGCTGGGCTCGTTCTTCGCCGGGACCGTCGGCACGATCGTCGTCGCGCTGTTCGCGACGCCCATCGCCCGCGTGGCGCTCGAGTTCGGACCGCCGGAGTACTTCTCGCTCGTGGTCGTCGGCCTGGTCATGTCGATCGCGCTGGCGAGCGGGTCGACGCTCAAGGCGCTGGCGATGATCGTGCTGGGCCTGCTGTTCGGCACCGTCGGCCAGGACCTCAACTCCGGCGTCCCCCGCTTCACGTTCGGCCAGCCGGAGCTGTTCCAGGGGCTCAACTTCGTGTCGCTCGCGGTGGGCCTGTTCGGCATCGCCGAGATCCTGCGCAACCTCGAGCACGGCATCTCCCGCGACGTCGTGGTCAAGAAGGTCGAGAAGCTGTGGCTCACCCGGGAGGACTTCCGCAAGATCCGGATGCCCGTGCTGCGCGGGACGGCTCTCGGCTCGATGCTCGGCGTCCTGCCGGGCGCCGGGCACGTGCTCGCGTCGTTCGTCTCCTACTCGGTCGAGAAGCGCACCTCCAAGCACCCGGAGGAGTTCGGCAAGGGCGCCATCGAGGGGGTGGCCGGTCCCGAGTCGGCCAACAACGCCGCCGCGCAGACGGCCTTCATCCCGCTGCTGACGCTGGGCTTCCCGGCCAACTCGATCATGGCGCTGCTCATCGGCGCGCTCATCATCCAGGGGATCACCCCCGGGCCGAACGTGATCAGTGACGAGCCGGAGCTGTTCTGGGGCCTGATCGTGTCGTTCTGGATCGGCAACCTGTTCCTGGTCATCCTCAACCTGCCGCTCATCGGGCTGTGGGTGAAGATGCTGACGATCCCCTACCGCTGGCTGTTCCCGGCGATCATCGCGTTCGCCACGATCGGGACCTACTCCATCGGGCTGAACAACTACCTCGTCTACTCGATCGCCTTCTTCGGGATCATCGGCTACATCCTCATCAAGCTCGGCTGCGAGCCGGCGCCGCTGCTGCTCGGCTTCATCCTCGGGCCGCTGCTGGAGCAGTTCCTGCGCCGCTCGCTCATCATCTCGCGCGGCGACGCCACGGTCTTCTTCACCCGTCCGCTGTCGGCGTCGCTGCTCGTGGTGGCGGCGATCGCCCTGCTCCTGGCCGTGCTGCCCTCGGTGCGCCGCAAGCGCGAGGTGGTGTTCGAGGAGGAGGACTGACAGGTCGAGCCTGATCAGGCCGCCGCGAGGCACACTGACGGCGTGCCAGCGCCCGAGCTCCCGTCGCGGCGGCTGCCGGCGCCCACCCTGGCGCGCCAGCTGCTCGTACTGCAGGCGCTGGTGGTCGCCGTCATCGTGGTCGCCGCGTCGGCCGTCGCCCTCGTCAACGCGCAGCGGACCGTCGAGGACGAGGCGGAGGTGCAGGCGCGGTCGATCGTCGCTGCGCTGACCAACTCCCCCACGGTGATCGACGCGGTGACCGGGCCGCGAGCGACCGAGCTGCTCCAGCCGTACGTCGAGGCCGTGCGCGCGGAGACGGGGACCTCCTTCATCACCATCTTCGCGCCGGACCGGACCCGCTTCACCCACCCGGACCCGAGCCAGATCGGCAAGCCGTTCATCGGCACCATCCAGCCCGCGCTGGACGGGCGCACCTTCACCGAGACCTACGCGGGGACGCTCGGCCCCTCGGTACGGGCCACCGGACCGGTGCTCGGCGCCGACGGCACGGTCGTCGGGCTGGTGTCGGCGGGCATCACGCTGGACGCGATCGGCGCCGACCTGGCCGCCTCGCTCCCGGGGATCCTGGGGTTCGGGCTGCTCATCCTGGCCGCCGGGACCGCGGGCAGCTGGCTGATCGCGCGGCGCGTGCGCCGGCAGACGCGCGGGCTGGGTGCGCCGGTGCTGTCCCGGATGCTCGACTACTACGAGGCCGTGCTGCACGCCGTGCGCGAGGGCCTGCTGCTCGTCGACGGCGACCGGCGGGTGCAGCTGGTCAACGACGAGGCCCGCCGGCTGCTGGCCCTGGACGGGGACCCGACAGGCCGCCACGTGAGCGAGCTGGGGCTGTCGGACGACCTCGTGGAGACGCTGGCGACGCAGCAGCAGACCGTCGACGAGGTGCACGTGAGCGGTGGTCGGGTGCTGGTGGTGAACCAGGCGCCCGCGCGCACGTCCGGCAGCTCGGCCGGCGCGGTGGTGACCCTGCGCGACCACACCGAGCTGCAGTCGCTGACCGGCGAGCTCGACAGCGTCCGGGCGTTCGCCGAGTCGCTGCGGGCGCAGGCGCACGAGGCCGGCAACCGGCTGCACACGACGGTGTCGCTCATCGAGCTCGGCCGGCAGCAGGACGCGGTCGAGTTCGCCACCGCCGAGCTGGCGTCGGCGCAGTGGCTCACCGACCGCGTGGTCGACGCGGTGGAGGAGCCCGTGCTCGCGGCGCTCCTGCTGGGCAAGTCGGCCACCGCCCACGAGCGCGGCGTCCGGCTCGAGATCGACCCCGGGACCGCGGTGACGTCCACGGGCATCCCGCGCGGCGAGCTCGTCACGATCGTCGGCAACCTGCTCGACAACGCGATAGAGGCGGCACTGGCCGGTGAGCCGCCCCGAGAGGTGCAGTTCGCCGCGTGGGTCGACCAGGAGCAGCTGGAGCTGCGCGTGGAGGACAGCGGCGCCGGGATCGGCGAGGGCCAGGTGGCGTCGGTCTTCGACCGCGGGTGGACCACCAAGACCGTCGACGGCGAGGCCCACCCGACGGTCGGACGGGGCCTCGGGCTGGCCCTGGTGGCCCAGGCGGTCCGGCGCAACGGCGGCGTCATCCACGTCCGTCCGGGTCCAGGAGCGCAGTTCGCCGTCTCCCTGCCGGTCCAGCTGACGGCGGACCTCGTCCCGTGACCCAGGTGCCCTCGTGATCCAGGTGCTCGTGGTGGAGGACGAGCCCGTCGCCGCGGAGGCCCACCGCACCTACGTCGACCGCACGCCCGGCTTCACGACCGCGGCCGTGGCCCGGACCGGCGAGCAGGCCCTCGCGGCGCTGGCCCGCACACCGGTGGACCTGCTGCTGCTCGACATGAACCTGCCGGACACGCACGGCCTCGAGCTGTGCCGGCGCCTGCGGGTCGCGCGGGTGGACGTCGACGTCCTCGCCGTCACCTCGGCGCGCGAGCTCAGCACCGTCCGCGCGGCCGCGGGCCACGGCGTCGTGGGCTACCTGCTCAAGCCGTTCACGTACGCCGCCCTGCGGGACCGGCTGGTGGCGTACGCCGACTACCGCGAGCGGCTGCGCCTGGACGGTGACGCGGCCGGGCAGGAGGACGTCGACCGAGCGCTCGAAGGCCCCCGGCCGCAGCGCTCGTCCCCGCTGCCCAAGGGCATGCACCGCCAGACGCTGGACACGGTCGTGGCCGCCCTCCGGGGCACCGACGGGCTGTCCGCTGCCGAGGCCGCCGCGACGATGGGCACCTCGCGCATCACGGCGCGCCGCTACCTGGAGTACCTCGCCGAGTCAGGGCTCGCCTCCCGCACGCCGCGCTACGGCGGCGTCGGCCGACCGGAGACCGAGTACCGCTGGCGCTGACCGAGGTGGGTCACCCGAGGACGAGGGTGCGCACCAGCAGCAGGACGGCGCTGGACGCGCTGACGACGAGCACCGCCACCCGGAGCCGCGACCCGTCGACGTGCCGGCGCAGCGGGCCCGACACCAAGAAGCCGACGAGCAGGAAGGGCAGCAGGAAGGCGGCGCGCGTGGCGTCCTCGGTGGCGACCTCACCCGCTGCGGCCAGGGCGAGCAGCGAGGAGAGGTTGCCGATGAGGAAGTACATGCCCATGGTCGCGCGCAGCGTCGGGCCGCCGCTGCGCTGGTAGAGCAGCGCGACGGGCGGGCCGCCGACGGACGTGGCCGTCCCCCCGACGCCGCTGATGAGCCCGGCCGCGAGCAGGGCCCGCGGCGTCGGCCGCGCCTCCCAGGCCGTGACCGACAGGCCGACCGCCCCGAGCACGACGACCCCGACGACGATCGCCGTCGTCGACGGCGGCTGCGTGGCGACGATCCAGACGCCGACGGCCGTCCCCGGCACGCGCCCGACCAGCGCGAAGCCCAGACCCCTCCAGTCCACGTCCTTGCGCTCCCGCCACGCGGTCAGCATCGGCATGACCGACGTCAGGAGCAGGATGGTGCCGGGCACCAGGGTGGGGTCCGCGAGCGCGAAGACCGGGGCCGCCAGCAGCCCGAGCCCGATGCCGACCGAGCCCTGCACGGCGGCTCCGAGCAGGACTGCCAGGCCGGCGACCAGCAGGAGGACCGGGTCCACTAGGCCCGGCCTCCCTTCGGGCAGGTGCGCCGCGAGGCCCCGTGACGTCCGTGACAGCCTGGGGCCGACGGGCGGCGCACCGCGGCCCAGGACGAGGAGTCGACGTGCCGCGCACCCACCGCATCGCAGTGATCCCCGGGGACGGGATCGGTCGGGAGGTCGTCCCGGCGGCCCAGCAGGTGCTCGACGCCGTCGCCGCAGCGCACGACATCGCCTTCACCTGGACCGAGTACGACTGGAGCTGCGAGCGCTACGCGCAGACCGGCCGCATGATGCCCGAGGACGGCATCGAGCAGCTGCGCGAGCACGAGCAGATCTTCCTCGGCGCCGTCGGCTTCCCCGGCGTGCCGGACCACGTCTCGCTGTGGGGCCTGCTCATCCCGATCCGCCGGGCCTTCCACCAGTACGTCAACCTGCGCCCGGCCAAGCTCCTGCGCGGCCTGACCAGCCCCCTGCGCGCCGTGCCCGACGGCGGCATCGACATCCTCGTCGTGCGCGAGAACAGCGAGGGCGAGTACTCCGACATCGGCGGTCGCTTCGGCCGTGGCACGCCGTCGGAGTTCGCCCTGCAGGAGTCGGTCTTCACCCGCTCGGGCGTGGAGCGGGTCGGGCGCTACGCCGTCGACCTGGCCGCGTCCCGCTCCGGCAGGCTGGCCTCCGCGACCAAGTCCAACGGGATCATCCACACGATGCCGTTCTGGGACGAGGTCGTGCGCGAGGTCGTCGCCGAGCGCCCCGAGGTGGAGCTCTCGGAGTACCACGTCGACGCGCTCGCGGCGCTTCTCGTGCTCGACCCCGGCCGGTTCGACGTGATCGTCGCGTCCAACCTGTTCGGCGACATCCTCACCGACATCGGTGCCGCAGTCATCGGCAGCATCGGCATCGCGCCGAGCGCCAACCTCAACCCCGAGCGCGAGCACCCCTCGATGTTCGAGCCCGTCCACGGGTCCGCGCCCGACATCGCCGGCCAGGGCAAGGCCAACCCGCTGGGCCAGGTCTGGTCCGGCGCCCTCATGCTCGAGCACCTCGGCCACGCCGAGGCGGCCGCGCAGGTGGTCCGGGCCGTGGAGCACGTCCTGGCCGAGACCGGCGTCCGCACCGCCGACCTGGGCGGTACGGCCAGCACGCGCGAGGTGACCGACGAGCTCCTGGCGGCGGTGCGACGAGGGTGACGCGGCGGCGCAGCAGGTGATCACGCCGTCCTCCGTCGTCGGGCCCGACGCGGGGTCGTGGTGACCGGAAGGTACCAAGCCGCGTCGGGGCCGCTGAGCTACCCCGGCAGGTCGAGGCGCTTGAGCAGCAGCGCGTTGACGGCGACGAGGAAGCTGGACCCGGACATCGACAGGGCGGCGATCTCCGGACGCAGCACCAGTCCGTACTCCGGCGCGAACACGCCGGCGGCGATGGGCAGCGCGACGGCGTTGTAGCCGATGGCCCAGGCGAGGTTCTGCCGCATCTTGCGCAGCGTCCCGCGCCCGATCCGCAGCGCCACGGCGACGTCGAGCGGGTCGGAGCGCATGAGGACGACGTCGGCCGCGTCGATCGCGACGTCGGTCCCGGCGCCTATGGCGAGCCCCACGTCGGCCTGCACCAGCGCCGGGGCGTCGTTGACGCCGTCGCCCACCATCGCCACCCGGCGACCCGCCGCCTGCAGCGCGGCCACCTCGGCCGCCTTGTCACCCGGCAGGACCTCGGCGACGACCTCGTCGATGCCCAGCTCGTCGGCGATCCGCCGGGCGGTCGCCCGGTTGTCGCCGGTCAGCATGACCACCGAGACCCCGAGCGCGTGCAGCTCGGCGACGGCGGCCCTCGCGCTGGGCCGGGGGGCGTCCGCGAGGGCGAGCAGCGCGGCGGTGCGCCCGTCCACCGCGGCCAGGACGACCGTCCGGCCGCCGGCGGCGAGCTCCTCGCGCGTCGCGTCGAACCCGTCGAGGGAGATGCCCTCGCGGCGGAGCAGCCGCGCGCTGCCGACGACGACCCGGTGCCCGTCGACCGTCGCCGTCGCCCCGTGGCCCGGGACGTTGGTGAAGTCGACCGCGGGCAGCCGGCGTCCGCCGAGCTGGTCGACGTGCCGGACGACGGCCCGGGCGAGCGGGTGCTCGCTCTCCCGCTCGAGCGCCGCGACGAGCGCCAGCACCTCGGCCGCGTCGAGCCCGGCTGCCACCTCGACGTCGGTGACCTCCGGCGCCCCCATCGTGAGCGTGCCCGTCTTGTCCATCACGACGGTGTCGATCCGCGCAGCGGACTCCAGCGCCATGGCGTTCTTGAACAGCACCCCGCGCTGGGCGCCCAGTCCGGAGCCGACCATGATCGCGGTCGGCGTGGCCAGCCCCAGGGCGTCCGGGCAGGTGATGACGACCACCGTGATCGCGAAGAGCAGAGCGGCGTCAGTGCCGCGGTCGGACAGAAGAGCCCAGGCCGCGAACGTCAGCAGTCCCCCCGACCAGCGCGACGAGGACCAGCCAGGAGGCCGCCCGGTCGGCCAGCCGCTGGCCCGGGGCCTTGCTGTTCTGCGCCTCCTGCACGAGCTGCACGATCTGGGCGAGCGCGGTGTCGCTGCCGACCTTCTCGGCGCGCACGCGCAGCGTGCCGTCGGTGTTGATCGTGGCGCCGATGACGGCGTCGCCGGCCGCCTTGCGCACGGGCACGCTCTCGCCGGTCACCATGGACTCGTCGACCTCGGACAGCCCGTCCTCGACCGTCCCGTCGACCGGCACCTTGCTGCCCGGGCGGACCAGCAGCAGGTCCCCGACGACGACGTCGGCAGTCGCCACCTCGACCTCCTGGCCGTCGCGCAGGACGACGGCCCTGGACGGGGCGAGGTCGAGCAGGCTCCGGATGGCGTCGTTCGCACCCCCGCGTGCCCGCATCTCGAACCAGTGGCCCAGCAGCACGAAGGCCGTCAGGACGGTGGCGGCCTCGTAGAAGACCTCACCGCCGCCGGTGAGCGTGACGGCGACGCTGTAGAGCCAGCCCGCGCCGACCGCCACGGCGACCAGGACCATCATGTCCAGCGTCCGGGCCCGCAGCGCCCGCCAGGCGCCGTCGAAGAAGATCCAGGCGGAGTAGAGGACGACCGGCAGGCTGAGCAGGAGCGCCAGCACGTCGTCGCGCAACCCGAACGGCGCCGCGGCCTCGAACCCGAGCACGTCTCGGCCGATCGGCGAGAGCAGCAGGATCGGCACCGAGAGCAGGGCGGCCACCAGGAACCGGTTGCGCATGTCGCGGGCCATGTCGGCCATCGACGTGCCGTCGTGGCCACCGTGCCCCATCGCGTCGTGCGGGCTGGAGGTCGGACCCGCGTGCTGGGCGACCGGGTTCGCCTCCACCTCCTGGACGCCCGGACGCCGCCCGAGCACCGCCTCGACGACCTTGCCCTCGGTCGCCCAGCTCAGCCCCCGCACGTCGAGCACCACGCGGGTACCGCCCTCTGCCGTCCTGGTCATCAAGACCTCCTCTCGTCCACCGGTATACCCCCACGGGGTATACCGGTCAAGGAGGCGACGAGGCCGGGCACGCCGAGAGCCCCCGGCGCGTCGCGCGGGGGCTCTCGGGGCGTTCGAGATCAGAAGATGATGATCAGAAGGATGATGATGAGGATCAGGCCGATGATGCCGCCGGGGATCATGTGAGTACTCCTCTCGAGGTCGCGTTCACCCCCTCCTACCCAGCGATCCGACGATCACCGCCTGCGAGCGGGTGAACCTGCCGTGGGAGGGTCCGGGCCATGAGCAGGCGCATCGAGGAGCTGGACTGGCGCGCGACCGAGATCGGCGAGATCAGCCTGCGCCGGCGGCGCGAGCCGGTGCTGGACGTCGACGTCTACGAGGTCCGGCTCGGCGAGGAGTTCCTCATGTCGAGCCTGTTCACGGTCGCCGAGGAGGAGCTGGCCCGGCTGGCGCTGGCCGCGCTGCCCGGCGACGAGCTCGACGTGCTGGTGGGCGGGCTCGGCCTGGGCTACACCGCACGGGCCGTCCTGGCCGATGCCCGGGTGCGGTCGCTGCACGTCGTGGAGGCCCTGCCGGACGTCATCGGCTGGCAGCAGCGCGGCCTGCTCCCGCTGTCGGAGCAGCTGACCGGCGACCCGCGCTGCACGCTGGTCGAGGCCGACTTCTTCGCCCTCCTGAGCGGCCGGACGCAGGTGGCGCCGCGTGCCCCCGAGCGCTTCTCCGCGGTCCTCGTCGACATCGACCACACGCCCGACCACCTCCTGCACGAGAGCTCGGCCGGCTTCTACACCGTCACCGGCCTCGGCCGGGTGGCCGACCGGCTGCTGCCGGGAGGCGTCTTCGCGCTGTGGTCCGACGCCCCGCCCGACGAAGGGTTCCTCGCCGTGCTCGCCTCGGCCTTCCCCACCACCTCGGCGCACGTCGTGCCGTTCGCCAACCACCTCACGGGCGGCACCTCCACGAACACCGTCTACCTCGGCAGGCTCGGGTGAGCGCCCGCGGGGACGACTGGCAGACTCCCCCCATGCTCGAACCCCGACTGCCCGACTCCGTGACCGGAGCCCTCGTCGTCGCCGTCGACGACTCACCGCCGGCGCTCGACGCCCTGCGGTTCGCCGGCGAGCTCGCCGAGGGGCTCCGGCAGCCGCTGACGGTGCTGTCGGTGTGGAACTTCGTCAACGGGCACGGCCCCGCCGCCCAGGGCGACGAGCCGCTCTCGGAGTCGGCCTGGCAGGCCGAGGCCGAGCGGCGACTGGACGAGCTGCTCGCCGAGAACCCGCTGCCCGGCGTGGAGGTCCGCCCTGCGGTGGTGCACGGCAACACGACCCCGACGCTGCTCGCGGCCTCGCACGTCGCCCACCACATGGTCATCGGCAGCCGGGGCCGCGGCGGGTTCACGGGTCTGCTGCTCGGCTCGACGAGCGACCAGCTGGTGCGCCATGCGTCCTGCCCGGTGACGGTCGTCCGGCGTCCCACCAGCGAGGGCAGCCACTCCCACTAGCGCGTCCGGCACGCGCCGCTGACTAGCCGAACAGCTCGCGTGCGCGCTCCGCGACGACCTCCGGCGCCTCCTCCGGCACGAAGTGCCCGACGCCCGGGAGGAACTCGACGCTCATGTCGTCCGCGTGCTCCTGCCACCCGTCGACGAGCGAGCGGCTGGCGACCGGGTCCTGCTCGCCGTTGACGAGCCGGGTGGGCACGGTCAGCCGGGCGTCGGCGTAGCGACCCGTGCGCCAGCTCTCCTGCAGCAGGAAGGTCCGGTAGAGCTGCGACGTGGCGTGCGCCCGGGCCGGCTCGCGGAGCACCTCGGCGTAGGTGCTGACGTCGCCGAGGGAGCGGCTGCTGCCCATCCGGACGACCGCGTCCACGACCCGGCTGGTGCGCTCGACGAGCGCCGGGCCGAGCAGCGGCGTGCTCAGCGGCACCTGGTAGGCGATCCGCCATCCCTGCAGCGCCTTGGCCAGCGACGGCCGCTGGAACGGCGGGACGATCCCGAGGGCGAGGAACCCGCGGAAGCGCTCCGGCGCGCGCAGGCAGGCCAGGAAGCCGGTCCAGCCGCCCCAGTCGTGGCCGACCAGGCCGACCTGCGGCAGCTCGAGCGCGTCCAGCAGCCCGAGCAGGTCGGTCGCCAGCTGCTCCTTGTCGTAGCCGCTCGCCGGCGCGGAGGTCCAGCCGTGGCCGCGCAGGTCCGGCATGACCAGCCGGTAGCGGTCGGCCAGCAGCGGCACGACGAAGCGCCAGCAGTACCAGTGCTGGGGCCAGCCGTGCAGCAGCACCAGCGGCTCCCCCGCCCCGGCCTCGGCGACGTGCACGTCGAGCTCCCCGACCCGGACGATCCGGTGGCTGACGCCCTCCACGACCGGCATGACGGCGCTCACGGGCGCAGCCCCCGCCCCACCGGACCGGCCGGCAGCGTCGACAGCACGTCGTACGCCGACGCCGCCCAGTCGCACAGCAGCGGACGGGTGTCGGCGGGGTCGACGACCTCCTCGACGAGGTAGGACTCGGCGGTGCGGAACGGCGAGCGCACCGCCTCCAGCCGAGCCGCGATCTCGTCCTTGAGCGCCTGCGGCGTCCGGGCTCTCGGCCAGGATCCGCTTGAACGCCACCTCCAGCCCGCCCTCGATCGGCAGCGACCCCCAGTCGCCCGAGGGCCACGCGACGCGGTACGACCACCGCCCGAGCGGGCGGTGCCCAGCACCGGCCACGCCGAAGCACCGGCGCACCAGCACCGACGCCCACGGCACCCGGCTCTGCTCCACGGCGCGTCAGCGCGCGGGCGCCGTGCCGCACGACGGCTGCCGCCTCGGAGGCGGAGCCGATGACGAAGCCGGGCTGGTCGACCAGGTGCACGACGGGCAGGCGGAAGGTGTCGGCGAGGTCGACGAAGCGGGCCTGCTTGTCGGCGCCGCGCGGCGGTCATCCCGCCGCCGTAGACCTTCGGGTCGCTGGCCAGCACCGCGACCGGACGCCCGCCGAGGCGGGCCAGCGCCGTGACCGTGCCGGCGGCGTGCAGCCGGCCGAGCTCGAGCACCGAGCCCTCGTCGAACACGCTGCGCAGCAGCGCGCCGCACGTCGTACGGGCGAGCGGCGCGAGCGCGGGACGAGCTCCCGCAGCGCCTCGTCGCGCCGGTCCTCCGGGTCCTCGCTCGCGACCACCGGCGGGAGCTGCCAGGCGTTGGCCGGCAGGTAGCGCCAGCACCCGCCGCACGAGGTCGAGCGCCTCGGCCTCGGAGTCGGCGACCAGGTCGACGGTGCCGGCGCGCGCGGCGACCTGCCAGCCGCCGAGCTGCTCCTTGTCGAGCGACTCCCCCATGCCGGCCTCGACGACGGCCGGGCCGGCCACGAACACCTGCGACAGCTCGCGGACCATGACGCTGACGTGGCTGGTCACCAGCCGCACGGCACCCAGGCCGGCGACCGGGCCCAGCGCGGCGGTGACGACCGGCACCTGCGCGAGCAGCGCCGACCATCGCGTCCCAGCCCGGGTTGAAGGGCACGTAGGTGCGGCCGAACTCCTCGAGCGACTCGACGGTCCCGCCGCCGCCGGTGCCGTCCAGCAGGCGGACGACCGGCACCCGCTCGGCCAGCGCGCGCCGCTCGACGTCGACCTGCTTGGCGACCAGCTGCAAGTTCGCCGCCCCGCCCTTGATGGTGAAGTCGTCACCGGTGACGACGACCCGGCGGCCGTCCACGCGCCCGGCACCCGGCGACGACGCTGGCCGGCACGAACGACGGCGAGCTCGCCGTCCTCGTAGCGGGCGGTGCCGGCCACGGAGCCCACCTCGGCGAACGTGCCGTCGTCGAGCAGGTCGTCCAGCCGCTCCCGCACGGTGCGGCGGCCGGTCGCGCGCTGCCGGGCGACCCGCTCCGCACCGCCGAGCTCGGCGGCCAGCGACTGACGGTGCGCGAGCTCCTGCGAGCTCCGGTTCCCAGGTCACGACCCGACCCTAGGACCCGCCCGCCAACGCCTCCTCGACGGCTGCGCGGACCTGCTCGTCCCCGGCGCCGAGCAGCCGTGCCTGCTGGACGTACGCCCGAGCGGCGACGTGGACGGCCGAGCGCACCTGCGCTGCCGGACGGCGCACTCCCTCGGCGACGCGGGTCCCGCCGCCCCGCCGCGACACCACCAGGCCGGCGGACTCGAGCTCGCGGTACGTGCGCGCGACGGTCCCGGCCGCGAGGCCGAGGTCGGCAGCCAGCTGGCGCAGCGGCGGCAGGCGGTCCCCCTGCCGCAGGACCCCGGCACCGATGAGGTCGGCGACCTGGCGGCGCAGCTGCTCGTACGCGGGAGTGGGGTCACCCGCGTCGACCCTCAGCGCCGCGGCGGACCCGCTCACGCCGGCGTGGCGGCCGGCAGCCGGCTGCGGCCGAGCAGGAGCCCGGCGCACCAGGCCCCGAGCCCGAGCAGGACCGGCACGAGCAGCAGCAGGACGACGCCCAGCACCCGCCAGGCGGTCGGCGCGCAGGAGGTGCCGCTCAGCCCGAGCGCCGCGATCATCGCCACGCCCGCGAACGGCACCGCCACGAGCAGGCCCGCGGCGGCCGTCACCGTCTCGGCGGCGCGCCGGCGCAGCGCGTCGTCGGCGGCGAGGTCGGACCCCTGCCGGGGCCGGCGCACCACCTGGTGCAGGGCGACTGCGGCGACTCCGAGGCCCAGCCCGACGACCACCGCCAGCGGCAGGCTGTAGAACGACCCCGGCCACGGACCGCGCGACTCGCTCTGCAGCGCCGTGCACTGGCGGAACAGGCTGCGGCCCGCGCGCCCCAGGTCGTCGGCGCTGCCGAGGGCGGTCGTGACCACCAGCAGCGCACCGAGCAGCGCGCCCGCGGCGAGGACGACCGGGGCGAGCAGCCGCGGTGCGTAGTCGCGCACCCGGCGCACCTCGAGGACGGCGGCCCGCTCCTCGGCCGGCGGCGCCGTGACCCGCAGCTCCCCCACGACGACGCCCAGCAGGACGCACAGCGCGAGCAGCGGGAAGGCCAGCATCAGCCCCCGACCCAGCCCGCCGGAGCTCGCCGACACGACCGCCACTCCCACGCCGACCAGCAGCCCGCCGGTGCGCCAGCGGGCGGTGGCCCGCTGCACGTCGACCAGCCGCGGCGGCAGCGCGGCCACGGGGCGCGGCCGGGCCGCGGCGACGACGCCGGCCACGAGCAGCAGCAGGACCAGCAGGAGCAGCAGGCTCGTGTTCACGGCGACGACCTCTTGTACCAAGGGAGTGGGACAAGCGGACTGTGCCGACGGACGTGACTTGTGTCAAGCACCTGTCACAAGTCAGGCGCCGCGCAGCAGGGCGAGCGGGCCCGCGTACATCTGCTCCTTGATGGCGCCGAGCGTCGCGCCGGCCTTGCCGGCCAGCGGGCGGGCGCGGTCGACGGCGGCCGCCAGCACCTGGCCCTCGCCGACCGCCAGGTCCACGATGCCGGCGGCCAGCGCCTCGTCGCCGCCGTACCGTCGGCCGGTGGTCATCGCCTCGTGGGCGGTCTGCGGCGCCAGTCGCGCCTGGATGAGGGCGCCCATGCCCGGCGTGAACGGGATCGCGATGTCGACCTCGGGCAGGCAGAAGAAGCCGCGGTCGGCGCGCATCACGCGCGCGTCGTGGGCGAGGGCGAGCATGGCCCCCGCAGCGAAGACGTGCCCCTGGCAGGCGGCCACCGCGGGCACCGGCAGGGAGAGGACCCGGGCGAAGAGCGCGTGCACCGTGTCGACGAAAGACCCAGCTGCTGCTCGCGTTCTCGCCCATCCAGGCGAGGTCGAGGCCGTTGCTCCAGAACTTCCCGGTCGCCTTCGTCACGAGGGCCCGCGGTCCCTCGGCCGCGGCGACCTCGTCGAGCAGCGCGGTGACAGCACCGACCCAGGCGGGGTTGAAGCGGTTCTCGTCGTCGCCGAGGTCGAGGACGAGGACCTCGCCGTCGCGGTCCAGGGTCGGCACGGTCGCTCCAGTCGTTCGCGGGGTGGTGGCCCCGGACCGTAGCGGCCGGGTCCGGCTGCCAGACTCGCCCGGTCGTCCGGCACCCGAGCCGGGCACCTGCGAAGGAGTGGTCGTGAGCGGTCCCCTGTCCGGCATCCGCGTCGTCGAGCTCGCGGGCCTCGGTCCGGCGCCGTACGCCTGCATGCTGCTCGCCGACCTGGGCGCGGACGTGCTGCGGGTCGACCGGCCCGTCGCCGGCTTCGGGGTGCCTGCCGTGGACGTCACCGGCCGGGGCCGCCGCTCGGTCGCCGTGGACCTGAAGAACCCGGCCGCCGCGGAGGTCGTGCTGCGCCTGGTCGACGGCGCCGACGTGCTCGTCGAGGCCCTGCGTCCCGGCGTCGCCGAGCGGCTCGGCGTCGGCCCGGACGCGTGCGCCGCCCGCAACCCGCGGCTGGTCTACGCCCGGATGACCGGCTGGGGCCAGGACGGACCGCTGGCCCCCCGGGTCGGCCACGACATCAACTACGCCGGCATCACGGGGGCGATCGCCGCGATCGGCGAGCCCGGTCGCAAGCCGGTGCCGCCGCTCAACCTGGTCGCCGACTTCGGCGGCGGGTCGATGTTCCTCGTGACCGGCATCCTGGCCGCGCTCCTGGAGCGGTCCTCGAGCGGCAGGGGCCAGGTCGTCGACGCCGCCATGGTCGACGGCGTGACCTCGTTGCTGGCCATGACGTACGGCTTCCGCGCCGCGGGGCTGTGGAACGACGAGCGCGGCAGCAACCTGCTCGACGGCGGGGCGCCGTTCTACGACACCTACGCCTGCTCGCGACGGGCGCTACGTCGCCATCGGGGCGCTGGAGCCGCAGTTCTGGGCGCTGGTCGTGCAGACGCTCGGCCTGGAGGACCTGCCCGAGCAGTACGACCAGAGCGGCTGGCCGGTGCTGCGCGAGCGGCTGGCGGCGGCCTTCGCGACCCGCACCCGCGACGAGTGGGCCGCCGTGTTCGAGGACCTCGACGCCTGCGTCTCCCCGGTGCTGGACCTGGGCGAGGCCGCCGGCCACCCGCACCTGGCTGCCCGCGGCACGGTCGTCGAGGTCGACGGCGTGCCGCAGCCGGCACCCGCGCCGCGCTTCTCCCGCACCCCTGGCGAGATCGGGCCGCCGGCCGGGACCGCAGGCGCGCACACCCGAGAGGGCCTGCGGGACTGGGGCTTCGGCGACGACGAGCTGGCGGCGCTCGAGAGCGACGGCGTGGTCGTGCAGGGCTGAGCTACCAGCCGAGCGTGCCAGGCGCGCCCTTGAACGGGCCGACCACGTCGTCGGTGATCCACCCGCCGTAGAAGCCCCCGTCCTGCGGACGCACCCGCTCGCCGTCGACGGTGCAGGAGTCCATCGCCGCCGGGTAGACGGCCACGCTGCCGCGCAGGGCCTCGTAGGCCGGCACGGGGTCCGGGTAGGTCCAGGCAGCGCGCACGGCCCGGCGGTCGCCTCCGACGACGTCCAGGTAGGCGGCCGTGCCCTTCCACTCGCAGAAGGAGGACCCGGTGGCCGGCTGGAGCGCCCCCGCCGCCCAGTCCTCGGCCGGGAGGTACCACCCGGGCGGATGGCTGGTCTCGAGCACGCGCAGGGCCCGCCGGGTCCGGCAGACCTCGACGCCGCCCAGGACGACCACGACCTCGGCGGGCGACGGCTCGACCCGCGGTGGGCGCGGGTAGCCCCAGACCGACTCCTGACCGGGGCCGGTCCGGTCCGGGACGACGCGCACGGTCAGCGGCGCCGGCGGCCGGATGCAGCGGCGGCGGCGCAGGACGAGCAGCAGCACGAGCAGCGCTGCGCCCCCACCTGCGTAGAGCGGCGCCTTCGAGGCGGGGGCCGGAGCCGGGTAGGGCGTCCAGGCAGGCGCGTCAGCGCCGGCCGGCTCGGTCTGCACGACGGTGGCGTCGGCCAGTGCGCCGGCGGAGGAGACCGGAGCGGCGGCGCCGACCTCGACCGACGTCGCGGGGGTGAGCGGGCTGCGCACGGCGTCGTCGCCGCTCATGCGCTCCTTGGCCTGGGCCACGCCGCTCTTCACCGACTCGGCCGCCGCCGACGCCTTGACCTTGACCGCCTCGGCCGCGTTGGCCGACGCCTCCTTGACGTTGGCGACCGCTGCCTGGGCGTCGGCCTTGGCCTGGGTCTTCGTCCGGTCCACGACCCGCTTGGGGCTGACCCTGTCGGCGATCGCGTCGAGCGTCTCGGCGAGGTCCTCGCGCGTCCGCTCGATGTCCTGGGCGAGCTGATCCGGGTCCCGAGCCCCGCCGTCCTTGCCGGCACTGCCTCCGTTGCTGCGCGTCGAGGTCGCGCCGCGACGGCGGGGCGACCACGAGCCCTCCACGGCCTCGTCGGTGGGGCCCTTGCTGCTGTCGTTCGCCACGTGCTCGCTCCTCGGTGCCGTCTGCCGGTGCTGCGACCGGGCGGGGTCGATCATGTCCTGCCGGTCGGGGTGCCCGCACCAGCGCGGTAGGAACCGTCCCCGAGGTGCGCCCGCAGGCTGCCGGTGCGACGCTGACCGGTCACGCTCCGCTGCTGCACCTGCTTCGCTGTTGCGAACGAGTGGCAACAACGGTCGAGCAGCAGTAGCGTCCGGAACATGCACCTGACCCTGCCGGACACTGCCCCTCGCGACGGCTCGCGGCGCTCGCCCTCTCCGCCTGCGGCTCCTCCGACGCCGGCGAGCCCGCCGTGGCCGACGACGGCCGGCTGTCGATCGTCTCGACCGTCGCCCCGATCACCTCGATCGTCGCCAACGTCGCCGGCGACCGCGCCGACATCACCGGCGTCGTGCCGGAGGGCACCAACAGCCACACCTTCGAGCCGCCGCCGCAGATCTCGCGCGGTGATGGAGCAGGCCGACGTCGTCTTCGTCAACGGGCTGCAGCTCGAGGAGCCGACCTTCGAGCTGGCCGAGGAGAACGCCCCGGACGACGCCGACGCTCGTCAAGCTCGGCGACGCGGTGCTGCCGGAGGAGGACTACCTCTACGACTTCTCCTTCCCGGAGGAGGACGGCAAGCCCAACCCGCACCTGTGGACCGACCCGACGTACGCGATCGCGTACGCCGACGTCGTCCTGCGACGCGCTCGTCGAGCGCGACCCCGACGAACGCCGACTACTACGAGGCCAACCACGACGCGTTCGTCGCGAAGGCGCACGCGCTGTCCGACGCGCTGGAGGCCGACCAGGCGACCATCCCGGCCGGCAAGAAGCAGCTGCTGACCTACCACGACGCCTACGCCTACTTCGCCAAGACGTACGGCTGGGAGGTCGTCGGCGCGGTCCAGCCGTCGAACTTCGAGGACCCGCAGCCGCGCGAGATCGCGCGCATCATCGACCAGGTCCGCGAGCGCGAGGTACCGGTCGTCTTCGGCTCCGAGGTCTTCCCCTCGGCGGTGCTGGAGCAGATCGCCGGCGAGACCGGCGCCCGCTACGAGGACACGCCTGCGCGACGACGACCTGCCCGGCGAGCCCGGGCGATCCCGAGCACTCCTGGCTGGGGCTCATGCGCTACGACTACGTCACGATGATCGAGGGCCTCGGCGGCACCGCCGAGCAGCTCCGGGCGCTCGACGTCTCCGACGTCGCCGCCCGACGAGGCGGAGTACCCGCAGTGAGCACGCCCGCTGATCTCGCTCGCCGACGCCAGCTTCGGCTACGACGGCGGCGCCGGTCCTGTCGCGACGTCGACCTACGCCGTCGAGGCCGGCGAGTTCACCGGCATCGTCGGGCCGTCCGGCTCCGGGAAGACGTCGCTGCTCAAGCTGCTGCTCGGCACCGCCACGCCCGCAGCGGGGCACGGTCGCGCGGCGTCCCGACCTGGCCGTGTCGTACGTCCCGCAGCTCGAGACGGTCAACTGGAACTTCCCGGTCACCGTCGCGGAGTGCGTGCTCATGTCGCGCGCCGAGCACGCCGGCTGCTGCCGTGGCCGACGCAGGACGAGCGGCGCGACGTCGCCGCCGTGCTCGACCGCCTCGGCATCGGCGAGCTGGCCGGCCGGCACATCCGCGAGCTGTCCGGCGGCCAGCAGCAGCGCATGTTCATCGCCCGCGCGCTGCTGCGCCGGCCGCAGCTGCTGCTCATGGACGAGCCGACCTCCGGCGTCGACGTCGGCACCCGGCACGAGGTGCTGCACCTGCTCGACGAGCTGCAACCGCGACGGCCTGGCGATCGTGCTCACCACCCACGACCTCAACGGCATGGCCGCGCACCTGCCGCACCTGGTCGCCCTCAACCGCACGCGTCATCGCGCACGGCGCCGCCGCACGACGTCATCGTCCCCGACGGTGCTGGAGCAGCACCTTCGGCGCGCGCATGGAGGTGCTGCAGCACCTCGGCATGCCGGTCGTCGTCGACGGCAGCGACCAGGTGCGGCTGAGGCCGGTGGCGGGATGACGCTCTGGCAGACGCTGCTCGACCCGTTCGACTACGAGTTCTTCGCAGAAGGGCATGGTGGCCGCGGTCCTCGCCGGCGCGCTGTGCGGGCTGATCGGCGTCTACGTGACGCTGCGCGGGATGAGCTACATCGGCCACGGGCTGTCGCACGCCATCTTCGGCGGCTACGCCGCGGCGCCGCTGCTCGGCGTCCCCATCCTGCTCGGCGCCGGCGCCTGGGGGCTGGCCTCCGCGCTGGCCATCAACGCCGTCGCGCGCACGCCGCGCATCGGCGCCGACGCCGCGATCGGCGTCGTCACCACCGCGTCCTTCGCGCTCGGCGTCGCGCTGCTCACGAGGTTCGGCAACAAGGGGCCGTCGTTCGACGCGCTGCTGTTCGGCAGCATCAACGGCGTCTCGGCCTCGCGACCTGCTGCTGCTGGCCGGCGCGCTGGCCTTCGCCGCGGCCGTCTTCACCGTGCTCTACCGGGCGTTCCTGTTCTCCACCTTCGACCCCGAGGTCGCCGACGTGTCCGGCGTGCAGCGTGCGGCGCATGGACGCGCTGCTCATGCTCGTGCTGTCGGTGTCGATCCTCGCGACGCTGAAGATCATCGGCGTGACGCTGGTCGCCGCGACGCTCGTCATCCCGGCCGTCGTCGCCCGGATGCTGTCGGACTCCTTCAGCCGGATGCTCTGGATCTCGACCGGTCTCGGCGCCGCTGCCGGAGCCGTCGGGATGTACCTGTCGTTCCAGCTGGAGATCCCGTCCGGCACGACGATCGTGCTCGTCAACGCCGCCGTGTTCGTCGCCGTCCTGGTCGTCACCGCGCGGCCGGGCGCTGCGCCGCGCCGGCGGGCTGGACGACCACGTCGAGTCCGGCGCCCCCGCGCCGCTGGCCGGCGCGGTGCGCTGACAGGATCGGCGGCATGGCCGCCACTGCCCGACTGTCCCCCGGTGACCCCGCACCCGACTTCACGCTGCCCGGACGCCGACGGCACCCCCGTCGCGCTGTCCGGACCTGCGCGGCCGCAAGGTCGTGCTCTACGTCTACCCCGCCGCCTCGACCCCCGGCTGCACGACGCAGGCCTGCGACTTCCGCGACAGCCTGGCATCGCTGCAGGCCGCCGGGTACGAGGTCGTCGGCCTGTCCCCCGACCCGCCGGCGAAGCTGGCGCGCTTCCGCGACGCCGAGGGGCTGACCTTCCCGCTGCTGTCCGACCCGGCGAAGGAGGTGCTGACCGCGTACGGCGCCTACGGCGAGAAGAGCCTCTACGGCAAGACCGTCGTCGGCGTGATCCGCTCGACCTTCGTGCTGGACGAGCAGGGCACCGTGACCGCCGCGTCGTACGGCGTGAAGGCGAAGGGGCACGTCGCCAAGCTGCGCCGCGACCTCGGGCTGGACCCGTCATGACGTCCTCCTCCGCCACCGCCGAGCGGATCTACGACGACGTCGTCGCGCGCAACCCGGCCGAGCCGGAGTTCCACCAGGCCGTGCGGGAGGTGCTCGACAGCCTCGCCGTGGTGCTCGACCGGCACGCGGAGTACACCGAGTACAAGACGATCGAGCGCATCTGCGAGCCCGAGCGGCAGATCATCTTCCGCGTCCCGTGGCAGGACGACGCGGGCGAGGTGCACATCCAGCGCGGCTTCCGCGTGGAGTTCAGCTCGGCGCTCGGGCCGTACAAGGGCGGGCTGCGCTTCCACCCGTCGGTGAACCTCGGCATCGTGAAGTTCCTGGGCTTCGAGCAGGTCTTCAAGAACGCCCTCACCGGCATGCCGATCGGCGGCGGCAAGGGCGGGTCGGACTTCGACCCGAAGGGCCGCTCGGACGCGGAGGTGATGCGCTTCTGCCAGTCCTTCATGACCGAGCTCTACCGCCACCTCGGCGAGCACACCGACGTGCCGGCCGGTGACATCGGTGTCGGCGCGCGCGAGATCGGCTTCCTGTTCGGCCAGTACAAGCGGATCACCAACCGCTACGAGGCCGGCGTCCTCACCGGCAAGGGCATGTCGTACGGCGGCGCGCTGGTGCGCACCGAGGCGACCGGCTACGGCGCGGCCTTCTTCGCCGCCGAGGTGCTCAAGGCGCGCGGTGAGTCGCTGGACGGCAAGCGCGTGAGCATCTCCGGCGCCGGCAACGTCGCGGTCTACGCGGTGCAGAAGGTGCAGCAGATGGGCGGCACCGCGGTGACGGTGTCGGACTCCGGCGGCTACGTCGTCGACGAGCGCGGCATCGACCTCGAGGTCCTCCGCCAGGTCAAGGAGGTCGAGCGCGCGCGCATCAGCGCCTACGCCGACCGCGTCCCGACCGCCCGCTACGTCGAGGGCGGCAGCGTCTGGGACGTCCCGTGCGACGTCGCGATCCCGAGCGCGAGCCAGAACGAGCTGCCGGAGTCCGGAGCGGTCGCGCTGGTGAGGAACGGCTGCACGGTCGTCGTCGAGGGCGCGAACATGCCGACGACACCCGAGGCCGTGCGGGTGCTGCAGGAGGCGGGCGTCGGGTTCGGGCCGGGCAAGGCGGCCAACGCCGGAGGTGTCGCGACGTCGGCGCTGGAGATGCAGCAGAACGCCTCGCGCGACCGGTGGACCTTCGAGCACACCGAGTCGCGGCTCGAGGAGATCATGCGCAGCATCCACGCCCGGTGCCACGAGACTGCCGAGCAGTACGGCGATCCCGGCAACCTCGTGCTCGGCGCGAACGTCGCCGGCTTCCTCACCGTCGCCGAGGCCGTGCACGCGCAGGGCCTCGTGTAGCGGCTCAGGCGTAGACCTGCACCTGCGCCGGGTCGACCGTTGCCCACAGCTGCAGACCGGGGCGCAGGTCCAGCGCGCGCAGGGCGGTCGCCGGCACCACCGCCTCGACCGCCGGCGCACCGTCGAGCTGGACGTGGGTGCCGGCGCCGCGCTGCTCGACGGCGCGCACGACGACCGGCCAGCTGCCGGGCTCAGGCGTGCGGGAGAGCCGGACCGCCTCCGGGGGAAGTGCGACGAGCACCTGGCCGGGCACAGCCGGCCCGGACAGGTGGAGCTGCTCGACGTGCACCCCGTCGCCGCCGGCGGTGCCGGGGAGCAAGACCAGCCCGACCAGGCCGGCCGCCCAGGGGGTGCGGGGACGAGCGGCGACCTCGGCGGGGGTGCCCTCCTGCACGACGCGGCCGGCGTCGAGCACGACCAGCCGGTCGGCGACCACGTGCGCGTCGGTCAGGTCGTGGGTGACCAGCAGGGTGGGAGCGGCGACCGCCGACAGGCGGGCGCGCAGGTCGCTGCGGACCTCGGTGCGGGTGAGCGCGTCGAGGGCGGCCAGCGGTTCGTCGAGCAGCAGGACGGCAGGGTCGGTGGCCAAGGCACGGGCCAGCGCGACGCGCTGCGCCTGCCCGCCGGACAGCTGGCGGGGACGGTCGCTCGCCCGGTCGGCGAGGCCCAGCCGCGCGAGCTCCTGGTCGGCGCGGCGCCGCGCCTCGGGCCGACGGGTGCCGCGCGCCCGCAGGCCGTACGCCACGTTGTCGCGGGCCGACAGGTGCGGCAGGAGCAGCCCGTCCTGCGGCACGAGCCCGACCCGGCGGTGCTCCGGCGGCAGGTCCTGCAGGGCGACGCCGTCCAGCACGACCGAGCCGGAGGTGAGGGGCTGCAGCCCGGCGACCGCGCGCAGCACGGTCGTCTTGCCCGCGCCGTTGGGGCCGAGCAGCGCGACGACCTCGCCCGGGTCGACCGTCAGCGAGACGTCCAGCGCGAAGCCGGTCCGTTCCACGCGCAGGTCCAGCTCCAGGCTCATCCGCGGACGCCCGTCCAGCGGTCGCGCAGCACGGCGAGCACGGCGACGCTGACGAGCAGCAGCACCAGTGACAGCGCGATGGCGGCGTCAGGGTCGGTCTCCAGCGCGAGGTAGACCGCGATGGGCATCGTCTGCGTGCGCCCCGGGAAGCTGCCGGCGAAGGTGATGGTGGCGCCGAACTCGCCGAGCGCGCGGGCGAACGACAGGACCGCGCCGGCCGCGATCCCGGGCGCGACGAGCGGCACGGTGACGGTGCGGAACACGTGCCAGCGCCCGCCGCCGAGCGTCGCGGCGACGTCCTCGTAGCGGCGGTCGGCGCCGCGCAGCGCCCCCTCCACCGCGAGCACGAGGAAGGGCAGCGCCACGAAGGTGTTGGCCAGCACGACGGCCGTCGGGGTGAACGGGATGGTCAGCCCGGTGAGCGCGTCCAGCGGCCGGCCGAGCACGCCGTCGCGGCCGAGCAGGAGCAGCAGCGCCACGCCGCCGACGACCGGCGGCAGCACGAGCGGGACGGTGACCAGCGCGCGCAGCACGCCGCGGCCGGGCAGGTCGGCCCGGGCGAGCAGCCACGCGAGCGGCACCCCCAGGAGCACGCACAGGACCGTCGCGAGCCCGGCGGTGACCAGCGAGAGCCGCAGCGCCTGGCCGACGACCGGCGTGGCGAGCAGGTCGGGCAGCTCGGTCCACGGCGCGCGCAGGAGCAGCGACAGCAGCGGGAGCAGCAGGAAGGCCAGCGCGAGCAGGGCGGGCACGAGCAGGACGGCGGGCGGTCGTCGGGTCACGGCACCTCGAAGCCGGCCTCGACGAGCAGTGCCCGCCCGCGGTCGGAGCGGAGCAGGTCGAGCAGGTCCTGGGCGGCGTCGGGCGCACTGCCCCCGCGCAGCCGTACGGCCGGGTAGTCGGTGCTGACGGCGGGCTCGACGGGCAGCCCGTCGACCTCGCCCTCGGCCGACCGGACGTCGGTCGCGTAGACGACGCCCGCATCGACCTCGCCGAGCCGGACCTTCGTGAGCACCGCGCGCACGTCCTGCTCGAGCGTGTCGGGGCTGGCCGTCACCCCCGCCTGCTGCAGGGCTCTCTCGGCAGCGGCACCGCAGGGCACCTGCGGGGCGCAGAGCGCGACGGCGAGCTCGGGGCGGGCGAGGTCCCCCAGCCCGGTCAGGCGCTCGGGATTGCCTGCTGCGACCGCGATCTGGAGCCGGTTGCGGGCGATGACCACGGGCTCCTCCCGCTGCTCCCCCGCGTCGAGCACCGGCTGGAGCGAGGCCGGGCTGGCGGTGACGAGCAGGTCGGCCGGCAGGCCGTTGACGACCTGGCGGGCCAGCCCGCTGCTGCCGCCGGTCGACACGACGACGCGCACCCCGGCGTGCTCCTGCTCGTAGAGGTCGGCCACGTCCTGGAGGACGTCCACGAGGGAGGCGGCACCCAGCACGACCACCTCCTGGCCGCCCTCGGCCCGGTCGTCGGCGCAGCCGGAGAGCGCCAGGGCGAGGACGAGGGCGACCGCTCGTCCCCTCACGGCCGCCGCTCGACGACGACCTGGGTCGCCTTGACGCTCGCGACGGCGAGCACCCCGACCTCGAGCCCGAGCTCGTCGGCGGCCTCGCGGCTCATCAGCGACACGACGCGGTGCGGCCCGGCCTGCAGCTCCACCTGGGCCATGACGCCGTCCCGCAGGACGCGGGTGACGATGCCGGGCAGCGTGTTGCGGGCCGAGACGCCGCGGGCCTCGGGAGCGTCGGCCAGCTCGACCGCCAGCGCGGCGAGGTCGGCGCCCTCCACGACCTGCCGCCCGGATGCGTCGAGGCTGGTCGTCAACCGCCCGCTGTCGGCCCACCGCCGCACCGTGTCGTCGCTGACCCCCAGCAGGCCCGCGGCCTCGCGCATCCTCACCTGCGGCATGTTCGTGACGCATACAGCCGCTTGTGCGGAACGCCAACGCGCCGGTGCTGCACCTGACGTCCTGCCCTGCAGACGTGGGGGGTCTCCTCTGCGCAGGACGCAGGGGCGAGGCGGGTCCTTGCGTCCTGCGCGGCCCCGCGCGGTCGTGGCCGCTGCGCAGGACGTACGCAGACCGCGAGGCCACGTGGGGACACCTCCGGGCCCCGACCCCTAGCCTGAGGACCACGCGCGCGTGGCGGAACCAGGTAGACGCGCCAGGTTTAGGTCCTGGTACCCGAGAGGGTGTGGGGGTTCGACTCCCCCCGCGCGCACAGCAGCGGCACGGCTCACGCACCCACCACCGTCGTAGGCCGGGCGGTGATCGACAGAAGCATCCGTGCCCTCAGGCTCGACGTCCGCTCCCTACGAGACTGATCCTTCTGTCGATCTTCGCCAACGACCCGTCGGCCCTACGAGTGCAGGACCTCGACCAGGCGGGGCACGAGCAGGCGCAGCGCCTGGCCGCGGTGGCTGATGCGGTCCTTGTCCTCGGGGCTGAGCTCGGCCGAGGTCAGCGTCATCCCCCCGGGCAGGAAGATCGGGTCGTAGCCGAACCCTCCGGTCCCCCGCGGCCCGCGCAGCAGCGTGCCGCGCACCTCGCCGTGGACGACCTCGCTGCGGCCGTCGGGCAGCGCCCACGCCGCGGCGCAGACGAAGCCCGCGCCGCGCCGCTCGTCGGGGACGTCGCCGAGCTGGGCCAGCACCAGCTCCAGGTTGGCGC
Organism: uncultured Actinomycetota bacterium; assembly: GCA_963844295.1. Lineage (GTDB taxonomy): Bacteria > Actinomycetota > Actinomycetes > Mycobacteriales > SCTD01 > SCTD01. The sequence continues at coordinate 57,567 of CAWJNR010000003.1, read as the reverse complement.
GGTCCTCCCCGTGCCGGCCGGCCCAGCGCGCCGACAGCACGCCGGGCATCCCGTTCAGGGCGTCGACGGTCAGCCCGCTGTCGTCGGCCACGGCCGGCAGCCCAGTGGCCTCGACCGCCTCGACGGCCTTGGCCAGGGCGTTCTCGGCGAACGTCGCGCCCGTCTCCGGACCGGGTTCGTACGCCGCGACGTCGGCGAGGCCGAGCACCTCGACGTCGGGCGCCTGCGCGGCCAGCAGCCGGCGCATCTCGACGACCTTGCCGGCGTTCGCCGTGGCGAGGACGACCTTCACAGCTTGAGCGGGTCGCCGCGGTGGGCGCCGAGCGGCTGCGCCAGCGCACCGGCCTGCAGCGCAGTGAGGTCCGCGATGCCGCCCAGCGCGAGGTCGAGCAGCGCGTCGAGCTCGGCGCGCGCGAACGGTGCGCCCTCGGCGGTGCCCTGCACCTCGATGAGCTCGCCGTCGCCGGTCGCGACGACGTTCATGTCGGTGCCGGCGGAGACGTCCTCGGGGTAGTCGAGGTCGAGCACCGGGGTGCCGTCGACGATGCCGACGCTGATCGCCGCCACCGACCGGACGATCGCCTCGGGCTTGCCCGAGGAACGCGCACGCGTCGGACAGCGCGAGGTAGGCGCCGGTGATCGCCGCGGTGCGGGTGCCGCCGTCGGCCTGCAGGACGTCGCAGTCGATCGCGATGGTGTTCTCGCCGAGCTTGCTCAGGTCGATCGCCGCGCGCAGCGAGCGGCCGACCAGCCGGCTGATCTCGTGCGTGCGCCCGCCGACCTTGCCCTTGACCGACTCGCGTCCGCTGCGGGTGTGGGTGGCGCGCGGCAGCATGGCGTACTCCGCCGTCACCCAGCCCAGCCCGGAGCCCTTGCGCCAGCGCGGGACGCCCTCCTCAGCGCTGGCGGCGACGAGCACCCGGGTCCGCCCGAACTCGACCAGGCACGACCCCTCGGCGTGGTCCAGCCACCCGCGGGTGAGCTGGACGGAGCGGAGCTGGTCGGGCGCGCGGCCGTCGTGTCGGGACATGCCGACGAGCCTGTCAGACGTCGTACGACGTGCCGCAGGTGACCAGCTCGGTCGGGCCGCCGAACGCCTCGCCGGCCTCGCGCGAGGATCACCTGCGGGTCCGCCCAGGGCACGACGTGGGTGAGCAGCAGCCGGGCGGCGCCGGCCTTGGCGGCGTGCTCGCCGGCCTGCCGGCCGGACAGGTGGATGTCCGGCGGGTTGTCGTCGGCGCTGGCCCAGCTCGCCTCGCACAGGAACAGGTCGACGCCGTCGGCCAGCCCGACGAGCGCGTCGCTCTCGCCGGTGTCGCCGGAGTAGGCGAGGGACCGGCCGCCGGCCTCGATGCGCAGGCCGTGGCACTCCACCGGGTGGTTCACCTGCGCGGCCGTCACCGTGAACGGGCCGATCGCCCTGGTGCCCGGCGCGACCTCGCGGAAGTCGTAGACGTCCTGAGCCCGTGCGACGGCGGCGCCTCGTAGGCGGCCAGGATGCGCTGCGCCGTCCCGGCGGGGCCGTAGACCGGCAGCGGCGGCGGCATGCCGCCGGGGTGGTAGCGGCGGGCGTAGGAGTAGGCGACCAGGTCGATGCAGTGGTCGGCGTGCAGGTGGCTGACGTAGACGGCGTCGACGTCGAGCAGGCCGACGTGCTGCTGCAGCTGACCGAGCACGCCGGCGCCCGAGGTCGACGACGAGCCGGTAGCCGTCGTGCTCGAGCAGGTAGCCCGAGCAGGCCGACTCCGGGCCGGGGAAGGTGCCGGAGCAGCCGAGCACCGTCAGCCTCACGCGCCCACCCGCATCCCGCTGACCTGCCCGATCTCCGGCCCGAGGAACCGGCGCCCGAGCCGGGCGAACGGCTCCGGGTCGCCGGTGGCCAGGAAGCGGTGCACCGGCGGCGGGGCATCGGGATCGCGGCCGAGGTCCTCGCGCACGAGCACCCGGTAGACGTCCTTGGCGGTCTCCTCGGCGCTGCTCACCAGGGTCACGCCGTCGCCGACCACGAGGCTGATCATGCCGGTCAGCAGCGGGTAGTGCGTGCAGCCGAGCACGAGGGTGTCGACGTCGGCCCGCAGCACCGGGTCGAGGTAGTGCGTGGCCAGCTGCAGCAGCTGCCGACCGGTGGTGACGCCCGCGCTCGACGAAGTCGACGAAGCGCGGGCAGGCCGCGCTGGTCAGCGTCCACCTGCGGGGCGGCCGCGAACGCGTCGTCGTACGCCCGGCTCTGGACGGTCACGGCGGTGGCGAGCAGGCCGACCCGGCCGTTGCGGGTCGCGGCGACGGCCCGGCGCACGGCCGGCTGGATCACCTCGACGACCGGCACGTCGTAGCGCTCGCGGGCGTCGCGCAGGCAGGCGCTGGAGGCGCTGTTGCAGGCGATCACCAGCATCTTCACGCCCTGCTGCGACGAGCCCGTCCATGGCGGCCAGCGCGTGCCGGCGCACGTCCGCGAGCGGCAGCGGGCCGTACGGGCCGTGCGCGGTGTCGCCGACGTAGAGCAGCGGCTCGCCGGGCAGCTGGTCGAGCAGCGCGCGGGCCACCGTCAGCCCGCCGACCCCGGAGTCGAAGACCCCGATCGGCGCGTCGATCCCCGGCCCGGCCACGGCAGCGACCAGTACGTGGGACCTCGGACGGCTCAACCGGGCGGGCAGGTGCGCCGAGACCCCGAGGGTGACCCTCAGCACCGACCCGCGCCTCGAGCGCGTCATCCGGCCGGCGGCGGTCGTGCCCGGCCGCGCCGCGCGCGACATCATCGAGTGGCTGGGCACGCAGGACGTGACCCGCGGCGGGAAGTGGTCGGCCGGGATCGGCAGCATCCAGCGCTACAGCGGGCCGTGCGACGGGCCGGCCGGCATGCGCGGCAGCGCGGTGCTGCTCGGCTCGCTGCACATCACCTGGGACACCTACGACGTGACGATCTACCGGGTCAACGTCACCGAGGCCGGAGCCGAGTCGGGCCTGACCGTCGACGCGCTGTGCGACGAGGTGCTCGCCGTCGTCGGGATGACCCTGGCCAGCTGCCCGCGCGCCGACCTGCTGGCCGCGCCGGCTCCGGACCCCTTCAAGCGCGTCCCGCCCCCGAGGGGCGGGTCACTGGCCGACTAGGCCCAGAGCTGGCCCTCGAGCGCGGCCTCGGCCTCCTCGAGCGTGCCGGCGTAGGCGCCGGTGGACAGGTACTTCCAGCCGCCGTCGCAGACGACGAACGCGATGTCGGCGGTGCCGCCGTCCTTCACGACCTTCATCGCCTCGCCGAGCGCGGCGTGCAGGATCGCGCCGGTCGAGATGCCGGCGAAGATGCCCTCCTCCTCGACCAGCTGGCGGGTGCGCCGCAGCGCCTCGCGCGGGCCGACCGAGAAGCGCGAGGTGAGGACCGACCCGTCGTACAGCTCGGGGACGAAGCCCTCGTCGATGTTGCGCAGGCCGTAGACGAGCTCGCCGTAGCGCGGCTCGGCGGCGATGACCCGCACGCCGGGCTTGTGCTCGCGCAGGTAGCGGCCGGTGCCCATGAGCGTGCCGGTGGTGCCGAGGCCCGCGACGAAGTGGGTGATCGTCGGCAGGTCCTCGAGCAGCTCCGGACCGGTCGTCTCGTAGTGCGCGAGCGCGTTGGCCGGGTTGCCGTACTGGTAGAGCATCACCCAGTCGGGGTTCTGCGCGGCGAGCTCCTTGGCCATCGCGACGGCCTGGTTCGAGCCGCCGGCGGCCGGCGAGGCGACGATCTCCGCGCCGTACATCGTGAGCAGCTGGCGGCGCTCGATCGAGGTGTTCTCCGGCATGACGCAGACCAGCCGGTAGCCGCGCTGGCGGCAGACCATCGCCAGCGAGATGCCGGTGTTGCCGGAGGTCGGCTCGAGCACGGTGACGCCCGGGCGGAGCAGCCCCTCCTTCTCGGCCTGCGCGATCATGTAGAGCGCCGCGCGGTCCTTCACCGACCCGGTGGGGTTGTCGGTCTCGAGCTTGGCCCAGAGCCGGACGTCCGGGGACGGGGACAGCCGCGGGAGACCGACGAGCGGCGTGCGCCCGACGGACTCCAGCAGCGAGTCGAAGCGCACGCTAGAGCGCGCCGCCCGCGACAGCGGGCAGCACCGTCACGCTGTCGCCGTCGGCCAGCTTGGTCTCGAGGCCGCCGAGGAAGCGGACGTCCTCGTCGTTGACGTAGACGTTGACGAAGCGGTGCAGCGCACCGGTGTCGGTGACCAGGCGGCCGCGCAGGCCGTCGTAGCGGCTGTCGAGGTCGTCGAGCAGCGCGGTGAGCGTGTCGCCGGAGCCCTCGACGAGCTTCTCGCCCCCGGTGTAGGTGCGCAGGATGGTCGGGATGCGGACCTCGATGGCCATGCGGGCGGTTCTCCTCTGGATCACGGGACAGGGCGCTAGGCAGTGCAACAGGGGCCGGAGGGGGAGGATTCCTCAGGTGACGCGGACCTCCTCCTCGGTCACCACGCCGTCCTCGATCGTGAAGGAGCGCAGCTCGAGGTCCTCCGAGCGGGTGGACACGAGCAGCCAGTGCGGGAAGCCGGCCGTCGCCGACCACCGCACGTCGGTACGGGACGGGTAGGCCTCGGTCGCCGTGTGCGAGTGGTAGACGACCAGCGGCTCCTCGTCGGCGTCGTCGATGTCGCGGTAGACGCGCAGCCACTCCTGCGCTGTCGAAGACGAAGCCGGTCGGCGAGCGCTCGGCGTTCTCCATCTCGAACAGCCGGGCGGCCACGCCGTCGCGGGCCGGCGATGACCCCGCAGCCTCGTCGGGGTGGTCGCGGCGGGCGTGGGCGACGACCCGGTCCACCATCTCCTGCGGGATCTCCAGCACCGGCTCAGGCTACCGAGCCGGTCAGGCCGAGCTGCGCGGGTCGAGGCAGGACAGCAGCGACTCCTGCAGCCAGCCCAGCCACCCGTAGACCTGCAGCGCCTGCGCGCGCGGGTCGTCGTCGCGCAGGTCGAGCTCGGTCTCCTCGGTGACCTCGAGCCGGGTGCCGAGCACCAGCCGCAGGTCGTTGAGGCAGCCCAGCCAGGCGTCGGCCTCGTCGCGGTCCAGCAGCAGCCGCCCGCCGGTGCCCGTGAGCGGCGCGAGGGTCGCCAGCACCGTCCCGGCGCTCGCCCGCTTGCCCGCGCGCAGGTCGCCCTCGGTGTAGCGCCGGAACTCGGTCGCCGCCGCGCTCGTCGTCGCCGTACGCGTCGGGCAGCAGCCGGGCCAGCGCCGGGTCCTCGGGCGGGTCGACCGGGCCGTCGGACAGCCCGACCAGCGCGGCGAGCGGGTCGGGGTCGGCGTCGTCCTGCTCGCCCAGCAGCTCGAGCAGGTCGCCGGCCACGGCGGACAGGACGTCGGCCTCGACCGCCTCGAGCTCGGCCCGGACGCCACCGCCGCGCGCCTTCTTGAACCTCATCAGTCCTGCTGCAGGGTGGCCCAGAGGCCTCGGGCGTGCAGGCGTGCCACGTCGTGCTCCATCTGCTCGCGGGTGCCGCTGCTGACCACGGCCCGGCCCTTCTGGTGGACGTCCAGCATCAGCTTCTCGGCGTGCGGGCGCGGGTAGCCGAACAGCTCCATGAGCACGTGCGTCACGTAGCTCATGAGGTTGACCGGGTCGTTCCAGACGATGGCCACCCACGGCCGGTCCTCGACGGGCGCGTCGTCGACGTCCGGCAGGTCCAGCTCGGCGGGAGCCGTCACCCGCGCAGGTCCTTCCTGAGGTCGTTGCGCAGCACCTTGCCGGTGGCGTTGCGGGGCAGCTCGTCGCGCAGCCGCACCTCGCGCGGCACGGCGAAGCGGGCCAGCCGGCTGCGCACCAGCTCCTGCAGCTCCTCCTCGTCGACGACCGCGCCGGGGGCGGGGACGACGTGCGCGACGAGGCGGACCCCGTACGCCGGGTCCTCGACGTCGACGACCGCGACCTCGGCGACCGACGGGTGCGCGGCCAGGACGTCCTCGACCTGAGCCGGGGTAGACGTTCTCGCCGCCGATGACGACCATGTCGTCGTCGCGGCCGAGCACGGTGAGCCGCCCGTCGGCGTCCAGCACGCCGAGGTCGCCGGTGCAGACCAGCCCGTCGAGGCGGTCCTTGTCCGAGCCGTCGGTGTAGCCGGCGAAGGCCAGGCCGCTGCCGACGAAGATGCGGCCGGGCGTGCCGGGCGGGACCTGTCCTTGCCGTCCTCGTCGACGACGCGCAGCGTCACGCCGTGCGGCGGGCGGCCGGCCGTGCGCGGGTCGGCGGCGAGGTCCTCCGGCGTGGCGACGGCGGCGTAGGCCACCTCGGTCGAGCCGTAGAGGTTGTAGAGCACCGGCCCGAAGCAGGCCTGCACCCGCTCGGCCAGGTCGCCGGGCAGCGCGCTGCCGCTGGAGGCGATGACCCGCAGCGACGAGGTGTCGTACGCCTTCTCCTGCAGCGCGGTGAGCAGCTTCTCGAGCATGACCGGTACGACGACCAGCGCGGTCGCGCCGTGCTCCTCGACGGCGGCGAGCACCCGGTGCGGGTCGAAGCGGCGCTGCAGCACGACGGTCGAGCCGAGCAGCATCGCCAGCGACAGGTGGCCCAGGCCCCAGGCGTGGAAGGCGGGGGCGGCGAGGACGGTGGTCTCGCGGCCGCGCAGCGGGATGCGTCGACAGCGCGGCGACCGCGTCCTCGACCGTCGCGCCGCTGCGGGCCGCGCCGCGGGGAGCGCCGGTCGTGCCGCTGGTGAGGATGACCTGCCGCGAGGTGTGCCGCGGCTTGCGCGGCGGCCCGGCGGGTCGACGTCGTCGCGAGGCGGGCGAGCTCCTCGGTGGTCACCGTCGCCCGGCGGGCCGGTCGAGCAGGTCGCCGAACTCCTCGTCGTGCACGACCAGCCGGGCCTTCTCGCGGTCGAGCACCTGCGCCAGCGGCTCGGCCGCGCTGCCGGTGTTGAGGTAGAGGACGTCGGCCCCGCACTTGGCCAGCGCCACGGCCCCCTCGACGAGCCCGCGGCCGTTGCGGGCCAGCAGCCCGGCAGCGTCGCCCTCGCGCAGCCCGCGGGCGCGCAGCTCGCCGGCGAGCCGGTCGGTGCGCATGTCGACCTCGCGCCAGGTGAGCGCGCCGTCGTCGTCGACCAGCGCCACCCGGTCCGGGGTGGCGGGCCGCCCCGGCGGCGTAGCCGGTCGCCGGCGTGATGCCCCAGCGCGCCGCGGCGAGCCCCATGCCGAGCAGCCGGTCCGGGCGGACCGGGCGTGAGCAGGCCGGCACGGGCGAGGACCCGTGCTCCGACGACGTCGATCAAGCGGACCTCCGGATTGCGGCGTGGCGTCCACGGTGCCACGCTGCCGCGACACGGCTGGAACCGGGCGGTCCGCTTGCCAGCGCGCGCCGGGCAGGTCACGCTGCACCGTGCGCGTCCTGACCCTGCCCGCGTCCCGGCCCTGCGGTGACCTCGAGCCCGCCTGAGGCGCGCGCGGCCGCACCCGCGCCCCCGCCCCGGCTGAGCTCGGTCCCGACGGGGCCCTCGACCGGCGACGAGGCAGCCCTGCTCGCCGTCCTGCTCGACGCCGCTCCGGTCGGCTTCGCCCACTACGACCGCGACTTCCGCTACGTCCACATCAACGCCGCCCTGGCCGTCGTGAACGGCCGCAGCCCGGCCGAGCACGTCGGTCGTACCGTCCGCGAGGTGTCGCCCGACCTCGCCGACGTGCTCGAGGCGCTCATCACCCGGGTGCTCGACAGCGGCGAGGCCGTGCTCGGTGTCGAGGTCGACTCGGTCACGACGCCCGCGACCCACTGGACGACCGGCTGGTACCCGGTGCGCGGCGACGACGGCGAGGTCGTCGGCGTCGCCGTGGTGGCCACCGACATCACCGGGGTGGTGGAGGCGGGCGCCTCGCTCAAGCGCACGGCGCTGACGCTGCAGCGCTCCCTGCTGCCGGCGCAGGTGCCGTCGACCGAGGAGCTCGAGGTCGCGGTCCGCTACTCCGCCGGCGCGGCCGACACCGAGGTCGGCGGCGACTGGTACGACGTGATCGAGGTCGGCGCGGGCCGCCTCGTGATCGTGATCGGCGACGTGATGGGCCGGGGGGTGCCGGCCGCGGCCGTCATGGGCCAGCTCCGGACGGCGGCGCGGACCTGCGCCCGGCTGGACCTGCGACCCGGCGAGGTCGTCGACGTGCTCGACGGCGTGATGCGCGACCTCGACGAGGACGCCATCGCGACGTGCGTCTACGCCGCGTTCGACCCGCACACCCGCGAGCTGCGGCTGGCGAGCGCGGGCCACCCGCCGCCGGTGCTGCGCGACGCCGACGGGAGCGTGCGGTCCCTGGACGTCGAGGTCAGCGCCCCGCTGGGGCTGAGCGACCCGCCCCGCGAGACCACCGTCCGGCTGCGGCCGGGCAGCACCCTCGCGCTCTACACCGACGGGCTGGTCGAGACGCGCGACGAGCGACCTCGACGCCGGCATTCGCGCGCTGTGCCGCACGCTCGCGGCCGGACCGGCCGACCTCGAGGAGCTGGCGTCCGTCGTGATGCGCGAGCTGGCCCCGACCAGCGCCGACGACGTCGCGCTGCTGCTCGTGCGCGTCCCCGACGACGTCGACAGCCGCTCGCGGACGGTGGTCGTCGACGTGCCGCGCGAGCGGGCGCTGATGTTCGACGTGCGGGGCCAGGCGCGCCTGGCGATGAGGTCGTGGGCGCTGCTCGACGAGCTCGTCGACACCGCCACCCTGCTGGCCTCGGAGCTGGCCACGAACGCGCTGGTGCACGGCCGGGGACGGGTCGAGCTGCGGCTGCGGCTCACCCGCGACCGGCTCGTGCTCGAGGCCGTCGACGCGGGGACCCACATGCCGCGCCGCCGCCGCGCACGTGAGGACGACGAGGGCGGCCGCGGCCTGCACCTGGTCGCCACGCTCGCCGACCGGTGGGGCTCGCGCGCCACCGACGAGGGCAAGGTCGTCTGGGCCGAGCTGGACCTCGCCGGGAGCCGCTGACGCCCCTACGTTGCGAGGGTGGCGAGCTGGGACGACGTGCGGCAGATCGCCCTGGACCTGCCGGAGGCCGTCGAGGACACCGCCGGCCGCACGACGGCGTGGCGGGTCGGCGGCAAGGCCTTCGCCTGGGAGCGGCTGCTGCGGCGGGGCGAGCGGGAGCAGCTCGGCTCGGCGGTGCCGGACGGGCCGGCACTCGGGCTGCGCACCCCGGACCCGGACGCCGTGGGCGCGCTCGTGGCAGCACGGCCCGGTGTCTTCTTCACCGTCGCCGGCTACGGGATCCACCCGATGGTGCTGCTGCACGTGGAGCGGGCGTCCTTCGACGACCTCGACGAGGCGCTCACCGACGCCTGGCTGTGCCGCGCGCCGCGACGGCTGCGCGGCCCGTTCCTGGAGGCGTTGCAGGGCCCCTGACGCAGGTCTAGCGTCGATGCGCTCCGAATCGCGGAGCGACGGGGAGGGGGAGCCGTGCTCAGCAGCAGCAAGGTGGAGGCCAACATCCCGGCGGGTGACCTGGACAGGGCCCGGGACTTCTACGCCGACAAGCTCGGGCTGACGCCGGAGCAGGAGATCGGCGGCGTCTTCCTGCACTACACGACGGAGGGCGGCACGTCCTTCAACGTCTACCAGACCGAGTACGCCGGGCAGGCCGGCCACACGATCGCGCAGTGGCACGTCGACGACCTCGACGCCGAGGTGCACGACCTGCAGGCCAAGGGCGTCGCGTTCGAGACCTACGACATGCCGGGGGTCGAGTGGGACGGCGTCATCGCCTCGATGCCCGGCGTCGGCCGGGGCGCGTGGTTCAAGGACAGCGAGGGCAACGTCCTGTGCCTCGACGAGCCCGCGATGGCGGGCTGAGGGCAGCTCGCGGTGGACGGGGTGAGCGGAGCGCCCTGAGCGGGTAGGGCCGGGCGGCGCGCCGTGTGAGGTGCGCCACGACGAGAGGCTGCTCCCTTGTCCCGCTCCGCCCCCGCTCCGTCCGACCCCGTCCCCGTCCCCGGCGACGACCAGCCGGGCCCCCTGCGTCGCACCGCGCGCGTGCTCGTCGCGACGGTGGCGCTGTCGGCGGTGGGCGCCGCCGGCGTCGCTTCCGCTGCTGGTGACCTCGACCTGCGTACGCAGTCCGGCTACGCCGCCGCGCACGGGACGCCGGGCACGCCCGTCGGCGCGACGGGCCGTCCGGCGCAGGAGGGTCCGACGCCGCAGGCAGCCTGCGGCCCGGGCTCGCTGCCCGAGACCGGGGCGCAAGGGCGCGTCCCCGCTGCCGACTACGCGAGCGGCCGGGTGCTCGACGGCTACACCTGCAACGCCGAGCAGGTCGCCCAGGTCGGCAGGGCCGGTGGCTACAAGGTGCACCGCTACACCGACGCCGCCGGCACGGTCGTGCGCGTTCTACGACGGCACCCTGCTCTTCCCGACGGGGGTCGCTACCGACGTGCCCGGCACGTACGTCCTGGACATGACCGACCCCGCCGCGCCGGTGCGCACCGCCGTCCTGAGCACCCCGGCGATGGTGACGCCGCACGAGTCGCTCGTCCTCAGCGAGTCGCGCGGCCTGCTCATGGCCGTCTCCGGCAACCCGGTGACCGCCCCCGGCGTCGTGGACGTCTACGACGTCTCGAAGGACTGCCGCACGCCCGTCCTGCGCTCCAGCACGCCGCTGGGGATCCTCGGCCACGAGTCCGGGCTGTCCCCCGACGGCAAGACGTTCTGGGTCAGCTCCCTGTCCGCCGGCACGCTCACGGCGATCGACGTCTCCAACCCCGTGCTGCCCCGGACCGTCTGGGTGTCGACCGACTACGAGGTCCACGGGATGAACCTCAGCGACGACGGCAACCGGCTCTACATGGCCGACAACGCGCGACCCGGCCTGACCATCCTGGACGTCAGCCAGATCCAGTCGCGGGCGCTGCTGCCGTCCGCCCGGGTCGTCAGCCACATCAGCTGGCCCGAGGTCAGCATCCCGCAGAACCTGCTGCCGGTGACGATCGGCGGCAAGCGGTTCCTCGTCGAGATCGACGAGTTCGCCCGCTCCGTGACGTCGTACGACCCCGACTCCCCGGTCGGCGCCGGTCGCATGATCGACATCAGCGACGAGACGGCGCCGCGCGTCGTGTCCGACCTGCGGCTCGAGGTGAACGAGCCGGAGGCGCGCGCCGGTGAGCAGAAGGACGACCCGCAGGCGCAGAACGGCCTGCAGGGCTACGCCGGCCACTACTGCGCCGTGCCGTCGCGCACCGATCCGGGCATCGTGGCCTGCAGCTTCATCCTGTCCGGCCTGCGGGTGTTCGACATCCGCGACCCGTACCGGCCCAAGGAGATCGCGTACTTCAACAAGCCGACCCCGCCGAGCGCGACCTCGCGCAACAGCGGTGCGTACGCGATGTCGGCGCCGGCGTTCGTGCCCGAGCGCGACGAGATCTGGTACACCGACGGCAACTCCGGCTTCTACGTCGTCCGGCTCACCAACGACGTGTGGCGCCGGCGGTAGCCGCCCCGGCACATGATCGTGGGAAGCGGCAGCCCGATCGGCACGCTCCGACCGGGCCAGCGCCTCCCACGATCATGACGTCAGGCTGATCAGCCTCCCGGGTCCTGGTGGACGGTGGCCGTCTGACCCGGGTGACTCCGCCGCCCCGCCCGAGGCACTGGCGCCGGAGGGCGCACCGGCGTCCGCCGCGCCCGCCCGTCGAGGGCGGCTGGGCCTGCGCGCTGCCGCCGGCCGGCCGGGTCGGTGGTCCCTGCCTGGCCGTCGGCGGAGGAGGCCTGGGCCGCCCCCTGCTGCCCCGTCGTCTGCGCGGTCGGCGCGTCCGGGGCTCCCTGCCTCGTCGGTGCGGCCGACTGCGACGCGGCGTTGGCCGCCGTCCCGGCGTCACCGCCCTGGGCCTGGCTGGCCGCGTCCCCGCTCGGTCCGGTCGCCGGCGCCGGGGCGTTGGTGTCCTTCTCCGACACCTTCCTGCCGAAGACCCGGACCGTGCGCACCCCGTCCTCGGTCTGGACGGACAGGACCGTCGTGTACTTGTCGACCTTGTCCTGGGCCTTGGAGAAGGACGTGTCCTTCTTGGCCTCCTCGAAGCCGGCCCGGCCGCCGAACGTGATGCCCGGCGTCGGCTTGGGCGGCCCGGGCACGACCGGTCCGCTCGAGGCCGAGGTCCCTCCCGAGGCGGCCGCCTGGGTCGCCCCCACCGCCGTGGTGGCCTGCGCCGGCGAGCTCTTGCGCCCGCTCGGGTCCACGTAGCGCAGCGGGTTGGACGCCGCGTAGGTGTAGGCGGACGTCAGCCGCGGGTCGTCGACGACCGCCATCGGGTCGTCCTCGAGCAGCGGCTCGGTCGAGGTGAACTGCTGCTCGCGGTTGTCGAACCACCGCTCCCCGAAGTCGATCATGTCGTACGTCGGGTCGGTCCAGCCGCCCGCGAACAGGTACGGCGTGTCCTTGATGGTGCTCTGGCCGAGCACCCACGGCCGGCCGGTGGGCAGGTAGTCGGCGTACTGGAACACCCCGCCGACCTGGTCGGTGACCACGCGCATGCTGCCCTGCAGGTCCTTGTGGACGAAGTAGATGCTTGCGCTCGGTCCGCGGCTGGCAGGTCGACGTCGACGGGTCGAACAGCTGGCCCGTCGTGCAGTCGGCCGCGTCGACGACCACGCACGCGCCGCCGGCGGGCAGGCGCAGGTCGTCTCGGCGGTGTCGGTGCACGCCTCCGGCTGGACGGCGCGACCGCGCGGACTCGTCCGGTGGGTCGCGATCGCCTGCCCACCGAGGTAGATCGTGGCGTACTGCAGGCCGTCGTTCACGGTCCGCCACTGGTCGTTGACGAACCAGGTGAGGCCGCCGGGTCCTCGCTCGAGGGCCCGATCGCCCTCAGCGGAGTAGCGGATGTCGGTGTCGTTGTTGCCCTCGGCGATCCGGGTGATCCGGTTCTCGGCGTCGTAGCTGAACTGGCGGCTGACGTCCTCCTGCTCTTCTCGAGCACGGCTCCCGCCAGTCGGTGAGGTTGCCGTTGTCGTCGTAGGTGTACGAGCGGGCCCCCGAGCGCCAGCATCTGGTGGATGCCGTTGCCGTCGCCGTCCGTGCGGTACGTCAGGTCCCCGGGGGCGATGACGTAGCTCGCCAGGCTGTCGTCGTTCATGGCGCCACCGCCGGAGCTGGTGTTCGCGTTGCAGCTCGACAGGGTCGTGGACCCGGCGCTGGTCGTCCCGCCCTTGCCGCCACCGCCGCCCTTCGGCTTGGTCGTGCCGGTGGTCAGCGTGGTGGTGGTGAGCTGGGTCTTGGTCAGCAGGTTGCCGTTCGGGGCGTAGTCGGCGGCGTAGCTGAAGTCCCGCTTCGTGGTCCGGTCGACGTACGTCGCCGCCGGCGCCGGTGAGCCGGTAGAAGCCGTCGTAGGTGTACGACTGCTGCGACGCCCCCGGCAGGCCGTTCTCCGGCGGGAGCGGGAGCTGGCCGACCGAGGTCGCGCCGCCCGTGTCGTAGAGCCGGTTCACCGCGTCGCGGACGTTGCCGCCCTTGTCGAACGCGTACTCCAGGCGCTGCAGCGGGCGGGCGGTCGAGGTGGTCCCGTCGTACTGCGCGGTGGCCGTGGACGAGGTGCTGATGCCGGTGAGGAAGCGCCGGTCGGCTCGAACCCGTAGCGGGTCTGGACCCCGGTGCCGGTGGCCACGAACGTGCCCTCGCCGAACTCGTCGTAGCGGACCTCGTCGACGTAGCGGATCACGTCGTCGGCGCCTGGCCACCGCGTCGCCGTACTGGTCGTACAGGTCGGGCTGCGGTGTCGTGGAGACCAGCCGGTCGGGACGCCCGCCGAGGTCGTAGGAGGTGCTCAGCCGCTCCCCGCTCGGGTAGGTCGTGGTGAGGACGCGGCCGAGGCTGTCGTAGTCCCAGGCGGTGGTCCACGGCGAGCCGCGGGTCGGGCGAGCCCGGGCCGAAGGGCTCCTCCGCCCGGGTCGCGCGCTGCTCCACGACGTTGCCACCGGCGTCGTAGCGGTAGTCGCGCTCCATCGCGCCGTCGGTGACGGTGAGGATCCGCCCGGCGCCGTTGCCTGGCGCCCCGGCGTCGCCGTAGGCGTACGACACCCGCGGCGTGTCGTCGGAGTACTCGACCTCGACCAGCGGTCCAGGTCGTAGCCGTAGCTGGCGACGCTGCCCGCCGCCCGGCTCAGGCTGGTCAGGTTGCCGGCCGGGGCGTAGGTCTTCTCGACCAGGCCGCCGTCCGGGGTGTCGGTGGAGGTGCGACGGCTCAGCAGGTCGTAGGTGTGCTCGGTGCGCGCCTCCGCCGGGTCGATGACGGCGAGCAGCTCGCCCGAGGTAGCTGTACTCGAAGCGGTGGGCGATCGGGGCGGGCGTCCCCGTCGACGCCGACGATCCGCGGGCCGCACCAGACCGGGCGCCGGCATGGCCGCCAGCGGCCAGGACGCGCCGTCGGGGTCGCTCGCCGCGGCGGGCGCGAGCTCGTTGCGGTAGACCGGCCCCGCCCACGTCGGCCCAGGTCGAGGTGGCCTGACCGAGCGGGTCGGTGTCGGTCTGCTTCAGCAGGATCACCGGACCGGCGGCCGTAGTAGTTGTCGGGGTCGGCGACGACCGCGTGGCTGTAGGCGGTCGGTCTCCTTGCGAGCCGTCGGGCAGCGTGGTGACGAGCCGCCGGTCGAGCAGGTCGTAGGTCCAGCGGTCGGGTCCGTCGTCGGGACGTTCGTGGCCGCCGGGTCTCCCGAGCTGTTGAGCGGGTTGTACGTGGTCAGGGTCGCCGGGGCAGCGGCTCTCGACGACGGGGTACCACTGGGCGACCTCGCGGCCGAGGGCGTCGAAGTCGACGGCCCCCTCGACGGTCCGGGACTGCCCGGGGACCCCTTCGACCGGAGTCCCGCTTGCGCTGGACGGTGCGGTCCAGCCCGTCCACGAACGCGACGGTGGTCAGCGGGTCCCGTCGGGTGCACGACGTCGTGGTGCGCCGCCGTCGCCCAGGCGTAGGGCGCTCCGGTCGGGTTCGCCGTCGTGCGCAGCCCGCCGTAGGAGTACGCGACGGTGGTCGCCCCGCTGCCCTGCTCCCGCGGGGCGGTGATCGTCGCGAGCCGGCCGGCCGCGTCGTAGGTCCAGCTGGTCGGGTTGCCGTTCTCGTCCACCCGCCCGGCGATCCGGCCGGTAGCGGGTCGTACGTCGCGGTCGCCGTCACGCCGTGGTTGTCGGTCACGACGGCGATGTCGGTGAAGCGGAACGGGTCGAAGACGTAGTCCACGCAGTACCGCGCTGGGGGTCCGTCGTCGACGTGACCTCGTCGCAGGTGTCGAGGTAGTCGTAGTCGTCGTCAGGCAGGGTCCGCAGCCGGGTAGTCCGCGCAGTCCGGGGTGGCGTTGTCGGGGTAGGCGACGAGGTCGTAGCTGCCCCGGTCGTCGAAGCCCATCTCGGTGATGGCCCACAGGTCCTGCCCGCAGGGGTCCTGCTCCGCCGCCGGACGAGCTCGGCCAGCGCGGGTGGACGCCGCGTTGGCGCACAGGTCCGGACCGCCGTCGCGCTGTCGGAGCAGCGGGCCGCTGTCGTCGCTGCCGCCGTAGAGCGTGACGCTCTGCGGGACCGACACCCAGCTGTCGTCGGGTCCGAGAGCGCGGTCGCCGCTGCGCGGGCCGCAGTCCGAGTAGGTGATCTCGGTGTAGACGTCGTCGTACTCGTCTCGACCTCGTTCAGCTCCAGCACCGAGGTCACGTCGCCGAGTCGCTGTAGGTGAAGCTGGTCGTCGAGCCCCTGGGCGACGCCGGCGGCGTCGTACTGGGTGACCTTCTCGGTGGTCATCCGCGGCCACAGCGCGCGGTCGAACAGCGCCGTGCGCGCCGGGGTGCGGACCGCCGGCAGACCGTCGACGGCCTCGCCGTACGCGTCGGACTGCGGGTCGCCGTCGGCCAGCTGCCAACTCCCACGTCGACTCGGCGACTGCAGCGTGCTTCCCCCGCCGGGGTCGAGCAGCCGCTCGAGGTGAGCAGCCCTGCGTCGTACGGGGTGCTGTTGAGGTACTCCCGCTCGTACCGGCGCAGCAGCGTCCCGGCCTGGTCCACCTGGTCCTCCCGGACGGAGGAGAAGCCGAGCGCGTCGCGCAGCAGCGGGTCGTAGACCGCCCCCTCGTAGCTGTAGCGGGACCGCTGCACGTCGGCGCCGTCACCGGGGTGACCGTCGTCGACGGCGACCGAGCTCATGACCCACTGCGACTCCGGGCTGGCGATGGTGTTGCCGGTGCGCTCGTAGTCCAGGGCGATGGAGCCGCCCAGCGGGTTGGTGACCGACTTCGAGCAGGTTCGTGCGCCCGCGCTTGTTGAGCCGGACCTGGATGTCCTCGTCGTCGGAGCTGTAGACCGCGTCGGGACTGCCGTCGCCGTCCATGTCCTCCATGGAGATCTGGCCGGTCATCCGGTCGTACCCGCCGTGCACGCCGGGGTTGACCACGATGTAGCAGAGCGGCAGCAGGCAGAGCGGGCCGATGTAGAAGGAGAAGTCGACACCGCCCGACAGGCTGGTCGTGCGGGACACGTCGAACTGCCCGCCGGGGAGGTCCACCCCGGGCAGGTCGCCGTCGGGGGCCGAGTCCTGCCAGCGGTCCGCGTCGACCGCGACGTTGCCCGTCGGCCAGTTGCCGTAGTCGATCTCGGCGGGGCGCTGCATGCCGTCACCGGAGCCGAAGACGGCGGTGGGTCGGCGTCGCCGACGCCGTTGAGCCGGTCCGGGACCCCGTCGCCGTCGAGGTCGACCCAGTCGAACAGGCCGTACTCCACGCCCTCGGTGTAGGCGATGCCGCCGGCGAACTCCATGGCGTTGAGCTGGAAGCCGACCGACAGCGTCCCGGAGACGGACTTGCTCGAGGACGTGCGGCCGGTGGCCCACCGCACCTGCTCGGCGGCGAAGCGGTAGCCGAGGTTGAGGGCCACCCACAGCTCGCCGGAGGTGTAGCTGTCCACCCGGTCCGGCAGGCCGTCGCCGTTGATGTCGAGCAGCGTGCGGTCGATGATCGTGCCGGTGGCGGACGACGAGGCGCCGGCCACGTCGAGGCTGTCGGCCGTCGTCCCCCGGATGTCGCGCTTCTCGCTCCCCGGCTCGGTGTCGCTGACCGCTGCCTGGGCCTCGCTGATCGGGTTGTCCCACTGCGTGTCGACGGAGAAGCCGGCACCGATCTTCATGCCCCGGCTGGTCTTGGTCGAGTTGGGCGTGGAGGGCGACGCGGAGGTCTTGCTGCCGGTGTCGATGGCCGTGCCGTTCAGCCCACCGCCGAGGGCCAGCTGGGTGCCGAAGCTGTTCTCCGCGGCGTTGACCGTCGCCGCCTTGCTGCCGCGCGGGCCGGTGTACTCCACCTGCGCGCCGTTGCGGATGTCGGGCAGGCCGTCACCGTTGTAGTCGGTGAAGTCGCGCAGCTCCCGACCGCCGCCGGCGGCCGCCGTGAACGACGCGACCAGGCCGATCATGAAGTTGAAGCTGCCGTCGACGCCGAGCATCTGCGGGGCCTCCCGGCCCGGGACGGCAGCCCCCGGCGCCGGCTTGTCGGCGCCGAGGCGGTCGGACTGCATGCGCGAGGCGTTGCCGTACAGGGTCGCCTTGCCGCCGGAGCGCCAGCGGTCGGCCACCCCGGCCGCCGACGGCCCCCACGGGATGTAGGGCAGGACGTCGGGGAAGGCGGGGGTGGCGCTCGTCCCGTCGACGACCGACCCCACGGACGGGGCTCCGGCGGCGTCCGGCGGCCGAGTGTCCTCGTCGTAGCTGCCGCCGCCCGGGTTGCGGGTCAGGTCGAAGTGGCTCAGCTCCATGGCCGCGGTGGGCGAGGCCCCCTCGGCGTCGGCGTTGTAGCCGGCCAGGCCCCAGCCCCGGTACCCGGACGGGAAGACGCCGTCGACGTCGGGCCAGTTCGCCTGCGCCACGCCCTGGTAGGAGTCGGTGCGGTCCTCGGTCTCCCCGTCCTCGGTGACCTCGTGGACCACCGCCAGCTCGGACGAGAGCCCGCCGGCGATGGCCGCGCCGACCGCCGGGTCGGGCGCGTCGACCTCGAGCCAGTACTCCGCGCCGTCCTCGGCGTCGAAGGTGACGCTGGCGGTGCCGCTGAGCGGGCCGAGCAGCGCCGGCTGGCTGACGGTCAGCGGTGCGCGCGCCAGCACGCCCACCTTCCCGTCGGCGTCGGCCGTCTTGACGACGAGGACGGCAGGTCCGCTGAAGGGGTCGGCGCCGCCGATGCGGGCCGCCGCCACCGAGGCGGTGAAGGTGGCCTCGCCCCCGTTCTCCACCACGACCGGCTCGTACGGCGTGGTCGAGCTGCTGCGCGCGAAGACCCGCACGCCCGGCACCACCGGGATGTCCTGCGGGAGGACGACGCCGGCGGCGTCCAGCTGGGCCTGCTCCTCGGCGGTCGGCGCCGGCGGGGCCGTCGGTCGGTGACCGTGGCGCTGACGAAGAAGTCGGTCACGTCCACCGGGCTGTCGCTGGTCACGCTGACGCTCACCCAGTCCTGCAGGTGCACGTCGTCCTGCGTGCCGGCCGTGCCGTCGGGTCCGACCGCGTCGGCCTCGGGCTGGATGGTCACCGGGAAGGTGGCCGTCACCGGCGCCGTGCTGCGCTGCGGCACGGTGACCGGGCCGAACGTCTCCAGAGCGTCAGCGCTGGCGCCCGACCGGCCGCGGAAGCCCAGGATCGTCAGGTCGTCCGTCAGCCCGGTGGACGGGGTGATCGTGACGGTCACCGTCGCCTGGAACGGGGCGGCGGTGGGGTTGGGGACCGAGGTGCGCGCCAGCGGCCGCCCGAACAGGCTGAAGTCCTCGGCCACGGAGTAGACGGCCTGGCTCCGGCCCTGGGCGTCGAGCGGCGGCGTCAGCACCGCGCCGTCCGCGTCGACGTAGCTCATGACCGGCGACCACTCCACCTCGTCACCGGCCGCGCCGTCGACGACGTCCAGCCGGAAGTACACGGCCTCGCCGGCCGCGACGTCCTCGAGCACCAGCGCGCCCGGGTCGGCGGTCGGGGCCGCCTTGGTCAGCGTCTGCGACCACCGGATCTGGCCGCCCCGCTCGATCGTGACGCGCGCGCCGTCGCCGGGGTAGCTGGTGCCGGTGGTGAGCGCCACGGGCGCGTCGATCTCCACGTCGCCGTCGAAGGGGGCCACCCACCGGCGGACGGTGTCGATGCGCGGGCTGTTGCTCGTGAGCAGGTCCTGGATCGACTGCGGCACGACCTGCGCGAGCGAGGAGGTGAACTCGTCGAGCGGGACCTCGAGACGGGTGGCCAGCTGCTCCGCGAGGCTGGAGTCGATGAACCGCGGCTGGTCGCCGTCGAGGACGTTGTAGTAGACGGTGTGGCCGCCCGCGTTGCCGGGAGCGATGAAGTCCACGCGTCCGTCGCCGTTGGCGTCGGCGAAGTAGCGCTCGCCGAGGGAGAAGCCGAAGCCGCCGCCGACCTGGATGGCCACGACCGGGTAGGCCTCGAACTTCAGGTCGACCTTGATGTCGGTGGTCTGCCCGAGGCTGTCGATGCCGGTCAACGGGGTCGGCGGGGCGAACCAGGTGGCGCCCACCTTCTCGGCACCGGGCTGGCGCAGGTTCTGCTGCCAGTAGACCGTCCCTCCCGAGAGGGACACCTTGTCCGGCAGGCCGTCGCCGTTGAGGTCGAGCAGCGAGGAGACCTCGTCGGTCCGGCCTCCGGCCACGTTGAAGGAACCGCCGAACGACCCGATCTTGCTGGGGATCAGCGGGTTGAAGCCGAAGTAGGCGCCGCCGTCCGCGCCGCCGCGGAAGGCCGTCCCGAGAGCGCTGGTCGCCGCGATGTTCGCGCCGGCGCCGACGGTCGCCGCCCCACTGCTCGACCTCACCGAAGCCGGCGTAGGTGCCGTCGGCCTTCCGCACGTCGTCCCACCAGCTGAAGACGTGCCGGGCGACCTCCACGCCGTCGTCGCCGAAGCGCGCGACCGACGTCAGCAGCGACTTCTCGAACGGCCCCTGCGTGTAGGCCAGGTCCCAGCCCTTGACGAGCTTCGCCGGTCCGGCCGGGTCCAGGTACCTGACCTCGATGCGCCGCAGGAGCTCGGCCGTCACGACGGGCTGGCCTGCGCTGGCGTCGACGGTGACGTCCCGGCGGCGCGCGTCGGTCTCCCGGTCGCGCACGAAGACGACCTCGTACGCCGGCTGGTCGATCGCGGGCTCGTAGCGGAAGCCGGTGTACTCGATCCGCGCGAGGTGCAGCGAGACGCCGATGGGCGCTGTCGCGGCCTGCCCGATCGGCACGTCCACGCGGCGGTCGTAGAAGTACTCGACCGTGTTGCCGCTGATGTCGTTGGTGTAGGTCAGGCCCCAGAAGTAGTCGCCGCTGACGCCTCCCTCGACGCCCGTCGCCGGTGCGGTGAGCACGGCGTCGTCACGACGCACGCACGTGCCGGCCGCGTCCGGCGCGCCGCCGTACCAGCGCTCGTTGCCCTGGGTGTCGCGCACCTGCCAGCAGTAGGTGGACGGGGTGCTGCCGTGCCGGACGATCTGCTCGTGCTCGGTGTCGGTGGTGCGCACGAAGTCGGACTTGATCGGACCCCGTCCGCGTCACCAGCGCGCTGCGGATGGCGTTCGGGAACAGCCGGTCCCCGTCGATCGAGTAGGTCTCGGACTCCGACCCGGCCAGGTAGCGCGGTGCGCCGAAGGTCGTGTCGACGCTGATGGCGCCGACGCTGAGGTCCCAGCCGACCCCCACCCAGCTGTTGTCGTCACCCGACGCGTAGGCCAGTGACAGGTCGGGGGCGACGCCGGCCCGGCCGGGGGGGCACCGGCAGCTCGTACCCGAGCCAGGCTCCGCCGGACGCGTCCGCCTCGGGGAGGAGCGACGACGTCGACGCCCTCGGAAGGGTCGCCGTACTGCAGCGACGTGAGGTCGAGGTCGCCCAGGGAGGACGGGGTCGTCGACGGCACGTCGCCCATGTCGCCCGGGCCCGCGGCGCTGACCGGCCGCACCAGCGTCGGCAGGAGCGTCATGACCAGGGTCAGGACGACCAGCCCGGCCAGCGCCACCCTGGCGGACGGGGAGCGCCAGGCCTCCAGACGCAGCCCGGGTGAGGGCTCCAGTCCCGCCTGCGAGCGGCCGATGTGCTGACGACGGGCCTGACGCGACCGAGCTTCCACCGGGCAGCCTTCGAACGGGCCCACGACGGCGTGCACGGTGAGGCCGGCGGAGTGAGCGGAACTCCGAACCGGGCAGTCCTACACCTGTCCGCCGGGTAAGCCAATGCTGTCGCAGCGGTTAGGGCGGAGTTGTCGCCCAACGAGGTGTTCGCGCAGCCAGCCAGAAGGCCCCGGACCATAGGTCCAGGGCCTTCGGCGTCGTCCGGCCGCGGCCGGGCGGTCTCGTGGGTGGGGTATTCGTTGAACGGCAAAACCGCCGGTCAGCTGCGGCGTTCTGCGAACGGGTAGGTGGCCCCGCACCCCTGCCGGCCAGAATCAGCACCCGTGGTCGTTGACGCTAGCCCAGTGAGCCTGGCTCGGCCGTGCAACGGGCAGCCGCCCGGCACGTCCGTCAGGCAGCGTCCGCTGGGCTGAGGACGGCGAAGCTGCCATCGCTGTTTCGCACGGCCTCAAGCACCTGGGTGTTCTGAGCCGTCAGCAGCGCCGGCTGCTCAGGAAGCATGTTCACCGAGCGCGAAAGCCGGGCGATGGTCCGGTCATAGCGCGCAACCGTTCTCCACGCTGTGGGCTTGGCAGGGAGAGAGACGCTCAGCGGGTGCTCCGTAAGATCGCTCAGGAAACTACGGAGCCTCTGCTGCTGGTTGAGGTTGATGGTCAACCGGCGCTGTAGATCAGCCTCAAAGCTCTGCATCGAGCGGTCGGGGTTGCTTAGGGCGACTTCGGCAGCACCGAGTGCCTGTGCGCGGGCATCGAGGGTCAGGGCTCGGTAGAGCACCATGACGTGAGCCGGGAAGGCATCGCGGCCACCGAGACCTACGTCCAGGATCTTGGCCACCTTGTCGAAGGAAACACCTCCGCGCGGGCTGCCCAGCTCGGCCGTCCGGTCCTCCCACTGCGCCAGCCACCCGAGCGCCTGGTTCTTCACGTCTTGGAGTCCGGTGACCGCCGACGACAGGCCGAGGCTCTGCGGGATCGCCGCTTGGTCGAGGACAGCTGCGTTGGCGGAGACGAGAGCCTCTTGTGCAGTCTCGAGCTTGGCGGTCAGCTCAAGCTGCAGGCGCTTCTCGATGCCGTCGACGGTGTCCTTGATCGCCTTCAGCTTATGATCTTGCTCTCGTCGCGCCAGCATCTCCACGCCGACCGTCAACGCCATGATCCCGATCAGCGGCCCCAGTGCGACAGCACCAGCACCAGTGCCCACAGCCTTGCCGCTGACCGGGATCAGGCGGGCTTGACCGGTGATGCCTGGGCTGCCAGGGGCTCGTGTCAGCCCACGGAAGCCACCTCCTACCGCCGGGACCAGGTTCTGACGCTCTGCCCGTCGGCAGCTCGAGCCTGGAACAGCGTCTTGCCCGCCGCGCCGGCGCTGGCGCCGCCGCGCTCCGTTACAGCGCCCAACTGCCGCGCAAAGGCTGATGTCCCGGAAAGGACCGGACCCCACTGTCGGTCGGACGTCGCGCCCGTCCAAGGCGACCAATCGATCCGAATCCCCTGCCCCTGGGCGAGCAACTGCCAGGGGTCGATGTCCAAGGTGTTGTTGTCGGAGAGCGGTACGACGACGGCGCCAGAATCGCTAGCACTCGACGAGTTAGACAACCGGCACCTCACTTGTTTAGTACGTATGTCGTTACGAACGTCACAGCGTAGCCAGCGATGAGCCAGTGAGTCGAAGCAGCAAGGCTGCGCTGCCACATCCGAGGCGAGCGCGAACGGGAACTGCGCCACGTGGGGGACTTGTCCTTCTGGTTCGCCAGCACGACGACAGGTCGCACGCTCGTGTCACGGTCTGGTGGCGGACCACGTCCAGCTGACGGCTTCGCAGGAAGTTAGTGTCGAGCTTGGCGACACGTCCTTCTGCTGATCGGCCCAGAAGGTCAGCGACCCGTGGAGTTGCAGCAGCTGCACCCGGCGGTTGCCCGGGAAGTCCCGGGCACTCGCCGAAGGGCAGGAACCTCGTAGACCTCGTCGCGGGTCGTATCCTCACCTGCCGGTAGCCGTGGCCGAGGTCGCATAGCTGCTCTTGACACCGCTCCAGAAGCGCGGAAAGGAGAAGCGTGTCGTAGTTCAGATTGCCGAAGGCGATCCGCCCGTCAAAGGCTTCAAGCAGGACCTCCACGAACTTGTGGAGCCCTTCAGACGTCGAACTCTGCTCTCGACCGCTCAAAGATCACCTCAAGGACGTGGCTCACGCCCTCGTCGTAGACCTCGCGGGCGAACTCGATCGTCGCCTGGAACAGAGCGAGACAGATCGCGGTCCTGCTCGGGCGCAGCACTGCGGCAAGGTCGGACAGTCCAGCCAGTGCACGCTGCTCGCTGCTGAAGGCACCGACCAGGATCTCGAAGTCGTCATCGGTGGTGGCGCCGGCCGGCAGCGCGTGACTAGCCATGGCCTGCATCGCGGCGGTGACGCTGGACCGTCCTCGTTCTGATCCCCTATTCGCCGCAGGACTTCCTCGGTGATGCTCCGCAGCCCGAGCTCGGGGTTGAAGGCGATGCTCAGCCCGTTGCCGACCAGTACCGTCAAGTTCCGAGCCACTTGAGCATCTTCGAGGTGGGCCGATCACGCGACGCGTATGCCGCCGATAACAGAATCTGTCGTGCCACCGCCGTCCTGGCCGTCTGCGGCCGGCGCTGCCACCCCGGACACCGCGCACCCGGCGGGGCGACTCCGCCCCGCCACCGTCAGCCTGCCCGCAGCTCGAGCCGCGGTGGCACGGCCACGCGGTCGAGGTCCTCAGCCACGGTGACGTCGGGGAACACCGCCGCGGCTTCGGCGAGGTGCTCGTGCGATGTCGGGTAGCGCTGCGAGAGGTGGGTGAGCACCAGCCGGCGGACGCCGGCGTCGCGAGCGAGTTCGGCTGCAGCGCGGGCGGTCAGGTGCGCGTACTGCTCGGCAAGGGCGGCGTCGCGGTGCAGGAAGGTCGCTTCGCATACCAGCAGGTCCGCCCCGCGCGCCAGGTCCGTCGCCGCGCCGCACATGCGGGTGTCCATGACGAAGGCGAAGACCTGGCCGCGGCGCGGCTGGCTGACCTCCTCCAGCCGGACGACGTCCCCGTCGATGTCGAGGCTGCCGTCGCGCTGCAGCTGGGCCACGGCGGGGCCGCGGACCCCGCGGGCAGCCAGCTGCTCGGGGAGCATCCGGACGCCGTCGTGCTCCTCCAGTCGCCAGCCGTAGGTCTCCACCCGGTGGTCCAGGCGGCGTGCGATTAGCCGGAAGTTGCCGGTCTCGACCGCCACCCCGTCCTGGGCGACCGGGTGCTCGCGCACCTCGGACCGTTCGGCGTAGGCGGTGGCGTACCGCAGCCGGTGGAAGTACTTGCGGCCAGAGGCCGGGTAGTACGCGTCCAACGGCTGCGGCACGTTGTCCAGAGAGCGGCGCTGCAGGATGCCCGGCACACCGAGGCAGTGGTCGCCGTGGAAGTGCGTCAGGCACAGCCGGGTGACGGCCGAGACCGGCACGTCGGCGTGGATGAGCTGGCGCTGCGTGCCCTCGCCGGGGTCGAACAGCAGGCCTTCGTCGTCCCACCGCAGCAGGTAGCCGTTCTGGTTGCGGCGCCGGGTCGGTGCCTGCGACGAGGTGCCGAGAACGATCAGCTCACGCACGCTCACCCGCGGCCTGTCACGTCCGGGTGAAGAAAGCGACAACGGCTGCTGCTTCCGCTCGGGTGGCCGCTCACAAGGATCCGCCCGACCGTCGTGGTCGGGTGCAGCCGGCGAGCTGTCGTTCCCCTGCCTGTCGACTTGCCACTCACGTGTTGCTCTCCTTGTGGCTCGAACTGCCGGCACGCTAGTCCGGGCAGCGGGCCCTGCTGCAGCATCGGCGACGGCGACCTCATGGACGACCTGAGGTCGAATCTGAGGACGGCCCGCGGAGCGCTCCCGGGACGTGCACCATGTGGTCGGGCGCCGCCCCGCTCGTAGCGAACCCCGAGGTGAGAGGCGGGCGGGAGCTGGGTGCCTCGTCATCGTGCACGGCGGTGGACCGTTCCCGTTCTGTCAGACGTCGCTCATAGGTTGTGAAGGTGGCTGATCGCGACTGCGCGGAGTGCGGGCGGACCTTCTCACCCTCCAGCGGGCACCTGCGCTGCCCGGCCTGCCGCTCACGGGACCTCTGCACGTGCGGCGCGGCGAAGCAGGTCCATAGTCGCAGCTGCAACACCTGCAGGCAGAAGGCAGGGAGCGCGAACGGTCGGTGGAGGGGCGGTCGCACCCGGCACAAGGCGGGCTACGTCATGGTCCTGCTTCGAGATCACCCGCGGGCCGGCAGCAACGGCTACGTCTTCGAGCACGTCCTGGTCATGGAGGACGCCCTGGGTCGGCACCTCCTTCGCGGCGAGACCGTCCACCACCTCAATGGCGTGCGTGACGACAACCGTCTGACGAACCTCGAGCTGTGGACCCGCCCGCAGCCAACAGGCATTCGCGCTGCCGACGCTGTTGCTTGGGCACACGAGATCATCGGCCGGTACGCAGACGCAGCACCGGTCATCGACGCTCGTAGGGTGACGGTTCCTGAGGAAGGCCCGCGGGCTGACCAACCCTGACGCGTACGCCTATCCGCCTCCGGAACGAGCAGAGCCGCTCCGGCTGGCCCCCTTGGGAACCTGCCGGAGCGGCTCGTTGCTAGGACAGGTGCACGTCCTACCAGTCCTCTTCATCTTTTTCTTGGAGATGGCGGGAATCGAACCCGCGTCCTCCGGTACCTCAGCAGGGCTTCTCCGGGCGCAGCTGGCTGTGAGTTTCTCGGCCCTCCCGCTGACACCAGCAACGCGGGAACGGGCCCAGCCACGGTGGTTCACCACCCGCCCCCGTGGCCAAAGCGGGTGGTGGTCCTCCTAGCGATGCCAGGTCCTGGGCCGGAGGCTCTCCCAGGCTGACAGCTACCTACTTAAGCCGCGAGGGCGTAAGAGGCGGCGCGCTGATTGGAATCGGCGCTTGATTTTTTTGCGACGTTGTTGGTTAACGAGATCATCGTCGCCTTCCTCGGCCCGCTTCACCTGCCTCGACATCCGGAGTCGAGACCTGTCACCCCCTCGTGAGTGCGTGGACCGCAGACAGCGTAACGCCGGGGTCGGTCAGTCCATGCCCAGCAGCCGGGCGCCGTTGTCGTGCAGCACCCCGCGCAGCCAG
Source organism: uncultured Actinomycetota bacterium (assembly GCA_963844295.1). Taxonomy (GTDB): domain Bacteria; phylum Actinomycetota; class Actinomycetes; order Mycobacteriales; family SCTD01; genus SCTD01. The sequence continues at coordinate 31,409 of CAWJNR010000003.1, read as the reverse complement.
TCGTCGCCCAGGTCGAGCCGGGCGAGCACCTCGAGCTGGTGGGCGTACGGGTAGGGCGTGTTCGGGAAGTCGCTGCCGAGCACGACCCGCTCCCCCAGCGCCAGCAGCCGCGGCCGCAGCTCGGGCGGGAAGGGCATCCGCTGCTCGGTGAAGTCGGTGAACGCCATCGTGGTGTCCAGGTGCACGCGGTCGTACTGCTCGGCCAGGTCGAGGAACTCGACGTACTCCGGCATGCCCATGTGCGCGATGACGGCGGTCAGCCGGGGGTGACGGGCCAGCACCTCGGCGAAGACGGCCGGTCCGGTGAACGGCCCCGGCACCGGCCCGCCGCCGCAGTGCACGACGACCGGGACGCCCGCGTCGGCGAGCTGCCCCCAGACCTCGTCGAGCAGCGGGTCGCGGGGGTCGTACGCCCCGACCTGGACGTGGCTCTTGAACAGCCGGGCCCCGGCCACCAGCGCGTCCCGGACGTCGGCGGCGGCGCTCGGGCTCGGGGAAGAAGGTGGCGGTGTGCACGACGTCGGGCTCGCTCGCGGCGAAGTCGGCGGCCCAGGCGTTGAGCCAGCCGGCCATGAGCGGGCGGTGCGGGTAGACCAGCGACGGGAAGGCGCGCACGCCCATCTCGCGGAGCCGGTCGAGCCGGCGCTGCTCCTCCCACCGGTACTCGATCGGCCACTCGGAGCCGGTCAGCGGGCCGGCGGCGTCGAAGTACGCCCAGACCTTGTCCAGGACGTTCTTCGGCATGAAGTGGACGTGCAGGTCGACCAGGCCGGGCAGGCCGAGGCCCTGCCAGAGGCCGGGGACCTCCGCGTCGGTGAGCGGGCTCAGGACCGGCCCCGCTTGATCGCCCGGCCCATGGCGTTGCGGATCTCCTTCTGGGCGTCGCGCTCGGCCAGCACCTGGCGCTTGTCGTGGCTCTTGCGGCCGCGGGCCAGCGCCAGCTCGACCTTGGCCCGGCCGTCCTTGAAGTAGAGCGACAGCGGTACGAGCGCCAGGCCGCCCTCCTTGGTCTTGACGGCGAACTGCTCGATCTCGCGGCGGTTGCAGCAGGAGCTTGCGCACCCGGCGCGGGGTGTGGTTGTTCCAGGTCCCCTCGGTGTACTCCGGGATGTGCGCGCCGTGCAGGAAGACCTCGCCGTCGGAGATGCTCGCGAAGGCGTCGGTCAGCGAGCAGCGGCCCTGGCGCAGCGACTTCACCTCGGTGCCCGTCAGCACCATGCCCGCCTCGACGACGTCCTCGATCGAGTAGTCGTGCCGGGCCTTCTTGTTCTGCGCGACCAGCTTGGTCCGCCCGCCGCGCGCACCGTCGGGCACGCCCTTGCCCGGGTTGCGGCTCTTGGCGGATCCCTTGGTCACCCGGTCGAGTCTAGGGCGGGCTCACGTAGCGGAGCGGGTCCACCGGGTCGCCGCCCAGGCGCACCTCGAAGTGCAGGTGCGGGCCGGTGGAGTTGCCCTCGTTGCCGATCGAGCCGACCTGCTGGCCGCGGGTGACGAGCTGCCCGGCGCGCACGCCGATCCGGCCCATGTGGGCGTACGCCGTGGACAGGTCGCGGCCGCCCACCGTCCCGTGGCTGATGACCACGAGGGTGCCGTAGCCGCTGGCGGGACCGGCGAAGGTGACGTAGCCGTCGTCGGCGGCGCTGACCCGGGCGCCCGAGCCCGCCGCCGATGTCGATGCCGGCGTGGAAGCGCTTGTCGCCGTAGATCGGGTGGACGCGGTAGCCGTAGCGGGAGGTGAGCCGGCCCGGCGCGGGCCACTGCCAGCCGGCGGCGCGAGCCGGCGCGGCAGCGGGCGCGGGCGGGCTCTGGCCGGCGGCGGCGCGTCGCTGCGCCTCGGCGGCTGCGGCTGCCGCGGCCTCGCGGGCGGCCTTCTCGGCGGCGGCCTTGCGCGCGGCCTCCGCGCGGGCGGCGGCCTGCCGGATCTGCTCGGCCAGCGCGCGGCTAGCGGCCTGCGCGGCCTCGTAGTCGCGGGCGTCCTGCGCGCGGTGCTGCTCGGCCTCGGCGAGCGCGGCCGCCTGCTGCGCGACCAGCGCCTCGACGCGCACGGCGGCGGCCTCGGCCTCGGCGGTGATCTGCCGGGCGCGGGCCTCGCCCTCCTCGGCGCGGGCGCGGGCGGCGTCGACCTCGCGCTCCTCGGCGCTGAGCCCCGCCTCGGTGACGGCCAGCTCGAGCCGGTCGTCGGTGAGCCGGGCCAGGCTCTCGTTCTGGAAGCGGAAGACCGAGCGGAGCATGTCGGCGCGCTCGACGGCGTCGGCCGGCTCGGAGGACTCCATGAGCTGGCGCAGGTCGTCCAGGCGCCCGCGGGTGTAGGCGCGGCGGGCCATCCGGCCGACGTCCTCGCGGCCCTCGTCGACCCGGTCGCTGGCGGCCCGCACCTCGGCCTCGGCGGCCTCGCGCGCGGCCTCCGCGCGAGCCAGCTCGGCGCGCGCGGCGGCGACCTTGGCCTGCGCCCCGGCCAGCTCGCCCTTGGCCTTGGCGACGTCGGCGCGGGCGGTGGCCAGCTGGGCGTTGACGCCGGCGAGCTTCGCGGCGGCGTCGCGCACGGCCTGGCTGGAGTCCTCCAGGTCGCCGGCGGCCTCGCTCTCGCGCAGCCGCAGCTCCTCGAGGCTCTGCGTGCTGGGCGGCGCGGCGGCCGGGGCCGGGGCGGCCGACGCGGCGCCGGGCACGACGAGCAGGGGCGCTGCCGACACGCTCAGGAGGGCGAGCGCCGCCCGTCCGCGCAGGCGGCTCCGGCGGCGCCCCGGAGGAGCAGGGACGTCCACGGGAGCATGCCTAGCACGGGAAGATCGCTCCGGCTGTCAGACACGCAGATGACGGCGCAACGTGACGAAGGAGGACAAGCCCGCCAGCAGCATGCCGGTGAGGAACAGCCACGGCAGGATCGCGAGCACGTCGTTCCAGCCGACGAAGGCGATCACCGGGAAGTTCGGCCGCAGCTGACCGTCGACCAGGACCGCCTTCACGGCGACCAGGGCGCCCGCGGCGAACCCCGCTCCGACCAGACCCGGCGAGCACGCCCTCGAGCAGGAACGGCAGCTGGATGTAGAGGTTGCTCGCGCCGACCAGGCGCATGATCCCGGTCTCCCGGCGCCGGCTGAAGGCCGCGACGCGGATGGTGTTGCTGATGAGCAGCACCGCCGCCACCACCTGCACGCCCGCGATGATCAGCGCGATCAGCTGCAGCTTGTTGAGGACGTTGAAGAAGCCCTCCAGCAGGGCCTTCTGGTCCTGCACCTCCTCCACCCCCGGGCGCTCGGCGAAGGCGCTGGCCACCACGGCGAACTGCGTGGGGTCCTCGAGCTTGACCCGGAAGGACTCCGGCAGCGCCTCGGCGGTGACGTTCTCGACCAGGTCCGGCGAGTCCTCGAACTGCTCCCGGAACTGCGCGTAGGCCTGCTCCTGCGACTCGTAGAAGACCGTGTCGACCTCCGGCATCGCCTCGAGGTCGGCCTGGATCTCGTCGCGCTGCTGCTGCGTGACAGCCGCCCCGCCGCAGGTCGGGGCCTGGCTGGACTCGCCGCACAGGTAGACCGAGACCTCGACCTTGTCGTACCAGAAGTCCTTCATCGCCTCGACCTGCGCGCGGATCAGCAGGCCGGAGCCGAACAGCGCCAGGCTGATCGCGACGGTCACGACCACCGCGATGGTCATGGTGAGGTTGCGGCGCAGACCGATGCCGATCTCGCTGAGGACGAACTGGGCGCGCACTGGGGGTCCTGTTCCTAGGCGCCGTAGCCGTAGACGCCACGGCTCTGGTCGCGCACGACCCGGCCGTCGGACAGCTCCACGACGCGGCGGCGCATCGAGTCGACGATCGCGGCGTCGTGGGTGGCCATCACGACGGTCGTGCCCGTGCGGTTGATCCGGTCGAGCAGCTTCATGATGCCGACGCTCGTGGACGGGTCCAGGTTCCCGGTCGGCTCGTCGGCGAGAAGGATCATCGGCCGGTTGACGAACGCCCGGGCGACCGCGACGCGCTGCTGCTCGCCGCCGGAGAGCTCGTCCGGCATCCGCTTGCCCTTGCCGTCCAGGCCGACCAGCTCGAGCACCTCCGGCACGACCTTGTCGACGACGCTGCGCGGCTTGCCGATCACCTCGAGGGCGAAGGCGACGTTCTGGAAGACGGTCTTGTTCGGCAGCAGCCGGAAGTCCTGGAAGACGCAGCCGATCGAGCGGCGCAGCGCCGGGACCTTCCACGAGCTGAGCTTGTGCAGGTCCTTGCCCGCGACGTGCACCTGGCCCCCGGTGGGGACCTCCTCCTTGAGCAGCAGCCGCAGGAAGGTCGACTTGCCCGATCCGCTGGACCCGACGAGGAAGACGAACTCGCCCTTGTCGATCTCGACCGTCACGTCGTCGAGCGCCGGCCGGGTGCTGGTGGGATAGCTCTTGCTCACGTGCTCGAGGCGGATCACGGGCGGCTCACGGGCACCGAGTCTAGGTCGGGCCGTACGCGCCGATGGTGCTCGACGCGCGCGCGCGGGGTCAGTCCTGTCCCTCGTCGCCGCTGGTGCGGCGCCAGCGGATCGCCGCCTCCACGAAGTCGTCGATCTCGCCGTCCAGCACCGGCCCGGTCGAGCCGCTCTCCATGCCGGTCCGCAGGTCCTTGACCATCTGGTACGGGTGCAGCACGTAGTTGCGGATCTGGCTGCCGAAGGCGATGTCGCCCTTCGTGCCGCGGATCGCGTCCATCGCGGCGGCCTCCTCCTCGCGCTTGCGCTCGAGGAGCTTGGTCTGCAGCACGATCATCGCGGTGGCGCGGTTCTGGATCTGCGAGCGCTCGTTCTGGCAGGACACGACGATGCCGGTCGGCAGGTGCGTGATCCGCACCGCGGAGTCGGTCGTGTTGACGCCCTGCCCACCGGGCCCGCTGGAGCGGAAGACGTCGACCCGGATCTCCTTCTCGTCGACCTCGACGGCGTCGGCGGTGTCGACGACCGGGGTCACGTCGACCATCGCGAAGGAGGTCTGCCGGCGGGCCTGGTTGTCGAAGGGCGAGATGCGCACCAGCCGGTGCACGCCGTGCTCGCCGGCCAGCGTGCCGTACGCGTAGGGCGCCTTGCACTGGAAGATGACGCTCTTGACGCCGGCCTCCTCGGCCTCCTGCCACTCGTGCACGTCGAGCGGGTAGCCGTGCCGCTCCGCCCAGCGGTAGTACATCCGCCACAGCATCAGCGCCCAGTCCTGGCTGTCGACGCCGCCGGCGCCGGGCGTGATCTGCACGAGCGCCTCGCGCTGGTCGTACTCCCCCGACAGCAGGGTGCGGACCTCGAGGCTGCTGATGTCGCGCTGGAGGGTCGCGAGCTCGGCCTCGGCCTCGGCCTCGACACCCTCGTCCGACTCCTCCGCCGCCATCTGGAACAGCACGGCCACGTCGTCGAGCCGGCTGCGGACGCCCTCGACCCGCTCGATGTCGGTCTTGACGCCCGACAGCCGGGTGGTGACCTCCTGCGCCTTGGCCGTGTCGTCCCACAGGCCGGGCTCGCCGGCCTGCGCCTCGAGGTCGGACAGCTCGACGCGCAGCCGCGGCAGGTCGAGGACCTTCTCGATGCTGGTGAGGGTCGCGTCGAGCGCGGCGAGCTCGGTGCTGCGGTCCACGGCCATGGGCAGCGAGGCTACCGGCGGGCCGGGACCCGGCCCGCCGCTCAGCCGGACGCCCCCGGCGGGCGGTAGCGGACGTCGCGGGCGCGGGCGAGCGCGTCGAGGGTCTCCTCGACGGTGAGCAGCACCGTCGTCTCGCAGGAGCGGAGCGCTCCTCCGCTGGCGAGCGCGAGCGCCACGGCCGCCATCGAGACGTCGTCCGGCGCTTCCCACAGCGTGAAGCCGTCGTGCCGGCCGAAGGCGTACCAGAAGCCGTGCAGCCGGCCGCCGACGGACTCGACGTAGGACTGGGCTGCGGTGCGGCGGTCCTCCGGCCGACGGATCATGCTCGCCCACGCCTCCGGCGTGTAGCTGAAGCTGGTCAGGTACATCGGCATGGCCCTGGCTCCTCTCGACCGGCAAGCTGCCGTCCGAGCGTGCTCCGGTCGAGGACGCCGTCAAGCCCTCTGCCCGGGATCGACGGCACCGCCGAGGCTCGACCAGGCCGCCGACCGGCTCTAGGTTCCGCTCATGGAGCTGCCACCCGGCCTGTCCGCCCGTACGGTCGACACCGACCGGCTGACCCTGCACGTGTACGAGAGCGGACCCGCGGACGGGGTGCCGGTCGTGCTGCTGCACGGCAACCTGTCGACCGGCCGCTTCTACGACGAGCTGATGCTGGCCGCCCCCGAGCGGTACCGGCTGCTCGCACCGGACATGCGCGGCTTCGGGCGGACGCAGCGGGTGCCGCTGGACGCGACCCGAGGTCTCGGCGACTGGGCCGACGACACCGAGGCCCTGCTGCGGGCGCTCGGCATCCACCGGCCGGTGCACGTGGCCGGCTGGTCGACCGGCGGGGCCGCCGTCGCCACGCTGGCCCAGCAGCTGCCGGTCGCCAGCGTCACGCTCATCGACCCGGTCTCCCCGTACGGCTTCGGCGGCGTCCGCGACAGGGGCACCCCCTGCTTCGACGACTTCGCCGGCAGCGGTGGGGGTACGGGCAGCCCCGACTTCACCGCCCGGCTGGCCGCCGGGGACCGGTCACAGGAGTCGCCGACCTCCCCGCGGAACGTGCTGCGCACGTCGTACTGGCCGCCGGACTTTCACCATGCCGACGGACCGCGAGGAGCTGCTGCTCGACGAGGTGCTGCTGTCCGAGACCGGCGACGACGGCTACCCCGGCGACGCCCAGCCGTCCCCGAACTGGCCTGGCGTCGCGCCCGGCACGCGCGGGATCCTCAACGCGCTGTCGCCCAAGCACTGCGACTGGACCGGGCTGCTCGGGGTCGACCCCAAGCCGCCGGTGCTGTGGGTGCACGGCGACCGCGACGGCGTCATCGCCGACAGCTCGCCGTGGGAGATGGGCACGCTCGGGCAGGCCGGGCAGGTGCCGGGCTGGCCGGGCGCCGACGTCTTCCCGCCCCAGCAGATGGTCACGCAGATCCGGTCGCTGCTGGCGGCCTACGAGAGCGCCGGCGGCTCGGTGCGCAGCGAGGCGTTCGTGGGCTCAGGCCACGCGCCGTTCCTGGATGCCGGGGCCGGCCGCTTCGCCGAGGTCTTCTACGACTTCCTCGACCGGGCGGAGGACGCGGGGACCAGCTAGGGCGAGACGGGCGCGCGGGCGCGGGCCTCGGCCTCGACCCGCACGGGCTCGAAGCCCAGCAGCCGGCCGAACGGCAGCTCGACGCTGCGCACGCCCTGCACCACGACCGTCGTGCCGGCGTCGATGCGGGCCAGCCGCAGCTGCAGCCCGGGCTGACCGCTCTGCGCGCCGGCCTCGTACGCGGCGACGCGGCCCGCGGCCTCGCCTGCGTCGAGCGGGACGCGGCCGCCGGACAGCCCAGCGGCGTAGAGGGCCGCGAGGTCCAGCGACTGCGCCGCCGACACCGCGGCGCCGTCGGTGGCGCTGGCGACGCCCCGCTTGGCGAGGATGACGGCCGAGACGTTGACGACGACGGCGACCATGAGCAGCAGCACGGCGACGAAGCCGAGCAGCAGCACCAGGATCGTGCCGAGTCGTCGCCGGGCTCGGGGCGCCTCACGGGGCGGGGACCTCGCGGAAGCGGTCGACCACCTCGACGTGGGTCGCCCGCACCGGGATGCGCGGCTCGACCTGGCCGAACAGGCCGCCGATGATCGGCAGCGTCACCTCGTGGCTGACGCGCACGGTGACCGTGGCCCCGGGCTGCAGGCTGGGCGGCTCCGGGTAGCTCAGCGCCGCGGAACCGAAGCCGGGGATCTGGTCGCGCATCGCCAGGTCCGCTGCCACCTGCGCCCGCGCGGCGGGGTCGCCCTCGGTCGTGGTGACGTACGCCCGGCCGGCCTGGCGCGCCGCCTCCGTCACGCCGAAGGCCGCGCGCTGCACCTGGAAGACGGTGACCAGCACGTAGACCAGCGGGACGATGAGCAGCACCGCGAGGTAGGTGAACTCGACCAGCGCGTTGCCGTCGTCGCCGCGCAGCCGTCGAGTCAGGTCGCGAGGGGTCACGGGGCGCCCTCGTCCAGCGCGTGGCCCTCGACGGTGATGCGGAGCGGTCCGACGGGAGCGAAGACGAACGGCAGCGGGCCGCTCACTCGGATGCCGACGACCGGGCAGGCCGCCGGTGTCCCCGGCCGGCAGCGGCGTGATGACCATCTGGGCAGCGAGCTCAGGACCCAGGCTCCCGGCCACCGACTCGCGGGTGCGGGCCACCCCGTCCTCGGCCGAGCGGTCGGCGTTGGCGGCGAAGCGGGCGCCGTCCTGCGCGGCCGAGACGAGGACGTTGCGGGCGTGCAGGACCAGGCCGACCTGCATGACGAGCAGGAACAGCGCGACCAGCAGCACCGAGACCAGGGTGAACTCGACGACCGCGGCGCCGCGCTCGCCGTCCCGCCGGTCCGCGGCCGCTGCGGGCACTAGGCCGGGGTGACGCTCTCGAGGGCGTCGGTGAGGATCTGCAGCAGCCGGTCCTCGGCGAACCCCCAGATGATCGCGACGATGCCGGCCGTCATCAGCGTGATGAGCACCCACCCGGGCACGTCGCCGCGCTCGCGGTCCTCCCCGGCGACGCGGTCGACGAGCAGGGCCTGCAGGAGCAGGAGCGGAGCGAGCACGGGGGCCTCCCGGGGTCGGACGTGCGACGCGGACAGGCCGACGGATCAGGACGTGGACAAGGACAGCCCGTAGAAGCCGGGGAACAGCGCGAAGACGATCGTGATGGGCAGGACGAAGAAGACGACCGGGCACCATCATCCCGATCTCCCGCTTGCCGGCCGACTCGAGCAGCAGGCGCTTGCCGGCCTCGCGGACGTCGACGGCCTGCGCGCGCAGCACCTCGGCCAGCGGGGTGCCGCGCTCGACGGCGATCGCGACGCCGTCGACGAAGCGGGCCAGCGGCGCCAGCGAGGTGCGCCGGGCGATGCCGTCGAGCGCCTGCACGAGGGAGGCGCCGGCGCGCGCCTCGGCCAGGGCCCGGCCGAGCTCCTTGCTCAGCTCGCCGGCGGAGATGCGGTTGCACCCGCTCGAGCGCCCCGACCGGTCCCTCCCCCGCGGTGACCGCCAGGGCGAGCAGCTCGGCGATGGTCGGGAACTCCTCGAGCATCCGCTGCTCGCGGTCGGCCACCTGCTTGGTGAGCCAGCGGTCGCGGCCCGAGCACCCCGCCGACGGTGAAGGCGACGGCCGCGCCGAGCAGGGACAGCGGGTCGGCGCCGTCGCCGCAGCACCTGGAAGACCGCCAGCAGCAGCGCCGCGGCCAGCCCGAAGCCGCCCCAGATGACCTGCTCGGCGCGGAACTGCTCGACGGTCATCTCGCCGCCGAGCTGCTCGAGCCGGCGGCGGACGCCGGCGATGCCGCCGACCCAGCGCTCGACGAAGCGCATCGCGTCGCCGAGCACCGGGCGCAGGATCCGCTCGAGGGTCGGGAACGGCGTCAGCGCCTCGACCCGGGTGAGCAGCCGCGACGGCCGCGGCGTGTCGCGCAGGTAGGGGCCGAGCCGGTCGTCGAGCGTCGGCCTGCGGGCCATCGGCGTCCCCGAGGCGGCGAGCAGCAGCCCGCCGCCGGCGAGCACGCCGAGCCCGGCGCCGATGACCGCGCTCATCGCGGCCCGCCGTCATCGCAGCACCCGGCGCTCGGTCGGCAGCCGGGCGATCCGGACCATCACGCGGTAGGCGAGCAGGGAGACGCCGCCGCCGGCCAGCAGCACGACCGCGCCGGCGGCGGTGTTGTAGGCCGCGACCGCGTTCGGCCGGCTGGACAGCAGCAGCAGCAGCACCCACGGCGCGGCGAGCGCGAGCCGGGCGGCGTTGACCGTCCAGCCCTGCCGGGTCTCCAGCTCGGCGCGGGTGCGGGCGTCCTCGCGCAGGAAGGTCGACAGCGTGCGCAGCAGCCGGCCGAGGTCGGTGCCGCCGACCTCGCGGGCCATCCGCAGCGCCTCGACGACGCGGTCGCCGACCGGGTCGGCGAGGTTGCGCTTGAGCCTGTCGAGGCTCTCGCCGAAGCGGCCGGTCGCCCGGTAGTCCTCGCCGAAGCGGCGGAACGCCGAGCGCAGCTGCTCCGGCCCGCGCACGCCGAGCTGGGTGAGCGCCTCGGGCAGCGACAGCCCGGCGCGCACGCCGCTGGCCAGGTTGTCGACCGCCTCCGGCCAGACCTCGCGCAGCTCGACCGACCGCTGCGCGCGCCGGCGGCGCACCAGCAGGCAGGGCAGCAGCCGCGGCGAAGCCGCCGAACAGCAGCGCGATGACCGGCACCTGCGAGGTGCCGAGCACCAGCACGAAGACGAGCAGCCCGAGCACGCCGCTGGCGCTGAGCAGCTGGTTGGGCGAGACGCCCTCGATGCCGGCCTGCGTCGAGCAGGTCGCGGGTGCGGTCGGTGCAGGAGTCCCCGTCGCGGCGGCGCGCCGGGCGCGCGGCGGGGTCCGGAGCGCCACACCAGCAGGCAGCCGAGGCCGAACAGCAGGCCGAGCAGCGCGCCCACGGCTACGGCGCTCCGTCGTGCGCCAGCAGCGCGGCCAGGTCGATGCCGGCCCACTCGAACCGCTCCGGGTGCGGCGGGTAGCCGTCGGCGCGGACCAGCCGCTGGCCGCGGGTCACGAACAGGTCGGCCACCTCGACGACGTCGCCCTCGACCCGGCCCGGCACCGCGACGATCTCGCGCACCCGGCGGTGGCCGCTGCCGTCCTTGCCGGTGTGCACGACGAGGTCGATGCAGCTCGCCACGGTCGGGACGACGAAGCCGTGGCCGACGTTCTCGCCCGCCAGCAGCGGCAGGGTGCACATCTTCACGATGGCCTCGCGCGCGGAGTTGGCGTGGATCGAGCACATGCCCGGCAGCCCGCTGTTAAGGCGATCAGCAGGTCGAGGCACTCCTCCTGCCGCACCTCGCCGACGATGATCCGGTCGGGGCGCATGCGCAGCGCCTCCTTGACCAGGCGGCGCAGCTGGATCTCGCCGGTGCCCTCGAGGTTGGCCTGCCGGGTCTGCATCGACACGACGTCGGGCAGCGGGATCTTGAGCTCGAAGACCTCCTCGCACGTGATGACGCGCTCGCGGCCGGGGATCGCCGCCGCCAGGCAGTTGAGCAGCGTCGTCTTCCCGGCCTGCGTCCCGCCGGCGACGATGACGTTCAGCCCGGCGACGATCGCGGCCTCGAGGAAGCGCGCCGCCTGCGGGGTGAGGGTGCCCAGGCTGACCAGCTCGTCGAGCGAGTTGGCCGAGAGCACGAACTTGCGGATGTTGACCGACCAGTGCTGGCGGGTGATGTCGGGGATGACGACGTGCAGCCGCGAGCCGTCGGGCAGCATCGCGTCGACGAACGGCGTCGACAGGTCGACCCGTCGGCCGGTGGTCTTCAGCATCTTCTCGACGAGGTCGCGGACCTGGCCGTCGTTGAGGATCGTCGTGGTCAGCTCGGAACGGCCGCGCCGGGCGACGAAGACGCGGCCCGGCTCGTTGATCCAGATCTCCTCGACCGTCGGGTCGTCGAGGTGGCGCTGCAGCGGGCCGAAGCCGGCGACGGCGTCGTAGACGGCGCGGGCGGCCGAGCGGGCGTCGGGCAGCGGCGGCAGCGAGGAGGTCAGCGCCCGCTCGTCGTAGTCGTTGACGACCTCGTCGACCAGTCGGCGCATGGCGGCCCGGTCCTCGACCGGGTCGAGCCCGCGGCGGCGGACCAGCTCGCGGACCTCGGCCTCGACGTGGTCGTAGCCGGTGCTCGCCGCGCCGTTCGCCACGCCGACCACGCGCGCTCCCGTCCCGAACCCGTGCGTCCTCCACGGACGCGGTGACAGAACGTAGCGCTCTCAGGCGTGCAGCGGCACCCTAAGTCACAACCTGTGGACGACGGCAGTACTGCCCGAGCCCGGTCACCGGACTGCTGCGGATGGCCGCCCACCCGTTCTCGACGTGGCGGACCGCGGCGTCGTGGCCACGGAGCTGATCGGCCATCGGATCGGTGATATCACCGTCATCCTGCTGCGGTACCGGGTCCGCGTGGCGGTGCACTACTCGCCACTGTCCATCCTCACGTCGGCGTGGTGACCCGCAGCGCGTACGGATTCGGCGGCTGGCCCTCGACCGATGCCGTCGTGTGCTCATAGGCCGCCCTGCGGCCAGGCCTCCGCTTGCGCCGGCTGCGATCAGCTCGATCTCGTACGACGAGTCAGTCGGAGGATCGAGATGCCACCCAGCGGAAGGTCGCGCTGACATCCTCCCAGCCGACTGTCGTCTGCAGAGCGCCGAACAGGGTCATCGGATCGTGCGGCGACCAGAAGTCAAGGCGAGGCCCTGCGTCGCCGTTGTGCGTGGCCGTCTCTACGTGCTTCTGGCGCGACATCACTGGGGCCCAGGAAGCCGTCGCTCACTCATGGCCACCCCCTGACCGACATCCTTGCGAACCGACGCGGCGGGGCCCAGAGCGTTCGCCAGCGCAAGATGCCGTTCTTGCGCTGAAGTGCTCGGCCGCGGCCCGCCCTGCACGCGTGGCTTGGTCGCGTCCCTGGTCGGCGGTCGGCCGGCACGTGCGCCGCCGCGCCACTGCCCGTCGCGGAGTGACGGGCCAGCGGCGCGGCGGCGGGCCTACTGGGTGGCCGGTCGCTGCGCCGCGGACCCACCGGCCGACGAGCCCGTCGTCGGCGGGGTGGCGTCCCCGACGTCCGAGACGTTGCTCGGCGGAGGGCTCGTCGCTGAGCCGTCTCCCGACGCCTCTGAGGCCGAGGAGACGGTCGAGCTGTCCTTCTCGTCATCGCTCGAGCCGCCGGCACCGTCCGCGCTGGTGCTGGCGTTCGCGGTGGGAGCGTCCGGGGCCGTCGTGCTGGGGCGGCTCGGGGCGGTCTGGGTGGACACGGAGTCCTCCGTCGGGGTGGCGCCGGGCCCCGTGTCGGGCGCCGGACTGGTGTCGGGCTCCTTCTTGTTGACGCGGAAGCCGCCGACTCGGACGGTGCGCACGCCGTCCTCGGTCTGCACGGACAGCAGGGTCGTGTACTGGCCGACCTTGTCCGCGGCAGCGCCGAACCTCCCGCCGTTGTCCTTCTCCTCGTCGTAGCCGGCACGTCCGCCGAACCAGACCTTGGCCGGCCCCTTGCGCGGCGGGGCGTCGGTGGTGGCCGGCTCCGTGCCGGAGCTCGACGAGATGGTGTGGACGTCCTGCGCGTCCTCGGCGTCGCGGCCGCTCGGGTCGACGTACCGCAGCGGGTTCGACGCCGCGTAGGTGTAGGCCGACAGCCGGTCCGGCTGCTCGACGGCGGCCAGCGGGTCGTCCTCGAGCAGCGGCTCGGGGCTGTAGAACTGCTGCTCGCGCGTCTCGTACCAGCGCTCGCCGAAGTTGACGAGGTCGTACGTCGTGTCGGTCCAGCCGCCGGCGAACAGGTACGGCGTGTCCTTCACCGTGCTCTGCCCCACGACCCAGGGCCTGCCGGTGGGCAGGTACTCGACGTACTGGAAGACGCCACCGACCTCGTCCGTGGCGACCCGCAGGCTGCCCTGCAGGTCCTTGTGCAGGAAGTACAGCTTCTCGCTCGGACGCGGCTGGCAGGTCGAGGTCGTCGCGTCGTAGACCTGCGTGGTCGTGCACGCCGTCGCCGCGGCGACCGTGCAGGCGCCACCGGCTGGGCACTTGCACGTCGTCGTCGCTGTGTCCGTGCACGCGGGCGGCGCCTGCGTGCTCGTCGGGCTGGTGCGGTGCGTGGCCACCAGCTGCTCGCCGAGGTAGACGTTGGCGTACTGCTGGCCGTCGTTGACGACGCGCCAGTAGTCGTTGACGAACCAGGTGAGCCCGCCCGGTCCGCGCTCGAGGGTCTTGCGGCCCTCGGCGGAGTACCGGTAGTCGGTGTCGTTGTTGCCCTCGGCGAGCCGGGTGACCCGGTTCTCCGCGTCGTAGGACAGCTGGCGGCTGACGACCTTGCTCCTCGAGCAAGGCTCGCGCCACTCGGTCAGGTTGCCCGCGGCGTCGTAGGTGTACGTCCGCGCGCCGACCGACGTCATCCGGTGGATCGTGTTGCCGTCGCCGTCGGTGGCGTACTTCATGTCGCCGGCGGCGATCTTGAAGGTGGTCTTGCCGTCGTCGTTGACGGTGCCGCCACCGGAGCTGGCGTCGGAGTTGCAGCTGGACAGCGTGCTGCTGCCGCCAGTCGTGCCGCCCGAAGTGCCACCGGTGTTCTTCGGCTTGGTCGCCGCCCGTCGTCAGCGTCGTGGACGTCGTCTGCGTCTTGCTGAGCAGGTTGCCGTTCGGCGCGTAGTCGGCCGCGAAGGCGTAGTCGCGCTTGGTCGTGCGGTCGGTGAAGGTCGCAGCAGCACCGGTCACCCGGTAGAAGCCGTCGTAGGTGTACGACTGCTGCCCCCCGCCCGGGACGCCGTTCTCCGGCGGCACGGCCAGCCCGGACACGCTGGTCGCCGAGCCGGTGTCGTAGAGGCGGTTGGCGACGTCGCGGACGTTGCCGGCCGTGTCGTAGGTGTAGCGCAGGCGCTGCAGCTGCCGGGCCGTCGAGGTCGTCCCGTCGTACTGCTTCTGGACGGCCGAGTCGGTGTCGATGCTGGTGAGCAGACGACGATCGGCGTCGAAGCCGTACTTCGTCGTGACGCCCGTGCCGGTGCGCAGCACGGTGCCCTGCCCGAAGGCGTCGTAGCCGACAGCGTCGACGTAGGTCAGCGACAGGTCCGGTCGTGGCACCGGCTTGCCGTACTGGTCGTAGAGCGTCGACTGCGGCGTCGTCGCGGTGAGCCGGTCGGGCCGCCCACCGATGTCGTAGTGCGTGGAGACGACCTCCCCGTTCGGGTAGCGGGTGGTCAGGACGCGGCCGAGGCTGTCGTAGCTCCACCCCGTGCTCACGCTCGAGCCGGGCTCGGTCCCGCCCTTGCCGAAGGGATCGGCCGCCCGCGTGGCGACCTCGTCGACGACGTTGCCGTCGGCGTCGTAGGCGTACGTGCGCCGCATGGAGCCGTCTGCCACGGCCACCACCCGGCCGACGCCGTTGCGGGGAGCGTCGGGTGCGCCGTAGGTGTAGTCCACCGCCGGCGTGCTGTCGCTGTACTTGACCCCGAGCAGGCGGTCGCCGTCGTAGCTGGACGACGTGATCTTGCCGTTCGCCCGCTCGACGGCCAGCTCGTTGCCGGCGGGCCCGTAGGTCGTGCTGGTGAGCCCGCCGTCAGGGGTGTCGGTGGAGGTCTTGCGGCTCAGCAGGTCGTACGTGTGGCTGGTCCTCGCCAAGGCCGCGTCGATGGTCGCCAGCAGGTTGCCGAGGTAGTCGTACTCGAACCGGGTCGCGATCGGCGCGGTCGTGCCGGTCGAGGCCTTGATCCTCGACGCGGCGATCCCGGTGGCCGGGAAGCCCGCCAGCGGGCTGCCCGAGCCGTCGGGCGCGTTCGCTGCCGCCGCGCGCTGCTCGACGCGGTAGACGAGACCACCGATGTCGGACCACGAGCTGGTCTGCTTGCCGAGGCCGTCGGTGTCGACCTGCTCGGTCAGGACCAGCTCGCTCCCGGAGGCGTACCACCCGTCCGGGTCGTCGACCTTGGTGTGGCGGTAGTCGGTCGTGGTCGTGGAGCCGTCGGGGCGCGTCGTGCTGCGCAGCCGGTCGAGCACGTCGTAGGTGAACGTGGTCGGCTTGGTCACCGGCACGTTCGTCTGCGCGGTCGGGGACTCCGACGACAGGAGGTTGTAGGTCGTCAGCTGCGTGCTGCCGGCCTTCTCCACCAGGGGGTACCAGACCTTGGCCTCGTGCCCGAGGGCGTCGTACTCGACTGCGCCCTCGACGATGCGCACCGGTCCGTCGACGCCCGAGACGGCGGCGTCCCGCTTGCGCTGCACGACGCGTCCGAGCCCGTCGATGAGCGCCACGGTCTGGATCGGGTCGCCCGGGTGCACGACGTCGATGTGGTCGGCCGAGGACCACGCCCACGTCGTCGCCGCGGGGGACGTGGCCAGCCCGCCGTAGCGGTAGCTGACCGTCGGCGTGCCGCCGGTCTGCTCCTTGGGAGCCTTCACCGACGCCAGCCGGCCCTGCGGGTCGTAGGTGTAGGTGGTCACGCTGCCGTTCTCGTCGGTGCGCGAGGCCAGCCGGCCTGTGGACGCGTCGTACGTCGCCGACGCCGTGACGCCGTGGACGTCGGTGACCTTCGCGATGTCGGTGAAGCGCAGCGCGTCGTAGACGTAGTCGACGCAGTAGCGACGTGCAGGGGTCCCGGCGGCCGGGGCGACCTGGTCGCAGCCGGTGACCTGGTCGTAGTCGGCGTCTGTCAGCGTCTCGGCCGGGTAGTCCCCGCAGTCGGGCACCACGGTCGAGGGCTGGACGACGGTGTCGTAGCTGCCGCGGTCGTCGAAGCCGAGCTCGGTGACGGCGTACAGGTCCTTCTGGCAGCCGGTGTCGCCGCGCTGCTGGACGAGCTCGGCGATGCGGGTCGGCACGGAGTTCGCGCACAGGTCAGGGCCCGCGTTGCGGTGCCGGAGCAGCGAGTCCGGCTCCCCGTCCACCCAGGAGGACAGGGTGACGGTCTGCGGCACGGAGACCCAGCTGCTGACGTCTGACCGGTCGCCGCTGCGGGTGGCGCAGGCGGAGTACGTGATGGCGGTGTGGACGTCGTCGTAGGTCGTGTCCACCTCGTTGTGCTCGACGACGGAGGTGACGCCGCCGATCGCGTCGTAGGTGTAGTCGGTCCGCAGGCCCTGCGCGACTCCCTGAGCGTCGAAGCGGGTCTCGGTCTCGCTGGTCAGCTGCGGGGTCAGCGCTCGGTCGAACAGGCCCACGCGAGCGCTCGTGCCCGTGCCCGGCAGGCCGATGACCGCGTCGCCGTACTCCGTCGACCTCGGGTTCGCGTCGGCGAGCCCGTAGGCGTAGGTGGACTCCTGGACGAGCGCGCCCCCGGCGTCGATGGTCCTCTCCCGCGTGAGCTGCCCCGCGTCGAAGGGGGACGAGTTGCTGTAGGTGCGCACGAAGCTCCGCAGCGGCGGGCCGCCGGGGACGGACTGCACCTCGCGCACCTCGGAGAAGCCGAGGTCCTCGCGCAGGGCCCGGTCGTAGACCGACCCGCTGTAGCTGTAGGCCGACCTCAGGACGTCCGGGCCATCTCCGGGGTGGCCGTCGTCGACCTCGACCGAGGCCAGCACCCAGCGGGAGTCGGGGTCGGCGACGGTGTTGCCCGTGCGCTCGTAGTCGACCGTGAAGCTGCCGCCGAGAGGGTTGGCCACCGACTTGAGCAGGTTCGTGCGGCCGCGGGTGTTGAGCCGGACCTGGATGTCCTCGTCGTCGGTGCTCCGCACGGCGTCGGGGAGCCCGTCGCCGTTCATGTCCTCCATCGACACCTGCGTCGTCGAGCGGTCGTAACCGCCGTGCGCGCCGGGGTTGATGACGATGTAGCAGGCGACCAGGCAGATCGGGCCGATGTAGAAGCTGAAGTCGAAGCCGCCGGACAGGCTGGTCGTCCGGCCGACGCTCAACTGCCCGCCGGGGAGGTCCGCACCCGGCAGGTCGCCGTCCGCGCTGACCCCCTGCCACTTGTCGGCGTCGACGGCGACGTTGCCCTGCTGGTACGTGCCGTAGTCGACTTCCGGCCGAGGCATGCCGTCCGCCGAGCCGAACTCGCGTCGTCGGGTCCCCGTCCCCGACGTTGTTCATGCGGTCGGGAACGCCGTCGCCGTCGACGTCGAGCCAGTCGAACAGCGTGTAGTCGACTCCCTCGGTGTAGGAGATGCCGCCGGCGAACTCCATGGCGTTGAGCTGGAAGCCCAGCGACAGCGTCCCGCTGATGCCCTTGGTCGACTCGGTGCGTCCGGTCGACCACTGCACCTGCTGGCTCGAGAACCGGTAGCCCAGGTTGAGGGCGACCCACAGCTGGCGGGAGGTGTAGGTGTCGACGCGGTCGGGCAGGCCGTCGCCGTTCACGTCGAGCAGGGCGCGGTCGATGATGCGGCCGCTGTCGGGCATCGGCGGTGTGCTGCCCGGCAGGGCGCCGAGCGCCGCCTGCAGCATGTCGCGCTTCTCGGAGCCGGCCCCGGTGTCGGTGATGGCCGAGCCCTCGTCCAGGGGGTTGTTCCACTCGGCGCTGATGGAGAAGCCGGCGCCGACGTTCATGCCGCGCGAGGTCTTCTTCGAGGTGGGCTTGGCCTTCGACGCGCCCTTGCTCGAGCCGACCGCGATCGCCGTCCCGCTCAGCCCGCCGCCGAGCCCGAGGGCCGTGCCGAAGTCGTCCTTGCCGATGTCTGCCACGGTGGCCGCCTTCGCGCCACGAGGACCGGTGAACTCGACGGACGAGCCGGACCGGACGTCCGGGAGACCGTCGCCGTTGTAGTCGTCGTACGCCGTCACGTCCTTGCCGCCGCCGGCACCCGCGGTGAACGAGGCGATCAGGCCGACCATGAAGTTGAAGTCGCTGTCGCTGCTGACCATCGCCGGGGCCGTGCGGCCGGCCGCGGGGACGCCGGCCAGCGGGATGTCAGCCCCCAGCCGGTCGGACTGCATGGTCGTGCCGGTGCCGTAGAGGGTGTCCTTGCCACCCGACCGCCAGCGGTCGGCGACGTCGCTGTCGGCCGGCCCCCACGGGATGTAGGGCAGTGCGGTGGGCACCGTCTGCTGCTGCCCGCCGGTCACCTGCGTCACGGACGGCCCCGACGAGGCGTCCGGCACCGGGGTGTCCTTGGTGTAGGTGCCGCCGCCCGGCTTCTGCGTGAGGTCGAAGTGGCTCGCCACGAGCGGCGACGTCGGTGACGCGCCAGGCGCGTCGGCGTTGTAGCCGGCCAGGCCCCAGCCGCGGTTGCCGGACGGGAACACCCCGTCGACGTCGGGCCAGTTGGCCTGCGCCTTGTCCTGTCTGCTCCGCGCCGCCGAGGGTCGTCTTCGAGGTGATCGTCGGGCCCACCGCGGCCCCGACGACGGGGTCGAGGACGTTGGCCTCGAGCCAGTAGTCCTTGCCCTCCTCGGCGTCGAAGGAGACCTTGCCCGTGCCGGAGAGGCCGAGGAGCGGGGCCTGCGCCACGGTGAAGGTCGTGCGCGCCACGACGCCCACGAGCTCGTCCTCGTCAGCGGTCTTGACCGTGAGGACGACGTCCGACCGGATGTCGTTCGTGACCTGCGGGTTGGCGAAGGCGACCTCCACGGTGGCCCTGCCGTCCGCCGTCGCCCGGAACGGGCTGTAGGCCGTCGTCGAGCTGCTGCGGCCGAACACGCGCACGCCGGGGACGACGGGGATCGAGTCGGGGAGCTCCACGTCGGCCTCGTCGAGGCTCTCCTGCTCCGTGCCGGACAGCGGGGCCGGGGCTGCGGCCGGGTCGGTGAGCGACGCCGAGATCGAGTACTTCGTCGGGTCGACCGGGCTGTCGCTCAGGACGTCCACGGCGACCCAGTCCTGCTCGTGCACGTCGTCCTGCGTGCCGGCCTTGCCGTCAGGACCGACGGAGTCCGCCTCCGGCCGGATCGGCACGTCGAACGTCGCCGTCACGGCGTCGGTCGTGCGCTGCGGCACGGTGGTGGGGCCGAAGCTGGCGTCCTCGCTCGCCGGCCGTCCTGTCCGACCGCGCGTCGCGGTGATGCGCAGGTCGTCGGTGAGCTCGACGGTCGGGTCGACGGTGACGGTGAGCCGCACGGTGGTGTCCGTCGTGCCGGTGTTGGGCACCGACGTGCGGGCGCCGGTCCGGCCGAACAGCGTGAAGTCGTCGGCAGCGGCGTAGCGGGACTGGCTGCGTCCCTGCGCGTCGGTCGGCCAGTCGCGCTCCTCGTCGGCCGCGTCGACGTAGCGCACCTCGGGCGCCCAGGTGACCTCGTCGTCGGCGGCGTTGTCGACCACGTCGAGCCGGAAGTACACGGCCTCGCCCGCGGTCACCTCGGCGATCACCAGCTCGCCCGGGTCGGCGGACGGGGCCGCCTTGGTCAGCGTCTTGTCCCAGACCGCCTTCGCGCGGTGCTCGATGCTGACCCGGGCGCCGTCGCCGCGGTACTCGGCCCCGCTCGTGAGGGCCACCTCGCCGGACACGAGCACGCGGCCCGTGAACGGCGCGACCCACCGGCGCACCGTGTCGATGCGGGGGCTGTTGCTCGTCAGCAGCTTCGCGACGTCCGCCGGCAGGGTGGTGGCCAGGGTCGAGGAGAACGCGTCGAGCGGCACCTCGAGCCCCGTGGCCAGGGTCGAGTCGACGAACGTCGGGACCCCCTGGGCGTTCAGGACGTTGTAGAAGACGGTCTGGTCGCCGCTCCCGCCCGGCTTGATGAAGTCGACGCGGCCGTCGCCGTTGGCGTCGGCGAAGTAGCGGTCACCCCAGGAGAAGCCGAACCCGCCGCCGACCTGGATGGCCACCACCGGGTAGGCCTCGAAGTGCACGTCGACCCGCAGGTCGCGCGACGCGCCCAGGCTGTCGATGCCGGTGACGGTCTGGGCGGTCCCGAACCAGCTGTTGCCGGTCTTCGTCGCACCAGGCCGGTGCAGGTTCGGCCGGTAGTGCACGACGCCGCTGCCGTCGACCCACACCTTGTCGGGCAGGCCGTCGCCGTTCAGGTCGACCAGGGTCGAGACCTCGCGGCTCTGGCCGCCGGCGATGTTGAACGAGCCGCCGAAGGAGCCGAGCTTGCTCGGGATCAGCGGGTTGAAGCCGATGTAGGCACCGCCGTCGGCGCCGCCGCGGAACGAAGCACCGAGGGCGCTGGTCGCGGCGATGTTGGCCTTGTCGCTCGCGGTGGCGCCCCACTGCTCGGTCGGGCCGAAGCCGTCGTAGGTGAAGCTGCCGTCGGCGTTCTTCTTGCGGACGTCGTCGTACCAGGAGAAGGAGTGGGAGGCGAACTCCTTGCCGTCCGCACCGACCTGCGCGACCCCGGTGAGCAGCGACTTGTCGTACGGCCCGGTGGTGTAGCGCAGGTTCCACGCCTTGACGAGCGCCGCGGGAGCCCCGGCGGCGGTCAGGGTGTGGACCTCGACCCGGCGCAGGAGGTCGCGCGTCACGACCGGCTGCCCGGTCGAGGCGTCGACGGTGACGTCGGGACGCGGTGGCGAGCCGGGCACCTGGGCGTCGCGCAGGAAGTCCACCCGGTAGGCGGGCTGGTCCGGTGCCGTCTTGGGGTTGCGGAAGCCGGTGTAGGTGATGGACTTCAGGTACAGCGAGACGCCGAAGGCGTCGCCCTGGTCGCGCTGGCCGATGGCGACCCCGGTCTGCTTGTCGTAGGTGTAGCGCACCGTGTTGCCGCTGATGTCGTTCGTGTAGGCCAGGCCCCAGAAGTAGTCACCGTCGCCGCCACCGGTCACACCGGTGGCCGGCGCGGTCAGGACCGCATCGGCCCGCCGCACGCAGGCACCGGCCGCGTCCGGCTCGCCGCCGTACCAGCGCTCGTTGCCGGACCTGTCGCGGACCTGCCAGCAGTAGGTGCTCGGGCTGCTGCCGTGCCGGATGATCTGCTCGTGCTCGGTCTCCACCGAGCGGACGAAGTCCGCCTTCACCGACCCGGTCCGGGCGGCCAGCGTGCTGCGGATGGCGTTCGGGAACAGCCGGTCCCCGTCGATCGCGTACGTCTCGGACTCCAGCGCGGTCAGGTAGCGCGGCGCGCCGAAGGCCGTCTCGACGGTGATGGCGCCGACGGACAGGTCCCAGCCGACGCCGACCCAGCCGTTCTCGTCGCCGGCCTCGTAGCCGAGTGCCAGGTCGGGCGCCACGCCGGCCCGCCCCGGCGGCACCGGCAGCTCGTAGCCCAGGCTCGTCGAGCCGGACGCGTCGGCCTCCGGCGGCTGCACCAGGTCGACGCCCTCGGTCGGGTCGCCGTACTGCAGCGTCGACAGGTCGAGGTCGCCGAGCGACGACGGCGTCGTCGACGGCACCTCGGCCAGGTCCGCGCCCTCCATGGCCAGCGCCTGCGTGCCGCGCAGCCCCGGCAGCAGAGCGACCACCATCGCTGCCACGACGAGGACGGCCACGGTCAGCCGGCGCCAGGAGCGGCGGGTCCGTGACGAGGGTGCGGAGATCGTTGCGCCGGACATGCCAGCCCCGTCCTGTGAGGCCGTCGCGGTGCGTCCACGACGCCCGTCCGAGACCAGCACGTCCAAGGCGTCCGATCGGCGCTCGGGAGTGCGGGGAAGTCGTACTCCTGCACGCAGCCGGCGGCCTACTGTCGGCGAGGAAATGACTACAAAGGGCTACGCCCACCTGGCCCGTTGCAGGGTGACGACGACGCACGCCCGAGCACGCCTGAAGTCGGGAGCGCACACGCCGCTGGCCGCAGGTCCGCGGGTGGGTCAGCAGGGAACGGCCGGCTCGCTCCTTGAGCGGGACCGCGGTCGGGGCGAGGCGCAGTGACCACGACGCACTGGCCACGGCGCTGGCACGGACGGCGCCCGTGATCTTGGGCGGTCGGACCCGTTCTCGCAGGTCAGACGTGGAGCCGCCTATCGGAATCGAACCGATGACAACCTCATTACGAGTGAGGTGCTCTACCGACTGAGCTAAGGCGGCGTGGTGCGCGGACGAGTCTAGCGGTACGCCGTCCGAGCACGGTCTTCCCGACATCCACAGCACCAGGTGCTGTGGACGTCTGGTGAAGGACGAGGAGCTTCGGCGCTCCGTCAGCCCGTGCGCAGCGCGAGCGCCATCGCCTCGACGGCGAGCAGCGGCGCGACGTTCGCGTCGAGCGCCTCGCGGCAGGCGAGGACCGCGTCGATCCGGCGCAGCGTCGACGGCGCCGAGGTGGCCCGGGCGATCGTCGCGGCCTGCTCGCGCAGGTCGCCGTGCACCAGCGGCGCACCGGTGCCGAGCTGCAGCTGCAGCACGTCGCGGTAGAACGCGGCGAGGTCGACGAGCGCCCGGTCGAGCGCGTCGCGCTGCGTGCGGGTGCCCCGGCTCTTCTGCGTGCGCTCGAGCTCCTTGAGGGCTCCGGCGCTGCCGCGGGCGCCGGTGACGCCCTTGCCGGTCGCCCCGACGCCGAGCGCCGTCGACAGCGACTCGCGCTCGGCGGCGTCGCGGCCGGTGGTCAGCCGGACCGCCTCGGCCTTCGCGGCGTCGACGAGGTCGGCGGCGGCGGTCAGCGCCGAGCCGACGCCCTGCAGCGAGCGCGGCAGCGACAGGACGTCCATGCGCTCGCGGCGGGCCTCCTCGTCGGTCGCCAGCCGCTTGGCCCGGCCGATGTGCCCCTGCGCGGCCCGGGCGGCGAACGCCGCCATGGCCGGGTCGACGCCGTCGCGCTCGACGAGCACCCGCGCCACGGCCTCGGCCGGCGGCGTGCGGAGCCGGGCGAGCCGGCAGCGCGAGCGGATCGTCGGCAGGAGGTCCTCGGCGCTCGGCGCCGAGAGCAGCAGCACGCTGTGCGGCGGCGGCTCCTCGAGCGCCTTGAGCAGCGCGTTGCTGGCGTCGTCGGTGAGCCGGTCGGCGTCCTCGATGAGGGTGACCTGCCAGCGGCCGCGGGTCGGCGCGTGGGCGCTGCGCAGGATGATGCGCCGGGCGTCCTTGACGCCGATCGACAGCCCCTCCGGGACGATGAGGGCGACGTCGGGGTGCGCGCCGGCGAGCACCTGGGCGCACTCCTGGCAGTGGCCGCAGCCGTCGCCGGTCGCGCACTGCAGCGCGGCGGCGAAGGCCTTCGCGGCGATCGAGCGGCCCGAGCCGGGCGGTCCGGTGAACAGCCAGGCGTGCGTCATGCCGCCGCCCTGCTCCGGCTCGCCGGCCCGCAGCCGGGCGGCGCCGGCGGTCGCCGCCCGCAGCTGCGCGACGACGGCCTCCTGGCCGACCAGGTCGGCGAAGACGCTCATGCCCGGACCACCTGCGGCGCCGGCAGGAGCAGCTCGAGCCGGCTGCGCACCGCCTCGGCCACCTGCTCGACGGGCGCGTCGGCGGCGACGACGAGGTAGCGGCGGGCGTCGTGACCGGCGAGCTCGAGGAAGCCCTCGCGCACGCGGCGGTGGAACTCGAGCGACTCGGCCTCGATGCGGTCGGGGCTGTCGCCCGCGCGCCGCAGACCGAGCACGGGGTCGACGT
Source organism: uncultured Actinomycetota bacterium (assembly GCA_963844295.1). Taxonomy (GTDB): domain Bacteria; phylum Actinomycetota; class Actinomycetes; order Mycobacteriales; family SCTD01; genus SCTD01. The sequence goes on along the minus strand of CAWJNR010000003.1, from coordinate 7,429 downwards.
CGAGCAGCACGACGAGGTCGGGCTTGAGCCCCTCGGTCGCCCACTTCGACAGGCGCGCGACGTCGTCGCGGACGAGCTCGCGGCCGGCGCCCTGGTAGGCCAGCGAGCTGTCGACGTAGCGGTCGGTGAGCACCACGGCGCCGCGCTCGAGGGCGGGGCGGACGACCTTGCGACGTGCTGCGCGCGGTCGGCGGCGTAGAGCATCGCCTCCGCCCGTGGCGACAGGGTGGCGGCCGGGTCGAGCAGCAGCTCGCGGATGCGGGCGCCCGCCGGCGTCGCACCCGGCTCGCGGGTGACGACGACCTCGTGACCGCGCTGGCGCAGCCACGCCTCGAGCAGGCCCAGCTGCGTCGACTTGCCCGCGCCCTCACCGCCCTCGAGCGCGACGAAGGTGCCGACGTGGGCCTTCTCGGGGTCGCGGCGGGCGACGCGCCGCGCCAGGTCGACCCGCAGCGGGATGCCGCGCCGGTCGTCCATCTGCCGGTACGCCACGAGGCCGACGACGACCGCGAGCAGCCCACCGACGAGCAGGACGACCGAGACGCCGTTGACGCTGATGCCGAGCGGGCCCTCGCGCACGCCGATGCTGCCGGCGATGAACGGCGTCGTCGCCGTCACGAGCAGCAGGTCGATGCGCATGAGCGACTGCACGAGCCCGAACATGCGGCCGCGCATCTCGTCGGCGATCTCGAGCCCGAGCAGCGTCAGCCCGACGACGTACGCGACGCCCGCGAAGGCGCCGACGAGCAGGGTCGCGACGGTCGCGAGGAACAGGTTCGGCACGAGCGACATGAACGCCAGCGCCGACCCGGCCCCGACGATGGACGGCCCGAACACCCGGCGTCGCGACAGGTCGCCGAGGGCCCGCGGACCGAGGGCCACGCCGAGCGCGATGCCGGCGAAGATCGCACCGAAGAGCAGCGCGTACGAGGCGTCGCCGCCGGCCAGCACCGACTCGGCGAACAGCCGTCCCAGCGCGATGATCGCGCCGCCCGCGGCGAGCGCCCCGAGCATGCCGACGAGCAGGCCGCGCGCCAGCGGGGTGCCGCCCATGAACTGCAGGCCCTCGCGCAGGCTGGCGAGCACCGACGTCCGGTCGCCCTTGGCCTTGCGCGGACCGCCCGGGATCTGCAGCCGGGCGACCGTGAGCGCGGCGAACAGGAAGGTGGCGGCGTTCACGTACAGCGCCAGGTCGACCGGTCCGGTGCGGAAGTACTCGAAGCCGCTGCCGAGCGCCCGCGACACCAGGCTGAGCAGGCCGAAGACGACAGCAGCGACCGGCGCCGAGCCGTACGTCGCGATGAGCGTGAGCTGGTTGGCGCCCTCGAGCCGCTCGGGCCCGACGATGTTCGGGACCGAGGCCTCCTTGGCCGGGATCCAGAACAGGCTGACGGTCTCGATGAGGAACGACGCCACCAGCAGGTACAGCAGGGCCGTGCCGCGGTCGGCCACCGAGCCCACGATCGGGATCGACAGGAACAGCACGAACCGCAGCAGATCGCAGACGACCATGGTGGTGCGGCGGTCCCAGCGGTCGGCGAACGCGCCTGCCAGCGGCCCGAACAGCACCGCCGGCAGGAGGCGGAACACCAGCACGCCGCCGGTGGCGAACGCCTTGCCCTCGAACGAGTCGACGAGCTGCGCGGCCAGGGCCGTGGTCGCGAGGAAGCCCAGCCAGTCGCCGAAGCTCGACAGCACGAGCGCCGTGTAGAGCTTGCGGAACGGGGTCAGGCGCAGGACGGCACGGGGGCCCCTGCCGGCGAGGGGCTGCCCGGCGACCGCCGGGGCCGGGAGCGGCTCCGGGACGGGCATCGGGCCGGGAGTGCTCACGGTCGCCAGGCTACGTGCCGGAGGTCGTCCCGGACCTGAGGAGAAGTGCTCGGGTCGCGGGGCTGTCGGGTGATCCCGACTCCCCCGCTCGAACCGTTCGTGCGGACCGGCTCAGCGAACGGTTCCAGCGGGGTGGTGCGGCTCAGGCCTTCTTCGCGGCGGCCTTCTTCGCCGGCGCCTTCTTCGCCGGCGCCTTCTTCGCGGCGGCCTTCTTGGCGGGCGCTTTCCTCGGCGCCGCCTTGGCCGTCTTCTTCGGCGCCGGGCCGCGTGCGCGGCGCTCGGCGAGCAGGTCGCTGGCGCGCTCGTCGGTCAGCGACTCGGGCGTGTCGCCCTTGCGGAGCGACGCGTTCGTCTCGCCGTCGGTGACGTACGGCCCGAAGCGACCCTCCTTGACGACCATCGCGCCGCCGCTGACCGGGTCGGTGCCGAGCTCCTTGAGCGGGGCCTTCGGCGCCGCGGCCTTGCGGCCGTACTGCTTGGGCTGCGCGAGCAGGGCGAGCGCGTCGGCGAGCGTGACGTCGAACAGCTGCTCCTCGCTCTCGAGCGAGCGGCTCTCCTTGCCCTTGCTGACGTACGGCCCGTAGCGCCCGTTCTGCGCGGTGATCTCCTCGCCGTCCTCGGCGGCGCCGAGCACGCGCGGCAGCGTCAGCAGCTGCAGCGCCTGCTCGAGCGTGAGCGTCTCGAGGTCCATGGTCTTGAACAGCGACGCCGTCGGCGGTTTCTCCTTGGAGCCCTCCGGCAGCACGAGCGACACGTACGGCCCGTAGCGCCCGGCGCGAGCGATGACGTCGTAGCCGGTCGTCGGGTCGGTGCCGAGGACGCGGTCGCCCGACGGCGCCGACGCCAGCTCGACGGCCTTCTCGACCGTCAGCTCGTCGGGCGCCAGCTCCTCGGGCAGCGAGGCCTTCTGGACGTCGTCGGCGCCGTCCTCGCCGACCTGGACGTACGGCCCGTAGCGGCCGACGCGCACGACGACGGGACGGCCGTCCTCGCTGATGCCGATCGGGATGGTGCTGATCGCGCGGGCGTCGATCTCGTCGAGGTTCTTGCCGATGAGCGCCTTGAGGCCCCCCTGGCGCGAGATCGCGCCTTCCTTGCCGAGGTCGGAGCCGAAGTAGAAGCGGCTCAGCCAGGTGACGCCGTGCAGGTCGCCGCCGGCGATGGTGTCGAGGTCGTCCTCGACCGACACGGTGAAGCCGTAGTCGACGAGCCGCCCGAAGTGCTGCTCCATGAGGTTGACGACGGCGAACGCCAGCCAGGTCGGGACGAGCGCCGAGCCCTTCTTCCAGACGTAGCCGCGGTCCTGGACGGTGCGGATCGTCGGCTCGTAGGTGGAAGGCCGGCCGATGCCGAGCTCCTCGAGGCGCTTGATGAGCGAGGCCTCGGTGTAGCGCGCCGGCGGGCTGGTCGTGTGGCCCTGGGGGTCGAGCGCGTCGACGTCGAGCGCGTCGCCGCGGCGAACGCGGGGCAGGCGGCGCTCGGCGTCGTCCTTCTCGGCCTGCTCGTCGTCGGTGCTCTCGACGTAGGCCCGCAGGAAGCCCGGGAACGTGATGACCCGGCCGCTCGCGGCGAACTCGGCGTCCTGCCCGTCGGCTGTGACAGCGCCGAGGCGGATGCTGGCCGTCACACCGCGCGCGTCCGCCATCTGCGAGGCGACCGTGCGCTGCCAGATGAGCTCGTACAGCCGCAGCTCGTCGCCGGACAGCTCGCGCGCCAGCTCGCCGGGGGTGCGGAACACCTCGCCCGACGGGCGGATCGCCTCGTGCGCCTCCTGGGCGTTCTTGCTCTTGCTCGCGTAGCGGCGCGGGGCGTCGGGGACGTACTCAGGGCCGTACAGGTCGCGCGCCTGCGAGCGGGCGGCGTTGATCGCGGTCTCCGACAGGTTGGTGCTGTCGGTGCGCATGTAGGTGATGTAGCCGTTCTCGTACAGCCGCTGCGCGGTCTGCATGACGCGCTGCGCGGAGAAGCGCAGCTTGCGCCCACCCTCCTGCTGCAGCGTCGAGGTCATGAACGGGGCGTACGGCTTGCGGCTGTAGGGCTTCTCGTCCGTCGACCGGACGCTGAACGACGCGCCTTCAAGGCGCTGCGCGAGGTTGCGGGCGCTCGCCTCGTCGAGCAGGACGACGTCCGACCCCTCTTTGAGCCGGCCCGTCGTCTGCTCGAAGCTCGACCCGGTCGCGAGGCGACGACCGTCGAGGGTGTGGAGCGTGGCGGTGAGCTTGCGGGGCGCGGTCGGGTCCGTCTCGTCGGCAGCGGCGACGAAGTGGCCCTCGACGTCCCAGTACTCGGCCTGGCGGAACGCCATGCGCTCGCGCTCGCGGGTGACCACGACGCGGGTCGCCACCGACTGCACGCGGCCGGCGGACAGCCGCGGCATGACCTTCTTCCACAGGACCGGGCTGACCTCGTAGCCGTACAGCCGGTCGAGGACGCGCCGCGTCTCCTGCGCGTCGACGAGCGCCCGGTCGAGCTCGCGCGGCGTCTCGACCGCGTGCTGGATCGCCGCCGGGGTGATCTCGTGGAAGACCATCCGGCGCACGGGGACCTTGGGCTTGAGCGTCTCGAGCAGGTGCCAGGCGATCGCCTCGCCCTCGCGGTCCTCGTCGGTGGCGAGCAGGAGCTCGTCCGCCGACTTGAGCAGCTCCTTGAGCTGGGCGACCTTGCCCTTCTTCTCGGGGCTGACGACGTAGAGCGTCTGGAAGTCGTTGTCGACGTCGACCCCGAGCCGCGCCCACGGCTGGCCCTTGTACTGCGCCGGGACGTCGGCGGCGTTGCGCGGCAGGTCGCGGATGTGGCCGACGCTCGCCTCGACGACGTAGCCCGGGCCGAGGAACGACGCGATCATCTTCGCCTTGGTCGCGGACTCGACGATGACCAGGCGCGTCCCGGTCGTGCCCGTGCGGCCACGCCCCTTCTTCGGCGCGCCGAGGCTGGCCTCGGCGGTCGGGGTGTCGGTCTCGGGCACGGCGGTCTGTCCTCTGGCTCACTGCTGCTGGGCTGGCTCCGGGAGAACGGTAACGGCAAGGAGCGTGGCGGCGTTCCCGGCGACCACCCGTTCGGGGCACGCCGAGAGCCGGTCGGGGGATGGCGGTGGCGGGCCGGGACCGAGAGGCTGCCCCTTCCGCTGCACGTCCTTGGGGGGCTCGTGAAGGTGCGTACTCGTCCGCTGCTGGTCGCGGCTGCGCTGCTCGCCGGGGCGCTGGTGCCGCTGGCCGCTCCGGCTGCCGCTGACACAGGACCGGTGCCGCTGGGGATGGCGAGCTTCACCGACCTCGTCGCCGATGAGCCGCACGGCCGGCTGTTCCTCTCGTCCGGTTCGTCGAACGGCGCGGCTACGGGTCACCGACCTGCAGGGGGGCCCGCCCGGACGATCGACGGCCTGGCCGGCGCGAAGGGGATGGCCCTGACGCCGGACGGCAGGTCGCTGTGGGTGGCGCTGCCGAGTGTGGGGCCCTGAAGAGGGTCGACACGGCGACGCTGGCGGTCACCCAGACGATCGGCCTGCCGACCGGCCAGTGCCCGGGTGACGTCGCCGTCGTCGGCAGCCGCCTGGTGTACGGCCACTCCTGCAACCCGTACGGCGGCGGCGGGCGTACGGCGGCCTCGGCGTCGTGGACGCCGTCACCGGCGATGTCGCTACGGCGGCGTCACCAGCGGGCCGTTCTACCGGCCGGTGGTGGCGACCGGCCCGGCCGGACAGGTCTACGCCGCCGACGGCGGCCTCAGCCTGACGGGCCTGTACCTGTACGACGTCACCGGCTGCGCTCCGGTCCTGGTGGCCGCGCGGGCCAGGTGTGCAGCAACCTGCGGGACCTGTGCGCCCGCCGGACGGTCACGGGTCGTCACCGCCTGCGGCTCGCCGTACCAGCACACGGTCTGGTCGCGGCACAAGCCCGAGCCGGTGGGCACCTACCCGAGCGGCGCGTACCCGATCGCCGGCGCCTGGTCGGCCGACGGCCGACCTTCGTCGCCGGCCTCGACTCGTCGTACGAGCCTGACGTCTACGTCCACCGCCAGGGCTGAACGCGCCCGCGCGGATGGTCGACTTCGGCTCGACGTCCGCGCTGCTCCAGCCGCGCGGCCTGGCCGTGTCCGCGGACGGGCTGCGGGTCTGGGCGGTGACCGTGAGCCGCGGCGGGCCTGGCGGTGCGCGTGCTCGACGTGCCGTCGGCGAGCCGCCACCGTCACGCTGGCGGCCGGCCCGACGCCCTGTACCCGGGGAGCAGCACGACCGTCAGCGGCCGGCTGGCCACCGCCCCGGGCGCGCCGCTGGCCGGCCAGGTGCTGCGGGTGAGCCGCGGCGCGACCGGCGAGCCCCGGTGCCGCTCCCGACGTCACGACGGACGCGGACGGGCACTTCCGGTCGCCGACACCCCGCCCGGCCCGGGCTCGTAGGTCTACGCGGTCTTCCGGGACGCGGACGGCGCCCGGGCCGAGGTCCCCGTGCTGGTGTGGCGGTGGAGAGCGCTGCTGCTGCAGCTCTCGCGCGGTACGAGCGGCGGCGCGCCCGTGCGGCACGCTGAGCTGTACTACGACGGACCCGACAGCACCGCCGGGCTCCCTCTCGCTCGTCCGGGTGGGCGCCGGCATGCGGTCTCGCTGCCGTCGGTGGTCACGGACGCGTGGCCGCGCGACGTTCTCCGACGCCCCGCCCGCCGGCGACATGACGTACACGGCGACGTCGCCGCGAACGGCATCCACCCGGCCGCCACGGCGACCGCGTCGACGACGGTCCTCACCGCGACGACGCTGACCGCCACCGCGCCCAGCACAGTCGGTGCGGGCACACCCGTGACGGTCACCGGCCTGCTGTCGACCCCGGCAGGAGGCCTCGCTGGCGGCACCGTCACGGTGCTCCGCGGCGGCTGCGGGACAGCGAGCTGGACGGCCTCGACCGCGACGTCGTCGGACGGGCACTACGCCGTGACGGACACCGCTCCCTCGATCGGCACGTGCACGTACCGGTCCTCCTACGCCGGCCAGCCCGGCTACGCGTCGGCGTCGGCGTCGGTCACGACGACGGTCGCGCTCGTGCAGACGACCCTCGGCACGGTCCCCTCGGCGCCCACGGTCGCCGGCTCGCCGGTCGTCGTGAGGGGCACGCTGGCGGCCGGCGGAAGCCCGGTCACCGGAGCGACCGTCTCCGTCCTGCGCGCCGGCTGCTCGACGACGGGCTGGCGCGGCATCCGCGGTGACGACGCCCAACGGTTCCTGGTCGGTCACCGACCCCGCAGCGCCCGGAGGCACCTGCACGTACAGGGCGACGTACGCCGGGGACAGCACGAGGGCCTCGGCGACGGCGTCCGTCCCAGTGGCCGTGTCCTTCCGCACGCCCGACCTCACGGTGTCGGTGGTGCGGGGCACCGGCGGTGCGCGGAGAAGGTCGTGACCATCACGGGCCAGCCAGGGGCGACGTTCAAGAACAGGACGGTGACCGTGACCGCGCAGCCGGCGGGCAGCAGGAGGCCTTCGTCGCCTCCGGCACCGTCGACGGCATGGGCCGCTTCACGGCGACGTACGCGCCCAGGACGACGACGACCTACCGGGTGAAGTTCGCCGGCGACGACTGGTACGCACCAGCGACGGCCGAGCGGACGCA
>CAWJNR010000002.1:0-2045409 GCA_963844295.1 uncultured Actinomycetota bacterium | reverse complement strand
GCCTGGCCGCTCGGCGATCCCATCGAGCGGCTGAAGAACCACCTCGTCGCGCGCGGCGTCTGGAGCGAGGAACGGCAAACGCAACTCCGGGCCGAGATCGACGACGAGGTGCTGGCGGCGGCGCGCGAGGCCGAGAAGCACGGCACCTTGCATGACGGCCCGAAACCCGACGCCGCGACCATGTTCGAAGGCGTCTACAAGGAGATGCCCCGCCATCTGCGCGAGCAGCTCCATGAGCTGGGACGCTGAGCCATGCCGCGCAGGACCATGATCGAGGCCATCCGGGACGCGATGGATGTGACGATGGCGCGCGATGCCAAGGTCGTCGTCTTCGGCGAGGACGTCGGCTACTACGGCGGCGTGTTCCGCTGCACCGAGGGGCTGCAACGCAAATACGGCCTGTCCCGCTGCTTCGACACGCCGATCTCGGAATCGGGCATCGTCGGGGTCGCTGTCGGCATGGCGGCCTACGGCCTCCGCCCGGTGCCCGAGATCCAGTTCGCCGACTACATGTACCCGGCCTACGACCAGATCGTCTCCGAAGCGGCGCGGCTGCGCCACCGCTCCGCCGGCGAGTTCACGGCGCCCCTCGTGGTGCGCATGCCCTGCGGCGGCGGCATCTTCGGCGGCCAGACCCACAGCCAGAGCCCGGAAGCCCTGTTCACCCATGTCTGCGGCTGAAGACCGTCATCCCGTCCGATCCCTACGACGCGAAGGGGCTGCTGATCGCCGCCATCGAGGACGACGACCCGGTGATCTTCCTGGAGCCGAAGCGCCTCTACAACGGCCCCTTCGACGGCCATCACGAGCGGCCCGTGGTGCCCTGGTCCAGGCACCCGCGCGGCGAGACGCCGGACGGGCACTACACCGTGCCGCTCGGCGAAGCCGCGGTGCGGCGCGAGGGCGCCGAGGTGACGGTCCTCGCCTACGGCACCATGGTGCATGTCGCGGAAGCGGCGGCGGCGGAGACCGGCATCGACGCCGAGATCATCGACCTGCGAACGCTGGTGCCGCTCGACATCGACGCGATCGAGCGCTCGGTCCGCAAGACCGGGCGCTGCGTCGTCCTGCACGAGGCGACGCGCACCTCGGGCTTCGGCGCCGAGCTCTCGGCGCAGGTGCAGGAGCGCTGCTTCTTCCACCTGGAGGCGCCGATCGTCCGGGTGACCGGCTGGGACACGCCCTACCCGCACGCGCAGGAATGGGACTACTTCCCGGGCCCGGCCCGGGTCGGCCGCGCCCTGAAGAGCGGCGTTGGAGACCTGAGACATGGGCACCCGCATCATCAAGCTGCCCGACATCGGCGAAGGCGTGGCCGAGGCCGAGCTGATCGGCTGGCTGCGTCAAGGTCGGCGACATCGTCCGCGAGGACCAGCCGCTCGCCGAGGTGATGACCGACAAGGCGACGGTGGAGATCCCCTCGCCCGCCGCCGGCACGGTCGTCGCGCTGGGCGGCGAGGTCGGCGCCAAGCTGGCGGTCGGCGGCGAACTCGTCCGGCTCGCCGTCCCGGACGGCGCCGACGAGCGGCGCCCGAGGCGCGCCGGCGCCCGCAGTCCGCAGCCCGCGCGATGCCGTCCCCGCTCCGCCGACGAGGCCGCGCGCAAAGCCGGCCCAGCCCGCGGCCGCGGGCGAGCGGCGAACCCACCTGGAAGTCTGCGCGGCGAGAAGCCGACCGCGTCGCCGGCCGTGCGCAAGCGGGCGCGGGATGCCGGCATCGATCTCCGCGAGGTGCGCGGCGGCGGTCCGGCCGGCCGCATACTGCACGAGGATCTCGACGCGTACCTGCGTGGCGGTGGAGCCGCCGCCGCGGCGACCAGGCGGGCGCAAACCCGACACCCGTGTCGAAGAGATCAAGGTCGTCGGCCTGCGCCGGCGCATCGCCGAGACGATGGCGGAAGCGACGCGCCGCATCGCCCACTTCTCCTATGTCGAGGAGGTGGACCTGACCGCGCTCGAGGAGCTGCGCGCCGCGCTCAACGCCGACCCCGACGCCGCCGGCCGGGACCGCACGAAGCTGACGCTGCTGCCCTTCCTGATGCTGGCGATGGTCAAGGCGGTGGCGGACTTCCCGCAGATGAACGCGCACTACGACGACGAGGCGGAGGTGGTCCGCCGGCACGGCGGCGTGCACATCGGCATCGCCACCCAGACCCCGTCCGGGCTGATGGTGCCGGTGGTGCGCCATGCCGAGGCCCGCGACCTGTGGGCTTGCGCGGCCGAGGTGAAGCGCCTGGCGGACGCCGCGCGGGAGGGCGGGCGACGCGCGAGGAGCTGAGCGGCTCGACCATCACCATCACCAGCCTCGGCGCGCTCGGCGGCATCGCCAGCACGCCGGTGATCAACCGGCCGGAGGTGGCGATCGTCGGCGTCAACAGGATGGCGGTCCGCCCGGTCTGGCAGGACGGCGGCGTCGTGCCGCGCAAGATGATGAACCTCTCCTCCTCCTTCGACCACCGCGTCGTCGATGGCTACGACGCGGCGGGCTTCATCCAGCGCATCAAGGGGCTGCTCGAAACGCCCGCGATGATCTTCATGGCGAGCTGATAGGGGCAGCCCGGCGGGGGGTATCCTCGCGCAGCAGGCAGACCCGGGAGCGAGGCAGCCGTTTGCGCAGAAGCTTTGCGCTGCCCTGCGGCGGGAACCCATGGTCCTTGGCAGGCGCACGCCCGCGGCCTCGTCGCACACCTCGCCTACGGCATGGCCACGGACGTCATCTTCGGCACGTTGAGCGGATCCCGTCGCCCCAGGGCGGTGCGGTGACGCGCCGGCGACCAGCTCAGCGAGTGTACACCGTTCACCCTACGGCGCCCCCCAGCCCGATGACCAGCGCCATGGCGCCGCCATGCCAGAGCAGGATCATTAGCGCCGCGTCCAAGTGGTGGAACAGGCTTAGCCCGGCCGAGCAGAGAGCGCCGCGGCCAAGCCCGCGAGGAGCGCGACGGGCACCGGCCTGATCGAAGCGGCGTGCCGCAGGACCCAGAGCATCGAGCCGAGCAGCGGCAATCCGACGCCAATGATGAAGCGGAGGGAACTCCAATCTGTTGCCGAGCGCCAAGGCCTGCGGACCCATGCGCGCGAGATCCGCGAAGCACCCCCAGCCCAAGCTCGCCAACCAGACCGCCAACGCCGGCAGGGGCAGCAGCGCCCAGCGCGGCGAACGGTCCGGCAGCGCTACCAGGAATGCGGCGACCGCCGCCAGCACGCCGGTGGCCACGGACGCCAGCCACTGCCCCATCTTCGAGAAGGCAAAGCCAGCCGGGCGCCGATGTCGGGCCGCAGCCCGTGCCACGCCACGGCCGCGCCGACGATCGCTGCGGCCGTCGCCAACCAGCCGGCCGCCCGCCAACCCGGTGCGGCCAATCGCTGCACCGGACGCAAATCGGCGACCAGGTCGGCCAGCACCTCTTCCCGTCCGCCGAGTCTCACTTTCCACTCCCAACCGGATGCGCGCGCGACGTGCGGTACGTCCTGTGCGCCGCGACCTCCCAGACCTCCGATGCGCCTACCGAGAACTCTTTCCTCTTCCTAAACGAGTGCGCAACGTCTGCAGCGCCCGGTGCGTTGCGACCTTCAGCGCGCCCACCGAAAGGCCGGAGCGCGCGCTCGCCTCCGCCAAGGACAAGCCTTGCAGCTTGGTCAACGTCAAGGCTCGGCGCTGGCTCGACGGGAGCCCGGACACGGCGTCACGCAACTGCTTCGCCGCGAGTTGCTCTTCGCTCGCGTGATCCCACCCATTCGCAGCCGGTGCGGCCAAGGTTTCGCTCAGCGGCTCCAGGATCGGTTTCGTGCCGCGCCCGGCGGCCGCTCCGGCGCAGCCGATCGACCGCGCGGCGGTCGGCGATCGTGGCCAGCCAGGGCTGCAAGGGGCGCGCCGGGTCGTAGGTGTGGCGGAGGCGGTGGATGGTGAGCAGCGCGTCCTGCACGGCCTCCTCGGCCTCCGTCGAAGAACCGAGCCGGCGGCGGCAGACGGCGCGCAGGAACGGCAGGACCTGGCGCAGCAGCGCGTCGTAGGCGCGGGCGTCGCCGGCTTGCGCCCGCGCCATCAACGCCTCCCATCCGCCGTCAAGCCGCTCCATGGGCTCCTGTCCGCTGCTCTGCTCCACCTTACCTAGGGTCTTGCGAGCCGTGAGCAAAACCTCGTCGGCGAACCATATGAAGCGTCGAACGGGCGCGTAACCGTCGCACGCGCCCGAGCGAACGGGAGAGGAGGCAGGAAGGAGGAGCCGTGCATGGGAGCCGTCGCGGCTGTGTCGGTTGTGTGCAAGACGCCACGCGCGGGCGCCAGCAAGACCCGCCTCCAGCCGCTGCTCGGCCCTATATGCTGCGGCAACGCTCTCCGCGTGCTTCATTTCCGATGTCGCAGCCGCGGTGGCCACCCTGCCTGCGGCCCTGGGCTGGAAGGGCTACGCGATCTACGCTCCGGCGGGGTCCGAAGCGGCGCTGCGCCCGCTGCTGCCCACCGACTGGGGCTTGGTCTGCCGTGAGGACGCCGACTTCGGCGCGGTGCTGTTCTCGTCGGTTGCGGGATTTCTGGCGGACGGCCACGATTGCGCCCTGGTGATCAAACTGGACAGCCCGACCTTGCCGCCCCGCCTGATCTCCATGGCCATTGAGGCCCTGCGCGCTCCCGGCGACCGGTTGGTCCCGGGTCCGGCGACGGACGGAGGCTACTACCTGGTCGGCCTCAAGCGACCGCATTCCCGGTTGTTCGAGGCGGTGCGGTGGAGCACGCCGGACGTGCTGCCCACGAGCCTCGAACGCGCCGCGGAGATCAGCCTGCCGGTTCGGCTGCTGCCGGCCTGGTACGACATCGACGGCGCCGAGACTTTCGGCTTTCTCGAAGCCGAGATCGCCGGTCGGCCACTGCCTTTCGCGGAGCCGGCCTCGTGGGAGGGCCGGCCTTGCATACGCGCGCCTTCCTCGCCCGCCACGCCGCGGCCGTGCGAACCGGAACGGGCGGGGGTTGACGTTTCCGGGCGCCATCCGGCCCAGCGGGGCAGTCGATGGGCGAGCCCTCCGGTGGCGAGCGTCTTGATCGGGGGCGGCGCTGCTGGCAACGACCCTTGCCGGTCCGGCCGTGCATGCGGAGGTCGGCGATCTCGCCTTCATCGCCCTCGCCGTCGCGCAGGGCGTGTTGGTGCTCGTCGCCACCCGCCTGGCCGCGGGCTGCCGTGAGTTGCCAACTCTGGCGGTGATCCTCGGCGTTGCCCTCGCGCTCCGCCTCGCGCTGCTCTTCGAGCCGCCGAACCTCTCCACCGACGCCTACCGCTACGTCTGGGATGGCGGCGTGCAGGGCGCGGGCGTGAATCGATACCTCCACGTGCCCGCGGCACCGGCGCTCGAAGCGCTGCGCGACGAAGGGATCTTCCCCTCGATCAATCGCCGCGACTACGCGGTCACCGTATACCCGCCGGCTGCGCAGATGCTGTTCGCCCTGGTGAACCGGGTGTCGGACGGACTGCTGGCGATGAAGCTGGCGCTGGTGGCCTGCGAGGCTGTGACGGCCGCCGTGCTGTGGATCTGTTGCGGCGCCTCCACCGGCCCGTGACGTGCGTCGTTGCCTACCTTTGGCACCCGCTTGCGGTGTGGAGGTCGCCGGCAACGCGCACATCGACGCCGCCATGCTCGCCGCCACCATGCTCGGCCTCGGTTCGGGCTGGTGCCGGGCCGCCGGCTGGTGGCGGCCGGCATCCTCGCCGTCGCGGCGCTGCTGAAGCCTTTTGCGGCGCTAGGTATCGGCGGCGTGGTGCCCCCGGCAGCACCGCGGCGATTGGCAGGCGCCGTTGTCGCCCGGCGGTCGCGGTGCTGCTCTACCTGCCTTACCTGTCGGCCGGCGCCGGCGTGCTCGGTTTCCTGCCGGGCTACCTCAAAGAGGAGCATACCGACAGCAGCGGCGGCTTCTGGCTGGTTGCCGCCCTGCAGCACTTCACCGGCCCGGTCGCCTGCGCGATGCCGCTTACTCGCCGGCGCCACGATGCTCGTGGCGCGGCTGCCTTGGCGTGCCGTTCGGCGCTACCAGGGTTAGGAGGCGAAGCTGCGGCGGCTGTTCTGCTGTTCCCCGCCTTTCAGTTGCTTATGTCGCCCAATCTGCCCTGGTACTTCATGGCCCTGCTGCCGTTCGTGTCGCTCCTCGGGCCGGCGCCGGGCTGGGCCGCCACCATCTGCTGCTTCGTCCTCTACGACGTGGTCCGGACCGACAACACCGCGGTCGAGTTCGCGGTGCGCGACACCGTCCTCAACCTCGCCGTGCTTACCTTCTTGGCAGTCGCGCTCTGGCCGCGCCGTCCCGTCCTGTCCGCCGCCCCTTCGGAGGCACCCCGTCCATGAGCGCGAGCAGCACCGATCACCTCGCCGCCCGGCATCGACCCGCGGCGCTACCACGAAGCGGCGGAGGCGGAGCGGCCGCTCGCCCGGCGGCCGCCGGTCTGCCTCTATCTGGAGACGACAAACCGCTGCAACCTGCTGTGCACGACCTGCCCGCGCACCTTCGAGGCGCTCGAGCCGCCCGGCGACATGAGCTGGGAGCTGTTCACCGCGATCGTCGACCAGTTCCCGAACATCGCCCGCGTCGTGCTGCACGGCGTCGGCGAGCCGATGATGGTGCCGCGCTGCCGCGCATGATCCGCTATCTGAAGGATCGCGGCACCTACGTCCTGTTCAACACCAACGGCACGCTGCTGACCGAGCGCAAGGGGCGCGAGCTGATCGACAGCGGGCTCGACGAGTTGCGCGTCTCGCTCGACGCCGCCGAGCCGGTCGCGTTCAAGGCGGTGCGCGGCAAGCGACATGTTCGCCCGCATCGTCCGCAGCGTCCGCGCCTTCCGCGCGATGCAGCGCGAGCGAGGGGCGCGAGACGCCGCGCGTCTCGCTGTGGCTGACCGGGCTAAGGAAACGGTCGGGCAGCTCGGCATTTCGTCCGCCTCGCGCACGACATGGACGTGCCGGAAGTCTATCTGCAGCGCCTCGTCTATTTTCCCGGACGAGGCATCGGGCATGGCGCGCCCGGACCAGGCGCTGTTCGCCGGCGCGACGACGCGAGGAGGCGATGATCCTGGCGAGGCCGAGGACCTCGCCGCCGCGCTCGGGATCGCGTTCAACGCCTCCGGGCGCGACCGACCCGGCGGCGAGCCTGAAGCGCGGCGAGACGGCGCAGCCCTGGTCGCTGTGCCGCCGCCCGTGGACGCTGATGTATTTCACCGCGCATGGCCGGGCGCTGCCGTGCTGCATCGCGCCGTTCTCGATGCGCGGCTATGACGCCTTCACCCTCGGCGACGCGACACAGCAGACCCTGCGGGAAATCTGGAACGGCGAGCGCTACCAGGACTTCCGCGCGGCGCTGTTGAGCGACGCGCCGCCCGCCGCCTGCGCCGGCTGCGGCCTGCGCTGGAGCCTTTATGCCCGGCGACGCGCGGCCGCGGTCGTCGCGGCCGTCATCCCGTGCCTCAACGAACAGGACGCGATCGCCGGCGTCATCGCGGCGATCCCGGCGCGGGCGTCGACCGAGGTCATCGTCGTCGACAGCGGCAGCACCGACGGCACCGTCGAGCGCGCGGCGGCCGCCGGCGCCGGCGTGGTCATCGAGACGACGCCGCGGCTACGGGCGCGCCTGCCGGGCGGGCGTCCGAGGCCGCGCGCCGACTGCGAGATCCTGGTGTTTCTCGACGGCGACGGCAGCGACTGCCCGGAGTGATCCCGCGTCTGGTCGCGCCGATCGCCGGAGGGCCGCGCCGATTTCGTGATCGGCTCGCGCACGCGCGGCGCGCGCGAGAAGGGCAGCATGAGCGCCCACCAGCTCTTCGCCGGGCGATCGGGCGCCGCGCTCGGCCCGCTCTATGGCGTCCGCTACACCGACATGGGACCGATGCGCGCGATCCGCCGCGACGTGCTGCTCCGCCTCGGCATGCGCGAGATGACCTACGGCTGGAACCTCGAAATGCAGATGCGCGCCGCCGCGCCGGGCTGCGCGCGCGAGCTGCCGGTCGCGCATCGCCGCCGCGCCGGCGGGGTCTCGAAGGTATCGGGCAACCTGCGCGCCTCGCTCGCCGCGTCGTGGAAGATCGGCGCCACCTTTTGTCCGCCTCGCCACTGAACTCCATCGGAATGCGCCCGCCCGGAACGCTTGAGCCGAACCGATGGAAGCGCCGGCGCTCGACCCGCAGGCCGGGTGTCGGATCCGCCGGCTTGCTTGACTAGAGCGCGTCGTCCATGGCCCGCGACAGCCCCTGCAGTGCCGGCGGCAGGTCGGCTACTACGGGGTGGCCGAAGCCGAGCCGGAACACCCGGCTTTCCTCCCCGAACCAAGTGCCGGGGGCGAGGCGCAATCCGTAGCGCGGCAGCGCCGCCCAGAACCGCGCCACCGCCGCCGCGCCGAATTGGTCAGGCCGGAGACGAGCGCAGCAGAGGCCGCCGGCTTCCGGCCGCACCCAATCGAGCCGCGCGGCCTCGCCGGGCGCCAAGTCTCGACCACGCTCAGCGCTTCCGCTAGCTGCCACCGGCGTGGCGCCAGCACCTCGGTTTGGCGCGCGAGAAGCGCCGCCGCGATCACCTCGTCCAGCACGGAGCCCGAGATGATCATGCCCCGCAAGGCGGCGGTGACTCGCTCGCGCAGCGCGGGATCGGGCATCGTCAGCCAGCCGATCCGGAGGCCGGGCACGCCGTGCGCCTTGGACAAGGAGCCGGCCGTGACCACGCGAGGGTCCAGCGCCGCGGCGCTCGACAGGGACGGCGCGTCGCCGGAGGTCGCCGCGCGGTAGGTCTCGTCGATCACCAGCAGCCCCCGGGGGGCGCGGACCTTCATGGCGCGGAGGAGTTCCCGTAAGGTGCCCGCCGGTACCCGAACGCCGCTCGGGTTCTGCGGACTGGCGATGCAGACCAGTTTGGTGGCGCGGGTGAGGCAGGCCGAAAGCCGCCCCGCATCCGGGCGGTATCCTTCCTCGAACCGCAGCTTGCACTTGCGCACCCGCGCCCCGGCACGCTCCAGCGCAACCTGCACCGGGCCGTATTAGGGGGTGGGCAGCAGCGCTTCTTCGCCAGGGCGGCACAGTTCGGACGCCAGCGTGGCCAGTCCCAACATCGTCCCGGGAACCGTCACGACCTCCTCGGCCGCGACGCCGCAGGCGAGCGCCACCGCTCGGCGCAGGACGGGGCTCCCGGCGGCCGGCCGTAGCCCAAGCCGAGCCCGGCCAGGGTGGCAGTTCCGGCCGCGATGTCCAGAAGGGCTCTCGCGCTGAGAGGCTGCACGGTGCTCTCGGCAAGGTCGTAGCGGGCTTCACCGACGGAAAGGCCGGCGTCGGCTGGCGGTATTTTACGCCCGGCCCGCACGCTGCCCGCGCTCCCGCACCGCCGTGGCGACGGCCATGCGCGGGAACGGGGAGTGTCGTGCAACTGGCGGCATCGCGAATCAGAAACCGTCGAACGGACCCGGAGCGGACGGCGGTCCCGCCGGCGACGGGACGGCACGCCCGCACCCTCTCCGCAGCGAGCGCGTGCTGTCGCCCCTCGGTTTGACGATCGCGTGGAGTTGGCGACCAAGCGACGCCTCGCAACCGTCGGAGGCGAAGCTCTTTGTGCGTGCGAGGGCGGCGCTCAGCCCGTTGGAGAAATGGATGGCCGACATCGTGGTGGTCACTGGCGCTCGGCCGGCGTGGGCCGTGCGGTCGCCGAGGCGTTCGGGCGCCGGGGCGGAAGGTGGCCCTGCTCGCGCGCGGCGCCGACGGGCTCGAAGGGGCGAGGCGCGCCATCGAGCAAGGTGGCGGCCGGGCGCTGGCCATCCCCACCGACGTCGCCGACGCGGAAGCGGTCGAGGGCGCAGCGGCCCGGGCCGAAGCCGAACCCGGCCCGATCGGTGTCTGGGTGAACGCCGTGACGATCACCTCCTTCTCGCCCTTCGCGGAGATGGGAGCCGACGAGTTCCGGCGGATCACGGAGGTCGTCTACCTCGGCACCGTGCACGGCACGATGGCGGCGCTGCGCCGGATGCGGCCCCGGGGCCGGGGCGTGGTGGTCCAGGTCGGCTCCGCGCTCGCGCACCGCGCCCTGCCGCTGCAATCCGCCTATTGCGGCGCGAAGTTCGCCGTCCGCGGCTTCAACGAAGCGGTGCGGGTGGAACTGCGGCGCGAAGGCTCCGGTGTCCGGCTGTCCATGGTGCAACTGCCCGCGGTGAACACGGGATTCGGCTGGGCGCGCAACCGCATGCCGCGCCGGCCGATGCCCGCGCCGCCGGTCTTCCGGCCGGAAGCCGCGGCGGCGGCCGTGCTGCGTGCGGCCGACACGGCGCCGCGGGAGTTGTGGGTTGGGCTGCCCGCGGCGCGGCTGATCCTCGGCGCGGCGGTCGCGCCGGGTCTCCTGGACCGGCTCATGGCCCGCTGGGGCGTGGAGGCGCAGCAGGCGCCCGAACCGGAGTTCCGGCGAGCGGCCGGACAACCACGCGGCGCCGCTGCCCGGCGACCACGGTGCCCATGGCCGCTTCGGCGCGGCGGCGCGGGAGCACGCCGCGATCAACCGTCTGGGGTCTGTACTCCTGGTCGTACGACGTCAGCGGTGGCTTGCTGGTCGGCCCGGGCTGATCGTCCTGTCCCTGCCTGTCCTCCGGCAGGTGGCCGCTGGCGCGCCGGAGCTCACGTTGAGCTCCTGGTCCTGGCACTCGTCGCCAAGCTCCTCTCCGCCTGTCTGCGCTACCTGCAGCTCTACGTTCTCTACGAGGGCGGCGCTGACAGCGCCCGCTACGACTTGCGCCGGTGAGCGCATCTCGGCCGCCCTGCGCGTCGGGCTCCCGTGGGTGGCAGTGGGCCCTTCCCGGGCACGGCCTTCATCGAGGGCTTCACCGGCTACGTCTACCTGCTGCTCGGCTCCACGCCTGATCGGGGGCTTCCTCGTTTTCTCCTGGCTCGGGTTCTGGGGGCTGCTGCTCTTCCAGCGCGCCTTCGCGCACGCCCTGCCCGACGGCGACGGCCGGCGTACGCGCTCCTCGTCCTGTTCCTGCCGTCGCTGCTCTTCTGGCCGTCCAGCATCGGCAAGGAGGCGTGGATGACCTTGCGCTCGGGCTCGGCGCCTACGGCGCCGCCCGGCTGCTCGTCCGGCGGCCCGGGGGCGCGCGGTCCTGGCGCTGAGCATCGGCGGCGTGAGCCTGGTCCGGCCGCACATGGCCGTCCTGCTCTTCGGCGGGCTGTTCGTCGGCTACCTCGTCCGCCCCTCTAGGCCGGACGCGCCGCTCGGCCCCGCTGCTCAAGGCTCGTCGGGACCGGCGGTCATGGTCTTCGTCGGTCTGGCTGCTGGTCGTGCAGGCGGAGCGCTTCTTCGGCGTCGACGAGAGCGGCGCGACGGCGAGCGACGTCCTCGACGACACGGCCGACACGGACCCAGCAGGGCGGCTCCAGCTTCGAAGCGACGCCCGTCACCAGCCCGCTGGATCTGCCCGCGGCGTTCGTCTCCGTGCTCCTGCGCCCCTTCCCCTGGGAGGCCAACAGCCTGCAGGCATTGGCTGCCGCCGCTGAGAGCGCTGGCCTGCTCTACCTCGCCTGGCGCTGCCGCGACCGCCTGCGGAGTCTGCCGCACCTGCTCCGGACGCGGCCCTACGTCGCCTTCTGCGTGGCTACACGCTGCTGTTCGTCGTGGCCTTCTCCAGCTTCGCCAACTTCGGCATCCTCACCCGCCAGCGCGTGCAGGTCTTCCCCTTCGTGCTCGTCCTGCTCGCCCTTCCTGTCGTGAAGGCCCGTGTGCAGGGCCGTCTCGTGAAAGGGTCGCGTCGTGACCGCCACCGACCAGCTGCCCGCGATCCTCGGGGGGCCGAAGGCCTTCCCCGACGGCCTCCCGCTGGTGCGCCCCACCATCCCGGACATCCCAGGGCTTACGGCGCGCATCGGCTCGATCCTGGAGAGCGGGATGCTCACCAACGGCCGCACAGTCGCCGAGCTGGAGGAGCGGGCCGCGGAGCTGCTGAGGTGCCGCACGTCGTCGCGGTCTCCAGCTGCACCGCCGGCCTCATGCTCGTCCTGCAGGCGCACGACGCCCGGGGGCCGGTCGTCATGCCGAGCTTCACCTTCGCTGCCAGCGCGCACGCCGTGCACTGGGCAGGCGGGACGCCGGTCTGGGCCGAGATCCGCCGGGAGGACCTGACTCTGGACCCGCTTGATGCCGCCGAGCAGGTCGCCGCGTCGGGCGCCGTGGCCATGACCGCCACCCACATCTACGGCACGCCCTGCCAGGTCGAGGACCTGCAGAAGGTCGCCGACGACGCCGGCATCCCCCTCGTCTACGACGCGGCGCATGCGCTCGGGTCGCAGCGGCGGGCCGCCCGGTCGGCGGCTTCGGCGCGGCCGAGGTCTTCAGCATGAGCCCGACCAAGGTGACGACCGCCGCCGAGGGCGGCCTGGTCGCGACGCACGACGCCGAGCTTGCGCGCCGGCTGCGCATCGGTCGGGACTACGGCAACCCGGGCACGTACGACTGCGAGTTCCCCGGCATCAACGCGCGGATGTCTGAGCTGCACGCTGCGGTAGCTCTCGCCGGGCTGTCGACGGTCGCCGAGCGGGTCGCCTACCGCAACGAGCTGGTGGCAGCCTTCCGGGCGAGGTGGAAGGATTCCGGGCCTCGAGCTTCCCGACGCTCGACGAGGGTGACGTCTCGACCTTCAAGGACCTGACGCTGATCCTCGAGCCGGACGTGTTCGGGCTCACGAACGTCCAGCTGGGAGCGGCTCTGCAAGGCCGAGGGCATCGACTCGCGGCGCTACTACGCGCCGCCGATCCACCGGCAGACAGGCGTACGCGCACCTGCGCGGCAGCGGGAGCTGCCGGTGACGGACGAGATGGCCGGCCGGGTGCTGACCCCGCCGCTCTACAGCCACATGACCCCCGAGCAGGCGACTCGGGTGGCGACGACCGTGCGTCGCCTGCAGGCGAACGCTGAGCGCGTGGCCGCGAGGCAGATGTGACGGCGGCCTCACCCGGCGAGGGAGCAGCCAAGGTCCTCGTTCGAAGCCCCCGGATCGAGGTGGAGCGGCTGGACGACGAAATCGTCATCTGGCACAACGAGAAACGCGCCATGCACCGGCTTTCAGGGACCGGTGCGGCCGTGTTCGCACACGTCGATGGTCAGAGCACTGGCAACGCGATCGCCATGCGCCTCGCCGCCGAGTTTCGATGTCGACATGGCGGACGTTCGCGCAGACGTACTTGCCTTCCTGCACGAGCTCCTGGACATGCAGCTCGTGGAGCCTGCGGTTGACATGAGCATCGCATCTTCGGTACACCGGAGCGGGCCCGGACCCAGGATCTGGACGCGCTGCCGTGGCGCACCCTGTCCCCGACCTACGGCGCGCTCGGCTGGACCTTCCAGGTGCGCTGACCGACGAAGCGCTCGGGCATCACCTCGAACGCATCCTGCGTCCGTTGTGCAGTCCGATCGCGGTCGGCCCGTGAGCGGGTGCGCATCTACTCGTTCATCGCGGCCGGCATCGCCGGCGGCCAGCTGGTGCCATTTACCTCGACCAGGACAAGCTGCGCTGGTCACCCTCGCCTGATGTGCTGCTACGACTGCTCATCTGGCACATCAACCAGAGCGCGGTTCGGGTAGGCGGTCTCGACCACGTCCTGCTTCACGCAGGGGTCGTCGAGCTCGAGGGCAGGGGCGTGCTTCTCGTGGCTCCGGAAGATCACGGGAAGACGACCCTGACTGCCGCCCTGGTCCGAGACGGCTTCGGCTACCTCTCCGACGAGGTGGCCGCGATCGACCCAGACTCCCTTGTCGTCCGCGCCTACCCGAAGTCCCTGTCGCTGGACCCCGGGTCGTGGGCGGTGCACGCGGCGCTAGCCCCGAAGGTGCCCGTCTCGGTCTCGGCCTTCGCCACGAGCCAGTGGCAGATTCCTGCGGAGGACATCCGTCCCGGTTCCGCCTCGCGGAGGTCGAGCCGGCGATGATCGTCCTGCCGCGGTACTCACCCGGCCGACCCACCCAGCTTCACGCACTTCCCGCGCGGAGGCCATGCTGCTGATGGCGCAGCAGTGCTTCACCTGGTCGGAGGCGGCGCCGCGTTCCTTCCACACCCTGGCGCGCTCTGCTGCGCCGCACGTCCGTCTTCCGCATGGATGTCTCGAGTCTCGACGAGGCGACCGCCCTCATCCGCGACGGAGGTGCGCCGAACATGAAGCGGGGCCGGCGCCGAAGGCGCCGACCCTGTCCGGACCTCTGCTTAGCAGCAGATGACGCCGGCCACGAAGGAGATGTTCCTGGTCGGCAGAGTCACGGTGTAGACACCGTGCGCCCGGATGGGAGTCGCGTCCTCACACTCCAGGGTGTCGTCCACTGGGCGACCCGGCCTTGGCCTGACCGTCGAGCAGAGTGCAGTCGGCGGGGATGGTGATCGTCGCCGTCTGCCGGCCGACCACGACCGAGATCGTGCCGTGGCCGTTGGGGATGACACCCGCGGTGTTCGGGCCGGCGACGAAGTTCGTCGCTCCTTGTCGTAACCGGTGGGGCGCAGAAGGGGCCCCTCCACTGGAGAATGACGTGAACGCCCCCTCGATCTTGAACTGGAAGATCTCGTCGCAGTCCTCGTCGAGTCGACGGCTGGGCTCCGCCTGCGCGAAAGCCGGACCGGCCAGGGACTGGACCACCGGGGTCGTCCAGACCAGGGCGCCGCCGACAATGGCACCGCGACGAATAACGTCGCGCCGTGACAGGCCGGACTGGTCGGGGTGTCGATCTCGTCGCTCATGCTGTCTCCTCGTCAGGGCGGTAGTGCCTCGCGAGCAGGCTAGGGCCGATGGCGGGTCAGGGCTGTACGCAGTCCGTTGTATCTTCGGCTACGCACAGAGCGGGCCCGCGGATCACCAGCTGACCGTGACGGCCGCTGAGCAGGTTACGCGCCTGCCGCACAGATCTGGTAGATCGCGCCCCTCCCCCCTTGCCGCCTGCGGCCTCGGTGTAGGCGCCGTCGTTGCCAGTGGCCGCCGTCCGCCGCCCGTCGCGGTACACGTCCACGCTGCTGCCGCTGACACCCGACCACGTCAGGGTCGCGTACGGGGTCCCCTTGGTCTTGGCGACGCCCACGCCCAATTGATGCCGGAAGTGGCTGTCGCGGGCGGGCTCGGTCGGGGCCGGCTCGGTCGGGGGGCTCGTCGGGCTCGCTCGGGGTCGGGCTCGGTCGGTGGGCCGGCTCGCTCGGTGTCGGCCTCGGTCGGGGCCGGCTGCGGGGTCGGGCTGGCTCGTCGGGGCCGGCGCACTGCTGCTGACATGACCGATCCGCAGGAGCTTGTTCGGCGAGCCCGTCCCTGCGCCCTTGACACGCCCGCCGTGGCACCGTCCTGCAGCGCCTCGGCGACGACGGACGCGGTCGCACTCGGGTTGGTCTCGAGGTAGACGGCCGCCGCACCTGCGACGTGCGGCGTGGCCATCGAGGTGCCGACTTGTAGGTCGCGGCCGTGTCAGAGGTGTAGGTCGCCGAGTAGATGCCGACGCCGGGCGCGAACAGGTCGACGCACGTCCGAAGTTGGACGATCCGCGCCTTGGTGTCGCTGGAGTCCGTCGAGCCCACAGTCAGCGCCGCGGGCAGGCGAGCCGGGCTCTGCCCGCAGGCGTCCGCGCCGCTGTTCCCGGCCGAGACGGCGTAGACGACGCCGTCAGCGATCGAGCTGGCAACCGCCGCGTCCACGTCGACGGGACGCCGCCGCCGATGCTGATGTTCGCCACTGCCGGCGGGCCGGCCGCGTGGTGCCCGGCGACCCAGTCCACGCCCCTGATGACGCGCCAGGTGGACCCGGAGCCGTCGCAGTTCATGACCCGCACCGGCACGACCGTCGCCGACTTGGCGACCCCGTAGGTCGTTGCCGGCGATCGTGCCGGCGACGTGGGTGCCGTGGCCGTGGCAGTCCTCGGAGCGTCGTTCCCGCGATGGCGTCGAACCCCTTCACCACGCGGCCCCGAACTCCGCGTGCGTCGAGCGGACGCCGGTGTCGAGCACGTAGGCGGTCACCCCGCGCCCGGTCGCGCTGTACGTCGTACGTCGTCGAGAGCGGCAGAGCGCGCTGGTCCATGCGGTCGAGGCCCCACGGCGGCGCCGTCTGGGTGCCATCGGTCGGTGACCACGCCGGTCCAGCTCGATCGAGGCGATCCGCTTGTCCACCCGCAGCTGCGCCAGCAGGCCGGGCGTCAGCTCCGCCGCGAACCCCTGGAAGCACGTTCTCGTAGACGTGCGCGGACCTTGGCGCCCTTCTTGCCGACCTCGCCGGCCAGGCCGCGCCCGAGGTTGCCGTGGCGCAAGGTGACGATGTAGGTCTGGCCGTCGCCGGCGACCACCGAAGCCGTCTTCGCGGCCGGAGCCGCCGACGCCGTCGTCATCGGCAGGGTCACCGCAGCGAGCGAGAGCGCGGCCAGTCCGGCCACGGTGGTGCGGGTTGTCAGCGCGACGCGCATGTCGTTCCTCCTCGAAAGAGCGCGTGGCGCTGCGAGAGGTGGAGGACGACGCGGGCGTCGTACACCGTTCGGCGGCTCGGCTGCCTGGTCTAGGCCCGTGGCTCTGCGCCCCCACGTCCCCGTGGGTTCGCCCTTTCGCAGCGTGTTCGCCAGAGGTATCGACGCCGAGGCGACGCGGGTTGAGCGCGTGACTACAAGAAGTGACGACGAGATCGAGAGATCGTCGACGCAGACCGGGATCAGGTCGGGCATCTGACGCAGGACGCCTGACCCGTTGTGATCAGGCGCGGTGACCCGCAGTCACAGCAGCATCAGGCGTCACGCCGGATCGAGCGCAGCTCCGCCCACACCCGCTCGACCTGCGGCGCCAGCTCCTCCAGCGGCCCGTCGTTGTGCACCACGTACGTGGCGGCGGCCAGCTTGTCGGCCAGCGGCGCCTGCGACGCGATCCGCTGCCGCGCCTCCTCCTCCGCCATCCCCCGCAGCCGCACCAGCCGGTCGAGCTGCGTCTCGGGCGACGCCGCGACGACGACCACCGCGTCGTACAGCGCCTGCATCCCGTTCTCCACGAGCAGCGGGACGTCGTGGACGACCACCTCCGCGCCGGATGCCTCCGCCTCGGCGAGCAGCGCTGCGGTCCGCTCCCCCACCCGCGGGTGCACGATCGCGTTCAGCCTCGCCAGCAGAGCCGGGTCGGCGAAGACCCGGGCGCCGAGCGCCGGGCGGTCGAGCGTCCCGTCCGGCCGCAGCACCTCCGGGCCGAACGCCTCGACGATCTCGGCGAGCGCCGGCGTCCCGGGCTCGACCACCTCGCGGGCGATCAGGTCGGCGTCGATGACCACCGCGCCCAGCCCGGCGAGCAGCCGGCTCACCGCCGACTTGCCCGACCCGATGCCGCCCGTCAGCCCGACCGTGATCACGCGATCGAACCTAGCCTCCGGACAGATCGCCCTGGGCGGCTGCCGTCGCGGGCGACCGGCCTCCTACGCTGGAGCCCTCGTCGTGGCTGGCCGACGACCGGCTGAGGAGAGCGCGTGACGAGTGCGTCGGCCGTCGGGGCCGCGCCGGTGGACCAGTGGCTCGTCCGGCGCACCGTCGCCGCAGCCGCCCTGTGCACCGTCCTGGCCACCCTGCCGACCTTCCTGCTCGGCGGGCTCGCCGTGCTGGTGCGCGACGACCTCGCCTTCGACGAGGTCCAGCTGGGCCTGGCGGCCAGTGCCTACTTCACCGTGGCCGCGTTCGCGTCGGTCCCGGCCGGGCGCATCGCGGCCCGCCTCGGCTCCTGGGCGACGACGGTGCTGTCCGCCGTCCTGTCCGCGGCCGTGCTGGTCGCCATGGCGCTGGCCCCGTCGTACCTCGTGCTGCTCGTCGCGGTGGCCCTGGGTGGCGCCGGCAACGCGCTCGCCCAGATCGGCAGCAACGGAGCGCTGGCCGAGACCGTGCCACGGGCACAGCAGGGGGTCGCCTTCGGCGTCAAGCAGGCGGCCATCCCCGCCTCGACCCTGCTCGCCGGCTTCTCCCTGCCGCTGGTCGGCCTGACGCTGGGCTGGCGGGCGAGCTTCGCCGCGGCTGCGCTGCTCGCGCTCGTCTACGTCCTGCTCGCGCCGAGGCCGGCCCGGGTGCGCGCCGAGCGCCGCCCGTCCGGTGGTCGGGCGGGCGATGCCGCCGTGCGCGCCCTGGCCGTCGTGGCGCTGGCCGCGGCGCTGTCCGGCGCGGCCGCGTTCGGCCTGGCCGCCTTCCTCGTCGAGTCGGCGGTGGCGGCAGGCTTCACCCTGTCCGAGGCGGGCGTGCTGCTCGGCGGCGGCAGCGCACTGGGCATCGCGACGCGCATCGGCGCCGGCTGGCTGGCCGACCGCCGCGCGGGCGGGCACCTGGTCATCGTCGCCGCGATGATGGCCACCGGAGCCGTCGGCATGGCCCTGCTCGCGACCGCCGCGGTGCCCGCGTTCTTCCTCGGGACGGCGCTGGTCTTCGGCGTGGGGTGGAGCTGGCCGGGGCTGATGAACTACGCCGTCGTACGCCTCAACCCGACGGCCCCCGCTGTCGCGACGAGCTACACGCAGCTGGGGGTCTTCGCGGGCGGGGCCACCGGACCGCTGGCCTTCGGACTGCTCGTGCAGGGCGGGGGCTACCGGCTGGCCTGGTCGGTCGCGGCGGTCGCGATGCTGCTCGCCGGCGCGCTCATGCTCGCCGGCCACCGGATGCTGGTCGCCGGCCGGCCCTAGGCGTCCAAGCCCCTTGCCCTGCGGGTCCCGGACCTGCTTGCCTGCGCGCGGCGAGAGGAGGCCGGGTGGCGGCCAGCGAGGACGAGGCACGGCAGTTCGCGGCGGCGTTCCGGGCGATGCTCGAGTGGGTGCACAGCCCCGGCGCGGTGGGCGACGGCGGCAACGAGGTGGTCCGCCTCGTCCGCGACTGGCTCGGGCCCGACGGGCTCGCCCACTCGGTCGTACGACGTGACCTCGCGCCCTTCGAGCACGTCAACCTGCAGGTCGCCCTCGACGCCTGGAGCACCGAGCCCGACCGGCAGCACCGCGGTGCACGGCCTGGCGCAGCCGCCGCACTTCGGCCCGCTGGGCCTGCAGCAGCTGCTGCACGGCGACGGCCTGCCGCCGGTACGGCTGTCCGCCCCCGACCTGGTCGAGCTGCCGACCGGTCCCGACC
Source organism: uncultured Actinomycetota bacterium (assembly GCA_963844295.1). GTDB lineage: Bacteria > Actinomycetota > Actinomycetes > Mycobacteriales > SCTD01 > SCTD01. The sequence goes on along the minus strand of CAWJNR010000002.1, from coordinate 2,026,337 downwards.
GCACGCTGGCCTGCCTGCGCCTCGGCCTGCTGCTCGTCGAGGACGCCCGCGGCCGCTCGGTGCTGCTGGTCAAGGGCCCGAACCCGCAGCAGGGCGAGGGCCTCTCGCTCGAGGTCGCCGGTCTCCCGACCGCCGAGGCGCAGGAGGTGCTGCGCGAGCTGGCCGAGCTGCGCTCCCGGCTCAACGTCTACCGCGGGCAGCTCCTCGAGCTGGTCGCCGGACCCGGCGGGGTCGACGTCGTCTTCCCCCGGCTCGCGCCGACCTCGCGCGAGGACGTCGTGCTGCCCGAGGAGGTGCTCCGCCGGGTCGAGCGGCACAGCCTGGACATGGCCGACCGCCGCGAGCAGCTGCGCGCCGCCGGCCAGCACCTCAAGCGCGGGCTGCTGCTGCACGGCCCGCCCGGGACCGGCAAGACGCACACCGTCCGCTACGTCGTCCAGGCGCTGCAGGACACCACGGTGCTGCTCATGTCCGGCAAGTCGCTGCACATGATCGGCGCCGTCACCGCGCTGGCCCGGGACCTGCAGCCCGCGGCGCTGGTGCTCGAGGACGTCGACCTGGTCGCGGAGGACCGCGGCTTCGGGCCCGGCCCCTCCCCCGTCCTGTTCGAGCTGCTCGACTCCATGGACGGCGCGGCGCAGGACGCCGACCTGCTGTTCCTGCTGACCACCAACCGGGCCGACCTGCTCGAGCCGGCCCTCGCCGCCCGGCCCGGGCGGGTGGACGTCGCCGTCGAGATCGGGCTGCCGGACGCCGACGCCCGCGCCCGGCTGCTCGAGGTCTACACCCGCGGCGTGCCGCTCGAGCTCACCGACGACCAGCGCGCGACGGCCGTCGACCGGATGGCCGGCGTGACAGCCTCTTTCGTCAAGGAGCTGGTCCGCCGGGCGGTGCTCGAGGCGCTCACCGAGACCCCCGGCCCGCTGACCCTCGTCACCGCCGACCACCTGCAGCGGGCGCTGGACGACCTGCTCGACAGCACGCAGTCGGTGACCCGCGCTCTGCTCGGCGTACCGGCCGACCAGAGCGGACCGCCGTCGAGCCGCACGGCCACGGCGGCGGCCGGGCGGCCGGCGGCCACGGCGGCTGGTTCGCCTACGGCGGGTCGTACGACGCGATGGCGGTGCCGGGCCTGGACCCCGGCCAGGTCGAGCCCGGCTGGGACTCGCCCTGACCGCTGCTCCCGTACGTCGTCGCGCGGTGGGTGTGGAGCCCTCTGCACGGTCTCGGACTGCCCGCCAACCGGACGGAGGGCTCCACACCGCCGGGGCCCGCGAGGGGTGGAGGGGCTGCTGCGGTCGTCCACGGGCCTGCGGCAACCACGTGGAGGGCTCCACGCGCGTCGGCCGGTCCGGTGCGGCGGCCTAGAGGTCGTACTAGCCACCGGTCGGATGCCTGCGCGTGCGCGCTGCACCAGTCGGAACGCCCCCTAGCAACGCCAGAGCCCCCCGACCAGGACGGTCGGGGGCCCTCGGGACGATCAGGGACTAGCTGGCGCCGCCCGAGAGCTTCTCGCGCAGGGCCTGCAGGGCCTCGTCGGAGGCCAGCGTGCCGCCGGAGGCAGCAGGCGCCGGACGGGGAGCGGCCGGAGCGCCGTCCTCGCCCTCGCTCCTCCGAGCCCCCGTCGGCGTCGGAGGTGTAGGTGGTCGGGATCGCCGCCTCGGCGTCCGCAGCCGCCATGCGCTTGATCTGCTCCTGGTGGGCCTCGAAGCGCTTCTGGGCGTCGGCGTACTGCTTCTCCCAGAGGTCGCGGGCCTCCTCGTAGCCGGGCAGCCACTCGCCGGTCGCCGGGTCGAAGCCCTCCGGGTAGATGTACTCGCCCTTGTCGTCGTACGACGCGGCCATGCCGTACTGCGCCGGGTCGAACGCCTCGCCGGCGACGACGCCGCCCTCGTTGGCCTGCTTCAGCGACAGGCTGATGCGGCGGCGCTCGAGGTCGATGTCGATGACCTTGACGAGCAGCTCGTCACCGACGTTGACGACCTGCTCCGGGATCTCGACGTGGCGCTCGGCCAGCTCGGAGATGTGGACCAGGCCCTCGATGCCCTCGTCGACGCGCACGAACGCACCGAACGGGACGAGCTTGGTGACCTTGCCCGGCACGACCTGCGCGATGGCGTGGGTGCGGGCGAACTGCTGCCACGGGTCCTCCTGCGTCGCCTTCAGCGACAGGGAGACGCGCTCGCGGTCCAGGTCGACGTCGAGGACCTCGACGGTGACCTCCTGGCCCACCTCGACGACCTCGGACGGGTGGTCGATGTGCTTCCAGGACAGCTCGGAGACGTGCACGAGGCCGTCGACCCCGCCGAGGTCGACGAAGGCGCCGAAGTTGACGATCGAGGAGACGACACCCGAGCGGACCTGGCTCTTCTGCAGCGTCGCGAGGAAGGTCGAGCGGACCTCGGACTGGGTCTGCTCGAGCCACTGGCGGCGGGACAGCACGACGTTGTTGCGGTTCTTGTCCAGCTCGATGATCTTCGCCTCGAGCTCCTTGCCGACGTACGGCTGGAGGTCGCGCACGCGGCGCATCTCGACGAGCGAGGCGGGCAGGAAGCCGCGCAGGCCGATGTCGAGGATCAGACCGCCCTTGACGACCTCGATCACCGTGCCGGTGACGATGCCGTCCTCCTCCTTGATCTTCTCGATCGTGCCCCAGGCGCGCTCGTACTGAGCCCGCTTCTTGGACAGGATGAGCCGACCCTCCTTGTCCTCCTTCTGGAGGACGAGGGCCTCGACCATGTCGCCGACCTTGACGACCTCGTTCGGGTCGACGTCGTGCTTGATGCTCAGCTCGCGCGAGGGGATGACGCCCTCGGTCTTGTAGCCGATGTCGAGCAGGACCTCGTCGCGGTCGACCTTGACGATGGTGCCTTCGACGATGTCGCCGTCGTTGAAGTACTTGATGGTCTCGTCGATGGCGGCGAGGAAGTCCTCCATGGACCCGATGTCGTTGATCGCGACCTGGGGGGTGGAGGGGCTGTCGAGGGTGCTCGTCAAGGGAAGGGCTCCGGAGGGATGGGGTCGTGACGCCCCGGCTTGGGGCGTTCGGGAGGGTCGGCGTCGGAAGACACGCCGTCGTCCAGACTAGCCGCATGGCCGAGCACCCGTCGAACGTCACGCACCGCGATGCCGGGCCTGCGGAGAGCGCCCGCGCGAACCGCCGCTGGTGGGACGCCGAGGCCCGCACCTACCAGGACGAGCACGGCGACTTCCTCGGCGACGACGACCTCCTGTGGTGCCCCGAGGGGCTGCGCGAGGCCGACGCCCGGCTGCTCGGCGACGTCCGCGACCGCGACGTCCTCGAGGTCGGCTGCGGCGCCGCGCAGGGCGCCCGCTGGCTGGTCCGCGAGGGCGCGCGGGTCACCGCCTTCGACGTGTCGTACGGCCAGCTGCTGGAGAGCCGGCGCCTCGACGAGCGCAGCGGCACCGACGGTCGCGCGGCGTCGTGCAGGCCGACGCGCAGCACCTGCCCTTCCGCGACGCGTCCTTCGACGTCGTGGTGAGCGCCTTCGGCGGCGTCCCGTTCGTCGCCGACTCGGCCGGCACGATGCGCGAGGTCGCGCGGGTGCTGCGTCCCGGCGGCCGGTTCGTCTTCAGCGTCACCCACCCGACGCGCTGGGCGTTCCCGGACGACCCGGGCCCGCGCGGGCTGACGGTGCAGCAGTCCTACTTCGACCGGACGCCGTACGTCGAGGTCGACGAGGCGGGCGAGGCGAGCTACGTCGAGCACCACCGCACGCTCGGCGACCGGGTGCGCGAGCTGGTCGCCGCCGGGCTGGTCCTGGAGGACCTCGTCGAGCCGGAGTGGCCCGCCGACCACCAGCGCGAGTGGGGCCAGTGGAGCCCGCTGCGCGGCCGCCTCATGCCCGGCACCGCGATCTTCGTGACCCGCAAGCCCGGACCCCCACCCCGGTGATCAACGCCGGGTTGCGTACGCCCTGGACCCCCTCCCGGCGTACGAAGTCCGGCGTTGATCACCGGGAGGGGTGGGGGGCTACTGGGAGGCGTCGTCCGGCTTCGCGTCGATGCCGGCCTCGGTGCGCTGCTGGTCGGTGATCGGCGTCGGCGCGCCGGTGAGCGGGTCGCCGCCGCCGCCGGTCTTCGGGAAGGCGATGACCTCGCGGATCGAGTCCGCCCCGGTGATCATCGCGGCGATGCGGTCGATGCCGAAGGCGATGCCGCCGTGCGGCGGCGGGCCGAAGCTGAACGCCTCGAGCAGGAAGCCGAACTGCTCCTGCGCCTGCTCCGGCGAGAGCCCGATGACGTCGAAGACCCGCTTCTGCACGTCGCTGGAGTGGATGCGGATCGAGCCGCCGCCCAGCTCGGTGCCGTTGAGGATGAGGTCGTACGCCCGGGCCGGGACGTCGGCCGGGTCCTTGTCGAAGCTGTCCGCGTGCGACGCCGCCGGCGCGGTGAACGGGTGGTGCACCGCGGTCCAGCCGGCAGTCCCGTCAACGCTGTCGGTCGGCTCGAACATCGGGAAGTCGGTGACCCACAGGAACTCCCAGCGGGAGTCGTCCATCAGCCCGAGCCGCCGGCCGATCTCCAGCCGCGTCGCGCCGAGCAGCGCCAGCGCCTCGGTCCGGCTGCCGGCGGCGAAGAACGCGCAGTCCCCCACCTCGGCGCCGACCGCCTCGCGCAGCCCCTCGCGCTCGGACTCGGACAGGTTCTTGGCGACCGGCCCGCCGAGCGTGCCGTCCTCCAGGAACGTGACGTACGCCAGGCCGCGCGCGCCGCGCTGCTTGGCGAACTCCTGCCAGGCGTCGAACACCTTGCGCGGCTGGGTCGCGCCGCCGGGCATGACGACCGCCCCGACGTGCGCGGCCTGGAAGACCCGGAACGGCGTCTCGGCGAAGTACGAGGTGAGGTCGACGAGCTCGACGCCGAAGCGGACGTCGGGCCGGTCGACGCCGAAGCGCCGCATCGCCTCGTCGTACGTCATGCGCGGGAAGGGCGCGGGGACCTCCAGCTGCAGGACCTCCCGCCAGATGCGCGTCATGACCGCCTCGGTCAGCTCGTACAGGTCCTCCTCGTCGGGGAAGGACATCTCGATGTCGAGCTGGGTGAACTCCGGCTGCCGGTCGGCGCGGAAGTCCTCGTCGCGGTAGCAGCGGGCGATCTGGTAGTAGCGCTCCATGCCGGCGACCATGAGCAGCTGCTTGAACAGCTGCGGCGACTGCGGCAGGGCGTACCAGTGGCCGGGCTGCAGGCGCACCGGCACGAGGAAGTCGCGGGCCCCCTCGGGCGTCGAGCGGGTCAGCGTCGGCGTCTCGATGTCGAGGAAGTCGCGCTCGTCCATCTCGCGACGGATCGCCCGGGTGACCAGCGAGCGGGTGCGCAGCGCCTTGGCCGAGGAGGCCCGGCGCAGGTCGAGGTAGCGGTACTTCAGCCGGACCTCGTCGCCGATCGGGGCGTCGTCGTCGAGCGGGAACGGCAGCGGCGCGGACGCCGACAGCACCTCGACCTCGCTGGCCGCGACCTCGACCGCGCCGGTCGGCAGCGCGTCGTTGCGGTTGCCCTCGGGTCGGACCCGCACCTCGCCGACGACGCGCACGCAGTACTCCGCGCGCAGGTCGTGGGCGATGTCGTTCTCGCGCACGACGACCTGGGCGATGCCGGAGCCGTCGCGCAGGTCGAGGAAGGCGACGCCGCCGTGGTCGCGCCGACGAGCCACCCAGCCGGTGAGGGTGACGGTCGTGCCGGCGTGCTCCTCGCGGAGCGTCCCGGCCTCGTGGGTGCGGATCAAGACAGCTTCTCCTTCAGGGTCGTCGACGAGCTCGTCGAGCGGTACGGCGACCTGCGCGTGCTCGCGCAGGTCCTTGAGCTGGGCCTCGCCGGCCTCGAGGTCGCGGTCGCCGAGCACGACGGCGTACGCCGCGCCGGAGCGGTCGGCGGCCTTCATCGCGCCCTTCATGCCGCGGTCGCCGTAGGCGAGGTCGGCGGCCAGGCCGGCGGCGCGCAGCTCCCCCACGATCGCGACGGCGCGGGCCTTGGCGGCCGCGCCGAGCGGGACGAGGAAGACCTGCAGCGGCGGCTCGGCCGGCGGCTCGAGCCCCTCGGCCTTCAGCGCGAGCAGGGTGCGCTCCACGCCGAGGGCCCAGCCGATGCCGGGCAGCGGCGGGCCGCCGATCGCCTCGGACAGGCCGTCGTACCGCCCTCCCCCGCCGACGGCGGACTGCGCGCCGAGCCCGTCGTGGACGAGCTCGAACGTGGTGCGCATGTAGTAGTCGAGGCCGCGCACGAGCCGCGGCGCCGCCTCGTACGGCACGCCGAGCGCGTCGAGACCGGACTGCACGGCAGCGAGGTGGTCCTGGCAGGCCGGGCAGAGGCTGTCGATCATCAGCGGGGCGCCGGCCAGCTGGGCCTGCACCTCGGGGCGCTTGTCGTCGAGCACGCGCAGCGGGTTCAGCCCCGCGCGGCGGCGGGTGTCCTCGTCGAGGTCGAGCCCGTCGAGGAAGGCGGTGAGCGCGTCGCGGTAGGCCGGCCGGCACGCCGGGTCGCCGAGGGAGGTGAGCAGCAGCCGGACCTGGGTGAGCCCGAGCCCGGCGAAGGCCTGCCAGGCCAGCGCGACGACCTCGGCGTCGAGCGCCGGGTCGTCGAGCCCGAGCGCCTCGATGCCGACCTGCTGGAACTGCCGGTAGCGGCCGGCCTGCGGGCGCTCGGCGCGGAACATCGGCCCGGCGTAGCGGAGCTTCACCGGCAGCTGGCCCTTGTGCAGCCCGCCGTCGAGCGCGGCGCGCAGCACGCCGACCGTGCCCTCGGGGCGCAGCGTCAGCGACCGGTCGGCCCGGTCGGCGAAGGTGAACATCTCCTTGGTGACGACGTCGGTGCTCTCCCCCACCCCGCGGGCGAACAGCTCGGTGGCCTCGAAGACCGGCGCCTCGGCGTAGGCGTAGCCGGCCAGCCGGGACGGCGCGAGCAGCGCCTCGCGCACCGGCGAGCGACGCGCCGAACTCCGCTCCGGGCAGCACGTCGTAGGTCCCCTTGGGGGCGGCCATCACAGCCCTCGCGACGGCGGCGCGGGCGGCAGGTCCTGCAGGAAGGGGTTGCTCGCGCGCTCGCGGCCGATCGTCGTCGCCGGGCCGTGGCCGGGCAGCACGACGGTGTCGTCGGCCATCGGCAGCACGACGTCGCGCAGCGAGGCCTGCATCTGCTCCCAGCTGCCGGTGGGCAGGTCGGTGCGGCCGATGGAGCCGGCGAACAGCACGTCGCCGGACAGCAGCAGCGGCGCACCGGGCTCGCCGTCGACCTCGTCGCCGGGCAGCCGGAAGACGACCGAGCCGGTGGTGTGGCCGGGCGCGAGGTCGACGCCGATCCGCAGGCCGGCGATCTCGAGCGGGACCTCGGGGTCGAGCAGCCGCACGTCGTCGGGCTCGGTCCACTCCAGCCGGCCGCCGAACAGGTTCGCGCTGCCGGCGGACAGGTACTTCACCGGGTCGGCGAGCTGGTCGCGGTCGGCCGAGCTGATCCACGCGGGGATGCCGCGCGCGCCGCAGACCGGCGTCACCGAGAAGGTGTGGTCGAGGTGGCCGTGCGTGAGCAGCACCGCGACGGGCTGCAGGTCGTGCTCGCGCAGCAGCGCGTCGAGCTGCTGCTCGACGCCGATGCCGGGATCGACGACCACGCACTGCTCCCCGCGCCCGGGGGCCACGACGTAGCAGTTGGTGTCGAACGCCTGGGCGGGGAACCCGCGGACCAGCACGGACGTCCTCTCGGTCGGTGGGCCGGCCTCCTCGGATCGGTGCCGAACGGTGACCGAGCCTAGCCGCGTACGGCCGTCCGTCTCGACCGGGATTGCCTAGACTCCGGGCGGCCGCTCCGCTGCGGCCCGCCCCCGGTACATCAGCAGGGACACCAGCAGGAGGACACGGCGTGGCCAGCAGCAAGCGCGAGAAGGAGCTCGCCCGTCAGCGGGCAGAGCGCCAGGCGGCCCGCCGCGCGGCGGCCGCCCAGCGCAGCAAGCAGCGCCGTGCCGTGATCGCCAGCGTCGTCGCGGTCGTGCTGATCGCCGGCGCGGCCGTCGCGGCCACCGTCGCCCTGAACGGCGGGGACGACGAGCCCACCGACGTCGCGGCCGCGCCGAGCCCCTCGGCCGTCGCCTCCGCCGAGCCTCCCCCCTCGCCCACCGCTTCAGCTGAGCCGTCGCTGGCGCCCGGCGACCCGGGTTGCGAGTACGTCGAGGGCGGCGCCCCGCCGGCGACCGACGTCGCGCTGCCGGTCGTCGAGGGCGTGGAGACCGAGCAGGTCTACGACGTCACGATCGCCACGAACCGCGGCGACATCGTCTTCACGATGGACAGCGCCGAGGCGCCCTGCACCGCCAACAGCCTGCGCTCCCTGGCCGACGCGGGCTACTTCGACGGCACGCCGTGCCACCGCCTGACGACCGCCGGGATCAGCGTCCTGCAGTGCGGCGACCCGACCGGCACCGGCTCCGGCGGCCCCGGCTACACCTTCGCCGACGAGAACCTCGAGGGCGCGACCTACCCGCGCGGCACGGTCGCGATGGCCAACGCCGGCCCGGACACCAACGGCAGCCAGTTCTTCCTCGTGTACGAGGACAGCTCCGCTGCCGCCGCAGTACACGCCGTTCGGCACGATCACCGAGGGGCTCGAGATCCTCGAGCAGGTCGCCGCGGCCGGCTCCGACGAGACCAACGGCTCCGGCGACGGCAAGCCCGTCCTTCCCGTCCAGATCGAGACCCTCCGAGCGACCCCCCAGGCCTAGCCGCTCTCGCCCATCGCCCTTGCCCGGGGCCGGGCGGATCCAGCACGCCCGTCACGGGGAGGTGGAGCCTCTTGCTCGCTCTGGGGCACTGACCTAGCCTCCGCAGGATGCGACCCGGCGTGCGGACGGCAATCGCCAGGACCTTCCGCTTCGTGGCACGCCCACCCGCGCCCGAGGACCTCGTCGAGGTGGAGGGCGGTGTGCTCGTTCCCCGCTTCGAGCTGATGTACGGCGACCTGGCGGTGGCGGAAGCGGCGACCTGGTTCGAGCGGTTCCCGCGTTGGCTCGACGTGACAGGCAAGGACGTGCTCGACGTGGGCTGCGGTCCCGGCGAGCTCTGCCTGGAGGCCGCCCGTCGGGGGGCTCGGCGGGTGGTCGGCGTCGAGGTGGAGCCGGAGAGGATCAAGCTCGGGAACATCAACGCGCAGAAGGCAGGCGGTGACCTCCCCGTCGACTTGCGCCTGTACGGAGGAGACCTGGAAGAGCTGGGCAGCGAGCGCTTCGACCTCGTGCTCTCCAAGGACTCGTTCGAGCACTACGGCGCGCTGCCTGGCACCCCGTCCGCCGAGCAGATGGTGACGGCGATGGGGAGACGCCTGCACGTCGGCGGACTGCTGCTCATCGGCTTCGGTCCGCTGTGGAAGGCCCCGTACGGCGGCCACATCGACGTGAAGCTGCCATGGGCCCACCTCGTGTTCCCCGAGTCGGTGATCTTCGACGAGTTCCGACGCGTCCGGCCGAGCGGCAAGACGGCGCAGACCTTCGAAGAGGGGGTGGGCGTGAACCGCATGACACTCGGGCGGTTCCGGCGGCTCATGGAGGGGAGCGGGCTCGAGCTGCTGCACCTGGCGTACAACGTCACGCAGAACCGGATGGCCCGGCCCATGAACGGTCTACGTCGTCTCCCCGGTGCCGAGGAGTACTTCACGCAGAACGCCTACGGCGTGTGGCGAAGGCCATCGGACTGGGCGCCGTCCGACTGAGACGCCTGGCTGCGTCAGCTGGTGACGCGGTAGGCGTCGTAGACGCCCTCGACGTTGCGGACCTGGGCGAGCAGGTGGCCCAGGTGCTTCGGGTCGCCCATCTCGAAGGTGAAGCGGGAGACCGCGACGCGGTCGCGGGTCGTGGTGACCGTCGCCGACAGGATGCTGACGTGGGCGTCGGACAGCATCCGGGTGATGTCGGACAGCAGCCGGGTGCGGTCGAGCGCCTCGACCTGGATGGCGACCAGGAACATCGAGCCGGCCGTGGGCGCCCACTCGACGTCGACGACGCGGTCGGCGTCGGACAGCAGCGGCCCGGCGTTGACGCAGTCGCCGCGGTGCACCGAGACGCCGCGCCCGCGGGTGACGAAGCCGACGATGTCGTCGCCCGGCACGGGGGTGCAGCAGCGGGCGAGCTTCACCCAGACGTCGGAGACGCCCTTGACGACCACGCCCGGGTCGCCGACGGGGCTCTTGCGCTTGACCGGGCTCGGGACGGCGGTCTCGGCGAGGTCCTCGACCGCGCCCTCGGTGCCGCCCAGCCCGGCCATGATCTTCTGCACGACGCTCTGCGCGGAGACCCGGCCCTCGCCGACCTCGACGTAGAGCGAGGTCACGTCGGTGAGGTGCAGGTCCTTGGCGACGTTCGGCAGCGCCTCGCCGGCGAGCAGCCGCTGCAGCGGCAGGCCCTGCTTGCGCACCGCCCGGGCGATCGCCTCCTTGCCGCCCTCGACGGCGTCCTCGCGGCGCTCCTTGGCGAACCACTGCTTGATCTTGTTGCGCGCGCGGGGGCTCTTGACGAACTGCAGCCAGTCCTGGCTGGGGTGCGCGGTGTCGGCCTTGCTGGTGAAGACCTCGACCACGTCGCCGTTCTCGAGCGTCGACTCCAGCGGGACGAGCCGGCCGTTGACCCGGGCGCCGATGCAGCGGTGGCCGACCTCGGTGTGCACGGCGTACGCGAAGTCGACCGGCGTGGCCGCGGCCGGCAGGCTGACGACGTCGCCCTTCGGGGTGAAGACGAAGACCTCGGTGGAGTGCAGGTCGTAGCGCAGCGAGTCCATGAACTCGCCCGGGTCGGCGGCCTCGCGCTGCCAGTCGAGCAGCTGGCGCAGCCACGCCATGTCGTCGCCCTTGACCGGCGCGGGCGAGCCGCCCTCCTTGTACTTCCAGTGCGCCGCGATGCCGTACTCCGCGCGCCGGTGCATCTCCTCGGTGCGGATCTGCATCTCGACCGGCTTGCCCTGCGGGCCCATCACCGTCGTGTGCAGCGACTGGTACATGTTGAACTTGGGCATCGCGATGTAGTCCTTGAACCGCCCCGGGACGGGCGACCAGGACGCGTGCACGGTGCCGAGGGCGGCGTAGCAGTCGCGCACGTCGTCGACGAGCACGCGGATGCCGACCAGGTCGTAGATGTCGGCGAAGTCGCGGCCGCGCACGATCATCTTCTGGTAGATCGAGTAGTAGTGCTTCGGCCGGCCGGTGACCGTCGCCCGGATCCGCGCGGCCTTGAGCTCGGCGCTGACCTTCTCGACGACCTCGGCCAGCTGGGTGTCGCGCGAGGGCGCCCGCTCCGCGACCAGGCGCACGATCTCGTCGTACCGCTTGGGGTAGAGCGTGGCGAACGCGAGGTCCTCGAGCTCCCACTTGAGGGTGTTCATGCCGAGCCGGTGGGCCAGCGGCGCGAAGATCTCCAGCGTCTGGCGGGCGATCCGCTCCTGCTTCTCCTGCTTGAGCCAGCGCAGCGTGCGCATGTTGTGCAGCCGGTCGGCGAGCTTGATGACCAGCACCCGCGGGTCGCGGGCCATCGCGACGACCATCTTGCGGATCGTCTCGGCCTCGGCCGCCTCGCCGAACTGCACCTTGTCCAGCTTGGTGACGCCGTCGACGAGCTGGGCCACGTCGGCGCCGAACTCCCGGCCGACGTCCTCCAGCGAGTAGCGGGTGTCCTCGACGGTGTCGTGCAGCAGCGCCGCCACGAGCGTCGTGGTGTCCATGCCCAGCTCGGCCAGGATCGTCGTGACCGCGAGCGGGTGGGTGATGTACGGGTCGCCGCTGCGGCGGCGCTGGCCCTCGTGCAGCTGCTCGGCCACCTCGTACGCCCGGACGATCACGCGCAGGTCGGCCTTGGGGTGCGCGGCGCGCACGGTGCGGGTCAGCGGCTCGAGCACCGGCGGGATGCCGCTGGCCTTCGCGGCGGTGAGCCGGGCCAGGCGGGCGCGCACCCGGCGGCCGGACGGCGGACCGGCGGAGTCGGTGGGGAGCTGGAGCGTCGGCCGGCTCGGGCGGCCGGCCTCGCAGCGGCCGCCTCCGGCGGAGCACGCGTCACCGGCGGCGACGGTCTGCGGCAGCGCGGGACCCGGCGGCGCGGTGCCCGGACGGGCGTCTGCGGCCACGGGCTGCTCCCTGCGAGGTGGGTCGGACCTCGAGTGTAAGGACGCCGGGCCCGGCGTCATGCCCCTTCGGGGGCCTTGTCCGTCCGCGGGCCGCGTGATGCGCGTCTCAGAAGGCGAGCAGGGCGTGCACCGGCAGCTGCGGGTGGGCGCCGGCGAGCGTCGCGCGGCCGCCGAGGAAGCCCAGCTCGAGCAGCACCGACAGCCCGACGACCTGCCCGCCGTCCTGCTCCACCAGCCGCACCGCCGCGGCCGCGGTGCCGCCGGTGGCCAGCACGTCGTCGACGATGAGCACCCGGTCGCCGGGCGCGAACGCGTCCCGGTGCACCTGCAGCACGTTGCTGCCGTACTCCAGGTCGTAGGACGTCTCGTGGGTGGGGCCGGGCAGCTTGCCGGGCTTGCGCACCGGGACGAAGCCGGCGCCGAGGTGGTAGGCGACGGGCGCGGCGAGGATGAAGCCGCGGGCCTCGATGCCGACCACCTTGTCGACGGGGCCGGACTGCTCGACCAGCGCGTCGACGACGGCCGACGAACGTCTCGGGGTCGGCCAGCAGCGGCGAGATGTCCTTGAAGACGATGCCCGGCGTCGGGAAGTCCAGGACGTCGACCACGCGGGCGCGGAGCTGCTCCTCGGACGGCGTCACGCCGCGGCGCCGGGCTCGACGATCCGCACGACGGCGGCGGTCGCGAAGCGGACGTTCACCCCCGGCGCGACCTCCAGCAGCACCGTCTCCTCCCCCGTCTCGACGACGGTGGCGTGGATGCCGGCGGTCGTCATGACGCGGCTGCCGGGCTCGAGGGCGGCGCGCACCCCGGCGAGCGCCTTCGCGCGGGTGCGCTGCGGGCGGATCGCCAGCAGGTAGAAGCCGATCAGCAGCAGCGCGAAGAACGCGACCTGCTGCAGCACGGCGCTGCCGCTCTCGTCCACGTACGACTCCCTCAGACGGTGGTGATCAACCCAGACTAGGAGGTCAGCCGGCGTCGCCGAGCTCCAGCGGCAGCACGTCGACCGGGCCGGGCGGCCGCAGGCCGAGGTGCCGCCAGGCGGCGGGGGTCGCCATCCGGCCGCGCGGGGTGCGCACCACCAGCCCGGAGCGGACCAGGAACGGCTCGGCGACCTCCTCGACGGTCTCGGGCTCCTCGCTCACCGCCACGGCCAGCGTCGACAGCCCGACCGGTCCGCCGCCGAAGCGGCGCACGAGCGCGTCGAGGACCTCGCGGTCGAGCCGGTCCAGGCCCAGCTCGTCGACGTCGTAGACCTTCAGCGCGGCCTGGGCGACCGCGCGGTCGACGACGCCGTCGCCGCGCACCTCGGCGAAGTCGCGGACCCGGCGCAGCAGCCGGTTGGCGATGCGCGGCGTGCCGCGGGACCGGCCGGCCACCTCGTTCGCGCCGTCCGGGCGCAGGTCGACGCCGAGCAGCCCGGCGCTGCGGGCGAGCACCCGCTCGAGCTCGGCCGGCGTGTAGGGCTCCATGTGGGCGGTGAAGCCGAAGCGGTCGCGCAGCGGGCCGGTGAGCAGCCCGGACCGGGTCGTCGCGCCGACCAGCGTGAACGGCTCGACCTCGAGCGGGATCGCCGTGCTGCCGGGGCCCTTGCCGACGACGACGTCGACCCGGAAGTCCTCCATCGCGACGTAGAGCAGCTCCTCGGCCGGCCGGGCGATGCGGTGGATCTCGTCGATGAACAGCACCTCGCCGGCGGACAGGCTGGACACCAGGGCGGCGAGGTCGCCGGCCCGCTCGAGCGCCGGGCCGCTGGTGATGCGGATCCCGGTGCCGAGCTCGGCCGCGATGATCATGGCGAGCGAGGTCTTGCCGAGGCCGGGAGCACCGGACAGCAGCACGTGGTCCGGCGGCCGGCCGCGGCGGCGGGCGCTCTCGAGCACCAGCGAGATCTGCTCGCGCACCCGCTCCTGGCCGACGAACTCGTCCAGCCGCTTGCGGGCGCAGCGCCGCCTCGACGACCCGCTCGGGGTCCTCGGCCTCCGACAGCCACCTCACGACCGTCGCCGCGCGGGAACCGCTCGGCCAGCTCGCGGTTGGCCAGCGCCGCCAGCTCGCGGGCCAGCAGCTCCTCCTCGGCGCGGCTCACCGGGCCCGCCCGAGCTGGGCCAGCGCCTCGCGGAGCAGCCCCGGGACGTCGGCCTCGGTCGCGGCCGGGTGCTCGGCGGCCAGGCGGACCACCACCTCGTCGGCCTGCGGGGTCGTCCAGCCGAGGCCGACCAGCGCGGAGGTGAGCGTGTCGCGCCAGCCGGTCGCGGCGGCCACGGGGGCGCCGGCGGTGGGCAGCCCCGCCTTGTCCTTGAGCTCGAGGACCAGCCGCTGCGCGCCCTTGCGGCCGATGCCCGGGACCAGGCACAGCGCGACGAGGTCCTCGCTGACCAGCGCCCGGCGGACGGCGTCGGGCGTGTGCACCGTGAGGACCGCCTGCGCCAGCCGCGGCCCGACCCCGGAGGCGGTCTGCAGCAGCTCGAACAGCGCGCGCTCCTCGTCGTCGGCGAAGCCGTAGAGCGTCAGGCTGTCCTCGCGCACGACCAGGCTGGTGGCGAGCAGGGCGGGCTCCCCCACCCGCAGCCGGGCGCGGGTGGGGGCGGTGGTGTGCACGGCGATGCCGATGCCCCCGACCCGGACGACGACGCCGTCGGCGGTGTGGCCGGCCACGACGCCCTCGACCGAGGCGATCACGTGCGGGTCCCGACGGCAGCGGCCAGGCGGGCCTGGGCCGGCGCCCGCCACAGGTGGCAGATCGCCAGCGCGAGCGCGTCGGCGGCGTCGGCCGGGGTCGGCGGGCCGGGCAGCCGGAGCAGCCGGGCGACCATCAGCCCGACCTGGTCCTTGTCGGCCCGACCGCTGCCGGTGACCGCGGCCTTGACCTCGGACGGCGTGTGGAGGGCGACCGGCAGCCCGCGCCGGGCGGCGCAGACGATGGCGACGGCGCCGGCCTGCGCGGTGCCCATGACGGTGCGGACGTTGGCCTGCGCGAAGACCCGCTCCACCGCGACGGCGTCCGGCTCGTGGCGGTCGAGCCACTGCTCGATCACGCGCTCCAGCGCGACGAGGCGCGGGCCGAGGTCGTCGGTCGCCGGGGTGCGGGCCACGCCGACCTCGACGAGCGCTGCCCGGCCGGGCCGCCCCTCGACGACGCCGAGGCCGCACCGGGTCAGCCCGGGGTCGACGCCGAGCACCCGCACACCGCACCTCCGCCACGTCACCCGAACACGTGTTCGGGCATCAGGCTAGGGCCGAGGGCCGCGCGGACGAGGCAGGCGCGCCCAGGCGGTGTCCATCGGCGTCCGGAGGGGACAGACTGCGAGGAGCGCAGAGGAGAGCCCCGTGCAGGACCTGTCCCCGAACAGCCAACGCCGCGACCTCGTGGTGGTCGGCGGGTCGGCCGGTGGCGTCGACGCGCTCAAGCGCTTCGTCCGAGCCCTCCCCGCGGACCTCCCGGCGACCGTGTGCGTGACGCTGCACCTGGGCAGCGGCACGCCGAGCCTGCTGGCCAGCATCCTCGCGCGGGGCTCCGCGATCGAGGTCCAGCCCGCGGTCGACGGGACGCCGCTCGAGCCGGGTGTCGTGCACGTCGCCCAGGCCGACTCGCACCTCGCCGTCGTCGGCGACCACCTGGTGCTGGGACTGGGTCCGCGCGAGAACGGCAACCGCCCCTCCATCGACGTCCTCCTGCGGTCGGCAGCCGTCGCCCGGGGCCCGCGCGTGGTGGGCGTGGTGCTGACGGGGATGCTCGACGACGGCACTGCCGGTCTGGCAGCCGTGGCGCGCTACGGCGGCGTGCCGATGGTGCAGGACCCGGCCGACGCGGAGTTCCCGTCGATGCCGCGCAACGCCCTCGAGGGCACTCCCTCCGCCCTCGCGCTGCCGCTGGACGAGCTGGTCGACGAGGTGGTGAGGATCGTGAGCACGGACGAGCCGCTGGGCGGGCGCGAGCCGGTGGACGCGGCGCAGCGCGAGATCGACGAGGCCGAGGTGCGCAGCGCGCTGGGCCTGGACCCCGCGCTCCCGGACGGCAGCACGGTCGGGGTCCCGTCGCCGTACGGCTGCCCGGACTGCGGCGGCGTGCTGAACGAGGTCGAGCGGGCGACGCCGGTGCGCTTCCGCTGCCGCGTCGGGCACGCCTACAGCGCCGAGAGCCTGCTGCGGCACCAGGCCGGGACCGTCGAGGACGCGCTGTGGACGGCGCTGCGCGCCGTGGAGGAGCGGCAGGACGTCTCCCAGCGGCTCGCCGCGGAGGCAGCGCGCTCCGGCCGCGACTGGTCCCGGGTGCACTTCACCCGGCGCGCCGAGGAGGCCCGCCGCTCGGCCGAGGTCCTGCGCGGCGTGCTGGCCGACGCACCAGGCGGCCGTCGAGGCCGAACCCGGCACCCCTGAGGCCGTCGCGCCCTAGGGTCGGGGACCACCAGCGACAGGAGCACCGTGCCCGACGACGACCTGCCCGACGCCGACTTCGAGGAGCTGCTGGTCTTCCTCCGGGAGAGCCGCGGTGTCGACTTCACGGGCTACAAGCGCACCAGCCTGCGCCGCCTGGTCGCCCGCCGCATGCGCACGGCCGGCGCGGACGACGTGCGCGACTACCTGGACCGGCTCGAGGTCGACCCCGCCGAGGTCATCGCCCTGTTCGACAGCCTGCTCATCAACGTCACCGCCTTCTTCCGCGACCCGGCGACGTGGGAGGCCCTGCGCGACGAGCTGCTGCCGGCCGCTGCTCGGCAGGCTCGGCCCGGACGAGCCGGTCCGCGCCTGGAGCGCCGCCTGCGCCAGCGGCGAGGAGGCCTACTCGCTGGCGATCCTGCTGCACGAGCAGCTCGGCGACGAGGCGTTCAAGGCCCGGGTGAAGGTCTACGCGACCGACGTCGACGACGACGCGCTGGCCACCGCGCGCGCGGGCCGCTACTCCGCGGCCGACCTCGAGCCGCTGACCGACGCCCAGCGGGCGACGTACTTCGTGCCGACGACGACGGCGGCCACCTGTTCCGCCCGGACCTGCGCCCGAACATCATCTTCGGCCGGCACGACCTGCTGGCCGACGCGCCCATCTCGCGGGTGCAGCTGCTCACCTGCCGCAACGTGCTCATGTACTTCACCGCCGAGACGCAGGCGCGCATCCTGGAGCGCTTCGCCTTCGCCCTGCACGAGCACGGGCTGCTGGTCCTCGGCCGGGCCGAGATGCTGCTGACCCACAGCGAGCATGTTCACGGCGGTCGACCTGCCGCACCGCATCTTCTCGAGCACGCGCCGGGCGCTGGGCGGCCGCGTCGTTCGGCTTCGGACCGGCGGCGCTGGCCCGCCAGGCGGTGAGCCGCGCAGGTCGACGGCGGCGGCCTTCAGCAGCGCGCCCGGACGCGCAGGTCGTCCTGGACGCCGACACCCGGCGTGGCCCTCGTCAACGACACGCGCGCAGCGCGCAGCTGGGCGTGCCTCAAGGAGGACGTCGGCCGGCTGTTCGCCGAGCTGCCGCTGTCCGTCGGCCGGTGGACCTGCGCCCCGTGGTCGCCGCCGTCCTCGCCTCGGGCGAGCAGGCCAGCGTGCAGGACGTGCGGTGGCCGCGGCTCGACGCAGGACGACCAGTGGTGGGACGTGCAGGTCGCGCCGCTGCGGGGGGCCGAGGCGCCGCTCGGCGTGACCGTCCACTTCGTCGACGTGACGCGCTACCACGAGCTGCAGCGGCGAGCTCGAGCCGCGCCCACACCGAGCTGCAGGAGGCGTACGAGGAGCTGCAGAGCTCCAGCGAGGAGCTGGAGACGACCAACGAGGAGCTGCAGAGCGCGATCGAGGAGCTCGAGACGACCAACGAGGAGCTGCACAGCACCAACGAGGAGCTCGAGACGATGAACGAGGAGCTCCAGAGCACCAACGAGGAGCTCCAGACGGTCAACGACGAGCTGCGCGAGCGCACCGGCGAGGTCGGCGAGGTCAACGCCTTCCTCGAGAGCGTGCTCGGGAGCCTGCGACACCGCGGTCGCCGTGGTCGACCGCGACCTGCAGGTCCTGGTGTGGAGCGCGCGCTGCGAGCAGCTCTGGGGCCTGCGGGCCTTCGAGGTCGAGGGGCGCTCGCTCATGGCCCTGCGACGGCGGGATGCCGGTCGAGGCGCTCGCCGCCGCCGCGCGCGCCGCCCTGCGCAGCGGCCAGGCCCAGGACAGCGAGACCACCATGACCACCAGCCGGCTCGGCCGGCCGGTGGTGCTCCGCACCTGCGCCACCCCGCTGCTCGACCGGGCGGGTGCAGGTGCGCGGCGCGATCCTGACGATGGAGGAGCACCCCTCGGGGAGACGCATGAGCGACGACACGACCCAGCCGACCCCGTACGACCGGGCCGTGGCCCAGGACGCCGAGCTGCGCGCCACGCACCGGCGCCTCGCCCTCCGGCACGCCGAGGTGGAGGAGCGCGCCAGCGACGTCCACGAGGACGTCGCCCGCGTGCACGACGAGCTGGGCGCCGCACAGCCGGCTCGACCCCGCACGAGGTGCGCCGGCACGCCCAGGCCAGCCGGGACCGGGCGGCCCTGGAGCGGGAGCGGGAGCGCAGCAGGACGACGACCCGGGCGCCTGAGGCCGGCGCCCGAGGCTCAGCCGATCGTGACGGTGCTCCGCGCCCCGTGCGCACGCAGCCCAGCAGCTGGTCGGCGATGTCCGGCCGGCGGCACCCGGCGGGTGAAGACGGCCTGCGCGCCGGCGTCGACCAGCGCCTGCACGCCCGCGCTGTCCAGCACCTGCGCCCCGACGACGGTCAGCGGCGCGAACCCCCGGACCCGCCGCACCACCTCGAGGCCGGTCAGCGTCGGCAGCCGGTCCTCGACGAGCAGCAGGTCCGGCTGCTCGATGACCACCGTCCCGGCGGCGTCGGCGCCGTCCTCGAACACGCCGACCACCTCGACCCCCTCGGCGGTCAGCCGCGCCGCCACCGCGTCGCGGAGCCAGGCGTTGCGGTGCGCGAGCACCGCGCGCGTCGGAGCGCGGCCGGACAGCACCTGGCCGCTCTCGCGCAGGTGCTGGTCCGCTCGGGCGAGCAGCGCCTGCTGCTCGCGGCGCCGCGCCTCCATCCGCCGGCTCAGGTCGAGCCGGCTCTCCCGGCGTCACGGCCGCGGACTGCGGCCGCCTCGATCGACCGCGCGGCGGGCGCGGTGCCAGGCGTCGACCGCGTCGAGCTGGGCGGTCATCAGGTCGAGCTGGGTCCGGCCGCCGGGCCGGGCCTCGGTGTCGACGTCGGGGTGAGCAGAGCTCACAGCAGGCCTCCTGGGACGGCGGCGTTCGCCACGCGGGACAGAGCGGGCGGCTGGCGTTCTCAACCGGGACGGACGGTGACCATCATGACCTCGAGCGGGCCAGCTGGGAAGTGCGGGCTGCATCAGCCGACGCGCTCGAGGACCTCGTCGCTGATGTCGAAGTTGGCCCAGACGTTCTGCACGTCGTCGAGGTCCTCCAGCGCGTCGACGAGCTTGAGCACCTTGACCGCGACGTCGTCCTCGAGCGGCACGCTGACGCTCGGCATCCAGGCGATGTCGGCCGACTCGCACCTCGAGGCCCGGCGTCGGTGCAGGCCAGCCGCACGGCGTGGGTGTCGGTCGCCTCGCAGACGACCTCGAAGGCCTCGTCGAGGTCGTTGACCTCCTCGGCGCCCGGCGTCCAGGACGGCGAGCAGCACGTCGTCCTCGGTGAGGCCCGTCGGTCTTGGTGACCAGGACGACGCCCTTGCGCCCGAACAGGTAGGACACCGAGCCCGGGTCGGCCGGGTTGCCGCCGTTGCGGGTGATCGCGGTGCGGACCTCGGCGTCGGCGCGGTTGCGGTTGTCGGTGAGGCACTCGACCAGCACGGCGACGCCGCCCGGGCCGTACGCCTCGTACATGATCTCCTCGTACGCCGCGGCGTCGCCGAGCTCGCCGCTGCCGCGCTTGACGGCGCGGTCGATGTTGTCGGCGGGCACCGACTGGCGCTTCGCGCCCGGCGATGGCGTCGGCCAGCGTCGGGTTGCCGGCCGGGTCGCCGCCGCCGGTGCGGGCCGCCACCTCGATCGTCTTGATGAGCTTGGCGAACAGCTTGCCGCGCTTGGCGTCGATCGCGGCCTTCTTGTGCTTGGTCGTCGCCCACTTGGAGTGGCCGCTCATGCAGCGCGTCTCCTTCACCATGTCGACGAAGAGCCCGTGCACGCGGTGGTCGCCGGTGAGCTCGGGGTGGAACGAGGTCGCCAGGACGGGGCCCTGGCGGACGGCGACGACCCTACCCGCGGCGGGTCCGTCCCGCCGACGGCGGCGAGCACCTCGACGCCCTCCCCCGTGCTCTCGACCCAGGGCGCGCGGATGAAGACGGCGTGCACGTCGCCGACGCCCGGTGAAGGCCAGGTCGGCCTCGAAGCTGTCGACCTGCCGGCCGAAGGCGTTGCGGCGCACGACGACGTCCAGGCCGCCGACGCCCTGCTGGTCCGGGCCGCCCGTCGAGCACCTCGTCGGCCAGCAGGATCATGCCGGCGCACGAGCCGTAGGCCGGCAGGCCGCCGGCGACCGCCGCGCGCAGCGGCTCGAGCAGCTCGAAGACCGACGAGCAGGCGGCTGATCGTCGTGGACTCGCCGCCGGGCAGGACCAGGCCGTCGAGCCCGTCCAGGTCGCTCTACCCGCCGGACGTGCGACGGTCGAGGCGCCGGCCGCGGCCAGCGCGCGGTCGTGCTCGCGGACGTCGCCCTGCAGCGCCAGCACCCCGATGCGCGGGGCGCCCGCATGACGCGGGGTCACCAGCCGCGGGTGGCCAGCAGCTCGCCGGCGCCCAGGCTGTCGACGGCGATGCCGACCATGGCCTCGCCGAGGCCGCGGCTGACCTTGGCGATGCGCTCGGCGTCGGTGAAGTAGGCGGTCGCCTCGACGCAGGCGCGGGCGCGCTGGGCCGGGTCGCCGCTCTTGAAGATGCCGGAGCCGATGAAGACGCCGTCGGTGCCGAGCTGCATCATCATCGCCGCGTCGGCCGGCGTCGCGACGCCGCCGGCGGTGAACATGCACGACGGGCAGGCGGCCGAGCGAGGCGGTCTCGCGGACCAGCTCGACCGGGGCGCTCATGAGCTTGGCGGCCTCGAACAGCTCGGTCTCGTCCATCACCGTCAGGCGCTTGATCTCGCCGAGGATGGTGCGCAGGTGGGTGGTCGCCTGGGAGACGTCGCCGGTGCCGGCCTCGCCCTTGGTGCGGATCATGGCCGCGCCCTCGGCGATGCGGCGCAGCGCCTCGCCCAGGTTGGTGGCGCCGCAGACGAACGGCACGGTGAACGCGCGCTTGTCGATGTGGTGGGCGTAGTCGGCCGGGGTGAGGACCTCGGACTCGTCGATGTAGTCGACGCCGATCGCCTGCAGCACCTGCGCCTCGACGAAGTGGCCGATGCGGGCCTTGGCCATGACCGGGATCGACACGGCGGCCTGGATGCCGTCGATCATGTCGGGGTCGCTCATGCGCGCGACGCCGCCGTCGCGGCGGATGTCGGCCGGGACGCGCTCGAGCGCCATGACCGCGACCGCGCCGGCGTCCTCGGCGATGCGCGCCTGCTCGGCGTCGACGACGTCCATGATGACGCCGCCCTTGAGCATCTCGGCCATGCCGCGCTTGACGCGGTCGGTGCCGACGCTGAGGGGTGTCGGGGGTCGTGTCGGCGGGCATGATGCGGTTCCTCGGGCTGCGTGGGGCGTGCGACCCTCCGATCCTAGGTCAGCCGACGGCGAGCGGCCCCCCGGCCGGGACGAGCAGCAGCCACGTCGGACCGGGCTTGAGCGGCAGGTCGGCGCCCGCGGCGTCGACGAAGCGGGTGCCGCCGAGCGGCGTCGGGCCGGCGTCCACGTGCCGCGACAGCCGCAGGCCGTCGCGCAGCACGTCCACCGGGCCGCTCCCGACGGTCTCGGTGAACGGGGTGCGGTTGCCCAGCGACGTCGACGTAGCCGGCTCTGCCGGATCTGCACCTGCTGCACGACGACGTTGGCCGGGCGCGGCGCCGTTGCATGCCGCGCCGCCCTCGCTGAAGACGCGCGTAGCGGCCGGTCGCCGGCGTCGTGCTCGCACGGTCGTGCGCGAGATCGGCGAGAAGGCGACGCGTGGCGCGCGGGACCGGCGCGACGTCGCCGCGGCGGCAGCGGGCCGAAGCGCAGGCCGATGTCGCTCGGCCAGGTCGCCGCCGGGCTTGGCCGGCGTCGATGGCCGCCGGGCGCGGCGTAGAAGTTGATGGCGTCCTTGCGCCGCTCGCCCTGGCGGTAGGGCCCGGGCACGCTCGTCGAAGTTGACGTCGAGCAGCTGGCCGTCGCCTCGGCCTGCGTCGACCGTCGCCAGCACGCCGGTGTTGCCGCCGGAGGCGGCCAGCGCGATCTTGCCGAACTGCTGCAGCAGCTCGATGTCGCTCTCGCGCATGCTGCGGATCGGGCCGACCTCCGTGCCGTGGCCGGGCGCGTAGACGGCGAGGAAGCGGGTGGCGCCGCCCTCCATGAGCTCCTGGTAGACGAGCGACGCCTCGTCGAGCCCGCGGTGGTACGGCCGGGCCAGCGGGGAGTTGTCGATCTTCACGGCGACGACCGAGCCGGTCGGGATCGGGCCGTCGCCGGTCAGCGGGTCGACCGGCGGCGGTGCCGGCGGGGGCGGCGGCGGGGGCGGCGGCGGGGCGGCTGGGCGTCGGGCTGGGCGCGGCGGTCGTCGGCGGCGCGGCGGGCGCCGCCCGCTCGACGGACTCGGCGGCGCCGCCGCAGGCGCTGAGCAGGGCGGCCGCCAGCAGGAGCCCGGTGAGGCTGCGGACGGGCGTGCTGCGGGGGGAGCTGCTCACGGGCTGCCACGCTACGTGCACGCAGGACGATCGCAGGGCGAGCCGCGCACGCGCATGCAGACCGCCGTGTCGTCGATCTCGAAGAACTGCGGCAGCGCGCGGTGGCCGGCCAGGCGCAGCGCCCGCGGCATCCGGCGCAGCCGGACCGCGCGGGTGTCCTTGACCGCGGCGTTGTGGAACGACCGGGCCAGCCCGACCCGGGTCGCCGCCGTCTGCGAGCTCGGCCCGAGGCGTCCCCGGACGGGTCGTGCACGAGCAGCGGCAGCGCGCCTTGAGCGCGCGCGACAGGTCGTTCTCGACCGTCTCGCGCCCGTCGACCGTGCCCTCCAGCGCGGCGGAGGCGGCGGCGTCGAGCGCCTCGCCGCCGCGCGGGTCGGCCAGGTGCGCGGCGACGGCGCGGGCCGCGGCGGCGCGCCGCACCAGCTGCGGCGTCCAGCGCCGCCCAGGAGGCGTCGACCCGGGCGTGCAGCCGGTCGAGCCGGCCGGCGGTCCAGCGTGACGTAGACCGCCAGCAGGACCAGCGACGACGCGCCGACGACCGACGCCACGTCGTCACGCGCCGCCCCGGCGCGGGCAGCTCGGACAGCCAGCGGCGCAGCGTCGGGACCAGCCGGCCGGCGTCGTCGTCGACCTCGTCGCGCCGGCAGCAGCGCCGCCTCGAGGTCGGCGTCGACGGCGACCGGCGCGGCCGCCACGGCGGCGACGGTCTCGTACACCTCGACGACCTGGCGGGTGACGGTCGACCAGTCGTACGCCCGGACGGCCCGGCGGGCCGCGGCGGCCAGCTGCGCCCGGCGCTCGGGGTCGTGCAGCAGCGCGGCCGAGGGCGGCGGCGAGCGCGCCGGCGTCGCGGACCGGCACCAGCACGCCCGCCGCGCCGTCCTCCAGCACCCGGCGGAACGCCTCGAGGTCGCTGGCGACGACCGGGGTGCCGGCCGCCATCGCCTCGACGAGCACGATGCCGAACGACTCGCCGTGGGTGTTCGGCGCGCAGTAGACGTCGCCGCTGGCGAAGACGCGCGGCTTGTCCTGCTCGCTGACCAGGCCGAGCAGCTCGACCCGGTCGCGCAGCGACGGCGGGCACCGCCTCGCGCACGTCGTCGGCGTCGCCGGGCCCGGCGACGAGCAGCCGGACGTCCGGCACCAGCGCGGACCAGCTCGGGCAGCGCCTCGAGCAGCACGGCCAGGCCCTTGCGCGGCTCGTCGATGCGGCCGAGGAAGACGACGGTCGGCGCGTCCGGCCGGTCCGGGCAGCGGCTTGGCGCCCTGCGAAGCGGGCGACGTCGACGCCGTTCGGGATGAGGACCGCGTCGCCGCCGAGGTGCTCGACGACCACCCGCCGCGCGGCCGGGCGAGACGGCGATGCGGCCGGTGACCTTCTCCAGCGCCGGCTGCAGCGCGGTGCCGAAGACCTGCAGCGCCGCGGCTGCGCGCGGTGGCGGTGTGGAAGGTCGCGACCATCGGTCCGCTGGCGGCGAAGCAGGCCAGCATCGACACGCTCGGCACGGTCGGCTCGTGCACGTGCAGCACGTCGAAGCGCCCCTCGCGCAGCCACCGGCGGGTGCGGGCGAGCGACAGCGGGCCGAAGACCAGCCGGGCGACCGAGCCGTTGTAGGGCACCGGCACGGCGCGGCCGGCCGGCACGACGTACGGCGGCAGGTCGGCGCTCGTCCGGGTCGTCGACCGGGGTGAGCACCGAGACCTGTGGCCCAGCGCGATCAGGCTGTCGGCGAGGTCGTGCACGTGCGCCTGCACGCCGCCCGGGACGTCCCAGGTGTACGGGCAGGCGATGCCGATCCGCAGCGGCGCTCACCGCGGGCGCCGCAGGTCGTCGAGCCACAGCCGCTGCAGCATGTGCCAGTCGGCCGGGTGCTCGGCGATGCCGCGCGCGAACGCGTCGGCGAGCGCCTGCGTCATCGTCGGCACGTCGGTGTGCGGCGACCTCCGGGTGGAAGACGCAGCTGCCAGCCGTCGGCGGTGGAACGACAGCGTCACCGGGATCAGCGCGCGCCGGTGCGCAGCGCGAGCGCCGCCGGCCCGGCGGGCATCCGGGCGGTCGCGCCGAAGAACTCGACGTCGATGCCGCGCGCCGACAGGTCGCGGTCGGCGAGCAGGCACAGCGTGCCGCCGGCCTCGAGCCGCTCGGCCAGCACGTCGAACGGCGGGCGCGTCGCCGCCGGTCAGCGGCAGCACCTCCATGCCGAGCGACTCGCGGAAGGCGACGAAGCGGTCGTACAGCGACTCGGGCTTCAGCCGCTCGGCGACGGTCGTGAACGGGCACGCCGGTCGCGCCGCACCAGGCGCCGGCGTGGTCCCAGTTGCCGCTGTGCGGCAGGGCCAGGACCATGCCGCGGCCGGCGGCGACGGCGGCCCGGAAGCCGCTCCTCGTCGACGGTGCGTCATGCCCGACACGACCCGCTCGCGCGGAGGTCACCGGCAGGCGGAAGACCTCGCACCAGTAGCGGGCGTAGGAGCGCAGCGCGTCGCGGGTGAGCGCGTCGAGGTCGGCGTCCGGCGGCGACCCGCGCCAGGTTGCTGCGCAGCCGGTCGACGCCCTTGCCGCCGCGCCGGGCGGCGAGGTCGGCGCCGGCGCGGAACAGCCGCGTGCGCCACCGGCTCGGGCAGCGCGCGCACCAGCGCCCAGCCGCCGGCGTACGCGGCGTCGGTGGCCCGGCCGGTGAGCAGGCGCGCCGACGCGTCCGACGAGCGGCGGCAGGGGCAGCCGGACCACTACGCGGGCTGCCAGGCCGGCCTGGCGGCGGACCTCGACCAGCCGCTGCACGACGGTGATCGCCGAGGCGGCCGCCAGCACCCACAGCAGCGACGGGCAGCGCGACCGTCGAGCGCCGAGGCCGGCGAGCAGCGGTGCCGAGCAGGACGAGGATGAGCCGCTCGGCCCGCTCGGCCAGGCCGACGTCGCAGCGCAGGCCGAGCCCCTCGGCGCGGGCCTTGGCGTAGCTGACGATGCTGCCCGGCGACCAGGCAGAACAGCGCGACGCGCGGCGAGCAGCCGGTCGTCGCCGTCGCCGGTGAACCACAGCACCAGCCCGCTGAAGATGGCGGCGTCGGCGACCCGGTCGCAGGTGGAGTCGAGCCAGGCGCCGAACGGGCTGCTGCGTCCCGCGCTTGCGGGCCATCGCGCCGTCGAGCAGGTCGGTCAGGACGCGAGAAGAAGACGATCGCCGTGCCGGTGAAGAACATGCCCGCGCGGGAAGAAGACCGAGCGCGCCGACGACGACGCCGAGCGTGCCCGCGACGGTGACGGCGTCGGGGCGTGACGCCCGGCGCGCAGCAGCGCCGCTGGCGACCGGGTCGACGACCCGCGCGAGCGCCGGTCGCACGCGCAGGTTGAGCATCGGCGTCCGTCCGTCGTCGCGACGCGGTCGTCGGCGACCGCGGGGCGGTGGCCGCGACCGACCCGGACAGGCCTGCGGCCCTTGTCCGGCGGCCCGTCCCGGCGCAGAGGGTGTCGCCCCACCGATGCGCAGGAGGACCCGTGCGCAAGGCCAGCCGTACGGCGCACCGGCCCCGCGCCCCGCCGCGCAGGTCCGCAACGTCGCCCTCGTCGGCCACAGCGGCGCCGGCAAGACGACCCTGGTCGAGGCGCTGCTGGCCGCGCGCCGGCGCGATCGCCGCGGCCGGGCGACGTCGAGGACGGCACGACGCGTGCGACAGCGACGAGGTCGAGCAGCGCGCTCGGCCACTCGGTCGCGCTGTCCGTCGCCTGCGATCGAGCACGAGGGCGTCAAGCTCAACCTGCTCGACACCCCCGGCGCGCCGGACTTCGTCGGCGAGCTGCGGGCCGGGCTGCGGGCCGCCGACGCCGTGCTGTTCGTCGTCTCCGCCGGCGGGCGGGCTCGACGCGGTGACCGCGCAGCTGTGGGCGGAGTGCGCCGCGGTCGGCATGCCGCGCGCCGTCGTCGTCACCCAGCTCGACCGCGCCGCGCGCCGACTTCGACGAGGCGGTCGCGCTGTGCCAGCGGCTGCTCGGCGAGGGCGTGCTGCCGCTGCACCTGCCGATGCACGACGACGACGGCACGGTCGCCGGGCTCATCGTCGCTGCTCGACGCAGCGGTCGCCGACTACTCCACCGGCGAGCGGGTCGGTGCGCGACCCCGACCCCGAGCACCTGCCGCTGGTCGCCGACCTGCGCGCCGAGCTCATCGAGGGGGTCATCGCCGAGAGCGAGGACGAGACGCTGCTCGACCGCTACCTCGGCGGCGAGGACATCGAGCTCTGCCGTGCTGACGGCCGACCTCGAGACGGCCGTCGCCCGGGGCCACTTCCACCCGGTCGCTGGCGGTCGCCCCGCTGGCCGGCGTCGGCACCCGCGAGCTGCTCGACCTGCTGGTCGCCGGCTTCCCGTCGCCGCTCGAGCACCCCTGCCCGCCGGTCACCCGCCCCGACGGCTCGCCCGCCGCCCCGCTCACCTGCGACCCCGACGGCCCGCTGGTCGCCGAGGTCGTGCGGACCGCCACCGACCCGTACGTCGGGCGGGTCTCGTGGGTGCGCGTCTTCTGCGGCACGCTGCGCCCGGACACCGCCGTGCACGTCTCCGGGCACGGCGCCGGCGGCCTGTGGCAGCGGCCGGACCACCCCGACCACGACGTCGACGAGCGGGTCGGCGCGCTGTCCTCGCCGCTCGGCGCCGCGCTGCGGCCGGTCGGCCGACTGCCCCGCCGGCGACGTCTGCGCGGTCAGCCGGCTGGCCTCGGCGGAGACCGGCGACACGCTGTCGGCCAAGGACGACCCGCTGCTCGTGGCGCCGTGGCGCGCTGCCCGAGCCGCAGCTGCCGGTCGCCGTCGCGGCGGCCACGCGCTCCGACGAGGAGCGGCTCGGCACCGCGCTGGCCCGGCTGGCCGCCGAGGACCCGACGGTGCGGATCGAGCGGCGCCGGAGACCGGCCAGCAGCTGCTGTGGTGCGTCGGCCCCGGCCACGCCGACGTCCTGCTCGACCGGCTGCCGGACCGGCACGGCGTCGAGGTCGACACGCCCGAGGTGCGTCGTCCCGCAGCAGCGAGACGCTCGCCGGCGCCGGTCACCGTCACCGGCCGGCACGTCAAGCAGTCCGGCGGCCACGGGCAGTACGCCGTCGTCGTGCTGGAGGTCGAGCCCGGCCCGCCCGGCAGCGGCATCATCTTCGAGCAGCGCGTCGTCGGCGGCGCCGTGCCGCTCGGCGTTCCACGGCAGCGTCGAGAAGGGCGTGCGCGCGCAGGCCGAGCGCGGCGTCCGAGGGGCGGCCGCTGGTCGACGTCGAGGTGGTCCTCGTCGACGGCAAGGCCCACAGCGTCGACTCCTCCGACGCCGCCTTCCAGGCCGCCGGGGCGCTCGGCGCTGCGCGAGGCCGTCGCCCAGGCGGGCACCGTCGTGCTCGAGCCGTGGTCGGAGGTGGAGGTCGTCGTGCCGACGCCGTTCGTCGGCAGCGTCATGAGCGACCTGTCCGGCCGCCGCGCCCGGGTGCTCGGCAACGAGCCCGACCCCGAGGACGACGACCGCGCCGTCGTGCGCGCGCAGCTGCCCGACGTCGAGCTGCTCAGCTACGCCGCCGCCCTGCGCGGCGTCTCCCACGGCACCGGGTCGCTTCACCCGCCGCCCGACGGGCTTCGAGCCCGCCACGTGAGCGGGGTCAGACCTCGAGCCAGGCGGCGGCGAGCAGGTCGCGGGTGTCGGGCAGCAGCTGCGGCAGCACCCGGGTGTGGCCGACCACCGGCATGAAGTTGGTGTCGCCGCCCCAGCGCGGGACGACGTGCTGGTGCAGGTGCGCGGCGATGCCCGCTCCCCCGACCACGCCGAGGTTCATGCCGACGTTGAAGCCCTGCGCGCCGGTGGCGTGCCGGAGCGCGCGCAGCGCGTGCTGCGTCATCGCCGCCACCTCGGCCGCCTCCTCGGCGGTCAGCTCGTCGTAGCCGGCGACGTGCCGGTACGGCACGAGCATCAGGTGCCCGGAGTTGTACGGGTAGAGGTTGAGCACCGCGAAGGCGGTCTCGCCCCGCGCGACGACCAGCCCGTCGCGGTCCCCCATCGCCGGGATGGCGCAGAACGGGCAGTCGCCGCCCTTGCCCTCGCCCTTGATGTACGCCATCCGGTGCGGCGTGTAGAGCCGCGCGAAGGCGTCGGCGATCCCGACGCCCTGCTGCTCCACGCGGTCGCTCGCTCCAGCAGCGACCGGCGCGTCGGCTCCTTCGTCGCCGAGCACCGGTCCGCAGCCTCCGCTCGCGGGGTCCTCAGCGTCGTTCACGCACGGCCTCGACGATCTTGGCCACCGCCTCGTCGACCGGCACGCCGTTCTCCTGCGTGCCGTCGCGGTAGCGGAAGGAGACCGCGGCCTTGCTGACGTCCTCCTCGCCGGCGATGAGCATGAAGGGCACCTTCGACTTCTGGGCGTTGCGGATCTTCTTCTGCATCCGGTCGTCGGAGGCGTCGACCTCGACCCGGATCCCCTCCGCGCGCAGCTTCTCGGCGACGTCGTGCAGGTAGCCGTCGTAGTCGCTGTGCACCGGGATGCCGACGACCTGCACCGGCGCGAGCCAGGCCGGGAAGGCGCCCGCGTAGTGCTCGAGCAGCACGCGCGAAGAAGCGCTCGATCGACCCGAACAGCGCGCGGTGGATCATCACCGGCCGCTGCCGCGCTGCCGTCGGCGGCCTGGTACTCCAGCTCGAAGCGCTCCGGCAGGTTGAAGTCGACCTGGATCGTCGACATCTGCCAGGTGCGGCCGATCGCGTCGCGCGCCTGCACGCGAGATCTTCGGGCCGTAGAAGGCGGCGCCGCCCGGGTCGGGCACCAGCTCGAGCCCGCTCGCCTCGCGCGGCCTCCTCGCAGCGCCGCGGTCGCCTCGTCCCACTTCGCGTCGTCGCCGACGAACTTGTCCGGTCGTCGCGGGTCGACAGCTCGAGGTAGAAGTCGGTCGAGCCCGTAGTCGCGCAGCAGCCCGAGCACGAAGTCGAGCAGCGAGGTCAGCTCGTCCTGCATCTGCTCGCGGGTGCAGTAGATGTGCGCGTCGTCCTGGGTGAAGCCGCGCGCGCGGGTGAGGCCGTGCACGACGCCGGACTTCTCGTACCGGTAGACGGTGCCGAACTCGAACAGCCGCAGCGGCAGCTCGCGGTAGGACCGCCCGCGCGACCGGAAGACCAGGTTGTGCATCGGGCAGTTCATCGGCTTGAGGTAGTAGTCCTGCCCGGCTGTCGCCCTCCGCGTCGAGCTGCATGGGCGGGTACATGCCGTCCGCGTACCACTGCAGGTGGCCGCGAGGTCTCGAACAGCGCCCCCTTGGTGATGTGCGGGGTGTTGACGAAGGAGTAGCCCGCCTCGACGTGCCGCCGGCGGGAGTAGTCCTCCATCGCCATGCGGACGACGCCGCCCTTGGGGTGGAAGACCGCGAGCCCGGAGCCGATCTCGTCCGGGAAGCTGAACAGGTCGAGCTCGGCGCCGAGCCGGCGGTGGTCGCGCTTCTCGGCCTCCTCGAGCATGGTCAGGTGCGCCTTGAGGGCGTCCTTGCTCTCCCACGCGGTGCCGTAGATGCGCTGCAGCATCGGGTTCTCCTGGTCGCCGCGCCAGTACGCCGCGGCGGTGCGCATGAGCTTGAAGGCCGGGATGTCGCGGGTGGTCGGCAGGTGCGGGCCGCGGCACAGGTCCTTCCAGACCAGCTCCTCGCCGGCGAGGTTGTCGTAGATGGTCAGCTCGCCGCCGCCGACCTCGACGCGACGAGCCGTCGTCGTCGCTGCGCCGGCCCTTGAGCCCGATCAGCTCGAGCTTGAACGGCTCGTCGGCCAGCTCCTCGCGGGCGTCGTCCTCGGTCACGACGCGGCGGCTGAAGCGCTGCCGCTGCCGGACGATGTCGCTCATCCGCTTCTCGATCGCGGCGACGTCCTCCGGGGTGAACGGCCGCTCGGGCAGGAAGTCGTAGTAGAAGCCGTCCTTGACCGGCGGGCCGATGCCGAGCCGGGTGCCCGGGAACAGGTCCTGCACGGCCTGGGCCAGCACGTGCGCGGCGCTGTGCCGCAGCACCGCCCGGCCGTCCTCGCTGCCGTACGGCACCGGCCTCGACGACGTCGCCCTCGGCCACGACGTGCGCGAGGTCGCGCAGCTCGCCGCCGACGCGGGCCACCGCGGTGTCCTTGACGCCCGCGGCCTTGAGCACCTCGCCGGCCGTCGTCGCCCGCCTGCTCCGCGGTCACGGTGACGACGGCGGGCGCGGGATCGGTCGACACGGGTGCTCCTGGGGCGAGGGACGACGGGCCCGCCGAGCCTAGTGCGGCGCCCGCCACCCGACCCGGGCGATCTGCCGCCGTGCGGCGCCGCTCGCGTGCGCGGGGCACGACGGGCAGATCAGCGCGGGGTCGGAGCTACGCGAGCGAGGCGTCGCAGCGTGATCGTCGACGCCGGTGAGGGCCTTGCTGACCGGGCAGCCCTCCTTGGCGGCCTGCGCGGCCTTCTCGAAGCCGTCGGCGTCCAGGCCGTCGACCTCGCCGACGACCTTGAGCGTCGATGCCGGTGAGGCGGAAGCCGCCGCGCCGGGTCCGGGCCGAGCGAGACGTCGGCCGTCACCTCGAGGCTCTGCGGCGTGCCGCCGGCCTCGGCGATCACGCCGACAGCTGCATGGCGAAGCAGGAGGAGTGCGCGGCGGCGATGAGCTCCTCGGGGCTGGTCGTGCCCCCGGCCTCGTCGGCCGCGCGCTTCGGGAAGGACACGTCGTACGTGCCGACCTTGCTGCTGGTGAGCTCGACCTGGCCGGAGCCGTCCTCCAGGCCGCCGTTCCAGGCGGTGCGGGCGGTGCGCGTGGGCATGGCTCTCCTTCGGGTCAGGGACGGGACACAGGGTGCAAGGCCCGTCGTCGCCGCCCGATTCCCTAGTCGTGCTCGACGTCGACGACGATCCGGGCCGGGTCGGCCAGCCGCGTCACCTGGAACGGCTGCTCCCCCGACAGGCCGACGAACGCCTCGTAGGTGCCCTCGAAGACCGACCCCAGCTCGACGTCGGTGACGACCTCGAGGTCGGCCGGAACGGTCGCCGAGGACGCCTCCTCGCGGCCGGTGTCGAACGGGTAGCCCGTGCCGCTGACGAGCACGACGAGGACCGCCTCCCCGTCGACGTCGACCGGCTCGCCCGACCCGTCTCTCCGCGGGTCGTCGACGTACTCGACCCGCCAGCCCGGGACGCCCCCGGCGTCGCCGTCGAGCTCGAAGACGACCCGGTCGTAGCCGTCCTGGCGGGCGACGCGGACCTCGGTGACCGTCAGCGGCCCGCCCTCCGGCGCCCCCTCGCTGAGCTCTGCGCTGAACGCACCGCCGCCGGGCGCGTCGGGCGCGGCCGTCGGCTCGGCAGCAGGGGCGGGCGACTCCGGCTCTGCCGTCGGCGCCGCGCTGGCCGACGGTGCCGGTGCCGGGCTGCTGGTGCCGGAGGTGAGGGTCGGGTCGTCCCCGCCGCCGCAGGCGGCGAGCAGGAGGGCGGACAGGCCGAGGGCGAGGCCGAGGGTGAGGGGGGTGCGGCGCATCGGCCGAGTCTGGCGCGGCCCGCCCGCCGCCCCGTGGAGGCGCGCGCGGTCACGGACCGGCGAGCAGCGCCTCGACCTCGACGGCGACCTGCAGGTCCTCCTGCGCGGTGACCACCAGCGTGCGGACGGCCGCGCCGTCGCGGCTGATGTCGGCGTCGCCGTCGGCCGCCTCGTTGCGCGCCGGGTCGACGTCGAGCCCGAGCGGCGCCAGGCGGGCAGCCAGGTCCCGCCGCACGTCCGTCGCGTGCTCGCCGATGCCACCGGTGAGCACCAGCGCGTCCAGACCCCCTGCCGCCACGACCATCCCGCCCGCCTCGCGCGCCAGCCGGTGCACGAAGACGTCGTACGCGAGCTGCGCGTCCGCGCTGCCGCCGGCCGCGGCGGCCCGCACGTCGCGCAGGTCCCCGGAGGTCCCGGACAGCCCCGCCAGTCCGCTGCGCTGGTCGAGCGCCTCGGCGAGCTCGTCGACGCCGAGCCCGCCCGACCGCAGCAGCCACAGCAGCAGCCCGGGGTCCACCGAGCCGGACCGGGTGCGCATCACCAGACCCTCGCCGGGGGTGAAGCCCATCGTCGTGTCGACGCTGCGCCCGCCGAGCACCGCGCAGAGCGACGCGCCCGCTCCGAGGTGGCAGGTGACCAGCCGCAGCTCCGACAGCGGGCGGTCCAGCAGCGCGGCGGCCCGCCCGGCGGCGTGCGCGTGGGACAGCCCGTGGAAGCCGTAGCGCCGCAGCCGCCACCGCGCGTTCCAGGCGGCCGGCAGGGCGTACGTCGCCGCCTCCGCCGGGAGCCCGGCGTGGAAGGCGGTGTCGAAGCACGCGACCGCCGGCAGCCGGGGCAGCAGGGCGCGCAGCGCCGCGATCCCGGCCAGGGCCCTCGGCTGGTGGAGCGGCGCGAGGTCGGTGAGAGCGTCGAGCTCCTCCAGCAGCGGGGCGTCCAGCAGCGCCGGCCCGGTGCGCCGAGACCCGCCGTGCACCACCCGGTGGCCGACGGCGTCGACCGGACCGGTCGCGTCGAGCAGCTCCTCGACGGCCGCTGCCTCGCCCTCGCCGTCCCAGCGCTCGAGCTCGCGCTGCTTCAGGCGCACGCCGTCGGCGATCACCGACAGGCGCAGGCTGCTCGACCCGGCGTTGACCACGAGGACGCGCACGCCCAGAGGGTCGCACGCGCGGGACGTTCGCCCCATGGCTGCGCCGGGCGGGCGGGAGCAGCCTGGTGGCAGCGGCCGGACGTCCGCTCGGGCGGCGGCCCCCGAGGAGGCACCCATGAGCACGATGGCACCGCCGGTCGTCGTGACCGGCCGGCTCGACGACCACCTGTCCCGCTGGCTGTGGCTGGTGAAGTGGCTGCTCGTCCTGCCGCACTACCTGGTCCTGGCCCTGCTGTGGCCGGTCTTCGTCGTGACGACGGTCGTCGCCGGGGTCGCGATCCTCGTGACGGGGCGCTACCCGCTCGGGCTGTTCGAGCTCAACGCCGGCATCCTGCGCTGGACGTGGCGCGTGCACTACTACTCCTACGGGGCGCTCGCGACCGACGAGTACCCGCCGTTCACGCTGCGGGACGTGCCGGACTACCCGGCCCGGCTCGAGATCGCCTACCCCGAGCACCTCTCGCGCGGCCTGGTCCTCGTCAAGTGGTGGCTGCTCGTGCTCCCGCACTACCTCGTGGTCGGGCTGCTCGTCGGCGGCGGCTGGTGGGCGCTCGGCTCGTCCGGTGACGACGCGCGGGTCGAGGGCCCGGGGCTCATCGGCGTCCTCGTGCTGGTCGCCGGCGTCGTGCTGGCCTTCTCCGGGCGCTACCCGCGGCCGCTGTTCGACCTGGTGGTCGGCCTGGACCGCTGGGTCCTGCGGGTGGCCGCGTACGCCGGCCTGATGACCGACGCCTACCCGCCGTTCCGCCTCGACATGGGCGGCGCGGAGAGCGGGTCGGCCGTGGTCCAGATCCCGGGCCCGCCCTCGAGCGGTCCGTCCCCCACCGCCCCGCCCGCACCGCCGCGCAGCTCTGCGGGCGGCACCGCCGCCGTCATCGGCGGTGCGCTGCTGCTGCTCCCGGCGCTCGGCCTGCTGGCCGGCGGCACCGGCGTGCTGTGGGCCGACCAGACCCAGCGCGACGACGCGGGCTTCCTCACCTCGGGCAGCACGCAGCTGTCCACCAGCGCGGCGGCGCTGGTGACCGAGCCGCTCGACCTGCAGCTGAACGGCCCGGACGACCTCTACGTCGAGGACCTCCTCGGCGAGGTGCGGGTGCGGGTGGCGTCCACAGACGGCGCGCCCGTCTTCCTCGGCATCGGCCGCGCGCGGGACGTCGAGCGCTACCTGGCCGGGGTGGAGCACGACGTGGTCACCGACGTGCGGGGTGCCGACCGCGACGACGTGGAGTACGCACGGCGGACGGGCTCGAACGCCGCGGGCCCGCCGGAGCAGCAGACGTTCTGGTTCGCCGGCTCCACCGGGACCGGCACCGTGGAGGAGGTCGTCGAGCCCTCCGACGGTCGCTGGACGGCCGTCGTCATGTCCCCCGACGCCGCGCCCGGCCTGACCGTCGAGGCCGACGTCGGCGCCGAGGCGCCGGTCCTCG
This sequence comes from uncultured Actinomycetota bacterium, assembly GCA_963844295.1. Classification (GTDB taxonomy): domain Bacteria; phylum Actinomycetota; class Actinomycetes; order Mycobacteriales; family SCTD01; genus SCTD01. The sequence continues at coordinate 1,991,377 of CAWJNR010000002.1, read as the reverse complement.
GCTGGGTCGCCGGCGCGTTGCTGCTCGGCGGCGCCCTGCTCGCCGCGGGCGCGGTGGTGCTGCTCGCGCTCGGGGCACGTCGGCTGTCGAGCGCTCCCCGCGCCGCACGCGCCGAGGGCACGTACTAGCGGTCAGGGCAGCGGTACCGGCGCCGGCGGCAGGGCCGCCGGCGGCGGTCGGGTCGTCGCGCCGGCCACCAGCCCGACCAGCACGTGGACGAGCACGACCGCCACGGTCGCACCGGTGACGCCGCCGAGCTCGAAGCCGCCGAAGAACGCTGCGGCCGACAGGAAGCGGGTCGGGGCCTGCAGGGCGGTCACGCCCGGGCCCTCGTGGGTCGACCACCACCAGCTCAGCGCCTCCGCGGCCGCGAGGACCACGGTCGCCGCGACGGCCTCGACCAGCTTGCCCTCGGCGACGAGCAGCAGGAGCAGCGGCGCGTAGCCGACCGCGATCCCGAGCACGGGCAGCAGCCGCCACCAGGCCAGCCACAGCCCCAGCGCGGCCGGGGCCGGCCCCCCGGCGGCGAGGGCGACCAGCGCGGTGAGGACGCCGAGGACGACCGAGCGCCCGACCACCCTCCGCGCACTGCCGGCCCCGTCCGCCAGGCCGCGGTCCACGCCGCGCCAGCGCCAGGTGCGGCCCTCCGCCTCGAGCCGCGTCACGCGCTCCTCGAACCGCTCGTACGCGACCAGCATGAAGACCGCGAGCGTGACGACCAGGGCCACCTCGCCGAGCCGCTCGGCGGCGGTGCGCGCGACGCTCGCGGGCGAGCCGAACAGCCGTTCCGGTGCCGACTCGACCAGGTCGACGGTGCGCCGCACCAGGTCGTACCGCTCGTCGACCGCCAGCAGCGGGCCGGAGTCGACGAGGTCGGCGACGGCGTCGGGCGCGGTGTCCTGGAGCGCGGCGTACTGGTCGACCACGGCGTCGACCACGCCGTAGGTGAGTGCGCCTGCGCCGAGCAGCGTCAGCAGGGTCACCAGCGTGACGGCCAGGCCGCGGCGGACCCTTCGGGCCACGAGGGCCCGCACCGGTCCGTCGAGCAGCAGCGCGAGCACGGCCGCGGTGACGAGCCAGTGCAGGACGGTGCGGGCCCGGGACAGCCCCATCAGCACCCCCGCCGCGAGGACCACCGTCGCCGCGACGCGGACGGCCAGCGCCGGGGCGAGCCGGACGCGCAGCGTCGCGGGGCCCGTCATGGCAGGCCCCGGGACGGGCGCAGCTCGCCGAGGGCCGCGTTGGCGGCGGCGACCAGCGGGATCGCGAGCACCGCCCCCGCGAGGCCGGCCACGGCGACGCCGAGCAGCGCGACGACCATCGTCGTGAGCGGCGACAGGCTGACGGCCCGACCCACGACGACCGGCTGGACCACGCGGTTCTCCACCTGCATGTAGACCAGCCAGACGACCAGCGCCAGCAGGGCCGTCCGCAGGCTCACGCCGGCCGCGAGGAGCACGAGCAGGCTGCCGCCGACGATGCCGCCGAGCTGGGGCACGAAGTTCCACAGGAACGCCCACAGCGCCGCCAGCGCGACGAGCGGGACGCCGAGCGCCAGTCCCATGCCGAACGCGGCCGTGCCGGCCAGGAGCGCGAGGAGGAGGGAGCCGACCGCGTAGCGCCCGACGACGACGTGGACGGCGCGCGCGGTCCGGGCCGCGGCCGGGCGCCAGCGCAGCGGGACGGTCGAGCGCGCCGCCTCGGCCAGTGCCGGGCCCTCGACCAGCAGCAGGACGAGCAGCAGCAGCGTCTGCACGACCCCGGCCGCCTGCAGGGCCGCGGCGCCCACGGTGCCCAGCACGCCCTCGACGCTGACCGACTCCGGGAGGTCGTCGAGCCAGCGCTGCGCCTGCGCGGGCACGTCGTTCTCCTGCAGCGAGCGGCCGATCACCGGCAGCTCGGCCAGGTCGTCGAGGACCGCAGGTGCCTCCACCCCGATCTGCTCCACCTGCTCGACGAGGGCGGGGGCGATGACCGCGACCGCGCCGCCCAGGAGCAGACCCACCACGAGCACGACGGCGAGGACGGCGGCGGCGCGCGGCAGCCGGGACACCCGCTGGACGAGCGCGACGACCCGGTCCAGCGCGAGCGCGCCGAGGACCGCGATCACGAGGTGCAGCACCGTGTCGTCGACGGCCTGCGAGAGGTCGAAGAGCACGACCGTCCCGACGAGCAGCCCGGCGACCAGCGCCAGGCTCGACCAGCCGACGTCGACCACGGGCGCCCGGGCGTCCGAGGGCTCCGACGGCAGCTCCTGGTACAGGGTCATCGGGCGTCCTCCGGTGCGGCAGCAGCCTGCGCGACCGCGGCGTCGACCGCAAGCCCCGGCCGCCCTTCCGCGCCAGGACCCGGGGATGAAGGGTCCTCCTGTGGGCGGGGAGCGGACAGGGCCTTTCGTCCCTGGTCCCGGCGCCCTGACTGCCGGACGATGCACCGTGCCCCGTGCCCCTCTGCGCGCGCTCGCCCTCGCGGGGCTCATCGGACCGCAGGTGGCAGTCGTCGCGGTGCAGGGGCCGGCCCCGCTGCTGCTGCGGGAGCTGCCGCTCGTGCTGCTCGCACTGCACCCGTTCGCGCCCTGGTCGCTGCTGGTGGCCACCCGGACCGGCTTCCTCGAGTTCATGGCCGTGGTCGTGCTCGTGCGGGCGGCTCCCTGCTGCGGCGACTACCTGCTGGGCCGCTGGTACGGGCCGCGCCTGCTCGACCGGCTGGGGCGGCTGCGCCGGGCGGGGCCAGTGGCGCTGCGCGTGCAGTCGCTGTCCGCGCGCTTCGGCAGCCTGCTGCTGCTGCTCTACCCGGGGGCGACCGCCAGCGTCCTGGCCGGCGCCAACGGCATGTCGGTCCGCCGCTTCCTGCCACTCATGGTCGCGGGCATCACCGGCGCCGCGCTCCTCGCTCGAGCGATGGCCGCCGCCGCGGGCGACAGCCTGACCGCGGTCGCGGAGCAGGTGGAGCGCTCCGCCGTCACCCTCGGAGCGGCCCTGTTCGTTGCGACCCTGGTGTGGGCGGTCCTGACCCGAGAGCGCCAGCGGCGGCGGCCCTTCTCGCGTCCAGAAGATGGCGACCCAGGAGCAGGCTGAGCACCGGGAGCGCCCGATCGCGCAGGAGCTCGCACCAGCTTGCTGCTCGTCTCGTCCGGATCGATGCGGGGCAGCCCCCTAGGTTGCACGCGTGCACGCGGACACGGTCTTCCTGGGCGGCAGCGCGTTCCTGGCCGGCGGCCCGTCACGAGCCGGTCTCGCCGTGTCCGGCGGCCGGATCTCGGCGGTCGGGCCGGACGAGCAGGTGCGCGCGCTGGTCGGGTCGCGGACGCAGGTCGTCGACCTGGCCGGGGGGCTGCTCACCGCCGGCTTCCAGGACGCGCACGTCCACCCGGTCTTCGCCGGCGCCCTGCTGCTGCTGTGCGACCTGCAGGACAGCGCCGACGTCGCCGAGCTCGTCGCGCGCGTCGGGGCGTACGCCCTGGCGCACCCGGAGCGGGAGTGGGTCGCCGGCGGCGGCTGGTCGATGGAGGCCTTCCCCGGTGGGCGACCGCACCGCGCCGTGCTCGACGCGGTCGTGCCGGACCGGCCGGTCTACCTCACCAACCGGGACGGGCACGGGGCGTGGGTCAACGGTGCCGCCCTGCGCGCGGCCGGCGTCGACCGCACGACCCCCGACCCGCCCGACGGACGGATCGAGCGGGACGCCGACGGCGAGCCCACCGGACTGCTGCACGAGGGCGCGGCGATCCTCGTCGGACGGCTGCTGCCCGCGGGCACGGCGGCGGACCAGCGCGCGGCGCTGCTCGCCGGCCAGGCGCACCTGCTGTCGCTGGGCATCACGGCGTGGCAGGACGCGATCGTCGGTCCCTACCTCGGCCGCCCGGACAACCTGGGGGCCTACCTGGCGGCGGACGCCGCCGGGGAGCTCGTCGTGCGGGTCGTCGGCGACCTGTGGTGGGACCGCGAGCGCGGGCTCGAGCAGCTGCCCGACCTGCGCGAGCGGCGTGCGGCGGGGCTCGCGGGCGGTCGCTTCCGCCCGACGACGGTCAAGATCATGCAGGACGGGATCGCGGAGAACTTCACCGCCGCCATGACCCAGCCCTACCGCGACGCGTGCGGCTGCAGCACCGGTGCGGCGGGGCTGTCCTTCGTCGACCCGGAGCTGCTGCGGCAGGCCGTCACGGCGCTGGACGCCGACGGTTTCCAGGTGCACCTGCACACCCTCGGCGACCGGGCGGTGCGCGAGGCGCTCGACGCCCTGGAGGCTGCGCGGACGGCCAACGGGCCGCGCGACCTTCGGCACCACCTGGCCCACCTGCAGGTGGTGCACCCGGACGACGTGCCGCGCTTCGCCCGGCTCGGCGCGACGGCGACGATCCAGCCGCTGTGGGCCGTGCACGAGCCGCAGATGGACGAGCTGACGATCCCGTTCCTGGGCGAGGGGCTGGCCGAGCGGCAGTACCCGTTCGCCGACCTGCACGCCGCCGGCGCAGCCCTGGCGGCCGGCAGCGACTGGGCGGTGAGCAGCGCCGACCCCTGGGCGGGGATCCACGTCGCCGTCACCCGTACCCCGCCAGGAGCGGACGGCCCGGTGGAGCCGTTCCTGCCTGACCAGCGCCTGTCGCTGGCGACGGCGCTGACCGCCTACACCCTCGGCAGCGCCCGGGTGAACGCCCTGGAGCAAGCCACCGGCAGCCTGGAGGTCGGCAAGGACGCCGACCTCGCCGTCCACGACCGGGACCCCTTCGCCGGGCCTCCCGACGAGATCGGCCGTACCCGCGTGCTCCAGACCTGGGTCGAAGGTCGGCTGGTGCACGAGGCCTAGCGGCGCCGAGCCCGCTCCCCGTGTGGAGCCCTGCATGCCGTTCCATGGCACCCCGAGACCGTACGGAGGGCTCCACACCCGTGCCGCGCGTCCCCGCGTGGAGCCCTCCATGCGGTTCCAGGGCACCCCGAGACCGTACGGAGGGCTCCACGCGGTCGGCCGCGAGGCACCCGCGGGCCGTCAGGAGTCGAAGCCGAGCCCCAGCCGGTCCAGCGTGCGCAGCCACGGCCCCCGCCGTCCCTGCTGCCGGTCGGCCTTCTGCAGCGCCCGGCGGGTGACCTGCACGCCGGCCCACGCGAAGGGCTCCGGCGGGAAGGGCACCGGCTTCGTCCGCACCATCTCGAGCCGGGTGCGCTCGGTCGGCTCGCCGGACAGCAGGTCCAGCAGCACGTCGGCGGCGAAGCGCGTCGCTCCGACGCCCAGCCCGGTGTAGCCGGCGGCGTAGGCCACGTCGCCGCCGTGCGCTGTGCCGTAGAAGGCGCAGAAGCGGGTGCACGTGTCGATCGCCCCGCCCCACCGGTGCGTGAAGCGCAGGCCCTCCAGCTGGGGGAAGGTCGCGAAGAACTGGTCGCTGAGCATGGCGGACGTCGCTGGCCGCTGGTCGTACCGCGGGTGGACCGTGCGGCCGTAGTGGTAGACGGCGTCGTAGCCGCCCCACAGGATCCGGCCGTCCGCGGTCATCCGGTAGTAGTGGAACTGGTTGGCGACGTCGTCGACGCCCTCACCACCGGCCCAGCCGATGGACGCGCGCTGCTCGGCGCTCAGCGGCTCGGTCATGAGCACGTGGTCGTAGACCGGCACCGTGTGCAGCCGGTAGCGGCGCAGCAGGCTCGGGAAGGCGTTGGTGCCGAGCACCACCTGGCGTGCCGCCACGTCGCCGCGCGGCGTCGCCACCCGCAGCCGGCCGCCCTCGCGGCGCAGGCCGGTCACCCGGGTGCCCTCGCACAGCCGCACGCCGAGCTCCTCCGCGGCGCGGGCCAGCCCCCAGGCCAGCCGGGCCGGGTCGACCAGCGCGAGGTCACCGGTGGTCTCCAGACCTGCGAGGTAGGTCGGCGAGTCCAGCCGCGCGCGCACCTGCTCCCGGTCCAGCAGCTCGCCCTTGGCCTCCCGCAGCTGCTCCACCTGGTACGGCTCGGTGGCCACGCTCAACGACGGCGCCCGGCGGAAGTCGCAGTCGATGCCGAGCTCGGCGACGTCCTGCTCGAACGCGGCGAGGTTCTCCAGGCCCAGCCGCTCCAGCTGGTCGATCTCGGCCGGCCAGCGCTGCAGCCCGTTGTCGTAGCCGTGCGTCAGGCTCGAGGAGCAGAAGCCGCCGTTGCGCCCGCTCGCGGCCCAGCCGATGCGCTCCGCCTCGAGCAGCAGCACGTCACGACCGGGGTCGCGGCGCTTGGCGAGGACGGCCGCCCACAGCCCGGAGTAGCCGCCGCCCACGACGACCAGGTCGGCGCCGGTCGGACCCGCCAGCGATGGCCGCGGCTCCGGTCGCTGCGGGCTGTCCAGCCAGAAGACGGCCGGCTCCGCGTCGGCCAGCGCGGCGCGGCCGTGGCCCGGTGTCACCGGTTCTGCGGGAAGCCGAGGTCGAGGCCGCCGTGGCTCGGGTCGAGCCACCGGCTGGTGACGACCTTGCCGCGGGTGAAGAAGTGCACGCCCTCGGTGCCGTGCGCGTGCGTGTCGCCGAACAACGAGGCCTTCCAGCCACCGAAGGAGTAGTAGGCCATCGGCACCGGGATCGGGACGTTGATCCCGACCATCCCGACCTGCACCTCGTCGGCGAACCGGCGGGCGGCTCCCCCGTCGTTGGTGAAGATCGCGGTCCCGTTGCCGTACGGGTTGGCGTTCACGAGCTCCAGCGCCGCGTCGTACGACGGGACGCGCAGCACCGACAGCACCGGGCCGAAGATCTCGTCGGTGTAGATGCTCATCGCGGGCTGCACCCGGTCGAACAGCGTGGGGCCCAGCCAGAAGCCCTCGGCCGCCCCGTCGACCTGCGGGTCGCGGCCGTCCACCACGAGCTCCGCGCCGGCCGCGGCGCCCTCGGCGACGTAGCCGGCCACCTTGTCGCGGTGCGCGCCGGTGACCAGCGGACCCATGTCGGCGTCCTTGCGGCCGTCACCGGTGCGCAGGGTCGTGATGCGGTCGCGGATCCGGCCCACCAGGTCGTCGGCGACGCTGTCCACGACGACGAGCGCCGAGATGGCCATGCACCGCTCACCGGCCGAGCCGAAGCCGGCGTTGACGGCGGCGTCGGCGGCCAGGTCGAGGTCGGCGTCCGGCAGCACCACCATGTGGTTCTTCGCGCCGCCCAGGGCCTGCACCCGCTTGCCGTGCGCAGTGCCGCGCTCGTAGACGTAGCGCGCGATCGGCGTGCTGCCGACGAAGGACACCGTCGCGACGTCCGGGTGCTCGAGCAGCCCGTCGACCGCGACCTTGTCGCCGTGCAGGACGTTGAAGACGCCGTCCGGCAGCCCGGCCTCCTGCCACAGCGCGGCGAGCCAGTTCGCGGCGCTGGGGTCCTTCTCGCTCGGCTTGAGCACGACGGCGTTGCCGGCGGCGATCGCCACCGGGAAGAACCAGCACGGGACCATCGCCGGGAAGTTGAACGGGCTGATGATCGCCGAGACGCCGACCGGCTGGCGCACCGAGTGGACGTCCACGCCGGTGGAGACCCCGCTGGAGAAGCCGCCCTTGAGCAGGTGCGGGATGCCGCAGGCGAACTCGACGACCTCGAGCCCCCGGGTCACCTCGCCGAGCGCATCGGACAGCACCTTGCCGTGCTCGCTGGTGATGACCTCGGCGAGCTCCTCCTTGCGGGCGTTGAGCAGCTCGCGGAAGGAGAACAGCACCGAGGTGCGCCGGCTCAGCGACGTGTCGCGCCAGCCGGGGAAGGCGCGCGCCGCGGCCGCGACCGCCGCCTGGACGTCGTCGCCGTCGGCCAGCGCCACCTGCCGTGCGACCTCGCCCGTCGCCGGGTCGTAGACGTCGCCGAGGCGCGACGTGCTCCCCGCTGGTGCGCCCTCGACCCAGGACCGCACGATCTCCGTCATGCCAGCACCGTAGAGGCCTCCGTCAGCACCTCGCGCAGGATGCGTTCGATCTCGTCGAACTCCGCCTGCCCGCTGATGAGCGTCGGCGCCAGCTGCACGATCGAGTCGCCGCGGTCGTCCGGGCGGCAGATCAGCCCGGCCGAGAACAGCCGCGGGGCCAGGAACCCGCGCAGCAGCTGCTCGCGCTCGGCCGCGTCGAAGCGCAGCAGGCTGTCCTTGTCCTTGACCAGCTCGACCGCCCAGAAGTAGCCGGCGCCCCGCACGTCGCCGACCAGCGGCAGGTCGCGCAGCCGGTCCAGGGTGGCCTGCAGCGCCGGCTCGTTCGCCCGGACGTGGGCCAGCAGGTCCTCGCGCTCGAAGACGTCGAGGTTGGCCAGCGCGACCGCGCACGCCACCGGGTGGCCGCCGAACGTGACGCCGTGGCTGAAGGACGTCCTGCCCTCGGTGAACGGCTCGGCCAGCCGGTCGCTGATGACGACGCCGCCCAGCGGGGCGTAGCCGCTGGTGGCCCCCTTCGCGAAGGTGATCATGTCCGGCTGGTAGCCGTAGCGCTGCGCGCCGAACCACTCGCCGAGCCGGCCGAACGCGCAGATCACCTCGTCGGACACGAGCAGCACGCCGTGCCGGTCGCAGATCTCGCGCAGCCGCGAGAAGTAGCCCGGCGGCGGCGGGATCGACCCGCCGGCGTTCTGCACCGGCTCGACGAAGACGGCTGCGACGCTGTCGGGGCCCTCCATGAGGATCGCCCGCTCGACCTGGTCGGCGGCCCAGAGCCCGTGCGCCTCCGCGTCGCCGGCGTGCTCGACGGCGCGGAACAGGTGGGCGTTGGGCACCTTCACCGCGCCGGGCACCATCGGCTCGAACGGCGCCTTCATCGCCGGGACCCCGGTCAGCGACAGCGCCCCCATCGTCACGCCGTGGTAGGCCCACTGCCGGCTGATGACCTTGTAGCGGCCGGGCTGCCCGACGAGCTTGAAGTACTGCCGAGCGAGCTTGTACGCCGCCTCGACGGCCTCGCTGCCGCCGCTGGTGAAGAACACCCGGTTCAGGTCGCCGGGCGCCAGGTGCGCCAGGCGCTCGGCCAGCTCGACGGCCGTCGGGTGGGCGTAGCCCCAGATCGGGAAGTACGCGAGCTGGTCGGACTGCTTGGCTGCCGCGGCGCCCAGCTCCTGCCGGCCGTGACCGACCTGCGAGACGAACAGGCTGGACAGCCCGTCCAGGTAGCGCTTCCCGCTCTCGTCGAAGACGTACGACCCCTCGCCGCGCACGATGACCGGCGGCCGGGTAGCTCAGCCGGGAGAAGTGCGTCCAGAGGTGCCGCTGCGCCGTTGCCGCCGTCGTGTCGTCCATCAGGCCTCCAGGCTCGTCATGACGTGCTTGATCCGTGTGTAGTCCTCGAGCCCGTACATGGACAGGTCCTTGCCGTGGCCGCTGTGCCCGAAGCCGCCGTGCGGCATCTCGGCGACCAGCGGGATGTGCGTGTTGATCCAGACGCAGCCGAAGTCGAGCCGCCGCGCCATCCGCATCGCCCGGCCGTGGTCCTTGGTCCAGACGCTGGACGCCAGGCCGTACCGCGTGCCGTTGGCCCACCGGACGGCCTCGTCCTCGTCGGAGAAGCGCTGCACCGAGATGACGGGGCCGAAGACCTCGTCCTGCACGAGCTCGTCGTCCTGCTGGAGCCCGGACACGACGGTCGCCTCGTGGAAGAAGCCGCTCGCCAGCGCGCCGCCGGAGCGGGAGCCGCCGGCGACCACCTGCGCGTGGTCCGGGAGTCGCGACAGGAAGCCCTGCACGCGGGCGAGCTGGTCGGCGTTGTTGACCGGGCCGAACAGCGCGTCCTCGTCGTCCGGCATGCCGGGCACCGCCATCGTCCGCGCCTGCTCGGCCAGCGCGCTGACGAAGTCGTCGTGCACGCCGGGCGCCACCAGCACGCGCGTCGCGGCGGTGCAGTCCTGCCCGGCGTTGAAGTAGCCGGCGGTGGCGATGCCCTCGGCGGCGACGGCGAGGTCGGCGTCGTCGAAGACGACCACCGGCGCCTTGCCGCCGAGCTCGAGGTGGGTGCGCTTGAGGTCGCGGGAAGCCGAGGTCGCGACCTCCATCCCGGCCCGGACGGAGCCGGTGATCGAGACCAGCTGGGGCGTCGGGTGCTCCACCAGCAGGCGGCCGGTGCTGCGGTCGCCGCAGACGACGTTCATCACGCCCGGCGGCAGGAACTCCTGCATGAGCTCGGCCATCAGGACGGTGCTGACCGGGGTGGTGTCGGACGGCTTGAGCACCACGCAGTTGCCGGCGGCGATGGCCGGCGCCCACTTCCAGACGGCCATCATCATCGGGTAGTTCCACGGCGTCACCTGGGCGACGACGCCGATCGGCTCGCGCCGGATGAAGGACGTGTGGCCCGCGAGGTACTCCCCTGCCGAGCGGCCCTCGAGCACGCGCGCGGCACCGGCGAAGAACCGGATGTGGTCGACCAGGGGCGGCAGCTCCTCCTCGGCCGTGAGGCCCAGCGGCTTGCCGGTGTTCTCGCTCTCGACCCGGACGAACTCGTCGGCCCGCGCCTCGATCGCGTCCGCGATCCGCAGCATCGCCCGCTGCCGGTCGGCCGGCGTCGAGTCCCGCCAGGACTCGAACGCCCGTGCGGCCGCGGCGAACGCCGCGTCGACGTCCTCCTGGCCGGACAGCGGGGCGGTCCCGAAGACCTGGCCCGTGGCCGGGTTCACCAGGTCGGTCGTCTGCCCGGCACGACCGGGGACGCTCCTGCCGTCGATGACGTTCAGGACTGCCTTGCTCACGGTTCCTCCTCGGGTGGCGGTCAGACCAGGGCGGTGCGCAGTGCGGCGACGACCTCGTCGAGCTCGTCGTCGGAGATGACCAGCGGCGGGCAGATCGCCAGCGTCGCCGGGGCGATCGGGCGGATCACGACGCCGAGGTCCAGCACCCGGTCCCTCACCGTTACCGGGTCGATGCCCTCCGGCACGCTGACGCCCCAGACGCCGCCGACGCCGCGGACGTCGGCCAGCAGGCCGTCGTCGAGCAGCCCGGTGAGCGCCGGCTGCAGGCGGTCGCCGATCGCCGTGGCGCGGCTGAGCAGGCCTTCCGTCTCGGTCACGTCGAGGCAGGCGAGGGCGGCAGCGCACGCCGCGGCGTGGCCGGAGTAGGTGTAGCCGTGGCGCAGCACGAAGGACGGGTCGGCCGAGAGCGCCTCGTGCACCGACGGCGCGAGCAGCACCCCGCCGAGGGGGACGTAGCCGCTGGTGACGCCCTTGGCGAAGGTGGTCAGGTCGGCCCGCACCCCGTAGTGCTGGCCGCCGAACCACTCGCCCAGCCGGCCGAAGCCGGTGATGACCTCGTCGAGCACGAGGTGGGCGCCGTGCTGGTCGCACAGCGCGCGCAGCCCCTCCAGGTAGCCCGGCGCCGGCGGCCAGACCCCACCGGCACCGATGACCGGCTCGGCGAAGACGGCGGCGACCCGGCCGGGGTGCTGCTCGAAGGCGGCGCGCACGCCGTCGAGGTCGTCCTTGCCGACCTGCACGACGTCCTCGAGACCGGGCCCGAAGCCCTGCCGGTTCAGGGGGAGGCCGGTGAGCGCGGTACCGCCGTAGTTGACGCCGTGGTAGCTCGGCACGCGGCTGAGGAGGACGGTGCGCTCGGGCTCGCCCCGCTGGGCGTGGGCGATGCGGCTGAGCTTCAGCGCGGTGTCGACGGCCTCGGAGCCGCCGCTGGTGAGGAAGACCCGGCTGCCGGGGTCGGGCGCGAGGGCGACGAGCCGCTCGGCCAGCTCCTCCGCCCTCGGGTTCGAGAAGCGCTCGAAGCAGTGGTGGGTCTCCAGCTCGCCCATCTGCCGGGCCACGGCGTCGACGACCTCGGGCCGGGCGTGGCCGACGTTGCAGTGCCACAGCGAGGCCATCGCGTCGACGTAGCGGCGGCCCTCGCGGTCGAACACGAGCGCGCCCTCGCCGCGCACCATCGTCGTGAAGGAGGAGGCGTCGGCGGCCGGCTTCGCGAACGGGTGCAGCAGCGGCCCGGGTCCGGCGCTCACGGCGTGCCGTAGTTGTAGGTCTGCTTGTGCACACGCAGGCAGATGGAGGTCTCGGTCTCGCTGACGCCGGGCACCGGCCGGATCTGGTCGTTGATGACGCTGAGCAGGTGCTCGTTGTCCCTGCAGACCAGCTCGAGCTGCAGGTCGAAGCGGCCGGAGGTCAGGACGCAGTAGTCGACCTCGGGGATCGCGCTGATCGCGTCGGCCGCCTCGCGCGCGTCGCCGTTGACCCGGACGCCGACGCTGGCCATGACGCCGAAGCCCAGGGTGATCGGGTCGGTGACGGCGACGATCTGCAGCACGCCGCTCTCCACCAGCGCCTTGACCCGCTGGCGCACGGCCGCCTCGGACAGCCCTACCGCCTCGCCGATCGCGGTGTAGGACCGGCGGCCGTCCTCCTGCAGCTGGCGCAGGATGGCCTTGCCGACGTCGTCGAGCAGCAGCGCCGGTGCGCTGCCCGCACGCGCGGGGACGCGCGGACGAGCCATGGGTTCCTCCAGGGGACGCGGGACGGCCCGGACACTCTCACACCCGGCGTCCGCCCCACCAGGACCGCGTCCGCGATTCTCGTCGTCCGGGGCGGCCTTGACCACCGATAGCGCCTCGTCCATGCTGGCGCGACTAGGTGATCCGTCAGGATCGCCCGAGAGGACGATCGACATGACCACCACCCCGCAGGACGCGCCCGGCCGGCTACGCCCGCCTCGGCGACGACGCGCTCGCCGCGTCCGCCCGCGACCACCTCTGGATGCACTTCACCCGCCACTCCACCTTCCAGGAGGGCGGGGCCGTCCCGATCATCACGCGGGGCGAGGGCGCCTACATCTGGGACTCCGCCGGCCGCCGCTACCTCGACGGCCTGTCCGGCCTGTTCGTCGTGCAGGCCGGCCACGGCCGTCACGAGCTGGCCGAGGCCGCCGCCCGCCAGGCGAGCACGCTGGGCTTCTTCCCGCTGTGGTCCTACGCCCACCCGGAGGCGATCCAGCTCGCCGAGCGGCTGGCCAGCCTGGCGCCCGGTGACCTCAACCGGGTCTTCTTCACGACCGGCGGCGGCGAGGCCGTCGAGACGGCCTGGAAGCTGGCCAAGCAGTACTTCAAGCTCACCGGCAAGCCGATGAAGCACAAGGTCATCAGCCGCGCGGTCGCCTACCACGGCACGCCGCAGGGAGCGCTGTCGATCACCGGCATCCCCGAGGCGAAGATGTACTTCGAGCCGCTGGTGCCGGGCGCGCACAAGGCCGCCAACACCAACTTCTACCGGGCGCCCGAGCACGGTGACGACCTCGAGGCGTTCGGCCGCTGGGCCGCCGACCAGATCGAGATCGCCATCGAGATGGAGGGCCCCGACACCGTCGCGGCCGTCTTCGTCGAGCCGGTGCAGAACTCCGGCGGCTGCTTCCCGCCGCCGCCCGGCTACTTCGCGCGGCTGCGCGAGATCTGCGACCGGCACGACGTGCTGCTCGTCTCCGACGAGGTCATCTGCGCCTTCGGCCGGCTGGGCACCACCTTCGCCTGCGAGAAGATGGACTACCTGCCCGACATGATCACCTGCGCGAAGGGGATGACGTCCGGCTACTCCCCCATCGGCGCGATGATCGCCAGCGACCGGCTGATGGAGCCGTTCCTCACGGGGACCGACTACTTCGCGCACGGCTACACCTTCGGCGGGCACCCGGTGTCCTCCGCGGTGGCGATGGCCAACCTCGACCTGTTCGACCGCGAGGGCCTCAACCGCAACGTGCTCGACAACGAGAAGGGCTTCCGCACCACGCTGGAGAAGCTGCTCGACCTGCCGATCGTCGGCGACGTCCGCGGCGACGGCTACTTCTACGGGATCGAGCTCGTGAAGGACAAGGCGACCAAGGAGACCTTCGACGACGACGAGTCCGAGCGGCTCCTGCGCGGCTTCCTGTCCAAGGAGCTGTTCGCCAGCGGGCTGTACTGCCGCGCCGACGACCGCGGCGACCCCGTCATCCAGCTCGCGCCGCCGCTCATCTGCGGCCAGGAGCACTTCGACGAGATCGAGCAGGTCCTGCGCGACGTCCTGCAGCGCGCGTGGGCGCAGCTCTAGGGATCCACCCCAGCTCTAGCCGCGCCCCGACACGCGGTCGGCGACGCGGGCCAGCGCGCTCGTCCGCTGCAGCCCGCGCGCCTCGCGCCGGTCGGCCTCGCGGTAGAGCGCGTACAGCGCGCGGACGCCCAGCCAGCGCAGCGGCTCCGGCTCCCACCGCCGCACCTGCCGGCCGGTCCACGGCAGCCGGGTGAGCTCGGTGTCGTGGCCGAGCACCAGGTCGCGCAGGGTGCGACCGGCCAGGTTCGTCGTGGTGAGCCCGCTGCCCACGTAGCCGCCGGCCCACCCGAGCCCGGTCGCCCGGTCCAGGTGCACCGTCGGCGACCAGTCGCGGGGCACGCCGAGCACGCCGCACCAGGCGTGCGCCAGCGGGACCCCGCGCAGCGCCGGGAAGAAGTCGTGCAGCAGAGCCGTCAACGCGCGCACGGTCTCCGGCTGGGTGCGGCCGTGCACGTCGGTGCGCGAGCCGAAGCGGTACGGCACCCCCCGCCCGCCGAACGCGATCCGGCCGTCAGCGGTGCGCTGGCCGTAGACGTAGGCGTGCGCGGAGTCGCCCAGCAGCTCGGCGCCGGACCAGCCGACCTGCGCCCGGACGTCGTCGGGCAGCGGGTCGGTGACGACCATCGCGGAGTTCATCGGCAGCCAGCTGCGGCGCTCGCCCGGCAGTCCGGAGCTGAAGCCCTCCAGGCAGCGCAGCACGTGCGGAGCGCGAACGGTCCCGCGGTCGGTGACGGCCGCTCCGGGGCGTACGGAGGTGACGGTCGTGCGCTCGTGCAGCCGCACGCCCAGCCGCTCGACGGCAGCGGCCACGCCCTGCACGAGCTTCGCCGGCTGGACCCGCGCGGCCTCGGCGACGTGCAGCCCGGCCAGTGCGTCGCTCACGCGGATCCGGTCGGCGGTCTTGTCGGCGTCGAGCTCGGTCACCGAGGAGCCCCACCGGCGCTCCTGCTCGGCCTGCGCCGCCAGCCGCTCCCGCTGCGCCCGGCTGCGCGCGACGAACAGGATCCCGTCGGACTGCACGTCGGCCTCGACGTGCTCCTCGCGCAGCACGTCGAGGACCTCGTCGACCGCCGCGCGCATCTGCGCGTGCAACGCCCGGACGCCCTGCTCGCCGTGCGACCTCAGGTAGGTGCGGGCGGGAGCTGCGACCTCCGCCGACAGCCAGCCGCCGTTGCGGCCGGAGGCGCCGTAGCCGCAGAACTCGCGCTCGAGCACCACGACGTCGAGGTCCGGCTGCGCGCGCTTGAGGTAGTACGCCGTCCACAGGCCGGTCAGGCCGCCGCCGACGATGCACACGTCCGCGGAGGTGTCGCCCGGCAGCGGCGGGCGCGGGACCGGCAGGCCGGTCTGCTCGTACCAGAACGACACCCCGCCGTTGGGCACCCCGTCGGCCGTCGTGGCGGCGTAGCGGGAAGCCGCGCTCATCGGTGGGGCTCATCCGGTGGGCGCTCCGGCGCGCGCCTTGCGCACGACCTCGGCGCCGCCGACCAGCAGCAGGGCGAGCAGGAACATGCCCGTCCCGATGACGTTCACCTCCGGCGGCACGCCGCGCTGCGCCGCACCCCAGACGTACATGGGGAAGGTGATCGTGTTGCCGGAGTTGAAGTTCGTGATGATGAAGTCGTCGAAGGACAGGGCGAAGGCGAGCAGCGCGCCGGCGAAGATGCCGGGCGCGGCCAGCGGCAGCGTGATCCGCCGGAAGGTCTGCCACTCGTCGGCGTAGAGGTCCATGGCGGCCTCCTCGAGCCGGCTGTCGAAGCCGGCCAGCCGCGCCTTGACCGTCACCACGACGAAGCTGACGGTGAACAGGATGTGCGCGATGACGATCGTCCAGAAGCCGGTCGCCACACCGGCGTTGACGAACAGCGTCAGCAGCGAGGCGCCCATGACGACCTCGGGCGTGGCCATCGGCAGGAAGACCAGCAGGCTGGTGCCGGCCCGGCCCCGGAACGAGTGCCGCACCAGCCCGAAGGCCAGCAGGGTGCCGAGCAGCGTCGCGACCAGCGTGGCGAGGATCCCGATCTGCAGGCTCAGCACCACCGAGTCGCACATGCCCGGGACCGAGCAGGGGTCGCGCCAGGAGTCGAGCGTGAAGCCGCTCCAGGAGAAGTTGAAGCGCCCGACGGGGTCGTTGAAGGAGAACGCGACGACGACGAAGACCGGCAGGAACAGGTAGAGCAGCACCAGCACGCCGAAGGCGAGCACCAGGTGCTTGCGCGCCGCGCGCACGGTCCGCGCGATCACAGCAGCTCCTTCGCGCCGACGCGGCGGACGTAGGACAGCACCAGCACCAGCACGGTGACCATCACGGTGATCGACAGCGCGGCGGCGACGGGGTAGTCCAGGACGGTGAGGAAGCGGCTCTGGATGACGTTGCCGATCATCTGCGAGCCGGGGTTGCCGAGGAACTGGACGTTGACGTAGTCGCCCGCGGCCGGGATGAACGTCAGCAGCGTCCCGGCCACGACGCCGGGGATCGACAGCGGCCAGGTGACCGCACAGAACGCCCGGGCGGGCGTCGCGTAGAGGTCGGTGGCGGCCTCGAGCAGCCGGGGGTCGATCTTCTCCAGGCTGGCGTAGAGCGGCAGCACCATGAACGGCAGGAAGTTGTAGGTCAGGCCGAGGACGACCGCCGTGGGCGTCGCCAGCAGCCGGCCGTTCTCGCCGAGCAGGCCGATCCACTGCAGCGCGCCGACGACCCAGCCCTGGTCGGCCAGCACGATCTTCCAGGCCAGGGTGCGGATGAGGAAGCTGGTGAAGAACGGCGCGATGACGAGCACCAGCATGAGGTTGCGCCAGCGCCCCGCCTTGAAGGCGATGGCGTACGCCAGCGGGTAGCCGATGAGCAGGGCGAGCACCGTCGCCGAGCCGGCGTACAGGAACGAGCGGACGAGCTGGTCGCCGTAGGTGGACCAGCGCGTCGGTGTAGGTGGACCAGGTCCAGGTGAGCGCGTAGCCGGTCTGCAGCGAGCCGGTCTGCAGCGACATCGACGCGAGCGTGATCATCGGGACGAGGAAGAACAGCGCGAGCCACAGCAGACCGGGCAGGAGCAGCAGCCACGGCGGCCGTCGCCGGGCGACCGGGACGTCCTGCTCGGGCTCCGCCTCGGCCGGCGGTGCGCCGGGCGCCGTGAGGAGCGCGGTCACGGGGCGGCGGCGACCAGCGCCGGCGGCGTCGCTGAGGCACCTGCAGGCGCCTCCTCCCGCAGCGGGAAGGCGTGCTCCGGCCGCCAGGCGACGAGGACCTCGTCGCCGCGGGCGGCGGCCGCGTCGGCGCCGTCGTTCTGCGCGAAGACCGCGAGCTCCTGACCCCACCCGGTCCGCACGACGTACTGGGTCGACAGGCCCGTGAACGACACGTCGGTCACGGTGCCGGGCACCGCGTTGCGCAGCGCCCCCTCGCGGACGGCCGAGGCGCCGACGACGACGGCCTTCTCGGGGCGCACGCCGAAGGACTGCGGCCGTCCGACGGCAGCGTGCCGGCCCGGCAGCGCCAGGCGCACGCCGTGCACCTCCACCACAGTGTCGTCGCCGTCCACGTCGACGACGGTGCCGTCGAGGCAGTTGGACTGGCCCAGGAAGTTCGCGACGTAGCGCGACACCGGCCGCTCGTAGAGCTCGCGCGGGCTGCCGAGCTGCTCCACCCGGCCGGAGTGCATGACCGCGATGGTGTCGGCCATCGTCATGGCCTCCTCCTGGTCGTGCGTGACGTGCACGAAGGTGCTGCCGACCCGGTCCTGGATCGACTTGAGCTCCAGCTGCATCTGGCGGCGCAGCTTGAGGTCCAGGGCACCCAGCGGCTCGTCGAGCAGCAGCACCTCGGGCTCGTTGATGAGCGCGCGGGCCACGGCGACGCGCTGCTGCTGGCCGCCGGAGAGCTGGCCGGGCTTGCGGCGGCCGAAGCCGGAGAGCTCGACCAGCTCGAGCATCTCGCCGACAGCCCGCTTGGTGTCCTTGACGCCGCGCCGGCGCAGGCCGAAGGCGACGTTGTCCTCGATGGTGAGGTGCGGGAACAGCGCGTAGCTCTGGAAGACCGTGTTCACCGGCCGCTTGTACGGCCGGAGCGTGCTGATGTCCTCCTCGCCGAGCAGCACCTGCCCGGAGGTCGGCATCTCGAGCCCGGCCACCATCCGCAGCGTCGTCGTCTTGCCGCACCCGGACGGGCCGAGCAGGGCGAAGAACGAGCCCGCCGGGATGGTGAGGTGCAGGTCGTCGACGGCGACGAAGTCGCCGAAGGTCTTGCGCAGACCCACCAGCCGCAGGTCGCGCAGCCGGCCCGGTGCGCCGTCAGGCACCGATGACCTTCTGGAACATGTCCTGGTAGGTCCGCTCCTCGTCCTCGGTCAGGGGCTTGAAGCTGTGCAGCATGCCCAGCGTCGCGTCGGTCGGGAAGATGAGCTCGTTGGTGGCGAGGTCGGGGTCGAGCTCCTCCATCGCCTCCTGCGCGCCGTCCACGGGCGTCACGTAGTTGACCCAGGCGGCGACCTCGGCCGCGACGACCGGGTCGTAGTAGTGGTCGATGAGCTTCTCCGCGCCGGCCTTGTTCGCCGCGCCCTTCGGGACCATGAGGTTGTCCGACCACAGGATCCCGCCCTGGGCCGGGACGATGAACTGCATGCCCGGGTCGTCGGCCTGCAGCTGGAGCACGTCACCGGACCAGCCGACCGCCGCACCGATGTTGCCGCTGGCGAGGTCGGCGGCGTACTCGTTGCCGGTGAAGGCGCGGATGAAGCCGTCGTCGACCAGCCCCTGCAGCTTGGCGATGGCCGCCTCGTAGTCGGCGAGGGTGTGGTCCTCCGGCTGGACGTCCATGGACAGCAGGATCAGGCCCATCGTGTCGCGCATCTCGCTGAGCATCGTGATGCGGCCCTTGAGGTCGTCCTGGAACAGGTCGTCCAGCTTCGAGATCTCGCGGCCGAGCTGCTCGGGGTTGTAGCCGATCCCGGTCATGCCGCTCTGCCAGGGCAGGGAGTAGGCGCGACCCGGGTCGAAGTCCAGGTCCTGGTAGCTCGAGATGAGGTTGCTCGCGTTGGGGATGTTGGACTTGTCGAGCTCCTCGACGTAGCCCAGCGAGATCATCCGGCCGGCCATCCAGTCCGTGAGCACGATCAGGTCGCGCCCTGTGCTCTGCCCCGCCTGCAGCTGCGGCGAGATCTTCCCGAAGAACTCGTCGTTGCTGTTGATGTCCTCGGTGTAGTCGACCGAGATGCCGGAGGACTCCTCGAACGCAGCCAGCGTCGGGTAGCTGCTCTCGTCGTCCTCGGCCGTGTCGAGGTAGAGCGGCCAGTTCGACCAGGCGACGGTGCCGGTGGACGACCCGCCGCTGCTGGCCGGCCCCGCGGTCGGAGCCGGGTCGGTGCCGCACGACACCAGCCCCGGACCGACCGCGACGACGGCGCCGCCGACGCCCAGTGCGCGCAGGAAGCCGCGCCGGCTCAGCCGGCTGTCGATCCACACGTCGCCTCGGCGCGGTGGGGTGCGGGTCATGGGGCCTCCGGAGGTCTGGGGTCCGCCGCCCGAGGGAGGGCATGTGTGACCTTGGCAACAGTCTGCTCGATACCAACGCACCCTGTCACCGGAGCGGGCTCAAGGCAAGGAATCCGTCGGCGTGCGGCGCCGGTGCAACGGAACACGCGGAGTCGGGGCGTGACGCCTGCGTTGCGCAGCAGGTACGGTCCGGGCTCGTCCGAGGATCGGGGACCCCCGTGCACCAGTACCTGTCCGGGACGCGCCGCACCGGTCGCTCGACCGCCTCCGGTGACGTCGTGGACCCCTCGACCGGCGAGCTGCTCGAGCGGGTGGCCCTGGCCTCCGCCGGCGACGTGGACGACGCCGTCGCCGCGGCGCGCGCGGCCTTCCCGGCGTGGTCGCGCACGACCCCGGCCGAGCGCTCCGGCGTGCTCACCCGAGCCGCCCGACTGCTGGAGGATCGGGCCGAGGAGCTCGCCGCCCTGGAGAGCCGCCAGGCCGGCAAGCCGATCCGGCTCGCCCGCGAGTTCGACGTGCCGGGCACGGTGGACAACGTCGCCTTCTTCGCCGGGGCGGCCCGGTCGCTCGAGGGCCGGGCCAGCGGCGAGTACTCCCCCGACCACACCAGCTCGATCCGGCGCGAGCCGGTGGGCGTCGTCGGGTCGATCGCCCCCTGGAACTACCCCCTCCAGATGGCCGGCTGGAAGGTGCTGCCGGCCATCGCGGCCGGCAACGCCGTCGTGCTCAAGCCGTCCGAGCTCACGCCGCTGACCGCGCTCGTGCTCGCCGAGGTGCTCGGCGAGGCAGGGCTGCCCGACGGCGTCCTGGGCGTCGTCACCGGCACCGGCGCCGAGGCCGGTGCCGCGCTCGTCGCGCACCCCGGCGTGGACATGGTGTCGTTCACCGGCTCGACCGCCGTCGGCACCGGCGTCCTGGTCGCCGCCGCCGCCAGCGTCAAGCGGGTGCACATGGAGCTCGGTGGCAAGGCGCCGTTCGTCGTCTTCGACGACGCCGACCTCGAGGCCGCTGCCCGCGGCGCCGTCGCGGGCGCGCTCATCAACGCCGGCCAGGACTGCACGGCGGCCACCCGCGCCTACGTCCAGCGGCCCCACTACGACGCCTTCGTCGAGCGGGTGGCGGCGCTCATGGACGGGGTCCTGCTCGGCCCGACCGACGACCCGGCGACCGACCTCGGCCCGCTGGTGTCCCGCGCCCAGCAGGCGCGCGTCGCCGGCACGGTGGAGCGCGCCGTGGCCGACGGGGCGCGGGTCGTCCGGGGCGGCCGCGCCCCCGGCGGGGAGCTGGCCCGCGGCTCCTACTACGAGCCCACGCTGCTGGTCGGGGCCGACCAGAGGTCGGAGGTCGTGCAGTCGGAGGTGTTCGGCCCGGTGCTCGTCGTCCTGCCCTTCGACAGCGACGAGCAGGGCCTCGACCTGGCCAACGACAGCCCCTTCGGCCTCGCGGCGTCGGCGTGGACCCGGGACGTGCACCGCGCGCTGCGCGCGACCCGGGAGCTGCGCGCCGGGACGGTCTGGGTCAACGACCACATCCCGATCGTCAGCGACATGCCGCACGGCGGCTTCGGGCGCTCCGGCTACGGCAAGGACATGAGCCAGTACGCGCTGGACGACTACACGCAGGTCAAGCACGTCATGCAGGACATCACCGGGCTGGCCGAGAAGCCCTGGCACAGCACGGTCTTCACGGGGTAGGGCTTCACGTCCTGAAGCGGTCCAGCAGGGGCGCGGCCGGGGCGTGCGACGGCGGGTTCCGGCGGGCCGCGATCCCGGACAGCGCCTCGAGCACGACCCGGTTCGCGAGGGCAGCCGTGATGTCGGCGTGGTCGTACGGCGGGGACACCTCCACGACGTCGATGCCGACGACCGGCAGCTCGCGGCAGATGCGGCGCACCGCGTCCAGCAGCTCCCGGGCCGTGATGCCGCCGGGCTCCGGCGTGCCGGTGCCGGGCGCGTGCGCCGGGTCGCACACGTCGACGTCGACCGACAGGAAGACGCCGTCGCAGTCGTCGGTCGCGATCGCCGACGCCTCGTCGAGGCAGGCGCTCAGCCCGCGCGCGACGACCTCGGTCATCTCGTAGGACCGCATGCCCTGGTCGGCCATCCACTGCAGCGTCGCGGGCCCCGGCCAGTAGCCGCGCAGCCCGATCTGCAGGAAGCGGTCGCCGCGCGCGGCCCCGCCCTCGATCAGCCGGCGCATCGGCTGGCCGTGGCCGTACAGGCTGCCGAACTCGATGTCGCCGGTGTCGGCGTGCGCGTCGAAGTGCACCACCGACACCCGGCCGTGGCCGACGTGCCGCGCGACGCCCTGCACGTCGGCCAGGGCGATGCTGTGGTCACCGCCGAGCACCACCGGCACGGCGCCCGACGCGGCCACCGTCGCCACCGCCTCCTCGAGCGCGGCCAGCGAGCGCTCGACGTCGCCGGAGAACATCTCCACGTCGCCGGCGTCGAGCACCCGGAGGTCGCGCAGCGCGTCCACCCCGAGCGCCAGGTGCGGGCGGCTGCCGTCGTGGCCCAGGTAGTCGGTGGACCGGATCGCCCCGGGGCCGAAGCGGGTCCCGGGCCGGTGCGAGGTCCCCCCGTCGAAGGGCGCGCCGACGATGACGACGTCGGCACCGGCGAAGGTCTCCGGCTCGTCCAGGTCGCACCGCGGCACGCCGAGGAAGGTGATGTCCGGCCCGTACATCGACCCGTAGCGCGCCACGGGTCAGGCGGCCAGGACGGCGTCGAGCGGCGTGAGCGGCAGGCCGTGCGCCTCCGCGACCGGGGCGTAGGTGCACTCGCCGGCGTGGGTGTTCAGGCCCTTGGCGAGCGCCGCGTCGCGCCGGCACGCCTCCTGCCAGCCGAGATCGGCCAGCTGCACCGCGTACGGCAGTGTCACGTTGGTCAGCGCGTAGGTCGACGTGTGCGGCACCGCGCCGGGCATGTTCGCCACGCAGTAGAAGACCGAGTCGTGGACCCGGTAGGTCGGGTCGGCGTGCGTCGTCGGACGCGAGTCCTCGAAGCAGCCGCCCTGGTCGATGCTGATGTCGACGAGCACCGAGCCAGGCTTCATCCGCGAGACCAGCTCGTTGCTGACGAGCATCGGCGCCTTGGCGCCCGGGACGAGCACCGCGCCGATCACCAGGTCGGCCTGCAGGACCGCGCGCTCGAGCTCGTGCAGGTTGGACGAGACGGTGGTGAGCCGACCGCGGTAGAGGCGGTCGGCGGCACGCAGCCGGTCGACGTCCTTGTCGAGCAGCACCACCTCGGCCTGCATGCCGACGGCGATGGCGGCGGCGTTGAGGCCCGACACGCCGGCGCCGATGACCACGACCTCGGCCGGGTGCACCCCCGGCACGCCACCCATGAGCACGCCGCGCCCGCCGGAGGCGCGCAGCAGCGCCTGCGCGCCCGCCTGCGGGGCCAGCCGACCGGCCACCTCGCTCATCGGCGCGAGCAGCGGCAGCGCCCGGCTGGGCAGCTCGACCGTCTCGTACGCCAGGCTCGTGACCCCCCGGTCGAGCAGCGCGCGGGTGCACTCGAGCGACGCGGCCAGGTGCAGGTAGGTGAACAGCGTCTGGCCGTCCCGCATGCGGTGGTGCTCCTCCGCGACCGGCTCCTTGACCTTGAGCACGAGCTCGGCCGTGCCCCAGACCTCGTCGGCCGTGTCGAGCACCTTGGCGCCCGCCGCCGCGTAGTCGTCGTCCAGGATCGAGGAGCCGACGCCGGCCCCGGTCTCGACCACGACCTCGTGGCCGTGCCGCACCAGCTCGGTCACGCCGGCCGGCGTGATCGCCACCCGGTACTCGTGGTTCTTGACCTCGCGCGGGATGCCGACCTTCATGAGGAGCCCTCCGGAGCCTGCGGTCGGCGCGGTGCCGGCGCAGGTCGGGCCATCGAAACCGTCGTCGGCGCTTCCGTCAAGCACGGAATCCGCAGTTCACGTCGGCCAGCGTGCCGGGAATCGGGTGGACGTAGCAGGACTCGAACCTGCGACCTCACGCGTGTGAAGCGTGCGCTCTAACCAACTGAGCTATACGTCCGGGACGTGCGGTGCTGCGGCGGCGAGACTACCCGAGGCCGGCGAGCTCGAGCGCCCGGTCGACCAGGTCGTAGCGGGCGACCAGGTAGAGCCCGACGCCGAGGGCGACCAGGCCGCCGCCGGTGATGAGCCCGGTGAGGACGGGCCTGCGCTTGGCGTTCTCCCAGGCCTCCTCGGCGCTGCGCTTGGCCCGCTCGAGCAGCCGGTCCGCCCAGGCGAACTCGGTGGACCAGATCCACAGCCCGAGCAGGATCGGCGGGATGGTGAGCGGGCCCGGCAGGGCGGCCAGCGCCACCCCCAGCAGGATGAAGAACAGCCCGCCGACGAGCACGACGCCCTTGACCACCAGCGCGCCGCCGGGGGTGCGCCGCATCTTGGCCTTCCACCCGCGGGACGCGGTGGGCTCGGCAGCGCTCATCACGTCATCCTGCCGCACACCGCTGTCAGGGGCCGGGGACACGGCTCAGACGGTCCCGACGGCGAGCACCGGCAGGGTCGGGACCGCAGGCGCGCTGTCGCCCTGCTCGCGGGTCACCAGGTAGCGGGTCACGTCGGTGCCGCTCGCCTGGACCCGCAGGCCGTCGCGCACGTCGACGTCCTCGCTGGTCACGTCGAACGCACCGACCGCACGCTTGTCACCCAGGCTGCTCTCGCCCCACAGGACGTAGGTCGTCGCGTCGTCGTTGACCGGCAGCCCGTCGAGCACGAGCGACAGCTCGTCGCCGCGCACCAGGGCGACGGCGACGACCTCGCCGGACTCCCCGCGCAGGGGCACCGTGTCGGTGTCCTCGTCGCGCAGCTGGCTGACCACGGCCGCCATGCGCGCGCTGAACTCGGTCTGGGCGTCGCGGTCCTGCTGGAGCCCGACGTTCCAGACGCCCAGGCCGACGACCAGGGCGGCAGCCGCGGCGATGCCCGTCACGGTGCTCGCCCGGCGCAGGCGCGACGCGTCCCGCCTGCGGCGGACCTCGTCGAGCTGCACGGGCCCGGACGGCGGCTCGACCTCAGCCTCGACGCCTCGACCTGCTCGGCCCGGGGCGTCGGGAAGCTCGCCTCACGGCCCGAGGCCAGGACGCCGGCCCGGATCCCCTCCAGCAGCGACGGCGGCGGCTCGGCGGCGTCGGGGGCGTAGGCCAGCTGCGCCAGGGCGGCGGCGTGCTCGTCCAGGGCCCGCTCGCAGCGCGCGCAGCCGGACAGGTGCGTGCGGAACAGCTGCTCGTCCTCGGGCTCGAGCGCGTGGAGGGCGTGGCCGGCCGCGAGCTCCTCGAAGCGCACGTGCTCGTCGGTGACGGGTCACAGCGCGCTCCTCGGGTCGGGCGGCTCCAGGCCACCCGGCGGCGTTCGACATCCCGTCGAGGGACTCCTTCATCCGGCGCATGCCGGCGAGCATCCGCGTCTTCACGGTGCCGAGCGGCGTGCTCGTGAGCCCGGCGATCTCGCGCTGGGTGTAGCCGCCGAAGTAGGCCAGGGTCAGGGCCTCGCGCTGCGGCTCGGGCAGCGTCTTGAGCACCTCCCGCACCCGCTCCCGCCGCAGCAGGGACCAGACGGCGTCGTCGACCCGCGGGGCGTCGGACTCGCGTGACCTCGAGCGCCTCGTCGGTGGTGCGCCGCTTGCGGAGGTTCTCCTCGCGCCGGACGCTGTCGACCGCCTTGTGGTGGGTCATGGACAGCAGCCAGGTGGAGAAGCCGCCGCGGGAGGCGTCGAAGCGGGAGGCGTCCCGCCAGACGGTGAGGAAGACCTCCTGCACGGCGTCCTGCGCGAGCTGCTCGTCGACCAGGATGCGGCGGGCCAGCCCGTAGCAGGCCCGGCCGTAGCGGGCGTACAGCGCCTCGAGGGCGCCGCCGTCCCCCTCGGTCACGCGGGCGACGAGCGCGCGGTCGTCCAGGCCGTCGTACTCCGACGGGCTCGTGACCGGGACGGCGGCGGCCGGCGCGGCCGGTCGCTGCAGCGTCATCGAGGTCCTCACGCAGGGTCTTCGCAGCGCAGGCCGGGACGGATGGGTCAGTGCCCGCGGCGTGCGTCACACGAGGGTCGACCGTACCGCCACGATCCGCCCACCGCTGCCCCTCCGGACGGGTGCACCGACCCCGCCGTCCGGGTGAAACCTCCCGTCCCCCCGGGCTGGCGGGGTTCAGCGCAGGCACAGGGGGGATCCCGGACTGCAGACGGGGCCGCCGCGGCCCCCACGTCGGAGAGGCCCGAGCCATGACCACCCGCCCGTCCTCGGTCAGCTCGGAGCTCCAGCTGCGCCTGGTCGTCCCGGGGGCCGCTGCGCTCCCCGTGCGCGCCGATCTCGACTACGACGTCACCGACCCCTACGCCGTCAGCGTCGCCTTCCACACCGGCTCGTCGGCGGCGGCGAGGTCGTCGCCGTGGACCTTCGCCCGCCAGCTCTGTCCGACGGCGTGTCCGTCCCCGCCGGTGAGGGCGACGTCCAGGTGTGGCCGTCCTCCGGCGACACCGGTGCGGTCGTCTGCCTGTCGCTGTCGTCCCCCTCCGGCCGGGCGCTGTTCGAGGTGCCGCTGGGCGACCTCGTCGAGTTCCTCGGCCGCACCTACGAGGCGGTCCCCACCGGCGCCGAGAGCGACCACGTCGACGTCGACGCCGAGCTGGCGCTGCTGCTCTGGGCCGAGCCCGAGACCTGATCGGGCTCTGCTAGGGTCTTCCACGTCGCCAGGCCCTCACGGCCCGGGCACGTGCGGACGTGGCTCAGTGGTAGAGCACAACCTTGCCAAGGTTGGGGTCGCGGGTTCGAATCCCGTCGTCCGCTCGGAAGGCGCCCCCCTGCGGGGCGCCGAACGTCTGGCCGGGTGGCCGAGTGGCTTAGGCAAGGGCCTGCAAAGCCCTGTACGCGGGTTCGATTCCCGCCCCGGCCTCGCACCGGCACAGAACTGCACACACGGGCGATTGGCGCAGTCTGGTAGCGCGCTTCCCTGACACGGAAGAGGTCACAGGTTCAAGTCCTGTATCGCCCACCCACGACAGCGCCCTTTCTTCATGATCGTCAGAAGGATCGATCTCCACAGCCGATGCCGGAGCGTCTGACGGGACGAGATCCTCTGTGGATCACCGAGGGCCGCTCCCGCAAGGCCGTCCACCACGCCGCCATGCCGTGGGGTTCCGTGCCCTGTGCGACGCAGCGATGCACACACGCGCAACTTCTGCTGATCCGTGACCTCTGGTGCACCACCCACTGCACGGATGCCCGCGCCCGGTCGGCGGACGACCCTCTTCGCGGAAGCCCTGCGGACTGACCCCCGACGGGCCGGGTCCTGCCACCTGCTGTTGCGCAGGTCACACGGATGCCTATCCTCGGCACCCCGTCTCCTCGCCCACCGGAGTGCCCCGTGCGTCCTGACCTGCTCCTCGCCCACACCGAGCTCTCGCGCCGGGCCGCGCTCGGCCTGGCCGGCAAGGCCGCCGCGACCGCCGCCCTCACCGGCACGGGACTCGCGGCCACCGCCGGGACGGCACAGGCCGCCCGCCGGCCCCGTTGGCTCGACGCCGGCAGCTACGACGACACGATGTTCGACGTCGCCTTCGCCGAGGGGGGCGGCTGGGCCCCCACCCGCTACGGCGCAGGCGACGAGCGCGGCACCTTCAACGAGGTCACGCCCCGCAAGACCACCGAAGCGCTGCGGCTGCTCTCCAGCGGTCGGGCGACCAAGACCTACAACCTCGGCGAGCTGATGACCAACGGCTTCCCGGCCTTCCAGACCACGCCACCCCGGGTCTACGAGCAGCGGCTGACCGTCCTCGGCTACACCCCGCCGGAGGACTTCGTCGAGGAGGGCGGGATCCTGCAGAGCACGACGCCGCTCGGGCCCAACCGGGTGAGCATCCACGAGGAGCGCTTCCCGCAGGGCTACACCTACCAGATCGTCACGCAGCTCGACGGCCTGAACCACATCGGCGTGGGCGCCACCTTCTACAACGGGTTCCAGGGGCCGCAGATCGCCGAGCACTACGGCACCAGCAAGCTCGGCAACGAGGTGATGGGCCCGATCGTCACCCGCGGTGTCCTGCTCGACGTCCTGGGTCTCAAGCTGGCCCAGGGCGACGACGCGGCCCTGTCGCAGAACGCCGCCGGCGGGGCGATCCTGAAGGACGACTACCGCATCACGCTCGAGGACATCCGCGCCGCGATGGAGCGCGGGCGCATCCGCGACATCACCCCCGGCGACGTGGTGCTGTTCCGCACCGGGTGGAACACGGTGGCGCGCACGGAGCCGGCCCGCTACCTGGCCAAGGAGCCGGGGATCTACCTGCGCGAGGCGCGGTGGCTGGCCGCCCGGCGGCCGGCGATCATCGGCTCGGACTCCTGGGCCCTCGAGGTGCTCGGGAACCCCGTCGTGCAGGCCGCCTTCCCCGTGCACCAGGAGCTGCTGGTCAAGCACGGCATCCGCATCGGGGAGGGCATCATCACCGACGAGCTGGCTGCCGACGGCGTCTTCGAGTTCGTCTACCTGGTGACCCCGCAGTACGCGAAGGGGGCGACCGCCAGCAACACGCCGCCGGCGGCGCTGGCCCAGCCCAAGCAGAAGTAGGGCAGGCGGTCAGGGCAGCAGCGGGACCACGTGGCATGGACCTGATCTGCGAGCCCTGCCGCCAGCAGGAGCACGAGCGGTGCCCCGGCCGGACGTGGTGCTACTGCCAGCACCGCCGGCCGGGCCCCGTCGAACCCGCGACCGGCCCGCCCGGAGAGTGAGACCGGCCTCCTGATCCGGAGGCGTACGCGCCTGCGGCCGGGGGGTAGACAGGTCCGGACGACTCCGACTGCCCCTCTGAGAGGCACCACCTTGCGCACCTGGCCCGGCTCCGCCTACCCCCTCGGTGCCACGTACGACGGCACCGGCACCAACTTCGCCCTGTTCTCCGAGGTCGCCGACCCGGGTCGAGCTGTGCCTGTTCGACGACGACGGCACCGAGACCCGCATCGCCCTGCCCGAGCGCGACGCCTTCGTCTGGCACGGCTACCTGCCCAACGTCGGCCCCGGCCAGCGCTACGGCTACCGGGTGCACGGGCCGTACGAGCCCGGAGAACGGCCACCGCTGCAACCCGAGCAAGCTGCTGCTCGACCCGTACGCCAAGGCCGTCGACGGCGACATCGACTGGGCGCAGGCCTGCTTCAGCTACACCTGGGGCGACGAGGACTCCTTCAACGACGAGGACTCCGGCGCCGCACATGAGCAAGTCGGTCGTCATCAGCCCGTTCTTCGACTGGGACAACGACCGGCACCCGCGCACGCCGTACAACGAGACGGTCATCTACGAGGCGCACGTCAAGGGCCTGACGCATGACCCACCCGGACATCCCGGAGGAGGTCCGCGGGACCTACGCCGCCCTCGCGCACCCGGTGATGATCGAGCACTACAAGAAGATCGGCGTCACGGCCGATCGAGCTCATGCCGGTGCACCAGTTCGTGCACGACAGCCACCTGGCCGACCGGGGCATGCGCAACTACTGGGGCTACAACACGATCGGCTTCTTCGCCCCGCACAACGACTACTCCTCCTCCGGCCAGCGCGGCCAGCAGGTGCAGGAGTTCAAGGCGATGGTCAAGGCGCTGCACGCCGAGGGCCTCGAGGTGATCCTCGACGTCGTCTACAACCACACCGCCGAGGGCAACCAGCTCGGCCCGACGCTGTCGTTCCGCGGCATCGACAACGCCAACTACTACCGGCTGGTCGACGAGGACAAGAAGCACTACTACGACACCACCGGCACCGGCAACACGCTGCTCATGAAGCAGCCCGCACGTGCTGCAGCTGATCATGGACTCGCTGCGCTACTGGGTGACCGAGATGCACGTCGACGGCTTCCGCTTCGACCTCGCGTCGCTCGCTGGCCCGCCAGTTCCACGAGGTCGACCGGCTGTCGGCCTTCTTCGACCTGGTCCACCAGGACCCGGTCGTCAGCCAGACCAAGCTCATCGCCGAGCCGTGGGACATCGGCTACGACGGCTACAACGTCGGCGGCTTCCCGCCGCTGTGGACCGAGTGGAACGGCAAGTACCGCGACACGATGCGCGACTACTGGCGCGGCGAGCCCGAGACGCTGGCGGAGTTCGCCTCGCGGCTGACCGGCTCGGCCGACCTCTACGAGAACGACGGCCGCCGGCCGTACGCCTCCATCAACTTCGTCACCGCGCACGACGGCTTCACGATGCACGACCTCGTCTCGTACAACGACAAGCACAACGAGGCCAACGGCGAGGGCGGCAACGACGGCGAGAGCCACAACAGCTGCTGGAACTGCGGCGTCGAGGGCGACACCGACGACCTCGAGGTCATCGCGCTGCGCGAGCAGCAGAAGCGCAACTTCCTCGCCACGCTGTTCCTCAGCCAGGGCGTGCCGATGCTGCTGCACGGCGACGAGCTCGGCCGCACCCAGGGCGGCAACAACAACGTCTACGCCCAGGACAACGAGATCGCCTGGGTCGACTGGGAGCGCGCCAAGGACTTCGAGGTGCTCACCGAGTTCGTGTCGCGGCTGACCGAGCTGCGCCAGCGAGCACCCGGTCTTCCGCCGCCGCCGGCACTTCCGCGGGCGGCCGGTGCCCGGCACCGCCATCGAGGACATCGGCTGGTTCACCCCGGCCGGCGAGGAGATGAGCGAGGACGACTGGGAGTCGGGCTTCGCCAAGTCGGTCACCGTCTTCCTCAACGGCGAGGGCATCCGCGAGCCGGACGCCGCGCGGCGAGCGCGTCACCGACGACTCGTTCTTCCTGCGTCTTCAACGGCCACCACGAGCCGATCGACTTCACGCTGCCCGACCTCGGCGCCGGCGAGCGCTGGCAGGTCGAGATCGACACGGCCGCGCCGATGCTCGGCGACGTCGAGACCGCAGACGGTCAAGACCGGCGAGGCGTTCGCGGTCGAGGCCCGCTCGGTGCAGGTCCTGCGGAAGGTCTTCTAGGTGCGCGCACCTGCCCGCCGCCGGCACGGCCCGTGCCGGTCTCGCACCTACCGCGTGCAGCTGCGCCCGCCCGCCGACGACCACCCGGGCTTCGGCTTCGACGACGCGGCCGCGGTCGTGCCCGTACCTCGCCGACCTCGGCGTCACGCACCTGTACTGCTCGCCGTACCTGCAGGCCGCGCCCGGCTCGGCGCACGGCTACGACGTGGTCGACCACGGCCGGCTGAACGACGAGCTCGGCGGCGAGCAGGCCTTCGACCGGATGGTCGCGGCCTGCCGCGAGGCCGGCCTCGGGATCGTGCTCGACGTCGTGCCGAACCACATGGCCGTCAGCGAGCCGCGAGTCGCAGAACGCCGCCTGGTGGTCGCTGCTGCGCGACGGCCGCGAGTCGCCGTACGCCGCGTGGTTCGACGTCGACTGGGACAGCGCCGACAACCCCGGCAAGGTGCTGGTCCCGGTGCTCGGCGCGCCGCTCGGCGAGGTGCGTCGACGAGCTCGAGCTGCTCGAGGACCGCATCCGCTACTACGACCACGAGGTGCCGCTCGCGCCCGGCACCCGGGTCGACGGCGACGTCGCTCGCGACGCTCGAGCGGCAGCACTACCGGCTGTGCGCACTGGCGGGTGGCGGGCGAGGAGCTGAACTACCGCCGCTTCTTCGACGTGACCACGCTGGCCGGCGTGCGCGTCGAGGTGCCCGAGGTCTTCGACGCGACCCACGCGCTGCTGCTCGCAGCAGGTCCGCGACGGCGTCCTCGACGGCCTGCGCATCGACCACCCCGACGGCCTGGCCGACCCGGGCGGCTACCTCGACCGGCTGGCCGAGGCGACCGGCGGCGCCTGGGTCGTCGTCGAGAAGATCCTCGAGCCCGGCGAGGAGCTGCCCGACGACTGGGCGACCGCCGGCACGACCGGCTACGACGCGCTCAACCGCGTCCTCGGGCTGTTCGTCGACCCGGCCGGCGAGCTGCCGCTCACCGCGCTGTGGACCTCGGTGACCGGCGACGACGGCGTCCTACGAGCAGGTCGTCGACGCGCACCAAGCACCTGGTGCTGCGCGAGGTGCTCGCCGGCCGAGGTCAACCGGCTGACCGAGCTGGGCCTGCGCGTCTGCCGCAGCGACCCGGCGCTGCGCGACACCACCCGGCGCGGGCTGCGCGAGGCGCTGGTCGAGGTGCTCGCCGCGCTTCGGCGTCTACCGCGCCTACCTGCCGCCCGACCGGTCCGGCCGACGACGCCGCCCGCGCACCACGTCGACGCCGCGGTGGCGACGGCCCTGGCGGTCGCTGCCGCGCCGGGCCGCGGAGATCGACGTCGTGCGCCGGCTGGCGCTGGCCGAGGGCCCGGCCGGCCCCGACGCCGCAGGAGTTCGTCACGCGCTTCCAGCAGACCTGCGGCCCGGTCATGGCCAAGGGCGTCGAGGACACCGCCTTCTACCGCTACCTGCGGCTGTCGGCGCTCAACGAGGTCGGCGGCGACCCCGGCCGCTTCGGCACCGCCGGTCGACGAGTTCCACGCCGCGTGCGTCGCGACGCAGCGCGCACTGGCCGCTGTCGATGACGACCCTGTCGACCCACGACACGAAGCGCTCCGAGGACGTCCGCGCCCGGCTGGTGCTGCTCGCGCAGTGCCCGGTCGAGTGGGGCGAGGCCGTCACCCGCTGGCACGCCGCCGCCGCGCGCGCACCGCTCCCCCGCCGGTCCCGACGCCGCCACCGAGCAGCTGGTCTGGCAGACGCTGGTCGGCGCCTGGCCGCTGACCGCCGACCGGGCCGTCGCCTACGTCGAGAAGGCCACCCGCGAGGCCAAGGCGCACACCTCCTGGGTCGACCCGGTGCCGGCCTTCGACGAGGCGGTCGCAGGCGTTCGTCCGCGCGCGTGCTGGCCGACGACGCGGTCGTCGGCGCAGGTCGAGGCCTTCGTCGACCGGCTCACCCCGGCCTGGCAGGTCACCGCGCTGGCGCAGAAGGCCGTGCAGCTGACGATGCCGGGCGTCGCCGACACCTACCAGGGCACCGAGCTGTGGGACCTGTCGCTCGTCGACCCGGACAACCGCCGCCCGGTCGACTGGGACGCCGCGCCGGGCGCGCTGCTGGCCGCGCTGGACGGACGGCGCGCCGGCGCTCGACGACATCGGCGACGGCGAAGCTGCACCTGGTGGCCCGGCTGCTGCGGCTGCGCCGCGAGCTGCCCGAGCGTCTTCCTGGCCGGCGTCGTACGAGGGGCTGGACGCCGGCAGCGCGCGCGGTCGGCTTCGTGCGCGGCGAGCGGGTGGTCACGGTCGCCCCGACCCGCGCGCTGCGCGGTCGAGCGCACCGGCTGGGGCGACGACGCCGTCGAGCTGCCCGACGGGCGCGTGGCGCGACGTCGCTCACCGGCGCCGAGCCGCGCGGGCAGCGTGCCGCTCGCCGAGCTGCTGTCGCGGCTTCCCGGTGGCGGTGCTGCGTCCGCGGGCCTAGACCTCGGCCTCGGACTCGGTCGTGGGCGTCGCGCTGCACCGGCAGGCGCAGCAGCCCGCGCGGCCCGGTCGGGCCTGCTGGCCTTGTCGGCGTACATCTCGGCGTCGGCGCGGCGGACCAGCTCGTCGAGCGTGCACGCCTCGTCGGGGAACCAGACCTCCGCGCCGACCGACAGCCGCAGCTCGAAGCCGGCGCCGCGAGCGGTCGTTGTGCGCGGCGAGCGCGTCCAGCAGCCGCCGCCGGGCAGCGTCCGGCCTGGCCGTCGTCGCCGAGCAGCAGCACGAACTCGTCGCCGCCCAGCCGACCGACCAGGTCGGAGGCAGCGGGAGGCGGCGCGCAGGACGGCGGCGGCGTCGGCGATGGCCCGGTCGCCCTCCCGGTGCCCGAGCACGTCGTTGACCTGCTTGAGGCCGTCGAGGTCGACGAACAGCAGCACGCGCGGCGCTCGCCTGCCGGCGGGCGCGCTCGAGCTCGTGCTCGGCGAGCACGAACCAGCCGCGGCGGTTGTAGAGGCCGGTCAGCTCGTCGCGGAGGGCGACGGCCTCCAGGGCCGCCTCGCGCTTGCGGTGCAGGACGACCAGGCCGGTGCCGGCGGCGAGCAGCAGCGCGACGACGGCGAGCGTCGACGAGCCGGCTCGGAGCGCACGAGGGCGCCCTCGAACTCGTCGCGGGTCCTGCGGGGTCAGCGCCGTCCAGCACGGTGCGGCCGGCCCGGGCGTAGGACGCGACCAGGCCCCCGTCGTCCTCGGTGTCGAGCAGCCCGGAGTCGTCCTCGAGACCGTCCAGCGCGCGCCGCAGCTCGGGCAGCGGGACCGGCTCGCCGATGGCGTCGCACGTCGGGTGCCGGCGAGGGCCAGCCCGCGGGCGTCGACGACGTAGCCGTGCCCGGTCGAGCCGTAGCTCGAGCTCGGAGACGTACTGCTGGAGGCGCCGCGCGCGGGCGTCCCAGAGGCCGACGAGCAGGCCCGCGGTCCCGTCCGCCAGAGCCGCCGGCACGCGCCATCGCCAGCGACGTGGCCGGTCCCGACGTCCATGACGCCCGACAGCGGCAGCACGCCGGGCTCGGCCGCGCGCACGGCGGCGCGCAGCGGCTCCCAGCCGGGGTCGTCCGCCGCCGGGAACAGCGCCGGTGGCGCTCCAGCCCGCGAGCGGCTGCGCCGTCGGGCCGAGCAGCACGGCGCCGGCGTCCAGGGAGCGCGCCGCCTCGACGAGCGCCTCCAGCCGGGCGACGGTGGCCGGGTCGCCGGGCGTGGTGCTCCAGGCCGGGTCGCCCGCGAGCCGGTCGACGACCTCGGCCCCGATGAGCTGGGCGTACTGCTCGACCAGGCCGCCGAGCCGGACCTGCAGCTGCGACCCGGTCCTCGCGGTGGACCTCGAGGGCCTGCTGGCCGGCCAGGTGCCCGGCGAGCAGGCCGAGGCCGCCCATGAGGAGGACCAGGGCGCCGGACACGAGCAGGGTCAGGTGCCGGCGCACGCCGCGCCGCGACACGCCGCCCATGCCACCCACCCCCCGTCCGTCCGTGCACTGCTTCGGCGCGACATGCCCTGCACCACACCCCTGACGTGCAGATGATCACATCTGACTAGGCGGCGTCTGCTCGGGCAGGAGCGGGTCCATGACGACGCTGCGCGTGTGGGCACCCCGGCCGAGCTCGGTCGAGGTGGAGGTGGACGGCACCCGGACGGCGCTGGCCGCGGCCGGGCGGCGGCTGGTGGACCGGCGAGGTCGGCGGCCCCGGCACCGACTACGCCCTCGTGCTCGACGGCGGCGACCCGCGGCCCGACCCGCGCAGCGGCTGGCAGCCGCACGGGGTGCACGGCCCGTCCCGGGTGGTCGACCACGACGCCTTCGCCTGGACCGACCAGACCTGGCGCGGCACGGCGCTGCCCGGCAGCGTGCTCTACGAGCTGCACGTCGGCACGTTCACGCCGGAGGGCACCTTCGACGCGGCCGTCGAGCGGCTCGACCACCTGGTGGAGCTCGGCGATCAGCGCGGTCGAGCTGCTGCCCTGCAACGCCTTCGCCGGCCGGTGGGGCTGGGGCTACGACGGCGTCGCCTGGTTCGCCGTGCACGAGCCCTACGGCGGTCCCGACGGGCTCAAGCGCTTCGTCGACGCCTGCCACGCCCGCGGCCTCGGCGTCGTCATGGACGTCGTCTACAACCACCTCGGCCCGGCCGGGCAACTACCTGCCGGAGTTCGGGCCGTACCTCACCGAGGACCACACGACGCCGTGGGGACCGGCGGTCAACCTCGACCGGCCGGGCTCGGACGAGGTGCGCCGCTACGTGCTCGACAACGCGCTGATGTGGCTGCGCGACTACCACGTCGACGGCCTGCGGATCGACGCCGTGCACGCGCTGGTCGACGAGCGGGCCACGCACCTGCTCGAGGAGCTGTCGGTCGAGGTGGAGGCGCTCGGCGCCCAGCTGCACAAGCCGCTGTTCCTCATCGCCGAGAGCGACCTCAACGACGCCGCGCATGGTGAGCTCGCGCGAGGCCGGCGGGCGCGGGCTCGACGGGCAGTGGGCCGACGACGTGCACCACGCGCTGCACGCGAACCTGACCGGCGAGACCGCCGGCTACTACGGCGACTTCGCGCGGCCTGCCGCAGCTGGCCAAGGTGCTGAGCGGCGTCTTCCTGCACGACGGGACGTGGTCGACGTTCCGCGAGCGCTCGCACGGCCGTCCGGTGCCGGCGACCGTGCCCGGCCACCGCTTCGTGGTCTACCTGCAGGACCACGACCAGGTCGGCAACCGCGCGACCGGTGACCGCATCTCGGCGACCCTGTCCGACGGGCTGCTGAAGGTCGGCGCCGCGCTCGTGCTCACCTCGCCGTACACGCCGATGCTGTGGATGGGCGAGGAGTGGGGCGCGTCGCACGCCCTGGCAGTTCTTCTCCGACCACGAGGGCGAGCTGGGCGAGGCCGTCCGCCAGGGCCGCCGGGCGGAGTTCGGCTCGCACGGCTGGAGCACCGACGAGGTGCCCGACCCGCAGAGCGAGCAGACCGTCCGCGACAGCACGCTGGACTGGTCGGAGCCGCAGCAGGAGCGGCACGCCGCGCTGCTCGCCTGGTACCGCGACCTCATCGCGCTGCGCCGGGCGCGCCCCGAGCTCTCCGACGGCCGCCGCGACCGCGTCGCAGGTGACGTACGACGAGGGCGCGCGGTGGCTGGTCGTGCGGCGCGGGCAGGTGGCGGTGGCGGTGAACCTGGCGGCGGAGCCGCAGGCGGTGCCGCTCCCCGGCCGCGTCCGGCAGGTGCTGCTGAGCAGCGAGCCCGGACCGGCCGCCGGCGGCGAGGACGTGCAGCTCGCAGGCGAGTCGGTCGCGGTCGTCGAGCTGGACTGAGCCGCCGGCAGCCCTAGGGTGACGTCATGATCCCCGCTGCCCTCGACACGGACTACCTCGTCGTCGGCAGCGGCGCCTCGGGCATGGCCTTCGCCGACACGCTGCTGAGCCGAGAGCGACGCCCGGATCACGATCGTCGACCGGCACGGCAAGCCCGGCGGGCACTGGAACGACGCCTACCCCTTCGTGACGCTGCACCAGCCGTCCGCCTTCTACGGCGTCCGCTCCACCGAGCTCGGGACCGGGCGCAAGGACGTCACGGGCCTGAACGCCGGCCTGTACGAGCTCGCGTCGGGCGCGGAGGTCAGCGGCTACTACGACCGCGTCATGCACTCCGTCCTGCTGGCCAGCGGCCGGGTCCAGTACTTCCCGATGTGCGAGTACGAGGTCGACGAGACCGGCGGGCACCGCTTCCGGTCGCTGCTGTCGGGCGCGACGACGTCGGTGCAGGTGCAGCGCAAGGTCGTGGACGCGACGTACGGCAGCCCGTCGGTGCCGTCGACCCACACGCCGCGCTTCCCGGTCGACGACGGCGTGCGGCTCGTCCCGCCGAACGCGCTGCCCGACCTGTGGACCGGGAGCCGGACCGCGCCCCTGCCGCGCCGCTTCGTCGTGCTCGGCGGCGGCAAGACGGCGATGGACACCTGCGTCTGGCTGGTGCAGTCCGGAGCCGACCCGGACGCCATCACCTGGGTCGTGCCGCGGGACTCCTGGCTCACGAACCGCGTGACGACGCAGCCGTACGAGGAGTTCTTCGACGAGGCCATCGGCGGCCAGGCCGCCCAGATGGAGGCGTTCGCGAGCGCCACCAGCACCGACGACCTGTTCCTGCGGCTGGAGGCCTGCGGGGCGCTGACCCGGGTCGACCGCGACCGGACGCCGACGATGTTCCACCTGGCCACGGTGGCGCCCGGTGAGGTGGAGGTGCTCCGGCAGGTGCGCGACGTCGTCCGCCTGGGCCGGGTGCGGGAGCTGCACGCCGACCGCATGGTGCTGGAGGAGGGCGAGGTCGAGGTCGCCCCCGGCACGCTGTTCGTGGACTGCACGGCGTCGGCGGTGGAGCGGCGGCCGGTCCGGCCGGTCTTCTCGGGCGACGAGATCGTCCTGCAGATGCTCCGGCTGCCGCAGCCGGCCTTCAGCGCGTCGCTGATCGCCTACGTCGAGACCCACTACGACGACGAGGAGCAGAAGAACCGGCTGTGC
The DNA here is from genome assembly GCA_963844295.1 of uncultured Actinomycetota bacterium. Taxonomy (GTDB): domain Bacteria; phylum Actinomycetota; class Actinomycetes; order Mycobacteriales; family SCTD01; genus SCTD01. The sequence goes on along the minus strand of CAWJNR010000002.1, from coordinate 1,953,970 downwards.
GGCGCGGTGCCGTTCCCGCACGTGCTCGCGGACTACGCGCCGGCGATGGTGGCGTCGATGTGGAACCAGTTCCACTGGAGCCAGGACGAGGCGCTGCGGCGCTGGGTCCGGCAGAACCGGCTGGACGGCTTCGGCCGGCTCATCGCCGGGGCCGACCGGGCCGACGAGCACAAGCAGGCGGTCCTCGCGCGGCTCAAGGAGCAGGCCATCGCGGCGATGGGCAACCTGCAGGCGCTGGTGGAGGCCGGCACCTAGCCCTCCGTGTCGATCGTCATGGGTCAGCCCGTGGCAGCGCGGGCACACGTCCGGTCATGCGCATCGTCGTCACAGGGGCCACCGGCAACGTCGGCTCCCAGCTCCTGCCCCAGCTGCTCGAGGCGCCGGAGGTGAGCTCCGTCGTCGGGCTCGCCCGCCGCCTTCCCGACTCCCCCGACCCGCGCGTCGAGTGGCACGCCCTCGACGTCGCCGAGGACGACCTGCTCGAGGTCGTCACCGGCGCCGACGTCGTCGTCCACCTCGCCTGGCTGCTGCAGCCCGCGCACGACCCGGACGAGATGCGCCGGGTCAACGTGCAGGGCACGGCCCGCGTCCTCGACGCCGTCGCGCGCGCCGGCGTCCCCGCGCTGGTGCACGCGTCGTCGGTCGGGGCGTACTCCCCCGGGCCGAAGGACCCGCGCGTCGACGAGAGCCACCCGACGCTGGGCATCCCGACGTCGCCGTACAGCCGCCACAAGGCCGAGGCCGAGCGGATGCTCGACGGCTTCGAGGCCGAGCACCCCGAGCGGCGCGTCGTGCGGCTGCGCCCCGGCGTCGTCCTGCAGGCGGGAGCGGCGAGCGAGCTGGCGCGCTACTTCCTCGGGCCGTTCGTGCCGCAGTCGCTGGTCCGGCCGGCCTTCGTGCCGGTCGTGCCGAAGACCGACCGGCTGGCCTTCCAGGTCGTGCACGCCACCGACATGGCCCGCGCGTACGTCCTGGCCTGCACCCAGCCGGTGACCGGCGCCTTCAACATCGCGACCGAGCCCGTCCTGGACCCGCCGACGCTGGCGGCGCTGCTCGGCGCCCGGCAGGTGCCGGTGCCCGTCGCGGTGCTGCGCGGCTTCGTCGAGCTCACCTGGCGGCTGCACCTCCAGCCGACCGACCCGGGCTGGGTCGACATCGGCCGGCAGACCCCGCTGCTCGACACCACCCGCGCCCGCACCGTCCTCGGCTGGAAGCCCACCAAGGACGCCGGCGAGGCCCTGCTCGAGACGGTGCGCGCGATGGGCGCCGGCGAGGGCGGCAGCACGCCGGTGCTGCGTCCGCGCGGCGGCCTCCCGGCCCGCGCGCTCGAGGTCGTGCGCGGGCTCGTGCCCGGTGCGAAGGGCACCGGCTGACTGAGCCTGCACCGCCGTGCGCCTCGCCAGGGCCGTCGTACTGATCCTCCTGTCGTCAGACGCCGCTCTGCGGCCCCATTCCGAGCACGATGATCAGTACTAGCAGTCCGCAACCGGCCCTGGGGCACTAGCCCTCCTGGCCCTGTGCCTCCCGGGCGAGGGACGTCAGCCGGCTGACCGCGCGCAGGTACTTCTTGCGGTAGCCGCCCTTCAGCAGCTCCTGCGGGAAGAGCTCGTCCAGCGGCGCGCCGCTGGACAGGACCGGCACGTCGCGGTCGTACAGGCGGTCGGCCAGCACGACGAGCCGCAGCGCTGCGTTCTGGTCGTGCACCGGCGCGACCCCGGTCAGGCCGACGAGCGCGACGTCGTCGACGAGCGCGCCGTACCGGGACGGGTGCAGCTCGGACAGGTGCTGCACGAGGTCGGGGAACGCGTCGCAGGTGGCACCGGGCGTCTCAGCGGTTCGTCCTGCCACCTCCGCGTCCTCGACCGGCGGCGGCGCCGACGGCAGTCCGCGGTGCCGGTAGTCCTCGCCGTCGACCCGTACCGGCTCGAAGTGCGCTGACAGGCCCTGGATCTCGCGCAGGAAGTCCTGCGCAGCGAAGCGGCCCTCGCCCAGCGACCCAGGCAGGGTGTTGGACGTCGCCGCGACGCGGACGCCCGCGTCCACCAGCCTGGACAGCAGCGTCGACACCAGCACGGTGTCGCCCGGGTCGTCGAGCTCGAACTCGTCGATGGCCAGCAGCCGGTGACCGCTGAGGGCCTCGACGGTGTCGGCGAAGCCGAGCGCGCCGACCAGGTGGGTGAGCTCGACGAAGGTCCCGTAGGCCCGCGGCTCGGGCGCCTCGTGCCAGAGCGAGGTGAGCAGGTGGGTCTTGCCGACGCCGAAGCCGCCGTCGAGGTAGACGCCCGGACGCCCTTCCGGCGCCTTCGAGCGGCCGAACAGGCTCTTCCTCGGCGGCTCCAGGGTCCGGGCGAACTGCTCCAGCACCTGCACGGCCCGCGCCTGCGAGGGGTGATCCGGGTCCGGCAGGTAGGTCGAGAAGCGTGCGTCGGCGAAGCGCGGCGGCGGGACCATGCCCGCGACCAGGGTGTCGGTGGGCACGACCGGGCTGCGGTCGGCCAGGCGCGGGGCAGGCACGGACCGGGAGCCTAGGCGGGAGCGGTCAGGACCCCTCGACGTCGCCCTCGGCGTCCTGCGCGGCGTCCTCGTCCGGGTCCGCGCCGGCGACCTCCTGCTCGGCGGTCGCCGTGCCGGACGGGTCGCCGTAGGTGGTGCCGGGGCTGTCGTCGCCGGGCGAGAACTGGTCCGCGGTCTTGCCGGTGGCGCTGAGACCGGCGCCGGTCAGGTCGGGGTCGGGCTGCGAGTCGGTCATGCGCCTCCCCCTACCCCCGCGAGGGCCCGCATCACGCCGTCTAGGGTGCGGCGCATGACGACCTCGACCGCTGGCGCCGACCCGACCGTCGTCGGCCCGCACCTCGCCGCTGCCCTGGACGACCCGGCCTGGCGGGACTGCTCCGTCACCCTCATCGCCGGCGGCAAGAGCAACCTGACCTTCCGCGTGGACAGCCCGGCGGGATCGGTGATCCTGCGCCGGCCGCCGCTCGGGCACGTGCTGCCGACGGCCCACGACATGGTCCGCGAGCACACCGTGATGTCGGCGCTGGCCGGCACCGACGTACCGGTGCCGCAGATGCGGCACCTGTGCACCGACCCCGAGGTGCTGGGCCAGCCCTTCTACGTCATGGAGCGGGTCGAGGGCCACGTCTGCCGGGAGGACCTGCCACCCGGCTACGCCGACCAGCCGGCGCAGCGCCGCGCGATCGGCGAGGGCCTGGTCGAGGTGCTGGCCGCGCTGCACGAGGTCGACCCGGTCGCCGTCGGTCTGGAGGGCTTCGGCCGGCCGGACGGCTACCTCGAGCGGCAGGTGCGCCGCTGGGGCAAGCAGTGGGACGCGACCCGCATCGAGGGTCACGAGGAGCTCGACGCGCTGGCGACCGACCTGGCCGCGCAGCTGCCCGGCACGCAGCGCAACACGGTGGTCCACGGCGACTACCGGCTGGACAACACGATCCTGCACCCGACGGAGCCGGGCCGGATCGCGGCCGTCCTCGACTGGGAGATGTCCACCCTCGGCGACCCGCTCGCGGACCTGGGCATCCTGCTCGGCTACTGGTCGCAGGCCGACGACGCCGGGCCCCGCACCTCGGCGACAGTGGTGCCCGCCGCCACGGTGCTCGAGGGCTTCCCGACCCGGGCCGAGGTGGCCGAGCTCTACGCCGCCCGCACCGGTCTCGACCTGACGCCGCTGCCCTGGTACGTGGCGTTCGCCGCGTGGAAGCTCGCCGTCGTCTGCGCCGGCATCGTCGCGCGCGTGCAGGGCGGGGCGATGCTCGGCGAGGGCTTCGACGGCATCGAGGAGCGGATCGCGCCGCTGGTCGAGATCGGCCGCACGGCCCTCGACGAGAAGGCCGTCTAGGCCCGCTTCCTCACCCGAAGCGCCCAGAGCACCAGCGGCACCTGCAGCGGCAGGCGGGCGAGCGCCGCCCAGCGCGGGACGTCACCGGGCTCGACGGCCATCCAGACGTTGCCGGGCAAGACCGCGACGAGCAGAGCGGCGGACGCGAGCCCCCCGGAGCGCCGCGTCCGCGGGACGGCGACGAGCGCTGCGCAGGCCAGCTCCGCGACGCCGCTGCCGTAGATCCAGGCGCGCGGGGCCGGCAGGAACGGCGGGATGAGGCGCCTCGTAGAACCCCGGCACCACGAAGTGCAGGGCGCCCGCACCGCCGAGGAACGCCGACAGGGCGTACGGCGACACGCGGTCCAGGTCCACCGCAGGAGTGTGCGCGACGGCGGAGCATCGGGCACGGTGTCCGGGTGACCGTCGCCCCGAACGCCTCCCCCACCCGCCGGCTCGTGCTGACCGCGCTGTGCGCCGTGGCCTTCCTCGTCTTCGGGGTGCTGGTCATGCAGTCGTTCGGCGTCGGCCCGGCGATCTTCCTGTTCGTCCTGGCCGCCGTCTGCGTCGTCGACGCCGTCCAGGTGCAGCGCCGGGCGGCCCGCAAGCGGGCCCGGGCGTAGGGGCGCGTCGTGGACCTGCCTGTCCTGCCGCCCGTCAAGCCGATGCTGGCCAAGTCGGTCCCCGAGGTGCCCGACGGCGACTACCTCTACGAGCCCAAGTGGGACGGCTTCCGCTGCATCGTCTTCCGCGACGGCGACGAGGTGGAGCTCGGCAGCCGCAACGAGAAGCCGCTGACCCGCTACTTCCCCGAGGTCGTCGAGGCGGTCAAGGCGCAGCTGCCCGAGCGGTGCGTCGTCGACGGCGAGATCGTCATCGCCGCCGGCGAGGGCCTGGACTTCGAGGCGCTCCTGCAGCGCATCCACCCGGCCGACTCGCGGGTGCGGATGCTCGCCGAGACGACGCCGGCGTCGTTCGTCGCCTTCGACCTGCTGGCCCTGGACGGCGACGTCGCTGATGGACCGGCCGCAGTCCGAGCGGCGAGCGGCGCTCGAGCAGGCGCTGGCCGGCGCCGCCGCCGCCGGTGCACCTCACCCCCATGACGGCGGACCCGGCCGTCGCACGCGAGTGGTTCACCGTCTTCGAGGGCGCCGGCCTCGACGGCGTCATCGCCAAGCCGCTGGGCGGGGTCTACTCCCCGGACAAGCGCACGATGCTCAAGATCAAGCACGCCCGCACCGCCGACTGCGTGGTCGGCGCCTTCCGCTGGCACAAGAGCGGTCCGGTCGTCGGCTCGCTGGTGCTCGGCCTGCTACGACGACGACGGCCGCCTGCAGCACGTCGGGGTCGCGGCGTCGTTCCCGATGGCGCGGCGGGCGACGCTGGTCGAGGAGCTGCAGCCGTACCTGCTCCCCGAGGGCGACGCCGCACCCGTGGCTCGGCGAGGGGATGTCGGACCGCGCGCCGGGTGGCGAGCCGTCCCGGTGGAACCGCGACAAGGACATGAGCTTCGTGCCGCTGCGGCCCGAGCTGGTGGTCGAGGTGGCGTACGACCACATGGAGGGCAGCCGCTTCCGGCACACCGCGCAGTTCCGGAACTGGCGCCCGGACCGCGACCCGGCCTCCTGCACCTACGCGCAGCTCGACCGGCCGGTGCGCTTCGACCTGAGCGAGGTCCTGGGGGCATGATCGCGGCATGCGCCTGATCGCCCGCTTCCTCGTCGTCGCCGCCGCGGTCTGGCTCGTGGCGGCGTACGTCCCCGGCATCGTCGTGCAGGAGGGCGTCAGCAGCTACCTGCTCATCGCGCTGATCTTCTCGCTGGTCAACCTGCTGGTGAAGCCGGTGCTCAAGCTGCTGTCGTTCCCGCTGCTGCTGCTGACGCTGGGGCTGTTCCTCATCGTCATCAACGCGGCGATGTTCGGCCTCACGGCGCTGCTCACCGAGCGGCTGGACGTGGACGGCGTCGGACCCGCGTTCATCGCCGCGCTCGTCATCAGCGCCGTGACCTGGATCGGCGACAACGTGCTGGGGCTCAAGAAGGACTGACCGCTAGCGTTCGCGGGTGTCCGCCACCCTCGTCGCGTCCGACCTGACCGTCGTCCGCGGCCCCTCGCTGGTCCTGTCGGGCGTCTCGCTCACCGTCGCCCCCGGCTCGCGGATCGGCGTCGTCGGGCCCAACGGCGTCGGGAAGTCCACGCTGCTCGCCGCGCTCGCGGGCAGCCTCGTCCCCGACACCGGATCGGTCACCCGCTCGCCGCGCACGGCAACGGTCGGCCTGCTGCCGCAGGAGCCGGACCGCCGGCCGGGCGAGACGCTCGCCGACTTCCTCGCCCGCCGCACCGGAGTGGCTGCGGCACAGGCGGATCTGGACGCCGCGCTCGAGGCGATGACGACCGGCACCGACGGCCCGGACTACGACGAGGCGCTGTCGCGCTGGCTCGACCTCGGCGGCGCCGACCTCGACGTGCGGCGCGGAGCAGGTGTGCGCCGACCTGGGGCTGCCGCTGGACCTCCTGCAGTCCGCGACGACGACGCTGTCCGGCGGCCAGGCCGCACGCGCGTCGCTGGCCTCGGTGCTGCTGTCGCGCTACGACGTCTTCCTGCTCGACGAGCCGACCAACGACCTCGACTTCGCCGGGCTGGAGCGGCTGGAGGAGTTCGTGACTCGGACTGCAGTCCGGGCTCGTCGTCGTCTCGCACGACCGCGAGTTCCTCTCCCGCGTCATCACCTCCGTGCTCGACGTCGACGAGCCGTCCCGCACGGCGACGCTCTACGGCGGCGGCTACGACGCCTACCTCGACGAGCGCGCGCGGCGGCGGACCCAGGCCCGCGAGGCGTACGACGACTTCGCCGACAAGAAGCAGGGACTGGTCGAGCAGGCGCAGCGGCAGCGCGAGCAGTCCGTGCGCGGAGCGCTGCGGGCCAAGCGGAAGATGCCCGACAACGACCGGGCGGCCAAGGGCGCCAAGATCGAGGCGGCGACGCACGCGGCGTCGCGGGTGCGCGGCATCGAGTCGCAGATCAAGCACCTCGACGTCGTCGAGGAGCCGCGCAAGCAGTGGCAGCTGCAGATGTCGATCGCCGCCGCACCGCGCTCCGGCGACGGTGGTGGCGGTGCTGTCCGGCGCGGTCGTCCGTCGCGGCGACTTCGTCCTCGGCCCGCTCGACCTGCAGGTGTCGTACGGCGACCGGGTCGCGCTGGTCGGGCCGAACGGCTCGGGCAAGACGACGCTGCTCGAGGCGCTGCTCGGCCGGCTGCCGCTCGAGTCCGGTCGGCAGTCGCTCGGCCCGGGAGTCCTGGTCGGCGAGGTCGACCAGGCGCGGTCGGCCTTCACCGGGCCGGCGACCGTCGTGGAGGTCGTCGAGCAGGTCACCGAGTGGCCGGCCGCGGACGTCCGGACGCTGCTGGCGAAGTACGGCCTCAAGGCCGACCACGTGAACCGTCCCGCGGCGTCCCTGTCCCCCGGCGAGCGGACGCGCGCCTCGCTGGCGCTGCTGCAGGCGGTCGGCGTCAACCTGCTGGTCCTCGACGAGCCCACCAACCACCTCGACCTGCCGGCCATCGAGCAGCTCGAGGCGGCGCTGGAGGCGTACGAGGGGACGCTGCTGCTCGTCACCCACGACCGGCGGCTGCTCGAGGCGGTGCGGGTCACCGAGACGGTGCGGCTGCGCTGACGCCAGGCGCCCCTGGAAGACTGCCGCGGTGAACACGACCCAGGGCGAGACCCCGCTCGACCGGCTGGTGGACCTGCTCGACCTCGAGACGCATCGAGGTCGACATCTTCCGCGGCAAGCAGCCGGACGAGTCGCTGCAGCGGGTCTTCGGCGGCCAGGTCGCCGGCCAGGCGCTGGTCGCCGCGGGCCGCACCGTCCCCGCCGACCGGCCGGTGCACAGCCTGCACGCCTACTTCCTGCGCCCGGGCGACCCGAGCATCCCGATCGTCTACGAGGTCGACCGGATCCGCGACGGCCGCAGCTTCACCACCCGCCGCGTCGTCGGCATCCAGCACGGCAAGCCGATCTTCAACCTCTCGGCGTCCTTCCAGCTCGTCGAGAAGGGCGTCGAGCACCAGTCGACGATGCCGGACGTGCCCGGCCCCGAAGGGCTGACGACGCTGTCCGAGCGCATGCAGCCCTACGCCGAGGAGATGGGCGGCTGGTACGCCCGGCCGCGGCCCATCGACGTGCGCTACGTCGGTGACCCGCCGCGGATCGCCAAGGACAGCGGCTACCGGCAGCCGAGCTCCCGGGTGTGGATGCGCGCCGACGGCACGCTGCCCGACGACCCGCTCCTGCACGTCTGCGCCGTCACCTTCGCCAGCGACATGACGCTGCTGGACTCCACGCTGCTCAACCACGGCCTGGCCTGGGGCACCGGCGACGTGCTCGGCGCCTCGCTGGACCACGCGATGTGGTTCCACCGGCCGTTCCGCGCCGACGAGTGGTGGCTGTACGACCAGGAGTCGCCGTGGACCGGCGCCGCCCGAGGGCTCTCGCGCGGCAGCATCTACACGCGGGACGGCAAGCTGGCCGTGAGCGTCGTGCAGGAGGGGCTGCTCCGGACGCCCCGCTAGGGGTGTGGGGGGGCGCGGTCGTTCCGAGCTTGATCGTGGGAGGCCCAGACCCGTTCCCCTGAGCCTGAGCGGCCAGGACGGGCCTGGCGGTCCCACGATCATGACTCGACGCTCGTCCGGCTGACGGAGCAGGTCTGGCCTGGGGGACCGCCCCGGTCGGCCTGGCCCCTAGTGCTCGTGCACCTCGAACCCGCCCTTCTAGGGCTCCCCGCCTCCCGCGGGAGGTCTGCGCGGACGCGGCGGGGTGCGGTCCCGGTCGGCGTCGGCCTCGGCGCGCTGCTTGGCGTCGCGCTCGGCCCGCTTCGCGGCGGCGGGTCCAGCCACCGACGGGCGGCTGCGCAGCGGCTCGCCCGTCCTGCTTGGCGAACTGCGGCGGGTAGGGCGCCTCCCCCTGTCCCTGGCGCTCGTACAGCTCGAGCAGCGGGGTGAGGTCGTGGTGGACGTCGTCGATCGCGGCGTGCACGTCGCCGAGCTCGGCGAAGCGCTCGCGCATCGTCCAGATGTCGAAGTCCTCGATCTCCACGGACGGGACCTCCGCCCACGTCAGCGGGGCCGAGACCGTCGCCTGCGGGCGGGCACGGACGCTGTACGCCGAGGCGATGGTCTGGTCCCGCGCCATCCGGTTGAAGTCGACGAAGACCCGCTCGCCCCGCTCCTCCTTCCACCACTGCGCGGTGGCGAGCTCGGGCCGGCGCCGCTCGAGCTCACGTGCGACGGCGACCGCGCAGTGCCGCACCTCGGTGAACGTCCAGTCCGGGCGGACCCGGACGTAGACGTGGATGCCCTTGCTGCCGCTGGTCTTGGGGAAGCTGATGATCCCGAGCTCGTCGAACACGGCCTGCAGCTCCAGCGCGGTCTCCACGACGTCCTCCCAGCCGGTCCCCGGCATCGGGTCGAGGTCGATCCGCAGCTCGTCGGGGTTCTCGACGTGGTCGCGCCGGGTGGGCCAGGGGTGGAAGTCCAGGCAGCCGCTGTTGGCGGCCCAGGCGACGTGGGCGACGTCGACCGGGCACAGCTCGGTGGCGCTGCGCCCGCTGGGGAAGGTGACGGTCACCGTCTCCATCCACGGCGGCCGGTTGTCCGGCACCCGCTTCTGGTAGATCGCCGGCGTCTCCGCGCCGCCCGGGTGCCGCTTGAGCACCGTCGGCCGCTCGTACAGCGCCCGGACGATCCCGTCGCCGACGGCCAGGTAGTACTCGACGAGGTCCAGCTTGCGGCCCCGGCCCTCCGGCAGGCCGGAGAAGTAGGTCTTCTCCGGGTTGGTCACCTTGACGGTGCGCTCCCCCGAGGGCGTGTCCACCTCGAGCTCGACGAACGGCGACGGCATCCCCGGAGCCTGACACGCCGACGGGGGCGGCCCCAGTAGGGACCGCCCCCGTCGGGACGAGCAGGTGGAGCTAGTCGCAGATCGACGCTGCGGCGACCGCCTGCAGCACGCCCTGCGAGATGGCTGCCGGACCACCCAGCGCGTAGCCGCTGAGCGTCCCGCAGCGGGCGTCGACGTAGGCCGTGACGGCGTTGCCCAGCACGGCCGGGCTCGCGGTCAGCAGGATCGGCGACAGCGTGCTGCCCGCGAGCGGGCCACCCGCCAGGGCGTCGGCCTCGACGTCACCGCGGGCCAGCACGAGCGACGTGTCGACGAAGTCGAACGTCGCCCGGGCGTAGTCCGCGACCGCGACGGCGGTGGCGCGACGGTCCACGCCGAACAGGCGCTCGACCTCGATGCCGTGTGCGGTCAGGTCGGCGACGACCGCGTCGGACAGGACCGCCGGACCGCCGACGAGCAGGACGTGCTCGATGTCGAGCGCCTCCAGCGCAGTCGACGCCGCGGACGACAGGTCGTCGCCCGTCGTGAGCAGCACCGGGAGGTTCGCCGCGAAGGCCGGCGCCCCGGCGACGAGCGCGTCGACGGGGCGCAGGCCGTTGGCGAGCACCGCGGTGCGGCCCTTCCCCTCGACGACGCCGATGTCGGCGGCGGGGCCGGCCTGGGCGATCGCGGCGGCCGTGGCGTAGCGGTCAGCGCCCTGGAGGCGCTGGACCGTGAGGCCTGCGGCCTCCAGCTGCGCCACGACGGCTGCGCTCACGACGTCGACGCCGCCGAGGACGGTCACCTTCGTCGCCTCCAGGGCCTCCAGCGCCCCGAGGGTCACTGCCGGGACGCTGTCGCGGGCCGTGAGCAGCACCGGCGCCGACCGGACGCCGGCGAGGTAGTTGCCGGCCAGGGCGTCGGCCGAGGCCGAGCCGTTGGCGAGCAGCACCTCGTCCGCGGTGCCGAAGGTCTCCACGGCCACAGCGGCTGCCGTGCCGTAGCGGTCCGCACCCGCGAGCCGCTCGAGGGCGAGGGCCAGCACGGCGCGGTCGTCGGTCGACGGCGTGACGGGCGAGTTCTCCTGGAAGTACTCGACCATGATGTTCGAGGTCGGTGAGGCCGGTCTCCTGGCGGTCGGTGCCCGCCGCCAGCGTCGTGAAGTTGTCGCCACCGCTGGCCAGGAACGAGTTGACCGTGACGCGGTAGCTGGCGGCCGGGTCGAGCGGCGACGCCGTCCAGGGTGATGTCGGAGATGCGCGAGCCGCGCGGCTGGGTGGCGTCGATGACGTAGCGGAAGCCCTCCGAGACGCCCAGCGCGAGGAAGGGGCGCGACGCGCCGTCCGGCTGGAACTGCTCCTCGAGCACCGACTTCACCTGCGCGCCGGTGAGCGTCAGCGTGATGAGGTTGTTGGCGAAGGGCTGGACCTCCGCGGCCTCGGCGTAGGTCACGACGCCGTCGCCCTCGCCGGCCTCCGAGGACTCGAACAGCAGGTCGGCGCGCAGGCCGCCCGGGTTCATGAAGGCGATCTACGGCGCCGCCGAAGGCCTCGGTGCTGCGTCGCCGACAGCTGCACGTCGGCGACGAAGTTGCCGAGCAGCGACTCGCTGCCGCGGTCCTCGGAGCCGGAGGCGGTGAACGCCCGGGTGATGTCCTCGGTGATCTCGCCGACCGGCTGCTTGCCGATCTCGTCGGCCTCGGCCACGGCCGCGTCGACGATGGCCTGGACCTCGGGGTCGGCGTCGAACGCGGCGCTGGTGATGCTGACGACCTCGCCGGAGGCGGCGGTGACGGCGCCCGTGGTGCTGTTCGACCGTCAGCTCGAGCACGTCCATGGCCAGGCCGTACTCAGCGGCCTCGAGGACCTGCAGCGGGACGGTCGCGGCCGAGGCCGGTCACCTCGCAGTCGACGCGCGAGGTGGGTGTGACCGCCGAGGATCGGCGGCGAACTCCGGGTCGATGCCGCGGACGATCTCGCCGAAGGCGTCCTGCGCCGCGGCCATGGCGGCGCACGCCTCGGGCGTCGTGGCCGGCGGCGGCCGCGCCCTCGTGGGCGAGCAGGACCAGGACGTCGGCCTCGCCGTTGGCGGCGTTGCCGTCCGTCAGGGCGTCGGCGGCGTCGTTGGCGGCGGCCACCGGGTCGCTGAAGGTGATGCCGGCGATACCGTCCGGGCTGACCAGCGAGGCGGTCTGCTCGGTGACGACCCCCACGAAGCCGACGTCGACCCCGCCGATCGTCTCGACGAAGGACGGCGCCAGTTCGGGCGTCTCGCCGACGACGTTGGCCCCGAGGTACTCGGAAGTCGGCGAGGGCGGCGACGCGACCGGACAGGTCGTCGTAGCCCTGGTCGAACTCGTGGTTGCCGACGGCAGAGCCGGCCAGGCCCATGGCGTCCAGGGCCTCGATCGTCGGCTCGTCCTGCTGGACGGCGGACACGAAGGTCGACGCGCCGATGTTGTCGCCGGCGGACACGAACAGCGTGTTCGGGTTGGCCGCGCGGTAGTCCTCGATCGCGCCGGCGAGGAACGCCGCACCGCCCTGCGAGGGGGTGGCCGGAGCCGTGTCGGTCGCGGGGCGGGCTCCCACCGGCGGCACGAGCCGGCCGTGGAAGTCGTTGATGCCGAGGACGGTGATGTCCACGGTGGCGGCGACCTGGGCGGCGGCGGGCGAGAGGGGGAAGACGGCCAGCGCGCCGGCGGTCAGAGCGACGGCCAGCGTCGCGGAGGTGCGAGATCTGCTCACGGAGGTCCTTCGGAGAGGGGTCGGGGCGAGCCGACCCTAGGCCGAAGGGGTGACAGCCGGTCGTCCCAGGGGTGGCCGGCAGGAATCCGCGAGGGGCTGCCGGCGCTGCACCCGGCATGACCTACGACGTGACCAAGACCGACGAGCAGTGGCGCGCCGAGCTGACCCCGGAGGAGTACGCCGTCCTCCGGCAGGCGGGGACCGAGCGGCCCTTCACCGGCGAGTACGACGACACGACGACGCAGGGCGTCTACTCCTGCCGGGCCTGCGGCAACGAGCTGTTCCGCAGCGACACCAAGTTCGACTCGCACTGCGGGTGGCCGAGCTTCTACGCGCCCAAGGACGGCGACGCCGTCGAGCTGCACGAGGACCGCTCGCTGGGCATGGTGCGCGTGGAGGTGCTCTGCGCGAAGTGCGGCAGCCACCTCGGCCACGTCTTCGACGACGCGCCGCAGACGCCGACCGGCGACCGCTTCTGCATGAACAGCGTGAGCCTGCGGCTCGAGCCGGCCACCGAGTAGGCCGAACGGGCGACATGACGCCCGCGACTCCGGGGAACCAGTCGCAGGTGGAGGACGAGGTGGTGAGGATGCAGGTCGACCTCCCCGGCGAGCCGGCCAGCGTGCGCGCCGCGCGCCGGCTGGTCGTCCGCGCCGTGCGGGACTGGTCGCTGCCCCACCTGGACGACGCGGCCGCGCTCCTCACCAGCGAGCTGGTGACCAACGCCGTCCTGCACGCGCGCACGGACCTGAGCATCGAGGTCGCGCGCCACGACGGCGTCGTGCGGGTGACGGTGCGCGACGGCTCCCCCGAGCAGCCGCGCCGCCGCCGGCACGGCGTCAGCGCGGGCACCGGCCGGGGCCTCGGGCTGCTGGCCACCCTCGCCACCGCCTGGGGCTCCGAGCCGAGCGGACCGCCGCACCGCAAGGCGGTGTGGTTCGAGCTGCCGGTGGACCCGGCAGCGCTGCCCGACCCCGGCGACGGGGCCCTGCTCTAGCGACAGCCGCTACGGCAGCGCGGCGACGATCTCCGCGACCGGCTTGCGGATGCCGGACCAGAACGGCGTCTCGAGCTTGGTGTGCAGCCGCGCCCGCGAGGTGCGCAGGTGGCGCAGGCAGTCGGTGATGCGGTGCATCTGGTCGGCCTCGAAGGCCAGCAGCCACTCGTAGTCGCCCAGCCCGAAGGCGGCGACGGTGTTGGCACGGACGTCCTCGAACTCGCGGCCCTGGATGCCGTGCTCGGCGAGCATGCCCTTGCGCTCGTAGTCGGGCAGCAGGTACCACTCCAGCGAGCGGTTGAAGGGGTAGACGCAGACGTACTTGCGCGGGTCCTCGCGCCGGACGTAGGCCGGGATGTGGTTGCGGTTGAACTCCGCCGGCCGGTGGATGCCGATGCTCGTCCAGACCGGCTCGAGGTGGCGCCCGAGCGCGCTCTGCCGGAACCGGTTGCAGGTGTCCTGCAGCACGTCGACGTCGGGGCAGGTCCACCAGACCAGCAGGTCGGCCTCGGCCTTGAAGCCGCCGAGGTCGTACGTCCCGCGGGTGTAGACGTCCTTCTGCAGCGCCGCGTCGAGGAACGCCTGGGCGTCCTCGGCCAGCGCCGTGCGGTCCTCGGGCAGCGGCGTCACGGCCTTGTAGACGGCGTAGACGGTGTAGAGGAGCTGGTCGTTCAGCTCGCGCGCCTTGGTGGACTCACCCCGGGTCTCGGTCATGCCGTCCATTCTCCCCGACGACGAGCGCGGCTGCCTCGCGGCCCGACCGGGCGACCGCCGGCACCCCCACCCCGTCGTACGCCGCCCCGGCGACGGCCAGCCCCGGCCAGCGGGCGACGCCGGCGCGCACGCGGGCGACGAGGTCGAGGTGCCCGACGGCGTACTGCGGCAGACCGCCGCCCCAGCGCACGACCCGGCTGTCCAGCACCCGCGGCAGCGGCCCGACGGTCTCGGCCGAGCTCGCCGACGACGGCGGCCACGAGCTCGTCGTCGCTGCGCTGCAGGTCGGCCGTCTCCCCCGCCCGTCCGACGCTGGCGCGCAGCACCGACGAGCCGGCGTAGTGCGCCCACTTGCGGCTCGTGAAGGTCACCGCCTTGGTCGTGCGGCCCTCCACGGCAGGCACGAGGTAGCCGCTGCCGCGACCCGACCGGACCGTCGAGCACGAGCGTGATGATCGCGACGGAGGCGTACTCGAGGGCGGCCAGCTCCGCCGCGGCGGTGGGTGTGAGCCCGGCCAGCAGCCGCGCGGCAGGTGCGGCAGGGACGGCGAGCACGACCGCGTCGGCCTCCAGCGCCTGCGGGTCGGCGGCGGAGCCGGTGACCAGCCGCCAGCCGGTGGCCGTCCGGTGCAGCTCCCGGACGGTCGTGGACAGCCGCACCTCGGCACCGGACGTACGGGCGATCGCGGCCGGCAGGCGCCCGAGACCACCTGGCAGGGAGGCGAACAGCGGCCCGTCGGTCGGCGGCGTCGCCCCTCTCGCCTCGCGTGCGGCCAGCAGGAGGCTGCGGTGCCGGGACGCCGCCCCGACGAGCTGCGGCAGCGTGGCGCGCAGCGACAGCCGGTCCGGGCGCCCGGCGTAGACGCCCCCGAGCAGCGGCTCGACGAGCCGGTCCACCACCTCGCGGCCGAACCGGCGCCCGACGAGCTCCCCGACGCTGACGTCGTCGGTGACGGGCCGCCCCGGCAGCAGCAGGTCCAGCGGCACCCGGTTGAGCCCGCGCGCCGGAGAGCAACCCGCTCCGGGCCAGCGCCGCCAGGTCGGTCGGCAGGCCCAGCAGCGTCCCGGTCGGCAGCGGCCGCAGCGCCCCGCGGCTCCAGACGAAGGCCTGCCCGGTGGCCGGGGAGACGAGCTCGGGCTCCAGCCCGGCCTCCCGGGCCAGCGCCAGCCCGTCCGGCACCCGGGTGAGCATCGAGTCGGCGCCCTCGTCGACCGGCGAGCCCGCCCACCTCGCTGACGGCGACCTTGCCGCCGACCCGCGAGGAGCCCTCCAGCACGGTGACCCGCGCGCCGCGACGGCAGGCCTCCGCGGCGGCGGACAGCCCGGCGACGCCCCCTCCGACCACCACGACGTGCACCCGGTCAGCCTAGGCAGCGGCACCGACCGTGACCGCTCCGAGACCGGCGGCGTGCAACCACCGGGTCCAGCGCCGCCGTCCCACCGGTGTCCCCACCCCACCGCGGAGGTCGTCATGAGCGCACGGAGCACCGCACTGCCCAGGGCCCTGTCCGCCGTCCTGCTGGCGCGCCCTGCTGCTCACCGGCTGCACCGGCGGCGGCTCCGACGACAGCAGTGAGACGGCCGCCTCCGGCGGAGGCGACTCGGGCGCGATGGCCGCTCCCGACGCCGCGCCGGGGGTCGCCGCTCCCGACGCCGCCGAGTCGGCGGGTGACCGCGACACGGCGGTGGACGCCCGCGCCCTGCCCGGCGACGCGGTCATCCGCACCGCGGACCTGTCGGTCGAGGTCGAGGACGTGCGCCGGTCCGCGGAGCAGGCGGGGCAGATCGCCCGTGACGCCGGTGGCCGGGTGGCCGGCGAGGACCGCAGCGGCAGCGGGGAGGACGGCTCGGCGACGCTCCAGCTCCGGGTCCCGCCGGAGGAGTTCGACGCCGCGGTCAGCGACCTGTCCGCGCTCGGGACCGAGCGCGGCCGGCAGCTCGGCAGCGAGGACGTCACCGACGTCGTCGTCGACCTCGAGGCCCGCCTGTCCACCCAGCGGGCCAGCGTCGCGCGCGTGACCGCCCTGCTGGCCGAGGCGACGAACCTCGGCGAGGTGGTGCAGATCGAGGGCGAGCTCACCCGGCGCACCGCCGACCTCGAGTCGCTCCAGGCCCGGCTCGCCTCGCTCGAGGCGCAGGTCGACCTGTCGACGATCACGGTGCACCTGTTCGCCCCCGGCAGCGAGCCCGCGGAGCCGGGCGCGCTCGGGTTCTCCGACGGGCTGCGCAACGGCTGGGAGGCCGTCATGACGGTCGCCCGGGTCGTCGCCGTCACCGCGGGCGCGCTGCTGCCCTTCCTGCCCCTGGTGCTCCTCGTCGGCTTCTTCGTCGTCCGCGCCCGGCGGTCGCGGCCGGTCGCCTAGCGTGCGGCCGTGGACTACTTCGACACGGCCCTGCGGTCCGACGCCGATCTCGAGGCGCTGTACGAGCCGCCGTCGCACGTCGTCGCCCACAAGACGATCGACCGCCTCGACGTGCACTGCCGGCACTACCTCGCGGTCTGCCGCTTCGCGCTCCTCGCCAGTGCCGACGCCCAGGGCCGTGCCGACGTCACCCCGCGCGGCGGCCCGCCCGGCTTCATCTCGGTGCTGGACGACCGGCTCCTGGCGATCCCCGATGCGACGGGCAACCGGCGGCTGGACACCTTCCGCAACGTGCTGCAGACCGGGCGCGCGGGGCTGCTGCTCCTGCTCCCCGGGCGCGGCCAGACGCTGCGCATCAACGGGCGCGCCTGCGTCAGCACCGACCCGGACCTGCTCGCCGGCCTCACCGCGGTCGGCAAGCCGCCGCGCGCCGCGCTCGTGCTGGCCGTCGAGGAGGTCTTCACGCACTGCCCGAAGGCCCTCGTCCGCTCCGGCCTGTGGGACCCGGCGACCTGGCCGGCGAAGGACGAGCAGCCGTCGCCCGCAGCCATGCTGCGCGACCACGTCGGCGACCCGGACTTCAGCCTGGCCGCGGCCGAGCGGGCGATGGTCGACGCGGTGACGGTCCACCTGCCCTGAGCTCGAGGGGCGCGATCGCCCGGACGCTCCTACGGTCAGGCATGGCCCTGCTGACCGAGACCGAGCGCGAGCGCCGACGGCTGCGCGCCGCAGAGCGTGCGGCCGCGAAGGCCTCGCGCACCCCTCCCCCGCCGCCGGTCGACCCGGAGGCGCCTCCGGTGACGACCATCTGGCGGGGCAGCGAGCTCCCGACGCCGCGCACCGGCATGGTCGGCGTGCCCCTGGCCGAGGGCGTCAGCAGCGTCTTCCTCGGCGCCTTCGCCTACGTGCCGATCGCGCTGTTCACCCAGTACGCGCCGTGGAACTACGTCGTCGCCGCCCTGGCCGTCGTCGTGCTGTCGTACGCCCTGTGGTCGCGCCGGGTCGTCGTCGGGCCGGACTTCGTCGCGGTCCGCAAGTTCGGGCCGTACCGCGTCGCACCGGCCGCGGGCATCGTGGCCGGCGGCATGCGGCCGAGCGGTCGGGGCGGGGTGCTGGTCCTGCGGACCGGCGACGGGCGCACCATGCGGCTGCGCCGGGTGGAGTTCACCAACCCGGGCGTCAACGCCGAGCTGCGGCGGATCCTGCTGTCCAGCGGCCGCCCGTACGACTCGCGCGTCATGGAGATGCTCGACCTGCCGTGGCGCGAGGACTTCGGCCACCACCGCTACCTGCTGGACGCGGTGCAGTAGGCCTACAGGCCGGCGTGGACGAGCTCGACCACGCGCAGCAGCGCGTCGGGGTCGGTCTCGGGCAGCACGCCGTGCCCGAGGTTGAAGACGTGCCCCTCGGCGGCCCGGGCCTCCTCCAGCACCTCGCGGACCTTGCGGGCGACGACCTCCTCCGGCGCGAAGACCAGCGTCGGGTCGAGGTTGCCCTGCACGGCCTTGCCCGGGCCGATGCGCCGGACCGCCTCCGACAGCGGCACCCGCCAGTCGACGCCGACGACGTCGGCACCCGCCTGCCCCATGTCGTGCAGCAGCTCGCCGGTCCCGACGCCGAAGTGGATCCGCGGCACGTCCGCGACCGCGGCGAGGACCCGCGCGCTGTGCGGCATGACGTAGGCCCGGTAGTCGCTGGCGGGCAGCGCGCCGACCCAGGAGTCGAACAGCTGCACGGCGCTGACGCCGGCGTCGACCTGCGCCCGCAGGAAGCCCAGCGTGATCGTCGCGAGCCGGTCCAGCAGCGCTGACCAGAGCGCCGGCTGGCCGTACATCAGCGCCTTGGTGGCGGCGTGGTTCTTGCTCGGGCCGCCCTCGACGAGGTAGCTGGCGAGCGTGAACGGCGCGCCGGCGAAGCCGATCAGCGGCGTCGCGCCCAGCTCGCCGACCAGCGAGCGCACGGCCTCGGTGATGTACGGGACGTGCTCGGGCGTGAGGGCGGGCAGCCGGTCGAGGTCGGCCTCGGTGCGGAACGGCTGCGCCACCACCGGCCCGACGCCGGGGACGATGTCGAGGTCGACGCCGACGGCCTTCAGCGGCACGACGATGTCGGAGAAGAAGATCGCCGCGTCGACGCCGTAGCGGCGGACCGGCTGCAGCGTGATCTCGGTGACCAGGTCGGGCGTCTCGCAGGCCTGGAGCATCTGGGTGCCCTCGCGCAGCGCGCGGTACTCCGGCAGCGCGCGGCCCGCCTGGCGCATGAACCAGACCGGGGTGTGCGGGACCGGCTCGCGGTGGCACGCCTTGACGAAGGCGGACTCGCGGGTGGCGGTACGGGCCGGGTGCGGGTGAGGGTGCGGGGCAGGGTCACCCTGGTTCGAGGTCATCCGGTCGATCGTCCCACGGGGCAGACTGGTGCGGTGCCGCTGGACGCCCCCGCCCCGTACGCCGTGGTCGCGCGCAACCTGGACCCCGCGGCCGACAACCGGATCCACGACGACGACGTGGCGCAGAGCTTCGGCTTCACGGGTGCGCTGGTGCCCGGCGTCGAGGTCTTCGCGCACGCCACCGCTCCCCTTCTCGACGCGTGGGGCGCCGGCCTCTTCGACGGCGGGCGGGTCGCCCTGCGCTTCCGGCGCCCCGTCTACGACGGCGACGCCGTCGTGGTGAGCGCTGCGCCGCAGGACGACGGCTACGCGCTGGCGGTGACCGGGCCGGACGGCGTGGTGCGGGCCGTGGGCACCGCCCACCCGCCGGCGCCGGGGCCGCCGGTCGACCTGGACCGCTACCCCGTCGTACCGCTCCCGGTGCCGCTGCTCTCCGACCCCCGTCCGGGCCCGTTCGGCACCGTGCAGGTGCCCGGGGACCCGCGCGAGGCCGTCGACTACGCCGCCGCCGTGGCCGATCCCTCGCCGCTCTACCGCGAGGGCGGGCTGCTGCACCCCGGTCTGCTGCTGCGGCTGGTCAACCTGGCGCTCATGAGCAACGTCGAGCTGGGCCCGTGGATCCACACGTCGAGCGACTGCCGCTTCCTGGCCCTGCCGACGGTGCCGACGACGGCCACGGTGCGCAGCGTCGTCACCGGCACCTCGCGACGGGGCGCGCACGACGAGGTGACCTACGACGCGGTGGTGCTGCTCGACGAGCGGCCCGTGCTGCAGGTGGCGCACACCGCGCTCTACCGGCTCGGCACCTGACGCCCGGCGCGCCTCCCGCGGACTGTCGGACCCGGGTGGCACCGTCGTCGGCATGGAGATCCGCTGGTGTGCTGAGTGCAAGGACGACCGCGCGTTCGACGCGCCGCCGTGCGAGGACGGCCACGGCCTGGACTGCTTCGACCTGGCCTGCGTCGACTGCGGCCTGGCGATCGTGACCGGCTTCCACGAGGACCTGGTCCTGCTCGAGACCGTCGCGGCCTGATCCCCCGCTCGTGACCGCGCCGTCGGAGCTGCCCGAGCAGTTCCGCGCCGCCCTCGTGGGCCTGCGGGCCGCGCTGACCGAGCACGGGCGTCCCGGCCTGGAGCTCGAGGAGGTCGCCGGCGCCCAAGCGGCTGGCCCCCTACGCCGTCGCGGTGTCGGCCGAGGTGGGCCGCGGCGACGAGCAGGTCGCGAGCGGCCGCTTCGTGGTCCTGCACGACCCGGCCGGCCAGGACGGCTGGCGCGGCGACACCCGCGTGGTGGCCTTCGTCTCGGCCGACGTCGAGGCCGAGATGGCCGCCGACCCCGCGCTCGCCCAGGTCGGCTGGTCCTGGCTGACCGACTCGCTGCAGGACCGCGACGCCGCCGCACACCGCCGCCGGCGGGACGGTCACGCGCACCGTGTCCTGCCGCTTCGGGCAGATCGAGGACGCCGACGAGGCCAGCGAGGTCGAGGTGCGGGCGTCGTGGACCCCGCTGCCGGACGGCGACGGGACGATGGACCTCGGCGTGCACCTGCTGGCCTGGTGCGACCTGCTGTGCGCGACGGCCGGCCTGCCGCCGCCGGGGGTGCTGGCGCTGCGCCGGTAGGCGCAGCGGGCCGGCAGGAGCCGGCCGCTAGACCCGTGCCCGCTGCCGTGGCAAGGACGCGGCCAGACCGCCGGGGCGGGGCTGCTCCGGGGCGACCTGCGACGCGCGGGGCAGCCGCAGGCGCAGCGTGGTGCCGGCCCCGTCGGCGCTGTCGACCTCGACGGACGCCGCCGGACAGCCGGGCCCGCTCGCGCAGCAGCCCGAGGCCGACGTGCCGCCCGCGGTCGGGCCGGACCGCCGCCGGGTCGAAGCCGGGCCCCTCGTCGCGGACGGAGGCCACGACCGCGTCGTCCTCGATCCGCAGGACGACGCAGGCGTCGTCGACGTCGGCGTGCTTGACGACGTTGAGCAGCGCCTCCTGGAAGAAGCGGTAGACGGTGATCGCGGCCGCGAGCGGCAGCGGGTACGGCCGACGGCGGGCCAGTCGACGTGCACGACCAGTCCGTAGCGGGCCTCCATGTCGGCGCGCAGGCCGCTCGACGGCGGAGGCCAGGTCGCCCTCGCGCAGCGCCGGCGGGCGGGTGCGGGCCATGACGGCGCGCACCTGCTCCTCGGCGTCCTCGACGTAGTCGGTGAGCTTGGCGAGGTCCTCCGGCGACGACGGGCCGGGCGTGCAGCAGCCCGCGCGCGATCATCAGCGACTGGGCGACGGTGTCGTGCAGCTCGGCGGCGAGCTGCCCGCGGGCGCCCTCCTCCGCGGCGACCAGGCCGGAGAGCAGCTCGAAGACGCCGGCGCCCGCGGTCTCGGCCTCGCGCCGGTGCCGCTCGCCCAGGTCGTCGGCGACCCGCACCCGCAGGTGCAGCGCGTCGAGCACCTTCGGCGAGCTCGGCCAGCTCGCTGGTCGCCGCCGCACGAGCGTCGGCGCTGGCCCGCCGCACCGGGGCCGACGGCTCGCGCAGCCGCACGCACGGCGTCGGAGCGCAGGCCGCGCAGCGCTGCCGCCAGCCGGGCGGCGCCGAGCACGGCGACCAGGGACAGCAGCAGCCCGGCGACCGCGCCGGCCGCGAGGGCCTCGCCGGCCGCCACGTCGAGGCCGCCGAGCACGGCCAGGACGACGGCGGTCGTGCCGACGGTCGCCGAGGACGGCGCCGCCGCACAGCAGCCCGGCCCACACCGCGAGCGGCAGGGCCGGCCGGCGGCGCGCGGCACCGGTCACCGCAGGACGCCGGTGGTGGTCCAGTCGGTGCCGGTCGGCGCGGTGACCGGCGTCGGGCTCGGAGCGGCCGCAGCAGGTCGGGCTCGGCGGCCAGCGCGATCGCGCCGAGCAGCGAGGCGACGGCCCGCTCGACCAGGTGCAGCTCCTCGACGATGTCGTCGACGCCGCCGGCGGTCTCGGCCAGCCGGGCCAGCCGGTCGGCCGACTCGCGCAGCACGAGCAGCGCAGGCGCGGTGGCCGAGCCCAGGTCGCCGAGCGCGCTGGCGGCCTCGCCGGCGACCTCGGCCCGCTCGGCCGCAGCCCGGCTCCGGGCGGTCAGGTCGGCGACCGACAGCCAGGCCTCGGCCTGGCCGACCAGGACCTCGACCAGGCGCAGCTCGTTGCGGTCGAAGGCCGGCGGCCTCGGCGGCCGCGGCGGGCGCGCAGCACGGCGAGCGGGCGCGTCGGGGTCGCCGATGACGGCGCGACACGCACGGGCCGGCCGTCCGTCGCGCGCCGGCCGCGACGCCCCGCTCGCCCGAGCGCCCGCAGCACCCACGGCTCGTCGAAGACGTCGGAGCCGACGCGGCGGCGGTCCGGCACGCCGGTCTCGTCGCCGACGTAGCGGACCGGGCCGTCGGCGGCGAGCAGCACCAGCTCGACGTCGGCGCCGCCGAGCAGCCGCGCGGCCGCGGTGACGACGACCTGCGCCGAGACGTCGCTGGACCGGCCGGTCTCGCGCTCCTGGCCGCGGGCCAGCTCGGCGAACAGCCGCGCCTCGGCGCTGCGCCGGGCCTGCTGGTCGTACGACGACCAGAGCAGGGCGAGCGGGACGACCAGGCCGAGCAGGCCGAGCGGGGCGCGTCGATGCGCGAGGTAGGCGGCGAGCAGGCCGATCGAGGTGTTGCCGGCGGTGTGCAGCGCCGACAGCGGCGCGCTCGAGGTGACCAGCGAGCGGAACGGCCGCTGCGAGGTGAGGGAGACGGCGATCGCGACCAGGACGTAGTTGACGAGCCAGAAGGCGGCCATGCCGGCGCACGCGCCGCGCGACGCCGCCGCCGGCTGGCCGCCGCGACGGCCGCGCCTGCGCGACGGTGGCGGCCATGAACTGCGCGACGTTGAACTCCCGCTTGAGCCGCGGCTGGTGGCGCAGCTGCTGGGCGACGGCGACGCCGACGCGCGACGGCGACGACGGTCCAGGCGCCGGTCGACAGGACCAGCGCGGCGCCGAGGGCGCGCCTCGGTGAGCGAGAAGGTCCAGCGCTGCCGGCCGAACTGGAGGTGGACGACGGCCACCTCGGACAGCGCGACCGACCGCCGCCAGCAGCAGGACGGCCCACCACGGCGGCGCCGCCCCAGCCGGTGCCCACGCCCAGCACGACCGCGCGCCAGCACCGACGAGCGCGCCGACGACGGCGCACGGTGCGGGCGCGGGCCGCGGCGGGACAGGCGGGCGCGGGCACGGGGAGGTCTCCTGGGTCGGGGGGTCCTGCGTCCCTTCGGCACCTGCGCCGTCCTCACTGCAGCCCGGGCGCGTCCCTGTCGCCCGTTCGGCCCAGTCCCGGCGCGGCAGCCGGCAGCGCGCCGATCGGCCGCGAAGGCTTCAGGAGCATGGGACCGTGCGCCGATGCAGGCAGGACCGAGCCGCCGACCCGCACGGCATCCGACAGGTGGAGGACACGTTGACGGCCGGTCTCGAGAGTGCGGTCTCGACCATCCCGTCGCAGGCGCCGAGCAGTGAGACGCCCGGCTTCTCCGCCATGGTCGTCGACGACCACCCGCTGGTGCGCGAGTCGATGGTCAACCGGCTCCGCCTCATGGGCGCCCGCGAGGTCGTCGAGGCCGCCACGATCGGCGAGGCCCGCGCCCGGGCCCACGTCTCCGGGCCGCGCGAGCTGTGCGTGCTCGACCTCGGCCTGCCCGACGGCTCCGGCCTGGACCTGCTGGCCGACCTGCGCGCCGCCGGCTGGCAGCGCCTGGTCGTGCTGTCCGCCGCCGACGACCCCTACTCCGTCCGCGCGGCCTTCGTCGCCGGCGCGCAGGGCTACCTGCTCAAGTCCGCCTCCCCGCTCGTCGTCGCCGACGGCGTGCGCCGGGTGCTCGACGGCGGCGTCTACGCCGACCCGTCGGTCGCCTCGCTGCTGGCCGCCGGCCTGCGCGGCGGTCCCGTCGACTCCGGCGTCAGCGAGCTGTCCGGCCGCGAGGTCGAGGTGCTGCGCCTGGTCGCCGACGGCCAGTCCAACAAGCAGATCGGCGAGCAGCTCGGCCTGTCCGCGCTGACCGTCAAGTCGCCACCTGGCCCGCATCGCCCGCAAGCTGGGCACCGGCGACCGCGCCGAGATGGTCGCGATGGCCATGCGCGCGGGCGTCATCCGCTAGCCGCGCACGTACCCTTTGCGCGTGCTCCCCCCGCGTCCTGCTGCCGTCGACGACGCCGGGTCACGGGCGGGAGGACCGGCGGTCGAGCCCGGACGTCGAGCTGCTGCTCGCCCCGCGGGAGGGCGTCCCGCCCGTCGTCGAGACCGGCGCGGCCCTCGACGAGGTCGTCGCCCGCTTCGCCGCCGGCACCGGACCGGTCGCCGTCGACGCCGAGCGGGCGTCCGGCTACCGCTACACCCAGCGGGCCTACCTGGTGCAGCTGCGCCGCGCGCGGCGCCGGCAGCGCGCTGATCGACCCGATCGCCTGCCCCGACCTCTCGCGAGCTGTCGGCGGTCCTGCAGGACGACGAGTGGGTGCTGCACGCCGCCAGCCAGGACCTGGCCTGCCTCGCCGAGGTCGGCATGGTCCCGGCGCGGGTCTTCGACACCGAGCTGGCCGGCCGGCTGGCCGGCTTCGAGCGGGTCGGCCTCGGCGCGATGGTCGAGAACGTCCTCGGGCTCCGCCTGGAGAAGGGGCACTCCGCGGCCGACTGGTCCACCCGCCCGCTGCCGGAGTCCTGGCTGGTCTACGCCGCGCTCGACGTCGAGGTGCTCGTCGAGCTGCGCGACGCGCTCGAGGAGGAGCTGCGCACCGCAGGGCAAGCTCGAGCTCGGCCCACGAGGAGTTCGAGGCGGTGCGGCTGGCCCCGCCGCCCCCGCCGCGCGTCGACCCCTGGCGGCGCACGTCCGGCATCCACCGGATGCGCAACCGCCGTCAGCTGGCCGCCGTCCGGGCGCTGTGGGAGGTGCGCGACGCGATGGCCCGCCGCCGCGACACCGCCCCCGGCCGGATCCTGCCGGACAGCGCGATCGTCGCCGCCGTCACCGCGATGCCCACGACGCCCGGCCGAGCTGATGGCGCTGCCGGTCTTCGGCGGGCGCTCCACCCGGCGCCACGTCGACACGTGGTTCGGCGCGCTGCAGGCGGCCGCCGCGCTGCCCGACGAGGAGCTCCCGCCAGCCGGTCCCGAGCGGCGACGGCCCGCCGGCCGCCAACCGCTGGGCCGAGCGCGACCCGGTCGCCGCCCGCCGGCTGGCCCGGGTGCGCGCCGCCGTCACGGCGATCGCCGAGGGCATGCGGCATGCCGCCGAGAACCTCGTCCAGCCCGAGGCGGTCCGCCGGCTCGCCTGGACGCCGCCGCGACCGGTCGACCCCGAGTCCGTCGCCGCCGCGCTGCGGGCCAGCGGTGCGCGCGCCTGGCAGGTCGTGCGCGTCGCGGCCGCCGCTGGCCGCAGGCGCTGCCGGAGCCCGTGGTGCCGGCCGAGGCCGAACCGCAGCCCGGGGCCGAGCTCGAGGCCGAGCCGCAGCCCGGGACCGAGCTCGAGCCGCAGCCCGAGCCCGAGGCCGACTCGCTCTCGAGGTCGAGGCGGAGCTCGCTCCCGCCCCGGTCACCCGCATCGCCCCGCCGCCCTTCTCGGGGTGACCCTCCCCCGGCTGACCGGGCCGCGGGTGGCCCTGCGTGCCCGTACCGCACGACCTCGCGGTCGCCGTGCTCACAGGGAGCGAGCTCGCCGAGCCGCTGGCCGCGCTCGGGCTGACGGCGGGCGCGGGCTGGCCGCACGACGGCACGGCCGACGCGCTCCGGCCGCTGGCCGAGCACGGCGGGCCGGGCGACGACGGCGGCTGGCTGGTCGTGGTGGACGGCGCGGTCGTCGGCGACTGCGGCTGGCGCGGCGGACCGAGCGCCGACGGCGAGGTGGTCCTCGGCTACGGCCTGGCCGCGCCGTCCCGGCGGCAGGGCCTCGGGCACCGAGGCGGTCGCCGTGCTGTGCGCCTGGGCCGAGCGGCAGCCGGGCGTGCGCCGGCTCGCCGCCGACGTCGAGGTCGGCAACGACGCCAGCCGGCGGCTGCTGCGCCGGCTCGGCTTCGCCGAGGAGCCGGCCGGGCCCGGCTGGGTGCGGTGCGTGCGCGGCGAGGACCAGCCGAGGTTGCGCGGCCGGCACGTCTGCTGACGCACCGACTGCGGCACGGGAGGACCCGCGCTCCCCCCTCGCGAGCGCGGGTCCACCGTCGTGCCGTCGGCAGTGGGTGACTGCAGCCCCCCTCGGACCGCAGCCACCCACTGGTCTAGGGGCGGACCCTCCGGTCGCGCAGCCACAGGTCGAGGGCGTGCACGCCGCGGCGGCACTCGCGGTCGACGTGGGAGCCGACCGGCAGCAGCCGGCCGAGTCCGGGAGGCGGGCAGTCCTCGTCGGGCAGGACCGGGCGCGCCGACGCCGGCTGGAGGACCCGTCCGAGGTGCACCGCCAGTGCGACCAGCGCCGCGAGTCCGAGCACCACGAGCAGCAGTGCCACGTCCGTCTGAGCCGTCGTCCCCGCCACTGCCTGCCTCCGCTCCGTTTGTCTGCTGGAGGAGAGGATGCGCGCGTCGCGGCCGATGTGCAGCCACTTCCGCGGATCCCGTCCCAACGGACTACGCGCGCTGGGCCGTATGCCCCGCTACGGGCTGCGGCGCGAGCGGATCGCGACGGTCAGGCCACCGTCCGGGTCGTGATCGCGGGAGGTCGAAGCCCGTGCCCTGGGTCCGGAACAGCCTCCAGCTCCCCACGATCATGGGCGTACGACCCGGGAGCGACCCCCGCAGCGCAGCCGCCTGCTACGGGCTGCGCGGGAGGTCGACCGTGACGGTCAGCCCGCCGTCCGGCCGGGCCGCGGCGACGGCCGTGCCGCCGTGCAGCTCCGCGACCGCCCGGACGATGGCCAGGCCCAGCCCGGCGCCGCGGCGGGCCGTGCGCGCGGTGCCGTAGCGCCGGAACGGCTCGAACAGCCCGGCGACCTCCTCCGGCGCGAGCAGCGCCCCGGAGTTGCTGACCTCGACCCGGGCCCGCCCTTCGACCGTCCCGGTGTCGACGCGGACCCAGCCGCCGGGGACGTTGTGCCGCACGGCGTTCTCGACGAGGTTGCCGGCCAGCCGCTCCAGCAGCGCGCGGTCCCCCAGCACGCCGCCGGGGGCGTACGACGTCGCGACCTGGAGCCCGCGCTCCTCGACCTCGCCGGCCACGGCCGACAGCGCCTGTCGCGGCGACGTCGGGCAGCTCGACCCGCTCGCGGACCGCCGGGCCGCTCCTGCGCTCGGACTGCGCGAGCAGCAGCAGGCTGTCGACCAGCCGGTCGGCGCGCATGGTGGCGTCGCGCACGACCTGGGCGGCCTGCGCGCAGCTCGGCGGCGCTGGCGTCCGGGTCGGCCAGCGCCACCTCCACCTCGGTGCGCATGACGGCCAGCGGGGTGCGCAGCTCGTGGCTGGCGTCGGCGACGAAGCGGCGCTGCGCCTCGAAGGCCGCCTCGAGCCGGCCGAGCATCTCGTCGAAGGTGTCGGCGAGCTGCTTGAGCTCGTCCTGCGGCCCCTGGAGCGCGATCCGCGCGTCCAGCCGCTCGGCCGACAGCCGCCGCGCCGCCGAGGTGATGTCCTGCAGCGGCCGCAGCACCCGCCCGGCCAGGAAGTACGACACCGCCACCCCGAGCGCGCCGAGCAGCAGCAGCGCGAGCAGGCCCTGGCGCAGCACCCGGCTCGAGCGCCTCGGCCCGCAGCTGGTCCTGGAAGTCGCCGAAGGTGAGCATCCGCCCGTCCGGCAGCCGCACGCCCAGCCCGCGGATGTCCAGGAACGACGCCGACAGCGCCCGCTCGACCAGCACCAGCGACAGCACGAGCAGCAGCAGGCCGACCGACAGGGCGACGGCGCCGTAGACCAGCGTCAGCCGCCAGCGCAGCGTGGTGCGGGCCTGGGTCACGTCTCGCTCAGCCGGTAGCCCGCCCCGACGACGGTGTGCACCACCTGCGGCTCGCCCAGCTTCTTGCGCAGCGTCATGACCGTCACGCGCACCGTCGTGGTGAACGGGTCGGCGAACTCGTCCCACACCCGCTCGAGCAGCTCCTCGCTGGAGACGACCGCGCCCTCGGCGGCCAGCAGCACCTCGAGGACGCCGAGCTCCTTGCGGGTCAGCCCGAGGTCGACGCCGTGCCGGGTCGCCGTGCGCCGGGCCGGGTCGAGCACCAGGCCGCCCGGCCCGTGCAGCACCGGCGGCGCGGCGGGGGTCGCGCGCCGGCCGAGCGCGCGCACCCGGGCGACCAGCTCGGTGAAGGCGAAGGGCTTGCTGAGGTAGTCGTCGGCCCCCAGCTCGAGGCCCGCCACCCGGTCGGCCAGCCCGCCCGCCGCGGTGAGCATGAGCACCCGGGTCAGCGAGCCGTCCGCCGCCAGCGCCCGGCACACGTCGTCGCCGGAGCGCCCCGGCAGGTCGCGGTCGAGCACGAGCACGTCGTACCGCGTGATCATCGCCTTCTCGAGGCCGGTCTCGCCGTCGTACGCGGTGTCGACCGCCATGCCCTCGCGCCGCAGCCCCCGGGCCACGGCATCGGCCAGCGGCACCTCGTCCTCGACCACCAGCACGCGCACCCGGCCGACGCTAGTGGAGCCCGCGTGAAGGGGGCGTCAAGCCGCTGCTGCCACCCGGATGGCCCCGCCTCAGGGCGATCTCCGGCTGGGTAGCGTGCTGACGTGCGAGCACCCACCGCGATCGAGCTGCGCCGAGGCGTCCTCGCCGTGTCCGTCCTGCACGACGTCGACGTCGAGCCGGCCAGCCTGGGCGTCACCCTGCCGGGCTCGCCGACGGTCTGGGTGCCCTGGGCGAGTGCGCCGGGCGCTCGCCGGGCACGACCCCGAGACGCCGACGGGCCGCAGCCGGCTGACGGCCTGGCTGCTCGCCCGCCGCTGGGCCGCCGACCTCGGGCCCGGACCTGCTCGCGCTGTCGCTGCGCCCCGTCGGCCTGCCGGTCGAGCACGCGCTGCACCCCGGGCTGGACTGGGTCCGCGAGCGCGTCCTCGGCGACGCGCTCGACCTGGGCCTCGGCGCCGTCGGGCTCGACCCGGCCGACGCCGGAGCGGGTCGTGCTGCTCCCGCCGACCGCCGTCGAGACGCGCCGGCCTCGACGCCGAGGTCGTCTGGGACGCCGCGCGCGACCGCCTGGAGGAGCTCGGCGCGCTGGCGGCCGAGCGGCTGGTGCACGACCCGCACGGCCGGCTGCGGCCGTACGGCGACTGCGACGTGGTGACCCTGCTCGGCGCCCGCAGCCTGCGCGCCTCGCTGGCCGAGCGGGCCGGGGGGATGGGCGCGGCCGTCGTGCCGATGCGCCGGCGCGGCTGGACCGAGCTCTCCCTCATCGACCCGGCCTTCGGCCCGGCCGCCGCGGCCGCGACGTCGCCCGAGGAGCGCGGCTTCGAGCGGCCGCTGCTGCTCACCGCCGACGAGCTGACCCTGGCCGCCGAGGGCGGCGGCCCGAGGAGATCGTCCTGCGCGACCCGGCCGCCGACCGGCCGTGGGTGCGGGACGTCCTCTACCGCTGAGCTAGCCGGGCTCGTCCGCGGTGCTCTGCTCGGGCAGGTCGGCCCCGTCGAGCCGGGCCATCGTCTCGACGACCCGGCGGGCGACGTCCTGCGCGGTCAGGCCGATCTCGGCCAGCACCTGCGCGCGGCTCGCGTGGTCGAGGAAGCGCTGCGGGATGCCGAGGTCGCGGGTCGGCACGTCGACGTCGGCGTCGCGCAGCGCCTGGCTGAGCGTCGAGCCGACGCCGCCGGTGCGGCCGCCGTCCTCGACGGTGAGCACGAGCCGGTAGCCCCGGGCCAGCTCGACCAGCTCGGCCGGCACCGGCGACACCCAGCGCGGGTCGACGACGGTGACGCCGATGCCCTGCGCGGCGGCGCGGTCGGCGACCTCGAGCGCCGAGCCGGGCCATCGCGCCGACGGCCACGAGCAGCACGTCGTCGCCGGCGTCGCGGCGCAGCACGTCGACCGGACCGAGCCGCTCGACGCGCCGGCAGGTCGTCGCCGACGGCGCCCTTCGGGAAGCGCAGCGCGGTCGGGTCCGTCGTCGACGGCGAGCGCCTCGCGCAGCTCCTCGCGCAGGGTCGCCGCGTCGCGCGGCGCGGCGACGCCGCATGCCCGGCACGAGCTTGAGGATCGACAGGTCCCACATGCCGTTGTGGCTGGCGCCGTCCTCACCGGTCACGCCGGCCCGGTCGAGCACGAACGTCACCGGCTGGCGGTGCAGCGCCACGTCCATCAGCGTCTGGTCGAAGGCCCGGTTGAGGAAGGTGGCGTACAGGCAGACGACCGGGTGCAGGCCGCCCATCGCCAGCCCCGCGGCCGAGGTGACGGCGTGCTGCTCGGCGATGCCGACGTCGAACGTGCGGTCGGGTAGGCCTCGCTGAAGCGCAGCAGGCCGACCGGCTGCAGCATCGCGGCGGTGATCGCGACGACGTCCTGGCGCTCCCCGCCGATCGCGACCATCTCCTCGCCGAAGACGCTGGTCCAGCCGCGGGCGCTGGCGTTCATCGGCTTGCCGGTGAGCGGGTCGGTGACCGGCGCGACGCTGTGCAGGCAGTCGGCCTCGTCGTCGACGGCCGGCTGGTAGCCGAAGCCCTTGACCGTGACGGCGTGCACGATGACCGGCCCGCCGAAGCTCTTGGCCCGGCGCAGCGCGGCCTCCATCGCCGCGACGTCGTGGCCGTCGATCGGGCCGACGTACTTCATGCCGAGGTCCTCGAACAGCACCTGCGGCTGCAGGAAGTCCTTGATCCCGCGCTTGAGCCCGTGCAGCGCGGTGTAGAGCGGGCGTGCCGACGACCGGGGTGCGCGACAGCGTGGTCTTCACCGTGTCGAGCGCCCGCTCGTAGCCCTGGGTCATCCGCAGGGTCGCCAGGTGGTCGGCCAGCCCGCCGATCGTCGGGGAGTACGAGCGGCCGTTGTCGTTGACGACGATGACGACCGGCAGGCTGCTGGCCGCGATGTTGTTCAGCGCCTCCCAGCACATGCCGCCGGTCAGGGCGCCGTCGCCGACGACGGCGACGACGTGCCGGCGCTCCCCGCGCAGCCGGTAGGCCTTGGCCAGCCCGTCGGCGTAGGACAGCGCGGTCGAGGCGTGGCTGTTCTCGACCAGGTCGTGCTCGGACTCGCTGCGGCTCGGGTAGCCGGACAGGCCGTCCTTCTTGCGCAGCGTCTCGAACCGGTCCCGGCGGCCGGTGACGAGCTTGTGGACGTAGGACTGGTGGCCGGTGTCCCACACGACCTTGTCGCGCGGGGAGTCGAAGACGCGGTGGATGGCCAGCGTGGTCTCGACGACGCCCAGGCTCGGCCCGAGGTGGCCCCCGGTGCGCGACACCGTGTCGACCATGACGTCGCGGATCTCGGCGGCGAGCAGCGGCATCTCGTCGGCGCGCAGCCGCTTGAGGTCACCGGGCCCGGAGACGCTGTCGAGCAGGCTCACGGGCGTGCTCCTTCCGGAGTCCGGTCACGGGTCAGGGACGTCGAGTCTAGAGCGCGCGGGCTCGGAACGGCTGCTCGGACAACGCGCGGACGCGCCCGGTCGATCCCCGGGGTCACAGCCTCGGCACGTGCCGTTCGCCACGCAGCGCCGCGTCGACCAGGGCCACCTGCCGGCCGACCGCGATCAGCCGGCGGCCCTCCCGCTCGTACGCCGCGATCGCCGCGTCGACGACCTCGCCGTCGACGACCCCCCGCAGCTCGGCGCGGGCGGTGCGGATGCCCTGCCGCGCGGCCTCGACCCCGGCCTCCACGTGACCGGCGGCGAAGCGGGCCAGCACCACCGGGTGCTTGCGCAGCACGTCGTGGGCGCGGTACTCCGCCGGGCACAGGTCGAACAGCCAGCCGACGGCGCTGCGCTCCCACTCCGGCGCCTGCGGCGGCAGCACCTGCTCCGGCCAGCCGGGCGGGACGAGCTGCGAGGGCACGGCGGGCAGGCTAGTCGCCACGGGGTGCGTGCCGGAGGTGCCACCATCACGGATGCGCCGCCTGCAGCTCGTCGTCAACCCGTCCGCCGGCGGAGGGCGGGCGGCCCGGCGCCTGCCGGCCGTGGAGGCCGCCCTGCGCGGCGCCGGCCACGACCTGCTCGTCACGCCGACCACCTCGCTGGAGCACGCCGACGCCCTGACCCGCGAGGCCGTCGCCGACGACCGGGTCGCCGTCGCGATGGGCGGCGACGGGATCGTCGGACGCGTCGCGGGCGCCGTCGCGGCGGTCGGCGGGGTCCTCGGCGTCCTGCCCGGTGGGCGCGGCAACGACTTCTGCCGCGCCGCGGGCCTGCCCGCAGGACGCGGTGGCCGCCTGCGCGGTGCTGGCGGTCGGGCGTGGAGCGCGCCGTCGACCTCGGCGTCGTGACCAGCGCGAGCGGCGAGGCGCCCTTCCTCGGCATCGCGTCGATCGGCTTCGACAGCGACGTCCAGGAGCGGGTGCTGTCCTCGAGGCTCCGGCTCGGCCGGCTGGTCTACCTGTACGGGTCGCTGGCCACCGTCGCGTCCTGGCGCCCGGCCGTCTTCACCTGCACGGCCGACGGCGAGCCGCTGGTCGTGCGCGGCTGGTCGGTCGCCGTGGCCAACTCCGGCGTCTACGGCGGCGGGATGCGCCTCGCGCCGGAGGCGTCCCTCACCGACGGCGAGCTCGACGTGGTGACCTCCGCGCACACCGGCCGGCTGACCTTCCTGCGCGCCCTGCCGAAGGTCTTCCGCGGCACGCACGTGGACGAGCCGACCGTCGCCGTGCGCCGGGCGCGCACGGTCGGGCTCGACGCCGACCGGCCGTTCCGCGTCTTCGCCGACGGCGACCCGGTCGGCACCCTCCCGGCCACGGTCACCGTGCGGCCGGGCGCCGTCCGGGTGCTCCTGCCGGGCTAGCGCTCCTTGCTGCCCAGGCCCAGCTGGGTGAGCGTGCCGGCCAGGTCGGTCGGGACGAACCACACCTTGTTGGCGTCGCCCTCGGCGATGCGCGGGAGCAGCTGCTGGCGCTGGTAGGCCAGCACCGTCTCGTCGATGCCGGCGGCCTTGATGGCCTCGACGACCTTCGCGATCGCCAGCGCCTCGCCCTCGGCGCGCAGCAGCAGCGCCTCGCGCTCGGCCTCGGCGCGCAGGATGACCGCCGCGCGGTCGGCCTCGGCGTTGAGCACCACCGACTGCTTGGACGCCTGGGCGTTCAGGACGACCGACTGCTGCTGGCCCTCGGCGGTGAGGATCGCCGCGCGCTTGCCGCGGTCGGCCCGCATCGCCTGCTCCATCGCG
Source organism: uncultured Actinomycetota bacterium (assembly GCA_963844295.1). Taxonomy (GTDB): domain Bacteria; phylum Actinomycetota; class Actinomycetes; order Mycobacteriales; family SCTD01; genus SCTD01. The sequence continues at coordinate 1,920,812 of CAWJNR010000002.1, read as the reverse complement.
TCGCGGATGGTCGGCGGCGGCTCGATGCCGCGGATCTCGACCCGGTTGACCTTGACGCCCCACTTGCCGGTCGCCTCGTCGAGGACCGTCGCGAGGCGCTCGTTGATGTGGTCGCGGCCGGTCAGCGCCTCCTCGAGCTGCATCCCGCCGACGACGTTGCGCAGCGTCGTGACGACGAGCTGCTCGATCGCGACGACGACGTTCTCGATCTTGTACTGGGCGGCGGCCGGGTCGGTGATCGAGTAGTAGATGACCGAGTCGATCCCGACGACGAGGTTGTCGCGGGTGATGACGGCCTGCGGCGGGAAGCCGACGACCTGCTCGCGGATGTCGGTCTTGGTCCGCACGCTGTCCAGCACCGGGACCAGCAGGTGCATCCCCGGCTCGAGCGTGCGGCTGTACTTGCCCAGCCGCTCGATGACGAAGACGGACGCCTGCGGCACGACCCGCACGGTCTTGAACAGCACGATCGCGACGATGGCGGCGAGCACGAGCAGGACGATCCCAGCGGGGTCCACGGGTCTGCTTCCTCCTAGGTGGGCTAGCTCAGGTCGGGCGAGTAGACGAGCAGGGTGGCGCCCTCGACGCCGGCGACGCTGACCGGGCGGCCGGCCTCGATCGGCGCCACCGCCGGCGTACGGCCGGGCCCGCCAGAGCTCGCCGTTGAGCCGGACCTGGCCGCTGTCGTCGCTGACCCGCTCCACCACCAGGGCGGTCGAGCCGGTGAGCATGCGGGCGTCGGTGCTGCGCCCGTCGTCGCCCTTGTTCAGCATCCGCTGCGACGGGCTCCCGGGCGAAGACCAGCAGCGCGGTCGACGCGCCGGCGAAGGCGAGCGCCTGGCCGACCGCGCCGACGCCGAGGAAGGCGATCGCCGCGGTCACCAGGGCGGCGACGCCGAGCAGGCCGAGCACGACGCGTCAGCGTGAAGACCTCGACCAGGAGCAGGCCGATGCCGGCGAGCAGCCAGACCAGGTCGGAGTCCACGACCGGACCCTAGTCCGGCGAGCGCGCTCCGGCTGGGACCATCGACAGGTGCACGAGCGCCTCCCGACCCCGGTCCGCACCTACAAGGTGCGCCGACGCGTCACGACCGGGCAGGCCGAGGCCCTCGACCGGCTGCTCCCGCCGCTTCGGCGTGGACCCCGGCAGGCCGCTCGACCCGCGCAGCGCCTTCGGCCGGAGCGCCCCGCTGGTGGTCGAGGTCGGCAGCGGCATGGGCGAGGCCACGGCCGCCATGGCCGCGGCCGACCCCGATCGGGACGTGCTCGCCGTGGAGGTGCACACCCCCGGGCTCGGCAACCTGCTGCGGCTGGTCGAGGCAGCCGGGCTGACCAACGTCCGCGTCGTCGAGGCCGACGCGCGCGAGGTCCTGCGCGACCTGCTGGCCCCCGGCTCGCGTCGACGAGGTGCGGGTCTTCTTCCCCGACCCCTGGCCCAAGGCGCGGCACGCCAAGCGGCGGCTCGTGAGCCCGGACTTCGCCGACCTGGTCGCCGGCCGGCTGCGCCCCGGCGGGCGGCTGCACGTCGCCACCGACTCGGCGGCGTACGCCGAGCACGCGGCCGCCGTGCTCGAGGCGCACCCGGCGTACGACCTCGTCTCGCGGGAGCGCGGCCGTCGGCCGGTCACCCGGTTCGAGCAGCGCGGCACCGACGCCGGGCGGGAGCCGACCGACCTGGTGGCGCAGCGCCGCTGACCTCAGCGGGGCGAGGGGACGCTCGGCCGGGCGGCCAGGCACCACGCCATGACCTGGTCCGCGGGCATCGGCCGGCTGATGACGTAGCCCTGCGCGTGCGTGCAGCCGAGCTCGGCCAGGCGCTGCAGCGTCGCGGCGTCCTCGACGCCCTCGGCCACGGTCTCGAGGCCGAGGCTGGCGGCGAGGTCGGCGACGGACCGGACGATGAGCGAGTCGGTCGCGTCGTGCAGCATCCCGGACACGAAGCTCTTGTCGATCTTGAGGACGTCGACCGGGAGGTTCTTGAGGTAGGCCAGCGAGCTCAGCCCGGTGCCGAAGTCGTCGATGGCCAGGCGCACGCCGAGGGCGCGCAGGTCGACCAGTCGCTCGCGGCTCCGCAGCAGGTCGACCATGAGCGAGCTCTCGGTGATCTCCAGCTCGAGCGCGTCCGCCGGCACGCCCGCTCGGGTGAGCGCCGCGCAGACCTGGCCGGGCAGGTCCTCCTGGACCAGGTTGCGGGTCGAGAGGTTCACCGACACCGACAGGCCCAGCCCCGCCGCGCGCCACTGGCGGCACTGCTCGAGGGCGGCGTCCAGCACGAAGGCCGTCAGCGGGTGGATGAAGCCGCTGCGCTCGGCCAGCGGGATGAAGACGTCGGGCGCGATCCGGCCGCGGAACGGGTGGTCCCACCGCACCAGCGCCTCCATCCCGACGGGCGCGCCGTCGCCGGCGCGGACCTTGGGCTGGTACTCCACGACGAGCTCGTGCCGGGTGATGGCCCCGCGCAGCTCGGCGAGCAGCGCCAGCGCGTCGGCGCTGGTGTGCGACAGGGCGGGGGCGTACACCGCGAAGCCGGTGCCCTGCCCCTTCGCCTCGTACATCGCCACGTCGGCGAGCTGCAGCAGCAGGTCGCCGGTGCCGGCGTCCCGCGGGTGCAGCGCTGCGCCGATGCTGGCGTCGACCGCGACCAGCGCCTCCAGGACCGCGAACGGCTCCTGCAGCGCCTCGCGCAGGCGGAGCGCGGTGCGCGCCGCGCGCGTGCTCGTCGCCACCGGGCAGCAGGACGGCGAACTCGTCACCGCCCAGGCGGGCGACCAGGTCGCCAGGCCTCAGGACGTCGGCCATCCGCTGGCCGACCTGCCGCAGCAGCTCGTCGCCGTAGCGGTGGCCGAGCGTGTCGTTGACCTCCTTGAAGCGGTCCAGGTCCAGCAGCAGGAGTGCGACCGGCGTGCGCGACGGCGAGCGCGCTGTCCAGGTGGCGGTGCAGCAGGCAGCGGTTGGCCAGGCCGGTCAGCTCGTCGTGCGTCGCGGCGTGCTCGAGCCGCTCGCCGGCCGCCTCGGCAGCCCGCCGGCCCTCGTCGGCGGCACGGGCCGCCGCCCGGTAGGCCACCCCGGCTGACCAGGTGGCCAGTCCGAGGGCGGTGAGCACCCCTGCGCGCAGGACGGCGACGCTCAGCGGCACCGGCGTCGACCCGGCCAGGACCTGGACGACGTGGCAGAGCCCGGTGAGCGGCCCGAGCAGCGGGACCCAGCGGCCGGACAGCAGCAGCGGGTAGACCGTCGCGACGGCGTAGTACCACTGCAGCACCGACGGGACCAGCGCCGGCTCGACCAGCGACAGGACCAGCGCGGTCCCGGTGAGCACCAGCGCCCGGGAGAGCCGGGCGCGCACGGAGGTCCAGCCGAGCAGCCCGACGACGCCGAGCAGGACCGTCAGCAGGAAGGGCACGGCCGCCCAGCCGGGCACCTGCCCGAAGGCGCACATCGCGGCGCCGTGCAGGCCGAGGACCACCGGCACGACCGGCTCGATCTGCGCCGGCGTCGGACGGGTGCCGGCACGGAGGGCGACGATCACGTTGAACCCCCTCCGGCACGTGGGCGGCCGGCGACCGCCCTAGGACTGCTTCGGCGCGTCCGGTCCGGACATGGAGCCTTGAGGGCGGGGCGTTCCCGGCGGCTCCAGCAGCGCGACCAGCTCGACGTGCTCGGTCATCGGGTAGAGGTCGAAGGCCCGCAGCCCCGTGAGCGCCCAGCCGGCGTCGAGCAGCACCCGCAGGTCGCGGGCGAAGGACGCGGGGTCGCAGGAGACGTACGCCAGCCGCCGCGGGCGCAGGGCGGCCAGCGCGCGCGTGCGTCGGGATGCCGGCCCCGGCCCGCGGCGGGTCGAGCACGACGAGGTCGGGACGGCCGAGGCGGCGCACGGCCGCGGCGTCGACCGGGGCGGTCCGGATCCGCACCTGCGGCAGGTCGGCGGTGTTGCGGGCGGCGTCGGCGCAGGCGCGCGCGTCGCCCTCGACGGCCAGCACCGACCCGTCCGGACCGACCCGCTCGCCGAGCAGCGCCGCGAACAGGCCCGACCCCGGCGTACAGGTCGACGGCGCGTCTCCCCCGGCTGCGGGTCCAGCCCGTCGAGGACCGCCTGCGCCAGCGCGGTCGGCCGCTCCCGGGTGCACCTGCCAGAACCCGCCGACGGCCACCTCGTACGACCGGCCGAGCACGGCGTGCCGCAGGCCGTGCGGCGTCCGGACGGGGCGGCCGTCGACGGCCACCCCGGCGTCGACCTCGGGCAGCCGCGCGTGCCGGCCGGCTGACGCTCACGACGCGCTGCGTCGCCGTCGGCGGCCACCTCGACGCCGGACGCCCCGGGCCAGCGCAGCCGCTCGGCGCCGACGGCCTCGACGTCCTCGGTGGCGATGAGGCAGCGGTCGACGTGCTCGAGCTCGTGGGAGCGGTGCCTGCGCAGGCCGGCCCGGCCCGAGGCGTCGACGGCGAGCTGGACGCGGGTGCGCCAGCGCAGCCCGTCCGTCGTCGCCCGGGACGGCCTCCACCTCGACGGTCCGGTCGACCTTGGCGACGCGGCGCAGCTGCTCCTCGACGAGCTGCGCCTTCAGCCGGCGCTGGGCCGGCAGGTCGACGTGCTGGAAGTCGCAGCCGCCGCAGCGGCCGGGACCGGCGTACGGGCAGGGCGGCACGACCCGGTCCGGCGACGGCTGCAGCACCTCGACGGCGTCGGCGCGCAGGAAGTGGGCGGTCTCGCCGGTGACCCGTGCGCGGACCCGCTCCCCCGGCAGGCCGTGCCGGACGAAGACGACCCGGCCGTCGGGCGCCCGGCCGACGCACGCGCCACCGGCGGCGACGCCGCCCAGCTCGAGGTCGAGCAGCTCGCTCACGAGCGGTCGTCGACGGTGGGCCGCCGGGAGTCGCCCGGTGCCGGCCCGTCGTCGTCCTGCCGCAGCGCGCTCGACTTGAGCTGGTAGGCCACGCTCGTGACCATGACGCCGGGCTGGAAGAGCAGCCGGGTCTTCAGCCGCAGGGCGCTCTGGTTGTGCAGCAGCTGCTCCCACCAGTGACCGACGACGTACTCGGGGATGAAGACGGTGACGACGTCGCGCGGGCTCTTGCGCCGCAGGTCGCGGACGTAGTCGAGGACCGGCTTGGTGATCTCCCGGAACGGCGAGTCCAGGATCGTCAGCGGCACCGGCAGCTCGCGCCGCTCCCACTGCTCCTGCAGCGCAGCGGTGTCGGCGGGGTCGACCGAGACGGTCAGCGCCGTGAGGTCGTGCGGGCGGGTGGCCCGGGCGTACGCCAGCGCGCGCAGCGTCGGCGCGTGGACCTTGGAGACCAGGACGATGGCGTGGTTGCGGCTGGGCAGCGGCACCAGCTCGTCCTCGGGCTCGAGCTCCTCCGCCACCCGCTCGTAGTGCCGGGAGATGCCGCGCATGAGCAGGTAGAGCACCGGCATGACCAGCAGGACGATGTAGGCGCCGCGGGTGAACTTCGTGATCGTGACGATGAGCAGCACCGTGCCGGTCAGCGAGCAGCCGAGGGCGTTGATCGCGCGGCTGCGCAGCACCTGGCGGCGCCGCTCCGCGGTGAGGGCTCCCCGCCGCAGCTGCTTGTTCCAGTGCCTGACCATGCCGGCCTGGCCGAAGGTGAAGCTGATGAAGACGCCGACCAGGTAGAGCTGGATGAGCCGGGTGACGCTCGCGTCGAAGGCCACGAGGAGCAGCCCGGCGAAGGCCGCGAGCAGCAGGATCCCGTTGCTGTAGACCAGCCGGTCGCCGCGGGTGTGCAGCTGGCGGGGCAGGTGCCGGTCCTGGGCGAGGATCGAGCCGAGCAGCGGGAAGCCGTTGTAGGCCGTGTTCGCCGCCAGGACGAGGATGCCGGCCGTCATGGCCTGCAGGACGTAGAACAGCAGCGACCCGTCGCCGAAGACGGCCGCGGACACCTGGGCGATGACGCTGGGCTGGACGTCGCCGTCTCCGAACCCGACGAGCTGCTGCGCCGGGTCGTCGGCGTAGCGGACGTCGCTGATCATCGCCAGCGCGGTGATGCCGATGAACATCGCGATGGCGAGCCCGCCCATGAGCGCGAGCGTGCGGGCGGCGTTCCTGCTCTTGGGCGGCCGGAAGGCCGGCACCCCGTTGGCGATCGCCTCGACGCCGGTCAGCGCGGTGCAGCCCGCGGCGAACGCGCGCAGCGCCAGGAAGGCGAAGGCCAGGCCGGTCAGTCCCGCCTTGCCCGGCTCGGCGACCACGTCGTACGCCGCGCTCTCGGCCACCGGCGCGTCACCCGTCGCGGTCCGGAACAGCCCGTACGCCACCATGCCGAGCACGCCGAGGACGAAGCCGTAGGTCGGGACGGCGAAGGCCTTGCCGGACTCCTTGACGCCGCGCAGGTTCATCGCGGTGAGGAAGGCGACGAAGCCCAGCGCGAGCGCGACGCGGTGCTCGGCCAGCCCCTCGAAGGCCGAGATGATGTTGTCGACGCCGGCCGCGACCGAGACGGCGACGGTCAGCACGTAGTCGATGAGCAGCGCGCTGGCCACGACGACGCCCGAGCGCCGGCCGAGGTTCTGCGACGCGACCTGGTAGTCGCCGCCGCCGCTCGGGTAGGCGTGCACGAGCTGGCGGTAGGACAGCACCACGACGGTCAGCAGGACGACGACGCCGGCGGCGAGGTAGGGCGTCAGGTAGAGGTAGGCCAGCCCGCCCAGCGTGAGGACGACCAGCAGCTCCTGCGTCGCGTAGGCCACGCTGGAGAGCGGGTCGCTGGCGAACACCGGCAGGGCGAGCCGCTTGGGCAGCTCCTGCTCGGACTGGCGGTCGCTGCGCAGGGCACGGCCGAGCACCACGCGCTTGACGACGTCGTTGGTCCGTGGCACGAGGGCAGAGCGTACGGGCGCCCCGCGCGTGTAGCGTCGGTCGCGTGCACGTCGTGATCATGGGCTGCGGCCGCGTCGGCTCGGCGCTCGCCCGCGAGCTCGAGGCCCTGGGCCACTCGGTGGCCATCATCGACCGCGAGGCCGGGGCGTTCCGCCGGCTGTCCGCCGACTTCGCCGGGCTGAAGGTCACCGGGGTCGGCTTCGACCGCGACACCCTCGTCGAGGCCGGCATCGAGCGGGCGCACGCCTTCGCGGCGGTCTCGAGCGGCGACAACTCCAACATCATCGCCGCGCGCGTGGCCCGCGAGACGTTCGGCCTGGACAACGTGGTCGCCCGCATCTACGACGCCAACCGCGCGGCGGTCTACCAGAAGCTCGGCATCCCGACCGTGGCCACCGTCCGCTGGACCGCCGACCAGGTGATCCGCCGGCTGCTGCCCGAGGGCGAGGCCACCGAGTGGCGCGACCCGAGCGGCCGCGTCGTGCTGGCCGAGCTGGCCTACTCGCGCGACTGGATCGGCCAGCGCATCACCCGCGTCGAGGCCGCCACCGGCACCCGCGTCGCGCTGCTCACCCGGCTCGGCGAGGGGATGCTGCCGCACGCCGACAGCGTCCTGCAGGAGGGCGACCTCCTGCACGTCACCGCCGTCGGGGACCGGCTCGACGAGGTCGTCGCGGTGCTGTCGGCCGCTCCGCAGGCAGGGGACCAGTAGTGCGCGTCGCCATCGCGGGGGCCGGCAACGTCGGCCGCTCCATCGCCACCGAGCTGCTCGGCAACGGCCACGAGGTGCTGCTCATCGAGCGCGAGCCGCGGGCCATGAAGGTCGACAGCGTCCCCGAGGCCGAGTGGCTGCTGGCCGACGCCTGCGAGCTCGACACCCTCGTCACCGCCCGGCTGCAGAGCTGCGACGTCATGGTCGCCGCGACCGGTGACGACAAGGTCAACCTCGTCGTCTCGCTGCTGGCCAAGACCGAGTTCGGCGTCGACCGGGTCGTCGCGAAGGTCAACCACCCCAAGAACGAGTGGCTGTTCAACGAGTCGTGGGGCGTGGACGTCTCGGTGTCCTCGCCGCGCCTGCTCGCCGCCGTCGTCGAGGAGGCGGTCTCCGTCGGCGACCTGGTCCGGCTGCTGACCTTCCAGAAGGGCGAGGCCAACCTCGTCGAGCTGACCCTGGCCGCCGACGCGCCGCTCGTCGGCAAGCTCGTCAGCTCGGTGCCGTGGCCGACCGACGCCGCGCTCGTGGCGATCCTGCGCGAGGGGCGGGTCATCGTGCCGACCCCCGACGCCGCGCTCGAGGGCGGCGACGAGCTGCTGCTCGTGGCGAGCGCCGAGGTCGAGACCGAGCTCAACTCGCTGCTCGGCGGCCACGCCCCCCGACCGCGCAAGTAGGCGTCGGGGCCAGCTCATGATCTGGAACGGCAGAGCCCGATCTGAGCGAGACGTACGGGCCTGGGCTTGCCACGATCACGCAGCCGGCGCCGTTCTCGGTGATCCACAGAAGATCTCGTCGCGTCAGCCGGGCGGGCACCCGCTGTGGAGACCAGACCTTCTGTCGATCACCGACTGCCCTCGTCGCTGCCCGGGTGCGACTCCCGGGGCACCCACGTCACGATCGTGGGACGGCTGAGCCCGATCCGACGGCCGCTTCCGGGCTCGTGGTTCCCACGAACTCTTACCGACGGCCTTCGCTGGCCTCCGTCAGGTCGTACGAGGCTTGCGGCTCGGGGTCGGGCTGCACCACGGCGTGGGCCCGGGCGCGGCGGACGTAGGCGATGGTGACGGCCACGGCGGCGATGGTGAGCGGCCAGCCCATGAGCAGTCGGGCGGCGGCGAGCAGGCCGGGGCGGTCCATGACGTAGAGCGTCCCCTGCACGACCGCGCGGGCGGCGAAGACCAGCGCCCAGCCGGTCGACGCGACGGCGAAGACCCGGCGCAGGCGACGGTCCTCGCGCCAGCCCTGCAGGCCCTCGATCGCGGCGTAGACGTAGCCGACGACGGGCCGACCGGCGACGGCGGAGACCAGGAACAGCAGCCCGTAGCCGATGTTGATGAAGATGCCCGGCAGGAAGAAGCCGCGGGCCTCCCCGGAGCGGCGGGCGAACCACACGGCGACCGCCAGTCCGAGGAAGCCCGACACGGCCTGCTGCAGCGTCTCCTTGCGGACCAGCCGCAGCAGGACGACGGCGGCACCGACCACGACGGCGGCGACGAGCGCGCTGTTCAGCGCGGTGTCGCGGGAGGCGAACGCCGCGACCACGGAGTTGACGAACACGAAGACGATCGCGGGCAGGCCGCTGTCGACGAGTCCGCGCTTGCCGCCGAAGGACTCGACGAGCGCGGTCTGGGTGACCGACCTGCCCGGCGGGGCGTCGGGCGCTGCCGGCTCAGACAACGGTCGGGCGCAGCTCGTACTCGGCGTTGTAGAGCGTGGGACGCCCGTCGTGGACGGTCAGCCGGCCGCGGGCGGTCAGCGACCGGCCGCACTCGATGCCGCCGATGCGCCGGCGGCCCAGCCAGACGAGCAGCACCGACCCGGTGCCGTCGTAGAGCTCGGCCTCCAGGGTCGGCACGCCGGCGCGGGGCCGCAGCGTCACGGCGCGCAGGGTCCCGGCGACGGTCACCGGCTCGCCCTTGCAGCACTGCGCGACGGCGGTGGCGCCGGACGCGGCGACCTCGCCCTGCAGCTCGCGGGCGGCGACGGCGTCGTCCCCCTCGGTGAGGCGGGCGACGGCGCGGCGCAGGAGTCCAGGCACCTGCACAGCGTACGTCCGCCGCGCCGCCGCTACCGGCTCACCGCTACCGGATCTCGGTGATCTCCGGGCCGCGCTCCGGGGGCGCCATCGGCTGCGGCCCGGACGACGGCGGCTCGGTCGACGGCGCCGCGGCAGCGGCTGCGGTGACCTCCTTCGGCAGGCGCAGCGGCAGCGGGTCGCGCACGGCCATCGCCTCGGTGCCCCGCACGACGACGCAGAGCTTGAGCGCGGTCGAGCATCGGCACGGCCGCCGCGGCCTCGACCGCGGCCGGTCCGGTCAGCAGCGCGCGCAGGAACCAGCGCGGGCCGTCGACGCCGAGGAAGCGGGCCGGCGCGAGGACCTTGCCCTGGCCGGCCACCTCGGTGGGGACGGCGGCGTGCAGCTCGGTGCCGAACGGGCCCTCGACGTCGGCGGCCTTGCCGCCGCCCTGCCGCAGGGCGTCGGCGATCTCGCCGCGCACCTCGTCCCAGATGCCGGACCGGCGGGGGGCGGCGAAGGCGTTGACCTGCATCGCGCTGGCTCCGCGCACCAGGGTGGCGGCGACGACCTTGCCGTCGGGGCTGACGTCGACGCGCACCTCGGTGTCCGGCGGCACGGGGACGCGCAGGCCGCCGAGGTCGATCCGGTTCACCTCGTCCGCGGGCGCGTCGGCCTCGTCCCAGGGACCCTGCGGGCGGGCGGGCTCGGCGCTGTCGGGCTCGGCGCCGCGACCTCCTCGGCCGGGGCCTCGACCTCGTCGACCTCGTCGGGCGATGCCTTCTTCTTGCGACCGAACACGCTCAGCCTCCAGCTGAGGGAGAGGGATCGGGGGTGCCGGCGGCGTGACCGCCGGTGGAGCCGTGCCCGCCGGTGCCGCGCGCCGAGGCCGGCAGCTCGTCGGACGTCTCGCGCCAGACGACCTGCTCGACGCGCTGCACGACGAGCTGGGCGACGCGGTCCAGCCGGCGCAGGCGCAGCACCTCGCGCGGGTCGTGGTTGATGACGCACGACCTTCACCTCGCCGCGGTAGCCCGCGTCGATGGTGCCGGGTGCGTTGACCAGCGAGACGCCGTGCTGGGCAGCCAGCCCGGAGCGCGGGTGCACGAAGGCGGCGTAGCCCTCGGGCAGCGCCAGCGCGATGCCGGTGCGCAGCAGCACCCGCTCGCCGGGCGGGACGTCGGCGTCCTCCGTCGTGACCAGGTCGCAGCCGGCGTCACCGGGGTGGGCGTAGCCCGGGAGCGGCACCTCCGGGTCCAGCCGGCGGACCGGGACCTCGAGCACGGACGACCTCTCGACGGCGGCGGGAGTGGTCCGGGGCCGGACCGGGGACGACCGTACCCGCGCCCGGACGTACCGTCGGGCGACCACCACGCGAGAGGCTCCTCCCCCATGACCAAGTCCGTCCTCGTCACCGGCGCCAACAGCGGCATCGGCCTGGTGACCTGCCTGGAGCTGGCCGCCGCCGGCTACGACGTCATCGGCACCACGCGCGGTGACGGCGAAGGCCGAGCTCGTGCGCACCGCCGCCGGCGAGCGCGGCGTGCAGGTGCGGACCGTGATCATGGACGTCGACGACGAGACCAGCTGCCGGACGGCGCTCGACGAGGTCGCCGAGCTGACCGACGGCGGGCCCTGGGCGGTCGTCAACAACGCCGGCTACGCCCAGTCCGGCGCGGTCGAGGACGTCAGCGACGAGCTGGCCCGCGCGCAGCTGGAGACCAACGTCGTCGCGCCGATGCGGATCGCCCGGCTGGTGCTGCCGCGCATGCGGGAGCGCGGCGAGGGCCGGATCGTCAACGTCAGCTCGGTCGCCGGCCGGATGTCCACGCCGCTCATGGGCTGGTACTGCGCCAGCAAGCACGCCCTCGAGGCCGTGACCGACGCGCTGCGCATGGAGGTCGAGGCCGACGGGATCCGGGTCGTGCTCGTCGAGCCCGGCATGTTCGGCACCGACATCTGGTCGGCCGCCAAGGAGGGCGGCTTCCCCGAGCCGGGCAGCGCCCGCTACGCCGCGGCGTACGCCCGGGCGCAGGCGGTCTCCGCCCGCGGCGCCGACAAGCTGCCCGACCCGGTCTGGGTGGCGCGCACGGTGCGGGTCGCCCTGGCCAACCCGGTGCCGCTGGCCCGCTACGTCGTCGGCGCCGACGCCGTCGCCGGCATCCTCGCCGAGACGCTGGTCCCGACGGTCGTCTCCGACTACGTCAAGGCCGTCGGCGTCCGGGCTGCGCTCGCTGCCCGTCAAGATCCCGTTCCTCGGGTGACGGCCCCCGGGGGAGGGCGTACGACCGGTCGCTGCGGGCGCCGCTGCCCTGGTGGCTCGGCGGGCTCGCGCTGTCGGTCCTGCTGGCGGCCGGCATCCACGCCGGCGGCGAGCGGAGCGCGCGCGGTCGTGCCGTACGTCGTCGTGCCGGCTCTCGTCCTCGGCGGGCTGGGGCTGGCCTCGCGCGGCCGGGTGCGGGTGGCCGACGGCGTGCTGCACGTGCCGAGCGCCCGCATCCCGCTCGACCCACGTCGGCGGCATCACGCCGCTCGACAAGGACGGGACCCGGCAGGTCCGCGGGCCGCTGGCCGAGCCGCGGGCGTACGTCGTCACCCGGCCGTGGCTGAGCGGCTCGGTGCGGGTGCAGGTCGAGGACCCCGACGACGACACGCCGTACTGGCTCGTCGGTGCGCGGGAGCCCGGCGACCTGGCCCGCTGCGATCGCGGAGGCCCGCTCAGCCGGCTAGCGGATCGTGTCCCCAGTTCTTCAGCGACGCCGCCCAGCGGGTGTGCGCGAGCTCGTCGCCGTCCTTGTCGGGCCGCTGCGCCGAGTGCCGCGAGACGTAGCCGACGACCTTGCGCATGTGCGCCGCGTCGTCGTCGGTGAGGTCGGCCTTCTTCGTGCGCAGGATCTCCACGATCCGGCGGCCGCTCGCGTGGCCGGTGGACTCCCCGCCGCCGTCCTTCTGGCCGACCTCGCGGCTCTCGTCGGTCTCGAGCCAGTCCTCGAGCTGCTTCGGCGTCATGTTCACCGCCTGCCGGAAGTCGTCCCAGACGTCTGCCACGACGTCGCTGCCGGCGCTCATGCGCGCTCCAGCGCGGACGGCTTGTGGACCGCCTCGCCGCCGTCTTGTCGCTCTTCACGAGGTACTGCGGCTCGTCCGGCGACGCCTTCACCGTGCGGCCGGCAGCCTCGGTCTCCTTCGTGATCTTCTTCTCGACGACGCCCTCGGCGGTGCCGCCGTGGCTCTTCCAGGTCACGCGGTCGCCCTTGTGGAACTCGTCCGCCATGTCGTGCGCCTCCTCGGGTCAGGGGTGGTGCGGACCTCGGGTTACCCGCGGGACGTGTCCGTCGCACCCGCGCCGGGCAGGGCGGAGTCGACGCAGCACGCACGCACACACGCAGACGGAGGTCGGGTCATGGCAGTCGGGTCGAAGCTGGTCGGCATCGGGACCGGGATCGTGGTCCGCAAGATCAGCGAGAAGGGCCTGGCCAAGGTCTGGCAGCGCACCAAGCACACCGACCCGCCGGCCGACCCCGCCTCGCCGGGCACGCCCTGGCCCGAGGCCCTGTCGTAGGCCGTGGCCAGCGGCGTCGCGATCGGCGTCGCCCGGCTGGTGGCCACCAAGGGCGCGGCGACCGCGAAGATGAAGCTCACCGGCCGGTGCCGGAGGGCATGGAGGGGCCGAAGCCGACCCCGCTGAGCCGGCTCACCGGCAAGGAGTAGCCGGGCCTACCCTGCCGTCGTGGACGCAGCCCTGGACCTCGAGGACGTCGCCTTCGCCGGCGTGACCGGCCAGCGCGAGCTGCTGCGCGACGGGCGCCTGACCGCGGTCGAGCTGGTCGAGCTCTGCCTCGCGCGCATCGACCGGCTCGACGGCCGGCTCAACGCCTTCCGCACCGTCTTCCGCGAGCAGGCGCGCGCCGAGGCCGAGGCGGCCGACGCGCGCGCTGCTGGCCGGCGACGACCGGCCGCTGCTCGGCGTGCCCGTCGCGGTCAAGGACAACGTCGCCGTCGCCGGGCACGCGCCCGGCGATGGGCACCGGCTCGCCCGAGCCGGTGGCGCGGGCGCGACGCCGAGCAGGTGCGCCGGCTGCGCGCCGCCGGCGCCGTCGTGGTCGGCACGACGCACCTGCCCGAGCTCGCGCTGTGGCCGTTCACCGAGTCGCAGACCTGGGGCGCCACCCGCAACCCGTGGGGCACCGACCACACCCCCGGCGGCTCGTCCGGCGGGTCCGCCGCAGCGGTCGCCGCCGGCATGGTCGCCGCCGCCACGGCCTCCGACGGCGGCGGCTCGATCCGCATCCCGGCCGCCTGCTGCGGGCTCGTCGGCCTCAAGCCCCAGCGCGGCCGCGTGCCGCTCGCCCCGGACGACGAGCACTGGCACGGCCTGTCGGTCGCCGGCGCCCTCACCCGCACCGTCGCCGACCAGGCGCTGGTGCTCAGCGTGCTGTCCGGCGGCGAGGTGCCGGCCGAGGTGGCCGAGCCGTCCGCCCTGCGCATCGCCTGGTCGGTCAAGGCGCCCGTGCCCGACGCCGCGTCCACCCGGCCGTGCAGGGCGCGCTCGACGGGCACGCTCGCGGTGCTGCGCGGCCTCGGGCACGGCGTCGTGCAGGCCGACCCGGCGTACGGCAGGGCGCAGGCGTCGTTCCTCGTCCGCTACGGCCGCGGTGCGCGCGACGACCTCGTCCGGCTGGTCGACCCGCGCCGCACCGAGGCGCGCACGCGCGCCGTCGCCGCCATCGGGCAGCGGACGCAGCGACGGCCTGCTGGCCCGCGCCCGGCGCTGGGGCGACGAGGCCGCCGCCGCGGCTGGCCGAGCTGCCGGCGGCGCCGACGTGCTCGTGACGCCGGTGCTGGCCGCTCCCCCGATCCGCGTCGGCGCGCTCACGGGCCTGCGCACGCTCGCCCGGGCGGGCCGCGTCGTGCCCTTCACCCCGGCCTGGAACGTCACCGGGCAGCCGGCGATCAGCGTGCCCGCGGGGCACACCGCGGACGGGCTGCCGCTGGCCGTGCAGCTGGTCGGTCGCCCCGGCTCGGAGGCGCTGCTGCTCGGCCTGGCCGCGCAGCTCGAGCGCGCCACGGCGCTTCGCGGACCGCAGGCCCTCGCTCTGAGTCACCCCGGCGCGCCTGTGCGTCGGGGCCGCGCCGGTGGGTAGCGTCGCGATCGTGACCTCCGCAGCACCCGGGCTGGGCGCCGACCTCGACGCCCTGCTCACCACCCGCCTGCGGCGCGGCCTGTCCGGCACGGTGCTCGCCGACCGCCGCGCGACCATCGTCTTCGACGCCGCTGACGGCGGCGTCTGGACGGTCGAGGTCGGCCGGCGGCCGCGTGCGGCCCGCCGCGGCGCCGCCCCCGACCCCACGCTGACCGTCCGCAGCAGCGCCGGCACGCTGGCCGAGGTCGTCCGCGGCCGCACCTCCGGGGTGAGCGCCTTCCTCGACGGCGAGCCTCACCGTGCGCGGCGACCTCGCGCTGAGCCTGCAGCTCGACGGGCTGTTCGCGCACGAGCCCGGCCGACCGGACTCACTTCGCCCGCGCGGAGCAGGTCACGGCGATGGGCGTGCGCACCGCCTACCTCGAGGCCGGGCCGGCCGACGCGCCGCCGGTGCTGCTGCTGCACGGGCTCGGCGCCACCAACGCGAGCATGCTGCCGGTGCTCGCCGACCTGGCCGTCGACCACCGCGTCCTCGCTCCCGACCTGCCCGGCTTCGGCGCCAGCGCAGCGCCCGCGGTCCCGTACAACGCCGCCGTGGTTCGCGGCCTGGGTCGAGGCCTTCCAGCGGGTCACCGGCAGCCGCGGCGCCGTGCTGGTCGGCAACAGCCTGGGCGGCCGCATCGCGATGGAGGCCGGTCTCGCGCACCCGACGCTCCGTCCGGGGCCTCGTGCTGCTCGACCCCGTCCCCGGCCTTCCGCCGGCTGCGCCAGTGGGTCCCGCTGGTGCGGCGTCGTCCCGCCGGACGCTCGCCCGCTTCCCGGTGCCGACCAGCCACCGCCTCGTCGTCGAGGGCATCCGCGTGATGTTCAGCGACCCCGACCGGCTGCCCCGGGCCTGGTACGACGCCGCCGCCGACGAGGCGGTGCGGGTGCTGCGCAGCCGCGCCCACCGGGTCGCCTTCTTCAGCGCCGCCCGGCAGATCTACCTCGAGGACGCGTACGGCAAGAACGGCTTCTGGCACCGCCTGCCCGGGCTGCTGCCGCCGGCGCTGTTCGTCTGGGGCGACCGCGACCGGCTGGTGCCGTCGTCGTTCGCCCGGCACGTCGCCGACTCGCTCCCGACCGCCGGTCAGGTCGTGCTCGAGGACTGCGGGCACGTGCCGCAGTTCGAGCACCCGGACGAGACGATGGCGATGCTGCGCGGGTTCCTCGAGCACCTGTAGGGGCACCGCTGCGGGGTGCAGACGTTCCTGCCCTACCCCGACCTGCGCGCCAGCTGCGTCGTCCTCGACGACCGGCGGCTGGGCAAGCAGCGGGTCGAGACCTTCCAGATCCTGCGCGCGCTGACCTGGCCGCAGTACGCCTGGAAGAACCACCCGGCCGTACGGATGTGGCGCGGCTTCGTGCCCGGCGCTGGTGGAGTACGGCCTGGAGAACTGCCGCGAGTGGACCCGCCGCGGCTACGCCGACGCGGTCGGCCGCGCAGCTGCTCGGCTGGACCGGCGGCGAGGTGCCGGTGGGGGCGCCGCTGCCGCCGTGGTGGGGCTGGAGGCGCTGCACCTGCTCGCACCGCTCGGCGCTGCTGCGCAAGGACCCCGCCCACTACCGGCCGCTGTTCGGCGCTCGGCGACGGAGGAGCCGGACGACCTGCCCTACCTCTGGCCGCCGGACGTCTTCCCGCGCTGGCCGGTGCGCGGCGGGCCGGAGGGGCTGCCGGTCGAGACCGCGCTGCGCCGGCTGGGGCTCGACGAGCCGCGGCCCGGCCAGGCCGAGGCGGCGTCGGCCGCTGCGCAGCGGGCAGCGACGTGCTGCTGGTCGCGCGCCCCGGCACCGGCGGCTCGACGGCCGGGCTGCTCGCCGGGCTGGTGGTGCCCGGGCGCACGCTGTGGGTCGCCCCGCCCTGGGGGCCGCCGGCCGGTCCGGTGCCGGAGGTGGAGCCGCCCGCGCCGCGGGTGGTGGAGAGCTCGCGGCGACCGGCCGCCGCCGATCGCGCGGCCGCCCGGGCCCGGAGGACCTCGCGCGATGCGGGCCGAGGCAGCGCCGAGCCGGAGTTCGTCTTCCGCGACGCCGGCGACCGCCGCGCCCGTGGACGGCCAGGGCTGGTCGTCGTCGACCGCGCGCACGAGATGTCCGACGCCGAGGCGCGCTCTCGTGCAGGACGCCCGCGGCAGTGCGCCCGTCGCTGGTCGTCGTCCCCCGCGCCGACGCCGAGCGAGCGCGCAGCGCTCGCGCGCCGCTTCGGGCTGCGCGTCGCCGGTCGCGGGCCGGTGGCGGCTGGGACCCGTCGAGGCCGAGCTGGACGTCGCGGCGACCTGCCTCCGCCGCGGCGCGACGGGCGCGACTGGTCGCGCTGGTGCGCGCGCGGTCCGGCTGTCGTCGTCACGGCGTCGCGCGACCGGGCCGACCGGGTCGCCACCGCGCTGCTCGGCGGCCGGCCTGCGGGCGGCTGTCGTGGGCGCCGCCGCCGATGCGGGCCGCACGGGCCGCGCAGGCCGTCGGCGCCTGGCGCAGCCGGCGGCTCGACGCGCTCGTCGTGCCCGCAGGGCGAGCTGCCCCCGCTCGGCCGCGGCCGGCTCCGCCTGCTGGTGGACGCCGCCGGCAGCAGCGCCGAGCAGTGGCGCGACCGCGCGGCCGCGCTCGCTCCGCAGCGCTCGGTCCTGCGTCGTCGACCCGGACTCCCCCGCGTCGGCCGCAGCGCTGGCCGGCGCCGACGGCTGCCTGCGGGCGGCGCTGCTGGAGCCGTACGGCGAGCCGGTCGCCGTGCCGTGCGGGCGGTGCGAGCGGCTGCGTCGACCGCTGAGTCGACTGCCTCCCGCGGCGCAGCTCCGCGACGACCGTGTCGCCCAGCGCGCGGGTCTCGCGGCGGTTGAGCTCGGCGCCGGCGACCGCGCCGGCCAGGAACGGCGCCAGCGTCGACGCGTTGCGGCCGAGCCGCCGCACCACGCGGCGGCGCAGCTGCTGGCGGGCGGCCGCGCCGAGCACCGCGCCGAGCGGCGGGGCGCCGGCGGCTGACGTCCACGGCCCGTCGCTGCCGCCCACGCGCCGAGGTAGGCGGCGGCGACCTGCGGCGGCGGTGCCCACCGGGTGCCCGGCCGTGCACGACGTGCAGCTCGGCCACCAGCTTGAGCTCGACGGCGACGACGGCGAGCGGTCTCGGCGGCCAGCTGGAGCGGCGCGGCCAGCAGGGTCGGCGGCGCGGCGTGCTGGACCGCGGCCAGCGCGCCACCGGCGGCGCCGACCCCCGCGGTCGCCCGGGTGGCGGAACGGACCAGCGCCTCGGCCAGCTCGTCGCCGGTCAGCCCGCCGTGGTGGGCGCGCAGGGTCGCGAGGTCGCGGACCGGGACGTGCGGGGCGACGTCGGCGACGACGTCGGCGAGCCAGCGGCCGCTGAGCGCGGCCCGGGCGCCGGCGGCGCGCACGCCTCCGGCGAGCAGCCCGGTCAGCCGCGCGAGCAGCCGGCCGCGCTCGGCGGCGGTCGAGGTCGCGCGTCGGAGAGGCGGCCGACGAGCTCGCCGACCTCCTCGCGGCGGACCAGCTCACCGCTCATGCGGAGTCAGGCGCACTCCTTGCAGATCAGCCGGCCGCCCTTGTCGGAGGCGAGCTGGCTGCGGTGGTGCACCAGGAAGCAGCTGCTGCAGGTGAACTCGTCGCTCTGCTTCGGCAGCACGCGGACGGTGAGCTCCTCGCCGGACAGGTCGGCGCCCGGCAGCTCGATCGCCTCGTTGAGGTCGGCCTCGTCGACGTCGACGCTGCTGGACTGCGCCTCGGCGCGGCGCGCCTTGAGCTCCTCGAGGCTGTCCTCGGGCTCGTCGGCGTCGGACCGCCGCGGCTGGTCGTAGTCGGTGGCCATGCTCAGGGGCTCCTTCGTCGTGTGTGTCTGGCGCGTGGACAACGCACGGGGGCGCGCATCTGTGCCCGCCGGCGCCGGACGTCCCGCAGAGCTGCGGTGCCTGGCCGGGGCGCAGAGGGTAGCGGTCAGCGGCCGTGCACCACCGCCCAGTCCTGCGTGACCTGCGCGACACGGGGTAGACGGCGCGCGCGTGACCGTCTTCGGGCCTTCCTGTCCAGCGAGGAGCACCCGCCGCTGGCCCTCGTCGACCAGGCCGTCCGGGCCGAGCAGGCCGGCTTCGAGGCGCTCTGGGTCGTCCGACCACTACCACCCCTGGAACGACGCGCAGGGGCAGTCGCCCTTCGTGTGGAGCGTGCTCGGGGCGATCGCCGCGCGCACCTCGACCGTCCGCTGCACGACGGCCGTGACGGCGCCGATCGTGCGGATCCACCCCGCCGTCGTGGCGCAGGCCGCCGCCACGACGGCAGCGATGTTCGAGGGCCGGTTCTCGCTCGGCGTCGGCACCGGCGAGGCGCTCAACGAGCACATCCTCGGCGACGCCTGGCCGACCCTCGACGTGCGCCTCGAGATGCTCGAGGAGGCCGTCGAGGTGATGCGCGGCTGTGGACCGGCGAGCTGGTCCGCCACCGCGGCACGCACTACACGGTCGACACCGCCCGGCTCTACACGCTGCCGGACGTCGCCGCCGCCGGTGCTCGTGTCCGGCTTCGGCCCCAAGGCCACCGAGCTGGCGGCGCGCATCGGCGACGGCTACCTGAACGCTCGACCCGGACGCCGAGCTGCTCGCAGCTCTACCGCTCGGAGGGCGGCACCGGTCCGGCGCAGGCGCGGCGTGAAGGTCTGCTGGGCCGCGACGAGGCCGAGGCGCGGCGCACGGTGCACCGGCTGTGGGCCCACCAGGCGGTCCCCGGCGAGGCCAGCCAGGTCCTGCCGAGCCCGCCCACTTCGAGCAGCTCAGCCAGCTCGTCACCGAGGACATGGCCGTCGGCACGGCCGGGGCGGTCGGCGACCGGGTCGAGGACTTCGTCGACGCGGTGCGGCCGTACGTCGAGGCCGGCTACGACGAGGTCTACCTCAGCCAGATCGGCCCGGAGCAGGACGGGCTGGTTCGACTTCTACGAGCGCGAGCTGCGGCCGGCCCTGGCCGAGCTCTAGGCCGTCCCGTAGGCCGCCGAGCAGCAGGTCGGTCAGCTCCGCCACCAGCTCGTCGCGGGTGCACGCGCGCGTGTCCAGCCACCAGTCGCCCGCGGACTGCACCATGCCGACGATGCCGTGGGCCCAGGCGCTGGCCCGCTGCGGCGGTCCGCCCAGCCTCGGCGGCGATGCCGGAGGCCAGCAGCGCCGAGAGCCGGCGGGTGAACGAGCGCACCTGCGACTGCGCCGGCGCCGCCTCGTCGGAGTGCACGAGGAAGCGGTAGACCTGCGGCTCCTGCCTCGATCGCGGCGAGGTACGCGTCGACGGTCGCGGGCCACCCGGTCGCGCCGGGTGCGGCCCGTCTCGAGGGCTGCCTGCAGGTCGTCCAGCAGCCGGCCGGTGTAGCGGTCGGCCAGGGCGGCGTACAGCCCGCTCTTGTCGCCGAAGTGGCGGTAGAGGATCGGCTTGGTGATGCCGGCCTCGGCGGCGATGGTCGCCATCGAGGCGGCCGGGCCGTCGCGGCTGCACGATGCGGTCGGCCGCGTCGAGCAGCGCCTCGCGCCGCGCCGCGCGGTCCCGCAGCGGGACCGGCTCGGTCATCGGCGTCGTGCTCACGGGATCTGGTGGCCGGAGATCGGCGCGGCTGATGATGAGCCGCTGGATCTCGCTGGTGCCCTCGAAGATCGTGTAGATCTTCGCGTCGCGGTGCCAGCGCTCGACCGGGTACTCGCGGGTGTAGCCGTTGCCGCCCAGGATCTGGATCGCCTTCTCGGTCACCTCGACGGCGGTCTCGCCGGCGAACAGCTTGCTCATCGAGCCCTCGCCGGCGGTGAACGGGATGTTGTTCTTGCCCATCCACGCCGCGCGCCAGACGAGCAGCCGGCTGGCGTCGAGCTTGGTCTTCATGTCGGCGAGCATGAACGCGATGCCCTGGTTCTCGACGATCGGGCGGCCGAACTGCTCGCGGGTCTTGGCGTACTCCAGCGCGTACTCGTACGCCGCGCGGGCGATGCCGACGGCCTGCGCGCCGACGGCCGGGCGGGAGGCCTCGAAGGTCGCCATCGCGGCCTGGCCGCCCTTGGCGCGGGTGCTCGTCGACCTTCTCGCCGCGGGCGAGCGCCGCCGGCGCGCTCGCGGGCCCGGGCCAGCCGCTCGTCGAGCTTGCTCTTGCTCGCCGAGCAGCGCGCTGCCGGGCAGGCGCAGGTCGTCGAGGATGACCTCGCTGGTGTGGCTGGCGCGGATGCCGTGCTTCTTGAACTTCTGGCCCTGCGACAGGCCCTTGCCCTTGAAGTCCGGGCCGACGACGAACGACGCCTGGCCGCGCGCCTTGAGCTCGGGGTCGACCGCGGCGACGACGACGTGCACGTCGGCGATGCCGCCGTTGGTGATCCAGGTCTTGACGCCGTTGAGGACCCACTCGTCCTTGGCCTCGTCGTAGACGGCCGTGGTCTTCATGCTGCTGACGTCGGAGCCGGCGTTGGGCTCGGAGACGGCGAGCGCGGCGAGCTTCACGTCGTCCTCGGTGCCGAAGCACTGCGGGACCCACTCGCCGATCTGGTCCAGCGTGCCGTTGGACAGGATGCCGGCGACGCCGAGCGTGGTGCCGACGATCGACAGGCCGATGCCGGCGTCGCCCCAGAACAGCTCCTCCATCGTGATCGGGAGGCTGATGCCGCTCTCGTCGCCCCAGGCGCTGGCGAAGAAGTCCAGCGAGTAGATGCCCGCCTTGGCCGCCTCCTGGATGACCGGCCAGGGGGTCTCCTCGCGCTCGTCCCACTCGGCGGCGGCCGGGCCGGATGACGTCTCGGCGAACTCGTGCAGCCACTTCTGCAGGGTGGTCTGGTCCTCGGTCAGCTCGAGGGTGAAGCCGGTCATGCGAGAGCTCCTGGGGTCGGGTCGGTGGGGTGTTACCGCCGGTAACCCTAGGACGGCGCGCCGCGCGCTGTCGAGTGCGACCGGGCTCACGCGCCCGGGTCCTTGACCGCTGTTACCTCGAGTAACACAGCTCGGGCCATGGCTGACGTCACCTGCTCCGAGCTCCTCGTGCACGGCAACGCCGTCTCGCTACGCCGAGGCCGGCGCCGACTCCGGCGGGCCCGTCGTCGTGCTGGTGCACGGCATCGCCTCCCGCGCCGCGCAGTGGGAGCCGGTCATGGCGCGCGCTCGGCGAGACCTGCCACGTGATCGCGCCCGACCTGCTCGGCCACGGCGAGTCCGCCAAGCCGCGCGGCGACTACTCCCTCGGCGCCCACGCCTGCGGCATCCGCGACCTGCTGGCGGCGCTCGGCCACGACCGCGTCTCGCTGGTCGGCCACTCCCTCGGCGGCGGCATCGCGATGCAGTTCGCCTACCAGTTCCCCGAGCGGGTCGAGCGGCTGGCGCTGGTCTGCTCCGGCGGGCTCGGCCGGGAGGTGAGCGTCTTCCTGCGCGCGGCCACCCTGCCCGGCGCCGAGCTGGTCCTGCCGCTGCTCGCCGGCTCGTGGGTCCGGCGCGGTGCCGGCGCAGGTCGGCGGCCTGCTCGGCCGCGCCCGGATCACCCTGCCGGCCGGGCTCGAGGAGTGCCTGGTCGGCTTCGGCTCGCTGGGCGACCGCGACGACCCGCGAGGCCTTCGTGCACACCGCCCGCAGCGTGCTCGACCCGGCCGGCCAGCGCGTCGACGCCCGCGACCGGCTCTACCTCGCCGCCGACCTGCCGCTGCTCGTCGTGTGGGGGCGCAAGGACGCGATCATCCCGGTGGCGCACGGCGAGGCGCTGGCCGCGTCGGTCCCCGGCACGACGCTCGAGGTCTTCGAGCAGTCCGGCCACTTCCCGCACCTCACCGAGCCCGGCGCGCCTGGCCGAGGTGCTGGCCCGCTGGGTCCGTGACACCCCCGCCGTCCTGGTCGACCCGGACGGGCTCACCGCGCGGCTGCGTGCGGCACCCGTCCCCGGTCTAGCCGCCCAGCATCCCGCGCGCCTCGCGCGGGGTGACGCCGCTGCCGCGGCAGGGCGCGCCCGGCTCGCCGCCCTGGTCCCCGCCGGCGTACGCCTCGACGAACTCGGCCAGCCGCGGGTCGTCGGCGCCGCTGGCCTCGAGCGCGGCGCCCCAGGTCACCGCGACGACGCGGCTGTCCAGCCCCGGCTCCGGGCGACACCAGGACGTACTCCCGGTCGGTCCCGGCGAGCTCGGCCAGCAGGTCGACCTGGTCCGCGGGCAGGTCCGGGGAGTGCGCGAGCCACACCGCGCCGTGCTCCAGCGAGTGCACGGCGAACTCGTGCGGCACCGGCTCGTCGTAGACGTCGCAGGCCAGCCAGCGCGGGTTGTGCTCCCCGCCGAGCGGCGGCACCCGGTCGTACTCCAGCGGGCCCTCGACGTGCTCGTGGCTCGGGTCCTCGGCGAGCACCTCGAGCCCCTCGATGGCCGGCGGCTCGGCGACCACCGGCTCGTCGGCCGGCGCGCTGGCCCGACCGGACGCGGCCGGCTCGGCCTGCTCCCCGTCGGCGACGTCCGCGGCTCCCCCGCAGGCCGTGAGCAGGAGGCCGGCGGCGAGCAGGGCGGCGGTGGGGACGGCGGTGCGGCGCATGCAGGCACCGTACGAGGCCGGGCGCCTGCGCGCGTGAGAGCCTGCGCCTCCCCTGACACCCGGAGGCACGCCATGGACATCCTCTACACCGCTCGCGCGACGGCCCGCGGTGGCCGCATCGGCGAGGTCGTCTCCGACGACGGCGTCCTCGACCTCGAGCTGGCCTACCCCCAGGAGCTCGGCGGGCCCGCCGACAGCGACAAGACCAACCCCGAGCAGCTGTTCGCAGCCGGCTACTCCGCCTGCTTCCTCAACGCCCTCAAGCGCGTCGCGAAGGAGAAGGGGCTGGACGCCGACGGGGGCCGAGATGACCGCCGAGGTCGGCCTCGGCATGGCCGGCGCCGGCTTCGGCCTCGCCGTCACCCTGATCGGCTCGCTGCCTGCGCTCGACGCCGCCGCCGCACAGGGACTCATGGAGGCCGCCCACCAGGTCTGCCCGTACAGCAACGCCACCCGCGGCAACGTCGAGGTCACCCTCACCAGCCCGCTGACCCGGGTCCCAGCCCGCCCGCGCGTCCCACCCCGCTGACGATCTTCGACTCGTGGCCCGCGACGCGCCGTACGAGGGGGCCACGGGTCGAAGATCGTCGATGTGGTGCGTCGGTCAGGCTGCGGCGCGCTCGAGCTCGGCGAGGGTCGGCAGGGGCGTGAGGCGCGGGCGGCGCAGGGTGTCCGGCCCCTGACGCAGCCCCGAGCGGTCGCGCCGCTCCGCCTGCGCAACGGCTCTCATCAGCTCCGCGCACACGGCCGCGGCGGGTCGTACGTAGACGTCGTGCGAGGTGAAGCGGCGCAGCTCCAGACCTGTCTCGAGCAGCCTCGTCTGGCGCCGGCGCTCCTCGATGAAGACGGGCTTGCGCAGCCGCTCGGCCCGCCCGTCGTACTCCACCGCGACGCCGCGCAGGTGCAGGTCGCTGCGGGCGACGTGCCCCTGCGCGTCGTACACGTCGAACTGCGCCTGCGGCCGCGGCACACCGCCCAGCACGAACCGCATCCGCAACCGGCTCTCCATCGGCGACTCGCTGCGCGGCTCGAGGTGCGGCAGGACCCGCCGGGCCGCGACGACGCCGGGGAGACCACGGGCGCGGTCCACGGCTGTACGCAGCTGCTCGACCGTCGCGGCCCCGGACCGCAGCACGGCGTCCCCGACGACCACGGCCTCGACGAGCCCCTCGTCGCGGGCGACGTCGACGAAGGCCCGCGCAGCACTCACCGCGAGCTCGCCGTGCAGCTCGCACCAGGTCCTCGTCCGGCAGGTGCGCCGTGCTGATCCGCACACCAGGCCGGTCCAGCGAGTGGCGACCCCGCGGCACCGTCAGGTCGAGGCCGTCGCCCAGCACGTCCAGGCCGAGCAGCCACAGCGCAGTCCGGTGGCTCGGGACCGCGTGCGTCGGGAGCACCAGCCGCAGCGCAGCCGCCCGCGTGCGCGGGTCGTCCGGCAGCTCGACCGGGGCGTAGGCACCCCGGACGACGCGCCACCAGCGACCCTCGCGCAGCTGGGCCCTGGCCCGCTTGGGGCCGCCGGCGATCTCGACCAGCTGCGTCCACGTCAGCACGTCCATCACGCCGGGCAGTGTCGGCACCCGGACAGCCGTTCGCCCGGCCCGTCCACAGCCTGGCCCCCGCCGTCGGAGGATCTTCGACCCGTTGCCCGCGCCACGCCGTACGGAGCGGCCACGGGTCGAAGATCGTCGCCACAGAGGCGCGGGGGCCGGGGGCCGGGGCGCGGCGGCCGGGTGCGCGGGCCGGGGCGCGGCCCGGGGCTCGGAGACCCCTAGAGGGGGACCTGCTGGCCCTTGCCGACGACGACGACGCCGCTCTCGGTGACGGTGAAGCCGCGCTCGCGGTCGAGGGCGTGGTCGACGCCGAGGGTGGCGCCGGGCCAGACGACGACGTTCTTGTCCAGGATGGCGTTGCGGACGACCGCGCCGCGGCCGACGTCGACGCCGTGCAGCAGGACGCTGCCGCTGATCTCGGACCCGCTGTGCACGCGCACGCCCGGCGAGACGATCGAGCGCCGCACCCGGCCGCCGGAGATGATCACGCCCTGCGAGACGAGCGAGTCGACGGCCTGGCCGACCCGGCCCTCCTCCTCGAAGACGAACTTCGCGGGCGGCAGCGCGGGCGAGGTGGTGAGGATCGGCCACTGCCGGTTGTAGAGGTTGAAGACCGGGTGGACCGCCACGAGGTCCATGTGCGCGTCGTAGTAGCTGTCGAGCGTCCCGACGTCGCGCCAGTAGCCCCGGTCGCGGTCGGTCTCCCCCGGCACGTCGTTCTCGGAGAAGTCGTAGACCTGGGCGCCGCCGCGCTCGACCATCATCGGGATGATGTTGCCGCCCATGTCGTGGACCGAGCCCTCGTCGCCGGCGTCGACCTTCACGGCCTCGAGCAGCGCCTCGGTCGAGAAGACGTAGTTGCCCATCGACGCGTAGACCATCTCGGGGTCGTCAGGCAGCCCGGGCGGGTCGGACGGCTTCTCCAGGAACGCCTCGATGCGACGCCCGTCGGCGCCGGTCTGGATGATGCCGAAGCCGTGCGCCTCCGCGCGCGGGATGCGGATGCCGGCGACGGTCACGCCCGCACCCGAGGCGATGTGCTGCTCGACCATCTGCCGGGGGTCCATCCGGTAGACGTGGTCGGCGCCGAACACCACGATGTGGTCCGGCTGCTCGTCGTAGACCAGGTTGAGCGACTGGTGGATCGCGTCGGCCGACCCGCGGAACCACTGCGGCCCGAGCCGCTGCTGCGCCGGCACCGGGGTGATGTAGTTGCCGAGCAGCGTCGACATCCGCCAGGTCGTGGTGATGTGCCGGTCGAGCGAGTGCGACTTGTACTGCGTCAGCACCACGATCCGCAGGTAGCCCGCGTTCACGAGGTTCGACAGCACGAAGTCGACCAGCCGGTAGATGCCGCCGAAGGGCACCGCCGGCTTCGCGCGGTCCGCGGTGAGGGGCGAGAGGCGCTTGCCCTCCCCGCCGGCGAGGACGATCCCGAGGACTCGAGGCGCGCGCATGGCCGGGATCATGTCCCACTACGGTCCGTCCATGCGGATCGGTGTGCTGACGCGCGAGTGGCCCGACCAGGTCTACGGCGGGGCGGGGGTGCACGTCGAGTACCTCGTCCGCGCCCTGCGCGAGGCCGGGGCCGCGGTCGACGTCCACTCCTTCGGCGGTACGGCCGACGGCGCCACCGCGCACGACCCGGACCCGCAGCTCGCCGGTGCGAACGCCGCGCTGCAGGTCCTCAGCACCGACCTCCGGATCGCCGCCGCCACCGGCGACTGCGACGTCGTGCACTCCCACACCTGGTACGCCGACCTGGCCGGCCACCTCTCGGCGCTGCTGCACGGCGTCCCGCACGTCGTGACCACGCACTCGCTCGAGCCGCACCGGCCGTGGAAGGCCGAGCAGCTCGGCGGCGGCTACGCCGTGAGCAGCTGGGCCGAGCGCACCGCCGTGCTCGCCGCCGACGCCGTCATCGCCGTCAGCAACGGGATGGCCCGCGACGTGCTCGCCTCCTACCCCGAGCTCGACCCCGCGCGGGTGCACGTCGTCCACAACGGGATCGACAGCGACTTCTACGCCCCGACAGCGCAGACCGACGTCCTGGAGCGGTACGGCGTCGACCCCTCGCAGCCGTACGCCGTGTTCGTCGGGCGCATCACCCGGCAGAAGGGGCTGGCCCACCTGCTGCGCGCCGCGAAGGACGTCCCCGGGCAGCTCGTGCTGTGCGCCGGAGCGCCGGACACGCCTGAGATCGCCGCTGAGACAGACGCTCTCGTGGCCGAGCTGCAGGCGGCGCGGCCAGGGGTCGTGCTCATCAGCGAGATGCTCCCGAAGGCCGACGTCGTGCAGCTGCTGTCGCACGCGACGGCGTTCGTCTGCCCGTCGGTCTACGAGCCGCTCGGCATCGTCAACCTCGAGGCGATGGCGTGCGGGACGGCGGTGGTCGCCAGTGACGTCGGCGGCATCCCGGAGGTCGTCGTGGACGGCGAGACCGGCCTGCTGGTGCACTACGACGAGGCCGACCCCCGCGGCTTCGAGGCGGGCCTCGCCGCCGCCCTCACGCAGGTCCTCGCCGATCCGGCCCGGGCCGCGCGAGATGGGCCGCGCCGGCCGCGCCCGCGCCGTCGCGGACTTCAGCTGGGACGCGATCGCCGCGCAGACCCTCGACGTCTACCGCTCGGTCCAGGGCTAGAAGGGCGCCGCGTCGGCGTCCAGCGACACCAGCAGGTCGTGCAGCGCGTCGAACACCCCCGGCGACGCCGCGAGCACCATGTCGCCAGACGGCCCCCGCCCGCGCAGCCCACCGACCCGCGCCCCGGCCTCGGTCGCGATGAGCAGGCCCGCGCTCATGTCCCACGGCGACAGGCCCTGCTCGTAGTAGGCGTCGACCCGCCCGGCCGCCACCGCGCACAGGTCGAGCGCGCCCGCCCCGACCCGGCGGATGTCGCGCACCGCCGGCAGCACCGTCGGCAGCAGCGCCGCCTGCTTCGCACGCCGCCGCGCGTCGTAGCCGAAGCCGGTCGCGACCAGCGTCTGCGACAGCTCGCTCACCGCGTTGCAGCGCAGCGGCCGGCCGTCGAGCTGGGCGCCGCCGCCCCGTACGGCCGTGAAGAGCTCGTCCTTCGACGGGTCGTAGACCACGCCGACCTCGGTGGTCCCGTCGACCTCGACGCCGATCGAGACCGCCCACTGCGGCAGGCCGTAGAGGTAGTTGACGGTGCCGTCGACCGGGTCGACGACCCAGCGCACGCCGGTGGTGCCGTCGGTGGACGCGCCCTCCTCCCCCAGCACGCCGTCGCCCGGCCGGGCCGCGCGGATGCCCTCGACGAGCAGCGCCTCGCTGGCCCGGTCGGCCGCGGTCACGACGTCGGTCGGCGTGGACTTGGTGTCGGAGCTGCCGAGGCCCGCGTGCATCGACAGCGCCAGCGCGCCGGCGCGCCGAGCCAGGTCGACGGCGAGGACGAGCAGGTCAGCGGGGTCGGGACGGGTCACCCGACCAGTGTCGGGCAGGGGCCGCTGTGGCACCGGCCCTGCCGATGCGCTAGAACGGCGTTCGGTTTCGCCATCCATCACCCCTGCCTCGGAGGACCCCGCGTGGACCTGCGCCACAGCGACTAGGACGAGGAGTTCCGCAAGGAGCTCCGCGCCTGGCTCGACACCAACCTGCCCACGGAGATGCGCCAGCCGGAGTTCTGGCGCGGCAAGAGCGACGACGAGCCGCTTCGAGGTCCGTCGCGAGTGGGAGGCCGGCAAGGCCCGCGCCGGCTTCGCCGGCATCGTCTGGCCGGAGGAGTACGGCGGCCGCGGCGGCACGCCACGATGAAGGCGATCTACGACGAGGAGATGGCCAAGGCCAACGCCCCGTCGTCGGTCAACCCGCTCGGCCTGGCCTTCCTCGCCCCGACCGTCATGGCGCTGGGCACCGACGAGCAGAAGCGCGAGATCATCAAGCCGCTGCTGCACTGCGAGGTCATCTGGTGCCAGGGCTTCTCCGAGCCCGGCGCCGGCTCCGACCTCGCCGCGCTGCAGATGAAGGCCGAGCAGCAGGGCGAGGAGTACGTCCTCAACGGCCAGAAGATCTGGACCACCAACGCCATGCACGGCGACAAGATCTTCACCCTGGCGCGCACCAGCTCGCCCGAGGGCGGCAAGAAGCACGCCGGCATCTCGATGCTGCTGGTCGACATGCACCAGCCGGGGATCGAGGCCCGCCCGCTCAAGCAGATGACCGGCGCGAGCGAGTTCGGCGAGGTCTTCTACACCGACGCGACCGTCCCCGTCACCGAGGTCCTCGGCGGCGAGGGCAACGGCTGGGCGACGGCCATGCTGCTGCTGTCCTTCGAGCGCGGCTCCTCGGCGATCAGCCAGTACGTCGAGTTCCGCAAGCAGTGGGAGGAGGTCGTCTCGCTGGCCCAGACCCTCGACCGCGACGGCCGGCCGGCCGCGGAGGACCCGGTC
The DNA here is from genome assembly GCA_963844295.1 of uncultured Actinomycetota bacterium. GTDB lineage: Bacteria > Actinomycetota > Actinomycetes > Mycobacteriales > SCTD01 > SCTD01. The sequence goes on along the minus strand of CAWJNR010000002.1, from coordinate 1,891,590 downwards.
CTGCGGCAGAAGCTCGCGCAGTCGCTGGTCGACCTCGAGTGCCTGAAGTACCACTCCTGGCACGTCCTCACCCAGACCTCGCAGGGCAAGGACCTCGGCTTCGAGGCCTCGATGACCAAGATGATGTGGTCGGACACCTTCCGCCGCGTCAGCGACACCTACGAGTCCGTCGCCGGCCTGGGCTTCCAGGTGCCGGACCCGCGCGCGGACCTCTCGCTCGAGGAGCTCACCACCATGGCCATGTGGTCCCGCAGCTGCACCATCTGGGGCGGCTCCCAGCAGGTCCAGCGCACCGTCGTCGCCGAGCGCGTGCTCGGCCTCCCCCGATAGGAGACCGAGAACATGCAGTTCCAGCTCACCGACGAGCAGCGCGCCCTCCAGGACGCCGTCCGCTCCTACCTGCGCGACCGCTTCGGCCCGGACAAGGTCCGCGGCCTGTACGAGGACCCGTCCGCCGACGGCGTGCCCGCCGACCTGTGGCGCGCCCTCGGCGAGCAGGGCTGGCTGGCCGTGCTCGTCCCCGAGGAGCACGACGGCATCGGCCTCGGCCTGCTCGACGCCGCCGTCATCGCGCGCGCCTTCGGCGCCGGCACCGTGCCCGGCCCGTGGACCAGCACGATCGTGCTCGGCGAGGCCCTGCGCCTGGCCGGCTCCCCCGAGCAGCAGAAGTCGCTCCTGCCGGGCTCGCCGCCGGCGAGGTCAAGGGCGCCGTCGCGCTGCTCACGCCCGGCTCGTCCACCCCGGCCGGCGCCCCGGCGCAGGCCTCGGGCGGCACGCTGTCCGGCCGGCTCGCCATGGTCGAGTACGCCGAGGTCGCCGACTCGCTGCTCGTCGCCGCCCAGGACGGGCTCTACCTGGTCGACCCGAAGGGCAGCGGCGTCACGATCACGGCGCACGACACGCTGGACCGCACCTCGCGGCTGTCCACCGTCGTGCTCGACGGCGCCGCCGGCGAGCGGCTCGAGGAGCAGCTCGCCCGAGGTCCTGCAGGAGCTGCTCGACCGCGCCGCCGTCCTGGTCGCGAACGAGCTGGTCGGCATCGCCCGCTAGGCGCTCAACGACACGGTGGAGTACGACAAGACCCGCGTGCAGTTCGGCAAGCCGGTCGGCTCGTTCCAGGCGATCAAGCACCACCTGGCCGACCTGCACATGATGACCGTCGATGGCCGAGCACGCCGGGCTCTACGCCGCGCACGCGGCCGACGTCGACGCTGCGGACAAGCAGGCTCGCCGCCTCGATCGCCAAGGCCAAGGCCAGCGACGTCGCCTTCGAGGTGACCGGCGCGATGATCCAGTACCACGGCGGCATCGGCTACACCTGGGAGCACGACGCGCACTTCTACTTCAAGCGCGCCAAGCGCCTGCAGCACACCTGCGGCGACGCCAGCCAGCACCGCGAGCGGATCGCGCGGCTGGTCATCGACACCGCGCAGTCGGCGCGACACCACCGGGGTGGCCCCCGGCGGCACCGCGGGCGCGCAGGGCACGGGCGTCGCGGCGGGTGCCGCGTGAGCAGCAGCGCCAAGACGGCCCTCATCACCGGCGGCGCCTCCGGCTTCGGCGCGGAGGTCGCCCGGCAGCTCGTACGACGCGGTGACTCGGTCGTGCTCTGCGACGTCGACGAGGCCGGCGGGCAGGCGGTCGCCGACGAGCTCGGCGCGACCTTCCTGCGCTGCGACGTCTGCGACTACGACCAGGTCGTCGCGACGACCAAGGCCGCGGAGGAGGTGCACGGCGGGCTCGACCTGGTGTTCCTCAACGCCGGCATCTCCACCGGCTGCGGCATCGCCGAGGACTTCGACCTGGAGAAGTACCGGCGGGCCATCGGGCATCAACCTCGACGGCGTCGTCTTCGGCGTCCACGCGGCCATCCCGGCGCTGCGCCGCCGCGGCGGCGGCTCGATCGTCGCCACGGCGTCGATGGCCGGGCTGACCGGCACGCCGTTCGACCCGGTCTACGGCGCCAACAAGCACGCCGTCGTCGGCCTGGTGCGCGCCCTCGGGCCCGCCCTGCAGCCGCAGGGCATCCGGGTCAACGCGTTCTGCCCCGGCTTCGCCGAGACCAAGATCATCACTGACATCAAGTCGACGCTGCAGAGCAGCGGCGTGCCGATCATCCCGGTGGACGTCGCCGGACGCGCGGTGCTGTAGGCGTTCGACTCGCACGAGACCGGTCAGGCGTTCCTGCTGCAGGCCGGCCGCGACGTGATGGTCTACAAGTTCCGCGGCATCCCCGGCCCGCTCGACGAGCGCGGCAACCCGGCCCGGCCGGCCGACCCGACGGGCATCCCGACCGGGAGCGCCTGACCGGCGTGGGGGTCGACGACGTGCTGGCGGGCGCCCGGGAGGGCGTCCGCCGGCTCGACCCGCACGAGGTCGTCGCCGCCCAGGCCCGCGGCGCGCTGCTCGTCGACACCCGTACCGACGTGCAGCGGGCCGAGCAGGGCGACCTGCCCGGCGCCCTGGTCATCGACCGCACGGTGCTCGAGTGGCGGCTGGACCCGACGTGCCCGTGGCGCATCCCCGAGGCCACCGGGCCCGACCTCCAGGTGGTCGTCGTCTGCCGCCAGGGCTTCAGCTCCAGCCTGGCCGCCGCGTCGCTGCGCGCGATCGGGCTGCCGCGTGCGACTGACCTCGAGGGTGGCGTCGAGGCGTGGGTCGCGGCCGGCCTGCCTCTGAGCGACGGCCCGGCGGACGTCCGGCGCTAGCGACCGCTCAGACGCGCACGAGCGACTCGCGCGACAGCTCGCTCACCGACGCGTGGCCGGCCAGCCCGACCTGCAGGTCGAGGTCGGCCAGGAAGCAGCGCAGCACGTGGTGCACGCCCGCCTCGCCGGCGAGCGCGAGGCCGTGCACCCACGGCCGGCCGAGCAGCACGGCGGCGGCGCCGAGCGCCAGCGCCTTGGCACGCGTCGGCGCCGGTGCGCACCCCGCTGTCGAACAGCACCGGCAGGTCGCCGGCCGCCTCGACGACGCCCGGGCAGCGCGTCGAGCGAGCCGATCGCGCCGTCGACCTGGCGGCCGCCGTGGTTGCTGCACACGACCGCCTGGACGCCGATGTCGCGGGCCCTGCGCACGTCGTCGGGGTGCTGGATCCCCTTGAGCACCAGCGGGAGCGAGGTGTGGTCGCGCAGGAAGGCGATGTCGTCCCAGGTGAGCGTCGGGTTGTTGAACAGCCCGACGAACTTCAGCACGGCGGCGCCCTGGTCCTCCTCCGGCGTCTTCTCCAGCCCCTGCCGGAAGACCGGGTCGGCGAAGTAGTTCGCGACGCCCTGCGCCTGCAGGAACGGCAGGTACGCCGCGGACAGGTCGCGCGGGCGCCAGCCCAGCTGCCAGGTGTCGAGCGTGACGACGACCGCCTCGTACCGCGCTGCCTCGGCCCGCCGGACGAAGGACGCGGCGAGGTCGCGGTCGGCCGGCCAGTAGAGCTGGTACCAGCGGGACGCGTCCGGCGCCTGCGCGGCGACGTCCTCCATCGTGTTCGACGAGGCGGTCGAGACGACCATCGTCAGGCCCAGGGCCGGCGGCGGCGCGCGCGACGGCCAGCTCGGCCTCGGGGTGCACGATCGACAGCACGCCGACCGGGGCGAGCATCACCGGCGCCGGCATCGTGGTGCCGAGCAGCGTCGTCTCGTGCGTAGCGCTGGGCCGGGATGCCGCGCAGCATCCGCGGGCACCAGCCGCCAGCGGTCGAAGGCCTCGCGGTTGGCCCGCATCGTGTCCTCGCCGCCGGCGCCGCCGGCGACGTAGCCGACGGCTCCCGGCGTCATCGCGGCGTGCGCGGCGGCCTCGGTCTCGCGCCAGCCGAAGGGCAGGGTCGGCTGCTCGCCGAACAGGCCCTTGAGGTAGACCTCGTTCTGGAAGTCGGCGAACGGTCCGGTGCTCATGGGGCGTTCCTATCGCACGAGGAGCTGGCATGGCGGTGGACCCCCGCGGGGCGGACCTCAAGCGCTACCTCGCCGAGGACCCGGGCGGTCCGGTCGTCATGCTCAACCTGCTGCGCTACAAGCCCGACGGCGGCCGCGAGCGCTACCAGGAGTACGTCGAGCACTTCCGCCGCACCGCCGAGCCGTTCGGCGCCGAGGTGCTGTACGTCGGCGACGGCTCGACCGCGCTGGTCGCCGAGCCCGGCCAGTCGTGGGACGCGGTGCTGCTGGTCCGCTACCCGAGCCGGCAGGCGTTCAGCGACATGGTCCGCGACCCGGCGTACGGCGCGGGGACGCACCTGCGCACCGAGGCGCTCGAGGAGGCGGTCCTGCAGGCGACCGTCGAGTGGCCGGTCGCATGAGGGCCTGGCAGGTCAGCGAGCTCGGCGAGCCGCAGGACGTCCTGCGCCTGGTCGACGTGCCCGAGCCGGAGGCGCACGCCGGGATGCTGCGGCTGCGCGTCGACGCGGTCGCGCTCAACTTCCCCGACGTGCTGATGTGCCGCGGCACCTACCAGGAGAAGCCGCCCCTGCCCTTCACCCCCGGGCTCGAGGTCAGCGGCACCGTGCTCGACGGACCGCGGGCGGGCGAGCGGGTGCTGAGCGGCACCGTCCTGCCGCACGGGCGGGCTGGCCGAGCAGGTGGTCGTGCCGGCGGTCGGCGCGCACGCCGTCCCGGACGACATGCCGCCGGCCAAGGCGGCGAGCCTGCTGGTGACCTACCAGACCGGCTAGGTCGGCCTGCACCGCCGCGCGCAGCTGCGCGCCGGCGAGACGCTGCTCGTGCACGCCGGCGCCGGCGGCGTCGGCAGCGCCGCGATCCAGCTCGGCAAGGCGGCCGGCGCCCGGGTCATCGCCACCGCAGGCGGCCCGGACAAGACGAAGGTGTGCGAGCGAGCTCGGCGCCGACGTCGTGATCGACTACAGCGCCGAGGACTTCGTGGCCGTGGTCAAGGACGTCACGGCCGGCCGCGGCGCCGACGTGATCTACGACTCGGTCGGCGGCGACGTCTTCGACAAGAGCCGCCGGTGCATCGCGTTCGAGGGGCGCATCGTCGTCGTCGGCTTCGCCGGCGGCCGCATCGCGGACGCGCCGACCAACCACGTGCTGGTGAAGAACTACTCCGTCGTCGGGCTGCACCACGGGCTGTACCGGCACTACGAGCCGCAGGTCTTCGCCGAGACGCACGCGGCGCTGGTGGACCTGTGGTCGCGGCGCGAGATCGACCCGCTGGTGGGTGCCGAGCTGCCGCTGGAGCAGGCGCCCGAGGCGCTGGCCCGGCTGTCCGACCGCGGCACCGTCGGGAAGGTCGTGCTGCTCCCCGGACTGGCACCCTAGGGCGAGGGGCACCTCGAGCCCATGAGCACCGCGCCCGCCCCTCGGACCGCCGTCGTGCTGGCGGCCGGCGGCCTGATCGGCCAGGCCTTCCACCTCGGCGTCCTCACCGCGCTGGCAGAGACCACCGGCTTCGACGCCCGCCGGGCCGGGACGCTGGTCGGCACCTCCGCCGGCTCCCTCGTGGCCGCCGGCCTGGCCGCGGGGCTCAGCGCGACGGACCTGAGGGCGGAGCTGCTCGGGGAGCCGCTGACGGCCGAGGGTCGCCGGGTCCGCGCGGCCCGGCCGAGCACCGCCCGGCTGCCCGGCCCGCCGCCGCCCGAGCGTCGCCGTGGACCGCTCGCCCCGCAGGTGCTCCTGTCGGCCGCGCTGCGGCCCTGGGCGGTGCGCCCCGGCGCGGTGGCCTCCAGCCTGCTCCCGGCCGGCCGGATCCAGACCGAGATGATCGCGCGCAGCCTGGCCCGCCTGCACGGCGGCGCGTGGCCCGAGCGGGACCTGCGCATCTGCGCCGTGCGCGCTTCCGACGGCCGGCGGGTCGTCTTCGGCACCCCGGGCGCCCCGACGACCGACGTCGGCACCGCCGTCGCGGCGTCCTGCGCGATCCCGTCGTACTTCTCGCCGGTGCACATCGACGGGCACGCGTACGTCGACGGCGGAGCCCACTCCCCCAGCAACGCCGACGTCGTCGCCCGCGACCGGCCGGAGGTGGTGGTCGTCCTGTCGCCGATGACGATGGGCCAGGGCACCGTGCGCCGGCCGCGCGCGGACACCCCGGTGCGCATGGCGGTGCGGCGCTACCTCGCCCGCGAGGTCCGGCTGCTGCGCCGCCGGGGGGCCGAGGTCGTCGTCCTGCAGCCCGGTCCGCACGACCTGCCCATGATGGGCTTCAACCCGATGCAGCACAGCCGGATCGAGGACGTCCTGGGTGTCGCCGCGCGCTCCACCCGCGCCCGCCTCGAGGCGCAGCCGGGCCTGGTGGACCTGCTGAGCCGGTCCTAGACCGGTCCTGGACCGCCCCCTCCGGGCGTCCGTACCGGCGGTGCGACGATCCTGGCCATGGACGACGTGCTGACCCTGGCCAACTGCTCCGGCTTCTACGGCGACCGGGCCAGCGCGCTGTCCGAGGTGCTCTCCGGCGGACCGGTCGACGTGGTCACGGGCGACTACCTGGCCGAGCTGACGATGCTCATCCTGTTCCGGTCGCGCGCGAAGGACCCCGCCCGCGGCTACGCGACGACGTTCCTGCGGCAGCTCGAGCCGGTGCTCGGCACGATCGCGGAGCGCGGCACGAAGGTCGTCGTGAACGCCGGCGGGCTGGCCCCGGCCGCCTGCGCCGCCGCCGTGCGCGACCTCGCCGCGGCCCTCGGCCTGGACCTGCCGGTGGCGCACGTCGAGGGCGACGACCTGATGCCCCGCGTCGGCGAGCTCGACCTGCCGAACCTCGACACCGGGGCGCCGTTGACCGGCTCCCCGCTGACGGCGAACGCCTACCTCGGCGCGTGGGGCATCGCCTCCGCGCTCACCGCCGGGGCGCAGGTCGTCGTCACCGGTCGGGTCACGGACGCGTCGCTGGTCGTCGGGCCGTGCGCCGCACACTTCGGCTGGGCGCGCGACGACTGGGACCGGCTGGCCGGGGCGACCGCCGTCGGCCACGTGCTCGAGTGCGGCACGCAGGCGACCGGCGGCAACTACTCCTTCGTGCGCGAGGAGGTCGCGCAGCCGGTCCACCCCGGCTTCCCGCTGGCCGAGGTCAGCCGCGACGGCTCGGCCGTCATCACCAAGCACCCGGGCACCGGCGGCGCCGTCACCGTCGGGACGGTCACCGCCCAGCTGCTCTACGAGATCGGCGGTCCGGCGTACCTGGGGCCCGACGTCACGACCGACTTCGGCAGCCTGCAGCTCGAGCAGTCCGGACCCGACCGGGTGCAGCTGTCCGGCGCGCGCGGATCGGCGCCGAACGGTCGGGTCAAGGTCGCGCTCAACATGCTCGGCGGCTTCCGCAACTCCATGACCTTCGTGCTCACCGGACTCGACGTGGAGGGCAAGGCGGAGCTCGCGCTGGCCGGGCTGCGCGACGCCTACCCGCACCCGTTCGAGGCGGCGCTGGTCCGCCTCGACCGGGAGGACGCCCCGACGAACGAGCAGGCGGCGGCGCTGCTGCGGGTGCACGTGCGGGGCGACGACCCGAAGCTGCTGGGCCGGGCCTTCTCGGGCGCGGCCGTGGAGCTCGCGCTCGCCAGCTACCCGGGCTTCACCCTGACGTCCCAGCCGGGTGAGGCGCAGCCGTACGGCGTCTACTGGCCGGCGCTGGTCGACCCGGCCGAGGTCGAGCACGTCGTGGTGCACCCCGACGGCCGCCGCGAGGTCGTCCCCCACACCCCGGCCCCCACCCCCACCCCTGCGCCGATCATGGAGGAGGTGCCCGCCCCGCACGCTCACCGGGCGGGCAACGACTCCATGGTCCGCCGGGGACGTGCGGGCTGAGACGCGGCGGGTGCCGCTCGGGTCGGTGGTGGGCGCGCGCTCCGGCGACAAGGGCGGCAACGCCAACGTCGGCTTCTGGGCGCGGACGGACGACGCCGCCGACTGGCTGCTGTCCTTCCTCACCGAGGACGTCGTGCGCGCGCTGCTGCCCGAGGCCGAGGACCTGGTCGTCGACGTGCACCCGCTGCCGAACCTGCGCGCCGTGAACGTCGTCGTACGAGGGCTGCTCGGCGAGGGCGTGGCGTCGTCGACCCGCTTCGACCCGCAGGCCAAGGGGCTCGGCGAGTACCTCCGGTCGCGGCTCGTCGACGTGCCCGTCAGCCTGCTGGAGTGACCGACTACGACGTCGCGGTCGTCGGTGCCGGCCCGGCCGGTGCGGCGGCGGCCCTCGCCGCGGCCCGAGCCGGAGCGCGCACGGTGCTGCTCGAGCGAGAAGCGCTCCCCCGCTACAAGCGCTGCGGCGGCGGGATGATCGGCGCCTCGCAGGCGGCGGTCGCCGTCGCCGGGCTCGACCTCGCGCCCCTCGCGCTGGACACGGTCGGCCGGATCACCTTCACCTCCCGAGGACGGGCCGGCTTCACGCGGTCGACGACGCCGTTCCTGCCGATGGTGCTGCGCGCCGACCTGGACGCGGCGCTGGTGCGGCTGGCGGTGGACGCCGGCGTCGAGCTGCGGACCAGCGTCACGGTCACGTCGTACGACCAGGCCGACGCGCAGGTGCGGCTCGGGCTGCGGGAGGGCGCGCTCACGGCCGGTGCGGTCGTCGGCGCCGACGGCTCCGGCAGCCGCGCGGCGGCGCACGTCGGCGTCGTCTGCGACCAGGTCGACCTCGGCCTGGAGGCCGAGCTGCCGACCCCGCCCGGCTCGGACTGGACCGGCCGGGCGCTGCTCGACTGGGGGCCGGTCCCGGGCTCGTACGGCTGGGTCTTCCCGAAGGGCGGCACCCTCACGGTGGGCGTCATCGGCGACCGCGCGCAGGGGCCGGCGCTGCAGCGGTACTACCGCCAGTTCGTGGCGGGGCTCGGGCTCGACCTGGCGACCGCGCACGTCGACGGAGGGCACCTGACGCGCGTGCGCGCGGCCGGTTCGCCGCTCGTACGAGGCCGGGTGCTGGTGGCCGGCGATGCCGCCGGTCTGCTGGAACCCTGGACGCGGGAGGGCATCTCGTTCGCCCTGCGCTCCGGGGCGCTGGCCGGCGCCGCCGCGGCCGGTGATCGCTCGGCCTACCCGACGGCGGTCGCGCAGGAGCTCGGCGCGGAGGTCGCCGCGGGGCGGCGCGCGCTCGCAGCCTTCCGCCGGCACCCGCGCGTGGTGCACGAGGTCATGCGCTCGCTGCCGGGGATGTGGGGCCTGTTCACCCGCCTGGTGGGCGGCCAGACGTCGCTCGACGAGCAGCTGGAGCGGCGGTCGGTCCGCGGGCTCGTCCGGGTGCTCGGCGGGTAGCTAGGCCTTCGCGGCGAAGAGCTCGAGCGCGATGCCGTCAGGGTCGCGGAACTCGAGCAGGACGGCACGGCCGATGTCCTTGACCTCCCCGTGCGCGACCCCGAGCTCGTCGAGCACGGCCGCGGCGGCGGTGACGTCGTCCGGCGAGGCGAGCGACAGGCTCAGGTGGTCCAGCCCGACCCGGTCCTCGTCGAAGCGGTCACCCGGCTGGGCGACCGGCCGGAGCCCGAGCAGCATCCCGCCGGGCAGCGCGTAGATGACCCCGCCGAACAGGAAGCCCAGCGCCTCCTTCGTCGCGTCGTCGGCCCCTTCCGGCAGCTCGTACGCGACGGGGAAGCCGAACACCTCGTCGTAGAAGCGTCGTGACGCGGCGATGTCGGTGACGGTCAGGCGGACGTGCGCGTAGCCGGTGGCGGGGACGGGCATGCGAGCTCCTCGGGTCATCCTCGGGTCAGGGGTGCTCAGACTGGTCTACCGGACGAGCTCCCGCCCGATGGCGACCAGGAGCAGGAGCACGCTGACAGCGAGAGCCACTCGGGCGAGCAGCGCGGCTCTTCCGTCGGACCGGCTCTCGACGGTCGGCTGACGACCGCTAGGTGACGGCGACTCCTGCCCCGACGTCTGGGGACTGGCGCTCGGAGGCGCGGCCCCGACCGGCGTCGGCGCAGTCGTCGCAGGTGACGGGGCCGGGGCCTGCGCGGACCCCGGCGCGGAGGTCGTCGGCGCCCGGCCGGGCTCGGGCGGCTGCAGGCCGCCGATCGGCGTGGCGGTCGAGGTAGGGCGCGCTGCGGTCGTGCTGCGCGCGCCCTCGGGCTGCGTGACGGCGGATGCCCCCGGCGCGGGCGGCACAGGGGCCGGCGAGGCCGGAGGGGCAGTGGCGGGAGGCGGCGGCGGGGGCGGCGGGGGCGGCGGGGGCGGCGGGGGCGGCGGGGGCGGCGGGGGCGGGGGCAGCGACGGCGGCGGGGGGATGACCGGCGGGGGGTCGGGGATCACGGGGGGCAGGTCGGGGATGGTCGGCTCGGGCAGCGGCACGGCGAGCCGGAAGGCCGCCGGGGCCGGGCCGGCTGCAGCCGCTGCCGTGGAGGGGGCGGCCAGCAGCGAGGAGCCGGTCAGGGCCAGGGTCACGCAGCACAGGGCAGCGGCGCGCCCCGCCGGGCCGGGAGCCGCGCGGCCACGGGGACGGAGGGTCCGATCCGTCATGCTGTCCGTGAGTCGTGGAAGGGCGTCAGGCGTAGCGCCGGGATGACCGGCGCCACGAGCAGCGCCCCGCCGGTGAGGTCGCCGCCGCCGTCGTCACCGGCCCCCACCGTCGGGGTGGCCGTCTCGGTCGGCGTGGCCGGGTCGGTCGGGGTGGCCGTCTCGCTCGGGGTTGCCGTCTCGCTCGGGGTGGCCGTCTCGCTCGGCGTGGCCGTCGCGGTCGGCGTGGCGGTCTCGGTCGGCGTCGCGGTGCTCGTTGCGCCAGGCGTCATGGTCACCGCGGGCGACGGGGTCGCGCTCGGGGACGGTGGCGGCGTCGTCGCTGTGGGCGTCGGACGGACCGGCGGCACGCTCGGGCTCGGGCTGGGCGGCGGCGGAGGCGGCGGCTGGGTCGGGGGCGGCAGGGGGGCGGTACCCGTTCCCGCCACCACGGCGTCGGCGACCACGGGCGAACTGACCGCGACCTCGCCCCCGAAGACGTGGCCGCTGGTGAGCGTCGCGCTCCGGGCGCTGAGCAGCGCCCTGGTGACCGGGCTGAGCGCCGTCGGCGCCGTCAGGACGATCGGGCTGCGGGCACGGCCCGAGTGCGGGCCCGCGGCGAGCGCGTCGGCGAAGTCGTCGCTCCGGGCCAGGTCGACGTGGCTGGTGTCGTAGCCCAGCGAGTCCCAGGCGAAGTCGGCGATCCTGGCTGCGGTCTCGAAGCGGTCGGCGCCGGCCAGCCGCGTCACCGCGGTCACGCCCAGGGCACGCAGCTCGGCCTCGACGCCGGGCGACACCGCTCGCTCGCCGCCGACGACGAGGACGCGCCGGATCTGCAGGTCCCGCAGGACGTCGCGGGTGTCCGTGGGCAGGCTGTCCGGCCGGGTGATGATGAGGGGGAAGCGCTGGGACCAGCTCAGCGGACCGCCGGCCAGGATGTCCGGGAAGTCCTGACCGCTGCCGAGCACAGCAGTGCGCTGCCCCTCCAGGGTGCCGAGGTTGGTGGCCACGCTGCTCACGCGCTTCACGACCAGCTCGGCGGTGGCGTAGCGATCGGCCCCGCCGAGCCGCTCGACGGTGTAGCCAGCGGCGCGGAGCTCGGTTTCGACGGCCGGCGAGACCGCGGCCGGGCCGCCCACGACGAACACGCGGTCGGCGCCGAGGGCGACCAGCGCCTGGCGCGTCGCCGGCGGGAGCGACGCGGGGGCCGTGAGAAGGACCGGGCCCTGCCCTATGCCCGCCAGGTAGTTGCCGGTCAGCGCGTCGGGGAAGCTGCGGGGAGCCCCGCTGGCGAGCACCACGTTGTCGGCCGACGCGAACGCGCCGAGCGCGATGGCAGCCGCGGTCCCGTAGCGGTCGGGGCCGGCCTGGCGCACGAGCTGGAAGCCCGCGGCCGAGCTGGCCGGTCCGGCTGCGAGCGTCGACAGGCCAGCCAGCAGGACGGCTGCTCCCAGCACGCCCGCGAGCGGGCGCCGTTGGTCGCGAAGGTGCTGAGCCATGTGGAGGTTCCCCTCGGCCTGTCGGAGTCTTCTGCTTCGGGAGGACCGTCGGCCCTCCCCCGATACCCCTACCCACCGCGCGGCCGTCAGTCCTCCGCGGACCGGGTCTTCGCGCGGCGCTGTGGCGCCACCGGGGCGTGCCAGTCCCGCCAGACCCCGAGCATCCGCAGCCCCACGACCAGCAGGACGGCCGCGCTCAGCGCGCCCGCGCCGCGCAGGTCCTGGCCGTGCAGCCCGGCGACGAGCGCAGCGCCCAGGACCGCCGGCACGGCGTAGAGCTCGCGCCGCAGGACGATCGGCACCACCCCGGCCAGCACGTCGCGCAGCACGCCCCCGCCGATGCCGGTCAGGCAGCCCACGACGACGGCCGGCACCGCACCCAGGCCCGCGTCGAGCGCCTTGCTGGTGCCCGACACGACGAACAGCCCGAGACCGGCGGCGTCGAACAGCCGGACCGCGGGAGTCAGCCGGTCCACCAGCGGGCTGAAGAAGAAGACCAGCGCGGCGGCCACGGGAGGGACGAGCAGGTAGCGGCCGTCGGCGAGCGCGGCGACGGGCACGTCGAGCAGCAGGTCGCGCAGCACCCCGCCGCCGAGCGCTGCCAGGCCGGCGAGCACGAGCACCCCGAAGGCGTCCATGCGGGCCTGGACGGCCAGCGTCGCGCCGGACAGCGCGAAGACGAACACCCCGAGCAGGTCCAGGACGAGGACCGCGGTCGTCGGCTCCGTCACGCGGGCCCGAACTCCCGGCGCACCGCAGCTCCGTGCTCGTCCAGCGCGGGAGCGGCGGGCCGCTCGGGCGGGTCGTCCATCGTCGAGATCTTCACCGGCTGTCCCGGCCCGGGCAGCCCGCCCGCCGTCACCACCATGTTGCGGACGGCGGTCTGGTCGCTGCTCACCGCCTCCGCGACGCTGCTGAGCGGCCCGCAGGGGACGCCGGCGAGGTCGAGCTCACCCAGCCAGTGGTCGGCGTCGGCCGACGCGAGGGCACGCCTCCAGCGCCACCTTCAGCTCGTGGCGGTGGGCGTGCCGGGCCGCGTTGTCCGCGAAGCGCGGGTCCGAGCTCAGCCCCGGACGACCCACCGCGCGGGCCAGCGCCGCGAACAGGCCGTCGTTCGCGGCGCACACCGTGATGTCGCGGTCCCTGCAGGCGAACGTGTCGAAGGGGGCGATGGAGAAGTGCGCGTTGCCGATCGGCCCGGGATCGGTGCCGGTGGCGAGGTAGGACAGCGCCGCGCCCTCCAGCAGGCTGACCGTGGCGTCGTACATCGCCACGTCGACGTGGCCGCCGAGGCCGGTCGTGGCGCGGCCGAGCAGCGCGCTGGTGATGCCGCCGAAGGCGTAGAGCCCGGCCGACAGGTCGGCCACGGGCACACCAGGCTTCACCGGCTCACCCGACCGGCCGCCGGTGATCGCCATGATCCCGCTCATCCCCTGCACCACGGCGTCGTAGGCGGGTCGCTGGGACCACGGGCCGGTGTGGCCGAAGCCGCTGATCGAGCAGTAGACGAGCCCGGGGTTGCGCGCGAGCAGCGCCTCCGGGCCGAGCCCGAGCCGCTCCATCACCCCCGGCCGGTAGTTCTCGACGAGCACGTCGGCCCGCTCGGCGAGCGCGCGGGCGACGTCGAGGTCGGCCGGGTCCTTGAGGTCGAGCGCCACGGACTCCTTGCCGCGGTTGACCCGCGCGAAGTACAGCGAGCGCCCGTCGACGAACGGGCCGTAGCCGCGGGAGTCGTCCCCCGACCCCGGCCGCTCGACCTTCACCACCCGGGCACCGAGGTCGGCCAGCATCATCGCGGCGAACGGCCCGGCCAGCACCCGGCTGAAGTCGGCGACGAGCAGCCCGGCCAGCGGCCCTGGTCGCCGGCCGGTCACGGACGCGTTTCCTCCGGGTGACGACACGCCCCCCATCCTGCCCTCGACGGGAACGCAGGGCCGGAGTGTGGTGTTGTTCTCCTCGTGACCGGAACCGCGACATCCACCGCCCCCACTCTGACCGCCGCCGACCGCTGCGACCGCTGTGGCGCGCAGGCCTTCGTCCGGGTCGTCCTCGCGTCGGGCGACCTGCTGTTCTGCGGCCACCACGCCAAGGCCTACGAGGACAAGCTCCGCCTCACCGCCGTCGACTGGGTCGACGAGACCGCCGCCCTCCAGAGCTGACGCACCCCACGACCTGACACGCCTGCGGCGACGGCCGCCGTCCCCTCCCGGGGGACGGCGGCCGTCGCCGTTGCCGGTCGTGCTGGCCTACCTGCTGGCGGCCCCGCTCGCTGCCCTGGTCGTCGTACGAGCCGTCGGCGCGGAGCGCGGCACCCTGCTCGTGCTGCTCGTCGGAGCGCTGCCGCTGGTGCTGCTGCCCGCCTACCCCCTGCTGCTCGGTGCGCTGCTCGCGCCGCCGGGCCGCGCTGGCCGGGCTGAGCGCCGCCGTGGCGGTCGCGCACGTGCTCGTCGTGGCCCCGGCCCTCGGCGCGGCCGAGCTGCCGGCCGCTGCGGGACGCACAGCGCCTGCGCGTCGTGACGGCCAACCTCTACGTGCTCAACCCCGACCTTCGAGGCGGCCGGTCGGGCGCTGCGCGCGCTGCGGCCGGACGTGCTGGTCGTGCCGGAGCTGTCCGAGGAGGGGCTGCAGGGGCTGCGCGCCTCCGGGCTGCTGGACGACCTGCCGTACGGCGTGGTGCGCCTCGGCAGCCGCGAGGAGACCGTCGGGCTGTTCAGCAGCCGTCCCCTGCGCGAGGTGTCGACCCGGTCCGCCGGTGGGCGGGAGCTGCCGCGGGCGACGGTCGTCGTCGACGGCGTGCTGGTGCGGCTGCTCACCGCCCACCCGCTCCCCCCGCTGCCGGTGCTGGAGGACCTCTGGCGCGCGTCGCTGCAGGACCTGGCGACCGAGGTCCGCCGAGGTGGACCTGCCGCTCGTCGTGGCCGGCGACCTCAACGCCGACCGGGACCACGCGCTGTTCCGCGGGCTGCTCGACACGGGGCTGCGCGACGCCCACGACAGCGTCGGGCGGGGACTGGCCCGCACCTGGCCCAGCGGGCTGCCGCTGCTGCACCTGGACCACGTCCTGGTCCGGGACGGCGAGGGCGGGCAGCTGGTCGTCACCGCCGTGCGCGAGGAGCGGGTCCCCGGCAGCGACCACCGGGCCGTCGTGGCCGACCTGGCCGTGCTGCCGGACTAGAGGGGGCAGCCCGCGCCGTGAAGCGGCCGTCGCGCGCCTCGAGCACCAGCGGCAGTCCGAAGGCCCGCGACAGCAGCGGGCCGGTCAGCACCTCGCGCACCGGACCGGCCGCGATCGAGCGGCCGCGGGACAGCAGCAGCGCGTGGGTGGTCCCGACCGGGACCTCCTCGACGTGGTGGGTGACCAGCACGGTCGGCGGCGCGTCCTCGTCCTGGGCCAGCCGCGTGAGCAGGCGCAGCAGGGCCTCGCGCGCGCCGAGGTCGAGCCCGGCGGCGGGCTCGTCGAGCAGCAGCAGCTCGGGGTCGGTCATCAGCGCGCGGGCCAGCAGCACCCGCTTGCGCTCGCCCTCGGACAGCGTGCCGAAGCGGCGGTCGGCGAAGGCCCGCAGGCCCATGCGGCCGAGCAGCGTCTGCGCCCGGGCGACGTCGGCGCCGTCGTAGCGCTCCGACCACCGGCCGACGACGCCGTACGCCGCCGTGACGACGACGTCGAGCGCCTTCTCGTGCGGCGGGACGCGGTCGGCCAGCGACGAGCTCGACAGCCCGACGCGGGTCCGCAGCTCGCCGAGGTCGGTCGCGGCCGAAGCGCTCCCCCAGCAGCTCGACCGTCCCGCGGGTCGGGAACAGCGACGCGCCGGCGACGTGCAGCAGCGTGGTCTTGCCGGCGCCGTTGGGGCCGAGCACCACCCAGCGCTCGCCCTCGCGGACGGTCCACTCGACGTCGGACAGGAGGGTGGAGCCGTCCCGGACGACGGCGACTCCGGACATCTGCAGCACGGGCTCGGCCATCGGCCCGAACCTAGCCCCCGGAGCCGCTGCACCCGGGACGAAACGCCGCTGGCAGAGTGGCGGCATGACCTACCGCTGCTTCGACGTCGAGATCGCCGACCAGGTCGCCCACGTGCGCCTGTCCCGCCCGGACGAGCTGAACACCATGACCGCCGACTTCTGGCGCGAGCTGCCCGAGATCGTCACCGGGATCAGCGACGACGCGAGCGCCCGCGCCGTCGTCATCAGCAGCACCGGCAAGCACTTCAGCGCCGGCATGGACCTGTCGGTCTTCCTCGGCGGCGGGCTCGACGGCGCCGAGGCGCCGAGGCCGGCCGCCGGCACGCCCGGCTGCGCTCCAACGCCAAGGTCCTGCAGTGGTCCTTCACCGCGCTCGAGAAGGCGCGCGTGCCGGTCATCGCCGCGGTGCAGGGCGGCGTCATCGGCGGCGCCGTCGACCTGGTCACCGCCTGCGACGTGCGCTACGCCAGCGCCGACGCGTTCTTCTGCGTGCAGGAGATCAACATCGGGATGACCGCCGACGTCGGCACGCTGCAGCGCCTCGGCACCGTCGTGCCGGAGGGCTTCGCCCGCGAGATGGCCTTCACCGGCCGTCGCTACCCGGCGCAGCGGGCGTACGAGGTGGGCCTGGTGCAGGAGGTCTTCGCCGACCACGACTCGCTGGTCGAGGGGGCGCTCGAGACCGCCCGCGAGATCGCCGGCAAGTCGCCGCTGGCCGTGTGGGGCACCAAGGTCGCGATGAACTACGCGCGCGACCACGGCGTCGACGACGCGCTGGACCAGATCGCCACCTGGCAGTCGGGCATGTTCCAGCCCGACGACATGAAGGAGGCGTTCACCGCCAAGGCCGAGAAGCGCGACCGCCGTCTTCCCCGACCTGCTGCCCGAGCCGCGCGGCCTCTGAGCGGCGCGCTCCGCGCACCGGGGCGTACGGTCGCGCGGCCGCCGCACGGCGGCCCTGTCCCGGAGGAGCAGCGCGTGTCCGAGGTCGTCGGTGTGGTCCACGTCCGTCCCGCGGAGGGCAAGGTCGACGAGGTCGTCGCCGCCTTCACCGCGTGCATCGAGAAGACGCACGAGGAGGAGGGCTGCCTGGCGTACGCCCTGCACCGCGACAGCGCCGACCCCGGTCACCTCGTGCTCGTCGAGCGGTGGCGGTCGCAGGCCGACCTCGACGCCCACATGACCCAGCCGTACGTCGCCGACCTGTTCGCGGTCGCCGGGACGCCGGGGATGCTGGCCGCCCCGCCGGAGCTGTCCTTCGTCTCACCGATGGGCATCGGCCGGCCGGGCAAGGCGGCCCTCGGCGGCTGACGGCCCGGCGTCTGGGAGGCTCCCGGCGTGACGCGACTGTGCGAGGACTGCGGCGAGCACGCCGAGTGGCTGCTCACGAGCGAGCGCGAGAACGCCGTGCCGCCGGACACGGTGGAGACCGCCGCGTGCCACGCGCACCGGCTCGACGCCACCGAGAACCTGCTCGCGCAGTACGGCAACGTGACCATCACCGAGACGCTGGGCTGAGCGTCAGCCGCTCCGGGCGGGCCGCGAGTGGCGGAGCGTGATGCTCATCCGCGCCCCCGAGGCGGACTTCTCGCGCGGCACGGTGTGGTGCCAGTCGTGCTGGCAGGCACCGCCCATGACGATGAGGTCGCCCTCGCCGGGTGCGTAGCGGCGGGCCACCGGACCGCCCTCGGCCGGCCGGAGCAGGAAGGACCGGCGAGCGCCCAGCGACACCGTGGCGACCAGCGGGTCGCGCATGACCTTGCGGACCGTGTCGGCGTGCCAGGCCACCGCGTCGGAGCCGTCGCGGTAGAGGTTGACCAGGCACGAGTCGAACGTCGACCCCGTACCGTCGCCCAGCGGGGCGGTCAGCTCCAGCACCTCGGGCGGCAGCTCGGCGCCCGCCGGCCACGCCGCGACCAGCCGGGGCTCGAGCACCTCGGCGTCCCACATGCGGCGGGTCCGCTGCTGCCACGGCGCGATCTCCCGCAGGCGCTCGAACAGCGCGCCGTGGTCGGGCACCCAGCCCGGTACGACGTCGAGCCACGACCGCTCGTCGAGCGCGTCCCGCCGCAGCCCGTCGAAGGACAGCCGCTCCCCCGCCGGCTCGACCTCGTCGAACAGCGAGCCCTGCCAGACCACCTGCGGAGGTGTCCCGTCCTGCGTCACGGCTCAGCCGTAGCGGTGGTTCTTCGTGCCGTTCTTGACGTGGTCGGCCTCCCGGGTGCAGGAGCGGCCGCCCATGTTGCGGTGGCCGCACAGCCCCTCGGCCGCCGGCGGCGCCTCGGCGCGCCGGGGTCGTCCGGGGCGCGGGAGCCGCGGCACGGGCGGCCACGCGGGCGGCGGCGGGCGGCCCCGCTGGCCGCGGCGTGCCGCGCCTCGCGCAGGGCCCTCATGGCGTCGACCTTGCTCATGCGCTGCTCACCCCTCCACCCTAGGAGCCTGCGCCGACATCACGCCTCCGGCTCGCTGACGTCGGCGAGGTCGGCAGCCAGCGCCCTCAGCGCGGCATCGGCGTCCACGGCGACGGCGAGCCCGTGCCGGCCGGCTCCCAGGGTGATCCGCCGCCCCGCCACCCGCTCGTCGGCGACGACCGGCCACGCCCGCGTCGCGCCGAACGGCGTGATGGTCCCCCGCTCGTAGCCGGTCACGTCGAGCGCCGTCGCCGCGTCCGGCATGGACAGCCGCGAGACGCCCAGCAGCGCCCGCAGCTTGGGCCAGGAGATGGTCCGGTCCCCCGGCACCAGGACCATCAGGAAGTCGTCCTCGCCGCGGCGGACGACCAGCGTCTTCACGACGTCGGCCGGCTCGACGCCGCGCGCGTCGGCGGCCTCGGCCAGGCTGCGGACGGGCCCGTGCCGGAGCACGTCGTGGGCCACGCCGGCCTCACGGAGCGCGGCCAGGGCGGGGGTGTCGTCGGCGTCCACGGAGCGAGTCTGCCCCGTGGTGCGCGGAAGCCGTGCGGCCCCCAGACTGTTGTACGAGACGGTGCAGGCCCTGACCTCCAGGACCCGGCACCCCCCGCTGGAGGCGCAGGTGCGGCACGACCGCCCGGATCACGAGGTCGCCGTGGTGACCTCTGCCCAGCTCAGCCACACCGACGACATCTCGCTGCGGCAGCGCCGCTACGTCATCACCCAGAGCGCACGCATCGCCTGCGTGATCCTGGCCGCGCTGCTCCCGGTGTCGCTGGCCTGGAAGGGCCTGTTCATGGCCGGCGCGGTCATGCTGCCGTGGTTCGGCGTGGTCATGGCCAACGCCGGCCCGACCGTCAACCGCAAGCGCCCGACCGCGATGGTCGCCCGGCCCGTCGAGGAGCCGGTACGGCTCGCCATCGAGCCCGGCCGGGTCATCGACCAGGAGTAGCGCCGCCGCTCCGCACCCCGGGTAGACAGGGCCGCGTGCGAGCCGTCGTCCAGCGCGTGAGCTCCGCCTCCGTCGTGGTGGCCGGCGAGGTCGTCGGCGAGATCGGCGACGGGCTGCTCGTGCTGCTCGGCGTCACGCACGACGACGGGCCCGCGCAGGTCACGACGATGGCCCGCAAGCTGCACGGGCTGCGCATCCTGCCCGGCGAGCTGTCCTGCGCCGACACCGGCGCCGGGCTGCTGGTGGTCAGCCAGTTCACCCTCTACGGCGACACCCGCAAGGGCCGCCGCCCGTCGTGGACCGCGGCGGCGCCGGGCGCCGTCGCCGAGCCGCTGGTCGAGGCGGTCGTGGCCGAGCTCCGGGGGCTCGGGGCGACGGTCGCGACCGGCGTCTTCGGCGCCGACATGCAGGTGGCGCTCGTCAACGACGGGCCGTTCACGGTCCTGCTCGAGGTCTAGCCCTTCGCCGACTTCGCGGCGGCCTTCACCGACTGCGCCGACTTCGCGGCGGCCTTGACCGACTGCTTGTACGCCCGCACCTGCTGCAGGCTGTCCGGCCCGGTGACGTCGGCGACCGACTTCAGCGCACCGTCCTCGCCGTACGCCCCGGCCGCCTCGCGCCAGCCGGGCGGCTGCACGCCGCGCTGCTTGCCCAGCAGGGCGAGGAAGATCTGCGCCTTCTGCTTCCCGAAGCCGGGCAGACCCTCCAGCCGGCGGAGCAGCTCGGTCCCGTCCTGCACGTCCTCCCAGACGGCCTCGGCCCGGCCGTCGTAGCGCTCGACGAGCGCCGCGCACAGGTCCTGCAGCCGCTTGGCCATCGACCCGGGGAAGCGGTGCACCGCCGGGGTCCGGCCGACCAGCGCGGCGAACGCCTCCGGCTCGTACGACGCGATCGTCTCGGCGTCCAGCCGGCCGAGCCGGTCGCGCAGGACGTGCGGGCCCGCGAACGCCTTCTCCATCGGGATCTGCTGGTCGAGCGCCATGCCCAGCAGCAGCGCCAGCGGGTCCTGCGACAGCAGCGCGTCGGCGTCGGGGTCCTGGGACAGGTGCAGCTCGGCCATGCGGGCCATCCTGCCGCCTCACCGCGACGCGCGCAGCGTGGCCGTTCCGTGTGCATCCCGTCATGGGATCGACATACGGGACGAGGCGGTGCACACTCCCCCCGGACCGACCCGGGGAGGACCGCTCGTGGTGCTGCTGACCGACGACGCTGCGTCGATGATCGTCGACCTGGTGCAGCAGCGGCAGCTGCCGGACGGCGCCGGCCTGCGCATCGCACCCCGGCCCGACCACCCCGCGCTCGCGATGTCGCTCGTGGAGCACGCAGCGCCGTGGGACGTCGTCGTGCAGACCGACCGGGCCCGGCTGTTCCTGGCGCCCGACGCCGACCGGCGGCTGTCCGGCGCGGTGCTGGACGCCCGGCGCAACGGCAGCGGAGCGGCCTTCTTCGTGCAGCCGTAGGGCCGCTCAGCCGCCTGACGCCCGCTTCACGCCGCCCCGCGCACAGTGGGGTCATGACGCACCACACCACCCCCTCGCCCGCTCCCTCGCCCGCCCCCGCACCGGCCGGCACCCCGCCGTGGGCGCTCCCGGCCGCACCGCCCCCCGCACCCCGGCGCACCGGTCGGCTCGTCGCCCTCGTCGCCGCCGCGGCCGTCGTGTCCGGCACAGCGGGCGGCGCCGTCGGCGCCTCGCTCGTCGACGAGCCGGCGGCCGCGCTGCCGGAGACGTCCTCGGCCGTGCGCACCTCCGCCCCTGCGGAGGGCGGCGTCCTGGCCGGCACCGCGGCGCGCGTCCTGCCGAGCGTCGTCTCGGTCGAGGTCCGCGGTCGGACCGGCAGCGGCTCCGGCTCCGGGGTCGTGCTCGACGAGGCCGGCCACGTCCTCACCAACGACCACGTGGTCGCCACCGCCGTCCGCGGCGGCATCTCGGTCGTCCTCGACGACGGGCAGCGCGCCGACGTGGAGCTGGTCGGCCGGGACCCGGTGACCGACCTCGCCGTCCTGCGCGTGCTCGACGACGTCGAGCTCGAGCCGATCGCGCTGGGCCGCTCGGCGGACGTGCGGGTCGGCGACCCGGTGATGGCCGTCGGCTCACCGCTGGGGCTCTCCGGCACCGTGACGACCGGCATCATCAGCGCCAAGGACCGCACCGTCCGCACCACCCCGGAGACCCCGCTGCTCGGTGCCCTGCAGACCGATGCCGCCATCAACCCCGGCAACTCCGGTGGCGCGCTCGTGGACGCGCAGGGCCGGCTGATCGGCATCAACACCGCCATCTCCTCCACCAGCGGCGGCAGCATCGGCCTCGGCTTCGCCATCCCGGTGGACCAGGCGCGGTCGATCGCCGAGGAGCTGATCCGCACCGGCCGGGCCACCCACCCCTCGCTCGGGGTGGCGGCCACGTCCGTCTCCGACGACGGAGCCTCCGGTGCGCTGCTCCAGCAGGTGCCGCAGGACAGCGCCGCCGGGCAGGCCGGGCTGCGCAGCGGCGACCTCGTCACCTCCGTGGACGACGAGCAGGTCGGGAGCGTCGACGAGCTGGTGCTGGCCCTGCGCGAGCGCGGCGTGGGCGACGAGGTGTCGATCGGCTATGTGCGCGACGGCCGCGCGGCCTCGACGCGGGTCGTGCTGGCCGACCGCCGGACCTGACCGGTCTCAGTCGTCGTCGCTGCCGCTGCCGACCGCCCGCGGCGCGCTCACCGCGGGCGGTGGCAGCTCGGCGACCGGTGCGGCCTCGAGCGCCGGTCCGGTGATGCCGGCCCAGATCGGCGCGGGCAGCGTCCCGCCGTAGACCTGCGGGTAGTACTGCCCGTTGATCGTGATGCGCTGCAGCGGCTCCGGCACCGGCTTGCCGACCCACACGCCGGCCGCGAGCTGCGGCGTCCAGCCCAGGAACCAGGCGGCCTTGGAGCCGTTGGTCGTGCCGGTCTTGCCGGCGACCGGACGCCCGATGGAGGCGCGGCGGGCGGTCCGCGACCACGGCCCGTCCACGACACCGCGCAGGATCGAGGCCATCGTGTCGACCACCTCCGGCGCGATCGCCTGGGTGCACGCCTGCGGCGGCAGCGGGACCTGCGTGCCGTCGGCGCGCGTGACCGACAGCACCGGGCGCGGCGGGCAGTAGAGGCCGCGCGCCGCCAGGCCGGCGTAGGCCGCCGACATCGCCAGCGGGCTGACCTCGTTGACGCCCAGGACGAAGGAGCCGCCCCGGTGCAGCGGCGCCGTCGGGGCGCCCTCGACGAACTGGCGCAGCCCGAACGCCTCGGCGATCTGCGCCGGCCGTTCGACCCCGGTCTCCTCCAGCAGCTGGAGGTAGAAGGTGTTCACCGAGTTCCGCGTGCCGCTGACGATGTCGTGGATGCCCGCGGCGGAGTCCCCCGCGTTGCGCACCGTGTAGGGCTCGTCGCAGGTGCGGCCGTCGCAGTTGACGAAGACGTCGGAGGTGTAGGACGCCGGGGCGTTGAAGGTGGTGCTCAGCGGGAGCCCCTGCTCGAGGGCGGCCGCCAGGACGAACGGCTTGAAGGTCGATCCGGCCTGCATGCCGCTCGAGCCGCCCAGGGGCAGGTTGAGCTTGGTCCGGCCGGGGCCGTCCTCCTCGCTGAACGCGCGGTTCACCGCGAGCGCCCGCACCTCGCCGGTCCCCGGCTCGACCGCGACGTAGCTGGCAGCGACGCCGGAGGGGTCGGTCGGCGGCACGGCGCCGTTCAGGACCGCGGTGGCGTGCGCCTGCATCGCCGGGTTCATGGTGGTGCGGATCGTGAGGCCGCCGCCGAGCAGCGCGGCCTGGCGCTCCTCGCGGGTCTCCCCCAGGGCCGCGCCCAGCGGTCCGTCCTCGAGCGCCCGGCGCACGTAGTCGCAGAAGAACGGCGCCGTGACACCCGGCGCCTCGCAGCCGCTGCCGACCGGGCTGACGGTCAGCCCCAGCGGCTGGGCCTGCGCGTCCGCCCGCTCGCCCGAGGTGAGCGCGCCGACCTCCTCCATGCGCTCCAGGACGACGTCGCGCCGCTCGAGCGACTGCTCGGGGTTGCGGACCGGGTCGTGCAGGGACGGGCGCTGGACGATCCCGGCCAGCAGGGCGCTCTCGTGCACCTCGAGCGCACTCGCCGGCTTGCCGAAGTAGTACAGCGCTGCCGCCCCGATGCCGTACGCGCCGTTGCCGAAGTAGGCGATGTTCAGGTAGCGCCGCAGGATCTCGTCCTTGGACAGCTCGCGCTCGATCGCGAGGGCGTAGCGCGCCTCCTGCAGCTTGCGCCCGACGGAGACCTCCCGCGCCGTCGCCAGCTCCTCCGCTGTCGTGGCCGCGGCGATGCGCGCGTTCTTCACGTACTGCTGGGTCAGCGTCGAGGCGCCCTGCTCCACCTCGCCGGACCGGGCGTTGGTGATGGCGGCCCGCAGCATGCCCATGGGATCGATCCCGTCGTGCTCGTAGAAGCGCGCGTCCTCGATGGCCACGACGGCGTCGCGGGCGCTCTGCGGGATGTCGTCGAGGGTCACCGGGATGCGGTTCTCCCGGTAGAGGTAGGCGAGCAGGGAGCCGTCCTGGGCGAGGATCAGGCTGCGCCGCTGGAGCTCCGGCTCGTCGAGGTCGGCCGGCAGGACCAGGTAGTCCTCCGCCGAGTCCCGGGCGACCGTGCCCGCCGCCAGCACGGCCGGCAGCGCCATCCCGGCGGAGACCAGCCCGACGAGGGCGCTGGTGAGGAGCGCGCCCACGAGCCGGGCAGGGGCCAGGCGGAGGTCGTCCATGGCGCCGGTGTTCCCTCCCACCGCTCGACCACGTGACCGCCGGACGACGGACTCGCGACGACCTGCTACTCGAGCGGCTGCACCGGCAGCTCGCCCTTCTCCCGCGCCAGCGTGATCCCGCCGCTGGCCAGGCTGACGAGCAGCAGCGCCACGACCTCGCGACCGCCCAGCTCCTCGCCGAGCACGAGCAGCCCGGCAGCCGCCGCGGCGGCCGGCTCGAGGCTCATGAGGATCCCGAAGACCTGCGTCGGGATCCGCCGCAGCGCCGCCAGCTCGAGGCCGTAGGGGATGACGCTGGACAGCAGCGCGACCGCCAGCGCCGCCAGCAGCAGCGAGGGCCGGTCCACCACCGCAGACGCGCCGCTGACCCCGAACGGAAGGACGAGCAGGGCGGCGAAGGCCAGCGCGATCGCCAACCCGTCGGTGCCCGGCAGCACCTGCCCCACCCGTGCGCTGGTGACGATGTAGCCGGCCCAGAACAGCCCTGCGACGAAGGCCAGCAGCAGGCCCGACGCCGGCAGGTCGCCGGAGGTGTCCAGCCCGAGCAGCGCCACGCCGGCCGCGGCGAGCGCGGCCCATCCCAGGTCGATCGCCCGGCGGGTCTGCACCAGGGCGAGCAGCAGCGGCCCCACGAACTCCACCGTGACCGCGACGCCGAGCGGGATCGTCTGCAACGACAGGTAGAAGGTGAGGTTCATGCCGGCCATCGCCGCCCCGAGCAGGAGCGACGCGGTCCACGAGGCGCGCGACCAGGCCCTGACCGCCGGCCGCAGCACGAGGAGCAGCAGCAGCGCGGCCAGCCCGAGCCGGAGCAGGGTCGTCCCCATCGCGCCGAGGTCGTCGAACAGCTGCTTGGCCACCGAGGCGCCGACCTGCACCGAGACGATCGCCGCGAGGACCAGGAGGGGCGCCGGCAGGCGGTCGGTGGCTCCGGGCACGGGGTCGCACGCTAGCCGTCCCCGGGCCGGCCGCACCGCGTGGGGACAGGGCGTTGGACAGCCCCGTCGTACGGGGTAGAGGGTGGTGCACCCGCGCCAGCGGACCCGTCGTCCCGGACCCCTCGGAGGAACCCCGTGCACCAGCTGAGCGGACTCGA
Source organism: uncultured Actinomycetota bacterium (assembly GCA_963844295.1). Classification (GTDB taxonomy): domain Bacteria; phylum Actinomycetota; class Actinomycetes; order Mycobacteriales; family SCTD01; genus SCTD01. The sequence goes on along the minus strand of CAWJNR010000002.1, from coordinate 1,866,561 downwards.
CGCCGCCTTCCTCGCGATGGAGACGTCCTCGGTCTACGGGCACGTCGGCAGCATCTGCGTCATCGACCCCCGCACCGCGCCGGAGCCGGTCACGCTGGAGCGCCTGCAGTCGGTCATCGGCTCCCGGCTGCACCTGGTGCCGCCGTTCCGCCGCCGGCTGGCGGAGGTGCCGTTCGGCTTCGACCAGCCGTACTGGATCGAGGACCCGGACTTCGACATCGAGTTCCACGTCCGGGAGCTCGCCCTGCCGGCGCCGGGCGACGACAAGCAGCTGGCCGAGCAGGCCGCCCGCCTGCACGCCCGCCCGCTGGACCGCCGCCGGCCGCTGTGGGAGCTCTACCTGATCTCCGGACTGTCCGGCGGCCGGATGGCGATCTACACCAAGGTGCACCACGCGGCGATCGACGGCGTGTCCGGCAACGACATCCTCGCCGCCGTCCTGGACGTGTCCCCCGAGGGCCGCGACCTCGGCGAGGTGCCGCCGTGGGAGTGCGACCAGGTCCCCGGCTCGATCCCGCTGCTGGCCCGCAGCGTCCTGTCGCTGGCCTACCAGCCGGTGCGCGCCGCGCGGGTCGGCGCCGCGGTCGCGCGCTCCCTGCCCGGGCTGGCCGTCAGCCCCGCCCGGCCCAAGCTGCCGGTCGTCGACCGCTTCCTGCCGCGCCGCGGCGCCAGCGCGGTGCTGCAGCAGACCGGCCTCCGCGCCCCGCGCACGCCGTTCAACCGGCCGGTCGGGCCGCACCGCCGCTGGGCGTTCTGCACCGTGCCGCTCGCGGACGTGAAGGCCGTGAAGAACGCCGGCGGCGGCACGGTCAACGACGTCGTCATGGCGCTGTGCGCCGGGGCGCTGCGACGGTGGCTGGTCGACCACGGCGCCCTGCCCGAGGGCCCGCTGATCGCCGCCGTCCCGGTCTCGGTCCGCACCGAGGAGCAGAAGGGCACCGGCGGCAACCGCGTCTCGACGATGACCGCGCCGCTGCCGACGCACCTGGCCGAGCCCGCCGAACGGCTCGCGCACTGCCACGAGGCGATGCGCGCGGCCAAGGAGCAGCACGGCGCACTCCCCGCGACCCTGCTGTCCGACGTCACGCAGTTCGCGATGCCGGCGCTGGCCGGTCAGGCGGCGAGGGTCGCGGCCCGGCTGCGGCTGGTGGAGTGGCTGAGCCCGTTCAACCTCATCATCTCCAACGTCCCCGGCCCGCCGATCCCGCTCTACTACGCCGGCGCCCGGCTGCTCGCCTACTACCCGCTGTCGGCGATCGCCGACGGCCAGGGCCTCAACATCACGGTCATGTCGTACGAGGACGGGATGCACTTCGGCCTCATCGCCGACCGCGAGCTCGTCCCGGACCTGGACCGGATGGCCGGCTACCTCGTCGACGAGCTGGACGAGCTCAAGAAGGACGTCGGCGCGACCTGAGCCGCCGGTCACGAAGATCCCGCGACCTCGCATGAAGATCGCGTCACGGGGCACACGGTCCTCACCCACCGTCCAACCCCGCGCACAAGGAGTCCCAGAGATGATCGTCCTCGGCTTGATCCTGCTGCTCATCGGCCTGCTGGTCGGGCCGTCCATCCTCACGACGATCGGCATCATCCTGCTGGTCGTGGGCCTGATCCTCAACCTGGTCCCGATCGGCGGCACCCGCCGCCGGGTCTTCTAGCGGCCTCCCTGCTCAGCACCGCGCCGGCGCTCCCCTCGGGGGCGCCGGCGCCGTGCTGAGCAGGGTCAGGCCCGGGCCACGCCCTCGTACAGCGCGGCGAACGGCCGCGGCTGCCCCGGCAGGTACTGCCGGTCGAGCCGCTCCAGGACGAAGCCGGCGCCGACGAGCAGCTCGTCGACCGGCCGGGTGAGGTGGCACCCGCCCGCGACCCGGCGCTGGACGGGCTCGATCCGCTCCTGCCACCGCCGCACCGCCGGGTCAGGGGCGCGGCCGTGCTCGACGAAGTGCAGCGCTCCGCCGGGCCGCAGCACCCGCCGCACCTCGCGCAGCGCCGCGACGGCGTCCGGGATCGTGCAGAGCGTGAAGGTCGACAGCGCGGCGTCGAAGGCGTCGTCGGCGAAGGGCAGGGACTGCCCGTCCAGGCCGGCCCGCTGCACCGGCACCGCCGCCGCGCCGACGCGCTCGGCCGCGAGCCGCCAGCCCACGTCGGACGGCTCGACGGCCGTGACCCGGCTGACCGCTGCCGGGTAGTGCGGGACGTTCAGCCCGGAGCCGAAGCCGATCTCCAGCAGCTCGCCGCTGAGCCCGGCGCAGACCCGCGCCCGCACCGCCCGCAGCTGCGCGGAGTCCAGCGTCCGGTCGGCGACCCGCGGCACCACCTGGTCGGTCCACAGCCCCATGCCGGCACCGTAGACCCGCTCCACCCTTGCAAGACGGACGTACGGCTTGGTGGTACGGTCCCCGGCGTGCCCAGGGTGACCGACGACCAGCTCGCGGCGCGGCGGGGCGCGATCCTGGCCGCCGCGCGGCGGGCCTTCGCGCGGCACGGCTACGAGGGCGCGACGGTCAAGGTGCTCGAGGCCGAGACCGGCCTGTCGCGGGGCGCGATCTTCCACCACTTCCGCGACAAGGAGGCGCTGTTCCTCGCTCTGGCCGAGGACGACGCCGCCCGCACCGCCGAGGTCGTCGAGCGGGCCGGCCTCGTGCAGGTCATGCGCGACCTGGCCGACAAGGACGCCGGCTGGCTGGGGGTGCAGCTCGAGGTCCGCCGCCGGCTGCGGACCGACCCGGCCTTCGCCGCGTCCTGGTCCGAGCGGCAGGACGCCATCACCCGCGCGACCACCGACCGGCTCGAGCGCCACCGCGCCGCCGGCGCCGTCCGCAGCGACGTCCCGCTGCCGGTCCTCGTCGACTTCCTGCGACTGGCCTTCGACGGGCTCGTCAGCGGGCTGGCAGCGGGCATGCCCACCGAGCACCTGAGCGGCGTCCTCGACCTCGTCGAGGACGCGGTCCGCACACCTCACCGAGACCCGTCCGGAACCCACCACTAGCGTCACGGCAACGCACGACGCGACGAGCACGAGGAGCACACATGGCCAGTCAGGACAGCTTCGGCGCACGCAGCCAGCTGGAGGTGGGCGGGCAGTCCTACGAGGTGTTCCGCCTGGACGAGGTGGACGGCGCCGCTGACCTCCCGTACAGCCTCAAGGTGCTGCTCGAGAACCTCCTGCGCACCGAGGACGGGGCGAACACCACTGCCGAGTCGATCCGCGCGATCGCCGACTGGGACCCCACCGCCGAGCCGGACACCGAGATCCAGTTCACGCCGGCGCGCGTGCTGATGCAGGACTTCACCGGGGTGCCCTGCGTCGTCGACCTGGCCACCATGCGCGAGGCCATGGCCGACCTGGGCGGCGACCCGCGGCGCATCAACCCGCTGGCGCCGGCGGAGCTGGTCATCGACCACTCCGTCATCGCCGAGTTCTTCGGCACCAAGGACGCCCTCGGCCTCAACAGCGCGCTGGAGTACGAGCGCAACCGCGAGCGCTACGAGTTCCTGAAGTGGGGGCAGACGGCCTTCGAGGACTTCAAGGTCGTCCCGCCGGAGACCGGCATCGTCCACCAGGTCAACCTCGAGCGGCTCGCGACCGTGGTCTTCACCCGCAACGGGCAGGCCTACCCGGACACCCTCGTCGGGACCGACTCGCACACCACGATGATCAACGGCCTGGGCGTGCTCGGCTGGGGCGTCGGCGGCATCGAGGCCGAGGCCGCGATGCTCGGCCAGCCGGTGTCGATGCTCATCCCGAAGGTCGTCGGCTTCAAGCTCACCGGTGAGCTGCCGGCCGGCGCGACCGCGACCGACCTCGTCCTCACCGTCACCGAGCTGCTGCGCAAGCAGGGCGTCGTCGGCAAGTTCGTCGAGTTCTACGGCCCCGGCGTGGCGAACGTCCCGCTGGCCGACCGCGCCACCATCGGCAACATGAGCCCGGAGTACGGCTCGACCTGCGCGATCTTCCCGGTCGACGACGAGACGCTGGCCTACCTCCGCCTGACCGGCCGCTCCGAGGAGCAGGTCGGCCTGGTGGAGGCCTACTCCAAGGCGCAGGGCCTGTGGCACGACCCGTCCGCCGAGCCGCGCTACAGCGAGCGGGTCGAGCTCGACCTGTCCACGGTGGTGCCGAGCCTGGCCGGACCGAAGCGCCCGCAGGACCGCGTGCCGCTCACCGACGCCAAGGCGATGTTCCGCACGGCGCTGGCCGACTACGCGACCACCGAGGTGCAGGCCGCGCAGCCCAAGCCCGGCGTCCCGGCGCAGGACAACCCGCCGGACGCGCGCACCGGCATCGACGAGGCCAGCGCGGAGTCCTTCCCGGCCTCCGACCCGGTCGCGCCCGGCACCCACGACGACTCCCCGGCCCCCGCCGCGCACAACGGCAAGGGCGACGCCGTCCACGACCGGCCGTCCAACCCCGTGCCCGCCACGCTGTCGAACGGCGAGCAGGTCACCATCGACCACGGCCACGTCGCGATCGCCGCGATCACCTCCTGCACCAACACCAGCAACCCGTACGTCATGGTCGGCGCGGGCCTGCTGGCCAAGAACGCCGTCGAGAAGGGGCTGACCAGCAAGCCGTGGGTCAAGACCACGCTCGCGCCCGGCTCGAAGGTCGTCACCGACTACTACGAGCGGGCCGGCCTGACGCCCTACCTCGACAAGCTCGGCTTCCAGACCGTCGGCTACGGCTGCACGACCTGCATCGGCAACAGCGGTCCGCTGCCGGAGGAGGTCAGCGCGGCCGTCAACGAGGGCGACCTGGCCGTCGTGTCGGTGCTGTCCGGCAACCGCAACTTCGAGGGCCGCATCAACCCCGACATCAAGATGAACTACCTGGCGTCACCGCCCCTCGTGGTCGCGTACGCGCTGGCGGGGTCGATGGACGTCGACATCACCACCGAGCCCCTCGGGCAGGACAGCGACGGGAACGACGTGTTCCTCAAGGACATCTGGCCGTCCCCGCAGGACGTCGCCGCCGTCGTCGGCGAGGCGATCACCAGCGAGATGTACGCCGCCTCCTACGCCGACGTGTTCGCCGGCACCGAGCGCTGGCAGGCGATCGAGGTGCCCGCCGGCGACAGCTTCACCTGGGACCCGGAGTCGACCTACGTCCGCAAGCCCCCGTACTTCGACGGGATGGAGCGGGAGCCCGCGCCGCTCACGGACATCACCGGCGCCAAGGTGCTGGCGGTGCTCGGCGACTCGGTCACGACGGACCACATCTCCCCGGCCGGCAACATCCGCAAGGACTCCCCCGCGGGGGCGTACCTGCAGGAGCACGGGGTCGCCCCCCAGGACTTCAACAGCTACGGCTCCCGCCGCGGCAACCACGAGGTCCTGATCCGCGGGACGTTCGCCAACATCCGGCTGCGCAACCAGCTGGTCCCGGGCGTCGAGGGCGGCTTCACCGTCAAGGACGGCCAGCAGACGACCATCTTCGAGGCGTCGCAGGCCTACCAGGCCGAGGGCACCCCGCTGGTGATCCTGGCCGGCAAGGAGTACGGCTCCGGGTCCTCGCGGGACTGGGCCGCCAAGGGCACCGCGCTGCTGGGCGTCCGGGCCGTCATCGCCGAGTCCTACGAGCGCATCCACCGCTCCAACCTCATCGGGATGGGAGTGCTCCCCCTGCAGTTCAGCGAGGGCGAGACCGCCGCGTCACTGGGCCTCACCGGCTCGGAGACGTTCACGATCGAGGGCATCGCCGGCGCCGACTCGATCCCCCGCCAGCTGACGGTGAAGGCCGACGACACGACCTTCACCGTGACCGTGCGGATCGACACCCCGGGCGAGCAGGCGTACTACCAGCACGGCGGCATCATGCAGTACGTGCTGCGCTCGCTGCTCTAGCAGCCGCGGACGCACGAGAGGCCCTGTCCCCCTGCGGGACAGGGCCTCTCGGCGTGCTCAGCGGGTGCGCGGCTCGCAGCCGCCCATCTGCAGCCACTCGGTGAAGGCCGTGCAGGAGCCGTCGAGCCGGTACTCCGCCGACCGCACCGTCGCGAACTGGAAGACGGTCGCGTCGAGCTCGCTCAGCAGCAGGGCCGAGCCGGCGCTGGTGCTCGCTCCGGGGATCACCGACGGCAGGTCGCCGAGGTCGACGACCGCGTGGCCCTCGTCGAGCCGGACGCCGAGCAGCATCCCGTCGGTCGCCCCGGAGAACCACGACGTCAGCCCGGCAGCCCGCTCCTGCGCGCTGGGGCCGGCGAGCAGCACGCCCAGGGAGGCGGCCAGCACGGCGGGCCGCTGCGGCACGACGCGCTCCACGGCGACCGGCCGCGGGACGGCCTGCGAGGTCGGGTCGCAGGTGGAGTACGCGCGCACGACCATGCTCCCGGGCAGCGGGGGCAGCGCCTGCGGGACCGTGCAGGCGACCGGCGCCGCCGTCCCGCCACCGCCGCCACCGGCTGCCAGCCGCACGCGCAGCACGGCCGCCTCCCACACCGACCCGTCCTTCGCGGAGTGGGTGAGCAGCACGAGCGCGCCGTAGGTCTGCGTCGGCGGCTGAAGGCGATGCTGCCGCTGAACGGCCGCGCCACGTCGCCGCCACCGGTGACCGGCGCCGTGACCGAGCGGCTCGTCGCTGCCGTCCTGGCGGACCTGCACGACGACGTTGCCCTCGAAGGCGAGCGCGCTGCCCTGCACGAGGACCGGCGAGCTGATGGTCGCCCCGGCCTCGGGACGCGTCACGTCGATGTTCCCCGTCGTGGCGCCGAGCACCGACCAGGTGTCCTCCCCGGACAGCTGCCGCAGCAGCACCGTCGTCGCAGGACCGGTGGTCAGCGGCCGGACCTCGACCTCCCCGGAGCGGCTGTCGCCCTGGGCGAACGAGCCGACGACCGGGTCGGCGAAGCCGAGGTAGTCGACGGCGAACGCCCGCGCCGCCCGGACCGGGTCGGCCAGCCCAGCGGCCCCCGCGACGGGCCAGACGGCCGGAGACCGGTCGACGGCGGGGGGCACCGGCGAGGCGGGACCGGTCGTCGGCGCCGTCGTCGGCGCGGCGCTCGTGCTGGGAGCGCTGCTGGGACTGCTGCTGGGTGCTGACGCCGCGGGCGGCGCCACGCGGTCCGGCCCGTCCCGTCCCGACGAGCACGGCCGCGAGGCTCACGACCCCCGCTGCGGCGAGGGCCCCTGCGGCCCACCACCACCTCCTCGGCGCGCCTCGCGGCGCGGGCGCAGGCACGGGCTCGGGCTGGACGCGGAAGGTCTCGGTGCTCACGGCAGCCTCCTCGGCCCTCCCAGCCTGATCCTGACGCGGCAGCCGCACCAGGGACGTTGGTCCCCGCGCGGGGCTTCCCAAGCCCGCGCACCAGGCCGCACCATCAGGCCATGACGGCCGTCACCGCCTTCGACCTCGTCACCGACGTCCCGGCCGTGGCCGGACCGGGCGACCGGCTGAGCCTGGTGCACGGGTCGACGTTCCTGGTCTGCGAGCCGTCCGGGGACGTCGACCCGACCCTGCCGCAGGGGCTGTTCTTCGAGGACCGCCGGTACCTGTCGTCGCTGCGCCTCATGCTCGACGGGCTGCCGGTCGAGCCGCTCGTGTCGCACGCCAGCGAGCCGTACGCCGGGGTGTTCCTCGGCCGCGGTCGCTCGGTCCCCGGCCACGCCGACAGCGGGCTGGTGGTGCGGCGGGACCGGTGGCTCGGCGACGGGCTCCGGGAGGACCTCACGGTCACCAACTACCGGGGCACCCCCGCGACGGCCCGGCTGACCGTCCGGCTCGACGCCGACTTCGCGCCGCTGTTCGACGTCAAGGGCGGCGTCGCGCCCGGCACCAGCATCGCCGTGCCCGAGCCCGGCGGGGTGCTGCTCCGCTCGCAGGACGGCCTGCACGCCACCCAGGTGGGCGTCACCGGCTTCCTCCCGCCGATCGGGGCGGAGGTCGAGGTGCTGCTCGACCTGCCGCCGGGCGGCACCTGGAGCGGGTGCCTCGAGGTGGCACCGGTGCGCGGCGGCGAGCGGGTGACCCCGCTGTTCCGGTGCGGCGAGCCCGCCGCCCAGGGCCGTCCGGCCGCGCAGCTCACCGAGTGGCGGCGACGCGCGCCCGTGGTGACCAGCGAGCCCCCGCAGGTCGAGCGCATCCTCTGGCGCAGCGCCGAGGACCTGGGTGCGCTGCGGCTGCACGACGCCGCAGCGCCCGACGAGGTCACCGTGGCGGCCGGCGTGCCCTGGTACATGACGCTGTTCGGTCGGGACTCGCTGCTCACGTCGTGGTCGGCGCTGCTGCTCGACCCCCGGCTCGCGCTCGGCACGCTGCGGGCGCTGGCCCGCCGGCAGGGCAGCCGCGTGCACCCGGCGAGCGAGGAGCAGCCCGGGCGGATCCTGCACGAGGTGCGGCACGGCCCCCACGGACCGGAGGCCTACTACGGCACCGCCGACGCGACGCCGCTGTTCGTCGCCCTGCTCGGCGAGGTGGCCCGCTGGGGGCACGGCGCGGCGGTGGACGACCTCCTGCCCTGCGCGGACCGGGCGCTGGAGTGGATGTCGACCTACGGCGACCCGGACGGCGACGGCTTCGTGGAGTACCAGCGGGCGACCCCGGAGGGGCTTCGCAACCAGGGCTGGAAGGACAGCTGGGACGGCGTGCGGGCGGCCGACGGCACGCTCGCCGAGGGACCGGTCGCGCTGGCCGAGGTGCAGGGCTACGCGTACGCCGCCCTGCTGGCCCGGGCCGAGCTGGCCGAGGCGCGCCAGGACGGTGCGACGGCGGACCGCTGCCGGGGGCGTGCCGCGGACCTGCGCGCGGCCTTCGACGAGGCCTTCTGGCTGCCCGACCAGGGCTGGTACGCGATGGCGCTCGACGGCGACGAGCGGCCGATGGACGCGCTGACCAGCTCGATCGGGCACTGCCTCTGGAGCGGGATCGCGCGGCCGGAGCGGGCGGCGGCCCTGGCCGGCCGGTTGCTCCAGGACGACGTCTTCAGCGGGTGGGGGCTCCGGACCCTGGCCAGCTCGATGACCGGCTACAACCCGATCAGCTACCACTGCGGCTCGGTCTGGCCGCACGACACGGCCCTCGTGGCCGCGGGGCTCATGCGCTACGGCCACGTCGAGGCCTCGCTCCGGCTGGTCTCGGGGCTGCTCGACGCGGCCGGGGCCTTCGGCGAGCGGCTGCCCGAGCTGTTCGGCGGGCTCAGCCGCCAGGAGCTGCCGGTGCCGCCGACCTACCCCGCGTCGTGCTCGCCGCAGGCCTGGTCCGCCGCCGCGCCGCTGCTGCTGCTGCGCACCGTGCTGCGGTTGGACCCCGACCTGCCAGGCGGGACCGTGCACCTGGCACCGGAGCTGCCGCCCGGCACCCGCTCACTGCGGCTTCGCGGCATGCCGCTCGGCGAGGCGACGGTCCACGTCGAGGTCGACGCGTCCGGGCGGGTGGAGGTCGAGGGGCTGCCGGAGGGCGTGCGCCTCGTGCGCGGGCCGCGCGAGCCTGCGCCGGGCGATCGCTGACCGGTAGACGCGCACGTGGTCGGCGGCCATCCGCCGGGCGCTGAACCGCCGTTCCACCGCGTCGCGGCAGTCCTGCCTGGAGAGCTCGCCCAGCCGGCCGACCGCGGCGGCCATGTCGGCCTCGCCGCGGCACAGGAAGCCCGTGCGCCGGTGCTCGACCACCTCCGGGGCGGCCCCCTCGGGGAACGCGAGCACGGGGGTGCCGCAGGCCAGCGACTCGATCATCACCATGCCGAACGGCTCCGGCCAGCGGATCGGCACGAGCAGCCCCCTCGCGTCGGCGAGCAGCGAGGTCTTGGTCGCCCTGTCGACCTCGCCGAGGTAGCGCGCGCCGTCGCCGAGCAGCGGCTCGACCTGCCGGGCGAAGTGCTCCCGCTCCGACGCCTCGCGCATCTTCGCGGCGAGCAGCAGCGGGACGCCGGCCGCTCGCGCCACCCGGACCGCCCTGTCCGCGCCCTTGTCGGGCGACATGCGGCCGAGGAACAGCAGATGGCCGCCCTTGCCCGCGCCGGCCGGGAAGTCGGACGGCACGAGGCCGTGGTGGACGACGGCGTGGGCGACGCCCGGCGCCGCCGACACCTGCGCGTGCGAGATCCCGATGACGACGACGTGCTGGGAGAGCTGGCGGTAGTAGTCGCCGAGCTGACCGGACATGTCCCCGTGGCAGGTGGTGACCACCGGCGGGCCCGTCCGGCCCCCGACCGCGAGCAGCGGGCCGGACAGCGTGTGGTCGTGGATGACGTCGCAGTCGGCGAGCTGGTCGTAGGCGTGCACGACGTGCCGCAGCTCGGGCAGCTGCTCGCCGATGACCGGCGGCGGGTGCGGCAGCAACGACGCGCGCTCGACGGGGCAGGTCGAGTCGCCGGTCGCGGCGAGCACGACCTCGTGGCCGAGCTCCTGCAGCCCGCGGGCGAGGGCGTCCACGACCTGCTCGGTGCCGCCGTAGCCGGAAGGGGGGATCGAGCACCAGACCGGTGCCAGGAGACCGATGCGCATGTGCTGCACCTCCTCTGCGCGGACTCTGTTCCCGCCGGGGACGCAGCACAAGGGTCCGGTCCCCCTGTCGGGGACCGGACCCTGGTGTCGCGCTGGGGTCACGCGACGGGTCGGGCGAGGGTCAGGCCGCGCGGCGGAACGGGCGTTCTCGCCGCGCACGCGGCACGCCGAGCCGAACAAGAGCGATACTGGTCACTGCGTTTCGCGCACCACGTGCCACCGGCCGCCCCGAAGGACGAAGGACGCCTCTGTGACCCCGCCCCGCACCGCCCGCGCTGCTGCCGTGGACGAGACCGCGCAGGTCGAGCCCGCCGCCGCCCCGGCTGCCGAGAAGGCCGCGAAGAAGGCCCCGGCCAAGAAGGCTGCCGCCGTGCCGGCCGCGGACGACGAGCCCGCGCTCGAGGACCTGGCGGACGAGGTGGAGCCCGCCGCCGAGGAGCTCGCCGCCGAGCCCGCGGACGGCGTGATGGACCCGGCCGTCGTGGCTGCCGCCGACCCCGCCCTCGCGGCGGCCGCGGGCGCCGTCGTCGCCGCGGACGACGACGACGAGGACGACGACGACGAGGAGGGCGCGCCCAAGGCCGCCTCCGACGACGACGAGGACGACGAGGACGAGAAGAAGCCGCTCGCCGCCGAGGGCGAGGTCGGCATCTCGACCGACCTCGTGCGGGCCTACCTCAAGGAGATCGGCAAGGTCCCGCTGCTCACGGCCGAGATGGAGGTCGACCTCGCGCAGCGCATCGAGGCCGGCCTGTTCGCCGCCGAGAAGATCCGGCAGGCCGACGCCGGCGAGGCGCCCAAGCTGTCCGCCGCCCTGCGCCGCGACCTCGACTGGCTGGTCGTCGACGGCGGCAAGGCCAAGCGCCACCTGCTCGAGGCCAACCTGCGCCTGGTCGTCTCGATCGCCAAGCGCTACCTGGGTCGCGGGATGCTCTTCCTGGACCTCATCCAGGAGGGCAACCTCGGCCTGATCCGCGCGGTCGAGAAGTTCGACTACACCAAGGGCTACAAGTTCTCGACGTACGCCACCTGGTGGATCCGCCAGGCGATCACCCGCGCGATGGCCGACCAGGCGCGCACCATCCGCATCCCGGTCCACATGGTCGAGCAGATCAACAAGCTCACCCGGGTGCAGCGCGAGATGCTGCAGGAGCTGGGCCGCGAGCCCACGCCGGAGGAGCTCGCCAAGGAGCTCGACATGACCCCCGAGAAGGTCGTCGAGATCCAGGGCTACGCCCGCGAGCCCGTGAGCCTCGAGACCACGATCGGCGACGACCAGGACAGCAGCCTCGGCGACTTCATCGAGGACGCCGACGCGCCGGTCGCGGCCGAGGTCGTGTCGTACGGCCTGATGCAGGAGCAGCTCGGCGAGGTCCTGCGCACGCTGACCGACCGCGAGGCGGCCGTCGTCAAGATGCGCTTCGGCCTGGTCGACGGCCAGCCGCGCACCCTGGACGAGATCGGCCGGGAGTTCGGGCTGACCCGCGAGCGGATCCGGCAGATCGAGAGCAAGACGCTGTCCAAGCTGCGCCACCCGTCCCGGTCGCAGAAGCTCCGCGACTACCTGGACTAGCGGCCCGGTGCAGCCCGTCTCGCCCGCCGAGTTCGAGGGCTACGTCGCCGACGCCCTCGACGCGCTGCCGCCGGAGCTGGTCGCCCGGTTCAGCAACGTCGTGGTCGTCGTCGAGGACGAGAACGAGGACGAGCCGGACCTGCTGGGGCTCTACGAGGGCGTGGCGCTGACCGAGCGCGAGCACTACACCGGGGCGCTGCCGGACCGGATCAGCCTCTACCGGATCCCGCTGTGCCTGCTGGCCGAGGACCTCGACCACCTGGTCGAGGAGATCGCGGTGACCGTCGTGCACGAGTTCGGCCACCACGTGGGCATCGACGACGAGCGGCTGCACGAGCTCGGCTGGGCGTGACGTCCCGGTTCGTGGGGGTGAATCCGCCCTGCCGGGGTAGGCGTGTGAGGGACTTCACCCAGGGGGGGCTTCCGGAATTCGCGTTCTCGGGAGATGGTTGGAACTTCGCGAGCCCACGTCCCCCGGGGCTCGCCCCCCGGGACGTCCCTCCGTGCCAGCCACGGTGCCCCGCGCCTGCGCGCGGCGACGCTCCGGACCGCGTCCCCCGCACGCCACCTGACCCAGGAGATCCATGTCCGCCCCTGCTCGTCCCGCCGACGTCGTCGAGTCGCTCGTCGCGCGCTCGCACTCCGAGGGACCGCTGTCCCTGGAGCAGCTGCGCTCGGCCTTCGACGACGCCGGCATCGGCCCGTCCGAGGCGCGCGCCGTCCTGCGCTCCCTCACCGAGCAGGGCGCGGTGATGGTCTCCGCGCCCGAGGCGGAACGTCCTGCGGGCCGTGCTCGTCGTACAGCCAAGACGACGGTGGCGCGCCCTGCCAAGCGCACCGCCGGCCCGCAGGAGACGCGCCCCGCCGGGCGCACCGTGACCACCACCTCCACCCCCGAGCCGGCCGAGCCGTCCGGAGAGGACCTGCCCGTGCTGACCGAGACCGCTGCCCCGAGCGCGCCCGTCAAGGCGACCGCCAAGACGACCGCCAAGAAGAAGGCGGCCGCGCCGGTCGAGGCCGCCGCGCCCAAGCCGGTGAAGCAGACCAAGGAGGAGGCGGCCGCCGCCATCGCCGAGGCCGCCCTGCCCGACAGCGACACCGTCTTCGCCGAGCCCGCGGCGCCGGTCGTCGTCGCCGACGAGGACAAGCCCCTGGCGCTCGACGAGCCGCCGCCCGGCATCGACCTGGTCAAGGCCTACCTCCGCGAGATCGGCCGCGTCGCGCTGCTGACCGCCGAGATGGAGGTCGACCTGGCCAAGCGCATCGAGGCCGGCCTGTTCGCCACCTACAAGCTGGGCCAGCACGCCTCCGGCGAGGCCAAGATCGCGGCTGCCATGCGCCGCGACCTGGTCGAGATCGAGCGCGACGGCGAGGTGGCCAAGCGCCACCTGCTCGAGGCCAACCTGCGCCTGGTCGTCTCGCTGGCCAAGCGCTACCAGGGCCGCGGGCTCGACCTGCTCGACCTGGTCCAGGAGGGCAACCTCGGCCTGGTGCGCGCCGTCGAGAAGTTCGACTACGCCAAGGGCTACAAGTTCTCCACCTACGCCACCTGGTGGATCCGCCAGGCGCTGCAGCGCGCGCTGGCCGACCAGGGCCGCACCATCCGCGTGCCGGTCCACATGGCCGAGCTGATCACCAAGGTGACCCGCACCCGCCGCGACCTGACCCAGAGCCTGGGCCGCGAGCCCTCCTCCGAGGAGATCGGCGAGCCGCTCGCGATGACCGCGGAGAAGGTCGAGGAGATCCTGCGCCACGGCCGCGACACCCTGTCGCTGCAGGCGCCGGTCGGCGACGACGAGGCGGTCCTGGGCGACTTCATCCACGACGTCGACTCGATCGACCCGCAGGCGGCCGTCGAGACGCAGATGCTGCACGGCCAGCTGTCCGAGGTGCTCGACTCGCTGCCCGAGCGCTCCGCGATCGTCATGCGGATGCGCTTCGGCCTCGAGGACGGGCGTCCGCGCACCCTCGACGAGGTCGGCCGCTTCCTGGGCCTGACCCGCGAGCGGATCCGCCAGATCGAGCGCGACACCCTCGCCGAGATCCGCGCCGGCGGTCGCGCCGACGCGCTGCGCGAGTACGTCGCGTAGGCCTCGCACTCCCTGAGCGGCCGTCGTCCCCCTGCGGGACGGCGGCCGCTCTGCGTCTCAGGAGACGCAGAACTCGTTGCCCTCCGGGTCCTGCAGCACCACCCAGTGCTCGCCCATCTCCTCGAGCTCCTGCGAGCGGGTGGCGCCGAGGTGCACCAGCCGCTCCACCTCGTCCTCGACCAGCGTGCGGCGCTGGTCCGGCGAGCACTCCGCCCCGACCTGCACGTCGAGGTGCACCCGGTTCTTGACCGCCTTGGGCTCCGGGACGCGCTGCAGGTAGATCCGCGGCCCCCTCCCGTCCGGGTCGACGACCGCGCTGCGGTCGTTCCACCGCTCTTCCGGGACGCCGAGCTGCCGCAGGAAGTCCTCCCAGCTGGCGTGCCCCGGAGGCGGGGGCTGCACGACGTAGCCGAGGGCTGCCGCCCAGAACTCCGCCTGCGCGCCGGGGTCGGCGCAGTCGAGCACCACCTGCACGGTCGTGGCCACGGGAACCTCCTGGGGACGTCGGGGAGTCTTGCTCTACCCGGCTACGGGCGACCACGTACGGCGCGCACCCCGCAGCCGGGGATAGGTTCCGGGACGATCCCACCCCTGCTCGAGAGGCTCCGATGTCTGAGAACGCGTCCCGCCAGAACACCACCTTCCCCAGCGGCAGCGGCCAGGCGCACGGCTACCTCGCCGTGCCGTCGTCCGGCTCCGGCCCGGGCGTCCTGGTCATCCAGGAGTGGTGGGGCCTGACCGACCACATCGCCGACGTCGCCGACCGGCTCGCCGCGGAGGGCTTCGTCGCCCTCGCGCCGGACCTGTACGGCGGTCGGACCGCCCACGACGCGGACGAGGCCGGCGAGCTCATGACGTCGCTGCCCGTCGACCAGGCCGCCCGCGACCTCGGCGGGGCGGTCGACTTCCTGCTCGGCCACGACGCCGTCACGAGCAGCACCGTCGGCGCGGTCGGCTTCTGCATGGGCGGCGGCTTCGTGCTGCTGCTCGCCGCGCAGCAGGGCGAGCGCGTCAGCGCGGCCGTCCCGTACTACGGCGTGGGCCCGGCCGTGCCCTCGGCCTTCGCCGGCCTCACCGCCGCGGTGCAGGGCCACTACGGGCTCAAGGACGACTTCTACCCGGCCGACGCCGCCCGCGCGCAGGAGCAGCAGATCCGCGAGGAGTCCGGCGCCGAGGTCGAGTTCCACTTCTACGACGCCGGCCACGCCTTCCACAACGACACGAACAAGCTCGGCACCTACTCCCCCGGCGACGCCGAGCTCGCCTGGTCCCGCACGATCGACTTCCTGCGCGCCAAGGTCGTCTAGCCGCCGCGCGCCCTCCCGGGTGGCCCACCCCAGCCCGTGATCTTCCCCTCGTACGACCCCCGCCCGCGTGTCGCGACGCACGAGGGGAAGATCACCACTCCGTACGCGCCCGGCTGCCATGATCGTCAGAAGGATCCGTGCGGTCAGGCGGGTCGGGCGGCGCTGAGCGCACGGATCCTTCTGTGGATCACCAGCACTCGCCGGGCGCCGACGGCACGGAGCCCTCCGTGCGGTCCCGCGGGCGGCGGCGACCGTACGGAGGGCTCCGGACGAGCGGGGCGCACGAGGCAGCGGGGCCGCCGCGCCGGGGCGCAGCTACTCGGCGCGGACCCAGGCGGTGGTGGGCTTCTTCTTCGGGGCGGCCGGCGCGGCCGGCTCCTCGGCCGCGGGCCCGGACGGCGTCGAGACCGAGCCGCCCGCCTGCGACAGCCACTGGCGCTGGGTGGTCAGGGCGGCCTCGAGCTCGGCGGTCGGTCGGCCGCCGGCGCGCGCCTTCTCCAGCTTGGCCTCGAGCTCGACGACCTTCTCGCGCAGCTTGGCGGTGAACGGCGACTCGTCGCTGGCCTTGAAGCGCTGCTCGCCGGCGCCGCGGACCTTCTCCTCGACCGCGCCCATGCGGTCCTCGAGCGAGCGCATGACGTCGCGCGGGACCTTGCCGGCGGCCTCCCAGCGGTCCTGCAGGACGCGCAGCCGGGCCTTGGCCTTGTCCAGGCCCTGCGCCGGGTCGATGGTCTCGGCCTCGGCGAGGATCTCCTCCTTGACCTTCTGGTTGCCGCGCAGCTCCTCGTCCTGCACCGAGAAGTGCGCGTTGCGGGCGGAGAAGAACGCGTCCTGCGCGGCCTTGAAGCGGCCCCACAGCTCGTCCTCGACCTCGCGCGGCGCACGGCCGGCGGTCTTCCAGTCGCTCATCAGCTGCTTGTAGCGGGCCGCCGTCGGCCCCCACTCGGTCGAGGACGACAGCGCCTCGGCGTCCTTGATCAGCTTCTCCTTGCGGGTCTGGCTGACGCCGCGCTGCTCCTCGAGGGCGGCGAAGTGCTGCGTGCGCCGCTCGGTGAAGCGCTTGCGGGCGCCGGCGATCCGCTGCCAGAGCTCGTCCTCGACCTTGCGGTCCAGGTGGGGCAGCCGCTTCCAGTCGTCGCCGAGGGTGCGCAGCCGCTCGCCCGCGGCCTTCCACTCGGAGCTGCCGGCCAGCTGCTCGGCCTCGTCGGCGAGCGCTGCCTTGGCCTCCGCGGCGCGGGCGCGGGCCTCGGCCTTCTTGGCCTTGCCCGCCTCGACGGCCTCGGCGGTCTTGTCGAGCAGGGCGTCGACGCGGCGCTCGAGCGAGGCCAGGTCGCCGACGGCCGCCGCGGTCGGGATGGTGCTCTTGAGCCGGGTCGCGGTCGACGCGAC
The DNA here is from genome assembly GCA_963844295.1 of uncultured Actinomycetota bacterium. Classification (GTDB taxonomy): domain Bacteria; phylum Actinomycetota; class Actinomycetes; order Mycobacteriales; family SCTD01; genus SCTD01. The sequence goes on along the minus strand of CAWJNR010000002.1, from coordinate 1,849,762 downwards.
CTGCTGCGGGTCGCCGGCGCCGCTGCGCAGCCGCTGCTCGAGCAGCGCCACCTCGGTCGACAGCACCTCGTAGCGCCGGGCGAAGTGCGCCAGGCCCTCCTCCGGCGTGCCCGCCTGCCACGAGCCGACCTCGCGCTCGCCGCCCTCGGTCGTCCTGACGAACACGGTGCCGTCCTCGGCCACCCGGCCCCACTCGCTCATGGTTCTCGCTCTCGGTGTCGCGGAGCGCCCGCTGGCGCGCCTGTGCGCCCCGTACGGGCGCGGTACCCGTCCAGTCTCGCCGATGAGCGCGCGGGCGGGGCCGGGGTAACGGCAGACTGGCCCCGTGGCACAGCGCGACCGGACCGAGGTGGTGATCGTCCTCGTCGTGTGGGTGCTGCCGCTGCTCGCCCTGGTGGGCCTGCTCGTGGCCGCCGACCTGCCCGTTCTCGCCGGCGCCCTGCTCACCGTCGAGGTCCTCGTCGCGGGGGCCGTCGTGCTCGCCCGCCGGCTGCCGGCGCGGGAGCCGGGCACCGGCCGGGCGTGGCTGGCCCCGGTCGGGATGGTCGTCGTCCTCCTCGCGCTGGTCGGCGTCGCCGTGCTGGCCGCTGCCGCCGGGTAGCCCGCGCCCGGCCGGGTAGCCGGGGCCGCATGAGCGGCTCCCTCACCTTCCTCGGCACCGCCACCGTCCTCGTCGAGCACGGCGGCTTCCGCGTCCTCACCGACCCGAACTTCCTGCACCGCGGCGACTGGGCCTACCTCGGCAAGGGCCTGGTCTCGCGCCGCCGCACCGAGCCGGCGATGCGCATCGAGGACCTGCCCCCGCTGGACGCGGTCGTGCTGTCGCACCTGCACGGCGACCACTTCGACCGGGTCGCGCGGCGCGGGCTCGCCCGGGACGTCCCGGTGCTCACCACCCCCGCCTCGGCCCGCACCCTGCGCCGCTGGGGCTTCTCCCGCGCCGTCGGCCTGCGCACCTGGCAGTCGTACGAGCTCCGCTCCGCCGCCGGCGACGTCCTCACCGTCACCGCCGCACCCGGCACCCACGCCAAGGGCCTGGTCAAGGCGCTGCTGCCGCCGGTGATGGGCAGCGTGTGGGAGTTCGCGCCGGCGGGCGGGGAGCGCCTCAGCATGTACGTCACCGGCGACACCCTCCTGGTCGACGACCTGCGCGAGGTCCCCCGCCGGCACCCCTCGCTGGACCTCGGCGTGTGGCACCTGGGCGGGACCCGCATCCCCGGCGTCCTCGGACTGGGCCCGCTGGTGACCATGGACGGCCGGCAGGGCGCCGACCTGCTCGAGCTGGTCCGGCCGCGGACGACCGTGCCGGTGCACCACGACGACTACGGCGTCTTCCGGAGCCCCCTGTCGGACTTCCTCGCCGAGGTGGAGCGGCGGGGCCTCCCGGGTGTGCGGCCGCTGCGCCGCGGCGAGCGGCTGGCCCTGCCGCCGGACTGACCTGTCGGACCCGCGTGGCAGGGTCGTGCCGATGACGACCCGTGACGCCGCCGAGGCCCACCTGCGCGCACTGGCCGGCGACGGCGCCGTGCTGCGCGAGGACCAGTGGACGGCGATCGACGCGCTGGTCAGCGGCCGGCGCCGCGCGCTGGTCGTGCAGCGCACCGGCTGGGGCAAGTCGGCCGTCTACTTCGTCGCGACCGCGCTGCTGCGCGCGCAGGGCGCCGGGCCGACCGTCATCGTCAGCCCGCTGCTGGCGCTGATGCGCAACCAGATCGCGGCCGCCGCAGCGCGCCGGCATCCGCGCCGTGACGGTCAACTCGAGCAACGTCGACGACTGGCAGCAGGTCTACGGCGCGGTCGGCCGCGGCGAGGTCGACGTCCTGCTGGTCAGTCCGGAGCGGCTCAACAACCCGGGCTTCCGCGACGCCGTGCTGCCCGAGCTCGCCGCGACCGCAGGCCTGCTCGTCGTCGACGAGGCGCACTGCATCTCCGACTGGGGCCACGACTTCCGCCCCGACTACCGCCGCATCCGCACCCTGCTCGGCGAGCTGCCGACCGGCACCCCCGTCCTGGCCACGACCGCGACCGCCAACGCCCGGGTGGTCGCCGACGTCGCCGAGCAGCTGGCGACCGGCGGCAGCGGCGAGTCCGCCGTCGTCCTCCGCGGAGCGCTCGAGCGCGAGTCGCTGCACCTGTCGGTCCTCGGGCTGCCCAGCGGCGCCCACCGCTGGGCCTGGCTCGCCGACCACCTCGTCCGACCTGCCGGGCAGCGGCATCGTCTACACGCTCACGGTCGCCGCCACCGACGAGCTGGCGTCCTTCCTGCGCAGCCGCGGGATCGCCGCGGCGGCCTACTCCGGGCGGACCGACGACGCCGAGCGCCGGGTGGCCGAGGACGACCTGCTGGCCAACCGCATCAAGGTGCTCGTCGCCACCAGCGCCCTCGGCATGGGCTTCGACAAGCCCGACCTCGGCTTCGTCGTGCACCTCGGCGCGCCGCAGTCGCCCATCGCCTACTACCAGCAGGTCGGCCGCGCCGGCCGCGGCGTGGAGCGGGCCGAGGTGGTGCTGCTGCCCGGCGCCGAGGACGAGGCGATCTGGCGGTACTTCGCCTCGCTCGGCTTCCCGTCCGAGGAGCAGGTGCGGCAGGTGCTCGGCGTGCTCGGCGACGCCGGGCGGCCGCTGTCGACGGCGGCGCTCGAGGCGCACGTCGACCTGCGGCGGACCCGGCTCGAGACGATGCTCAAGGTGCTCGACGTCGACGGCGCGGTGCACCGCGTGCAGGGCGGCTGGACCGCCACCGGCCAGCCGTGGGCCTACGACGCCGAGCGCTACGCCCGGGTCGCCGCCGACCGCTCGGCCGAGCAGCAGGCGATGCGCGACTACGCCGCCACCGACGACTGCCGGATGCTGTTCCTGCGCCGCCAGCTCGACGACCCGGAGGTCGTCGACGGCAGCGCCGTGGCCTGCGGTCGCTGCGACCGCTGCACCGGCCGGCGCGCTGCCGACCGAGGTCTCGGCCGAGGCGCTGGCCGCCGCGCAGGCCGCGCTCGGCCGGCCCGGCGTCGAGGTCGAGCCGCGCAGGATGTGGCCGACCGGCCTGGGGCGACGGTCAAGGGGCGCATCCCGGCCGAGCTGCAGGCCGACAGCGGCCGGGCGCTGGGCCGGCTGTCCGACATCGGCTGGGGCACCCGGCTGCGCGGGCTGCTCGGCGGCCCCGACGGCCCGCTGCCCGACGACGTCCTGCGGCCGTGGTCTCCGTGCTCAAGGGCTGGGGCTGGGAGACCCGGCCGACCGGGGTCGTGGTCGTGCCGTCCCGCACCCGGCCGCAGCTGGTCGGCTCGCTCGGCGGCACGGCTGGCCGAGGTCGGGCCGCCTCCCGCTGCTCGGCACGCTCGACCTGCTGCGCGACGCGCCGCCCGGCGCGGGGCGGTCCAACAGCGCGCAGCGGCTGCGGGCCGTCCACGGCGCCTTCGCGGTGCCGCCCGGTGCGACCTTCGACGGCGGGCCGGTGCTGCTGGTCGACGACCGCACCGACAGCGGCTGGACCCTCACCGAGGCCGCGCGGGTGCTGCGCGAGGCCGGCGCCGGGCCCGTGCTGCCGCTGGTCCTGGCCGTCGACGCCTGACCGGCCGCCCCTCGCGGCCTGCCAGAGGCGTGATGTTCCCCTCGTCCCGCCGTCGCACGACCGACACCCGCCGCCCGTACTGTCGACGGCATGACCTGGCACCCACGGCAGCTCGCGCAGCAGACCGGCCGCACCTTCGTCATCACCGGCGCCAACAGCGGCATCGGCCTGCGAGGCCGCCCGCGACCTCGTCGCGCGCGGCGCCACCGTCGTGCTCGGCGTCCGCGACCTCGAGCGCGGCGCCGCAGGCTGCCGCGACGATGCTCGGTCCGGGCACGGCCGTGGTGCACGAGCTCGACCTGGCCGACCTCGACTCGGTCGACCTGTTCGCCAAGACCGTCGTCGAGGCCTACGACGGGCTGTCACGCCGCTCGTGTGCAACGCCGGCGTGATGGGCGGCCCGCTGGCCTTCACCGCGCAGGGCTTCGAGCGGCAGATGGGCACCAACCACCTCGGCCACGCCGCGCTCGTCGCCGGCGCTGTGGCCGCTGCTGCACGCCGCCGCGCGGCCGGGTCGTGCTGGTCTCGAGCATCGCGGCGCGCGGCGGCCGGCTGTCCGCGACGACCACCCGCGAGGACCTCGTGGCCCCGACGCCGTACTCGGGCAACGCCGTCTACAGCAGCACCAAGCAGGCCAACCTGCTGTTCGCGCAGGAGCTGCACCGCCGCGCCGGCCGCGGCCGGCTCGCCGGTCAGCGCCGTCGCCTGCCACCCCGGCGTCAGCGACACCGAGCTGTTCGTGCGCCAGCTGCAAGGACCACGGCCTGGGCGTCGCTCGCGCCGGTCGCCAAGGGCGTCATGAAGCTGGCCCTGCAGTCCGCCGAGCGCCGGCGCGCTGCCGACGCTGCGGGCGCTGGACCACAGCACGCCCAGCGGCGCCTTCGTCGGTCCGGCCGCCCTCGGCCAGGTCCGCGGCCGGCCCGAGCTGCTCGACGTCTACCCCTCCGGCAGCGACCCGGCCACCGCCGCGCGGCTGTGGGAGCTCACCGAGCAGGTGCTCGAGACCGACCTGCCGGTCTAGGCCGTGGGCACGCTCGCTCGTCGGCCTGGTCATGCTCGTCGGGCTGGTCGGCGTGGTCGTCCCGCTGCTCCCGGGCACCGCCCTGGTGCTCGCCGCCGGGATCGGCTGGGCGGTCCTCGTCGTCGAGGAGGGCACCACCCGCTGGGTCGTCGTCGGCGTCATGGCCGCGCTGCTGCTCGCCGGCACTGGCCCTGAAGTACGCCCTGCCGGGCCGCCACCTGGCCGGCCGGCTCCCCCGTCGCACCCTGCTGCTCGGCGCCGTCGGCGCGGGGGTCGGGCTCGTCGTCCTCCCGCCGCTGGGGCTGCTCGTCGGCGGCGTCGTCGGGGTCTACGCCGCCGAGGCGGAGCGGTCGCGGGACCGGGCGCAGGCCTGGCGCAGCACCGTGCAGGTGCTGCGGGCCGTCGGGATCGGCGTGCTGGCCGAGCTGACCGCCGGCGTGCTCATGGTCGGCACCTGGCTCGTCGGCCTCGCCGTCACCTGAGCCGACCACCTGAGCCGGAATCCCCGGCCCCGGGCCGTTGTTGCCGCAAGCATGAGAGTCGAGATCTGGTCCGACGTCGTCTGCCCGTGGTGCTACGTCGGCAAGCGCCGCTTCGAGCAGGCGCTGGCCGCCTTCCCCCACCGCGACCAGGTCGAGGTGGTGTGGCGCTCGTTCGAGCTCGACGCCTCGGCGCCGGCCGAGCGGGTGGGCGACTACGCCGCAGCTGCTCGCCACGAAGTACGGCTTCACGCGCGAGCGCGGCCAGGAGATGGTCGACACCATGACCGCGACCGCTGCGCAGGACGGCGCTGGACTTCCACTTCGAGCGTGCCCGCACCGGGAGCACCTTCGACGCCCACCGGCTGCTGCACCTGGCGGCCGAGCGCGGCGTCCAGGGCGACGTGAAGGAGCGGCTGCTCCGCGCGACGTTCACCGAGGGCGAGCCGATCGGCGACCGCGAGGCGCTGGTGCGCCTCGTGGCCGAGGCCGGCCTCGACGCCGACGAGGCGCGAACCGTCCTGGCGGAGGGCACCTACGCCGACGCGGTGCGCGCCGACGAGGCCGAGGCCCAGCGCTTCGGGATCAGCGGCGTGCCGTTCTTCGTGGTCGACCGGACGTACGGCGTCTCGGGCGCCCAGCCGGCCGACGTGCTTCGCGAGGTGCTCGAGAAGGCCTGGAGCGAGCGGACTCCCGTCCAGCTGGTGCCGGCCGGCGGCGCCGCACCCGGCTGCGACGGCGACGCCTGCGCGGTCTGACGCCCGGTCAGCCCAGGCGCACGGCCAGCAGGGCGACGTCGTCCTCGGCGTCCCCGCCCAGCCGGTGCAGCAGCATGTCGCAGACCTGCTCGAGCGGCAGGTCCCCGACCTCGGTCAGCGCCTGCCGGAGCCGCTCGACGCCCGCGTCGATGTCCTCGCCGCGCCGCTCCACGAGCCCGTCGGTGTAGAGCAGCAGCGTCGCCCCGGCCTCCAGCTCGACGCTGTGGTCGTACCTGTCGCTGTCGGCCAGCAGGCCGAGCAGCAGGTCCGGCGGCGTGGACAGCACCGTGGTGTCGCCGTCGGCCCGTCGCACGACCAGCGGGAGGTGTCCGGCGCTGCTCCACTGGACGCGGTGCCGACCCTGCCCCGCCGGCTCCACCCGGGCGAGCAGAGCCGTGGCCAGGGCGGCGACGTCCAGCCCGGCCATGGTCCGCTCCAGCGCGGTCAGCACGCCGGCCGGTGAGTCGTCCACGGCGTAGGCGGTGGCGCGCAGCAGGTTCCGCACGGCGGCCATCGCGGCCACGGCCTCGCGGTCGTGGCCGGAGCAGTCCCCGATGACCAGGTCGAGGGCGCCGTCGACGGTCGGGAAGGCGTCGTACCAGTCGCCGCCGACCTGCGCCTCCTGCGAGGCCGGGACGTAGCGCACGGCCACCTGCAGCCCGGCCGGCTGCGGCGGGCGCGTGAGCAGGCTGCGCTGCAGCGTCTCGGACATCTGCCGGGTCGCCATCGCGGCACGGCGCTCGGCGCCGAGCACCTGGATGCGGTCCAGCGCCTGCGCGCACTGCGCCGCGAAGGCGGCGAGCAGCTCCTCCTCCTGCAGGCTGAAGGTCCGCTCGTGCTCCCAGCTGACCACCAGCGACCCCAGCAGCCGGTCGGCCGCGCGCAGCGGCAGCGACACCCAGGCCGACCGCCCCGTGCCCTCGTAGACCAGCGCCATCTCCGGCGCGAACAGCAGCCCGGACTGCCGGGTCGGCAGCAGCACCGGGTTGCCCGTCCGGGCGGTGTAGGAGCCGGGCAGCGGCCCGTCCAGCGGCAGCGTGCCGTGCTCGCGCTCCACCACCTCGGGCAGGGAGGACGTCGCCGCCAGGCGCACGACGCCGTGCTCGTCGTCACGGACGCAGACCGCGCCGCCGTCGGCCCCCAGCACGGCCATGCCGTGCTCGACCACCACGGCCGCGAGGTCGTGGACGCTCTCGGCCGCCGCGAGCCTGAGCGCGACCTCCCCGAGCCCGGCCAAGCGCTGCGCCGCGCGGCTCTCCGCCGAGGCCGTCTCGCGCAGCTCGGAGACGTCGACGACGGCGCCGACGAGCCGGGAGGTGCGGCCGTCGGGGCCGGGCAGCGGACGCCCGCGCGTCAGCAGGTGCCGGACCCCGCCGCCGGGCAGCAGGACGCGGTACTCCACGTCCAGCCCGAGGCCCCGCTCGACCGCCGCCTGCACGGCCACCCGGACCCGGTCGCGGTCCTCGGGGTGGGTGAGCCGCAGGAAGGCCTCCACGTCGGTCGTGGGGTCTGCCGCGGACAGGCCGAGCAGCGCGGCGCTCTGCTCGTCCCAGGTCAGCCGCCCCGTCCCGGCGTCGAGGTCCCAGGACCCCAGCCGCCCGGCCTCCTGGGCGACGTGCCAGCGCAGCACCGCGTCGTCGGCGTGCGGCGGCAGCGAGCGCGCGCGCGGCCGGTGCACCAGTCCGGACGGCGCGTCGGCGGCGGAGCGGGAGGTGCCCGTCGCCACGGCGTAGAGCCGGGCGTTGTCGACCGCGACGGCGGCGCGCCGGGCCAGGTCCTCGGCGAAGGCCAGGTCGGAGGCGCCGTACTCGCGGGCCGTCTCGGCCACGACGAAGGTGAGCGCTCCCAGGGTGCGGCCGCGCGCGACGAGCGGGACGATGATGGCGCTGCGCAGGCCGAGCTGCTCGAGCAGCGCCCGGTGCTCCGGTTCCAGCGGAGGCTGCCCCGCCGCCTCCGCCGCCCGCTGGGCCTGCTCGACGGACGGGAGCAGCAGCGGCTCGCCCTCCGCGGACGACGCGACCCGACGACCGGGTCGTCCAGCGTCGCCGGCCAGCGCTGCTGCGCGGCGACGGCCAGCCCGCGCTTGGCCAGGTCGGCGTGCTCCACGGCGACGCAGACCAGCTGCCCGTCCTGGAGCAGGTGCAGCACGCACCAGTCGGCGACGTGCGGCACGGCGAGGCGCGCCAGGTTCCCGAGCGTGGTCTCGATGTCCAGGGTGCCGGCCAGCTCCTCCGACGCCGAGGCGAGGAAGGCCAGCTGCCGCCCGGCCTCCGCCGCGCGCTCGGCGGAGCGCGCCCGTTGGAGCGCCTGGGCGCAGGCGTCGGCGAAGGCGACGAGGAACTCCCGCGACGGGGCGGGGTCGTCCTCGGACGCCGGGAAGGACAGCGTCAGCGCGCCGATGGTCGCCGCCTCGACGTGGAGCGGCACGACGACGAAGGAGTGGTCGAAGTCGGCCGAGGCGGTCGCGATGGCCGGCCAGCGCGCGTTGCGCACCCGCAGGCTCGGGACGAACAGGTACCGCCCCGTGCGGACCGCCTCCGACGCCGGGAGGTCCGCGTCGACGGGGAAGCTCCACCAGGGGCTGTCGGGCGGGAGCGGCGGCACCATGCGGACCAGGTCGAGCGCGAGCCCGTCGTCGCGCACGAGGCTGATGCTCGCGACCCGCGCCCCGATGAGGCCGGTCGCGTGGTCGATCGCGACGTCGAGCACCTCGTCGGTGCTGCGGGTCGTCGCCAGCGCGGACGCCACGGCCTGCAGGCGCACCAGCCGTTCCGCCAGCGTCCCCCGCGCGTCGTAGAGGTCGGCCCGCTCGAGCGCCTGCGCCGCCACGGCGCCGAGCGCCTCGACGAACGCCCGCTCGTCCGGCTCGAACAGCCGCGACTCCGCGAAGGACAGCCGCAGCACGCCGACCCGGTGCCCCGCCACCGACAGGGGCACCGCGCAGGTGGCCACGGCGTCGGGCTCGATCTGCGCGAAGTCGGGGTAGCGGGCGTCCCGCTCCTCGCGGCTCTCCACCCAGACCGCGCGCCCCGTCTCCCAGGCGATCCGGCCCGGGGTGACCACGTCGGCGTCCCACGCCTCCTGCAGCCGGTCCGCCACGGCCGGGGGGTAGCCCACCGTCGCCGCCGCCACGATCCGCCGGTGCGCCGGCAGCAGCACGACCCCGCGGCCGGCGCCGAGCTCGGCGATCGCCTCGTCGAGCACGATCCGGGTGACGTCACCGCGGTCCAGCGCGCCCGCCAGGGCAGCGGTCACCCGCTGCAGGCGTGCGGCCCGGTCCGACACCGACTGCAGCTCGGCGAGGTGGTCCACCTCCTCCAGCAGGTAGGCCTCGAAGCTCGGCGCCACGACGGCCCGCTCACCGGCCGCCGCCCGGCGCAGCCCGTCGACCAGGGAGGTGACGTACCAGCGCCGGAAGGCAGCGTGCTGCGGCGGGGCCGCCAGGGTGAGCAGGCGGGATGCCCGGCCGAAGGCGTCGGCCTCCTCGAGCGCCGCCAGGTAGCGCTCGCCGGCGGCGGCGGCCTCGGCGGGCAGGACCAGGCGCAGCGTCGTGCGGTCACGCCCCTGCGCGGCGGCGGCCAGCGCCTGCCGCTTGATGGCCTGCCGCGCCTCGGCGAACTCCGTCACCACGTCGTGCACCAGCGCCGCGAGGCTGGCCGGGACGGCCTCGGTGACCCCGGACTGCGCGCCGGTGTCGGCCAGCGTCAGCTCCCGCACGACCGAGTCGACGTGGGCCTTGGCAGCCAGCAGCAGCTCGGTCGGCACGTCGCCGAGGGCGACCACGTGACGGCGGGGACCGAGCGCGTCCTCCGCGTCGTCGAACGCCGCGAGCAGCTCGTCGAGGTCGGCGTCACCGGGCTCGGCCACGACGACGCTGCGCGGGGTGAGCTCGGCCCACACGACCTTGCCATCGGGGGCCGGTTCCACGCCCCAGCTCTCGGCGAGGGCGTCGACCAGGGCCAGCCCGCGACCGGTCATGCCGTCGGTGCTGGGCAGCGGACGCACGGGGAGCACCCGCGAGCCGTCGCCGACCTCCACCCGGACCCTGTCGCTGCCGGGCTCGGTGACGAACGCGAGGCGGACGGGCGCCCCGCCGTGCAGCACCGCGTTGGTGAGCAGCTCGGTCACCACGAGCTCGCCGGCGTGCACCACCTCCTCCGGGCAGCGGCCCGCGAGGGCCTCCCTCGCAGCACGGCGGCCCGCGGGCACCGCGCCGGGCCCGGCGTCGAGGTCGAGCGCGCGCGTCGTCACCGCTCTCCCTCCTGCCCGTCGGCTCCCGCGTGCCCTACCCCCGGGGACGCCGTCGACGATCCTCGCAGGCCCGGGGCCGTGGCGGGAGCAGGTGCCGGGTCGCGCCGCTCGGGTTGCCGGTCCGGGTGGTGGGGGCGCCCGACCGTCGGGCAGGGTCGTGCGGTGCGCCCCTCCCTGACGACCTCGCGCGCCCTGCGCACCGCGCGGCTGCTGTCGCTGCCGGCAGGCACGGCGGCCCTCGCCGTGGAGGGGGTCGTCCGGCGGGCTGCCGGCCAGGACCCCGAGCAGGTCCGCTCCCGCCTGCGCACCCGCAACGCCGACCGCACCGCCAGGGTCCTGGGCGACCTCAAGGGCGGGGCGCTGAAGGCCGGGCAGCTGCTGTCGACCGTGGAGGCGCTGCTCCCCCAGGACCCGGAGGCCACCTGGCGGGAGGCGCTCGTCGGGCTGCAGGCCCAGAACCCGGCGCTGCCCTTCGCCGAGGTCGAGCCGGTCCTGGCGGCCGAGCTCGGGCCCGGCTGGCGCGAGCTCTTCCTGGACGTCGACGAGACGGCCGCCGCCGCCGCCTCGCTGGGGCAGGTGCACCGGGCGACCTGGTCGGACGGCACGCCGGTCGCGGTCAAGGTGCAGTACCCCGGCGTCCGGGAGGCGCTGGCGGCCGACGTCCGCACGCTGTCGGCCGTCTCCAGGGCGGCCGCTCTCGTCGCCCGCGGGCTCGCGCTGCCGCCGCTGGTGCGCGAGCTGCGGGACCGCCTCACCGAGGAGCTGGACTACGTCCACGAGGGGCGCACCCAGGCGCGCTTCGCCGCAGCCTTCGCCGGCGACGAGGGCATCACCGTGCCGGCGGTCGTACGGGCCACGCCGCGGGTGCTGGTCATGCAGTGGCTGGACGGGGTCCCGCTGGCGGAGGTCGCGCGCACCGCGGACGAGGACGAGCGGGCGCGGGTGGCGGCCCTGTACCAGCGGTTCCTGGTGTCCGGCCCCGAGCGCGCCGGGCTGCTGCACACCGACCCGCACCCGGGGAACTTCCTGGTCCTGCCCGACGGGCGGCTGGGGGTGCTGGACTTCGGGTCCTCGCTGGAGCTGCCCGGTGGGATGCCGCCCGCCTTCGGCCGGCTGCTGCGCGCGCTGCTCGACGAGGACCCCGCCCAGGTGCTGGTCCGGCTGCGGGAGGCGGGGTTCGTACGACCGGGCGTGCACGTCGAGGTCGACAAGCTGGTGGACTACATGGGGCCGTTCTCGGTGCCGGCGCGGCAGGAGTCGTTCCGCTTCAGCCGAGACTGGTTGCGAGGCGAGTTCGGCCGGGTGAACGACCCGCGCAACCCCGACTTCGGCGTGGCGCTGGAGCTCGACCTGCCGGCGGAGCACCTGTTCACGCACCGGGTGTGGCTCGGGATGGTCGGCGTGCTGTGCTCGTTGGAGGCGGAGGTGCCGGTCAGGCCCGTGCTGGAGCGCTGGCTGCCCGGCTTCGCCTGACCTCGCGCAGCTCGCACAGCAGGGCCGCGAGCAGCAGCGCGGCGCCGGCCATCTCCAGCCCCTCCTCGACCGACGTGACCAGGACGTACGCCCGGCCGCCCCCGACGGCGCGCAGCACCTGCCCGCTGACCACCTCGACGACGACCGCGCCGGACAGGTAGACGACACCGGCGAGCACCAGCCGACGGCGCACCTCGGCGGACTGGTTGCGCAGCTGGCGCAGGAGCACGACCCCGACGGCCGCCGCGGCGACCGCGCCCGGGACGACCCAGGCGAAGTGCACCCGGTCGTCGGTGAGGGTGCGCCCGACGTCGTTCAGCCGCTCGTGCAGCTCGAGGCTCTCGTCCAGCGCCAGGTAGGCCGCCGCGGCGGAGACGAGCAGCCAGCCCAGCCGTCCGCGACGGCGAGCCAGGACGAGAAGGCCTGCGGTGACGGCAGACCCGAGCAGCAGGAAGGCCGACCACGCGGTCGGGACGTTGCGCTCGGAGTTGACGTCGAACCAGCGCAGCGCGGTCACCGGCGCCGACCCCGGCTGGGCGACCTGCAGCGCCCAGGCGACGACGAGGACTCCCCCGCTGGCCAGGACGAGCAGCACGGACGCGAGGACGAACGGGGCGGCCGTGCGCAACCACGGCTGCGGGTCGTCGCCCAGCAGCGGGGTGCGCGTCCTCGACGTCACGTCCACGCCGGCCATGATGCGCAGCTGGTCGGCCCGCAGAGCAGCCGACGCGCCGCGGCACGCGAGGCCGGGCGGAAGGCGTAGACGGCGACGAGCCGTCGCCGCGCGGCCTCGTCGTACACCGCCAGGCGTCGCCGGACGTCGGGCCCGGGGCGGTACCCGGCCAGCACCGCGCCTGCCGCTGCCCGGGCCACCTCCGGGTGGCACGCGCCCTGGAGCGCGCGCAGCTCGAGGTGCACCAGCAGGTTCGCCAGGTCGAGGGCCGCCTCCCCCGCCGCCGCCAGGTCGAAGTCGAGCAGTCCCACCGAGCCGTCGACGTCGACGAGCAGCTGCTTGTCGTGCAGGTCGCGGTGGACGGGGACGAGCGGGCCCTGTCCTGCCGCCAGGCCGGCGATCCGCGGGGCGGCACCACCCGCCCCGTGGGCGACGGCCAGGCCGGTCCAGCGGTCCAGCACGCGCTGCTCGGCGGCGGCGTCGTGCACGACGCCGCCCGGTCGCAGCGGTGAGGCGTGCAGCGAGGCGAGGACCCGCCCCACCTCGCGCGCGGCGCCCGGCACGTCGGCTGACCCGGCCCGCAGCAGGTCGTGCAGCGTGCGCCCCGGCAGGGCGGACGTCGTCACGACGCCCGCCACCGGGTCGACGTCGAGCACCTCCGGCACCCGCAGGCCGGTCGCGGTCGCGTTCCGCGCCGCCCGGGCCACCTCGGCCGTGCGGTCGGGTCGCACGACCTTGGCGTACGTCCCGTCGGCGAGGCGGACGACGGCCCGGCGCTCGGGCCGGTGCGCGACCAGCGCGGCGCCGGGCCGCGCGACGAGAGGGGCGAGGGAGGGCAGCCGGCGGTCGGCACCGTCGGGCTGCAGCACGACCCGACCGACCGCGCGGGCGCCGCCGTCGGTGCGACGGGCCACCGCGGCCGCGCGTCCCGGCTCGGCGAACCACTGGGCCGCGACGGCCTCACCCGTCGGCCGCACGAGGTCCAGCAGCAGGTGCTCACCGCTGCGCGGCCACGCCCGTCGCAGGGAGAGCCCCGGCACGGCCGCGCTCTCGTCGAGGCCGCTCACGCGCGCACCGGCCGAGGACAGGCCGCGTCGGCCAGCGCGAGCAGCTGCGCGGCAGCGTCGTCCCAGTCGGCGCGGCAGGTGCGGAACGGCTCGACCACGCGCCGCAGCAGGGCCGCCGCGGTGTGCACCTGGAGCCGGTGGTCGTCGACGGGACCGCCGTAGCCGTCGACGACCTCGTCCAGCGCGGCAGCGGGCCGGATCGGCGCGCCCCCGACGGCCGACACTCGCAGCGAGGCGGCAGCGCTGCCCAGGTCCAGCTCGGCCTCGGCGGCGCAGGCGGCGTCGAGGTCGATCAGCCCGGTGCACCCGTCGGGTCCGACGACCACCTGGTCGGCGGACAGGTCGCCGTGCGCCGCCACCGGTCGCAGCGTGACCGCGGGCAGCAGCCGCTCGATCCGGGCAGCCAGGGCGGCTGCCTGGTCGGCCAGCGCCGGCAGCAGGTCGGCGACGGCCCCGGCCGCCCGGCGGACCGCCTCGGCGTCGGAGGCGGGCGTGCGCAGAGCGAGGCCGTCCAGGGCCCCTGCGTGCAGCTCCGCCAGGGCCGCACCGGTCGCGCGCAGCTGCGTGCTCGTCGCCGCACCGGCGGCCAGCAGCTCGTGCAGGCCGGTGCCCGGCAGCCAGCTGACCGCCACGAGGCCCAGGCGCGGGTCGCTGCCCAGCAGCCGAGGGGTCCTCGCGCGCGCGCCGTCCAGCACCCGCAGGGCGCCCAAGGTCGCCTGCGCGTCCTCCGGCCGGTGCGCGCGGAGCACCACCGGGGCACCGGTGGGCAGCTCCAGCCGCCCGACCCAGCGGCGCTGCGGCTTGTGCGACAGCACCCGCACCTGGGCGCCCGTCAGGTCGTGTCCCCGCAGCGCACGCTCCAGCGCACGACGCGGGTCGCGCGCGAGGCGGGCCAGGGCCGGCAGGTCCCGGTCGGCCGACGGCCGGGCGACCAGGACGCGCAGGCCCTCGTCGACGACGAGCACCGAGCTACGGGGCGCTGAGGCCGCGCTCTTGGCGAGCTTGGCCGCGGCCTGCTCCGCGTACGCGACCGCGAAGCACCGCCGGCCGTCGACGTCCAGGCCGAGGACGCACGACGTGCCCGGCTTGTAGCGCAGGTAGCGCCGACGGACAGGTGCCCCGAGCCGCGCGGCGAGCGCGTCGTCGTCGAGGAGCAGTGCGAGCCCGGGCAGGCCCGGGTCCCGGGCGAGCAGGGCGACGTCAGCGGAGCGCACGGAGCACCTCCTGGGCGTCGGCCGAGCGCGCACGGGCCCGGTGCAGGACGACCTCGGGCGGACCGGCGTCGACGACCCGGCCGTCCTCGACCCAGACCACCCGGTCGCTGTCGCGCGCTGCCTCGAGGTCGTGGGTGATGACGAAGGTGGTGCGGCCGCGGGTGAGGCGGCCGAGCGCCTCGACGACCTCGGACTCCGTCTCCCCGTCCAGCCCGGTCAGCGCCTCGTCCAGCACCACGATCGGCGCCTCGCGGACAGCGGCCCGGGCGATGGCGATCCGCTGCCGCTGCCCGCCGGACAGCGTGGCGCCCCGCTCGCCGACGACCGTGTCGTAGCCGTGCGGCAGCGCCTGCACGAACTCGTGCGCACCGGCCAGCCGCGCGGCCCGCTCCAGCTGCTCCGGGGTGGCGCCCGGGCGGCCGTAGGCGATGTTGTCGCGGATCGACACCGCGAACAGCACGCTGTCCTGGAGCACGACCGCCACCTGCTCGCGCACGGAGTCCAGCGTCAGGTCGCGCAGGTCGTGCCCGTCGACGAGCACGCGGCCCTCGTCGGGGTCGCGCAGGCGCGACAGCAGCGCGACGAGGCTGGACTTGCCGGCGCCGGACGGCCCGACCACGGCGACCCGCTCCCCCGGTCGCACGTGCAGGTCCAGGCCGCGAAGGACCGGGTGGCCGGTCGTGTAGGCCAGGTGCACCTGCTCGAAGCGCACGTCGCCCAGGAAGCACGGCGCGGGCCGGGCCCAGGTTCGGTCGCGCAGGTCGGGCTGCGTCTGCAGGACGTCGACGATGCGCTCCCCGGACGCGGCCGCCTTCGCGATCCGCCCGGTGTACTTCGCGACGTCGCGCAGCGGCTTGAACGCCGTCTTGAGGTAGGTGAGGAAGACGACCAGCTCACCCGGCGTCAGCGCGCCGGCGAGCACCCGCTGGGCGCCGACGTAGAGCACGAGCCCGGTGGCGAGCCCGACCAGCACGTCGGTCTTGCGCTCCAGGCCGGCCGACAGCCTCTTGGCCTGCACGCCGTCCTGCAGGCTCTTCTGGTTGCTGCCGCCGAAGCTGTCCTGCATCTGCGCCTCGAGGCTGTACGCCTGCACGACCTTCATCGACGACAGCGACTCGGTCGCGAGCGAGGCCAGCGCGCCCTCGGCCTGGCGCTGACCCCGCGACACGCTGCTGATGCGCCGGGTCAGCCGGATGCTGGTCACGGCGAAGAACGGGAAGACGAGCAGCACCAGCAGGGCGAGCTGCAGGTCGAGCACCGAGATGACCACGAGCATCCCGAGCAGGGTGACGACGTTGCCGACCAGCGGCAGTGCCGCGGTCACCGTGACCTCCTGCAGCCGCCCGACGTCACCGGTCACGCGCGTGACGAGATCGCCTGTGCGGGCGGTGTCGTGGTAGGCCAGCGACAGCCGGTGCAGGTGCGCGTAGAGCTCGGCGCGGACCCGCGTGAGCACGCGGTTCCCGGCCAGCGCGAAGCAGATGGTCATGACGTACGACGACAGCGCGCGCAGGGCGACGACTGCCACGACGGCGAGGGACGCCACCAGCAGCAGCGACTGGAGATCGGCGGGCTGCTCGATGCTGAGGTCGGCGCCGGCCTGCACGACGACCGCGTCCAGGACGTACTTGAGCGGCCAGGGCTCGAGCAGCCGCATGGCGACCTCCGCGAGCATGGCAGCGCCACCACCGGCCAGCAGCGGGCGCTGCTCGGCGACGTGCGGCCGGAACTGCGCGAGGGTCCGACGCAGGCCGGGCACCGACTCCCGCAGGCCGGTGGGACGTGCAGCCATCAGCGCGCCACCCCGGTCGGGACCAGGGCGAGGTCCAGCACGCGGTCGACGACCGCCCGCCACGTGTGCCGCTCCACCGCCGCGGCGCGACCGAGCGCGGCCAGCGAGGCGCGGCGGGGCTGGTCCGCGCGCAGGTCGCGCAGCGCCCGCGCCAGGGCGCCGACGTCGCCGGCGGGCACGAGGACGCCCAGCCGACCGGCGTCCAGCGCACCCGGGACCTGGCCGACCGCGCTCGCCACGACAGGGACCCCGGCGGCGAGGTACTCGTACAGCTTCAGCGGTGAGAAGTAGAGGCCGGGCAGGTCCGGGTAGGGCGCGCAGGCGACGTCCATGCGGTGCAGCTGCGCCGGGACGTCGTCCGGGGCGAGCGCCCCCGGGAGCTCGACGTGCGGACCGGCAGCGGCCCGCAGGGCCGGACCTCGCGGGCCGTCACCCACGACGAGCAGCCGCCAGCTCGGGTCCTGCGCGTGCAGCCGGTCGACCGCCTCGAGCAGGAGCTCCACCCCGTGCCAGGCCTTCAGCGTGCCGACGAACCCGACCGTGAACGTGCCCTCGTCCTTGCTGTTCTCGGCCCGGACGGCGGGCGTGACGCGGTCCACGTCCACGCCGTTGGGCACGGTGACGACGCGCTCCGGACGCCGGGACGTGGTGCGCGCCCAGGCGCTCACCTCGTCGCTGACGCAGGCGACGACGTCGGCGGTCGACAGCGCCGCGACCGCCACGGCCTCGGCGGCCGTCCGGTCGGCCAGCTCGCGGTGGGCGGCCTGCTCCTGCACGAGCGGCGCGTTGACCTCGAGCACGGAACGGACGTCGTGCCGGGCCGCCCACGCGCTCGCCGTGCGGCCCCACAGCGCGTACCGCTCGTAGACCAGGTCGAGCGCCGGCAGGGCGTCGAGCAGCCCGGCGACCGCGGCGTCGGACTGCTGCGCCCCCTGCTCGCGCGCCACCGTCCCCCCGGCTCCTGAGGCCGGCAGCAGGTGGACGTCGACGTCCTCGAGCCCGACGGGCACCGGACCGCCCGTGCGCGCGCACAGCAGGTGCACCTGCGCCCCGCGGCGGACCAGCTCGCGCAGGACCGCCTGCACGTGCACGGACGCGCCCTTGGCGCCGAAGACCGGGATGCCGGGGTCGGTGCAGACGTAGGCGACCCTCATCGCGCACCGACCGGCACGGAGGAGCCGGCGAAGACCTCGCGCAGCTGGGCTGCCTGGCGGTGCACGTCGAACTCCTGCTCCACCAGCGCGCGGGCGGACACGGCCAGCCGGCGGCGCAGGCCGCCGTCCGCCAGCACGCTCCGCAGCGCTGCCGCCAGGGCCGCCGGATCGCGCTGGGGCACGAGCAGCCCGGTCTCGCCGTCGCGCAGCACCTCGGGGATGCCCGTGACGGGCGTCCCGATGCTCGGCGTGCCGAGCGCCATCGCCTCGAGCAGCACGGTGGGCAGCCCGTCGCGGTTGCCGTCGGACGCCACGACGCACGGCGCTGCGAAGACCGCTGCGGCCTGCACTACCTCGCGCACCCGCCCCTGCGGCAGCGCGCCCAGCATCCGCACGTGACCGGCCAAGCCGAGCCGCTGCACCTGCGCCGCCAGCTCCTGCTCGCACGGCCCGGTGCCCACGAGGTCCAGCCGCACCGGGACGTCGTCGCGCACGAGCAGCGCCACCGCGTCGAGCAGGTCGTCGAAGCCCTTCTTCTCGACCAGCCGACCCACCGCGGCGACGACGGGAGGCCGCTCGCCCGGATCGGCGTACGGGAAGCGCGCGAGGTCCAGTCCGTTGTAGACGCGCCGGACCCCCTGCGCCGCAGCGCCGTACGTGCTGCGCAGGTGGTCGAGGTTGAAGTCGCTGACGGTCACGACCGCGGCCGCGTCCTCGAGCTTGCGGCGCAGGTCCTCGTCGTCCACCTCCTCGTGGAAGATGTCCTTCGCGTGCGCCGTGAAGCTGTACGGCACGTCGGCCAGGCGGGCCGCGAGCCGCGCCACGGTGGTGGCGACCGACCCGAAGTGCGCGTGCACGTGGGTGATCCCGCGTCGTCGCAGCTGGACCGCGACCTCCACGGCCTGCACGGCGTCGACCACGGCGACCGCCAGCAGCTCGTCCAGGCAGCCGGCGAGGCCGGGCAGCTCGCCGCGCGCCGCGCCGAGCACCGACCAGACGTCCGCCGCCCGCAGGCCGCTGGACCGCAGGTAGGTCACACCCGCCCGGACCTCGGCCAGCGACTCGTGGAAGCGCCCGTCGTTCGGCGGGCGGAGCGAGAAGACGTCGACGGCCTCCCCCGCCGCCTCCACGGCGAGCAGCTCGTTGACGACGAACGTCTCGGAGAAGCGCGGGTACATCTTCAGGACGTACGCGGTGCGTCGCTCAGACGGCAGCACGCTCCACCTCCGCGGTCGGGAGGGACGGGGTGGCCAGCAGCGAAGCGGCCAGGCGGGGGACGCGGCGCAGGCCGCCGAGGTCGACCGGGATGCCGGCGGGCGACCCCGCGAGGACCGCGCCGGCGAGCCAGCCGCCGATCCGCACCGGATCGGCCAGCTCGGGATCGAGGACGTCCACCAGCCCCCGCCGCTCCAGGCTGCGCGCCCGCAGCAGCTGCTCGACGCGCGGGGTGGTCCTGGGCACCAGCAGCGTGCGCCGGCGCGCCGCGAGCAGCTCGCAGACGCTGTTGTAGCCCGCCATCGACACGACGGCCGCCGCGTCCTGCACCCACCGGTCCGCGTCCGGCACGAACTCGTGCACGGTCATCCCCGGGTTGCCCGCGGCTGCCCGGCGCAGCGCCTCCCGCGCCGCCGGGCGCATGTACGGCCCGGACAGCACGACGCCCACGTGACCCGCCGGCAGCGCCGCGCGGGCGAAGGCGTCCGCCAGCTCCAGGCCGTCCTGCCCGCCCCCGACCAGGCACAGCACGTACGGGCCGTCCGGCGGGCGCAGTCGCGGCTGCGGGCGGGTGCGCGTGCGCGTGCCGAGCCCGCGTCCTTCCCCGAGGTAGCCGGTCCAGTCGACCTTCTCGGCCACCGCGGCGGGCAGGCCGCACTCCACCACGAGGTCGTAGGCCGAGGCGTCGCCGTAGACCCAGACGGCGTCGTACAGGTCGCGGACGGCCTCGGTGCTGCGGGCGGCGGCCCACTCCCGGCGTGCGACCTCGGGGTCGTCCAGGACCTCACGCAGGCCGAGCACCACGCGGGTCGAGGTCGGTCGCAGCGCTGCGAGCGCGTCGTCGAGCTCGCCGTCGACGCCGCGCGGCACCTTGTCGACGACGAGCAGGTCGGGGGCGAAGCCGAGCAGGGTGGCGCGCAGCATCTGCGAGCGGAGCTCCAGCAGCTGCGGCAGGGGTGCCCGCAGGGACCGGCCGGCATAGGCGCCGTGGCGGTCCTTGCGCAGCGCCGGCAGGGTGATGACGTCGGTGCGCGGGGGCAGGGGCAGCGTGGTCGCCTCCGGCGCCCCGGTGAGCAGCAGCACGTCGGTGTCGGGCTCGTCGGCCACCATCGCCGCGGCCAGCGTGATGTTGCGCCGGACGTGGCCCAGGCCCTGCGTGTCGTGCGAGTAGAGGGCGATGCGGCGCGGGCGCCGGGTGCTGACGGGGAGCCGGGTCAGGGTCACGTCTGCTCCGTGGGGTCGTCGGGCACCGAGGGACGGTGCGCTCATCGAGGAGGCTGCCGCGCCTCCATGGCATGTCCGTGAGGTGACGGTGAGAGGACCCTCATCTGCGCCGCCGACGGGACCACCTGCGGCGCAGGCGATCCCGGCTCAGACCGGCAGGACGAGGCGGAACGTCGAACCGCGACCGAGCTGGCTGTCCAGCTCCACGCGGCCGTCGTGCGCATCGGCGATCGCGCACACGATGGCCAGCCCGAGCCCGTGCCCGTCGGACCGCCGGGCCTGCGCGGTGGCCCGCGCGAACCGCTCGAAGACGCGGTCGCGGTCGGCCTCCGCGATGCCCTCGCCCTCGTCGCGCACCCACACGTGGACCCGGTCGCCGTCGCGCGAGGCACCGAGCGCGATGACGTCGTCGTCGGCGGTGTGCTGCACGGCGTTCTGGGCGAGCTGCATGAGCGCCTGGGTCAGCCGCTGGGGGTCGGCGTCCAGCTCGACCGGGACCGCGCCGTCGTACAGCCACTGCCGGTCGGCGAGCGCGGACACCTTGGTGAAGACCTCGGGCAGCAGCGCGTGCAGCTCGACCGGGCGCTTGTCGAGGAAGTCCGGTCGCTCGGACTTGCTGAGCAGCAGCAGGTCCTGGACCAGGCGCGCCATGCGGTCGAGCTCGTCGAGCACGAGCGCGACGGTCTCCTCCCGGTCGGCCGGGTCGTCCGTCATCAGCTCCAGGTGACCGCGCACGATCGTCAACGGGGTGCGCAGCTCGTGCCCGGCATCGCTCACGAAGTCGCGCTGGCTGGCCAGGGCCTGCTCCACCCGGTCCAGCATCTCGTTGAACGTCTCAGCCAGCTCGGCGATCTCGTCCGTGCCGCTGACCGGCATGCGCGCGGTGAGGTCGCGCTCGTGGATGGACCGGGCGGTCTCGATGGCCCGCCGCAGCGGTGCCAGCAGCCGACCCGCGACGGCGTAGGCGACGGCGGAGGCAGCCGCCAGCACGACCAGCAGCGACAGCCCGATCCGCACCATCGTGGCGTCGACGCGGGCCAGGCTCTCGTCGGGGAACTGCGCGACGACGAAGACGCCGTCGACGACGGGCTGCCCGGTCGCGGCGTCGGTGCGGCGCAGGGGCACCGCGAGGTACTCCGTAGTGCCGGCGCTGCTCTCCAGCCGCCCGCGCTCCGGCGCCGTCAGCTCCTGCATGCGGGTGACGAAGTCCGTGTCGCTCGTCAGAGCGGCCTTGGGCCGGGCGCTGGTGAGGTAGGGCATGCCGCCGACGAAGCCGTAGAGCGCCTCGTCCTCGGGGCTGACGTTCCGCGCGAAGAAGGTGTCGAAGATGGCCCGCACGTCGCCGGCGAAAGGGCGTCCGGTCGCCGGGTCGTTCCCGCCCACCAGCGACTGCAGCTCCTCGACCTCCTGCGACAGGCTGGCCTCGACGCGGCTGCTGACGCCGTCGACGAGGACGGTGCGGACGGCGACGCCGGCCACGCCGAGCGCGACCGCGAGCAGCAGCACGTAGGCCAGCAGGATGCGGGTGCGGGTGTTGCGCAGCGCCGCCAGCCGCGGCAACCGGCGTGAGCGCGGCGGCTCCTCGAGCAGGGGCAGCGATCGTCGCTCGGCCGGGGCGTCCTGGCCGGGGGCCACGGGCTGCAGGCGCTCAGTCGTCATCGGGCTCGTCCGAGTCCTCGCCGTCGCCGTCGTCGTCGCCGTCGTCGGCCTCGTCGTCGCGGTCGTCGCGGTCGTCACCCGGCTCCACCCGGTCGTCGCGGTCCAGCCCGGTGGGCACCGGAGCCGGCTCCGGCGCGGGGGGCGGCGCCTGCGGGACGGTCGCGCGGGCACTGGGCTCCGGCACGGTCCCCGTGGGCCGCGGCACGGTCGGGGTGCCGGCCGGGCTCTGCACGCCGAGGTCGATGGAGCTCACCGGTGCCCGGGGACCGGGCTCGGACGGGAGCAGGAAGGCCACCGCGCCGGCGGTCGCGACCGCCAGCGCGCCGAACGCCAGGACGTTGCGCACACCGCAGTGTCTACGTCCGGAGCATGAGTCGCGCGTGAGCGGCGGATGAGAGCGCTCTCATGAGCCCTCGCCGATCCGCGTGATCTTCCCGTCGTGCAGCGCCCCCGTGCGTGTCCTCCCGCACGAGGGGAAGATCAGCGCGGATCGGTGGGCGGATCGGTGGGCGGATCGGTGGGCGGATCGGTGGGCTGGGCGCTGAGCCGGCGCAGGGCCTTGCGGTCGGTCTTGCCGACGCGGGTGAGCGGCACGGCCGGCACGATGCGCACCTCGCGCGGGTGCTTGTGCCGCCCCAGCCGCTCGCGGCTGAAGGCGATCAGGTCGGCCGCGCGTCGCGGTCGCGCCGGGCGACAGCGACACGCAGCGCGACGACCTCCTCGCCGAGCACGTCGTCCGGGCGCCCGACGACGGCCGCCGACGCGACCGCCGGGTGCGCGAGCAGGACGTCCTCGACGTCGCGCGGGTAGACGTTGAAGCCGCCGCGGATGATGAGGTCCTTGATGCGGTCGACGACGTAGAGGTAGCCGTCCTCGTCGAGGTGGCCGACGTCGCCGGTGTGCATCCAGCCGTCGACGCACGGCCGCTGCGGTCGCCGCTCGTCCGTCCGGCCTCGCGTCCAGTAGCCCGCCATGACGCCCGGGCGAGCGGACGCACACCTCGCCGTCCTCGCCCGCCGGCAGCGGCGTCGCCCAGCTCGTCGACGACCTTGCAGCTCGACCCCCGGCAGCGGCAGCCCGACGCTGCCCGAGCGCGGCGCGGTCGTACGGGTTCATCGTGGCCGTGGAGGTCACCTCGGTGCAGCCGTAGCCGTCGCACACGCGCACGCCCGGCACCCGCCGCTCGAACTCCTCGCGCACCGCGACCGACAGCGGCGCGCCGCCGTCGGTGACGTACGTGCAGCGACGACAGGTCGGCGGCCTCGAGGTCCTGGCGCGAGCAGCAGCTGCAGCATCGACGGCACGAGCGCGCCGGCCTGCGGCCGCAGCCGCTCGACCAGCTCGACCCAGCCGCGCAGCGTCGAACCGCCGCTGCAGCGCGACGAAGCCCGGCTCGGGCAGGTGCATCCGGGTCACGGAGTTGAGCAGGCCGTAGACGTGCGACAGCGGCAGCGGCAGCAGCAGGTCGACCGCGCCCGAGGTCGCGAAGACCTGCGCGCGCGCGCCGCGCGATCTGCGACAGGCCCGTCGTGGCGTGAGCATCACGCCCTTCGCGCGGCCGGTCGTCCCGCCGGTGTAGAGCAGCGCCGCGAGGTCGTCGCCGGCCCGCGGCACGAGCGGACCGTCCGCACCCGCCTCGAGCTCGGCGAGCAGCAGGTCGGCGCCGGGCAGCAGCTCGTCGCCGGCCAGCACGACGCGCACGTCGAGCCCGGCGGCGGCCTCGGCGACCAGCGGCAGGCTGGCCGGCGAGGCGACCGACCGCGCGCGCTCCGGCGTCGACCAGCGACGTGCCGCAGCTCCGGCGGCGTGACCGCGGAGATGACCGGCGTCGGCACCGCGCCGGCCCGCCACAGCGCGGCGTAGGACAGCAGCACCTCGGGGCAGTTGGTCATGCAGACGACGACGCGGTCCCCCGGCGCCGCACCGAGCGCCGCGCAGACCGGCGGACAGCCGCGCCGCGCGGTCGTGCAGCTCGGCCGCGGTGTGCCACCGGCCCTCGAACTCCAGCGACGCGGTGGTCGCCGAGCCGCGCCAGCGAGCGCCTCGGCGAGGGCGCCGAGCGACGCCGTCACGCGGCCGCCGACGCCGGCACGACCATCTTCCCGGTGTTGCTCCCGCGAGCAGGCCGAGGAACGCGTCCGCGCGCGTGCTCGAGCCCGTCGACGACGGTCTCCTGCGCGACGATCCGGCCGTCGGCCAGCATCGGCGCCGACCTCGGCCAGGAACTCCGGTCCGCAGGTCGTTGTGGTCGCTGACGATGCAGCCCTGCGAGCCGCAGCCGCTTGCCGACGATCAGCATCAGGTTCCGCGGCGCGGCGGGCGGCGGCTCGTGCGCTGTTGTACTGCGCTGATCATCCCGCAGATGGCGGCCCGGCCGTGCACCTTCAGCGAGCCGATCGCGGCCTCGAGGTGCTCGCCGCCGACGTTGTCGAAGTAGACGTCGATGCCGTCGGGCGCCGCGGCGCGCGAGCTGGTCGGCGACCGGTCCGGCCTTGTAGTCGAACGCCGCGTCGAAGCCCAGCTCCTGCGTCAGCCACGCGACCTTCTCCGGCGAGCCGGCGCTGCCGATGACCGTGCCACCGCGCGCCTTGACGAGCTGGCCGACGAGGCGCCGACCGCGCCCGCGGCGCCGGACACGAAGACCGTCTCGCCCTCGGCTGTAGCCCGCGACCTCGCAGCAGCCCGGCGTACGCCGTCAGGCCCGGCATGCCGAGCACGCCGAGGTACGCGACGGCGGCACGCGACTCGGTCGAGCGACCTGGAAGCCCTTCGCCGGGCCGACGGCGACGTCGCGCCAGCCGGCCCGTGCAGCACCAGGTCGCCCTCGCGGTGGGAGTCGACGGTGGAGGCGACGACCTCGCCGACCGCGCCGCCGTCCAGCGCCTGCCCGAGCTGGAACGGCGGCGACGTAGCTCTTGACGTCGTTCATGCGGCCGCGCATGTACGGGTCGACGGACAGGAACAGGTTGCGGACCAGCACCTCGCCCTCGCCGGGCGGCGGCACCGTCGACCTCGGCGAGCTCGAAGTCGGTGGGCACCGGCTCCCCTGCGGGCGGGCGACCAGCCGCCCCTCGCGTCCGGTGGTGGGTCCGTGCTGGGTCATGCCGGTCCTCTCGTCGGGGGCTCCGACCATCCTGCCCCGGACGGCTCAGGCCGCGGGAGCCGGGCCGAGCTCGAACCAGACGCACTTGCCGGCGGACAGCCGGTCGGTCCCCCAGTCGCGCGCGAGCGCGCTGACCAGCAGCAGCCCGCGGCCGCCCTCGGCGTCGTCGGTCGGGCGCCTGCACCTGCGGCAGCGCCTCGGCCCGGCCGTCGACGATCTCGACCCGCAGGCCGCCGCCCTCGAGCCTGGCGCAGCCACAGGTCCACGCCCGGCCCGCCGTGCCGCAGCGCGTTGGTCGCCACCTCGGTGACGAGCAGCGCGGCGTCGTCGACGTCGACCCCGGCTGCGCCGCGCGGCGTCGCAGACGAGGCGCCGGGCGCGCGGCCACCTCGGACAGGTGACCGGCCAGGTGCAGGTGGACGCCGGCGTCGCAGCGCTCGCGCCCGGCGTCGGCCGGTCCACGACGGCCAGCAGCGCGCTGTCGTCGTCGGGCCGGCCGTCGCGGCCCATCGCGCGCAGCAGCTCGTCGCAGAGCCCCTCGACGTCGCAGGGGTCGGTGCGCCGTTCGCTGACCGCGCCGCGCAGCACGTGCATCCCGTCCTCGACCGGCTGGTTGCGCCCCTCGACGAGGCCGTCGGTGAACAGCAGCAGCACGGCGCCGTCCGGCACCTCGACCTCGACCTCGTGCGGCCGCGACGTCCCGACCCCGAGCGGCGGGCCGGGGTCGAGCTCGACGTACTCGCCGCCGCCGTCGACGTGCACCACCAGCGGCGGCAGGTGCCCGGAGCTGGCCAGCCGCAGCAGCCGGGTCGCGGGGTCGAAGACGCCGTACAGGCAGGTGGTCAGGCTGGTCTGGTCGAGCGAGGACATCGCGGCGTCGACCAGGCCGAGCACCGCCGCCGGGCTCTCCTCGACCAGGGCGCAGGCGCGCACGGTCGCGCGCAGCTGTCCCATCACGGCGGCCGCGGCGATGCCGCGGCCCATGACGTCGCCGATCACCAGGCCGACCCGGCCGCCGGTCAGCGCGATGAGGTCGTACCAGTCGCCGCCGACCTCGGCGCCCGCCGTGCCGGGCAGGTAGCGGTGCGCGACGCGCAGCCCCGGCAGCGCGGGCAGCCGGCTGCGGCAGCAGCGACCGCTGCAGCGTCAGGGCGGTCTCGCGCTCCTGGCGGTAGCGCACCGCGTTGTCGACGGCCGTCGCCATCCGCGCGGCCGAGGTCCTCGACGAGCTGCACGTCGGCCGTCGGTGTAGCGCGCCCTGCCGCTCGCTGGTGACGGTCAGGACGCCGATCACGCGCCCGACGACCTGCAGCGGCACGACCAGCGCGCTGCCGAGGCCGAGGCGTGTGCAGCGCGTCGAGGTGCCACGGGTCGCGCGCGATCGCCTCGACCACGGCCTCGGGGAACGCGGAGTGGTGCACGGTGCGCCGCTCGCCGACGGCCTGGCCGATGCCGGCGCCGCGCTCGGGGTCGGGCGGGTAGCGCTCGAACAGCTCCACGAGCAGCTCCTGCAGCGCCGGGTCGCGGTGGTGGACGGTCACCAGCTGCGGCGCGCCGGCGTCGTCCAGCAGGTGCACCGAGCACCAGTCGCCCGTGGCGGGCACGGCCAGAGCGGCGACGGCGTCGAGGGTCTGGTGGTAGTCGAGCGACGCGGCCAGCCGGGCGCTGGCCATCGCGAGGAAGGCCATCCGGCGCCGCGCGTCGCGCTCGGCGCTGAACAGCCGTCCGCGCTCGAGCGCCTGCGCGCACTGCCGGCCCAGCGTCACGAGGAACTCGAGGTCCTCGTCGGGGAAGGCGTCGCGGCGCGCCGACGGACAGCGCCATGACGCCGACGATGCGGCCGTCCACCTCGAGCGGGATGCCGGCGAAGGACTCGCTCAGCGAGGAGTGCGGCAGGTCGCGGGTAGGCGCTCGGTGAGCTCGGAGCGGCGACCGGTGAGCAGCGGCGCGCGCCGGCGCGACGACGTCGGTCAGCGGGCTGGCGGGTGTCCAGGTGCAGCCCCTCGTAGGTCCCGGCGACCTCGGCCTCGTAGCCCACGGCCCCCAGCACGCGCAGCACGTCGACGTCGACGCCGGCGATGCCGCCGGCATCGGCGCCGAGCGCCTCGACGCCCTGCCCGATGACGACCTCGACCACCTGCGCCGGCGTCAGCGCCCGGCCGAGCGCCTCGCTGACCTGCACCAGGCGGGCCTGCCGGTCGGCCAGCCGCTCCGCCCGGTCGTGCGCGCCCTGCAGCTCGGCGGAGCGGGCGGCCTGGGCGGCGGCGTGCGCGGTCATGTCGAGCGACACGCCCACCACGCCCACGACGCGCGCCGGCCGTCGTCGGTCAGCGGGGCGTTGCTCACCGACACCACGAGCGAGTGGCCGTCCTTGTGCCGTGCGGTGAACTCGCCGTCCCACTGCCCGCCGCCGTGGGTGCGTGCCTTCACCTCGTCGGCGCGGGACTCCTGGCCGAGCAGGATGAGCTTCGCGGATCGAGCGCCCGACGGCCTCCTCGCGCGGTCCAGCCGTAGAGCCGCTCCGCACCGGGCTCCAGTGCCGGATGCGCCCCTCGAGGTCGACCGCGATGACCGCACCGGGGAGCTGGGCCACCGGCACGGCGTCGAGCGGGGCCGCCTCCGTCATCCCCCGACCCTAGAGGCGCTGGCGTCCGCCGCCACCTCGACGCGCCTGCCGCCCGCGGAGGGGGTAGGCAGGTGCCGTGGACGGGGACGGGTGGCTGCACTGCGCGCTGGGGCACCGGCACTGGGGCGTGCACGGCGCGGCGGGCCTGCTCGCCGTCGCCCCCGGGCCGTACGTCCTGCTGCAGCACCGGGCGCCGTGGAGCCACGGCGGCGACACCTGGGGCGTCCCGGGCGGGGCGCGCACGAGCAGCGAGACGCCCGAGCAGGCCGCGCGCCGGGAGACCGTCGAGGAGACCGGGCTCGACGTGGCGCAGCTCGTCGTGCACGCCTCGCACGTGGTCGACCACGGCACCTGGAGCTACACGACCTTCGTCGCCAGCGTCCCGGAGCGGCTGCCGGTGGTGGCCGAGCGCGAGAGCGTCGACCTGCGCTGGGTCGCGGTGCCCGCCGTCGTGGAGCTGCCGCTGCACCACGCCTTCGCCGAGGCGTGGCCGGCGCTGCAGCGGCTGCTGCCCGCCCTGTGAGCGGGACGGCAGTCCGGCCCCGGGCCGGTGGCCGGTCGCCTTCGGCACGGCCGAGCTGCTGCAGGACCTGGACCGCGAGGACTCGTGGCTGCTGACCGTCGACGGCGTGGCGCAGTCCTACGTCGACCGGGCCGACCCCACCCACCTGGAGTTCGACTACGTCCGCCTCATGGGCGACGTCGTGGACGCCCTGCCCGACGGGCCGCTGACCGCCGTCCACCTGGGCGGCGGCGGGTGCACCCTGCCGCGCTACGTCGCCGCCACCCGGCCCGGCTCCCGGCAGCTCGTGGTCGAGGCCGACGCCGCCCTGGCCGAGCTCGTCCGCACGAGCTTCGGGACCGCGGGGTTCCGGCTCCGGGTCGGCGACGCGCGGGCCGAGCTGCCGTCGCTGCGCCAGGGCGAGAGCGACCTGGTGGTGGCCGACGTCTTCGAGAGCGCGGTCATGCCCCTGTCGGTGACGACGCTGGAGTGGGTCGAGGCGGTGAAGCGCCTGCTGCGGCCGGGCGGGGTGCACGTCGTGAACGTCGCCGACGGCCGGCCGCTGGCCTTCGCCCGCGCGCAGGTGTCGACGCTGCTGGCGCGCCTTCGCGCACGTCGTCCTGCTGGCCGACCCGTCGGTCCTGCGCGGTCGGCGCTTCGCCAACCTCGTGCTCGCCGCCTCCGACGCGCCGCTGCCGGTCGCGTCGCTGACGCGCACCGTCTCCCGCGCGGCCGGCCGCGCCCGCCTCGTGACCGGCGACGCCCTGCGCGACTTCACCGGCGGCGCCGCGGTCGTCACCGACGCGACGGCCCGCTCGGCGCCGCGGCCGCCGCCGGACCTGTTCCGCCGCTGAGCGCCGGTCAGACGTCGCTGAGCCGGTCAGACGTCGCTGGTCTGGTCGACCAGCTCCTGGACGACGGCGGTCAGCCCGTCGCGCTCGGCGGTGCGGCGCTGCGCAGCCGCCGACGTCCCCCGCGCCAGCGCCTGCTCGGTCAGTGCGCTGACCTCGTCCCAGTCGCCGGTCTCCTCGAGGTCCTCGCGGAGCCGCTCGAGCAGTGCCCGCACGAGCTCGGCGGCCGGCGCCTTGCCGCCGGCGCGCAGGTCGATCAGGTCGCCCTCGAGCCCGAAGCGCGCCGCCCGCCAGCGCGCCGCGCGCACCACCTCGGCCCGCGGCGTGGCGAACGGCTCCTCGCGCTGGGCCTGCGCCGCGACCACGCGCACCAGCGCCCGGGTGAGGCCGGCCTGCAGGACGGCGTCGTCGAGGCGGGGACACGCATCGGCGACGCGCACCTCGACGGTCGGGTAGAGGGAGGACGGCCGGGCGTCCCAGTAGAGCCCGCGCGCGTCGTCCACCACGCCCGTCGCGACCAGCGAGGCGACCAGCTCGTCGTACGCCGCACGGCTGCCGAGCAGCTCCTGCGAGCCGGTGACCGGGAAGCGGGCGAACCACAGCGTGCGGTAGCTCGCGTAGCCCGTCTCGGCGCTGTCCCAGAACGGCGAGCTGCCCGAGAGCGCGAGCAGCACCGGCAGGTCCACGCGCAGCCGGTCCACCACCGCCACGGCCAGCTCCGGGTCGGGGACCGACACGTGCACGTGCTGGCCGGCGATGAGCTGCTGGGTGGCCAGCGCCGCGTAGCGCTCGCGCACCCGCAGGTAGCGCGGGTCGTCGGTGAGGCGCTGCTCGCTCCAGTGGGCGGTGGGGTGGCTGCCGGCCGACAGGATGCGGCAGCCGTGCCGCCGCGCGGCCTCGTCGGCGCCCCGGCGCAACCGCACCAGGTGGTCGCGCACCTCCTTGAGCGAGGTGCTGACCGGCGTGGCGGTCTCGAGCTGGCTGGTGCTGATCTCGCTCTGGGCCTGCTCGCCCAGCAGGCCGATCGCCTCCGGCACGACGCCGGGAGCGTCGGCGAGCCGCATCGTGCCGGCCTCGACGAGGTGGTACTCCTCCTCGACGCCGAGCGTCACCCCCACCTCGATCACCCGGGCATCCTGCCAGCCCCGGCCGCGGGGCGGCTCAGCGCGAGGCGGCCGAGGTGTAGGCGCGCACCGAGAGCGGGACGAAGACGGCCAGGATGATCGCGACCCAGATCAGCGTGTAGAGCACCGGGTGCTGCAGCGACCAGGCCTCGGGCACCGGGGTGCTGGGCCCGACGTTGCCGAACAGCTCCCGGGCCGCCTGGGTCACCGACGAGACCGGGTTCCACTCCGCGAAGGCGCGCAGCGGGCCCGGCAGGCCCGAGCTCGGGACGAACGTGTTGGCGATGAACGTGAGCGGGAAGATCACGATGAACGACGCGCTCTGCACCACCTCGACCGACGGCACGATGAGCCCCACCCAGGCCATGATCCAGCTGATCGCGTAGGCGAACAGCAGCAGCAGCAGGAAGCCGCCGAGCGCCTCGAGGAACGAGGTGCGGATCCGCCACCCGACGAGCAGCCCGGTCAGCGACATCACGGTGATGACCAGGACGTTGTTGAGCACGTCGCTCGTGGTGCGGCCGACGAGCACGGCGGTGCGCGACATGGGCAGCGACCGGAAGCGGTCGATGATGCCCTTCTTGATGTCCTCGGCCAGGCCGGCGCCGGTCAGCGTGGCGCCGAAGATGACCGTCTGGGCGAAGATCCCGGCGATCAGGAACTCGCGGTAGTCGACCGCGCCGGTGTCGATGGCGCTGCCGAAGACGTAGGCGAACAGCAGGATGAACATGATCGGCTGCAGCGTCGTGAAGACGAGCAGCTCGGGGATCCGCTTGATCTTGATGAGGTTGCGCTTGGCGACGACCGTGCCGTCGCCCAGCGCCGCGAGCAGGGCGCTCATCGCGCGGCCTCCACCTTCTCCGCCTCGGCGGCGTGACCGGTCAGGGACAGGAAGACGTCGTCGAGGGTGGGCCGCCGCAGCGCGACGTCGAGCACCTCGATGCCGGCGGCGTCGAGCCGGGCCAGAGCGTCGACGAGCACCTTGCCGCCGCCGCTGACGGGCGCGGTCAGCCGCCGGGTGTGCAGGTCCGCGACCACCTCGCCGGTGGCCAGGCCCGACAGGACGGCCCGGCCCTCCTCGAGCTCGGCCGGCGCCGCCGAGCACGACCTCGATCGCGCTCGCCGCCGACCTGGGACTTGAGCTCGTCGGCGGTGCCCTGGGCGATGGCCCGACCGTGGTCGATGACGACGATCTGGTCGGCGAGCAGGTCGGCCTCCTCGAGGTACTGCGTCGTCAGCAGCAGCGTGGTGCCGCTCCGGACGAGCTCGCGGATGACCTCCCACATGTCGCTGCGGCTGCGCGGGTCCAGACCGGTGGTCGGCTCGTCGAGGAACAGCACCGGCGGTTCGGCGACCAGCGCGCCGGCCAGGTCGAGGCGGCGGCGCATGCCGCCGGAGTAGCCCTTGACCGGGCGGTCGGCCGCCTCGGTCAGGGTGAAGCGCTCCAGCAGCTCGCGAGCCCGCTCGCGGGAGCGGCTCCGGCCCAGCCGGTAGAGCCGGCCGATCATGTCGAGGTTCTCGAAGCCGGTGAGGTACTCGTCGACCGCGGCGTACTGCCCGGACAGGCCGATCGAGCGCCGGACGCCGGCAGGGTCCTTGAGCACGTCGATGCCGGCGACCTCGGCCGAGCCCTCGTCCGGCACGAGCAGGGTCGTGAGGATGCGCACGGCCGTGGTCTTGCCGGCGCCGTTGGGCCCCAGCAGGCCCAGGACGGTGCCCTCCTCCACCTCCAGGTCGAGCCCGCCCAGCGCGGTGACGTCGCCGTACCTCTTGACCAGCCCTCGTGCACGCACCTGCGCAGCCACGCGGTCCCCTCCCCCGTCAGCGGCCCGGAGCCCGGGCCGGGGAGCACGCTAGGCGGGACCTACGACAAGAGCGACCGAGTTCGCCGTCAGCGTCGAGCCGTCAGCGTCGCGCTCCCTCAGCGTCGCGCCGCCGGGAAGTCCGGCGCCCGCTTGGCGAGGAACGCGGCCACCCCCTCGGCGTACTCCGCGCTGGTCCACGAGCCGGTGTAGACGGCGAGCACCTCGTCGTCCTCGGCCAGGGCGCCGCGGGCGGCCCGGGCCACCATGTCCTTGCCGCCGACCAGCGACACGCGGGCGCGGGAGGCCATGGTCGCGGCGAGCGCGGCGGCCCGGGCCTCGACGGCACCGGGCTCCACGACCTCGTGCACCAGCCCGATCCGCAGCGCCGTGGTCGCGTCCAGCAGGTCGCCGGTGAGCAGGATCCAGCGCGCCCAGGCGGCGCCGACGACCTCGACCAGCCGGGCCGTCGAGGGCAGCGCGTAGACGATGCCGAGCTTGGCCGGGGTGATGCCGAACCGGGAGCCGGTCTCGCAGACCCGCAGGTCGCAGGCGAGCGCGACCTGGCTGCCGCCGCCGATCGCGAACCCCTCGATGAGGGCGACGGTCGGCTTGGCGAAGCCGAGGATCGCCTGCTCCCCTGCCTCGACCGCCTCCCCGTAGGTCCGGGCGCCCTCGGGATCGGCGCGCAGCGTCGAGAACTCGCCGATGTCGGCGCCGCTGGAGAACGGACCGCCCGGGGTGCCGCGCAGGACGACGACGTCGCAGGCGTCGTCCTGCTCCAGCGCCGGCATGAGCCGGCTGAAGGCCTGCCACATCGCGTACGAGATGGCGTTGTGCTTGTCGGGGCGGGTGAACGCGACCGTCACGACGCCGCCGTCCCGGGTGACCGACAGGTGGGGGGCGGCGTCGCCGAGCACGGTCACGAGGTCCATGCGCGGCATCCTCGCAAAGGCCCTCTGCCGGGCTCAGCCGGCGGCCCGCCGCCGCTCGGACGGCGGCGGGCCCGGCGGGACCAGCGGCGGCGCGTCGGCGTCGATCGTCCGCAGCGAGGCGAGCACCGCCTCCTTGGACCGGGCGCGGTAGGAGCCGGGCAGCGAGTCGAGCAGAACCCGGGCGTAGCCGGCCGTCGCGAGCCGGGGGTCCAGGACGGCCACCACCCCGCGGTCGCCGGTCGACCGGATGAGCCGACCGGCGCCCTGGGCGAGCAGCACCGCGGCGGGCGGGAGGGTCACCTCGAGGAAGCCGTTGCGCCCGGCGTCCGACGCCGCGGCCAGCCGGGCCTTGGACAGCGGGTCGTCGACGTGGCCGAACGGGATGCGGTCGAGCACGACGAGCTGGCAGGCCGAGCCGGGCGTGTCCACGCCCTGCCAGAACGAGCGCGTGCCGAACAGGCAGGTCCGCGCGTCGGAGGCGAAGCGGTGCTGGAGCGCGCCGGGCGAGTCCTCGCCCTGCAGCAGGATCGGCAGGTCGGAGGCCGCCCGGACGGCCGCCGCCGCGCGGGCCGCCGCCGCTGTCGAGCTGAACAGCCCGAGGGTCCGCCCGCCGGCCGCCTCCACGAGCTCGACCAGCAGCGCGTCGACCTCGCGCGCCCAGGACACGGCCATCCGGCCGGGGTCGGGCAGGTGGTCGGCGATCCACAGCTGGCTCTGCCGCCGGTAGTCGAACGGGCTCCCGACGTCGAGGTGCTTCCACCGCGGCGGCGGGTCCTCCTCGTCGGCCGCGAGGGCCTCGTCCTGGGCGGCCCTGTCCCGGACGTCGTGCGCCTCACCGTCGCCGGCGCCCTCGACGGCGACCGGGGACCCGGCGAGCCAGGTCAGCCCGAGCTGTCCCGCGGCGTGCCGGAACGACCCGGCGAGCGTGAGCGTCGCCGACGTCGCCACCACCGTGGTCTCGCCGAACAGCCGGCTGCCGAGAGCCCCACCGACGCGCAGCGGTGACACCCGCAGCCGGGTGGTCGAGCCGTCGGCCGTGGCGTAGACGGCGGAGGAGACCGACGGGGTGCCGATCTCGTTCGCCGCCTCCATGACCGCGGTGAGCGACGCGCGGGCCCGCTCGCGGCGGGCCAGCTCGACGTCGTCGCCGGCCAGCTCGCCGGACGACATCTCGCGGGTGATCTCCGCGCACGCAGCGCTGACGGCGGACGCGAGCAGGCCCAGCACGTCGAGGGAGTGGCTGTCGAGCGCCCGCACCCAGCCGGGCTGCAGCAGCTGCAGGACGCCCTCGAGCCCGTCCCGCGCCGACTCGAGCCGGGCCAGCGCCGCCTCGGAGACGAGGTCGCTCACGGCCCCGACCGCCCGCCGCACGTCGCCGAGCGCCAGCTCGTGCGACAGCGCATCGGTCACCGAGTCGACGAACTCGTGGGCCTCGTCGAGCACCACGGCGTCGCGCTCGGGCAGCACCTGCACGCCCGTGAAGACGTCGAGGGCGAGCAGGGTGTGGTTGGCGACGACGACGTCGGCCGACTGAGCCGCCTCCCGCGCCTTCTCCGAGAAGCAGTCGACCCGGTCCGGGCACTTGCTGCCGAGGCACTCCCGGGCGCTGACCGAGACCTGCCGCCACGCGCGGTCGGTCACGGGGAACGGCACCTCGTCCCGGTCGCCGCTCACGGTCTGCTCCGCCCACTCGCGCAGCCGCACCACCTGCGTGCCCAGCGAGGACTGCGACAGAGCATCAGGGGCCACGCCGAACAGGCCGTCCGACGGCTCGTCCTCGCGCGCCCCCGGCCCGCCGTGCACCTGCTGCAGGCAGACGTAGTTGCCGCGCCCCTTGGCCAGGGCGTACGACGGCGTGCGGCCGAGGACCCCGCTCAGCGCCGCGACCAGGCGCGGGAGGTCCTTGTCGACGAGCTGGGCCTGCAGCGCCTTGGTCGCCGTGGCGACGACCACCCGCTTGCCGGAGGTGAGCGCCGGGACCAGGTAGGCCAGCGACTTCCCGGTGCCCGTCCCGGCCTGGACGAGCAGGTGCTCGCCGGAGCCCAGCGCCGTCGCGACGGCCTCGACCATGGCCCGCTGCCCGGGCCGCTCCTGGCTGCCGGGCACGGCGGCCAGCGCCGCGTCGAGCGCCGCCAGCGCCTTCTTCGCCCGGACCCCTGCCACGCCGACCCACGCTAGTGCGCGTCGGACCGGCAGACTGCGCTGATGAGCAGGCTGTTGGTGGTGCACCACACGCCCTCGCCGGCGACGCAGTCGATGCTCGAGGCGGTGCTCGAGGGAGCGCGCGATCCCGAGCTCGCCGAGGTGGAGGTCGTGACGCGCGCCGCCCTCGGCGCCGGCCCTGCCGACGTGCTCGCGGCCGACGGCGTGCTGCTGGGCACCCCGGCCAACATCGGGTGGATGTCCGGCGCTCTCAAGCACTTCTTCGACGTCGTCTACTACCCGGTGCTCACCGAGATGGCCGGCACGCCGTACGGGCTGTACGTGCACGGCGGCGACGACACCACCGGCGCGGTCCGCAGCGTCGAGAGGATCGCGAACGGGCTGTCCTGGCGACCCGTGGCCGCGCCGGTCACCGTGACCGGGACGCCAGGACGCGCCGAGCTCGCCGCACTGCGGGAGCTCGGCGCGACCGTGGCGGCGACGCTGCTGCCGGACTAGACGACGCGGCCGACCGTGTAGCTGCTGGTGTAGATGCTCTGCAGCTTGACGCGGTCGCCCGTGGTCGGGGCGGCCCACATCGCGTTGCCGCCGGCGTAGACGCCGACGTGCGTGACCCGGCCGCCGGTGCGGAAGAAGAGCAGGTCACCGGGCTGCTTGGCCGACTGCGCGACCTGCGGCAGCGCGGCCGCCTGGTCGGCGCTCGTGCGGGGGATGCTGCGGCCGAGGCGGGTCTTGTAGATGTAGGTCGTGAAGCCCGAGCAGTCGAAGCTGTTCGGCCCGGTCGACCCGTACTGGTAGGGCTTGCCGGCCTGCTGCGCGGCGATCGCGACGGCCTGCTGGCCGAGCGTGGCGACGGCGTTGTACTTCACGACGGCCTCGGGGCTGGTGTGCGCCGCGGCCGTCGAGCTGCCGCTGAAGGTCGAGCGCACCCGGGTGTCGCCTGCGAAGGGCAGGTGCGCGACGGCCAGGCCGTCGGCGTCCGTGGTCGCCTGGCCGTGGTAGCGCCAGACCCCGTCGCCGCCCTGGGCCTCGATCGCGACGGCCATCCCGCGGACGGGCTGGTCACCCGACAGCAGGCGCACGCCGATGCGGGAGCGGCTGTCGCCGCCGGTCTCGGAGGCCGAGATGCGCATGACGGTGGCGGTGCGGTCCAGGACCCGCGCCTCCGGGCTCGTGGACGGGGCGTGGGTGGCCGTGCCGGCGAAGACGGCGCGGACCACGGTCTCACCGGCGAAGCGGAGGTTGCCCACCGCGAGGCCGTCGGCGTCGGTGGTGAGGCGGGCGAGGTCGCTCCAGCCGGCAGCACCGGGGGTCTGGACGACGACCTCCTGGCCGCCGAGGTGGCCGGCGCCGTCGAGCAGGCGGACGCCGATGCGGCTGGTGCCGTCGCTCTGGATCCGGCTGGAGGAGATGCGCATCGCGCTCGCGGTGAGCGAGGCGGCGGGGGCCTCGGCGGTGGCGGTGGCGGGCGACGGGGTGGGCGTCGTCGTCGCGAGTGCCGGGGCTGCCATGGCGATCGGCAGCAGCACGGCGGTCAGGCCACCGACGGTGGCGGCGCGGAGGGGAAGGCAGGACGGACGGGCATGGCGCGGGGAGTACACGGGCTGTTCTGGCCTCTCGCACGCCTGCGGAGTGAGCTGTCGGGCTCGGCCGGAGAGTGGCCGGCACGCGCGTTCACGCGTGCTTCGCCCCGAGGGCCGCTGTCGCGGTCCGTGGAGAAGTGGGTCCCCCGCTCCCGCCCAGGTGCAGTCCAGTGGGGCGCCTTGGTGACCGTGGGCGGGACTCGGCGTTCGGTCAGGCGCGTTCGTGTGCCCAGAGACTATGTGACGAAACGACGACAGGCACGCTCATCTGCTCTGCGAGTCGCGTCACACCAGGTTTGCGCGCCCCTCAGCCGCGCAGCTCCTTCTTGAGGATCTTGCCCGTGGCCCCCTTGGGCAGCTCGTCGACGATGCGCACCTCACGGGGGTACTTGTAGGCCGCCAGGCGGTCCTTGCAGTGCGCGACCAGCGCCTCCGGCTCGGCGCTCGCGCCCGGCTTGAGAGCGACGAACGCCAGCACCTCCTCGCCCAGCTTGGGGTCCGGCCGGCCGATGACGGCGGCCTCGGCGACGGCCGGGTGCTCGTACAGCACCTCCTCGACCTCGCGCGGGTAGACGTTGTAGCCGCCGCGGATGACGAGGTCCTTCTTGCGGTCGACGATGAAGAAGTAGCCGTCCTCGTCCATGTAGGCCAGGTCGCCGGTGTGGAACCAGTCGTTCTTGAACGCCTCGGCGGTCGCCTCGGGCTTGTTGTAGTAGCCCTTCATGATGTTGTGACCGCGGATGACGATCTCGCCGACGTTCTCCTGACCGGCCGGCAGCGGCTGGTCGTCCTCGTCGACGACGCGCACCTGGACGCCCCAGATCGGCTTGCCGATCGAGAGGACCTTGCGCTGCTCGGCGTTGACGTTGAACGTCGTGGTGCTCGTGGACTCCGACAGGCCGTAGCCCTCGAGCACGACGCAGCCCGGGAACTTCTCCTCGAACGCCTTGATGACCTCGCCGGGGATCGCGGCACCGCCCGAGACGCCGACGCGCAGCGAGGACAGGTCACGGCCGGAGGTGTCCATGTGGAGCAGGCCGAAGTACATCGTCGGCACCCCGCTGAAGATGGTGCAGCGGTGCTTCTCGATCGCGTCGACGACCGGCTCGAGCTCGAACCTCGGGATGAGCACCAGCGTGCCGCCGTACCGGACCGTCGTGTTGAGGACGCTGGACAGCCCGAAGACGTGGAACAGCGGCAGCACGGCCACGCCGATGTCGGTCTCCTGGAACTCGAACAGCTCCCCGGCGACGGTGCAGTTCATGTACAGGTTGAGGTGGGTGAGCTCGGCGCCCTTGGGCTTGCCGGTCGTCCCGCTGGTGTAGAGCAGCACCGCTGTCTCGTCACCGCCGGTCGGGACGATGTCGCGCGTGTCGTCGGCGAAGTAGAGCTCGTCGAAGTGCTTGGTCCCCTCCGGCCGGACGTCGTTGCCGGGCATGTTGACGACGTACGTCGTGACGCCCTCGACCTCGTTCGCTCCCTTGACGGCCTCGTCGGCGAACATCTCGAAGGTGATGAGCACCTTCGACCCGCTGTCCTGCAGGTGGTAGGCCACCTCCGGCGCCCGCAGCAGCGGGTTGAGCGGCACCATCACCAGGCCGGCCTTCATGAGGCCGAAGTAGGTGAACAGGAACTGCGGCAGGTTCGGCAGCTGCAGCGCCACCTTGTCGCCGCGCTGCAGGCCGGTGGCGAGCAGCGCTGAGGCGACCCGGCCGGAGATCTCGTCGACCTGGGCGTAGGTGAACGACAGGTCGTTGATGTGGCACAGCGGCTTGTCGGGGTTCGCGTCCGCGGACTCGCGCAGCATGGTGGCGACGTTGAGGCTCATGGCAGAGCAGAGTAGTGACCGGCGTCACGGGAACGGCACCGGCCTCCTCCGGCCGGTCTTCCCGGAACAACGGCCTCCCGGAGCCGCGTTCCTCCTGACGATGACGACGAGGAGCACCGCGTGAGCAAGCCCGATCCGCACGACCTGTACGAGCTGGAGCCCGACCTGCCCGAGCTGGGCGGCCCGGTCCTGGTGCAGGCGCTGGACGGCTTCGTCGACGCCGGGAACGCGCGTCGGCTGGCCCGCGAGCACCTCCTGCAGGCGCACGGCTCGCGGGTCGTGGCGACGTTCGACGTGGACGCGCTGCTGGACTACCGCGCGCGCCGGCCGCTGATGACCTTCGACGAGGACCACTGGGCCGACTACGCCGACCCGCTGCTCGCCGTCCACCTGGCCCACGACGCCGAGGGCACGCCCTTCCTCGTGCTCTCCGGCCCGGAGCCCGACGTGCGCTGGGAGGCCTTCACCGCGGCCGTCACGTCGCTGGTCGCCGAGCTGGGCGTCCGCACCACGGTCGGGCTGAACGCGATCCCCATGGCGGTGCCGCACACCCGGCCGCTCGGGATCATCGCCCACGCCACCCGCCCGGAGCTGGTCGCCGGTCACGAGCGCTGGGTCGGCACCGTGCAGGTGCCCTCGACCGCCGGGCACCTGCTCGAGCACCGGCTGGGCCAGGCCGGCCACGACGCCGCCGGCTTCGCCGTCGCGGTGCCGCACTACCTCGCGGAGGCGGAGTACCCGCCGGCGGCGCTGGCGCTGCTCGGCAGCCTGGCGTCGCTCACCGGGCTGTCGTTCGCCACCGAGGAGCTCGACGCGGCCGCGGTCACCGTGCGCGAGCAGGTCGACGAGACGGTCGCCGGCTCCGACGAGGTCCGCGGCGTGGTCGAGGCGCTCGAGCGGCAGTACGACGCCTACCTCGCCGGAGCGGGTCGCAGCCTGCTCGCCGAGATGGGCGGGTCGCTGCCGAGCGCGGAGGAGATCGGCGACGAGCTGGAGCGCTACCTCGCCGAGCAGACCGGCGACGGCACCCAGCCCTAGCGGTCGTCGCCGTCGGTCAGCAGCTCGGCCTCGGTGACCACCTCGACGCTGCCGAAGCCGCCGTAGGAGCGGACGTCGATGCGGCGCCCGTCGCCCGTGCTGTCGCAGGCGTCCTCGCAGTCGACGCTGCCGAAGACGACGAGCCCGCCGGTGTCCACCTGCGCGTCGTCCGGCACGACGACGGTGACGCTGCCGAACAGCACGCTGACCTGCACCGTGCTGTCGTCGTCGGCGCTCACCACCTCCGTCGTGCTGCCGAAGACGGTGCGCGCGTCGGTGCCGGACGCGATCACGCCGACCAGTCCGAGCGCCAGCACCAGCGGGACGACGGCGCCGGAGGCCCGCCGGGCCAGGCGCCGGACCAGCGGCGGCCGGTCGGTGTGCGCCGGGACCCGTGAGCTGCTGGCACCGGACGGGGCCCACGTCACGGCGGGGGCGCGCGAGGCCTGCGCCGGCACGACGCTGCCGTCGCCCACCGTCACGTTGACCGAGCCCATGAGGGCGTAGGCGTCGACGTGCACCACGGGGCCGTCGCCGGGGGCGACGCGCACCTTGCGCTCGCCCATCAGCGTGAAGCCGGACAGCTGCACGACGGTGCCGGGCGGCACCTGCACCTCCACCTCGCCCATCAGCGCACCGGCGCGGACCCGCGTGCCGTCGGGCAGGTCGGCGCGGCGCAGGTCGACCACCGCCTTGCCCATGAGCGCCCACCCCTCGGCCGTCTGCCCGGGGGCGAGCGGTCCGGTCACCTCGGTCTCGGACATGACCGCGACGGCGCGCCGGGCGCGTCCGGTCGTGCGGGCGGGCGGGGCGCCGACGACCGGCTGCAGCCCCGGCAGGTCGGCGAGCAGTGCCTCCACCTCGCGGCGGGTGCGGGCGGCCCAGAGCTGGCCGGCGCGCTCCTCGTACTCCGACAGGGTCAGGACGCCGTCACCGACGGCGGCCCGCAGGTGCTCGTCGGCGGCGTGCCGCTCCCGGTCGCCGACGCGCTGCTCCACGGGTGCCTCGGACATGCCCCGCAGTGTGGCCCACGAGGCGCCGGGTGCCTACTGCCGGACGCGCTGTGCTGGTTGGCTCGCGGGATGACCGTCGCGCTCGAGGGCTTCCACGCGGTCAAGCACGCCCTGCGCTTCGCGCCCGACCTGGTCACCGAGGTCCGGGTCGCGTCGTACGACCGGGCCCGCGCCCTGGCCGAGCGGCTCGCGCCGGACGTCCTCGACGAGCTGCTGGCCCGGGCGGTGGTCGGGGAGGTCGCCCACCACACGGGGGTCGAGGCGGTCGGGGCGATCCCGCCGGAGGACCGCTCGGTGCTGCGCGGCGCGGACGGCTCCGCTCGTGCTGCTGGACGCGCCCCGCTCCCCCGGCAACGCCGGCGCGGTGGTGCGGGTCGCGGCCGCGGCCGGCGCCTCGGGCGTGGCCTTCGTCGGCACGCTGGACCCCTGGCACCCGACCGTGCTGCGG
This sequence comes from uncultured Actinomycetota bacterium, assembly GCA_963844295.1. Taxonomy (GTDB): domain Bacteria; phylum Actinomycetota; class Actinomycetes; order Mycobacteriales; family SCTD01; genus SCTD01. The sequence goes on along the minus strand of CAWJNR010000002.1, from coordinate 1,809,198 downwards.
GGCAGCGCCGGGCTGCACTACGCGCTGCCGGTGCTCCGGGTGGAGCCGGCTGAGGTGACCGGCCCGGTGGTGGTGCTCGACGCCGACGGCGACACGGGGGCGCGACTGCCGTCCGACGGGGTGCTGGTGGTCGGGAGCGAGCGCGGCGGGGTCGGCGACGTGCTGCGGGCGCGGGCGGACCTCGTGCTCGCGCTCCCGATGCGCGCCGGCGTGAGCAGCCTCAACCTCGCGACGGCTGTGGCTGCTGCGCTCTACCGAGGCCGGTGATCGCGCCAGGAGTGCTTCGAGTTGCGAGGGGTGACCCGTCCGAGGGACCGTGCCCGACGGCACGCAGCAGGGCGAGCCTGCACCCCACGACCATGGCGAAGGAGATCGACTACAGCACCTTGGCCGACCCGGTCGACGGGCCGATCTTCGCGACGCTCCCCGAGGACTCGTTCCTGTCGCTCGGCCAGGTCGTCAAGCTGCACGCGAGCAGCCCGGAGCTCTTCGCCTGGTGCAGCTGATCCGCTGACGACGACGGGGCGCCTCCTGCTGGAGGCGCCCCGTCGTCGTTCCGTGCTGGGGTCAGCCGGCGTGGGGCATCAGCGCGTTCGCGGGGATCTGGCCGAACCGGCCGGACTGGAAGTCCTCGACGGCCTGCTGCAGCTCGGCGCGGGTGTTCATGACGAACGGGCCGTACTGCGCCACGGGCTCGCGGATCGGCTCGCCGCCGAGCACGAGCACCTCGAGCGCACGGGTGGCGGCCCTCCTGCTTCGCGTCGGCGGTGATGGTCAGCCGGTCGCCGTCGCCGAGCACCGCGGTCTGGCCGGTCCGGATCGGCGCGGCCTTGCCGAACGCCGAGCCGGCGCCGACGGTCCCGTCACCGGACAGCACGTAGACCAGCGCGTTGAACTCGGGCTTCCACGGCAGCGACAGCGACGAGCCGGGCGTGATGGACGCGTGCAGCATCGTGATCGGCGTCCGGGTCGAGCCGGGCCCGCGGACCGAGCCGCCGTCGCCGGTCGGCAGGTCGCCGGCGATGAGGCGCAGCAGCGCGCCGGCGTCGTGGGAGGCCAGCAGCGTGACGTCGCCGCCCTCGAGGTTCTGGTAGGCGGGGTCGGTCATCTTGTCCTTGCCCGGCAGGTTGACCCAGAGCTGGACGCCGTGGAAGGTGCCGCCGTTCTTGACCAGCTCGACCGGCGGGGTCTCGATGTGCAGGATCCCGCCGCCGGCGGTCATCCACTGGGTGGCGCCGTCCTTGATCATGCCGCCGCCGCCGTGGCTGTCCTGGTGCTGGAAGGCGCCGTCCATGATGTAGGTGACGGTCTCGAAGCCGCGGTGCGGGTGCCACGAGGTGCCCTTGGGCTCTCCCGGCGCGTACTCCACCTCGCCCATCTGGTCCATCATGATGAACGGGTCGAGGAAGCGCGGCGCGATGCCCGCGAAGGCCCGGCGGACGGGGAAGCCCTCGCCCTCGTAGCCCTGCGGCGCCGTCGTCACGCCCAGCACGGGGCGCTCGACGTCACCGAGGCCGGCCTTCGGGACACGGGTCAGGGTCAGGGTGTCGGCGGTCACGGCGGGCATGGCGGGCTCCTCAGGTCGTTGCGTGTGCAAAGACTAACGCGCGGTCCGCCGGATGTCTTCCGCCGGCAGCACCGCGAGCATCCGCGTGTTGCCGAGGGTGTTGGGCTTGACCCGCTCGAGGTCGAGGAACTCCGCGACGCCCTCGTCCGGCGAGCGCAGCAGCTCGGCCCGCACCTCGACGTCGACGATCGAGTCGTCCACCGGCTCGAAGCCGTGCGCGGCGAAGAACGCGGTCTCGAAGGTCAGGCAGAACAGCCGCCGCACCCCGAGCTCGCGGGCGTTCTCGACGATCCGCGACAGCAGCGCCGAGCCCACTCCCCTGCCCTTGACCTCGGGCAGGACGGCGAGCGTGCGCACCTCGCCGAGGTCCTCCCACAGCACGTGCAGCGCGCCGCAGCCGACGACCCGGGTGCCGTCGTGGGCGACGAAGAACTCCTGCACGTCCTCGTACAGCGTGACCATCTGCTTGGCCAGCAGCCGCCGGTCGGCGGTGTAGCTGTCGACCAGCGCCCGGATGCCCGGCACGTCGGCCGTGCGCGCGCGGCGGACCTCGGCCAGCAGCGGCGAGCTCACCGCGGCAGGATCCGGTCGCTGATGATCCGGCGCTGGATCTCGCTGGTGCCCTCGAAGATCGTCGTGAGCCGGGCGTCGCGCCAGTACCGCTCCACCCGCCGCTCGGTCGTGTAGCCGTTGCCGCCGTGCAGCTGCATCGCGGCGTTCGTCACCCGTACGGCCATCTCGGTGGCGAGCAGCTTGACGGCTGCGGACTCCTGCTCGGCCGGCTCGCCGGTGTCGAGCAGGTGCGCGACCTGCTGCCAGAAGGCCCGCGCCTGGGCGACCTCGGCGGCCATGTCGGCCAGCGCGAAGCGCAGCGCCTGGAAGTCGCCGATCGGGTGGCCGAACTGCTCGCGCTCCTGCAGGTAGACGGTGCAGTCCTCGACCGCCGCGCGGGCGACGCCGACCGCCCGGGCCGCGGTGTGCACGCGCGCGATGTTCAGCCCGCGCTGCACGCTGGCGAAGCCGCCCGCGTCCGCGTCGGCGCCCTCGTCGCCGTACAGGCCGGTGAGCCGGTCGCTGTCCGGCACCCGTACGCCGTCGAGCTCGAGCTCCCAGGTGAGGAAGCCGTGGTAGCCGATCTTGTCGATGGCGTGCCCGGTCATGCCGGGCGGGAAGGTGCCCGGCTCCTTGACGACCAGGAACGGCTCGAGGCCGGCCGAGCGCGACTCGCCCTCCTCGGGGTCGCGGACGCGGGCCAGCACCTCGACGAAGTCAGCCGCCAGGGCGTTGCCGGCCCACCGCTTGGTGCCGGTGAGCACCCAGTCGTCGCCGTCGCGGACGGCCCGGGTCTGCACGCCGGCGAGGTCGGAGCCGGCGGTCGGCTCGGACAGCGCGATCGAGCCGATCCAGTCGCCCTTCGCGCTGCGCTTCAGCAGCTCGGCCTTGCGGTCCGGGTCGACGACCTGGGTGCCCAGGCCCTGACCCCGGGCCAGGATGCTGCCCACGGACAGCCACGCGCGGGCCAGCTCCTCCGACACCAGGCAGTACTCGAAGACGCCGAGCCCCAGCCCGCCGTGCTCGGTCGGCAGCGTGATGCCGAACCAGCCCCTCGCCGCCAGCTCGTCGATCAGCGAGCGCGGCATCTCCGCCTTCTGCGGGTCGAGCTCGTCGGCGAGCGGCAGCACGACGTCGCGGGCGAAGGCGCGCGCCGACTCCTGCAGCGCGGTGCGCTCCGGGGTCGCCCAGGGCGAGAGCAGCTCAGGAGGTGACGGAGCGCGCACGAAGATCCTCTCGGCAGGGGGTGTGTCCAGTCTCGCAGGGAACGGGGGCCGTAGACCGCCGTCGGGTGCGTTGCACTGTGCGGTGCACCCGTCCGTCCCGCACCCCGACCCGCACCCCGACCCAGAAGCCGAGCCAGAGGTACCCATGAGCAGCAGCCGCACCCCCCACCGCGTGGTCGTCATCGGCTCCGGCTTCGGAGGGCTGTTCACCACCAAGGCGCTGAAGCGGGCCGACGTCGAGGTGACGGTCATCGACCGCACCACGCACCACCTGTTCCAGCCGCTGCTCTACCAGGTGGCGACCGGCATCCTGTCCGAGGGCGAGATCGCGCCCGCGACGCGGGACATCCTGCGGCACCAGAAGAACGCCCGCGTGGTGCTCGGCAACGTCGACACGATCGACCTGGCGAACCGCACCGTCACCTCGACCATCCACGACAAGACGACGGTGACGGAGTACGACTCCCTCGTCGTCGCCGCGGGCGCCGGGCAGTCGTACTTCGGCAACGACCGGTTCGCCCAGCACGCGCCCGGCATGAAGACCATCGACGACGCGCTGGAGCTGCGCGGGCGCATCTTCGGCGCCTACGAGATGGCTGAGCTCGAGGACGATCCGCTGGAGCTCGACGCCTGGTTGACCTTCGTCGTCGTCGGTGCCGGGCCGACCGGTGTCGAGATGGCCGGGCAGATCGCCGAGCTGTCGCGGCGCACGCTCAAGGGCAACTTCCGCTCCTTCGACCCGGCGACCACGCGGGTGGTGCTGCTCGACGCGGCCGGCGCCGTGCTCGGCACCTTCGGCGACGAGCTGTCCACGCACGCGCTGCACGAGCTCGAGGGCATGGGCGTCGAGGTGCAGCTCAACGCCAAGGTCGTCGACGTCGACGAGCACGGCATCGAGGTGGAGGACCCGGACGGCTCGCGCCGTCGCATCGAGGCCCGGACGAAGATCTGGGCCGCCGGCGTCGCCGCCTCCCCGCTCGGTCGCCAGCTCGCCGAGCAGGCCGGGGCCGAGGTCGACCGCAGCGGCCGGGTGCTGGTCGAGAAGGACCTCAGCCTGCCGGGCCACCCCGCGGTGTTCGTGATCGGCGACATGATGGGGCTGGACGGCCTGCCGGGCGTCTCCCCCGTCGCCATCCAGGGCGCCAAGCACGTCGCCAAGCAGATCGAGCGCCGGGTGAAGGGCGAGGCCGAGGTCAGCCGGCCGTTCCGCTACCGGGACAAGGGCTCGATGGCCACCATCTCGCGCTTCCGCGCGGTGGCCAGCATCGGCAAGATCCACCTGCGCGGCTTCATCGCCTGGGTGGCCTGGCTGGCCCTGCACCTGGTCTACCTGACCGCCTTCAAGAACCGCATCACGGCGCTGCTGCACTGGGCGGTCAGCTTCATCGGCCGCGGCCGGGCGGAGCGCACGGCGACCTGGCAGCAGGTGGTCGCGCGCACACGGCTGCAGCGCCTGGAGGAGAGCGAGGCCGCCGCCTCCATCGGCGAGACGTCCAGACCGGTCGACTCGCTCAAGGCCTGAACGGCCAGCGCGCCAGCGGCTCCCACGGTCCGCCGAGGTAGCGCCACAGCGCCAGCCCCTCGGCCCGCACCTCGTACGGCGCGAACCCCCGGCTGAGCTCGGCCAGCAGGGCGCGGGCCCGCTCGGGCGTGGCCTTGTTCTGCACGGTGACGTGCGGGGCGTGCCCGGCGCGGTCCTGCGGCGTCAGGTCGTCCGCCCAGCCGGCCGCCAGCGCCGACCGCAGCGCGCTCAGCTCAGCGGACCGGAGGTCGTACGCCACCCCGCGGCCCAGGGACCGCGGCCGCCAGACCTCGACCGGGAAGGCCGGTCGCCGCGCCGCCGCCGCCACGTCGGCGCGGACCTGCTCCTCGCGCTCGCCCGGCAGGGCGTGGAAGAGCGTGACGTGCGCGGCCAGCTGGTTGCGCTCCGGCGGGAAGTGCGCCTCGCGCAGCCGGTCGAAGCGGTCCTGCGCCACGGGGTCGAGCAGCAGGGTCAGGATCAGCGGCTGCACGGGCAGAGCGTGCCCGACGGAGTCGCAGCGGGCACCCCGGGGGACGAGCCCGAGACGGCTTCGGCGAGGATGGACAGCACCCGCGCACCCGTGCCTGCCCCTGGAGGACCACCCATGTCCGACGTCACGCTCGAGCACCCCGGCGGTTCGCTGCCGCTCCCCGTCAAGCCCGCCACCGAGGGGCCCGCGGGCATCGAGGTGCCCAAGCTCCTGGCGTCGACCGGCATGGTCACGCTGGACCCCGGCTTCGTGAACACCGCCTCCTGCGAGTCGACGATCACCTACATCGACGGCGACGAGGGGATCCTGCGCTACCGCGGCTACCCGATCGAGGAGCTCGCGGAGAGGTGCAGCTTCCTCGAGGTCTCCTGGCTGCTCATCTACGGCGAGCTGCCGACCGAGGACGAGCTGACGGCGTTCAAGACCAAGATCCGCAAGCACACGATGCTGCACGAGGACTTCCGCGAGTTCTTCGGCGGCTTCCCCACCGACGCGCACCCGATGGCCGTCCTGTCGTCCGCCGTCTCGGCGCTCTCGACCTTCTACCAGGACAGCCTGGACCCGTTCGACCCCGAGCACGTCGAGATGTCGACCATCCGGCTCATCGCCAAGATGCCGACGATCGCGGCCTACGCGCACAAGAAGTCGGTCGGGCAGCCGTTCCTCTACCCGGACAACACGCTGGGCTACGTCGACAACTTCCTGCGGATGACCTTCGGCGTCCCGGCCGAGGAGTACGTCGTCAACCCGGTCGCCAGCAAGGCGCTCAACCTGCTGTTCCTGCTGCACGCCGACCACGAGCAGAACTGCTCCACCTCGACCGTGCGCATGGTCGGCTCCTCGAACGCGAACCTGTTCGTGTCGGTCTCGGCGGGCGTGGCCGCGCTGTTCGGCCCGCTGCACGGCGGTGCGAACCAGGCCGTGCTCGAGATGCTGCAGGGCATCGCTGACGACGGCGGGGACGTCGGCCGCTTCGTCCAGCGGGTCAAGGACAAGGAGCCGGGCGTCAAGCTCATGGGCTTCGGCCACCGCGTCTACAAGAACCACGACCCGCGCGCCCTCGTGGTCAAGAAGATCGCCAAGGACGTGCTCGACTCGCTCGAGAAGCACGACCCGCTGCTCGACCTCGCGATGCAGCTCGAGGAGGTCGCGCTGGCCGACGACTACTTCGTCAGCCGCAAGCTCTACCCGAACGTCGACTTCTACACCGGCGTCATCTACAAGGCGCTGGGCTTCCCCACGCCGATGTTCACGGTGCTGTTCGCGCTCGGCCGGCTGCCCGGCTGGATCGCCCAGTGGCGCGAGATGATCGAGGACCCCGCCACCAAGATCGGCCGCCCGCGCCAGGTCTACACCGGGCCGGCGCTGCGCCACCTGCCGTAGGTCGGCTCGGCGGGCGCCGGAGACGTATCCGGCGCCCGCCGACCTGCTCGTCCGGGAGTGGGCGACGCGCAGCGGGGCAGTGCCTGGACCGTGCCTGCAGGTCCGTTCCCGCCTGGCCGCCCTGGCCGCCCTGGCCGTCGTCGGGCGCGGCAGCGGGCGGCGGCGGTCGCCCTGGCCGTCGGGCTGGCGGGTCCCGCCGGCCTGGTCACCGCCCTGCCGGCCGGAGCGGCAGCGGGTCCGGTCGGCCTCATGGTGGGGCCGTACGCCGAGGCGTGCGGGGTGATGCTGAGCGCCGAGACCCCGGTCGAGGTGCTGCTGACAGTCGTCTCCGTGCCGCTCGACGTGGTGCTGCAGCCGGCGCCGGAGCCGCAGCTCGTCCCGCCGCCGGACCCGACCATCGCGCCGGGCGCGTCGCCGAGTCCGTCACCGGCCGCTGAGCCGAGCGCCGCGCCGACGCCGGAGGCGAGTCCGAGTCCTGACCCCGACCCGGACGTCCCCGTACCGCTGCTGCTCGGTCCCGAGCCGCTGGCGGTCCCCCTGCTCCCGTCGCAGGGAGCCGGCCTCGAGGACGCCTACCGCATCGTCGTGATCGACCCGGTGGCGCTCGAGCCGCTGCTGGAGGTGGAGCTGGTCCTCCCGCTGTGCGTGCCGCCGCCCGTCGAGCCGAGTCCGAGCGGTTCTCCGAGTGCCACCCCGACGTCGACAGCAACCGGGGACGCGGCGGGCTCACCGGAGCCGTCGGGCTCCCCCGATCCGTCGGCGTCCCCCGGACCGTCGGGCTCCCCCGGGCCGACTCCCGCCGCCCCTGCCCCGCCGTCCGTCGAGCAGGCGGTGAACACCTCCGCCCAGGTCGTGGCCGCACCTCCGCGACGAGCGATCGGTCGTCTGTCCGCTCCGCCGCTGTCCGCCCTGCGCGCGCGCACCCGAGCGGGCGCGTCGGGGAGGACGACCGCACCGCTGCTGCCCGAGCTGGCCGGCACTACCGACGACGCCGTCCCCGCCCCGGTCGTCGCCTACCCGCCCGGCACGACGGGCGTGCTCCTGCCGACGCCCCCCGACCGCCCGCTGGCACTGCTGCTGCCCCTGCAGACGAGCGCCGGAGCTCCGGCACAGGCGGTCACCCAGCGCGTGACGCTCGCTCACGGCGGACCGCCGCCCGGCGTGGCCGACGCCCTCCCGGCCGCACTGCTCGCCGCCGCCGCTGCCGCCGGTTTCCTCGCCACGCAGCTGCGCCGCCGGGTCCCGCTGCGCCGCAGCTGATCTCAGCGGACGAGCAGGTCCACCAGCCGTTCGACCTCCGCTGCCGGGTCGGTCGTGAGCCCGCTGTGCACCGGACCGGCGTGCACGACCGTGCTGCGCGGCGCGGTGAGCCAGCGGAACCGCTGGCCCAGCGTCGTCTCGCCCGCCGGACCCTCCCCGTCGCAGGTGCGCTGGAGCGCCGCCGCTGCCTCGACCACGCCGTCGAGGTCCACGTCGGGGTCGAGTGCCCGCAGTCGCTCGGCGTCGACGTGCACCCGCACGGTGAGCAGGTCGTCGGCCTGGCAGTAGAGGACGACGCCGATGTTGATGCACTCGCCCCGCTCGACCCGCGGGGTCGCGCGCAGCACGGCGTACTCGAAGACCTTCACGGCTGCCACACCTCCCGGGCGCCGACCCGGCGCACGAAGTGCTCGACGTACGCCGTCCGCACCGCGTCGGCCGAGTCGAAGCCGACCTCGTCCTCGAGCCAGGCGTCCGGCACGACGTCGGTCACGCGCTGCAGCAGCTCCCGAGTCACCATCGGCGCCAGCGCACCGCCCGCGTCGGCGCGCGCCGTGGCGAGCGCGCTCAGCACGTGGTCGTCGGCCGCGTACGGCTTCTCGGCGGCGCGCTCGACCCGCGCCCAGTCGTGGTGGAAGACCAGGGTCGCGCCGTGGTCGATGAGCTGGAGCTGCCGGTGCCACAGCAGCAGGTTGGGGTTGCGCCAGCTGCGGTCCACGTTGCCGACGAGCGCATCGAGCCACAGCACCCGCGACGCGAGCTGCGGGTCGACCACGTGCGCGACGGGGTCGAAGCCGAGAGCGCCTGGCAGGTAGTCCATCCCGAGGTTGAGCCCACCGCTGGCCCGCAGCAGGTCCTGCACCTCCTGGTCGGGCTCGGCGCGGCCGAGCACCGGGTCGACCTCCACCAGCACGAGCTCGGGCACTGGCAGTCCTAGCGCCCGCGCGAGCGACCCGACCAGCACCTCGGCCACGAGCACCTTGCGGCCCTGGCCGGCGCCGCGGAACTTCACGACGTACGTCCCGAGGTCGTCGGCCTCCATGACCCCGGGCAGCGACCCGCCTTCCCGCAACGGCACGACGTACCGCGTCGCGGTCACCGTGCGCAGCGGCTCCACGGGGAGCGGCTCCACGGGCAGGGGGTCGACGGGCACCGCGTCATCGTGCCAGGGTCCGCGCATGCAGCAGCGCTACGAGTACCTGGTGATGACCATCCGCGAGGGCCTGATCGGCGGCAGCATCAAGCCGGGCAAGGTCCAGGACGCGCTCAACGACAAGGCGAAGGACGGCTGGCAGCTCAAGACGCTGACGGCGGCCGACGTGAAGGGCCGCCTCGGACCAGGGGCGAGCGAGGGCCTGCTCGCGACCTTCGAGCGCCCGATCGGCTGACGGGGTCCTCCGCGCTGCGCAGCTCCCTGGTCGACGTCGTCCGCCACGTGCCGTCGTCGCCCTGCATCTGGCCGGCACCTCCCGAGGCTGAGGCCGGCGTGACGTGGCGCCCGGCTGCGATCGGTGCCGGGCTGCCCGGGACGCTCGACTTGTCGGGCGACCGCGATACGGAGCCCGCGCTGTCCCCGGTCGCCAGCTACGCCGTCAGCCGAGCGGACCTGCGCGTCCAGAAGGAGAAGCTGCGCGACCGCCTCTACACCCCGGCCCAGCGAGTGCGCCGGGACGACTTGCTCGGCGAGATCGCCCGCCGCGCGGCGGCTCTGGGAGCCGACGTCTGAGAGGCCCTCGCGGAACCGCCGGGACTGGTACCGCGTCACACCGCGGTGCTCGCACCCCTGCTCGGCTTCGTCGTGTTCTTGCTGCTGCTCCCGGCGCGGCAGGAGCACCTCGACGTCGACTACGCCGACCGGCCGGGCGAGTCCGTGCAGCACTGCTACACGCACCTCGGCTGGCAGGACGTGCTCGGCCCGCTGAGCTGCAGCCGCTGGAGCGCGGCGGCCGCTGGGGTCCTCGTCGCGCTCGCGGCCCTGCGGCTGTCCCGTTGGCAGTCCCGCCGTCGACGGGTCGGGACGACGGGGGCGTAGCCCTGCTAGGCAGGCGCCGGTTCTGGAGCGAGCCAGCGGTACGGGTCGGCGAAGTCGAGGCTCCAGGCGGTGTCGTAGCTGCGCAGGCGCTGGCCGAGCCGGTCGGTGTCTCTGCTGTCGAGGTCGGCCGGTTCGAGGTCGACGGGCGTCAGATGGCTGCTCCAGTCGTCGTCCGGGAGCAGGTCCAGGGCGGCGAGCTCGTCCTCGAGCTGGCGGGGGCTGAGCTCGTCCAGCGGGCTGGGCATCGGGACGCGTGGCAGTGGCCGGACCGGCGGGTCAGGCGGGTCGTGCTGGCTGGGGCCGAGCCAGCTGCGGCCGGTCTGGGCGGTCCAGCGGACCCCGGTGGGGGTGCGGGTCTTGGCCCAGCCGTGCTGCTTGACCTGGTGGTGCCGGCGGCAGCACGGTCCGAGGTTGCAGGCGCAGGTCGGCCCGTCCGGCCAGGCCCGGTCGTGCTCGGCATCGCAGCGGACCGCGCGGGCGCCGCAGCCGGGCCACTCGCACCGCGGAGCCCGCGCGTCGATCAGCCGGCGCAGCCACCGCGGCGGCCGGCCGGCAGGGTGGCAGCCGTCCGGCGCGGAACCGGATGGCGGGACCGGATCCGCGGGCTGGTCCGGCGGCGGGTGGTCGTGCGGGCGGCGGGGTTGCGGTGGTGGCGGTGGCATTCCGGCCAGGCGCAACAGCGCTTCTCGTACCGAGCCGGGGTCGCCGCGACGCGGTACGACGACCCGGTCGCCGACCGCGACGGGGGTGCCGTGATCGTCGACCCACACCGGCCGCAGCCGCGGGGCGCTGAGGAGCAGCTCGGCGAGCAGGTCCGGCTCGAGCGGGCCGTGCCCGGCCAGCTCGGCCGGTTCGTCGGTCAGGCCGAGCGCGCCGCCGTGCGGGATGTGGACGTTCAGGGCGGCGCCGCACGGCACCGGCTGCCCGGGCAGGCAGCCGCAGACCGACGCACCCCTCGGCGGCGCCTGGTGACCTTCTCGGCAGCTGACGGCCGCGTCCGGCCCGTCCAGCGGGAGGCCCTCGCGGCCCAGGAGCAGGTCGCGGAAGGCATCGAACCGGCGCTGCTCAGCCGTCCGGTCGTCGCCGGCGCCCCAGGGGGCTGAGCGGGCGGCGATCCGGGACAGGATCGCGTGCAGGTCGGGCGCCCGGAAGCCGCTGCCGAACAGGTCGCCCAGCCCGTCCGGGCGCAGCCGGTAGTCCACCGTGCGGCCCTTCTCGGCCTTGCGCCGGCGGGCGACCGCATCGTCGGGGTCGGCGGCGACCACCCAGCGGCGGAGCAGCTCGGTCAACCGGGCCGGCGGCAGCACCGAGCCGGCGTCGGACTCGGCGATCAGCCGCTCCTGCAGGCGTCGCCACACCGCGACTCGCCCGGTCAGTGGCAGGACCGACAGCTGCTTCACCACCGTCGTGGCCTGCTCGACGGTCAGCAGCCCGCACTCGACCGCCTCCAGAGCGCCCGGCAGCTCAGCCAGGCCCAGGCCGTCGGTGAGCAGGACGCTGGCCCGGTGCTCCGAGCAGCCCAACGACAGCGCCGCGTGCGGAACCGTCGACAGCCCCAGACCCCGATCGGTGTCGAAGGCGTGCATCTCCAGCACCGTGCGCAGCTGCCCGACGTGGTGGGCGCCGCGCTCGGCCTCCTGCACCTGCAAGCGGGTCTCGAACACCGCGCGCGCAGCGTCGTCCGACGCCCCGCTCAACACGCCCTGACCGGCTCCCATGACAAGCAACCTAGGCACGACCTCTGACAGAACCGGACGGCGAAAGCCACTGTTGACAGTCGGTTCCGGAGACCGACCGGCCCAACAGGCCGGTCCCTCGCGCGCATGGAGCCCCCTCCCCCCGGCCCCCCTCTCCGGGGCGCCCACGTCGGCAGCACGTGGGGCACGTGACACCTGTCCGCGCCCGGCTTGTCACCATGAGGTGCGTCCGGTCGTCATGTGGCCGCGGCTAGCGGTTGCAGTGAGCGGGCGGCACGTTCGTACGTGCACGCGGTTGCTGACCGGCGGCTGCAGTCGTCCTCCGTCGGTAGCCGCCAGCCGCGCATCGGCCGGTGCCTCCTCAGATGGAGGGCAGCGCGATCTCAGCCCAGACGATCTTCCCGGGCCGTCTGCTGGTGACGCCCCATCGGACTGCCAGTTGACTCACGATCCACATCCCGCGTCCGCCCTCGGCACCCTGCTCAGCGTGCAGCACTCTGGGTTGGCCGGGTGCGTCGTCGTGGACCTCGATGCGCAGTCGCCGGGGCGTCCAGTCCAGGCGCAGCAGGAGTGACTCCCCGCATCCAGCGCGGACGCTGTTGCCGACCAGCTCGGAAACGATCAACGCGGCGTCGTCGCACACGGCGGGGAGCCGGACGACACGGCAGAAGGCTCGCATGACTCGACGCGCCAACCGCACGGACTGCGCGGCCACGGGCCAGCGGTACTCGACGGCCTTGCTCGCGTAGGGCGTCCCACGCAGGTGTGCACCGCCCGTGCGAACCACGGCCTGAGACACGACGCTCCTGTCCTCGGGGTGCGTTGTCTCGAAGGGGCGAGGGCGAGACGGGTCCTGTGCTTGTGCCCGCCGGCAGGGGTGTGCCACACCTGCCGGTCAGGGAAGACCAACCTGAGCCGGCGGCGGTCGGCCGTTGTCAAGGCCGAGGATGCTTCGGCGAGGACCGTCGCTGAGTGGCGCTGACCGCTACCACCCACGACCGGCTGAGCGCGCCCGCCGCTCCCGTGTTGCGTCTAGCGGATCCAGCAGTGCGGCCTGCCCGCGAGCGACCGGCGAGCCGCGTCCACCTACGGCTTGAGCACGACCTTCAGGCAGTCGTCCTGCTTGTGCTTGAACATCTCGTAGCCCTTGGGCGCGTCCTCGAGCGGCATCGTGTGCGTGATGATGAACGACGGGTCGAGCCGACCGGACTGGACGATGTCGTAGAGCGTCCGCAGGTAGCGGTGCACGTGGGTCTGGCCGCCCTTGAGGGTGATCGACCTGTTCATCCAGGACCCGATCGGGAACTTGTCCATGAAGCCGCCGTAGACGCCCGGCACCGACACGATGCCGCCGCTGCGGCACGACGTGATCGCCTGGCGCAGCGCGAACCCGCGGTCGGTGACCGAGCGGGTCGCCTGCTTGGCGCGGTCGTACGCGTAGATGGGCGCGCTGCCGTGGTGGGCCTCCAGGCCGACGGCATCGATGCACTTGTCCGGGCCGCGGCCGGCGGTCATCTCGAGCAGCTCGCTGCGGACGTCGACCTCCTCGTAGTCGAGGACGTCGGTCGCGCCGGCGCCGTCGAGGGCGGTCTGCAGCCGGTAGTCGAAGCGGTCGATGACGACGATCCGCTCGGCGCCCATCAGCCGGGCGCTGGCCGCCGCGAACTGCCCGACCGGGCCCGCGCCCCACACGGCCACCGTGTCGCCGGGTTCGATCTCGCAGGCCTCGGCGCCCATCCAGCCGGTCGGCAGGACGTCGGTGAGGAAGAGCAGCTGCTCGTCGGTCAGGCTGTCGTCGTCGACCTTGAGCGGGCCCACGTCGGCGAACGGCACCCGGACGTACTCCGCCTGGCCACCGGCGTAGCCGCCGGTGAGGTGTGAGTAGCCGAAGATGCCCGAGGGCGCGTGGCCCCACATCTTCTCCGCGAGACCTGCGTTGGGGTTGCTGTTCTCGCACAGCGAGAACATCTGCCGGTCGCACTGCCAGCAGCTGCCGCACGCGATCGGGAAGGGCACGACGACCCGGTCCCCGACGGCCAGGTTGCCCACTCCCGAGCCGAGCTCGACCACCTCGCCCATGAACTCGTGGCCGATCACGTCGCCGCGCTTCATCTCCGGGACGTAGCCGTCGTAGAGGTGCAGGTCCGAGCCGCAGATGGCGGTGGAGGTCACCTTCACGATCGCGTCGCGCTCGCTCAGGATCTTCGGGTCGGGGACGTCGAGGACCTCCACGGAGTTGCGTCCGGTCCAGCAGGTGGCGCGCATGCGGTGTCTCTCTCCTCTAGGCGACGGGCTGGGCAGGGCGCTGCAGGAGCTGGCGCGACGCGCTGTGCCCCTCGGGACTGCCGTCCGAGCGGACGACCTCACCGGTCTCGATGACCTGCTTGAAGCGGCGCAGGTCGTCCTCGACCTGCTGGTGGGGCTCCTCGCCCAGCAGGCGCGCGAAGCCGCGGCCGACCCGACCGCCCGGGACGGAGTACGCCAGGTGCACCCGCACCTCGGTGCCTCGGCCGCCGGGGGCGGGGCGCAGGTCCACGCTGCCCTCGTTCGGCACCGTGGCGCCCGGGAGCGAACGCCAGGAGATGCGCTCGCCGCGGACGTCGTCGACGAGCTCGGCGTCCCAGCCCACCTTGCCCATGGGGGCCTTGGCACGCCACCGCGTGGTCCGCTCGTCCAGCCACTCGACCGACTCGACGTGCTGCATGAACCGCGGCAGCCGCTCCAGCCCGCGCCAGAAGTCGTAGACCTCCTGCGGCGTCTTGTTCACGGTGACCGCAGAGGTCAGCTCGGTGCTCGGCCGCCGCCGCCGGCGGAAGGCCAGCAGCAGGCCCAGCGGTACGAGCACGAGGACCGCCCAGCCGAGGGCGCGGTCGCGGTCGATCCGGTCGGGGGCAGCAGTCATGCCCCTCCCCGTTGCCCAGGACGGGCCGCTGAAACGGCTACGGGAGCAGCGCGTCCATCGCCTTCCAGATCCGCTTCGGCGACACCGGGTAGCGGGTGCGCATCGGCTGCGCGAACAGGCTGACGCGCAGCTCCTCGAGCATCCAGCGCACCTCCTCGAGCTCTCGCGACGGCGGCACGCGGCGGCGCAGGTCGTCCAGGTCGGCCTGCACCTGCGCGACCTCCGACATCGCCCGCCGGTCCCGCGCCGGGTCCTCGGCCAGCTTGTCCAGCCGTACGCCCATCGCCTGCAGGTAGCGCAGCAGGTCCGGCAGCCGGCCCTTGCCGTGCAGCGTCGCGAAGCGCGCAGGCACGAGCGCGTCGAGCTGGGCGCGCAGGTCGGCGACCGCCGGCGCCAGCGGCGCGCGCGTCTCGGCGTCGAGGCGCGCCCGGACCTCGTACGCCGCCGTGAGCACGCGCTCGACCAGGCCCAGGACGGCCTCGACCTCGGCGACGAGATCGGCGCGCACCGCGTCGCGCAGGGTCACGAGAGCTGCTTCGTCCCAGACAGGTCCGCCGGCCGCGGTCATCAGCGCGTCCAGCGCGGCCGTGGTGCAGTCGGCGAGCACCTCGGCCGGCGGTACGGGCGCGCGGGTCAGCGCGAGCTTCTGCGCGTTGGTCATCCGGCCGACCAGCGCCTTCGCAGGAGGGGGCAGGGTCAGCTGGAGCAGGCGGCGGGTGCCTCGCCAGTGCTGGGCGACCTGCTCCGCCGGGGTCCCCAGCACCCGCACGCCGACGGTCGCGCCCTCGTCGACCAGCGCGGGGTAGCCGCGCACCGCGCCCGACTGGACCTCTCGCGGCAGGGTGCCGACGTCCCAGGTCGTCAGCCCCGTCCGCTCGATGCTCGCGGAGGCCGACGACAGCGTCTGCTGCACCTTCGGCCGCAGCTGGGCCTTGAGGGCGTCGAGGTCCTTGCCCTCGGCCACCGGGCGGCCCTGCGCGTCCTCGACGCGGAAGGTCATCCGCAGGTGCGGGGGCACCTTCGACCAGTCCCAGTCCTCCCGCCGCACGTCGACGCGGCGGGTGCCGATGAGCTCGAGCTCCAGGGCGTCGAGCAGCGGCCGGGCGCGCGGTTCGATCACGGTCAGGAGCGCCGCGGCGGTGTCCGGCGCCGGCACGCAGCGGACGCGCAGCGGCTTGGGCAGCGACTTGATCAGCGCGGTGACCAGCTCGTGCCGCAGCCCGGGCACCTGCCAGTCGAACCCCTCCGGGCTCACCTGGTTCAGCACGGACAGGGGGAGATGGACGGTCACGCCGTCGGCGTCCGACCCGGGCTCGAACTGGTAGCTGAGCGGCAGCTGCAGGTCGCCCTGCACCCAGACGTCCGGGTGGTCGAAGGCCGACAGCACGTCGGCGTCGTCGCTGACCAGGTCGGCCATCGTGAAGGTGAGCAGGTCGGGCGTCTCGTGCCGTGCCCTCTTCCACCAGGCGTCGAAGTGCCGGCCGCTGACGACGTCCGTGGGGATGCGCCTGTCGTAGAAGTCGTAGAGGGCCCCGTCGTCGACGACGATGTCGCGCCGGCGCGCCCGGTGCTCGAGCTCCTCGACGTCGTCGAGCAGCGCGCGGTTCGCGGCGAAGAACGGGTGGTGCGTGTCCCAGTCCCCCTCCACCAGCGCCGAGCGCAGGAACATCTCGCGGGAGAGCACCGGGGCGATGCGACCGAAGTCCACCTTGCGCTGCGCCACGACCGGGATCCCGTAGAGCGTGACCCGCTCGTACGCCACGACGCCGGCGCGGTTGCGCTCCCAGTGCGGCTCGCTGTAGCTGCGCTTGACCAGGTGCGCACCCGCCCGCTCGACCCACGCCGGGTCGACCTTGGCCGCCACGCGGCCCCACATGCGGTTGGTCTCGACCAGCTCGGCGGCCATCACCCAGCGCGGCGCCTTCTTGGCCAGCGAGGAGGACGGCACGAGGGCCCAGCGCGCGCTGCGGGCGCCGAGGTACTCGCGCTTCTCGGTGTCGCGCAGCCCGACGTGGCTGAGGAGGCCGGCCAGCAGCGACATGTGCACGGCGTCGCCGCTCGGCGTCGAGCTGTCCAGTGACAGCTCGGCGCCGCGCAGCGCCCGGCGCAGCTGGCCGTGCAGGTCCTGCCACTCGCGCACCCGCAGGTAGTTGAGGAGCTCCTTCTTGCACAGCCGGCGGAAGGCGCTGCTGGACAGCTCCTTCTGCTGCTCCTGCAGGTAGCGCCACAGGTTCAGGTAGGCCAGGAAGTCCGAGCTCTCGTCGTCGAAGCGCTTGTGCAGCTCCGCCGCCAGCTGCTGCTTGTCCTGCGGCCGCTCGCGCGGGTCCTGGATGGACAGCGCAGCGGCGATGACGAGCACGTCGCGCACGCAGCCGTTGCGGTCGGCCTCCACGACCATCCGGGCCAGCCGCGGGTCGAGCGGCAGCTGCGCGAGCGCCCGGCCGACCTTGGTGAGCCGCTGCCGCGGGTCGTCGCGCGCCGGGTCGATGGCGCCGAGCTCGACGAGCAGGTCGAGGCCGTCCTTGACGTTGCGGCGGTCGGGCGGGTCGACGAACGGGAACGCCGCGACGTCGCCGAGCCCGAGCGCGGTCATCTGCAGGATGACCGACGCCAGGTTGGTGCGCAGGATCTCCGGGTCGGTGAAGGCCGGCCGCGCGAGCAGGTCCTCCTCCTCGTACAGCCGGATGCAGATGCCGGGCGCGACGCGGCCGCAGCGGCCGGCGCGCTGGGTCGCGGAGGCCTGGCTGATCGCCTCGATCGGCAGTCGCTGCACCTTGGTGCGCTGGCTGTAGCGGCTGATCCGCGCGGTGCCCGGGTCGACGACGTAGCGGATGCCCGGGACGGTCAGCGAGGTCTCCGCGACGTTGGTCGCCAGCACGACCCGCCGACCCGGGTGCGGCGCGAACACGCGGTGCTGCTCGGCAGCGGACAGCCGCGCGAACAGCGGCAGCACCTCCGTGCCGTCGGGCACAGAGGCCCTGAGAGCGTCTGCGGTGTCGCGGATCTCGCGCTCGCCCGACAGGAAGACCAGGACGTCGCCCGGGCCCTCGTCGGAGAGCTCGTCGACCGCCTGGACGATCGCCTGCACCTGGTCGACGTCCTCGTCGACGACCGGCCGGTAGCGCACCTCGACGGGGAAGCTGCGGCCGGACACCTCCAGCACGGGGGCGCCGCCGAAGTGGTCGGCGAAGCGCTGCGGGTCGATCGTCGCCGACGTGATGATGAGCTTGAGGTCCGGGCGGCGGGCCAGGATCTGGGTGAGCAGCCCGAGCAGGAAGTCGATGTTCAGCGACCGCTCGTGCGCCTCGTCCAGGATGATCGTGTCGTAGGCCAGCAGGTCCCGGTCGCGCTGCACCTCGGCGAGCAGGACGCCGTCGGTCATGAGCTTGACGAGGGTGTCGTCGCCGACCTGGTCGTGGAAGCGGACGGTGTAGCCGACGGTGGTCCCCAGCGGGGTGCCCAGCTCCTCGGCGATGCGCTCGGCGACGGAACGGGCGGCCAGCCGCCGCGGCTGGGTGTGGCCGATCATCCCGCGCACGCCGCGACCGAGCTCCAGGCAGATCTTCGGGATCTGGGTGGTCTTGCCCGAGCCGGTCTCACCGGCGATGACGACGACCTGGTGGTCGCGGATCGCCGCGGCGATGTCGTCCCGGCGCTCCGAGACGGGCAGCTGGTCGGGGTAGTCGATCCGGGCCGGCACGGCCGCCTGGCGCCGCGCCAGCCGCTCCTCTGCCGCGGCCAGGTCGCGCTCCAGCCCGGCGAGGCGCCCCGCGTCGAGGGACCCCCTGAGGCGCCGCTGCAGGCGGTCCCGGTCCCGCAGCAGCAGGGGTCGGAGCCGCTCCTGCAGGTCCTGCTGCGCGGTCGTCATGCCGACGACCAGCCTAGGTGGCGCGGCGCTCCGGGCAGCGCGGGTAGGAGTAGCTGCCGTCGTGCACGACCTCGTGCTCGGCCCACGGCGTCCCGCACTTGTCGCAGGCGGTGGTGTCCGGCACGGGTTCGGACGTGTCGTACGGGCCCACCTGGGCGGGGCCCATGATGGACATCAGGAAGCGGTTCCACCAGCCGCCCCGCGTCCGCTGCTCCACGTCCCCATCCTGCACCCGCGGACCGGGTTCGTCTTCCCCTCGGGGGTAGGGAGTCCAGGACTCAGTGACAACGCACTGCCGACGAAGGAGACGACCGTGGGACTGCTCAGCGGGCTGATGAAGGCCGGGATCGCCAAGAAGGTGCTCGACGAGGCGCGCAAGCCGCACAACCAGGCGAAGGCCAAGGAGCTGTTCCGCTCCGTGACGAACAAGGGCAGCAAGGGCGGCCCCGGCCGCACTCCCCCGCCGCGCCCCTAGTCGGTCCAGGAGAAGGATCAGTCCAGGGAGAAGACCCGCACCCGCTTGACCTCGACGCCCTCGAGGTCGCGGGTCGTCGGCACGTCCAGCGCGGCGACCTCCGTCATCAGCGCCCGCGGCAGGTAGTGCCGGCCGGGGTCGCCGACGAGGACCTTGGCTCCCGCTCGGCGGGCGGCGAGCAGCCACGGCTGCACCCGCTCGGACATGGCCGCGTCGTAGAAGACGTCGCCGGCCAGCACCACGTCGACCTCGGGCGGCGGGTCGTCGAGCAGGTCGACGCACCGCCAGTCCACCTCGACGCCGTTCTCGGCGGCGTTCAGCCTCGCCGCCGCCACGGCGTACGGGTCGACGTCGACCGCGGTCACCGCCGCCGCCCCCGCGCGCCCGGCCGCCAACGCGCACAGCCCCGAGCCGGTCGCCAGGTCGAGCACCCGCAGCCCGCGGACCCGCTGCGGCTCGTCGAGCAGCAGGCGCGCGACGGCCTGGCCGCCGAGCCAGGCGAACGCCCAGAACGGCGGCGGGAGCTCGCCGTCGTCCAGCTCGTCCTGCAGCGCCGACCAGGCCGCGTCCATGTCGTCGGCCAGGTGCAGACGCAGCTCGGGCACCACCGGCGGGCACTGCAGCCGGGTGCGGGCGAGCACGAGGGCGGCCCGGGCGTCCCCGGTCGTCCCCAGCCCGGTCACGTCTGCGACGCTACGCCGCGTGGCGCAGGCGGACGGGGTGGAGCGGCTGCGGCGCTGGACCGACGAGCACCGGGGTGTGCCACCGGCCTTCGGGCGCCTCCGGGCGTCCTTCGACTCGGTCGTCCGCGCCGCCACGTCGGTGCGGCTGCCGCTGGGCCCCGAGCTCCTGCTGCCGGGCGGCGCCACGACCAGCGGGACGACTGCGCTGCTGGCGGACTTCGGCCTGACGACCTCGGTGATCTCCACCCTCCCGGACCTGCGAGGGGTCACGACGATCGCGATGACCGTGGAGCACCTCGGACCGCCCCCGGCGTTCGGCGCGCTCGTCTCCCTCTGCACCGCCGACCCGTACGACGACGGGCGGCCGCAGCACGCTGCGGGTGAGCTGCACGACGAGGCGGGCCGGCGAGTGGCGCGGGTCTCCGGCTGGTTCCTGCCGACCCCCGCGGAGGGCGTCAGCGTCGACCGCGTCGGCCTGGTCGAGGAACCGCCCGCGGCGGACCTCGACGCGCTGCTGCAGACCGCGGTGGGCCCGACCTTCGACCTGCACGCCCGCGACGCGCTCAGCAACGCGATCGGCAGCCTCCACGGCGGGATCGGTGCGCTGGCCTGCTCGCTCGCGGCCGAGGCGGTCCTGCCCGGCACCCGGCCGCTGAGCCTGGCGCTGTCCTACCTGCGCCCCACCCCGCGGGAGGGCACCGTCACCGTGACGGGCTCGGTCGTGCGCGCCGGGCGTCGTACGGGGACCTCCGACGCCTCCGTCGTCGACGCGGACGGGCGGCTGCTCCTGTCGGCACGGCTGGTGACCGGTCCCACGCAATGACCCCGGCGCCGGCGGTGTTGCGCCGGGGGTGAGCGCTCCGCCCCTGACCCCGCCGGCAGTGCGCACGCCTGCGCGGGCCTGGGTCGTGTGGGCCGTCGGCCTCACGGCGTACGTCGTGGCGGTCTTCTCCCGCTCCTCGCTCGGCGTGGCCGGGGTGCAGGCGCAGGAGCGGTTCGACGCCGGCGCCTCGACGCTGTCGCTGTTCCTCGTGCTGCAGCTGGTGGTCTACGCCGGCCTGCAGGTACCGGTCGGCGTGGCACTGGACCGTTTCGGCTCCCGCCGGATGCTCGTCGCGGGCGCCCTCACGCTCGCGTCGGGCCAGCTCCTGCTGGGCCTGGCCGAGACGGTGCCGACGGCGATCGCGGCGCGCGTGCTGGTCGGCGCGGGTGACGCGATGACGTTCATCAGCGTGCTGCGGGTCGTGTCGCTCTGGTTCCCCGGGCGGACCGTCCCGCTGCTCACCCAGCTGACCGGGATCCTCGGGCAGGCCGGGCAGCTGCTCGCGGCCTACCCGCTCGTGGCCGCCCTCGGCGCGTTCGGCTGGAGCCCCGTCTTCTCCGGCGCCGCCGCCGTCGGCCTCCTGGTCGCGGTGCTGGTCGGCGTGGCGCTGCGCGACGCGCCGGCCACGACCGTGCTCGCGCCGCCGGTCGGGCTGGCGCAGGTGCGCGCCGACCTGCGGGAGACCTGGCGCGAGCCGGGCACCCGCATCGGGCTGTGGAGCCACACCGTCACCCAGTTCTCCGGCACCGCCTTCGCGCTGCTGTGGGGCTTCCCGTTCCTCGTCGTCGGGCAGGGGCTCAGCCCGGCGACCGCGGCGGGGCTCCTGACCGTGCTCGTCCTGGTCGGCATGGCCGTGGGTCCGGTGCTCGGCGCGCTCGTCGGGTCGTGGCCGTACCGCCGCTCGGTGCTCGTGTTCTCGGTGGTCGGCGCGACCGCGCTCGTCTGGACCGTCGTGCTCGCCTGGCCCGGCCGGGCGCCGCTGCCGCTGCTCGTGCTGCTGGTCGTGGTGCTCGGCACCAACGGCCCGGCCTCGATGATCGGCTTCGACTTCGCGCGCACCGAGAACCCGGCCCACCGGATGGGCAGCGCGAGCGGGGTGGTCAACGTCGGCGGCTTCGTCGCCTCGCTGGTGACGATGCTCGGCGTCGGCCTGGTGCTCGACCTGCTCACCCCGGGCAGCCGCGGCGACTGGTCGCTCGCGGCGTTCAAGGCCGCCTTCGCCGTGCAGTACGTCGTGTGGGCGTTCGGCGCCTGGCAGGTGCTGCGCTACCGGCGCCGGCTGCGCGAGCGGCTCGCGGGGCACGGCGTCGTCCTGGCTCCGCTGCACCTGGCCGTCGCGGCCCGGCTGCGCGGCGGATCCGCCTACCTGCCCCCCTCCCGCGAGCCGGCGGCCTAGGCTCCCGTCCATGCCTGCGTACGACTACCGCTGCCGGACCTGCGACGCCGTCTTCGAGGTGCGCCGCGGGCTCGACGACGCGCCCGCGCCGGCCGCCTGCCCGTCGGGCCACGCCGAGACCAGCCGCGTCTTCACCCCCGTCGCCGTGGGCGGCGCCGTTCGCGGGGCCGTGGGCGGCGCCGTTCCGGGCCGTGGCGGCGGCAGTGCTGCTCCGGCCCCCGCCGGCGGCGGGTGCTGCGGCGGCGGCTGCTGCGGCTGACTTCTTGCCGTCCACCGGCTGTGGACGGCGTCGTCGCAGGTCAGAGGGGGTGCTGGTCGCCCGCCGGCCGCGAGGTCACAGGCCCGTCCACCCCGTGTCCACCGCGACGCGCCGCACCGTCCGCACCTCTGTCCCAGGCGCGTCCACCGGGCCGCTCGACGGCCGGTCGCCGGCGTCCTAGCGTCGCCGTCGACCCCCTCAGGAGGTGGACATGCAGGCGGTGCGCACGGCAGCTGACCCGGCGTTCGACGAGGCGCTCGCGCGGATCCGCGAGCTGAGCGTGCGGCTGCACGCGGTGCTCGACCTGCACGACCCGCGGCGCACCCTGCTCGGCGCGCGGGTGTGCCGCTGCTGCAGCCGGCCCTTCCCGTGCCCGACCGTCCAGGCGGGTCGCGCCGCGAGCTGACTAGGCCGGGTCGACCAGCCACAGGCAGGCGTACGGCGGCAGCACCAGGCCGGGCGAGGTCCCGTCAGCGCGTCGTGCAGCGGGTCGGGCAGCGGCACGGCGTCGCGCGGCCACAGCTGCGGCTCGCGCGTGGTGTTGTGCAGCGCGACCAGCGCCTGGTCCGGGGAGCGGCGCTCCCAGGCGACGACCGCCGGGTTGACCGGGTCGAGCAGCCGCGCCGGGACGGCGGCGTGCATCGCCGGGAGCGAGGCCCGCACCCGCTGGGCGTGCTGCAGCCCCGACCACAGCCGGTGCTCGACGGTGCCCTCGACGTGCCGCCGCTCGGCGACGTCCCACGGCATCCGCGGCCGGTGCACCCAGCGGTTGTCGTCGGCGTGGAACGGCTCGTCGGCCCAGCGCCTCGTCGTTGAGCAGCGCCAGCTCGTCGCCCATCCACAGCAGCGGCAGCCCCCCGAAGCCGAGCACGACCAGGTGCGCGAGCAGCAGCCGGCGCACCGCCAGGTCGACCGCCTGCTCGTCGCCGGCGGCCAGCGCCGTGCCCAGCCCGGCGAGCGAGGCGGCGCTGCCGCTGATGCGGCGGTCGCCGGTCGCCGGGTTCTCCTGGAAGACCAGCCCCTGCGCGTCGCTGCCGGGGAAGGCGCCGGAGTACCAGTCGGACAGGAAGCGCCGGTGGCCGTCCCCGCTCCACCCGACGGCCTCGGCGTCGCGGTCGTCGACCGCCCAGCCGATGTCGTCGTGGCAGCGCAGGTAGGTGGCCCAGGCCGTCGTCGGCGGCTTGTCCGGGAAGCGGCGCAGGGCCGTCGTGAGCAGCCGGGCGTCACCCGCGGCCAGCGACGACCAGACGTGCACCATCAGGCTGTTGTGGTAGGCGAGGTCGCTCACCCGGCCGGCGTGGCGGCCCGTCCCGAGGTACTCGACGAGCTGGTCCGGGCCGACGATCGCCTCGGCCTTGAAGGCCAGCGCGGGGGCGGCGATCCGGGCGACCGCGCGCAGGGCGGAGGTGAGCGCGTGCACCTCCGGCTGGTTCTGGCAGTCCGTGCCGAGCCGCTTCCACAGGAAGGCGATCGCGTCCAGCCGCAGGCACTCGACGCCCTGGTTCGCCAGGAAGCAGACCAGCTCGGCGAACTCGCAGAAGACGTCCGGCTGGTGCCAGTCCAGGTCCCACTGCCAGTGGTTGAACGTCGTCCAGACCCAGCCGTCGAGGTCGGCGTCCCAGCTGAACGAGCCGGGCGCGAAGTCGGGGAAGACCTCCGGCAGCGAGCGCTCGAACGCGTCCGGCTGCTCGCGGTCGGGGAAGACGTGGAAGTAGCGCCGGTAGCGCTCCTCGCCGTCGCGCGCCCGCCGCGCCCACTCGTGCTCGGCGGCGACGTGGTTGAGCACGAGGTCCAGCGTGAGCGAGATCCCCTGCGCGCGCAGGCTCCTGGCGAGCTCGGCCAGGTCGTCCATCGTGCCGAGGTCCTCGCGCACCGCCCGGTAGTCCATGACCGCGTAGCCGCCGTCGTTCGGCCGTGGCCGCGGCTGCAGGAGCGGCAGCAGGTGCAGGTACGTCACGCCGAGCTCGGCGAGGTAGGGCACCTTCTCCCCGACGGCGGCCAGGTCGCCCGCGAAGCGGTCGGCGTAGCAGGCGTAGCCGAGCATCCGCGGCGACTGGAACCAGTCGGGCTCCACGTGCCGCTCCAGGTCGAGCAGCCGCAGGTCGGCGGGGCGCCGGCGGAAGCCCTCGACGGCCAGCCCCGCGACGCGGGCGGCCAGCGCCGGCGCCTCGGAGCCGTACGCCGTCTGCAGCCCGGCCAGCAGGACGGGCCAGTGCCGGCGCAGCCGGGCCAGCAGCACCCGCCGGTCGGCCTCCGGCTCATCGGCCAGCGCGGCCTCCGCCGCCGCCAGCACGTCGGCGGGCAGGGCGGCGGCACTCACCCGGCCGAGTGTGCCCGGTCGCGGCCGCCTGCCGTCGCGCGGGTGCGATGACCGCGCGTGCAGGCGCGGTGCCCGTACGAGGTGGG
Source organism: uncultured Actinomycetota bacterium (assembly GCA_963844295.1). Lineage (GTDB taxonomy): Bacteria > Actinomycetota > Actinomycetes > Mycobacteriales > SCTD01 > SCTD01. The sequence continues at coordinate 1,784,657 of CAWJNR010000002.1, read as the reverse complement.
CCTTGACACCGCGGGAGTCCGGGAGGGGAATGGTCGGCGGACCACGAGAGGACCGACGAGGAGGGGACCGGTGCCCGGCGAGGCGCGCCGACCTTCCGGCAGGGCAGCCCGGCCGCATTCCCGGCCGGGCTGCCTGCTGTGCGGGACCCCTCCCCGTCCACAGCCGGACTCCGCTGCAGCGGCCCGTGCCGCCGACCCCTGACAATGGCCCGGTGACCGCGCCCGACTCGCACTCCCCGCCCGTCTACGCCTGCGCCGCCGGCGCCGTCGTCCACGCCCACTCCGCCGACACCCTCGAGCCGGCGCTGCTGCTGCACACCTTCCTGCCGCCCGGCGTCGAGGACGTCCTGCGCGCCGAGACCCCCCGCGTCGACGTCTCGAGCGACGGACCCGGTGCGCCGACGGTGACGGTGCGCGTGCTCGCCGGCAGCACCTCGCTGTCCTGGTCGGTGCCGGTCGGACCGGTCGTGGCGGCGCTGCCCGGCCAGCCCGGTGACGACGGGCGGATGGTGCTGCTGGCCCTGGTCGACAGCGAGCCGACCCCGTCGTTCTGGTCCGACCCGGTCGACTGCGAGCGGCTCGCGGCCGAGCTGCAGCTGCCGGTGGCCGACGTCGTCGAGGCGCTGCGCGGCCGGCTGACCCCGTGGCTGACCGACGACCTGGAGCTCCTGCTGCACGACGACGCGCACGACCGGGCCGTGGACCGCTCCCCCGCCCAGACGCTGGCCACGGCCTTCCTGGCCCACTACCGCGGCGACCTCGCCGCCGACGCGGCCACCACCGCGCTGGTGCGCGCGCTGTCGCTCGCGCCCGACGACTACACCGTCGAGCTGGGGGGCCGCCTGTGCGCGGCGCTCGTCGCCGTCCTCGAGTCGACCGACGACGCGGCGCGCGAGCAGGTGCTGGCGGCCACCGGCCCGTTCGAGAGCGAGGCGCTGCGCCAGCTCACCGAGCTGCCGGTCCTGCTCGAGGGCACCGCACCCGACCGCCGCACCGAGGTGGCCATGGACTTCCTGCTGTCGGCGCCGGACCGCGACGAGACGGTGCGCGCCGCGGTCAGCGTGCTCGGCCGGCTGGCGCGGGCCGGGCTCGGCGCCGAGCTCGAGGACGAGGACGTGCTGCGCCGGCTCGGCATGGTCGACGACCGCGCGCTGGCCCGGCTGTCCCGGCTGTGGGTGGACCTCGCGGCGGCGGCGTCCCGGCCGGGTCTGGACGACGCCGCCGTCGCGCAGGACGTCGCCGTGCGGGCCCGCGACGAGGGCCGGCCCGGGACGACCTGGCTCACGACGACCGCGGCCGCGCTCGTGGGTGCCGGTCTGCACGTCGTCGGCAAGAGCCTGCAGCGCATCGCCGAGCCGGTCGACGCGGTGCGGCGGCTGCTGGACACCTCCTCCCCCTCGCTGGACGTGCTGGCCGAGGCGGCGCAGGCCTGCATCGTGCTGGCGCGCTACGTCCGCTCCCGCGGCCGGATCGGGGCCGGCCAGTGGCTGCAGACGCCGGCGCCGGTCGCCGCGGCCGCGGTGATGGAGGCCTGGGCCGGCGGGCTGGACCGGGAGACCGCCGTCGACCTGCTCGACGCGCTGCTCGCCGACGACGTCGACGCCGTCGACCTGCTCGACGGGATGGTGTGCGCCACCGCGCAGCTGCTGGTCGAGGCCGACCTGCAGGAGGACCTGGCGCAGCTCGAGACGCTCACCTCGGAGGCGCTCGCCGCGGTGCCGGCCGGTCCGCGCGGCGGGCGGTGGCTGCTCGTCGCGTGCCTGCGCGAGGCGCACGACCACGACGCGGCCGCTCCCGACCTGCAGCCCTACCTGCCCCCGGAGTCGGTGGAGGTCGAGCGGGCCGCCACCCGCGCCGGGCGCACGGGGGTGCTGACTGCGGGACTGGCCTGCCTCGAGGCGATGGCCGCCACCTACGCCGAGGCCGGCCGGCTGCCGCGTGAGGTGGCCCTGGCGATGCCGCTGCCCGTCGCGCTGGTCGACCACGACCTGCTTCGCCGTCCGGAGGGGTCCGGCTCCTAGGCTCGGCGGGGTGACCCGCGCCCTCGACCCCGAGCTGCTCGCCCTCCCGCTGCGCGCGGCGGCCGACGCCGCGCTGCAGGCCGCGCAGGAGGCCGGTGTCGAGCACGCCGACGTCCGGATCGAGCGGCTGCGCGGCCAGGACCTCTCGCTGCGCAACGGCCGGCTCGAGCGGCTCAACGACGCGGTGACCGTCGGGCTCGGCGGTCCGCGTCGTGCACGACGGGACGTGGGGCTTCAGCAGCAGCCCCGACGTCACCGTCGACGAGGCGGTCCGGCTGGCCCGCGCCGCCGTGGACACCGCCCGCACCTCCCGCCCGCTCAACTCCGAGCGCATCGAGCTGGCGCCCGAGCCGGTCTACGACGACGTCACCTGGATCTCGGCGTACGACGTCGACCCGTTCGACGTGGACCCGACCGAGAAGGTCGCGCTGCTCGGCGAGTGGTCCCGCGGGCTGCTCGCCTCCGACGACGTCGACCACGTCGACGCGACGCTGCAGCAGGCGCAGGAGGGCAAGTTCTACGCCGACCTGGCCGGCACGACCACGACCCAGCAGCGGGTCCGCCTGCAGCCGCGGCTGACCGCGACCCGCGTCGATCCCGGCGGCGGCTTCGAGACGATGCGCACCCTGGCGCAGCCGGCCGGCCGCGGCTGGGAGTACCTCACCGGCACCCACCACGACTGGGCAGGCGAGCTGGCGCAGCTGCCCGAGCTGCTCGTCGAGAAGGCCAAGGCGTCCTCCGTCGAGCCCGGGGCGTACGACCTGGTCATCGACCCCTCGAACCTGTGGCTGACCATCCACGAGTCGATCGGCCACGCGACCGAGCTCGACCGCGCGCTGGGCTACGAGGCTGCGTACGCCGGCACGTCGTTCGCCACGCTCGACCAGCTCGGCACCCTGCGGTACGGCTCGCCGGTCATGCAGGTCACGGGGGACCGGACGACCCCGCACGGCCTGGCCACCACGGGCTGGGACGACGAGGGCGTCCAGACCCAGGCCTGGGACATCGTCCGCGACGGCGTGCTGGTCGGCTACCAGCTCGACCGGCGCACGGCGCAGCAGAACGCGGCCGTCCTGGGCACCTCGCGCTCCAACGGCTGCGCGTTCGCCGACTCCCCCGGCCACGTGCCGGTGCAGCGGATGGCGAACGTCTCGCTGCAGCCCGCTCCCGGCGGGCCGTCGACCGAGGAGCTGATCAGCCGGGTCGAGCGCGGCATCTGGGTCGTCGGCGACAAGAGCTGGTCGATCGACATGCAGCGCTACAACTTCCAGTTCACCGGCCAGCGCTTCTACGAGATCCGCGGCGGCCGCGTCGTCGGGCAGCTGCGCGACGTCGCCTACCAGGCCACGACGACGGAGTTCTGGGGATCCCTCGAGGCGGTCGGCGGGCCGCAGACCTACGTGCTCGGCGGCGCCTTCAACTGCGGCAAGGCCCAGCCCAGCCAGATCGCCGCCGTCTCGCACGGCTGCCCCGCCACGCTGTTCCGCGGCATCAACGTCCTCAACACCGCGCGGGAGGGTGGCCGATGAGCACCGCCGCCGACCAGGTCGTGGAGCAGGCGCTGGCGCTGTCGCGCGCCGACGGCTGCGTGGTGCTCGTGCAGGAGAGCAGCAGCACCAACCTGCGCTGGGCCAACAACACCCTCACCACCAACGGCGCGATGACGCGGTCGCTCGGTGTCGGTCATCAGCGTCGTCGGCGAGTCGGTCGGCGTCCGCAGCGCGACCAGCGCCGACGACCTGGCCGCGCTCGTCCGCGCCTCGGAGCAGGCGGCGCGCGACGCCGCCCCGGCCGAGGACTACGGACCGCTCGTGGAAGGCGCTGCGGCGGCGGACTTCTCGGAGCCGGCCGAGCGCACGTCGCCGAGCGTGCTCGGCGGCTTCGCGCGCGATCTCGGCGACGCGTTCGCCGCGGCGCGCGCCGACGACATCACCCTCTACGGCTACGCCTCGCACGACGTGACGACCACCTGGCTCGGCTCGTCGACCGGGCTCCGGCTGCGGCACGCCCAGCCGACCGGCTACGTCGAGCTCACCGGCAAGAGCAGCGGCGGCTCCACGTGGGCCGGGCAGCACACCCGCGACTGGTCCGACGTCTCCGTCCCGTCGATGGACGCCGAGCTGCGCCGACGGCTCGGGTGGGGGCAGCGGCGGGTCGAGCTGCCGGCCGGCCGCTACGAGACGCTGCTGCCGCCGGACTGCGTCGCCGACCTCATGGCCTACGCCTACTGGACCGCCTCCGGCCGCAGCGCTGCCGAGGGCAGGACGGTCTTCTCCCGGGCCGGTGGCGGCACCCGCGTCGGCGAGCACCTCGGGCCGGCCGGCCTGCGGCTGTGGAGCGACCCCCACGACCCCGGCCTGGCCACGACGCCGTTCGTCGTCGCGACCGCGTCGTCGGCGATGACCAGCGTCTTCGACAACGGCCTCGCGCTGCCGGCCACCGACTGGCTGTCCGACGGGGCGCTGTCGGCGCTCGTCCAGACCCGCGCCTCGGCGCGCAGCACCGGCGCGCCGATGACGCCGTACGTGCACAACCTGGCGATGGACGGCGGCGGCACGGCGAGCACCGACGAGATGGTGGCGTCCACGGAGCGCGGGCTGCTGCTGACCTGCCTCTGGTACATCCGGGAGGTCGACCCGGAGACGCTCCTGCTCACCGGGCTGACCCGCGACGGCGTCTACCTCGTCGAGGGCGGCGAGGTGGTCGGCGCGGTGAACAACTTCCGCTGGAACGAGAGCCCGGTCGGGCTGCTCGGCCGGGTCAGCGAGATCGGCCGCAGCCAGGCGACGCTGCCGCGGGAGTGGAGCGACGGCTTCACCTGGGTCCGCATGCCGACGCTGCGGGTGCCCGACTTCAACATGAGCTCCGTGAGCCGCGCCTCCTGATCACGGGGAACAGCCCGCCGGCGCCCGCCCTTGCACGCAGGAGGTCCGGGGCACCGCCGGACCTCCCCCGCGCCCCTGGAGCCCTGCTGTGACCGCCACGTCCGTCCCGACCGCCGCCGACACCAGGCCGGTCGACGACCACGAGGGGCGCCTGCGGCTGGTGCTGGTGCTCGGGGCGCTGATCGCGCTCGGCCCGCTCACGATCGACATGTACCTGCCGGCGCTGCCGAGCATCACCGACGACCTGCTCACCACCGAGGCGGCGGTCCAGCTCACGCTGACCGGCACGCTGGTCGGCATCGCCCTGGGGCAGCTGGTCATCGGACCGCTGTCCGACGCGCTCGGTCGCCGCACGCCACTGCTCGTCGGGGTGGGCGTGCACGTCCTGGCCTCGCTGCTCTGCGTCCTCGCACCGAACGTCCAGGTCCTCGGCGGGCTGCGGGTGCTGCAGGGCCTCGGTGCCGCAGCGGCGTCGGTGACGGCGATGGCCGTGGTGCGCGACCGCTACACCGGGATCGCTGCCGCCACGGTGCTGTCGCGGCTCATGCTCGTGCTCGGCGCGGCTCCCGTGCTCGCGCCGACGCTGGGCGGCGAGGTCCTGCGGGTCACCGACTGGCGCGGCGTCTTCGCCGTGCTGGCGGTCATCGGCACGGCGCTCGCCGTCATGGCGGCGGTCTTCCTCGAGGAGACCCTGCCGCCCGAGCGGCGCCGCAGCGGCCGGGTCGTCGGGACGCTCCGGGTCTACCGCGGTCTGCTGCGCGACCGCACCTTCGTCGGGCTCATCCTCGTCGCGGGCCTGTCGATGGCGGCGCTGTTCGCCTACGTCTCGGGCTCCTCCTTCGTCCTGCAGGACCAGTACGGCCTCGACGAGCAGCAGTTCGGCATCGTCTTCGGCGCCGGCGCGGTCGGCCTCATCGCCGCCACGCAGCTCAACCCGCGGCTGCTGCGCACCTACGAGCCCCAGCAGGTGCTGACGGCGGCGCTGGTGGCCGGACTGGCCTTCGCGGCCGTCCTTCTCGCGACCACCTCGACCGGCGCCGGCGGGCTGGTCGGTCTCCTCGTCCCCCTCTGGCTGGTGCTCGCGGCCGTGGGGCTGGCCCTGCCCAACACGCCCGCGCTGGCCCTGTCCCGGCACGGCGAGGCCGCCGGGACGGCAGCGGCGCTGCTCGGGGCCACGCAGTTCGGCGTGGCCGCGGTGACCGCGCCGTTCGTCGGGGTGCTCGGCAACGACGGCCAGGCCATGGCGCTGGTCGTCACGGCGGGCATGGCCGCGGCGCTCGCGGTGCTGCTCGTCGTGGTGCGGCCGGGACGGCTGCTCACCGACGGCTCCGACCGGACCTGAGCGCCCGGCGGGTCGCGCTCATCGTCCGCCGCACCTGCTCGGGCGGCAGGCCGCCGTCCAGCGCCTGCCGCAGCAGCAGCGCCAGCGAGTACGCCGGATCGGTCCTGAGCGCGCGGTCGAGAGCCACGTTGGCCCGGCCGCCGTCGCCCTTGGCGTAGGCGGTCCAGGCGAGCAGGGTGCAGACCGGGGCGTCGTGCGGGGCCGGGGTGCGCCGCGCGACCTGCTCGGCCAGCGACAGCAGCGCATCGGCGGACGACGTCCCCCAGGTGGCGACCTCGTCCCGGACCGCGACGTCGTGCAGCGCGACGGCCAGCGCGGCCGCGGCGTCGTCGTCGACCGCCCCGCCATCGGCCACCCGGGTCAGCTGGGACCGGGCCGCTGCCAGCGCCGAGCGCCGCGCGCGCCGCCACGCCCTCGGTCTGGCGCAGCGCCAGCCACGTGGCGGCGGCCTGCTCCACCCGCGCCCGGTCCAGCGGGCCGTCGGCGGGTGACAGCGCGCGCACGAGCTCCTCGCGTGAGGCCAGCACCGCCCGCCCCTCCAGCGCGGACTGCGCCTCGACCAGGCCCGGCGCCGCCGGCACCGGCGTGCCCTCGGACGGGCAGCAGGACCCGGTGCACGCGTAGGAGGTCCACCGCCCGTCGGCGACGTGCAGCGACTCGGTCACCTCGACGTCGCGACGGGCCAGTGCTGCACCCACCGCGGTCGCGAGGGCCTCGTCGCGGTCTGCGGCGTAGACCACGACGACGGCAGCCCGCCCGCCGTCGTGCGCGACCCGCTCGGCGAGCAGCTCGGCGGCGTGCCCGGCCTGCTCCGGTGGCGGCCGGTCGAGCCGGACGGTCAGGCCGAGGCGCCGGCGCGGCCCGCGCAGCGACAGCACCACGACGCTGTCCTCGGGCGGGTAGCCGCAGAGCAGCGGCACGGTGGCGACGATCTCGCCGGGGCTGGTGAGCCGCGCGACCGGGCGGCTGGAGACGGAGGTCATGCCGGCAGGCTGCGCGCGCGGCCTGCCGGCGGTCGACGCCCTCAGGACGATCTGTGGACGACCCGGGCGCCGATCGAGGAACGACCTACTTCTTCTGCCTCCGGCTGCCGCCGTGCCAGTCCTCCGTCTTCCCGGCGGCGTCGGCGGGCACGCCGAGGGCCGGCAGCTGCGGGCGCTCGCGCAGGCTGCGCTTGAGCTCGGCGAAGCCCGGGAACCGGGCCAGCCCGACGACGTGGTCCCACAGCTCGACCGCCTCGTCGTCGGACGGGAGCCGGCTGATGACCGGGCCGAAGAAGGCGACGCCGGCCGGCGGCTGGAAGTGCAGGATCGGGGTGCCGACGTCCTTGCCGGTCAGCGCGAGGGCCTCGTCGGTCTCGGCCTGCAGCTCGGCGTCCCACGAGGTGTCGTCCAGGGCGTCCGCCAGACCGGCCGGCAGACCGGCCGCGGCCAGCGACTCCGCGACGAGCGCGTCGATCCGGTCGGGCACGGCGCCGGCACCCGGCTCGACCTCCCAGATCCGCTGCCCCAGCGCGTCGTAGAGGGCCCCCACGACCTCGCGACCGTGCTCGGCGCGGGCCCGGGCCGCGACCCGCAGCAGGCGCAGCCCGGCCGTGTGCCCGGCCTCGTACTCCGGCGGGAAGTGGCTGTCGTAGTCGACCGCGCGGTTGAGCAGCCGCAGCGAGATCAGCCGCCACTCCACGTCGTACGACCGCTGCGCGGCGACGGTGCGGACCCACTTGCTGGTCATCCAGGCGAAGGGGCAGACGGGGTCGAACCAGAAGCGGAGGTCGGCAGTCATGCCCTCCTGCCTACCCGCTCGGCAGCGCCTGCGCCCGGCAGGTTCGCGGCGCACCCCCCGGGAAGGGGCTCCCGCATGACCGAGGGCGCCTACGAGCGCGACAGCCAGTACGTGACCACCCGCATCACCCGGGACGGCCGGGACGGCTACCCCGTCGAACCGGGCCGGTACCGGCTGGTCGTGAGCCGGGCCTGCCCCTGGGCCAACCGGGCGATCGTCGTGCGCCGGCTGCTCGGGCTGGAGGACGCGATCTCGCTGGCCGTGTGCGGGCCGACGCACGACGAGCGCAGCTGGACCTTCGACCTCGACCCCGGCGGCCGGGACCCGGTCCTCGGCTACGAGCGGCTGCAGGAGGCGTTCCTCGCCCGCTTCCCGGACTACGACCGCGGCATCACGGTGCCGGCCCTGGTCGACGAGCGGAGCGGGCAGCTGGTCACCAACGACTTCGCGCAGATCACGCTGGACCTGTCCACCGAGTGGGCTGAGCACCACCGCGACGGGGCGCCCGAGCTCTACCCCGAGCACCTGCGGGCCGAGATCGACGAGGTCAGCGGGTGGGTCTTCCCCGAGGTCAACGACGGGGTCTACCGGTGCGGCTTCGCCGCGTCGCAGGAGGCCTACGAGCAGGCGTACGACCGGCTCTTCGCCGGGCTGGACCGGCTGACCGAGCGGCTGGCCGGGCAGCGGTTCCTGGTCGGCGACACGATCACCGAGGCCGACGTGCGGCTGTTCACGACGCTGGCGCGGTTCGACGCCGTCTACCACGGCCACTTCAAGGCCAACCGGAGCAAGCTCTCCGAGCTGCCGGTGCTCTGGGCCTACGCCCGCGACCTGTTCCAGACGCCCGGCTTCGGCGACACGATCGACTACGACCACGTGAAGCGGCACTACTACGAGGTGCACCGCAGCATCAACCCGACGGGCATCGTGCCGAAGGGCCCGGACCTGTCGGGGTGGACCAGCCCGCACGGCCGAGAAGCCCTCGGCGGCAGGCCGTTCGGCGACGGCACGCCTCCCCCGCCACCGCCGGTCGCGGAGCGCGTGGACCCGGCGCACACGCCGCTGGCCGGCTGAGCTACCTGCGCGCGAGGGAAGCGCAGGCGATGCAGGTCCGGGCGGTCGGCCGGGCCTCGAGCCGCTCGGCGCCGATCGGCCCGCCGCAGCGCTCGCAGGTGCCGTACGCCGTCGCCCTGCTCCAGGGCCCGCAGCAGGTCCTCGCGGCTGCGCTGCAGCTGACCGGTCAGCGCGACGACCTGCTGGCGCTCGAAGGCGATCGTCGCGCCCTCCGGGTCGTGCTCGTCGTCGGCGTTGCTGTCACGGGAGGCCGCCACGACCTCCTCGTGCTGGCGGTGCAGGGCGGCGAGCTGCTCGGCGTTGTCGGCCAGCGCCGCCTCCAGCCGCGCGCGCAGGTCGGGGTCCACCCCGCGCACCTACCCCCGGCCGGACGGGGGACGCAGACCCCTGGCGCACCGGCCCGGTCGGTGCGAGGGTGGCCCCGAGCTGGAGGTGCAGATGGGGTCGCTCCGAGGTGCCGCGGTGCGCACGGCGGCGTACGCGCCGCTCGGGCTGGACGCGCTCGCCTCGTCGCTGCGCGAGCTGCCCAGGTGGCACTGCGAGGGCGGCAAGCGGCTGGTGCGCACCGTCGTCCCGGACGACCTGTGGACGCTGCTGCAGCGCGTCGTCGACGTGGAGGGCGACCTCGACCACCACACCGAGGTGACGCTCGAGGACGGCGCGGTCACCTTCACGCTGTGGACCCACGTCCGCGACGCGGTGACCGCCGCCGACGTCGAGCTGGCCCGGCGCATCGACTCGCTGGCCGACGCGCTCGGGGTCAGGCCCGGACCCGCAGCTCCTGCAGACCCCGGATGACGTAGCCCGGTCCCCAGCGTCGGCTCCTCGACCAGCTCCAGCCCCGGCAGGCGGCGCAGCACGGTGCCGAACGACGTCTGCAGCTCGAGCCGCGCCAGCGCGGCGCCCAGGCAGAAGTGCACACCGGCGCCGAAGGAGACGTGCGGGTTGGGGTCGCGGCCGACGTCGAGGGCGTCCGGGTCGTCGAACACCTCGGGGTCGCGGTTCGCCGAGCCGAACAGCAGCCCGAGCTCGGCGCCCCGCGGGACCTGCACGCCGCCCAGCTCGAGGTCCTCCAGCACCCAGCGCTCGAACATCTGCAGCGGGGTGTCCCAGCGCATCAGCTCCTCGACGGCCGTCCCGAGCAGTGCGGGATCCGCGCGCAGCCGGGCCAGCTGGTCCGGGTTGCGGAACAGCGACCACCAGCCGTTGCCGGTGACGTTGACGGTCGCCTCGTGGCCGGCGTTGAGCAGCAGCACGCAGGTGCCGACCAGCTCGTCCTCGGTGAGGACGTCGCCCTCGTCGACCACCTGGACCAGGCCCGTGATCAGGTCGTCCTGCGGGCGGGCGCGGCGCTCGCGGCTCAGCGCGACGAGGTAGTCGCCGAACTCCTCGCAGGCCCGCACCGCCGTGGCGGCGGTCTCCTCGGACGGGTCGAGCTCGTACATCCCGCAGATGTCGGCCGACCACGGCCGCAGCAGGTGCCGGTCGGCCTCGGGCACGCCGAGCATCTCGGCGATGACGGTCACCGGCAGGGGCTCCGCCACCGTGGCGAGGAGGTCGAACTCCCCCTGCGCCTCGGCGTCGTCCACCAGCCGGTCCGTCACGGCCTGGACCGTGTCGCGCATGCGCTCGACGGTCCGCGGGGTGAAGGCGCGGCTGACCAGCCGGCGCAGCCGGGTGTGGTCGGGCGGCTCGACGTCGAGCATCCCGCTGCGGATCACCCGCCAGAACGGCGCGTGCTCCGGCGGCTCCTCCGGCCGGCCCATCTCCGCGTGCGTGGCCACGTGCAGGTAGCTGCGCCCCAGCCGCCGGTCGCGCAGCAGCGCGTCGACGTCGGCGTGCCGGGCGACCAGCCACTTGTCGGTCTTCTCGTCGTACTGCACGCGAGGGCCCTGGCGCAGGGCCGCGTAGGCGTCGTACGGGTGCGCGACGAAGGCGGGGTCGGACGGGCGGAACAGGTCGACGGCGGTCACGGACCGACGCTAGTACCGGGCCCGTCGCGGAACTGTGGAGCCCTCCGTACGGTCAGCGACTGCGCTGAAGCCGCATGGAGGGCTCCACAGCCGGCGCGGCTAGCGGGAGCGGGGGCGGCGGGCAGCTGCCGGCTGGCCGGCGCGGGCGGCGAGCTCGGCGCGGGTGCGCGCCGGGCCGGCCGGCGTCTTCGCCTTGGGGGCAGCGGCCTTCGCCGCGCCACCGCGGCCACCGCCGCCGCGCCTGCCGGGCCGCCTTCGGAGCGCCCTGCGCCTGCCGCGGTCCGCGGGAGCGCGGCTGCTGCGGCTGCTCGACGACCGGTACGGGCTCGACGTGGTCGGCGCGGAGGCCCTGTCAGCGCGACGATCTCGGCCGAGCCGGGGCGTACGCGACACCGTGGTCGGACGGATGCCGGCCTGCTTGGCGAGGGTGCGCACCTCGCCGGCCTGCTCGGGCGTCGCGAGGGTGACGACGGTGCCGCCGGCACCGGCGCGGGCGGTACGACCGGAGCGGTGCAGGTAGGCCTTGTGCTCGGTCGGCGGGTCGACGTGCACGACCAGCGCGACGTCGTCGACGTGGATGCCGCGCGCGGCGATGTCGGTCGCGACGAGCACGCGGGTGCTGCCGTCGGTGAAGGCCGACAGGTTGCGCTCGCGCGCGCCCTGGCTGAGGTTGCCGTGCAGCTCGACGGCCGGGATGCCCGCGGCGGTCAGCTGCTTGGCGAGCTTCTTGGCCGTGTGCTTGGTGCGCATGAACAGCAGGCTGCGGTCCTGCCCGGCGGCCAGCTCGCGCACGACGGCGGCCTTGTCGGCAGCGCTGACGGAGAAGACGTGGTGGGTCATCGTCGACACCGGCGAGACGGCGGGGTCGACCGAGTGCGTCACCGGCGAGGACAGGTAGCGCTTCACCAGCACGTCGACGCCGTTGTCGAGCGTGGCCGAGAACAGCATCCGCTGGCCGCGCGGCGGCGTGCGGTCGAGCAGCCGCTTCACCGCAGGCAGGAAGCCGAGGTCGGCCATGTGGTCGGCCTCGTCGAGGACGGTGATCTCGACGCCGGCGAGGTCGCAGAAGCCCTGCCCGATGAGGTCCTCGAGCCGGCCGGGGCAGGCGATGAGCACGTCGACGCCCGGGGCGAGCGCCTTGACCTGGGGGTTCTGGCCGACGCCGCCGAAGACGACGGTGCTGGTGAGCCCGGCCGCGCGGGCCAGCGGCTCGACGACGGCGAGGACCTGGTTGGCCAGCTCGCGGGTCGGTACGAGCACCAGCGCGCGGGCCTGGCGCGGCCGGCGCGCCCCGCCGATGAGGCGGGTGACCAGCGGGAGGCTGAAGGCGAGCGTCTTGCCGCTGCCGGTGCGGCCGCGGCCGAGCACGTCCTTGCCGGCCAGGCTGTCCGGCAGCGTGGCGGTCTGGATCGGGAAGGGCGCGTCGATGCCCTGGGCGGCGAGGGCCGCGGCGAGGGAGGCCGGGACGCCGAGGGCGGGGAAGGAGCCGGCGGACCCGGCGGCAGCCGGCGCCGGGGCAGCAGCGGCGGGAGCCGGTGCTGGGGCAGCAGGCACGTGCTCGACGACGGCGACCGGGCGGGGCGCCTCAGCGGGTCGACCGGCGCGGCGGCGGCGCCGGGGCGCGCTCGAAGCGGGGGCAGGGTTCTCGGGGGGCATGGGTTCCTCGATGGCTGTGGAGCGCAGCGCCGACCTGCGGGTCTCCGCGGCGGCGGCTCATCGTCCTCAAGGTCCCAGGCCGCGGCGCCATTCCGGGCCAGGCGCGCGGCAGGGCAGGATCGTCGCGTGCCTCGCGAGCCCCGTACGGCCCTGCCGGGCTGCCTGGTCGTCGTCGGCGACCTCGTCGAGGACGTGGTCGTCTGGCCGGACGGCCCCGTCGCGCGGGGCAGCGACACGCCGTCGCGGGTGTTCCGCTCGCGCGGTGGCAGCGCCGCGAACGTGGCGGTCGCCGCCGCCCCGCAGGTCGCCACCCGGTTCCTGGGCTGCGTCGGCACCGACCCGCTCGGGGAGCGCCTGGTCGCCGAGCTGGAGGCCGGCGGCACCGAGGTCCGCGTCCAGCGGCGGGGTCGTACGGGCACGATCGTCGTGCTCGTCGACGTCGACGGGGAGCGGACCTTCCTCCCGGACCGCGCGGCCGCGGCCGACCTGGGCCCGGTGCCGGCCGCCGACCTCGACGGGGCCGCGGTGCTGCACGTCCCGGCGTACGGGCTGCACGGCGGTCGGACGGCCACCAGCGTGCGCGAGCTGCTGGTCGGCGGCCGCGACCGGCGCGTTCCGGTCAGCCTGGACGCGTCCTCCTGGGCGGTGCTGCGCGAGATCCCCGACCTCGCCGCAGATCATCGAGCGGGTGCGGCCGGTCGTGCTGTTCGCCAACGCCGACGAGGCGCGCGAGCTGCCCCTGCCGCTCCCGTCGACGACCGTCGTGGTCAAGGACGGCGCCCGCCCGACGACCGTCCTCCTGCCGGACGGCAGCTCGCTGTCCGTACCGGTCCGCCCGGTCGACGGGGTGCGCGACTCGACGGGGGCGGGGGACGCGTTCGCCGCGGGGTGGCTGTCCGCGATGATGGAGGGCCTGGACCTGCCGGAGCGCGTCGAGCGCGCGCACGAGCTGGCCCGTCGCGTGCTCGCCTCCCCCGGTGCGGGCCCGTCCCGTCAGGAGGAGCCCGCGTGATCGTCGTGTCCGAGGCCGTGCGGTCGGCGCTGGCCGACGGCCGTCCCGTCGTGGCGATGGAGTCGACCATCTACTCCACGCTCGGCCTGCCCGTGCCGCACAACGCCGAGGCGCTGCGCCGGTGCAAGGCCGCGGTCGAGCAGGGCGGCGCCGTCCCCGCGGTCACCGCCGTGGTCGACGGGACGTGGCGGGTCGGCCTCACCGAGGACGAGGAGGCGCGCGTCCTGCTCGGCACCCGCAAGGTCGCCGAGCGCGACCTCGCCGTCGCCGCCGCCCAGCGATGGGACGTCGGCGTCACCACGGTCTCGGCCTCCGTCGCGCTGGCCGCGCGCGCCGGCATCTCCGTCTTCGCCACCGGCGGCATCGGCGGCGTGCACCGCGGCGTCGAGCTGAGCGGCGACGTCTCCGCTGACCTCGACGCGCTCGCCTCGCACCCGGTCGTCACGGTCTGCGCCGGCGCGAAGTCCTTCCTCGACCTCGCCCGCACGCTCGAGCACCTGGAGACGGCGGGCGTACCGGTGCTCGGGTGGCGCTCCCCGGACTTCCCGGCCTTCTACGTCCGGTCCAGCGGGCTGCCCGTGCCGCACGTCGTGGAGACCGCCGCGGAGGTGGCGGCCGTGCTGCGCCACCGGTCCCGCCCGCAGACCGGCGTGCTGCTCACCGTGCCGATCCCCGAGGCCGACGAGCTCGACCCGGCGCGGCACGACGCAGCGCTGCAGGCCGCGCTCGACGCCGCTGCCGCCGACGGCATCACCGGCGCGGCGGTCACGCCGTACGTCCTGGAGCGGGTCAGCCGCGAGACCGAGGGCGGCAGCGTGCCGGCCAACCTCGCGCTGGCCGAGAACAACGCCCGCGTCGCCGCCCAGGTCGCCGTCGCCCTGGCCGCCCAGCCCGCCTGACCGCACCCTTGCGTCCTGCAGAGCGGCGAGGTGCTGAGCGGGCGGTGCAGGACGCAAGGGCCCAGTCCGGGAGGAGCTAGACGGTGCCCTTGGCGGGGTCGCCGGCGGGGACGGGCTCGAGGCCGAGCACCTCGGGCGGGGCGGCGAGCAGCCCGCCGAGCACGGCGCCGGCGGCCTGGAAGTGCTCCGAGGCGCGGTGCGCGCGCACGGCCTCCGGCCCGGTGTACTTCTCCACCATGACGACCCGCTCGCCGTCCGGGTGGCGGTGCATGGCGTAGAGCAGGCAGCCCTCCTCGTTCGCGTGCACCTGGGCGATGAGGTCGGTCATCGCGGTGACGAGCTCGTCGGTCTTGCCGGGCAGGGGCGTCAGGGTCGCGATGGCGACGATCTCGGACATGCCGGCGACCCTAGGCCGACCCTCCTCACACGGGCCGCGCCGGGTCCGGGTCGGTGGGCGTCGGCATCGGCGGCTCGACCGGCGTGATGGGGTCCGGCGGCAGCGGGTCGGGCTCCGGGAAGGGCTCGGGGAAGGGCGTCGGGATCGTCACGACGAGCGGTGCAGCACGCGCGTCTCGGGGCCGGGGCTGACGACCCCGGAGTGCCCGTCGTCCCACCGCACGACGTAGAGCGGCGCGTCGTCGGTCCCGCGCAGCTCCTGCACCTCGCCCTCGCGCGTCACGTCCCCGACGTGCCGGCCGGGGATGCAGATCCGGTCACCGACCTCGGCGTTCATGGCGACTCCTCGTCCTCGTGGGCGCGTCCACGATCCTCCTCGCGCCGCCCGTCCACAAGGCCCTTGGTCCCGGGACACGCAGCCGGTCGCAGGGGACCATGCGGCATGCCCACGCCCAGCAGCGGACCGCTCACCGTCGGCGTCCTCCGCGAGCAGTCCCGCGAGGAGCGGCGCGTCGCCCTCACCCCCGACGGCGCCGCGCGCCTCCTCGCCACCGGCGTGCAGGTCGTCGTCGAGCAGGGCGCCGGCCGAGCGGCCTGGTTCCCCGACGAGCAGTACGCCGCGGCGGGGGCGCAGGTCGTGCCCTGCGCGACCCTGCTGGACACCAGCGACGTCGTCGTGTGCGTGCACCCGCCGGCGGTGCTGCACGCGCTCGGTCCGCGGCACGCCCTGGTGGGTCTCCTGCAGCCGCTGCTCGACCCGCGGCTCATGAAGCGCCTGGCCGACGCCGGCGTCACGGCGATCAGCTTCGACACCCTCCCGCGCACGGTCAGCCGGGCCCAGTCGATGGACGCGCTGACCTCGCAGGCCAGCGTCGCCGGCTACAAGGCCGCGCTCGTGGCGGCCGACGCGTACGGCGGCTTCTTCCCGATGCTCACGACCGCTGCCGGCACCACCCGGCCCGCGCGCGTGCTCGTCCTCGGCGCGGGAGTGGCCGGCCTGCAGGCGATCGCGACCTGCCGGCGGCTCGGCGCGGTCGTCAGCGCGTTCGACGTCCGCGACAGCGCGCAGTCCGACATCCGCTCGCTCGGCGGCACCGTCCTCGACGTCGGCGTCACGGTCGCGAGCGAGGGCGGCTACGCGCGCCAGCTCACCGAGCAGGAGCAGGGCGCGCTCACCACGGCCGTCGCCGACCACGTCGCGGACTTCGACGTGGTGATCACCACCGCGCAGGTGCCGGGACGTCCACCGCCGCTGCTCGTGCCTGCCGAGGCGCTGGCGCGCATGGCGCCGGGGTCGGTGGTCGTCGACGGCGCCGCCGGGGACCTCGGCGGCAACGTCGAGGGCAGCAAGGCCGGCACGACGTACGTCACCGAGGGCGGCGTGACCCTCGTCGGCGCAGGCGCCCTGGCCGCGCAGGTGCCGCGCGCCGCGTCGACCGCCTACTCCCGCAACGTCGTCGCGCTGGTCGCCTACCTGGCGCCCGGCGGCGTCGCTGGCCGTCGACCTCGACGACGAGGTGCAGGCCGGCCTGGTCGTCACGCACGCGGGCCGGGTCGTCCACCCGGCCGTCGCCGCACTCCTGGAAGGCCCCGCATGACGAGCGAGCTGCTGGCCACCGTCACCGTCTTCGTGCTCGCGCTGCTCGTCGGCTACGAGGTGATCGGGAAGGTGCCGGCCACGCTGCACACGCCGCTGATGTCCGGGGCGAACGCCATCCACGGCGTCATCGTCGTCGGCGTCATGCTCGTCGCCGCCACGACCGGCTCGACGCGTGGGCTACGTCGTGCTGTTCGTCGCGGCGGCCTTCGCGGCGATGAACGTCGTCGGCGGCTACGTCGTCACCGACCGGATGCTCGAGATGTTCCGGGCCCGCCGCAGCGGCGGGAGCTCCTCGTGAGCACCGCCTCGCACCTGCTCTACCTGGTGTCGGCGGTCGCGTTCGTCGTCGGGCTGCACCTGATGGGCACGCCGGCGACGGCCCGCCGCGGCAACCTCGTCTCCGCCGGCGGGATGGTCCTCGCCCTGGCCGTGACCGTCGCCGTGCTCGTCGACGACGGGACGATCGGCGCCACCGCGCTGCGGCGTCCTGGTCGCGGGCCTCGCCGTGGGCTCGGTCGCCGGGCTCGTCACCGCCCGGCGCGTGCGCATGACCGCGATGCCCCAGCTGGTCAGCCTCTTCAACGCCGTCGGTGGCGGGGCGGCCGCGCTGGTGGCCTTCGCCGAGGTGCTGCGCGCCGACGACGTGCTCGGCCGGCGCCGGGACCGAGCTCGTCCTGCCGACCGTGCTGGACGTGCTCATCGGGGCGCTGACCTTCTCCGGCTCGCTGGTCGCCGCCGGCAAGCTCGCCGGCCGGCTGCCCGGCAACCCGGTGACCTCGCCGGCCGGGCGCGCGGCCACGCTCGTGCTCGTGGGCGTCGCGGTGCTCGCCGGCCTCGTCCTGCTGACCGGGCGCGGCGGCACCCCGCTGCTCGTGCTGCTGGCCGCCGCCGCCCTGGCCCTCGGCGTGCTGCTGACGCTGCCGATCGGCGGCGCCGACATGCCGGTGGTCATCTCGCTGCTCAACGCGTGCACCGGCACGGCCGTCGCCATGGCCGGGTTCGTGCTGGACAGCGTCGTGCTCGTCATCGCCGGTGCGCTCGTCGGCGCGGCCGGCGCGATCCTCACCCTGCTCATGGCCGAGGCGATGAACCGGTCGCTGACCAGCATCCTGCTCGGCGGCTACGGCACCGCCGACACCGCGGAGGCGATCGCCGCGACCGGGCAACGTGCGCGAGACCTCCGTCGACGACGCCGGTCTGCAGCTCGCGTACGCGTCCAAGGTGGTCGTCGTGCCCGGCTACGGGCTGGCGGCCGCGCAGGCGCAGCACGAGCTCGTCGCGCTGTGCGCGGCGCTCGAGGCCGGCGGCGTCGAGGTCAGCTACGGCATCCACCCCGTCGCCGGCCGGATGCCCGGGCCACATGAACGTGCTGCTGGCCGAGGCCGACGTCCCCTACCCGCAGCTGCGCGACCTCGAGGAGGTCAACCCGGAGTTCACGCGCACCGACGTCGTGCTCGTCGTCGGCGCCAACGACGTGACCAACCCGGCGGCGCGCCGCCCCGGGCAACCCCGTGTCGGGCATGCCGATCCTGGACGTCGACCGGGCCCGCAGCGTCATCGTCATCAAGCGCTCGATGGGCACCGGCTACGCCGGCATCGACAACGAGCTCTACACCGATCCCCGGACGACGATGCTGTTCCGCGACGCCAAGGCCGGTCTGCGCGAGCTGCTGACGGCGGTGCAGGCCTACGCGCGCTGAGGGCTTGACAGTCCCCTGAGGGCGAGCATCGTGACCCCCGCAGCGGCGGTGCCGCGGGGCGCCGCCCGCGAGCTCAGGGAGCGGCCATGTACGCCAGGAGCAACACCGTCCGCGGCAACCCGGACGCGCTCGACAGGGGCATCGCGATGGTCCGGGACGAGATCATGCCTGCGGTGCAGGAGATGGAGGGCTGCGTCGGCGTCTCGATGCTCGTCGACCGCGAGACCGGCGGCGCGATCGTCACGACGTCGTGGGACACCCAGGACGCGATGCGGGCCAGCGAGCCGGGCGTCGGGCCGATGCGCGACCGCGCCTCCCAGGTCTTCGGCGCGATGCCCGAGGTGCGCGAGTGGGAGATCGCCGTCCTGCACCGCACCCGCCCGGCGCCGGACGGCGCCTGCGCACGCGTCACCTGGACCCGCGTCGACCCCGACGACCAGGAGCACGCGCTCGAGGAGTTCCGCGCGAACGTGCTGCCGCGCATCGAGGAGCTGCCCGGCTTCTGCAGCGTCAGCCTTCTGATCGACCGGGGCACCGGCATGGGCGCCGGCGCCGTGGTCTTCGAGGACCGGGCCGCGCTCGAGAGCAGCCGGCTGGGCGCCGGCTCGATCCGCACCACGGCGATCCCCCGGATGCGCGCCGAGCTCGTCGACGTCGCGGAGTTCGCAGTGGCGCTGGCGCACCTGCGGGTGCCCGAGACGGTCTAGCGCGCGCCTACCGACCGCGCAGCGCACCCGGAAGACCGAGCACGGCGGCGATCCCGAGCACCGACCGCGGGTTGTACGCGACCCGCCACAGGCCGCCGTGCGCGGCCTGGCCGGCGAACAGGTCGTCCGGGTGCGCCGGCGCCGGGGCTCCCGCCCGCAGGTCGTGCACGAGCAGCGCCGCCATCAGCACCCGGCTCGTCTCCGGCGCGAAGACCTCCACGCCGAACCGTCCGGCGCCGGCGTACGCCGCGGCCAGCAGCTTGTTCTTGGTGACCGACCGGGTGCGGGTGGCGGGCGCGACGTTCGCCGAGACCGGGTGGCCGTCCGCCTGCGCCGCCGTCGCGCGCCACCGCTGCACCCGCTTGGCGAGGGTGTAGTTGGGCCCCTGCTGCGGGACGAGCACGTCGGCGATGCCGACCCGGCTGCCGTCCGTGCGCTCGACGACCGTGCCGTACGCGGGGGCGTAGAGCGCGCCGCGGGCGACCAGCCGGGCGGGCGCCTGGGCCGGCGCCCTCCAGCCCCGGCCGGCCCAGCGGCGGCGGCTGTCCTCGACGACCTCCAGGGGCACGGCGAACGCGTCGGTGGGGGTCGCCAGCTCGGCGTAGCCGGTGCCGGGACGCTCGCGCAGCAGCAGCTCGACGAGCGCGTCGCTGGCGTGCACGACCTGCACGTGGCGGGCGCCGTCGGCGTAGGCGTAGCTGCCGATGGTCAGCGGCAGGCCGTCAGCTGCCGAGCGCAGGAAGGCCCCGACCTCGGGGGTCTCGGTCAGCAGGTCGACGCCCGGGTGCCCGGGTCGGGTCTCGGGCGCGGTCAGCGTCCCGGCGCCCTCGCGCGCCGTCGCGAGGACCCGGTCCCACACCCGCGGCTTGGCCACGTCGACGGCGACGACGTGCGCGCCCCACTGCGACAGCGGCTCCAGCGGGCCCATCTCGGCCCCGGCGCCGAGCAGCGCGAAGGCCCGGTCGGACAGGTCGAGCCAGCCGGGCTCGTCGAGCACCCGGTGCAGCGCCGCGCCGCAGGAGGCCTCGACGGTCCCCCGCTGCACCCACGCGTCGACCTGCCGGCGGAGGGCGTCGCCGGACAGCGCCTGCCCGCGGTAGGGCAGGACCAGCTCGCGGACCCGCTCCCCCTCGCCGCGCACCGTCAGCGGGTGCAGCAGCTCCTTGCCGTCCGCGACCGCGTCGCGCACCGAGGTCACCGCGCCGTCGCGCTCGAAGCGCATCCGCTCGCCGAGCGAGGCCAGGCCCTGCCGCGCGACCTGCACCGAGGCGGCGGGGGTCCGGGCGGCGGCGGCGGTGTGCGCGACGACGAGGTCGACGTAGTCCTTGCGCCAGTCGCCGGCCCGGCCGATGCGCGCGCCCAGCGTGTCGTCCACCCCGCGCACCGCGTCCGCCCAGACCGACCGGCCGGTGGAGGCGGTGCTGCGCCGCCCGTCCGGCTCGGCGGGGAAGAGCACGCCCTGCGCGTCGTCCTGCGTCATCCGTCGACCTCCCTGGTGAGCCCCCGGTGGACGACCCTCGCACGACCCGTCCGGTTACCGGTGGGTACCTCGGTCAGCCGCCGGCCATGGCCCCCACGACGAGGAACGGCTCGTCGCCGCGGAGCACCGCGTCGGGCAGCGGGTCGTCCAGCGAGCCGTGCGACAGGTCCTCGCTGCAGGCGTAGAAGCGCACGAACGGCCGGCGCTGCCCGCTGCCGCCGTCGCGCAGGGTCCCGCGCAGGGCGGGGTGCGCGGCCTCCAGCGCGTCGAGGACCTCCCGCGTCGTGCGCGCCTCCACCTGCACCTCGCCGCCGAGCCGGGCGAGCGAGCGCAGGTGGTACGGCAGGACGACCCGGCGATCATCGGAGCGTCTGCACCTCGACCGACAGCACCGACGGCAGGTCGCGCACGATGCTCTGCCAGCTGTCGCCGCCGTCCGGCGAGCAGTAGACCTGACCGCCGGTCGTGCCGAAGTAGACGCCGCAGTCGTCGAGGGAGTCGACGGCCATCGCGTCGCGCAGGACGTTGACGTAGCAGTCCTGCTGCGGCAGCCCCTTCGTGAGCGGCTCCCACTCGCCGCCGCCGGTCCGGCTGCGGTAGACGCGCAGCTTGCCGTCCGGCACCACGTGGAAGTAGTCGCTGGTGATCGGCACGACGTAGACCGTCTCCGGCTCGTGCGCGTGCACGTCGATCGGGAAGCCGAAGTCGGTCGGCAGGTCGCCGCTGATCTCGTACCAGGAGCCGCCGGCGTCGTCGCTGCGCATGACGTCCCAGTGCTTCTGCATGTAGAGCGTGTCCGGCCGCGACGGGTGCAGCGCGAGGTTGTGCACGCAGTGGCCGACCTCGGCCTCCTGCTGCGGGATCTCGCCCGACAGCAGGCCCTTGTTGATCGGCAGCCAGCTCGCGCCGCCGTCGTCGGTGCGGAACGCGCCCGCGGCGCTGATCGCGGCGAACATCCGCTGCTCGTCGGTCGGGTGCAGCAGCAGCGTGTGCAGGCACAGCCCGCCCGCGCCGGGCTGCCACTGCGGACCGGAGCCGTGCCCGCGCAGCCCGGACAGCTCCTTCCACGACGCCCCGCCGTCGGTGCTCTTGAACAGGGCGGCGTCCTCGACGCCGGCGAAGACGGTCTGCGGATCGGTCAGCGACGGCTCGAGGTGCCACACCCGCGTGAACGACCACGGCTTGGGCGTCCCGTCGAAGTCCTGGTGCGTGCCCGCGCCCTCCCGGCCCTCGAGCGGCTCGTACGCGAACTCGTTGCCGACGGCGTCCCAGGTCCGCCCGCCGTCGTCGGAGCGCTGCACGACCTGGCCGAACCAGCCGCCGGACTGGCTCGCCCAGATGCGGTCCGGGTCGGCCGGGGACCCCTTGAGGTGGTAGATCTCCCAGCCGGCGAAGTGCGGCCCGTCGACCTTCCAGTCCTGCCGCCGCTCGTCGCTCGTGAGCACGAACGCGCCCTTCTTCGTCCCGACCAGCACCCGTACGCCTGCCATGGCGGACCTCCCTCTCGTCGGACTGTGGACGACCGGAGGGTGCCGGACTCATCGGTCCGCGTCCACCCCGACCTACACCCGGATGCCGAGCCGGGCGATCGGCCCGAGCAGCTCCTGCTCCTCGTACGCCAGGTGGCTGAGCAGCCCGTCCTCGAGCTCGGCCAGGGCCAGCGACACCGGGCCGGCCGCCTGCAGGCTGCCCTGCGCGAGGTCGACCAGGAGGTCGTCGAGCCGCACCAGCACCGCGTGGATCACCTCGTGCTCGTGCGAGAGCCGGTCCAGCACCGGCCGGAGCTCGGCGTCGGCCTGCGCGAGGTGCGGGAACATCGAGGCGTCCTCGATGCGGTGGTGCATCTCGACGACCCGGCACCAGCGCCGGCAGTACGACCCGACCGCGGCGGGGTCCAGGCCGCTGCTGAGGTCCTGCACCAGCGCGCGGGCGTCGGCGGCCCGGCGCGCGTCGGTCACCGCGAGGCCGACCGCGCGCACGGCCTGCGCCAGCTCGGCCCGCAGGTGGTCGTGCACGGCGACCAGGAAGTCGGCCCCCTCGCGCCCGACGGGCGTGTCGGGCGCGTCGTCGTGGCGCGGGGCGCGCGGCCGGTCGGCGTCGGCGAAGACGGCGCTCACCTCCGGTCCTCCTCGAACACCAGCGGCTCGGCGCGGCGGGGGACGATCGCGATGGCCACCGCGACGAGCGCTGTGGCGACGGCGATCCCGACGAAGACGCTGTGCGAGGCGGCGTGCAGCGCCTCGCGGGTGAAGTCGGCGACCGGGCCGGGGGTGGCCAGCGCGGCGACGGTCCCGTCGACGTCCTCGGGCAGCGCCGCACGCAGCTCGGGCGGGGCCTCGTCGAAGCGGCGGGACAGCGAGGTGTTCGCGACCGCGCCGAAGATCGCGGCCCCGATCGCCGAGCCGAGCGCCCGGAAGAACATCGTGCTGCCCGTGACGACCCCGCGCCGGTCCCAGTCGACGACCGACTGCACCGCCACGACGAGCGGGCTGGACGACAGCCCCATGCCGAGGCCGGTGACGAACATCGCCAGCGCGACCTCCCAGACCTGCGCGGTGGACGGCAGCAGCGCGGTCCAGACCGCGCCCGCCAGCGCCGACGGTGACGCCGATCAGCGCGGTGTCGCGGAAGCCGATCCGCAGGTAGATGCCGGCCGGACAGCGACGCCGTGATCGGCCATCCGAGGGTGAGCGCACCGAGCGCCAGCCCGGCCTCGAGGGCGCCCGTGCCCAGCACGCCCTGCACCCAGGTCGGGACGTAGCTGCTCAGCCCGATGAGCAGCGCTCCGACTCCCATCGCGGCGAGGTTGCCGCCGACGAGGATCCGCCGGCGCAGCACCCACAGCGGCAGCACCGGCTCGGCGGCCCGCCGCTCGACGAGGAAGAACGCCACCAGCAGGACGACCGAGGTCCCGAGCACGCCGTACGACGCGGGCGAGGCCCAGGCCCAGCCGGTGCCGCCCTCCAGCAGTCCGAGGATGAGCAGCGAGCACCCGACGGTCAGCAGGACGGCGCCGGCGACGTCGAAGCGGTGCGCTGCGCGGCGCCGGCGACTCGGTGAAGTGCTTGCGCAGCGACGAGCAGCGCGAAGGCCCCGAGCGGCAGGTTGATGAAGAAGATCCAGCGCCAGGACAGGTAGTCGCTGAAGACGCCGCCGAGCGTCGGCCCGAGCACCGACGAGGCACGCCCAGACCGAGGCGAGGTAGCCCTGGACCTTGGCCCGCTCGGCGACGCTGTAGAGGTCGCCGATGACCGTGAGCCCGATCGGCTGGATCGCGCCGGCGCCGATGCCCTGCAGGGCGCGGGCGGCGATGAGCGCCGGCATCGACCAGGCCAGCCCGCACAGCAGCGACGCGAGCAGGAACACCGCGATCCCGAACAGCAGCACCGGCTTGCGGCCCGAGGACGTCGGCGAGCTTGCCGTAGACCGGGCACGGTCACGGCCTGCGCCAGCAGGTAGACGCTGAACAGCCACGGGAAGCTGCTGAAGCCGCCGAGGTCGTCCACGATGCTCGGCACGGCGGTCGCGATGATCGTGCTGTCCAGGGCGATGAGCCCGGTGCTGAGCATGATCGCGCCGAGGACCGGCCCGCGCTCGGACCGCAGCCCGACCGACGCGCGGGTCACGGCGGGGACGGTCACGAGAGGAGCCAACCCCACGCCCGCGCCGGGCCTTCCCCGGGTCGGGCTACGGCAGGACGACCCGGCGCAGGCCGCTGGCCCGCAGCACCTGCCGGCCGATCGCGGCCCGCACCGACTCCTCCGTGCCGAGCACCCGCACGTGCCCCCGCGCGCGGGTGATGGCCGTGTAGAGCAGCTCGCGGGTGAGCAGCGAGGAGGCCGTCGCGGGCAGGACGACCGAGACGGTGGAGTACTGCGAGCCCTGCGCGCGGTGGATCGTCATGGCGTAGACCGTCTGCACGTCGCCGATGCGGCCCGGGTGCAGCAGGACCGGGCTGCTCCCGCGCGCGAAGGCCGCGACCAGGTCTCCGTCGACAGGACCGCCGCGCCGGACCACGACGCCGGTGTCGCCGTTGTAGACCTTCGCGTCGTGGTCGTTGCGGGTGACGAGCAGCGGCTGCCCGGGGTACCAGCTGCGCGGGTCCAGCGGCCGGCCGAGGGCCGCGCCGACCCAGCCGAGCGCGCGCCGGTCCCAGTCGGCCACGCCGTACGGACCCTGCCGGTGCGCGCACAGCAGCCGGTGCTCCTCCAGCGCGAGCAGCGCGGCGTCGACGTCGCCGGTCTCGGCCGCAGCGGTGACGGCGAGGGAGGAGCGCGCGACGTCGGCGCGCACCTGCTCCACCGCGCCGTCCTCGACGAAGGACAGCGCCGGGTCGCCGCTGCGCAGCAGGGCGAGCGCGCGGTCGGCCCTGTCGTCGCGCACCGCGAGGGCCAGCTCGGCGATGGCGCCGCCGAAGCGGCGACCGCGGCTCAGCCGGACCACGCCGCCGCGCAGCCGGTCGCGCTCGAGCGGGGTCAGCGCTGCCTCCGCGGGGTCGTCCGCCGCATCGAGGTCCGCGCCGACCAGCTCGGTCAGGGCCGGGTCGGCGGTGCCGGTGACCGGCCGCGCCACGAGGTCGGCGAGGACCGCGCCCGCGTCGACGGACGTGAGCTGGTCGGGGTCGCCCACGAGCAGCAGCCGGGCGTCGGGCCGGACCGCCTCCAGCAGCCGCGCCATGAGGGTGAGCGACACCATCGAGGTCTCGTCGACCACCACGACGTCGTACGGCAGCCGGTTGCTCGCGTCGTGCCGGAAGCGGGTGGCGCTGTCGGGGCGCCAGCCGAGCAGCCGGTGCAGCGTCATGGCGGTCAGGTCGGGCGGCAGGTGCAGGGCGCCGGCCTGCTCGCGCACGGACTCCTGCAGCCGTGCGGCCGCCTTGCCGGTGGGGGCGGCGAGCGCCACCCGCAGGCCGGGCCGCCAGAGCAGCGCCAGGACCCGGGCGACCGTCGTCGTCTTGCCCGTGCCGGGGCCGCCGGCCAGGACGGTCGTCCACCGGGTCGCGGCCAGCGCGACGGCGATCCGCTGGCGGTCGGGTCCGGCGCTGTCCGGGAACAGGCGGGCCAGCTCCGCCGCGAGGTCGTGCGGCGCGGGCGGGCGGGTGAGGGTCCGGTCGTCGAGCAGGTCGCGGACGGACTGCTCCTGCTTCCAGTAGCGGGCGAGGTAGAGCAGCGGCCCGCCGTCGGTGTCGACCAGGCGCAGCGGTCGCAGGCTGCCGGCCGCGCTGCCCACGACGAGCGGGCTGTCGCGCAGCGCCGCCTCCACCTCCGCCGGCGTCGGCCACGGCAGGGCGGCCGGGTCGATCTCGGAGTCCTCGTCGAGGGCGACGTCGGCCAGCCGCTCCAGCTCGAGGCAGGTGGCGCCCAGCCGGACCGCGCGCACCGCCAGCGCGGCCGCCAGCAGCACCTGCTCGCGGGACTCGCGGCCGAGCAGGCCGAGGCGGCGGGCGACGTGCACGTCGGCGGCCTCGAGCACCCCGGCCTCGCTGAAGGCGCCGAGCAGGCCCTCGGCCCGGGCGGGCCTCACGACGACCCCGCGAGCAGGTCGGACAGCTCGACGACCAGCGGCGCCGGGGGCGTCCAGTCGAAGACGCCGCAGCCCGAGGGGGTCTCGGGCCCGACCATGCCGCGCACGAACAGGTACTGCACCCCGCCGAGGTGCCGCTCGGGGTCGTAGCCGGGCTGGCGCCAGCGCAGGAAGCGGTGCAGCGCGACGGCGTAGAGCAGCGCCTGCAGGGGGTAGTGCGCGCGCAGCATCTCGGCGGCCATCGCCTCCCGCACGTAGTGCAGCGCGGTGAGGTCGCCGCGGCCGAGCCGGTTGGTCTTGTAGTCCACGACGACGTACGACGGGCCGGGCAGGCGCAGGACGGCGTCGATGCTGCCGGACAGGTAGCCGCGCAGCGAAGGTGCGTCGACGGTCTCGAGCAGGTCGGCGTAGGGGGCCAGCACGTCGTCGGCCGGCAGGTGCGCGGCGCAGCAGCCCGGCGACGTCGCGCAGCCGGGCCTGCGTCAGCGTGACGTCGTCGCCGCCGGACAGCGGCAGCTCGAAGTCCAGCTCGGCCAGCCGGTCGGCCGGGGCGACGTCGGCGAGGGTCGCGCCGCCGGCGCCCAGCGGCGTGCGCAGCACCGGCAGCAGCGCCGCCGCCAGCGCCTCGGGGTCGACGGTCGCCAGCCGGCGCGCGACGGCCTGGCGGCACCGGGCGAGCAGCTCGGCCGGCAGGTCGGCGGCGGCGGTGTCGACCTCCTCGAGCACCTCGTGCACGAGCGTGCCGAAGGCCGCCCCGGCCGGCAGGCCGTTCATCGGCGACGGCGGTCCGCCGGCAGCGGTGTCGACGGGCGGCGGCTCGTCCGGCTCGTCGGTGGTGCCGGGCGACTCGGGCTCGCTGCTGACCCGCGGCGCCTCGTGCACCGACGCCGTCAGCGCGGAGTAGGAGGTGCGGCGCCAGGCGGTGTCCAGGGTCCGGTCGAAGCGCGCGACGCCCAGCGGCTGATCGTCCCCCGTCGCGGGGCTCCAGCGGAGTGGCGCACCACGGGACCCACTGCCTCCACGTCGATCTCGGGCGGCCAGCCCCAGGCGGCCAGCCGGGCCAGCGCCACGGCGTCGTCGTCCGGCACCTTCACCCGAGCGGCCGGCACGGGGTCGCCCTCGGTGCGGCCGAGCAGCAGCCGGTGCAGCGGTGCGGACCCGCCGCTGGCCGACGGGGCCCAGTGCACGACCACCGAGCACTGCGCGCGGGTGAGCGCGACGTAGAGCAGCCGCAGCTCCTCCCCCTCGTCCTCGGCGTCGGCCTGCTTCTTGCGCGCCTCCCAGCCGGGGCCGCCCTTGCCGCCGACGTCGAGCACCCGCTCGCCGGCGTCGTCGTGCAGGCGCAGCGTCGCCGGCGTCTGCGCCTTGCCGCCGTCCCAGCCGTACGGCACGTAGACGACCGGGAACTCGAGCCCCTTGCTGGCGTGGACGGTGACGATCTGCACGGCGGCGGCGTCGGTCTCCAGCCGCCGGCTCCGCTCGCCCACGGCTCCGGTGTCGGGGTCCTCGACCCGCTCGGCCAGCCACGTGACGAGCGCCGACAGCCCGAGCGCCTCCTCGACCGCGGCCCGGTTGAGCGCCTGGCCGAGGTGGCGGAGGTCGGTCAGCCGCCGCTCGCCGTCCTCCACGGACAGCAGCCGGCGCTCGAGGCCGGTCCGGACCGCCGAGGTGCTCGAGCGCCGCGGCCAGGCCGGCCTCGGCGAACCGCTCGGCGGCGTCGCGCAGCAGTCCTCCCACCTCCTCGAGCGCGCCGTCCGGATCGGCGTCGAGCTGCGCTGCGGTCCAGCCGAGCAGCGGCGTGAGCGCCGCCAGCCGCACCCGGCCGGCGCGGTGCGGCTGCTCCAGGGCCTGCAGCAGCCAGAGCCAGTCCCGGGCGGCCGGCGTGCGGAAGACGCTGGTGCTGCTGGACAGCACGCAGGGGACGCCCGCCGCGTCCAGCGCCGCCTGCACCATCGCCCCGTGCACGTGCTTGCGGACGAGGACGGCGATGTCGCCGGGCTGCACCGGTGCGGTGCGGCCGTCGAGCGCGAGCGGTGCCGCGCTGTCCAGCAGCCGGACGACGTCGGCGGCGACGTCGGCGGCGACCTTCTCCCGCACCCCGCCGATCGCGGGGAAGCCGCCGCGGCCCAGGGGTCCGGCGCCCGAGCGGTCCAGCACCCGCAGCCGGAACGGCGTCGTACCGGGCATCCGCCGCTCGGTGTGGTGGGCGGCGACGGGCGCCGCCACGATCTGCGGGTGGCCGAGGGCGGCGCCGCCGTGCAGGTGGTGCAGCGCGGTGAGCAGCGCCGCGTCGCTGCGCCAGTTGGTGCCGAGCGTCTCGGACCGGTCGGCGTCGGCGCGGGCCGCCAGGTAGGACAGCACCTCGGCGCCGCGGAAGGCGTAGATCGCCTGCTTCGGGTCGCCGATGAGGACCAGGTCGGTGTGGCCGTGGAAGGCGGTGCGCAGGATCTCCCACTGCACCGGGTCGGTGTCCTGGAACTCGTCGACCAGCACGACGGCGAAGCGCTCCCGCAGCCGCGCGCACGCCGCCGGCCCGCGCACCGGGTCGCGCAGCACCGCGCAGAGCAGCGTGAGCAGGTCGTCGAAGTCGCGCACGGAGGCGGCGCGCTTGCGCCGGTCCAGCTCGGCCTGGGCCGCCCGCGCCAGCCCGACGCGCTGGCCGGCCGCGGAGGCCGGGTCGGCGTCGGCCGGCTCGAGCCGCGCGGACCGGTCCCCGACGGCGGCCCGCGCGACCTCGCGCGCGTCCTTCGGGGTGATCTCCGGCAGGGGGGCGCCGTGCGCGGCGAACTTGCGCAGGTACAGGTCGTCGACCACCTCGCGCAGCAGGTCGTCGACCGACTCGACCAGCTGCACGCCGGGCTCGTGGTCGCCGGACATCCCGAGGCTGTCCAGCACCTGCTGGCAGAAGCTGTGCGTCGTGACGATCGTCGCCCGGTCGAAGTCGGACAGCGCGCGCACGAGCCGCCGTCGCCGCAGCGCCACCTCGCCGTCGTCGGCAGCGCGGAGGTGGAGCACGAGCGCGTCCTGGCAGCCGGGGTCGAGCAGCCCGCGCGCGGTGCTGGCGAGCCGCTCGCGCACCCGCTCCCGCAGCTCCTGCGTCGCCGCGCGGCTGAACGTCGCGAGCATCAGCTGCGACAGCTCGGCGCGACCCTCCGCGACGTAGCGGGTCGCCAGAGCCGCGATGGTCCAGGTCTTCCCGGTGCCGGCGCTGGCCTCGAGCACCGTCGTCCCGGTCGGCAGCGGGCCGTAGGGGTCGAAGCTCAGGTGGAAGCTCACGGCGCGCCCACCGTCTCGTGCGCGAGCAGCGGCCCCCACAGCCGCCGCGCGAGCGCGCCGAAGCGGGTCCCCTCCGGACCGGGGTCGGTCGCTGCGGTGACGGTCTCGAAGGACGGCGGCGAGCCGAGGACGTAGGCGAGGTGCCGGTCGGTCCCGTCGCCGAACCGGCCCTCCCACTCCTTGCAGGCGGCGTCGAGGGCCAGCCCCACCTCGTCACCGGCCGCGCGCCGCACCGCGTAGGCGTGGGAGGCGCCGGTCGCCATCGGCAGCGGCTCGCGCATCCCCTCGTCGTGCAGCGCGACCAGCTCGCGCAGCACCGCGAGCGGGTCCTCGGGCGGCGTGAGGACCGACTGCCACACCGGCCGCCGGTACGGCCCTCGCCCCGTCGTCACCGCGGAGGTGACCGGCCCGCCGGCCGCGCTGGCCGCCAGCAGCCGCACCCACGCCGCGATGCGGTGCTTCGGGCCGAGCGAGGAGTACGACGTGCTGACCAGGACGTCGCCGTGCAGCCCGCCGACCGTGCCGACCAGGCGCCGTCCGGAGCCGAGGTCCACCGCGACGTCGAGCGCGCGGGGCACCCCGGTGTGCAGCAGCAGCGCCGCCTGCGCGAGCGGCTCGACGGCCCGCTGCAGGTCGTCGACGACGCGCAGCCCGAGCGGTCCGGGCGGCAGCGTGCCGCGACGGTGCTCGGCCTGGACGAAGTCGGCGGTGGCCGTGCCGCCGAGCAGGGCCGCGAGCATCCGGTCGCCGACGTCCCACTTCTGCAGCGGGTCGAGCTCGGCGGACAGCGCGTCGGCGACCGCCTCCTCCAGGTCGGGCACGTGGAGCCCCGAGCCGCCGGCTGAGGAAGGCCTTGACCGGGTGCACGGCGAAGGCGACCAGGTCGGTCAGCGGCACGTCGCCGCCGCGCGCGGGCAGCGGCGCCGCCAGCAGCGGCGGCTCCGGCAGCCGCTCGGCGGCCGCCGCCCTCGCACCGGCGTAGGCGCCGGCGTCGAAGCTGAACGGCGCTGCGGCGTCGAAGTCGCGGGCGTCGAAGGGCTGCAGCGGGTGGCGCCGCAGCACGCCGGTCAGCGACGGGTCGCCGACGGTCGTGCGGAGCACGTCGAGCAGCTCGCCGAGCGGCACCGCGGGCGGTCGCTCGGCGCCCGTCACGGGATCGGCACCGGTGTAGAGCAGCAGCAGCGCGTCGCCGGCGGACAGCACGGCGTCGAGCAGCAGCTGGCGGTCCTCGCTGCGGACGTCGCGCTCCCCCAGGCAGGGGTCGCGCTGCAGCACGTCGTCGCCGTCGAGACTGCCGGCCCGCGGGAAGACGCCGTCGTCGAGCCCGAGCAGCGCGACGACCCGGTGGGGCACCGAGCGCATCGGCACCATCGTGCAGACCGTGAGCTCGCCGGTGCGGAAGTTCGCCCGGGTGGGCCGGCCGGCCAGCCGACCGGCCAGCAGCGCCCGGACGTCGGACAGGCGGAGCTCGGCGTCGCCGCCGTGCTCGGTCGCGTCGCTGAGCTGCCGGCGCGCCTGCGCGAGCTGCCAGGCGTCGTCGTCGACGACGGCGGTGAGCAGGTCGAGCGCGTCGCTGAGCGCCGCCACCCACGTCGCCACCGGCTGCGGCCCCTGCAGCCGCGCGAGGACGCCGTCGAGGCGCTCGAGCAGCTCGGCCAGCCGCCCGGCCAGGCCGACGTCGCTGCTGTCGACGTCGTCGAGCGGCAGCGCGAGACCCAGCCACTCCAGGTCGGTCTCGTCGGCGGCGACGCCGAGCAGGATGCGGTCCAGTCCGGTGTCCCAGGTGTTCTGGGGCACGCGCCCCAGTCCGTGCGCAGCCCGCTGCTGCGGACCGAGCCCCCAGCGCACCCCGGCGCGACCGGCCCAGTCGCGCAGCCGCTCCAGGTCGTCGTCGGTGAAGCGGAACGCGCGGCGCACGGGCGCCGTCGCGGCCAGGTCGAGCACCTGGCTGGCGGTGACCCGGCCGTCGGCCAGCGCGAGCAGGCCGGACAGCGTGTCGAGCAGCGGGTTGGTCTGCCGCAGCGACCGGTCGGCGAGCCGCACCCGGAGCCGGTGGCCGGGGTGGCCCGCCCCCGGCTGGCCGAACGCCGCCCGCACCAGCGGCGCGTAGGTCTCGACGTCCGGGCACATCACCAGCACGTCGCGCGGCTCGAGCGTCGGGTCGTCGGCGAACAGGTGGAGCAGGGCCTCGCGCAGCACCTCGACCTGGCGGGGCGGGCCGTGGCAGGAGTGCACCTGCACGGTCAGGTCTGGCACGGTCCGGTCTGCGCTCGCGGCGGGGACCGGCTCGGCGTCCTCGCGCACAGCTGCCTGGACGGCCCCGAGGAGGGTCGGCGCGCGGCGCCGGGCCGACGAGGTGCTCGTCCTCGTCCACGACGAGGAGCTGCTGCAGCTCGCGGGTGTCGCGCGCCAGGCTGGCGAGCAGCGGGTGCGTCACCTCCAGCGCGCTCGCGTCGTCGGCGCGGCGCGTCGCTGGCGAGATGCCCTGCAGCGCAGCCCACATGGCCGGGCTGGGGTGCGGCAGCCACAGGTGGACGTCGCCGGTGCTCGCCGAGCGCGCCCAGCACGGACCGCTGCTCGGTCGTGAGCCGGGTGGCGCCGAACAGCGACAGCCGCTCGGGCAGCTCGCTCACCGACGGCTCGTCGCGCAGCCGTGCGCACGTGTCTGCCAGCCGCTCGGCGGGGCTCGGGGCACCGAGAGCGGCGCGCACGCGGCGCCACAGCTCTGCCTGCCAGACGAGGTCGGGCGCGAGGACGTCGGTGCCGTCGGTGTCGCGCCCCTGCGCCCAGTCGACCAGCATCTGCGGCCGCGAGGCGGCGTAGGAGCGGAAGAGGTCGCGCAGGTGCTCGGCGGTGGCGTAGCGGCGCCCGACGCGGTGGCCCTGCTCGTCGTCGCCGAGGTGGCCGTTCAGCACCGCGCACCACGGCTCGCCCCGGCAGCCGTCCAGCACGGCCAGCAGCGTCCAGAGCACCCGCTGCGGCGCCCAGGGATCGTCGTCGGCCGTGGTGCCCGACGCGGCAGCGACGGCCTCGTCGACCAGCCGGGTCGGGCTCGGGAAGGCGATGCCGGCAGCGACGCCGTCGGCACCCCCGGGCGCGGTGCCGAGGACGGTCGACAGGCGCTGGGTCAGCCAGCGCTCGACCCCCTTGGCCGGGACCGAGACGACCTCCGTGGCGAACGGGTCGGCCAGCGGCGTGCGGAGCACCGCCCCCAGCCCGTCGGCGAGCAGGTCGGTGCGCTCGGCGCGGTGCAGCCTCAGCACGGGTCGGTCACCCGACGTTCCTACCGCGCCCCTCCGACAGGACCGGGGAGGCAGAGGCGGTCAGAGCTCGCGCAGCCGGTCCTCGATCGCGGCCAGGACCGTCCTGCGCCCCTTGCCGTGCGTCTTCTCCGCCTTGCGGGCCCGGCGCAGCTGGCTGCGGCCGTCCATCGTCCGCACCGCCTTGCGGGCCTCGGGCGCCTTCAGCGTCAGCAGCTCGGCCGCCTTGCGCGCCTCCTTCGCCGCCGGGGTGTTCGCGACGAACTGCCCGTCGCCCTTCTTCTTCTTGCCCTCGGTGGCCTCGCGCTCGGCCTTGCTCAGCAGCTTCCAGGCGACCTCGGGCAGGTAGCGCGCGCCGCCCTTGCCGCCCTTGCCCGTGCCCCAGTCCTGCTCGCCCCACTGCTGCAGGTGCTCCTGCGCACCGGTCCGCTTCCCGTCGTCGACGTAGCCGCCGCCGGCCTTCTCGTACTCCCGTACGAGCAGCTGCGCCTTGCGGGCCGACCACTGACCGGGCTTGCCGCCCTTCGCGCCCGCCTGCACCTGCTCCTTGAGCCGCTTGCGCAGGCCCGGCTTCGTGTAGGTCTCGTCCTTCGCCACGCCGCCGCCCTACCCCCGACGGGTCCGGCTCAGTCGGTCGTCAGCAGCCGGCTGAAGCCGTGCCACGCGACCACCGGCCGCCCGACCCGCGGCGCCCACAGCAGGGCGAGCCGGCGGTCCTGCGCGTTCCACTTCTCGCGCCGCTCGAGCAGCAGCTCCCCCGGCTCGGCGACGACCTCACCACCGGCCGTCAGGGCGTACGACGCCGTGCAGAGCTGGGCCGAGCGCTCCCACGCCGGGCCGAGCGCCGCGACGGCACCCCGGAGCTCGGCCAGCAGCGAGTCCCGGTCCTCCGGCAGCACCGGCGCGGTCCACGCGCCCTCGGCGGCGTCCTGCCACAGCGGTCCGCCGTCGACCGGGCGCCGCGCTGACCCGGAACGGCGTCGGGCGCACCCACTCGACCGTCGTGCCGCCCGGGAAGGTCCGCAGGAAGGCGGTCCAGGAGGTCTTGCACTGCGGGCAGCGGGTCGACTTGCGCAGCACCTCGTCGGCGCTCTTCACGCCGATCGCGCGCCAGTCGCGGTCCTCCGGCGTCAGGCGCAGGTCGGGGTGGCAGGGCAGCGCGAAGGGGTCCACCCGCACGAGGCTAGGGACGCGCCGCCTCGACCCGGACCACGGCGGCGTTCCCGCTGCCGTCGACGCGGACGACGGCCACCGCGCCGGCGGCGAGCTGCTGCTCGATCCGCAGCGCCTCGTCCTGGGAGGCGAACAGGCTCTCGATCCCGCAGCGCACCTGCCAGCCGTCGGTGTCGCACCGCAGGTAGCGCCCGGACGGCGGCTCCTCTGCCGTGAGGGCGCCGCCCTCCCACAGCGCGCCCGCCCGCTGCAGCGGGATGAACACCTCGCCCCGCAGCGGCAGCTCCTTGCCCTCCTGCCGCAGCGGGAGGTCCGGGTAGTCCAGGACGACGTACGCCCCGCGGAACGGGTCGATCGGGTCCAGCGGCGCGACGGCCAGCCGCAGCTCGTCGCCGGTGAGCCGGGCCGACAGCTGCGGGGCCACGGCCACCCCGACGAGCACCAGGTGGGCCAGGCACGCCGCGGCGACGCGCACGCGACGGGAGCGGAGCAGCCCGCTCATGACGCCACCTCGGCGACGTCGGCGACCAGGCGTCGGCGACCCCGCTCGACGAGGTAGCCCGCCCCGGCGAGCACGACGCCCAGCGCGAGGAAGAGCGCGGCACCGGACAGGATCGGCTCGAAGACCGCGAAGCTCTGCACGACGGTGAACACGACGAGCGCGCCGGTGGCGAGCTGGGTGAGCCCGCCGGCGTCGCGCAGCACGCCCAGGGCCGCGAGCCAGGCGGCGGCCAGGAGGTAGAGCAGGATCGCGACCACCGCGCGGGCCAGGCCCTCACCGGTCAGCTGCGACGCGCCGGTCGGCCCGTCCGGCTGCCACTGCAGCAGCAGCGTCCCCACGACGCCGGCCGCGGTGACCGCCGCCACCTCCAGGCGTCCCGTCCGGTCGGCGAGCAGCGCCGCGGCGACCGCCGCAGCTGCGACGAGGGCGACGCCCGCCCACACGACACCGCCTGCGGGCAGGACGCTCTCGTCCGTCCGCGGCAGCGCCGCGAGGAACAGCCCGAGCAGGACGAGCAGCGCGGAGCCCAGCCGCCACGGCGCTGCGAACGACGGCAGCCGGCGGCCCTGGTGCGCGACCGCGACCGCGGTGGTCAGCACGGCGGCGAGCAGCAGCGCGACGGCCGCGCCGGCGACCGACTCGCTCCGCTCGGCGACGACCCACGTCCACCAGGCGGTGCCGGCGACGATGCCGACGAGCAACGGGGCGAGAGCGCCTGCGGCGTAGGCGTACAGCAGCGCACCGGCGGCCCAGGTGCCGAGCAGCCCGGAGTCGTACGCCGGCACCTGCAGGCTCTGCGCCGCCTGCATGACGACCGCCCCGACGAGCAGCGCAGCGACCAGCCGGAGCGCTCCGACCTGCGCAGCCGGACGCCCCCGCTCGGCCAGCAGCTCTGCCCCGGCGACGGCGCCCAGCCACAGCACCACGACGCCGACGAAGCGCGCGAGCGGCGACAGCTCGTCGAGGTTGGCGGCGACCAGCCACAGCACCCCCACGCCGACGAAGGCGGCGCCGAGCCCCAGCAGCAGGCGCGACAGGGACCAGCGGCGGCTGGCCGAGTAGTCGGCGCGCAGCCCGGCGGCGGTCGCCGCGTCCAGCCGCCCCTCGGCCTGCCAGCGGGCCAGCTCGCCCTCGAGCCAGGCCAGCTGGGCGGCCGAGACGCGGTGCGTCCCGGGAGGTGCTGCGGTCGGGTGCGCCATGCGGCCGATCATGGACCGGCCCGGGTGCGACCGTCCTGAGTACGCCTACTCAGCCGGGGCGAGCTGCCCGGTCTCGGCGCGGACGACGAGCTCGCTGATGTGGTGCGGTGAACTCCGGCCACAGCTCGCGCGGCATGTCGTGGCCCATGCCGGAGAAGCCGATGAAGCGCGCGCCGCGCAGCTTGCGCGCCACCGCCACGCCGCCGCTCGGGGCGACGAGCCGGTCGTGCAGGCCGTGCATGACCAGGGCGGGGACGTCGAGCGCGCGCAGCTGCTCGGAGCGGTCCGGCTGCGCGACGACGGCGGCGAGCTGGCGGCGGTAGCCGCCCGGGTCGTACGCCCGGTCGTAGCTGCGGCCGGCCAGGTCGCGCAGCCGCTGCTCGTCGAGCGGGAAGCCCTTGGAGCCGATGACGCGGAAGGTGTCGACGACCGCGTCCTGCGCCTCCTCGCGGCTGCTCACGACGGGGCGGGACAGCAGCCGGCGCAGCAGCTTCGGGTGCGCCTGGCCGACCCGGCGCGACCCGGTCGAGGTCATGATCAGGGTGAGGCTGCGCACCGCCGCCGGCCGGCGGATCGCGACGGTCTGGGCGATGAAGCCGCCGAGCGAGGCGCCCACGAGGTGGACCGGTCCGAGCTCGAGCGCGTCGATGAGACCGAGGGCGTCGTCGGCCATGTCGTCGATCGTGTACGGCGGCGTCGCGCGGCGGGCGACGATGCGCGCCACGTTGGGCGCGCGCACCCCGCGCAGGTGCGTGCTCGCGCCGACGTCGCGGTTGTCGAACCGCACGACGAAGTGGCCGCGGGCGGCGAGCTGCTCGCAGAACTCGTCGGACCAGGCGAGCATCTGCGTGCCCAGCCCCATGACCAGGACGATCGGCGGGTGCTCCCGCTCGCCGAAGGTCTCGTACGCGATCTCGATGCCGTTCGACGGCACCTTCTTCAGCTCAGGCACGCCTCGCACGGTAGTCGGCGGCCGCGTCGGGGAGGCTGGGGCGGTGCCCCTGCCCCTGACGCACCTGCCCGAGCTCGCCCGCGAGCGCTTCCGCGCCCGGGTGTCCGGCGACCCGACCGGCGCGCCCGCCTGGGTCCGCGACATCGCGACGGTCGGTGAGGGACCGGGCTGGTTCGAGCCGGACGGCGTCGTGTGGCGCGTGCACGGCGACCTCTCGACGCTGGTCGGCGGCGTCGGCGCGCTGCTCGGCCAGGGCGCCCACCCGCTCGCGCTGGCCGGCGTGCAGCGGCACTCGGACTACCTGCAGGACCCGTGGAAGCGGCTGGCCGGCACGGCCCGCTGGCTGGTCGTGAGCACCTTCGGCTCGGCCGAGCTGGCCGCGCGCGAGGCGCTCCCGCGTGCGGCGGATGCACGCGGTGGTGCAGGGCAGCGACGACCGCGGCCGGCCGTACGCCGCCTCCGACCCGGAGCTGCTGCGGTGGGTGCACCTGGCCTTCACCGACGCGTTCCTCGCCGCGCAGGAGGCGGTCGGCCGCGACCTGACCGGCCGCTTCGGCCGGCGCTGGCCGGACGCCTACGTCGGGCAGTGGCAGCGCAGCGCCGCCGAGCTGGGCGCCACCGACCTGCCGACGACGGAGGCCGAGCTGGCCGAGGCGCTGGCGGCGTACGCCCCGGTGCTGGAGCCGGTGCCGGCCGACCTGCGCACCTTCCTGTCCGCACCGCCCGGGCTGTCGAAGCCCGAGCAGCTGTTCTACGCCGGGCTGGCCCGCGGGGCGGCGCTGCTCATCTCGCCGACGATCGCGCCG
This sequence comes from uncultured Actinomycetota bacterium, assembly GCA_963844295.1. Lineage (GTDB taxonomy): Bacteria > Actinomycetota > Actinomycetes > Mycobacteriales > SCTD01 > SCTD01. The sequence goes on along the minus strand of CAWJNR010000002.1, from coordinate 1,747,439 downwards.
CTCGCCGGCGTGCCCGGCCGGGGCAGCGGAGGCCGCGCCGCGATCGCGCTGACCCGGGTGCAGCTGCGCGCGCTCCAGCTCGCGCTGGGGCCGTACAGCCCGAGCGAGGAGGCGGCGCGCTACCGGATCGGCACCGGCCCGGCGCCGCACTGGGTGACGTCCTAGGGAGCCACTCCCTCTGGCACCGCGCTGGTCTCGGGCACGGTCCGCGCCGTCTCGGCCAGCACGATGCCGGTGAGCACGACCGCTCCGCCGAGCAGCTGCACCGGTGAGAGCGCCTCCCCCAGCACGACGAAGGCGACGCCGGCCGCGAGCACCGGCTCGGCCATCCCGAGCAGCCCGGTCCGGGCCGAGCCGAGGCTGCGCAGCGCCAGCAGGATCAGGCCGTACGGCACCACCGTGCCGAGCACGACGACCCAGATCACGAGCAGCCACGCGGCGACCTCGACGTCCGGCAGCGGGCCCGGCAGCGGGACCAGCCGGGTGAGGTCCTCCCACGGGAAGGTCCACCACGGCTGGAGCACCGACCAGAAGACCGCCGCCGCCCCGAACGTCCACGCCGCCAGGCTGAGCGGGTCGCGGCTGCCCATCCCGCGCTCGCTGCTGAGGTAGTAGGTGGCCAGGGCGGCCGCGGCGCCGAGCCCGGCCAGCACGCCGAGCCCGTCGAGCTGCAGCCCCTGCCAGGCCTCGGCGACGACCACCAGGCCGACGACGCTGAGCGCCAGCGCCGCCCAGATGCGGGTGCGCACCCGCTCGCGCCGCACGAAGCGCACCCAGACGACGACGAGCACCGGAGCGAGGTACTCCAGCAGCAGGGCGATCCCGACCGGCAGCCGGCCGATCGCGACGAAGTAGAGGAACTGCACCAGCCCGATGCCGACGACGCCGGCCGCGACCAGGAAGCCGATCTCGCGCGGCGCGGCGCGCAGGCTGCGCGGCCGCCAGAGCAGGACCGCGGCCAGGAAGCAGAGCGCCGCGCCGAGGCTGCGCAGCTCCACCAGGCGCAGCGACGACAGGCCGGACCCCAGCACCGTCTTGCTCACGCTGCCGTTGAGGGCGAACAGGAACGCCGCCAGCGTCGCGAACACGCACGCCGCGCCAGGGGGAGGTGGTCACGCGGCTCCTGCACGGTCGACGGGTCGGAGCACCCTACGAGCCCCGGAGATGGGATGCTCTGCCCGGGTTGAGACGCTGTGTGACGGGGAGGCCGCTGCGAGTGACGACCGGATCCGCAAGCGAGCCCTTCGCCGACCCTGGTCGCGGAGATCGTCCTGGACGGCCCGGAGGACCGCCGGTGGCGGGCCGAGCGGTGGATCGAGGAGGTCCTCGCGAGCTGGGACCTCCAGCCGGCCGTGGGCGGTCGGTGGCTGTCCCCCGCCGACCTGCACCTGCGCGCGCCGGGGGCGCTCCGGCTCCGGGCGGAGTACGAGCCCGAGCTGAGCCTGTGCTCGCTGGAGATCTGGTCCGACGGCCGGCGGGTGTTCGGCCTGGACGACTGGGTGGGACCGGTCGGCCAGGCCTGAAAGCCGCTCAGGTGCCGCTCAGGTGATGGTCACGCCGCCGTCGACGGCGAGGGTCTGGCCGGTGACGTAGCCGCCGGCCGGGCTGGCCAGGAAGACCAGCGCGGCGGCCAGCTCGCGCTCGTCGCCCTTGCGGCCGGCGACCATCCGCGGCGCCAGCATCTCGAGGTAGCCCTCCGGGTACTGGTCGGTCATCTCGGACTGGAAGAAGCCCGGTGCCAGGGAGTTCACGCGGATCCCCTTGCGGCCGGTCCACTGCTGGGCGAGGTCGCGGGTGAGCCCGATCAGCCCGGCCTTGCTCGCCGCGTAGGCCGCCTGCGGCAGCCCGGCCGTCGTGATCCCGAGGATGCTGCTGATGTTGACGATGCTGCTGCCGGGCTCCATCACCCGGCCGCAGGCCTGCGCCATCCAGTAGCAGCCGTTGAGGTTCACGTCGATGACCGAGCGGAACTGCTCGACGCTCTCGCGGGTCGCCGGGACGGCGGTGCCGATACCGGCGTTGTTGACCAGGACGTCGACCCGGCCGAGCTGGGCGACGGTCTCGTCGACGAGCCGCTGGCAGTCGCCGGGCTCGGCGACGTCGGTCTGCACCGTGATGGCGCGCCGGCCCGCGGCCTCGACGAGCGCCTTGGTCTCCTCGAGCCGCTCGACGCGCCGCGCACCCAGCGCCACGTCCGCGCCCGCCTCGGCCAGCGCCTTCGCGAAGGCGACCCCGAGCCCGGAGGACGCCCCCGTCACGATGGCGACCTTGCCGTCCAGCCGGAACATGTCCATCACGCTCATGGGCGTCTACCTCCGCGGGGATCGCGGGCGCGGCCGGGTGCCTGCCCTGCCCGGGCATGGTGCCCCAGCGGCCGTGCGCCGGGTGCCTCGGGTCACACTGCACCGGGCCCGACAGCAGCACCCGACCACGCGAGGAGCGACATGACCGTCCAGACCGCCCAGGCCAACGGCATCGAGATCGCCTACGAGACCTTCGGCGACCCGAGCGGCCGCCCGCTGCTGCTCGTCATGGGCCTGGCCACGCAGATGCTGGCCTGGCACGAGGAGTTCTGCGGCGCGCTCGTCGACCACGGCTTCCACGTCGTGCGCTACGACAACCGCGACATCGGCCTGTCCACGCACCTGCACGACGCGCCCCCGCCCGACGTGATGGCGGCCTTCGGCGGCGACACGAGCTCGGCGTCGTACACCCTCGACGACCTGGCCGACGACGCCGTCGCGCTGCTCGACCACCTCGGCATCGACAGCGCGCACGTCGTCGGCGCCTCGATGGGCGGGATGATCGCGCAGACCGTGGCGATCCGGCACCCGGCCCGCGTCGCCAGCCTCACCTCGATCATGTCCACGCCCTCGCCCGCGATCGGCAGCCCGACGCAGGAGGCCATGGCGGTGCTGTTCGCCCCGCCCGCCACCAGCCGCGACGAGGCCGTCGCCCGCGCCCGCGCGACCTACGAGGTCATCGGCTCCCCCGGCTACCCGCTCGACACCGCCTGGCTCGAGACCATCAGCGGCGAGGCGTACGACCGGGCGTACGACCCGCTGGGCGTCGCGCGGCAGCTGCTCGCCATCCACGCCTCGGGCGACCGCACGCCGGGCCTGCGCGAGCTGCGGGTCCCGACGCTGGTCGTCCACGGCGACGCCGACCCGCTGGTGCAGGTGGCAGGCGGCCACGCCACCGCCGAGGCCGTTCCGGACGCCGAGCTGCTCGTGCTCGAGGGGATGGGCCACAACCTGCCGCGCGAGCTGTGGCCGACGATCACCGCCGCGATCGCGAAGAACGCCGGCCGGGCGGCGCAGTGAGCGAGGTCCTCTGGTCGCCCTCCACCGAGCGGGTCGAGCGCTCCCGCCTGACCCGCTTCGCCCGCGAGGTCAGCGAGCGGCACGGCGTCACGTTCGACGGGGACTACGAGGCGCTGTGGCGCTGGTCGGTCGACTCCCTGGAGGACTTCTGGGCCGCGGTCTGGGACCACTTCGACGTGATCGCCTCGCAGCCGTACGAGCAGGTGCTCACCAGCCGCGAGATGCCCGGCGCGCAGTGGTTCCCTGGCGCACGGCTGAACCTCGCTGAGAACGTGCTGCGCCACAGGGGATCTGGCACCGCCGTGGTGGCGGTGGCGGAGCAGGGTCCGGCCGTCGAGCTGTCGTGGGACGAGCTGCGCGGCCAGGTCGGCGCGCTGCAGGCGACGCTGCGCGAGCTCGGCGTCGGCGAGGGCGACCGGGTCGTCGGCTACCTGCCGAACGTCCCGGCCGCGATCATCGCCTTCCTCGCCACGGCGAGCCTGGGCGCGGTCTGGTCGGCGTGCGCGCCGGACATCGGGCCGGCCAGCGCCGTCGACCGCTTCGGCCAGCTCGACCCGTCGGTGCTCGTCACGGTCGACGGCTACCGCTTCGGCGGCAAGGAGCGCGACCGGCGCGACGCGGTGGGCGAGCTGCTCGACGGCCTGCCGACGGTCACGGCCGTCGTGGCGCTGTCGCTGCTCGGCCAGCAGGTGGAGCGGCCCGGGCTGCGCGTCGTGCCGTGGGAGCAGGCGGTCGCTTCGCCACGCGAGCCCGACTTCGTCCAGGTCGCGGCCGAGGCGCCGCTGTGGGTCGTCTACTCCTCCGGCACCACCGGGCTGCCGAAGGGGCTCGTGCACGGCCACGCCGGCGCGCTCGTGATGGGCCTGGCGCAGCAGGGGCTGCAGTACGACGCCGGTCCCGGTGACCGCTTCTGCTGGTACACCTCCACCAGCTGGATCATGTGGAACGTCCTCATCTCCACGCTGTCGGTCGGGGCGACGGCCGTCTGCTACGACGGCAGCCCCCTGTGGCCGGACGCCGACCGCCTGTGGCAGCTCGCGGAGGACCAGCGGCTCACCCAGCTCGGCACCAGCCCGGGCCACCTGCTGGCCTGCGAGAAGGCCGGGCTCGTCCCGCGGCGCGACCACGACCTCTCGGCGCTGCGTGCGGTCGGCTCGACCGGGTCGCCGCTGCCGGCTTCCTCGTTCCGCTGGCTGTACGAGAACGTCGGCGACGACCTCGCGCTGCACGTCATCAGCGGCGGCACCGACTTCGCCGCCGCGCTCCTGCTCGACGCGCCGTGGCTGCCGGTCACCGACGGTGAGATGTCCTGCCGCGGACTGGGTCTGCACGTCGAGTCCTGGGACGAGCAGGGCCGGCCGCTGGTCGGCGAGGTCGGCGAGCTCGTGGTCCTCAAGCCGATGCCGTCGATGCCGCTGCGCATCTGGGGTGACGACAGCGGAGAGCGCCTGCACGACAGCTACTTCGACGTCTACCCGGGCATCTGGCGGCACGGCGACTGGGTGACGATCACCGAGCGCGGCACCGGGGTGGTGCACGGCCGGTCCGACTCGACCCTCAACCGGCACGGCGTGCGGATGGGCAGCGCCGACATCTACGCCGCCGTCGAGGGCCTGCCCGAGGTGGCGGAAGCCCTCGTACTGGGTGTGGAGCAGGACGACGGCGGCTACTGGCTGCCGCTGTTCGTGCGGCTGGCCGACGGCGCGACGCTCGACGACGCGCTGGTCGAGCGGATCCGCACCACCGTGCGCGAGCAGGCCTCGCCCCGGCACGTGCCGGACGAGGTCGTCCAGGTGCCGGCGATCCCGCACACCAGCACCGGCAAGAAGCTCGAGGTGCCGCTGAAGCGGATCGCCCAGGGCGTGGCCGTCGACAAGGCCCTGAACCTCGGCTCGGTCGACGACCCCGCTGCCGTGCAGTGGTTCGTCGACCACCTGGCGGCGCGGCGCAGCTAGCCGCACTCGTGGGCGACGGTGCAGCCGGTCGCTAGGACTGGACCATGATGTGCAGCGTCTCGGGCTGGACGCCGTCGTGCTGCATCGCTTCGGCCGCCTCGGGTGAGGCAAGAGCCCGCTGGAGCGTCTCCAGGTCGGGCACGTCCACGATCAGCCCGACGTGGTTCGACCGGTCGGCGTCGACGCACGTGCGCGCCGAGATGCCCAGCGGACCGAAGACCTCCTCGCGCTTCGGCGAGGCCAGCCAGTGCTCGACGTCGTCGACGTCGTGGGTGATCAGGAGCGTCGTCATGGCGTGGTGCTCCCGATCCTCTGGGCGGGCGGGGGCGCACCGTGGGTCAGGTCGATGCCGTGGACCTTCGTGACGACGTGGTCGCGCAGGTACCGCTCGTGGTCGCTCGCCGGGTCCTGCATCAGGCTCTCCATGTGCGCACCGAGCTGCTCGGGGTCGACGCCCTCCCAGACGAGCACCATGAGGTCGCCCATCGGCGTCTGCTGGTGGAAGACGTGCTCGGTCTGCACACCTCCTCGTCGCAGGAACGCCTGGTGCGCCTCGGCACGGGCCCCGGTCGTGATCTCCTCGATGAACTCCTGCCACGCCCCCAGATCGGCGATGGGCATGACGGCGACAGCAACCTTCTCCATCTCGGACCTCCAGTCCGGACGACGGCCGCGCCCGGACGGGTCGGCGACCGTCGAGCGGCACCAACTCTCGTCCGGAGCCTCCACGACAGGAATGGTCATTTCGAGCCCCCGGCTGCTCGAGACGAGCGCACCGCTCGGCCTGTACGACCCCGGTGGCGGGGGCTACGGTGCGCTCACCGCCACGCTCGCCCAGCCGGTCGACCGTGACGTCGGGCTGGGGGGCTGTGCCATGTACGCACGAGTCGTCGTCTACACGCACCAAGAGGACGCGCAGGAGCTGGAGGCGAAGGCTCGTGCCGGGGTCATCCCCATCGTCACGGGGACACCGGGCTACATCTCCTACGGAGTGATGTTCCAGGACGACAAGGTCATCTCGATCAGCCAGTGGGAGTCGGAGGAGCACGCCAAGGCGGCCGACGCTGCGCTCGGCGAGTGGGTGAAGGCCAACACCTCCATGACCAGCGAGACGCGGTACGTCGGGGACCTGGCGTGGCTGGAGCTGGCGTCGAGGTGATCGGCTGCCGGTGCGCCCCGCCCGGCCGTCAGGCGCGGCAGCGCGCGACGTAGGCGTCGAAGTCCCAGGTCGACAGGAACGCCTGCGCCGCAGCCGTTCCCGCGTCGAAGAGCGCGTCGGTCTGCGCGGGGGTGATGCCGAAGTCGACGGCGCTCACCGCGTCGGCGGGCACGAACACCGTGCGCACGACCGTGCAGGGGTCGTCGACGTAGGCCGCGTCCTGGTCGTTGAGCAGCGTCTCGAGCGCGGCCAGCCCGATGGACAGCGGCCCGCGCACCGGGCGGGTCACCGGCGGTCGGCCGGGGCGCGCCGTCAGCCGCACGCCGAACGTCGGCCAGCGCGGCTGCGACGCCGTGTCGAACAGGCCGATCGGGAAGCCGGACAGCAGCCCGCCGTCCACCCACGTGGCGCCGGCGACGCGCACCGGCTGGAAGAAGAACGGGATCGCCGCCGAGGCGCGCACCGCCTTCGCGACGCTGAGCTCGTCCGGGTCCAGTCCGTACGTCGGCAGGTCCCAGGGCAGCCGGGCCAGCCGGCGGCGGGACAGGTCGCTGGCCGTGACGACCAGCGACCAGGCGTACTGCGTCTGCGTCGTCGCCGGTACGCAGGTCGCCGAAGGTGCGCACCCCGAGCTCGCCCAGCGCACCGGTGAGGAACGACTCGAGGTACTCCCCCTCGTACAGCCCGTCGCGGGCGAGCAGCGACAGCAGGCCGCCGACCAGCGGCACCCGGCCGAGCAGGCTGCTGTCGCGGAAGCGCCGGTAGTCGATCGTCCGGACGATCTCCTCCAGGCGCGAGATCGGCTCGCCCGCCGACTGGAGCGCCGCCACCAGGCAGCCGACGACCGCGCCGGCGCTGCTGCCGGCCACCCGCGGGAAGCGGTAGCCCGCGGCGTCCAGCGCGCTCACCGCCCCCACCAGGCCGATGCCGCGGACGCCGCCGCCCTCCAGGACCAGGTCTGCGTTCACCCGACCGACCGTAGCCGCGGGGTCCGACCACCTCGGGGGTTCCTCGACCGGGCCGGCGGGCGTAGGTTCCGCGGCACCCGAGGGAGGTGCGCATGTCCGGTCCCCTGGTGAGCGACCTGGTGGTGGGTGCGGCGGCGGGCTACGTCGGCAGCCGCGTCATGGACCTGACGACGACCGCCGTCTACGAGCGGACGAGTCCGGACGCACGCGCGCGGGAGGTGGCGGCCAACCCGGACGGGACGCCCCTGACGCTCGGCCGGGCTCTCGCCCGCGCCACGGGGCGGGAGGGCGACGGGCGGCCTACGCGCTCGCGGGCCGGGCCCACCGCGGGCTCGGGATGACGTACGGCGCCGTGGCAGCCCTGCTCGCCGCCCGCGGCGTGCCTCCGGTGACGGCCGGGATCGCCACGGGAGCAGGCGCTCTCGTCCTGGTCGACGAGCTGGCGCTCAGCGCCGTGCTCCCGCCGCCGACCGCCTACCCGGTGGCCAGCCACCTGCGGGGAGTCGCGGGACACCTGGCGCTCGGGGCGACGGTCGGCCTGCTGCTGGCCGCCGCGCGGCGCCTGCTGCCGGACTAGCCGCCGACCGCTCGCAGCCCCGAGTCCAGCGCCTGCAGCGGCGTCCGCCGTCCACCTGGCCCGGCACGCCGAGCGGGTGATCGTGCTGGTCCGCCGCGGCACGCTGGCCGAGACGATGTCGGACTACCTCGTCCGCGAGCCGGCGTCGAGACGACCGAGTCCGGCGCGCTGTTCGTGCTCATCGGCAGCGAGCCGCGCACCGACTGGCTGGACGGCGCGCTGGCGCTGGACCGGTCCGGCTTCGTGCTCACCGGCCCGGACCTGCTCGGGCCGGACGTGCACCCGCCCTGGCCCGAGCAGCGCCCACCGACCCTGCTCGAGACCAGCACCCCGGGCGTCTTCGCGGCCGGCGACGTCCGGCACGGCTCGGTGAAGCGGGTGGCCTCGGCCGTCGGGGAGGGTGCGCTGGCCGTCACGCTCGTCCACCGCCACCTGAGCGCCGCGCCGTAGGGAGGTCGTACAGCTCTGGCCGTCGCGGGTCTGTACGGGGCGGGCACCGCGACGCACACTGGGCGCACGCCCTCCGGGAGGTGCCCATGCCGCACACCGACGTCCCCGACCTGCTCCCCGTGCTCTCGCGCGGCAAGCACCGCCATCCGCGGAAGGGGGCCTGCTTCATGGAGCTGGCCTCGTTCCTCGCCGGCGAGCGGTGGAGCGACCACCCCGCCTGCACGCACCCGCTGCTGGCCGAGGTGGCCCGCCAGGTGAACGACCGCACCACCGACGCCGGCCGGTCCCGGCTCGCCCCCATGATCCCGTCGGTCATCGGGCTGACCAGCGACGACCCGCTGGTCGACGTCCGGATCGCGCTGCACTGCGCGCTCACCGCCCTTCCCGACGTCGCCTTCGACGCGCAGCGCTCGCTGGCCGTCGGGGTGCTCGCCTGCGAGCGGCAGCTCGTCGCACTGCAGGACCCTCAGCTCGAGGCCGTGCAGCGGCGGATCGCGCGGGGCCTGGAGGACGTGCCGCAGGCCGGCCGGTGGGCTGCCGCCTTCACGGTGCGTCGGAGCCTGGAGCCGCAGCGCACCTCGGTGAAGCACTTCTGCCGGCACGGCGCGCCGGGCATCGTCCGGATCGCCACCCGCAGCGTCGCCGTGGCTGCCATCCCGTCGCCGGACGAGCGGCTGCGCACGATGCTCGCCGGCGCCATCGCCGAGTGCCGGCGGCGCGCAGCGGCGCGGGAGCCCGAGCCGGTCCCGACGAGCACCTGGCAGCGGGCGGTGGCGCTCACCCGCTGACGCCCGTGTGGCACGGTGGGCCGATGGTCCTCGAAGTCGCTCTCATCGACGTCACGCCCGGTTCCGAGGAGGCGTTCGCCGCGGCGTACGCCCAGGCGAAGGAGCTGGTCGGCGACACCCCCGGCTGCCGCTCGATGCGCATGACGCGCGGCGTCGAGACGCCGACCCGCTTCGTGCTGCTCGTCGAGTGGGACAGCGTCGAGGACCACCAGGTCTTCCGCGACAGCGACCGGTTCCCGCAGTGGCGCGCGCTGATCGGGCCGCACTTCGCCGCGCCCCCGCAGGTCGAGCACTACGTCGACCTGTGACGCGGGGCTGACGACGTGGGGCTGACGACGTGGGGTTGATGACGTGGTGCTGACCGCGGCCGACGCCGCCCGGCGACCGGTCGCGGTCGTCGGGGCGGGCACGCTCGGGCGGCGCATCGCGCTCATGCTCGCCACCCGCGGCGGCGAGGTGCGCCTGAGCGACCCCTCGGCCGAGCAGCGCGCGGCCGCGGTCGCGTGGGTGCAGCAGCGCCTGCCGGAGGTGGCCGAGCGGGTCGGCGGCACCCCCGGCACCGTGCGGGCGGTGGCCGACCTCGCGGAGGCGGTCGAGGACGCCTGGCTCGTGGTCGAGGCGGTGCCGGAGCGGCTGGACGTCAAGCAGCCGCTGTTCACCGAGCTCGACCGGCTCGCCCCGGCGGACGCGGTGCTCGCGAGCAACTCGTCGTCCTACCCGACCAGCCGGCTCGTCGACGCGGTGCGCCGGCCGCAGCGGCTGGTGAACACGCACTTCTACATGCCGCCCGAGCGCACCGCCGTCGAGGTGATGTCCTGCGGGCGCACCGATCCCGCCGTCGTCCGGCTGCTGCTGGAGGTGCTGCCGGCGTACGGCCTGCAGGTCTTCGAGGTGCGGCGCGAGAGCACCGGCTTCATCTACAACCGGGTGTGGGCGGCCATCAAGCGGGAGGCCCTGGCCGTCGTGGCCGAGGGCGTGGCGACGCCGGAGGAGGTCGACGAGCTGTTCCGGCTCAACCTCGGCACCGACCGCGGACCGTTCCGCCGGATGGACGCCGTGGGCCTGGACGTGGTGCTCGACATCGAGGAGCACTACGCCGCCGAGCGGCTCGGGGTCCCGGACGGTCCTCGCCGGCTGCTGCGCGAGATGATCGCCCAGGGCCGGCTGGGCGAGAAGAGCGGACGAGGCTTCTACGACCACGGCCCGCCCGCGGGCTAGGTTCCGCCGCATGACCGACACCACGTGGATGGACGCCACCGCCCAGGCCGAGCTCGTGCGCAGCGGGCAGGCCAGCCCCAGCGAGCTGGTCGAGGACGCGATCGCGCGGATCGAGCGGGTGGACCCGCAGCTCAACGCCGTCGTGCACGACCGCTTCGAGGCGGCGCGCGCCGAGGCCGCGGGCGAGCTGCCGGACGGGCCGTTCCGCGGCGTGCCGATGCTGCTCAAGGACCTCGGCTGCCACGTCGCCGGCGAGGCCACGAACTACGGGACGTCCTTCCTGCGCGACGCCGGGCACGTGTGGCCCGCCGACAGCCACCTGGCCTCCCGCTTCCGCAGCGGCGGCCTGGTCTTCCTGGGTCGCACGAACGTGCCGGAGTTCGGCACCACCGTGACGACGGAGCCGCCCGCGAACGGTCCGTGCCGCAACCCGTACGACCTCTCGCGCTCCACCGGTGGTTCCAGCGGCGGGTCTGCCGCGGCCGTCGCCGCCGGGCTGGTGCCGGTCGCGCACGCCAACGACGGCGGCGGGTCGATCCGCATCCCGGCCAGCGAGTGCGGCCTGGTCGGCCTCAAGCCGACCCGCGCGCGGGTGTCCCAGGGGCCCGACGTCGGCGAGGGCTGGGGCGGCGCGACCATCGACGGCGTCGTCAGCCGGACGGTCCGGGACAGCGCCGGGCTGCTCGACCTGATCGGGCGGCCGATGCCCGGCGACCCGTACTGGGCGCCGCCACTGCCCCGCCCGCTGACCGAGGAGGTCGGGGCGCCGGTGGGCCGGCTGCGCGTCGGGCTGCTCGACGGCCCGCCGGCCGGCAGCCCGTACCTGGACGACGACGAGTGCAGGAAGGCGGTGGCGCGGACCGGCAAGCTGCTCGAGGAGCTCGGCTGCGAGGTCGAGAGGGCCTGCCCGGCACCGATGTTCGAGGACGGCTTCAACTCGCGGTTCGTCACGACGATCGCTGCGGACACCGCGCTGACGATCTCGGCGCTCACCGACGCGCTCGGCCGCCCGATCCGCGACGACGAGCTCGAGCCGCGCAACGCCTACTACCGGAAGATCGGGGACGAGCTGCGGGCACGGGACTACCTCGCCGCGCGGATGTGGCTCGGCGCGTGGGTGCGCCGGATGGCGGCGTGGTGGACGCCGGTGGACGAGGGCGGCTCGGGCTTCGACCTGCTCGTCACCCCGACGGTGGGCGCTCCCCCGCCGGAGATCGGCTGGATGACCGGCCGCGACGAGGCCAAGCGGATCGGCAGCTACATCCCGTACACCGCGCAGTTCAACGTCACCGGGCAGCCGGCCATCAGCCTGCCGCTGCACTGGACCGACGCCGGGCTGCCGGTGGGGGTGCAGCTCGTCGCGGAGCTCGGCCGCGAGGACGTGCTGGTCCGCGTCGCCGCCGCGCTCGAGCAGGCGGCCCCGTGGGCCGACCGCCGCCCGGCGGTCTCGGCCTAGCCGAGCTGCCCGCGCACGGCGCCGGCAGGGAACTCTGCGTTGTGCACGTTCACGTAGTAGGCGTCCGGGTCCTGGATGATCGCCAGCGCCAGCGCGCGGTCTACGTCGACGCAACCGCTGGACGTGCCGCTGCTCGGCGCGGCCAGCGTCACGACGACCGGACCGGCGACGTCGGCCGCCCCGACGTGTATGTGCGCGGCCAGCGCCATCGCGATGTCCTCGACCGCCAGCTCGAAGCACACCTGCTGCTGGCCGGGGTTGACCCGCAGGCTCGCCGTGCCGCTGCCGTCGGGGTCGCCCGGACCTGGCACCTCCGCGGCGCCGGTGAGCACCGTGGACAGCGGGCGTCCGCCGTCGGCGGCGCCGGCGGGGACGGCCAGCAGCGGGCCGGCCACCAGCCCGCCGATGAGCAGGGCGGTGGTGGCGAGGGGACGCAGGCGCGGGACGGACATGACGACCTCCTGAGGATGAGCACCGGGTTGCTCACTGCAAGAGCGTCGGCAGGCGTTGGTGAGACCCAGGGCCCTCCGACTGGGTGGTCCCACCCGCCGTGGCCGTCCGACCGCCGCGACCCCCAGCCCGCCGCGCGCCCCCGCCCTCCCCAATCCTTGATAGTGGGAGTCCTAGGCCCGTTCCCGACGTCGGAGCCGGTCCGCCGCTTCCCACGATCATGGACGGAGCTGCTGTGCGCACCGCGCGCCGGCCCCCGTACGGCGTCGACCTCGCTGCGCGCCTCTGCTTCACTCGCAGGCATGCCACTCCAGGGTGAGTACGAGCCGAGCTCGCAGAAGTGGGTGCGCGACCAGGTGGAGCTCTACGAGTCCTCCGGCGGCACCGAGGGGACGACGCTGCGCGACACCGGTCTGCCGGTCGTCATCGTCACGAACCTCGGCGCGTCGAGCGGCAAGGTCCGCAAGACGCCGCTGATGCGCGTCGAGCACGAGGGGCGGTACGCCGCGATCGCCTCGCAGGGCGGCGCGCCGACGCACCCGAGCTGGTACGCCAACCTCACGAAGAACCCGCACGTCGAGGTGCAGGACGGGCCGGTCAAGCAGGACATGGTGGTGCGCGAGCTCACCGGCGACGAGCGCGCGCAGTGGTGGGAGCGCGCGGTGGCGGCCTTCCCGCCGTACGCCTCCTACCAGGAGAAGACCGAGCGGCAGATCCCGGTGCTCCTGCTCGAGCCCGTCTGAGGCCGGACCCGGCAGCCCGACCATCGTCGCGAGCGCCGCGCGGTGCCGGTCCGGCGTGCCGAGCGCGAGCTGGTCGGCCTTCGCGCGCTTGAGCCACAGGTGGGCCGGGTGCTCCCACGTGAAGCCGAGCCCGCCGTGCAGCTGCACGCACTCCTCCGCCGCGAGCACGGCGACGTCGGAGCACAGGCTGGCTGCGACGGCGACGGCCACCGCGGTGTCCGGGTCGTCGGTCGGCCAGGCAGCCGGCGGCGTAGCGGGCGACGGCCCGTGCCCGGGTCACCTCCACCCACAGCTCTGCGGCGCGGTGCTTCAGCCCCTGGAACGACCCGATCGGCCGGCCGAACTGGTAGCGGCCCTTCAGGTGCTCCACTGCGGTCTCCAGGCACTGCTCGGCGAGCCCGAGCTGCTCCGAGGCGAGCAGCCCGGCCCCCACGAGAAGTGCTTGCTGCAGGGCCTTCTCGGCCTCGGGTCCTGAGACGACCAGCCGCCCGGTCGCGCCGGTGAGCGTCACGTCGCCGAGCGGGCGGGTCTGGTCCAGCGCGGTGCGCGGCGCGACGTCGAAGGCCTCGACCACCCACAGCGACGGGCCGTCAGGACCGACAGCCGGTACGACGAGCACGTCCGCGGCCGACGCGTCGGCGACGCTGGTGACGCGTCCCGGTCAGCGCGCCGTCCTCGATCGCGCACGGCGGTCGGGAAGGCCGCACCGGGCCAGGTCGAGAGCGGTACGGCAAGCGCCGCTGTCCGCTCCCCGGCGGCCAGCGCGGGCAGCAGCTCGGTGTCGCCGGCGGCGAGCAGCGCGGCGGTCGCCAGGACGGCGCTGCCGAGGAACGGCACGAGCGCGACCGACCGGCCTAGTTCCTCTGCCACCACGGCGGTCTCGCGCCAGGACGCCCCGTGCCCGCCGAGCTCGTCGGGCACGGCGAGGCCCGCGACGCCGGTCTCGGCGGCGAGGGTCCGCCAGGTCTGCAGGTCGTACGGCTCGTCGCTCTCGACCCGCCGCAGGACGGTCTGCCACGGCGACCGGTCGGCCAGCAGCCGCCGGACGCTGCCGCGCAGCTCCTGCTCGTCCGCGCTGTGCAGCAGCGAGGGGAACGTGGTCGTCATCGCGGCAGGTCCTTCCAGGGGACGTCCTTGTCGACGCGGATCTCGCCGGGCAGGCCGAGCACCCGCTCGGCGACGATGTTGAGCAGGATCTCGGTGGTGCCGCCCTCGATCGAGTTGCCCTTGGCGCGCAGGTAGCTGTAGCCGGGCCGCTCGCCGTGGAAGTTCACCTCGGTGGGCCGGCGCATCGTCCAGTCGTCGTAGGCCAGGCCCTCCTCGCCGAGCAGCTCCAGCAGCAGGCCGCTCAGGCGCTGGTTGAGCTCGGAGAACATCAGCTTGGCCGCCGACCCCTCCGGGCCGGGCTGCCCGGCCACGAGCTGCTGGCGCAGCCGCTCCCCGGTGACGCGCGAGGCCTCGGCGCGCACCCACAGCTCGAGCAGCTCGCCGTGCAGCCCGGAGGTGCGCAGCTCGGGCCGGTCGCGCCAGACCTGCGTGACCATGCCGAGCATGCCGCCCTCGCGGGGCGCGGACTGCCCGCCGATGGCGACCCGCTCGTTCATGAGCGTGGAGGTGGCGACCCGCCAGCCGGCGCCGACGTCGCCGATCCGGTCGGCGTCCGGGATGCGCACGTCGGTGAGGAAGACCTCGTTGAACTCGGCCTCGCCGGTGAGCTGGCGCAGCGGCCGGACGTCGACGCCCGGGGCGTGCATGTCGATGCCGAAGTAGGTCATGCCGCGGTGCTTGGGCACGTCCGGGTCGGTGCGGGTCGACGAGGATCCCCCAGCGCGCCTCGTGGGCCATCGAGGTCCAGACCTTCTGGCCGTTGACGACCCACTCGTCGCCGTCGCGGCACGGCGCGGGTGCCGAGCGCGGCGAGGTCGGAGCCGGCGCCGGGCTCGCTGAACAGCTGGCACCACACCTCCTCGCCGGTCCACAGCGGGCGCAGCCAGCGCTGCCGCTGCTCGTCGGTGCCGTGCTCGAGGATCGTCGGCGCGGCCATGCCGAGCCCGATCCCGATGCTGCGCGGGTTGTTCGTCGGGGCGCCGGCGGCCGCGAGCTCGGCGTCGACGACGCCCTGCAGCGCGCGCGGCAGCCCGAGGCCGCCGAGGCCCTCCGGGAAGCCGACCCACGCCAGCCCGGCGTCGAACTGCGCCCGCAGGAACGCCAGGCGCTCGGTGCTGCCGGGCGGGTGCTCGCTCAGCAGCGTGCGGACACGGGACCGCAGGTCCTCGACCTGCTCGGGTGCAGCGGTCATGCCGACAGCATGCTCCGGCGCGCCCAGCGGCGACGCCCGCCCCCGGCGACGCTCCTGTGGAGCCCTCCATGCGCTTCCGCGGGCCCCGCTGCCCGTCCGGAGGGCTCCACGGGTGCCGCACCCGCGCTACCGCCTGGCACCGCCGGCGCCCGGACGACGGACAGGCTGAGCACCGCACCGAGCGCGGCCACCGCGCCCGCGACGAGGAAGGACAGCGTGAAGCTGCCCGTCGTCTCGGCGAGCACGCCGCCGAGCGGCGGCCCGCACAGCTGGGCGACCCCGAAGGCGAGCGTGCACCGCCCGAACGCTCCGGCGAACTCGCGCGGCGTGAGCACGTCCGACAGGTGGGCGGCGATGACCGCGGGCAGCCCGGACATGGTGAGGCCGAAGACGACGGCGGAGACGGCGGCCAGCGGCAGCGTGCCGAGCGGCACGAGCAGGATCGCGGCGGCCATCGCGGCGTAGCCGCCGACCAGGCAGCGGCCGCGCCCCCACCGGTCCGACGCCGGACCCAGCAGCACCCCGCCCCCGACCAGCGCGAGGCCGACCAGCGTGTACGTCGTGGCGGCCCTGCCCGTGGAGAACCCGGCGTCGGCCTCGAGCGCCGTCACGAGGTAGCTCGTGTAGATCGAGTACGCGAGCCCGTACGCCGCGTAGCCGCCGACCACTCCCGACCCAGCCGGGCACCCGTCGCAGCGCGCCGCCGCGGACCGCCGCGGCCGCACCGGGCGCGACCGCGGGCCGCAGGAAGACGAAGCAGAGCAGCAGCACGACGACGGCGAGCACGGCCTCGACGAGGTAGACCGTCCGCCAGGAGGCGTCGCCGCCGCGGGACTGCAGCACCGCCGACAGCGCGCTCGCGAAGACGATCCCGCCACCGATGCCGGAGCCGCTGATCCCGATGGCTGCACCGCGCCGCGAGGACCGGACGACCGAGCCGGCAAGGCCCGGGGCCGGCACCCAGATGAAGGCGCCGCCGAAGCCGGTCAGGGTCAGGCCGACCGCGAGCGCGGTGGCGTTCTCGGCCTGCCACAGCACGAAGAGCCCGGAGCTGCTCCCGAGCAGCCCGTAGCGGATCAGGGCCGCGGGATCCGCGCGCCGGGAGAGCGCGCTGACCGCGATGGTGCCGAGCAAGTACGCCGCGACGTTCGCCGTCCCGACGAGTCCGGCCAGGGCGTACGAGTCGAGCAGGTCCCGGTCGATCGCGGGCAGCAGGACGGCGTAGGAGAACCGGCCGAACGCTTGCGCGACGCCGACGGCGAGCGCGATGAGCACCACCAGGTACCGCGGTCGCGCCTGCTGCACGGTCGGGTCCTCCGCTCTCCTGGTCGCGCCGCAGTCTGCACGCCGACCACCCCGGCGTGCGCCCACCCGCCGGCGTGTGGAGCCCTCCATCCGGTTCCGGACCGGCTGCTGACCGTACGGAGGGCTCCGCACTTGGGCGGGCGGGGGCGGGCGGGGGCGGGCGGGGGCGGACGGCGACCGGCCGGCGACGCGCCGTGACTTGATCGAGTCAAGAAGATGCATCAGACTCGCCGGGTGCCCTCCCCCTCCGACGTCGAGCGCGAGCTGCGGGAGGCTGCGCTGCGCGTGACCCGGCCGCGGATGGCGGTCCTGTCGGCCGTGCACGAGCACCCGCACGCCGACACCGAGGCGGTCATCGGCCTGGCCCGCAGCCGGCTCGGCGCGGTCTCGCACCAGGCCGTCTACGACGTGCTGCGCGCGCTCACCGACGCCGGCCTGGTCCGGCGCATCCAGCCGCCCGGCTCGGTGGCCCGCTACGAGTCCCGCGTCGGCGACAACCACCACCACGTGGTCTGCCGCACCTGCGGGGCCATCGCCGACGTCGACTGCGCCGTCGGCGCACACCCCCTGCCTGACCGCGTCCGACGACGCCGGCTTCGTCATCGACGAGGCCGAGGTCGTCTACTGGGGCCAGTGCCCCGCCTGCTCCGCCGCCTGACCTGCACCGCCCGACCTGCACCACCGCCGACCTGCACCGTCCGACCAGACACCGCACCGCCAGCAGAGAGGCACGACGTGACCGAGACCGACCCGAAGCCGAGGGACACCAGCGCGAGCCCGCAGGGCACCGACACCACCGCGAGCACCAGCGAGAGCGAGAACCCGGCGCTCGCCGCGCCGACGGTCCCGCGACCGACCAGCGGCCGCGCACCAACCGCGACTGGTGGCCCAACCAGGTCGACCTGCAGGTGCTCAACCGCACCGCCCGGCAGAGCGACCCGCTCGGCGAGGAGTTCGACTACAAGACGGCCGTCCAGTCGCTCGACGTCGACGCGGTCAAGCGCGGACCTCGTCGACGTCATGCGCACCTCGCAGGACTGGTGGCCGGCCGACTGGGGCCACTACGGCGGCCTGTTCATCCGCATGTCGTGGCACGCCGCCGGCACCTACCGCATCGCCGACGGCCGCGGTGGCGCCGGCGCCGGCGAGCAGCGCTTCGCACCGCTGAACAGCTGGCCGGACAACGCCAACCTGGACAAGGCCCGCCGCCTGCTCCTGCCGGTGAAGCAGAAGTACGGCCGCTCGCTGTCCTGGGCCGACCTGCTCGTGCTCGCCGGCAACGTCGCCCACGACGACATGGGCCTGAAGACCTTCGGCTTCGCCTTCGGTCGCGAGGACGTCTGGCAGCCCGAGGAGGTCTTCTGGGGTCCGGAGGACACCTGGCTGGGCGACGAGCGCTACAGCGGCGACAACCCGCTCGACCTCGACGAGGGCGACCTCGGCGCGGTGACGATGGGCCTGATCTACGTCAACCCCGAGGGCCCGCAGGGCCGGCCGGAGCCGGTCGCGTCCGCGCACGACATCAAGATCACGTTCAGCCGGATGGGCATGAACAGCGAGGAGACCGTCGCGCTCATCGCCGGCGGCCACACCTTCGGCAAGACGCACGGCGCCGGCGACCCGTCGCTGATCGGCCCCGAGCCCGAGGGCTGCCCGGTGCACTCCGGCGGCATCGGCTGGAAGAGCGAGTTCGGCAAGGGCAAGGCCGAGGACACCATCACCTCCGGCCTCGAGGGCCCGTGGACGACGCACCCGACCCGCTGGGACAACGAGTACTTCGACCTGCTCTTCAAGTACGAGTGGGAGCTGACGGAGAGCCCCGCCGGCGCGAAGCAGTGGAAGGCCAAGGACCAGGCGCCCGAGGACATGGCCGACGACGCGCACGTCCCCGGCAAGAAGGTCCCGACGATGATGGCGACCACCGACGTCGCGCTCATCCAGGACCCGGAGTTCCGCGCGATCTCCGAGCGCTTCCACCAGGACCCGGCGTACTTCGCCGACCAGTACGCCCGCGCCTGGTTCAAGCTGCTGCACCGCGACATGGGCCCGAAGAGCCGCTACCTCGGCCCGGACGTGCCGCAGGAGGAGCTGGTCTGGCAGGACCCGGTCCCGCCGGTCACCCACGAGCTGATCTCCCAGCAGGACGCCGCCGAGCTCAAGCAGGCCGTCCTGGCCTCCGGCCTGACGGTCTCGCAGCTGGTGCACACGGCGTGGTCGGCGGCGGCGTCGTACCGCAGCACCGACAAGCGCGGCGGGGCGAACGGCGCGCGCCTGCGCCTGGAGCCGCAGGCGTCGTGGGCGGTCAACGCCGGCACGCAGGAGGTCATCGCGCGGCTCGACGAGGTCCGCAAGGCCTCGGGCAAGCAGATCTCGCTCGCGGACATGATCGTCCTCGGCGGCACGGCGGCGGTCGCGAAGGCCGCCGCCGACGCCGGCGTCGAGGTGGAGGTGCCGTTCACGCCGGGCCGCACCGACGCCTCGCAGGAGCAGACCGACGTCGACGGCATGAAGTGGCTCGAGCCCCGCGCGGACGGCTTCCGCAACTGGGTCAAGCCCGGCGCGAAGCTCTCGCCGGAGCAGCTGCTCATCGACCGGGCGTACATGCTCGAGATGACGGCCAAGGAGATGACCGTCCTCATCGGCGGTCTGCGCGTCCTCGGCGCCAACACGGGCGGCGTGAAGCACGGCGTGTTCACCGACAGGGTCGGCGTGCTGTCGCAGGACTTCTTCCGCAACCTGCTCGACCTCGGCATCAGCTGGCGCACCTCGCGCGACGACGAGGGCGTCTACGAGGGCCTGGACGCCGACGGGAACGTCGTGCGCACCGCGACGGCCGCTGACCTGGTCTTCGGCTCGAACTCCATCCTGCGCGGCATCGCGGAGGTCTACTCCTCCGACGACGCCAAGGAGAAGTTCGTCCGCGACTTCGTCGACGCGTGGAACAAGGTCATGATGCTGGACCGCTTCGACGTGGAGTAGTGCTGCCAGGGAGGGCGCCCGGGTCGACCCGGGCGCCCTCCGTCGTTCCCGGGCTCGGGTCACAGGTGCGGCGGGACGTCGAGCCGGTCCTGCCGGTGCTCCGCGCAGTACCGAGGGGCCGGGCTCCCCAGCACGGGCTGACCCGCAGGCCTCCCCCGGTGCCCGGCGTGCCACGGCCACCGTCCAGCGGCATCGGCCCAGACGAGCTGCAGAGCACGGACGCCGTCGCCGTAGAGCCGTGCCGCCATTCGCAGGTGGTCCTGCGGCCGGTCGACCTCGACGGCCTCCAGCAGCCACGGACCGCACCCCATCGTCTCCCCCGGCAGCACCGCGCTCGTGTCCAGCAGGTAGTCGCCCCAGAGCCCCAGCAGGCGCGCCGCCTCACCCCGACGCACCCCGGTGACGATCAGCTCGAGGCACGCCGTGCCGGGTGAGCCCGATCGTGTAGCTGAACTCGGCGCAGTGCCGGCTGCCGCCGACGCTGAGCATCGTGAAGCGCCGGTGCTCGAGCTGCGCCCGGACGACGGCTCCTGCCTCGCCGGCCGTCGGGCACTGCTGGTCGCACGGTTCGCACTGGTCGCACATCTGGAGCTCCTCGTCATCGGCGCTCTTCGACCGCCCGTGGACTGGGTGGCTCCGACCGTCGTCGAGGCGGGGCGGTCGACGTGAGGCGTCGCGGGGGCTGCTGGGCTCGTCGGCCGGGACGAGCGCGTGTCGCCCGTCAGGCACCCTGGCGGGCTGACGCGCAGCGGCCGGTCCGCTCAGCGACGGGCTGCGTGGACCACGCTGTCGAGCAGCTCGACGGTCTCGCCGCCCGGTCGGGTGGCGATCCGGGCCACGTCCGCCACCTCGAGCGGCTCCCACTCCGCGCCGAGCGCCAGGTCGTCCCACACGGTCTGCGCGCTCGGCATGAGCGCGGGGTCGTGGTGCTCCGAGCCGGGCGGCCCGGCGGCGTGGCCGACGACCAGAAGACGACCACCCGGTACGACCTGGGCTGCTGCGGCCCTGAGCACCTGCTCGCGGGGCAGCTCGACGGGCGACTGGAAGAACTGCGCGGACACCAGGTCGTAGGCGCCGTCGGGCAGCTCGCGGCCGAGGTCCTGCTCGCGCCAGTCGACGACGAGCCCGCGGCGGGCGGCCTCGGCGCGGCCGCGGTCGAGCGCCTTCGTGCTGATGTCGACGGCCGTGACGGTCCAGCCGCGCTCGGCCAGCCAGAGCGCGTCGCCGCCCTCGCCGCAGCCGAGGTCGAGCGCCCGGCCCGGCGGCAGGTCGCCGACCCGCTCGGCCAGCGGCGCGTTCACCTTCCCGCTCCAGCGCGGGCTGTCGCCGTACAGGTCCTCCCAGAACTTCTTCGTCTCGTCCATGCCGGCAGCCTCGCCGGGCGCGACCCCGGCTGCAAGGCGCCTTGCGGGATCAGCAAGACGTCAGCGGACGCGGTGGCTCTTCCGCCAGGCGCTGTAGGAGCGCAGCGACCCGCTACCGGGCCGCACCAGCCACGGCCACGGGTGCGTGGCGACGACGTCGAGACCCGCTGCCCGGCGGCGGAAGCCGGGGACGGGCGCGTGCGTGACGGCGAGCCGTCGTCCGCTGAGCTCGACGACCGGGTCGCCGCGCCGGACCTCGACGTCGAGCTCGGCGAGCGCCTGGGCGAGGAAGACCAGCCGGATGCCGGACAGCTGCAGGTGCTGCAGCAGCGGCTCGTCGAAGACGAAGACCCGCGGCAGGTCCGGGTGGGCGGACAGCGCCGGGTCGTCAGCGCCGAGCGACTCGGCGGTCAGCCAGACGACCTCGGGCTGCCCCGTGACGACCTGCTCGGCCGGCCCGCCGTCGGTCGTCCCGTCGACCAGCCCCGGCGGTGGGGCGACCCGGGCGCCGACCTCCGCATCCGGCCACTCCTGGATCGGGCAGGCGTCGCGCAGCGGGCAGCCGGCGCACAGCTGCGGTGCGCGCTTCTCCACCTGCCAGCGCGAGAACCCGTACGCCTTGCCCGATCCCGTGCCGACGGTCCACTGCCAGCCGAGCCGGTTCGCGGCGCGCGAGCCGTCGAGCAGCCGGCGGTAGAGGACGTCCTCCCCCTCGCGCCAGTCGTGCCCGGCGCGCACGCTCCACTGGCTGGCCACCCACATCCGCGTCTGGTTGACCAGCCAGCCGTCGGTCTCGAGCTCGTCGCGGACCAGCGCCATGCAGGCCATCTCGCGCGGCCACGGGTCCGGCCAGCGCGGCGGTCGGGGCTGCTCGACCTGGTACTCCTGCGCGGTGCGCGCGCCGAGCCGCGCGTAGGCGTGCCGGGCGTACTCCTGCCACAGCAGCTCGTCGCGGTACTTCTCCCGGTCCTTCCACGGCGCGTCACCCGCCGCCGCCCAGAGCTGCGGCAGGGTCAGCAGCCCGTGCCGGACGTACGGCGACATGCGCGTGGCGCCGCGCCGCTCGACCGGCAGGACGTTCGAGCGGCGGGCGGCGTAGCCGGTGAGATCGAGCTGCGCGAGCGCGGCGTCGGCGGCGGCCTGACCGCCGCGGATGCTGCTGGCCCGCGGGGGTTCCCCGCACAGGTCGCCGAGGTGGGCGTCGACCCAGTCGACGGCGTCGTCGCCCGGTGGCGGCGGGGGCAGGGTCGGCACGCCCGCCACGTTGGGTCACCCGGCCGGACGGCGCCACCGGAGCGTCAGACCACCTCGAGCCCCACGCTCAGCACGTCGCCGACCTCGAGCGCCTCCTTGCGACGGACGTCCTTCTTCACCGGCAGGACGTACGCGCCGCGCTTGCTGTCCGGGAAGATCGACGTGCGCCAGGTGGTCGCGCCGACGGTGACCTCGACCCGTACCGCGCCGAAGCCTCTCGGGGCGCCGTCGGTCTCGTCGGCGATGTCGTCGCTGAGGTCGGCCGGCAGGGTGACGAAGCACCAGGGGGCGTCGCCCTCGTGCAGCCACAGCTCCGCGTCGAAGGTCGGCACAGCGCGGACGCTACGACACCGCTCGTCCCCCGGTCACCCTCCGCTCACCCTGCGCTCGTCCCCCGCTCACCCTGCGACGATCTTCGTCCTGTGGGGCGGTCACTCGCGTGTCGCGGCACCTCAAGACGAAGATCGTCGGCGGGGTGCGGCGGGGCTACGACTCGACCTGCATCTCCCCCAGCTCGGACCAGTCGTCCTGCGCCACCTCGGTGCTGACGATGCGCGGGGTTGCGGCGAGGTACTGCGGCAGCTCGGCCTGCGCGGCGCGGAAGTGGTCGGACTGCACGTGCGCGCCGCCCGCCTCGGGGTCGCGGAACGCCTCGACGAGCACGTACTCGTTCGGGTCGTCGAGGCTGCGCGACCAGTCGAACCACAGGCAGCCGGGCTCGGCGCGGGTGGCCTCGGTGAAGGCGCGGCTGATGTCCGGCCACCGCTCGGCGTGCTCGGGCTTCAGGGAGAACTTCGCGGTGATGAAGATCAAGGAGGCTCCTCGGACGCGCAGCGGGGCGGTCCCGCCTACGGTGCCCGTCATGATGCTCGCCACGCCCGCCGAGCTCGGCGCCGGACTGGCGGCGGCGCTGCCCGACGGGCGGGTCGTCCTTGACCCCCAGGTGCTGGTGGCCTTCTCCCGCGACCGGGCCGCCTTCCCGGCAGCGGGGGCGCCGCTCGCGCTGGTCCGCGCCCGGGCCGTCGACGACGTCGTGGCCACCCTGCGCTTCGCCTCGGAGCACGGCGTACCGGTGGTGCCGCGCGGCACCGGGACCGGGCTGACCGGCGGCGCCAACGCGGTCGACGGCTGCATCGTGCTCAGCCTGGCCGCGATGGACCGGGTGCTCGACGTCGACGTGGCCGGGCGGACCGCCACCGTCGAGCCGGGGGTGCTCACCGCCGACCTCGCGGCCGCGGTCGCTGAGCACGGCCTCTGGTACCCGCCGGACCCGGCCAGCCGCGCGATCTCGACGATCGGCGGCAACGTCGCGACCAATGCCGGCGGGAGCTGCTGCCTGAAGTACGGCGTCACCGCGGACGCCGTCGCCGCGCTGACCGCCGTGCTCGTCGACGGGACGGTCGTACGGACCGGCAGCACCACGCGCAAGGACGTGACCGGGCTGGACCTCACCCGGCTGCTCGTCGGCTCCGAGGGGACGCTCGCGGTCGTGGTCGAGGTGACGGTGCGACTGCGCCCGGCGCCCCGTCCGCCGGCGACGGTCGTGGCGTCGTTCCCGGACGTCGCGTCCGCGGGCGAGGGCATCGTCGCGGTGATGGCGATCGCCGAGCCGTCGCTGCTCGAGCTGCTCGACCGCACGACGGTGGCTGCGGTGGAGGCGATGACGCACATGGGGCTCGACGCCGACACCGGTGCGCTGCTGCTCCTGCAGTGCGACGGCGCAGACGCGGCGGCCGAGGCCGAGCGCTGCGCCGAGGCCTGCGAGCGCGCCGGCGCGTCGTACGTCGCCTCGACCGACGACGTGGGCGAGGGCGAGGCGCTGCTCGCCGCGCGCCGCGCCGCCTACCCGGCGCTCGAGCTGCTCGGGACGACGCTGCTCGACGACGTCTCGGTGCCGGTCCCGCGGGTGCCGGAGCTGGTACGCGCGGTCGAGCAGATCGCCGCCGAGTGCGGCGTCGTGATCGGCACCTTCGGCCACGCCGGCGACGGGAACCTGCACCCGACCGTCGTGTACGACGCCACCGACCCCGCGCAGGTGCGCGCGGCCCACGAGGCCTTCGACCGCATCGTCGACGCCACGCTCGCGCTCGGCGGGACGCTCACGGGCGAGCACGGCGTCGGGCTGCTCAAGCAGCCCTACCTCGACCGGCAGCTCGGCCTGGCGGAGCGGGCGCTGATGGCGCGGATCAAGGCCGCCTTCGACCCCGCCGGACTGCTCAACCCGGGCAAGGGGCTGTAGCCGTCAGCGCACGAGGTCGGCGGCGCTGCAACGGACTGGGACCGGGCCGGGCAGCGTCGCGGGCGCGGCGAGGTCGACCGGCTGCTCGACCAGCCGACCGTCCTGCAGCAGCCAGGCCCGAACGGTGAGCTCGTCCGGATCGACGACCCAGTAGGCCTGTACCCCGGCCTGCTCGTAGAGCTCGCGCTTGAGCACGAGGTCCACGCTGCGGCTGGACGGGGACAGCACCTCGACCGCCAGCGCGAGCGGCAGCGTCACTGCCTTCGGCCCGAGGTCGTCGCGGGTGACCACGAGCAGGTCCGGCTGCAGGGACCGCGTGTCCGTCGGCTGGTAGTCCGTCGGCGCGAGGAACACCTCCAGGTCCGGCGGGCAGGCCGCGCGCAGGAGGACGTAGACGTTCCCGAGCACCCGCTGGTGCTGCAGGCTCGGGGCGGCGCTCACGAGCAGGGTCCCGTCGACCAGCTCGTAGCGCAGGCCGTCGTCGGGCAGCAGCTCGAGGTCGGCCACGGTCCACGGGTGATCACGAGGCAGGACGGTCATGGGTCACATGGTCTCCAGTCGGGTGGGAGGGGTCCAGTCCTCCCACTGCGCGGCAAGGCCGTGACTCCCGGTCGCGTCATCTGTGGATGACCGGACCGGTTGTGGATGCAGCGATCTGGCGGTTCGTGTCACCGCCTACGACTTGCGCATGCACATCGACGAGGACCACGACTGGATGGACGGCTTCGAGACCTGGGAGGAGGTGGAGGCCTGCGTCCAGGACGACTGCGTGCGCGTCGTCGACGTCCGGCAGCGACTGGAGGTCGGGCGCGGCCTCGACGACCTGGTCGTCGTCGAGGTCGACCGGCGGCTGCGCGCCAAGCAGCGGCGCGAGCTGCACCGACTGGGCTTCTGCCCGGAGGAGAGCGGCCGCAGGACCCGGTGGCGCTGGGACGTCGAGGCGGCCGTGCGCGCCGCTGACCCGGCCGATCTCCCGCACCCGCTCGAGGCGCTCTACCGCAGGCTCCACCCCGACGAGAGCTCGCGGTCGTACGCGCTGCTGCGGGCGAAGCTGACGGAGGACGCGCTGGTCGCGCGGCAGATCAGGAGCGTCGTCCAGGAGGTGTTCCGCAGTGCGCCGGCCGACGTCGCCGTCGTCGCCTACCGCGAGAGCGAGCTGTGGGACGAGGAGGACGAGGACTGGCAGTGGTCGACCGGCTGAGCGGCCACCATGAGTCGTTGGCCCGCCTGCGACGCAGAGCAGCGGTTCAGGACGTCGGGGTCATCAGGACAGCGAGGCCCGCAGGGCCGCCCGCGCCAGTGCCCGCGCACCGGACGTCGGCGTGCGTCCGGCGTCCGAGAGCCGCAACGACCTGTCGCCGTAGCCCCACATCGCTTCGAGGACGTCGGACACGTCTTGAGCGGCGCGCGCCGCAGCCCAGTCCGGCACCCCGGCACCGTCGCCGGTGCTCCAGCCGGCGTGGGTCAGCACCTCGTGGAGCCGTGCCCCCATCGGCCGGCCGGCCGCAACAGCGAGCAGGAGCAGGCACGTCGCGGCGCCTCGGAAAGGATCGCGCGGTGGAGCACCGGCCCGCTCGGCGATGTGCGACCACAGGGCGAGCGGATCATCGGTCCCTGCCACCCCCACCTTGGTCCTCAGCAGGCGGCCCTTGTGGAGCCGCAGCAGCCCCAGGGACTGCGCCGATGCGCGGAGCGAACGAACCGGCTCCGTCATGTCCTCCCGGTTGTGCTTGCCGAACCAGTCCAGCCCGAGCTCGTCCATCGCGGCGGTGACGACCGCCGGCGGCAGCCATCCCGCAGCTGTCAGCGCGACTCCGTCGCCGACGCGACGCAGCAGCCAGGCGTACGCCCGTGTCATCTCGGCCGCCTCCGTCTCGTCGACGGTGATCGCGCCCGCCTCCAGATCCGCATCGCGCAGCAGCGCGTCGAGAGTCGGCTCCCCCCGGGTGCTCTTGACCTGGTTGCGCAGGGCGCGCAGCGGGGCCGGGAGACGCCGATCCTGGTCCCAGCCGTGCAGCGCGTCCGTCAGCCGTGCGAGATCGACCTCACCTGCGTCGTCCTGCCTGTCGTTCCAGTCGTGGATGCCGCCGCTGTCCTCCGGCGGTGCGACCCCCTCCGCCCCGAGGAAGCGAACGTCCGCGACCGGTCCGCCCACCTGCTCGACGACGAGCCGCACCTCCCAGCCGTCGCCGAAGTCGTAGGCGTAGAGCAGCGCGTCTCCGGGCTCGGCGAGCACCTCGTCCAGCCGCACGTCAGCCGCGGGCACGCCCTGGTCCTCCCCCTCTTCGACGTCGGACGGGCACAGGAACAGCTCGACGTCCGAGGCGTACGGCGAGCTGCCCTGGGTGAAGCGGTGCAGGTGGCGGTCCTCCCACCCGAAGAGCGCCTGGAGGAGCAGGTGCAGCTCGTCGAGGTGCAGGGTCGACGGCAGCTCGACGCGACGTCGGATCGGCGGCTCGGACCCGTCCAGCTCAGCCCGGACGGACACCGAGAAGGGAGATCGCGCCCGGGGGCGGCGACGCGACGTCCGCTCCGGCGCCAGGTGGGCCCGTGCTCGGGTGGAGGGCGAGGACGACGGGCGGCTCGGCACGCGGTCGACGCTACGACAGGGCCACTCGTCGTCGACGACACTGGGCGTCGTCGGCGATCCCCGTCAGCCCAGACCGAGCGCCAGGCGCAACCCTTCGTCGACCTTCCTCTGCGTGATCAGGTCGAGGCTGCCCAGCGGCTCCGCCAGATCCGTCCGGTCGAGGGTGAGCACCTGGCTGACGTTCACGGTGCAGTCGCGGTCGAGCCCGGCGGCGCCGGCGGGCAGGGAGACGTTCCCCGGAGCGGCTTCGGCGCGGGAACTCGTGGTGATCGCCGCGACGATGACGGTGCGGATCCGGCTGCGGTTGAAGCGGTCGCTCGACACGACGACGACCGGACGGCGGTGTCCGGCCGCACTGCCGTGAGGCTCCGCCAGATCAGCCCAGCAGACGTCGCCGCGTCGGTGGTTCACCACTCCCACTCGCCGCGGTCGACCAGGAGCCGTCCTGCCGAGGCGCCCGGTGCCCGTGGCGCCGGGTCGCTCTCGTGCGCGTAGAGCTCGTCCAAGACCCGCGTGACCTCGTCCTCCGCCTCCAACGCGTTCACATAGGCCGCCAGGGCCTCTGCGTAGAGAGCGCTGCGCGTCCGCCCGAGGCGCTGCGCCAGGCGCTCGGCCCGCAGGTAGAGGTCGTCCGGGAGGCTGATGGCCGTCTTCACGGCTGAAGTATGACCGGTAGAACTCACCTCCGCCACTACAGCAGAGCCGCCGGCCGCACCGCGACCGGGAACGGCACGTCGGCGCGGAACTCCTCGTCACCGCTCGCGCGGACCTCGTCGCTCCAGCGCCCGTCGCGCAGCAGCCAGCCGGTGATGCTCGGCTCGTCCAGGTCCACCACCCACATGGCCGCGACGCCGCTGTCCTCGTAGAGGGCGCGCTTGACGAGCAGGTCCTTGGCTCGGGTGGACGGCGACAGGACCTCCACGGCCAACAGCAGCGGTCTCTCGATGGCGAGCTCCCCGACGTCCTCCTTGCGCACGACGAGCAGATCGGGCTGCAAGCTGCGTCGATCGGTCGGCTGGAAGTCCAGCGGGGCAGGGAAGACCTCCAGCTCCGGCGGACACGCGGTGACGAGAGTGACGAGCAGCCGCGCGAGCGCCCGCTGGTGCGCCGGGCGGGGCGAGGGGCTCACCAGCAGCACCCCGTCGGCCAGCTCGTACTGCAGCCCGTCGTCCGGCAGCGCGCGCAGGTCCTCGACGGTCCAGTCGCCGTCATGCCGCAGAAGCGTCACGCCGATCATCGTCACCTCCAACCGCGCGCGCGTCCAGCGACCGCTGGCACAGCTCAGCCCTGAGCTGCGCGAGCTCCCACCTCGTGATGCCGAGGCGGAGGAGGGCGACGGCCAGGCCCTCTAGGCAAGGCCGGTGATGCGGGTGGGGTTCCTCGTCGAGGGCGGCGGCGACGTCCGCCAGGGTGAGCAGCATCCCGACACGGTGCGGCCGTGCAGGCCGCGCTCTCACCACCGCGCACGGGAATGTGGACACACCGGGCACCTGTGGAAGGACCCGACGCCCACTACCTCCCCCGCAAGGACTCGTCGGGTCCCCGACTCGCCCCGACCCCGCGCCCCGAGAAAGGATGTGCGACCCGCCCGACCCTGGAGGCTCTCCGATGTCCCTGCTCGCCGACCTGATGGCCGCCGTCGGCTCCGGGGCGGTGGAGGTGGTCGACCTGACCGCGCCGCTGTCCTCGAGCACGCCGATCCTGCAGCTCCCCGAGCCGTTCGGGAACACCGACCGCTTCCAGCTGCGCGAGATCAGCCGCTACGACGAGCGCGGACCGGCCTGGTACTGGAACAACATCACCACCGGCGAGCACACCGGCACGCACTTCGACGCGCCCAACCACTGGGTCACCGGCCAGGACCGGATCGACATCAGCCAGGTCCCGCCGGTGCAGCTCGTCGCGCCGGCCGTCGTCATCGACCACAGCGCCGAGTCGGCCGCCGACCCCGACTTCCTGCTCGAGATCGCCCACGTGCAGGCGTGGGAGTCAGGAGCACGGCCCGCTCCCCGAGGGCGGCTGGCTGCTCTACCGCACCGGCTGGGACGCCCGCGCCGACAGCCAGGAGGAGGCGCTCAACGTCACCGAGACCGGGCCGCACAGCCCCGGCGTCTCGGTCGAGTGCGCCCAGTGGCTGGCCGAGTCCACGCCGATCCTGGGCCTGGGCACCGAGACGGTCGGCACCGACGCCGGCGCCGCGCACTCGTTCTCCACGCCGTTCCCGTGCCACAGCTTCCTGCTCGGCGCCGGGAAGTACGGCCTCACCCAGCTGCGCAACCTCGACCGGCTGCCGCCGACCGGCGCGGTGATCGTCGCGACGCCGCTGCCGATCGTCGGCGGCTCGGGCAGCCCGGCGCGGGTGCTCGCCCTGATCGAGCGCTGACGCCGGTGCGCGTCGCGGAGGCCGTCGGCCGGCTCGTGTCCGAGGCCGGCTCCCGGCACGTCTTCGGCGTCGTCGGCAGCGGCAACTTCCACGTCACGAACGCCCTCGTCGCCGGCGGCGCCCGCTTCATCGCCGCCCGGCACGAGGGCGGCGCCGCGACGATGGCCGACGCGTACGCCCGGATGAGCGGCGAGCTCGGCGTCCTCACCCTGCACCAGGGCTGCGGGCTGACCAACGCGATGACCGGCATCACCGAGGCGGCCAAGAGCCGGACGCCGCTGCTGGTGCTGGCCGCCGACACGGCCGCGGACGCCGTCCGCTCGAACTTCCGGATCGACCAGGACGCCCTCGCCGCCTCGGTCGGCGCGCTGCCGCGGCGGGTCCGGTCCCCGGAGACAGCGGTCCAGGACGTACGGGAGGCGGTGCAGCTCGCGGTGGGCGAGCGCCGCACCGTCGTGCTGAACCTGCCGCTCGACGTCCAGGCGGCCGACCTGCCGGGCGAGCTGCCTCCCCCGCGGCCGCCGGTACGACCGGCACCTGTCGCACCGTCGCCTGCCGACGTGGAACGGCTGGCCGAGCTGCTGCGCGGGGCCGCCCGGCCGGTGTTCGTCGCCGGCCGCGGCGCCGCCGGAGCGCGAGAGGCGCTGGAGGACCTGGCCGAGCGGTGCGGCGCGCTGGTCGCCACCTCGGCCGTCGCGCGGGGGCTGTTCCTCGGCAACCCCTGGTCGCTCGACGTCAGCGGCGGCTTCGCCTCGCCGCTGGCCGCCGAGCTCATCACCGACGCCGACCTGGTCGTCGGCTGGGGCTGCGCGCTCAACATGTGGACGATGCGGCACGGCCGGCTGATCGGGCCGGGCGCCCGCGTCGTGCAGGTCGACCTCGAGGCGGACGCGCTCGGCGCGCACCGGCCCGTCGACCTGGGCGTCGTCGGTGACGTCGCCGCGACGGCAGCCGCGGTGGCGGCGCAGCTGTCCGGCTCCCCCACCGGCTACCGCACGCCGGAGGTCGCGCAGCGGCTGCGGACCTCGCTGCGCTGGCGCGACGTGCCGTACGACGACGAGGGCGACGACCAGACCATCGACCCGCGCACGCTGAGCATCGGGCTGGACGACGTGCTGCCCGCCGAGCGCGTGATCGCCGTCGACTCCGGCAACTTCATGGGCTACCCGAGCATGTTCCTCGGCGTCCCGGACGAGCGCAGCTTCTGCTTCACGCAGGCCTTCCAGTCGGTCGGGCTCGGCCTGGCGAGCGCCATCGGTGCGGCGCTGGCCCGTCCCGACCTGCTGCCGGTCGCGGCGCTGGGCGACGGCGGCTGCCTCATGGGCGCCGCCGAGCTGGACACCGTCCGCCGGCTGGGGCTGCCGATGGTGGTCGTCGTCTACGACGACGAGGCGTACGGCGCCGAGGTGCACCACTTCGGCCCCGACGGCTTCCCGCTCGACACGGTCGAGTTCCCGCCGACCGACCTGGCCGCCGTCGGTCGCGGGCACGGCTTCGACGCGGTGACCGTACGAGGGCCCGCCGACCTGGCCGGCGTGGCCGCCTGGGTCGCCGGTCCGCGCGACCGGCCGCTGCTCGTGGACGCGAAGGTGTCGTCGGCCTCGCCGTCGTGGTGGCTGGAGGAGGCGTTCCGCGGGCACTGAGCGCCGGCGGATCAGGCGCGGGCGCGGCGTTGCGCCTCGAGCCCCTTCAGCATCTGCACCGTCACCGCGTCGACCGGCTGCCCGCCGTCGACCACGACGACGGCCTCCCGCTGGGTGTAGTAGTCGAGCATCGGCAGGGTCATCCGGTCGTAGACCTCCAGCCGGTGCTCGATCACCTCGCGGCTGTCGTCGGCCCCGCGCCCGCGGGACAGCAGGCGCTGGATGAGGTCCTCCCGCGGCACGTCGAGGTGCACGGCGATCTGCACCTCCACCCCGAGGTCCTTGGCGACCTCGTAGGCGATCAGGGCCTGCTCCAGCGTCCGCGGGAACCCGTCGAGCACGTAGCCGCCGTTCTGGCTCGCCGTGACGATCGGCTTGCGCAGCATGTCGAGCACGACGGCGTCGGGCACCAGGTCGCCGCGCTGGACGTAGGCCTTGGCCTCCCGGCCGATGCTCGTCTCGTTCGCGATGTGCTCGCGGAGCAGGTCACCGCTCGAGATGTGCGCGACGGCGTAGTGCTCCGCTACGCGGACTCCCTGGGTGCCCTTGCCTGCTCCCGGAGCCCCGATCATGAGCACGCGCACGGCTTCGCTCCTCCTGGGCTGGGCTTGTGGGCGCTCGTCGTACCACGCCCGCGGCAGGGTGGGCCGCGGCGGCCCGGGATCAGGTGCGGCCCCGTGCTGTCCTTGCCCGGCGGACGGCAGCCGACGTGTGGACAAGGCGCCCTGCTGTGGACACGGTCCGGGCCGCACCGGCGGGACGTGCGACGTTCCCGGCATGACCAGAACCGCTGCCGCTCAGGTCTTCGGCGAGGACGCGATCGTGCTGCTCCATCAGCTCGCGGCGTGCGCGAGTCCGCCGAGCCTGGTCGCCGGGGGCATGCTGGCTCTCACCATCACCGTGCCGCCCGAGACGGGCGGGGCACTGCGGCGTGCCGTGCTCCGGGCCGAGGCCGCGCTGCTGCGCCGGGAGGCCGACGAGGTGGCCGATGGACCCCTCCGTCCCCGGTCGTGCCAGGAACGACAGGCGAGTGCGGTGCAGATGGTCGCTCGAGCAGTAGCCGAACGAGCACGCCTCCAAGGCCTTCGTGGGCAGACGCTCGCGGAGCGTGCACTCCTCGGCGGGACCCTCACGGCGTCCCCACCGTGACGTACGTTCCAGATGCGCACAGATGTACGCTCGCCGCCATGGAGGTCGCCATCACCGAGTTCCGCGCTGCTCTTCGTGCCTACCTCGACCTGGCCAAGAAGGGCGAGGACGTGATCCTGACGGAACGGGGACTGCCGGTGGCCAGGCTCGTCGCCGTCGATGCCGCGCCGCTGCTGGAGCAGCTCGAGCGCGACGGCCTCGTGTCCGCCACGTCGGGGCCACGCCCCCGCGCGGGCGGCGCCCCTCGCGTGCGGGCGAAGGGTCCAGTCGCCGAGCTCGTGTCCGAGCTCCGCCGCTGAGCGTGCTCCTGTGCCTGGACAGCAGCGCGTTGGTGAAGCTGCTCGTGGAGGAGGACGGCAGCGACCTGGTCGCCCGGCTGTGGGACGACGCGGACGTCCTGGTGGCGAGCCGGCTGGTGGTGCCGGAGGTGGCCGCGGCCCTGCACGCCTCCTGCAGGAACGGGCGACTGGACGATGACGCGCTGACGCGCGCGCTGGCCGCCTGGCGCAGCTACCTGCCCGCTCTCCGCCTCGTGGAGCTGACGCCATCGTTGGGCGTCCGGGCAGCAGAGCTCACCGCGGCCCACGCTCTCGGTGGAGCCGACGCCGTCCACCTCGCCAGCGCGCTGACCCTGCAGCAGGCGAGTCCGCTGCTGGCCGTGTGGGACAGGCGGCTGCACGCCGCTGCGCGCGAGGCAGGAGTGCGGACGTCCCCTGCGACCCTGTGAGATCCCCGCACCTCGCGTCGGCGCTGCCCCGGGCGCGCCTGCCAGCCGGGCACCTGACGACCGCGCCCGATGGCTCAAGCGGCGTCGCGGTCACGCAAGCCGCTGTGCAGGAGCTCGACGCGCAACCCGGCCTCCGCACCGTCGCGGAGGGCCACCGCCAGCTCGAGTGCGGCGCACTCGTCCTCGATCACCGTGGGGAGGGTCGCGAAGAAGTACCGTTCGTCGCCGACGACCTGCACGAGCCGACCGAAGAACAGCCGGCCGCTCGGGTGCTGGTCTCCCAGGTGCTCGTCCCCGAGCAGGTGCGGCCGGCCGCTCAGGACCTCCTCGCACAGAGCCCCACGCTCGGCCCGACCCGTCAGGCGGACGACAGGGGTGCCGCGTCCGGCCACCCCTCGATGCCGGGCACCTTGTCCGCCAGCAGCGGGGCGAGCTGCAGCTCGAGGAACGCGCGCAGGCTGCCCTCGTCGAACAGCAGCGCGTCGTGCACGACCTGGTCGTACGCCGATCGTGTCGCCGCGTGCTCCCGCACCAGCTCCTCGTCCGCGCCCAGGGACCGCAGGACGATCGACGCGTAGTGAACGCCCAGATCCAGTCCGCGGCTGGTGCTCTGACACCAGCGCAGCGCCGCGGAGCAGATCCACCGGCCCCACTGCGCCGGCGTCAGCTGATCGCCGTAGGACACGACACGCTCGAGGTCGCGCGTCCAGGGGTCGTCCAGCGGCCGGCGGGTCATCCCGAGCAGACGCAACGCCTCGGCGAAGTCACCGCGGCACTCAGCATCGACGGCCGAAGCGGCGAGTCGCAGATCCTCAGCCGTCAGGCTCACGGCGGCGCCGTCGACGACGTCACAGCCATCGCTGAGGGCGGCGAGCTGGAGCATCAGCGTCCTCATCGACGAGTTCTCCTGGTAGCCGCCCAGTGCCCGCCACCCGGCGGCATGCGCCGGGTCGGCGTACAGAGCGCGCGCTCCGCACTCGACGGGCTCCCACGTCAGCGCCGTCGCCGCGTGCTCTGACAGCACTGCGCCGGCCTCGGTGCCGACGATGCCGACGGTGGCGAGTGCCATCTCGATCACGATCAGGTGCTCAGCGTCTCGGCGACACCACCCGTGCTCGATCAGCTCTGCGACCGCTGGAGCGACTCGTGACCTGCTCTGCGTCTTCCTGCGCTTGGACATGGAGTGAGGATCGAGTGGAAGCGCTGCGGCGTGAGCAGGCCGCGAAGATCTGTGGACAGTGCTGGCGACATGAGGGCCGTCAGCACGCCGAGACCAGACCGGCGTGCGCGAGCGCACGCCGCCCATCGCGCCGTGCCGCAGCGCGCCATGTCATCGATGGAACCGGCACGTCAACCCGGCCTCAGGCCTCGGGCCGCTCCTGCTGGAGCTCCTGGACGGCTTGACCGACGAGCTCGTTCAGGACCGCCAGCCGGTCCAAGGGCGGGACGCCCTGCAGGCGACGCTCGAGCGACAGCATCAGCTTGTCGTGCCGGCGATGCTCCGTCGACGGTCTGTCAGAGGTCGCCGATACGGTCGGCCGAGACCCTGACGTCCAGTCCTCACCGGAGAGGAGGCCCGCCAACTGCTCGACCGGAACGTCCAGCCCGACCCCCAGCCGGCCCAGGCCCTTCAAGGAGGGCTCCCGCTCCCCAGCCTCGATCTGCGACACGTACGGGTAGCTCAGGCCCGACCGCTCAGCGAGGTCTCGCCGGGTCAGCCCCAGCTCCCCCCGCCGGGTCCCGACGAACGCCCCCAGGGCTCGTCCCACGGATGCTCCTTGCATAACTCTGCTGGCTGTGTCATTCTGCGTCCAGCAGACACTACCGCACAGGAGACCCGATGACCCGCACCCTGCCGACCGCCCAGCACGCCAACCTCTCGTTCGTCACCCCCTGGCTGGCCGTCGGAGGGGACGTCTCCCCCGCACCGCACCGCGGTGGCGCCCAGCTCGACGAGATCGTCGAGCTCGGCATCAGCCACATCGTCGACGTCCGGCTCGAGTGGGACGACCGGATGCTGTTCGCCGCGCGGGCCCCGCACATCGACTACCTGCACCACGGCATGGACGACGCCGGGCAGGAGGTGCCGGCCGAGTGGTTCGAGCACGCCGTCCGCTGGGTCGAGCTGGCCCTGACCGATCCCGACGCCGTCGTCCTGACGCACTGCCACATGGGCATCAACCGGGGCCCGTCGCTCGGCTTCGCCGTCCTGCTCGCGCAGGGTTGGGACTGCGTCGACGCCATCGCCGCCATCCGAGCGGCGCGCCCGCAGGCCAACGTCTGGTACGCCACGGACGCCCTCGACTGGTTCCACCAGCGCACCGGGGCCTCGCCGGACCCAGGCCCTCGACGACCACGCCCGGTTGATCGCCTGGCGCGAGCAGAACCCGCTCGACGTCGTGCGGCTCATCCGCCAGATCCGCGCCGAGGAGCGCGAGCTCTGACGGACCCCGCGGCCCGGTAGCCGCGTCACGCCACACCCCCTTGCGCCCGCCCGTCGGCGGAGCGCACCTCCGCCCTGCCCTCCAACTCCTGGGAGACCCCTGTGCACCTGTCCTCACGGCTCGACTGCGACCTCGTCGCCGTCGAGCAGACCGACGAGCTCACCCTGCTCGTCGAGCTCACCGCCCCCGCACCGGTCGCGTCGGCGCCCCGCTCGCCCGCGACCCTCCAGATCGTGCTCGACCGCAGCGGGTCGATGGGCGGCGAGCGCCTCGACGGCGCGATGCACCGCGCTGCTCGCCCTCGTCGACCGGCTCGACCCCGCCGACCAGCTCGGCATCGTCGCCTTCGACGACGCGGTGCAGGTCGTCGTCCCGGCCGGACCCGCTGACCGACAAGGCCGGCGTCGAAGCGCGCGATCGCGGCCGTCCAGGCCGGCGGCAGCACCGACCTGTCCGGCGGCTACCTGCGCGGTCTGCAGGAGGCGCGGCGCGTCGCCGGCCCCGCCGGGGCCACCGTCCTGCTCATCAGCGACGGGCACGCCAACGCCGGCGTCCGCGACCCGCCAGGTCTGGGCCGCGTCGCCGCCGAGGCGCACACCGGGCGCATCACCACCTCGACCCTCGGCTTCGGCCTCGGCTACGACGAGCGGCTGCTGGCCGCGATGGCCCGTGGCGGAGCCGGCAACGAGCTGTTCGCCGAGCAGGCCGACAGCGCAGTCGGCCTCATCGGCGGTGAGGTCGACGGTCTGCTGGAGCAGGTCGCGCAGGCCGCCATCGCTGCGGGTCCGCTGGACCGACCGCGTCACCGCGCTGCACGTCCTCAACGACCTGCCCGGTCCTCCCGCTCCCGGACGGCGCGCTGCTCGAGCTCGGCTCCTTCTACGCCGGCGAGACCGCGCCGGCTCCTGCTCAGCCTCCAGGTGCCGGGCATCGCCGCGCTGGGCCTGGCCGAGGTCGCCACCCTGGAGCTGGCCGCACGTCTCGCTGCCGGACCTGGTGCAGCACACGGTCAGCTTCCCGGTCACGTCAACGTCGTCCCTGGCGACCAGGCCGCCGGGCGCGTCCCCGACCCGGAGGTGCGTTCGCGAGCGGCTGTTCCAGCAGGTGCAGCAGGTCAAGCGGCGGTCCAGCGAGCTGCTCAGCAACGGTCGCTCCCGCGAGGCGGAGGACCTGCTCCGCAGCACCGGCGGGGACCTCCGCGCTCAGGCGCAGGACCTGCCGGACGCCTACGCCGCCGAGCTCGTCTCGGAGGCCCACCTGCTGAACAGCCTGGCCGAGGAGGCTGTACTGGACAGCTCCCGCGCAGCCAAGACCACCTCCTCGGACGCCGCCTTCAAGAGCCGCAACCGCGGTCGGCGCAGCCGGGGTGGGCGCTTCCTGCTGACCGACCTCGACGGGGCGGCGCTGTCCGTGGAGCCGTGGGAGCTGCTGCAGCTCTCTCGTCTGCTCCCGCCGGAGCTGGAGCCCGTCCTGCGCCTGGCGTCCACCCCCGTCACGGCGGTCGTGGCGCAGCTGCTCGCGGAGCAGGTCGGCGCAGGACACAGGTTGCACGACTTCCTGCGATCCGCCGCCGCCGCAGGCGGGTTCACGGTGGAGCGCTGGTGACCGAGCACTGGACACCGGAGCGGCTCGCCGTCGCCTACGACGACCGGCTCCTGGACTGGCAGCTCGGCACGGGCCACCCCACCGACCCGGTCCGCGCGGCGCTCGCCGTCGAGCGCTGCGGGGGTCGGGGATCCGCCATGACGTCGAGCCCATCACCGCGCGTGCTCGACGGCGAGCTGAGCTCGTGCACACGCCCGAGTACCTGCGGCGGACCCTCGTCGAGGGGCGGAACAGCGAGTGGTCGGGCGCACGCCCGATCTCGGCGGCGTCGCCGCGCACATGTTCGCCGCCACCGTGCAGCTCGCGCGCGGCGTCGACGCCGGCGCCGTGCGGCTCGGGTTCTCCCCGCAGGGCGCGAAGCACCACGCCATGGCGGATCACGGCTCCGGCTTCTGCGTCTTCAACGACATGGCGTGGGCGGCGCTGCACTTCGCGGCGCAGGGCCAGCGGGTCCTCTACGTCGACCTCGACGCCCACCACGGTGACGGCGTCGAGGCGCTGACCCGGCACGAGCCGCTGGTGCGGACGTGCTCGGTGCACGACTCGACCATCTTCCCCGGGACCGGGCAGGCGCACGACGAGCCTGCGGAGGTCTTCGACTACCCGCTGGCGCGCGGTGCAGGAGACGAAGAGCTCCTGGCTGCGGTGACCGACGTGGCACGGCGGGCCGTCGACTGGCGCCCGGACGTCGTGCTCATCGCGATCGGGGCGGACGGGCACGCGACCGACCCGCTGTCGTCGCTGCAGTACACCTACGACGGCTACGAACGGGCGGCCGTCCTGCTGGGCGGGCTGGCAGCTCGTCGACGTGTGCCCGTGCTGATGGGCGGAGCCGGCGGCTACCAGCCGCGCACGCACACCCCGGCGATCTGGGCCGTCTTCGTGGCCAGCCTGGTGCGCACGTACGAGTCGCACCGGTGCTCGCTGCACGCGGCGGGATCCACGAAGTGACAGACGCACGGCAAGACCGCT
The DNA here is from genome assembly GCA_963844295.1 of uncultured Actinomycetota bacterium. Lineage (GTDB taxonomy): Bacteria > Actinomycetota > Actinomycetes > Mycobacteriales > SCTD01 > SCTD01. Next base: position 1,709,399 of record CAWJNR010000002.1, on the reverse strand, counting down.
GCGAGGGTGCCGACCACACGACGAGAGAGAGCCGCACCTTGACCAGCACGGGATCCTGGAACGACCGCGGCGCCGCGCCGATGCACGTAGGCACGGCGAGCAGGGACACGCCGGTGGTCATCTTCCGCATCAGCCGGGCCTTCCGCCCGGGCATGGACGAGGACCAGGTCTACGACGTCACGCACGGCTGGTGGAGCGCAGCCGGCGCGAGGCGTGATGCCGCTGCCTTCGCCATCGCTGTTGCCGGGGGCATCGTCCGCGGCGTCTTCCAGGTCCACGGCTGGGTGCCGGACCCGCGCGGGACCAAGGGCAAGTGGGGGTTCGACGGTCAGCCCGTCGGCGATGCGCACGCCCTGGTCGGTCGCGACGTCTCCCACCTGTTCCGGCGCGGTGCCGCGAACCCGGTCAGCTACGCGCACCTGAGCGATCTCGTCGACGCTCCGCTCGCACGCCTCGGCCTGCTGTCGGACGCCCTCGTGGACGACGTCGAGGAGGTGCCTGACGACGAGGCGGGCTCGACGGCAAGCACGTCGTCAGTCGGCACGCTCGGCCGCCTGCAGCAGCTGGCGGAGCGACTGGTGGAGCAGCCGCTGTTCCACGCCTCGCTCGGCTCGAAGGAGCTGTTCCACAGCAACGTGCTCGCCTGGCTGTGCGAGCGCCACCCGCACGCCGGTGCGGCTGTGCTGGCGCCGTGGTCCGAGATCGACGAGAAGCAGCGTACGGACGCCGTGCTGCGTGAGCGCGCCCAGCTCGACCTCGTCGTGGTGCGAGCGGGCTCCCGGCCGGTGGTCTTCGAGAACAAGGTCTTCAGCGCGCCCGATGAGAGCCAGCTGGACCGGTACGCAGCGAAGAACGTGCGGCAGGTCGTCGACGGTCGGGCCACGCTGGTCCTGCTCAGCCTGGGCGACCCCGGCTGGGCCGACGGGACGTACACGACGCCGACCGGTGAGACGTGGCAGTGGCGCTCGTACGAGGACCTGGCGACGGCGCTGGAGTCGCTCGCCCTCCCTCTGTTGGAAGGCTTCGACCGCGACTTCCTCGCGGCGTACATCGACACGCTGCGCACCCTCGTCCAGCTCCTGCAGCTGGTCCTCGTGGCGGACGACAGCGAGCCCGTCGACCTGCCCGAGGAGTGGAAGCCGCTGCTCGTGGGCGCCCGGCTGTGGGACGCGGCGCGCAAGCTCCGCTCCCGGCACATCGGGAACCGCCTGCGTGAGCGGCTCGAGACGGGGATGGCCGTCCACACGGACTTCCGGAACGGCGATCCCGTTCTGTCGGTGGTGCAGGAGGACGGCCAGGTCCGTCTCGGATGGCAGCTGCAGGGCCGGCAGTTCCGCAGGCTGTGCATGTTGGCCCAGCCTGATCTGGCCGGCCGAGGTCCCGCCCACAAGCTGCTCCGCGCCGCGTACTGCGCCGAGAACCTACCCTCGTGGTTCGACCCGATCACCCTTCTCAAGACGGCCCAGGAGCACGTTCCAGCGGCCGCACCGCCACCCGATCCCGGACAGCTGGCTGCACTACGACCCGGACTTCGTCTACCGGTACGCCCGGGTGACCGACATGACCGTGGCCGAGCTGTTGTCGCTGAGCGACGCGACAGTCACGGCCATGGCAGCCGAACGGGTAGCAGCCCCCTAGACATGAGGAACGCCGCAGGGCTGAACGGCTCTCCGGTCGGCTGCCGGGCCTAGCCCGAACGGCCCCACCTGCAGGCAAGTACCGCGGCCCACGTCGAGCTCTTGCGTCAGGTGCCCCGATGGACGACCTCTTCTTCGCCCCTGCGGCGCCGGCGACCCGACCGCTGAGTGACCGGGTCCCGGCGCAGGCGGTGATGACCCAGCTGCTCGAGCTCCAGCGGACGGCGGCGCCGCGCACCGCCCCGGCCAGGTTCTTCGGGCTGTCACCCCTGAGCGAGGACGCGGCACCGTGGCACCGCGGCGCCCTCGGGGAGCTCCACGTCGGACAGCTCCTCGCGAAGCTGCCTCCCGGCTGGCACGTGCTCCACGCTGTTCCCGTCGGGAAGGGCGACGCCGACATCGACCACGTCGTCATCGGGCCGGGCGGCGTCTTCACCGTCAACACGAAGAACCACTCCGGGCAGAAGGTGTGGGTCGCCGGGCGCACGCTGATGGTGAACGGCCAGAAGCAGCCGCACCTGCGCAACGCCGAGCACGAGGCACAGCGCGCCGGCCGGCTGCTGTCTGCCGCATCGGGAAGTCCCGTCACCGTCACGCCGGTCATCGTCGTCGTGGACCCGGCGGCGCTGACCCTCCGGGAGCAGCCGCCCACCGTCGTGGTCCTCACGTCGCGCCAGCTCACCCGCTGGCTGAAGAAGCGTCCGGTCGTCCTGGCCGCCGCTCAGGTGGCGACCCTGCTCGACGTGGCCGCCGACCCCTCCACCTGGCGCGCCACTCCCCCGCTGGCACAGGACACCCGCGCGATCCAGGCCGCGTTCGCGCGCGTGGACCGCGAGGTGCGGCGAGCGCGCAACGTCCGACGGCTGTGGGGGCTGGGCCTCGTCGGCGCGGGCGGTGTGACGGCGCTGACCGCCGGACCCGCTGTCCTGCAGGCCATCATCTCCAGCCTCATCTCCTGAGCTGCGACCGGAAGAGGAGGGAAGCTGGTAGACCGACCGGGTGCTGATCGACGAGCTCGACGTCCGCCGGTCCGCGATGGCCTACCTGGCCGAGGTCATGGCCGCCTCAGGCGGCGTGGTGACGCGGGCGCAGCTGGAGGCGTTCCACTACGGCGGCGAGCAGGTCAAGCTCATCGACCAGAGCCGAGGCATCCGGAACCCGCGGCAGCTCTCCGCCACGCTGTCGATCCTCAGCCAGCCGAAGGGGCCGTACGACGACGTCGAGACCGAGGACGGTCTGCTCCGCTACGCCTACCGCGACGGGAGCCCGGACGCTGGCGACAACCGCAAGCTGCGGCGTGCGGCGGAGCTCGGCGTCCCGCTCGTGCTGCTCCAGGGGATCGCCGCCCGGTGTCTTCGTCCCGACCTTCCCGGTCTACGTCGTGCCGACGACCCCGTCGGCCGGTACGTCGAGATCGCCGTCGACGAGAGCCTGCGCTTCCTGCCGGCACGCCTCGACGCCCGGACACTCGCGCGTACGCCGAGCGGCTCACCAAGCTCCGGCTGCACCAGCCGGTCTTCCGGGCCCGGGTGCTGAGGGCGTACGAGCAGGCCTGCGCGATCTGCCGCCTCAAGCACGTCGACCTGCTGGACGCCGCGCACATCCTGTCGGACGCAGAGGGCGGCCAGCCCGTGATCCCGAACGGCCTGTCCCTGTGCAAGATCCACCACGCGGCGTACGACCGCGGCATCCTGGGCGTCCGGCCCGACTACGTCGTGCAGGTGCGCCCCGACGTCCTGCTCGAGGTCGACGGGCCGATGCTCAAGCACGGCATCCAGGACGTGCACGGGTGGAACCTCGAGCTGCCCAAGCGGGTCAGCGAACGACCGGACCGCGACCTGCTGGCGCAGCGCTGGGCAGCCTTCTCGCACTGACGGGCTGCTCGCGGATGTCAGACCGCCGCCCTGCGTCCAGATCCCGGATGCGCCCTGCGGCCATGACCACGTCCTCGTGCTCCCACACGACGACCGGCAGCCAGCCCGCGGCGACGAGCGTGACCAGCGTGTCGGCGTCCCGAGCGACGACGGACTCGAGCTTCAGCCGCCACCACTCGGCGTTCGCCTTCGGTGCGTGGAAGTGCTCGGGGCAGCGGTGCCAGAAGCAGCCGTGCACCAGCACCGCGATGCGGCTGCCGCGCAACAGGACGTCCACGCGCCGACGGCGCGACGTACCGGCGCGGCGAGACGTCCACCAGGAAGCGCAGGCCGAGCGCGTGCAGCTCCCGCCGCAGCGCCAGCTCCGGCGCGGTGTCCCGCCGCCGGTTCCGCTGCAGGACGCGGCGCACCGCCGGACTGCTCGCCGGTGGCGCCGGCGGCAGCACCACCGGCCGCCACGCCACGCCGCCGTTCATCCCTCGTCGAGCTCGTCGAAGGGACTGCCGGAGGGCTCGGGCTCGCCCCTGAAGATGCTGCCCCACGAGTGGCGGCACGTCGTGCACATGAAGGCGTGGGCAGGGTCGGGGATGCAGCAGCCGGCGAAGACCACCTGGCCCTTCAGCCGTTCGACGTCGTCGGGCATCGGCATGCCGTAGACGATCGGCAGGACGGTGCCTGCTCCGCAGGCAGGACAGGTGTCCTCGTCCATCAGTCGCACTCGTGCTGGTGACCGTGCTCGGCGGCGTCCGGGAAGGCGACCAGGCCGCCGTGGACCGCCGCGAGCATCGAGCCGAGCTGGTCGGCGGTGCTGCCGACCTCCATGCACAGCGCGGCGACGTCGCGGCTGCCGCAGCGTCTCGACCGGCAGGCAGCCCTCGACCCAGACCTCGCTGTCCGTCGCCCAGACGCGGGAGAAGACGAGTCCGGCGTTGACCTCGTTGATCTCGCGCAGCACCGGCTTGTTGACGCGTGTGCCGGCAACCGCGCGCGACCACACCCGCAGCAGCCGGCCGCGCCGCACGACCGACAGGTAGAACATCGCCGTCCCGCAGGGGAACGGCAGGTCGCCGTCCCCGTCCACGACGACCTCGTCGAGCTCGAACGCCTCACGCACGAGCTCCTTCACGTGCGACCGTGCCATGTCCTCGTAGGACAACCGCTCACCCTCTTCCTCGACCAGAAGCCCAGTATGGCAGCGGGGTACGACAGAACGAGGGCTCAGCCGGGGCGGCGGTACATGGCCGCACGAGGACCGCGCACCCCTGTGCTCTTCACGTCCGTGAGGACGAGCTGAGGCTCCATCCGGCGGCGGAAGGTGTCCTTGAACAGGGCGCGCCAGCACCGCCTCGTGCACCTTCCGCAGCTCGCGACAGGGTGAACGCCTTCACCGAGCAGCCGCGAAGGGTCGGGCCGACGGCCGTAGCGCAGACCGCGCCCAGGCGACGGCCGCGTGACGATGTCGCCGTGGTCGTAGGGCAGCCGCCGTTGGCGTCCGGGCGGCCGCGCCGGGTCCCCGACGACCGGCGCCAGCATCCATCGCGCGTCTCCGACCGGCGGGAGCTCGTCCTCGGGCACCACGTCGACGTGTGCGACGGTCACGACGTGCCCGCCGGCTGTCCCGCCCCGGGTGCGTCGAAGACCGCGAGCTGGCGCGGGCGTCGCGCGGTCCGACAGCCCCACTTGTCGGCGACCGCGCGGCGCACCGCGTCGAACAGCCGCTCCCCCTCGCGCACGAAGGTCGCCCGGCAGCGCCCAGTCGCCGTCGGCGAAGCCGCTCTCCGGCCGGTGCAGCAGGACGCACAGCTGGCGGTCGCCCTCCTCGTCCACACAACCGTCAGCAGCGCCACGTCCACCGCCAACGACGGCCTGGGGGTACTCGCCAGGGTCCGGCCGCAGACGTCCCGCCACATGCTGGACACAATAGCGCAGATGTGCTCTACTAGTTGGCGCAACACCGCGCTAATTCATCTGAGGGGGTGGAGCTCATGCAGCTCCTGGACCTGCACCTGGGCAGGCCGCGTCACCCGCGGCGCCCTGACGCTCTTCCCGATCTGGAACGGCAACGCCGTCGCTTCGCGCGGCTACGACCTGGCCGGCGACACGGTCGGCGTGTCAGCGAGCGCGCCGGCTCCGCGGTCGTCGCCGAGCTGGTCCTGACCAACAGCGGGCGGCCGCCGGCGCTGGTGCTCGAGGGCGAGCTGCTCGAGGGTGGGCAGCAGCACCGCGTGGCCGCACGGTCCGCGCTCGTCGGCGCCGGCGACGCGCTAGTGCTCGACGTCCGCTGCGTGGAGGAGGGCCGTTGGCCGGCGCTGCCGGCCACGCCCGCGCCGGGCGACGTGCCCCGCTGGCGTGCGCGCCGCCGAGGAGCAAGGCGCTACGTGGGACCGCGTGCGCCGCTTCGAGCAGCGCTACGGCGCCGCCCCCACGGCTCACTGCTGGACGCGACCCGCGACGCCGGTCGAGGCCTGGCGACGCAGCTCGTCGCGGGCATCCGCCGACTGCCCTTCCAGTCCGGGGTGCTGATCTGCCTGGCTGGCCAGCCGGTGCAGCTCGAGGCGTACGACTCCCCGCGCACCCTGGCCGCGGTCTGGGACGCGCTTCTCCAGTCCGCGGCGCTGGACGCGCTCGACGCTGCCGCCGGTGGCGACCCCGGGTCGTCGAGCCCGTCGGTTCCTCGATCGGGTCGGAGCTGTCCCGGTGAGCGAGCACGACGGCGGGCCTCGGCACCGCACTGCACGGCCGCTCCCCGTACGTGCGGCTGGACGCCATGGCGTGGCGTGGTCGGGCGGTCCACATGGTCGCCGTGAACCCGCGGCACGAGCTGGTGGCCGCCTGATGCAGCTGAACGCCAAGCAGTCCGACCGCGCCGTCGGCGCGCTGCTCGGCGCCGCGGCCGGCGACGCCCTGGGCGTGCCGTACGAGTTCGGCATGCGCAAGGCTCGAGGGCGAGCCGCAGATGCTCGGCGGCGGGCTGGGTGGCATCGCGCCCGGCCAGTGGAGCGACGACACCGAGATGGCGCTGCGCATCGCGCGGGTCGCTGCCACCGGCGCCGACCTGCGCAGCGAGGAGCGCTGGAGCAGATCGCTGCGGGGTTCCTGCGCTGGTACGCGCGACGGCCCGCCGGACGTCGGCGTCCAGACCCGGCGGTTGCTCTCCCAGGCCCGCGCCAGCGCGGACCGGCCGCGCGGCGCTGCGGCGGTCGCGCCGAGCTGCACGCGCAGCACCGGGCGCACCGCCGGCAACGGCTCGCTGATGCGCACCTCCCCCGTCGCGCTGGCCCACCTCGGCGACCCGACGGCCATCGCCGAGGCTGCTCGCGCGGTCAGCGCGCTGACCCACCACGACCCGGTCGCCGGGCGACGCGTGCGTGCTCTGGTGCCTGGCCGATCGACCACGCCGTCCGTACCGGCGAGCTCGACGTGCGGGTCGGCCTGCCGTACGTCGACGCGGCGTACTGGGCGCCGCTGCTCGACGAGGCGGAGACGGTCGAGCCGTCCTACTACGCGGCCAGCAACGGCTGGGTCGTCGCGGCGCTGCTGGCGGCGTGGTCCGCTCGGTGAGCCGACGGACTGACTGCCGACGGGCTGCAGCGCGGCGGTCGCCGGCGGTGGCGACACCGACACCGTCGCCGCCATCGCCGGCGCGCTGCTCGGGCGCGCGCTACGGCGGCAGCGCCGTGCCGCTCGGTGGCGGCGGCTGCTGCACGGCTGGCCCGGGCCTGCGCGCCCGCGACCTGCGCCGGCTCGCCGTCCTGACCGTCACACGGCGGCCAGCCGAGCCCGCAGGGCTGGCCGACCGTGCGCGGCTCCGTCCTACGCCGGCGCCGAGACCAGGACCGTGCGCCGCACCCCGACGACGACGGCGTCCTGCTCGGGGCCGTCGGCGCCGTGCGGCCCGGGGTCGCGGACGCGGTCGTCAGCCTGTGCCGGCTTGGGCGCGGCCCAGGTGCCGCTGCAGGGCGTCGCGCCCGAGGACCACGTCGAGGTCTGGCTCGTCGACAAGGAGGACGCCAACAACGACCTGCCGGCCATGCTGCTGACGCCGCCGAGGCCGTGCGCGACGCTGCGCGCCGAAGGCAAGACCGTGCTCCTGCACTGCGTGCACGCGCACACCCGCACGCCGGCGTCGCTGCGGCGTACGGCGCGCTGGTCACCGGCGCGACGCGCGCGAGGCGCTGCGGCGGGTGCTGGCGGTGCTGCCCTCGGGCGCGCTCGCCGCGGCCGTCGATCGCGGCGGTGCTGCGGAGATGTCAGCGCGCTCAGCCTCACGCCAGCGCCGGCGGCTCCCACACCTCCGCGTCCTGCAGCCGCTTGCGCACACCGGCCCCGCTCCGCCGTCGGCGCGATCTCGTCCAGGTCCCCGACCACGACGAGCTGGCTGCGCGCTCGAGACAGCCCGACGTAGAGCATCTGCTTGGCCCGCGCCTGCGCGCTGAACCCGTTGACCGCCAGCACGACGCACGTCCGCTCCAGCCCCTTGAAGCCGGAGACGCTGCCGTAGAAGACGTCGTCCTCGGCGAAGAAGTCCTCCCAGTAGGCCTCGTCACCGACGTGCTCCACCCGCTCGACGTGGACGGGGTGGCGGTGCTTCGTGGTCAGCAGCGCGATCTGCTGCGGCTCCCAGGTGTCCAGCAGCGCGTCGACGGCGTCGTCCGCCCGGGCGAGGACGTCCTCGGTGCGCGCAGCGGACGAAGCGCACCCGGCGTGCCCCCCCGGCCCTCGTACTTCCCCTGCTCGACCGCGAGCGAGCCGAAGGTCTGCGCGATCCGCCGCGTGTTCCTGATGATAACGCCCTCTCAGATCGGCGAGTACCCAGTCTCAGAAGTGTGAGACTTCGTGCTCATCCGGTTGTGAGATTGGCCATCAGCTGCACCCGCTGGTGCTCCCGCACCCCTCGCACACGTAGCAGCTCCCCGCCGGCCGCATCTTCGTCCCGCAGGTCATGCAGAGCGGAGCGTCCGCCCCGATCCCCTGCATCGCCTCGAGCAGCTCGGTCGACGAGCCGACCTCGACCGGCGCCGGCTTCACGGCGGCCGGCGCAGCGACAGCCGCGACCGGCACCGACTGCGCCAGCCCCTCGACGTCGACCTCCGACGGCGAGTCCGACGACCCGCCGTACGTCCCGCCGGCGACCGCCGCCGCGCGCTCCTCGGCGCTGAAGATGCCGAGCTCGGCGCGCTTGTCGACCGGCAGGTAGTCCAGCGCCAGGCGACGGAACAGGTAGTCCATCACCGACTGGGCGATGCGGATGTCGGCGTCGTCGGTCATGCCGGCCGGGTCGAAGCGCATGTTGATGTACTTGGAGACGAACGCCTCCAGCGGGACGCCGTACTGCAGGCCGATCGAGATCGACACCGAGAAGGCGTCCATCACGCCGGCGAGCGTGGAGCCCTGCTTGCTCATCTTGATGAAGACCTCGCCGAGGGTGCCGTCGTCGTACTCGCCGGCGGTCATGTAGCCCTCGGCGCCCGCGACGGAGAACGACACCGTCTGCGAGCGGCGCTTCTTCGGCAGGCGCTTGCGGGTCGGCCGGGTCGCCACGACGACGTCGTCGGAGCCGGCGGTCTTCTCGCTGTCCTTCTTGCTCTGCAGCGGCTGGCCGACCTTGCTGTTGTTGCGGTAGATCGCCAGCGCCTTGAGGCCGAGCTTCCAGCCCTGGAAGTAGACGTCCGCGACGTCCTCGACGGTCGCCTCGGCCGGCAGGTTGACCGTCTTGGACAGCGCGCCGGAGACGAACGGCTGGATCGCCGCCATCATCTTGACGTGGCCCATCGCGGAGATGGACCGCTCGCCCATCGCGCAGTCGAAGACCTCGTAGTGCTCGGTCCGCAGGCCGGGCGCGTCGACGACGTTGCCGTGGTTGGCGATGTGCTCGACGATCGCCTCGACCTGCTCCTCCTGGTAGCCCAGGGAGCGCAGCGCGCGCGGCACCGTCTGGTTGACGATCTGCATCGAGCCGCCGCCGACGAGCTTCTTGAACTTCACCAGCGCGAGGTCGGGCTCCAGGCCGGTGGTGTCGCAGTCCATCATCAGGCCGATCGTGCCGGTCGGGGCGATGACGGAGGCCTGCGCGTTGCGCCAGCCGTTCTTCTCGCCGATCGCCAGGCACTCCTGCCAGGCCTTGGTCGCCTCGTGCAGGATCCGCGCGTCGTCGGCGCCGACCGGGCGGACCGCAGTCGTTGGCGGCGGCGTGCTTGCGCATGACGCGCTTGTGGCCGGCCTCGTTGCGGGCGTAGCCGTCGTACGGCGCCGACCATCCCGGCCAGCTCGGCCGAGCGCTTGTACGCCGTGCCGGTCATGAGCGAGGTGATCGCGCCGGCGAGCGCACGGCCGCCCTCGCTGTCGTACGCGTGGCCGGTCGCCATGAGCAGCGCGCCGAGGTTGGCGTAGCCGATGCCGAGCTGGCGGTAGGCGCGGGTGGTCTCGCCGATCGGCTCGGTCGGGAAGTCGGCGAAGCAGATGGAGATGTCCATCGCGGTGATGATGATCTCGACGGCCTTGGCGAACTTCTTGGCCTCGAAGGTGCCGTCGTCGCGCAGGAACTTCATGAGGTTCAGCGACGCGAGGTTGCAGGAGGAGTTGTCCAGCGACATGTACTCGCTGCACGGGTTCGAGGCGGTGATGCGGCCCGACTCCGGGTGGTGTGCCAGTCGTTGATGGTGTCGTCGTACTGGATGCCGGGGTCGGCGCACTCCCACGCGGCGGTGGCGAGCTTGTTCCACAGCGTGCGGGCGTCGACGGTCTCGATGACCTGGCCGTCGAGCCGGCCGCGCAGGCCGAAGTCCTTGCCCTCCTCGACCGCGCGCATGAACTCGTCGCTGACGCGGACGGAGTTGTTGGCGTTCTGGTACTGGACGCTGACGATGTCCTTGCCGCCGAGGTCCATGTCGAAGCCGGCGTCGCGCAGCGCGCGGATCTTGTCCTCCTCGCGCGCCTTGGTGTCGATGAACTCCTCGATGTCGGGGTGGTCGACGTCGAGCACGACCATCTTGGCGGCGCGGCGGGTGGCGCCACCGCTCTTGATGGTGCCGGCGGAGGCGTCGGCGCCGCGCATGAAGGAGACCGGGCCGGACGCGGTGCCGCCGGAGGACAGCAGCTCCTTGGAGGAGCGGATGCGGGAGAGGTTCAGGCCGGCGCCGGAGCCGCCCTGGAAGATCTTCCCCTCCTCCTTGTACCAGTTGAGGATGGAGTCCATCGTGTCGTCGACCGCGAGGATGAAGCAGGCCGAGACCTGCTGCGGCGCAGTCGTTCCCACGTTGAACCAGACCGGGCTGTTGAACGAGAACACCTGGTGCAGCAGCATCCAGGTCAGCTCGTGCTCGAACAGCGTCGCGTCCTCCTCGCTGGCGAAGTAGCCGTGCTCGCGGCCGGCCTTGCCGTAGGTCAGGACGACGCGGTCGATGAGCTGCTTGAGCGACTGCTCGCGCTGCTCGGTGCCGACGGCGCCGCGGAAGTACTTGGTGGTGACGATGTTGGCGGCGTTGACCGACCAGAAGTCCGGGAACTCCACGCCGCGCTGCTCGAAGTTGACCGAGCCGTCGCGCCAGTTGGTCATGACGACGTCGCGACGCTCCCACTGCACCTCGTCGTAGGGGTGCGTCCCGGGCGTCGTGTAGACGCGCTCGATCGGCAGCCGCGCCTTGCGCTGCCGCTGCGAGGGGGTGGCGCCGCTGACCGTCTCCGTCATGCCTGTCTCCATCGTCTCTGAGGTGTGCAACACCCGCGGCGAGCCGCGGCATTCCGTCTCGGGGGGTCGTACGAGGGGGTGGTGCGGGTGCGTCTAGCGGGAGGTCTTCAGCCGGTCCGGCGGGCCGGTGTCGTGCTCGGTCAGGCCGTCGCGCAGCGAGCCGGAGCGCAGCGCGGTGATCTCGGCCTCGAAGTCGGCGAGCGACTCGAAGGCGCGGTAGACGCTGGCGAAGCGCAGGTAGGCCACGACGTCGAGCTCGCGCAGCGGCTCGAGGATCGCCAGGCCCACCTCGTCGGCGGGGATCTCCGGGCTGCCGGCGGCGCGCAGGGTGTCCTCCACCCGCTGGGCCAGCAGCGCGAGGGCGTCCTCGTCGACCGGCCGGCCCTGGCAGGCCTTGCGGACGCCGCTGACGACCTTGGCCCGGCTGAACGGCTCGGTGACGCCGCGAGCGCTTCACCACGGCGAGCGACATCTCCTCGACCGTGGTGAAGCGCCGTCCGCACTCCGGGCACGAGCGGCGGCGCCGGATGGCGTCGCCCTCGCTCGTCTCGCGGCTGTCCACGACGCGGCTGTCGGAGTGCCGGCAGAACGGGCAGCGCACGGCCGGTCTCCTCTCGAGTCGCATCGCTTGTCCACACCCTGTGACACACCGTCCACACAGCATGTGGAGAACTACACCGGTGTAATCCCTAGATGTTGTGTCGGGGACAGTAGGGGCACACCAGGGAGTCGGCAAGGAGAACGCGCCGACAGGCGCGAATCCGCAGGTCACGCAGCGTGTCGGTGTCGTCGCCCGGGCGTGTCGTGGATCACACGGGCGGGCGGCAGTCCATGTCTTGGAGAGCACGGCTCGACGGTGTCACCGGGGTCCGACAGTCCCGCGGACCGTCCACGCCCGGGCGGTGAGCCGGACGGCGCCGTCGGGGTCGGCGGGCAGGGTCTGCTCGAGGGCCTCCCGCAGGGCCGCTCTCCCCCGGTCGTCGAGCGAGGCGACGTACGCCGGGGCCGGTCCGCTGCCGCGCAGGAACGGGGTCCACAGGTCGTCCCTGTCCTCGAAAGACCAGCGGTACGACGATCTCGCCGAGCTGCACGTCCTGGAAGCCGGCCTCCTCGAGCAGCTCCGGCAGCCGTTGCCGGCCGAACTCCGCGAAGCGCGGGCCCTCGTCGATCTCGGCCGCACGCGGGTCGACGGCCTTGGCCGCGCGCCAGAAGCCGCTGAGCAGCTGCATCCCGTCGGCGTAGTCCCAGACGTACGCGGCGACGGTCCCGCCGGGGCGCAGCACGCGGTGCAGCTCGGCGGCCGCGGCCGGCTGGTCGGGGACGAAGTTGAGGACCAGGCCGGAGACGACGACGTCGACCGACGCGGTGGCGACGGGGAGCTGCTCGGCGCGGCCGACGACGGCGCTCGCGCTCTGGGCGGCTGACCGTACGAAGGGCTCCGACGGGTCGACGCCGAGCACGAGCTCGGGCGCGGCGGTCTGCCTGGACGGCTCGGGTGAGGACGCCGGTCCCGCAGCCGACGTCGAGCCAGCGCAGGCCGGGCGGCGGGTCGAGCCGGGCGAGGAGCTCGGCCGCGACCAGGCGGCTCCAGCGGCCCATGTAGCCCTCGTACGCCTCGCCGCTGGTCCAGGAGTCGTCCACGCGTGGACAGTCCTCGCTCCGCTGCGCCTTGACCAGACCTCCGGGCAGGTCTAGAAGTCAACACATGATGACTTCTGCGGTCGAGGTGCAGGACCTGCGGGTCAGCCGCGGCGGGCGGGAGGTGCTGCACGGCCTGACCTTCGCGGTCGCGCGCGGCACCGTGACCGGGCTGCTGGGGCCGAGCGGCGGTGGCAAGACGACGCTGATGCGGGCGATCGTCGGGGTGCAGGCGGGGGTGCGCGGGCGGGTCGACGTCCTGGGCGAGCCGGCCGGCAGCCCCGGCCTGCGCGCCCGGGTCGGCTACGTCACCCAGTCCCCCGCCGTCTACGGCGACCTGTCGGTGCGGCACAACCTCGACTACTTCGCCGACGTGCTCGGCGCCGAGCGGTCGCGGGTCGACGAGGTGCTGCGGCACGTCGACCTGGTGGCCCGGGCCGTCGTCACCGGTCGGCGTCGCTGTCCGGTGGTGAGCGGGCGCGGGTGTCGCTGGCCGCGGCGCTGCTCGGCGAGCCGGAGCTGCTGGTGCTCGACGAGCCGACCGTCGGGCTCGACCCGGTGCTGCGGCGCGACCTGTGGGCGCTGTTCGCCGAGCTGGCCGCGGGCGGTACGACGCTGCTGGTCAGCAGCCACGTCATGGACGAGGCCGCCCGCTGCGACCGGCTGCTGCTGCTGCGCGACGGCGCACTGGTCGCCGACGACACGCTGCCGGCGCTGCTCGACGCGACGTCGACGCTCGACGTCGAGGCCGCCTTCCTCGTCCTGGCCGGTGCGGCATGAGCGCCCGCCGGACCCTCGCCACCGCGCGGCGGGTGCTGCTGCAGCTGCGCGGCGACCACCGCACCGTCGCGATGCTGCTGGTCGTACCGGTCCTGCTGCTGGTCCTGCTCCGCTACGTCTTCGACGACCAGCCGCAGGTCTTCGACCGGATCGGCGGGCCGCTGCTGGCGCTGTTCCCGTTCACGACGATGTTCCTGGTGACGAGCGTGGCGATGCTGCGCGAGCGCACCTCCGGCACGCTCGAGCGGCTGCTGTCCATGCCGGTCGGCAAGGGCGACCTGCTCACCGGCTACGCGCTGGCGTTCGGGCTGGTGGCGGTCGTGCAGACGTCGCTCGCTGCGGCCGTCGCGCTGGGGCCGCTCGGGCTCGACGTCGCGGGGTCGGCCGGGTTGCTGGTGCTGCTGGCGGTGCTGGACGCGCTGCTCGGCACGTCGCTCGGGCTGCTGCTGTCGGCCTTCGCGCGCACGGAGTTCCAGGCGGTGCAGTTCCTGCCGGCGGTGGTGCTGCCGCAGCTGCTGCTGTGCGGGCTGTTCGCGCCGCGCGAGGCGATGGCCGCGCCGCTGCGCTGGCTGTCGGAGGTCTTCCCGCTCACCTACGCCGTCGAGGGGATGCAGCAGCTCGCGGTCTCCCCCGACGTGACCGGCACGCTGCTGGTCGACCTCGGCGTGGTCGCCGGCGTGCGTCGTGCGTGTTCGTCGCGCTGGGGGCGGCGACGCTGCCCCGCCGCAGCGCGTGACGCTCCTCGCAGCGGTCGCCGGCCGGGCTCGAGCGGGACGCGCGAGGCGGTGCTCGCGGCCGCGCGGCACGGCTTCGGCACGGCCGGCTACAGCGGCACCACGATCCGCGGCATCGCCCGCGACGCGGGCGTCGACCCTGCGCTGGTGCACCGCTTCTTCGGCAGCAAGGAGCAGCTGTTCGCCGCCGCGATGGAGCTGCCGGTCGACCTGTCGACCCTGGTCCCCACGCTGCTCGCCGGGGGCCCCGAGGGCCTCGGCGAGCGGGTGGCCCGCACCTTCCTCACCACCTGGGACGCCACTCCCGGCCAGGGGCCGATGCTCGCCCTGCTGCGCAGCGCGGTGTCCGATCCTGCGGCGGCCGCGTCCTTCCGCGACTTCGCCACCCGCGTCGTGCTCGGCCCGCTCGCCACCGCCGCGAGCCCTGACCGGCCTGAGCTGCGCGCCTCCCTGGCGGCGTCGCAGGTCTTCGGCCTCGCCGTCGCCCGCTACGTCGTACGCCTCGAGCCGCTGGCGTCGACGCCCGCGGAGGAGCTGGCGCGCGACGTGGGGCCGTTGCTGGACCACTGCCTGCGGGGGGAGCTCAGAGGGGCAGCCGCAGGATGACCTCGCCGTCGGGGTCGAGGTCGCCGCGCGGGACGAAGCCGAGGCGGGCGTAGAAGCCGGCGGGCGAGCCGTCACCGGGCACGTAGCTGGTCAGCAGCTCTTGGCCACCTGCCGCCCGCACGAGTTCGACGACCTGCCGCACGACCTCGCGCCCGTAGCCCTTGCCCTGGTGCCGGTGGTCGATGAGGAGCTTCCACAGGAACCAGGGGCCGTTCATGTCAGGCGGCACCGGGTCCAGATCCCAGCTCAGCATGACGAACCCGACCGGCTGGCCGTTGGCGTAGATGGCGCGGAACCACGGGTTGCCCTGCGGGTTCTGCGCGGCCTCGTCGAGCGAGTAGCGCACCGTGGAGACGAACTGCTCCTGGGCGGGGGTGGTGCGCAGGGCGAGGACGGCGTCGCGGTTGGCCTCGGTGATCTCGCGCAGCTCGACGTCCACGGGCGGACGGTAGGCCCGGGGCGGCGGTGCCGGTAGGGGCCCCGCCCACGGTGCGGCGCTCGGCCCGGTCGCGGTCGACGTGCCGCAGCCGGCTGCAGCTGATCGACAGAAGCATCGATGCGCACAGGCGGTCCAGGAGCGGCTGACGGCATGGGATCTTCTGTTGATCATGGAGTGCGGTACCGGGGGTGGGGCGCGACGGCTCCACGAACGGTCGGGCGCGGGCGCTCAGCCGCCGCCGGCGTCCGCGGCGGCGGGCGTGCGCCGCGTGACGGCGTCCGCCGCGGGCGGCCTGCGCGGCGCCGTGCGACGTGCGCGTGTGACCCGGCGTTCAGGGCGGGCGCTCGCCGCGGCGGCGCGGGACGAAGATCGTTTCGGCGCGGCCGGTTTCGCGTCAGCGCCGCGACGCCGGCCCTTGTCCACAACCCCCTTGACGAACCGCCGCATCGGGCGTATGCTTCGAACACCAGTTCGATCGGATGACGGCAGAGGAGGGGCGACGTGGACGTGCTCGACGCGCCGCCCTTCTGGCTGACGGGCGGCGACCCCGGCCCGTTCCCCCTGCTCGACGAACCGCTGTGCCAGGACTGGTGCACCTGCGCCCTCGCCGCGACGTCGACGGCAACTGCCTGCACGTGCGGGGTGGCCGAGACGGCAGCCGAGACGGCAGCCCCCGTGGGCGCGCCGGCCGCTGCCACTCCGGACGACGTCTTCTGGGCGACGCCTGGCGTGACCGCGCCGCCGGCCGGTCCGTCGCCGCTGATCGCCGACCTGCGCTCGGCGATGGACGCGCTGGGCGAGCACGGGCCGGTGTCCGGCTCGCGTGCCGACACCGCCGCGCTGCTGGACCTGGCCGAGCGGGCCCGCGGGCTGGCGTTGCGGGAGCTGGCCGAGATGGACGCCACCGCCGGGCACGCCCGACCCGGCCGGACGACCACCACCGCCTCCTGGCTGCGCGACGAGCAGCACCTCACCGACGGCGCCGCCCGCGCCGCGCGTCAAGCTGGCGACCGCCCTGCGTGATGACCTGCCCGGCGTCGGTGACCTGCTCGCGGACGGCACGATCACCGTCGAGCACGCCGCCGCGGTCATCGCCGGCGTGCGCGGGCTGGACCGCGACGTCGTCACTCGAGGCCCAGGACGGGCTGTGCGCACTGGCCCAGGTCACCGACCCGGTCGACCTGCGCAAGCGCCTGCGGGACAAGGCCGCCGCCATCGACGACCGCATCGCCGCCGACGCCGCCAAGCGCGCCCACGAACGGATGGGCCTGCGCCTGAACGACGTCGGCACCCACACCGCCGTCGACGGCACCCTGGCCGGCGAGGACGGCGCCACCGTCCGCCTGGCGATGGACCTGGCGATCGAAGCCGCCCGCGAAGCCGGCGACCAGCGCGGCAAGCCCGCCCGGCAGGCCGACGTCCTCGTGCAGTGGGCCCGCGACTACCTCACCCGCGCCCACGGCCCGGGCGACAGCCTGGCCGACGACGCCCACACCGTCCGCACGCACATCCACGTCCTGTGCCGCCCCGACCAGCTCGCCGCCGCCCAGGACGCCGCGCAGGCCGGCGCCGCACCGACCCTGGATCGACCTGCTGCGCAAGGACCTGGCCGGCGCACCGCCCGCCGCCGCCGGGATCGCCGGTGACCTCGGCACCCTGTCCCGCGACGCACTGCGCCGACTGGCCTGCGACGCCGTCCTGGACCTCGTCGTCCTGCAGCACAACGGCAGCTCCGACCCGCTCTACGTCGGCCGGGCCGCCCGGATCGTCAGCGGCCGGCTGTTCCGCGCGCTGGTCGCCCGCGACCGGCACTGCATCGTCAAGGGCTGCCGCCGCCGACCCGCCCAGTGCGCCGCCCACCACGTCAAGCACTGGGCCGACGGCGGACTGACCGACCTGGACAACCTCGTCCTGCTCTGCCACCAGCACCACCACGACCACCACGACCGAGGACTCGAGCTCCCCCACCGCGACGGCAGACGCAGACTCACCGCCACCGGCTGGGCACACTCACCACCCTGACGGTTCTTGTGCGCTGACGATCCTCGCGACCTGACCGTCCTCGCGATCTGATGGCGCGGAGCGACGCCGGCGACGGCGATGGCGACGCCGGGCGCCGTCTTGTCCGCCTCGATGTTGCCGCCGCGCGCGCTCAGGCAGCGTCCGGATCGGGCTGGTGGATGCCGAAGGTGTTGCCCTCGGTGTCGAGGTAGTAGCCCTGCCAGGCCATGCCGGCGAGGGCGAACTTCGGCAGGGCGACCTGGCCACCCGCCTCCAGCACCCGTCGCTCCACCTCGTCGTAGTCGCCGACGCCCACGGTGCAGACGTAGGCGTTGGTCCCCTGACCCGGCCCGGGTGCGCCGGTCGGGCGCTGCAGCAGCCCGCCGTTGATGCCGGGCTCGTCGTCCGGGCCGGTGGTGATGCCCCAGTAGGTGGAGCCGGTCATCTGGCCGTAGTCCTGGAAGGTCCAGCCGAAGACGCGTCTCGTAGAAGGCCTTGGCCCGGTCGACGTCGTCGGCCTGGACCTCGAAGTGCACGACACGTGCCATGTCGACCTCCCCCGTCGAGCGGCGCCGAGCAGGACTGCCCACGAGACGACGACCTACCCGCCCACGGCCGCGCTCGGCCCGACCGGTCGGCCCGACCGGGGCTCCGCTGGCCCGACCGGTTCGGCCCGACCACGGCCGACCCGCGCCCCGCCCGGGCCCGACCAGCTCGGCCTGACCGGTCGGGACCACGACCGCGCCCTCACCGCAGGCCGCCCTCGACCTGACAGGCCGCCCGGGACATGCTCGGCGCCGGACCGTACGTCCCACCGCAAACGGGGTAGGTCCGCCCTCGCCGTCCGATGACAGGAGAACAGCCGTGCAGCAGCTGACGGGCATCGACGCGAACTTCCTCTACATGGAGACCGGCGCGACGGTCGGGCACGTGTGCGGCGTCGCGCTGCTCGACCCGGACACCGGCGACGGCGAGCTGACCTTCGAGGCGGTGCGCGCCGTCGTCGAGTCGCGGCTGCCGCTCCTGCCGCCCCTGCGCCGCCGGCTGGTGGAGGTGCCGTTCGGCATCGACCGGCCGTGGTGGGCGGACGACCCCGACTTCGACCTCGACTTCCACGTGCGCGAGCTGGCGCTGCCGGCGCCGGGCGACGACCAGCAGCTCGCCGAGCAGGTCGCCCGCATCGCCTCCCGCGCCGCTCGACCGCAGCCGGCCGCTGTGGGAGCTCTACCTGTTCTCCGGGCTGTCCGGCGGCCGGATGGCGCTCATGGTCAAGTTCCACCACGCGATGCTCGACGGGGTGGCCGGCGCCGAGCTGCTCACCACGCTGCTCGACACCACCCGCACCCCGCCCGAGCAGCCGGCGCCGCAGCCGTGGAAGCCGCCGGCCGTGCCGAACGAGCTGGAGATGTGGGCCCGGGGGATCGCCCACCTGTCGCTGCAGCCGCTGAAGATGCTCGACTTCCAGCGCCGGCTGCTGCGCACGATCCCCCGCTCGACGCGCTTCTACAGCCGCAAGGCCGCGCCGGCGCTGACCAACCTCGGGCGGCTCATGACCGGCGGCGGCTCGCCCGACGGCCAGCTGCTGAACCAGCCGCCGCTCGTGGCACCCCGTACGTCCTTCAACCGCCCGATCACCCCGCACCGCCGCTGGGCGTTCGGGTCGGCCTCGCTCGACGAGGTCAAGCAGGTGAAGACCGTCTTCGGGGTCACCGTCAACGACGTCGTCATGGCCGCCTGCGCCGGCGCGCTGCGCCGCTGGCTCGAGGTGCACCGCGAGCTGCCCGACTCGCCGCTGCTGGCGATGGTCCCGCTGTCGGTACGGACACCGGAGCAGCAGGGGCAGTACGGCAACCGCGTCTCGGCGATGATCGCCGCCCTGCCGACCCACCTGCCCGACCCGGTCGACCGCCTCATGGCCGTCCACGAGGCGATGCGCGCGGCCAAGGAGCAGCACTCGGCGATCGGCGCCGAGACGCTGCAGGACGTCACGGAGTTCACCGTGCCGGCGCTGGCCACCCGCGCGGCCCGCGTCGCGGCGCAGATGCGGATCATGGACTACGTCAACCCGCCGTACAACGTCGTGATCTCGAACGTGCCCGGGCCGCGCACCCCGCTCTACCTCGCCGGCGCGACCGTGCTCGGCTACTACCCGGTGTCCGTCGTCGCCGACGGCCAGGGGCTGAACATGACCGTCCAGAGCTACCTGGACGAGCTCGACTTCGGACTCGTGTCGTGCCGTGAGCTGGTGCCCGACCTGTGGGACCTGCTCGGCTACCTGCAGGACGCCATCACCGAGCTGCACGAGGCGGCGATGAGCCGGACCTGACGCGGCGACGGGGCGTCAGACGGTGCCGGGCGCCTGCCCGAACGCCGAGTCCATGATCGCGCTCAGCGCGTCGCCGTACGGCGGGTAGAAGGCGTCGACCAGGTCGCCCTCACCGCGTACGACCACGCCGCGCGGGTTGGAGAACTCGCGGAAGCCGTCGATCCCGTGGTGCCGGCCCATGCCGCTGTTGCCGACCCCGCCGAAGCCGAGCGAGGGCAGCGCACCCTGCATGGCGCAGGTGTTGACGCACGCCCCGCCGCTGGACGTCGACTGCAGCACCCGGTCGGTCTGCGCCTCGTCGTGCCCGAAGACGTAGAGGCCGAGCGGCCGCTCCCCCTCGTTGATGTAGCCGAGCGCCTCGTCGAGGCTGTCGTAGGGCTTGATCGGCAGCAGCGGCCCGAAGATCTCCTCCTGCATGATCCCGAGCTCGTCACCGGGGTCCAGCACGAGCACCAGCGGCATCTGGCGGGTGGTGCGGTTGTCCTCGCCGCCCTCCTCGAGCTCGACCACCTCGTAGCCGGCGTCCCGGGCCTGCTCGCGCAGCTCGATCAACCGGTCCAGGTGGCGGGTGGTGATGATCCCGGTGCAGTCACCGCTGCGCGAGTACCGGGGCAGGTTCTCCCGGACGTACTGCTGGGCCAGCGCGGTGAACTCGGCCATCCGCGCCCGCGGGACCAGGACGTAGTCGACCGAGATGCACATCTGGCCGTTCTTGATCATCTTCGTGCCGAGGATGCTGGCCACGGTCTTCAGGTCGACGGCGTCGTCCAGCACGACCGCCGGGCACTTGCCGCCGAGCTCCAGCGTCGTCGGCACGAGGTTCTCCGCCGCCGCCTTGGCGATCACCCGGCCGATGGCCGGGCTGCCCGTGTAGAGCAGGTGGTCCCACCGCAGGGTCGGGAAGGTGCGCGCCAGCTCGAGCCCGCCGACCGCCGTCGTCACGTGGTCGGCGTCGAACGTCGAGGCCAGCATGTCCCGCAGCAGCTCGCCGCAGGCCGGCGTGAAGTCCGACGGCTTGACGATGACGCGGTTGCCCGCCGCGAGCATCTCCACCAGCGGGCCGACCCCGATGTCGAAGGGGAAGTTCCACGGCACGATGTTGCCGACCACGCCCTTGGGCTGGTGCCGCACGAAGGCCCGCGCGGTGCCGAACAGCGCCGGGTCGGTCTCCCGCTCCTCGTCGGCCATCCAGCTGTCCAGCTGGCTGATCGCGTACACCGCCCGGGACGGGATCCCGACGCACTCGATCAGGTCGCTGAACAGCTCCGGGTGCACGGCGAAGTCCGCGGTCATGGCCTCCCGGATGCGCTGCCGGTTGCTCATCATCATCCCGGCCAGGGCCTCGAGGTGCGCCTGCCGCTCCTCGCGGGAGGGGTACGGCGCGGCGCGGAAGGCCGCCTTCTGCGCGGCCAGTGCGTCGTGCAGGGCGGCGACGGCGGCCTCGTCACCGCTGGCGACGTCCTCGTCTCGGGCGATCAGCGTCATGGCATCTCCTCGGTCCGGTGTGAGCTGCATCACCCTACGAGCGGCGGGTCGACCCGCCGCTCCGGGGGGCCGACGCCCGGACGACCGACCCACCTAGCCTGGCCCCGTGGACACCGAGCCGGAAGAGCAGGTGCACGTGCCGACCCCGGGTCGGCAGGTGCGCCCCACGGCGCTGGGCCGCGGGACGCACGCCGTGACCGACGTGCAGCGGATGATCGAGGACCAGTTCCACGTCGCGTTCCCGCACCGGGTCTGGGTCGCCGGCGAGGTCGGGCTGGTCCTGCGGCAGGACGGGGACGAGCCGGACCTGCGCTTCACCCTCCACCCGAGCACCGAGCCCGGTGCCGAGGAGGTGCCGTACGCGCTGCCGTGCGTCGTCCCCGGCTGGAGCAGCGACGCCCTCGCCGAGCTGCTGCACCGCTCGTACGACGCCGTGCTCGACGAGGTCCTGCGCGAGGGCCGGCTGGCCCGCGTCGGCGGGCTGCTGCGCTTCGACCCCGTCCGGCACGCCGCCGTGCTGCTGGTCTCCGAGCTCGACCCGACCCCGACCGAGGCCGCCCTCGGCGACGCGCGCACGGCGGCCCGCGCGGCGGTGGCGGAGCGCTCGCTGAGCGACCGCCAGACCCGCCACCCGCGGCCGGGAGCGCCGCTGGACGTCGCCGTCGTCGGCCCCGCCGACGACCCGGAGCTGGAGCGGGTCTGCGCCCAGCTGACCGGGAGCCCCTTCGCGATCACGGCGCGACCCGTCCCCGTCCGGCTCGACGGGAACGCCGGCTCCCGACGGCTCGCGCAGTGCGTGACGGAGGCCGCCAACGGGAGCGACGCCGTCCTGGTCGTCCGCAGCGCCGGGCGGCCGCTGGGGCTGGCCACCTTCGACGCCCTCGAGGCGGCGGAGGCGGTGGCCTCCTCGCCCGTCCCGGTGCTGACCGGGCTGGGCGGCGGCAGGTGTGACGACGGCGTGCGACGACGTGGCCGCCCACGCGCTGCCCACCGGAGAGGCTGCCGCGGCGCAGGTGCTGGCCTGGCTGGCCGACGCCGACCGCGCCCTCGGCGAGCTGCGCGAGCAGGCGACCGGTGCCGCCGACGAGGCAGCGCAGCGCTGCCACCAGGCCCTGACCGACACCACCGCCGCCGTCGACGCGACCGCCGTCGAGGCGGACCAGCGCAGCACGCAGGCCGCCGCCGTCCTGCGGCGCCGGCTGCTCATCGCGGCCGGGGTCGTCGTGGCGCTGACCGTGGCGCTGGTGCTGGCGACCGGCTCGCCGCTGTGGCTGCTGCTCCTGCTCCTCCCCCTGGCCGCCGCGGCCGGGATGCACCTGCTCACCCTCCACCGACGATCAGCAGGGAGGCGCCGGATGGCGCAGCGCCAGGACGACTTCGCCGCCGTGCTCCAGCAGCTGGAGGCGGTGCGCGGCGAGCTCGCGACCACCTCCAGCCCGGAGCGCGTCGCCGTGCTGCGGGAGGTCGCCGACGACCTCGCCGAGCAGGGCCGCGCGCTGCTGCACGGCACGGTCGGGGCTCCCCCGGCGTAGCTACTCCGGGTCGGGGATCGCCGACAGCGGCGGCAGGCTGCGCAGCTGCGCGTCCGGCAGGCACAGCCCGCCGCGCGCGGACAGGAAGCGGAAGACCGCCAGCGCGAGCGCGGCCGCCAGCGCCGACCCGACGAGGATCCCGATCTTCGCCTCCTGCTGCAGCAGCGGGTCCTCGAAGGCGAGGTCGGTGACGAACAGCGCGATGGTGAAGCCGATCCCGGCCACCGACGCCACCCCGGTGACCTGCCCCCAGCTGGTCCCGCTGACGAACGACGAGCTCGGCAGCTGAAGCGCGAGCCACGTCCCGCCGAGCACGCCGAGCAGCTTGCCGACGACCAGGCCGAGCACGATGCCGAGCGCGACCGGGCTGGTGGCGGCGCCGCGCAGCGCCTCGCCGTCGAGCGCGACGCCGGCGTTGGCGAGCGCGAACAGCGGCACCACCGCGAAGCTCACGACCGGGTGCAGGCGCAGCGTCAGCCGGTCGTTCGCCGACACCGTGGTCGTCAGGCTGCGCACGACCTCGCGCGCCCGCTCGGCCGAGGGCGCGGACAGGAAGCGCCGGCCGATCGCGGCGGTCCGGTCGAGGTCGGCCTCCCCCGGCGCGTAGGACGCGAACAGCAGCCCCATCGCGACGCCCGCGACCGTCGGGTGCACCCCGGAGGCGTACGTCGCCAGCCACAGCAGCACCGCGACGACGACGTACGGCGCCGGGTTGCTCACGGCCGCCGCGCGCAGCGCGACCAGCACCAGGAACAGCAGCGCCGCGATGCCGAGCGCGCCGGTGTCGAGGTCGTCGGTGTAGAAGACGGCGATGACGCCGATCGCGGCGACGTCGTCGACGATCGCCAGCGCGAGCAGGAAGATGCGCAGCCGGTTCGGGCAGCGCGGGCCGACCAGCGCGAGAACGCCGAGCGCGAAGGCGGTGTCGGTGGAGATCGCGATCCCCCAGCCGCGTGCGGCCTCGCCGTCGGTGCCCGCCACGAGCAGGTAGAGCGCAGCCGGGACCACGAGCCCGCCGAGCGCGGCCAGCGCGGGCGCGACGACGGCGCGCCGGTCCTGGTACTCCCCGACCGACAGCTCCCGCGCGATCTCGAGCCCGACGAGCAGGAAGAACAGCGTCATGAGCGCGTCGTTGACCCAGTGCCGCAGCGACTCGTCGATGACCGCGTCGCCGAGCTGCACCGACAGGTGCGTCTCCCACAGCGCCTCGTAGCTGCCGCTCCACGGGCTGTTCGCCCAGACCAGCGCGGCGACGGTCGCGAGCAGCAGCAGCACCGCGCCGCCGGCCTCCGTGCGCAGGTACTCGCGCGCCGCGACGGTCAGCTCGCCGCGCGGGAGGAGCCGGGTGGGCGCGGTCATGCGCGCGCCCGGTCGACGGCCTCGAGGACCCGCTTCAGGCTCGGCCCGCCCTCGAAGCGCACGCCGTCGACGAACAGGGCGGGCGTGCCCTGCACCCCGCTGGCGACCCCGCTGTCGAAGTCGTCGCGCACCCGGCTGTCGTGCCGCTCGCTGGCCGGTCGCAGCACCCGCTCCGGGTCCAGCCCGAGCGCCTCGGCGTGCCGCGCGTAGGCCGCGCGCCCGAGCGACTCCTGGTCGGCGAACAGGCGGTCGTGCAGCTCCCAGAACATCCCCTGCTCGGCGGCCGCCTCGAGCGCGAGCGCGGCCGAGAAGGCGTGCGGGTGCACGTCGACCAGCGGGAAGTGCCGGTAGACCAGCCGCACGTCGTCGCGCTGCGCGAGCAGCTCGCGCAGCACCGGCTCGACCCGACCGCAGTACGGGCACTCGGCGTCGGCGTACTCCACGACGGTGACGGGGGCGTCGCGGCGGCCGCGGACGTGGTCGCGCGGCCCGACCGGCAGGGTCAGGTCCACCTCAGGCCGTCGCCGCGGCGGCGGCGCGGCCGGCGACCCGGCCGCTGAACAGGCAGCCGCCGAGGAAGGTCCCCTCCAGCGAGCGGTAGCCGTGCATCCCGCCGCCGCCGAAGCCGGCCGCCTCGCCCGCGGCGTAGAGCCCGTCGAGCACCTCGCCGCCCGCGCGCAGCACCCGCGCCGACAGGTCGGTCTCGAGCCCGCCGAGCGACTTGCGGGTCAGCACGTGCAGCTTCACGGCGATGAGCGGACCGGCCGCCGGGTCGAGCAGCTTGTGCGGCTTGGCGACGCGGATCAGCCTGTCACCGCGGTAGTTCCGCGCGCCGCGCAGCGCGGTGACCTGCAGGTCCTTGGTGAAGTCGTTGTCCATCTCCCGGTCGCGCGCGACGACCTCGGCCTCCACCTGCTCGTACGACAGCAGGCGGCGCGGGGGTGAGCGCGTTCATCCCGTCGACCAGCGCGCGCAGGTCGTCGCGGACGACGAAGTCGGCGCCCTTGTCCATGAACGCCTGCACCGGCGCGGGGGCGCCGGAACGGGCCCGGGCCAGCACCTGCCGGACCGACTTGCCGGTGAGGTCGGGGTTCTGCTCGGAGCCCGACAGCGCGAACTCCTTCTCGATGATCCGCTGCGTCAGCACGAACCACGAGTGGTCGTGCCCGGTGGTGCGCAGGTGCGCGAGCGTGCCGAGGGTGTCGAAGCCGGGGAACAGCGGCACCGGCAGCCGCTTGCCGGTCGCGTCGAGCCAGAGCGAGCTCGGCCCGGGCAGGATGCGGATCGCGTGCCGCGGCCAGATCGGGTCCCAGTTGGCGATGCCCTCGACGTAGTGCCACATCCGGTCGGGGTTGATGCCGTGCGCACCGGCGGTCTGCGCGATGCGGAGCATCCGCCCGTCGACGTGGGCGGGAACGCCGGACAGCATGTGCGCCGGCGGCGTCCCGAGCCGGGCCGGCCAGTTCTCGCGCACGAGGTCGTGGTTGCCGCCGATCCCCCCGCTGGTGACGACGACCGCCTGAGCGGACAGCTCGAACTGCCCGACCTCGGCCCGCGACGACTCCTCGCCGCGCGCGACGTCGGACGGCTCGAGCACCGCGCCGCGCACCCCGGTGACGGCGCCGCCGGTGAGCACGAGCTCGTCGACGCGGTGCCGGAAGCGCAGCTCGACCTGGCCGCGGGCGACCGCCTCGCGCACCCGCCAGACGAACGGCGCGAGCACGCCCGGGCCCGGTCCCCCACGTGACGTGGAAGCGCGGCACCGAGTTGCCGTGCCCGATCGCGCCGTAGCCCCCGCGCTCGGCCCACCCGACGACCGGGAACCAGCGCACTCCCTGCGCGTGCAGCCACGTGCGCTTCTCCCCCGCCGCGAAGTCGACGTAGGCCTCCGCCCACTGCCGCGGCCAGTGGTCCTCCGGGCGGTCGAAGCCGGCAGTGCCCATCCAGTCCTGCAGCGCGAGCTCGTGGCTGTCCCGGATGCCCATCCGGCGCTGCTCGGGCGAGTCGACGAGGAACAGCCCGCCGAAGCTCCAGTGCGCCTGCCCGCCGAAGCTCGCGGCCGGCTCCTGGTCCAGCAGCACCACCCGGCGCCCGGCGTCCACGAGCTCGGCCGTGGCGACCAGGCCGGACAGGCCGGCTCCGACGACGAGAGCGTCAGCGTCCATGGGCACAGCCTGGCACGCGGCAGGTTCGCGCCGGGATCCGGCCGCACTCGCACTAGCGTCGGCCCGTGACCACGTCGGCCCTGGCCTGCACCGGCCTCGTCAAGACCTTCGGCGAGGTGCGCGCGCTCGACGGCGTGACGGTCGACGTGACCGCGCCGGCCACCGGCCTGCTCGGCGCGAACGGCGCCGGCAAGTCGACGCTGATGAAGCTCGCCCTCGGGCTGCTCGCCCCCGACGAGGGCGGCGTGCGCGTGCTCGGGCTCGACGCCGCCACGGACCGGGCGCAGATCCGCGCCCGCGTCGGCTACATGCCCGAGCACGCCTGCCTGCCGACCGACATGTCGGCGCAGGACCTCTGCATCCACCTGGCCCGGCTGCGCGGGCTGCCGCGCCGCGACGCGCTGCGCCGCGCGTCGGAGGTGCTCTTCGCGGTCGGGCTCGAGGAGGAGCGGCACCGGCTGGTGGACACCTACTCGCTCGGCATGCGCCAGCGCGCCAAGCTCGCGCAGGCGCTGGTCCACGGCCCGGACCTGGTCGTCCTCGACGAGCCGACGTCCGGGCTCGACCCGGCCGGCCGCGCCGAGATGCTCTCGATCCTGCGGCACCTGTCCCGCGACCTCGGCATCCAGGTGCTGCTGTCCTCCCACGTGCTCGAGGACATCGAGCGCACCTGCGACGAGGTCGTCGTGCTGTCCTCCGGGCGCGTCACCGCCCAGCAGCCGGTGTCGGCGCGCGACAGCGCCGGACCGGTCGTCGTGCAGGTCACCGGCGACGCCGGTGCCTTCGCGACCGCTCTGCGCGAGCGTGGGCGTGGAGGCCGTGGCCGAGGCCGGCCGGGTCCGGCTCGCCACGGCGACGCCCGCCGCGCTGGCCGCCGTGCGCGACCTCGCGGCCGCAGCGGGGCGTCGGCGTGCTCTCGCTGGTCGACGCGGCGAACGCCCTCGAGGACGCCGTCGTCGGGGCCATGCGGTGAGCGACGCCGCCCGGCTGTACGACGTCCGCTACTCCCGCTACTCCGGCGACCGCGAGCCCCGCTGGCGCGGCGTGCTCGCCCTCGCGCGCTCCTCCGCCACCCGCGCGCTCGGCGTCCGCCGCACCGCGCGGGGCGAAGGTGTGGCCGTTCCTGCTGGTCGCTGTGCGCGCACCTGCCCGCGGTCGCCGCCCTGGGCGTCCCGCTGCTGTTCGACGGCGCACCGCCGCCGCTCGAGCTCGTCTCGTACGTCGACCTGCTGACGATCATCACGCCGGTGCTGGTGGCCTTCGCCGCGACGACGCTGCCGTCCCTGCTCACCCGCGAGCGGCGGGACCGGGTGCTCAGCCTCTACTTCTCCACCGCCCTGTCGCCGTGGGAGTACCTCGCCGGCAAGGCGCTCGCGGCGGTCGCGCTGATGTCGCTGGTGACGCTGAGCCCGCTGCTGGTGCTGCTGGTCGGGCTCGATCGCCACGGCCGACGCCCCGCTCGACCTGCTGCGCGACGACGCCGGCGACGCCCTGCCGGTCCTGCGTCGGCGGGGCTGGTCGTGGCGCGTCTACTTCGCCGCGCTCGGGCTGCTCGCCGGGTCGCTCACCGCCAAGCGGTGTTCGCCGTCGGCGGCCTGCTGGCGGTGCTGCTCGTGACGCCGGTGGTCGCCGGCCTCGTCGGCGACCCTCAGCGACCGGCCGGAGGTGCTTCGCCGCCGACCTCACGCTCGCCCCGCTCCGCGCCGCGTCGACCGTGCTGCCGCTCGAGGACTTCGGCGACGAGGGCGGCGAGCAGCCGCCGGACGCGCTGGTGTGGACCGTGGTCGGCGGCGTGGTGCTGCTCGCCGCCGTCGTGCTGCCGCTGCGCTACCGCGACCCGGGACGACGCGTGAGCGCGGCGCTCGAGGTCGACGGCGTCTCCAAGTGGTTCGGCGACACGGTCGCGCTGTCCGACGTGACGCTTCTCGTCGGAGCCGGGCGTGACCGGGCTGCTCGGCCACAACGGCGCCGGCAAGTCGACGCTGTTCGACCTGCTCGCCGGCTTCAGCTCGCCCAGCCAGGGGACCGTGCGCGTCCTCGGCCACGACCCGCGGCGCGAGCCGGCGGTGCACGCCCGGCTCGGGCTCGTGCCCGACGGCGACGGCCTGTGGCCGTTCCTCACCGCCCGGCAGACGGTCGCGTTCCTGGCCCGTCACCGGCGGGTCCGCGACGTCGACGGCGCCGCCGCGCCACGCGCTGCGACCGTCGGGCTGGACGCCGCCGCCGACCGCCGGGTCGCCGGCTTCTCCAAGGGGATGCGCCAGCGGGTCCGGCTGGCGCAGGCGCTCGCGCACGACCCCGAGGTGCTGCTGCTCGACGAGCCGCTCAACGGCCTCGACCCCGCGCAGCGCCGCGCCGACGTCGACCTCGTCCGGCACCTCGGCGAGCAGGGCCGGACGGTGCTGGTGTCCTCGCACATCCTGGCCGAGGTCGAGCGGATGGCCGACCGGGTCCTCGTCGTCGTCAACGGCCGGCTCGTCGCCGAGGGCACCCCCGCGGGCGTCCAGCAGCTGCTCGCGCAGTCGGCCCGCACGGTGCGCGTCGAGACCGACGACCCGCGCGCGGCTGGCCGCGCTGCTGCTGCAGGAGGAGGCGGTCGACTCGGTCGCCCTCGACGACGACGGCGCTGGTCGTGCACACCCCCGACGGCGCCGAGCTCGCCGTCCGGCTGCCGCAGCTCGCCGCCCAGGCGTCGGTCCTGCTGCGCCGGGTCATCCCCGATCGGCGAGGACCTCGAGAGCGTCTTCACCCGCCTCACCGCCTCCGCCCGCGGAGCCGG
Organism: uncultured Actinomycetota bacterium; assembly: GCA_963844295.1. Taxonomy (GTDB): domain Bacteria; phylum Actinomycetota; class Actinomycetes; order Mycobacteriales; family SCTD01; genus SCTD01. Next base: position 1,680,357 of record CAWJNR010000002.1, on the reverse strand, counting down.
CCGATGACGCTGCTCGCGCTCAGCCTGCGCTCCGTCGCTCCGCGGCAAGCGGGTGCTCGTCGTCGGGCTGCTGCCGCTGCTCATCGGCGTCGTCGCGGTGCTGCTGGCCGTCACCGCCGGCGGCGCGGACCGCACCGAGGCGTACGGCACCCTCGCCGGCGACCTGCTCTCCTCGCTGGTCATCGCGCTCGTCGGCGCTCGTGCTCGGCGTCAACGCCTTCGGCGACGAGCGCGACGAGCGCACGCTCGGCCTGCTGCTGGCCACGACCCTGCCGCGCAGCGCCGATCGTCGCTCGCGAAGTACGCCGCGGCCGCGGGCACCACGTGGCTCGTCAGCCTGCCGGCCGCGCTCGGCGTGCCTCGTCCTCGGCGACGTCCGCCACCGACCTGCCCGCCGGCGAGGTGGTGTGGAGCCTGCTGCTCGCCAGCCTGCTGGCCGCGCTCGCGTACACCGCGCTGTTCGTGCTCCTGTCGCTGCTCCTGCAGCGGGCGGTGCTCGTCGGGCTCGCCTACCTGGTGCTGTGGGAGGGCCTGCTCGCCGGCACCGCGCCGGCCTTCCGCAACCTGTCGGTCGGGGCGTACGCCAACCGCGTCGTCGGCGCGCCGTGGGACGAGCCGCCGTTCCCGACGGCGGACGTGTCGGTCGTCGCGGCGGTGCTCGTGCTGGTCGCGGTCACCGCCGCCGCCGTGGCGCTGTCGGCGTGGCGGCTGCCGCGCACCCACCTCTAGGGTGCCGGGCATGGTCCACCTGCCTCGTACGGCCGTGATCGGCGCCGGCTCGTCCGGCATGGTCGCGCTCAAGGCGCTGGTCGAGAAGGGCATCCCGGCCGTCTGCTTCGAGAAGGGCGACCGCGTCGGCGGGAACTGGGTCTTCCAGAACAGCAACGGGATGAGCTCGTCCTACCGCTCGCTGCACATCAACACCTCGCGCGAGCGGATGGAGTACAGCGACTTCCCGATGCCGAAGTCCTTTCCGGACTTCCCGCACCACACGCACATCGCGCAGTACTTCGACTCCTACGTCGACCACTTCGACCTGCGTCGGCACATCCGCTTCTCCACCTCGGTGGTGCGGGCCGAGCGTCGCGACGGGGGCGGGTGGCGGCTGACGCTCGACGACGGCAGCGTCGAGGAGTTCGACGCGCTGGTCGTCGCGAACGGCCACCACTGGGACCCGCGCTGGCCCGAGCCGGCCTTCCCCGGGAGCGAGGGCTTCCCCGGGGTGCAGCTGCACGCGCACGACTTCGAGGACAACCGCGCCTGGCGCGACCTGTCGGTGCTGGTCGTCGGCATGGGCAACAGCGCGATGGACATCGCCGTGGAGGCGTCCTGGGTCGCGCAGCGGACCTACCTGGCCGCGCGCACCCCGGTGCACGTCGTGCCGAAGTACGTCCTCGGCCGGCCGCTGGACCAGCTCGAGACGCCGGCGCTCGCGCGCGCGCTGCCGTGGAAGGTCCGCCAGCGGATCACGGGCGGGCTGCTCAAGGCCGTCGTCGGCTCCTACGAGCGGTACGGGCTGCGCACGCCGACCCACGGACTGCTGCAGGCGCACATCACCGTCAGCGACACGATCCTGACCCGCCTGGCGCACGGGGCGATCGTCGCCGAAGCCGAACCTCGCGCGGTTCGAGGGCTCGGAGGCCGTCTTCGAGGACGGCACCCGCGCGCACGTCGACGTGGTCGTCTACGCCACCGGCTACCGGATCACGTTCCCGTTCTTCGACGAGGAGCTCGTGTCGCGCGAAGGACAACCGGATCTCGCTGTACAGCCGCGTGTTCCACCCGGACATGGACGACCTCGCGTTCATCGGGCTGGTGCAGCCGCTCGGCGCGATCATGCCGATCGCGGAGGAGCAGGGCCGCCTGGTCGCCGACCACCTCGCGGGGACGTACGCGCTGCCGTCGCGGCAGGAGATGCAGGCGTCGATCGAGCGGCAGGACGCGGCGGTGCGCGAGCGCTACCTCGGCAGCAAGCGGCACACCATCCAGGTGGACTTCGACGTCTACCTGCACGCCCTGCGGACCGAGCGCCGGCGGGGCGCGAAGCGAGCGGGCGTCCCGGTCTGACCGGTTCGTCCGGGTCTCCGGTTCACGGTCCGGTGACGGTGTGACGACGATCACAGTCCCGACGTGAGAGTGCCGAGAACAGGGGGACGCTGCTCTCGAAGCCCTCCAGCGAGGAGACCCGCCATGACCCCGGTCCTGCCCTGCACCCGCACCCCGTCCGAGCTGTCCGAGGACCGCCGGCACGCCGTGGAGGCGTGGGGCCGAGCGCGCCGCGCCGTCGAGGCGGTGGTGCAGACCTGCCGTCCCGGGACGGAGCTGCACCGGCTGCAGGACGCCCGCCGCCGCGAGGAGCGCGCGCTGCTCGACCGGGTCGACCGGGTGCGCCGCCGCGGCGAGGAGCCGGCACCGCTGCCGGTCCGTGCGGTGCTCGCGCACCGCGACCTGCGGCTGGTCGGCGAGGTCGCCAAGCGCCTCACTGCCGCCGGCGTCCAGGTGGTCGGGGCCTTCTCCGACGGGGCGGATGCGGCCGGCACGATCGTCGCCGAGCAGCCCGACCTGGTGCTCGTGCAGGACGACCTGCCGACGATGAGCGGGCTGGACGTGCTGGACCGGGTGCGCACCTTCTGCCCCGACGCGGTGCTCGGCGTGCAGGTGGCCGACCACGGCGGCATCGGCGCCTACGTCGACGCCGGCGCGTGCGCCGTCTTCACCGCGCGCGTGCCTGCCGACGAGGTGGCGGCGCGGCTGCTCGAGTGCCTGTCGCACCCGCAGGAGCGCGTCGCGGTCGCGTAGCCCGCGCTGCGCCGCAGCGTGGAGGCCGGCCTCCACGCCCGCAGCGTCCGCTCGTCAGCGCCCACGGTGCGTCCGGTGCGCGTCGAGCGCGAGCGTCTCGCCGACCTCGCAGCGTGCACGCTCCGCATCGCGCCGTTCGTCCGGGCAGCGGACGTCGGCCTGCGGGGCCCGTCGGGATTCGCCCCTCAGTCGCGGACGAGCTCGGTGCGGGCCTCGCGGACGTCGACCGGTGCGACCGGGCCCTGGGTGAAGGCCGGCGTACGGATCGGGAAGCTCTCGCCGGGGTTGCTGTCGAGGCTGAAGGTGCCGGTCCAGGTGACCCGGACGCTGGCGCCGTGGGTCTGCGCCCGCTCGTAGACGTGCGTGATGTCGTCCGTGCCGGGCCGGCCGGGGGTGGTCGTCGTCAGGGTCGTCCCGTCACCGAAGGTCCAGAACCACTCCGTCGGGGTGGCGACGACCGTGACCCCGATCCCGAGCGGCGCGGTCTGGAGCGTGACCGGGTCGGCGGAACCGGCCGCGAAGGACGTCGGGACGTTCACCAGGGTCGTCGGCACCGGCCGGACGTCCGGCGTCCACACCGGCAGCGGCAGCTGCTGGAACCCGGTCTGGACGGCCGCGATCACCTGGCCGATCGTCGTGATCCCGGGGTCGTCCGCCCCGATGCAGAAGCTGCCGGCCTCCTGCTCCCACTCCCCCACGACGCTCGTCAGGGGAGGCCCCGCCTGCCACTGCGTCGTCCGGTGCCAGACCCAGTAGCGGAGCTGGTCGTCGGCGGGGCACGTGAAGCGCGGCGGCGCAAAGAGCGTCGATGCCGTTCAGCGTGTTCGCGCTGCACGCGGGCGTGAGGTACTCCTCGACGGTGATCCACTCCGTGCGGCCAGGCGGCAGGACCGTTGCTGGTATCGCCGCGCCCGGGAACTGTGCCCGGTGACGCCCTTGATGACGCCGACGGCGACACCACCGTCACCGCCATCGACGCTCGCCGCAACGCACGTCGACACTGCATGCTCTTGCGCAGCGGCGGCTCGCGAATCAGGACGAGCAAGCCGACCGCCAAGACAGGACGCGACCAAGACGCGGACTGCCGCGCGTCTGATCACTGGATCGATGGTCACCTTCCGCGACCAACCAACCATCCAGGCCCACGTACGAGGTCGATCTGCTCTTGGAAGTCCAGTAACGGCCGGTTCCTCGAGCACGACTGCGCCTTCGGCATCGAACGCGCTGCACCGCGGGGCTGTCGTAGATCGACGGTCACCCTTGCCGTTGCACCGTCAGTCGCTGGAGCCTCCGCAACCTTGATGTCGTACCGCACGTCTGAGACCCTGCCGCCCTCGTCGCGCGTAGCGGTCGATCGGACGAGACGAAGCGAGCACAGGCCGCACATCCGGGCGCGCTCAAGCCGCTGCAGAACGGCGGGTCGCTTGTCGCCGTACGCCCGCGTGCACCTCGGCGTACCAGAACCGCGCGAAGGCGGCGGCGCCCTGGGGGGTCTCGGCCTGGGCCTCGGTCGGGACGGGCGCGGCCGTGGGGCTCGGCGCGGGGGTCACGGACACCGAGACGGACGGCAGGGCCCGGGGCGTCTCGTCCTCACTGCCGCAACCGACGGCGAGGGCGGCCACGAGGAGTAGCGGAGTGACGACCCGTACGCGCATGGGCGGGAGAGTAACGGCCGAGATGGGGTGGCGCCGACGGGCCTGTGGACGGCTGCTGCGACCCGCGAGCCTGCAGAGCGGCAACGCTGCGTAGCAGCGGCTCGTCGGCAGACCGGCGCCGGGGTTACCCACTTTGTGGAAGACGTCACCTGCTTCATGACGGTTGTGTGACGGAACGGGCGGGCACGGTCACCCAGGTGAGCGCCCCCACCCTCGAGCCCGTCGCCGAGCCCGCCGTCGCGGGGCTCCCGCCCGCGCACCCGCCGGCCGCTGCTGGGCCGCTCACCGGCGCTGGACGGCCTGCGCGGCTTCGCGCTCATCTGGGTCGTCACCTACCACTTCACCTCGAGCGCCGGTCCGCTCAAGGGCGGCTGGGTCGGGCTGGACGTCTTCTTCGTCCTGTCCGGCTTCCTCATCACGGCGATGCTGCTGGACGAGATCCGCGTGCACGGCCGGGTGTCGCTGCCGAAGTTCTACGCGCGGCGGGCCCTGCGCCTGCTGCCGGCGCTGTTCGTCATGCTCGGCATCTGGGTGTGCGTGCTCCTGGCGTTCTCGCAGACCACGTGGATCGCGGCCACCCCCGGCGGCAACGGCGTCGGGAACCCCGTCGACATCGGCGCCGCGCTCCAGCAGGTCGGCGTCGTGCTCATGTACGGCGTCAACTGGATGTACGCCCTCGACGGCGGAGACGCCCCGCTGGCCCACCTGTGGTCGCTCGCGGTCGAGGAGCAGTTCTACGTCGTCTGGCCCTTCGTCCTGCTGCTGCTCGTCAAGGTCGTGCCGGCGCACCGCCGCACCTGGCCGGTGCTGGCGCTCGCCGCGGTCAGCGCCGTGCTCCCCTGGCTCTACTGGGACGGCGGTGCGGGCAACGACCGCATCTACTTCGGCACCGACACCCGCGCCGTCGGCATGCTCATGGGCGCCGTCGCGGCGTTCGCCTGGCACCGCCGGCGCAGCTCGCGGGACCGGGTCGCCCGCCGCGACCGCCCGCGCCCACCTCGGCTTCGGCCTCGTGCTGGTCTTCCTGCTCACCGTGGGCAACAGCCCGCTGAAGTTCCTCGCCGGCCCGGCGATCATGGCGGTCGCCGCCATGCAGGTCGTCCCCTACCTGGTCGACCGCCCGGGCAGCCGGCTGGCCCGCTTCCACTCCGCGCCGCTGCTCGTCTGGCTCGGCCAGCGGTCCTACGCCATCTACCTGTGGCACTACCTGTTCGCGACCTGGCTGAACCCGCTGTCCCCGTGGGTCAGCATCCCGGTGGGCGTCGCGCTCTCGCTGGTGGCTGCGGTCCTGTCCTGGAAGTTCGTCGAGGCCCCTGCCCTGCGCTACAGCAAGCGCTTCCGCCCGGGACCGTCCGCCGTCGACCGCTCCGCCGGCGCCGGCTGCGCAGGGCGTCCCGGCCGCGCGACGAGAAGCGGCCTGACCGGACCGCTCAGACCGGGCCGCTCAGACCGAGGTCGGCAGCAGCAGGAGCTGGCCGACCTGCAGGGTCGCGGTGTCGAGGTCGTTGAGGCGCTGGATCTGCGCGACGACCTGGCGGGTGTCGTGCTGCGGCGCGATGCGCTGGGCGACCGTCCACAGCGAGTCGCCCGGCTGGACCGTCGTCGAGGTGGGCGCAGCGGCACCGGCAGAGCCGAGCACGCTGGCGGCCTGGGAGCCGGTGCGGCCCAGGGAGAAGGCCGACAGCAGGACCGCCGCGAGGAGCAGGACCAGCAGCGCCCGACCCCGACGGGTCAGGCGCACGGCGGGAGCAGGAGCAGCGGCGTTGCGAGCGACGGTCGGAGCGGACATGTGGTCTCCTCGGGGCTGAGTCGAACGAACGGGTGTTCGATCGAACGTCTGAGCGAGAAGGTACCCACGACCTCTGACAGAACACCAGACACGTTCGAACATGTGTTTGATCTGTGACCTCCGGAGCGTTAGCGTCCGGTTCGACACCGGAGGCCGTCAGCCGCGGCGGGCCCCCGGACCACCTCGCACACCAGGGAGCACCTCATGGCGCGCAGCACCGGATCCGACGGCACCGACTCCGTGGTCCGCGACCTGCCCGACGGCCCGCCCGACGAGGCCGGCCTGACCCCGCGCCAGCGCAAGGTGCTCGAGGTCATCCGCGACTCGGTGGAGCGGCGCGGCTACCCGCCCACCGTCCGGGAGATCGGCGAGGCCGTCGGCCTCACCAGTACGAGCAGCGTGTCCCACCAGCTGGCGATGCTGCAGAAGAAGGGCTTCCTGCGCCGCGACCCGTCCCGTCCCCGCGCGGTCGACGTCCGGCTCCCCGGCGAGACGGCCGCCGCCAACGCTGTGCAGGACGAGGCCGCGGAGCGCGCCGCGCGGCCGACGCCGGCGTACGTCCCGGTGATCGGGCGCATCGCGGCCGGCGGGCCGGTGCTGGCCGAGCAGGCGGTCGAGGACGTGTTCCCGCTCCCCCGCGAGCTGGTCGGCAGCGGCACGCTGTTCATGCTCAAGGTCGTCGGCGACTCGATGGTCGACGCCGCGATCGCCGACGGCGACTGGGTCGTCGTGCGCCAGCAGCCCAACGCCGAGAACGGCGACATCGTCGCGGCGATGATCGACGGCGAGGCGACGGTCAAGACCTACAAGCGGCGCGACGGCCACGTCTGGCTGATGCCGCACAACGAGGCGTACGCGCCCATCCCCGGCGACGACGCCGTCATCCTGGGCCGCGTCGTCACGGTGCTGCGCAAGGTCTGACCTCGGCGGCCCGCCTCAGATGCCCTCCATGTCGGCGACCAGCTCCGCCCCGGGCGTCAGGCACCCGGAGCCCGTGCCCAGCGTCCGCAGACCGGCCAGGTCACCAGGGCCGAAGTGCTTCCCGCTCGAGGCGGACGGGTGCATCAGCTCCTCCGGGAAGGGTGACTCCTCCAGGCCCAGGACGAGCGCGAGGTGGCGCTCGAGCGCCGGCACCAGCGTGGCGTCGGAACCGCCGCCCAGCACCCAGTCCTTCGCGCCGCTCATCGTGATGAAGCCGCTGATGATCTGGTCGTCGCTGCCGTCCGGCTGCGATCCCACGGCGGCCCAGCCGCTCCGGTCCTCCTGGCCGCCGAAGGCGACCAGCACGGGCGCCGGGCGGTGTCCGTAGCGGGACTGCAGCTGCCAGAAGCCGCTGTGGGTGCGGCCGGGCTCGTCGGACACCCCCTCGTACCGGAAGGGGATCCCGGTGGCGGCGGACACGCTGCTCACTGCTGCCTGCACGTCGGCCAGGGCGCCGCTCGGTGCGCCGGCCGGGTTCCAGACCCAGGCCAGGGGCTCGCACGGGTTCCACCGCAGGGGCTCGCGGTCGTTGCGCCGCGCGGCGAAGACGTGCCGCAGCGCGCCGGGCGCCTGGATGCCGGCGACGACCGCGTCGCTGACGGCGCTGGCACCACCGAGCACGACCACCCGGGGCGCCGCGAGCAGCGTCAGCCGCTCCCGGACGACGTCCAGCAGCTCCGCGCGCGGCACGAGCACGAGCGGGCTGCCGGTGTGGGCCGCTGCCGAGCCGGCCGCGAGGGCATCGGGGAAGTCCGCTCCTGTGGCCAGGAAGACGGTCGAGGCACCAGAGGGCGCTCCGTCGTACTCCGTCCCCGCGTCGAAGATCGAGGCGATGGCCGAGGCGGTGGCGTAGCGAGAAGCGCCCTCGAGCCGCTCCGGGTAGGCGCCGTCGACGGACAGGGCCGCGAGGTCCTCCGCCACCTCGTCCGACACCGCCGCCGGTCCGCCGAGGACCGTGATCGCCCCGGGGCGCAGGCGGCTGAGCTCGCGCGCCGTGGCCGCCGGGACGGCGTCCCGCGTGACCAGCAGGATCGGGATGTCGAGCAGCCCGGCCGCGGCGCCGCCCGCCAGCGCGTCCGGGAAGTCCATGCCCGTCGCGACGAAGACCTCGTCCACGCCGGCGTCGAACGTCGCGGCCGAGACGGCCGCCGCCGTCGCGAAGCGGTCGGCCCCGGCGATCCGCTCGACCTGGGGCGCAGCCGCGCGCAGTGCCGTCAGCACGCCGTCGGAGACCGCCGCCGTGCCGCCGAGGACGACGATGCGAGCAGGGGCCAGCCGGGCGAGCTCGGCCTGGACGACAGCCGGGACCGCGTCCTTCTGCACCAGGAGCAGCGGGGCCTCGGCGCGCGTCGCCGCGGGGACAGCGGCCAGCGCGTCGGGGAAGGCGCCGGCCGTGGCCACGAACACGGTCCCGGCGCCCCGGGGGAACGCCCAGCGCGACACCTCGACGGCCGTGGCGTAGCGGTCCGTCCCGGCGAGCCTGACCACGTCCGGGTCTCCCGGCTGCGGGCAGTCGGTCGCGACCGCGCCCTGCTCGTCCAGCAGGAGGAGGTCCCCGCCGCCCGTCACGGCCGTGCCGCCGGGTACCGGGCTCAGGCTGATCGGCCCGGCCACGTACGTCGGCCGGAGCAGGACCGTCCCCTCGACGCCGAAGGTCCGGTCGGCCGCGCCGTCCGCGCCCAGCCGGGTCACGCGCACCGCGGGGTCCTGGGCGGGCCAGGTACGTGCGACCAGCAGCCGGCCGTCGCCGTCGCGGGCGAGGTCGCTGCGTCCCTGCCAACCGCCGGAACCGGGTAGGGACGCCGAGCCGTCCACCCCGAAGGCGGTGTCCGGCAGACCGTCGGCCGTGAGCCGGACGAGGGACTCGGTCGTCTGACCGTCGGACGCGCGGTAGCCCGGCACGACCAGCCCACCGTCGGCATCGGCCAGGACACCCGGCTCGGTGGACAGCCCGTCGAACGGCAGCAGCGCGACCCCGGCCTGCCCGAAGCCGGCGACGGGCGCCCCGGTCGGGTCGACTGCCGCCACACCGGGTCCGCGAAGGCTGCCCTCGCCGGCGCCGGCGTCCTCCAGCAGCACGAGCGCCGAGCCGTCCCCGCGCAGGGCCAGGGCCTTGGGTCCGGCGCCGAGGCCGGCGTCCACCCACGTGACCCCGCCGGCGACGTACGCGCCCAGGGGCGACACCCGGGCCAGCCCCCACCGCTGGCTGCCGTACTCCCGGACCACCACGACGGACGAGCCGTCCGGGGCGGCTGCGGCGAGGAGCGGGTAGCCGCCGGGCACGGGCAGCCGGGCGACGCCGCGACGTCCGAAGGACAGGTCCGCGTCGCCGTCCCGGGTCAGCCCCACGAGCAGGATCGGCGCGTCGGCAGCCCCGGACCGCCCGACGCTGACGAGCCGGTCGTCGTGGGCCAGCAGACCGATCTGCTCCCAGGTGTCGTCGGGGTGCACGTCGTCGAGCGACCGGACTCCGCCGTCACCGAAGGAGGAGTCGAGCCTGCCGTCCGGGGCGTACCGCGTGACCTGCCGACCGCTGAGCAGGACGACCACCGAGCCGTCCGCCTCGGCCGCGCTGTCGACCGCGCTCACGGGGAGCTCCACCACCCCGCAGGCACCGTCCGCAACGGCTGGACCGGCCATCGCGAGCGGGAACAGGCTCAGGGCTGCCAGCAGCGCCGTGGTCGTCGTCCTCCGGCGCGCGGTCGTCCCGGCGGAGCGTCGTGGTCCCACAGTGCTGCTCTCCTCGTCGTGAGCAGCCGAGCACCACCCGCGACGATCCTGCCTGGCACCGCGCGTCCGGGATGTCGGTTCCCGGATCCCGTGACGTGGCCTCGGTCACGCGCAGAGGAGCTAGCTGGCGACCAGGTAGTCGCTGAGGTCCGCTGCCAGCGACGGACCGACGCGGGCCTCCATGCGGGTGCCGGTCTCGGTGTGCTCCTCGACGAGCACCTCGCCCTCGCCGTGGATGCGCGACACGAGGCCGCCCTCGGCGTACGGCAGCAGGACGTGCACCAGCGTGTCGGGGTGCGGGACCTCGTCCTCGAGGACCTGCAGCAGCTCCGGCAGGCCCTCGCCGGTCAGCGCGGAGACGAGCACGACGTGCTTCTCCCGGCGCTGGATCCGGCCGAGCACCAGCGGGTCGGCGAGGTCGCACTTGTTGACGACGACGACCTCGGGGATCTTGTGGGCGCCGATGTCGGCGAAGACCTCGCGGACGGCCGCGAGCTGGCCCTCCGGGTCGGGGTGGCTGCCGTCGACGACGTGCAGGATGAGGTCGGCGAACTGCACCTCCTCCAGCGTCGAGCGGAACGCCTCGACCAGCTGGTGCGGCAGCAGGCGCACGAAGCCGACCGTGTCGGACAGCGTGAACTCGCGACCGCTCGGTGTCTGGGCCTTGCGGACCGTCGGGTCGAGGGTCGCGAACAGCGCGTTCTCGACCAGCACGCCGGCGCCGGTGAGGCGGTTGAGCAGCGAGCTCTTGCCGGCGTTGGTGTAGCCGGCGATCGCGACCGACGGCACCGCGTTGCGGGTGCGCTCCTGGCGCTTGGTGTCGCGGGCGGTCTTCATCAGCTTGATCTCGCCGGCGAGCTTGGACTTGCGGTTGCGGATGCGCCGCCGGTCGGTCTCGATCTTGGTCTCACCGGGGCCGCGGGTGCCGACGCCGCCGGACGACCCGCCGGCGCCACCGCCCTGCCGGGACAGCGACTCGCCCCAGCCGCGCAGGCGCGGCAGCATGTACGTCATCTGGGCCAGCTCGACCTGCGCCTTGCCCTCCCGCGAGGTCGCGTGCTGGGCGAAGATGTCCAGGATCAGCCAGGTCCGGTCGATGACCTTGACCTTGACGACGTCCTCGAGCGCGCGGAGCTGACCGGGGGTGAGCTCGCCGTCGCAGATGACGGTGTCGGCGCCGGAGGCGAGCACCGCGTCGCGCAGCTCCTTGGCCTTGCCGGAGCCGACGTAGGTCTTGGGGTCGGGCTTCTCGCGCCGCTGGGCCAGGCCCTCGAGCACCTCGCAGCCGGCGGTCTCGGCGAGCGCCTGCAGCTCCTTGAGGGAGTTCTCGGCGCCGATCGCGTCGCCGTAGCCGTAGACGCCCATGAGGACGACGCGCTCCAGGCGCAGCTGGCGGTACTCGACCTCGGTGACGTCCTCGAGGTCGGTGCGGATGCCCGCGACGCGGCGCAGCGACTGCCGCTCCTCGAGCTCGAAGCCCTCGCCCTCGATGTCGTGGAACCGGTCGGGCAGCAGGTCGTCGTCGAGGCGCACGGCAGCGTCGGACGAGGTGGCGGTGGGGCGGGGTTCAGCGGTCATCGACTGGTCAACGCGCGCAGCAGGCTCGGTCATCCCGCGCAGCCTCGCACGCTCCTGCGACGGCGGCCACGGAGTTCCCGACCCCGTCAGGCCAGGACGGCGTGCACCAGCGCGACGAGCTCGACCCGCTCGTCGCTGGTCAGGCCGTCGTACGCCCGGCCGGCTGCGCCGCTGGTGAGGTCCTCGGCGGCGTCCCACCGCGCGCGCCACGGGTCGGGGTCGGGGTAGGGCTCCTCCCACTCGAAGAAGCGCGCGTTCCCCTCGCCGTAGGAGCCCGCGACGATCGCCTCGAGCGGCCCGAGCCCCATCGCGGCGCAGGCGGCGGCGTGCACGGAGCCGCGGTGCTCGCGCAGCACGTTGAGCAGCAGCCCGCAGCGGCCGGCGGCGTCGTCGGGCCGCGGCAGCGCCCGCCACGCGGCGAACAGCGGCAGCCCGGACGCCTCCGCCCCGTCGACGACCCGCTCGAGCAGCTCGGCCAGCCGGTCCAGGCCCTCCCGGTCGCCGTAGCGCGCGCGGAACAGGTCGGAGCAGTAGCCGGAGTAGGCCAGGGCCGCCTGCCTCGGCTCCACGAGCGCGCGCCCCTCCTCCCAGGCCGCGCGCACCACGGCGGGCGGGAAGAACGCCTCGACCGCGACGACCGTCTCGACGCTGACGTCGCCCAGCGCACCGGCGCGACCCAGGTGGTAGAGCGGGCGGCCGCGCAGCCCGAGCTCCTCCTTGCCGCGGGCGCGGATGCCCTTGTCGCTCATCCAGGCGAAGCCCCAGCCGCCGACGGCGTCCTTCACCGCGGCGGCCGTCTGCGCCGGCGTCAGTCCTGCCTCAGCCACGTCGCGCTCACCGTCCCCTCTGCCAGCAGCACCGCGGGGCCGGTCAGCACCACGTGTCCGTCCTCGCGCCAGGTCACCGTCAGGTGGCCGCCGGGCACCTCGACGTCGTACGCCGTGCCGCGCGGGGTGCCGGTCCGCAGCGACGGTCGCCACCACCGCGGCGCACGCGCCGGTGCCGCAGCTGCGCGTCTCGCCGACGCCCCGCTCGTGCACCCGCATCCGGATCGCCGTCGGCGAGACGTCCTCGACGTACTCGACGTTGAGGTCGAGCCGCGAGGTCACCAGCTCGCCGAGGCCCTCGACGGAGGCGACCGGCAGGACGGCGTGCGGGTTGCCCATGTCGACGGAGGTCGCGAGCACCCCGTCGACGTCGACGTCGTCGCCGACCACGGCCGGGCCCATGTCGACGCTGACCGGTCCGTCGCCGGGGGTCACCTCGACGTCCTTGATGCCGCCGCGGGTCGCCAGGCGCATCGAGCCGGGCCGCTGCAGGCCGGCGTCGACGAGGTAGCGGGCGTAGACGCGCACCCCGTTGCCGCACATCTCGGCGGTCGACCCGTCGGCGTTGCGGTAGTCCATGAACCAGCGCGCGTCCTCGGCGAACGGCGCGGCCTCGGGTTCGAAGGCGCTCGGCACGACCCGCAGGACCCCGTCGGCGCCGATCCCGGCCCGGCGGTCGCAGAGCCTGCGGACCAGCTCGGGCGTGAGCTGCAGGGTGCCCTGCGGGTCGGGCAGCAGCACGAAGTCGTTCTCGGTGCCGTGCCCCTTGAGGAAGCGCAGGCCGGCGATCACACCGGGCAGCGTACGGGGGCCGGTGCGCCGCAGTCCCGGGCCACCCCGCGCAGCGTCAACGGCCGGCAGTCCACAGGTCCAGCGCCTGCTCGAGCAGGTCGGCGTCGGGGTCCAGCCAGTGCACCCGCGGGTCGCGGCGGAACCAGGCACGCTGTCGCCGGGCGAAGCGCCGGGTGGCGGTGACAGTGAGGTCGCGGGCCGTGGCGAGGTCCCAGCGGCCGTCCAGCGCACCGAGCACCTGGGCGTACCCGAGGGCGCGCGAGGCGGTCACCCCCTCGCGCAGCCCGTCGTCGAGCAGCCGCTCCACCTCCTCGACCAGGCCCGCCTCCCACATGCGGTCGACGCGCTGCTCGATCCGCTCGCGCGAGGTCCGGTCGGTCGACCCCGATCCAGGTCGTCGGGACGTGCTCGTCGTACGACGTCAGCTCGCCCGGCATGGAGCCGGTCAGCGTGACGACCTCGAGCGCGCGGACGGTGCGCCGGCCGTTGCTCGGCTCCATCCGCGCCGCGGCGGCGGGGTCGAGCACCCGCAGCCGGGCGTGCAGCGCCAGCGGCCCGTCGCGCTCGAGCTCGGCCTCCAGCGCCGCCCGCAGCTCCGGGTCGGTGCCCGGGAACTGCAGGTCGTCCAGCGCCGCCCGCAGGTAGAGCCCGGACCCGCCGACCAGCACCGGCACGGCGTCGCGGTCCTGCACCGCGGCGACCACCTCGCGGCAGAGCACCTGGTAGTCGGCGGCGGTGGCGGTGCGCGTGACCGGCCAGAGGTCGAGCAGGTGGTGCGGCACCCCGCGCCGCTCGGCGGCCGTGAGCTTGGCGGTGCCGACGTCCATGCCGCGGTAGAGCTGCATCGAGTCGGCGTTGACGACCTCCCCGCCCAGCGCGAGGGCCAGGGCGACGCCGAGGTCGGACTTGCCGGCGGCTGTGGGGCCGACGACCGCCAGGGCGCGACGGCCCGGGGCGGGTCGGCTCAGAGCACGGCGCCTTCCTCGACGGGCGCCAGGGTCACCGCGCGACCGGTGCGGCGCTGCCGGCGCTCGACCCAGGTCGCGAGCGTGCTCAGCGTCAGGTTGATGGCGATGTAGATGAGCGCGATGAGGACGAACAGCTGCAGCGGGTTGTCGAGGTTCTGCACCGCCTGCTGCCCGGTGCGCAGCAGCTCGGAGTAGCTGATGACGAAGCCGAGCGAGGTGTCCTTGAGCAGCACGACCAGCTGGCTGATGAGGGCCGGCAGCATGATCCGGACGGCCTGGGGCAGCAGCACCAGGCGCAGGTTCTGCCCGCGGGTCAGGCCCACGGACAGGGCGGCCTCGCTCTGCCCGCGCGGCAGCGCCAGGATGCCGGCGCGCACGATCTCGGCGATGACCGCGCCGTTGTAGAGCGTCAGCCCCGCCACCAGGGCGTACAGCGGGTCGAGCGGCCGACCGACGATCACCGGGTAGCCCAGGAAGATGCCCAGGATGAGCAGCAGCAGCGGCAGCGCGCGGAACAGCTCGATGACGGCGATCGCGGGCACCCGCAGGTACGGAGCGTGCGACAGCCTGCCGAACGCGAGCAGGACGCCGAGCACGCTCGCGAGCACCAGCGCGTAGCCCGCGGCCTTGAGGGTGTTGAGCAGCCCGTCCAGCAGCAGCTCGTACAGCACGGGCTGGTCGACGAAGGGGCGGTAGAGCCGCTCCTCGAACTGGCCGTTGCCCTCCAGCCGGACCGCCACCAGCACCAGCAGGCCGAGCAGCAGCACGCCGGCGACGACGCTGCCGATCAGGACCCGGCGCCGGGCCTTGGGGCCCTGCACGTCGTAGAGCACGGACTCGCTCATGTCGTCGACCTCATCGGGCCACCGCGACGGCCCGCTCGAGCAGGGAGAACAGCAGGCTCGCCACCAGAGCGAGCAGCAGGTAGAACAGCGCGGCGCCGGCCAGCAGCCACAGCGTGGCCTGGCCGTTGGCGTTGATGAGCCCCTGCGTGCGCTGCAGGCCCTCCGCGACGAAGAACGCCGAGGCGATCGAGCTGTTCTTCAGCATGGCGATGAAGACGCTGGCCAGCGGAGGGATCGAGTTGGCGAACGCCTGCGGCAGCACCACGAGGCGCAGCGTCTGCCCGAAGGTCATGCCGACCGAGCGGGACGCCTCGGCCTGGCCGGCGGCGACGGAGTTGATGCCGGACCGGACGGCCTCGGCGACGAAGGCCGCGGTGTAGAGCGACAGCGCGAGCACCGCGAAGGTGAAGAAGGAGAACAGGACGTCCACCTCGGGCAGGCCGAAGAAGACGAGGAAGAACACCACGGTCAGCGGGGTGTTGCGGACCAGGTTGACGTAGAGCGTGCCGACCGCGCGGAACGGCGGGACCGGCGAGACGCGCATCGCGGCGATCACCGTGCCGAGCAGCAGGGCCCCCAGGCCCGCCAGCAGCGTCAGCTTGACGGTGGCGGTGAAGCCCTCGACGTAGACGTCGAGGTTGTCGAGGACGACGTCCACGTCGAGGGCTCTCCCGGGATCAGCGCGTCAGGGGTGGATCAGGGGCCGTGCGTCAGGTCGTGCGGACCCGGATCAGGTGTCGCAGCCCCACGGCTCGGCCAGCGGGGTGACGTCGCGCTCGATGAACTCACCGGCGGTCTCGTCGAAGGCGCCCTGCAGGCTGCCGTCCTCGGCCGCCTCGGTCGAGCGTCTCGTTGACGAACTCGCAGAACGTCCTCCTCGCCCTCCGGGACGCCGATGCCGTACGGCTCGTCGGTGAAGGGCTCGCCGACCAGCTCGAAGTCGTCCGGCGCCGCGCTGACGTAGCCGGAGAGGATGACGTTGTCGGTCGTGACCGCCTGCACCTGGCCGTTCTGCAGGGCGTCGCGGCACTTGGTGTAGGCGTCGACCAGGACGAGCTCGGCGTCGGGGATGTTCTCCTCGACGTAGCCGGCCGGGGTGGAGCCGGCGACCGAGCAGACCGTCTTGCCAGCCAGGTCGTCCGGGCCGGCGATGCCCTCGGGGTTGCCGGCAGCGACCAGGATGTCCTGACCTGCCAGGAAGTACGGGCCGGCGAAGTCGATGACCTCGTCGCGCTTCTCGTTGATCGTGTAGGTCGCGACGACCATGTCGACCTGGCCCTGCTGCAGGAACGGCTCGCGGTTGGCCGAGACGGTCTCGGTGAACTCGATCTGGTCCTCGGACAGGCCCAGCTTCGCGGCGATGATCTTGGCGACCTCGACGTCGAAGCCCTCGGGCTCGCCCTCGAGGTTCTTCAGCCCGAACAGCGGCTGGTCGAACTTGGTGCCGACCTTGAGCGTGCCGGCCTCGACGATCTCGGCCATCTTGCTGCCGGCCTCGAACTCGGTCTCGGTCGCCGGCGACGGCGCGGCCGCGGTGTCGTCGCCGCCGTCGTCGTCACCGCCGCAGGCCGCCAGGGTGAGGGAGAGCGCTGCCGCGAGGGCGACGGAGCTGAGACGCAGAGTGCGCATGAGGGTCCTTCTTCTGTACGGGGCCGACGGGCCCAGTGGGTGGTGCAGTGCCGTGCTGGATGCCTAGTGGGAAAGGATCTTGGACAGGAAGTCCTTGGCCCGGTCGGACTCGGGGTGGGCGAAGAACTGCTCGGGGGTGGCCTGCTCGACGATGCGGCCGTCGTCCATGAAGACGACCCGGTCCGCGGCGCGGCGGGCGAAGCCCATCTCGTGGGTGACCACGACCATCGTCATCCCCTCGCGGGCGAGGTCGGTCATCACGTCGAGGACCTCGTTGATCATCTCCGGGTCGAGCGCCGAGGTCGGCTCGTCGAAGAGCATCACGCTCGGGTCCATCGCGAGCGCGCGGGCGATGGCCACGCGCTGCTGCTGCCCGCCGGAGAGCTGAGCGGGGTACTTGTCGGCCTGGCTCGCGATGCCGACGCGCTCGAGCAGCTGCTTGCCGCGGGCGTCGGCGTCGGACTTCTTCATGCCCTTCACCTTGACCGGCCCCAGGGTGACGTTCTCGAGCACCGTCTTGTGGGCGAACAGGTTGAAGGACTGGAACACCATGCCGACCTTCGCGCGCAGCTGCGCGAGCTGCTTGCCCTCCTCGGGCAGCGGCTGGCCGTCGATGGTGATCGTGCCGGAGTCGATCGTCTCCAGGCGGTTGATGGTGCGGCAGAGCGTGGACTTGCCCGACCCGGACGGGCCGATCACGACGACGACCTCACCGCGGTCGACGGTGAGGTCCACGTCCTTGAGGACGTGCAGGGGGCCGAAGTTCTTGTTGACGCCCGAGAGGACGACGAGCGGGTCAGGCAACCGTCGCTCCTTGATCAGGTGGGTGGGTGCGGACCCTATCCCTGAGAGCGCATCCTGCGGTGGTCCGGACCGGCGCGCCGCACCTGATCGTGATGCGACCGTTGCAGCGCGCGGCCTCAGCGAGCAGCCTCAGCACCCAGGTCCAGCGCCCAGCGGGTAGGCGACGGGGCCGGGCGGTGGCATCCTGCGCCTCCCACCTACCTGGAGGTCTCATGAGCGACCACATCTACCGCATCACCGAGGTCGTCGGCTCCTCGCCGGACTCCGTCGAGCAGGCCATCCGCAGCGGCATCTCCCGCGTCGCCGCCACGGTCCGCAACGTCGAGTGGTTCGAGGCCACCGAGATCCGCGGCAAGGTGGAGGACGGCCAGATCGCCGCGTTCCAGGTCACGCTGAAGGTCGGCTTCCGCCTGGACGGCTGAGCCCGCGCCGTCGCGGTGGCACCGCTCCGGTGTCACCGGCGACGGCGGATGGTGCTCCCCAGCCAGGTGAGCGGCACGTACCTGCGGTCGACGACGCGCTCCTTCATCGGGATGAGGGCGTTGTCGGTGATGCGGATGCCCTCCGGGCAGACCTCGGTGCAGCACTTGGTGATGTTGCACATGCCGAGCCCGAACTCGTCCGGCGACCACGGCCTTGCGGTCGACGGTGTCGAGCGGGTGCATGTCCAGCTCGGCGAGCCGCATGAGGTAGCGCGGGCCGGCGAAGGCGCCCTTGTTCTCCTCGTGGTCGCGCACGACGTGGCAGACGTCCTGGCAGAGGTAGCACTCGATGCACTTGCGGAACTCCTGCGAGCGCTCGACGTCGACCTGCTGCATCCGGTGGTTGCCGTCGGGGTCCCGCTCGCGCGGGCTGAAGGGCGGCACCCGTGCCGCCTTCTCGTAGTTGAAGCCGACGTCGGTCACGAGGTCGCGGATCACCGGGAACGCGCGCAGCGGCGTCACGGTGATGACCTCGTCCTCGCCGAAGGTCCCCATCCGCGTCAGGCACAGCAGCCGGGGCCGGCCGTTGATCTCGGCGCTGCACGAGCCGCACTTGCCGGCCTTGCAGTTCCACCGCACCGCCAGGTCCGGTGTCTGCGTCGCCTGCAGCCGGTGCAGGACGTCGAGCACGACCTCCCCCTCGTTGACGGTGACGGTGAAGTCGCGCAGCTCGCCGCCGTCGGCGTCCCCGCGCCAGACGCGCATCGCGGCCTCGTAGCTCATGTCGTGCTCATCCGGACTCCTCGAAGATCTGGGCCAGGTCGTCGGGCATCACCGGGAGCGGCTTGCGAGACAGCGCGATGCCCTCGCCGTCCGCCGTGCAGATGACGTTGAGCGCGCCCCACTCGTCCCGCGGACCGGGGAAGTCCTCGCGGGTGTGGCCCCCGCGGCTCTCCTCGCGCTCGAGGGCGGCGCGCGCCACGCACTCGGAGACGCGGAGCATGTGGGGCAGGTCGAGCGCGAGGTGCCAGCCGGGGTTGTACTGCCGGTGGCCCTCGACGGTGAGCGCCTTCGCGCGCACCTTCAGCTCCTCGATGCGCTGCAGCGCCTGCTGCACCTCGTCAGCGGTGCGGATGATGCCGACGAGGTCGTTCATGGCCTGCTGCAGCTCCTGGTGGATCGTGTACGGGTTCTCGCCCCCCTCACGGTCGAACGGCGCCAGCGCCGCCCGTGCCGCCTCGGTGACCGCCTCCTCCGACACAGGGGCCGCGGTGCTCGTCGTGGCCCGCGCGGCCGCGGCGGCCCCGGCGCGGCGGCCGAAGACCAGCAGGTCGGACAGCGAGTTCCCGCCGAGCCGGTTGGAGCCGTGCATGCCGCCCGCGACCTCGCCGGCGGCGTAGAGCCCGGGCACGACGGCGGCGGCGGTCTCGGGGTCGACCTCCACCCCGCCCATGACGTAGTGGCAGGTCGGCCCGACCTCCATCGCCTCGGCGGTGATGTCGACCTCGGCCAGCTCCTTGAACTGGTGGTACATCGAGGGCAGCCGCTTCCTGATGTAGTCCGCGTCGTGCCGCGAGGCGATGTCGAGGAAGACGCCGCCGTGCGGGGACCCCCGGCCGGCCTTGACCTCGCTGTTGATGGCCCGGGCGACCTCGTCGCGGGGCAGCAGCTCAGGCGGGCGGCGGTTGTTGGTCTTGTCGACGTACCACCGGTCTGCTTCCTCTTCGGTCTCCGCCGTCTCCTTGCGGAAGTAGTCCGGGATGTAGTCGAACATGAAGCGGTTGCCGGCGGAGTTCTTCAGCACCCCGCCGTCGCCGCGCACCGACTCGGTGACGAGGATCCCGCGCACCGACGGCGGCCAGACCATCCCCGTCGGGTGGAACTGCACGAACTCCATGTTGACCAGCGTCGCCCCGGCCTGCAGCGCCAGCGAGTGCCCGTCACCCGTGTACTCCCAGCGAGTTCGAGGTGACCTTGTACGACTTGCCGATGCCGCCGGTGGCCAGCACCACCGACGGCGCCTGCCAGACGACGAAGCGCCCGCTCTCGCGCCGGTAGCCGAACGCGCCGTTCACGCTGCCGTCCTCGGCGGTGAGCAGCCGCGTGACGGTGCACTCCATGTAGACGTCGATGCCGAGCGCGACGGTGCGCTGCTGCAAGCGTGCGGATCAGCTCCAGGCCGGTGCGGTCACCGACGTGCGCGAGCCGGGCGAAGCGGTGACCCCCGAAGTCGCGCTGCGAGATGAGGCCCTCCGGCGTGCGGTCGAACAGCGCGCCCCAGTCCTCGAGCTCGCGCACCCGGTCCGGCGCCTCCTGCGCGTGCAGCTGCGCCATCCGCCAGTGGTTGAGCATCTTGCCGCCGCGCATCGTGTCGCGGAAGTGCACCTGCCAGCTGTCCTCGGAGTAGACGTTGCCCATGGCCGCGGCGATCGCCGCCCTCGGCCATGACCGTGTGCGCCTTGCCGAGCAGGGACTTGCAGACCACCGCCGTGCGGGCGCCCTGCTCGTGCGCCTCGATGGCCGCGCGCAGGCCGGCGCCGCCGGCGCCGATCACGACGACGTCGTACGTGTGGCGCTCCAGGTCGGTCATGGGCCAGCCTGTCTCTCAGAAGAGGATCGGGTCGTCGAACGCGCCGGTGGCCAGCAGCCGGACGTAGAAGTCGGTGAGCCGCGACGACCACGAGGCTGACCCAGGCCCACTTCATGTGGCGGGCGTTCTCGCGGGAGACCCACGTCCACAGCCGTGTAGCGGACCGGGTGCTGCGAGAAGTGCACGAGCCGGCCACCGACCAGGTGCCGGCAGGAGTGGCAGGACAGCGAGTAGAGCGCGAGCAGCACCGCGTTGACGACGAGGATCAGGGTGCCGAGCCCGACGTAGGAGCCGTCGTCGCGCGCCCAGGTGCTGTGCAGCGGCGTCGTACAGCAGGATGACCGGGTAGAGCAGGCCGACGTAGAAGAAGTACCGGTGCAGGTTCTGGAACAGCAGCGGGAAGCGCGTCTCGCCGGTGTAGGTCGTGTGCGGCTCAGCGACCGCGCAGGCCGGCGGCGAGAGCCAGAACGACCGGTAGTACGCCTTGCGGTAGTAGTAGCAGGTGAGCCGGAAGCCCAGCGGGACGATGAGGATGTAGAGCGCCGGGCTGATGAACGCCGGACCGGGGATCAGCACCGGGAACGCGGTGTCCTCGCAGCCGGTCGCGATGCACGGCGAGTAGAACGGCGAGAGGTACGGCCCCCGGCTAGAAGTTCGCGTTCTCGAACGCGCGCCAGGTCGAGTAGGCGATGAACAGCACGAGCACCACGACGGTCAGCAGCGGCTGCAGCCACCACCGGTCGGTGCGCAGGGTCCGGGCGGCGATGCTCGCGCGACCGCGCGGGCCCGTCCGCTGCGGGGTGGTGGCGGTCATGCAGAGCCCCTCTGTCGGCGGGAGCGCGGCGGCTAGCGGCGGTCGGCCCGGCCCAGTCCCTCGTCCTCGGCGTCGGTCCAGAAGTCGTGGGTGTAGGAGGTGTCCGCGATGACCTCCCGTGGTGCGGGCTCGGCCGGTGCGACGGGGCGGGGCAGCGCCGTGCCGCAGAGCAGGTCGACGTCCTCGCTCAGCCGGCTGACGTCGGTCCGGAGGCGGCGAACGTCGTTGGTGTCGGCGTAGTGCCGCGCCAGGCCGTCCACCGCCTGCTTGAGGGCCGTGACGGCCCGCCGGACCGCGTTCACGTCGTCCTGCACGGGCATGTGACCTCCCAGGCGCCGGGCCCCGCGCGGGGGCGGACCGCAGTGAACACCCGCAGGCGGGTCGGAGGGAAGCACCAGCCCGGCGGGGCCCGTCCTGGACCTAGGTCGAGAGGAGCCGCTGGAAGAACGAGCGGTACTGCTGCAGCGCCAGCCGGAGCTCCTCGGTCTCGGGCTCCGAGCCGCGCTGCCACTGCTCCTCCAGGCGCCCCTTGTGGTCGCTGAAGCGTGCCGCGAGCGCCTGCATGAGCTCCGCGACGAGGCTGTCACCGTCGCGGACGGCGCCCTGCGGGTCGTCGACGAACCGGCCCTGCACCTCGCTCCAGCGGGCCAGGAAGTCGTCGGCCTCCCGGTCGTCGAGCAGCGGGGCGTCCTGCGGCGGGGGCGGCGGCCGCCGGGCCGCCCTGCAGCTGGTCCCTGCCTGGTCGTCGGCGGGGTACGGCTCGGCGGTGCGTCCGGCCAGGTCGTCCGTGGTGGGTCGCGCGGGTGCCATGGGCACCTCCGGTTCTCGTCGGGCTCCCTGCCGTACCCGACCGCGGCAGCTCTAGCCGCAGGCCGAGACCGGCGCGAGGGGCGGCGGAGCGCCGATGCCCGGCATGCCCAGGCTCACGCCGGGGGTGGACGGGGTGCGGCCGCCCTCCCAGGCGTCGCCGGCCGCGGTGCGGCGGTGCGACAGCAGCGCGCCGTCGGCGACCAGGTAGTGCGGCCCGGCCTTGCTGACGACGGTCTCGACGACGTCGCCCGGGCGGACGCCGGGAGCGCCGGCCAGGTGCACGAGCCGGTTGTCGCGCGCACGTCCGGTGAGCCGGTCCCCGGTGTCCTTGCGGCCCTCCCCCGCGCTGACCAGCACCTCGACGGTCCGGCCGACCTGCGCCTGCATGCCCTCGTACGACAGCCGGTCCTGCAGCGCGACGAGCCGGTCGTACCGCTCGGTGATCACGGACTTGGGCAGCGGCGGGAGGTCGGCGGCGGGCGTGCCGGGGCGCGGGGAGTACTGGAAGGTGAAGGCGCCGGCGAAGCGGCTGGCCTCGACGACGCGCAGCGTGTCCTCGAAGTCGGCGTCGGTCTCGGTCGGGAACCCGACGATGACGTCGGTCGTGATGGCGGCGTCCGGGATCGCGGCGCGGACCCGGTCCAGGATCGCGAGGAACCGCTCGCTGCGGTAGCTGCGGCGCATGGCCCTGAGGACGGCGTCGGAGCCGGACTGCAGCGGCATGTGCAGGCTCGGGCAGACGGCGGGCGTCTCGGCCATCGCGGCGATGACGTCGTCGGTGAAGTCGCGCGGGTGCGGGCTGGTGAAGCGGACCCGCTCGATGCCGTCGACCGCCCCGACCGCGCGCAGCAGCTTGCCGAAGGCGTCGCGGTCGCCGAAGGACCGGCCGTAGGAGTTGACGTTCTGCCCGAGCAGGGTCACCTCGAGCACGCCCTGCGCGGCGAGCACCTCGACCTCGCGCAGCACGTCGCCGGGCCGGCGGTCCTCCTCCTTGCCGCGCAGGCTCGGCACGATGCAGAAGGTGCAGGTGTTGTCGCAGCCGACGCGAGATGCTGACCCACGCGCTGTAGGTGGACTCGCGGCGGGCGGGCAGCGTGCTGGGGAAGACCTCGAGCGACTCGAGCAGCTCGACCTGGGCCTGCTGCTCGACGCGGGCGCGCTCGAGCAGGACGGGCAGCGAGCCGACGTTGTGGGTGCCGAAGACGACGTCCACCCACGGGGCCCTGGTCGTGATGAGGCCCTGGTCCTTCTGCGCCAGGCAGCCGCCGACGGCGATCTGCATCCCCGGGGTCGCGTCCTTGACCGGCTTGAGGTGGCCGAGGTTGCCGTACAGGCGGTTGTCGGCGTTCTCGCGGACGGCGCAGGTGTTGAAGACGACGACGTCCGGGGTGCTGCCGGGGCCGGCGGGGACGTAGCCGTCGGCGTCCAGCAGCCCGGCGATCCGCTCGCTGTCGTGCACGTTCATCTGGCACCCGTAGGTGCGCACCTCGTACGTCCTGCTCATGCCTCCAGGCTAGGCGGCGCAGGGGCGGGTACCTGTCGTCCGCTGAGGGGAGTACTTCCCAAGCACCGCACCGGTCAGTACGGCAGGTCCCACGACCTGCTCCGGGCGGTCGCCCGCCCGCGGGTGAAGGAGACCTCGGACCGCTCCACCGTCCGAGGAGAACCCTGCCCATGCCCTCCCCCGATCTCGCCGGGCCCGTGCTCGCCCAGGCGCCCACGCTCGAGACCGTCGCGCACGCCCGCCCTGTGGGCCGGCACCATCGGCGCCGTCCTCGCTGCTGCTCGTCCTCGACTTCATCGTCACCCGCAAGCCGCACGAGGTCTCCATGAAGGAGGCCGTCGGCTGGTCGGCGTTCTACATCGCGCTGCCGCTCGCCTTCGGCGCCTACATCTGGTCCCGCTTCGGCTCGCAGACCGGCGTGGAGTACCTCACCGGCTACCTGGTCGAGAAGTCCCTGTCGGTCGACAACCTGTTCGTCTTCATGCTGCTGCTGACCGCCTTCGCCGTGCCGGCTGCCCTGCAGCAGCGGGTGCTGCTCTACGGGATCGTCGGCGCGCTCGTCCTGCGCGGCATCTTCATCGCGCTGGGCGCGGCGGCGCTGGACCGGCTGTCGTTCGCCTTCCTGCTGTTCGGCGGGATCCTGCTCGCCACCGCGGTGAAGATCCTGCGCGACCAGCGGCAGGGCGAGCAGCACGCCGTCGACATCGACGAGATGCGCTCGGTGCGCCTGCTGCGCAGGTTCATGCCGGTGACCGACGACTACCGCGGCCCGAGGATGTTCGTGAAGGAGAACGGCGTGCGGGCGGCGACGCCGCTTCGCGCTCGTGGTGATGGCGGTCTTCGCGACCGACATCGTCTTCGCCGTCGACTCCGTCCCGGCCGTCTACGGCATCACCGGCGACCCGTTCCTGGTCTTCGCCACGAACGCGTTCGCGCTGCTGGGCCTGCGGGCGCTCTACTTCGTGCTGCAGGGCGCGCTGTCCAAGCTCGTGCACCTGGGCTACGGCCTGGCCGCGATCCTCGGCTTCATCGGCGTGAAGCTGGTGCTGCACTGGGCGCACGGCATCTGGACGTGGGTGCCGGAGATCCCCACCCTGCTCTCGCTGTTCGTCATTCTCGCCGTCCTCGCGCTGGTCACCTGGACCAGCCTGCGCTCGGTCGAGAAGAGCGAGCGCGAGCTGATCGACGCGCAGGTGCCGTAGCGCGTCAGCCGCAGGCGCCCCACAGGCCCAGGTCCGCGTCGCGGGCCTGGGCCTCGGCGCGCTCGAAGGCGTCGAGGTGGAGCTCGTTGGGCCGGACGACCAGCACCGAGGCGTAGCCCTCGCGCACCAGCGCCTCCCCCACGTTCACGCCGTCCGCCCAGACGTGCAGCAGGGCGCGGCCGAAGCGGTCCTCGGGGTCGCGGTCGGCCTCGACCCGGACCACCGCGCCCTCGGGCAGCAGCTCGGCGGCGCGGTCGGAGGCCTCCTCGCCGAAGCACTCCTGCTCGCCGTGCACCTCCGGGGTGTCGACGAGCAGGACGCGCACGCGGGTCGGCTCGGCCGGGAGCGGTCCCACCCCCCGGCCGCGCAGCACCACGGTGTCGCCGTCGACCAGCCGGACGACGGTGGCCTCCTGCGCGCCGGCGGGCACGGGCAGCCCCGGGGCGGCGGCCACGGGGCCCGGGCCGCCCGGGAGACCGCAACCGGCCACCAGGGCGGCGGTCAGCAGGACGGGGGCGGCGCGCACCGGAGCAGCCTGCCAGCCGGGTCCGACACGCAGGGTGCCTCTTCCGCAACCGGCTGTGAGGTGGCACGCTCCGGCCACCCCCTCACCGCTCCCCCTGGAGACCCTCGTGCGCCGTCCGCTCACCGCCCTCTGCCTGGGGGCGCTCGCCGCCTCCGGGCTCGCCGTCCCTGCCGCGGCCGTCGCGGCCCCCGCCGTCGCTGCCCCTGCGCAGGCCACCGCCGCCGCCGTCCCGGACGAGCTGGTCGTCGGCTACGTCGCGGGTGCCGACGCCACCGACCGCGGTCGCGCGCGCGGCCGCGCCGGCGCCGTCCGGACGGAGCGCGTGGTCGCGGCGGCGGCCGACCGCACCGAGGTGGAGCTCGTCCGCCTTCCGGCCGGCAAGGGCCGGGAGCAGGCCATCGCCGAGCTGGAGGCCGACCCCGCCGTCGCGTACGCCGAGCCGAACTGGACCTACACCACCCAGGCCAGGCCGAGCGCGAAGCCCGGGGGCAGCACTCCGACCGCACCCGTCGACTACTTCGCGAACGGGTCGCTGTGGGGGATGTACGGGGACGCGCGCAACGCGTACGGCTCGCAGGCCGCCGAAGCGTGGGCTCGCGGCAACGTCGGATCCAAGGGTGTCCACGTCGGCGTCATCGACGAGGGCATCCAGGTGGACCACCCGGACCTTGACGCGAACATCTGGACCAACCCCGGCGACCCGGTCGACGGCATCGACAACGACTCCAACGGCTACGTCGACGACGTGCACGGCTGGGACTTCGCCGACGGCGACAGCTCGGTCTACGACGGCGGGACGCGCGGCAGCCTCGACGACCACGGCACGCACGTCGCCGGCACGATCGGCGCCGTCGACGACAGCAAGGGCGTCGTCGGCGTGAACCACCGGGTCACGATGATCAGCGGCAAGTTCCTGGGCCGCAACGGCGGGTCGCTCGCCGCCGCGGTCCAGGCCGTCGACTACTTCACCGCAGCTCGACAAGAGCGGCACCGACGTCGTCGCCACCAACAACAGCTGGGGAGGTGGCGGCTACTCCAAGGCGCTCGAGGACGCCATCCGCCGGGCAGCGGACCAGGGCATCCTGTTCATCGCCGCCGCCGGCAACAGCGGGACGGACAACGACACGACCGCGTCGTACCCGTCCAACTACGACCTGCCGAACGTCATCGCCGTCGCCGCCATCGACAGCAAGGGGGCGCTGGCCTCCTTCAGCCAGTACGGCAAGACCACGGTCGACCTGGGTGCCCCCGGCGTCGGCATCTGGTCGACGACGGCCTACAGCGGCTGGTCGTCCTACAGCGGCACCTCGATGGCCACACCGCACGTCACCGGAGGCGCCGCGCTGTACAAGGCCAGCCACCCGGGTGCGACGGCCGCGCAGATCAAGGCGGCGCTGCTGGGTTCCGCCGTGGCGACCCCCTCGCTCAGCGGCAAGACCGGCACCGGCGGCCGGCTGGACGTCAGCGGCTTCTAGACCTGGTCTGCGCCCGGCTGATCAACGCCGTGCTTGGTACGTCCTGACGGCACCAAGGGCGTACGCAACGCGGCGTTGATCAACCCGGGCGGCGTCAGGGCGCGCTCAGGGCTCCTGGGCGGGGCCGGGGGCGATCTCGAACCACAGGCGCTTGCCGCCGGGGACCGGCTCGGCCCCCCAGCGCTCGGCCAGGGCCTCGACGAGCAGCAGTCCGCGGCCACTCTCGGCGTCGGGCGCCGGCGGGGTCGGCAGCGGCGGCACGACCTCGCTGCTGTCCAGCACCTCGACGCGCAGGCGGCCCGCGGCCAGCCGCGCGCGGACCAGCACCTCTCCTCCACCGGCGTAGCGGACGGCGTTGCCGACCAGCTCGCTGACCAGGAGCTCGGCCGCGTCGGCGTCCAGGCCGAGCGGCTCGAGCATCGAGCGCAGCGCCGCCCGGGCGCGCGAGGCCGCCTCGGCGCGCGAGGGCAGCGCGAGCTCCAGCGGCGGGCCGTCGCTCGGCCCGTCGTCCGCGGGGCCGTCGTCCAGCCGCACGGCGAGCACCGCCGTGTCGTCGTCGTTGTCGCCCGGCCGGCCGAGGGCCCGCAGCACCCGTGAGCAGGCGGCCTCGGCGGTGTCGACCGGCTCGGCGAGCGCGGCCACCAGGCTGGCGATGCCCTCCTCGAGCGGCGCGGTCCGCGACTCCACCAGCCCGTCGGTGTAGAGCAGGACCAGCGAGCCGGGCGCGAGCCGCACTGTCTGCTCCACGAACGTCCCGCCGCCGACGCCGAGCGGCAGCCCGGGGTCGACCTCCAGGACCTCGGCGCCGCCGCCGGGAGCGACGACGACCGGAGGCAGGTGCCCGGCGGACGCCAGGCAGAGCGTGCGCCGCACGGGGTCGAGGACACCGATGACGCAGGTGGAGAAGTGCAGCCCGGTCAGCTGCAGGACGACGCGGTCCAGCCGCGCGAGGATCTCGGCGGGGCCGTGGCCCTCCAGCGCGTACGCCCGGACGGTCGCCCGCAGCTGGCCCATGATCGCCGCGGCCTGCATGCCGCGGCCCATCACGTCGCCGACGACCAGGACGGTGCGCCCGTCGACCTCGAGCACGTCGTACCAGTCGCCGCCGACGCGGGTGCCGCGAGCGCCCGGCAGGTAGCGGGCCGCTGCGGTCAACCCGGCCGGCATGCGCAGCGCCCGCGGCAGCAGGCTGTGCTGCAGCGTCACGGCCATGTCGCGCTCGAAGGCGTAGCGGCTCGCGTTGTCCAGCGCGAGCGCCGCGCGGCGCGCGAGGTCGACGGCGTGCTCGACGTCGCCCTCGTCGTAGGGCCGGTCGCGGGACAGGGTCAGGACGCCGAGGGTGCGGCTGCGGGCCGTGAGCGGCAGGCACAGCACGCTCGGGCCGAACAGGTCGGCGAGCACCTGCGCGCGGGTCTGGCTGGTGGTGATCCGGCGCAGCAGCTCGACGGTCACGTCGGCGGAGACCTGCACGCGCCCGGTCTGCAGGACCGCCCACGGCCCGAACGGGACGCCCTGCAGCACGGGTCCTTCCGCGAGCAGCGCCTCGGCGCGGGCCCCGCGGTCCGGGTCCTGCGCGCGGCAGGCCTCGAGCACCAGCGCCGCGCCGTCGTCGACCAGGTGCAGCACCGCGATCTCGGCCAGCCGGGGCACGACCAGCCGCACCAGGGCGGCGGCGATGCCGCGCGGCTCGAAGCTCTCGGCGAAGACGGCCGAGGCCTCGGACAGCACGCCCCGCAGCAGCGCGGCCTGCTCGGCCTCGCGGCGCGCGGTGCGCTCGCCCTCGAAGGCCTCGAGGCGCTCGACCGTGGAGCTGGCCATCTGCGCCAGCTGCACGAGCATCGCCTCGTCCTCGGCGGTGAACGGCCGCTCGTCGAGCTTGTGGCTGAGCTGGATCAGCCCGAGGTTGCTGCCGTCCCGACCGACGAGCGGTGCGGCCAGGTAGTCCGGCAGCGGCGGGTGGTCGGGTGCATCGCGCAGCCCACGGAACTCCGGGTGGGCCACGAGCTCCGCGCCCGTCAGCCGCAACGGGCGGTTCTCGCGCACGACGGCGTTGAGGATGCCGAGCCCCTTGGGCACCACGTCGTAGTCCCGCCAGTCGGCGTAGGTCTCCGACAGCGACACGTAGGTGACGGCGTCCTCCCAGCCGGAGGGCAGGCGCGTCGACACGCCCTGGTGGCAGCCGATCACCTCGACGGCGGCCTCCGTCACGACCCCCAGCAGCTCGTCCAGCGAGTCGGCCGAGGACGCGGCGAGGGCCGCCTGCGCCAGCGACTGCAGCTGGGTGCTCCGCCGTTGCTCGAGCTCGGCGAGCTGGCGGGCCTCGGCGTGCAGCCGCGCCCGCTCGACGATCTCGGCGGCCTGCCGGGCGTAGACGTCGGCGAGCTCGAGGTCGCGCTCGTCCGGCGTGAAAGGACCGCGGTAGTAGGTGGTCAGCGCGCCCATCGGCTCACCGCCCAGGGTCAGCATCGGCACGCTGAGCACGGTGTGCACGCCGTGCTCGACCGCCGCCGAGGCGAAGGCCCCGTAGACCGGCGAGGTGCTGATGTCCGACACGAGCACCGTCCGCCGCTCGACGACGGCCCGGCCTGCGGAGGCGGTGCCGTACGGCACGCGCAGCGGCGAGATGTAGTCGTCGGGGAAGCCGACCCAGGCGCTCGGCAGCAGCACGTCCTCGTCCGGGGCGGCGGTCCACACGACCGCCAGGTCGGTGGAGAGCAGGCTCGCGACGGCGCCGGCGAGCTGCTCCAGCAGCGGCAGGACGCGGGTGAGGTCGTGGGTGGTCGGACCGAGCTCGGCCAGCGGGGTGACGCCGGCGGCCGCGGCCGCCAGCTCGACCTGCACCCGCGCGACCTCGTCGGCGCGCCGCCTCTCCCCCTCGGTCACGTCCCCGGCGCTCCCGCCGCTGCGCTCATGTCACGCGTCATGTCAGAGCGCGAGCACCGCGACCAGGTCGCGCGCCGCCTGCCCGCCGTCCTCGATGGCGATGTCGAGCGCGCGCGGCACGTCGAGGTCGTCGACCAGCGCCAGCAGCGCGGCCTCGGGAGCGGCCGTGGAGCCGTGCGGGCGCCCGGCCGCCGAGCGCAGCGCGTCGAGCCGCCGCCCGGCGTCCTCCAGCTTGGCGTCCGTGTAGTCCCACGGCGTGCCGTAGCGCCGGTCGAGCAGCAGGGTGCGCACGACGGCGCCGCTGGTCCGCGCGACGAGATCGGCTGCGAAGACCAGGTTGCCGGTCGACTTGGCCATCTTCTGCCCGCCGATGCGCACCGTGCCGACGTGCAGCCAGGCCCGCGCGAAGGGCGTCACGCCGGTCGCGGCCTCGGCCTGCGCCGCCTCGTACGCGTGGTGCGGGAAGCGCAGGTCGGCCCCGCCGGCGTGCAGGTCGACCGAGGAGCCGTAGGTGTTGAGCGCCATGGCGGTGCACTCGGCGTGCCAGCCGGGACGGCCGGGGCCCCACGGGGACGGCCAGGACGGCTCGTCACCGGTGCTGGCCTGCCAGACGGCCTGGTCCAGCGGGTCGTGCTTGTGCGGGTCGTCGACCCGACCGCCGTTGTCGGCGAGCAGGTGCAGGGCCTCGTCGCGCAGCAGCCCGTGCGCACCGGGCACGTGCGTGCCGCGGAAGTAGACGCTGCCACCCGCGACGTACGCCTTGCCGGCCTCGAGCAGGGCGGAGGCCAGCTCGACGACCTGGGTGACGTGGGTGTGCGCGCGCGGCTCGTAGGTGGGCCGGCGCACGCCGAGCGCGTCCATGTCGCGCTCGAAGTGGAACTGCTGCACGGCGGCGAACCGGTCGTACTGCGCGCCGGCCCGCGCGGCCGCCTCGAACAGCACGTCGTCGACGTCGGTGACGTTGCGGCAGACCTCCACCTGCACCCCGAGCCGGCGCAGCAGCCGGTCCGCCGCGTCCACCCAGACGAACGTCGCGGCGTGCCCGAGGTGCGTGACGTCGTACGGCGTCACGCCGCAGACGTAGATCCGGGCGCGTCCGACCACTGACAGCGACCGCCCGCCGAGGTGCAGGCGCGGCGGCGGGACGGGGTCGGACGCGTGGTGCACGGACGCTCCAGGTTCAGCGGGTGGGGGGCCCAGCCTGCCACCCGGGAGGGCCGGCGACGGGCAGGACGTGCGAACCGCCGTCGCGCGCTGCGCGCCCGACCTCGCGCCCTGCGCATCCGGGCGGCCCCCGCGTGCAACCGTGCAGCCGTGGCGTGCGTGTGGGAGACGTGACGCGACGCCAGGGGGCCGAGGACGGCTTCGACGAGTTCTACGCCGCGAGCTCGGCCCGGGTGCTCCGGGCGCTGCACGCGATGACCGGTGACCTGCCCGAGGCCCAGGACGTCGTCCAGGAGGCGTACGCCCGCGCGTGGCAGCGCTGGTCGTCGGTCCGGACGTACGACGCGCCGGAGGCCTGGGTGCGGACCGTCGCCTGGCGGCTCGCGGTCTCCCGGGCCCGGCGGGCCAAGGTCGGCCTCGGGAAGCTGCGCCGGCACGGACCGCCGCCGGACGTCCCGGCTGCCGGGCCGGACCACGTGGCGCTGGTCGACGCGCTGCGCCGCATCCCGGAGGCGCAGCGCCGCGCGATCGTCCTGCACCACGTGCTCGGCCTGTCGGTCGCCGAGGTCGCCGCCGAGTGCGGCGTGCCGGACGGCACCGTCAAGGCCCGGCTGTCCCGCGGGCGCACGGCGCTCGCCGAGCTGCTCACCGAGAAGGAGCCCAGCCGTGGATGACCTCGACGCCCGCCTGTCCGACCTGCGCACCCTGCCGGTCGGCCCCCTGCCCGGCGCGGCCGCGGCCCGAAGCCGGGGTGACCAGCGCACCCGCCGCGCCCGGACGGTCCTGGCGGCGACCGCCGCCGTCGCGGCAGTGCTTGCCGTCTCCGTCGTGCCGGGGCTGACAGCCGGGGACCGGATCACCGCCCCGCCGGCAGGTCCGGCTCCGACCGCGGCGCCGGCGCCGGCGACCCTGTCGCTCGCGCTGCTGGACACGCAGGACCTCAGCAGCGTGCGGAGCGGGACCTGGTCGTCGGCCGCGCCGCCGGACGACCCGAGCCCGGCTCTGCCGCAGGGGTGCGGCCGGAGCACGGCGACCGCGACGCTGGAGTCGGCCCGGGTCGTCCTCACCGGCAGCACGACCTCGGTCGAGCAGCAGGTGGTCGGCTTCGCGACCGCGGCTTCAGCGCAGCGCGAGCTGGGCCTGGTCGTCGACGCCGTCGAGGCGTGCGAGGGCGGCCCGTGGACGCTGGTGGGCGGGCTCCCCGGGACGGGTCCGGACCGCGTCTACGGGACCTGGGAGCAGGACGGGGCCACGGCAGTCTTCGTCCTGGAGCGGTTCGGAGCGGTGCTGTCGACCGTCGCGGAGCTGAGCGGTCAGCTGGACGGGCTGCCGCTGCTCGCCGACACCGCGGCGGCGAAGCTGGCGACGTTCGACGACAGGACCCCGGCCGCGCCGGAGCAGCCGGCCTGGGACATCAGCAGCGCCCTGCTCACGGCGGCCGAGGCCGCCACCGTGGAGCCGGGCGACTGGACCGCGGAGCCGATCGTCGACCAGCGGGTGCTCGACCCGTGCGGCGCGCTGGACATCGCCCCCGAGGGCTTCTCGGGCTCCTCGCTGCAGGTGCAGCGCGAGGCCGGCGGCACGACCGTCGACACCTCCGTCGCGCGCTTCGCCACGCCGGACGCCGCCGAGGCTGCGCTGCAGTCCTACCGGGCGGCGGTGCTCGGCTGCCCGCTCGAGACCCGCGGGGAGTCGACGTCGTCGTACGAGCTGCTGACCGACGAGGTCGACCGGCTGGTCGTGCGAGAGGTGGCCGGCTGCCCGGAGTGCCTGCCGTACCCGTCCTACGCCGTGGTCGTGCGGGACGGCACGGGACTCGTGACCGTGCGGGTGGCCGTCGGCGAGGACGGCGACCCTGGTCCGGGGCTCGCGGAGCAGTACGGCGCGCTGGCCCAGGATCGGCTGGCGCTGGTCGTCCCGGACTAGGAGCCCGCGCGGGCCAGGGCCCTACGCGCCCGCGCGGGCGACGGCGGCGCAGAAGCGGCCGTGGGCGGCCACCTCCTGCTCGAGCGGCTCGAGCACCTCGTCACGGGCGACCTGCTCGACCGCGTCGTGCAGCCGCCGCTCGACCCGTCTGCCGCGTCGTCGCGCCGAGGCGCGGACGAACGGCCCGGCCAGCAGAGCAGTGAGCAGCCCGGCCAGCAGTCCCCCCACCAGCAGCAGCGTCGGCAGCGGGAAGCCCTCCACGCGCGGCAGCGGGACCACGTCGTCGAGCTGCAGGTAGCCCAGCCCCACCAGCGCGAGCAGCCACAGCGCGCCGACCAGCGCGGTGAGCGCGAGCAGCCACTGCAGCCCGCCGACCGCCCGCTGCCAGGCCGGCACGCGGGCAGGGCCCGGTCCGGCGGTGGCGACGGCGCGGTCGAGCCGGTCGGCCAGCCGCTCCTCGCGGGCGTCAACGGTGCGGCGCAGGTCGTCGCGCCAGGCCTGCGGCAGCCCCTCGGCAGCCGCGTCGCGGGTGCGCCGCAGCGCTGTCGTGACGGCCGCCTGCTGAGCGCTGCTGGCCGGGGGCAGCGAGGTGCGCGCGCCCTCCTGGCCGACGTGCAGGCGGCCGAGCGGGTCAGGCCGGAGCTTGGAGGTCCAGCGGAGCAGCGGCCAGCCGGTGCGCGCCCGCCCCTCGCGCCGGGCCGAGCGCTCGACGGCGGACACGACGACGGGGACCCCGGCCGCGTCCCCGAGCGCGCCGACCAGCCGGCGGCGGTCGGCCTCCGGCAGCGCTGGGCCCTGCTCCCCGCAGTGCTCGGCGAGCGCTGCGGCGGTGGTGCGGACGTCGGCGGTGAGGCGCTCGGTCGCGGCCCGGCGCAGCCCGACGCGGCGGGCGAGCTCGGCGCGCAGCTCGGGCACGCCCAGGCCCTCGCGCCCGGCGACGGCGTGGATCGGCGTGGCCCGCAGGCCCTCCCGGTCGAGCAGCTCGCGCAGGTCGGTCAGGCAGGCCTGCGCGGCGGCCTCGTCGAGCCGGTCGACCTGGTTGAGCACGACGAGCAGCACCCCCGCGTGCGCGGCGTACGGCGCGAGGTAGCGGTCGTGGACCGCCGCGTCGGCGTACTTCTGCGGGTCGAGCACCCAGACCAGCACGTCGACGAGCTGGACCAGCCGGTCGACCTCGAGCCGGTGGGCGGCAGCGGTGGAGTCGTGGTCGGGCAGGTCCAGCAGGACCAGCCCGTCCAGGGCCTGGTCGGGGCCGACCGACGTGCCGGCGCGGGACCTCCAGCCAGTCGAGCAGCCGGTCCTGGCCGTCCTCGCCCCACACGGCGGCGTGCGCGACGCCCGTCGTCGGGCGGCGCACCCCGGGGCGCGAGACCTCCGCGCCCACCAGCGCGTTGAACAGCGTCGACTTGCCGCTCCCTGTCGCGCCGGCCAGCGCGACGACCGTCGCGTCACCGAGGGCCTCCCGGGCGCCGGCCTTGGCGAGCAGGGCGCGGGCACGGCCCACCTCGGGCACCTCGTCGAGCCGGTCCTCGGCCACCTCCACGGCCTCCCGCAGGGCGCTCAGCCGGTCGGTCAGGGGGAGGTCGGCGGCCGTGCCGCGCAGCCTCACGCCAGGCCCTCGCGACGAGCGGCGGACAGCCGCCGGGCCGCCTCGCGGAGCCGGTCGGCGGTGCCCGGCGTCGGGGCGGCCAGCGCGACCAGGTCGGTGAAGCGCCGCTGCTCGTCCGCGAGCAGCCGCTCGGAGCGGGTCCGCAGGTCCTCGCGCGCCTTGGCAGCGAGCGAGCGCACCGCCGCGTCGCCGAAGACCGCCTCGAGCAGGCGCTGCCCGAGGGCGCTGGTGCCGCCGGCGACGGCGACCTCGCCGCCGGTGAGGCCGCCGGTGTGCGCGAAGACCGCGACCATCACGACCAGCCCGGCGCCGTTGACCCCGAGGCTGAGGAAGCGGGCGGTGGTGCGCTTGTCGGCCCCCTCGCTGCGGACCAGGTCGAGCACGTGGCCCTGCCAGTCCCGCACCTCGTCGGCGCTGCGCTCCGGGAAGCTCGGGCTCACCGTCTCCAGCGACCGGGTCCGGTCGCCGAGCAGACCCGGACCGCCCGGCAGGGCGCGCCAGGCCGTGACGGTCCGCTCGGCAGCGGCGTCGGCCTGCGCGCGCAGCAGCTGCTCGACGCTGCTCTCCAGCGCCACCTTGAGGTCCTCGCCGGGCGCCGGACGACCGGTGACGGCCGCCGCGATCCGGTCCCGCAGCCGGCCGACCTGCGCCTGCAGGCTGCGCATCCACTCGCCGGTGCCGACGAACTCCTGCCACCGGGCCAGCACCTCGCCGCGCAGCAGGGTGCCGCTGCGCATGCCGTCGTCCACCCCGGCCAGCGCACCGTCGTACGACGCAGCCGCCGCGCTGGTCAGCGCGGCGGCCGCGACGTCCTGCGCGTCGACGGCGTCGGCGAGCGCGGCGACGCGGGCGTCGAGGCTGTCCAGCGCGCCCGACAGCGTCTGGCGCACGACCGCGGCGCGCTGCTCCTGGTCGGCGGCCAGGGCGTGCAGCCAGTCGCGCAGCGGGGCGACCTGGTCCTCGGGCAGCAGCCCGTCGACCAGCGGGCGCTCCTCGACGACGAACAGCCGCGCGCTCTCCAGCCCCGCGGCGCTGCAGCATCCCGGCCAGGTCGTCGGCGACCTCGCCCACGGCCTCGGGCGGGACCCGGTCGAGGACGACGGCCAGCGCGGTGCCGCGCTCCTGCGCGGTGCGCAGGACGTCCCACGGCACGGCGTCGGCGTAGCGGGCGGCGGTCGTGACGAACACCCACAGGTCAGCGGCCGCGAGCAGCTGGCCGGCCAGCTCGCGGTTGGCCTCGACGACGGAGTCCACGTCGGGGGCGTCGAGCAGCGCGAGGCCGGCCGGCAGGTCGTCGTGCGCCACGAGGCGGATCGCCCCGGGCCCGGCGTCCGGCCCGGCGCCGGTGGTGCGCGCCAGCCCGGGCAGCACCCGCTCGTCGGAGAAGTACGGCAGGTCGGCGCGGGCGCAGACCAGCACCGGAGCGCGGGTGGTCGGGCGCAGGACGCCCGGCAGGGTGACCGTCGCGCCGAGCACGCTGTTCACCAGGGTCGACTTGCCCGCACCGGTCGAGCCGCCGACGACGGTCAGCAGCGGCGCGTCGAGATCGCGCAGCCGCGGCAGCAGGTAGTCGTCGACCTGGTCGACCACCGAGCGGGCGCTGCGCGTGGCGGCGTCGCGGTCGGGCGTCGGCAGGCCGAGGCCGACCGCGTCGACGACGTCCCGCAGGTCCTGCAGCGCCGCGGGCACGGCGCCGGCAGCTGGGGCAGGAGTGATCGTCACGCGGCCATCCTGCCCCGCTGCGACGGCTCGACGCCCCAGCGCGACGAGCGGCTACCAGCGGTGTGCGACGTCGACGACCAGCCGGGAGCGGTCGCCCGGTCCGTCGAGCACGAACGTGCGGAAGGGCAGGCGGGCGCGCACGCCCAGCCCGACGGTGGTGTGACCCTCGAAGCTGCCGGCCCAGGCGACGTGCCGGAAGGTGCGGTAGCCGCTGGGGTCCAGCAGCTCGCCGTTCGGCAGGAAGAACGCGTCGGTCGGCCGGGCCGGCGCGGTGGCGATGACCTCGAGCCGGGCGCCGCCGCGCAGCGGCACGACCTCGCCCGACCCGTCGTGCTTGACGGTCGGCACGTAGCGGACGGCGTAGCCGTCCAGGTCGCCGGCGACGTCGAGGACGAGCCGGTCGAAGCAGGCGTGCCGGCCGGCGCGCACGTCGACGACCTGCCCGGTCGACCCGGTGAGGTCGGCCTTGGGCAGGGAGCCCCAGCGGATGCCGCAGTAGGCGGCCTCCGCAGGGGACGGGACCAGCGCTGTGGCCAGCGCGGCCAGGGCGGTGGTGAGGATGCTGACGGTCCGCTTCATCGCGGCCTCCTGGTCGGAGCGCACGGGGGTGTGCTGCCCCTCAGACGCAGCCGTGCCGGCGCAGGTTGCTCGCTACTCGCCGGCGGGCTCGTCGTCGAGCGCCTGGAGCGCGTCGAAGGCCAGCTCGGCCTCCTCCCCCTCGGCGGCGAGCGCCTCCTTGACCACGCGGAAGGCCGTGCCGGCCGGGTAGCCCTTGCGGGCGAGCAGCCCGGCCAGCCGGCGCACCCGTGCCTGCGTCGGCAGTCCGGCGGTGCTCGCCAGGCGCCGGTCGACCAGCGCCCGGGCGGTGGCCAGCTCCACCTCGGGGTCGAGCGTGGCGACGGCCTCGGCGACCTCGGCGTCGGCCACGCCCTTGCGGCGCAGCTCCTGCGACAGGGCCCGGCCGGCCAGCCCGCGCCCGCGGTGCCGCGAGGTGACCCACATCTGCGCGAACAGCGCGTCGTCGATCATCCCGACCTCGGCGAAGCGGCTGAGCACCTGCTCGGCGACGTCGTCCTCGACGCCCTTGCGACGCAGCACGGCGGCGAGCTCCGCCCGGGTGCGCGGGGCGTGCTCGAGCTGGTTCAGGCAGATCTGCCGCGCGGCGCCACCGGGTCGGCCGGCGCGGTCGGGGCAGACCGCTCCGGCCCCTCGCCGCGGTCGCCGGCGCGGGACCTCCGGCCGCCCCCGCCGCGCCCCGCCGCCGACGACGAGGTCGACGACGAGGCGGAGCCGCGGGCGGAGGACGGCCGGAGCCGAACGGCACGTCGGGCTAGAGGTCGACCGGCACCGGCGCGAGCGCGTCGGCGTCCGCGTCGACGACGGCGCCCACGCCGAGCTTCTCGAGCAGGCGCTTCTCGATCTCGTTGGCCAGGTCGGGGTTGTCGCGCAGGAAGGCCCGCGCGTTCTCCTTGCCCTGGCCGAGCTGGTCGCCCTCGTAGGTGTACCAAGCGCCGGACTTGCGGACGATGCCGTGCTCGACGCCCATGTCGACCAGCGAGCCCTCGCGGCTGATGCCGACGCCGTAGATGATGTCGAACTCGGCCTGCTTGAACGGCGGCGCGACCTTGTTCTTGACGATCTTGGCGCGGGTGCGGTTGCCGACCGCGTCGGTGCCGTCCTTGAGCGTCTCGATGCGGCGGACGTCGATGCGGACCGAGGCGTAGAACTTCAGCGCCTTGCCACCGGTCGTGGTCTCGGGCGAGCCGAACATGACGCCGATCTTCTCGCGCAGCTGGTTGATGAAGATCGCCGTCGTGCCGGTGTTGGCCAGCGCGCCGGTCATCTTGCGCAGCGCCTGGCTCATGAGGCGGGCCTGCAGGCCGACGTGGCTGTCGCCCATCTCGCCCTCGATCTCGGCGCGCGGCACGAGGGCGGCGACCGAGTCGATGACGATGATGTCGAGCGCGCCGGAGCGGACCAGCATGTCGGCGATCTCGAGCGCCTGCTCCCCGGTGTCGGGCTGCGAGACCAGCAGGGCGTCGGTGTCGACGCCGAGCTTCTTCGCGTACTCCGGGTCGAGGGCGTGCTCGGCGTCGATGAAGGCGGCGATGCCGCCGGCCGCCTGGGCGTTGGCCACCGCGTGGAGGGCGACCGTCGTCTTGCCGGAGGACTCCGGGCCGTAGATCTCCACGACGCGCCCGCGCGGGAGGCCGCCGATGCCGAGCGCCACGTCGAGCGCGATCGAGCCGGTCGGGATGACCCCGATCGGGCACGCGCACCTCGTCGCCGAGGCGCATGACCGAGCCCTTGCCGAAGCTCTTGTCGATCTGCGCGAGGGCCATCTCGAGGGCCTTCTCGCGGTCCGGTCCTGCCATGTCGCTCTCCTGTGGTCGACGAGCTCGACGCTCGCGCTGCGGTCCGATCGGCGGTGACGCTAGGAGCGGCCTCCGACAGTCCGTGGAGGTGCGGGCCGCTCTGTGGACACCCGGACGACGTCGACGCTAGACCGAACACCCGTTCGAAGCGGAGCGACACGCCGGGGTCACCGCTCGGCGGCCGGGACCTGCTCGGCCTCGCACACCGCGCGCCAGACGGACTTGACGTCGTCGCCGTCGGCCAGCGCCCGCTCGACCGTGCGCCCGCCGAGCGTCCCGAGCACCTGGTCGGCCGCGTACGACCGGGCGTACGGCCCGCCGAAGCGCGCCTCCATCCGCCGCCAGAACTCCGTGATGCGCACCCGGACACGATAGGCAGCCGGCGCCGCCCCGCCGATCCCTTCGGCGCTGATCATGGAGCTGCTGCTCGCCCGATGAGCGTGGCGGGCGGGCAACGGGTCCATGATCGGCGCACGGGAGGGGGGCAGGGGTGGGCGCCCGCGCGAGGGGGCACGAGGGGCCGCATGAGCGTCGACGTCGTGCACCGCCCGGAGTCCTCCCGCTTCGAGGCGGAGGTGGAGGGCGACACCGCCTTCCTGACCTACGAGCGCGCGGACGACGCCGTCGTCATGACGCACACGGTCGTGCCGCCCGAGCTCGGCGGGCGCGGCATCGGCGGGGCGCTGGCGTCCGCGGCGGTCGGCTGGGCGCGCGAGCAGGGCCTCGAGGTCGACGCGCAGTGCTCCTACGTCCAGTCGTGGCTGAGCAAGCACGGGTGAGCTCGGACGCAGGATGGACCGGTGACCGCGCTCGACCGCTTCTCCCCCGCGACCCGGGCGTGGTTCACCGGCGCCTTCGAGGCGCCCACCCCCGCCCAGGAGGGCGCGTGGGACGCCATCTCCAGCGGCCGCGACACGCTGGTCGTCGCGCCGACCGGCAGCGGCAAGACGCTGTCGGCGTTCCTGTGGTCGCTGGACCGGCTCGCCTCCACGCCCGTGCCCGAGGAGCCGCGGCACCGCTGCCGGGTGCTGTACGTCAGCCCGCTCAAGGCGCTGGCCGTCGACGTCGAGCGCAACCTGCGGGCGCCGCTCACCGGCATCCGGCAGGCGTCGCAGCGGCTCGACCTGCCGGTGCCCGACATCGCGGTCGGCATCCGCTCCGGCGACACCCCGGCCGACGAGCGCCGCCGCTTCAACAAGGTCCCGCCGGACGTCTTCATCACGACGCCGGAGTCGCTGTTCCTCGTCCTCACCTCGGCCGCGCGCGACTCCCTGCGCGGCGTCGAGACGGTCATCGTCGACGAGGTCCACGCCGTCTCCGGCACCAAGCGCGGTGCGCACCTCGCGCTCTCGCTCGAGCGCCTTGACGAGCTGCTGGACAGGCCCGCGCAGCGCATCGGCCTGTCCGCGACGGTCCGCCCGATCGACGAGGTCGCGCGCTTCCTCGGCGGCACCCGCGAGGTGGTCGTCGTGCAGCCGCCGACGCACCAAGACCATCGAGGTGCAGGTCGTCGTCCCGGTCGAGGACATGTCGGCGCTCGGCGAGCAGAGCGGGCCGGTGCGCGGCGGCTCGGCCGCGGGAGCTGCTCCTGCGTGCGTCGATCTGGCCGGCGATCGAGGAGCGCATCGTCGACCTCGTCGAGCAGCACCGCGCGACCATCGTCTTCAGCAACAGCCGACGGCCAGGCCGAGCGGCTCACCAGCCGGCTGAACGAGATCGCGACCGAGCGGACGTACGGCACTCCGGACGCCGGAGCCGGTCGCCTCTCGACGTGGACCGCCCGGACGGGTCCTCCGGCGTGAAGCCCTTCGGCGCGTCGTTCCAGCGCGGCCCGGCCGCCGCACCCCGGCCAGGGCGGCGTCGGCCGCAGCAGCGCCCCGTGGGGCAACGGCACCCCCGCCGACGGCGGAGGGCAGTGGTCGAGATCGCCCGCGCCCACCACGGATCGGTGTCCCGCGAGCAGCGGATGCAGATCGAGGAGGCGCTCAAGTCCGGCCGGCTGCCGGCCGTCGTCGCGACGTCGCAGCCTCGAGCTCGGCATCGACATGGGCGCCGTCGACCTCGTCGTGCAGGTCGAGTCGCCGCCGTCGGTCGCCAGCGGGCTGCAGCGCGTCGGCCGCGCGGGCCACCAGGTCGGGGCGATCAGCCGCGGCATCATCTTCCCCAAGTACCGCGGCGATCTCGTGCAGTGCGCGGTCGTCGCCGAGCGCATGACCGCCGGCGGCATCGAGGCGACGACCTACCCGCGCAACCCGCTCGACGTCCTCGCCCAGCAGGTCGTGGCGATGTGCGCGCTGGAGAGCTGGCAGGTCGACGACCTGGCCGCCGTCGTGCGCCGTGCCGCCCCTTTCGCGTCGCCTGCCGCAGAGTGCGCTCGAGGCGGTGCTCGACATGCTGTCGGGCCGCTACCCCAGCGACGACTTCGCCGAGCTGCGGCCGCGCATCACCTGGGACCGGGTCACCGGGGTCCTCGCCGGTCGGCCCGGCGCCCAGCGGCTGGCCGTCACGTCCGGCGGCACGATCCCCGACCGCGGCATGTTCGGCGTCTTCCTCGTCGGCGAGAAGGCCAGCCGGGTCGGCGAGCTCGACGAGGAGATGGTCTACGAGTCGCGCGTCGGCGACGTCTTCCTGCTCGGCTCGAGCGCCTGGCGGATCGAGGACATCACGCACGACCGGGTGCTCGTCACGCCCGCGCCCGGCCAGCCCGGACGGATGCCGTACTGGCACGGCGACGCCCCCGGCCGACCGGTCGAGCTGGGCCGGGCCCTCGGGGCGTTCCTGCGCGAGGTGTGCGCCGGCACGCCCGAGGAGGCCGAGAAGCGCCTGCAGGAAGCAGGTCTCGACGCGAGCGCCTCGACCAACCTGCTCGCCTACCTCGCCGAGCAGCGCGAGGCGACCGGCACCCTGCCCGACGACCGCACGATCCTGGTCGAGCGCTTCCGCGACGAGCTCGGCGACTGGCGGCTCGCGATCCACTCGCCGTTCGGCGCGCAGGTCAACCAGCCGTGGGCGCTCGCGCTGGCCGCCCGGCTGCGCGAGACGTACGGCGTCGACGTGCAGTCGATGCACTCCGACGACGGCATCGTGCTGCGGCTGCCGGAGACCGAGGAGGCGCCCGACGGCTCGATCGCGGTCTTCGCGCCCGAGGACGTCGAGCCGGCCGTGCAGGCCGAGGTCGGCGGCTCGGCGCTGTTCGCCAGCCGGTTCCGCGAGTGCGCCGCCCGCGCGCTGCTGCTCCCCCGCCGCAACCCCACGCGCCGCACCCCGCTGTGGCAGCAGCG
Source organism: uncultured Actinomycetota bacterium (assembly GCA_963844295.1). Taxonomy (GTDB): domain Bacteria; phylum Actinomycetota; class Actinomycetes; order Mycobacteriales; family SCTD01; genus SCTD01. Next base: position 1,638,657 of record CAWJNR010000002.1, on the reverse strand, counting down.
CCAGCGCTCCGCGCAGCTGCTGAGCGTCGCGTCGCAGTACGGCAGCTTCCCGGTCGTCCTCGAGACGATGCGCGAGGTGCTCCAGGACGTCTTCGACGTGCCCGGGCTCGTCCAGCTCATGCGCGACGTCGAGTCGCGCACGGTCCGCCTCGTCGAGGTCGAGACGCAGTCCCCGTCGCCCTTCGCCCGCAGCCTGCTGTTCGGCTACATCGGCGCCTTCATGTACGAGGGCGACGCGCCGCTGGCGGAGCGGCGCGCGCAGGCGCTCTCCCTGGACTCCGCCCTGCTGGCCGAGCTCCTCGGCCAGGCCGAGCTGCGCGAGCTGATCGACCCCGACGCGATGGCCGAGGTCGAGGCGGAGGTGCAGCGGCTCGACCGAGGAGCGGCGGGCCAAGGACCTCGAGGGCGTCGCCGACCTGCTCCGGATGCTCGGCGACCTCACCACCGAGGAGGTCGTCGCCCGCGGCGGCGAGCCGGCGTGGCTGGTCGAGCTGGAGGGCCAGCGGCGTGCGTTGCGGGTCCGCATCGCCGGCGAGGAGCGCTGGGTCGCCGTCGAGGACGCCGGTCGCCTGCGCGACGCGCTCGGCGCCGCGCTGCCGGTCGGCGTCGCCGAGGCGTTCCTCGAGCCGGTCAAGGACCCGGTCGGCGACCTGGTCTCGCGCTACGCCCGCACGCACGGCCCGTTCCACCCGGCCGACGTCGCCGCCCGCTTCGGCTTCGGGATCGCCGTCGTGGACGGCGCTCTCGCGCGGCTGGCCACGAGCGGTCGGGTCGTGCACGGCGAGTTCCGGCCCGGCGGCACGGGGCTGGAGTGGTGCGACGCCGAGGTGCTGCGCTCGCTGCGCCGCCGCTCGCTGGCCAAGCTGCGCAAGGAGGTCGAGCCGGTCCCGCCCGAGGCGCTCGCGCGGTTCCTCCCGCAGTGGCAGGGCATCTCGGTGTCCGGCGGCCGCGGGATGGACGCGCTCGTGCGCGCCGTCGAGCAGCTGCAGGGCGCGATCGTCCCGGCATCGGCGCTCGAGACGCTGGTGCTGCCCTCGCGCGTCCCGGGCTACACCCCCGCGCTGCTCGACGAGCTGACCGCCTCCGGCGAGGTGCTCTGGGCCGGCCAGGGCTCGCTGCCCGGCAACGACGGCTGGGTCTCGCTGCAGCTGGCCGACAGCGCCGACCTGCTGCTGCCCCGCGCCGCTCGAGACGTCCACCACCCCGCTGCACGACGCGGTGCTCGAGGCGCTCGACGGCGGGCAGGCGCTGTTCTTCCGCCAGCTGTCCGACCGGGTCGAGAGCCTCGACGACACCGCGCTGCAGACCGCGCTGTGGGACCTGGTCTGGGCCGGCCACCTCACCAACGACACGCTCGGCCCGCTGCGCGCGCTGCTCGGCACCGGGCGGACCACCCACTCGCAGAAGCGGGCGCCGGTCCGCCAGCGCTCGCCCGCTCCTCGTTCAGGGCCGCCCGGTGATGCCGACCCGCAGCGGACCGCCGACGGTGGCCGGGCCGCTGGTCCCGGCTGCCCGACCGCGACGCCGACACGACCCGGCGCACGCACGCGCTCGCCGAGGCGCTGCTCGACCGGCACGGCGTCGTCACCCGCGGCGCGGTCATGGCCGAGCGGGCGCCCGGCGGGTTCGCCGCCGTCTACGCCGTGCTCAAGGCGTTCGAGGAGGCCGGCCGGGTCCGCCGCGGCTACTTCGTCGAGGGGCTCGGCGCGGCGCAGTTCGCCGCCCCCGGCGCGGTCGACCGGATGCGCGCGCTGGCGGCCGCGCAGCCCAGCGACCGACGAGCCGCTGTGGGAGACGCCCGTGCCCGGCGGCTGGGACTCCTCCCCGTACGCCCACGAAGCAGCGCAAGCGGCGCGACGAGGCGCGGGCCGTGGTGCTGGCCGCGACCGACCCGGCCAACCCGTACGGCGGGGCGCTGCCCTGGCCCGAGCGCGAGGCCGACGGGGCGGACGGCGCGGGCACAGCCGGCGCGCAAGGCCGGCGCGCTGGTCGTGCTGGTCGACGGCGCGCTGGTGCTCTACGTCGAGCGCGGCGGCAAGACGCTGCTGTCGTTCCGCGACGACGAGGGCTGCCTCGGCCCGGCCGTCGACGCGCTGGCGCTGGCCGTGCGCGACGGCGCGCTCGGCAGGCTCACGGTCACCAAGGCCGACGGCGAGGCGGCGCTCACCTCGCCGCTGGGGCTCGCCCTCGAGGCGGCCGGCTTCCGCCCGACGCCGAGGGGCCTGCGGCTGCGCGCCTAGCGGGAGGTCGACAGTCCCTGCGTCATGATCGTCAGAAGGATCCGTCGCCACAGGCGGGTGCGTCCGCCCCTACGGGAGCGATCCTTCTGTGGATCATGGACAGTGGTGGGCTCAGGCCGCCGGCTGCTGGAGCCACTGCTCCAGCCGTCGGAAGCCCTCGTCGAGACCGGTCGCCGGCACGTAGCCGAGGTCGCGGCGGGCGGCGCTGATGTCGAACCAGTGGTCGGTGGCGAGCTGGTGGGCCAGGAACCGCGTCATCGGCGGCTCCTCGGGCCGGCGCAGCAGCCCCCAGACCCGCTCGGCGACGGCGCCGGCGGCCGCCGCGACCGGCAGCGGGACGCTCCGCGTCTCCGGCGGCAGCCCGCCCGCGGCGAGGATCGCGTTCACCACCTCGCGCACCGGGCGCGGCTCGCCGGAGCTGATGAAGTAGGCCCGCCCCGAGCAGGCGGCGCCGGGTGCGACGCGGTCGAGGGCGCACAGGTGCGCGGCCACGGCGTCGTCGACGTAGGTCGTGTCGATGACCGCGTCGCCCCCGCCGACGAAGCGGAGCCGACCCCGCCGGGCGCGGTCGAGGATGCGCGGCACCAGCTGGGTGTCCCCCGGCCCCCAGACCAGGTGCGGGCGCAGGGCCACGGTGCCGAGCGCGTCGTCGGCGGCGGCGAGCACCAGCCGCTCGGCGACGGCCTTGGTGCGCGGGTAGTCCGAGCTGAAGCTCGTGGCGTACGGCAGGGACTCGTCGCCGCCGCGGATGTCGCCCCCCGCGTGCACGACGCTCGGCGTGCTGGTGTGCACGAGCGAGCGCACACCGGCGGCGCGGCAGGCCGCCACCACGTTGCGGGTGGCCAGCACGTTGCTGCGCTCGTAGTCCTCGGCCGGGCCCCAGATCCCGGCCAGCGCGGCGACGTGCACGACGGCCGAGCAGCCCTCCACCGCGGCGAGGGCGGCCGCCGGATCGGCGAGGTCGCCGCGCAGCGTCTGCACGCCGAGCTCCCGCAGGTGCGGGTAGTCGCCCCGCGCCACGCTCACCACCTCGTCGCCCCGGGCCAGCAGGCCCCGCACGACCGCGCCGCCGAGGAAGCCGCCGCCGCCGGTGACCAGGACCCTCACAGGCGGCCCTCCGCCCAGCGCCCCAGCGCCGGGCGGTCGATCTTGGAGTTGTGCCGCACGTCGACCGGGAACGGCGGCGGGTAGAGCACCCTCGTCACGGCGGCCGTCCGGGGGTCGGCGGCGCCCCGGGCGAGAAGCTCGGCGGTCAGCTCCGGCGAGGGCTGCACGCCGGGCTCCAGCTCCACGCACAGCACCGGCACGCTCCGGCCGGCGGGGCCGACCCCGACCAGTGCCGTGCGGCGCACCCCGGGGTGCAGGTTGAAGACCTCCTCGCACGGCACGCTGAACAGCGGGCCCTGCGCGGCGTGCACGACGTGGGCCTTGCGCCCGGCGAACCACAGCCGGCCCTGGTCGTCCAGGCTCGCCAGGTCGCCCATCCGGTGGGCGAGCCGGCCGTCCCACTGCAGCTTGGCCGCGGCGGTGGCCTCCGGGCGGTCGGCGTAGCGCGGGCTGACGACCGGGCCGCGGACGACGACCTCGCCCACCTCGCCCGGCGCCACCAGCAGGTCCGGCGTCAGCTCGGCGACGGGGTCGTCGGTGATCGCCATGAGCGCCACGTCCACCCCCGGCACGGGCCGCCCGACGCAGATCCCCGCCTCGGGCAGTCCCAGCAGCTCGTCGCTGCCGATCGTCGCGACGGGCAGCGCCTCGGTCGCGCCGTACGGCGTGTGCACCTGCGCGTCCGGCTGGAGCATGTCGAGGGTCCGGCGCTGCACCCGTCGGGGCACGGGCGCGCCCGCGGAGATCACCTGGCGCACGGTCGGCATGCTGCCGCCGGCCCGGCTGACGGTGTCCAGCAGCGCCGGAGAGCCGAACAGGACGGTGGCGCCGAAGCGGTTCGCCGCCCCCACCACGCGGGCCGGCCGCACCGAGGCGGGACGGGTGGCGTCCATCCGCGGCACGACCGTGGTCATGCCGAGCACGGGGCCGAACAGCGCGAACAGCGGGAAGGTCGCCAGGCTGACGTCCCCCGGTCCCAGGCCGAACAGCCGCTGCACGAGGTCGGCCTGGGCCAGCAGCTGCGCCTCGCCGTGCTCGACGCCCTTGGGCGCACCGGTGCTGCCGCTGGTGAACATGATCGCCGCGGGCTCGCCCTCCGGCCGCTCCGGCGGGACGAACGGCTGCCGCCACCGACCGGCCTCCTCCACCCGGCGCAGGCTCGTGCCGCCCGGCACGGGGACGCCGACCCCGACCAGCAGCCGGGCCGAGGGCGCCCACCCGAGCACGCGGCGGGCGACGTGCGCGCGGCCGATGCCGAGGAAGGCCTCCGGTGCGGCCTCGGCCAGGCAGTCCTGCACCCGGTCGCGGCCGATGCCGGGGTCGATGAGCACGGGCACCGCCCGCAGTCGCAGGAGCGCGAAGGCCAGCACGAAGAACGAGCGCGTCGGCGGCACGAGCAGCGCCGCCCGCATGCCGGGTCGCAGACCGGCGTGGTGCAGGCCGGCGGCCACGGCGTCGACCGACGCGTCCAGCTCGGCGAAGGTCGTCGTCCCGAAGCCAGTGCCGCGGGGCAGCGCTAGCGCTACGGCACCGGGCCGGTCCCGCGCCTGCTGCGCCAGCAGGCCGTCCAGCGTCGTCACGGCGAGGTCCGGGCCGCCGTCATGCGGGGGCGAGGAAGCGCGCGACGCGCGGCACGATCCGGTCGGCCGCGTCCTCCAGCACGTAGTGCCCGGCGTCCGGGTAGCGGTGCACCTCGGCCTGCGGGAGCAGGGTCAGCAGGTGGTCCAGGACGGTCCCGTCGAAGACCGGGTCCTTCATCCCCCAGAACACCTGCGTGGGGACGCCGGCCAGCAGCGGCAGCCGCTGCTCGGTCCGCTCCAGCACCGCGTAGGCCGGGTCGGAGGGCTGCAGCGGGATGTCCTGCACGAAGCGCAGCACGGCCGTGCGGTGCTCGGGGCTGTCGTACGGCGCCAGCAGGCCCGCCCGGGCCTCGGCGGGGAGCACCGACCGCCCAGTGCCCATGACGAGCGCACCCAGGCTGAACGCGTTGAGCCGCCGCACGGCGAGGTCGCCCAGGACCGGCACGCGGGCGGCCCGCAGCGACCACGGCATCGACTTGCCGGGCGGCAGCGGGAAGGCGCCGGTGTTGAGCAGCACCATCTTGTCGACCTGCTCGACGTGGTCGACGGCCCAGGCCAGGCCGATCGCGCCGCCCCAGTCGTGCACGACCAGCGAGAGCGGCTCGGTCAGCCCGAGGCCGTCCACGAAGTCGGTCAGGTCGCTGACGCGCCGGCCCAGCGTGTACGGGTAGTCGGCGTCGGCGGGCTTGTCCGAGCGCCCCATGCCGATGTGGTCGGGCGCGATCGCCCGCAGGCCGAGCGGGGGCAGCGCCTCGAGCAGCCGGCGGTAGTAGAACGACCACGTCGGGTTGCCGTGCACGTGCAGCACGGGCGGGCCCGAGCCCACGTCGACGTACGCCATGGCGTGCCCGCCGACGTCGACGCGCTCCGAGGTGTAGGGGAAGCCGGCGAGCGCCGCCGTCACCACTGGATCTCGGCGGCGGCGGTGTTGATCCCGCTGCCCACGCCCATGAGCATCACCCGGTCGCCGCTGCTCACCGTGCCGTCCTCGACGGCCTTGGACAGCACCGTCGGCACGCCGGCCGGACCGATGTTGCCGAACGTCGGGTAGATGAGCGGGAAGCGCTCGATGTCCAGGCCGAGGGTGTCCGCGACGGCCTTGGTGTGCACCTTGCTCACCTGGTGGACGACGTAGGTGTCCACCGAGGCGGGGTCCCACTCGAAGGCCGACACGGACTCCTTCCAGGTCTGCGCCGCCAGCTCGAGGCCGGCCAGCAGGAGCCCCTTGGTGTCGGTCCGCATCTCGTGCACGTCCCCGGTGCACAGGTTCGCGTGCTGGGTGCCGGCGCGGCTCAGCCCACCCAGGAAGCGGCGGCCCTCGTCGGCGGAGCTGGCCCGCGACAGCACCATGGCCACCGAGCCCGAGCCCAGCGTGAGCGTGGCGAACTGCTCGCGGAACATCACCTCGTCCGCGCTGGCCTCGGCCAGCCGGTCGATGGTGGCCTGCATGGTGAACAGGCTGGTCTCGCCGTCCACGACCAGGCCGTGCTCGATCTCGCCGCGCTCGATCATCGCCGAGACGACGTTCATGCCGTTGAGGAAGCCGAGGCAGGCGTTGCCGATGTCGAAGTTGACCGCTTCGGTCGGCAGGCCCATGAGGCCGTGCGCCAGGCTGGCCGTCGAGGGCTCGAGGAAGTCCCGGCACACCGAGGTGTTGATCAGGGCGCCGATGTCCTCCCGGGCGACCCCGCTGCGGGCCAGGGCCAGCTCGCCGGCCCGCGCCGCGACCTCGCTCGGCCGGGTGCCCTCGTCCCACACGCGCCGCTCGGAGATGCCCGAGAGCGCCTCCAGCAGGCCGGGCTCGACGCCGAGGCGCTCGAGCGTCGTCGCGAACTGCGACTCGATCTCGGCGGACGTCACCACGTGGGGTGCGTCGACGTGCGCCAAGTCCGCTGATGACGACCGACTCGTACCGCTGCGCTGCTCTCATCCGGTTCCGCTTTCCCCTGTGCCCCTGGCCCGACGCGTGTCGGTGCTCACCACTGCTGCTGACCACCAGGCTCGCAGGCCCCGCCGCGGGCCGCTCCCCCGGGATGCCCGGCGGTGGTCCCGGGACCGGCTCCGGGGACGTCTGACCGGCCGCCCACGGGGCACCCTGCGGAGGTGCTCTGGCTGGTGCTGCTCGGGATCGTGCTGCTGGTGCTGCTGGGCGTCGCCGTGCGGGACTGGACGCAGAAGTCCCACACGATCCGCCGCAACTTCCCGCTGGTCGGCCGCTTCCGCTACTGGATCGAGCGGATCGGGCCGGAGCTGCGGCAGTACGTCGTGGCCGGCGACAACGAGGAGCGGCCGTTCAGCCGGGACCAGCGGCGCTGGGTCTACGCGTCGGCGAAGAAGGAGAACAACTACTTCGCCTTCGGCACCGACGACCCGATCGAGAGCACCCCCGGGTACGTGCTGGTCAAGCACAGCACCCTGGGCTGCAAGACGCCGGCCTCCACCCCCGAGGCCGGGATGGAGGCGCACCTGCCCTGCGCGAAGGTGCTGGGCGCCGCGCGCGGCCGCCGGCACGCCTTCCGGCCCGAGTCGGTCGTGAACATCTCCGGGATGAGCTTCGGCGCGCTGTCCGGCGCGGCGATCGAGGCGCTCAACCGCGGCGCGGCGCTGGCCGGCTGCCTGCACAACACCGGCGAGGGCGGCCTGTCGCCCTACCACCGCAAGGGCGGCGACCTGGTCTTCCAGCTCGGCACCGCCTACTTCGGCGTGCGCGACGAGAAGGGCCGCTTCGACCTCGACCGGCTCAAGGACGTCGTGGCGAGCGCGCCGGTCCGCGCGCTCGAGGTCAAGCTGAGCCAGGGCGCCAAGCCCGGGCTCGGTGGGCACCTGCCGGCAGCGAAGGTGTCGCCGGAGATCGCCGCGACGCGCGCGATCGCCGTCGGCCAGGACTGCATCAGCCCGTCGCGGCACGCGGAGTTCGACAGCGTCGACGGCCTGCTGGACTTCGTCGAGCTGCTCGCCGACGAGACCGGGCTCCCCGTGACCCTGAAGTCCGCGGTGGGCGAGCTGCGCTTCTGGGAGGAGCTCGCCGACGCGATGGCGTCCGGCACCCGCGGCGTGGACGGCATCACCATCGACGGCGGCGAGGGCGGCACCGGCGCCGCGCCGCTGGTGTTCACCGACCACGTGGCGCTGCCGTTCCGCACCGCGTTCCCGCGCGTCTACCGCGTCTTCGCCGAGCGCGGGCTGCAGGAGCGCATCGTCTGGGGGGCGTCGGCGAAGGTCGGCCTGCCGGACAGCGCGCTGCTCGCGATGGCCATGGGCGCCGACCTGCTGCACACCGCCCGCGAGCCGATGCTGGCGATCGGCTGCATCCAGGCCAAGAAGTGCCACACCGACCACTGCCCCACCGGCGTCGCCACGCAGTCGGCCCGGCTGGCCCGCGGCCTGGACCCGACGCTGAAGTCGGTGCGCTGCGCCAACTACGTCAAGACGCTGCGCCGCGACCTGCTCAAGGTCGCGCAGGCCGCCGGGCACGACCACCCGGCCTTCCTCACGACCGAGGACCTCGAGATGCTCAGCGGCAGCGGCGAGTGGCAGAGCGGCAGCGCCCTGACCGGCTACCCGGCGCCGTGGGGGCTCCCGTCGGAGCAGGACAGCGCGGCGCTCGTCGAGCTCATGCGCCCCGCGCCCACGGGCGGGTCGGCCCGGCCGTCCGCCACCAGCCAGGGCTAGCCACCGGCGCCCGGTCACGGCGGGTGGGACGGCCGCCCGCGGGGGACGATGACGGCGTGCCGGAGGGGGACAGCGTCTGGAAGGCCGCGCGGCGGCTGCGCGAGCAGCTGGTCGGGCGGACGGTCGTGCGCTCGGACTTCCGCGTCCCCCAGCACGCGACGGCCGACCTGTCCGGGCAGGGCATCACGGCGTTCGACTCGTACGGCAAGCACATGCTGACCCGCTTCAGCGACGGGCTCACCCTGCACACCCACTTCGAGATGGACGGCGCCTGGCAGGTCGTCGGCCCGGGCAAGGCGCTCCCCCGCTCCTTCGACGACGAGGTCCGGCTGGTGCTGGCGACCGACGGCCCGACGGCGTACGCCCTGCGGATGCCGGTGCTGGAGCTGCTGCCGACGGCCGAGGAGGACCGCGTGGTCGGTCACCTCGGACCGGACCTGCTCGGGCCCGGCTGGGACGAGGACGAGGCGGTGCGGCGGCTCGCGCAGGACCCGGAGCGGCCGCTCGTCGAGGCGCTGCTGGACCAGAAGAACCTGGCCGGCATCGGCAACCTCTGGGCCGTCGAGACCTGCTACCTGCGCGGGCACTCGCCGTGGACGCCGGTGCGCGACGTCGACCTGCGGGCCGTCGTCCGGCTGGCCCGCAGGATGATGCAGCACTCCCTCGAGCACCCCGGCCAGGTCACCACCGGCGACACGCGCCGCGGGCAGACCCACTGGGTCTACGGCCGGGCCGAGCGCCCCTGCCGCCGCTGCGGCACCCCCGTCGCCTTCCGCGACTCGGTGACCGGCCGGCCGTACGCCCGGGAGACCTGGTGGTGCCCGCGCTGCCAGCCGGGCCCGTACCCGTCGCTGGAGGAGCGCCCGACCCGGCCGGGGCTGCGCCGCGGCGTGAACGAGGAGTCGTTCGGCTCCCGGACGAAGCGGATGTCGGGCCGGCCCGGGTACGCCCGCCGTGCCTGAGGGCGACACCGTCTGGCTGGCCGCGCAGCGCATGCACGAGGCGCTGGCCGGTCGCGTGCTCGTGCGCTCGGACTTCCGCGTCCCGCAGCTGGCGACGACCGACCTGTCCGGACGCGAGGTGCTCGAGGTGGTGCCGCGCGGCAAGCACCTGCTGACCCGGCGTCGCGGGCGGCCTGACGCTGCACACGCACTTCCGGATGGACGGCTCCTGGCACCTCTACCGCCCGGGCGACCGCTGGCAGGGCGGCCCGGACTGGCAGGTGCGGGTCGTGCTCGAGAACGCCGAGTGGCAGGCGGTCGGCTACCGGCTGCCGGTCGTGGAGCTGCTGGAGACGGCCGAGGAGCACGCGGCCGTCGGCCACCTCGGGCCGGACGTGCTCGCCGACGACTGGGACCTCGAGGAGGCGCTGCGCCGGCTGCGGGCCGAGCCGGACCGGGAGGTGGGGCTGGCGCTGCTCGACCAGCGGGCGCTGGCCGGGCTCGGCAACCTCTACCGCACCGAGGTGCTGTTCCTGCGCGGCCTCACGCCGTGGGTGCGGGTCGGCGACGTGCCCGACCTGCCCGCCCTCGTCGAGAAGGGCCGCCGGCTGATGCTCGCCAACCGCGGCCACTGGGAGCAGTCGACGACCGGCTCGCTGCGCCGCGGCGAGTCGCACTGGGTCTTCGAGCGCTCCGGGCAGCCGTGCCGCCGCTGCGGCACGCGGATCCTCACCGCCGAGCAGGGCAGGGCGCCGTACGCCCGGCTCACCTACTGGTGCCCGCGCTGCCAGCTCGGGCCGGCTCCCCCGCCCACCCGTCCGCCGCGCCGCGCCGACCGGCCGCTGGGCCGCACGAAGTACGTCCCCTGATCGGGCGGCACGTCCCCTGATCGGGCTGCGCTGCCGTCGCCGCAGCAGGCACACTGATCTCCGACCTGAGGGGGGCCGATGGGACCGGGCGACGACGAGCGGCTGCGCCGCCTCGAGGCGCTGGTGCACGCCAGCCCGGACTTCATCGCCCTCGCCGAGATGGACGGTCGGGTCACCTTCCTCAACCGCGCCGGGCGCAGCCTGGCCGGGATCCCGGACGACGTCGACGTCACCGAGACCGCGATCCACGACTACCTCACACCGGAGGGGCTGAAGGCCAGCGTCGAGGTGGAGCAGCCGGCGGTCGTCCGCGACGGCCACTGGACCGGGACGACGACGCTGCGCGACTGGACCGGCGGCCCGCCCATCCCGGTGGCGGTCACCTCCTTCCTCGTCAGGGACCTGCGCACCGACGAGCCGCTCGCGCTCGCGACCGTCCAGCGCGACCTGCGCGAGGTGCGCGCCGCGGCCGAGGAGGCGGCCCGTGCGCGCGACGCGCTGCTCGAGAGCGAGCGGCGGCAGCGGGCACTGCTGCTGCACATGTCCGACCTGCTCGTGGTCCTGGAGGCCGACGGCAGCCTCCAGTACGCCAGCCCGTCGGCGCTGCGCCTGCTCGGCTACCCCGACGAGGTGCCGCTGCCCGGATCGGTGCTCAAGGCGGTGCCGCCCGAGGACCGGGAGGCCACCGCGGCCGGCATCGCGCGCGTGGTCGCCGTTCCCGGGCCGAGCGGACCGTTCCTCGCCCGCGTGGTCGACGCCCGCGGGGCGGTCCGCACCCACGAGGTGCTGGCCAACAACCTGCTGGACGACCCCGCCGTGCGCGGCATCGTCCTCGTCTCGCGCGACGTCACGGACCGGCAGCGCGCCGAGCGGGCGGCCCGGGCGCAGGCCGGCGTCCTCGAGCTGATCGCCGCCGAGGCTCCCTTGGACGTCGTGCTCACCCGGCTCGCGCAGTGGGTCGAGGGCCAGCTCGACGCCACCGCGTGCTCGGTGCTGCTGACCGAGAGCGGTGGGGCCGCGCCCGGGCTGCGCAACGGGGCCTCGCCCAGCATGCCGGCGGCGTACCTCGAGGCGGTGGAGAGCGCCGCCGCGTCGATCCTGTCCTCGCCCTGCGCGGCCGCCGTCGCCGGCGGGGTGCCCGTGCTCGTGCCCGACCTGCTCGCCGACGACCGCTGGGAGCTCCAGCACCCGCTGGCCCGTGCCTGCTCGGTCCGCGCCTGCTGGTCGTTCCCGGTCACCTCCCCGGCCACCGGGGAGGTGCTCGGCACCTTCGCGCTGTACGCCGGCGAGGCGGGCCTGCCGACAGCGGCCACCGAGGCCCTCATCGCCCGGGCCAGCCACCTGGTCGGCATCGCCGTCGACCGGCACCGGCTGCTCGCCCGGCTCGCCCACCAGGCCCACCACGACGCGCTCACCGGGCTGCCCAACCGGGTCCGGCTGCTCGAGCGGCTGACCGCCGAGCTGGAGCGGTCCGCGCACGGCGCCGGTCCCGCCCCCGTCGTGATCTTCCTCGACCTCGACCGGCTGAAGATCATCAACGACAGCCTCGGGCACGAGGTGGGCGACGACCTGCTCGTCAGCATCGCGGCGCGGCTGCGGCACGCCGCCGCCCCGGGCGACCTGGTGGCGCGGTTCGGCGGCGACGAGTTCGTGGTGCTGTCCACCGCCTGCCCGGGCGAGGCCGAGGTCACCGCGCTGGTGGAGCGCGTCCTGGACACCGTCGCCGAGGTCGTCGAGCTGGAGGGGCGGACCATCACACCAGCAGCCAGCGCAGGGGTGGTCGTGGCGGCCCCCGGGCAGACGGCGAGCGAGGTGCTCCGGGACGCCGACATCGCGATGTACCGCGCGAAGAACGGCGGCGGCAGCGGCTACGCCCGCTTCGGCCGGCACATGCGGCAGCGCGCCTTCGACCGGCTCGAGCTCGAGGCCGAGCTCCGGCACGGCATCGAGCACGGCGAGCTGCGCGTGCACTTCCAGCCGGTCGTCGACCTGCAGGCCGGTGACCGGATCGTCGGCTTCGAGGCGCTCGCCCGCTGGCAGCACCCCGTGCGCGGGCTGCTGGGGCCGTCGGACTTCATCGACCTGGCCGAGGAGACCGGTCTGATCGTCCCGCTGGGCGAGCAGGTGCTGCGCACGGCCGTGGCGCAGGCCCGGCGCTGGCAGGACGAGCTCGGCGCGCGGCGGCTCGTGCTGTCGGTCAACGTCTCCGCCCAGCAGCTCGCCTCGCCGCGCCTGCTGGAGTCGGTGCGCGGGTGCATCGCCGAGCTGGATCCCTGGCCGCTGGCGCTGGAGCTCACCGAGTCGACGCTGATGGACGACACGCCCGCGGTCCGCACCGTCGTGGACGCCCTCGCCCGCGCCGGCGCCCGGCTGAGCATCGACGACTTCGGGACCGGCTACTCCTCCCTGGCCTACCTGACCCGGCTGCCGGTGACCTCGCTGAAGATCGACCGCGGCTTCGTCGCCGAGCTGGTGGACCGGCCCCGGGCCGCGACCGTGGCTGCCGCCGTCAACGGCCTGGGCACCGAGCTCGGGCTGGTCGTGGTGGCCGAGGGCGTCGAGACCGTCGAGCAGCGCGACGCCCTGCAGGCCATGGGCTGCCGCTTCGCGCAGGGCTACCTGTTCGGTGCGCCGGTCCCCGCCGAGCAGGTGGACCGACTGCTCCGCGCGCAGGCCCGCGGCGAGGGCGTCCCCGAGCGGATCCCCGCCGGCGGCTGAGGACTGCGGCTGAGACTGGCGGCTGAGACTGCCGGCTACGGGCTGCCGAGGGCGTCGAGCGCGGCGAGGTCGTGCGGTGACAGCCGCAGGCCGCCGACGTCGGCGTTGCTGCGGATCCGCTCCGGGGTCGCCGACTTGGGGATCGTCACGACCCCGTGGTCGAGGTGCCACCGGTTGATGACCTGCGCCGGCGTCGCGCCGAGCCGCTCGGCGATGCCGCTGACGACCGGGTGCTCCAGCGTGCCGCCCTTCAGCCCGCTGTAGCCCTCGAGGACGACGCCGCGCTGGGCGTGCCCGTCGAGGAAGGCGCGGTCGAACAGCAGGGGGCTCCACTTGCACTGGTTGACGGCGGGCAGCACGCCGGTCGCCTCCTGGAGCTCGTCGAGCTGCTCGAGCGCGAAGTTGCTGACCCCGACGTCGCGGGTCAGCCCGTCGGCCTGCGCCTGCACGAAGCTCTCCCACATCGACACCGGGTCGGCCGGCGGCCAGTGCACCAGCCACAGGTCCACGGCGTCGACGCCCAGGGACTCCAGCGACTGCTCGAGCACCTCGCGGGCGCGGTCGGCCGAGTCGGGCGGGCACTTGGTGGTCACGAAGACCTCGTCGCGGGCGACGCCCGACGCGCGGAGCCCGGCGCCGACCTCGGCCTCGTTCTCGTAGATGGTGGCGGTGTCCAGGTGCCGGTAGCCCGCCTCGAGCGCCGTGACGACGCTGCTGGTCGCGGTCCGCTTCGGACAGGCGCCAGGTCCCGAAGCCGAGCAGCGGGATCGCGCCGCCGCCGGGCAGCGCTGCGGTCGTGGTGGGGACGTCGATGCTCATGCCCGTCCCCCTGCCCAGCGTCGCAGGCGGGCACGCCCCGGGGACCGCCCGTCAGCGGACCTCGCGCAGCCCCTGCGGCCAGGCCGTGCAGGCGCGTCGGTGGCGTCCTGCAGCCGGCTGCCGGCCAGCGGGTCGGCGCTGGCCGCCACGAGGTCGGCGACGGCGCCGACCAGCCGCTCCTGGCACGCGACGCCCTCCTCCAGCGTCGCGCAGCAGCTCGGGCTCGGCGCCGCGGTGCGGCTCGACGGCGGCCAGCCGGGCGGCCTGCCAGCGCAGGGCGGTGTCGGCCTCGGCCGCGGCCTGCCACGCCTCCTCGGCCGCCTCCTGACCGGCGGGCGCGACGAGCGGCAGCAGGCGGCGCAGCTCCTCCCGCACCGCCTCGAGCCGGCGCACCGCCGGGAAGGCGGCGCTGCGCGGCCGGCGGCGGCATCGGGACGGCCGGGCCGCACGGGCAGGGCCCGCAGCGGCGCCGGCTCCGGGGAGCGCAGGTGGCCCAGCGAGCGGACCGCCGCGAGCCCGGCCAGGACGCCTACGGCGCCCGAGCAGCAGCGGGTCGTCCGCCGGCACCGTCGCGACGCCGCAGCCGACGGCGACCAGCGTCTGCAGCGGCAGCCGGCGGCGGGCCCTGGCCCGCAGCCGGTCCCGCTGCGCGGACCGCCTTGGCGTACGACCGCTCCGCGCGCGGCGCGCGCCTTCGCGGCGGCCCGGGCGTCGCGCTCGAGCCGCCGGGCCAGCGGCGTGGTCGTCCACCGGCGGCCTAGGGGGCCTTGTCCGCGTCGGCCTCCGCAGCCGGGGTGGCGGGGGTCGACGTCCCGCTGGTCAGCGGCGGGGTGGCGGTGCTGCTCGGGCGGCGTGCGGTGGGCGCACCGGTCGGCGGGGCGCTGAGCTGGTTGCCGGCCATGCTGGCGCGGATCTGCTCGAGCCGGGACGCGCCGGCCATGTCGAGGCTGGACTCCTGCACCTCGCGCATCCGGCCCTCGACGCTGTTCTGGGCGAGCTCGGCCGGCCGAGCGCCTTGGCGTAGCGCGCCTCGATCTTGTCGCGGACCTCGTTGAGGTTCGGCGTGGTGCCCGGCGCGGAGAGCTCGGACATCGACGATGAGGCTGGCCGAGACCTGCTCCTGCATCTTGGCCTGCTCGAGCTGGGTGAGCAGCTTGCTGCGCTCGGCCAGCTTGGTCTGCACCTGCTGGGCGTTCTGCTCGACGGCCTTCTTGGCCTGCTCGGCGGCCTGCAGGGCCTGGTCGTGCAGGCTCTTGAGGTCCTCCATCGACTGCTCGGCGGCGACGAGCTGGGTCGCGAAGGTGCTGCGCGGTCTGCTCGTACTGCTGCGGCCTTGGCCTCGTCGCCGGCGGCGCGGGCCTGGTCGGCCAGCACCAGCGCCTGGCGGGCCGAGCCCTGCAGCTTCTCCACCTCGCTCATCTGGCGGGCCAGCTTCATCTCCAGCTGGCGCTGGTTGCCGATGACGGCCGCCGCCTGCTGGGTCAGCTGCTGGTGGGAGCGCTGCGCCTCCTCGATCGCCTGCTGGATCTGGATCTTGGGGTCGGCTGTGCTCGTCCAGCTTGCCGGACAGCAGCGCCAGGAAGTACTTCCAGCCCTTGACGAAGGGGTTGGCCATCTCGGTGCTCCAGTTCGCTCGTGGACGTGCAGTCTGTCAGGTCATCTGTCAGGTCGCGGCGGGCCGACCCAGGGCCGTGCCGCTCGTCGGCTCCGCGGCGGGCGCCGACGCGTCAGGTGCCCTGCCCGTCGGCGCGCCGCTCGACCCTCCCGGCAGCAGCCCGGCCGCGAGCACCGCGCCTGCGCCCGGGCCGGCTCGGCCGCCAGCGGCCAGAGCAGCCCGCTGAGCAGCCAGCGCAGGACGACCTCGACCTGGTCGGGCGCGCCCTGCGCGCCGCCGGCGCGCAGCACGGCGGCCAGGCCCTCGCGGACCAGCGCCCAGGCCGGACCCTCGCCCGGGACGGCCAGCGGTGCGAGCAGCGCCGGCTCCGACGCGGCCACCCGGCGCAGCGGCCGGGAGGCCGCCAGGGCGTCGGCGGCGCGGCCGCAGCGCGGCCGCGAGCCCGGTGCCGGTCCCGGCGGGCAGGCCGGCCACGTGCAGGTCCTCCCCCGCCACGACCCGGCACTCGAGCACCAGCGCCTCGACGCGCGCCTGGACCAGCGCGGCCAGGACGTCGTCCTTGGTGCGGAAGTGGTTGTAGAGCGTGGCCTTGGCCACGCCGCCGGTGCGGGCGAGCTCGCCCATCGTCGTGCCGCGCACGCCGTCGCGCTCCACGCAGTCGGCGGCGGCGTCCAGGATGGCGGTGCGGGTGCGCGCCATGGCGTTGCCGGAGCGGGTGCGGAGCCCGGCCGCGCGCACGGGCGCGTCGGACGAGCTCACGGGGTGCCGGACGGGATCGTCGACTCGCCGGGCAGGCTAGGCGGCGACGACGTCGCGCACGGCGTGCACCGACGTGCGCAGCGGACGCGGTCGCGCCGTCGGCGCCGACCGGCTCCAGCGCCGGGAGCCCGGCGGGCAGCGTGTCGGGGACGTGCACGGGGGCGGGCTCCGGCTCGAGCACCGACAGGCTCTCGCTGACCTCGCGCAGCACGTCGGACAGCCGGACGCCCAGGGCCCGGCAGATGCTGGCCAGCAGCTCGGAGGAGGCCTCCTTCTGCCCGCGCTCGACCTCGGAGAGGTAGCCCAGGCTGACCTGCGCGGCGGAGGACACCTCCCGCAGGGTGCGCTCCTGGCTCAGGCGAGTGGTGCGCAGGGCCTCGCCCAGCAGGGTGCGGAGCACCGCCACGTCCTCACCTCCTCGTCCGGGCCGTCACGCTACCCGCCGAGCGCCGACGAGGCACGCCGCGCCACGTCCGCTGTGAGCGAAGCGGGCTCAGGTCGCCGACCCTCTGGAGCCCTCCGTACGGTCAGACCGCCGCCCGGAACCGTACGGAGGGCTCCAGAGGTCAGAGCAGGCGGCGGCGCAGCAGGTCCAGGCCGGCGGTGACGGCGAGCAGCCGCACCCGGGCCCGGTCGCCGGGCAGCCGGACCTGCGCGGCTGACCGCGCCGCGCTCGTCGGCGACCGCGACGTGCGACCGTGCCGGCCGGGTGGCCCTCCTGCTCCCCCGGGCCCGGCCACGCCGGTCAGCGCCAGGCCGTACGTCGCGCCGAGCCGCTCCCGCACCCCGCGCGCCATGGCCTCGGCCGTCGGCACGGACACCGGCCCGTGCTCGGCGAGCAGGTCGGCCGGCACGCCCGCCAGCGCGGCCTTGAGGTCGGTGGCGTAGACCTGCACGCCGCCGCGGAAGACCGTCGCTGCTGCCGGGCAGGTCGGTGAGGGCCGCGCCGACCAGGCCGCCGGTCAGCGACTCGGCCACCGCGACGGTCGCCCCGGCCTGCCGCAGCAGGCGCGGCGACGACGCCCGGCAGGCTGTCCTCGTCGCGGCCGAAGACGACGTCGCCGAGCGCGCGCGCAGGCGGCCTCCAGCAGCGGGGCCAGCACCGCGTCGGCCTGCTCGACGGTCGGCGCCGCGGTCGTCAGGCGGACCCGGACGACGGCCGCCGCCGGCGAGGTAGGCGAGCGCGACGCCGTCGGGGACGTCGACGGCCGCCTCGACCAGCTCGGCCACCGCGCTCTCGCCGAGGCCGGCGCAGTGCAGGGTGCGGGTGACGACCACCGCGCCGCTGCGGGCGGCCAGCTCGGCCAGGACGCCGTCCTGCATGACCGCGGCCAGCTCGTGCGGCGGGCCGGGCAGCGCGTACAGGAGCTGGTCGCCGAGCTCGACCCGCAGGCCCGGGGCGCTGCCGACCGGGTTGTCGAGCGCCCGGGCGCCCCGCGGGCACGTCGGCCTGCCGCATCACGGCGGCGGGCAGGTCGGTGTAGCCGTACGCCGGAAGCGCTCGACGAGCGAGGCCTCGAGCGCCGGCGTCGCGGTCGAGCGGCACGCCCGCCACGGCGGCGACGGCGTCGCGGGTGAGGTCGTCGACGGTCGGGCCCAGCCCGCCGGTCAGCACGACGACGTCGGCGTCCTCCAGCGCGCGGCGGACGGCGGTGACGATCCGGTCGACGTCGTCGCCGACCATCGCCGAGTGCACGACCGGCGCGCCGACGGCGGCCAGCTGGGCGCCGAGCCAGGCGGCGTTGCCGTTGACGATGTCGCCGAGCAGCAGCTCGTCGCCGACGGCGACCACGGCCGCCCTCACGAGCGGGCCCGCTGCCGCTTCATGTCGGCCCGCTCCGACGTGCGTGCGCAGCACCAGCGCCTTGACGACGATCTCGACGCCGGTCACGACGGTGACGCACCACGGCGGCGACCATGACCGCGACCGCCGCCGTGCGCAGGCCCCCGCTCAGCGGCAGCAGGTAGAGCGTGATGGCCAGCGTCTGCAGGACCGTCTTGAGCTTGCCGCCGCGGCCGGCCGGCATGACGCCGTGCCGGATGACGACGAAGCGCAGCACCGTCACGCCGATCTCGCGGACCAGCACCAGGACGGTGACCCACCACGGCAGCTCGCCCAGCAGCGACAGCCCGACGAGCGCGGCGCCGATGAGGGCCTTGTCGGCGATCGGGTCGGCGAGCTTGCCGAAGGAGGTGACCAGCCCCCGGCTGCGGGCGATCTGCCCGTCGACCCGGTCGGTGAGCGCCGCGAGCACGAAGACGCCGGCGGCGGCGAGGCGCAGCCCGCTGTCCTCGCCGTCGCGGGCGAGCAGCAGGCCGAGGAAGACCGGCACCAGCAGCAGCCGCAGCACGGTGAGGTAGTTGGCGAGGTTCCACGGGCTGACCGTGACGGCTGCGGCCACCGGCGGCTGGCTCACGCGAGCGCGGGTGCGGGGCGGCGGGCCGGGCTGTGCAGCTCGACGAGCTCGGCGACCAGGTCGACGCCCTCGCTGCCGACGACGCGGGCGCGCACCAGGTCGCCGGGCACGAGCACGTCGCTGCCCGGACCGGTGAGGGTCGTGGCGCCGTCGACCTCGGGCGCCTGCCCGGCGCTGCGCCCCTCGGCCACCGCCGTCGACCACGGCGTCGACGAGGACCTCGACCAGCTCGCCCACGCGCTCCTCGGCGCGCTGGCTGGTCAGCTCCTCGACCAGCGTCGGCGAGCCGCGCGACGCGGGCGTCGACGACGTCCTGGGGCAGGTGGTCGGGCAGGTGCTCGGCCTCGGTGCCGTCCTCGTCGGAGTAGCCGAAGACGCCGACGGCGTCCAGGCGCGCGGCGACCAGGAAGCGCTCGAGCTCGGCGACGTCGTCCTCGGTCTCGCCGGGGAAGCCGACGATGACGTTGCTGCGCACGGCGGCCGTCGGGTCGCCGGCGCGGATCGGTGTCGAGCAGCGCGAGGAAGCTCTCGGTGCTGCCGAAGCGCCGCATCCGGCGCAGCACCGTCGGCGAGGAGTGCTGGAAGCTCATGTCGAAGTACGGCGCGACGCCCGGGGTGCTGGTGAGCACCTCGACCAGTCCCGGCCGCATCTCGGCCGGCTGCAGGTAGGTCAGCCGGACCCGCTCGATCCCGTCGAGCGCGGCCAGCTCCGGGAGCAGCGTCTCGAGCAGCCGCAGGTCGCCGAGGTCCTTGCCGTACGACGTGGAGTTCTCGCTCACCAGGACCAGCTCGCGCACGCCGTGCTCGGCCAGCCAGCGCGCCTCGGCCAGGACGTCGGAGGGGCGGCGGCTGACGAACGAGCCGCGGAAGCTCGGGATCGCGCAGAACGCGCAGCGGCGGTCGCAGCCCGACGCGAGCTTGAGCGGCGCGACGGGGCTGTCCTCGAGCCGGCGGCGCACGACGGTGGGACCGCCGGCGTGGCCGGGGATCCCGACGCTCGCGTCGCCCGGCTCCATCACCTTCGCCCGCTCGACCGGGCTGATCGGCAGGAGCTTGCGGCGGTCGCCGGGGGCGTGGCTGGGGAGCACGTCGCCGCGCAGGACCGCGGCCAGCGCGTCCGGCAGCCCGGCGTAGGCGTCGAAGCCCAGCACCGCGTCGGCCTCGGGCAGCTGCTCGGCCAGCTGCTCGCCGTACCGCTCCGCCAGGCAGCCGACCGCCACGACCTTGGCGCCGGTGTCGGAGGCTGCCAGCAGGGTGTCGATGGAGTCCTTCTTGGCGCTCTCGACGAAGCCGCAGGTGTTGACGACGACGACGTCCGGGCGCCTCGTCGGAGAGCTCCCAGCCGGCGGCGTCGAGCCGGCCGGCGAGCTCCTCGGAGTCGACCTCGTTGCGGGCGCAGCCGAGCGTCACCAGGGAGACGCGGCGCGGGGAGGTCATCGGCAGAGTCTACGGCTCGCGCTGGGCCGACCGGCCGGCCTCGAGGCCGGGCTCAAGGCCGCGCCGACTCCCGACGATGCGAGCGTGTGACGGCCAGCCGGGAGACCTCCTCCGCGACGACCGGGCTCGTCCTCGCCTACGTGCGCGAGCACCTCGGCGACGCGGGCGTGCGGCAGGTCGTCGCGGCGGCGGGCGTGCCGTACACGGTCGAGGAGCTGAGCGAGCCGGCCCGCTGGGTCAGCTACGACACCCGGATCCGGCTGTTCGAGCAGGCGACGGCGGCCGTGGGCCGACCGGACGCGATGTTCGCCGTCGGCGCGAGCGCGCTGCGCAACGGCCTGAGCCCCACGCTGACCACCGTCCTGCGCCGGCTGGGCTCGCCCCGGCAGGTCTTCCGCTCTCTTCCGCGCGCCGTCGGGAAGTTCTCCACGACCTCGACGATGCAGGTGCTGGACCTCGGCAGCACGCACGCCTCGGTGCGCTACGAGCTGCACGAGGGCTACGCGCACTCCCGGCTCGACTGCCTCTACGCGCAGGGGCTGTTCTCGGTCATCCCGACGGTCTTCGGGCTGCCGGAGGCGCGGATCCTGCACGAGGAGTGCGAGTCCGACGGCTACCCGGCCTGCCTCTACACGGTCACCTGGGCGCGCCGCTCGCGCTGGCGCCGCCGGGCCGAGCTCGAGGACCCGGAGCTGGCGGTGCTGCGCCTGCAGCTCGACGCCCTGCAGGCGGTCGCCAGCGACCTGGTCAGCAGCGACCACGTCGAGGACGTGCTGCAGCGGATCACCGAGCGGGCCGCCTCAGCCGTGCTGGCGCCGGCGTACCTGCTCGCCGTCGAGAGCCCCCGCAGCGGGGAGCGGCTGGTCTTCAGCGCCGGGCTCGACGCCGCGCAGGCCGACGGGCTGGCGGGCCGGATGCTCGCCGGCGGCGACCTCGGGCCGTCCGCCGTCGTCGTCGACGTCGCCTCGACCCGCCGTCACCACGGCCGGCTCGCGGCGCTCAACGGCGAGGGCCAGACCGGCCTCGCCGACGAGGAGCGGATGCTCGCCGTCTACGCCCGGCACGCCGCCGTGGCCCTGGACCTGCTCGTGGCCGTCGAGGGCAGCCGCCGCGGGGAGGAGCGGGCCACTGCGCTGCTCGGGCTGTCGCACCAGCTCGCCACCGCCAGCAGCAGCGCCGCGGTCGCCGAGGTCGTGACCGCCGCACTGCCCGGCATCGTCGGCTGCAGCAGCGCCGCGGTCCTGCTCTGGGACAGCTCGGCCGGCGAGCTGCGCACCGCGGCCGTGGAGGGCCTCACGCCCGAGCACGCCGCCGTCCTGCTGAGCCAGGCGCTCCGCCCGGAGGACCACCCCGAGCTGGTCGACATGCTGGCCCGCCGGCAGCCGCGGGTGCTCCAGAACGGACAGGTCGGCCCGTCGCTCACGGCGCTGTTCACCGCCATCGACGTCGGCACCTGCCTGGCCGTGCCGCTCATGGCCGGCGCCGACCTGCTCGGCGTCGCCACCGCCAGCTGGGGCAGCACCGAGGGCGCTCCCGGGGACCTGGCCGAGCTGACCGCCCGGCTGACCGGCGTCGCGGACTCGGCGGCGACCGCCCTGTTCAACGCGCGCCTGGTCGAGACCATCCAGCACCAGTCGCTGCACGACGACCTCACCGGGCTGCCCAACCGGGTGCTGCTCGGCGACCGGCTCGACCAGGGCCTGCGCGCCTGCTCGACCGGCGCCGGCGTCGCGGTCCTGTTCTGCGACCTCGACCGCTTCAAGCAGGTCAACGACGTGCTCGGCCACGCCGCCGGCGACGAGCTGCTCCGCCAGGTCGCCGCACGGCTGCGCGGCTGCCTGCGCCCCGGCGACAGCGTCGGGCGGATGGGCGGCGACGAGTTCGCCGTCCTGCTCACCGACGTGCCGGACCTGTCCTGCGCGCAGGACGTCGCCAGGCGCATCGTCGACAGCTTCGACAGCGCCTTCCGGGTCGACGGCCGGGAGCTGCGGGTCACCACCAGCGTCGGCGTCGCCCTCCACCTGGGCCCTGAGGGTCGTGCCGACCGGCTCCTGCGCTCCGCCGACACCGCGATGTACGTCGCCAAGCAGCGCGGCCGCAACCAGATCTCCTGCGCCGACGAGGCCCCCGCGAGCGGCCTGGACGGACCGTCCCTGGAGCAGGAGCTGGCGGCGGCCATCGCCGGGGACCAGCTGCGGGTGCACTACCAGCCGATCGTGCGCGTGGACGGCGACGTGCACGTCGTCGTCGGCGCCGAGGCGCTGCTGCGGTGGGAGCACCCGCGGCTCGGGCTGCTCGCGCCCGGGGCCTTCCTGCCGATGGCCGAGGACAGCGGCCTGGTCGTCGAGCTCGACCTGTGGGCGGTGCGCGCGGCCTGCGCCCAGGCGTCGCTCTGGGCCCGCGAGCCGGGCCACGCGCCGCTGCAGCTGTCGGTCAACCTGGGCGGCCGCACGCTGGCCGACCCGCGGCTGGTCTCGGCCGTGCGCACCGCCCTGGTCGACCACGACCTGGACCCCGGGCTGCTGTGCCTGGAGGTGGTGGAGAGCCAGTCGCTGGTCGACCTGCCGACGGTCACCGCGCGCCTCACCGAGCTGCGCCGGATCGGGGTGCGCACCGCGCTCGACGACTTCGGCACCGGCTACTCCACGCTGTCCTGGCTGCAGCAGCTCCCCGTCGACCGGATCAAGCTGGACCGGACCTTCACCGCCGAGCTGCCCGGTGAGGCCGCTCGGGTGCTCGTCCGCGGCGTCGTCGCGCTGGCCCGCGAGCTCGGCATCGAGCTGGTCGCGGAGGGCGTCGAGACCCTCGAGCAGCTCGACGACCTCAGCGCGGCCGGCTGCCGGCTGGTGCAGGGCTACCTGCTGGGCCGCCCCGCGGAGGCTCTGGTGCGCACGGTCCCGGTCCCCCGTGCGGCCGTCGCCCGCGCCGCCACCGCCTGACGCGGCGCCCGGCGGCGGCGGCGCCGCGGCGCGGCGGCGGCGGCGTACGGGCCGGTGATCGACAGAAGATCTCGTCCCGTCAGCCCTTCTGACGGCCGCTGTGCGCACGGATCCTTCTGTCGATCACATCCAAGGTCCAGCTGCGCCCGGGCCCCCGCCCCCATGATCATGGGAAGCACAGGACCGTTGCGGGCCCCCGCCGTACGGTCCCCGGGCTCCCACGATCAAGAAACCGCGGCCGCGCTAGTCGTCGTCGCGGACCGGGGCGTCCTCGCCGCGGATGACGGCGAGGACGCTGTCGAGCTCGTCCGGGCGGATGAGGACGTCGCGGGCCTTGCTGCCCTCGGACGGGCCGACGATGCCGCGGCTCTCCATGAGGTCCATGAGCCGGCCGGCCTTGGCGAACCCGACGCGCAGCTTGCGCTGCAGCATCGACGTCGAGCCGAACTGCGTCGTGACGACCAGCTCGACCGCCTGGCACAGCACGTCGAGGTCGTCGCCGATCTCCTCGTCGACCTCGCGCTCCTTGGCCGGCGCGACCACCACGTCGTCGCGGAAGGCCGGCTGGCGCTGGGACTTGCAGTGCGCGACGACCGCGGCCACCTCGGCGTCGGTGACCAGCGCGCCCTGGATGCGCATCGGCTTGGACGCGCCCATCGGCAGGAACAGGCTGTCGCCCTTGCCGATCAGCTTCTCCGCGCCGGGCTGGTCGAGGATGACCTTGGAGTCGGTGCCGCTGCTGGTCGCGAAGGCCAGCCGGGACGGCACGTTGGCCTTGATGAGGCCGGTGACGACGTCGACGCTCGGCCGCTGCGTCGCGATGACCAGGTGGATGCCGGCGGCGCGCGCCAGCTGGGTGATGCGCACGATCGAGTCCTCGACGTCGCGCGGCGCCACCATCATGAGGTCGGCCAGCTCGTCGATGATCACCATGAGGTACGGGTACGGCTGGTAGACCCGCTCGCTGTTCTCCGGCGCGACGAGCTTGCCCTCGCGCACGGCCTTGTTGAAGTCGTCGACGTGGCGGAACCCGCTGGCGGCGAGGTCGTCGTACCGCATGTCCATCTCGCGGACGACCCACTGCAGCGCCTCGGCGGCCTTCTTCGGGTTGGTGATGATCGGGGTGATGAGGTGCGGGATCCCGTCGTACGCCGTCATCTCGACCCGCTTGGGGTCGATGAGCACCATGCGGACCTCGTCCGGCGTGGCCCGGGTCAGGATGCTGACCAGCAGCGAGTTGATGCAGACCGACTTGCCGGCGCCGGTCGCGCCGGCGATGAGGATGTGCGGCGTCTTGGCGATGTTCGCGCAGACGAAGCCGCCCTCGATGTCCTTGCCGAGCGCGACGAGCATCGGGTGGTGGTCGTTGGTCGCGACGCTGCTGCGCAGGATGTCGCCGAGGCTGACGTTCTCGCGGTCGGTGTTCGGGATCTCGATGCCGACCGCGGACTTGCCGGGGATCGGCGACAGGATCCGCACGTCCGGCGACTTCACGGCGTACGCGATGTTGCGGGACAGCTGGATGATCCGCTCGACCTTGACCGCCGGGCCGAGCTCGACCTCGTAGCGCGTCACCGTGGGGCCGCGGCTGAAGCCGGTGACGGTCGCGTCGACCTGGAAGTCCGACAGCACGCCGGTGAGCGCGGCGATGACCTCGTCGTTGGCGGCGCTGCGCTTCTTGGGCGGGGTGCCGGCGGCCAGGATCTCCGGCGGC
Source organism: uncultured Actinomycetota bacterium (assembly GCA_963844295.1). Taxonomy (GTDB): domain Bacteria; phylum Actinomycetota; class Actinomycetes; order Mycobacteriales; family SCTD01; genus SCTD01. The sequence continues at coordinate 1,613,830 of CAWJNR010000002.1, read as the reverse complement.
GGCAGCTGGTAGCCGCCCTCCGGCGGGGCGAGGGTGAGCTGCTCGGCGGTCTTGGGCAGCGGGGTGAACGGCTTGGGCGCCGGGGCCGGGGCCGGCTCCGGGTCGGGGGCGAGCGCGACCGGCTCGACGACGATGGGCGAGGCGTCCTCGGGCGTGTCCTGCTGCTCGAGCGACGCCGACCCGGCGGCGCGGGCCGCGGCGGCGCAGCGGCTCGAGCGGCGGCAGCGGCTCCAGGGCGGCGGGCGGCTGCTCCTCCGCCGGCTTCGGGCGGCGCAGGAGCGTGTCGCGCAGGGCCTTGAGCCCGGCCGGCACCTGGTGGATCGGCGTCGCCGTGACGACGAGCAGCCCGAAGACGGCCAGCAGCACGAGCACCGGGACGGCCAGCCAGGCCGTCAGGCCCTGCTGCAGCGGGTCGCCGAGCAGGAAGCCGACCAGGCCGCCCTTCTCGTCGCCCGGCAGGTCGCCGCGCACGACGTGGACGATCCCGAGGGCGCCGAGCGACAGGGCCAGCCAGCCGACGACGAGCCGGCCGCGGCCGCCCTTGCCCTCCGGGTGGCGCAGCACCCGCCACGCGCCGAGCACGAGCAGCGGCGGCAGGAGGAGCGCTCCACGGCCGAGCGCGGCGGTGAGGACCTCGTCGACCTGCTCCCCCGCGCTGCCGGCGTGCCACCACGCACCGCCCGCGGCGACCAGCGCGAGCGCGAGCAGCAGCAGGCCGAGGCCGTCGCGGCGGTGGGCGGGGTCGAGGTCGCGGGCGCCGCTGCCGGCCGCCCGGCTGGCGCCGCCGACGGCGTGCGCGGTCACCTTCAGGACGCCGACGACGGCCCGGACGAGAGCGCGGACCAGCACGGCGACGCCGTGCAGCAGCTGCCCGAGCGCGCTCGGCCCCTTCGGCTGCGGGCGCCGCTGGGAGCTGGCGGGCCGCTTCTTCGCGGCCGGCTTCCTGGCCGCCGGGCGCGCAGCCGGACGCGCACTGCTCCCGGTGCGCGGGCGGGTCTGCGTGGACGTGCGACTGGCCATGGCGGGACGCTACCGCCGCGTACCACCCGCCACAGCGGTCCCAGCGCCTGACACGCCGGTCCGGCTCAGACCTCGATGACCACCGGGACGATCATCGGGCGGCGGCGGTAGGTGTCGTTGACCCAGCGCCCCACGATCCGGCGGACGGCCTGGGCGATGGTGTGCGCGTCGGCGACGCCCTCGGCGGCGGCCCGGTCGAGCTCGTCCTCGATGAGGCGGCGGACCGGCTCGAAGGCGTCGCGGTCGTCGGTGAAGCCGCGGGCGCTGATGTCCGGCCCGCCGGCGATCTTGCCGGTGACGCTGTCGACGGCGAGCGTGACGGAGATGAAGCCCTCGTCGCCGCAGGATCCGGCGGTCCTTGAGGGTGCCCTCGCCGACGTCGCCGACCTCGAGCCCGTCGACGAACACGTAGCCGCACGGGACCGCGCCGACGATCTCGGCCTTGCCGTCGACGAGGTCGACGACCACGCCGTCCTCCGCGAGCACGATCCGCTCCGCGGGGACGCCGGTCAGCCGCGCCAGCTCGGCGTGGGCGCGCAGGTGGCGCCACTCGCCGTGCACCGGCATGAGGTTCGAGGGCTTCGTGGCGTTGAGCAGGTAGAGCAGCTCGCCGGCCGGGGCGTGGCCCGACACGTGCACCTTCGCGACGCCCTTGTGCACCACCCGCGCGCCCCAGCGGGACAGCCCGTTGATGACCCGGTAGACGGCGTTCTCGTTGCCGGGGATGAGCGAGGAGGCGAGCACGACGGTGTCCTGCGCCTCGATGCGGATCTGGTGGTGCGACCGGTTGGCCATCCGCGACAGCGCCGACAGCGGCTCGCCCTGCGATCCCGTGGAGACGAGCACGACCTTGGACGCCGGCAGGTGCTCGACGTCCTTCATGTCGATCATCAGCCCGTCCGGCACCCGCAGGTAGCCCAGGTCGCGCGCGACCCCCATGTTGCGGACCATCGAGCGCCCGACGAAGGCCACCGACCGGCCGTGGGCGTGCGCGGCGTCGAGGACCTGCTGGACGCGGTGCACGTGGGAGGCGAAGCAGGCGACGATGACGCGGCCGCCGGAGGTGCGGACGACCTCGTCGATGACCGGGCCGATCTCGCGCTCGGGGGTGACGAAGCCGGGGACCTCGGCGTTGGTGGAGTCCGACAGCAGCAGGTCGATGCCCTCGCGGCCGAGCCGGGCGAAGCCGCCCAGGTCGGTGAGCCGCCCGTCCAGCGGCAGCTGGTCCATCTTGAAGTCGCCCGTGTGCAGGACGATCCCGGCCTGGGTGCGGATCGCGACGGCGAGCGCGTCCGGGATCGAGTGGTTGACCGCGAAGAACTCGAGCTCGAAGGGCCCGAGCGTCGCGGTCTGCTCCTCGGCGACCGGGCGGAGCACCGGCTCGATGCGGTGCTCGCGGAGCTTGGCCGACAGCAGCGCGAGGGTGAAGCGGCTGCCCAGGATCGGGATGTCGCGCCGCTCGCGCAGCAGGTACGGCACGGCGCCGAGGTGGTCCTCGTGGCCGTGGGTGAGGACGACGGCCTCGATGTCGTCCAGGCGGTCCCTGATGTAGGAGAAGTCCGGCAGGATCAGGTCGATGCCGGGCTGGTCCACCTCGGGGAACAGCACGCCGCAGTCGACGACCAGCAGCCGCCCGGCGATCTCGAAGACCGTCATGTTGCGGCCGATCTCGCCCAGCCCGCCGAGGGCGACGACGCGCAGGCCCCCGTCGACGAGGGGCGGCGGGGCGCCGAGGTCGGGGTGGGGGTGGCTCATGCGAGCGCGACTCCTCCTGCGGTGAGGTCCTGCGCCAGCACGGCGCGCTGCTCGTCGGTGGCGTCCACCAGCGGCAGGCGCACGCCGCCGACCGGCGCACCGGTCAGGGCCAGCGCGGCCTTGCTGAGGATGGCGCCCTGGGTCCGGAACATGCCGGTGTGCACGGGCTGGAGCGACAGGTGCAGCGCGCGGGCGCGCACCACGTCGCCGGAGTCGTACGCCTGCACGAGCTCGACCAGGCGCGGCGTGACGACGTGGCTGACGACGCTCACCACGCCGACGGCGCCGATGGCGAGCATCGGCAGGTTGAGCTGGTCCTCGCCGCAGTAGTAGGCGAGGTCGCTCTGCGCGAGCACGGCGGAGGTGGCGCCGAGGTCGGACTTGGCGTCCTTGACCGCGACGACGCGGGGGTGGCGGCCCAGGGCCAGGATCGTCTCGGTCGTGAGGGCCATGCCGGTGCGGACCGGGATGTCGTAGAGCATGACCGGCAGGCCGGTGGCGTCGGCGACCTGCCGGACGTGGGCGGCGATGCCCGCCTGGGGAGGCCGCGAGTAGTACGGCGTGACGACGAGCAGGCCTGAGGCTCCGGCCTTCTCGGCCGACCGGGCCAGCTCGACGGAGTGCCGGGTGTCGTACGTCCCGACGCCGGCGAGCACGTGCGCGCGGTCACCGACCGCCTCGACGACGGCGCGCAGCAGCGCGTCCTTCTCCTCGTCGGAGGTCGTCGGGGCCTCGCCCGTGGTGCCGGAGACGACCAGGCCGTCGTTGCCCTGGTCGACCAGGGAGGTGGCCAGGGACGCAGCGCGGTCGAGGTCCAGCTCGCCGTCGGCGGTGAAGGGCGTGACCATCGCCGTGAGCACCCGGCCGAAGGGTGCGGAGCGCGACGTCATGGGGGCCAGGCTACCCATCTGCCCGGTCCGTCCCGGTCGCCCTGCAGCAGCGCGTCGAGGGCCGCGGCGGGCAGCGGGCGGGAGAGCAGGTAGCCCTGCGCGACCGCGATCCCCTGGTCGAGCAGCCACTGCCGCTGCACCTCGTCCTCGACGCCCTCGGCGATGCAGGAGATCCCGAGGTCCCTGGTCAGGGACACCAGCGCCCGCACGACCGCCTCGTCCTGCCGCGAGCTGCCGAGGCCGAGCACGAACGCCCGGTCGATCTTCACCGTCGCCACCGGCACCCGACGCAGGTGCAGCAGCGACGACGAGCCGGTGCCGAAGTCGTCGAGCGCCAGCCGGAACCCGTGGTCGACGTAGCAGGCGAGCGCGGCGGCGACCTGCCCCTCGGGGTCCAGCAGCACGCTCTCGAGCACCTCGAGCGTCGAGCGCCCCGGCCGGCAGGCCGGCCTCCTCGACCACCGCCCGTGCGTCGTCGGGCGCGGACGGCTCGAGCAGCTCCCGGCCGCTGAGGTTCACCGACAGCGACAGCTCCTCGCAGCCGGGCAGCCGCCGCCACGCCACGACCTGCCGGGCCGCGGTGCGCAGCACCTGGCGGCCGAGCTCGACGACCATCCCCGTCTCGTCGGCCACCTCGAGGAAGGCCCCGGGCAGCAGCAGCCCGCGCACGGGGTGCTCCCAGCGGGCCAGCGCCTCGACGCCGACCACCCGGCCGGTCGCGAGCTCCACCTGCGGCTGGTAGTGCACGCGGAGCTGACCCAGCTCGAGGGCCGTGCGCAGCTCGTTCTCCAGCGCCAGCCGCTCGCCCGGCGACTCACCGGTGCCCTCGGTCCACACGACGGCCCGGGCCCGCCCGGCGGCCTTGGCGCGGTACATCGACACGTCGGCGTCGCGCAGCAGCGCCTCGGCGTCGCGCTCGTCGGCCGCGGAGCCGTCGTGCACGACGATGCCGAGGCTGGCGCTGGCGACCAGCTCGTGGCCGGCCACCTCGACGGGCGCGGACAGCACGCGCTGCACGCGGTCGGCGAGCTGGACCGCCCCCGCCTCGTCGAGACCGGCTGCCACGACGACGAACTCGTCGCCCCCGAGCCGGGCCACCAGGTCGCCGTCGCGGCAGGCGCCGGCCAGCCGGCCCGCGACGGTGCGCAGCAGCTCGTCACCCGCGCTGTGGCCGAGCGAGTCGTTGACGACCTTGAAGCGGTCGAGGTCGAGGAACAGCAGCGCCAGCGGTGCGCCCGCGTCGCGCAGGTCCTCGAGGTGCTGCAGCAGGGCGGCGCGGTTGGCCAGCCCCGTCAGCGGGTCGCCGAGGGCGAGCCGTGCCAGCCGCTGCTCGGACTGCACCCGGGCCGTGACGTCGCGGGTCGACGACTGCAGCTCGAGCACCCGGCCGTCGGCAGCGCGGACCGGCCGCATGACGGTCTCGACCCACACCCAGCGCCCGTCGAGGTGTGCCATCCGGTAGCGGACGGTCGACCCCTCGCCGGAGCGCAGCAGGGCGACATGGGCGGCGAGCAGGCCGGCGCGGTCGTCGGGGTGCACGAAGTCGCTGGCCAGCTCCCCCTCGAGCTCCTCGGGGGCCCGGCCGAGGACGTCGCGCAGGGCCGGCGAGGCGTAGAGGCAGGTCCCGTCGGCGGCGTGCCGCGTGATGACGTCGGTGCTGTTCTCGGCCAGCAGCCGGAAGTGCGCCTCGGACTCCACCAGCGCCCGACGGTCGCGCTCGCGCTGGGTGACGTCGGAGTACGTGCCCACCGCGCCCTGTCCCGTGCCGGGCGCGAGCGGCCACGCCGACACCCGGACCCACCGGGTGGCGCCGTCCCGGAGAAGCCCCATCAGCAAGCCCCGGCTGGTGAGGCCGTCCTGCGCGGCCCGCTGCACCGGCCTGTCCTCGAGCGGCCAGGGCGTGCCGTCGGAGCGCACGACCCGGTAGCCGGCCCGCTCGAGCAGGTCGGCGGTGCTGGCGGTCGGCTCGTGGCCGAGCGAGGTGCGCAGGGCCGCGTTGACGAACAGCACCTGCAGGTCGCCGGACAGGACGATGACGCCGTCGTCGAGGGCCTCGAGCGCCAGGCGGAGGTGCTCGAGGGAGAGTGCGGCGCCCGGTGTCATCGCCCGCAGCCTCCCAGACGCCCGGGCCGGTGGGGCGAGGACGCGCGGTCAGGCAGCGGCGTCGGGGTGGGCGGCGTCCGGGTGCACGGTCACGCGGTCCCGCATGAGCGGGACGCCGGCGGCGTGCCGGCCGACGAGGAGCTCGGCGTCGACGAGCCGCTTCATCCGCTTCAGGGACCGGCGCACGAACAGCACCTGCATGAGCCGGCCGAAGGTCTTCCAGCCGAGCCGGACCACGGGGTTGCGGATCTGCTCGGACCGGACGTAGCGGCAGACGCGGAACTGCACCTCGCCGGTGTCGAGCTCCTTCACCACGCGGTAGCACATCTCGCCCGCCTCGAGGTGCCCGGACAGCGTGCGGTAGCACCAGCCCCAGACCTTGAGGTCGTGCCCGTCCTCGTGCACCACCTCGTCGATGACCGCCGAGACGCGCACGCCGAGCAGGAAGCGCAGCAGCAGGAAGCGACCCTCGAGCAGCATGTCCCGGGACTCGAGCGGGGTGTCCGGGAGCCAGACGCCCTTGATGATGGCGGGATCGGCGAACTCGTAGTCGGCGACGAGCCGGCGGGCCACCTCGAACGGGCCGTCCGGCTCCGGATCGCCGGGCTGCTCGCGCGGCAGTCGCAGGCAGTACTCGTCGAAGTCCCAGCCGTCCTTGGCGGTCGGCGGGGCCTCGAGCTCGTAGTTGACCGGCGTCTCGCGCAGCCGGTCGAGCTCGGCCTGGACGTCGGTGCGGCCGAAGAAGCGGACGTCAACCACGGGAGCCTGCCTTCCAGCGGGAGGTCGTCACCGAGATCTGCCCGCGCGGCGTGCCGCCGGCCATGACGGCGACCTGCTCGAGGACGTGCACCCACATGTGCAGCTGCATCTCCCGGGTGACCGGGACCTTGTCGTAGATCCAGTCGTACAGCCGGTCGCCGCTGCGGGCCCAGGACTCGATCTCGAAGACCAGTCGTCCGCCGTCGCCCCACGCGGCGCGGAACTCGATCTCGCCGGCCTCCATGTGACCGCGCAGGGTGGCGAAGCGGAAGGACGTGGCCGTGCGCTCGACGACGCGCACGGGAGCGTCCCAGGGGCCGGGCATGTGCACGAGGAACTCCGCGCCCAGCCCGCGGTCGGTCCCGTGCACGGCCTCGAACATCGACACCTCGGTCGGCGAGGCGCGGTTGGGGTCGACGAGCAGTCGCCCGATCAGCTCCTCGGGCCCGGTCCGGGCGTCCTCGACCTCGACGCGGTAGGTGCGGCGGTAGAGGGGGCCGTGGCCGGCGCTGCGGCGCAGGACCGTCGAGGGGTCGCCCGGGAAGTCGCGGTCCGGGTCCGGGTCGGGCGCCGGACCCTCGAGGTCGACGATCTCGTGGTCGACGGTGTGCCGGTGGCGCAGGTACTTCCCCGTCGTCACCGCCATGCCCGGCATCGTGCGCAGCACGTTGCCTGCGGCCTTCAGCAGGGCCAGCAGTCCCGGGGAGCGCTGGCCCCCGTCGGAGGTGGGCGGGTGGTCGCGGAGGTCGGGCACGACGGGTGATCTACCCCGCCGCACCACGATGATCCGTGTGTCCTACCCCTCGCCGACGAGCGGGCTCGAGGCGACCTCGGTGCCGTCGCCGAGCGTGCTGATCTCGAAGTCGGCGAAGGCGTTCGGCGCCACCCGCTGCAGCTCGCGGAGCATGGCGATCGCGAGCTCGCGGATCTCGACGTCGGCGTGCTCGCTGGCCCGCATGGCGACGAAGTGCCGCATCGCGCGGTAGTTGCCGGTCACGACGATCCGGGTCTCGGTCGCGTTGGGGAGCACTGCGCGGGCGGCCTGGCGCGCCTGCTTGCGGCGGCTGGTGACGTTGTCGACGTCGGCGAACTTCTTCTCCAGCCCCTCGAGCAGCCGCGTGTACGACGCGAGGGCCTGCTCGCCGGCCTCGAGGAACATCGCGTGCAGCTCGGGGTCCTCGGCGATGACGCCCGGCTCCACCATGGCGGCGTCGCGCTCGGGGACGTACCGCTGGGACAGCTGGCTGTAGCTGAAGTGCCGGTGCCGGATGAGCTCGTGGGTGAGCGAGCGGCTGATGCCGGTCAGGTAGAAGGTCACGCTGCCGTGCTCGAGCACCGACAGGTGGCCGACCTCGAGGATGTGCCGCAGGTAGCCCTCGTTGGTCGCCGTGGCCGGGTTCGGCTTGTTCCACGACTGGTAGCAGGCCCGCCCGGCGAACTCCGCCAGCGCCTGGCCGCCGTCCACGTCGGTCTCCCACGGCACGTCGGCCGGGGGCTCGAAGTGGGTCCAGCCGATGACCTGGACCTTCAGGGGGGCGAGCTGGGGCACGGGCTTCTCCGGACGGCGCGGCGACGAGGCCGCGGGACCGGGGAAGGAGCGGCAGCGCCAGGGTAGCCACGGCCGGCGCCGCCGGTGGCCGGACGCGCCGGGTCAGCGGTCGAGCACCTCGCGCAGGACGGTCCGCGTCTCGATGGCGGTCACGCCGGGCAGGGCGCGCAGCGCGTTCACGACGTCGTAGAGCTCCTGCTGGCCGCCGAAGCGGACCCGCACCTGGTAGTCCCACGGCCCGCTGAGGTCCAGCACCTGCACCACGGGCGGCAGCTCGGCCATCGCCTGCTCGATGCCGCCGGCGTCGACGTCGGTGGCCACCCGCAGCAGCACCAGCGCGCTGCCGACCGCGCCGTCCAGCGCCGGGTCGAGCAGCGCGGTGTAGCCGCGGACCCACCCAGCCTCCTCCAGCCGCCGCACACGCTGGGCGACGGCGTTCGGCGACAGCCGCACGGCGTCGCCGAGCTCGCGCCAGCTGGCACGGGCGTTCCGCACGAGCAGGCGGAGGATCCGCTCGTCCACGGCGTCCAGACGGCGGTTCCTGCTCGGGGTCGTGCTCACCGGGCCATGCTGCCGCACCTGCCGGTGACACTGGTCCGGTGACGACGACCGCTCCCCCGCGCCGCACCGCCAGCGCGCGCCTGGCGACCCTCGGCCTGCTCGGCGTGACCGCCGCCTGGGGCTCGACCTTCTTCCTGCTCAAGGACGTCGTCGAGCGGGTGCCGGTCAGCGACTTCCTGGCCGTCCGCTTCGCGCTGGCCGCCGTCGCCGTGTGGCTGATCGCCCCCCGCGCCGTCGCGGCGCTGACGCCGGCCGAGCGGCGGTACGGGGTCGCGCTGGGCGTCGTCTACGGCGCGGCCCAGCTGCTGCAGACCGTCGGGCTGCAGTACACCTCCGCCTCGGTCTCGGGCTTCGTGACCGGCATGTACGTCGTCTTCACCCCGCTGCTGGGCGCAGTGCTGCTGCGCGCCCGGATCGGCCGTGTCGTCTGGATCGCCGTGGGGCTGGCGACCCTCGGCCTCGGGGTGCTGTCGCTGCAGGGCTTCGCGATCGGCGGCGGCGAGGCACTGACGCTGGCCTCCGCCCTGCTGTACGGCGCGCACATCGTGGGACTCGGCCTGTGGAGCAGCGCCCGCAGCGCGATCGGGCTCACCGTCGTGCAGCTGCTCACCATCACGGTGGTGTGCGGTGCGGCCGCGGCGCCCGGGGGCGTGGTGCTGCCGCAGACCGGCGGCGACTGGTTCGCGCTGGTCTACATGGCGCTGGTGGCCGGGGCCCTCGCGCTGGTGGTGCAGACCTGGGCGCAGGCGCACCTCGCCGCCACCCGCGCGGCGATCATCATGACGATGGAGCCGGTCTGGGCCGGCCTGTTCGCCGTGCTGCTCGGCGGCGAGCGGCTCGGGCCGCGGGTCGTGCTGGGCGGCGGGCTGGTGCTGGCGGCGATGTACCTCGTCGAGCTCGGGCCGCGCGCCCCCGACGAGCAGGACGTCGCCGAGGAGATCGGCAGCGTCCCGCACGTCGGGCCGGTCTGAGCTCAGGCCCGGGGACCGTCGGGGGCTAGAGCCTCTTCTGCCAGTTCACGAGCTGGCCCTCGACCCGCGCGCCCAGCGCGTCGTTCACGCGGATCATCGGCGCGTTCTCCGCGGCGTTCCAGGTCGAGATCGAGCGGGCCTGCGGCAGTTCCTGCGACAGGCGCTGGAGGCAGGCCAGCTTGACGAGGGTGCCCAGCCGGTGGCCGCGGTGCTCGGTGAGGACGAGCGTGTCCCACTGGTAGGCCCGCTGGGGAGCGGCCCGCGGGACGCCGACCGTCGTGTAGGCGACCATCCGGCCGGTCGGCCGGTGCACCGCGCCCGCGCCGAAGAAGGTCCGGCCCATCTCCTGGACCTGCTGCTCGGTGCGGCGCACCCGCGCGGCGTCCCACTCCTCCTCGCGCCAGTCCAGGTCGGCGAGCGGCACGTCGGTCGACATCCGGCGGTGCAGGTGGGCCTGGTCCTCGAGCAGGTCGTCCGGGACGGCGTCGCGCCAGCTGCGCACCTCGTAGTCCGCGGCGTGCTCGGCAGCCACCGCCGCGAGGCCGGCCACCACGGCCGGGTCGAGCGGCAGCGCGATGTCGCGCCGCACCTCCACCTGGACGGCCACGTAGCCCATCGCCGGACCGAAGCCGCGGCTGGCGGAGCGGCCCTCCTCCCCGGGCACCTCGTCGCTGGACGCGATCAGCGTCGTGCGACCGGCCTCGCGAGCCCGCCGCTCGACCTCGAGCGCCAGGGCCCGGCCGGCCCCCCGTCGGCGGTGCTCCGGACGGGTGACGAGCAGGACCTCGGCGGCGTGGGTGTTGTCGCTGACCGGCAGGTCCAGGCGGGCGGCCGCGACGACGGTGCCGCCCTCCACGGCCACCAGCCCGACGCGCCGGTCGTGGGCGTCCGGCTCGGCGCCCTGGCGCAGGATCGCGGCCTGCTCCTGCAGCAGCCAGCCCGGCTCGTCCGGGCGACTGGCCCGTTGCCAGGCGTCGATGACGCCGAACCACGCCGCCACCGCCGCGTCGTCGCGCGGGTCGACCTCCCGGACCTCCACGGCGCGCAGCGTGCCACGGGGCGGGTCGACCGCCTACCGGTTCACCCGGGCGCCCAGCGCGCTGCCACGGCTGCCCGCTCGGCCGGCAGCGGCCAGACGTTCGGAGCGCACCCGTCGAGGCGGATCGACTGCTGCTGCATCACGGGGGCCGGCTGCCCGCCGCCGGAGCAGCCGGTGTGCCCGAGGCCGAGCCAGTGCCCGACCTCGTGGTTGACGACGTAGTGCCGGTACTCGTCCAGCGGCCGGCCCGCCCAGGTCGCCGTGGCCGTCTCCCAGCGCACCTCGTTGATGTAGACGTCGGGTCCGACGCGGCAGCTGTACGTGGCGCTGCAGCCCGGCGACGCCGCCGCGATGACCGCCGGGTCGGCCAGCCAGATCCGCAGCGGGGCGCCGGCCTCCACCTCCGTGAACTCCAGCGCCCCGCCCAGGTCCCAGCCGCGGTCGTCCTCGAGCGCGTCGGCCACGACGTCGCGGAAGCCGGACAGGTCGGCCGTCACGTCGCCGCGGGTGCCGGCCGTGTAGGTGATCACGCGCTGGCCGGGGAGGCACGACTCCGCCGCGTCCTGCGCGGCCTGCAGGGCGGCGCCGGTCACCGCGGCCGCGCCGCCGACCGCCTGCACGGTGGTGACGGTCGGGCAGCGCGCCGCCAGCCAGGCGGCGGTCGACGCGCCGAGCCGGTCCGGCCGGGCCGTCAGGCAGCACCGGCGCGCCCAGCTCACCGCCGCGCGGGCCGGCCGCGAGGCTGTCGGCGTGGGCGTCGCCGCGCGCGAGCAGCACCGTCGACGCGCGGGCCGGTGCGCGCCAGCAGCGCGTCCGCGACGGCGGCGGCGGTCTGGGCGCGGTCCTGCCCGGCGAGGCGCTCCACCTGCAGGCCGCTGGCGCGCAGCTGCTCCTCGACAGCGGGCGACACGGCGGCGCTGCCGCCCAGCAGCAGGACGCGCTCCACCCCGAGCTCGCGCACGACCTCCCCGGTCGCGGCGGGCACCGCGTCCGGCCGCGTGAGCAGCACCGGCAGGTGCATCCGGTAGGCCAGCGGCCCGGCGGCGAGCGCGTCCGGGAAGTCGGCGCCCGTGGCGAGCAGGGCGGTGGGGCGCCCGTCCAGCTCCCCCACCGGAGCGGTGCCGGCCAGCGCGCGGGCCACCGCCGCCGCGGTGCCGTACCGGTCGTCGGCCGAGATCCGCTCGACCTCCACCCCCGCAGGCAGGGCGTCGAGCACAGCGGGCGCGACGGCGGACGGGCCGCCGATCACGTGCACGGTCTGCACGCCCAGCTGCTCCACCGTGTGCCGCGTGCGGTCCGGCAGCCGGTCCCGCCAGGTGAGCAGGACGGGGCCCCGGACGACGCCGGCCAGCCCGGTGCCCGAGACGGCGTCGGCGTAGGCGTCCGCGGAGACCAGGACGGCGGCCGGCGCGCCGGACGGGAACGTCTCCTCGGCGACCCGCGCCGCGGTGTCCACCCGGTCGGAGCCGGACAGGCGCGAGGGGGCTCCGGAGCCCTGGGCGAGCGCTGGCGCCGCCACCCCCAGGACGAGCCCGAGGACCGCGGCCAGCGCACGGGACCGCGTGCGCACGCCGCGAGGGTGCCACCGCCGGCCCGCCCTGTCGACGGGGTCCTCTGCCTACAGCGGCGCGGGGGCCGCCCAGAGCCGGACGTCCTCGTCGAGCGTGGTGCCCAGGCCCACGAGCGCGGCCTCCTGCTCGGGCAGCCCGGCCAGCTGCAGGCCCGACCGGCAGCCCGCGGTCGTCGAGGCCGGTCGGCACCGACAGCGCCGGGAAGCCGCACAGCGGCCAGGCCTTGGCCAGCGCGATGGTCGGCCCGACGCCGCGGCCCTCGTCCGGCTGCACCGGGGGCGGCTGCGGGATCGTCGGGTGCGCGAGCGCGTCGAGCCGCTGCCGCCGCGAAGACCGCGCGCCAGTCGGCCCGCCAGCGCACCCGGTCGCGCTGCGCCTGCTCGTACTGCTCGGGGGTGGTCTGCCGGGCCTCGGCGAACCGGCGCCGGACGGCGTCGGTGTAGAGCTCCTCCCGGTCGGCCAGCCACTCGGCGTGGTGCGCCAGCGCCTCCGGTCCCATCGTGCGGCCGTACGCGCCGGGCACGGCGAGCACCTCGGCGGTGCCGGCGGGCGGGTCGACGTCGACCAGCACGGCGCCGCGGTCGACCAGCCGCTGCAGCCCGGCGCGGCAGCCGGCGGCGATCTGGTCGTCGACGTCGTCCCAGAAGACGCTGGTGGGCAGCCCGATCCGCACGCCCCGCAGGTCCTCGCGCGGCGCGTCCGGGTAGTCGGGCACCGGCTCGTCGAGCGAGTGCGGGTCGCGCGGGTCGTGGCCGGCGAGCAGCCGCAGCAGCACGCTCGACGTCGCGCATCCGCCGGGCCATCGGACCGGTCGCGTCCAGCGAGTGCGACAGCGGCAGGGCGCCGTACGCGGAGACGCGGCCGGCGGTGGCGCGCAGGCTGGACAGCCCGCAGGCCGCCGCCGGGATCCGCAGCGAGCCGCCGGTGTCGCTGCCGGTCGCGACCGGGACCATGCGGGCGGCGAGCGCTGCGCCGGAGCCGCCGGACGACCCGCCGGGCGTGCGCGAGAGGTCCCACGGGTTGCGGGTCGGGTGAGACGCCTGTCCCGTAGGCGAACTCGTGCAGCGTGGTCTTGCCGAGCAGGCCGGCGCCGGCGTCCCGCAGCCGCTCCCAGACGGCGGCGTCGACGCCGGGGTCGTACCCCAGGAGGACGCGGCTGGAGGCGGTCGTCGGGACCCCGCGGGTGAGGTAGAGGTCCTTGAGCGCCACCGGGACCCCGGCCAGCGCACCGACGGGCCGTCCGGCGGCCCGCGCCTCGTCGGCGGCCACCGCGGCCGACCGCGCCAGGTCGGGGGTCAGCGTGACGAAGGCCTGCACCGCCGGCTCGTGCTGCTCCACCCGCGCCAGGCAGGCGTCGAGCAGCTCGCGGGCCGACAGCGACCGGTCCCGCAGCCGCGGCAGCAGGTCGACGAGGGTGAGATCGGCGGGGTCGGTCATGCGCAGGGCTCCAGGTTCACGTGGGGAATGCCGAGGGGGAGATCAGCGCTGTACCCGCCAGCAGCCCGCTCTGCGGCTGCCCGTGGCGTACGACGCCCGGTCACTGGGCACACGCTCCCGCTGGGAGCGCCCTTCACAGGACGCACCACTCCCCGCGCCGCTCGGCGCGTGACGACGGTGCACGAGAGGACGGTCGTGAACGACTTCGGACCCTGGGACGACTAGCTCGTCCCGCACGACCGGGCCGCCTGCAGCACTGCTGCGGGCGGCCCGCGTCGCGTCCGGGCCGGGGCGCGGGCTCACCCGACAGCCGCTGCGAGCGCCGGCGCGAGGTCGCCGCGGGGCTCGACCACCACGGCGTCCAGCCCCTGCCACGAGGCAGCCCGCGCCAGCTCCGCCGCGAGGGCCTCCGCGGTGCCGCCGGCCTCGCTCCCGGGCTCCAGCCACGCGGCCAGCACGCGCAGCACCCCGGCCTTCCGGTCGGACTTGAGGTCGACCCGCGCGCGCAGCGCCTCGTCGTGCAGGAAGGGCAGCACGTAGTAGCCGTGCACGCGCTTGGCCGCCGGGACGTAGATCTCGATGCGGTAGTCGAACCCGAACAGCCGTGCGGTGCGATCGCGGGACCAGACGAGCGGGTCGAACGGCGACAGCAGCGCGCTCGCCCGCACGCGGCGCGGGACGCGGGCACCGGCAGACAGGTACGCGGGTGCGCGCCACCCCTGGACCTCGACGGGCACCAGGTCACCGGCCTCGACGAGCTCTGCGACGGCCCGCCGGCTGTCGTCCGGCCCGAGCCGGTAGTAGTCGCGCAGGTCCGGCTCGGTCGCGATCCCGTGCGACCGCGCGGCCAGCCGGACCAGCTCGCGCCGGGCGTCCACCGGCGCAGGGGTCGGCAGCGCCAGGACGGCCGCGGGCAGCACCCGCTCGGTCAGGTCGTAGACGCGGGTGAAGCCGCGGCGCGTCGACGTGGTGACCCGACCGGCCCAGAACAGGTGCTCCAGCGCGGCCTTCGCGAGCGACCAGTCCCACCACGGCCCGGCCTGCCGGACGCCGCCGTCGAGCTCGGCGTGCAGCTCGCCGGCCGTCGCCGGACCGCCGTCGGTCAGGCGCTGCAGCACGGCGGCGACGACGTCGGGTCGCTCACGGGCGACCCGGGTGACGTTCCCCCAGCCGAGCTCGAGAGCGGCGGCCTGCTCCATCCGCCAGCGCAGCAGCGGGTGGGAGGACACCGGCAGCAGCGACGCCTCGTGCCCCCAGTACTCGAACAGGTCGCGGTGCCCGTACGCCGCCCGCGGCAGGAGCTCCCGCTCGTAGGCGCCCAGGCGGCTGAACAGCGGCAGGTGGTGCGCCCGCTCGAAGACGTTGACGCTGTCGACCTGCAGCAGGCCGGTGCGGCCCACGACCCGCTTGAGGTGCCGCCGGTCGACGGCACCAGCGGGACGCGGGTCCGCGAAGCCCTGCGCTGCCAGGGCGATCCGGCGGGCGGTGCGCAGCGACAGCCGCTCCACCCGCTACTCGGAGGCGCTGATGTCGCCCGCGGCGCTCTCGCCCACCCACACCGTCTTGGCGTTGCAGAACTCCTTCATGCCGAGGTCGGACAGCTCGCGCCCGTAGCCGGAGGTCTTGATCCCGCCGAACGGCAGCTCGGGGTAGCTCGCGGTCATCCCGTTGATGAAGACCATGCCGGCCTCCAGGTCGCTGGCGAAGCGCTCCTGCTCCTCGGGGTCGTTGGTCCACGCGTTGCTGCCGAGGCCGAAGTCGCTGTCGTTGGCCAGCGCGAGCGCGGCGTCGATGCCGTCCACGACGTGCAGCTGGGCGACCGGTCCGAAGACCTCCTCGCGGAACATCCGCATCTCCGGCGTGATCCCGGTGAGCAGGGTCGGCGGGTAGTACCAGCCGGGTCCGTCGGGTCGCGTGCCGCCGACGACGACCGTGGCGCCCTTCGCCACCGCGTCGTCGACGAGCTCCTCGACGTCGACCCGGCCCTGCTCGGTCGCCAGCGGACCGACGTCGGTGGCGTCGTCGGTCGGGTCGCCGACCGTCAGCGCCGAGAGCGCGTCGGCGAACAGCGACTGGAAGCGCTCCGCGACGTCGGCGTGGACGATGAAGCGCTTGGCGGCGATGCAGCTCTGCCCGTTGTTCTGGCAGCGCGCGGTCGCGGCGACCTGCGCGGCCTTCTCCAGGTCCGCCGACGGCATGACGACGAACGGGTCGCTGCCGCCGAGCTCGAGCACCGTCGGCTTCAGCGCGTCGCCGGCGATGGCGGCGACCGACTGGCCCGCCGGGCCGCTGCCGGTCAGGGTGGCGGCGGCGACGCGGTCGTCGCGCAGGACCTTCTCGACGTCGCCGCTGCCGATGAGCAGCGTCTGGAAGACGTCGGCCGGGAAGCCCGCGCGGCGGAACAGCTCCTCCATGTAGAGGGCGGTCTGCGGGACGTTGCTGGCGTGCTTGAGCAGCCCGACGTTGCCGGCCATGAGCGCCGGGGCGGCGAAGCGCATCGCCTGCCACATCGGGAAGTTCCACGGCATGACCGCCAGCACGACGCCCATCGGCTGCCACCGGACGTACGCCCGGGTCGCCTTGACCGCGGCCGGCTCGACCTCGGTGTCGGCCAGCATCGCGGCGGCGTGCTCGGCGTAGTGCCGGCAGGCGGCGGCGCACTTGAGCGCCTCGGCCTTCGCCGCCTTGACGGTCTTGCCCATCTCGGTCGTCATGAGCCGGGCCAGGTCGTCCGCGTCCTGCTCGATGATGTCCGCGGCCGCCCGCATCCAGCCCGCCCGCTCGTCGTACGACGTCCGGCGGTAGGAGGAGAAGGCTGCCGCGGCCCGGGCCAGGCGGTCGTCCAGCTCCTGCGCGGTGAGCGCGTCGAAGGTCTTGAGGGTGGTGCCGTCTGCCGGGTTGACCGTCGCGATCGCCATGCGTGTCCTCCACCTGTCGGGGTCTGCGGTCCGACCCTAGGCTGGCGGGGTGGCCGACGTCAGCGTGCGCCCTGCCCGACCCGCGGACGCCGAACGGGTCGCCAGGGTCCAGCTCAGCACCTGGCGGACCGCGTACGCCGACCTGCTGCCGCCCGAGGCGCTCGACGTGCCGGAGGTGCAGGCCGCCGCGCTGTGGCTCGGCGCGGTCGAGTCGCCGCCCTCGCCGCGGCACCGGCTGCTGGTGGCGATGGAGCGCGACGAGCTGGTCGGCTTCGCCGCGAGCGGGCCGGTCCCCGCCGACGACGGGCTCGACGACGCCGTCACCGCCGAGCTGATGACGCTGCTCGTCGAGCCGCGCTGGGGCCGTCGCGGGCACGGCTCGCGCCTGGTCGCCGCGACGGTCGAGCACTGGCGGGGAGACGGCTTCCAGACGGCGGTGGCGTGGGCGTGGGAGCGCGACCCCGCGACGCGGTCCTTCCTGCTGGGCAGCGGCTGGGAGCCCGACGGCGCCGTCCGCGGCCTGGACACCGGGCCCCGGGTGCAGCAGCAGCTGCGCTTCCACACCGACCTGCGGGAGGCGCCGTGACGTTCTCCGGCTTCCCCGAGCAGGCGCTGGTCTTCTACGAGGGGCTGCGCGCCGACAACACCAAGGCGTACTGGACCGACCACAAGGCCGTCTACGACAGCGCGGTGAAGGCGCCGATGGAGGCGTTGCTCGCCGACCTGGAGCCGGAGTTCGGCCGCGCCAAGCTCTTCCGCCCGTACCGGGACGTGCGCTTCAGCAAGGACAAGACGCCGTACAAGGACCACGCCGCAGCGGTCGCCGAGGAGGACGGCGGCGGCGCGCTCTACGTCCAGCTGTCGGCCGACGGGCTGTACGTCGGTGGCGGCTACTGGCACACCCAGACCGACCAGGCGCAGCGGCTCCGCGAGGCCGTCGCGGACGACCTGACCGGCGGGCAGCTGCAGGCGGTGCTCGACGGGCTGCGCGGGTGGGAGGTCCTCGGCGAGCGGCTCAAGCGGCTGCCGAAGCCGTGGACGCCGGACCACCCGCGCGCCGACCTGCTGCACCACAAGGGGCTCGCGGCCGGCCGGTCGTTCGAGCCGGCGGAGTGGCTGCACGAGCCGGAGTGCGGCGCGCGGGTCGCCGCGGCCTGGCGCGAGCTCCAGCCGCTCAACGCCTGGCTCGGCCAGCACGTCGGCCCCACCCGCCGCGAGCAGCCCGCCCGCCGCTAGCCGGGCGGCCTCCCGCCCGCCCCGTTCTCCGCCCCGCCCCGCGCCCGTTCTCCTCGGCGATCTTCGTCTTGAGGGGCGCTCCACTGCGTGTCGCGGCACCTCAAGACGAAGATCGTCGGAGGTGGGGGCGGTCGGTACGGGGGGCTGGGGGGTTGACGGGCGGTGCAGCAGGTGCCAACGTACAACCTTGTGGTTGTAGATCAGCAGGACGACGTCGACCGGGTGTTCGCGGCTCTCGCGGACCGGACCCGGCGGGACATCGTGGCCCGCGTGATGCACGAGCAGGCCTCGGTGTCGGCGCTGGCCGAGAGGTACGCGATGTCCTTCGCCGCGGTGCAGAAGCACGTGGCGGTGCTCGAGCGCGCGGGCCTGGTGCACAAGCAGGTCCGCGGCCGGGAGCGCATCGTCACCGGTGACGTCAGCACGATCCGGGCGGCCGCACGGCTGCTCGACCACTACGAGGAGATCTGGCGCGGCCGGCTCGGCCGCCTCGAGGACCTCCTGTCCGAGCCAGCAACGACGTCCGACACACCCCACCGACCGGGAGACCTCCGATGACCATCGTCAGCAGCGAGCAGGACCGCGAGGCCCTCACCCTCACCTTCGTCGTGCGAGCTGGCCGCCCCGCCGGCCCGGGTCTGGCAGCTCTGGGCCGACCCGCGCCAGCTCGAGCGGTGGTGGGGGCCGCCGACCTGGCCGGCCACCTTCGAGCAGCACGACCTGGAGGTCGGCGGCGGCTCGCGCTACGTCATGACCGGGCCGGAGGGCGAGAAGGCCCGCGGCTGGTGGACCTTCCTCGCGCTCGACGAGCCGCGCTCGCTGGAGTTCGAGGACGGCTTCTCGGACGAGTCCGGGGTCCCGAACGACGACATGCCGACCACCTTCGCCCGCGTCGAGCTCGAGGAGATCTCGAGCGGTACGCGCATGACGCTGCGGTCGCGCTTTCCCAGCCTGGAGCAGATGGAGCAGCTCGCCGCGATGGGCATGGTCGAGGGCATGACCCAGGCGCTCGGCCAGATGGACGCGATCCTCACCGGAGGGTGAGCTCGTCGGCACGGTGACGGGTGGCGGCCCGCGAGCAGCACGGACCGCGGCTCTTGCGGGATCGTGCGACTTGAGGCCCGGGTGGCGCGGCTCCGCCCTGACCGTCCCACGATCACGGCTTGGCGACCCGGGCAGAGCCGAACCCGCCGGCCGGGCGCCCGCTGGGCTGCGTACGCCGTGATCGACCGGAGGTCTCGTCTCCACAGCAGGTGCCCGCACGGCTGACGGGACGAGATCCTCTGTGGATCACTCAGAACCGCCACTCGCGGACGTCCGGCCGGCGCTGCGTCGCTCGTACCACCGGCTGGCCAGCGGCGCAGGGTGCTCCTCTTGGCGTCGAAGGGCGGACAGGCCGAGTCCGCTCGGCGGGAGCCGCCGCTCTCGGACGTCCAGCGAGAGGCCGTCCTGTGCGGACCGGGCGTGCCAGGTCAGCGGTGTGCGTACAGGCGCACGTTCCGCGGATCCTTGACCTCTGGTGCAACACCCGCTGCACCGATGCGTCCCCGCCTCGGTTCGGCGGGCAACAGACCCGCCTGCACGGCTGTGGCTCAGGCGCTTCCGCGGAAGCGCGTTGGCCACCGTGCGGAAGAGGGTGCCGCACCGGTGCCGCTCGCGGTGATCGACCAAGCCGTGCTGCCGAGATCACCGGACGGTGACGCGCCCGCCTGACGCGACCTCACCGCCGCCGCCCGACGGGAGCGGCTGACAGGACCCGCCACCGGGGCTTGATCGGCTACGTAGCGGGCGCTGCTGTGGACGTCCCGCTCGGCTCCGGAGCAGCGGTCGTCGGCGCGGGGACAGGGGTCGTCGGCGTCGCCGGCGCCGGCTTCTGGCTCGACGGGGCAGGCGGGGCAGGCGCAGGCGGTGCCGGGACGGGCGGAACCGGCGCGGGCGGCGCGGGTGCCGGAGCGGCCGGTGCCGGAGCCGGGGCCGGCGGTGCGGGGGCCGGAGCCGCGCCGTCGCCGGTCGGGGTGTCCGTCCCGGCCGCGCTGCTCCCCGCGCTGAAGACGTGCTTCCCGCCGTACAGGTAGACCGACATCCCGTTGCCGATCGCGCCGAGCAGCCACTTGGCGTCGGCGCGCGTCACGCGCACGCAGCCGTGACTGGCCGGGCCGGCCGGGACGCTGTTCGAGCCGTGGATGGCCCAGCCGCGGTAGAAGTACTGCGGGTCGTACAGCGTGCCGAGGTCGGCGACGCGCTCACCGACGATGCGCCGCTCGATCTCGTACCACCCGGTCGGCGTCAGCGCCCGCGCGGTGCTGCCGTTCTTCTGCGCGTACGTCGCGCCGTTGCCGGAGCTCACCGGCAGGATCCGCTGGATCGCGCCGCCCTTGACGACGTAGAGCACCTGCTTGGTGAGGTCCACCTCGACCCGGTTCGCGGGACTGGAGGCCTTGAGCACCGGCGCCTTGGGAGCGGCGAGCGCCTTCAGGGTGGCCGGACCGACCGCACCGTCGGCGCCGAGGCCGTTGACCTTCTGGAAGGCCATGACCGCGCTGCGCAGCGCCGGACCGGCCTTGCCGTCCGCCGCCCCCAGGTAGTAGCCGAGGCCGGCGAGGGTCGTCTGCACCGCGGCGACGTCGTACGACGCCTTCGCGGGCGCCGTCGTCGCCGCCGGGGTGGCCGTGGGCAGGGCCGTGGGGCTGGCCGTCTCGCTGGGGGGAGTCGTCGTGGCGACGGTCTCCGGGGTCTCGCTCTCGAGGACCTGGGGCGCGGCGACCGGCTCGGACTCCAGCGGCGTGGAGCCCGCGCTGCAGCCGGTGGCGGCGAGCGCGAGCGCGGTCAGTCCGACCAGCGCGGTCAGGGGGCGGCGGTGCACGACGATCTCCTCAAGGCTGGACGGGGTCTCGCCTGGAGAGACGCCGCACGTCGCGGGAAGGTTGCGACGGGCACGACGGTAGTGCCCGGAGCGTCCAGTGGTGCGCAGGTCGGGGCGCCTGGCGAGCCCGCCCCTAGCCCGGCAGGCGCAGCGGGTCGAAGCCAGCCAGGTCGTGCGGCGAGCTGCCGTCGACCGCCAGGCCGGCCAGCGCCTCCCCCACCACCGGGGTCAGCTTGAAGCCGTGGCCGGAGAAGCCGCAGGCCACCAGCACCCGGTCGGAGGCCGGGTGGCGCCCGATCACCGGGTGCTCGTCCGGCGTCATCGTGTACGTGCACGGGGCGGCCCGCAGCGGGGCGCCGAGCCCGGGCAGCAGGGGGCGCAGCAGCTCGCCGACCTGCTCGGCGGTCCAGTCCTCGGCCGACTGCACCGTGCTGTGGTGCACCGCCGCCTTGACCCCGGGACCGACGGACGGGACGCCGTACGGCGCCGTGCCGTCGGACCGCTCCCAGATCCAGACCGGGAAGCGCCCGGGCGTGAAGGTGCCTGCGGGCACGTCGAACCAGTGCATCGTGCGCGACTCGACGCGCAGCGGGACGGGCAGACCGGGCAGCAGGTCGACCGCCCAGCGGCCCGGCGCCACGACGAGCGCTCCCGCGGAGTACCGCCCGAGCGCGGTCGTGACCGTGACGCCGTCGTCGTCGGCAGACCAGTCGGTGACCGGCTCCTCGTGCCGCAGGTCCGCGCCGGCGGCCCCCGCGCGCTCGAGCTGCTCGCGCACGGCCGCCTCCGGGGACACGAAGCCGGCGTCGGCCTCGTACAGGGCGGCGGTGCCGGCCGGTGGCGTCATGTCGGGGAAGCGCGCGGTGACGTCGGCCGGCTCGAGCAGCTCGTGCGGCAGGTCCCACTCCCGTGCGGTGGCCAGGCTCCCGCTGAGCACCCGGCTGCCCTCCTCGCCGAGGAACAGCCCCCCGGTGCGGGTGAGCAGCCCGAGCTCGTCCCACAGCTCGTACGCCCGGTGCAGCAGCGGCACGTACGCCGCGCCCTCGAAGTAGGCCTTGCGCACGATCCGCGTCTCTCCGTGGCTGGCGCCCTGGTCGTGCACGGCCGGGTGCCGGTCCAGCCCGAGCACGCGCTGCCCCCGCCGGGCCAGTGCCGCGGCCGTCGCGCTGCCCATGCCGCCGAGCCCCACGACGATGACGTCGTACGCCGTCATGCCAGTGCCTCCCTCATCGCCGCGCAGGCCTCCGACGCGGGGTCCAGGTGCTCGAAGTGCGCGCCCGGCACCCGGACCAGCCGAGCGTCAGGACCGGCTGCGGCGACGTAGGTCTCGCTCTGGCTGATCGGCACGAGGTCGTCCCCGGCGGCGTGCACGCAGGTCGTCGGCACTCCCGTCGGCAGCAGCGCGACCGGGTCCGCGACGGCGTAGCGCTCGGGCAGCTCGTCGGGCCCGCCGCCCAGCAGGGCCTGCACCGCTCCGCTGCCGAGGCCGAGCCGGCGCGCCGTCGGCCAGCGCGGCGACCGGTGCCTGGGCCACCACCGCCGCGACCGCGGGCCCGGTGCGCGGGCCGCCGGGCGCGCCGGCGGGGAGCCGGTCGCGGGAGGCGAGCCACAGCGCGAGGTGGCCCCCGGCCGAGTGCCCGACGACCGACACCCGCGCGGGGTCCACCCGGTCGGCGAACCGGCCGGTGGACAGGTGGTCGTACGCCGCCGCGACGTCGGTGAGCGTGGCCGGCCACGGCTGGTCGGACGGCCGGTAGTCGACGTTCCACACCAGCGACCCGCGGGCGGCCAGGTCGGCGGCGACCGCGTCCTGCAGCGACAGGTCGTAGCTGCTGCGCCAGTAGCCGCCGTGCACCAGCACCACGGTCGGCAGCGGGCCCTCGGGCGCGCCGGGCGGCAGCCACCACTCGCCCCGCTGGCGACGCAGGTCGCCGTACTGCTCGACCTCGCGCACGGTGCCGGCCGTCACCTGCGCGCGGGGGGCGGGGCTGCCGAGGCTGCGGGCGGCGGTGACCAGCCCGGCGACGCCGGCGCCGACCGCGGCGAGCACGCCGAGCGCACGGCGCCGCGTCACCCGCTCCCCTGGCACGCGCCGGACTCTAGGGGGCCGGACGCTGGAGGGGGCCGGGGCTCACGAGGTGGTGAGCAGCGGGACGAGCACCTCGTCGGCAGTCATCGCGCCGTGCTGGCCGATCAGGGCGGAGAAGAGGGGGTCGCGCTCGCGCTGCACGAGCGACAGCGCGCCGGTCGACACGGCGACGACGTCGCCGGTGCGGCGCAGCGCCTGCGGGCTGACCACCGGCCCGAGCAGGCCGGACTCCACGGCCTGCGCCCGGCTGAGGACCTGAACGACGTCCCCGAGCGACTCCTGCCAGGTGGCCAGGACGTCGGCCTCGGCGCCCGGCACGGCGTGCACGTGCCGCGCCCGCGGCTCCCCCGCGACAGCCCGCACCCCGGCCATCAGGTCCGGCCGGGCGTCGAGGTCGAGCTTGTCCTGGTCGCCGACGTCGACCATGCCGTGGTCGGCGGTGACGTGCAGGACGGTCCCGGCCGGGAGCCGTGCGGCGAGCTCCTCGGCGTAGCGGTCGACGAGGGTGAGCGCGATCCGCCAGGCCTCGCTGTCGACACCGCGCACGTGGCCGGTCATGTCGAGGTCGGGGGTGTAGCAGTAGACGAGCGACCGGTCGCCGAGCCGGCTGCCGGCCACGGCGTGGGCGATGCCGTCCGCCGCGGTCACGGCGCCGCGGTAGGTGCCGCCGCGCAGCACCGCCCGCGTCAGGCCGCTGCCCTCGAAGTGCGCCGGCGCGGCGATCGTCACCTCGACGCCGTCGCGCACGGCCCGCTCGAAGGCGGTCTCGAGCGGCTGCACGTCCTCGGGGACGAGCGCGTCACGCAGGTCGCCGCCACCCCCGGCCGGGCGCCAGGCCAGCCAGCCCACGACGTCGTCGACCTCCTCGGCCCAGGAGGTGTAGCCGGTCAGCCCGTGCTCCCCCGGCGGCAGGCCCGTCCCGAACGAGCTGAGGCTGGTCACCGTGGTGGACGGGAAGCCGGTCGTGAGCGGGCGCGAGCCGAGCGAGGACAGGAACGGCGCCGCGTCGGCGTGCCGCGCGAGCAGCTCCAGACCGAGGCCGTCCACGAGCAGCACGACGGCCCGGCGGGTCGGCTCCAGCGCCAGCGGCGACGCCTCCCCCGCCACGCCCAGCGACGTCAGCACCGACGGCAGCAGGTCGGCCAGGCTGGAGGTGCCGTACGCCGGGTCAGTCACGCGAGGACCGCTCCAGCGAGACGGCGTGGCGCATGGCCCGCCGGCCGCGGCGCGGGTCGCGCGCCTCGCCGTAGGCAGCCGCCAGCCGCCACCACGCCCGCCAGTCCTCGGGCGCCGCCTCGACCTCGCGCCGCCGCTCCTCGAAGATCACGTCAGCATCGTCCTTCTCCAGGCGTCCGCTGGCCAGCCTGACCACGCCCGGCGGGTCGTACGGCAGGCCGCCCTCGGCCTCGAGCCGCCGGGCGAGCCGGGCGCTCGCGGCGCCGAGCCGCACCTCGCCCAGCACGAGCACCGCGCCCACGACGACGAGCAGCAGCACGCCGACGCCGACGCCGACCTGCACGAGGTCGCCGGTGGCCAGCAGCGAGATCCCGGTGACGACCATGGCGCTGCTGACCATGACCATCACCGCCAGGGTGAGGGCGGCGCCGAGCTTGCCGGCCACTAGAGGTCGAGCAGGTGCTCGAGCCCGACCGTCAGGCCCGGCCGAGAGCCGACCTCGCGCACGCCGAGCAGCACGCCCGGCATGAACGAGGCGCGGTCGTAGCTGTCGTGGCGGATCGTCAGGCTCTCCCCGGACCCGCCGAGCAGCACCTCCTGGTGGGCGACGAGCCCGGCGAGCCGCACGGCGTGCACCCGCACCCCGGCGACGTCGGCGCCGCGCGCACCCTCCAGCGCCTGCGAGGTGGCGTCCGGCATCGCGGGCATCCCGTCGCGGGCCGCGGCGATGAGCTCTGCGGTGCGACGGGCCGTCCCCGAGGGCGCGTCCGCCTTGCCCGGGTGGTGCAGCTCGACGACCTCGACGGAGTCGAAGAAGCGCGCGGCCTGCGCGGCGAACTGCATCATGAGCACGGCGGCGATGCCGAAGTTCGGCGCGACGAGGATGCCGGTGTCCGTGCCCTGCAGGAGGTCTCGCAGCTCGGCCAGCCGCGGCTCGTCGAAGCCGGTGGTGCCGACCACGGCGTGCACGCCCGCGGCGGCGCAGGCCCGCAGGTTGCCCATGACGGCGTCGGGGTGGGTGAAGTCCACCGCGACGTCGACCCCGTCGAGGTCGAGCTCGTCACCGACGTCGAAGCCCGCGGCCAGCTCGAGGTCGTCGGCCGCCTCGACCGCGCGCACCACCTCCGAGCCCATCCGGCCCTTCGCTCCCAGCACCGCTACCTGGATCACCGGATCGCTCCTTCGAGGTCGGCGCCGTCGACCGGACCGATGACGGCCAGCGACAGCGGTCGTACGAGCACGTCCTGCGCCACGGCGCGGACGTCGTCGGGGGTGACGGCGTCGATCGCGTCGAGCACCTGCTGCGGGGTGAGCACCTCGCCGTGCACCAGCTCGGCCTTGCCGAGCCGCGTCATCCGCGAGCCGGTGTCCTCGAGCCCGAGCACCAGCTGGCCGCGCAGGTTGCCCTTCGCGCGGCGCACCTCGTCGTCGCGCAGCCCGCGCGCGACGACGTCGTCGAGCTCGGCCCGCACCAGCGACAGCACCTCGCCGACCTTGCTCGCGGCGCAGCCGACGTAGACGGCGAACTGCCCGGTGTCGGCGTGCCCGGAGGAGTAGGAGTAGACGGAGTACGCCAGGCCGCGGTCCTCGCGCACGCTCTGGAACAGGCGGCTGGACATGCCGCCCCCGAGCGCGCCGGACAGCACGGACAGCGCGAAGCGGCGCGGGTCCTCGCGGCTGAGCCCGGTGGTGCCGAGCACGAGGTTGGTCTGCTCGGTGGCGCGCTCGACGTGCGACACCCCGGCGTACGACGGGACGGTGCGGTCAGCCGGACGCAGCCCGGCAGGCACCGCGTCGCCGGTGAGCCGGTCGCCGAAGGCCTTGCGCACCAGGCGGAGCAGCCGTCCGTGCTCGACCCCGCCGGCCGCCGACACGACCATCTGCGGCAGCGCGTAGCGCCGCTCGTAGAAGCCCGCGATGGAGCGGCGGGACAGCCCCTCGATGCTCTCGACCGTGCCGATGACCGGCCGGCCGAGCGGCGAGTCGCCGAACAGCGCCGAGGCGAACTGGTCGTGCACGGCGTCGCTCGGGTCGTCGTCGTGCATGGCGATCTCCTCGAGGATCACGCCCCGCTCGAGCTCGACGTCCTCGGGCGTGAGCACCGAGGACAGCACCATGTCGCTCACGACGTCGACGGCGAGCGGCAGGTCCTCGTCGAGGACCCGGGCGTAGTAGCAGGTGAACTCCTTGTCGGTGAAGGCGTTCATCTCGCCGCCGACGGCGTCCATCCCCTCGGTGATCTCGAAGGCGGAGCGCCGCTCGGTGCCCTTGAACAGCAGGTGCTCGAGGAAGTGCGACGCGCCGTGGATCGACGGCCGCTCGTCCCGGCTGCCGACGCCGACCCAGATGCCGAGCGCGACCGAGCGGGCGCCCGGCACCTGCTCCGAGACGACGCGGAGCCCTCCCGGCAGGACCGAGCGGCGCACCGTCTCCGGTGCTCCGCCCGCTCCGCTCGCCGGGAGGGCTCGTGCGCGCTGGGGCAACTGCTACTCGGCCGCAGCCGGCTCGGGCGCGTCGTTGGAGACGGGCACGAGGCTGATCTTGCCGCGCTGGTCGATCTCCTGGATCTCGACCTGCAGCTTGTCGCCGACGTTGACGACGTCCTCGACCTTGCCGATGCGCTTGCCGCCACCGAGCTTGCTGATGTGGACCAGGCCGTCCTTGCCGGGCATCAGGCTGACGAAGGCGCCGAACGCGGCGGTCTTCACGACGGTGCCGAGGAAGCGCTCCCCGACCTTCGGCATCGTCGGGTTGGCGATCATGTTGATGGTCGCCAGAGCGGCCTCGGCGGACGGGCCGTCGGTGGCACCGATGTAGATGGTGCCGTCGTCCTCGACGGTGATGTCGGCGCCCGTGTCGGCCTGGATCTGGTTGATCATCTTGCCCTTCGGGCCGATGACCTCGCCGATCTTGTCCACCGGGATCTTGACGGTGAGGACGCGCGGCGCGGTCGGCGCCATCTCGTCCGGCTCGTCGATCGCCTCGTTCATCACCTCGAGGATCGCGAGGCGGGCCGTGCGGGCCTGCTGCAGCGCAGCGGCCAGCACGTTGCTCGGGATGCCGTCGAGCTTGGTGTCGAGCTGCAGCGCGGTGACGAACTGCGGGGTGCCGGCGACCTTGAAGTCCATGTCGCCGAACGCGTCCTCGGCGCCGAGGATGTCGGTCAGCGTGGCGTACTCGCCGCCCTCGAAGACCAGCCCCATCGCGATGCCCGCGACCGGCGCCTTGAGCGGCACGCCGGCGTTGAGCAGCGACATCGTGCTGGCGCAGACCGAGCCCATCGACGTCGAGCCGTTGGAGCCCAGCGCCTCGCTGACCTGCCGGATGGCGTACGGGAACGCCTCCTTGCTCGGCAGCACCGGCACGAGCGCGCGCTCGGCGAGCGCGCCGTGGCCGATCTCGCGGCGCTTCGGGGAGCCGACGCGGCCGGTCTCGCCGGTGG
Source organism: uncultured Actinomycetota bacterium (assembly GCA_963844295.1). Classification (GTDB taxonomy): domain Bacteria; phylum Actinomycetota; class Actinomycetes; order Mycobacteriales; family SCTD01; genus SCTD01. Next base: position 1,586,451 of record CAWJNR010000002.1, on the reverse strand, counting down.
AGTACGGCGGGAAGTTGTAGTGGTGCATGTAGCGCTTGCGGTTCTCGGGGTTGAGCGTGTCGACCATCTGCTCCATGCGCAGCATGTTCAGCGTGGTGACGCCCAGGATCTGGGTCTCCCCGCGCTCGAACAGCGCCGAGCCGTGGACGCGCGGCAGGACCTCGACCTCGGCCGCCAGCTGGCGGATGTCCTCCAGGCCGCGGCCGTCGATGCGGGCCTTGTCCTGGACGATGCGGCGGCGGACGACGGTCTTGGTGAGCGAGCGGAACGCCGCGCTGACCTCGCCCTCGCGGCCCTCGAACGAACCGGCGAGGGCGGCCTTGACCGACTCCTTGACGGCGTCGGTGGCCTCGTCTCGCTCCTGCTTGCCGGCGATCTGCATCGCCTTGGCGAGGTCGGCCTCGCCGGCCTTGGTCACGGCGGCGAGCACGTCGTCGTCGTAGTCGAGGAAGACGGGGAACTCGAGCGGCTGCTTGGGGGCCTTGGCGGCGAGCTCCTTCTGCGCCTCGCAGATGGACTTGATCGCCGGCTTGGCGGCCTCGAGGCCCTGCGCGACGACCTCCTCGGTCGGCGCGGTGCCGCCGCCCTCGATGAGCTCGAAGACCTCGCGGGTGGCCTCGGCCTCGACCATCATGATCGCGACGTCGCCGTCGGGCAGCAGGCTGCCGGCGACGACCATGTCGAAGGTCGCCTCGGCCAGCTCGGAGTGGCTCGGGAAGGCGATCCACTTCCCTTGCACGCAGGCGACGCGGGTGGCGCCGACCGGGCCGCTGAACGGCAGGCCGGACAGCAGCACCGACGCGGCCGCGCCGTTGATGGCGAGCACGTCGTACAGGTGGTCGGGGTCCAGGGCCATGACCGTCGAGACGATCTGGACCTCGTTGCGCAGGCCCTTCTTGAACGACGGGCGCAGCGGCCGGTCGGTCAGGCGGCAGGTGAGGATCGCGTCCTCGGACGGCCGGCCCTCGCGGCGGAAGAACGAGCCGGGGATCTTGCCCGCGGCGTACATGCGCTCCTCGACGTCCACCGTCAGCGGGAAGAAGTCCAGGTGCTCCTTCGGCCGCTTGCTGGCGGTCGTCGCCGACAGCAGCATGGTGTCGCCGAGGTAGGTGACGACGGCGCCGGCGGCCTGCTGCGCGAGGCGGCCGGTCTCGAAGCGGACGGTGCGGGTGGCACCGCCGGGGTTGTGGATGACGGCGTCGACGAACTCGCTGCCGTAGATGTTGCTCTCGACCTGCTGTCCCTCACTCATCGTGGGGCTCTCCTCTTCACTGCGCGCCGGCGCCCTCGTGGGGACGCGGTGCTCAGTGGAGGCGGTCGGCTGCTCTGTCGTGTGCACGACGCTCCGACGGCCACTCCCGAGGACCGTGTCCCCCGGGTGGAGGACGGTCGGCTCGTGGCGTCGCAGGACGGTTGCCCTACGACGAAGGGGAGCGCCTCGTAGAGGCACTCCCCTGTGGAACGTCTAGCGGCGCAGGCCCAGGCGCTCGATGAGCGTGCGGTAGCGCTGGATGTCGGTCTTCTCGAGGTACTTCAGCAGCCGGCGACGACGGCCCACGAGCGCGAGCAGGCCGCGACGGGTGTGGTGGTCGTGCTTGTGCTGCTTGAGGTGCTCGGTGAGGTCGGCGATGCGCTTGCTCAGCATCGCGACCTGGACCTCCGGCGAACCGGTGTCACCGTCGACCGTCGCGTACTCGGCCATGATGGTCTTCTTCTGGTCCGTGGTCAGAGCCATGGATCCTCCGGTTCATCGGTGTGCGCCCAGGGTCTTCGGCACCCGGGCAGTCAGACACACCGCCAGCCTGAGCTGGCGCACCGACGAGCCTAGCAGCGGCGCGCCCGGGGGCAGGTCGTCTCCGCGTGCAGCCAGGCTCGCCCCGCCCCCGAGCGGTGATCGACAGAAGGATCCAGCTCCTCACGGCCTGCGCTGGCTCCTGACGGCACGGATGCTTCTGTGGATCACCGGTCACGGGCGGCGTACGGGCTGCTGCTGCCCTGTCCGGGCCCGTCCACAGACCGGGGTGATGGGCTGGTGGCGCCGGACGCGCTCGGCTGGCATGCGCAGCATGCCGAAGCAGCACCTGCCCGCCGCCCTGCAGCTCGCCGACGACGCACTGCTCACCCGCCGGGCGGTGAAGGATGCCGGGCTGAACCCGGGGCTCCTCGACCGGGCCGTCCGGGCGGGTGCGGCGGTGCGGCTCGCGCCCTCCACGGTGCTGCTCACCGCCGTGCCCGACGACGGCCAGCTGATCGCCGCAGCGCGGGTGCACGCCGGGGACGACCTGGTGGTGACCGGGCTGGTCGCCTGCCGGCTCCTGGGGCTGGTCGACGCTCCCGACGACGGGACGGTCGACGTGCTGGTGCCGGCCGGACGGCGGCGCGTGAGCACCGGGTACGTCCGCGTGCACCCGACGATCCGCCCGCCTCTGTTCTGGACGCAGGCGAGCGGGGTGCGGGTGGCCGACCCCCACCGCGCCGTCGTCGATGCTGCGCGGCGCCTCCCCCGCCTGCAGGACGTACGCGCTCTCGTCCTGGCGTCGCTGTGCCGGCGGTGGTGCGGGCTCGACCGGCTGCGCGCCGAGCTCGAGGCCGGGCCGCGCAACGGCACCGCCCTGTGCCGCAGGGCGCTGCGCGACTGGGAAGCCGGTGCCTGGTCCGCGCCGGAGGCCGAGGTGGCCGACGTCGCTCGCGACGACCGGCGACTCCCGCCGCTGCTGCTCAACCCGACGCTGCTGCTCGGCGGGATCGTGCTCGGGCAGCCGGACGGCTGGTTCCTCGGCCTGGGCCTGGGCTGGGAGGTCGACAGCAGGCGGTTCCACGCCGACGACGACCGCTTCGACGCGACGCTCGCGCGGCACGACCGCTTCGGCGCGCACGGCCTGCAGCTGCTGCACGTGACGCCGCGCCGCGCGCGGCAGCTGGGCACCTCGTACGCCGACGTGCTCGCCGCAGCAGTCGTCGCGCGCCGGCGCGCGGGCCAGCCGGAGCCGCCGGACCTGCTCGTACGACCGTTCGACCCCCACGCCCTCGTGGTCCGGCAGGTCTGCGGGCCGCACCCCGCCTGGTGACCCGCCAGTGCGTGATCCACAGAAGCATCCGTGCCGTCAGCGCGGTCGCACCCTGCTGAGGAGACGGATCTTTCTGACGATCATCGAGGTGGGCACGACGGGCGCCCGCGGGGGCGCGTCTCTCGCGGTCAGCCGGCGACGGGGCGGGCGGCGCCGTCGAACAGGTAGTCCAGGTAGCGCAGCAGCTCGGAGGGGTCGAACGGCTTGGCGAGGAAGTAGTCCACGCCGCCGCTCCACGCCTGCCAGGCGTGCGCGTCGTCGGCGGCCGCGGTCAGCATGATGACCGGCAGGTCGCTGCCGCCGTCGGAGCTGCGGATGCGGGACAGGACGCCGTGCCCGTCCAGGCCCGGCATCATCACGTCGAGGACGACCGCGTCCGGGCGCCCGGACGCGAGCCGGCGCAGCGCGCTGAAGCCGTCGTCGGCGACGTCGACCTCGTACCCCTCGAGCTCGAGCACGTCGCGGACCAGAGAGCGGACGGCGGGGTCGTCGTCGACGACCAGGATCTTGCGCATGCGGGCTCCTCCCCTGTCCTGTCCGGTGTCGGCCGGACGGCGGGTCGAGCGGTCACCCGGACGGGTGAGCAGCCAGCAGCTCGCGGGCCCGGGCGACGTCGCGCTCCATCTGCGCCACCAGCGGGTCGACCCCGTCGAAGCGCAGCGTCTCGCGCAGCCGGGCGGCGAAGGTGAGCCCGACGTGCTCGCCGTAGAGGTCGAGCCCGGGCTCGGCGTCGATGACGTACGCCTCGACCCGCCGCTCGCGCCCGGCGAACGTGGGGTTGGTGCCGATGCTGATCGCCGCCGGGAGCGACCGCCCGCCGCTGCGCAGCAGCCGCCCGGCGTAGACGCCGTCCGCCGGGACGGCGCTCCACGGCAGCGGCTCGAGGTTGGCGGTCGGGTAGCCCAGGTCGCGCCCGCGCTGGTCGCCGCGGACGACGACGCCGTCGATCCGGTGGTCCCGGCCCAGGGCCGCGGCGGCGCCCTCGACGTCACCGGCGTCGACGCAGGAGCGGACGTACGTCGAGGACCAGGTCGTCTCCTCGGTCCCCTGCAGCGGGACCCCCTCGACGGAGAAGCCGAAGCGCTTGCCCGCAGCGGCGAGCGAGGCGACGTCGCCAGCAGCCTTCTGGCCGTAGCGGAAGTTCTCGCCGACGACGACGGCGCGCGCGTGCAGCCGCTCGACCAGCACCGAGTGGACGAACGCGTCCGGGTCGAGCCGGCTGAACTCCAGCGTGAACGGCAGCACGCACATCACGTCGACCCCGAGCCCCTCGAGGATCTCGGCCTTGACGTGCTGGCCGGTGAGCATCGGCGGGTGCGTCCCCGGGCGGACCACCTCGCTGGGGTGCGGGTCGAACGTGAGCACCACGCTCGGCAGCCCCAGCGCGCGCGCCCTGTCGACAGCCGAACCGATGATCAGCTGGTGGCCGCGGTGCACGCCGTCGAACACGCCGATCGTCACGACGCACCGCCCCCAGCCGGACGGCGCGCTCTCGACTCCCCGCCAGCGCTGCACGCGCCCCAGCCTGCCACGCGTGGCCGGAGCCGCACCGGGAAGGCGGTCCCGCATGCAGCGCGCCCTCGACGTCCCGACGGACCTGCTCGAGGAGGAGCTGCTCCGCGAGTGGGTCGACCTGCTCGTCCGCCTCGTCGAGGCGGCCGGGGCGCTCATCATCTTCGTCGGCGCCGCGATCGCCTTCGTCCGCTTCGTGCTCGCGGTGGTGCGACCGGGTGACGAGCGGCAGTTCACCCGGTTGCGCCTGGCCTTCGGCCGCTACCTGGTCCTGGGGCTGGAGTTCCAGCTGGCCAGCGACGTGCTGAGCACCGCGATCGCCCCGACCTTCGAGGAGATCGGGAAGCTCGCGGCCATCGCCACGATCCGGACCGCGCTCAACTACTTCCTCGGCAAGGAGATCGCCGCCGAACGGGCTGAGGTCGAGGAGCCGACGCAGGCGTGACCGGCCTGCTGGCGGCCGCCGCCCTGCTCGTCACGGGCCTCGGGCTCGCGGCCGCCGGGTCCGTGCTGGCGGGGACCCGCGACGGACGGCTCGCCCTGCGGGTGCTGCTGGAGTTCCTCACCGCCGCCGGGCTCCTCCGCCTCGCCGGCGATCCCGGCTGGCTGCAGATCGGCGCCGCCGCCGCGGTCGTCGCCGTGCGCCGCCTGCTCGCCCTGCGCCTGAGGAGCTAGGAACCGGCCGGCGCGAAGACGACCGTGGGCCGCGCGGCCCCGTCGCGGTCCTCCAGCAGCGCGATGCACCGCCCTCCCGGTGCGAAGGCGCCCAGCGTCGCGGGCGTGCCCGACGGCTCCAGGCGCTTGCCGTACGACAGGGCCACCGCCTCGTCCTCGGTCAGGTCGCGGCGCGGGAACGCGGCCGCGACCGCCGCGTCGAGCGGGACGACGCCGAGCGCACCGGCCTCGGCGTCGACCGCGGCCTGCTCGAGGGTGCGGGCGACGTCGAGGTCGAAGGCGCCGACGCGGGTCCGCCGCAGCGCGGTGAGGTGGCCGCCGACGCCCAGGGCCGCACCCAGGTCACGGGCGAGCGCCCGGACGTAGGTGCCCGAGGTGCACTCGACCGCGACGTCGAGGTCGTCGCCGCGCCGCTCGAGCAGCGCGAAGCGCGACACGGTCACCGCCCGCGCCGTGAGCTCGACCGACTCGCCGGCGCGGACCCGGGCGTAGGAGCGCACCCCGTCGACCTTCACCGCGGAGACCGATGACGGCACCTGCTGCAGGTCGCCCGTCAGCGCGGCCATCGCCGCGACCAGGGCCGTGTCGTCCACGCCGCTCGCGTCGCGGACCTCGACGACCTCGCCCTCGGCGTCGTCGGTGACGGTCGTGGCGCCGAGCCGGATCGTCGCGTCGTAGGTCTTGTCGGTGAGCGCGAGGTGGCCCAGCAGCCGGGTGGCCCGGCCGATGCCCAGGACGAGCACGCCGGTGGCCATCGGGTCCAGCGTGCCGGCGTGGCCGACCTTGCGCGTCTGGGCCAGCCGGCGCACCCGGCCGACGACGTCGTGGGAGGTCCACCCGGCCGGCTTGTCGATGACCAGCAGCCCGTCCGGTGCGGCCATCAGGCGGGCAGGTGCGGGGCGCGCGCCAGTGCGGACCGCAGCTCGGCCAGCACGTCGTCGGCCGCCCTCGTGCTGCTGTAGCCGGCGGCGAAGCGGTGCCCGCCGCCGCCGAGGGCGGTGCAGACCTCGCCGACGTCGACCGCTCCCTTGCTGCGGGTCGACACCTTCCAGCCGCCCTCCAGCGGGTCGGCCTTGAGCACGACGGCGACCTCGGCCTCGCGGGCGGTCCGGACCACGTCGATGACGCCCTCGACGTCCGCGAGGCCCAGGCCGGCGGCGGTCAGTGCCTCGAGCGGCACCGTGCTCCACACCAGGCCGAGCCCGCCGACCGCGGCCGGCTCGAGCTCGGCCCGCGCGGCCACCCCGCCGAGCAGCCCGAGGTAGGCGAACGGCGCGGTGTCGTAGATCGCCCGGCTGATGAGGTCGTGCCGGATCCCGGTGGCCAGCAGCCGTGCGGCCAGCTCGTGCACCGCCGGCGTCGTGGCCGCGTACTTGAACGAGCCGGTGTCGGTGACCAGGCCGGTGTAGAGGGCGACCGCGACGTCCGGGGTCAGCGGCGCGCCGAGCCGTTCGAGCAGCTGCTCGATGAGCACCGTGGTCGCGGCCGCCGTGGTGTCGACGAGGTTGACCGTCCCGTACAGCGTGTTGCTGGCGTGGTGGTCGACGACGACCGTGCAGGCCGCGCTGGCCAGCCGGTCGACCAGCGACCCGAGCCGGTCCGGGCTGCCGCTGTCGACCGTGACGAGCAGCGGCGGCGCGGCCGGGAAGTCCGCCGGGTCGACCAGCAGGTCCAGCGCCGGCAGGAACGCGTACGCCGCCGGCACCTCGAACGGCTCGCTGCCCCAGGAGGCGACGACGTCCTTGCCGAGCCCGCGCAGCGCCGCACCCAGGCCCAGCATCGAGCCCAGGGCGTCGCCGTCGGGCGCCACGTGGCAGACGAGCGCGACCTCGTCGGCCCCCGCGAGCAGGCGCGCGACCTCGTCCAGCGCGTCCGAGGCCAGCGCGTCCGGGGCAAGCGCGTCCGGGGCAAGCGCGTCCGGGTCCAGCGCGTCCGGGCTCACGCCCGGTCGTCAGCCGGGAGGTCCTCGGTGACCCGGATGCCGCCGTCCTCGTCCTCGTCGTCCTCGTCGAGGGGGCGCGGCGCGCGGTACGGGTCGGCATCGCCGGCGGGTGAGGCGCTCTCGGCGATGGACTGCACCCGCGCGTCCTCGGCGCGGGCCTGCGCGAGCAGCTCCTCGATCTTGCCGGCCGTCTCGGGCACCACGTCGGCGATGAACTGCAGCGACGGGGTGTAGCGCACCCCGGTCTGCTGGCCGACGGTCTTGCGCAGCACGCCCTTGGCCGACTCGAGCGCCATGGCGCTGCTCTGCCGCTCCTCGTCGCTGCCGTAGACCGTGTAGTAGAGGGTCGCCTCGCGCAGGTCGGGCGTGAGCTTGGCGTCGGTGATGGTGACCATGCCGAGGCGCGGGTCCTTCACCTGGGTCTCCAGCGTCATGGAGACCACCTCGCGGATCCGGACCGCGAGCTTGCGCGCGCGGGCTACGTCGACCATGCGTCGTCCTCTTCCTTCATCAGCTGCCGGTGGACCGAGAGCACCTCGACCTCGGGACGGGACGCGACGAGCCTCTCGCAGGCGTCCAGCACCTCACGCACGTGCTGAGCGTCCGCGGCGACCACCGCGACCCCGATGAGCGCGCGCCGGTGCAGGTCCAGGTGACCCGCCTCGGCCGCGCTCACGTCGTGCTTGCGCTTGAGCTCGGCCACGATCGGCCGCACCACCGAGCGCTTCTCCTTCAACGACCGCACGTCCCCGAGCAGCACGTCCACAGCCAGAGAACCGGTGAACACCCTGGCCTCCCAACGCTCGCCACCGGAGCGGTCAGAGCCGGGGACGTACGGAGCCGACGGTCGGTGAGAAGTGCGTAGGACCGTAGGGCGAGCCTGCGAGCAGGTCCGAGCACTTCTCACCGACCAGAGGCGGACTAGGCGCGAGGGATCTCGCGCATCTCCCACGTCTCGATGACGTCACCGTTCTTGATGTCGTTGAACTTGCCGAGACCGATACCGCACTCGTACCCCTCGCGCACCTCCGTCGCGTCGTCCTTGAAGCGACGCAGCGACTCGACGGTGAGGTCGTCCTTGACGACGACGCCGTCGCGGAGCAGGCGGGCCTTGGTGTTGCGGCGGATGAGCCCCGTGCGCACGATCGAGCCGGCGATGTTGCCGATCTTCGGCACGCGGAAGACCTCGCGGACCTCGGCGGTGCCGAGCGAGACCTCCTCGTACTCCGGCTTGAGCATGCCCTTGAGGGCCGCCTCGACGTCCTCGATCGCGGCGTAGATGACCGAGTAGTACCGGACGTCGACGTGCTCGCGGTCGGCCAGGTCGCGGGCGTTGCCCTCGGCCCGGACGTTGAAGCCCAGGATCACGGCGTCGGAGGCCGAGGCCAGCGTGACGTCGTTCTCGGTGATCGCGCCGACGCCGCGGTGGATGATCCGCAGCGAGACCTCGGGGTCGATCTCGATCTTGAGCAGCGCGTCCTCGACGGCCTCGACGGAACCGCTGACGTCGCCCTTGAGGATGAGGTTGAGCTGGGTGTTCTCCCCCTCCTTGAGGCGGTCGAACAGCGACTCCAGCGTCGGCCGGCCCCGGACCTGGGCGAGCATGGCGTTGCGCTCGCGGGCGGCCCGCTGCTCGGCGATCTGTCGCGCGATGCGGTCCTCGTCGACGACCATGAAGTTGTCGCCGGCGCCGGGGACGCTGGTGAAGCCGAGCACCTGCACGGGCTGACCGGGGCTGGCCTCCTGCACGTTCTCGCCACGCTCGTTGAGCATGGCGCGGACGCGGCCGAAGGCGTCGCCGGCGACGATCGAGTCGCCGACGCGCAGGGTGCCGCGCTGGACCAGGACGGTCGCGACGGAGCCGCGGCCCTTGTCGAGGCGGGCCTCGATGGCCACGCCCTGGGCCGGGATGGACGCGTCCTCGAGCAGCTCGAGGGCGGCGTCGGTGGTCAGCAGGATGGCGTCGAGGAGCTCCTCGAGCCCCATGCCCGCCTTCGCCGACACGTCGACGAACATCGTCGTGCCGCCGTACTCCTCGGCCACCAGGCCGTACTCGGTGAGCTGACCGCGGACCTTGGCCGGGTCGGCGCCCTCCTTGTCGATCTTGTTCACCGCGACGACGATCGGGACGTCGGCCGCCTGGGCGTGGTTGAGCGCCTCGATGGTCTGCGGCTTGACGCCGTCGTCGGCCGCCACGACGAGCACGGCGATGTCGGTGACCTTGGCACCGCGGGCGCGCATGGCGGTGAACGCCTCGTGGCCCGGGGTGTCGATGAAGGTCAGCTCGCGCACGCCGCCCTCGACGGGGTGGTGCACCTGGTAGGCGCCGATGTGCTGGGTGATGCCACCGGCCTCGCCCTTGACGACGTCGGTCTTGCGGATCGCGTCGAGCAGCAGGGTCTTGCCGTGGTCGACGTGACCCATGATCGTCACGACCGGCGGGCGGGAGACCAGGTCGGCCTCCTCGTCGTAGTCGCCGCCGAAGGTGAGGTCGAAGCGGTCGAGCAGCTCGGCGTCCTCCTCCTCGGGGCTGACGATCGTGACGTCGTAGCCCAGGTGGACGGCGAGCAGCATCAGCGTCTCGTCGGTGCAGGACTGGGTGGCCGTGACCATCTCGCCGAGCTCGGTGAAGGCCACCTGCACGAGCGAGCCGGGGTTGGCGTTGATCTTGTCGGCGAAGTCGGCGAGCGATGCGCCACGGGTCAGGCGGACCTTCTCGCCGTTGCCGCGGGCGATGCCACCGCCCATCGTCGGCGCGGCCAGGTTGTCGAACTCCTGACGCCGCTGCTTCTTGCTCTTGCGCCCGCGGGTCGGACGACCACCGGGACCGCGGCCGAAGGCGCCCGCGACGGGGCCACCACGACCGGCGCCGCCGCGCGGGCCGCCGGGACGACCGCCGAAGCCACCGGGACGGCCGGCGAAGCCGCCGCCACCGCCACCGGGAGCTCCACCACCGGGACGACCACCGGGGCCACCGGGGCCGCCGGCGGGACGCGCACCGGGCATGCCCGGACGGGCGCCGGGGGCGCGGGGCGGGAACATGCCGGGGCCGGGGCGCGGGCCACCGGCGCCGGGACCGGCCGGACGGGGCGGGAACATGCCGGGACCGGGACGCGGGCCGGCCGCAGCCGGGCGCGGCGCGGCCGGGCGGGGCGGCATGCCGGGGGTCGCGCCACCGGGGCGCGGCATCGAGCCGGGGGTCGGCGCACCCGGGCGCGGCGGCAGGCCGGGCGACGGGGCAGGGCCGGGACGGGCGGCCGGCGGGCGCGGCGGCATGGCCACGGCCGGGGTGTCGCTCGGCGAGCTGAACGGGTTGTTGCCGGGCCGCGGGCCGGGAGCGGCCGGGCGCGGGGCCGCGGGGGCGGCCGGAGCAGCCTCAGCGGCGGGAGCGACCGGCGCGGCCGGGCGGGCCGGACCGGGCACCGGCGCACCGGGGCGCGGACCGGACGGGGCGGCAGGGGCCTCAGCGGGCGCTGCAGCAGCCGGAGCCGGGGACGCGGCCGCGGGGGCGGCCGCGGCGGGAGCCGCCTTCTTCGCGGCGGGCGCCGCGGGGGCGGGGGCCGACGGGGCGGCGGGGAAGGCCTCGCGCAGCTTGCGCGCGACGGGGGCCTCCACGGTCGAGGAGGCGGACTTGACGAACTCGCCGTTCTCCTTCAACCAGGTCAGGACGCTCTTGCTGTCCATCCCGAGCTCCTTGGCGAGCTCGTGGACACGGGCTTTTCCGGGCACTGGACTCCTTCGTACGGCCCGGGTCGTTCCCGCGCCTGGTGGTTACTGCATGGGCGTGCTCATGGGGACTGGCTCATCGAGTGCTCATCGAGGAGGTTCCGCTCTGTCGGTTGGTGGTGTCTGTCCTGCGATCCGTGCTGCGACGTGCTCCCGCACCGGGGTGAGGTCGAGCGGCCCGTCCAGGCGCAGGGCCCGGGGGAACGCCCGCCGCTTCTCGGCGAGGTCGAGGCACCGGGGGTCGGGGTGCACGCAGGCGCCCCGGCCCGGCAGTCGCCCTTCGGGGTCGGGGGCGAGTGCACCCCCGGCTCCGACGACGCGCAGCAGGTCGGCCTTCGCCGCCTGGACCCGGCAGCCGACGCACGTGCGCTGCGGGCCCGGGAGGCGAGCCGTCGACGAGCCTACCGCGTGCGGCGGCTGGGCCCTCCGGCTCACGGCTCGCCGGGCTCCCCGTCGGCCGCCGGGGACGTGCCCTCGGTGTCGCTGTGGATGTCGATCCGCCAGCCGGTGAGCCGGGCGGCCAGGCGGGCGTTCTGGCCCTCCTTGCCGATGGCCAGCGACAGCTGGTAGTCCGGCACGACGACCCGCGCCGACCGCGCCACCTGGTCGACGACCTGCACGGAGCTCACCCGCGCCGGCGACAGCGCGCTCGCGACGAAGCGGGCCGGGTCCGGGTCGAAGTCGACGATGTCGATCTTCTCGCCGTGCAGCTCGGTCGTGACGTTGCGGACCCGGCTCCCGACGGGGCCGATGCAGGCGCCCTTGGCGTTGAGCCCGGCCACGGTCGACCGCACGGCGATCTTGGTCCGGTGGCCGGCCTCGCGGGCGAGCGCGACGATCTCGACCGAGCCGTCGGCGATCTCAGGGACCTCGAGCGCGAACAGGCCGCGCACCAGGTCGGGGTGGGTGCGGGAGACCGTGACCGACGCGCCGCGCTGGCCGCGGGCGATCGACACGATGCGGCACTTGAGCCGGCTGCCGTGGGCGTAGACCTCGCCGGGCACCTGCTCGCTGGGCGGCAGGACCGCCTCGAGCGCGTCCTCGGCGGTGCCGAGCTTGACCATGACGTTGCGGTTCAGCGGGGCGCCGGGCCGCTGCGGGGCCTGCTGGATGATGCCGGAGACGACGTCGCCCTCGCGCCCGGCGTACTCGCCGTAGGACAGCGCGCTCTCGGCCTCGCGCAGCCGCTGCAGGATGACCTGCTTGGCCGTGCTCGCGGCGATGCGGCCGAAGCCCTCGGGGGTGTCGTCGTACTCGCGGGCGACCGTGCCGTCCTCGGCCAGCTCCTGCGCCAGCACGACGACCTCGCCGGAGGAGCGGTCGAGCTCCACCCGGGCGTGCGGCTGGGCGCCCTCGGTGTGCTTGTACGCCGTCAGCAGCGCGGTCTCGATGGCGCTGACGACCAGGTCGAAGGAGATCTCCTTCTCCCGCTCGAGGCCGCGCAGGACGTTCATGTCGATCTTCACGGCGCCTGCTCCTCGTCCTCGTCGGCCTCGTCGTCGACGTCTGCCAGGTCGTCCGCGTCGCCGTCCGCGTCGTCGTCCTTGCGGTTGAACTCGACCTGGACGCTCCCGCGCACGACCTCGGCGTACGCCAGGCGGCGCTCGGTGCCGTCGACGTCGAGCAGGACGGCCTCGTCGTCGGCGGACAGGACCCGGCCGGTGACCGGCTCGCCCTCGGCCAGCGTCGCGGTCACGAGGCGGCGGACGTTGCGGCGCCAGTGCCGCGGCTCGGTGAGCGGGCGGTCGACGCCCGGCGAGGAGACCTCGAGGACGTAGGTCGCGCCGAAGGCGTCCGGCTCGGCCGCGTCGAGCTCGTCGAGCACGTCGCTGATGGTGCGGCTCACGTCGGCGACGTCGTCGAGGGTGACGCCGCCGTCCTTGTCGACGACCACGCGCACGACGCTGCGGCGGCCCGCGGCGGTGACGCTGAGGTCCTCGAGGTCGTAGCCGACGGCGGCGACCTGCGGGCGGACGAGCTCGCTCAGGCGGGCGGCGGAGGCAGCCATGCGGTCCCTGCCTCTCTCTGCGGTTGTGGTCGGTGCGGTGGAGCGCGTGCGGCGTCAGCCTAGCGGGCGGCCGGGGCCCGTCCGGCGGGCCGCGGCAGGCGAACGCGCTCCAACGCGGCCGGGCCCGTCTGGTTGGGTGGACGGCGATGGGACCTCGGGTGGGCCGGCGCGCCCTGCTGGCCGGCGCGGCGCTGCTGCCGCTGGCCGCCTGCACGTCCGAGCCGGCGCCCGCCCCACCGCCGCCGGACCCGGACGACCTGCTGCGCGCTGCGGCCGCCGAGCGCGAGCGGGTGCTGCTGGCGGAGTACGACCGGCTGCTGGCCGCCGTCCCCGAGCTGGCCGTCCGGCTGCGGCCGCTGCGCGCGCAGCACGCCGAGCACCTGCTCGCGCTGACCGGTCCGCCGCCGACCGGCTCGCCCTCCCCCACGCCGACGACCTCGCCGGCCGCGTCGCCGCCTCCGCTGCCCCCGGAGGTCCCGCCCGCGCAGACGGCAGCCGAGGCGCTCGCGAGCCTCGTCGTCGCCGAGCAGGCGGCCGCGGGCGCCCACACGGCCGACGCCCTGGCCGCCGGCGACCGCGACCTGGCCGGGCTGCTGGCCTCCCTCGCCGCCAGCGAGAGCAGCCACCCGGTGGCGCTGGCATGAGCGTCCCCCTTCTCGAGGTGCTGCTCGAGGCGGAGCACGCGGTCGTCTACGGCTACGGCGCGCTCGGCGCCCGGCTGGCGGACGAGCCGCGGCGGCTGGCCCTGCTGGCGTACGACAGCCACCGCGCCCGCCGCGACCAGCTCACCGCGCTGCTGCGCCAGGCCGGCGCTGACCCCGAGCCGAGCGAGCCGGCGTACGACGTGGAGGTCACCTCGCCGGACGAGGCCCTGGCGCTGGCCGTGCGGCTCGAGGAGCAGCTGGCCGTGCGCTGGCGCGACCTGGCCGCCGGCACCGACGAGCAGCCGCTGCGCTCGCTGGCCGTCGCCGGGCTGACCGAGTGCGCCGTGCGCGCCGCCCAGTGGCGCCGCGAGGCCGGCACCGCCCCGCTCACGACCGCCTTCCCCGGCACGACCTGACGGCCGGACCTCTCTCGGGTGGAGCCCTCCGTGCGGTTCCCGGCCCGCGCGGAACCGCATGGAGGGCTCCGCACGCCGGAGAGCCGGTGTCAGCGGGCGACGTCGGCCACGACCGCGCCGGTCAGCCGCACCAGCTCGCCCGGTGCGAGCTCCACCGACAGCCCGCGCCTGCCGGCGCTGACCAGCACCGTGTCGAACAGCTCGGCGGTCTCGTCGACGACGGTCGGCAGCGGGGTCCGCTGCCCGAGCGGGCTGATCCCCCCGACGACGTAGCCCGTCGACCGCTCGGCCGCGGCAGGCTCCGCCATGACAGCACGCTTGCCCCCGACGGCGGTCGCGAGCGCCTTGAGGTCCAGCGAGCCGGCCACCGGCACGACGCCGCAGACCAGCCGACCGTCGACGACGGCCAGCAGCGTCTTGAGCATCCGCTCCGGTTCCACGCCCAGCGCCGCCGCGGCCGCCTCCCCGTACGACGCGGCCGAGGCGTCGACCTCGTAGGCGTGCACGACGTGGTCGACCCCCTCGCGCGCCAGCAGCAGCGTGGCGGGCGTCCCGCGGCCGCTCAGCCCTGACCCTCCGGCCGGACCTCCGCCAGCACCGTGTCGACCAGGCCCTCGAGCGCGACGGTCCGGCTCTCGCCGGAGGCCCGGTCGCGCAGCTCGATCTCACCGTCCTCCAGCCCGCGGCCGATGACGACCGAGGTCGGGCACGCCGATGAGCTCGGCGTCCTTGAACGCCACGCCCGGCGACACCTTGGGCCGGTCGTCGAGCAGGACGGTGAGCCCGCGCTGCTCGAGCTCGGCCGCGACCCGCTCGGCGACGGCCTTCTGCTCGCCCTTGCCGACCCCGACGACGTGCACGTCGACCGGCGCGACCTCGCGGGACCAGACCAGCCCCTTCTCGTCGTAGGACTGCTCGGCGATCGCCGCGATCGCGCGCGAGACGCCGATGCCGTACGACCCCATGGTCACCCGGACCGGCTTGCTGTCCGGGCCGAGCACGTCGAGGCCGAAGGCGTCGGCGTACTTGCGGCCGAGCTGGAAGATGTGGCCGATCTCGATGCCGCGGCCGATCTCCAGCGGGGAGCCGCAGCGGCCGCAGGGGTCGCCCGCGCGCACCTCGGCCGCCGGCACGACGCCGGAGGGCTCGAAGTCGCGGCCCATGACCACGTCGACGGCGTGCTTGCCCTCGACGTTGGCGCCGGTCGCCCACGCGCTGCCGCGGACCACGAGCGGGTCGACGACGTAGCGGATGCCCTCGAGCCCCTGCGGGCCGATGTAGCCCTTGACCAGCTGCGGGTGGGCGTCGAACCCCTCGAACGGCAGCACCTCGGCGGGCTGACGTTGGCCTCGAGCCGCTTGACGTCGACCTCGCGGTCACCGGGCACGCCGACGACCAGCGGCTCGACCTTCCCGTCGGGGTAGCGCAGCAGGACCACGACGTTCTTCAGCGTCCCGCTGGCGGGGACGTCGTGGCCGAGGTCCTTCAGCACCGCGACGAGCGTGTCGATCGTCGGGGTGTCCGGGGTGTCGAGCACCTGCATCGGCGGCTGCGCCTGCGGGTCGCTCGGCTCGGCGGCGCGCAGGTCGACGGCCTCGGTGTTGGCGGCGTAGTCGCAGGAGGTGCACGAGACGAAGGTGTCCTCGCCGGTCGGCGCCGGCGCGAGGAACTCCTCCGACGCGCTGCCGCCCATGGCGCCGCTGACCGCGGAGACGATCCGGTAGTCCATGCCGAGCCGCTCGAAGGTCCGGACGTAGGCCTCGCGGTGCAGGTCGTAGGACCGCTGCAGGCCCTCGTCGTCCAGGTCGAAGGAGTAGCTGTCCTTCATGACGAACTCGCGCCCGCGCAGGATGCCGGCCCGCGGCCGCGCCTCGTCCCGGTACTTGGTCTGGACCTGGTAGAGGATCACCGGCAGGTCCTTGTACGAGCTGTACTCGCCCTTGACCATGAGGGTGAACAGCTCCTCGTGGGTCGGCCCGAGCAGGTAGTCGTTGCCGCGGCGGTCCTTCAGGCGGAACAGCAGGTCGCCGTACTCCGTCCACCGGCCGCTGGCCTCGTACGGCTCGCGCGGCAGCAGCGCCGGGAAGAGCACCTCCTGCGCGCCGATCCGGTCCATCTCCTCGCGGACGACGCGGCTGACGTTGGCGAGCATCCGGACGCCCAGCGGCAGCCAGGAGTAGATGCCGGGCGCGACGCGGCGGACGTAGCCGGCGCGCACGAGCAGGCGGTGGCTCGGGACCTCCGCGTCCGCCGGGTCCTCGCGCAGCGTGCGCAGGAACAGGGTGGACATGCGCAGCACGGGACGACCTCCAGGCAGACGGGTGAGGCCCCCGACCCTAGTCGCGAGGGGCGTGCCGGCCCCCTGACCTAGCGTGGCCGGGTGCTCGTCCTGCTGCCGCCGTCCGAGGGCAAGGCCCCCGGTGGCCGCGGCGCCCCGCTCGCGCTCGACGGGCTGTCGCACCCGGCGCTGAACGGCGTCCGCGGCCGGCTCGTCGAGGCGCTGCAGGCCGCGGCGCTGACCGACCCGGCCGCGCTGCAGACCGCGCTCGGCTGCCCGCCCGGCGAGGTGGCCAAGGACGCGGTGCTCACCACGTCCGGCACCCTGCCGGCCGCGCGCCGCTACACCGGCGTCGTCTACGAGGCCCTGTCGTACGCCACCCTGTCGCCGGCCGGGCGGCGCCGCGCGAACGGCTCGCTGCGGGTGGCGAGCGCGCTGTTCGGCCTGCTGTCCCCGACCGACCGGGTGCCCGCCTACCGGCTGTCCGGCGGCACGTCGCTGCCGGGCGTCGGCTCGCTCGCGGCCGCAGTGGCGACCGGTCCTGGAGCCCGAGCTCGCCGCGCACCGCGGCCTGGTCGTCGACCTGCGCTCCGGGCCGTACGCCGCGCTCGCGCGGGTGCCGGACGCCGTGCAGGTGCGCGTCCTGCGCGAGACCGCCGGGGTGCGGGCCGTCGTCAGCCACGACAACAAGCACACCAAGGGCCTGCTGGCGCGGGCGCTGTGCGAGTCGGGCGCCCGCACGGTGGCTGACGTCGCTGAGGCCGGTGCGGGGGTGGCCGACCTCGTCGAGGTGGACGGCAGGCGCGTCGATCTCGTCCTGTTCGGCCTGGCCACCGCCCGCGGGCGGGGTTGAGCTGCGCGGTCGGTCCGACGTCGTCCTGGCCGGTCGCCGGGTGAGGCTCAGACCCCGACGACCTGCTGCCAGAGGGGCGGCGCCGACGGGTCGAGGGCGCGGTCGGCGAGCCGGTCGGCCCAGGCGCCCTCGGTGCCGCCCTCCTCGCGCCAGGACCAGAGCCGGGTGGTCGAGCGGTGCAGCGCGTGCTCGCGCGTGACGCCGATGCCCGCCACGAGCTGGTGGGCGATGGCGGCGATGCGGGTGGAGGCGTCGGCCGCGACGACGCGGGCACTGGCGACCGACATGGCTGCGTAGGCCGCGTCGTCGGAGGCGACCGCCAGCAGCGCCGCCTCGGAGCCGAGGGTCACGGTGGCGACCTCGCCGGCGAGCTCGGCGACCAGCTGCTGGACCGCCTGGAACGTCGCGATCGGCCGACCGAACTGCTCGCGCTCCTTCACGTGGCGCAGCACCAGCTCGAGCGCCGCCTGGCCGGCGCCCGCGGCGAGCACCACCCGCGACAGGGCAGCACGCAGCGGCAGCTCGGCGGCGACGGCGGCGTCGACCGGCGCCGAGGCGACCGGCGTCAGGCCGTCGAGCACCAGGTCGTCACGAGGCTCGCCAGCCAGGTTGGTGCCCTCGGTGAGCGTTCCGGCCGACGGGTCGACGACGGCGACGACCGGGCCGGTGGGCCCGTCGGCCAGCAGGACGACGCAGGCAGCGATCCGTCCGTACGGGACGCGGCGCACCGTGCCGCCGAGCACACCGGCGGCGTCGATCGTGACGTCGCCGCTGTCCAGCGCCGCGGTGAGCGGGCCGGCCGGGACCGACAGGCCGGCCGCAGCGAGCAACCAGCCGCCGACCAGGGCAGCCTCGGCGATCGGCACGCGGACCGACCGCGCGCCGGCGACCCGGACGACCTCGGCCGCCTCACGCAGGGTCCCGCCGCCGCCACCGAGCGCCTCCGGCACGTCGATCGTCGTGAGCCCTGACTCCTCGAGCGCAGCCCAGGCGGAGGCGTCCCAGCTCCCCGTCGTCCGACGGGCCCGACCCGAGGATGCTCTCGGCGGTCTCCGTCAGCGGCCTCAGGTCCTCGTCGGCGCTCATCGCACTCCCAGCCCGCGGGCGACGACGCCGCGCAGGATCTCGTTGGTGCCGCCGCGCAGGGTGAAGCCCGGGGCGTGCAGGACGGCGGTCGCGAGCATGCTCGACAGCGGTGATCCGTTCAGGTCGGGCAGGTCCGGCACGACCCGGCGCACCGCATCGGTCAGCGCGCTCTCGAAGCGGGTGCCGAGGTCCTTGACCAGAGCGGCCTCGACCTCGGGGCTCTCGCCGGCGACGAGCGAGCCGCCGACGGCGAGCGACATCTGCCGCAGCACGAACAGGCGCGCGACCAGGCCGCCGATGACCCGCCGGGCCAGCGCGTCGTCGGGCATCGTGCCGGCCCGCAGCAGGTCGACCCACAGCAGCAGCAGCGGCACCGTCGACAGCACCCGCTCCGGCCCGCTGCGCTCGATCGCCAGCTCGCTGGTGCACTGCTTCCAGCCGTCGCCGACGTTGCCGAGCACGTCCTCGTCCGGCACGAAGACGTCGTGAAAGACGACCTCGTTGAAGTGGTGCTTGCCGTCGAGGCTGATGATCGGCCGGATCTCGACCCCCTCGCTGTGCAGGTCGAGGATGAACTGGCTGAGGCCCGCGTGGCGCGCCGCGTCGTCGCGCGGCGACGTGCGCAGCAACGCGATCATGCGGTGGGCGATGTGCGCCCCGGAGGTCCAGATCTTCGCGCCGTTGACGCGCCAGCCGCCGTCGACCTCCTCACCGCGGGTGCGGACCGAGGCCAGGTCGGAGCCGGTGTCGGGCTCGCTCATGCCGATCGCGAAGTAGAGCTCTCCGCGGGCGATGCCGGGCACGAACCGCTGCTTCTGCTCCTCGGTGCCCCACTTGAGGATGCTGGGCGCCATCTGCCGCTCGGCGATCCAGTGCGCGGCGACCGGGGCGCCGGCGGCGAGCAGCTCCTCGGTGACGGCGAAGCGGTCCAGCGCACCGGCGCCCCGCCCGCCGTACTGCTCGGGATAGCCCATGCCGAGCCAGCCCTTCGCGCCCAGTGCCCGGCTCAGGTCCAGGTCGACCCCGCCCAGCCAGGTGTCGACGGCGGGCACGAAGGCCCCCCGCTCCACCTCGCCGCGCAGGAACTCGCGGACGTCCAGCCGCAGCGCGCGGGTGCTCTCGGGAAGGGCGTGTGCGGCCAGCCTCATCAGACCGCCGGGCTTCCCGTGGCGTAGATGGTCTGACCCGTGACGAAACCGGAGTCGGGCGAGGCCAGGAAGGCGATGACCGCGGCGATGTCCTCCGGCTGGCCGATGCGCTTGACCGCGGCCCGCTCGGTGGCGGCGGCGACCAGGTCCTCCCAGGAGCCGCCGGTCTTCTCGATGATGGCCTTGGTCATGGCCGTCTCGACGAAGCCGGGCGCGACGCAGTTGGCCGTGATGCCGTACGGCCCCATCTCGATGGCCAGGGTGCGGGCCAGGCCCTGCAGGCCGGCCTTGGCGGCGGCGTAGTTGGCCTGACCGCGGTTGCCGAGCGCGGAGCGCGAGGACAGGAAGACGATCCGGCCGTACCTGTTCTTGACCATGCTCTCGGACGCGGCCTGCGTGACGTAGAAGCTGCCCGTCAGGTGCGTCGCCAGGACGAGGTCCCAGTCGTCGTCGCCCATCTTGTAGAACAGGCCGTCGCGGGTGACGCCGGCGTTGTTGACGACGATGTCGATCTTGCCGAAGCGGTCGACGGCCTCGTCGACGGCGTTCTCGACCTCCGCGCGGCTGGTGATGTCGGCGACGACGCCCAGCCCCTCGGTGGGCAGTCCCTCGACGGCCCTCTTCGCGCCGGCCGCGTCGAGGTCCAGCGCGACCACCTTGGCGCCGTCCTGCGACAGGCGCCGCACCGTGGCGGCCCCGATCCCCTGCGCGCCCCCGGTCACCAGGGCGACCTGGCCGTCCAGCTTGCCCGCCACGTGCGTCCTCTCGTCGTGCGCTCGTCCGTCAGAGCAGTCCTACCGGGCCTGCGTCCAGCCCGTCGTGCGGGGGGTCAGAGCCCGATGCGGTCCGCGAGCCGGGCGCGCTGCGCCGCCGGACCGCCGAACAGGCCGGAGTCGGCCCAGGCCCGGCGGAAGTACAGGTGTGCGTCCTGCTCCCAGGTGAAGCCGATGCCGCCCAGGACCTGGATGGTCCAGTTCGCCGAGAACGTGAACGCCTCGGCTGCCTCGGCCTTGGCCAGCGGCCCGACCGTCGACAGCTCGGAGCTCCCGCCGTCGGCGACCATGGCGGCGTACTGCGCTGCGGCGCGCGCGCCGTCCAGGGCGATCAGCATCTCGGCGCAGCTTGTGCTTGATCGCCTGGAACGAGCCGATCGGCCGGTTGAACTGCATGCGGTCCTTGGCGTACGAGACCGCCATGGTCAGGCAGGCCTCGGTGCCCCCGACCATCTCGCTGGCGAGCAGCGCGCAGAACAGGTCGACGAGATCGTCCAGTGCACCGGGGGCCGGATTCCCGAGGGCGACCGCGGGCGTGCCGTCGAGGACGACCTCGGCGACCGGGCGGGTCAGGTCCAGGGCCGTCCTCTGCCGGGTGCGGGTCAGCCCGGCGGCGTCGCCCTGCACGACGTAGAGCCTGGCGTCCCCGGTCGGGGCGTCCGCGCCGACCGCGCTGACCAGGAGCACGTCGGCGCTGTGGCCGTGCTCGACCAGCGTCTTGGTGCCCGTGAGGCTCACCTGGTCACCGCGCGACTGCGCCGTCGTCGCGAGCCCGCGGGTGCCGGTGGGGCTGGCCACCTCGATCGTCGCCAGGGTCACGACCGCCTCGCCGGAGGCGATGCGCGGCAGCAGGTCGGCCTGCACCTCCGCACTGCCGAGCCGCTGGACCGCCAGCGAGGCGAACAGGCCGGCGAGGTACGGCGAGGACGACAGGGCGCGGCCGGTCTCCTCCAGCACCACGGCAGGCTCGAGCAGCCCGGTGCCGGAGCCGCCGTGCTCCTCGGCGATGTGCAGGCCGGGCAGCCCGAGCTGCTCGCTCATCTGCTTCCAGAGCAGCGGGTCGTAGCCGAGGTCGGTCTCCGACGCGGCGCGCACCGCGGACAGCGGCGCCTTGTCGGTCAGGAAGCGGCGCAGCGAGCTGCGGAAGTCCTCCTGGTCCTTGCTGAAGGCGAAGTCCATGTCAGCTCCTCGACCCGGAGAGCTCGCGGAACGGGCCGGCGTCCAGGCGCGGCTCCTTGGGCAGGCCGAGCAGCTGCTCTCCGATGATGTTGCGCTGGACCTGCGAGCTGCCGGCGTAGATCGTGCCGGCGCGCGCGGCCATGAAGGTCTCGACCCACGACAGCGGGGAGTTCTCCGTGCCGGCCTCGGGCATCTGGAGCAGGCCGCCGGTCGCCTGGCCGGTCGGCGCGAGCGCCTCCGGGCCGAGGATCTCCATCGCCAGCTCGGTGTAGGCCTGGGCGAACTCCGACCAGATCACCTTGGTGATCGAGGCTTCCGGGCCGAGCCGCCCGCCGTTGAGCAGACGGGACAGCGAGATGAGGCCGCGGTAGCGCATGACCTCGACGCGGCTGTGGCACCAGGCGAGGCGCTCGCGGATGCGCGGGTCGTCGGTCAGCCCCCGCTCCCGAGCCAGCGACACCAGTCGGTCCAGGTCGCCGCGGAAGCGGATCGCGTCGGTGGTGGCGCCGACGCCGCGCTCGAAGCCGAGCAGTGCCATGGCTGTGCGCCAGCCGTCGTCGACCGCACCGACGACCTCGTGCGAGGCGGTGCGGGCGTCGGTGAAGAACACCTCGTTGAACAGCGCGTAGCCGGCCAGGTTGCGGATCGGACGGACCTCGACCCCGGGCTGGTCCATCGGCACCAGCAGGAAGGTGATGCCCTTGTGCTTGGGCGCCGACGGGTTCGTGCGGGCCAGCACGAAGATGTGGTCGGCCAGGTGGCCGGCCGAGGTCCACGTCTTCTGGCCGTTGATGACCCACTCGTCGCCGTCGAGGACGGCTGCCGTGCGGATGCCGGCGAGGTCCGAGCCGGCGTCCGGCTCGGAGTACCCCTGGCACCACCGCTGCTCGCCCGACAGGATCCGGGGCAGGTAGTGCTTCTTCTGCTCCTCGGTGCCGAGGTGGATCAGCGTGTTGCCGAGCATGCCGATGCCGAACGTGTCGTTCTCGCTGCCCTGCGGGGCGCCCGCGCGGGCGAACTCCTCGGCCAGCACGACCTGCTCGACCAGGCTCAGCCCTGCGCCGCCGTACTCCTCCGGCCAGGAGACGGCGAGCATCTGGTTGTCGGCCAGTGTGCGGCGCCAGGACTCGCGGAACGTCTCGCGCTCGGCCTCGGGCAGGCCACCGAGGCCGGTCCAGCCGGCCGGCAGGTTCTCTCCCAGGAAGGACCGGACGCGCTCACGGAACGCCTCCGCCTCCGGCGGGTAGGTGATGTCCATGGCCGGACGGTATCCGAGGCCCCGTGGTGGGCCTACCGGTGCTGGGGTGCGCCGGTCGGGCCCACCGTGCTGGCGGGTGCCGCGATGGCCGCCTCCAGTCCCCGGAGCCCGTAGAAGCGCGTGGCGGTCCCCGCGAACAGGTCCCGCTTCTCCTCGGGGGACGCGCCGGAAGCAAGGCGCTTGAGGGCGTTCCACAAGACCCGGTAGTCGGCAGCCCAGCGGTCGACCGGGTAGTTGCTCTCGAACATCGCGCGGGCCGGCCCGAACGCCTCGATGCAGGTCTCGACGTAGGGGCGCCACAGCTGCGCGAGCCGCTCCGAGGTCGCCCGGGCCTGCAGGGACACGCCGTCGAACCCGAGGAACGGCATCCCCAGTCCGCCGAGCTTCACCACGACGTTGGGACACGACGCCAGGTCGCGGATGCTGTCGCGCCAGGCGTCGAAGCGGTCGGGCAGGCGCCCGGCGTAGGCGCCGATGCCCAACGGCGTCCCGACGTGGTCGAGGACCACGGGCGTGTCCGGGAACGCCCTCGCCAGGGCCGTCACCTCCCCGATCTGCGGCTCCAGCACCCAGGCGTCGAAGGTCAGCCCGAGGCGTCCCAGGTGGGCGAAGCCGGCGCGGAAGCCCGGGTCGGCGTACAGGCCGGCAGGGGCAGCCACCAGCGGTCCGAGCACGCGGTCGTCGGGGTCGTGCGCGCCGGTGTGCCGGATGCCGACGAGGCGGCCGTTGCCCGCGGCGATCTGGGCTTCGAGGACGGCGGCCGCACCCTCCCCGCGGGTGAGGTCCACGTGGCCCACGATGCCGGCGCAAGCGCGGAGCTCCCCGTACAGCCCGCTGGCGGAGCGGGCCGCGGTGCCGTTGACGAACTCGACCTCCCCGACCGGACGCAGCTCGGGCGGTCCGTCAGCCCGGTAGAACGCGCGGCACTGGACGAACACGGTGCCGACGACGTGGTGCCCGGACCGGCAGTCGGCCAGCAGCTCCTCGAACAGGTAGCGCGGTGTGGCGCGGACGGCCGCGTCGAAGGGGTGCTCGGCCTCGGGCACGCCGCGCAGGAGGGGCTCGCGGTCCCAGAGGTGGTGGTGCGGATCGACGATCGGCAGCTCAGGCTCGAGGACGGGCTCGGTCATGGGCTCGGTCATGAGGGCTCCTCGGTCGCGCACCCGGCAAGACCCCGGTCAGACCTTCTCGGGGTAGAGCGAGTAGGTCGGGAAGTTGCCGTAGACCTGGCTGTCGCCCTCGGTGACGGCCTGCACGAGCAGGTCGCCGCCGACGAACGCGCCCTTCCAGGAGGCGCCCTTGCCGCCGAAGACCTCCTCGCGGTCGCCGCGGCTGCGCGGCTTGTTGATCCCGACCTTGAAGCTCTGCAGCTCCTCGGCGATCCGCGCGCCGAAGTCGGCGTCGTCGGTGGCGACCGAGGCGACCAGGCAGCCGTTGGAGGCGTTCATCGCGGCCAGCAGCTCGGCCTCGCTGTCGACCAGCACGATCGAGTCCAGCGGGCCGAACGGCTCGGCGTGCCGCAGCGACCACGACGGCGGCGGCTCGAGCACGCAGGCCGGCGCGACGTACGCGCCGGTGTCCTGACCCTCGAGGAAGCGGCCGGAGGCCAGCGACCCGCGGTAGAGCGGGATGCCGTTGCCGGCCACGGCGGCGTCGAAGTGCTCCCGCAGCTCGGCGGCCTTGGTGGCGTGGATGACCGGGCCGAAGTTCAGCGCCGGCAGCTCGTCGTCCGGGTCCTCGACGGCCAGCGGGTGGCCGAACTGCAGGCTCTTGACGACCGGCAGGTACATCTCCAGGAACTCCGGCAGCAGCTCGCGCTGCACGGCGTAGCGCGGGTAGGCGGTGCAGCGCTGCTTGGCGTAGTCGAAGCCCTTCTTCAGGTGCGCGCCGAGGGAGTCCCAGTCGCGTGAAGTCCCAGACCCCCCAGACGTTCAGGCCCTCCTGCTCGAGCAGGTGCCGCTTGCCGGTGTCGGCCAGCGTCGTCGCGGCCTTGCGGCCGTTCGCGCGGCCGCCGACGAACGCCAGCGCGCCGATCTCCGGGCTGCTGATGAGCGCGTCGCCGAGCGCGGCGCCGACGCCGGACAGCAGCGTCACCGGCAGGCCGGCCCGCTTCATGAACGCGTGCGCGAGCGTGAGGGTGTGGAAGCCGCCCTGCGACGGGGTCTTGGCCACCACGCCGTTGCCGGCCAGGCACTGCACCAGCTCGGCGTGGACCTGCACCGACATCGGGTAGTTCCACGACGCGATGTTGCTGACCGGGCCGGGCAGCGGCCGGCGGCCCTCCAGCTGCCGCTCGATCTGGCCGAGGTACCAGTCGACGCCGTCCAGCGCGCGGTCGACGTCGTCGCACGCCAGCTTCCACGGCTTGCCGATCTCCCAGACCAGCAGCAGCGCCAGGGTGTCGCGGTGCTGGCGCATCTCGGCGACGGCCGCAGCGACCCGGCGCTTGCGCTCGTCCAGGTCGACCTGCGCCCCACGCCTCGTGCTCGACGGCGGCCTGCTGCACCGCCTGCACCGCCTCGTCGTGGCTGATCCGCGGCGGGCCCTGGATCGTCGAGCCGTCCACCGGCGTCACGTGCGCGCCCGGCTCGCCGAGCGCGGCCACTCCCCGCCGGACAGGTTGAGGATCCGGTCGGCGTCGAACGCCTCCGGCGCCGCCGCGCGAGCGCGCGCGTAGACCTCGTCCCACGTCGTGCCCGGCTTGATCTGGAGCGTCACGGTCGCACCTCTCGTCGTACGGCTGGGCGGGAGTCTGACCCGGCGCGGCGGAGGATGACCAGTCCGCGTCCCAGCCCGTGGGACAGATCGTCTCGACGTGGCGAGCGTCTCAGAACAGCACGCTGGTGAAGGTCCCGACCTCGCTGAACCCGACCCGGAGGTAGGCGCGGCGCGCGGGCTCGTTGTAGTCGTTGACGTAGAGGCTGACCACGGGCGCGACGTCGCGCTGGGCGAGCTCGACGACGGCGGCGGTCCCGCTGACCGACAGCCCGCGGCCGCGCAGCTCCGGGCGCGACCCAGACGCCCTGCACCTGGCAGACCGAGCGGGTCGCCGCGCCGACCTCGGCCTTGAACAGCACCCGGCCGCCCTCGATGCGGGCGTAGGCCCGCCCCTGCGCGACCAGCTCCTGCACCCGCGCGCGGTAGAGCGCTCCCCCGTCGCCCAGCGTCGGGGAGATGCCGATCTCCTCGGTGAACATCGCGATGCAGGCCGGCAGCAGGACGTCGAGCTCGTCCGGCCGGACCCGGCGCACGCCGGGGTCGGCGGCGACGGCGGGCGGGCCGGACAGCGCCATCAGCGGCTGGCGCGCACGCACCTCGCGGGCCCGGCCCCAGCTGCGGCTCGAGCACCCGCCACAGCGGCTGCACCGCCTCGGAGGCGCCGACGATGGACGAGCAGCGGCGGCCCTGCCGCCGGGCCCGGTCGGCGAAGGCGCGCACCGCCTCCGGGCCGGCCTGCACGGGGACCAGGTTCGCGCCGGAGTAGCAGACCGCCTCGAGCCGGCCGCGGTCGCCGTAGCCCCACACCTCGGCGCCCAGGCGCGAGGGCGCCAGCCCCGCGGCCTCGATCCGGGAGGCGACGAAGACGTCGGCGACGGGGTCGCGGTCGAGCAGGGCCAGCACCTCGTCCAGGTCGCGCCCGTCCAGCACGCGGGTGCCCGAGGTCGTCCTCAGCACGGCCGGTCTCCCACCGGTCGAGCCTAGACCGGGCCGCCTACGTCCTGCAGCCCCCCGCTCAGCGGTGACCGCTGCGCAGGACGCAAGAACCTGGCCTCAGCTGGTCGCGACCGCCGGCATCGCCGCTCGGGCCGTCGTACCCCTCGGCGAGCCGCAGCGCCTCCTCGATGAGGGTCTCGACGATCTGGGACTCGGGGACGGTCTTGATGACCTCGCCCTTGACGAAGATCTGCCCCTTGCCGTTGCCGGAGGCGACGCCGAGGTCGGCCTCGCGGGCCTCGCCCGGGCCGTTGACGACGCAGCCCATGACGGCGACGCGCAGCGGGACGGTGAGCCCCTCGAGCCCGGCGGTCACCTGCTCGGCGAGGGTGTAGACGTCGACCTGCGCGCGGCCGCAGGACGGGCAGGACACGATCTCCAGGCCGCGCTGCTTGAGGTTCAGCGACTCCAGGATCGCCAGGCCGACCTTGACCTCCTCGACCGGCGGGGCCGACAGCGAGACGCGGATCGTGTCGCCGATGCCCTCGGCGAGCAGCGCGCCGAAGGCGACGGCCGACTTGATCGTGCCCTGGAAGGCCGGCCCGGCCTCGGTGACGCCCAGGTGCAGCGGGTAGTCGCACTGCTGGCTCAGCAGCCGGTAGGCCTGCACCATGACCACCGGGTCGTTGTGCTTGACCGAGATCTTGATGTCGCGGAAGTCGTGCTCCTCGAACAGCGAGCACTCCCACAGCGCCGACTCGACCAGCGCCTCCGGCGTGGCCTTGCCGTACTTGGCCATGATCCGCTTGTCCAGGCTGCCGGCGTTGACGCCGATCCGGATCGGCGTGCCCGCCGCCTTGGCGGCCTTGGCGACCTCGCCGACCTTGCCGTCGAACTCCCGGATGTTGCCCGGGTTGACGCGCACGGCCGCGCAGCCGGCGTCGATCGCCTTGAAGATGTACTTGCTCTGGAAGTGGATGTCGGCGATCACCGGGAGCTGCGACTTCTTGACGATCGTCGGCGAGGGCGTCGGCGTCGACCGGGTCGGGCACGGCGACGCGCACGATCTGGCAGCCGGTCGCCGTGAGCTCGGCGATCTGCTGCAGGGTCGCGTTGATGTCGGCGGTGACGGTGGTGGTCATCGACTGCACGCTGATCGGCGCACCGCCGCCGACGAGCACGCTGCCGACCTCCAGCTGGCGGGTCGGACGGCGCTCGGCGAGGCGGGCGGGGGGCAGCTCGGGCATGCCGAGGGAGACAGACACGGGGTCCTTACGGCTCGAGGCGGATCGGGTTGACGATGTCGGCGCCCAGCAGGAAGACCGTGAAGCCGGCGAAGAACACGACCACGGCGTAGGTCAGCGGCAGCAGCTTGGTGAAGTCGACGCGGCGCAGCGGCGCCGGCGTAGCCGAACGCGCCGCCTGACCTTGTCGCGCGCCTGCTCGTAGAGCAGGACCGCGATGTGCCCGCCGTCCAGCGGGCAGCAGCGGCAGCAGGTTGAACACGCCGACGAAGAAGTTCAGGCCGGCGATCAGGCCGAGGAAGCCGAGCACCTTGAAGGCCAGCGTCTCGTCGCTGGCGAGCACCTCGCCGCTGATCCGGCCGGCGCCGACGACGCCGACGAAGCCCTGCGGGTCGCGCTCCGGGCCGTAGACCTGGGTGATCGTCGCCGATCTTCTCGGAGAAGGTCGTCCAGATGCCGGTGACGATGTCGCCCATCGTGTCGACGCTGTGGCCGACGGCCTCGACCGGGTTCAGCGACTCGGTGCCCTGCCGGAACTCGATGCCCACGCCGATGGCGCCGACGGTCTCGAGCGGGAAGACGGGGTTGCCGTCGGCGTCGAGCACCGGCTCGCCGTCCCGGACGAGCGGCTCGGCCCCCAGGACGGGGCGCTCCACGGCGACCGGGGTCAGCGTGAGGTCCTGCCGGGCGCCGTCGCGCTCGACGGTCAGCGCCACCGGCTCGACCGGGCGCGGCGCGGACGGCGCGCAGGAACGCCAGCGAGTCCTCGACCGGCTCGCCGTCCACGGCCACGACGACGTCGCCCTGCTGCAGCCCGGCCGCCTCCGCCGGTGCGGGCAGCGCCGCCGGCGTCGTCGCAGCTGCTCGCGTACGTCGCCGGCACGCACTCCGACACGCTGGCGACGCCCGGTGCGAGCTCGACGGCCTTGCCGATGAACAGCGAGCTCAGCAGGACCAGGACGATCGCGATGATGAAGTGCACGGTCGAGCCGGCGGCCAGCACGACCACGCGCTGGCGGGCCGGCTGCTTCCAGAAGGCGCGGTCCTCGTCGCCGGGCGCGACCTCCTCCAGCGGGGTCATCCCGACGATCTTGACGAAGCCGCCGGCCGGGATGGCCTTGAACGCCCCACTCGGTCTCGCCGCGCTGCCGGGACCACAGCGTCGGGCCGAAGCCGACGAAGAACTGCGTGGCCTTCATGCCGTAGCGCCGGGCGGTCAAGAAGTGCCCGCCCTCGTGCAGCGAGACCGAGACGAGCAGCGCGAGCACGAAGCCGACGAAGCCGAGGACGTAGATGCCGTTGCCGGTGGCGACCGCCCACACGAGCACGGCAGCCAGGGCGGTCGGGATGCCGATGAGCAGGCGCGTGGACGGCGGCCGCTCGGGGGCGGCGTCGCCGGCCGTCGGCCGGCTCGCGACCAGGTTGGTCATGCAGTCCGCCCCTTCGCGACGAGCTCCCGGGCGCGACCGCGCGCCCACTCCTCAGACTCCAACACGTCGGCCAGGGTTGCGCGTTCCCTGAAGGGGTTCTCGTCGACGACCTCGGCGACCGTGTCGACGATCCCGAGGAACGGCAGCCGGCCGTCGACGAAGGCCTGGACGCAGACCTCGTTGGCGGCGTTGAGCACCGCGGGGCTGGTGCCGCCCCGCCGGCCGGCCTCCTTGCACAGCGCGACGGCCGGGAACGCGGTCTCGTCGAGCGGCTCGAACTCCCAGCTCGTCGCCGCGGTCCAGTCCAGGCCGTACGCCGGGCGCGCCAGGCGCTCGGGCCAGCCCAGGGCCAGCCCGATCGGCAGGCGCATGTCGGGCGGGCTGGCCTGCGCCAGCGTCGAGCCGTCGACGAACTCCACCATCGAGTGGACGACCGACTGCGGGTGGACCACGACGTCGAGGTCGTCGTACGCGACGCCGAACAGCAGGTGCGCCTCGATGACCTCCAGGCCCTTGTTGACCAGGGTCGCGGAGTTGACGGTGATGACCGGGCCCATGTCCCAGGTCGGGTGGGCCATCGCCTGCTCGGGCGTGACGTCCTCGAGCTCGGCGCGGCTGCGGCCGCGGAACGGCCCGCCGCTGGCGGTGAGCACCAGCCGCCGGACCTCGTCGGCGCGACCGCCGCGCAGGCACTGGGCGAGCGCGCTGTGCTCGGAGTCGACCGGCACGACCTGGTCCATCCAGGGCGCGAGCAGCGGCCCGCCGGCGACCAGCGACTCCTTGTTGGCCAGCGCGAGCGTGCGGCCCGCCTGCAGCGCGGCCAGCGTCGGGGCGAGGCCGACCGAGCCGGTCATGCCGTTGAGGACGACGTCGCACGGCCAGGCGGCCAGCTCGGTCATGGCGTCGGGCCCGGCCAGGATCTTCGGCACGGAGAAGTCACCCGCGCTGTAGCCGCGGGCCTGCGCCTCGGCGTAGAAGGCGAGCTGCAGGTCCTGCGCGGCGGTGGCCTGCGCGACGGCGACCACCTCGACGCCGAGCTCGAGCGCCTGCGCCGCGAGCAGGTCGACCCGCCCGCCGCCGGCGCCGAGGCCGACGACCCGGAAGCGGTCCGGGTTCGCGCGGACGACGTCGATCGCCTGGGTGCCGATCGAGCCGGTGGCGCCGAGCAGCACGACCTCGCGGGCGGTCATGCGGCTTCCCCGGCGCGTCGTGAGCGGCGGCGGGGGACGTGCCGGGGTGCTCTCACGTCCGCCATCCTCCCAGGTCGGGCCGCCGGGCGCCGCCGTGCGGCGTGCGCGAGAGTGAGGGGGTGGCGGGCGGACGGGTGGGGCGGGTGCGCGGTCGCGTGCGTCGTCGACCCCTGCTGCTCGGTGTGCTCGGCATCGGCGTCGTCGGCGGCGTCCTCATCTTCGCGCTGCAGGCCCGGCCGGACGCCGGACCGGCCGTGCCGGTGGTGCTCGAGCAGGGCTACGTCGGCACCACGTACGCCTTCGACGGCACGCTGTGCCTGGACTCGCCGCAGGTCGCCGCGGAGGTGCTCTCGATCGAGGTCGAGCAGGCCGAGGGCAGCCGGACCGAGGTGCTGCGGCTTCCCGAGGGCGCCCGGGTGCTGCTCGGCTTCCCGGTCCAGGAGGACGTCGGCGTGGACCCGGTCGGCACGACGGTCGCCGCGGGCGAGCAGGACTGCACCTTCCGGGTGCTGGTGACCCCGACCGCGCAGGGCTCGGTCGAGGCGGGCAGCGTGCGCGTCGAGCTCGGCTACGGGCCGTTCGGACTGCTGAAGCGCACCGCCGAGGTGCAGCCGGACGTCGTCCTCGACGTCACCGGGACCGGTACGGACCCGCGCAGCGA
Organism: uncultured Actinomycetota bacterium; assembly: GCA_963844295.1. Taxonomy (GTDB): domain Bacteria; phylum Actinomycetota; class Actinomycetes; order Mycobacteriales; family SCTD01; genus SCTD01. Next base: position 1,555,706 of record CAWJNR010000002.1, on the reverse strand, counting down.
CCTGGACTGACCTGCCCTGCCCGAGGGGGCACACTGCAGGCGTGACCGCGACCGTGCAGCACGCCGTCCCGGACGCGGACGTGCGCCGCGAGCCGGTCGTGCCGTGGGACCCGGGCCGGGGCTGGGCGGAGGCCGACCTGCTCCGGCGCGGCTGCGCGGTGGCAGCCCTGCCCCTCGCGCTGCTGCTCCTGCTGCTGGTGGTCCACGGCGGTCAGCCGGCGGTCGTGGCCATGTGGGCCTGGCTCGTCGTCGGGCCGACGACCTTCTACGCGCTGGCTCGGGTGCTGCGGCCCGAGCCGCGGTCCTGGGAGCGGACGTCGCGGCACGTCCTGGCCGGGGCGGGCACCGCGTTCGGGCTCCCCGTCGCCGGGGCGATCGTGGCCGGGGCGATGTTGGCCGGGCTGCTGTCCGTGGACGTCGAGGGGCAGGTGGGAGCCCTCGTCATCCTGTTCGGGAGCGCGGCCTTCGTGCTCGGCGTCGTGACCGTCGTCTGGGGACTGATCGCCTGGGCCGTGCGCGAGCGCCGGTACTAGTCCGACCCGCTCGCCGACGCCGGCGGCCGGGGTCCCCGTCCGGGGGCTGTGCGCTCGCGCTTGATCCGGTACATCTCGCGGTCGGCCTCGCGCAGCACGTGGTCGGCCGACTCCGCGCCGTCGAGCAGGGCGATGCCCACGCTGGCCCGGGGGTCCACCCTGGTGCCGGCGATCTGCACCGGCCGCTCGAGGGCGTGGAGCACGCGGGCGGCGAGCGCCTGCGCCTCCTCGTGCGTGCTCAGGCTCTCGTTCAGCACGACGAACTCGTCCCCGGCCCACCGGCCGCAGGTGTCCTCCGGACGCACCGCCGACTCCAGCCGCTCGGCGACCACCCGCAGCAGCTGGTCCCCGGCGGCGTGGCCGAGCCTGTCGTTGACGGACTTGAAGTCGTCGAGGTCGACGAACAGCAGCGCCCCGCGGCGGTCGCGGCGCGCCGCGGCGTGCTCGAGCCTCTCGAGCAGGACGGTCCGGTTGGGCAGGCCGGTCAGCCCGTCGTGGTGGGCCAGGTCGGTCATCCGGTCGAGCGCGCCGTGCCGCTCGTCGACGTCGCGCAGCACGACGACCAGCCCGCGCACCGACGGGTCGGCGGCCATGTCCGTCCAACGCGTCTCGACCCAGGTGAAGCCGCCGCCGGACCGGCGCACGCGCAGGTCGGCCACCACCGAGGCGTTCCCGCGCGCGGCGGCCACGCTGGTGCGGAGCAGGTCCTGGTCCTCAGCGTGCACGAGCTCGCCCAGCGGCCGCCCGACCAGCGTGTCGGCGTCCCACCCGAACAGGGTCTCGACCGCCGGACTGCCGTAGTGGACGACGCCCTCCGGACTGGTGACCAGAGCCGCCTCGGAGGAGTGCACGAGGAAGGGCCGCAGCACCTTGCCGAGGTTGACCGAGACGCCGACGACGCCCTCGATGCGGCCCTGCTCGTCGCGGAGCGCGGTGTCGGTGACCAGTGCGACGAACGTCCTCCCGTCCTTGCGCTGCACCGGGAAGGCACCCGTCCACGCCGTCCCCGCGCTCAGGGCGGTCATGATCTCCGCGGCGGCCGGCTGGCCCACCTCCGCCACCGTCAGCTCCGAGATCGGCCGGCCCAGCGCCTCGGAGGAGGACCACCCGTACAGCAGCTCGGCCTGGGAGTTCCAGCGCGTCACCGTCCCCTGCAGGTCGGTCACGATCACGGCCTGACCCAGGGACGACAGGATCCGCTCGGCGTCGTCGACAGCGGTCCTGGGCGCGCTGCGCCCCTCAGAGCAGGACAGCGGCCCGTCGACCATCGTCCTCCGCACCACCCGTCGAGCCCTCGAGCGCGGCCCGCGCCAGGCGCCGGGGAGCGGGTCCACGGCCGAGACTGGCCCCCGACCTCCCGCTCGGCAAGCGGCCGTTCGGAGCAGCGCTAGTCCAGGGCGGCGAGCTGACCGCAGGCGCCGGCGATCTCCCGGCCGCGGGTGTCGCGGACCGTCGCGTTGACGCCCGCCTCGCGCAGCCGCCGGACGAACTCGCGCTCGACCTTCTTGGGGCTGGCGTCCCACTCGCTGCCCGGCGTCGGGTTGAGCGGGATGAGGTTGACGTGCACGAGCTTGTTGCGCAGCAGCCGGGCGAGCAGGTCGGCCCGCCACGGCTGGTCGTTCACGTCGCGGATCAGGGCGTACTCGATCGACAGGCGACGGCCGGTGGAGGCTGTGTAGTCCAGGGCGGCGCCGAGCACCTCGCGCACCGGCCAGCGGGTGTTGACCGGGACGAGCGTGTCGCGCAGCTCGTCGTCGGGGGCGTGCAGCGACAGCGCCAGGGTGACCTGCAGGCCCTCCTGCGTCAGCCGGCGCATCGCCGGGACGAGCCCGACGGTCGACACGACGACGCTGCGCTGGCCGATCCCGACGCCGTGCGGGGCCGGGTCGACGATCCGGCGCACCGCGCCGATCACCCGGTTGTAGTTGGCCAGCGGCTCGCCCATGCCCATGAAGACGACGTTGCTGACGCGGCCGCCGCGGGCGGCCTCGGTGCGCTGGGCAGCGACGACCTGCTCGACGATCTCGCCGGTCGACAGGTTGCGGGTCAGGCCGGCCTGGCCGGTCGCGCAGAACGGGCAGGCCATGCCGCAGCCGGCCTGGCTGCTGACGCAGACCGTGGTGCGGTCGGCGTAGCGCATGAGGACCGACTCGACCAGCGTGCCGTCGTGGCCGCGCCACAGGGTCTTGACGGTGTCGCCCTGGTCGGTCTCGACCTCGCGGACCGGCGTGAGCAGCGGCGGCAGCAGGTCGCCGGCGAGCTTGTCGCGGACCGCGCCGCCCAGGTCGGTCATCTGCTCGGGCAGGTGCCCGGCGAAGTAGTGCCGCGACAGCTGCTCGGCCCGGAACGGCTTCTCCCCCAGCGCGACGACCGCCTCGCGCCGGCCGGCCACGTCGAGGTCGGCGAGGTGGCGGGGCGGCAGGCCGCGCTTGGGCGCGTCGAAGACGAGGGGCAGGGAGGTCACCTGGTGCTCAGCGCTCGCAGGGCGCAGATCCTTCCCCGCGCCCACCGTCACGGGTAGGGCACGAAGGCGGCGAGCAGCAGCCAGGCGACCGGCGCGGTCGGCAGCAGCGAGTCGAGCCGGTCCATGATCCCGCCGTGGCCGGGCAGCAGCGTGCCCATGTCCTTGATGCCGATGTCGCGCTTGACCATCGACTCGCCGAGGTCGCCGAGCGTCGCGGTGACGACGACGGCGAGGCCGTAGACGACGCCGAGCAGCGGCGAGGCGTCGAACAGCGTCCAGAAGAAGATCGCGCCGGCGAGCGCGCAGGCGATCAGCGGAGCCGGCGAAGCCCTCCCAGGACTTCTTCGGCGAGACCGTCGGCGCCATCGGGTGCTTGCCGAACAGCACGCCCGCGGCGTAGCCGCCGACGTCGCTGCAGACGACCGACGGCGATGAACGCCGTCACCCGGCGCGGGCCGTCGGCGGGCATCGCCAGCAGCGCGCAGAAGCCGGCGAGGAACGGCACGTACGCCGCGGTGAAGGTCGACGCGGCGACGTCGCGCAGGAAGCCCTCGGCCGGGTCGGCCAGCCGCCAGACCAGGCAGGCCAGCACGGTGAGCACCAGCGCGAGGAACAGCGCCTCGGCGCCCTCGCGGTAGGCCAGCACGACCATCGCGGCGCCGCCGAGCAGCAGCGGCGGCCAGCGGCGGCAGCGCGCCGAGCGTGCCGCAGCGCCTGGACGATCTCGTAGGTCCCGATGGCGACGGCGGCGACGAGCACGCCGATGAACAGCCAGCGGAAGGGCGAGTAGAGCGGGACGGTGATCAGCGCGCCGAGGCCGAGCCCGACGCCGATGGCGGCGGGCAGGTTGCGCCCGGCCCGGCCGGGCTCGCGCTTGCCGGGTGCGCCCTCCGGGGGCGCGGGCGCGGTCTCGATCGGCGGGGATCTCCATCAGACCTCGAGCAGCTCGGCTTCCTTGTGCTTGAGCAGCTCGTCGACGCGAGTGGACGTACTGCGCGGTCGTCTTCTCCAGCTCCTTCTCGGCGCGGGCGACCTCGTCCTCGCCGACGTCGCCGTCCTTGGCGCAGCTGGTCGAGCTCCTCCTTCGCCTTGCGGCGGATGTTGCGGATCGAGATCTTGGCGTCCTCCGCCTTGTGCGCGGGCGACCTTGATGAACTCGCGGCGCCGCTCCTCGGTGAGCTGCGGGAAGACGATGCGGATGATGTTGCCGTCGTTGGTCGGGTTGACGCCGAGGTCGGAGTCGCGGATCGCGCGCTCGATGACGCCCGAGCGAGCCCTTGTCGTACGGCGCTGATGATCGCCATGCGCGGCTCGGGCACGGTCAGCGACGACAGCTGGTTCACCGGCGTCATCGCGCCGTAGTAGTCCACGACGATCTTGTTGAACATCGCCGGGGTCGCGCGGCCGGTGCGGATGCCGCTGAAGTCGTCCTTGGCGACGGAGACCGCCTTCTCCATCTTCTCCTCGGCGTCGAGGAGGGTCTCGTCGATCATGCGTCCTGTCTCCGTTGCTCACGAGGGTGCCGATCTTCTCACCGCGCACGGCGCGGCCGATGTTGCCGTCCTCCTGCAGGCGAAGACGATGATCGGCAGGCCGTTGTCCATGCAGAGGCTGAACGCCGCCGCGTCGGCCACCTTGAGGTCCGCGGCTCGAGCACCTCGGCGTAGGTGACGCGCGTCGAACTTCACCGCGTCGGGGTTCTTGCGCGGGTCGCTGTCGTAGACGCCGTCGACGCTCTTGGCCATCAGCAGCGCCTGGCAGCCGATCTCCAGCGCCCGCTGCGCGGCGCACGGTGTCGGTCGAGAAGAACGGCATGCCGAGCGCCGGCGCCGAAGATGACGACGCGGCCCTTCTCGAGGTGCCGCATCGCCCGGCGCGGGATGTACGGCTCGGCGACCTGGCCCATCGTGATCGCGGTCTGCACGCGGGTGTCGACGCCCGGCCTGCTCCAGCAAGTCCTGCAGCGCCAGGCAGTTCATGACGGTGCCGAGCATGCCCATGTAGTCGGCGCGCGGCGCGGTCCATGCCGCGCTGGGCGAGCTCGGCGCCGCGGAAGAAGTTGCCGCCGCCGACGACGATCGCGACCTGCACGCCGTTGCGGACGACGTCGCGCGATCTGCCGGGCGATGTCGGACACCACGTCGAGGTCGAGCCCGACGGCGCCGCCGCCGAAGACCTCGCCGGACAGCTTGAGCAGGACCCGCTCGTACGCCCGGCCCTCGGTCGGCTGGACGGCTCCGCGGACGGCGAGGAGGCCGCCTCCCTGTCGTTGCTCACGGGGTGGCGGCCTCCTCGTCGTACGGCGTCGTGCGGGTCGTCCAGAACCTAGCTGCTAGGCCTGCCCGACCTTGAAGCGGGCGAAGCCGGTCAGCTGCACGCCGGCCTCCTCGAGCACCTTGCCGACGGTCTTCTTGTTGTCCTTGGCGAAGGCCTGCTCGAGCAGCACGGACTCCTTGAAGAAGCCGTTGACGCGACCCTCGACGATCTTCGGCAGGGCCGGCCTCGGGCTTGCCCTCCTCCTTGGCCGTGGCCTCGGCGATCTCGCGCTCCTTGGCGACGACGTCCTCGGGCACCTCGTCGCGCGAGACGTAGGTCGGGGAGAAGGCGGCGATGTGCTGCGCGACGTCCTTGGCGACCTCGGCGTTCTCGCCGGACAGCTCGACGAGCACGCCGAGCTGCGGCGGCAGGTCGGGGTTGGTGCGGTGCAGGTAGGTCGCGACGTAGGCGCCCTCGAAGCGTCGTCACGCGACGGACCTCGATCTTCTCGCCCATGGAGGCGTTGGCGTCGTTCGAGCACGTCGGTCAGCGGCCGGCCGTCGACCTGCGACGCTGCTGGCGTCGTTGCTGCCGAAGGCGGCGTCGACGACGGTCTGCGCGAGCTCCTGGAACTTCGTCGCTCTTGGCGACGAAGTCGGTCTCGCAGTTGAGCTCGAGCAGCGTGCCCTTGGTGGTGCCGTCGAGCTTGGCGATCGACGAGGCCGTTGCTGGCCGCGCGGCCCTCGCGCTTGGCGACGCCCTTGAGGCCCTTGATGCGCAGCTGCTCGACGGCCTTGTCGTAGTCGCCGTCGGCCTCGACCAGGGCGTTCTTGCAGTCGGTCATGCCCGCGCCGGTGGCCTCGCGGAGCTTCTTGATGTCCGCGGCGGTGATGGAAGCCATGTCTTTCGCCTGTCTCTCGCTCAAGGATGGGGGTGGACGTGCGACGGCGGCGCCGGGGGGGTCTCCCCCGGCGCCGCCGGTCGTACGGGCGGACTACTGCTGCGGGGCGCTCTCGGCCGGGGCGGCGGTCTCGGGCGCGGCGGTCTCGGCCGGAGCCGCGGCGGCGAGCGGCGTCGCCGGTGGCCGGCGGCGGCGTCGCTCACGGCCGGCGACCTCGGCGGCCGCACCGGTGAGCAGCTGCTGTCTCCCACTCGGGCAGCGGCTCGTCGCCGGCCGAGCTGGCCGGCCTCGGGCTTGCTGTCGCCGTTGGCGCTCGCGCCGGCGCGGGCCATGAGGCCCTCGGCGACGGCGTCGGCGATGACGCGGGTGAGGACCTGGATGCTGCGGATCGCGTCGTCGTTGCCCGGGATCTTGTAGTCGACGACGTCGGGGTCGCAGTTGGTGTCGAGGATCGCGACGACCGGGATGCCGAGCTTGCGCGCCTCGTTGACGGCGAGGTGCTCCTTGTTGGTGTCGACGATCCAGATGGCGCTCGGGGTGCGGGTCATCTCGCGGATGCCGCCCAGGGTGCGCTGCAGCTTGATGCGCTCGCGCGACAGCACGAGCGCCTCCTTCTTCGTCAGCACCGTCTGGCCGCCGGTGGCCTCGATGAGCTCGAGCTCCTTGAGGCGCTGCAGGCGCTTGTAGACGGTCTGGAAGTTGGTGAGCATGCCGCCGAGCCAGCGCTCGGTGACGTAGGGCATGCCGACGCGGCCGGCCTGCTCGGCGATCGACTCCTGCGCCTGGCGCTTGGTGCCGACGAACATGATCGTCCCGCCGTGGGCGACCGTCTCCTTGACGAAGTCGTAGGCGCGGTCGATGTAGCCCAGGGTCTGGGTCAGGTCGATGATGTAGATGCCGTTGCGCTCGGTGAAGATGAAGCGCTTCATCTTCGGGTTCCAGCGCTTGGTCTGGTGCCCGAAGTGCGCGCCGCTCTCGAGCAGCTGGCGCATGGTGACGACGGCCATGGATGGCCTTCTCTGTGCAGTCCACGTCGGCGTGGCGCCCACTGATCAGGCGGGCGCGGTCGCGTGGCGGTCGGTTGTCGCCCGCCGCCGGGTGGCGGGGCGCCCTGGTGCCCGTGCCGTGCCCGCGCTCCTCGCGGAGACCGGTGGGCAGCGCCGGTGCTCGAGCACGCGAAGTCGACCCGGCGGACCGGGTCGCTCGCACGAGTGTACGGCCTGCCGGCCGTGCCCGTCCGTCCACAGCCTGGCCGCACCGCCTTCCCGGGGGCGGCCGCCCGGCGCAGGGTCGGAGCCGTCGTCCTGGTCGAGGTCGTCCTGCGAGGGAGGTGGACGCGGTGCGCGCTGTGCGGCTGCTGGTCCGAATGGGGGTGCTGGCGGGGGCCCTGGCGCTCGGTCCGGTGCCCGTGGCTGCCGCCGACGAGGGGCCGTGGGGGTGGCCGCTGGCCGGCCCGCCGCCGGTCGTCGCGCGCGTTCGCCCGCCGGCCGTGCGCTACGCCGCCGGGCACCGCGGGGTCGACCTGGGCGCCGGGGCCGGGTGCGCCGGTGCTGGCGGCGGCCGCGGGCCGGGTGACCTACGCCGGGCTGCTCGCCGGCCGCGGCGTGGTGGTCGTCGTCGCACGGGTCGCTGCGCACGACGTACGAGCCGGTGACCGCGGCGGTGGCGGTGGGGGCGCCCGTCGCGCTCGGCGAGGTGCTCGGCACGCTCGAGCCGGGGCACCTCGGCTGCGCGGCAGCAGCCTGCCTGCACTGGGGGCTGCGACGCGGCGAGGAGTACCTCGACCCGGTGCGGCTGGTGGAGCGGGGGCCGGTGCGGCTGCTGCCGTTCGAGGGTGCGGGTGCGGGTGCGGGTGCGGGTGCGGGTGCGGGTGCGGGTGCGGGTGCGGGTGCGGGCGCGGCGGGCGAGGCTGCGGCCTCCGACGCCGCCCCGGGCCGCGTCGCCGGCAGTGCTCCCCCACCGCTGCCGGCGGCGGCGGAGGAGCCGGGCTGGTCCCTGCGGGCGGCCGAGGCGCCTCTCGGCGCGGCGGCCGTGGCGGCCCTGGTGGTGGGGATCGGGCTGCTCGCCCGGCCTCGCCCACAGCCGCCGGCCCCTGTCAGCGGCGGCGTCGCGGCGGTGGCGCTCCCGGTCGAGCCGGAGCCCCCGGGCCCGGCGGGCGAGCTGCTCGACCTGGAGTCCGCCCGCCTGCGCCGCCGCACCGGCTGACGTCGCGCCGCGTCGTACGGCCGCTCGTACCCGGCTCGACGCCCACCCCCGGTGATCAACGCCGGGTTGCGTACGCGTACGGGCGCTCCCCGGGGTACCGAGTCCGGCGTTGATCAGTGAGGTACGGGACCGGATCAGCGGCCGAGGGCGTCGCGGAGGAGCTCGAGGGTCGCCGGGACGACGGCGTACCAGATGTTCACGCCGCGCTTCTCGCTCGTGACCAGGCCGGCGTCGCGCAGGACCTTGAGGTGGTGGCTGACGGTGGGCTGGCTCTTGCCCACCGGCTCGACCAGGTCGCAGGCGCAGACCGCGCTGTCCGGCGAGCTGGCCAGCAGGCTGAGCAGGCGCAGCCGCACGGGGTCACCGAGGGCGGCGAACCGACGGGCGAGGTCAGCGGCGCCGTCCGGGTCGAGCGGGGCCGTCCGCAGGGGCGCGCAGCACGGCTGCACCTCGGGCTGGACCAGCACGGGCTGCGCGGTCATCTCAGCTCCTGTCGCCTGGCGCATCGATCGACGTCGATGCTACTCCCGGACGATCAGTCGGAGTCGGCGAGCTTGCCGCGCAGCTGCAGCACGGCCTTGGTGTGCATCTGGCAGATGCGGCTCTCGGTCACGCCGAGCACCTGGCCGATCTCGGCGAGGGTGAGGCCCTCGTAGTAGTAGAGGGTCACGACGATCTTCTCGCGCTCGGGCAGCGTGTTGATCGCCTTGGCCAGCAGGTACTTGGTCTCCTCGGACTCGAACGCCTGGACCGGGTCCTCGGCCTTGGTGTCCTCGAGGGTGTCGACGAGCGAGAGCTTGTCGCCCTTCTCGCCCGCCGGCCGACGAGCAGCTCGTCGAGCGCGACGACGTTGACGAAGCTGACCTGGCTGAAGATCGTGTGCAGGTCCTCGAGCGCGATGCCGAGCTCGGCGGCGACCTCGGCCTCGGTCGGGGTGCGGTGCAGGCGCGCCTCGAGTGCGGCGTAGGCCTTCTCGACCTCGCGGGCCTTGTAGCGGACCGAGCGCGGGATCCAGTCGATCGAGCGGAGCTCGTCGATGATCGCGCCCTTGATGCGGCTGATCGCGTAGGTCTCGAACTTGATCGCGCGCTCGAGGTCGAACTTCTGGATCGCGTCGATGAGCCCGAAGATGCCGTACGAGACCAGGTCGGCCTGCTCGATGTTGGGCGGCAGGCCCACGCCGACGCGGCCGGCGACGTACTTCACCAGCGGCGAGTAGTGCAGGATCAGCCGCTCGCGCAGCCGCTCCTCGCCGGTGCTCTTGTACTCGCGCCACAGCTCGGCGATGGCCGACTCGATCTCGGCCCGCTCCTCGTCGCTGACCCCGGCGTAGCGGCCGCGGCGGGGCGGCGCCTTCGGGGCGACCGGCTCCACGACGTCGTCGACGGGACCGGCCTGCACGCTGAGGTCGTCGACGGAGCTCACCTCGTCGGCGGTCGCCGTGCGACCACCGTCCGGGCCGGGCACGCGCATGGTCATCGCTCGTCCTCACCCGCTCGAGCCCGCAGGCCATCCATCGGTCCGCGGCAGCGTAGCGCGGCCCCCTCGCCACCGTCGGTGGTTCGCCGAGGCGCCCTCCCCGGGCGCGTCACGCGCGGGGGTGCGCCTGCGCGTAGCTGCTGCGCAGCCGCTCCACGCTGACGTGGGTGTAGATCTGCGTGGTGGCCAGCGTGGCGTGGCCGAGCAGCTCCTGCACGCTGCGCAGGTCGGCGCCGCCCTCGAGCAGGTGGGTGGCGGCGCTGTGCCGCAGCCCGTGCGGCCCGAGGTCGGGCGCGCCCGGCACGTCGGCGAGCCGCCGGTGCACCAGGGTCCGGACGGCCCGCGGGTCCAGACCGGCCCCCGCGGCGGCCGAGCAGCAGCGCCGGGCCGCTGGCCGCCGTGGCCCACTGCGGTCGGCCGCTGGCCAGCCAGGCGTCGACGGCGCGCCCCGCCGGCGCGCCGTACGGGCACCGACCGCTCCTTCGCGCCCTTGCCCAGCACGCGCACGACCCGCCGCTCGCGCGTCGACGTCGTCGACGTCCAGCCCGCAGAGCTCGCCGACCCGGATGCCGGTGGCGTACAGCAGCTCGAGAGCGGCCCGGTCCCGCAGGTCCTCCGGCGTGCCGCCGTCGACCCGTCGACCAGGCGCGCCGCCTCGTCCGGGCGCAGGACGTCCGGCAGCGGCCGGTGGCCCTTCGGGCGTGGCCAGCAGCGCGCCGAGGTCGGTGGGCAGCAGTGCCGCGCCGGCAGGCCCACGCCGTGAAGACGCGTGCGCTGGAGCCGCGCCGGGCCAGCGTCGTGCGGGCCGCCCCGGTGCTGCGCGAGCGGGCCAGCCAGCTGCGCAGGACCGACAGGTCGAGCCCGGCGGGCTCGCTGGACGCCGAGCCGTGCAGCGTGCTCGAGCAGGCCGGCCACGTCACCGGTGTAGGCGCGGACGGTGTGGGCGGAGCGGGAGAGCTCCAGAGCCAGGTGGCGCTCGAACGCCTCCAGGGCGTCGGCCAGAGCCGCAGGCAGCGGCTCCTCGGCCGGAGCGGGGGCTGGGGCGGCGGTCATCGCCGCACGGTCGCCGGTGGACCGCGGGGGGTCAAGGCGCCGGGCCGCAGCGGCTCAGGGGAAGCGGATCTTGCCGGATCAAGCGGACCCCGGATCGGGGCGGGCGGGTCGCGGCGGGCCACGGGCCCACGTCGCCGCTCCGCACCGCCCACCGGTCGGGCCGTCGCGGCGTCACTGCCGACCGTGCCCGCGCCGAGCGCGGTGAGCCGCCAGCCGTCCGGGGTCCGCTCGACGAGCCCGTGGGCGACGCAGCGGCGGCAGGACCTGCTGCACGACGAGCGGCGCGACGCCGGCGGACTTCGCGAGCGACCGACACCCCCACGGACCGCCGGACGGGGAGCGCGTCGAGCACGCGGCGGACGGTGTCGGACAGCCCGTCGCGCACGTCGACCGGTCCGCGGGCGCGTTCGGCCGCGTCGCCACCGAGCCGGCCGACCAGGTCCAGCACCTCGCGCGCCGTCGGTGACGCAGACCGCGCCGTCGCGCAGCCAGTCGTGGCAGCCGCGCGACATCGCGGAGGTGACCGGACCCGGGACCGCCATCAGGTGCCGGTCGAGCAGCCGTGCCCGTTCGAGCGTGGCGAGCGACCCGCTGCGCGAGGCGGCCTCCACGACGACCGTGCCGAGGGACAGCGCGGCGATGAGCCGGTTGCGGACCAGGAAGCGGCGGCGGGTCGGGTGGCTGCCCGGCGGCAGCTCCGACACCACCAGGCCCGTGCGGGCCACCTCGTGCGAGCAGGCGGTCGTTGCCGCGCGGGTAGGCGACGTCGACGCCGCAGGCCAGCACGGCGACGGTCGGGGCGACTCCGGCGTGCAGCGCGCCCCGGTGGGCGGCGGCGTCGATGCCGTACGCCCCGCCGCTGATGACGCTCGCGCCCCGGCGGGACAGGTCGCCGGCGAGCTCGGTGGCGACGTGGACGCCGTAGCTGCGTCGCGGCACGAGCGCCGACGACCGCGACCGAGCGCTCCACGACCTCGTCCAGCGGCCAGCGCCCGCGGACCCACAGCGCCAGCGGCGGGGCGTCGAGGACGTCCTGCGCCTCGAAGGCGAGCCGTTCCGTCGGCCACTCGGGGTCGCCAGGGCAGACCAGGCGCGCCCCGCAGGCGGCTGCGGCGGCCAGGTCGTCCGCGGGGTCGTAGCCGTCGGCGCGCAGCGCGATGCCCGGCAGCACCCCCTGGGAGACCCGGCCGACGGGCACCCCGCGGCGCAGCGCCTCCCACACCTCGACGGCGCCGGCGGTGCGGACAGCGGCGTGCACCGCGACGTCTCCTGGCTCGGCGATGCGGGACAGCCCGGCCAGGGCGACCCGTTCGGGGGTCGCGGTCATGCGGCCACCAGGGACTGCGCGGTCGCCCTGCCGGTACCCGAGCGCGTGGGCGACGTGCTCCGCGCCCGGCCGAGGCGCACCGCCGCAGGTCGGCCAGGGTCCAGGCCAGCCGCACCACCCGGCCGTAGCCGCGGGCGGTGAGCTGCCCGCGGTCCATGGCGTCGTCGACGGGGCCCGTCGCCGTCCGGTCGAGCGGCCAGCGGCGCCGCAGCTCCACCGGCGGGCACGTCGCCGTTCGTGCGCCACGGCGTGCCGGCGTAGCGCGCGGCCATGCGCGGCTCGCGCCGCCGCGACGCGACGCGGCGATGGCCGGCGCTGGCCTCGCCGCGACCGCCCGTCGGCCAGCATCTCCGCCCGGGTGATCCGCGGGACCTCGACGTGCATGTCGACCCGGTCCAGCAGCGGGCCGGACAGCCGGCTGAGGTAGCGCCGCCGCAGGTCCGGCGGGCACGAGCAGTCCTCCGGCTTGGCGCACGGGCAGTAGTTCGCGGCCAGCAGCAGCGTGAAGCTGGCCGGGTAGACCGCCGTGCCGCCGACCCGCGTGATGGCCAGCCGACCGCTCTCCAGCGGCTGGCGCAGCGCGTCCAGCACCCGCGGCGAGAACTCGGGCGCCTCGTCCAGGAACAGCACCCCCCGGTGCGCGAGGCTGGCCGCCCCGGGCCGGGCGATGCCGCTCGCCGCCGCCGACGATGGCCGCCGTCGTGGCCGTGTGGTGCGGGTCCTGGAAGGGCGGCCGGGTGATCAGCGGCGCGCCGGGCGGCAGGGTCATGGCCACCGAGTGGATCGCCGTGACCTCCAGCGCCGCCTCGAGGTCGAGCGGCGGCAGCAGGGCCGGCATGCGCTCGGCCAGCATCGTCTTGCCGCTGCCCGGCGGCCCGAGCAGCAGCGCGTGGTGGCCCCCGGCTGCGGCCACCTCGATCGCGGTGCGCCCGAGTGACTGACCGGCCACGTCGAGCATGTCGGGCCCCGGCGGACCCGGCTCGCTGGTCCGGGACGGCGGGGACGGTCTCGTCGTAGTCCTCCCCGGTGAGCAGGGCGACGAGGTCGCGCAGGCTGCCGACGCCGCGGGCCTGCGCGCCCGGCAGCAGCTGGGCCTCGGCGAGGTTCTCCAGCGGCACGACGACCCGGTCGATGCCGGCGCGCGCCGCGGTGAGCACCGCCGGCAGCACGCCCGGCACCGGTCGCACCCGGCCGTCCAGGCCGAGCTCCCCCAGCAGCACCCGGCCCAGCAGCGCCTCCGCCGGGACGCAGCCCTCCGCGGCGAGCACGGCCGCCGCGAGGGCCAGGTCGAAGGCGCTGCCCCGCTTGGGCACCGCCGCCGGCGACAGCGCGAGGGTGATCCGCCGTTGCGGCCACGGCTGCCCGCTGTTGACGACGGCGGCGCGCACCCTGTCTCGCGCCTCGGCGAGCGCGGCGTCCGGCAGCCCGATCACCGTGAGACCCGGCAGCCCCTGGGCGAGGTCGGCCTCGACCTCGACGACGTGCCCCTGCAGACCGACCAGCCCCACCGCGTACGCCCGGGCCAACGCCACGAAGCACCACCTCCCGAGCAGACACGCTGCAGGTGGTGGCACGCGGGCGCCAGGGGCGGACCCGTGGTTGTGGACGACGGACGCGACGTGCAGCGACGACGGCCGGTGCGTGCGGACCAGGAGGGACCAGGCGGCACCTGGCCGGCTCAGGTGAAGGCGCTCATCCCCGTGATGTCCCGGCCGACGATCAGCGTCTGGATGTCGGCCGTCCCCTCGTAGGTGTGGATGGCCTCGATGTCGGCCATGTGCCGGATCACGTGGTGGTCGAGCAGGATGCCGTTGCCACCCAGGAGGTCGCGAGCCATCCAGATCACCTCACGGGCCTTGCGGGTGTTGTTCATCTTGGCCAGGGAGGCGATGGTGTCGGTCATCTTGCCGGCCTCCATCAGCTTGCCGAGCCGCAGGCAGTAGAGCTGCATCGCGGTGACCTCGGCCAGCATCCGCACCAGCTTGTCCTGCACGAGCTGCTTGGTGGCCAGCGGCTTGCCGAACTGGATCCGGTCGACCGAGTACTTCAGCGCCACCTCGTAGGCCGCGACCGCGTGGCCCAGTGCGGCCCAGGCCACCGCGTTGCGCGTCGACGCGAGGACCCGGCCTGCGTCCTTGAAGGTGTTCGCGTCGGGGAGCTTGGCGCTCGCCGGCACGCGGACGTCGGTGAAGGTCAGCTCTGCCTGCCACACCGCCCGCACCGAGCCCTTGCGCTCCATGACGACGGCCTCGAAGCCGGGCGTCCCCTTCTCCAGCAGCACGCCCTTGACCGCGCCGTCCTCGGTGTCGCGCGCCCACACGACCAGGACGTCCGCGAAGGAGCCGTTGCCGATCCACCGCTTGTGACCGTTGAGGACGTAGCCGTCCCCGTCGCGCCGCAGGGAGGCCTCCAGTCCGGCCGAGTCCGACCCGTGCTCGGGCTCGGTCAGGGCGAAGGCCCCGATCAGGTCGAGCGCCGCCATCCCCGGCAGCCAGCGCTCCTTCTGCTCCTCCGAGCCGAGCATCGCGATGGAACGCATCGCCAGCCCTGCCTGCACGCCCAGGAACGTGCCGAGGCTGCCGTCGCCACGGCTGAGCTCCATGTTGACCAGGCCCGTGGCGACCGGGCTCATGGGCGGGCAGCCGTAGCCCTCGATCCCGTCCCCCACGATGCCGATCGCGGCCATCTTCGGGAGGAGCTCGAACGGGAACTGCGCCCGCTCCCAGTAGTCGCCGATGACCGGCAGCACCTCGTGGTCGACGAAGCGGCGGGTCCGCTCCAGGTAGTCCAGCTCCTCGGGCGAGAGCTCGTCCTGCAGCCCGAGGTAGTCGGTGAACAAGGACCTGCCGATGTCGTCGACCACGTGCACCCCTCCGTCACGTCCAGGCCGACGGCCCGGTCAGGTCCGGACTGTCCTTGCGCGCTGCGGCGGGCGCAACCCGTCCCGCCGGTGCCGCAGCCCGGACCGGGGGGCGCGCCCGCGCGTCGAGGCCCACGGCTCGGCACAGCGGAGCGAGTGGCGGCCTCCACCGCCGCCTGCGAGGCTCGACGCACACCGGCACGCCACCCTGACCCTGGAGGACCGCATGACCACCACGACCTCGACTCCCGCCGCGACCGGCATCGCCCACAAGGAGGTCGTCGACTGGACCGACCTCGGCAAGGAGATGTGGAGCTACCTGACCGGCAAGGGCGCGGCCATCGACTACACGTTCGTCGACATGTCCGTCGAGGTCCCGCGCGACACCGGTGCCGAGGCGCCGCGCGCCACCTGGAAGCTCAACGGCACCCTGCGCATCACGACGACGGACCGCGACAGCGCCTGATGACGCTGGACCTGCAGGGCGACCTGTCGTTCTCCGTCGACGGCCCCGGTGGCAGCACCTCCGGCACCGTCACGGGTGACGGCGCCGTCCTGCGGGTCCGCGCCGACGATCCTGTCGCTGCCTGGGACGGGATCCTCGGCTCGGTCTCGACCGGCCCGGCCGCGCTGCGCACCGTCGCAGACCAGCTGGCCGACGAGGGGCTGTCGATCGCCGTCAGCGGCCCGGCCGGGCTGCTGGCCCTGGTCGGCGCCGGCGCCGACAGCAGTGTCGGCAAGCTCCTGGTCGGCAGCCGCCGCGTGCAGCTCGGCAGGCCCGCCGCCCTCCGACCGCTCGCGGTGGCGCAGGTGCGCCGCCGCCTCACGCGCTCCCGCGTGCTGGCGGTGGTGGCCGGGCTGGTCGTGGCCGTCCTGCTGCGCCGCCGCACCCGCGGCTGAGCGGCGCGCGGTGCAGCGCCACAGCCGTCACGCGCTGCGCCCGTGACCGGACCTGCGAGCAGCCCCTTCCCGCCGGGCTTCTTCGACCGTCAGGACGACGGCGACGACCCCGCGTTCTACGCCGCCCCCCGTTTCGTGACCCATCTCGACGGACCGGCGATCGCTGCGGTGTCGTCGCTGTACGCCGAGCTGGACGTGGCAGGGGATGTCCTGGACCTGATGTCGAGCTGGGTGAGCCACCTGACGACGCCGCCGCGCTCGCTCACCGTGCTCGGGCTCAACGCCGACGAGCTCGCCGCCAACCCGATGGCCACCTCCGCCGTGGTGCACGACCTGAACGCCGACCCGGCGCTGCCGTTCGCCGACGGGTCGTTCGACGCGGTGCTGAACTGCGTCTCGGTGGACTACCTGACCCGGCCGGTCGAGGTGTACGCCGAGGTCGCCCGGGTGCTGCGACCCGGCGGCGTCAGCATCTGCACCTTCAGCAACCGCTGCTTCCCCACCAAGGCGGTGCTGGGGTGGCTCACCACCGACGACCCGACGCACTGCGCCGTGGTCGCGGAGTACCACCGCACGGCCGGGGGGTTCGACGAGCCGGTCGCCGAGCAGCGTCTGGACGGCC
Source organism: uncultured Actinomycetota bacterium (assembly GCA_963844295.1). Lineage (GTDB taxonomy): Bacteria > Actinomycetota > Actinomycetes > Mycobacteriales > SCTD01 > SCTD01. The sequence continues at coordinate 1,539,106 of CAWJNR010000002.1, read as the reverse complement.
GGCGCAGCGACCCGCTCTGGGCGGTCTGGGCCCGCCGGCCCTGAGCCGGCCCAGCCTCAGCTGCCCGCGAGCTCCTGGTCGCGGAACAGCGGCGGCAGGTAGCGCAGCATCAGCACCGACCAGGTGAGGTGCGTCAGCACAGGCGCCTGGATCCCGCCGGACGCGCGACGCTGCGCGCCGAACAGCGTCCCCATGACCACGGCGGCCAGCACCAGCGCCGGGTTGCGCGTCGTGACGGTCGCCAGCGCCGTACGCCGCGGTCGACAGCGCCACGGGGTGCTGCTCGCCGATGGCTGCGTAGAGCGCGCCGCGGAAGAACACCTCTTCGGCGGCGCCGTTCGCGAGCGTCGTCGCGAGCACCAGGGCGGTGTTGCCCTGGTGGGCGTAGGCGAGGACCGAGCTGATGGCCTCGTCGAGGACGGGGATGCGCTGGGCGACCAGGGCGCAGATGTAGAAGCCGCCGAACGCCGCGACGCCGGTCAGCACGGGCGTGATGACCGGGCGGCGCAGAGTCTCGTCGCGCGCCTGCATCCACCCCAGGTGCAGCGGACCCGACGCGAACCCGCCGGCCAGCCAGGTGCCGGCGACCCCGGCGGTGGCGGCGTAGAACTGCCACGACGCGGGCTTGGTGCGCAGGCTCGCCCCGAGCACGCCGGCACCCGCGACGGTGACCGAGGCGACGACCTTCCGTCGGCGGCGGAACGCCTCGTCGGGCTCCCGGTGGTCGCGCGGCACCTTCGTCGTCAGCCAGCGCGGGAGGGCGCCCACCACCCGATCGCGGTTCACGCGCGGGCCCGCTCACCGAGGGCCTGCAGCACGCTGTCCACGTAGTCCATCGGCTCGAACGGCACGAGCTGGCGGATGCTCGCATCCCGCACGACGACCTCGTTGCTCATGCTGTCGATGAGGTTGCGGCCGGTCTGCACGTCGACGCTGGTGACCAGGCTGAGCCATCGGCTCGACAGCGACGGCGTGAGCAGCGGGACGGGGACGACGACCATCGTCCGTCCCTCGATCCCGGCGACGACACGCATCATCTGGACGTACTCCAGGACGTCCGGCCCACCGATGTCGAACGCCCGCGAGCCCTGGACGGGCGCGGTGAGGATGCCGACGAGGTACCGGACGACGTCCGCGACAGCGATGGGCTGGGTCCGGGTCCGGACCCACTTCGGGGTGATCATCGCCGGGAGGTGCTCGACGAGCTGGCGGGTCATCTCCCAGCTGACGCCGCCGTGCCCGACGATGATCCCGGCGCGCAGGGTCGTCACGGGCACCCCGCCCGCGCCGAGGAGCTCCTCGACCTCCCGCCGGCTCCGCAGGTGGCTGGACAGGTCGTCGGCGTCGTCGCCCAGCCCGCCCAGGTAGACGATCCGGCTGAGCCCGGCCTTCGCCGCGGCGTGGGCGAAGGTCGTGGCGGCCTCGGCGTCCCGATGACGGAAGTCGGCGTCGTCCAGGCTGTGGACGAGGTAGTAGGCGGCGTACGCCCCCGCCAGGGCCGCGTCCAGGCTGCCGGCGTCGTGGACGTCGGCCCTCACCGCCGTCCCCGCGCCGTCGTAGGCCTCGGGTCGCCGGGTCATCGCGACGACGTCGTGCCCCTCGTCCTCCAGGGCGGGGCACAGGCGTCGGCCGACGAACCCGGACGAGCCCGCGACGACGATGCGCATGCGGACATCCTGCGCCCGGGGCCCGTCGGGCGCAGGACGGGGAGCACCTCGACGTCCAGCGGCCCGCGCCGGAGCCTGTGGACGAGCGGAGCGCCGCCGTCCACCACCCGCTCAGAACGCGGCACGCAGGTGCACGAGGTCAGGTGCCCGGCCGGGCACCTTGACGATCCCGACCACGTCGAACCGGAGCTCGGCCCCCGGCGGCTGCCGGTGCTCGAGCAGCCAGCGGCAGGCCAGCACCCGCAGCCGCCGGGCCTTGTCCCGCCCCACCGCCTCCGCGGGCAGGCCGAAGCCGGTCCCCGAGCGCGTCTTGACCTCGACGAAGACGACCGTGCCGTCGCGGTCGCGCGCGACGAGGTCGAGCTCGCCCTGCGGGCAGCGCCAGTTGCGGTCCAGCAGCTGCATCCCCGCGGAGGTCAGGTGCTGCGCGGCCAGGTCCTCGCCCCAGCGGCCGAGGGCGGCGGTGCGGTCGGCACGGGTGGGCTCCATGCAGCCACGGTGGACGAACGGCGCAGCGGAGCAGGGAGCGGCTGTGGACGACCCGCGCCCGTCCACAGACCTACTCGGCGTCGCCCTCCGGCAGCCGCACTCCGCTCACGATGCGGTGCTCCTCGCTCGTGCCGGGCGAGGGCGAGCTGCCAGAGGAGGGAACCCCTTGATCGTCCCCCTGGCCGGGGCTGCGCCCGGACGTGCTGTCCAGCGGTCGCGGCCCGGTGCGGGCCGCGCCCGCCTGCACGTCGCTCTCCACCGACTCGCCCGCGGGCGTGGTCCCCTGCAGACCCGGCGCGCGGTGCGAGGTGCCGTCGGTCTCCTGCACCGGCACCTCCGGCCCGGGCGCGCGGCCGGTGCTCGCCGCGGCGTCGACCGTGGGCCGCTGCGCCTCGACCGGGCTGCCCGGACCGGAGAGCCCGGTCGGCGCCGTGCCGGCCGGCTCGGCCGCGTAGGAGCCGTCCGCCGCGCTGCTGCCCAGGGCGCCCGGGTGACGGGGCGCCTGCGGGTCGGCCCCGCCGACGTTCATGCTGTCGAGGTCGGACGCGCCGAACGGCTCCGGGTGCTCGGTCGTGGGAGACATCGGCTCGGTCTTGCCCTGGTTGGTGTCCGGGCTGCCCTGGCCGCCGGGCTCGGTGCGGTCCTCGATCGTGACCGGGCCGTCGCCGGCGAGGTCCTCGGGCTGGCTGGCAGCCCCCGGCTGGTCGGCGTCGTGGCCCTTGTCGCGCTGGAAGATCCCCATGAGCGCCCTCTACCCGTCGAACGCCGCGCGACCCCCGGGCAGCTCCAGGTCGGGCTTCTCCAGCTTCTCGACGTTCACGTCCTTGAAGGTCAGCACCCGCACCGACTTCACGAAGCGCGCCGGCCGGTACATGTCCCAGACCCAGGCGTCGGTGAGCGTCAGCTCGAACCACACCTCGCCGTCGTTGGAGCGCGGCTGCACGTCGACGGCGTTCGCGAGGTAGAAGCGCCGCTCGGTCTCGACGACGTAGTCGAACTGCCGGACGATGTCGCGGTACTCCCGGTAGAGCTGCAGCTCCATCTCGGTCTCGTACTTCTCGAGGTCCTCTGCGCTCACGCGGTCGCTCCCATGGGCTCATCCAACCGCAGCGCCTGGTCGGCGGAGGGCTGCGACGCGACCGCCGCCCGGACGTTGACGTACGAGAACCGGTGCTGCGGGCACGGCCCGTGCTCGGTCAGCGCCGCCGCGTGCTCCGGCGTGATGTACCCCTTGTGCCGGGCGAAGTCGTACTCCGGCCAGCTGTCGTGCAGGTCGCGCATGATGCGGTCCCGCGTCACCTTCGCGATCACCGACGCCGCGGCGACGCAGGCCGCGACGCGGTCGCCCTTCCACACGGCCAGCGCCGGCGCCGGCATCCCGGCGATCGGGAAGCCGTCGGTGAGGACGTACGACGGGCAGGGGTCCAGGCGCAGCACGGCCTGGCGCATCGCGCGCACGTTCATGACGTGCAGCCCGCACCGGTCGACCTCGGTCGACGGCACGACCACGACCGACCAGGCCAGCGCCCGGTCCAGCACCTCGTCGTACGCCGCCTCGCGGGCCGGCTCGGTCAGCAGCTTGGAGTCGGCCAGGCCGGGCACCTCGCCGCGGCGGCCGGGCGGCAGGACGGCCGCCGCCACCACCAGCGGGCCGGCGCAGGCTCCGCGGCCGGCCTCGTCGGCGCCGGCCACCAGCGGGAACCCGCTGCGCTGCAGGACCCGCTCCAGCGCCCACAGGCCGTTCTCGCCGCGGACGACCGGTCGGGGCGCTCTCACCGGCCCGACCCGTCCCGGAGCGGCAGCCGGCCGGGGACGGCCAGCCGCTCGAGCACGTCGAGCAGCTCCTCCGGGTAGACCCGCTCGACCGTGCCGCGCAGCTCCTCCAGCGTCCACCAGCGCATCCCGAGCACGGCGACGAGCTCGAGGTCGCTGTGCGCGGTCGGCGCCGCCTCGAAGGCGTCGGTCCGCAGCAGGAAGTAGTCCTCGCTCTGGGCGTAGGACGAGCCGCCGAAGTCGAAGCGGGTCAGCCGCCGGTGCACGACCTCGCCGAGCGCCGCGGCGGCCACCTGCAGGCCGGTCTCCTCGAGCAGCTCGCGGGCCGCCGCCTGCTCCGGCGTCTCCCCCTCGTCGATGCCGCCGCCGGTGGTGTTCCACCAGCTGCCGGCGTCCGGAGCGGCCGGGTCGCAGCAGTGCTGGAGCAGGATCCGCCCGTCGGGGTCGACGAGCAGCACGCGCGCCGCGCGGCGTTCGAGAGGGACCGTCATGACCGGGCCAGCGTAGGTCAGGCCTCCCCGTCGGGACCTCGCGACGCAGCCCCGCGACCGGGCCCCGACGCGGCGTCAGTCCCAGGCGTCGAAGTCCTGGTCGACCCGCTCCCCCGCCAGCACGCGGACGGCGACCGCGGGCAGCTCCCGCGGGAAGAAGCGCTCACCGGTGGCGGCCAGCTCCGCCGGGCTCCACCAGCGCCGGCCGAGGATCGTGCCCTGCTCGTCGTCGGTCAGCGCCAGCACCTCCGGCGACGGGTCGGCGGCCGCCGCCGGCACGCTGGACCACGTAGCCGTGGCAGCGCGCCCACCGGCGGGTCCCGCGGTGCTGGAAGGTCGAGTCCTGCGTCCACAGGAGCGGTCCGACGTCGGCCCGGCCGGCGACGATGCCCGTCTCCTCGAGCAGCTCGCGGACCAGGGCGTCGACCTCGTCCTCGCCCGCTTCGACGCCCCCACCGGGGAGCTCCCACCACCGGACGTCCGGACGCGCCGGGTCGACGCAGTCGAGCAGGAGCAGCCGGCCCTCGGGGTCGACCACGAAGCCCTTCGCCGAGAGCCGCACCCGGCTAGAGCGAGCGGCGCGTGCGCAGCCACCGGGCGGACCGGCGGCGCAGGGCGACCAGGGGCAGCGCGCCCAGCACCCCCAGGGCGTACGGCGTGGCGGCGACGCCGTAGGCGGGCAGCGGGCCGAGGGCGGAGTCGAAGGTCTCCGGGACGCTGAGCACCCGGGCCCGGTCCAGCGGCCAGACGATGACGAACGCCCGGCCGATGACCTTGTCCTGCGGCACGGTCCCGAGTTCGTCGTCGGAGATGTGGGCGCGCGAGTCGCTCGAGCTGGCGCGGTGGTCGCCCATCACCCAGAGCCGGCCCTCCGGCACCAGCACGCCCTCGGCTGCCGGCGGGGCAGCTGGCCTCGCCGGTGCCGGCGGCGCAGAAGGCCTCGGCGTTGTCCTCGAAGAGGTAGTCCTCGTCGAGCACGACGGGGGTGTCCGAGCCGGCCGGCTGCACGGTCACCTTGCCGTCGGTGCAGCAGGCCACGCGGTCGCCCGGCACGCCGATGACCCGCTTGATGAAGTCCTTCTCGCCGGGCGCGCCGACGCCGACGGCACTGGTGACCGCGCGCAGCACCCGCTGCGACGCCGTTGCTCGGCTCGGCGAGCTCGGTCTCGGGGGTGAAGGTGTCGAGCCCGTTGAAGACGACGATCTCGCCGCGGTGGATGTCGCGGAAGTCGTAGACCAGCTTGTTGACCAGCACCCGGTCGCGGATCTCGAGCGTCTGCTGCATCGACCCGGACGGGATGTAGAAGGCCTGCACGAGGAAGGCCTTGATGAGCAGCGCGAGCAGGAAGGCGATCGACGATCAGGAACGGCAGCTCCTTGAAGAAGGAGCCGCCCGAGCCCTTGCGGCGCTCGCCAGGGGCTGCGGCGACGCGCCCCTCGCCGGGCTCGGCGGAGCCGTCCCCGTCCGTGACGGAGGTGGCGGCGGGGGCCGCGCCGCGGTCGTCGCTGCTCATCACGCAGACCCTAACGGCGCAGGGCCGACGGGCGTGCCGCTACCGGGCAGACCCGGCGGCCGGGCGACGCGCACGGGAGGACCCGGGCGGCAGGCGGACGGGGCTCAGGCCTCGGCGGGAGCGGAGGGCGCGGCCGTCGGCGGAGCGGGCGTGGCGGCGCGGCGGCGGGAGCGGTGGTCGCGGCGCCCTTGGCCGGCACGGTGTCGCGCTTCTCCTTGATCTTGGCCTTCTTGCCGCGGAGCTCGCGCAGGTAGTAGAGCTTCGCGCGGCGGACGTCACCGCGGGTGACGACCTTGATCGTCTCGATGACCGGGGTGTGCACCGGGAAGGTGCGCTCCACGCCGACGCCGAAGCTGACCTTGCGGACCGTGAAGGTCTCGCGGACGCCGCCGCCCTGGCGGCGGATGACGACGCCCTGGAAGTGCTGGACGCGGGAGCGGTTGCCCTCGACGACCCGCACGCCGACGTCGAGCGTGTCGCCCGGACGGAAGTCGGGGACGTCGGTGCGCAGCTGCGCGGCGTCGAGCTCGTCCAGGACGTTCATGGGGTGCGTCGCTTCCTCGTGCGGCGGCCGGGCGCAGGCGCGCGGCCGCCGGGTGGCGGGTGTTCGGGGGGTCCTGCGCAGGCCTCAGGAGGCCGCGCAACAGCCCTCTACTCTGCCACAACCTCGGGCGCGGCCCGTCAGGGCCGCGCGGTCGCGGGCGTCGAGCCGGTCCTCGCGGCCGGCCAGCAGGTCGGGGCGCCGCTCCGCCGTCCGGCGCAGCGCCTCGTCCCGCCGCCAGCGGGCGATCCGGGCGTGGTCGCCGGACTGCAGGACGGCAGGCACCTCGAGCCCGCGCCACACCGGCGGGCGGGTGTAGACCGGCCCCTCGAGCAGGCCCTCCATGCCGCCGGGCGCGAAGGAGTCGTCGCGCGTGCGACTCGGCGTTGCCGAGCACGCCGGGCAGCAGCCGCGCGACCGCCTCGACGACGACCAGCACCGCCACCTCGCCGCCGGCGAGCACGTAGTCGCCGAGCGACACCTCGACGCACGCGGAACCGCGTCGCGGCGTCCTCCAGCACGCGGCTGTCGATGCCCTCGTAGCGGCCGCAGGCGAAGGCCAGCCACGGCTCGGCCGCGAGCTCGAGCGCCAGCGCCTGGGTGAACGGCCGGCCGCTCGGCGTCGGGACGAGCAGCAGCGGGCGCGTCGGCCGGACCGCCGGCCGCCAGGACGGCGTCGAGCGCCGCGCCCCACGGCTCGGGCTTCATGACCATGCCCGGGCCGCCGCCGTACGGGCTGTCGTCGACGGTGCGGTGGACGTCGTAGGTCCAGGTGCGCAGGTCGTGACGCGCACCTCGAGCAGGCCGCGCTCCTGCGCCTTGCCCATGCAGCGAGACGTCGAGCGGGGCGAGGTACTCGGGGAAGATCGTGACGACGTCGACGAGCACTCAGCCGCCGTCGGCCGGCCGGCCGTCGCCGTCGCGTCGCGTCGCTGTCGGTCGAGGTCCAGCAGCCCCTCGGGCGGCGTCGACCACGAGCCGCCGCGCGGCGACGTCGACCACCGGCACCATCGCCTTGACGAACGGCACGAGCACCTCGGCGCCGTTGTCCGTCGCGGCGCACGACGAGCACGTCGCCGTGCGGCAGGTGCAGCACGTCGACGACCTCGCCGAGCGGCGCGCCGCCGACGAGCACGGCGGCCATGCCGCGCAGCACGTGGTCGTGGAACTCGTCCTCGTCCTCGGGCGGCGGCAGGGTGCGGGCGTCGACCTGCAGCAGCGTCTCGCGCAGCTGCTCGGCGGCGTTGCGGTCGGCGCACGCCCTCGAAGGCGACCACCAGCCGGCCGTTCTGCCAGCGGACGCCGCTCGACGGTGAGCGGGCCGCGCTCGGCCGGGTCGGTGAGCAGGACCGCGCCGGCGGCGAAGCGGGTGTCGGGGTCGTCGGTGCGGACCTGCACCGTGACCTCGCCCTTGATGCCCTGCGGCTTGCCGATCCGGCCCGACGACGAGCAGGTCGGGCTCGCCCGGCGGCCCGACGACCGGAGCCTGCACGACGGAGCCTGCGCGGCGGTGGCGGACCGACCGGGTCCGGACGGGCGCGACCCCGGCTGCCGTGGCGGGAGCCGGGGTCGGAGCCGTCCGGCGGCGCTGGCCGGCGACGCGTGCCATGCGGCTAGCGGACCTCGTCGGTGTCGACGACGTCCACGCGCACGCCCTTGCCGCCGAGCGCGGTCATGACGGTGCGCAGGGCCTTGGCGGTGCGGCCGTTGCGGCCGATCACCTTGCCGAGGTCCTCGGGGTTGACGCGCACCTCGAGGGTGCGGCCGCGCCGGTTGGTGACCAGCTCGACCGTGACGTCGTCGGGGTTGTCGACGATGCCCTTGACGAGGTGCTCGAGGGCGTTCTCGAGCACGGGCTAGGCCTTGTCGTCCGAGCGTCGGGGGCGGCGTCAGCAGCGTCGGCGGGGGCGTCGGCGGCAGGCGCCTCGGCAGCGGGGGCGTCGGCGGCGGCGCTCGGCAGCGGGGGCGTCGGCGGCGGGGCCTCGGCAGCGGGGCCTCGGCAGCAGGCGCGGCGTCGGCGGCGGCGGCGCCTCGGCCTCGGCCGGGGTGGCCGTCACGGGCTCGTCGGCCTTGCGGCGCGGCGTGACCGGCAGGAGCCGTGGAGTCGTCGGCCACGGCGCCGCGCGCCTTCGGGGCGGCCTTCTTCTTCGGCGTGGTGGCGGCGCCACCGGCACCGTCGACGCCCTCGCGGGCGGCGGCCTCGAAGACGGCCTTCTTGTCGGCCTTGGGCTCGGCGACGAGCATGGGCGGCGGGGCGGGCAGGCCCTTGAACTTCTGCCAGTCGCCGGTGACCTTGAGGATCGCGGCGACGGGCTCGGTCGGCTGCGCGCCGACGCCCAGCCAGTAGGCGGCGCGGTCGCGCGTCGACCTCGATGAAGGAGGGGTTCTCCTTGGGGTGGTACTTGCCGATCGTCTCGATGACGCGGCCCTCGCGCTTGGTGCGGGCGTCGGCGACGACGATGCGGTAGTACGGGGCGCGCATCTTGCCGAGGCGCATGAGCTTGATCTTGACTGCCACGGGTGTGGTACTCCGGATGAGTGAGTGGGGTGGCCCCCGGCGCTGCGCGTGGGGGTGCGCGGCCGGGGAGCGGTCTGCGGGACACGCCGAGCGACGGGTAGAGGGCCGTCGTCCAGCGGTGGCTCGCCGACAGTGTGCCAGACGCCGCGTGCCGTCGGCCTGACAGCCCGGTGAGTTCGCCCACAACGGGCGGCTACCGGTCAGTAGCAGCACGAGACTGGTCCGGTGACCGCCGTCCTCGAGCAGCAGACCCGCCGGCCGCGCCGTCGCTGTGGCGCGCGCCCGGGCTCGGCGCGCTGTTCACCGCCTCCACCACCGCCCGGCTGGCCAACGAGGCGGCCCGCGTCGCCATGGTGCTGCTGGTCCTGGACCGCACCGGCTCCCCCGCGCTGGCCGGCACGGTCGTCGGCGCGCTGGCCCTGCCGGCCCTGGTCACCGGCCCGGTGCTCGGCGCCTGGCTCGACCGCACCGCCCACCGCCGCTGCGGTCTTCGTCGCCAACCAGCTCCTGCTGCTCGGCGTCCTGCTGGCCCTGCTCGCGGTCACCGGCACGCGCCCCGTCGTACGTCGTGGTGCTGCTCGGCCTGCTGGCCGGCGTCACCGCGCCCGTGCTCACCGGCGGCTTCACCGGGCTGATCCCGCCGCTGGTGCCGGCGCCGCACCTGCGCCGGGCGTACGGCGCGGAGGCCACCAGCTACAACCTCGCCGGCGTCGTCGGGCCCGCGCTCGCCGGCGCCCTGGCCGCCGCCGCCTCCCCCGACGTCGCCGTCGGCGACGACCGCGGCGCTGTCGGCCCTCGCCCTCGCGGCGGTGCTGCGCGTGCCGATGCCGCCGCCGGCCGACGGGCGCGACCGGCGGGCTCGTGCGGCTCGGTCGCCGAGCGGGCTGCGGCTGCTCGCCACCGTCCCGCCGCTGCGCTCGGTCACGCGTCGCCACGACGCTGTCGTTCACCGGCATGGGCGCCCTGCCGGTCGTCTTCCCGCTGCTCGCCGAGGAGGTCGGCCAGCCCGCCGCGGCCGGCGGTGCGCTGTTCAGCGCCTTCGCGCTCGGCGCGCTGGTCGGCAGCCTGGCCGTCGCCTCGCGCGCGCCGCGGACCGGGCCGATGCGGCATGGCCTTCGCCGGGATCGCCGGCCTGGCGCTGGCCTTCGCCGCGGTCGCCGCCGCGCCGACCCTGCCGGTCGCGCTGGCGCTGGTGGCGGTCGCCGGCGCGCTCGAGGGCCCGGTGCTCGCCAGCACGCTGACGGTGCGCAGCACGCACACGCCCGGCCCACATGCAGACGCAGGTCGTGACGACCGCGGCGAGCCTGAAGTTCGGCGGCTTCGCCCTCGGCTCGGCCGTCACCGGTCAGGTCGTGGCGGCGCACGGCGTGCGGGTCGGGCTGCTCGGGCTGGCCGCGATGCAGCTCGTCGGCGCTGGCGCTCGGGCTGCTCGCCCGGCTGTCCCGCCGGTAGCGCCCCGGCCGGTCTGCCCGCCGCCAGCCGCCCGGCTAGGGCTGCTCGGGCCGGCGCAGGCCGAACGGGTCCGGCGGCGGCTGCCCCGGTCCACCCGCGCCGCCCGGCAGCTGCGGGAAGCCCTGGCGGCAGCTGCGGGAAGCCCTGCGGCAGCTGCGGCTGACCTGCCGCCGGCAGGGCCTTGGCGCCTGCCTTGCTCGGCCCGCCGCCCGCGCGGCCGGGGCCCTTCTTGCCCTTCTTGCCCGAGGACTGCTGGCGCTTGGCCTTGCGGCCCATCCCCGGCAGCCCCGGCATGCCGGCCATCCCGGCCATGCCGCCCATCTGCTTCATCATCTTCTGCGCGTCGTAGAAGCGGTCGACGAGGTTGTTGACCTCGGTCACCGTCACGCCCGAGCCCTTGGCGATGCGCATCCGGCGCGAGCCGTTGAGGATCTTCGGCGTGCGCCGCTCCTGCGGCGTCATCGACCGGATGATCGCCGCGATGCGGTCGAGGTCCTTGTCGTCGACCTGCGCCGAGGGCCTCCTTCATCTGGCCCATGCCGGGGAGCATCCCGAGCAGGCGAGGTCAGCGAGCCCATCTTCTTGACCTGCATCATCTGCTCGAGGAAGTCCTCGAGGTCGAACTCCTTGCCCTCCATCATCTTGCCGGCCATGCGCTCGGCCGTGTCCTGCGTCGAAGGACTTCTCGGCCTGCTCGATGAGGGTCAGCACGTCGCCCATGCCGAGGATGCGCGAGGCCATCCGCTCGGGGTGGAAGACGTCGAAGTCGCCGAGCTTCTCGCCCGTGGAGGCGAACAGGATCGGCTGGCCGGTCAGGTGCCGGACCGACAGCGCGGCGCCACCGCGGGCGTCGCCGTCGAGCTTGGTGAGCACGACGCCGGTGAAGCCGACGCCGTCCTGGAAGGCCTGCGCCGTGACGACGGCGTCCTGGCCGATCATCGCGTCGACGACGAACAGCACCTCGTCGGGCTGCACGGCGTCGCGGATGTCGGCGGCCTGCTGCATGAGCTCGGCGTCGATGCCGAGGCGGCCGGCGGTGTCGACGATGACCACGTCGTGGTTCATCCGCCGGGCCTGCTCGACGCCGGTGCGCGCCGCGTCGACCGGGTCGCCGACGCCGCTGCCCGGGTAGGGGGCGTAGACGTCGACCCCGGCCTGGCCGCCGACGACCTGCAGCTGCTGGACGGCGTTGGGGCGCTGGAGGTCGCAGGCGACGAGCAGCGGCGCGTGGCCCTGGGCCTTGAGGTGCTTGGCGAGCTTGCCGGCCAGGGTGGTCTTGCCGGCGCCCTGCAGGCCGGCCAGCATGATCACGGTCGGGGCGGTCTTGGCGAAGCGGATCAGCCGCGTCTCGCCGCCGAGGATCCCGACGAGCTCCTCGTTGACGATCTTGATGACCTGCTGGGCGGGGTTGAGCGCCTGGCTGACCTCCGCGCCGCGCGCCCGCTCCTTGACGTTGCCGATGAACGCCTTGACGACGGGCAGCGCGACGTCGGCCTCGAGCAGCGCGATGCGGATCTCGCGCGCGGTCGCGTCGATGTCGGCGTCGGACAGCCGACCCTTGCCGCGCAGGTTGCTGAAGACCTTGTCGAGCCGGTCGGAGAGGGTGTCGAACACCGCGTCAGCCTAGCGGCGGGCCGGGCGCGGCGGACCCCTGCGCGCAGCCCGACCGGCCGTACGGTGGGGTCGTGATCGACATCCGGCGGTCCTCCACCGTGCTCCGCCCGGGCAGCAGCAGGGTGCTCGGCCGACCGCACGTGCCGGGCGACGACCCGTCGCCGGACGGCCCGTCGCGGGCGGAGCGCATCGTGGGGCTGGTGCTCGCCCTGCCGGAGGCCGAGGTGGCCGCCGCGCTGGTCGACGTGCGCCGCGACTACGAGGACCGGCACCGCGACCTGGACCTGATGCTCGAGCGCAACGCCCAGCGCGTGGACCACCTGCTGACCGGCTGCAGCGCCGAGCGGCGGCGGCTGGTCGGTGCCTTCTTCACGCAGGAGCACAGCTTCGAGGCCGCGGCGCTGACCAACCCCTCCATGGTGCCGGCCGCCGACCAGACGGGCGCGCCCGCGGGGTCGCTCCGGTTCGTGCTGAGCCTGCGCGCGATCGGCGAGGGCCACCTGTCCTCGATCACCTTCCGGACCGGGACCGTCGACGCCGCCGGCGAGCTCGTCGTCGACGACCCGGGCGTCCTGGTCGAGACCGGGGAGCGTCGCGGGGCCGTGCACGAGCGGCGGCACTTCGCGCACAAGCTGCTCGAGCTCGGGGCGGACGTCGACTGCACGGGCCGGGTCATGGACCGCCTCCCCCGCCACTTCGGGACGGCCGAGCTGGAGGAGGCGCTGCACGCGCTGGACGACCTGCCGAGGGCGCTCACCCACGAGAGCGACAAGCTGGCCCGCTGGCTGGCCGCGTCGAACTACCTGCTGAGCTTCGACGGTGCCGCGACGCCGCTCGCCCAGCGGCTGATCTGGCCCGAGGGCCCGTTCGAGAGCCGGGGGATGGAGGACGCCCGCTTCGTCCGCTTCACCGAGGACGACGGCTCCACGACCTACTACGCCACCTACACGGCGTACGACGGCTTCACGATCCTGCCGCAGCTGATCGAGACCAACGACTTCACCAGCTTCGAGATCTCGACCCTCACCGGCCCGGGGGCGCACAACAAGGGGATGGCGCTGTTCCCGCGCACGATCGACGGCTGCTACGTCGCGCTGTCGCGGCCGGACCGGGAGAACATCCACCTGGTGCGGTCGACGGACGTCCGGGCCTGGGAGACGGCCTCCGTGCTCCTGCGCCGGCCGCAGCAGCCGTGGGAGGCCGTCCAGCTCGGCAACTGCGGCTCCCCGATCGAGACCGAGCACGGCTGGCTCGTCCTCACGCACGGCGTCGGGGCGATGCGCTCCTACCGCCTCGGGGCGATGCTCCTGGACCTCGAGGACCCGAGCCGGATCGTGGGCGACCTGCGCGAGCCCTTCCTCGTGGCCGACGACGACGAGCGCAACGGCTACGTGCCCAACGTCGTCTACTCCTGCGGCGGGATGCGGCACGGCGACCACCTCGTGCTGCCGTACGGCGCCTCCGACCAGGTCACCCGCTTCGCGACGCTGTCGGTCCCGGAGCTGGTCGAGGCGCTGCTCGCCTCACCCCCGGCCTGAGCCCAGCAGCTGCTCGTAGACCTGCAGGTAGCCCGCCACCATCTGCTCCACGGAGAAGCGCTCCTCCACCCGCCGGCGGCACGCCGCGCGGTCCAGCTCCCCGAGCCGCCCGACCGCGGCGACCGCGGCGTCGAGGTCGTCGACCAGCCAGCCGGTGACCCCGTCGGCCACCACCTCCGGGACGGCGCCCAGCGGGTGCCCGACGACGGGCGTGCCGCAGGCCATCGCCTCGACCATGGACAGCCCGAACGGCTCGGCGAAGCCCACCAGGTGCAGCAGCGCGTCGGCAGCCCCGAGCAGCCGGTCGCGCTCCTGCGGCCCCACCGGCCCGACGTAGCGCACCCGCTCCCCGTCGACGTGCGGCAGCACCTGCTCGCGGAAGTAGGCCTCGTCCTGGACGATCCCGGCGAGAACCAGCGGCCGTCCGCTCCGGCGCGCCACCTCGATCGCCGCCGCCGTCCCCTTGTCGGGTGGATGCGGCCCAGGAAGACCAGCGTCCCGTCCGTGGCTGCCGTCCCCGAGCGGCACGTCCTGGACCGGGATGCCGTGGTGCACGGTCGCCGCGTAGGTCAGGTCCGGGTGCCGGTCGGCGTCGCTGATCGCCACGTACGTGACGGTGTCGTCGTACTCCCGGTAGGCCGGCAGGATCGCCGGCGAGGACAGCCCGTGGACCGTCGTGACCAGGGGCGTACGGACCAGCCGGCTGTAGCTCAGCGGCAGGAAGTCGAAGTGGTTGTGCAGCACGTCGAACTCCGCGGCGCGCTCGAAGGCCGCCGCGATGTGCAGGCACTCCATGACCTTGACGTCGTAGGACGCGTCCTCCTCGTAGGGGCGCGGCACGACCGCCGCGAGCGAGGCCGAGCGTCACCGAGTCGGCCGTCGCGAACAGGGTCACGTCGACCCCCCGTGCGACGAGCCCCTCGGTGAGGCGGGAGACGACGAGCTCCCACGGCCCGTAGTGGCGGGGCGGCACCCGCCAGGCGATGGGGGCCAGCACGCCCACGCGCACTACGGCGGGCCCGCGTCGTCGCCGGACACCGCGAGCAGCGCCATCAGGGCGCAGATCGTCGACTCGGCGCCGGCGTTGCGGCTCGCGCCGTGCCGGTCCAGTCCGTCGGCGCAGCGCCCGGTGCCGGCGTCGTACAGCGGCGATGCCCAGGCGGTTGCGACCCACCAGCCAGGACGCCGCCGCGGTCACCGCGTCGGAGTACCGCGCCTGCCCCGTCAGCTGGTAGGCGGTCGTGCAGGCCATCGCCGTCAGCCCGGCCTCGACCGGCTGCTGGCCGTAGACCGCCTTGCTCCCGTCGCGCGGGAACCAGCCCTCGTTGCCCACCGGCTCGAAGCGGCCGTCGGCGACGGTGTGCTGCAGCAGGAAGTCCAGCGTGGCCAGGCCGGCGTCCCGCCAGTCCGGCTCGTCCAGGACGCGCCCGGCCAGCAGCAGCGCGCCGGGGACGGCGGCGTTGCCGTAGGTGAGGGCGTCGTCGAACCACAGCCAGTCGCCGCGGGCGTGCAGGGACAGCCGGTGCAGCTGGCGCTCGGCCTGCAGCCGCAGCACCCGACGGGCCTGCAGCGCGCCGGGGAAGCGCTCGAGGTAGGCCGACAGGCCCGTCATGGCGTACGCCACGGCGCGCGTCGCGTGCAGGTCCGCCGTCGCGGGGACCGACCGGGCCAGCAGCTCAGCCGCCAGCGCGCGCCAGTCCGCCGTCGTCGCGCGGGCCGCGGCCACGCCGAGGCCCCAGACGGCCTGCCCCAGGGTGTCCTGGCTGGCGGTCCGCTCCACGAAGCACCGGTCGTAGCCCATCAGGTTGGCGAAGCGACCGGTCGGCTGCTGCGCGGACTGCAGGAAGCTCAGGCAGCCGGGCACCAGCCCCGCGGCGACCGGGTCCCCCCGCCGCGCGCCCTCGACCGCCACCACCAGCGCGCGGGACACGTCGTCGGTGCAGTAGCCGTGGTCGCGCGACGGGACGCCGAACGGCGCGTGCTGGAAGACGCCCACGTCGTCGGTGAGGGCGCGCAGGTGCCCGAAGTCCGGCACGGGCAGCGGACCCTCCAGGGCCACCAGCGGGCGTGCCTCGTGCCGCGCGACCACCTCCTCGAACAGCTCCGCGTAGGACGCGCCGACCGCGGGCCAGCTCATCGCCCGGCCGTGCTCCCGCGCCCGCTCCTGCAGGCCCGCCAGGCGCTGCTCGTCACCGAGCAGCGAACGCAGGGTCTTCGCCATCGCCTCGGGGTCGCGGAACGGCACCAGCTCCCCCCGCCCGTCGGCAAGCAGCTCGCGGGCGTAGGCGTAGGGGGTCGAGACGACGGCGCAACCCGAGCCGACGGCGTAGGCGAGCGTCCCGCTCACGATCTGGTCGCTGCTGTGGTACGGCGTGAGGTAGACGTCGCTGGCGGCCAGGTGCCGCCGCAGCTCCTCCAGGTCGACGTACCGGTCCACGAAGCGGACGTGGTCCTGCAGCCCCAGCTCGGCCACCCGCGCGACCAGCGACTCCCGGTAGGCGTCCCCGTCGCGGCGCAGCACGTGCGGGTGGGTCGCGCCGAGCACCACGTAGAGCACGTCGGGGTGCTCGGCGACGACGTCGGGCAGCGCGTCCAGGACCACCTCGACGCCCTTGCCGGGCGACAGCAGGCCGAAGGTGAGCAGGACCCGGCGGCCGACGGCGAGGATCCCCTCCTTGGCCCGGCCGCGGTCCAGCGCCGGCCCGGAGGGCACGCCGTGCGGGAGGACGCGGACCTGGTCGCGGTCGATGCCGCAGCCCTCGACGAGCAGGTCGACCGCCTGCTCGGCCAGCACCACGAGCACGTCGGACAGGTCGGCCAGGCGACGGGTCGCCGCACGGAGCTCCGGCGACGGGTCCGGGACCACCGTGTGCAGCGTGGTCACGACCGGCACCCGCACCTGCTCCAGCAGGTCGTCGACGTAGCCGCCGTGCTCCCCGCCGAAGATCCCGAACTCGTGCTGGACGCAGAGCACGTCGACGGCGGTCCCGTTCACGAACTCGGCCGCCGCGCGGTAGTCGTCGCGCTCGTCGGCGCGGACCTCGAAGACGACCTGCGGGCCGTAGGCGTACTCCCCGCCCTCGTCGGTCAGGGCGATCTGCACGGCAGGGACCTCGGAGCCGCTGCCGGTGAGGGCCTGCCGCAGGTCGTCGGTGAAGGTCGCGATGCCGCAGTGCCGCGGGGGCGAGGTCCCGACGAGGCACACCGAGGGCGAGCCGTTCTCGTGCATGGCGCTCCTGTCCACCGGTGCTGCGTGGCCGGACGCTACGTCAGCCGGCGCCGGCCCCCTGCCGGAGGGCGGAGAGCAGCGCCTGCTCGACCCGCGTCCGCTGCTCCGGGTCGGTGACCTTCCCGCCGTCCGGACCGACCACGTAGAAGGCGTCGACCACGTCGGCGCCCAGCGTGGAGATGTGCGCGGTCCGCACGTCGAGCCCGGCGGCGGCCAGCGCGCCGGTGATCCGGTGCAGCACGCCCAGCGCGTCCGCCGCTCGCACCTCGACGACGGTCGCCGTCGCGGAGGCGTCGTCGAGGAGCTGCACCGAGGGCTCGGCGGCCGGCAGCGGGCTGCGGGCCGTGGAGTACGCCGCCTCGCGCGAGGCCAGCGTCGCCTCGAGGTCCAGCTCGCCGGCGAGCGCGCGCCGCAGGTCGCCCTGGACGACCGTCCAGTCCGGAAGGGCACCGAAGCGCGCCGCGACCCGGCAGACCGCCACCGCCGTCGTCCCGCGGGAGAAGACCGACGCCGAGCGCACGTCGAGCCGGTGCAGGGCGAGCACGCCGGTCGCGAGCGACAGCAGACCCGGCCGGTCGGGAGCGACGACGGTGACCTCCTCGCCCGACGCCGCGAGGAGCGGACCGCCCGCGGCCACCAGCTCCTCCTGGGTGGCCGCCAGCGGCGCCGGGCCCGGCAGCGGCGCACCGGCCAGCAGCGCTGCCGTCCGTCGGACGAGATCGGCGATGAGGCCGGCCTTCCACGACGACCAGGCCGCGGGGCCGGTCGCGGCGGAGTCGGCCTCGGTCAGCGCGTGGAGCAGCTCCAGGACCTCGGCGCTGCCGACCGCGTCGGCCACCCCCTGCGCGGTCGCCGGGTCGGCCAGGTCGCGACGGGTCGCCACGTCGGGCAGCAGCAGGTGGTGCTCGACCATCGCCACCAGCACGGCCACGTCCTCGGGCGGCAGGCCGAGCCGGGGCGCGAGCTCGGCGACGACCTGCATCCCGACCACCGTGTGGTCCCCCGGCCGGCCCTTGCCGATGTCGTGCAGCAGCGCCCCGAGCAGCAGGAGGTCGGGCCGGTGGACCCGGCGGGTGAGCGCGGCGGCGGCCGCGGCCGTCTCGACGAGGTGCCGGTCGACGGTGAAGCGGTGGTAGCTGTTGCGCTGCGGCTTGCTGCGCACGTCGGCCCACTCGGGCAGCAGGCGCACGAGCAGCCCGGCCTGGTCGAGCGCCTCGAGCACCGGCACGGCCGGCGGTCCAGCGGCGAGCAGGCGCACCAGCGCCTCCCGCGCGGGCTCCGGCCACGGCACCGGCAGGTCCGGGCACTCGGCGGCGAGCCGGGCGAGGGTGTGCGGCGCGACGGGGAGCCCGGCCCGCGCGGCCGCCGCAGCGACGCGCAGCACCAGGTCAGGGTCGGTGGCGGGCGTCGCGTCGCGGGCCAGCACGACCTCGCCGTCCTGCTCCACGACGTCGTCGGCCAGCGGGCGGCGCACGGGCGCGGCCGGTCCGCGGCGCCCCAGCAGCCGACGCCTCGGCGCCGGGCGGACCCGTCGCCAGGTGGTGTCCCCGGCGTAGGCGATGGTCCGGCCCGCGCCCGCCACGGCGGCCATCAGCGCGTCCGCGTCGTCGTAGGCCAGCGCCGCGGCGATCGCGTCCTGCTCCTGGAGCAGCAGCCGGTCGACGACGCGGCGGCCGGCGCCGGCCGTGCGCCGGTGCAGCTCGCCCCGCACGTCGAGCAGCACCTCGAGCGCCGCGCGCACCCCGGTGCCCGGCGGGTCGGCGACCTGCGCGGCCGCCAGCGCCTGCAGCGCGTGCACGTCGCGCAGGCCCCCGCGGCTGCTCTTGAGGTCCGGCTCGAGCAGGAAGGCGACCTCGCCGTCGGTCCGAGCGCGGTCGAGCACGGCCTCGCGCAGCTCGGGCACGCGCTGGGAGGCCCCGGTCCGCCAGGCCGCGCGCGTCCGGCTGAGCACCTCGGCGGACAGCGCCGCGTCCCCGGCGACGTGCCGCGCGTCGAGCAGGCCGAGCGCGGCCTTGAGGTCGGCGCTCGCGACGGCCAGCGCCTCCTCGACCGTGCGCACCGAGTGGTCGACGCCGACCCCGCTGTCCCACAGCGGGTACCAGAGCGCGTCGGCGACCTTCGCCACGTCGGGCCGCGCGGCGTGCACGAGCAGCAGGTCCAGGTCGCTGCCGAGCGCGACCTCGCGACGGCCCAGCCCGCCGACGGCGACCAGCGCGATGCCCGGCCCGGGGTCGCCGAGCAGCGCGGCGAGCTCGGCGTCGTACCCCTCGACGAGGGCGGTCCGCAGAGCGGCGCCGGTCAGCGGCGAGCCCGCGAGCTCGGCCCGGAGCTGCTTCACGGCGCGACCGAGGGGCCGGACGCCTGTGCGGCGTACGGCCCCTCGGTCTCGAGCAGGTGCGTCAGAGCGCCTCGGCCCCGCGCTCTCCGGTGCGGACGCGCACGACGTCCTCCACCGGGGTGGTCCAGACCTTGCCGTCCCCGATCGAGCCGGTGCTGGCGGCCTGCACGACCACGTCGACGATCCGCGTCGCGTCGACGTCGTCGACCAGGACCTCGATGCGGGTCTTGGGGACGAAGGCGACGGTGTACTCCGCACCGCGGTAGACCTCGGTGTGGCCGCGCTGCCGGCCGAAGCCCTGCACCTCGCTGACGGTCATGCCCTGGACGCCGGCCGCCTCGAGGGCGACCTTGACGTCGTCGAGCTTGAACGGCTTGACCACCGCCGTCACCAGTCGCACTAGAGGGCCTCCGCTCCGCGTTCGCCGGTCCGGACCCGGACGACCTCGTCCACCGGGGTGGACCAGACCTTGCCATCACCGATCGAGCCGGTCTGGGCGGACTTCGCGATCACCTCGAGCACGTCGGCCGCGTCCGCGTCGTCGCACAGCACCTCGATGCGCACCTTCGGGACGAAGGCGACGGTGTACTCCGCGCCGCGGTAGACCTCGGTGTGGCCGCGCTGGCGGCCGAAGCCCTGCACCTCGCTGACCGTCATGCCCTGCACGCCGAAGGACTCCAGCGCGGTCTTGACGTCGTCGAGCTTGAACGGCTTGAGGATGCCGGTGACCAGGCGCATCAGGACACCTCCACCGAGGACGGCCGGGCCACCGGGGCACCGCCGGGCAGGCCGGAGGAGCTCCCGCTCGCACCGATGCCGGTCAGCTCGTAGCCGCTCTCGGCGTGCGAGGTCTGGTCGATGCCGGTGATCTCGTCGGCCTCGCTGACCCGCAGCCCCATGGTCGCCTTGATGAGCAGGGCGATGAGCAGCGTGACGACGAAGGAGTACGCCATGACCGCGACCGCGGCGATGGCCTGGTCGGCGAGCAGTCCGCCGCCCCCGCCGAGCAGCAGGCCCTCGCGGCCGGCGACGCTCTCCGAGGCGACCAGGCCGATCATGAGCGTGCCGACGAGCCCGCCGACCAGGTGGACGCCGACGACGTCGAGCGAGTCGTCGTAGCCCAGGCGGTGCTTGAGGGTGACGGCCAGGGCGCAGGCACCGCCGGCGACCAGGCCGATGAGCAGCGCGCCGAGCGGCTTGACGGCCGCGCAGGCCGGGGTGATGGCGACCAGGCCGGCGACGGCGCCGGACGCGGCGCCCAGGGTCGTGGCGTGGCCGTCGCGAAGCCGCTCGGTGCCGATCCAGGCGACGACCGCGGCCGCCGTGGCGACCTGCGTGTTGACCAGCGCGAGGGCGGCGGTGCCGGTGGCGCCGAGCGCCGAGCCGGCGTTGAAGCCGAACCAGCCGAACCACAGCAGGCCGGCGCCGAGCATGACCAGCGGCAGGTTGTGCGGGCGCATCGGCTCCTTGCCGAAGCCGCGGCGCTTGCCGAGGACGAGGACGAGCGCGAGGGCCGCCGCGCCCGCGTTGATGTGCACGGCGGTGCCACCGGCGAAGTCGAGGGCGCCGAGCCGCTGCACGATCCAGCCGCCGGTGTCCTCGGCGAAGGTGCCGTCCTCCTGCAGGACGCCGAAGTTGAAGACCCAGTGCGCGACCGGGAAGTAGACCGCGGTGCTCCACAGGATCACGAAGGCGACCCAGGCGCCGAACTTCATCCGGTCGGCGACGGCGCCGCTGATGAGGGCGACGGTGATGACCGCGAACATCATCTGGAAGCCGGCGAAGGCGAGGTCGGGCAGTCCGGCGGTGACGGTGTCGGTCGCCAGGTCGTCCAGGCCGATGAGGCCGCCGGTGAAGCCGAACAGGCCGCCGGTGGTGGCGCCGAAGGTGATCGCGTAGCCGTAGACCACCCAGAGCATGCTCACGATGCCGAGCGCGGTGAAGCTCATCATCAGCATGTTCAAGACGCTCTTGCTGCGTGCCATGCCGCCGTAGAACAGGGCGAGGCCGGGCGTCATGAGCAGGACCAGCGCTGCGCTGGTCAGCACCCATGCGGTGTTGCCGCTGTCGATCTCCATGCTTCTCCTCGGTCGTGGGGACTGACCGAGACACTGGCCGGGGCGTGCTTCCTCGCAGCGTCGCCCGTGTTTCGCGGCCGTGACAGTGCGCGGCGGCGTGTTTCGCGCCGGTGAACTCTCCTAGCCTGCGCGGATGAGCCGCTGGCTGCAGGAGACGGGTGGCGCACGCGGTGCGTCCTACGACGAGGCGTTCGCCGCGCTGGCCGCGTCAGGGGTCGACGTGCACGGCGAGGCGGCGTACGTCGCCGCGCTGGTCGGGCCCGGCGCGCGCGTGCTCGACGCCGGCTGCGGCACGGGCCGGGTCGGGATCGAGCTGGCCCGCCGCGGCTACGAGGTGGTCGGCGTCGACAGCGACGCCTCCATGCTCGCCGTCGCCCGCGAGCGCGCCCCGGAGCTGGACTGGCGGCTGGAGGACCTGACGGCCTTCCGGACCGAGGAGCCCTTCGACCTGGTCGTCGCCGCCGGCAACGTGCTGGTCTACCTGGCGGAGGGAACCGAGCCGGCCGCGCTCGCCAGCATGGCGGCGTCCCTGCGCCCGGGCGGGCTGCTGGTCAGCGGGTGGCGCACCGACCGGGCCCCCGTCGAGTCCGGGCCGCGGCTCGCGGTGGCGACGTACGACGGCTGGGCGCAGCAGGCCGGGCTCGAGCCGGTGGCGCGGCACGCGACCTGGCACGGGGACCCGTGGGTCGAGGGCAGCGACTGGTGCGTCGCCGTGGACCGGCGCAGGAAGTGACAGCCGTGGACCGGAAGCGGTAGATCCCTAGATCGCGGCCTCGTCGCCGAGCAGCGCGTCGGCGAAGGCCTCCGGCTCGAAGGGCGCCAGGTCGTCCGCGCCCTCCCCCAGGCCGATGAGCTTGACGGGGATGCCGAGCTCGCGCTGCACGGCGATGACGATGCCGCCCTTGGCGGTGCCGTCGAGCTTGGTGAGCACGATGCCGGTGACCTCGACGGCCTCGGTGAAGACCCGCGCCTGCACGACGCCGTTCTGGCCGGTGGTGGCGTCGAGCACGAGCAGCGTCTCGTCGACCGGGCCGTGCTTCTCCACGACCCGCTTGACCTTGCCGAGCTCGTCCATGAGGCCGGTCTTGGTGTGCAGCCGGCCGGCGGTGTCGATGAGCACCGTGTCGACGGCCTTCGCCCGGCCGTGCGCGACCGCCTCGAAGGCGACGCTGGCCGGGTCGCCGCCCTCCGGGCCGCGGACGGTCTCGGCGCCGACCCGGTCGCCCCAGGTCTGCAGCTGGTCAGCAGCGGCCGCGCGGAAGGTGTCGGCCGCGCCGAGGACGACGCTGCGCCCGTCGGCGACCAGCACCCGGGCGAGCTTGCCGCAGGTGGTGGTCTTGCCGGTGCCGTTGACGCCGACGACGAGCACGACCGCAGGACCGCCGTCGGCGTGCGGCATCGTCTTGAGGGTGCGGTCGGCGTCGCGGCCGATCGAGGTGATGAGCTCCTCGCGCAGCAGCGGCCGCAGCTCGCTGATCGTCCGCACGCCGTCGACCCGCACCTTCGTCCGCAGCCGGCCGACCAGCTCGGTGGTCGCGGCCACGCCCATGTCGGCGCCCAGGAGGGTGTCCTCGACCTCCTCCCAGGTGTCCTCGTCGAGGGTGTCGCGGGACAGCAGCGCGAACAGGCCGCGGCCGAGCGTCGTCTGCGACCGCGACAGCCGGGCGCGCAAGCGGTGCGAGCCGGCCCGCGGTCGGCTCGGGGACGTCGAGCACCGGCCCGACCGACTCCGTGCCGTCGGGCAGGATCGGCAGGTCCACGACGTCGACGGTCCGCTTGGCGGTGTCCCGCGGGACCTCGGCGTCGTCGCCCGTCCCGGGCCGGTAGTCGACCCCGGGGCGCGGCTTCGGCAGCTTCTTGCGGCCGCTCTTCCCGCTGACGAGGGCGACGACGGCGACGACCGTCAGGACGAGGATCGCGACCAGCAGGCCGATGAGCTCCAGCACGCTCTAGGTCTACCAGCGGCGGCGCCCCGCCTCTGCGCAGAAGGGGGACTAGGCGGGTTCTCGCTCGCGCAGGCGCTGGCTGACGACCGCGCTGATGCCGTCGCCGCGCATGGTCACGCCGTACAGCGCGTCGGCGATCTCCATGGTGCGCTTCTGGTGGGTGATGACGATGAGCTGGCTGGCCTCGCGCAGCCCCTCGAGCAGCTGGAGCAGCCGGCCGAGGTTGCGGTCGTCGAGCGCCGCCTCGACCTCGTCCATGACGTAGAACGGCGAGGGGCGGGCGCGGAAGATCGCGACGAGCAGCGCGATGGCGGTCAGCGAGCGCTCGCCGCCCGACAGCAGGGACAGCCGGCTGACCTTCTTGCCGGCCGGCCGGGCGAGCACCTCGATGCCGGTCGTGAGCAGGTCCTCGGGGTCGGTGAGCACGAGCTTGCCCTCGCCGCCGGGGAACAGCGTCGCGAAGACGTGCACGAACTCCCGGGCGGTGTCCTCGAAGGCGCTGGCGAACACGTCGTGGATGCGCTCGTCGACGTCGCGCACGATCGCGAGCAGGTCGCGGCGGGTGCTCTTGAGGTCCTCGAGCTGGGTGGTGAGGAAGGCCGAGCGCTCCTCGAGCGCGGCGTACTCCTCCAGGGCGAGCGGGTTGACCTTGCCGAGCAGCGCCAGCGCCCGCTCGGCCGTGGCCGCGCGCTTCTCCTGCGCCGCCCGGTCGTACGGGGCGGGCTCGGCGTCCTCGTCGAGGGTGCCGTCCGAGTGAACGACCGGGACGAGCACCTCGGGCCCGTACTCGGCGAGCAGCTGCTCCAGCGGCACGCCCCACTCCGAGACCGCGCGCTCCTCCAGCTGCTCGATCCGCAGCCGCTGCTCGGCCCGGGCCACCTCGTCGCGGTGCACGACGTCGGTGAGCCGCTCGAGGTCGGCCGACAGCTCGCGGGTGCGGGCGCGCAGCGCGGCCAGCTCCCCCTCCGTGACGGCACGGGCGGCGGTCGCGGCCTCGCGCTCCTCGGCGGCGGTGGCCAGCGAGACGGCGATCCGGCGCAGCGCCTCCTGCGTCCCGCGCACGACCTCGGCGGCGACGACGGCGCCGCGGGCCCGGGTCTCGCGCAGCACGACCAGCCGCTCGCGGGCGGCGCGCTCCTGGCGGGCGGTGCGCTCGAGGGACTCGGCGCGGCCGGACAGCGCGCGGGTGCGCTCCTCCCCCGTGCGCACGGCGAGCCGGGCCTCGACCTCGGCGGCGCGGGCGGCGGTCGCGGCGGCGGCGAGCCGGTCGCGCAGCTCGGTGCTGGGCTCCTCGTCGACCGGTGCGTCCTCCGCGGCCGCGAGCCGCTGCTCCAGCTCGGCCAGGCCGGACAGGTCGGCGTCGCGGGCGGTCTCCGCCTTGACCCGCGCCTGCTCGAGCCGGCCCGCCTCGGCCTCGGCGCTGCGGGCGGCCGACGCCAGCTGACCCAGCTGCTCGGCCAGCGCCGACATCGTCGCGTCGGAGGCGTTCAGCGCCTCGAGCGCGGACTCGACCTCCACGGTCGCGGACTCGACCTCGGCCCGTGCCGTCTGCACCTCGAAGCGCAGTCGCTCCTGACGGCGCTGCGCGTCGTCGTGCGCGGCGGCGGCCTCGTCGACCGCGGCCTGCACCTCCAGCAGCGACGGCGCCTGGGCCGCGCCGCCCACGGCCCAGTCGGCCCCCAGCAGATCGCCCTCGGCGGTGACGGCCCGTACCTCGGGGTGCCGCCGGACGAGCTCGGCGGCATCGTCGAGGTCGTCCACCACGGCCACCCGCTCCAACCGGCGGGTCAGCGCCGGGCGCAGCGCCTCGGGCGCCGTGACCAGGTCGACCGCCCAGCGGGCGCCGTCCGGCAGCGTCGGCCAGGGCGCGCTGCTGTACGACGCGCCTCCGACGAGGAGCCCGGCGCGCCCGGCGTCGTCGGTCCGCAGCCGGGCCAGCGCGGTCGCCGCCTCAGCCGGCGAGGCCACTGCTACGGCGTCGGCCACGGCGCCCAGCGCGGCGGCGACGGCCGTCTCGGCGCCGGGCTGCACCTGCACGAGCGCGGCAACGGCGCCCAGCACGCCGGGCAGGTCGGCGTCGAGCAGCGCGCCGGAGCCGTCCTTGCGGGCCAGCGAGAGCGACAGAGCGTCGCGCCGGGCGGCCCAGGTGCTGCGCTCGCGCTCGACCTCGCGCTCGGCCTCCTGGAGGGCGGTGAGCCGCTCCTGCGCCTCGGTGAGCGCGGCGGCCGCGGACTCGTGCCGCTCGTCGAGGTCGACCTCTCCCTCGTCGAGCCCGCCTGCCTCGCCCTGCAGCACCTCGAGGTCGGCGGTGGCCCGCTCGACCCGGGCGCGCGCCTCGGCCAGCGCGCCGGCCAGCCGGCCGAGCTCGGCCTGCGCGGCCGAGGCGCGCGAGCGCAGCGCGCCGACCTGCCCCGTCAGCCGGGCCAGGCCCTCGCGGCGGTCGGCCACGGCGCGCACGGCCGCGACGAGCGCCTTCTCCTCGGCGGTGAGCTGGGCCTCGGCGTCGGTGCGCCGGGTGACGGCGTCCTCGAGCCGGCGGCGGTCCTCGACGATCTGCCCGGCGAGCGCGGCCTCCTGCTCGCGGGTGGCGGCGGCCTCGCGCTCGACCTGCTCGGGGTCGCGGCCCTGGCGGGCCTCCTCGGGCAGCGCGGAGGTGAGGTGGCGGTGCCGCTCGGCGGCCAGCGAGCCGGTCCCGCGCAGCCGCTCCTCGAGCGCCGACAGGCGGTACCACGTCTCCTGGGCCCGGGCCAGCGCCGGCGCCTGGGCCGCGGCGGCCTGCTCGAGCTCGGCCTCCCGGGCCTGCGCCGCGGCGAGCTCGCGCTCGACGAGCGGCTCGGCGCTCGCGCACGACGGTCTCGTCGCGGACCTCGGCCTCCAGAGAGGTGCGCAGGCCGAGCAGGTCGTCGGCGAGCAGCCGCAGCCGGGCGTCGCGCAGGTCGGCCTGCACCTGCGCGGCGCGCCGCGCCACCTCTGCCTGCCGGCCGAGCGGCTTGAGCTGGCGGCGCAGCTCGACGGTGAGGTCGGACAGCCGGTTGAGGTTGACCGACATCGCGTCGAGCTTGCGGAGCGCCTTCTCCTTGCGCTTGCGGTGCTTGAGGACGCCCGCCGCCTCCTCGATGAACCCGCGCCGGTCCTCGGGGCGGGCCGACAGCACCGCGTCGAGCTGCCCCTGGCCGACGACGACGTGCAGCTCGCGGCCGATGCCGCTGTCGCTCATGAGCTCCTGCACGTCCACCAGCCGGCACTTCGAGCCGTTGATGGCGTACTCGCTGGCCCCGTCGCGGAACATCAGCCGGGTGATGCTCACCTCGGCGTACTCGATCGGGAGGGCGCCGTCGTGGTTGTCGATCGTCAGCGTCACCTCGGCCCGGCCGAGCGGCGGCCGGCCCGGCGTGCCGGCGAAGATGACGTCCTCCATCTTGCCGCCGCGCAGCGCCTTGGCGCCCTGCTCGCCGAGCACCCAGGCGATGGCGTCGACGACGTTGCTCTTGCCCGAGCCGTTGGGGCCCACCACGCAGGTGATCCCGGGCTCGAAGCGCAGCGTCGTCGGGGACGCGAAGGACTTGAAGCCCTTCAGCGTGAGGCTCTTGAGGTGCACCTGGATCCGTTCCTGCGTACGGCGGGGAAGCCGTTGCGGACCCTACCGGCGCCACGCCCGGATCCCGGTCAGGACAGCGCCCGGGGCGTCCCCGGGCAGCACGAAGGGCGCTCCCGCAGCGGGAGCGCCCTGTCGAGGGACGGGGTCGACGGTCGGGCTAGGTGAGCGCCGGCTCGTCGTCGAAGGTGAGCAGGCGGATGTCGTCCTCGACGTGCACCGAGGCGACCAGCGCGTCGTTGGCCGCGCTCACCCGGGCGAGCTCGCTCTCGAGCTCGCGGACCCGGCCGCGCAGGCGGCGGACCTCGTCCACCAGGCGCAGGTCGGCGCCGCTGACATGACCGAACAGGGCCTTGGCCATGAGAAGGAGTCCTCCGCGTCGAGGTCGTCGTACCAGGGCTCACTCGGCAGAAGGCCAGAGGAGCGGTGAGTGAAGGATGACAGGCATAGCGGACAGGGTCAAGGTGCAGGTCACGCTCCGGTCACGGCGTCAGCGCTCGACGAACCCCTCCGGCAGGCCCCGCGCCGGCGACCAGCGCTCGCCGACGAACGCCACGTGCCCGGGCGCGCCCGGCCCGCGCAGCGCGGCGAGCAGCGCCTGCAGCTGCGGCTCCGGGCCCTCGGCGAGGACCTCGACGCGGCCGTCGTCGAGGTTGGTCGCGCTGCCCCGCAGGCCGAGCTCCAGGGCCCGCGCGCGGGTCCACCAGCGGAAGCCGACGCCCTGCACGCGGCCCTTGACCGTGGCCGTGAGGCGCGCGTTCCCCGAGGGCGTGGAGGTCACGACGAGCAGGGTAGGGGCGGCGGGACAGCCCTCTGACCCGTGGAGCTCCCGTGCGCCGCACCACCCCCCTGCTCGTCCTCCCCGCCCTCGTCCTGGCCCTGTCCGGGTGCCAGGTCGAGGAGGCCAACGACAACCCGATCACCCCGTCGGTCCCCTCGCCGCCGCCGGGCGTGGTCCGGACCCCGCAGCCGGTGGAGACCGCGCCGCTCGAGGTCGACCCGCCCGGTGCGACCCGCTCCCCCGGCTAGGACGCGCCCGCTCCGGCAGACTGGTGGCGTGCCGCTGACCGTCTCGCCCTGCCGCCAGCTGTGCGACTGGACCCGTACGCCCGCCGTGCTGGACGACCAGCCGGTGCTGGCCTGCCGCGGCTGCGGCGCGCAGTGGGTCCGCAGCGAGCCGTGGACGCCGGCGCAGGCCGACGGGTCGCGACCGCCCGCGGTGCTCGAGGAGCTCAGCCGGCCCGCGGGCGCGGCTGGCAGCGCGGGCAGCTGAAGGACGAGCGGTTCATGAAGGACTCCCGCCGCACCGGTGCGCCGCACCGCGGGCACGGCTCGCCCTCCCGGCCGTAGGCGTTGAGCGAGCGCTCGAACAGCCCGCTCACCCCCTCGGCCGAGACGTAGAGCGCGTCGAAGCTGGTGCCGCCGGCGTCGACCGCCTCGCGCAGCACGTCGCGGACGTGCGCGAGCAGCCGGCGGACCGCCGGTCGGGTCAGCCGGTCGGTGGGCCGCTCGCCGTGCAGCTGCGCCCGCCACAGCGCCTCGTCGGCGTAGATGTTGCCGATGCCGCTGATCAGCGTCTGGTCCAGCAGCGCGCGCTTGACGCCGGTGCGCCGTCGCCGGACGGCCTCGACGAAGCGCTCGTCGTCGAACTCCGGGTCGAGCGGGTCACGGGCGATGTGGGCCAGCAGCGCTGGCACCGGGTCGCCGTCCGGGACGACGAGCAGCCCGCCGAAGGTCCGCTGGTCGACGAAGCGCAGCTCCCTGCCGCCGTCCGCGAAGCGCAGCCGGACGTGCAGGTGCTTCTGCAGCGGGCTCTCGGCCGGGACGACGAGGAGCTGGCCGCTCATGCCGAGGTGGCCGGTCAGCGCGTCGCCGGAGTCCAGCGGCAGCCAGAGGTACTTCCCGCGGCGCTGCGCCGACAGGACGGTCCGTCCGCGCAGCCGACCGGCGAAGTCGTCGGCGCCGGCGGTGTGCCGACGGACCGAGCGGGGGTGGCCGACGGAGACCTCGGCGATCGCGCGCCCGGCGACGCCGCGCTGCAGGCCGAGCCGGACGGTCTCGACCTCGGGCAGCTCAGGCACGCAGCTCCGCGGTCGCCGGGCCGGCGTCCGGCGCTGTCGCCGCGTCGGCGTCCGGCGCCGTCGCCACCTGCGCGCCGCCGAGGGCGGTCGCCACTTGCGCGCCGCCGAGCGCGACGAAGGCGGCCTCGGCGGCCCGCTGCTCGGCCTCCTTCTTGCTGCGGCCGGCGCCGTCGCCGCGCAGCTCGCCGCCCAGGTGCACCTGCGCGGTGAAGCTCTTCGCTGTGGTCGGGGCCGCTCTCCTCGATCCGGTAGTCCGGCACGCCCAGCCCGCGGGCGGCGCCGAGCTCCTGCAGGGCGGTCTTCCAGTCCAGCGACGCGCCCTCCTGCGCCGCGGCGTGCATGAGCGGGTCGAACAGCCGTCGTACGAGCACCGTCGCGGCCCCGACGCCGCGGTCGAGGTAGACCGCGCCGATGAGGGCCTCCATGGTGTCGGCGAGGATCGAGTTCTTGTCGCGGCCGCCGGTGACCTCCTCGCCGCGGCCCAGCCGCAGCCAGCGGCCCAGCTCGAGGCCGCGGGCGACGTCGGCCAGCGCGCGGGTGTTGACCACCCCCGCGCGCAGCTTGGCCAGCGAGCCCTCGGGCAGGTCCGGGTGGGTCGTGTAGAGCGCGTCGGTGACCACCAGGCCGAGCACCGCGTCGCCGAGGAACTCCAGCCGCTCGTTGGTGGGCAGCCCGCCGTTCTCGTACGCGTAGGAGCGGTGGGTCAGGGCGCGCTCGAGCAGCCCGGCCTCGACCGCCGTGCCGAGCGCGGCCTCCAGGACGGTGTACGGCGGTCCCGCCTGGCCGGTCACAAGCGCTCCAGGGCGTAGTCGACGGCCTGACCGACGGTGGTGAGGCCGTCCAGGTCCTCGTCCTCGATGTGGAAGCCGGGCCGGGCCCGCGGTGCGAGCTCCTCCTCCACGATCTCGACGATCTCCACGAGGGCGAGCGAGTCGGCCTGCAGGTCGGCCTTGAAGCGGGTGTCGCGGGTGACGGTCGAGGGGTCTCGCTCGAGGACGGTCGCGATCGCGGCCTGGACGACGGCGAGCACCTGGTCGGAGGTCACGCGGGCACCTCCTCTGCAGCGGACGGGGCAACGGGCGCGCCGGCGGCGCGGCTGCGGTCGAGCAGGTCGCCGAGCGCCGTGCCGATGCTGTCCACCAGCCCCTCGCGGACGGCCTGGACGGCGGTGCGGACGCAGCTGGCGACGCCCTGCGGCGTGCTGGCGCCGTGACCGACCACGACGACCCCCTTGACCCCGAGCAGCACCGCGCCGCCGAGGACCTCCGGCGACATGTGGTCGGTCGCTGCGGCCAGCAGCGGCAGCAGCTCGGGGCGGTCGGACAGCGCCTCCACGAGCACCGAGGCGAGCATCGTGGCGGCGCCCTCGAGCCCCTTGGCGAGCACGTTGCCGGTGAAGCCGTCGGTGACGACGACGTCGGCGCGCCCGCCGTGCGGGACGTCGCGCCCCTCGACGTTGCCGACGAAGTCGACCGGCAGGCCGGCGAGGGCGTCGTACGCCGCCTTGCGCAGCTCGTCGCCCTTGCCGGGCTCCTCGCCGATCGAGAGCAGGCCGACCCGCGGGCTCGGCAGGCCGAGCCGGACCGTCGCGAAGGCGGCCCCGGCCAGGGCGAACTGCGCGAGCAGCTCGGGAGTCGCGTCGGTGGACGCGCCCACGTCGAGGAAGACCAGCGGCCCGGCCTTGCTGGGCACGACGGCGGCCAGCGGGGGGCGGCTCACGCCGCGCAGGCGGCCGAGGGTGAACACGGCCGCGGCCAGGGCCGCGCCGGTCGAGCCGACGGACACGACGGCGTCCGCCTCGCCGTCCCGCACGAGGCGGGCGGCGACGCGGACGGTGGCGTCGCGCTTGACCCGCACGGCGCGAGCCGGGTCCTCGTCCATCTCGACGACCTGCGTCGCCTCGACGAGCCGGCAGCGACCCGTGGGCGCCGCGCTCGGCGAGCAGGCGCTCGGCGATCACGACGGGTCCGACGAGCACGACCTCGAGGCCGGGCTGCTGGTCGAGCGCGAGCAGCGCGCCGTCGACGACCGCCTCAGGGGCGTGGTCGCCGCCGAGCAGGTCGAGCGCGACGCGCGTCACCCGGGAGGGACGACGCTCAGACGGCGAGGACGGTGCGCTTGTCGTAGCGACCGCACTCCGAGCACACCGTGTGCGGCAGCGTCACGTGGCCGCGGTCGCAGGTGGTCAGCGTCGGGGCAGTGGTCTTCCACTGCGCGCGGCGCGAGCGGGTGTTGCTGCGCGACATCTTGCGCTTCGGGACGGCCATCTGCTCACTTCTCCTGGTTGTCGGTCGTGCTGGTGCTTCTGGACAGGTCCTGCAGCGCGGCCCACCGGGGGTCCGGAGCGTCGTGCGCGTGGTCCTCCGGCAGGTCGTCGAGCCGCTCACCGCACTCGGTGCACAGCCCGCCGCAGTCAGGCCGGCACAGCGGGGTCAGCGGGAGTGCGAGCACCACCGCGTCGCGCAGCACGGGTTCGAGGTCGAGCAGGTCGCCCTCCATCCGTGCCAGGTCCTCGTCGTCGCCGGTGCTCTCGCTCTCGGGGTAGGCGAACAGCTCCTGCAGGTCGACCGACAGCGTGTCGCTGACGGCCTCCAGGCAGCGGCCGCACTCCCCCGCGAGCGGGACGGTGGCGACTCCGCTCACCAGCACGCCCTCCATGACCGACTCGAGCCTGAGGTCCAGGTCGATGTCGGCACCCGGCGGGACGCCGATGAGCTCGACCCCGAGGCCCTCGGGCGCGCGAGCGGGGAACCGCACCTCTCGCATCGATCCCGGTCGACGTCCCAGCTCGCGCGTGTCGAGGACCAGGGGCTGACGGGGATCGAGGCGGTGCTGCGACTTCCTGTTCTCGGGCACGGGGGACTCTCCGGGTCGAACGATGACCGTCGACGAGCGTAGCGGACGGCGTCGCGGGTGGCCGCCGAGCGCAGCCGCCGGGGTCAGCCCCCGGGCGACGTCGTCGACGAGGTCAGGACTCGGCCAGCCGCTCGGTCAGCCGGGCCAGCACCCGCTCCGGGACCAGCCCGGAGACGTCGCCGCCGTACGTCGCGACCTCCTTGACCAGGCTGGAGGACAGGAAGGAGTACAGCGGGTTGGTCGTCATGAACATCGTCTCGACGCCGGCCAGGCCGTGGTTCATCTGCGCCATCTGCAGCTCGTAGTCGAAGTCGCTGATCGCGCGCAGGCCCTTGACGATCACCGGGATGTCGCGCTCGCGGCAGTAGTCGACGAGCAGCCCGTGGAAGCTGTCGACCTTGACGTTGCCGTAGACGGCGGTGACCTCGGCCAGCAGCGCCATGCGCTCCTCGACGGTGAACAGCGACGACTTCTTCTTGTTCACCAGGACCGCGACGGTGACCTCGTCGTAGATCTTGCTGGCCCGCTCGACGATGTCGAGGTGGCCCAGGGTCACCGGGTCGAAGGAACCTGGGCAGACGGCGCGCCTCATGCCTCGCTCACGTCCGGGGACGCTAGCAGCGCGTACCAGAGGGTCGCCTCGCCGTACCTGCGCTCGCGCACCGGCTCGTACGCCTCGGGCCAGGCGAGCTCGGGTCCGCGGGTGCGCCGCTCGACCGCGACGACCGCGTCCGGGGCCAGCCACGGCACGAGCAGCTCGAGCACCGGGACGACGTCCAGCTCGTACGGCGGGTCCACCAGCGCGAGGTCGTAGCGGGGCTCGGCGTCGACCGCGAGGAAGCGCTCGACCGGCTGGGCGACGACGAAGGCGTCGCGGAAGCCGAGGTGCTCGACGTTCTTGCGCAGCACGGCGACGGCCTCGGGGTCGTCCTCGACGAGGGTCGCGCTGCCGGCGCCCCGGCTGACCGCCTCGAGCCCGAGCGCGCCCGAGCCGGCGTAGAGGTCGACGACCCGCGCGCCCTCCAGGTCGAGCAGGCTCTGCAGGCTGCTGAACAGCCCCTCGCGGGCACGGTCGGAGGTCGGCCGGGTGGTGGTCCCGGGGGGCACCTGCAGGCGGCGGCCCCGGGACTCCCCGGCGATGACGCGGGTCATGCCCGACAGTCTGCCGCTAGGCCTTGTCGAGGAAGTCGGCGCGCTCCTCGTCGAGGACGTCGCCGACGGCCTGGAGCAGCGCGGGGTGCCGGTCCAGCGCGGGGTCGTCCGCGACGAGCCGCACCGCCTCCGCGCGGGCCTCGAGGATCACGTCCTCGTGGTCGGCCAGCACGCAGCATCCGCAGCGACGAGCGGCCACCGGACTGGCTCGCCCCCAGCACGTCGCCCTCGCGGCGCTGGGCCAGGTCGACCCGGGAGAGCTCGAACCCGTCGTTGGTGGAGGCCACCGCGTCCAGGCGCTCCCGGGACGGCGAACCGCTCTCGGCCTCGGTGACGAGCAGGCACAGCGCAGCGTGCGCGCCCCGGCCGACGCGGCCGCGCAGCTGGTGCAGCTGGCTCACGCCGAACCGGTCGGCGTCCAGCACGACCATCACCGTGGCGTTGGGGACGTCGACGCCGACCTCGATGACGGTGGTCGCGACCAGCACGTCGATCTCGCCGCGGGTGAAGGCGCCGCATGACCGCGTCCTTCTCCTCGGGCGGCATCCGCCCGTGCAGGACCTCGACGCGCAGTCCGTTCAGCGGGCCGTGCACGAGCATGAGGTGGGCGTCGAGGACCGCCACGGCCGGTCGGCGACCGTCGGAGGCGGGCTCCTCGGACTCGTCGCCGCCGATGCGCGGGCACACGACGAACGCCTGCCGCCCCTCGGCGACGTGCTCGCGGACCCGGGTCCAGGCGGTGTCCAGCCAGGCCGGCTTCTCCCCCACGGGGACGACGGCGCTCCTGATCGGCGAGCGGCCCTTCGGCAGCTCGGTGAGCGTCGAGACCTCGAGGTCGCCGTAGACGGTCATCGCGATGGTGCGCGGGATGGGCGTGGCCGTCATGACCAGCACGTGCGGCGGCGTCGTGCCCTTGGCCCGCAGCGCGTCGCGCTGCTCCACGCCGAAGCGGTGCTGCTCGTCGACCACGACCAGCGCCAGGTCGTCGAAGACGACGCCCTCCGACAGCAGGGCGTGGGTGCCGACGACGATGCCCGCCTCGCCGCTGGCGGCCTCGGCCAGCGCCGTACGACGGGCCGCGGCGCCCTGCGAGCCGGTCAGCAGGGCGACCCGGGTGGCGACGTCGGCCGCGCCCAGCTCACCGGCCGCGGCGAGCGGGCCGAGCATCGCGCGCAGCGAGCGGGCGTGCTGCTGCGCCAGCACCTCGGTCGGGGCGAGCAGCGCGGCCTGGCCGCCGCTGTCGACGGCCTGGAGCATCGCCCGCAGCGCCACGACCGTCTTGCCCGAGCCGACCTCGCCCTGCAGCAGGCGGTACATCGGCGAGGTGCGGGACAGCTCCTGCGCCAGCACCTCGCCCACCTCGAGCTGCCCCGCGGTGAGGGCGAACGGCAGGGCGGCGTCGAAGGCCTCGAGCAGCCCGCCGGGCCGTCCTGCCCGCGGGGTGCCGGCCAGCTGGGCGGTCTGGGCGCGCCGCTGGGCGAGCACGACCTGCAGCACGAAGGCCTCGTCCCAGGTCAGCCGCTTGCGCGCGGCGCCGACGTCCGGCCACCCGGACGGGCTGTGGATGCCGCGCAGGGCCCGCTCGAGCCCGACCAGGCCGTGCCGCTCGCGCACCTCCGGCGGCAGCGGCTCGGCGCCGAGGTCGACCATCGCCAGCGCGAGCTTGACGCTCTTCGCGATCGTCAGCGACGTCACCTTCGCGGCCGCCGGGTAGATCGGCACGAGCGCGCCGGCGAAGTCCTCCTGCACGACGCCCTCGTCGTCGTCGACGAGCTGGTACTCCGGGTTGGCCAGCTGGGTCTGGCCGTTGAAGACCTCGACCTTGCCGCTGAAGAAGGCCGTGCGGCCGGGCTTCAGCTGCTCCGCCGCCCACCGCCGGTTGAAGATCGCCAGCTTCATCCGGCCGCCGCCGTCGTCCTTGAGGACCACGTCGGTCTTGTGCAGCTTGGGCCGGATCTGCCTCCCGCTGCAGTTCACGACCTCGGCGAAGACCGTCGCGTGCTCCCCGACGACGAGCTCGCTGAACGGCGTCAGCGCCCCGCGCTCGGTGTAGCGGCGCGGGTAGTGCCGCAGCAGGTCGCCGACGGTGTGCAGGCCGAGGTGCTCGGCCATCGGCTTGGCCGTCTTGTCGCCGACGGCCGCCGACAGCCGCGCGCTCAGGGGCAGGGCCGGCACGGGCTACTCGACGCCCAGCAGGAGCGGGTAGTGCGCCTGACCGCCCGCGTAGACCACGACCTCCGCGGCCGGGTGCGCGAGCGCCACCTGCTCGACCAGCCGCTCGGCCAGGGAGGCGCTGGCCTGCTCGCCGGTCACCACCGTGACCAGCTCGCCGCCGCCGAGCAGCATCCGGTGCAGCAGCTCGGCCCCGACGGCCTCGACGTCGTCGCCGATGAGCACGACGTCGCCCTCGAGCAGGCCGAGGACGTCGCCGGCGCGGCAGATGCCGGCGCTCGTGGCGGCCTCGCGCACGGCCGTCGTCACCTCGCCCCACCGGGTGGAGCCCGCCGCCTCGGCCATCGAGGCGACGTCGTCGGCGAACGGCCGTCCGGGGTCGGCCACGGCCAGCGCGGCCAGGCCCTGCAGCGACGAGCGGGTCGGCACGACCGCGACGGACCAGCCCTCGTCGCGGGCGCTCGACGCGGCGGCGGAGGCGACGCCGAGGCTGTTGGCGTCGTTGGGCAGCAGCACGACCTCGGCGGCGCCGGCGCGCCGGACCGCGTCGAGCAGCTCGGCCGTGGAGGGGTTGCTCGTCGGACCGCCGAGGACGACCTCGGCGCCGGCCTGGCGGAACAGCGCGGCCAGTCCCTCGCCGGGTGCGACGGCGACGACGGCCCGGCCGACGGGCCGCTCGTTCATGACCGGCAGCCGGTCGTCGGCCATCTGGTCGTCGAAGC
This sequence comes from uncultured Actinomycetota bacterium, assembly GCA_963844295.1. Lineage (GTDB taxonomy): Bacteria > Actinomycetota > Actinomycetes > Mycobacteriales > SCTD01 > SCTD01. The sequence continues at coordinate 1,503,340 of CAWJNR010000002.1, read as the reverse complement.
GGGTCACGGTGATGCGGAACGGCCGGCCGGCGTCCAGGCCCGCCTCGACGGCGGCGCCCACGTCGTTGACGTGCACGTGCACGTTGAACAGCCCGTCTCCCCCGACGACCACCAGGGAGTCGCCGAGCCCGGCCAGGGCGTCCTTGAGGTCCTCGACGTCGGCGTCGGTCGTGTCGCGCAGCAGGAACTGCACCTCGTACGCGAAGGCCTCGCTGCCGGACTCGCGCGCGGCGACCAGGCCGCTGCGGTCACGCGGCACGAGCAGCTGCGGGACCAGCCCCGCCGCCGCGCACTCGCCGGTGACGACCCGCTCGAGCGCCTCGAGCAGGACGCACAGCCCGCGCCCGCCGGCGTCGACGACCCCCGCTGCCCGGAGCTGCGGGAGCAGGTCGGTCGTGCGGGCCAGCGACTGCGCCGCGGCGGCCCGGGCGCCGCGGACGACCTCCGGCAGGTCGGCGTCCAGCCCGGCGACGGCCTCGGCGGCCTCGCGGGCGACGGTGAGCAGGGTGCCCTCGACCGGGGTCGCCACCGCGGAGTAGCAGAGCTCGGCGGCGCGGGTCAGCGCCCGCCGCAGGTCGGCGGCCGAGGCCGGTCTCGGCGCCCGACAGGACCTCGGCCAGCCCGCGCAGGTGCTGCGACAGGATCACGCCGGAGTTGCCGCGGGCGCCCATGAGCGCGCCGTGCGCCATCGCCCGCACCGTCTCGGCCATGCCGGCCGGGGCACCGCTCACGGAGCGCTCGACCGACTCCATCGTGAGCAGCAGGTTGGTGCCCGTGTCGCCGTCCGGGACCGGGTAGACGTTGAGGTCGTCGATCTCGGTGCGGGCGGCCAGCAGGGCCTCCCGACCGGCGGTGCACCACCGGCGCACGGCGTCGGCGTCGAGCACCTCCAGCACGCCGCACCTCCTGTCCGGGCCCGGTCCGGAGCCCCGGGCGGAGGCTAGCCGGACTGCTACTGTGTGCAGGTCGTCCGGCGCGAGACCGGACCGTGCGCGAACCGAACCCCCGTACCGAGACTCTGGAGTGACCGTGGCTGCGACCTGCGACGTGTGTGGCAAGGGCCCCGGCTTCGGCATGTCCGTCAGCCACTCCCACCGGCGCACCCGTCGTCGCTGGAACCCGAACATCCAGACGGTGCACGCGCTGACCGGCCCCTCGGGCAAGACCCCGAAGAAGCTCGGCGTCTGCACCTCCTGCCTCAAGGCCGGCAAGGTCGTCCGCGCCTAGGCGCTCGGCAGTCCCGGCTCGACCCCGCTCCACGTCCACAGTCGCCCCGGAGGGGCTGTTGCGCTGCGCCCGCGATGTGTACGCTCGCGGCGGTCGCTAGTCCTGCACGGTTCACCGCGTGGTTCTTCGCCTGTCCCCGCGGACTCCCTGCGGGCGCCGGGCACGACTCGGTCCCGCGGAGTGCAGGGCCGTACCAGCAAGAGAGAGACAGGCAACATGGCTCAGGGTGCAGTCAAGTGGTTCAACGCCGAGAAGGGCTTCGGCTTCATCGCCGTCGACGGCGGCGGCGCGGACGTGTTCGTCCACTACTCCGCGATCCAGTCCGACGGCTACCGCTCCCTCGACGAGGGTCAGCGCGTGGAGTTCGAGATCACCCAGGGCCAGAAGGGCCCGCAGGCGGACGCGGTGCGCCCGATCTAGTCTCGCGACCCCCGTACGCCGAGGGCCCCGTCCAGCAGGACGGGGCCCTCGTCGCGTCCGGGGTCAGTCCAGCCGCACGAGCTCGGCCTTGTAGCGGGCGACGTTCTCGACGTACATGTCCGCGCCGAGCTGGACGACGCCCTCGGGCACCGCGTCCAGGCGCATCTTCGCCGGGATGCCCAGGGCCATGGCCCGCGCGGGCACCTCGACCCGGTCGCTGACCACGGCGCCGGCGCCGACCAGCGCGCCGGCCCGGACCACCGCGTCGTGCAGCACCACGGAGCCGGAGCCGACCAGGCAGCCGTCCTCGACGGTGCAGCCCTCCAGGTGGGCCAGGTGGCCGACGACGCAGTCCGCCCCGATGGTCGTGGGCTTGTCGGACGTGGCGTGCACGACCGTGCCGTCCTGGATCGACGTGCGCGGCCCGACGACGATCGTCCCGTAGTCGCCGCGGAGCACCGCGCGCGGCCAGACGCTGGCTCCCGCACCGATCCGGACGTCGCCGATCACCGTGGCGTCCGGGTGCACGTAGGCGTCGGGGTGGATGTCGGGCGTGCGGTCACCGAGGGCGTAGATCGCCACGGGGTCTCCTCCGGGGTCGGGGTCAGGGCAGGCGCCCGATGGTGCCAGGGGTGGTGCGACGGCCACGGGGCAGGACCTGCGCGACTCCCCCTGACCCCGGAGGCACGCGTGGTGGACGACCTGCTCCTGACCCCTGCCCAGCACGCGATCGGCGGGCACCTGTTCGCCGTCGCCCTGGGCGCGCACATCGTCGGCTTCCTGTACTTCCTCGGCGCCCGCGAGCGGATCGCGCCGCGCTACCGCGTCGCCCCGCTGCTGTCGATGTGCGTCATGGCCGCCTCGGGCTACCTCTTCCACCGGCTCGGGTCCTCCTGGGACGCGGCCTTCGTGCGCGAGGGCGCGCGCCTGGTCTCCACCGGCAACCCGTTCGACGGCGGGCTGCGCTACGTCAACTGGCTGGTGACCGTGCCGGTCCTGCTGGTGCAGCTGCTGTTCGCCTTCGACCTGGCCCGCGGGCGGGTGCTGCGGCTGCGCGTGGTCCTCGTCGCGAGCGGACTGGCGATGGTCGCGCTCGGCTACGTCGGGCAGTTCCGGCTCGGGACCGACACGGCCTGGGCGCTCGGCTGGGGAACGGCCTCCACGGTGCCCTTCGTCGTGCTGCTCGCCGTGCTCGTCCCGCTGCTGCGCAGCCAGGCCGCGCTGCTGCCCGAGGAGGCCGGCCGCACCACCGGCCACCTGGTCTGGGTGTTCCTCTTCTTCTGGGGCCTCTACCCGCTGGCCTACCTGGCGGCGGCCTTCTCGCTGTCCGCGACGACCGTCCTCGCCAGCCAGGCGCTGTTCACCGCTGGCCGATCTCGGCTCCAAGGTCCTCTACGGCGTGCTGCTGGCGAAGGTGCTGCGGCTGCGCAGCGCCGCAGACGGGTACGGTCCGGCCCGCGAGCCGGCGGACGGTGCGGTCGGCCCGCGGCCGGAGGACCAGACCTACCCGGGAGCAGCGCGATGACCTACTGGTGGTGCCTGACGCACAGCACGGTCGAGCAGGACGGGGGCTGCCCCAACATGGAGCGCCTCGGGCCGTACGACACGCGGGAGCAGGCCGAGAGCGCGATCGCGCGCACCCGGGCCCGCACCGCCGAGAACGACGCCCGCGACGAGGCCGACGACAGCTGGGGCGAGCGCTAGTCGAGCGACCCGTGCTCGTCGGGTGAGAAGTGCTGCCACGACGCCGGTCCCGGGTCGTGGCCGAGCACGGACACGCCCTCGCCGGCCCGCACCAGGCCGATCCGGACGACGCCGACCGGCAGCGCTGTCCCGGCCGGCACGGTCGCCAGCAGCGCGTGGTCCTCGCCGCCCGTGAGCGCGGCGTCGAGGTCGACGCCGTCGACCCGCGGCAGCAGTGCGCTGTCCAGCTCGAGGTGCACGCCGCCGGCCGCCGCGAGGTGACCGGCGTCCTGCACCAGACCGTCGCTCACGTCGCACATCGACGTGGCGCCGAGGTCGGCCAGCACCGGACCGAGGGCGTACGGCGGGGCGGGCCGGCGGTGCGCGTCGACCAGCGGCCCCGACCGCTGCCCGTCCTGCAGCAGGGCCAGGCCCGCGGCCGACCTGCCGAGGGCGCCGGCGAGCACGACGTCGTCCCCCGGCTGCCCGCCGGCGCGGGTGACCGGGGGTCGTCCGGCCAGGTCGCCGAGCGCGGTGACGCTCACGACCACCCGGTCGCAGCCCACCGTGTCGCCGCCGACCACGACCGCGCCGACGAGCGCCGCCTCGTCGCGCAGCCCGTCCGCGAGCTCCACCGCCCACGCGACCGGCAGGTCCCCCGGGGCGGCCAGCCCCACGAGCAGCGCGGTCGCGGTCGCCCCCATCGCCGCGACGTCGGCGAGGTTGGCGGCAGCGGCCTTGCGGCCGACGTCGTAGGCGCTCGACCAGTCGCGGCGGAAGTGCACGCCCTCCACCAGCACATCGGTCGTGGCGACCACCCGGCCGTCCGGCGCGGTGACGACGGCGGCGTCGTCGCCGGGGCCGAGCAGGACGGCGGGCGACGTGCCCAGCCGCGCGACCACGTGGTCGATGAGGCCGAACTCGCCGAGCTCCCGTGCTGTAGCGTCCGGCACTCCGCCAGCCTCCCAGAAGGGTTGTCCCCGTGCCGGTCCAGGCCTACATCCTGATCCAGACCGAGGTCGGCAAGGCCGCGGCCGTCGCCGACGCCATCAGCGCGCTCGACGGTGTCGCGCAGGCCGAGGACGTCACCGGCCCGTACGACGTGATCGTGCGCGCCGAGGCCAACTCGGTGGACGAGCTCGGCAAGCTCGTCGTCGCCCGCATCCAGGGCGTCGACGGCATCACGCGCACGCTGACGTGCCCCGTCGTCCACCTCTGAGGACGCTGCTGCCGGGCCTGCTGCTGCTCGCCCTCCCCGCCTGCTCGTCCGAGCCGGAACCCGCGCCGCGGGCGACCGGCCCGGTCGACGTGCCCGCCGCGGCCGTCGACGACGCCGCCCGGGCAGCTTGCGCCGAGCTGGTCGCCGCACTCCCGGACGAGGTCGACCCGGGCGTGGAGCGCCGTCCGGTGTCGGGCGACGAGGAGCTGACCGCCGCCTGGGGCGACCCGGTCGTCACCCTCGAGTGCGGCGTGCCCCTGCCGGACCGGCCCGAGGAGCAGGTGTCGGTGAACGGGCTGGTCTGGACGGTGCGCGACATCGGCGCCGGCTTCCGCTGGACCACGACCGACCGCGCGGTGAACGTCGCCGTCGAGGTGCCGGACGCCTACGCGAACGGCGCGGAGCTGATCAACCCGCTGGTCGCCCCGGTCACCGCGACGCTGCCCCCCGCCCCCACGCCGACGCCCACGCCCTCCGCTACGCCGCCGCCCTCCTAGCGTCCTGCAGCTCGCGCGGGGGCCACCTCCGGGGCGCAGGACGCAAGGGCAGGGCCGGCCGGAAGGCGGGCTCAGCGCAGGCCGGTGCCGCGGCGCAGGGCGGCCTGCACGAGCCGGTCGACCAGCGCGGGGTAGTCCAGGCCCGAGGCGGCCCACATGCGGGGGAACATCGACGTGGGCGTGAAGCCCGGCATCGTGTTGACCTCGTTGACGGTCAGCTCACCGCCCGGCCCGACGAAGAAGTCGACCCGGGCGAGCCCCTCGCAGTCCAGCGCGTCGTAGGCCGTGCGGGCGACGGCCTGCAGCCGCTCGGTGACCTCCGCCGGCAGGTCGGCCGGCACGTCGAGCTCGGTGGCGCTGTCGAGGTACTTCGCCTCGAAGTCGTAGAAGTCGTAGTCGCCGACGACGCGCACCTCGGCCGGGACGCTGGCCTGCGGGCGGCCCTGCTCGTCCTCGAGGATCCCGCACTCGACCTCGCGGCCGACGACCATCGCCTCGACCAGGACCTTGGGGTCGCAGCGCAGCGCCGCCTCGAGCGCGGCCGGCAGTTCGGCGAGGTCGCGCACCTTGCTGATGCCGATGCTCGAGCCGCCCCGCGCCGGCTTGACGAAGACGGGGAGGCCGAGCGCGCGCACCTCGTCGACGACCCCGTCCGGGTCGGCCCCCCACCGCGCGGCGCGGACGGTGACCGCCGGCGTCACCGCGATGCCGGCGGCGGCCAGCAGGACGCGCGCCACGCTCTTGTCCATCGCCGCGGCGCTGGCCAGCACGCCGCTGCCGACGTAGGGCACGCCGGCGAGCTCGAGCAGCCCCTGCAGGGTGCCGTCCTCGCCGTACGGCCCGTGCAGGACGGGGAAGACGACGTCGACCTGGCCGAGCAGGGCGGGACCGTCCTCGAGCGGCACCAGCCCGCCGGCGGTGGGGTCCCCGGGCAGGGCGACGGCCTGGCCGTCCTTGACCGACGGCAGCTCTCGGCCCGCGAGCGCCAGCCGGGCCGGGTCGTCCGGCGCGAGGACCCAGCGACCCTCGGGCGTGATGCCGACCGCGACGACGTCGTACCGGTCCCGGTCGACGGCCCCGAGGATGCTGCCGGCGCTCACGCACGAGATGGCGTGCTCGGTGCTGCGGCCGCCGAAGACGACGGCCAGGCGGGTGCGCTGCGGGCTCACCGGCGTGACCCTAGTCAGGACAGCGAGACCTGCTGCTCCAACGCGCCGTCCATGACCACGGTCGTGCCGGAGACGTACGCCGCCGCGGGCGAGACCAGGAACGCGACGAGCGCCGCCACCTCGGCCGGCGTGCCCAGCCGGCCGGCCGGGATGCCCGCCTCCTGCTCGCGCACCTCGCCGTCGCTGCGGTCGCCCTGGATCGGCGTCTCGATGGCACCGGGGGCGACGGCGAGGCACCGGATGCCGCGGTCCGACAGCTCCCGGGCGATGACCTGGGTGAGCATGCCGAGCCCGGCCTTGGCCGCGCAGTAGGCCGCGTAGCCCGGCCGCGGCTGGTGCTCGTGGACGCTCGTCACGTTGAGCACCACCCCTCCGCCGCGCGGCGCCATCACCCGGCACGCCTCCAGGGCCATGAGGAAGGCCCCGTCCAGGTCCACCGACAGCTGCGTGCGCCACGTGTCGAGGTCGAGCTCCAGGAAGGGCGTCTCCTGCTGGAGCCCCGCGTTGTTCACCAGCACGTGCAGCCCGCCGAGCTGCTCGTCCACCTCGCGCACCATCCGCGCGGCGTCGTCGGCGTCGGAGACGTCACCCACCAGCGGGACCGCACGCCCGCCGCCCTCGACGATCCGCGCGACCGTCCCGGCGACCTCCTCGGCGGTGAGCCCGTTGACGCCCACGGCAGCGCCGTCGCGGGCGAGCCGGGCGGCGACCTCGGCCCCGATGCCGCTGCCGGCGCCGGTCACCAGGGCGACCTGTCCCGTCAGCGGTCCTGTCACGTGCCCTCCTCGGATCGGGTGGTGCGTGCCCGCAGCCAGGTCCACCCACGCCAGGCGCCGAGCACGAGCGGTCCCCACCGGTCGCGCATCCGGGCCGCGTCCAGGACGTAGAGCGCCCGGGCGGCCTCCATGTGGGACCAGACGAGCGGCGCGTTGCCCAGGCCCACGCGGCTCTCGGGGTCCATCTCCTCCGGCATCAGGGCGGGCAGCGCCCTGTCGAGCGCGCGGGCCCGCTCCTGCGCCTCCGGCACCCGGCCGCAGGCGGCCAGCGCCGAGACCACCCACCAGCTGGCCGGCAGGAAGGCGCCCTCGCGACCGGAGAAGCCGTCGTCGCCGCCGGGCTCGTAGCGGTAGAGGAACGGCGCGCAGTCGAGCTCGCGGACCGTGGCGTCCACCAGAGCGGACGCGCGCGGGTCGTCGCGGGCGAACATCCGGAACACCACTGCCATCAGCGCGCTGGCGTCGGCGCTTCGCGGCCCGTCGCCGTACGCCTGCGGCAGTCCCCCGTCGGGCAGCAGCGCACCGACCACCCGGGCCCTGGCGGCGTCGCGGGCGCGGACCCAGGCCCGCCGGCGGGTCCCCGGCCGCCAGCCGCGGGCGATCCAGACCGCCCTGTCGAGCGCCAGCCAGATGCCGATGTCGGCGCTGACGAGGTCGCGCGGCTCGCGCAGCTCCCAGATGCCCGACGTGCTCCGGTCGAGCCCGTCCGCGGACAGCTCGTCGGCGACGGCGCGCACCAGGTCCCACACCTCGTCGCGCAGCCGCCCACCGGTCTGCAGGTGCACCGACACGGCCTCGACGAGCAGGCCGAGGGCGTCGTACTGGAGCTGGTCGCGCGCGTCGTTGCCGACGCGGACGGGCAGCGAGCCGGCCCAGCCGGCGACCCCGGGGACCTCCCGCTCCGGCGGCACGCTCTCACCGCGGACGTCCGTCATCGGCCCGCTGGGCAGCCGGCGGTCCTTGGTCTGGTCGAGCACGAAGCCGAGGTAGTCCTCGGCGATGTCGCGCCGGCCGAGCAGGGCAGCCACCGACACCGCCAGCGAGGAGTCGCGCAGCCAGGTGTAGCGGTAGTCGAACTGCCGGTCGTGACCCGGCGCCTCCGGCAGGGACGTGGTGGGAGCCGCCACCACCGCACCGGTCGACGCGTGCGTGCACAGCCGCAGCACCCGCAGGGCGTCGGCGGCCCGCTGCGGAGAGGTGCGGGGCAGCCGCGCCCGCGCCACGAGCTCGTCGTCCTCGCGCTGCGCCTCGTCGAGCTGGGCGAGCAGGCGCGCGACGTCGACGTCGCGCTCGGGGTCGAAGGTGACGACGAGCGCGGCCCACTGCTCCCGCGGGGCGGCCAGCCGGGTGCGGACGAGCCGCCCGTCGAGCCGGGAGCTGCCGCCCAGCAGCCGGACCCGGTGCTCGCCCACCTGCGCGGCGCCGCCGTCCCAGACCGCCCAGGGCTGGTCGAAGCCGCCCAGCGACAGCTCGTGCTCCAGGTCCAGGTCGTCGTCGAGACCGCGGACCAGGCGGACCAGCGAGGAGCCGCGGTCGTCGTCGCAGTGCAGCGCGTCGCGGCACTCGACCCGGCCGCGCGGGGACTGCAGGACGGTCGTCAGCACCGGCCCTGCGGCACGGCCGGCCGAGGCGGACAGCCGCACGCCGGTCCAGCGCGCCGCCGCGCCCTGCTCGTCGAGCAGCGACCAGAGCACGGGCGGCGAGTCCATCGCCGGCGCGCACCACCAGTCCACCTCGCCGGCCGGGCGCAGCAGGGCCGTCGTGCTGCCGTCACCGAGCAGCCGGTGCGCGGCGATGGGCGGCGCCCAGGTCATGCCCGCGCGGCGCGCTCGGCCAGCTCGCGCAGCGGCGGCTCGTACGCCTCGCCGAAGGTGGGGAAGGCGTGCACGACGTCGGTGAGGACCGAGAGCGGCACCTCGGCGCGGATGGCCAGAGTGGCCTCCGACAGCCACTCGTCGGCCCGGGGCCCGATCGCGGAGGCGCCTATCAGCACGCCCTTCACGCGGTCGGCGGTGAGGACCAGCCGCCCACCGCCGGCCCCCTCGGTGCCCGCCCGGGCGGTCTCGCCGAGGTCCATGACCGCGGTCATCGCGTCGATGCCCTGCTCGCGCGCCTGCTCCTCGGCCATCCCGACGCTGGCCACCGCCGGGTCGGTGTAGACCGCGCGCGGGATCGCGCGGTAGTCGGCGCTCCGCCGCTCCCCCAGCAGGTTCGCGGTGACGATCCTGGCCTGGTAGTTGGCGGTGTGCGTGTACGGCGCCGTGCCGGTGACGTCACCGGCGGCCCAGACGTGCTCCTGCCCGACGACGCGGCAGTGCTCGTCGACGTCGAGGGCGCCGCTGTCGCCCGGCTCGACGCCCAGGACGTCCAGCCCGAGGCCGCCGGTGGTGGGCGTGCGGCCGACGGCGACGAGCACGCGCTCCGCCTCGACGCTCGTGCCGTCGGACAGGTGCACCTTCGCGAGCCCGTCGGCGGTCAGCTCCGCGCGCTGCACCTCGACGCCCAGTCGCACGTCGACGCCGTCGTCGCGCAGGACCTGCGCGAGCGCGGCGGCGATGCTCGGCTCCTCCTTGCCGGCGACCTGCGGACCGGCCTCCACGAGGGTGGTGCGCACCCCGAAGCGCACGTGCACCTGCGACAGCTCGCAGCCGACCGCTCCGCCGCCCATGACCACCAGCGAGCGGGGCCGGTCCTGCGCCGACAGGGCCTCGTCGCTCGTCCAGGTCGGGACGCGCTCGAGCCCCTCGACCGGCGGCTCGACGGGGTGCGAGCCCGTGGCCACCACCAGGTCGGTCCAGCCGAGCTCGCGACCCTCGACGTCCACGACGCCCTCGCGCACGACCCGGCCCCGGCCGCGGACGAGCACGACGCCCGCCTGCTCGGCGCCCTCGGCGGCGGCGGCGTCGTCGCGGGAGTCGGCGACGTCGTCGCGCCGCTCGACCGCGCGCCGGAAGGCCAGGTCGTCGTCGTCCAGCACCGGGTCGACGGACGCACCCGCGAGGTCGTGCAGGTGCCGGGCCTCGACCCGCGCCTGCGCGCTGCGCAGCATGGCCTTGCTGGGCATGCAGGCGACGTACGGGCACTCGCCGCCCACCCGCAGGGCCTCCACCAGCGCGACCCGGCGGCCGGCAGCCGCCAGCGACTGGCTGATCGACTCACCGGCAGAGCCGGCTCCGAGGACGACGACGTCGAAGCTCTCCATGACCACCACCCTTCCCCAGACCGGCGGCTACAGCGCGTCGAGCGCCTGCTCGAGGTCGGCGACCAGGTCCTCGGGGTCCTCCAGGCCGACGCTGATCCGCACGGCCGCCGGGTCGATGCCGGCGGCCGCGAGCGCCGCGTCGTCGAGCTGGCGGTGGGTGGTCGTGGCGACGTGGCTCACCACGGAGTGCGTGCCGCCCAGCGAGGTGGCCACCGCCACCAGCCGGAGCCGGTCGCAGAGCGCGAGCCCGGCGGCCCGCCCGCCGGGGGGCGTGATGGTCACGATCGCGCCGTAGCGGCCCTCGTCGAAGAGCTTGCGGGCCAGCTCGTGGTCTCGGTGCGACGGCAGGCCCGGGTGGTCGACCCGCACCACGCCCGGGTGCTCGTCCATCGCCGTCGCGACGACCAGCGCGCTCGCGCAGTGCCGGGCGACGCGCAGCGGCAGCGTCGCGAGGCCGCGGTGGAGCAGGAAGGCCTCGTCGGGCGCGAGCATCCCGCCGAGGTCGATGCGGTCGTGCCGAACCCGCGCCATGAGCTCGGGCGAGCCGACCGCCACGCCGCCGGTGCTGTCGCTGTGACCGCCCATGTACTTCGTCGCCGAGTGCACGACGACGTCGGCGCCGTGCTCGAGCGGCCGGCAGACCGCCGGCGAGGCGAACGTCGAGTCGACCACGAGGCTCAGCCCTGCCGCGCGCGAGATCGCCGACAGGGCAGGCAGATCGGCCACCGTCATGGTCGGGTTGGCGAGCGTCTCGGCGTAGAGCACGGTCGTCTCGGGCCGGATCGCGGCGCGCACCTCCGCCAGGTCGGTCATGTCGACGAAGGAGGTGGTCACGCCGAAGCGGTCCAGCACGGTGGTGAGCAGCCCGTACGTCCCGCCGTAGACCTCGCGCGGGGCGACGACGTGGGCACCGGCGCGGGTCAGCGCCATCAGCACGGTCGAGATGGCGGCCATCCCCGAGGCGAACGGCTGCGCCGCGACCTCCCCGTCGACGCCGGCGCCCTCGAGCGCTGCGACCGCCCGCGCGAAGGCGTCGGTGGTGGGGTTGTCGACGCGGGAGTACGAGTAGCCGGGCTGCTCGCCGCTCAGCAGGTCGGCGTACTCCTGCGCGCTGCCGAAGCGGAAGGCGGCGCTGCGGTGCACCGGCAGGCCGAGCGGGACCTGCTCCAGCCGCGGGGCGTCGGGGCTGTGGACGGCTCGGGTGTGCTCACCGGGGGTCATGCCGACAGCCTGCCACCCGGCTCACTCGCTCTTGGCGCCCCGGCTCATCAGCCCGCGCACCATGTCGGCCGGGGTCATCCCCTCGTGCACGACCTTGACGACGTGCTCGGTGATCGGCATGTCGACGTCGTGCTTGCGGGCCAGGTCGAGGATCGAGCGGCACGACTTCACGCCCTCGGCGGTCTGCTGCTTGCGGGCCAGGATGTCCTCGAGCGTCTCGCCGCGGCCCAGCCGCTCGCCGAAGGTCCGGTTGCGGGACAGCGGCGAGGTGCAGGTGGCCACCAGGTCGCCGAGCCCTGCGAGCCCGCTGAAGGTGGCCGGGTCGGCCCCCAGAGCCGCGCCCAGCCGGGCGGTCTCGGCCAGCCCGCGGGTGATGAGCGAGGCCTTGGTGTTGTCGCCGAAGCCCATCCCCTCGGCCATGCCGGTCGCGAGGGCGATGACGTTCTTGACGGCACCGCCGAGCTCGCAGCCGACGACGTCCACGTTGGTGTACGGCCGGAAGTAGCCCGTCATGCAGGCCTCCTGGAGCCGCTTGGCGACGTCCTCGTCGCTGCAGGCGACGACCGTGCCGGCCGGCTGCCCCAGCGCGATCTCCTTGGCCAGGTTGGGTCCGGTGACGACGGCGACCTGACCGGGCGGGACGTCGGCGACCTCCGCGACCACCTCGCTCATGCGCTTGGTGGTGCCGAGCTCGACGCCCTTCATGAGGCTGACGAGGACGGCGGTCCTGGACAGCGCCGGCACGACCGAGGACAGGTTGTCGCGCAGCGTCTGCGACGGGACAGCGAGGACGACGAAGTCGGCGTCGGCGACCGCCTCGGCGGCGTCACCGGTCGCCGTGAGGTTGTGCGGCAGGACGATCCCCGGCAGGTAGTCGGGGTTCTCGTGCCGGTCCCGGACGGCCTCCGCGAGGTCGGGCCGGCGCGCCCACAGCACGACGTCGGTGCCGGCGTCGGCCAGCACCTTGCCGAAGGCCGTCCCCCAGGACCCCGAGCCCAGCACCGCTGCTCGCGTCATGCGTTCCTCCAGCCCTGGTCGGTCGCGGGCAGCGCCTGCCGCGGGTCGTGCACCTGCGCCGGTGCGGGCTCGCCGCGCAGCTCGGCGACCAGCGCGGTGATGTCGGCCATCACCGCGTCGGTCGCCCCCCGCAGCACCTCGCCGGTGAGCGGCTGGCCGGCGAAGGCCGACAGGTCGACCGGCGGGCCGGCCACGACGTGCACCGGGTGCGGCGGGAGCAGGTGCAGTCCCTGAGTCCGGTAGGAGTCCAGGATCGCCTCCGCGCCCCACTGGGCGACCGGCACGACGGGCGCGCCCGACAGCAGCGCCAGCCGGGCGACCCCCGTCTTGGCCAGCATCGGCCACTTGCCCGGGTCGCGGCTGACCGTGCCCTCCGGGTAGATGACGACGCACTCGCCGCGACTGCAGCGCCGTCACCGCGTCGCGCAGCGCCGCAGCCGCGTCCGGCGGTCTCGCGGTAGACCGGGATCTGCCTGGCCCCGCGCATGACGCGCGCGACCAGCCCGTTGCCCTTGAACAGCGAGCTCTTGGCCAGGAACCGGCCGGGCGCGGCCGACCCCGAAGACGACGAAGTCGGCGAGCACCGGCGGGTCGGCGTGCGAGATGTGGTTCGCGGCCAGGATGACGCCGCCGCGCGCCGGCACGTGCTCGAAGCCCGACCAGTGGCGGCGCGTGAACAGCAGCGTGAACGGCTTGAGGATGAGGACGCCCAGGACGTACCAGGGACCGAGCTCGCGCAGGGCCGCCCGTCGTCGCACCCGTCCTCCTCCGTCTGTGGCGCCGCAGTCTGTCGCGACCCGCCGCCCGCTGTCGAGGACGTCCGCGGCGGTGCCCGGCGCGCGGACTGGGAGACTCGCACGCATGGCGGCGCTGCGGGGAGACGTCGGCGCGTGGGGGGTCGTCGTGCCGGTCAAGCACCTCGAGCTGGCCAAGTCCCGGCTGGCCGCGTACGGCGAGGCGGCTCGGCGCGACCTGGCCCTCGCGTTCGCCGTCGACGTGGTCTGCGCCGCGCTGAGCTGCGCAGCGGTGCGCGAGGTCCTGGTCGTCACCGACGACGCCGCAGGCCGCCGCCGCCCTGGGGGCGCTCGGCGCACGGGTGGCTGCCGACGACCCCGACGCCGGCCTCAACCCGGCGCTGGCCCACGGCGCGGAGCTGCTGCGCGCCGCCGACCCCGGACTGGGCGTCGTCACCGTGTCGGCCGACCTGCCGGCGCTCAGCCCGCACGACCTGGCGGCGGTGCTGCAGGCCGTGCCCGACGGGCCGTCGGGCCTTCGTCGCCGACTCGGCCGGGACGGGGACGACGCTGCTCGCCGCCTCCGCTCCCGCCGCCCTGCTGCCGTCCTACGGCGCGGGCTCGCGCGCCCGGCACCGGGCGTCCGGGGCGGTGGAGCTGCCGGGCACGGCGGCCCTGCGGCGCGACGTCGACACCCCCGCCGACCTGCGCGAGGCGGTCGCGCTCGGCGTCGGCGCCCGCACGGCCGCGGTCGCCGCCGGGCTGCCGGCCCTGCTCTGAGCGTCCCCCTCCCGGTCGGGTGGAGGATGAGCGCGTGACCGAGACCCAGAGCGACCACGCCACGGAGGCCGACGCGACGCTGGAGGTCGTGCACGCCCCCACCCCGCTGCGGGCTGCCGGCCTGCCGGACGACCGGTTCCTCAACCGCGAGGTGTCCTGGCTGGACTTCAACGCCCGCGTGCTCGAGCTGGCGCACGACCCGGCCGCCCCGCTGCTCGAGCGCGCGAAGTTCCTGGCCATCTTCGCCAGCAACCTCGACGAGTTCTTCATGGTCCGCGTGGCCGGGCTCAAGCGCCGCCTGACCACCGGCCTGGGCGTCCGCAGCGCCGACGGGCTCGGGCCGCGCGAGCAGCTGGCCCTGATCTCCGCGTCGCGCCCGCGAGCTGTCGGCCGAGCACGCCCGGTCCTTCCTCCAGGACGTGCGGCCCGCGCTCGCCGAGGCCGGCCTGCACATCGTGCTCTGGCGCGACCTGCCCGAGGACCAGCAGGTGCCCCTGCACGACTGGTTCCGCGCCCAGCTGTTCCCGGTGCTGACCCCGCTGGCCGTCGACCCGGCGCACCCCTTCCCGTACATCTGCGGGCTGTCGCTCAACCTCGCCGTGCTGGTGCGCGACCCCGACACCGGCGCGGAGCACTTCGCCCGCGTGAAGGTGCCGAACAACGTCAAGCGCTTCCTGGAGGTGACCGCCGACGGCGCGGTCGCCTACCTGCCGCTGGAGGAGCTCATCGGGGCGCACCTGCAGCAGCTGTTCCCCGGGCTCGAGGTCACCGGCCACCACCCGTTCCGCGTCACCCGCAACGCCGACGTCGAGGTCGAGGAGGACCGCGACGAGGACCTGCTGCAGGCGCTGGAGCGCGAGCTGGCCCGTCGCCGCTTCGGCCCCGCCGTGCGGCTCGAGGTGGCCGACGACATGGACCCGCACGTGCTCGACCTGCTCGTGCGCGAGCTCGAGATCACCGACGACGACGTCAGCCGGGTGCCGGGGCTGCTCGACCTGTCCTCGCTGTGGCAGCTCTACGAGGCCGAGCGACCCGACCTCAAGCAGGACCCGTTCGTGCCGGCGACGCACCCGCGGCTCGCCGAGGGCGAGAAGGCGACCGACGTCTTCGCCGCGCTGCGCGAGGGCGACGTGCTCGTCCACCACCCGTACGACTCGTTCGCCACGAGCGTGCAGCGCTTCATCGAGCAGGCCGCGGCCGACCCGCACGTGCTGGCCATCAAGCAGACGCTCTACCGGACCTCCGGCGACTCGCCGATCGTCGACGCGCTGGTCGACGCCGCCCAGGCCGGCAAGCAGGTGGTGGTGCTGGTCGAGATCACCGCCCGCTTCGACGAGCAGGCCAACATCCGCTGGGCCCGCGAGCTGGAGAAGGCCGGCTGCCACGTCGTCTACGGCCTGGTCGGCCTGAAGACGCACTGCAAGACCTCGCTGGTGGTCCGGCAGGAGAAGGGCAAGCTGCGGCGCTACGCCCACATCGGCACCGGCAACTACAACCCCAAGACCGCCCGCATGTACGAGGACTTCGGCCTGCTCACCGCCGATCCCGAGGTCGGGGCCGACCTCACCGACCTGTTCAACACGCTGACCGGCTACAGCCGGCAGACCGAGTACCGGACGCTGATGGTGGCGCCGCACGGCGTCCGCAGGGGGCTCGTCGACCGCATCTGCGCCGAGGCCGAGCACGCGCGGGCGGGCCGGCCGGCCCGGGTCCGCATCAAGGCCAACAGCATCGTCGACGAGCAGGTCATCGACGCGCTGTACGCCGCGAGCCGGGCGGGGGTCACGGTCGAGCTGCTCGTCCGCGGGATCTGCGCGCTGCGTCCGGGGGTGCCCGGGCTGTCGGAGAACGTGCACGTCCGCAGCATCGTCGGGCGCTTCCTGGAGCACTCGCGCGTGATGGTCTTCGGCGTGGGAGAGCGCCGGCGAGCACTGGCTCGGCAGCGCCGACCTCATGCACCGCAACCTCGACCGCCGCGTGGAGACGCTGGTGCGGGTCAAGGACCCGACCGTGACCGCGCAGCTCGACGCCGTGCTGGACAGGGCCATGGCACCCGACACCCGGCACTGGGAGCTGGCCTCCGACGGCTGCTGGACGCAGGTGCCGCCGCTCGGGTCAGCCGGCCAGGGACCTGCAGAAGGACCTCATGCGCCGCGCCCACGAGCGCAGCGACAGTGCCTGACCGGGAGGGGGCCCGCGTCGTGCGGGCCGCCGGCGGCGTCCTGTGGCGCGAGGTCGGGGGCCGGGTGGAGGTCGCGCTGGTGCACCGGCCGAAGTACGGCGACTGGTCCCTGCCCAAGGGCAAGCTCGACCCCGGCGAGATCGAGGTCGTCGGCGCGGCGCGCGAGATCGCCGAGGAGACGGGCTTCTCGGCGGTGCCGGGGCGCTCGCTCGGCGTCAGCCGCTACCGCGTGCTCGACCAGGGGCGCGACGTCGAGAAGACCGTCCAGTGGTGGGCCATGCGCTGCGGCGCCGGGGAGTTCGTCCCGACGGCGGAGGTCGACCAGCTCCGGTGGGTCTCCCCTGCCTCGGCCCTGGCACGGGTGAGCGCCGGCTACGACTGCGCGCCCCTGCAGGCGTTCTCGGCCCACCCGCCGGACACGCCCGTGGTGCTGCTGCTGAGGCACGGCTCGGCCGGTGACCCCGAGACCTGGGACGGTCACGACGACGAGCGCCCGCTCGACGCCACCGGCCTGGACCAGGCGCAGGCCGCCGCTCAGGTCCTGGCGACGTACGACCTCGAGCGGGTGCTGGCGGCCCCGCTGCTGCGCTGCCAGCAGACGGTGCAGCCCCTCGCCGACCGGCTCGGCGTCGAGGTCGAGCCGGCCAAGGCCGCCCGCGAGGACGAGAACGGCAGCGGCGCCAGGCCTCTCACCGAGCTCCTGCGTGACCTGGCCGCGTCGGGGCGGCGCGCCGTCGTGTGCAGCCAGGGCGGCGCGATCCCGGAGTCCGTGCGGGCGCTGAGCGGCGTCTCCGACGTCCGGGCGCGCAAGGGCAGCCTGTGGGTGCTCAGCCTGGACGGGGGCGCCCTCGTCGACGCCCACTACACCGCGCGCCTGCTCGAACCGGCCTGACGGCGGGAACGCCGAAGGCCCCGGCGGACCGGGGCCTTCGGGAGCGAGCTGGAGTGCGGAGCCGCTGCTGCTGCTAGCGGCGAGTGGCCTTCTTCGCGGGGGCCTTGGCAGCGGCCTTCTTGGCAGGCGCCTTGGCGGCGGCCTTCTTGACGGGGGCCTTCGCCGCGGTCTTGGCCGGAGCCTTGGCCGCGCTGGCCTTGACCGCGGACCCCTTCGCCCTGGTGGCAGCCGACGCCGACGGGGCCTTGGCGGCAGCGGACCTCGCCGGCGCCTTGGCCGCGCCGACGGCCGAGCGGGTGGTGCCGGCGGCCTTCGCCGCGACCCTGACCGGGGCCTTCGCGGCCGCGCGGGTGGTCGAGGCAGCCTTCGCGGCGGTCCTGGCCGGGGCCTTCGCCGCGGCGGAGGCGGCACTGCCGGCCCGAGCCGTCACCGCCCGGCCGCCGGTCTTCGTGGGCGGCGGCACCTTCTTCGCGCCGCTGACGATGTCCTTGAAGCCCTGGCCGGGACGGAACTTCGGCACCGAGGTCTTCTTGAGCTTCACGGCAGCACCGGTGGAGGGGTTGCGGGCGGTGCGCGCGGCGCGCTCGACCTTCTCGAAGACGCCGAAGCCGCTGATGCCGACCTTCTCGCCCTTGGCGACGGCGCGGGTGATGGCGTCGACCACGGCCTCGACAGCCGTGCTCGCCGTCTTGCGGTCACCGAGCCTGTCGGTGACGGCCTCGATCAGCTCCGACTTGTTCACGACGTGTCCTCTCGCAGGAACTGCCGAGGCGCTCTGCCCCTTGGGCGCGCACGGTAGGGCCTGCACGTGGATCACCACAACGACCCCGCGTCCAGCAGTCGCCTGTGTCGCAGGCGCTCTCGCGGTCTGACACGCCCTACGGGCGGTCGTCCTCCTGGCCCGCAGCAGCCGTGCGACCCGCGTCGAGGTCGGCCAGCAGGAGGTCCAGCCGGCCCGACGCGCGGACGAGGTCCCGCTTGGAGGCGTCGGTCAGCGCGAGAAGTCTCCTTGCGACTCTGGCCTTCTCGTCGTCGGAGGCGTCGAGGGCGCCGACGCGGCGGTGGGCGTCGCGCAGGCGCACGGCCAGCGCAGCGGCGAGGTCCTCCTCGCTCACGGACCGGGCGTCGTGCTCGGCAGGTGGGCGGGGCGAGCGGCCTCGAAGTCCGCGATGTCGTTCTCGTTGCGCAGCGTGAGCCCGATGTCGTCCAGGCCCTCCATGAGGCGCCAGCGCGTGAAGTCGTCGAGGGGGAAGGCGGACACGAGGTCGCCGGCCCGCAGCTCCCGAGCCTCGAGGTCCACGACGACCTCGAGGGCAGGGTCGGCCTCGACCCGCTGCATGAGGGCCTCGACCACGTCGGCCTCGAGCTGCACCGGCAGCAGCCCGCCCTTGAGCGCGTTGCTGCGGAAGATGTCGCCGAAGCGAGGGCTGACCACGGCGCGGAAGCCGAAGTCCTGCAGCGCCCAGACGGCGTGCTCCCGCGACGAGCCCGTCCCGAAGTCCTTGCCCGCCAGCAGGATGCTCGCGCCCTGCGCCTCCGGCCGGTTGAGCACGAAGCCGGGATCGGCCCGCCACTCGGCGAACAGGCCTGCGCCGAAGCCGGTGCGCTCGACCCGCTTCAGCCAGTCGCTCGGGATGATCTGGTCGGTGTCGACGTCG
Source organism: uncultured Actinomycetota bacterium (assembly GCA_963844295.1). Lineage (GTDB taxonomy): Bacteria > Actinomycetota > Actinomycetes > Mycobacteriales > SCTD01 > SCTD01. The sequence continues at coordinate 1,484,663 of CAWJNR010000002.1, read as the reverse complement.
CTGCGGCGCAGCACGACGGCCCGGCCGGTGTGGGTGGTGAAGGCGTCCATGGCTCAGACCTCCATCAGGTCAGCGGGAGCGGCGAGCCGGCCGACGACCGCTGTGGCGGCGGCGACCTCGGGCGAGACGAGGTGCGTACGGGCTCCGCGGCCCTGTCGTCCCTCGAAGTTGCGGTTGGAGGTGCTGGCGCTGCGCTCCCCGGGCTGCAGGACGTCGGGGTTCATGCCCAGGCACATCGAGCAGCCGGCGTTGCGCCAGTCGAAGCCGGCGTCCTGGAAGACCTTGTCGAGCCCCTCCTGCTCGGCCTGGAGCTTCACGAGCATCGAGCCCGGCACCACCATCGCGCGGACCCCGTCGGCGACCTTGCGACCGCGCAGCACCTCTGCGGCGGCGCGCAGGTCCTCCATGCGCCCGTTGGTGCACGAGCCGAGGAAGACGGTGTCCACGGCGATCTCGCGCAGCGGGGTGCCGGCCCGCAGGTCCATGTAGGTGAGTGCGCGCTCGGCGGCCTCCCGCTCGCTGCCGGCCGGGAGGGCCTGCGGGTCCGGCACGACGCCGTCCAGGGAGGCGCCCTGGCCGGGGTTGGTCCCCCACGTGACGAACGGCGTCACCGCGCTGGCGTCGAGGACGACCTCGGCGTCGAAGACCGCGTCGTCGTCGGTGCGCAGGCGTCTCCCAGTGGGCGACGGCGGCGTCCCAGTCCTGCCCTGCAGGAGCGTGCGGACGGCCCTCGAGGTAGGCGTACGTCGTCTCGTCGGGAGCGATCATGCCGGCCCGGGCACCCCACTCGATGCTCATGTTGCAGACCGTCATGCGGCCCTCCATCGACAGCGCCCGGATCGCCTCCCCGCGGTACTCGACGACGTGGCCCTGCCCGCCGCCGGTCCCGACCTGGGTGATGAGCGCCAGCACCAGGTCCTTCGCGGTGACGCCGGGCTGCAGCGCTCCGGTGACCGTGACGGCCATGGTCCTGGGGCGCACCAGCGGCAGCGTCTGGGTGGCGAGCACGTGCTCGACCTCGCTCGTGCCGATGCCGAAGGCGAGCGCGCCGAAGGCCCCGTGCGTGCTGGTGTGGCTGTCGCCGCAGACGACCGTCGTGCCCGGCTGGGTCAGGCCGAGCTGCGGGCCGATCACGTGCACGATGCCCTGCCCGGCGTCGCCCATCGGGTGCAGGCGCAGGCCGAACTCCGCGCAGTTGGCCCGCAGGGTCTCGACCTGCTTGCGGCTGATCGGGTCCTCGATGACCAGGCCGGTCGTGGGGACGTTGTGGTCCTCGGTGGCCAGCGTGAGGTCGGGCCGGCGCACGCCGCGCCCGGCCAGGCGCAGACCGTCGAAGGCCTGCGGGCTGGTCACCTCGTGGACGAGGTGGAGGTCGATGTAGAGCAGGTCGGGCTCGCCCTCGGCGCGCCGCACGACGTGCGCGTCCCAGACCTTCTCGGCCAGTGTCCGTCCCATGGGAGCTCCTCCTTGCCGTCCCACTGAGTGAGATGGCAGTATCAACGTGTGGAACACACTAGCGGCGTCGGCGTCCTTGACAAGTCCGTGCTCGTGCTCGAGGCGGTGGAGTCGGGCGCGACGACGCTGGCGGCGCTCGTGGAGCGCACCGGGCTGTCCCGCGCGACGGTGCACCGGCTGGCCGTGGCTCTCGAGGTCCACCGGCTGCTCGCCCGCGACCGGGACGGCCGCTGGCGGCTCGGACCCCGGCTCGGGGAGCTGGCCGGCGGACCGGTCGGCGACGCGGTGCTGGAGCGCGCCGGCGCGGTGCTCGCCCGCCTGCGCGACGTGACCGGCGAGAGCGCGCAGCTCTACCGCCGCCAGGGCGAGCGGCGCGTGTGCGTGGCCGCGGCCGAGCGCGGCAGCGGGCTGCGCGACACGGTCCCGGTGGGCACCTCGCTGCCGATGACGGCCGGTTCGGCTGCGCAGGTGCTGCTGGCCTGGGCTCCGGAGGACCCGCTGCTGCGGGCTGCTGCCTTCACCCCCCGCACGCTGTCCGAGGTGCGCCGCCGCGGTTGGGCGCACTCGGTCGCCGAGCGCGAGTCGGGGGTGGCGTCGGTGTCCGCGCCGGTCCGCACCCGTGACGGCAGGGTGATCGCCGCGGTGAGCGTCAGCGGCCCGCTCGAGCGCCTCACCCGCTCCCCCGGGCGGCTGCACGCCGAGGCCGTCTGCGCCGCCGCGGGCGAGCTCAGCCGGGCGTAGGGCCGGTCGAGCCCTCAGTCGGAGCAGCAGGCGTCGGGGGCGTCCGGCTCGCTCAGCAGCGCCGCCACCGGGGTGCAGCAGGTGTCGCCCCGCAGCGCCGCGCGACCCTCCCGCACGGCGACGGCGGCGATGACGAGCGCCGCCACCGGGTCGGCCCAGGTCCAGCCGAGGGTGCTGTTGAGGACCAGCCCGACGAGCAGCACGCCGCTGAGGGCGGCGCAGATCATCGTCTGGCTGCTGTCGGCGACGACGCTGGCCGAGCCGAGCTCGCGGCCGGTGCGCCGCTCGAACCAGGACAGGCCCGGCATGACGGCCAGGCTGACGGCGGCCAGCACGATGCCCGGCGTCGAGTGCTGCGGCTCTGCGGCGCCGGTGAGCGAGCGCAGCGCGTCGACGGTGACGAAGGCCGCGAGCGCGAAGAACGACCCCGCGACCACGCGCAGGGCGACGTGCTCGCGCTCGGCGTGCGGCCGACCCCCGGCGAACTGCCAGGCGATCGCGCCCGCCGAGAGCACCTCGACGATGCTGTCCAGCCCGAAGCCGACCAGTGCCGCGGAGGAGGCCGCGACGCCGGCAGTCAGCGCGATGACCGCCTCGACGGCGTTGTAGGTGATGGTCGCGGCCACCACCAGCCGCACCCGCCGGCGCAGGACGGCGGTGCGGTCCGGCTCGACCGCGAGCGCCGTCATGCGCGGGCACCCGACGTCGGGCCGCTGGAGGTCGTGCCGCTGGAGGTCGTGCCGCTGGAAGTGGGGCCGTTGGAGGTCGGGCACAGCGCGACGGCGTCGCCGGTGGCGGCCAGCAGGCCCTCGGCGGCGGACAGCAGGTCCAGCAGCTCCGGGTGCGCCAGGGCGTACACGGTGGCCCGACCGCTCGGGCGGGCCGTCACCAGACCGCAGTCGCGCAGGCACAGGCAGTGGGCCGAGACGGTGCTCTGGGCCAGGCCCAGGTGGTCGGTCAGGTCCCGGACCCGGTGCTCGCCGAGCGCCAGGTGGCGCAGGATCGCCAGCCGGCTCGGGTCGCCGAGCCCGCGGAACAGGGCGGCGGCCGGGGCGAGCGCGGCCGCCTCGTCGAGGTCCGGAGCCGCCGACCGGGCATCGCCGTCCGTCGTGGTCATCGTCATCCGGCGATGCTAGCGCCGGCAGCGGCGTCGCGTCCCCCACCTGCGGTCCCTAGTCTCCTGCCGGTGGAACGACAGGCGGTCGCCGCCGGGGTGACGGCCGCGCTGCTGGGCTACGCGAGCTCGGTCGCGGTCGTCGTCGCCGGCCTGACGGCCGTCGGCGCCTCCCCCGGGCAGGTCGGCTCGGCCCTGCTCGCCCTCGGGGTGGTCATGGCGCTGACCAGCGCCGGACTGAGCCTGACGACGCGCATCCCCGTGTCCGTCGTCTGGTCGACGCCCGGCCTGGCCCTGCTGGCGACGACCGGGCCGGTCGACGGCGGCTTCCCGGCGGTGGTCGGTGGACTGGCCGTCGCGGGGGTGCTCATCGTCCTGACGGGGCTGCTGCGGCCGCTGACCCGGGTGCTGCAGCGGCTGCCGGCGGCGCTCACGTCGGCGGTGCTGGCGGGGGTGCTGCTGCCGTTCTGCCTGGCGGCGGTGCAGGCGCTCGGCCCGCTGCCGCTGGAGGCGGGAGCGATCTGCCTGGCCTGGCTGGTCGCCCTGCGCGCGGCTCCGTCGTACGCCGCGCCGGTGGCCCTGCTCGCACTGGTGGTCGTGGTGCTGCTGGGCGACAGCCCACTGCCCCAGGGCGCACCGCTGCTCCCGTCGTTCGCGCTGACCGCACCGGTGCTGACCGCCGACGCGATCACCGCCGTCGCGCTGCCGGTGTACCTGGTCACGATGGCGGCGCAGAACCTCGTGGGCGTCGCCGTGCTGGCCGCCAACGGCTACCGGCCGCCGGTGGGACGGCTGCTGGTGACGACGGGAGCCGCGTCGGCGGCGGCGGCCCCGCTGGGCATGCCGACCGTGAACCTGGCCGCCATCACCGGCGCACTGACGGCTGGACCCGCCGCCCACCCGGACCCCGCGCGGCGGTGGGGCGCCGGCGTGGCAGCGGGCGCGACGTACCTGGTCCTGGGCCTGCTGGCTCCGCTCGCAGCGGGCGTCATCGCCGGCACCGACCCGCGGCTGGTCGCGACGGCCGCCGGGCTGGGCCTGTTCGGCCCGTTCACCGCCTCGGCCGCAGCCGCGCTGGGCGACGAGGCGCGGCGCGTGCCGGCCGCGGTGACGCTGCTGGTGACCGCCTCCGGGCTGACCGCCGTCGGGCTGGGGTCGGCACCGCTCGGCCTCGCGGCCGGGATCGTCGTGCTGGTCGTGCTGCGGCCGCGCACCCGCCGGACGGACTAGTCCGACCTACCACCCAGAACGGTCATCACGGGCCATGGCGGGCGGGCCGGCCGACCGCCACCCTGGGAGCGTGACCTGGACCCCCTCCCCCGCGCGCCTCGGAGTCGTCGACCTGGGCGCTCACCGCCGCGAGAGGGAGCGGCTCGTCACGACCACCGCGGCAGCCCCGGTGCGGCACGTGCCCGCCGAGCTGCTCGAGGCGCTGCTGGGCTCCTGGGGCACGCCCGAGGAGCTCGGCCTGGGTCCGACGCGCCGGCACCTCCAGGCTGTGGGCAGCTAGTCCGACCTGTCGCACCCCGGGACGACGCTGGTCGTCGGAGGTGGTGCAGATGTGCGCAGCGGCCGGCTGCGAGCGGGAGGTCTACGCGAAGGGGCACTGCGGGCGGCACTACAAGCAGCTGCTGCGGCACGGCGAGATCCAGCCGGACCGGGCGCCGCAGGACTGCGCGGTGGAGGGGTGCGGCCGGCGCGCAGTCACCCGCGGCTGGTGCCACGGGCACTACCTGCGGTGGTCGCGGACCGGCGAGCTGAAGGCGGACGTCCCGCTCGTCCGTCGGGACCGTCCGGAGTGCTCCGTGGACGGATGCGGTCGACCCGTGCACGGACGGGCGCTCTGCCGGACCCACCTCGGCCGGGTGCGCAGCTACGGCGACGCGGCCGCTGCCGTCCCGGTCCGCACTCCCGGGGTGGAGGGATGGATCACCCACGGGTACCGCGGCGTCGTCGTCCCGGCCGAGCTGCGCCACCTCACCTCGGGCAAGGCGCACGCCCTCGAGCACCGGCTGGTGATGGCGGTCCTGCTCGACCGGCCCTTGGCGCAGGGCGAGAGCGTGCACCACCGCAACGGCGACCGCCTCGACAACCGGCCGGAGAACCTCGAGCTCTGGAGCCAGCGGCAGCCGTCCGGCCAGCGAGTACGGGACAAGCTGGCGTTCGCCTACGAGCTGCTGCGGCTGTACGACCCTGACGCGTGGGAGGCGGTCGTCTTCGCTAGGACCACCACAGGTCGACCACTTTCCGCGGTCGACCTGTGACTCTCTGTGTACCCCCGAGCGGATTCGAACCGCCGCTACTGCCGTGAGAGGGCAGCGTCCTAGGCCGCTAGACGACGGGGGCCTGAACTCGCTCTTGCCATGCTACCCGGACGAACCGGGTGGTCGTGCGCTGGGGTACCTGGACTCGAACCAAGACTAACGGAACCAGAAACCGTCGGGCTGCCAATTACCCCATACCCCATGGAGGCCGCCGGGGGGTCGCCCCTGCGGTCCGGCGACGAGTCTAGCGGACGCCCTGGTCGGGTGAGGCAGCCGCACGCAGGCGCCGGAGCGCCCGCGCCTTGCCCAGCAGCGCGATCGACTCGGGCAGCGGCGGGGCGATGGACGCCCCGCACACCGCGGCGCGCAGCGGCGTGTAGGCCTTGCCGCGCTTGAGCCCGAGGCCTCCCTCGAGCAGTGCGCCGTCCACGGCCGCCTGCACCGTCTCGGCGCTCCAGTCCTGCACGCCCTCGAGGGCGTCGGCCGCGGCGGTGAGCACCGCGCCGCTCCCCTCGCCGAGCGCCTTGGCCGCGGCGGCCGGGTCGACGGAGAAGTCCTCCTCCGCGACGAACAGGAAGCGCACCAGGTCGGGCAGCTCGGACAGCACCGCGACCCGCGTCTGCACCAGCGGCACGACGGAGGCCAGCGCGGCCAGCTCGTCCGCGGTCGCGGGCTCGGCCACGAGGCCGGCGCGCTGCAGGAACGGCAGGGCCCGCTCGGCGAAGTCGGCCTCGGACAGCTCGCGGACGTAGTGGCCGTTGAGCCAGCCGAGCTTGTCGAGGTCGAAGACCGGCCCGACGGTGTTGACGCGCTTCCAGTCGAAGGAGGCCGACATCTCCTCGAAGCTGAAGATCTCCTTGTCGGCCTCGGGCAGCGAGTAGCCCAGCAGGCCGAGGAAGTTCAGCAGCGCCTCGGGCAGGTAGCCCTGCTCCTGGAACCAGGTGAGCCGCGCCGCCGGGTTCTTCCGCTTGGAGATCTTGCTCTTGTCGACGTTGCGCAGCAGCGGCATGTGCGCGAACTGCGGCCGCTCCCAGCCCAGCCAGTCGAACAGCAGCAGGTGCTTGGGCGTGGACGAGATCCACTCCTCGCCGCGGACGACGTGGGTGATGCCCATCAGGTGGTCGTCGACGACGACGGCCAGGTGGTAGGTCGGGAAGCCGTCGCCCTTGAGGATCACCTGGTCGTCCGGGCGCGGCGCCGACACCTCGCCGCGGATCAGGTCGACGAAGCTCAGCGGTACGTCGTCGGGGACGAGCATCCGCACGACCGGTGTGGGCGAGAACCCCGGCAGCGCAGCGCGTTCGGCCTCGGTCTTCCCGACGCACAGGCGGTCGTAGCCGGTCGGGACCTTGCGCTTCTGCTGGTCCTCGCGCATCTCGGTCAGCCGCTGGGCGCTGCACCAGCAGTGGTAGGCGCGGCCGTCGGCGAGCAGCGTGTCGACGTGCGGCTGGTAGGTGTCCAGGCGCTCGCTCTGCCGGTACGGCGCGCACGGCCCGCCGATGTCGGGGCCCTCGTCCCAGTCCAGGCCGAGCCAGTGCAGCGTGTCGTAGACCTGCTGCTCGCTGTCGGCGCGGAACCGCGCGCGGTCGGTGTCCTCGACGCGCAGCAGGAACTGCCCGCCCTGCTGGCGCGCGAAGGCCAGGTTGAACAGCGACATGTACGCCGTGCCGACGTGCGGGTCGCCGGTCGGCGACGGGGCGACCCGGACCCGCACCGGGCCGCGGGACGTCATCAGCGGGCCACGACCGGGTTCGTGAGCCGGCCGACGCCCTCGACCTCGACCGTGACGGTCGAGCCGGGCGTGATCTCCCCGACGCCGGCCGGGGTGCCGGTGAGCACGACGTCGCCGGGCAGCAGGGTCATGAAGGAGGTGATGAAGGCCAGCACCGACGGCACGTCGCGCAGCAGGTCGCGGGTGCGGCCGTCCTGGCGCAGGACGTCGTCGACCTCGCACCGCACGCGCAGGTCTCCCGGGTCGAGGTCGGTCTCGAGCCAGGGGCCGAGCGGGCAGAACGTGTCGTGGCCCTTGCCCCGGGTCCACTGCGCGTCGTTCTTCTGCTGGTCGCGGGCCGTCACGTCGTTGGCCGCCGTGTAGCCCCAGACGTGGGCCAGGGCGTCGGCCGGGGTCAGGTCGCGCGCCGGCTTGCCCATCACGACAGCGAGCTCGCCCTCGTGGTGCACCGTGCCGATCCCGGCCGGCAGCCGGATCGGGTCGCCGGGGCCGATGACCGAGGTGGCCGGCTTGAGGAACACGGTCGGGTCGCCCGAGGACGCGGGAGGACCTGTCACAGCGGACATCTCGGCGACGTGGTCGGCGTAGTTCTTGCCGATGCAGACGACGTTGATGGGCTGGGTCGGCGCCAGCAGCCGGACGCTGGACAGCGGCACGACCTCCCCGGTGGGGGTCGGGTCGAACAGCGGGTGGCCGGCCAGCGGCGCGAGCGACAGCTCGGCGACCTCGTCGCCGTCGCCCTGCACGAGGCCGTACGCGATGTCGCCGGAACGGGAGAAGCGGGCGATGCGCACGCGGTCGGACCTCTCGAGCGGGGAGCCTGTCAGGACCCCTGCACGCTACCGGCGGGCGCGGTGCGGTCAGCGCGCGCGGGCACCGGTCCAGGCCTTGACGATGTCGCGCACGGACAGCACGCCCACCACGTCGCTGCCCTCGCAGATCACCAGGTGCCGGAAGCCGCCGCTGACCATCGCGCCGGCCGCCTTCTCCAGGTCCCAGTCCGGCTCGCCCGACACGGCGTCGGGCGTCAGGTGGTCGGCGGCGAGCTCGACGTCGAGGTCCTGGCCGCTGGCGACGACCTCGAGGACGTCGCGCTCGGTGAGGATGCCCGGTCCCTCGGAGTCCGGGTCGAGCACCACGGCAGCGCCCACCCGGCGGGCGGCCATGGCCTGCGCGACCTGCCGGACGGTGTGCGCCGGCCCGACGGTCAGCACGGCAGGGGTCATGACGTCGCGCACCAGCACTGTCGCTCCCGAGGGTCGTCGCGGTGGCCGGGTCCGGGGCCGGACCCGGACGGTACGACGAAGGACGCCGCTCTGTCGCTACTCCCCGACGCGGTGCATCCAGCCGTGCGGGTCGGCGGCCCGGCCGTACTGCAGGTCGAGCAGCGCCGCGCGCAGCCGCAGGGTGACCTCGCCCGGGGTGCCGTCGCCGTTGGTCCACTCGCCCTGCGCGCTCTTCACGTGCCCGACCGGCGCGATGACGGCCGCCGTGCCGCAGGCGAAGACCTCCGACAGCGAGCCGTCCTCGGCGCCCTTGCGCCAGTCGTCGACCGACAGGCGCCCCTCCTCGACGGTCAGGCCGAGCTCCGGGGCGAGCTGGAGCAGCGAGTCGCGGACCACGCCGGGCAGCAGGGTGCCGGTGAGCGCGGGCGTCATCAGCCGGGTGCCGCCGTCGAGCACGAAGAACAGGTTCATCCCGCCCATCTCCTCGACCCAGCGGCGCTCCACCGCGTCGAGCCAGACGACCTGGTCGCAGCCCTTCTCCGCCGCCTGCCGCTGGGCCAGCAGGCTGCCGGCGTAGTTGCCGGCGCACTTGGCCTCGCCCGTCCCGCCGACGGCGGCCCGGACGTACTCGTCGGACAGCCAGACCGTGACCGGCTTGACCTCGCCGGAGAAGAACGGGGTGACGGGGAAGGCGATGAGCAGGAAGAGGTACTCGTGGGCCGGCCGCATGCCCACCTGCGCCTCGGTCGCGATCATGAACGGGCGCAGGTAGAGGCTCTGCCCCTCGGCCGTCGGCACCCACGCCCGGTCGGCCTCGACGAGGGCGTCGACGGCCTCGAGGAACAGCTCGGTCGGCAGCTCGGGCATGGCCAGCCGGGCGGCCGAGCGGTTGAAGCGCCGGGCGTTCTCCTCCGGGCGGAAGACGGCGACGCCGCCGTCCGGCTGCCGGTAGGCCTTGAGCCCCTCGAAGATGGCCTGTCCGTAGTGCAGGACCATCGCGGACGGGTCGAGCTGCAGCGGCTCGTAGGCCGTCAGGCGGGCGTCGTGCCACCCCTCGTCCAGCGTCCACCGGACCGCGACCATGTGGTCGGTGTGCACGCGCCCGAAGCCGGGGTCGGCCATGAGGGCCTCGCGCTCGGCCTCGCTGCGGGGCGCGGTGCTGGGCACCGTCGAGATGGTCGTGGTGGTCATGTCCGTCTCCTCCGTCCGGCGCGGGCGAGGGACCGCCGGCGCCGCGGGACTGACCGTATCCGAGCGGGTCAGCCCAGGGAGGAGAGCAGCGCGTCCGCGACCTGGGAGGTGCTGCGCGGGGCGTCGCCGCGGCTGCGCAGGTCCTCCGCCACGGCCGCCTCGACGCGCGCCGCCTGCTCGGCGTGCCCCAGGTGCTCGAGCAGCAGCGCGACCGACAGCACCGTGGCGGTCGGGTCGGCCTTGCCCTGCCCGGCGATGTCGGGGGCGCTGCCGTGCACCGGCTCGAACATGGACGGCTGGGCGCGCGTCGCGTCGATGTTGCCGCTGGCGGCCAGGCCGATCCCGCCGGCGATGGCAGCACCGATGTCGGTGAGGATGTCGCCGAACAGGTTGTCGGTGACGACGACGTCGAAGCGCTCCGGCTGCGTCACGAAGAACATCGACGCGGCGTCGACGTGCTGGTAGTCCGTGGCGATGCCGGGGTGCTCGGCGGCGACCTCGTCGAAGACGCGCTTCCAGAGCCCGCCGGCGTGCACGAGGACGTTGGTCTTGTGCACCAGCGTGACGTGCTTGCGCTCGCGGAGCTCGGCCCGCCGGAACGCCTCCCGGACCACCCGCTCGACGCCGTAGGCGGTGTTCAGGCTGGTCTCGGTGGCGACCTCGTGCGGCGTGCCGGTGCGCAGGCTCCCGCCGTTGCCGACGTACGGGCCCTCGGTCCCCTCGCGGACGACCACCATGTCGATCGCGTGGTCGCCGACGGGGCTGGTCACGCCCGGGAGCAGCCGCACCGGGCGCAGGTTCACGTGGTGGTCCAGCTCGAAGCGCAGCCGCAGCAGCAGGCCGCGCTCGAGCACGCCGGGCGGCACGCTCGGGTCGCCGATCGCGCCGAGCAGGATCGCGTCGTGGCCGCGCAGCTCGTCGAGCACGCCGTCCGGCAGCGCCTCGCCGGTGCGGGCGTACGCCCGGGCGCCGAGGTCGTACTCGGTGCGCTCGACGCCGGGCAGGACCGCGTCCAGGACCTGCAGCCCGACGGCGACCACCTCCGGCCCGATGCCGTCGCCGCCGATGACCGCCAGCCGGGTGCTCATGGGGCGAGCCTAGCCAGCGTGGGACGGCCGTCCCAAGCAGTGGGACGCGTCAGGAGACGCGGTTCACCGCGCTGACGATCGCCCGCAGCGAGCTCGTGACGATGCTGGGGTGGACGCCGCAGCCCCAGAGCACGCGGCCTGCGACGGCCACCTCGAGGTAGGACGCGGCCTGCGCCTCCTCGCCCGCGCCGGTGGCGTGCTCGGCGTAGTCGAGCACCCGCACGTCGAGGTCGAGCACCTGGCAGCGCGTGCACGAAGGCCGCGATCGGCCCGTTCCCGCGGCCCTGCACGGTCCGGCGCTCGCCCTGCCAGTCGACGACGGCCTCGATCCGGTCGTGCTCGCCGTCGGTCGAGGACGTCGAGGAGACCAGCCGGAGCGGCGCCTCGTGCTGCAGGTAGGTGCTGGTGAACAGCTCCCAGATCCGCGCGGGCGAGATCTCGCCGCCGGCGTCGTCGGCGACCTCCTGCACGACCCGCGAGAACTCGATCTGCATCCGGCGCGGCAGGTCGAGGTGGTGCTCGTTCTTCAGCACGTAGGCGACGCCGCCCTTGCCGGACTGGCTGTTCACGCGGATCACGGCTTCGTACGACCGGCCGACGTCGAGCGGGTCGATCGGCAGGTACGGGACGCCCCAGGCGAACTCGCGGACGGGCACGCCGGCCGCCGCCGCGTCGCGCTCGAGCGCCTCGAAGCCCTTCTTGATGGCGTCCTGGTGCGAGCCGGAGAACGCCGTGTAGACCAGGTCGCCGGCGTACGGGTGGCGCGGGTGCACGGGCAGCTGGTTGCAGTGCTCGACCGTGCGCCGCACCTCGTCGATGTCGCTGAAGTCGATGAGCGGGTCGACGCCCTGGCTGAACAGGTTCAGCCCGAGGGTGACCAGGCAGACGTTGCCGGTGCGCTCGCCGTTGCCGAACAGGCAGCCCTCGACGCGGTCGGCGCCGGCCATCACGCCGAGCTCGGCAGCGGCGACCGCCGTGCCGCGGTCGTTGTGCGGGTGCAGGCTGAGGATGACGCTGCTGCGGCGCCCGCCCAGCGCGCGGCAGAACCACTCGATCTGGTCGGCGTACGTGCTCGGGACCGACATCTCCACGGTGGCAGGCAGGTTCAGCACGACGGGGTTCTCCGGCGTCGGCTGCCAGACGTCCATGACCGCCTCGCAGACCTCCAGCGCGTAGTCGAGCTCGGTGCCGGTGAAGGACTCCGGGCTGTACTGCCAGCGCACCGTCGTGCCGGTCGAGCAGCTGCTCGGCGTACTTCTGGCACCACTGCGCGCCGCGGACGGCGATGTCCTTCACGCCGTCGCGGTCGAGGCCGAAGACGACCCGGCGCTGCAGCGTCGAGGTGGAGTTGTACAGGTGGATCAGGGCGGTGCCGCCGAAGCCGACCAGCGACTGCACGGTCCGCTCGATCAGCTCCTCGCGCGCCTGCGTCAGCACCTGGATGGTGACGTCGTCCGGGACGAGGTCCTGCTCGACGAGCGCGCGGATGAAGTCGAAGTCGGTGGCGCTCGCGGCCGGGAAGCCGACCTCGATCTCCTTGTAGCCCATCTCGACCAGCAGCGTGAACATCCGCAGCTTGCGGTCGGCGTCCATCGGGTCGATGAGGGCCTGGTTGCCGTCGCGCAGGTCGACGCTGCACCACTGCGGCGCGCGCTCGATCGTGGCGGACGGCCAGGTGCGGTCGGCGATCTCGACCGGCGGGAAGGGCGCGTAGCGGGTGTGGCTGGCCATGCTGGTGCGGGAGGACTGGCTCGGGGTGTGGCTGCTCATGCTCGGGCTCCGGACGTGGGCGGGGTGCGGCCAGCACGAGGACCCGCGACGGGGAGCCGGCCTTAGGAGAGGGCCCCGTCGCGGCGCATAAGCAGGAGGCCAAGAGGCGTCAGCAGCCGCGTCACGAGGGCAGCCTACCCAGGAAGTCCAGCAGGGCCGAGCGGAAGGCCTCGGGCTCGTCGACCCACGGGAAGTGGCCGGCGCGCGGGAGGACGGTCACGGTGGCGTCCGGGAGGGAGCCGGCGACGACGTGCGCGGCGTCGATGCCGGTGGCCGCGTCGCGCTCCCCCGCCACCACCAGGGCCGGGGCGGTCAGCCTGCCCAGACCGGCGAGCAGGGCCGGCACGTCGACCTCGTCGGCGCCCGCGGCGAAGCCCAGCTCGGCGCGCTTGTTCATCTGCCGGTCGGCGGTGGCGGCGTGGGCCTGCGTGCGCTCGTCCCACCGCCCGTAGAAGAACGGCCGCAGCGCCCGCTGCAGGGCCTGCTGCTGGGACGGCGGCGCGTCCCTCAGCGCCACCTCGGCCTCCGCGGCCTCGGCGTACCAGGGCTCGTCGGCGCGCGAGGCGCGCAGGCCCGGGACGTCGGCGCGCGGCGCGCCGGGGCCGCGCTGCAGGACGTCGACGGGCGTCACCAGCACCAGCGAGCGCACCCGGTCGGGGTGGGCGGCGGCGTAGGCCTGCGCGACGACGGCAGCCGGCGGAGTGGCCGAGCAGGTCGAGCTGCTCCTCCCCCAGGTGCTCGCGCAGCGCCTCGACGTCCTCGGCCAGCCGGTCGAAGCGCAGCGTCGACGGGTCGGCCGGCACCTCGCTGTGGCCGGTCGCGCGCTGGTCGAGCAGCACGAGCGTGCGGGTGTCCGCGACCCCGCCGAGGTCCTCGAGGTAGGCGCTCGCGCGACCGGGCCCGCCCGGCAGGCAGACCAGGCGCGGTCCGGTGCCCACCTCGGTGAAGGCCAGCCGGGTCCCGTCCGGCGTCGTCAGCCAGCTCACGACAGGCCCACGGAGCGGACCGAGTGGGCGCCGATGGCCTCGGCGATCCCGGTGAGCACCTCGTGCCGGCACGGCGCTGTCGACGGTCAGGGCCATGAGGGCGTCGCCGCCCTGCGAGGTGCGGCTGACCTGGGCGCCGGCGATGTTGATGCCGGCGTCGCCCAGGTGGGCGCCGACCTTGCCGACCACGCCCGGCTGGTCGTGGTAGCGGAAGAACAGCAGGTGGCCCTCGGCCAGCAGCTCGACGTCGAACCCGTCGACCTCCACGAGCTTCTCGACCTGGCGCGGACCGGTGAGGGTGCCGGAGACCGAGACCAGCTCGCCGGTCGGGAGGACGCCGTGGACGCGCACGACGTTGCGGTACTCCTCGCTGTCGGGGCTGGTCGCCAGCGAGACCTCCAGGCCGCGCTCGGTGGCGAGGGCGGGCGCGTTGACGAACGTCACCTGCTCCTCGACGACGTCCTCGAACACGCCCTTGAGGGCCGCCAGCTGCAGGACGGACACGTCCAGCGAGGAGACCTCGCCGCGCACCTCGACCTCGAGGCTGGCGGCGACACCGCCTGCCAGCGCGGTGAAGACGCGGCCGAGCTTCTCGACCAGCGGCAGCGCCGGGCGGATCTCCTCGGGGACCGCGCCGGCCGCCTGCACGTTGACGGCGTCCGGCACGAAGTCGCCCTCCAGCGCGAGCCGCACCGAGCGGGCGACGGCGATGCCGGCCTTGTCCTGCGCCTCGACGGTCGAGGCACCGAGGTGCGGGGCGACGACGACGGAGTCGAACGCGAACAGCGGCGAGTCGGTGCACGGCTCGGTGGCGTAGACGTCGAGCCCGGCGCCGGCGACCGTCCCGGCGGCGAGCGCGTCTGCGAGCGCCTGCTCGTCGAGCAGCCCGCCACGGGCGGCGTTGACGATGCGGACCGTCGGCTTGCACAGGGCGAGCTGCTCGGCACCGATCAGGCCCACCGTCTCGGGGGTCTTCGGCAGGTGGATGGAGATGAAGTCGCTCTCCCGCAGCAGCTCCTCGAGGCTGACCAGCCGGACGCCGATCTGCGCGGCCCGCGCCGGGGCGACGTACGGGTCGTAGGCGATCAGCGTCGTGCCGAACGCCGACATGCGCTGGGCGAACAGCACGCCGATGCGGCCGAGGCCGACGACGCCGACGACCTTGTCGGCCACCTCGACGCCGGTGAAGCGGCTCCGCTCCCACCGGCCGGCCTTGAGCGAGGCGTTGGCCGGCGCCAGGTTGCGGGCGCAGGCCAGCAGCAGGGCGACGGCCTGCTCGGCCGCGCTGACGATGTTGCTCTGCGGCGCGTTGACGACCATCACGCCGCGCGCCGTGGCCGCCGGCACGTCGACGTTGTCCAGGCCGATGCCCGCGCGGGCGACCACCTTCAGCCGGGGCGCCGCCGCCAGCGCCTCGGCGTCCACCTGGGTGGCGCTGCGGATGATGACGGCGTCGGCGTCGGCCAGGGCCGCGAGCAGCGCGACGCGGTCGGCGCCGTCGACGGAGCGGACCTCGACGCCGTCGCCGAGCACGGCGACCACGGACGGGGCGAGCTCCTCGGCCAGCAGGACGACGGGGCGGGACGCGGGCGCAGCGGAGGTCACGGGTTCCTCGGGGACTCCGGGCGGGGCGAGTCCCTCGCTCCGGCTGGGCGGCAGCGTACCGGCGACGTCCGCCCCGCCGGACGGTCCCGCCGCCTTGCGCCGTTCGGAGCAGTCCACCTGCGAGAGTGCCCCCACCGCTGCGCCGTCCGTCCCGCTGGGAGAGCCCGTGCCCGTCCTCCGCCCGCTGCGCGCCGGCGCCGTCGTGGTCGCCCTGCTGGTGGCCGCACCGCTGCTGCCGGGTGCGGCCGCCGCCGAGCCGTCCCCGGCCGCCCCCGCCCGGGCCGCCGGCTTGCGGAGCGCGGTCGAGGCCGGCACCACCTCCCTGGACGCGCTGCCCCGCGGCACGGTCCGCCGCGCTCCTGCGGCGCTGCGCGCGCAGAGCCGCACGGGACCCAGCGGCACCGGCGAGGGCCTCGGGCCGGTGGCGACGGGCAGCTTGACCGCCGCCGACGTCTCGACGATCCGCGTGGAGTTCGTCGACGCGGGGGCGACCTGGAGCCCGGAGGCGAAAGCGGCGTTCCAGGCGGCCGTCGACGTGTGGGAGCGGGTGGTGGAGTCGGCCGTCCCGATCGAGGTCCGAGCCACCGCGACGACCTTCGCCGAGCCGGACGTGCTCGGCGGCGCGGGCCCGGCCGACTTCCGCCGGGACGACCGCGGCACCGCGAGCCCCGCCGACGACGTCTTCGCGCCGGTCGCGCTGTTCAACGCCCAGCGGCAGGTCGACGCGGTGCCCGGCCAGCCCGACGTCCTGGCGGAGTTCGACCCGGGCCTGGGCGGGCTGTACTTCGGCACGGACGGCAACCCGCCCCCGGACCGGATCGACTTCCGCACCGTCGTCCTGCACGAGCTCGCGCACGGCCTCGGGCTCGTCGGGACCGCTCGGGTCGAGGGCGGCCGTGCGACGGTCGGCGACAGCGGGATCAACGAGGGCGGCGTCCGCAGCGGGGTCTCGTTCGACCAGTTCACCTACGCCAGCACGCCGGAGCAGGACGGCAACGGCGGGCGCCGCGTCCTCGACCTGCCGGACGGCTCGCCGGAGCTCCTGCAGGCGCTCACCGGCCAGCGCCTGTTCTGGTCCGGCCAGACGGCCCGCACCGCCGCCGGCGGCGGGACGCTCCCGCTCTACGCGCCGGCGCAGTGGCTCGACGGCACGTCGTACGGCCACCTCGACGAGGACCCCTACCGCGGCGAGCACCCGGACGGGCTGATGACGCCGTTCCTCCACCCCGGCGAGTCCCTGGCGCAGCCGGGGCAGATCGCGATGGGGCTGCTCGCCGACATGGGCTGGGCGGTGCCGGCGGTCCGCGGGTCCCGCTACACGGCCGTCGAGCCGGTGCGCGTGCTCGACACCCGCGGCGACGCCGGGCAGGACGTCGGCGTCCGGCGCGGCCCCGTCGGCCCCGGCTCGGTCGTGGACCTGCCGGTGGTGGGCCGCGCGGGCGTGCCCGTCGGGGCCACCGCGGTCGTCCTGAACGTCACCGGCGTCAGCCCGACCGGCGCCACCGACGTCCGCGTCTTCCCCGTCCCCGTGGTGGGCGCGCCCGTGCCGAGCACGTCCAACCTCAACCTGGCCGCCGGCGCGACGCGGGCGAACCTCGTCACCGTCGCGATCGGTCACCAGGGGCGCGTGCGCTTCCGCAACACCTCGGGCTCGGTGCACCTGGTGGCCGACCTCGCGGGCTGGTACGCGCCGACGGGCACGTCGACCTTCACCGCGGCCGACCCGGTCCGGGTGCTCGACACCCGCGGGCAGGACGGCCGCGAGGTGGGCGCCGCCATCGGGGCCGTCGGCGGCGGGGAGTTCGTCGACCTGTCGGTGGTGCGCAACGGCCCGGTGCCCAGCGACGCCGCCGCGGTCGCGCTCACCGTCACCGCCGTCGCGCCGACGGCGGACACCGACGTGCGCGTCTTCCCGGCGCCGGCCGAGGGGACGGCGTTCCCGCGCGCGAGCAGCGTCAACGCCGGCGCGGGGTCGGTCGTGCCGAACCTGGTCGTGGTGCCGCTCGGGCAGGACGGGACCGTGCGCCTGCGCAACGCGGCGGGCCGGGTGCACCTGGTCGCGGACGTCGCGGGCTGGTACGACAGCAGCGATGCCGGTGGGCTCTTCCGGCCGGTGGGGCCGACCCGCGTCCTGGACACCCGACCGGCCCTCGTCGGCCCCGGGCAGGAGGTCGCGCTGCGCGTCGGCGGTCTGGCGCGGGTGCCGAGCCTGGCCACCGCCGCCGTCCTCAACGTCACCGGCGTCGCCGCGTCGGCGGCCACCGACGTGCGCGTCTACCCCGGTGGCGGCAGCGCCCTCCCGCGGGTGTCGAACCTCAACCTGTCGCCGGGTCAGACCGCCGCCGACCTGGTGGTGGTCCGGCTCGGCGGCGGGACCGTCCGGCTGCGCAACGCCGCCGGCACCGTGGCGCTGGTCGCCGACGTCGCGGGCTGGTTCGGCCCGCCCGCCTGAGGCACGCCCGCGAGCGCACGACGGCCCGGCGGCTGCGGGGCAGCGGCCGGGCCGTCGTCGTCGTACTCGCTGGGGGCTACTCCCCCGCGTCGTCGATCCAGGCCATCATCGGGCGCAGCTGCGCGCCGACCTTCTCGATCGGGTGGTCCGCGCCGGTCTTGCGGAAGGCGGCCAGCTCCGGGCCGCCGTTCTCGTCGTCGTCGATCAGGCGCTTGGTGAAGGTGCCGTCCTGGATCTCGGCCAGCACCTGCTGCATCGCCTTCTTCGTCTCCGCCGTGATGATGCGCGGACCGGTGACGTAGTCGCCGAACTCGGCCGTGTCGGAGATCGACCAGCGCATCTTGCCGATGCCGCCCTCGTACATCAGGTCGACGATGAGCTTGAGCTCGTGCAGGCACTCGAAGTAGGCGACCTCGGGCTGGTAGCCCGCCTCGATGAGGACCTCGAAGCCGGTCTGCACCAGCGCCGAGGCACCGCCGCACAGCACGGCCTGCTCGCCGAACAGGTCGGTCTCGGTCTCCTCCTTGAAGGTCGTGCGCAGCACGCCCGCCTTGGTGCCGCCGATGCCCTTCGCGTACGACAGGGCCAGCTGCAGGGCGTTCCCGGTCGCGTCCTGCTCCACGGCGACCAGGCACGGCACGCCGCGGCCGTCGACGAACTGCCGGCGCACGAGGTGGCCGGGGCCCTTCGGGGCGACCATGGCGACGTCGACGCCGGCCGGCGGGGTGATGAGGCCGAAGCGGATGTTGAGGCCGTGCCCGAAGAACAGGGCGTCGCCGTCCTTGAGGTTCGGGGCGACGTCGGCCTCGTACAGCTTCCGCTGCACGGTGTCCGGCGCCAGGATCATGATGACGTCGGCCTCCGCGGCGGCCTCCGCCGGCGTGACCACGCGCAGGCCCTCCGACTCGGCCTTGGCGCGGCTCTTGCTGCCCTCCGGCAGTCCGACGCGGACGTCGACCCCGGAGTCGCGCAGGGACAGCGCATGGGCGTGGCCCTGGCTGCCGTAGCCGAGCACGGCCACCTTCTTGCTCGTGATGAGGCCGAGGTCGGCGTCGTCGTCGTAGTAGATCTCGGCCATGAGGTGGGAGTGCTCCTTCTTCAGGGGTGTGGGGGACGGGAGGTTCTACGACGCGCTGCGCAGCCGGGGCTCGCTGCCGGTCATCGACCGCGAGCCGCGGCCGACGGCGACCATGCCGGACTGCACGAGCTCGCGGATGCCGAAGGGCTCGAGCACCCGGATGAAGGCCGCCAGCTTGTCGGTGGTGCCGGTCGCCTCGATGGTGACCGCGTCGGCGGCGACGTCGACGACCTTCGCGCGGAACAGCTGAACGGTCTCGAGGACGTGGCTGCGGCTGGCGAGGTCGGCCTTGACCTTCACCAGCAGGAGCTCGCGCTGGACGCTGGTGCCCGGCTCGAGCTCGACGATCTTCAGCACGTTGACGAGCTTGTTGAGCTGCTTGGTGACCTGCTCGAGCGGCAGGTCGTCGACCGACACGACGATCGTCATGCGGCTGACCGTCGGGTGCTCGGTCGGCCCCACGGCGAGGGACTCGATGTTGAAGCCGCGCCGGCTGAACAGCGATGCGACGCGCGCGAGCACACCGGGCTTGTCCTCGACGAGCACGGAGAGGGTGTGGCGGGTGAGGGCCATCAGCGGCGTCCTTCGCTCGTACGGTCGACGATCTTCGTCCTGAGGGGAGGTCCCAGGCGTGTCGCGGCACCCCGAGGGGAAGATCGTCGCGGGGGGAGGGGCGCGGGTACGGCGGCGGCGGCCCAGGCGGCGGCGGCGGGGTCAGACATCGTTGGCGTCCCACACCGGGCGGGTGTCGCGCGCGGCGAGGATCTCGTCGTTGCTCGTGCCGGCGGGGACCATCGGCCACACCATCGCGTCCTCGCCGACGACGAAGTCGATGACGACGGGCGCGTCGTCGACGGCCATCGCCTTCTCGATGGTCGCGTCCACGTCGGCCTTGGTGTCGCACCGCAGGCCGATGCAGCCCATGGCGTCGGCGAGCTTGACGAAGTCCGGGATGCGCTTGGACTGCAGGACGGTGTTGGAGTAGCGGCTGCCGTAGAACAGCGTCTGCCACTGGCGCACCATGCCGAGGTTGCCGTTGTTGATGACGGCGACCTTGATCGGGATGCCCTCGATCGCGCAGGTGACCAGCTCCTGGTTGGTCATCTGGAAGCAGCCGTCGCCGTCGATCGCCCAGACCGTCGCCTCCGGCCGGCCGACCTTGGCCCCCATCGCGGCGGGCACCGCGTAGCCCATCGTCCCGGCGCCGCCGGAGTTCAGCCAGGTGTAGGGGTTCTCGTAGGAGATGAACTGGCTGGCCCACATCTGGTGCTGGCCGACGCCGCTCACGAAGATGGCCTCCGGGCCGGCGATCTGGCCGATGCGGGTGATGACGTGCTGGGGCGCGAGGGAGCCGTCGGTCGGCTCGGCGTAGCCGAGCGGGTAGCGCGTGCGCCACCCGTCGACCTCGGCCCACCAGCCGCCGATGTCGGCGCGCGTGCCGGCTTCGTACAGCTCCCCGACGGAGACGACGAGGTCGGCGATCGTCTCGCGGCAGTCACCGACGATCGGGACGTCGGCGGTGCGGTTCTTGCCGATCTCGGCCGGGTCGATGTCGGCGTGGATGACCGCGGCGCCGGGGGCGAACGAGTCGAGCTTGCCGGTGACGCGGTCGTCGAAGCGGGCCCCGAGGCAGATGAGCAGGTCGGCCTTCTGCAGCGCGGTGACGGCGGCGACGGTGCCGTGCATGCCGGGCATCCCGAGGTGCTGCGGGTGGCTGTCCGGGAAGGCGCCGCGGGCCATGAGCGTCGTGACGACGGGGATGCCGGTGAGCTCGGCGAGCACCCGCAGCTCGGCGGCCGCCCGCGCCTTGAGCACGCCGCCGCCGACGTAGAGCACGGGGCGCTGCGCCGAGGCGATGAGCTTGGCGGCCTCGCGGATCTGCTTGGCGTGCGGACGGGTCGTCGGGTGGTAGCCCGGCAGCTCGAGCTGCGGCGGCCAGGAGAAGGACCCCTGCGCCTGCAGGATGTCCTTGGGCAGGTCGACCAGCACCGGCCCCGGACGGCCCGTGCTCGCCAGGTGGAACGCCTCGGCGATGGTCCGCGGGATGTCATCGACGTGGGTCACGAGGAAGTTGTGCTTGGTGATCGGCATGGTGATGCCGACGATGTCGGCCTCCTGGAAGGCGTCGGTCCCGATCGAGCCGCTCGGGACCTGCCCGGTGATGGCCACGAGCGGCACGCTGTCCATGTAGGCGTCGGCGATGGGGGTCACGAGGTTGGTCGCGCCGGGACCGCTGGTCGCCATGCAGACGCCGACCTTGCCGGTCGCCTGCGCGTAGCCCTCGGCCGCGTGCCCGCCGCCCTGCTCGTGCCGGACCAGGATGTGCCGCAGCTTCTTGCTGTCGAAGATCGGGTCGTACGCGGGCAGGATCGCCCCGCCGGGGATGCCGAAGACGACCTCCGCGCCGACGCTCTCGAGCGAGCGCACGAGCGACTGTGCTCCGGTGAGGCTCTCGGGCTGGGCGTCCATGTCGGTTCCTTCGCGTGGTGCGGTGCCAGGGCGGTGTCAGGGCAAAAAAGAACCCCTCGTGCCCGGGGCACGGAGGGGTGAGCGCGTCTGCCGGAGCGGCAGGCGCGCTAGAGGACTACGAGGAGGCTGAGCACCCAGCAAGGGTGCGTCAGCCCCGGGGCAGTGTCAAGGAAGTGGGACGGCTGTCCCAGATGTTGGGACGGCAGGGAGGGGTTCACGAGAGGCACCACCAGGCCTACCTTCGGCAGGGTGGAGTTCCGGCTCCTCGGGCCGGTGGAGGTCGAGGCCGACGGACGAGCGCTGCAGCTGGGCGGCCGTCGGCAGCGGTGCGTCCTGACCCACCTGCTCCTGCACCGCGCGACGCCCGTCCCGAGCGACTGGCTCATCGACCAGGTGTGGGGCGACCGCGCGCCCGGCGCGGTCCGGGCGTCCCTGCACACCTACGTGTCGCGGCTGCGCTCCGAGCTCGGCGCCGACCGGCTGCTGACCCGCAGCCAGGGCTACGTCCTGCAGGCAGCCGACGAGGAGGTGGACGTCGCCCGCGCGGAGCGGCTGATCAGCGCGGCCCGGGCCGCTGTCGACGACGACGACGCGGTCGGGGCCACCGGCGCCTACGACGCGGCGCTGGCGCTGCCCCGCGGCCCCGCGCTCGGGGACCTGGCTGACGAGCCCTCCCTGCGAGCCGCGGCGGCGCGGCTGGACGGGCTGGTCGCCGCCGCCCGTCGCGAGCGCGTCGGCGTCCGGCTGCGGCTCGGCCAGCACGTCGCTCTCGTGCCCGAGCTCGAGGAGCTGCTGCGGCAGGACCCCCTGCAGGAGGACCTGTGGGAGCACTACCTGCTCGCGCTCTACCGCAGCGGCCGGCAGGCCGACGCGCTCGCCGGCTACGGCCGCCTGCGCGCGTCCCTGCGGGACGAGCTCGGCATCGAGCCCTCCCCTGCGCTGGCCCGCCTGCACGAGCGGCTGCTCCGCCAGGACCCGGGGCTGGCGCTCACACGATCGGCCCTGCGCGGCTACCGCACCCTCGGCGTCCTCGGGCAGGGCGCCTCCGCGGTCGTGCACCGCGCCGTCCAGCCGCACACCGGGCGCGAGGTGGCCCTCAAGTCGCTGCACGGGTGGCTGGCCGACGACCCCGAGCTCGTGCAGCGGTTCGCGGCCGAGGCGCAGGCCGCCGTGCAGCTCGAGCACCCGCACGTCGTGCCGGTCCACGACTACTGGCGCGAACCCGGGGGCGCCTTCCTCGTCCTGCGGCTCCTGCGCGGCGGCAGCCTCGCCCAGCGGCTCGAGGCGGGACCGCTCCCGGCCGGCGCGGTCCTCCGGCTGGTCGAGCAGGTCTGCCGGGCCCTGGAGGCGCTGCCGGCCTGGGCGGCCGCCGCGCCGCTCGACCTCGACGACGTCCTGCTGGACGAGCACGACAACGCCTACCTGTCCGGCTTCCGGCTCGCCCGCACCGGCGCCTCCGTGGCGGCCGGTGGCGCAGCCCGGGAGCCGGTCACCGCCACGGCGACCGTCGGGCGGCTGCTGACCGCCCTGCTCGAGCGCTCGCCGTCGCCTCCCCCGGCGCGGGACGTGGCGGAGGCCGCCGTCGGCGGCGCCTACCCGGACGTCGATGCGCTGTGCGCGGAGCTGCGGAGCTGCCTGCTGCCCGCGGTGCCGGCTCCGCGCACGCCGGACCGCGCGGTGGCCGCGCGCAACCCGTACAAGGGGCTGCGGGCCTTCGGGGAGGCCGACGCCGGCGACTTCTTCGGACGCGGCCGGATCGTCGAGCGGCTCGTGGCGCGCCTGACCACGCCGACGTCGTCCGGTCCGCTGCGCTTCCTCGCGGTGGTCGGGCCGTCCGGCTGCGGCAAGAGCTCCCTCGTGCGGGCAGGGCTGGTGCCCGCGCTGCGCGCCCGCTCCCGGGACGGGCAGCCCCCCTGGTACGTCGCGCAGCTGACGCCCGGTGCCGATCCGTTCGGCGAGCTGGTGCGCGCCCTCAGCGACGTGGCCGTGGTGCCGCCGCAGGACGGCACCGCCGACCGGCTGCGCGTCGGCACGGCCCGCCTCGTGGAGGAGGTGCGCGCGCTGCTGCCCGGCGACGGCGAGCTGCTCCTGGTCGTCGACCAGTTCGAGGAGCTGTTCACCCTCACCAGCGCGGACGACCGTCGCGCCGTCATCGCCCAGCTCGTCGACGCGGCGACGGCGGAGGACAGCCGCGTCCGCGTCGTCGTGACCCTGCGGGGCGACTTCTACGACCGGCCGCTGCGGGACTCCGAGCTCGCCGAGCTCCTGCGGGTGGGCACCGAGGTCGTGGTCCCGCTCAGCCCCGAGGAGCTCCAGCAGGCCGTCGTCGAGCCCGGTGCCCGGGTCGGGCTGCGCGTCGAGCCGGCGCTGCTGGCGCAGGTCGTGGCCGATGCCGGCGACACCTCCACCTCGCTCCCGCTGCTGCAGTACGCGCTCACCGAGCTCGCCGACGGCCGGACCAGTGGCGACCTGACCCTGGCCGGCTACCGGCAGCTCGGCGGGGTCGCCGGGGCCCTCGTGCGCCGGGCCGACGCGACCTACCTCGCCCTGGACCCCGAGCAGCAGGCGGTGGCCCGACAGGTCCTGCTCGAGCTGGTGCACCCGGACGACTCCGGAGCAGACACCCGGCGGCGCGTCCGGCAGCCCGAGCTCGAGCAGTGCACGGGACGACCCGCGGTCGCCCGGGCGGTGCTGACGGCGCTCGGCGCCGCGCGGCTGGTCGGCTTCGACCGCGACCCCGCCACCCGCGTCCCGACGGTCACGGTGGCGCACGAGGCGCTGCTGCGGGAGTGGGCGCTGCTGCGCGGGTGGCTGGACTCGGCGCGGGAGGACCTGCGCACCGAGCGACGACTGGCTGCCACGGCCCAGGAGTGGGACGACACCGGACGGGACCCGTCCTTCCTCGCCGCGGGGTCCCGGCTTGCAGCCCTCGAGCGCTGGGCGGCCCGGTGGTCGAGCACCGGTGGGTGGACGCCGGCTCCGCTGGAGCGCGCCTACCTCGATGCCGCGCTCGCGGCCCGGGACCGGGCCCGCGAGGAGCAGGCCGAGCGCCTCGCTCGCGAGCGCGCCCTCGAGCAGCGGTCGGTCCGCCGGCTGCGGGTGGCCGCCGCCCTGCTCGCGGTGGCCGTCGTGGGCGTCAGCTCGCTGACGGTCTACGGCTTCTCGCAGCGCAACCGGGCGGAGCGGGAGTCGGTCGTGGCCCAGGCCCGGGGCCTGGCCGCCGCCTCGGCAGCCAGCCTGGACGAGGACCCCGAGCGCAGCGTCCTGCTGGCCCTCGAGGCGGTGCGGCTGGCCCGGGAGGAGGACACCGAGGTGCTGCCCGAGACGGAGGCGGCGCTGCACGCGGCCGTGGGCGCGTCCCGTGTCCGGCTCACCGTGCCGGGCATCGGCGGAGCGGTGGACTGGAGCGCGCAGGGCCTGCTCGTCACCGAGGGGACCGGGGACAGCGGTCGCGTCGAGCTGCGGGACGGCCGGACGGGCGAGGTCGCGCTCAGCGTCCCGGGCCACGGGGCCGGTGCGGGGGGCCACGCCTTCAGCCCGGACGGCGGACGGCTGCTCACCACGGGTGGTGACGGGGCCGCCCGGCTGTGGGACCCGGTCACCCGCCGCCTGCTGTGGGAGCACCAGGGATCCGGTCAGGCGTGGGGGCCGACGTTCAGCGGCGACGGCAGCCGCGTGGCCGCCTCCTGGCCGGACGAGGACGTCGTGCGCGTCTTCGACGTCGCGGACGGCCGGCTCGCCGGGGAGGTCGCCCTGCCGGCGGGGTCGACGGCGCTCACGCACGACGGCGCCTGGATCGTGGTCCCCGACCACCGGGGCCCCGGCGGCGCCCGGGTGCTCGAGGTCTCGACGGGCCGGCTGGTCCGCCTCGTCGCCCCGGACCGACCGGCCCCGGACGCGATCGACATCAGTCCCGATGGACGCTGGCTCGTCACTGCCGGCGTCGACTTCACGGCGCGGGTGTGGTCGGTGGCGGACGGCAGCTCGCACGGGACCCTCGGGGCGACGTCCACGATCTCCGACGTGGACTGGAGCCCCGACAGCTCGCGGGTCGCGCTGGGCGCGGTCGACGGCGTCGTGCGGCTGTTCGAGGTCGACGACGAGGGCGTGCGCGAGGACCTGCGGCTGTCCTCGAGCGTCCTGCGCGGCGTGCTCGGCGTGGCCTTCTCACCCGACGGCCGGGAGGTGCTGCTCGGCGACATGGACGTCCGCGCGGCCCAGGTCGTCGACGTCAGCGTGGGCGGGAGCCGCGAGTGGCTCACTGCCCCGGTGCCGAGGGACGTCGTCGGCGCCGACTTCACCGACGGCGGGGCGAAGGTGGTCGCGAGCGCCGACGGCGGCGGGCTGGTGCTGCGGGACGTCGCCAGCGGCCGGGCCGTGCTGAGGATCGGCGTCGGGCGCGGCGTCGTGGGTGAGGTGGCCACGAGCCCCGACCGGTCGCTGGTCGCCGGGAGCGTCCCGGGGGAGCTGGTCGTCTGGGACGTCCGCTCCGGGGAGGAGGTCTTCCACGTGTTCGCGCGCAGCAGGCCGCGGGGGCTCACCTGGAGCCGGGACAGCACGCTGCTGGGCTTCGTCACCGAGGACGGGCTGCCGCACCTCGTGGACCGCACGGGGCGTCCCACCGCGGCGCCTCCAGGGGCGGGCCGCGTGGACGAGGTGATCGCCCTGGCCCTCACCCCCGACGGCGGACGGGTGGTCACCAGCCACCGGCCGAGGGGCCGCGGCGGCGCCGGCCGCGTCCTGGTCCACGACCGCGTCTCGCGCAGGCTCCTGGCCGAGTGGCCGGCCACCGGCAACCGGCTCGCCGTCTCCCCCGACGGCCGCCTGGTCGCCGTCGCCGTCGCGGGTGGCGACGTCGACCTCCACGACCTGCTCACCGGCTCCCGGGTCCTCCCGCTGGTCGGGCACGCCACCACGGTCAGGGACCTGCAGTTCAGCGCCGACGGACGGCGGCTGGCCACGGCGGGACAGGACGGGACCGTCCGGCTCTGGAGCACCAGCAGCGGGAAGGAGGAGCTCGTCCTGCGCGGGCACCGCAGTGCCGTGCTCAGCGCACGGCTGAGCACCGACGGGACCCGTCTGGTCAGCGCGTCCGGGGACGGGACCGTCCGGGTGTGGGCGCTCGACCTGGACGACCTGGTGGAGCTCGCCGAGCAGCGCACGACCCGCGCCCTGACGGCCGACGAGTGCCGCCGCTACCTCCAGCGCAGCTGCGGCTGAGGCGCGCGTCCAGGATCCGTCCAGGCCGGGCCAGGGTCCGTCCAGGCCCGGCGCCGACCGTCCTGCTCGCCGAGCCGCCGGCAGGGCGGCCGTCCCGAGGGGGTCCCCATGTCCGTGCTGTCCCGCCCCGTCCGCCACCGCGCGCCCGCCCCGACCCAGCGCGAGGTCCGCATCCCGCTCCCGCGGGACGCCTCGTCCACCGGGTCCGTGCAGCGCACGGACCCCGAGGTCCGCCGTCCCGTCCGTCCCGGCCCCGCGAAGGCCGCTCCCCGGCGCCCGGGCCTGCCGGCTCTGCTCGCGCTCGGCGTCGTCGGCGCGCTCGCCATCGGCGGCGCCACCTGGACCCTGCTGGACGACGGGGCCGAGGAGGCGTCGGTGATCGCTCCCGCGTACGTCCCCACCGCCACCGACCTGGCACGGGACCGCGCTCTCGAGGCGCGCGGCCCCGACCCCAGCGACGTCCGCACCCCGCTGCAGGCGCAGATCGACGCCGCCCGACTGAGCGAGGCAGCCCGCGACGCCGCCCGCGCGGCGAACGCGCCGGTGACGTCCGTGGACGCGCGCCAGACGACCGAGGCGGAGCGCGACGCCGCGATGGAGCGCCGCGCACGCCTTCTCGGGAGCTGACCCCCGGGCTCCCGGCTGGGCCCTGCCTCAGGGCTCAGCCGGTGATGGCCCCCTGGGCCGCTGAGCCGACGAGCTTGGCGTACTTGCCGAGGACGCCGGTCGTGTAGCGGGCCTCCAGCGGCTTCCAGCCGGCCCGGCGCCGCTCGAGCTCGTCGGTCTCGACGAGCAGGTCCAGCGTGCCGGCGTCGAGGTCGAGCCGGATCCGGTCGCCGTCCTGGACGAGCGCGATCGGGCCGCCGTCGGTCGCCTCCGGCGCCACGTGGCCGACGCACAGCCCTGTCGTGCCGCCGGAGAAGCGGCCGTCGGTGAGCAGCAGCACGTCCTTGCCGAGGCCCGCGCCCTTGATGGCGCCGGTGACCATGAGCATCTCGCGCATGCCCGGCCCGCCCTTGGGACCTTCGTAGCGGATGACGCAGACGTCGTCCTTCTTCAGCGTGCCGTCGACGACGGCGTCCATGCACGCCTGCTCGCCGTCGAAGACGCGCGCGTTGCCCTCGAAGACCTGCGCCTCGAAGCCGGCGCTCTTGACGACCGCGCCCTCGGGGGCCAGCGAGCCGTGCAGGATCGTGATGCCGCCGGTCCGGTGGATCGGGTCGTTGAGCGCGCGGATGACCTCGCCGTCCAGCGGCGGCAGGTCGAGCGCGTCGAGGTTCTCGCGCATCGTGCGGCCGGTCACGGTCAGCACGTCGCCGTGCAGCAGCCCGGCGTCGAGCAGCGCCTTCATGACGACGGGGATGCCGCCGATGCGGTCGATGTCGGTCATGACGTACTTCCCGAACGGCTTGACGTCGGCCAGGTGCGGGACGCGCGCCGCGATGCGGGTGAAGTCGTCGTACGACAGCTCGACCCGGGCCTCGTGCGCGATGGCGAGCAGGTGCAGCACGGCGTTCGTCGAGCCGCCGAGCGCCATGACGACGGTGATGGCGTTCTCGAACGCCTCCTTGGTCATGATCTGGCGGGCGGTGATGCCGGCGTCGACGAGCGCGACGACGGCCTCGCCGGAGGCGATGGCGTAGGCGTCGCGGCGCTTGTCGACGGCGGGCGGGGCGGCGCTGCCGGGCAGCGACATGCCCAGGGCCTCGGCGGCGCTGGCCATCGTGTTGGCGGTGTACATGCCGCCGCAGGCGCCCTCGCCCGGGCAGGTCGCCTTCTCGATCGCGTCGAGCTCCTCCTGCGTGATGAGGCCGCGCGCGCAGGCCCCGACGCCCTCGAAGACGTCGATGATGGTGAGGTCGCGGTCCTCGCCGTCCAGGCCCTTGAGCTTGCCCGGCAGGGTGGAGCCGGCGTAGAGGAAGACCGACGCGAGGTCGAGCCGGGCGGCCGCCATGAGCATGCCGGGCAGCGACTTGTCGCAGCCGGCGAGCAGGACGCTGCCGTCCAGGCGCTCCGCGAACATCACGGTCTCGACGGAGTCGGCGATGACCTCGCGGGAGACGAGGGAGGCGCGCATCCCCTCGTGGCCCATGGAGATGCCGTCCGAGACCGAGATGGTGCCGAACTCCATGGGGAAGCCGCCGCCCTGGCGCACGCCGACCTTGCTGGCCTTGGCCAGCCGGTCGAGCGAGAGGTTGCAGGGGGTGATCTCGTTCCAGCTCGAGGCCACGCCGATCTGCGGCTTGCTCATGTCGTCGTCGGTCATGCCGACCGCGCGCAGCATCGCGCGGGCGGGGGCGCGGTGCATGCCCTCGGTGACGTCGGTGCTGCGGGGCTTCCGGCTCTGCGTGGTCACGGCAGCAGCGTAGGTGAGCCGTCCAGGCCCGCCGGTGCCACGATGGGGGCGTGCCCGACCGCCCCACCCCCGAGCGCGTGCGCCTCGGGCCCGAGCGCATCGCGCTGCTGCCCGTGACCGTCTTCCTGCTCGGCACGCTGCCGGTCGCGACGTCGTCGGCGTGGCTGCTGTGGCTGCTGCTGCTCCCCCTCGGCTGCGCGGTGTGGGTGCTGCGCGCGCGGGTCGTCGGGATCCCCCTCGGCGTCGAGGTCTGCAACGGGCTGGCCGCGCACCGGGTCGCCTGGGAGGACGTCGAGGGCTTCGACGTCCCCCGCCGCGGCCCCGTGCGGCTGCTGCGGCGGGAGGGACGGCCGCTGCTCCTCACGGCGCTGCCACGACGCCGGCTGCCGGAGCTGCTGGCCGTCGGGCGGCCGTCCCCGGCGGCCGCCCTGACCGGCCGGCTCCTAGGCTCGGCGGCGTGGCGACGACCTTCGACTTCCGCGGTGCGGACGGCACCAGGCTGCGCGGCTGGGACAACCAGGGCGACGGCCTGCCCCTGCTCCTGTGCAACGGGCTGGGGGCGATCCCGGAGGCCTGGCCGGCGCTGGTCGCACCGACAGCGGCTACGCGGTCACGAGCTGGTACCACCGCGGGACCTTCGGCTCGGACCGCCCGGCGGACGCCTCGCGGGTCCGGATCGAGGACCACGTCGACGACGCCATCGCGCTGCTCGACGAGCGGGGGGTCGAGCGGGCGCTGGTCGCCTGCTGGTCCATCGGCGTCAACATCGGCTTCGAGCTGGCCGAGCGGCACCCGGACCGGGTCGCCGGGCTGCTGGCCGTCGCGGGCGTGCCGGGCGGCACCTTCTCCACGATGGGCGGCCCGCTGCGCATCCCGCGCCCGCTGCGCCGGCGGGTGGCGACCTCCGCCGCGCGGTCGGCCCGGCTCGCCGGCCCGGCCCTGACCTGGCTGGCGCCGCGCGTGCCGATCGACGACCGGACCGCCTGGCTGGTCAGCCACTCCGGCTTCATGCTCCCGGGCGCACGCTCGGAGGTGCTGGTGCCGATGCTGCGCGAGTTCGTGCAGCAGGACTGGCGCTGGTACTTCACCCTCGCCATGGCTGCCAGCGACCACTCCCCCATGGACCTGGGCTTCGTACGGTGCCCGACGACGCTGGTGGCCGGCCGGCACGACGTGCTGACGTCGATGCACGACGTGGTCGACGCGGCGAGCCGCATCTCCGACGCGCAGATCACCGTGCTGCCCGGCAGCCACTTCCTGCCGATGGAGCACCCCGAGCTGGTGCACGCGGCGCTCGACCAGCTGGCCCGCCGCAGCGACCTCGGAGCCACGGTGCGCGCGGCGGCCGCCGGCAGCTGACGGCGGCCCCCTCGCGGCCGGTCGCGGGCCTCGCGAGCCGGGTCGTACCCTCGCGGCGTGACGGCCGCCCCGCACCTCCCGCCGACCGCCTCCCCCGCGGTCGCCGTGCTGGGCACCGCCGTGCTGGCCCGCCTGGAGGGGCTCACCGACGACCTCGTCCAGGCGATCCTCGACGAGGACCCGTCCTACTCCGGGCCCGGCCGCACCTCGCGCGACGACCTGCGCCTGTCCTGCCACGACAACCTCCAGCGCATCCTCCAGGCGCTGACCGGCGACACCGACCCGGCGGTCGACCCCTTCGACGCGCCCCGCGCCACCGGGCACCGCCGCGCGGAGCAGGGGATGCCGCTCGAGTCGGTCCTGCACGCCTACCGCGTCGGCTTCCGCATCATCTGGGAGGCGCTGGTCGCGGAGGCGCGCGCGGGCGGCCAGGGCGTCGAGGGCCTGGTGGACGCCGCCACCGAGGTGTGGGAGCTCGTCGACGTCTTCTCCTCGACCGTCGCGAACAGCTACCGCGAGACGGAGGCCGACTTCGCCCGCCGCGACGACCGGCGCCGCGATGCGCTGGTCGACGCGCTGCTGGAGGGACGCGGCGCCGAGCGGGCGCTGGCGGCCGAGGCCGCCGCCGCCCTGGACCTGCCCGAGCACGGTCGCTCCGTCGTCGTCGTCCTGTCCGGCGAGGACGTGCACCGTCGCGTCGGCGACGCTCTGCGCAGGCGCGGCATGCGGTCGGCCTGGCGCACCCGCACCGACCGCGAGATCGGGCTGGTCACGCTCTGCGGGCGCGAGATCTCCGACGTGGTCAGGCGCTCTCGAGCAGGTCGGCGGTCTGCGCGCCGGCGTCTCCCCCGCCGTGGAGGGGCTGGCCGAGGTCGACGTCGCGCACCGGCTGGCCGAGACCGCGCTCCGCGCCCTGCCGCCCGACGCGCCCGCCGTCGCCGAGCTGGACACGCGGCTCGCGGGCGCCCTGCTCGTCACGGCGCCCGACCTCGCGGCGCGACTGGTGCAGCACGCCCTCGGCGGCGTGCTCGTCCTGGAGCGCGACGAGAGCAAGGTGCTGCTCGACACGCTGCGGGCCTGGCTGGACACCGGCGGCTCGGCGGGGCAGACCGCGACCCGCCTCTACTGCCACCGCAACACCGTGCTGAACCGGCTGCGCCGGCTGGAGGGGCTGACCGGGCGGTCCCTCGAGCGGGTCGACCACCTCGTCGAGTGGTCGCTCGCGCTGCTCGCGCTCGACGTGCTGCCGCCCGACCCGGCACGCGCTGCCCCGGTCGGGCGTTGACCCCTCGAACGCCTCCACCCCTCACACCCCCTCGTACGACGGACGGAGCCGCACGTGACGCCCCTGGCCCGGCGCACCCGGACCGCGGGCGCCCTCGCCCTGGTCGCCGCCCTGACCGCCTGCGGCGGTGACGACCCGGCTCCCCCGGCTGCGGCGCCGGCGACCAGCGCAGCGGCACCAGCGGCGTCCCCCGCGCCGCCGTCCCCCTCGGCTGCGCCGACCACCAGGAGCCTGGACACCTCCGCCGCGCCGGAGGTCCTCGCCACCGGTCTCGAGGCGCCGTGGGGCATCGACTTCCTGCCCGGCGGGGACGCGCTGGTCACCGAGCGGGACACCGCGCGGGTGCTGCGGATCCCCGCCGCAGGCGGCGCAGCCGGTCGAGGTCACGACGGTGGAGGCGGCCGAGCCGGAGGGCGAGGGCGGTCTGCTGGGCCTGGCCGTCAGCCCGGACTTCGCGACCGACGACCTCGTCTACGCCTACGTCACCGCCGAGGACGACAACCGGGTGGTGCGCTTCCCGCTGTCGTCGCCGGAGGAGGTCGAGCCGGTGCTCACCGGCATCCCCAAGGGCCGCATCCACAACGGCGGTCGGCTGGCCTTCGGCCCGGACGGGCTGCTCTACGTCGGCACCGGCGACGCCGGGGACACCTCGCTGTCCCAGGACGACCGGTCGCTCGGCGGCAAGGTGCTGCGGATGACGCCGGACGGCGCGCCCGTGGAGGCGGCCGGCTCGCTCGTGCTGTCCAAGGGGCACCGCAACGTGCAGGGCCTCGCCTTCGACGACGCCGGTCGGGTCTACGCCGTCGAGTTCGGCCAGAACCGCTTCGACGAGGTCAACCAGGTGCGCGAGGGCAGCAACGGCGGCTGGCCCGAGGTGGAGGGCGCCGGCGACGGCGGCGGCCGCTACCTCGCCCCGATCACGACCTGGGAGACCTCCGAGGCCTCCCCGAGCGGCGCGGCGGTCGTCGACGGCGACGCTCTACGTCGCCGCGCTGCGCGGGGCGCGGCTGTGGGCCGTGCCGCTGGACGGCCAGGGCGGCGCCGGCGAGCCGACCGCCCTGCTCGAGGGCGAGTTCGGCCGGCTGCGCGCGGCAGCGCCAGGCGCCCGACGGCTCGCTGTGGGTGCTCACGAGCAACCGCGACGGCCGCGGCGATCCCGCGGACGAGGACGACCGGGTGCTGCGCCTCCCGGCGCGCTGACAGCGGTCGGCCGCCGCATCGGCCACCATGGTGGGGTGACCCGCCCCGAGCCGCTCGTCCCGAGCCACCTGGTGAGCGGGCGCAGCGCGCAGCTGCGGGCCGAGGCGACCGCCCAGGAGGCGCGCCGGGAGCCCGGCGCACGACCCGTTCACGTGGTTCTTCCGGCTGGTCCGCGAGGTCATCAACAAGGCCGACCGCGACCGCCTGCTCGGCCTGGCCGCCGAGAGCGCGTTCTTCGCCGTGCTCACGCTGTTCCCGGCCCTGCTCGTCGTCGCCGCCGTCCTCGGCCAGCTCGGGCAACGTCATCGGCGAGAGCAACGCCCTGCGCGGTCGAGCAGGCCGTCGTCGACTTCCTCGACCGGCTGCTCACCGACACCGCGAGCGGCGCCATCGCCACGGTGGAGGACCTGTTCCGGACCGGCACGAACACCCTGACCATCGCCACCCTGCTGGCGCTCGCCTCGCTCTCGACGGCGTTCTCGACGCTGGTGAACACCGTGAACATCGCCTACGACGTGCCGGAGACGCGCGGCTGGTGGCGGCGCCGGTGGCTCGGACTGTGGCTCGGCGTCGGCAGCGTCATCACCGGGGCGCTGGCCGTCACGCTGCTGGTCGTCGGACCCATCTTCGGCCGCGCCCAGGGCGCCGTCGCGCGCCTCGGTCTCGGACCGGAGTACGAGTTCCTCTGGTCCTACCTGCGCTGGCCGATCGCGTTCGGCTCGCTCGTGCTGTGGGCGACCACGATGGACCACCTCATGCCGAACCGCCGGACCCGCTGGCGCTACGACCTGCCCGGCGGACTGCTCACCGCGCTGCTGTGGCTGGCGGCGTCGTACGGCCTGAACGTCTACCTGGAGCTGGCCGTGTCGAGCTCGCCGATCCTCGGCGCACTCGGTGGCGGGCTCATCCTCATGATCTGGTTCTACCTGCTGTCGCGTCTCCCTGCTGGCCGGCGCCGAGCTCAACGCGATCCTGCTCGCGCGCCGTCGCCACCGGGCCGCGCTCGCCCGCGGGCGGGACGTCGAGCTGGAGCCGGCTCCGGGCTCGCCCGGACTGCCGACCTCCGCGCGCATCGACCCCGAGACCGCCGAGTGCGGCCCGGAAGAGCCTGCGCACCAGGAGGACGCCGACACCGAGGTCGACCGTCAGCCGGCGCTGCCCCGCCGCACCGCGCGCTGAGCTACTCCTCGACGCCGAGGCGCTCGAGCAGCAGCCGCCGCACGACCGCCGCGTCGGCCTGGCCGCGGGTGGCCTTCATGACCGCGCCGACCAGCGCCCCGACGGCCTGCACCTTCCCGCCGCGGACCTTCTCGGCGGTGTCGGGCTGTGCGGCCAGGGCGGCGTCGACGGCCTCGCCGAGCGCGCCCTCGTCGGAGACGACGGCCAGCCCGCGCGCCGCGACCACCTCGTCGGGCGAGCCCTCCCCGGCGAGCACGCCGTCGACGACCTGCTTCGCCAGGCCCGCGGTCAGCTCGCCGCCGGAGACGAGGGCCACGACCCGCGCCACGTCGGCCGGCGTGATGGGCAGCTCGGCGGCGTCGACGCCGCGCGCGTTGGCGGCCTGCGCCAGCGCGCCGAGCCACCAGTTGCGCGCCTCGGCCGCCGGCGCGCCGGCCTCCACCGTCGTCGATGACCAGGCCGAGCACGCCGGCGTTGACCATCGCCTGGCTGTCCAGCGCGGACAGGCCGAGCGACTCGGTCATCCGCTTGCGGTGCAGCGAGGGCGCCTCCGGCAGCGCCGCCGCCAGCTCGGCGACCCACGCCGGGTCGGGCGCGACGGGGACCAGGTCGGGCTCGGGGAAGTACCGGTAGTCGGTCGCCTCCTCCTTGGACCGGCCGGAGGTCGACATGCCGGTGTCCTCGTGGAAGTGCCGCGTCTCCTGGACGATCCGCTCACCGCGCCGCAGCCGGCGAGGCCTGCCGCTCGACCTCCGAGCGGACGGCGCGCTCGACGGAGCGCAGCGAGTTGACGTTCTTGGTCTCCGAGCGGGTGCCCCACTCCTGCCCCGGCAGGTTGAGCGAGACGTTGACGTCGCAGCGCATCGAGCCCTGCTCCATGCGCACGTCGGAGACGCCCAGCCCGCGCAGCACGTCGCGCAGCTCGGTGACGTACGCCTTGGCCACCTCGGCCGGGCGCTTGCCGGTGCCGGTCACCGGCTTGGTGACGATCTCGACGAGCGGGATGCCGGCGCGGTTGTAGTCGACCAGCGAGTGCGAGGCGCCGTGGATGCGGCCGGTCGACCCGCCGACGTGCAGCGTCTTGCCGGTGTCCTCCTCGAGGTGCACGCGCTCGATCGGGATGCGCACCACCTCGCCGTCCACGTCGACGTCGAGGTAGCCGTCGGTGCACAGCGGCTCGTCGTACTGCGAGGTCTGGAAGTTCTTCGGCATGTCCGGGTAGAAGTAGTTCTTGCGCGCGAAGCGGCACCACGTCGCGATGTCGCAGTGCAGCGCGAGACCGATCCGGATCGTCGACTCGATGGCCTGCGCGTTGACGACGGGCAGGGCGCCCGGCAGGCCCAGGCACACCGGGCAGGTGTGCGTGTTCGGCTCGGCCCCGAAGGTGGTGTCGCAGCCGCAGAACATCTTGCTGGCGGTGCCGAGCTCGACGTGGGTCTCGAGGCCGATGACCGGCTCGAACTCCGCCAGCGCCTCGGCGTACGGGACGCTGCCGTCGACAGAGGTGGTGGCGCTCATCGGACCGCGGCCTCCAGGCGCTCGAGCGTCTTGGCCATGTTGCGGCGGGTGATCCCGGCCAGCGGGCGGATGAGCAGCGGCAGGCGCTCCTGGCTGGTGTCCCACGTCTCGCGCACGCGGGTGCCGCCCTCGACCGGCTCGAGCTCGTAGCGCCAGATGCGCCCGCCGATCGCCCTGGCGGCCACGGACTGCGTCGGGCGGGGCTGCCACGCGATGCGGCGGCCCTCCTCGAACTCCACGACGGTGTTGGTCATCTGGTAGGCAGCGCCGGCCTTCATCTTCATGCCGAACACCGCGCCCTTCGACAGGCGCTCGGGTCCCTCGACGGCGTCGCGGACGGTGCCGGACCCGTCGATCTCGCGGTGCCGGCGCGGGTCGGCGAGCAGGTCGAAGACGCGCTCGGGGGTCGCGTGCACGACCCTCTCGACGCTGACGGACAGGGCCATGGTCAGACCTCCAGCTCGGGGGCAGAGGCGAGCAGCGGCCCGCCCCAGCGGTCGTGCAGGGCGGCCTCGAGGGCGCCGCCCACCTGGTAGAGCAGGTCGTCGCGCATCGTCGGCGCCATGACCTGCAGGCCCACGGGCAGCCCGTCGGAAAGGCCTGCGGGCAAGGACATCGCGGGACCGCCGTAGAGGTTCGACGGGATCGTCGCGAGGTCCTGGCGGTACATCGCCAGCGGGTCGTCGAGCTTCGCGCCGAGCGGGAACGCCACCGTCGGGGCGGCCGGCGACACCAGCACGTCAGCCGTCTCGAAGGCCGCCTGGAAGTCGCGCGTGATGAGCGTGCGGACCTTCTGCGCCTGGCCGTAGTAGGCGTCGTAGTAGCCGCTGGACAGGGCGTAGGTGCCCAGCACGATCCGACGCTTGACCTCGGCGCCGAAGCCGGCCGCGCGGGTCGCCGACATGACCTCCTCGAGGCTGCGCTCGCCGTCGTCGCCGACCCGCAGGCCGTAGCGCACGCTGTCGAAGCGGGCGAGGTTCGAGGACGCCTCCGACGGCGCGATCAGGTAGTAGGCCGGCAGGGCGAAGGCGAAGTGCGGGCAGCTCACCTCGGTCACGGTGGCGCCGAGCTCCTGCAGCAGCTCGACCGCCTCGTCGAAGCGCTCCTGCACGCCGGTCTCGTAGCCCTCGCCGGACAGCTCCTTGACGACCGCGACGCGCAGCCCCTTGACGTCGCGCCGGCGCGCGGCCTCGACGACCGGCGGGACCGGCGCGTCGATGGACGTGGAGTCGCGCGGGTCGTGACCGGCGACCGCCTCGTGCAGCAGCGCGGCGTCGAGCACGGTGCGCGCGCAGGGACCGGCCTGGTCCAGCGAGCTCGAGAAGGCGATGAGGCCGTAGCGCGACACCCCGCCGTAGGTCGGCTTGACGCCGACGGTGCCGGTGACGGCGGCCGGCTGGCGGATCGACCCGCCGGTGTCGGTGCCGATCGCGAGCGGCGCCTCGTACGCCGCCACGGCCGCGGCCGAGCCGCCGCCGCTCCCGCCGGGGATCCGGCTGAGGTCCCAGGGGTTCGACGTCGGGCCGTAGGCGCTGTGCTCGGTGGAGGAGCCCATCGCGAACTCGTCCATGTTGGTCTTCCCGAGCACGACGACACCCGCCGCGCGGAGCCGCTCGGTGACGGTCGCGTCGTACGGCGGGCGCCAGCCCTCGAGGATCCGCGACCCGGCGGTGGTCGGCACGCCCGCGGGTGACGATGACGTCCTTGAGCGCGAGCGGCACACCGGCCAGCGGACCGGTCACCTCGCCCGGCGTCGACGCGCGCGGCCTGGGCCAGCGCGCCCTCGGCGTCGACGTGCAGGAAGGCGTGCACGGCGCCGTCGACGGCCGCGATGCGGTCGAGGTGGGCCTGGGTGACCTCGACGGCGCTGGCCTGCCCGCCCGCGATCGCCGCGGCGGTCTCGACGGCGGTCAGGCGGGTGAGGTCGGTCGATCCCGAAGCGCTCACTCGAGTCCAGGATGCGCGGCACGCGGAAGCGGCCGTCCTCGGCCGACGGCGCACCGGCCAGCACCTCGTCGCGGTCCAGCGACGGGACGACCACGTCGGGGCGCACGACGTTCTCGACCGGTACGGCGTGGGTGGTGGGCGGGACGTCGGACGCGTCGGTCGCTGCCGAGATCTGCGCGACCGCGCCGAGGATGACGTCGAGCTGCGCGGCCAGGCCGTCGAGCTCGGCGTCGTCCAGCGCCAGCCGCGACAGCCGCGCGAGGTGCGCGACCTCCTCGCGGGTGATCTCGGGCATGCGGCTCCTTCGCCGGGGCGGTGCGGGGACGGGCCGAGTCTAGGGTCGCGGCGCGCCGCGACCGCCGCTGGTTCTCGCGACCGGCACGGCACCGCAACCGGCTCGCAACGCGACCCGGGCAGACTGGCCCGCGACCCGCCCGACGACCCGGAGGCTCCGATGTCCTACCTGCTGCGGCTCGTGCTGCCCGACCGCCCCGGCATGCTCGGCGCCGTCGCGACGGCGCTCGGCCAGGCCGGCGCCGACATCCTGTCCCTCGACGTCGTGGAGCGCGGGCCGGACGGCGCGGTCGACGACGTCGTGGTGGCCCTGCCGCCGGGAGGCCTGCCCGATGCGCTCATCACCAGCGCGCAGTCGGTCCCCGGCGTGGTCGTCGAGTCGCTGCGGCCCTACTACGGCGGCAGCGACCTGCACCGCGACCTCGAGCTGGTGGAGGCGCTCGCCGCCGACCCCGACAGCGCCTCGTCGCTGCTCGTCGAGCACGTCCCCGGCGTGTTCCGGGCGGGCTGGGCGCTGCTGCTGGAGGCGGGCCCGACGGTGCTGCGGGCCAGCCCGGGGGCGCCGGACGTGGACGGGCTGGACCTGCCGTGGCTCCCGCTCGCCTCGGCCCGCCGGCTGGAGGCGGACGCGCCGTGGGTGCCGGAGAGCTGGGACCTGATCGGCACCGAGCTGGTCGTCGCGCCGGTCGGCGGGCCCTCGCGCGCGGTGCTCGTCGGGCGGCCGGGCGGGCCGCGCTTCCGCGGCTCGGAGGTGCTGCGGCTCGGTCACCTGGCCGGCATCACCGCCACCGTCGCGGCGTCCGCGCTCAGCGCCTGACAGCGGCGTCCGCGCTCAGCGCCTGACGCGGCGGCGCGCTCAGCGTGCGCGTCGCTGCCGGTCGCAGGCAGCCAGGGCGTGAGCACGTGCGCCGGCTCGGCCGGCGACAGCAACCAGCCCTGCGCCTCGTCGCAGCCCATGTCGGCGAGCAGCCGCCAGGTCGCACGGTCCTCGACCCCCTCGGCGACGACGCGCATGCCGAGGCCGACGCCGAGGTCGACGACGCTGCGCACGATGGCGGCGTCGCGGGCGTCGGTGGCCATCCGCTGCACGAACGAGCGGTCCACCTTCAGCTCCTGCACGGGCAGCCGGCGCAGGTGCCCCAGGCTGGACCAGCCGGTGCCGAAGTCGTCGAGGGACAGGGCGACGCCGAGCTCGTCGAGGCGGCAGCAGGGTGGCCGCGGCGCGGTGCGAGTCGGCGAACAGCGAGCCCTCGGTGACCTCCAGCAGCAGGCAGCTCGCGGGCAGCCCGTGCCGCGCCAGCGCCGCGACGACGTGGTCGACCAGGACGGTGCCGGACAGGTCCCGCACGCTGACGTTGACGGCGACCTTGAGGTCCAGGCCCTGGTCGCGCCACGCGGCGGCCTGCCCGACGGCGCGGTCGAGCACGTGGCCGGTGAGCGCCTCGATGAGGCCGCTGCTCTCGGCGAGCGGGACGAACTCGTCCGGCGGCACCAGCCCGCGCTCCGGGTGGCGCCAGCGCACCAGGGCCTCGACGCCCGTCACCCGCCCCGACACCAGCTCCGCCTTGGGCTGGTAGTGCACCTCGAGCTCGCCGTCGCTCAGCGCCCGGCGCAGCTCGCTGAGCATCCCCAGCCGGGAGGTGGAGTTGCGGTCGCGGCTGACGTCGTAGTGCTCGACGCCGCTGCCGGTCCCCTTGGCGAGGTACATCGCGACGTCGGCGTGCTGCAGCAGCGCGTCGAGGTCGTCGCCGTGCTCCGGTGCGACCGCGATGCCGACGCGAGGCGTCGACGTCGACGTGCACGCCGTCCAGCACGACCGGTGCGCGCACCGCCTCGAGCAGCCGGCGGGCGGTCTCCTCCGCCTCGCGCGCGCCCGGTCGCCGGCAGCAGCAGCGCGAACTCGTCACCGCCCAGCCGGACCACGGTGTCCCCCGGCCGCACGGCACCCGCGAGCCGGCTCGCCGACGACCTGCAGGAAGCGGTCGCCCACGTGGTGGCCGAGGGTGTCGTTGACCTCCTTGAAGCGGTCGAGGTCGAACAGCAGCAGCGCCGTGCCGGCGTCGCCGGACTCCAAGAGCGACTCGGCCGTGCGCGTGCCGAGCAGGGTGCGGTTGGGCAGGCCGGTGAGCGCGTCCGTCAGCGCCTGCTGCTCGCGCTGCAGGGCGACCGACGCGACCTGGTAGACGGCGACCAGCGGCGGGAGCAGCAGCGGCAGGAAGGCCGTCCCGCTCGCGACGGCGAGGACGATGAGCGGCGACAGGGCGAGCAGCGCGCCGCTGCTGAGCGCCTCGTACGCCAGGTCGTCGCGCAGCAGGCGACAGGACCGACCGGCCGGTCTTGAGCGACAGCGCGACCATGACGAGCAGCTGGTTGACGACGAAGTAGGTCATGCCGCCGAGCACGGCCGCGACGAGGTCGTGCGCCGGTCAGGTCGAGCGGGACGGCGGTGGAGGCCTCGTGGCCGGCGAGCTCCATCACGTAGGCCGCGGCCGACCACGACAGCGTGAACTGCCCGATGTTGAAGGCGGTCCGCCACGGGGCCTTGCGACGGCTGACGTCGGCGACGGCGGTCGCGACGGCCTGCACGAGCACGGCGATCGGCAGCCCGTAGCGGAGCATCAGCGCGAAGACGAAGCTGGTGGACAGCGCCAGGCCGTTGGCGTCGCGCGCGCCGGCGGTGAACAGCGGCCGGACCTCGGCGAGCAGCAGGAGCGCGCACAGCGCCCAGAACGCCGGCTCGAGACCCAGCACGTCGGCCGGGTCGAGCGAGCGCACCGGCCAGCACGAGGACGGCCATGCCGGCGAGGCTGACCGCCGCGACGTAGACGCGGAAGGCCAGGTCGCGGCGACCGGCGAAGTCGTTGCGGTCGTCCTCGGGGACCAGCGACACGCCCGCAGCCACGTCACCGCCCTGCCCGTGCAGACGAGCGCGACCTGCGCCCCTCGCACGGTCCTCGGCAGGAAGCCGTCCGAGCCTGAGCGCTACGCGTCCTCGGGCACGACGGCCAGCGGCGCGGGCGGCGTCCGGGCCGTGGTCGAGCAGTGCGGTCAGCCCGGCGTCGTCGAGGAGCGGGACGCCGAGCTTGACGGCCTTCTCGTACTTGCTGGCGCCGGGATCGGTGCCGACGACGACGAAGTCGGTCTTCTTGCTGACGCTGCTGGTCACCTTGCCGCCGAGCGCCTGCACCGCCTCGGTGGCGCCGTCGCGGCTGTAGGACGGCGAGCGTGCCGGTCACGACGACGGTCACGCCCTCGAGCGGGCGCGGGCCCTCGTCGGCGCCCTCGTCGGCGGTGCGCGCACCACCGGCGCGCACCCGCTCGACGATCTCGAGGTGGCGGGGGTCCTGGAACCAGCGTGCAGGGCCTGCGCGACCACCGGCCCCACGCCGTCGACCGCGGCCAGCTCCTCCGGCGTCGCCGCCATCACGGCGTCGAGCGAGCGGAACTGGCGGGCGACGTCCTGCGCGGCGGTCGGTCCGACGTGGCGGATCGAGAAGCCGACGAGCAGGCGCCACAGCGGGCGGTCACGGGCGGCCTCGACGCCGCGCAGGATCTGCTCGACCTTCTTCGGGCCGAAGCCGCGCAGCCCCTCGAAGGACTCCGGCGCGAGGTGGAAGACCCCGCCGATGTCGGTCAGCCGGCCGGCCTGCAGCAGCGCGATCGCCGTCTCGTAGCCCAGCCCGTCGATGTCCATCGCACCGCGGCCGGCGAAGTGGAAGACCGACTCCCGCAGCTGGGCGGGGCAGGAGACCGTGTTGGGGCAGCGGACGTCGACCTCGCCGTCCGGGCGGCCGAGCTCGGTGCCGCACTCGGGGCAGTGCGTCGGCATGACGAACTCGCGCTCGGTGCCGTCGCGGAGCGCTGCCACCGGGCCGACGACCTCGGGGATGACGTCACCGGCGCGGCGGACGACGACCGTGTCGCCGATCCGGACGTCCTTGCGCCGGACCTCGTCCTGGTTGTGCAGCGTCGCGAGCTTGACCATGACGCCGCCGACCTGCACCGGCTCCATGTAGGCGAACGGCGTGACCCGGCCGGTGCGGCCGACGTTGACGCGGATGTCGTGGAGCGTGGTCGTCGCCTCCTCCGGCGGGTACTTGTGGGCGATCGCCCAGCGCGGGGCGCTGCTGGTCGCCCCCAGCCGGCGCTGCAGCGGCACCTGGTCGACCTTGACCACCACGCCGTCGATCTCGTGCTCGACGTCGTGCCGGTGCTCGCCCCAGTGGGCGATGTAGCCGAGCACCCCCTCGAGGTCGTCGAAGACCTGGCAGTGCGCGCTGACCGGCAGCCCCCAGCCGGCCAGCTGCTCGTACGCCCCGCTCTGGGTCTCGGGCTCCCAGCCCTCGCGGGCGCCGATGCCGTGCAGGGTCAGGCTGAGCGGCCGGCGTGGCGGTGACCCGCGGGTCCTTCTGCCGCAGGCTCCCGGCCGCGCCGTTGCGCGGGTTGGCGAACGGCGCCTTGCCCTCGGCGACCAGCCGCTCGTTGAGGGCGGTGAAGTCGGCGGTGCTGATGTAGACCTCGCCGCGGACCTCGAGCAGCGGCGGCACGCCCTCGCCGGTCAGCCGGTCGGGGACGCTGGGCAGGGTGCGGACGTTGGCGGTGATGTCCTCGCCGGTCCGGCCGTCGCCGCGGGTCGCGGCGCGCACGAGCCGGCCGTCGCGGTAGACGAGGGCGACCGCCAGCCCGTCGATCTTCAGCTCGCACAGCCACCGCGCGGCGGCGGCCTCCTTGCGCCGCGCGAGCGGCCCACTCGCGCAGCTCGGCCTCGCTGAAGACGTTGCCCAGGCTCATCAGCCGCTCGAGGTGGTCGACCGGCGTGAAGTCGGTCGAGAAGGTGCCCATGACCTTCTGCGTCGGGGAGTCCGGAGTGCGCAGCGACGGGTGCGCCTCCTCGATGCCGCGCAGCTCGGCCATGAGGGCGTCGTACTCGGCGTCGCTGACGGTCGGCGCGTCCAGGACGTAGTAGCGGAAGGCGTTCTCGTCCAGCGCGCGGGACAGCTCGGCGTGCCGCTCGCGGACGTCCACCGGGACGCCGTCGACGACCTCGGTCACGGCGACGCTCCTGCTCACTGCCACACTCCTGCTCGCTCCAGAAGCAGCCGGCACACCCGCTCCTTCGTCACGGGGCGCCGCCCGCATCCTCCGCTCACTCGGGTGCCTCCCCCAGCGCGCCGGGCGATCTCGGCGCTCGCCTGCAGCGCCCGCCGGGCATGCCCCGGGCTCGCGCCCGCCATCCCGCAGGTCGGGGTGACGACGACGGTGTCGGGCAGCCGCTCGGGCGACTGACCGAGCCGCCGCCACAGCTCCTGCACGGGCCTCATCATGGCCGCGAGGTCCGACAGCCGCGCGTCGCTGGACGGCACGACGCCGAGCAGCAGGCCGGCGCCCGACTCGACGGCCTCGCCGAGCTGGTCGTCGTCGCGCGGCGTCAGCAGCGTGGCGTCCAGGCTGACGGCTCCGGCGCCGGCCTTGCGCAGCAGCGCGACCGGGACCGACGGCGCGCAGCAGTGCACGACCGTGTGCTCGGCCGCCGCCAGCACGGTGGCCAGCACCTCGACGGCGCGCGAGGCCGCGGGCGCGCGCAGCCGGCCGAAGCCGCTCGCGGTCGGGATGCCGCCGCCCAGCACGCTCGGCAGGCTCGGCTCGTCCAGCTGCAGCACGATCGTCGTGCCGGGCAGCCGCGCGGCGACGTCGGCGAGGTGCCGCGCGAGCCCCTCGGCCAGCGACTGCGCGAGGTCGTCCACCGCGCCGGGGTCGGCCAGCACCCGGTCGCCGCGCGGCAGCTCGAGCAGCGCCGCGAGCGTCCACGGCCCGGCGCACTGCAGCTTGAGCCGCGGCGGGCTGTCGGCCGCCTCCTGCAGCGCGTCGAGGTCGTACGACAGCAGGTCGCGGGCGCGGGCGCGCGTCGCGCGACCGGCCCGTGGTCAGGCGCCAGCCGGCCGGCTGCAGGTCCACCGGGAGGTCGGCCAGCAGGGCGGCGCTGCGGCCGGCGAGGTCGGCGTGCTGGCCGCGCGCGGGCAGCTCGGGCAGGAACGGCAGGTCGGGCAGCTCCCCGAGCACGACCCGCACCGCCTCGTGCGGGTCGGTGCCGGGCATGCTGCCGATGCCGGTCGCGCCGGACCAGGCGGAGGTCGTCAAGCGTCGGGACGCGCGTCGTCGGCCATGGCCCGGAGCGTAGTGGCGGCGCGTCAGGCGAGCGTCGCGCTGGCGAGCACGCGGTCGCCGTCGTAGAGCACCGCGGCCTGTCCCGGCGCGATCCCGCGCGCGGGGGTGGCGAGCTCCAGCCGCCAGCCGTCGCCGTCGGCGTGCACCACGCAGTCGTGGACGG
Organism: uncultured Actinomycetota bacterium; assembly: GCA_963844295.1. Lineage (GTDB taxonomy): Bacteria > Actinomycetota > Actinomycetes > Mycobacteriales > SCTD01 > SCTD01. Next base: position 1,440,806 of record CAWJNR010000002.1, on the reverse strand, counting down.
CGCCGTGCGCGCGCAGCTGCACCGCGCAGGCCAGCGGCAGCGGCCGGTCGTGCAGCCACAGCGGCCGGTCCGCGCGCACGGTCGTGACGTCCAGCGCCTCGCCCGGCCCGACGGTGACGGTGCGGCTGACCGGCTCGACCGACAGGACGTAGCGCGGCCGGCCGTCCGGCGCCGGCACCGTCAGCGCCAGGCCCCGGCGCTGCCCGACGGTGTAGGCGTACGCGCCGTCGTGCTGCCCGACGACCGCGCCGGTCAGGGCGTCGACGACCGGACCGGGCTGCGCCCCGAGGCGCTCGCGCAGGAAGCCGGCGGTGTCCCCGTCGGCGATGAAGCAGACGTCGGGGCTGTCCGGCTTGTCGGCGACCGCCAGCCCGCGGGCGGCGGCGTGCTCGCGCACCTGCGTCCTTGGTGAGGTCGCCGAGGGGCAGCACCGTGCCGGCCAGCTGCTCCGGCGTCAGGACGGCGAGGACGTACGACTGGTCCTTGGCCAGGTCGACCGAGCGGCGCAGCACGCCGTCCGCGAGCCGGGCGTGGTGGCCGGTGACGACCGCGTCGAAGCCGAGCGCCAGCGCGCGGTCCAGCACGGCGGCGAACTTGATCTTCTCGTTGCAGCGCAGGCACGGGTTCGGGGTGCGGCCGGCGGCGTACTCGGCGACGAAGTCGTCGACGACGTCCTCGCGGAAGCGGTCGGCGAGGTCCCAGACGTAGAAGGGGATCCCGAGCACGTCGGCGACGCGGCGCGGCGTCGCGGGCGTCCTCCTTGGAGCAGCAGCCGCGCGAGCCGGTGCGCAGCGTCGCCGGCGACTGCGACAGCGCCAGGTGGACGCCGGTGACGTCGTGCCCGGCCTCGACGGCGAGCGCGGCGGCGACCGCGGAGTCGACCCCGCCGGACAGCGCGGCCAGCAGCCTCATCGCAGGGCCGCGCGCCGGGCCCGCTCGACGACGGCCGGGCAGCACCTCGAGCAGGGCGTCGACGTCGGCGGCGGTCGAGGTGTGGCCGAGCGAGAAGCGCAGCGAGCTGCGGGCGTCGTCCTCGCCGGCGCCCATCGCCAGCAGGACGTGGGAGGGCCGGGCGACCCCGGCCGAGCAGGCCGAGCCGGTGGACACCTCGACGCCGCGGGCGTCGAGCAGGAGCAGCAGCGAGTCGCCCTCGCAGCCGGGGAAGGAGAAGTGCGCGTTGCCGGGCAGCCGGTCGCGACCGTCGGCCGGTCCGTTGAGCACCGCCTCGGGCAGGGCGGCGCGCACCCGCCGGACGAGGTCGTCGCGCAGGCCGGACAGCCGGGCGTGCAGCTCCGGCCTGGCGCTCGACCGCGAGCGACGCCGCGACGGCCAGGCCGGCGACGGCGGGGGCGTCCAGGGTGCCGGAGCGGACGTCGCGCTCCTGGCCGCCGCCGTGCAGCAGCGGCACGCAGGCGACGTCGCGGCCGAGCACGAGCGCGCCGACGCCGAGCGGCCCGCCGAGCTTGTGGCCGGCGAGGGTCAGCGCGTCCACGCCGCTGGCCGCCACGTCGACGGGCACCTGCCCGACCGCCTGCACGGCGTCGGTGTGGAACGGGACGCCGTGCTCGTGGGCGAGGTCGGCGAGCGCGCGCACCGGCTGCACGGTGCCGACCTCGTTGTTGGCCCACATCACCGTCACCAGCGCGACGTCGGACGGGTCCCGCTCCAGCGCCGCCCGCAGGACGTCGGGGTGCACCCGCCCCTCGGCGTCGACCTCCAGCCACTCGACCGTCGCGCCCTCGTGGGCGACCAGCCACTCGACCGCGTCCAGCACGGCGTGGTGCTCGACCGCACTGGCCAGGATGCGGCGGCGGCGCGGGTCGGCGGCGCGGCGGGCCCACCAGATCCCCTTGACCGCGAGGTTGTCGCTCTCGGTCCCGCTGCCGGTGAAGACCACCTCGGACGGCCGGGCGCCCAGCGCCGCGGCCAGCTGCTCGCGCGACTCCTCGACCACCCGGCGGGCCCGGCGGCCGGCGCTGTGCAGGGACGACGCGTTCCCGGCCGCGGACAGCGCGTCGCGCAGAGCGGCGGTGACGGTGTCGACGGCCTCCGGGAGCATGGGCGTCGAGGCCGCATGGTCGAGGTAGGCCACGGCACGAGGGTAGCCGCGACGGTCCCGCGCGGCGCGTGGAGCACGTGGCGCCCGGGCCCCGGCACGCGTCCGGCCCGGCCCCCAGGAGGGGACCGGGCCGGACGGAGGCGCAGGAGGGACTAGCCCTTGCGCTTGCCGATCTCCTCGGTGAGCTGCGGCACGACGGTGAACAGGTCACCGACCAGGCCGAAGTCGGCCAGCTCGAAGATCGGCGCCTCGGGGTCCTTGTTGATGGCGACGATCGTCTTGCTGGTCTGCATGCCGGCGCGGTGCTGGATGGCGCCGGAGATGCCCACCGCGATGTAGAGCTGCGGCGAGACGGTGCGGCCGGTCTGGCCGACCTGGTTCTGGTGCGGGTACCAGCCGGCGTCGGTCGCGGCGCGCGAGGCGCCGACGGCCGCACCGAGGACGTCGGCGAGCTTCTCGACGACCTCGAAGCCCTCCGCCGCACCGACACCGCGACCACCGGAGACGACGATCGACGCGTCACCGAGGTCGGGGCGGCCGCCCTTGTCCTCGACGACGGACTCGACGACCTTGGCGGCCTTGTCGGCGTCGGAGAAGGTCGCGGAGACCTGCTCGACGGTGCCGGCGGCCGGGGCCTCGGACGGCGCGGTGGAGTTGGCGCGCACCGTGATGATCGGCGTGCCGGTGGCCACCTTGGAGGAGACCACGACGCTGCCGCCGAAGATCGGCTGCTCGGCGACGAGGTCGGCGGTGACGCCGACGGCGTCGGTGATCAGGCCGCTGCCGGTCTTGACGGCCAGCCGCGCGGCGACCTCCTTGCCCTCGGCGTTGCTCGGCAGGAGCACCGCGGCGGGGCTCTTGTCGGCGACGAGCTGGGCGAGCACCGCGGCCTTCGGGCCGGTCAGGTAGCCGTCGAGCTCCTCGGCCTCGCTGACGTAGACCTTCTCGGCGCCGTACGCGGCGACCTTCTCGGCGGCGGCGGACGCGCCCTTGCCCAGCACCACCGCGGAGGGGGTGCCGAGCTCGCGGGCGAGCGTCAGGAGCTCGTAGGAGACCTTCTTGGGGGTTCCGTCGACGTGGTCGACGAGGACCAGGACCTCAGCCATGTGTGTTCGATCCCTCTCTCAGACGAGCTTCTGCGACGCGAGGAACTCGGCGATCTTGACGCCGCCGTCACCCTCGTCCTTGACGATCTGGCCCGCCTGGCGCGGCGGCTTGTTGCTGAACTCGACGACCTGCGACGGCGCGCTGGCCAGGCCGACCTGCCCGGCGTCGATGCCGGCGTCGGCGACCGTGAGGGTCGTGAGCGGCTTCTTCTTCGCGGCCATGATCCCCTTGAAGGAGGGGTAGCGCGGCTCGTTGATCTTCTCGACGACCGACACGATGGCCGGGGTCGCGGCCTCGACGACGTCGTAGCCGTTCTCGGTCTGCCGCTCGATGCGGACGGTGCCGCCCTCGGCGGTGACCTTCCGGGCGCCGGACAGCTGCGGCTGCCCGGTGCGCTCGGCGAGCAGCGCCGGCATGATCGCCATGCGGGAGTCGGTGGCCTCGGAGCCGGTGAGGACGAGGTCGTACTCCAGCGTGGAGAGGACCTGCGCCAGGGCGTAGGAGGTCTGCACGGCGTCCGAGCCCTTGAGGGCCTCGTCGGTGAGGTGCACGGCCTTGTCGGCGCCCATCGACAGCGCCTTGCGGATCGTCTCGACCGCGCGCTCGGGACCCATGGTGAGGATCGTGACCTCCCCGCCGGAGGCCTCCTTGATCTTCAGGGCCTCCTCGACGGCGTACTCGTCGATCTCGTTCATGACCACGTCGACCGACGCGCGGTCGAGGGTCTTGTCACTGTCCTGGAGCTTGCGCTCGGCCCAGGTGTCGGGCACCTGCTTGACCAGTACGACGATGTTCACGTGGGGCGCCGACCTCCGTCTTGGGGAGCGTGGTGGACCTGACCGCGCGGAGCGCGGGCCTGCGGGACGTGGCGGTCCTTCGCGGTCCTTCTAAGGTGAGGGCCACGGTATCGGGGCGCAACTCGGCCCCGCCCACCGCCCTGCGTCCGGGACGCTACCCGTGGGTAATGCCGCGGGAAACCGGTGCAGCGGCGCGCCGGGCGTGCCCTTCGTCACGCTGACCTAGCGACCGGTGAAGCGCGCCTTGCCCGGGCCGTCCTCGCAGGAACGACGTCATGCCGATGCGTCTGGTCGTCGGTCGCGAACAGCCCGGCGAACAAGGCGGTCTCGAGCCGCAGCGCGCTGTCGAGGTCGAGCTCGAGGCCCTCGTCGATCGCCTGCTTCGCCGCGCGCAGGGCGACCGCCGGGCCCTCGGCGTACGCACGGGCCATCTCGAGGGCGGTGGAGTAGACGTCGGCGTCGGGGACGACGCGGTCGGCGATCCCGAGCGCGAGCGCCTCCTCGGCGCCGACGTGGCGGCCGGAGAAGACGAGGTCCTTGGCCTTGGCCGGTCCGATCAGGCGGGTCAGCCGCTGGGTGCCGCCGGCCCCCGGGATGACGCCGAGGGTGATCTCGGGGACGCCGACCTTGGCGCGCTCCCCCAGCACGCGGAAGTCGGCGGTGAGGGCCAGCTCGAAGCCGCCGCCGAGGGCGTAGCCGGTGACCGCGGCGACGACCGGCTTGGGCAGCTTGGCGACGACCTTGAGGGCCTCCTGGAGCCGGCTCCCCCACGACAGCATCTCGGCGTAGCTGATCGTCGACATCTCCTTGATGTCGGCGCCGGCGGCGAAGACGCGCTCGCCGCCGTAGAGCACGACCGCGCGCAGGTCGGCCCGGTCGCGGGCCTCCTCGGCCGCCGCGCGCAGCTCGGCGGTGACCTGCCCGTCCAGGGCGTTCATCTTCGGCCGGTCGAGGCGGATCGTGCCCACCGCGCCGTCGACCTCGAGCCGCACGAACTCGCCCATCACGTCCTCCTCTGGACCGACTGCCGGAGCGCCGCACCCTAGTCTGCGCGGATGTTCCGGGACTCCAAGGGCGTCGTGCACACCGTCTCCAGCAGCGACCCCCTGTCAGACCTGCCGCCAGGTGCGGCCGGCGCCCTGCAGCGCGCGCTGCTGGCACCTCCCGGGGACGGCGAGAGCGTCGACGTGGGCGGCGTCCTCGAGCGGTGCGACGCCGTGCGCGAGCTGGTCGAGCGCTGGCAGGACGCGTTCTTCGCTGCTCTGCCCGACGAGGTCGACCTCGAGGAGGAGGCCCGCTGGGCCGCGGAGGCCGGCCTCTCGCTCGACGAGGTCGAGGCCGGCTACGAGGACGACGAGGAGGACGACGAGGACTTCGCCCTGTCCGGGCTGGAGGAGGACGAGGAGCTCGGCGAGCTCGACGTCCTGATGGAGCACGAGGGCCTGGTCGAGGACGACGAGGACCCGCGGGCGCTGCTGCCCGAGGACCTCGTGGCGGTCCTGGAGCGCGAGCTGCTCCTGCTGCCCGTGCGGGTGCGGCTCGAGGCACTGGTCGCCGCCGCCGACCTGGTCGCGACGTGGGCCGACCTGGTGGCCGACCAGGAGAAGCTGCTCGGCCACCTGGTCCTCGCGCACGACGAGCCCCCGTCGGTGACCGGGCACGAGGCGATGGCCGGGCGGCACGCGCTGCTGCACGGCAGCACCGGCCCGGGACACGCCGAGGGCGGCGCGCTCCAGCCCTAGCATCCGCAGGTGCCCCTCGACCCCGCCGCACGCCGCGACCCGGCCCCCGCCCGCGAGACCCGGCCCGGCTCGGCCACCCCGCTCGGGGCGACGTGGGACGGCTCCGGCACGGGCTTCGCGGTTTTCTCCGCGAGCGCCGGGCGGGTGGAGCTGTGCCTGCTCGACGGCGACCGCGAGGAGCGCGTCCCGCTGACCGAGCGGACCGGAGCGGTCTGGCACGCCCACCTGCCCGGCGTCGGACCCGGCCAGCGCTACGGCTACCGCGTGCACGGGCCCTACGACCCCGCCGCCGGGCACAAGCACAACCCGGCCAAGCTGCTGCTCGACCCGTACGCCCGGGCCGTCGAGGGGGACCTGGTCCTGCACGACGCGGTGTTCGGCCACCTGCCCGGCCGGCAGGGCTCCCCCGAGCCGCACGACAGCGCGCCGCACGTCCCGCGCTCGGTCGTCGTGGACGAGGCGTTCGACTGGGGCGACGACCGCCCGCCGGCGACGCCGTGGGACGCGACCGTCGTCTACGAGATGCACGTCAAGGGGCTGACGCAGCAGCACCCCGGCGTACCGGCAGGGCTGCGCGGCACCTACGCCGGGCTGGCGCACCCCGCAGCCGTCGAGCACCTGCTCGGGCTGGGCGTCACAGCCGTCGAGCTGCTTCCCGTGCAGCAGTTCGTCAGCGAGCCGCACCTGCTGAGCCGCGGGCTCACCAACTACTGGGGCTACAACACCATCGGCTTCTTCGCCCCCCACGGCGGCTACGCCGCGACCGGCACCGGGGGCGAGCAGGTCGCGGAGTTCAAGGCGATGGTGCGGTCGCTGCACGCGGCCGGCCTCGAGGTGCTGCTCGACGTCGTCTACAACCACAGCGGCGAGGGCGACGAGCACGGGCCGACGCTGGCCTTCCGCGGCCTGGACAACCGCAGCTACTACCGGCTGCCCGCGGAGGACCGGCACCGCTACCGCGACGTGACCGGTACCGGCAACACCCTCGACCTGCGCACCCCGCACGTGCTGCAGCTGGTGCTCGACTCGCTGCGCTACTGGGTGACCGAGATGCACGTCGACGGCTTCCGCTTCGACCTGGCGCCCGCGCTCGCCCGGGGCGCCGACGAGGAGGTCGACCTCCGCTCGGCCTTCCTGCAGGCCGTGCAGCAGGACCCGGTCCTGTCCCGGGTCAAGCTCGTCGCCGAGCCGTGGGACGTCGGGCACGGCGGCTACCACGTCGGCCGCTTCCCGGCCCCGTGGGCGGAGTGGAACGACCAGTACCGCGACGCCGTGCGCGACGCCTGGCGCGGCGCGGGCGGGGGCGTCCGGTCGCTGGCCTACCGCCTGTCCGGCTCGTCCGACCTGTTCGGCCGGCAGGGCCGGGCGCCGTGGGCGTCGATCAACCTGGTCACCGCCCACGACGGCTTCTCGCTGCACGACCTCACGGCGTACGACCGCAAGCACAACGAGGCCAACGGCGAGGACGGGCGCGACGGGTCCGACGGCAACCGCAGCTGGAACTGCGGCGTCGAGGGCCCGACGGACGACCCTGCCGTCGAGGCGCTCCGGCGCCGACAGGCCCGCAACCTGCTCAGCACGCTGCTGCTGTCGACCGGTGTGCCGATGCTGACCATGGGCGACGAGGTGCGGCGCACGCAGTCGGGCAACAACAACGCCTACTGCCAGGACGGCCCGCTGTCGTGGGTGGACTGGGAGCTCGGCCCGGACGCCGAGGACCTGCTGGCCTGGGTTCAGCGCCTGGTGGCGCTGCGCCGGGAGCACCCGGTGCTGCGCCGGCGCACCTTCTTCACCGGCGCGGTGACCGACGGGGTCAAGGACGTCGCGTGGTTCGGCGCCGGCGGCGAGGAGCACACCGACCGCGAGTGGTTCGACGCCGCGCAGGCCACCCTGGGGATGTACCTGGACGGCAGGGGGATCCGCGCGCCCGGCCCGCGCGGCGAGCGGGTGGTCGACGACAGCCTGCTCCTCCTGCTGCACACCGCCGCCGAGGACGACGACGTCGTGCTGCCCGGCCCGCCGTGGGCCACGTCGTACGAGCGCCTGCTCGACACCGCCGACGAGCGACCCGTCGCCGGTGGCACCCTCCCGGCCGGTGGCACCCTGCGGATGCTGGGCCGCTCGGTCGTCCTGCTCCGCGCGGTGCGCGAGCAGCCCGCTCGATGATCGTTGGAGCCCCGAGCCCGTCCTCGGGCCTCAGAACGGTCGTGCTCGTCCCACGATCATGAGCCAGGCGGCGTACGGGTTCCCTACGCCCAGGCCATGAGGGCGAGGTCGGCGTCGCCGGGGAGCGACGCGTGGTGCGGCAGGACCCGCACGCCGTAGCCGAACGAGCCGGCCCGCTCGAGCGGGACGGCGCCCTCGAACCGGCGCAGGCCGTCCTCGCCGGTGCCCGCGTCGACCAGCGGGACCGAGCTCGGCGACTGCAGCTCGTCGGCCTCGTCGACCCGGCCGTAGACCGCCTGCACCGAGACGTCCGAGGCGTCGAGCCCGGCCAGGTCGACGACCGCCCGCAGCTCGAGCACCGCGCCGACCTGGGGGGTGTCGCCTACGCCCGCGCCCTCGACGTGCACGACCCGCACGCCGGACCACCTGCGCTCGACGTCGTGGCGCCAGCTCGCCAGCTCCTTGGCCGGCGCGAACGACGACGCGGCCAGCGCGCGCGAGGCGACCGCGGCCGGGGCGTACAGCTCCTGGACGTAGTCGCGCAGCATCCGGCTGGCGAGCACCTTCGGGCCGGTCGTCTGCAGCGTGTGGCGGACCATGTCGATCCAGCGCTGCGGGACGCCCTGGTCGTCGCGGTCGTAGAAGCGGGTGCGGACCTGCTTCTCGACCAGCTCGTAGAACGCCGTCGCCTCGAGGTCGTCGCGCCGCTCGGGGTCCACGACGCCGTCGGCGGTCGGGATCGCCCAGCCGTTCTCGCCGTCGTACATCTCGTCCCACCAGCCGTCGAGGATCGACAGGTTCAGACCGCCGTTGAGCGCGGACTTCATGCCGGACGTGCCGCAGGCCTCGAGCGGGCGGAGCGGGTTGTTCAGCCAGACGTCGCAGCCGCCGTAGAGGTAGCGGGCCATGCCGATGTCGTAGTCGGGCAGGAAGACGATCCGGTGCCGCACGTCGTGCTGGTCGGCGAACCGGACGATCTGCTGCACGAGCTCCTTGCCGCCGTCGTCGGCCGGGTGCGCCTTGCCGGCGATGACCAGCTGGATCGGCCGGTCGGGGTCGAGCAGCAGCGTCTTGAGCCGCTCGGGGTCGCGCATCATCAGCGTCAGGCGCTTGTACGACGGGACGCGCCGGGCGAACCCGATCGTGAGCACGTCCGGGTCGAAGGCGGTGTCGGTCCAGCCGAGCTCGGCCTCGGAGGCGCCGCGCTGCAGCCACGAGGCGCGCAGCCGGCGGCGGACCTCCTCGACGAGCCGCTCGCGCAGCACCCGGCGGGTCGCCCAGATGCTGGTGTCGGACACCTTGGCGATGTCCTCCCAGCCCTTGGCCTCGCTGCTGAGCTTGGGGTTGACCGTGTTGGCCAGCTCGAAGATCTCCCGCGAGACCCAGGTGGGCGCGTGCACGCCGTTGGTGACCGAGCTGATCGGCACCTCGCTCGGGTCGAAGCCGGGCCACAGGCCGGAGAACATGTCGCGGCTGACGATGCCGTGCAGCTTCGCGACGCCGTTGCGCCGCTGGGCCATCCGCAGGCCCATGTGGGCCATGTTGAAGACCGCTCGCGTCGCTCTCGGCGCCGAGCTCGAGGATCCGGTCGACCGGCACGCCCGCGAGCGCGCTGTCGCCGCCGAAGTAGCGCTGGATGAGGTCCTTCGGGAAGCGGTCGATGCCGGCCGGCACCGGGGTGTGGGTGGTGAAGACCGTCCCGGCCCGCACCGCCTCCTTCGCCTCGTCGTAGGACAGGCCCTGCTCGACGAGCTCGCGGACGCGCTCGACGCCCAGGAAGCCGGCGTGGCCCTCGTTGGTGTGGAACACCTCGGGCTCGGGGTCGCCGGTGAGCGCGGTCCAGGCGCGGATCGCGCGCACCCCGCCGATGCCCAGCAGCATCTCCTGGTGCAGCCGGTGGTCGCTGCCGCCGCCGTAGAGGCGGTCGGTGACCTCGCGCTCCTCGGGGGCGTTCTCCTCCACGTCGGAGTCCAGCAGCAGCAGCGGCACCCGGCCGACCTGCGCGCGCCAGACGTGGGCGTGCAGGGTGCGCCCCTCCGGCATCGCGACGCGGATGAGGACAGGGGCGCCCGAGGCGTCGGTCACGAGCGTGAGCGGCAGGCCGTGCGGGTCCAGCGGGGGGTAGCGCTCCTGCTGCCAGCCCTCGGCGTTGAGCGACTGCTTGAAGTAGCCGGCCCGGTAGAGCAGCCCGACGCCGAGGATCGGCACGCCCAGGTCGGAGGCCGCCTTGAGGTGGTCGCCGGCCAGGATGCCGAGGCCGCCGGAGTACTGCGGCAGCACCTCGGTGATGCCGAACTCCGGGCGAGAAGTACGCGATCGACGAGGGCACGTCCGGACAGCCCCTGGTACCACCGCGGGGTGCTCAGGTAGTCCTGCAGGTCGGTGTGCGCCGCCGCGAGCTCGGCGAGGAAGACGGGGTCGGCGGCGAGCTGCGCGAGGCGCTCCGGGCTGACCTCCCCCAGCAGCCGCACCGGGTCCTGCCCGACGGCGTCCCAGACCTGCGGGTCGACCGACCGGAACAGGTCCAGCGACTGCGGGTGCCAGGACCAGCGCAGGTTCATGACGAGCTCTGCGAGCGGGGCCAGGGGCTCCGGCAGGGCGAGGCGGACGGTGAACCGGCGGAGTGCTCTCACCCGGGCGACCGTAGTGGCCGCGACCGCTGCCACGGGCCGGTCGCTCGATGTTCCCGCCTCGCGATCATGGGTACGGTCGCCGCAATGGTGGGACGGATAGCAGTCACAGCGATCAGCCCGTCGGTGTCGTGCGCGCAGTACCCCGCACGCGCCGTCACGGGGGAGACCGTCGTCGTCTCGGCGACCGTGTTCAGGGAGGGCCACGACGCCGTCGGCGCCGACGTCGTCGTGCTCGACCCCGGCGGGAAGAGGCAGCCGTTCCTGCGGATGGCGCCCGGCGCACCCGGCACCGACCGGTGGCACGCCGAGCTGCGCGTCCCGGACGACCCCTCTGCCGAGGGCGAGTGGACCTTCTCGGTCGAGGGCTGGGGCGACCCGCTCGGCACCTGGTGGCACGACGCTCCGCTCAAGGTGGAGGCCGGCGTCGACGTCGAGCTCATGCTCGAGGAGGGCGCGCGGCTGTTCGAGCGCGCCGCGAAGGGCCTGCCCAAGGGGCTCGGGCAAGAAGGACAAGGCGCTGGTCAGCGGCCTGCCGGCCGTGCTCCGGGACGGCGACCGCGACCCGCTGGAGCGGCTGCGCGCCGCGACCGCCGACGAGGTGAAGGCGCTGCTGCGCGACTTCCCGGTCCGCGAGCTCGTGACCGCGTCCGAGCCGCACCGCATCTGGGTCGACCGCCAGCGCGCGCTCTACGGCGCCTGGTACGAGTTCTTCCCGCGCTCGGAGGGCGCCGGCACCGACGCGGACGGCGTCCTGCGCAGCGGCACGTTCCGCACCGCGGTGGAGCGGCTGCCGGCCGTCGCGGCGATGGGCTTCGACGTGGTCTACCTGCCGCCGATCCACCCGATCGGCGAGGTCAACCGCAAGGGGCCCAACACCCCCGAGTTCCCCGGCGGCAAGCCGCACGACATCGGTGAGCACGACCCGGGCTCCCCCTGGGCGATCGGCTCCGCCGAGGGCGGCCACGACGCCGTGCACCCCGAGCTCGGGACGATCGAGGACTTCGACGCGTTCGTCGCCCGCACCCGCGAGCTCGGCATGGAGGTCGCGCTGGACCTCGCCCTGCAGGCCGCGCCCGACCACCCGTGGGCGACGGAGCACCCGGAGTGGTTCACCACCCGGGCCGACGGCTCGATCGCCTACGCGGAGAACCCGCCGAAGAAGTACCAGGACATCTACCCGGTCAACTTCGACAACGACCCCGAGGGCATCTACGCCGAGGTGCTGCGCGTCGTCCGGCACTGGACCTCGCACGACGTGCGGATCTTCCGCGTCGACAACCCGCACACCAAGCCGCTGTCGTTCTGGGAGCGGCTCATCGCGGAGGTGAAGAGCACCGAGCCCGACGTGCTCTTCCTGGCCGAGGCCTTCACCCGGCCGGCGATCATGCACGAGCTGGCCCGCATCGGCTTCACGCAGTCGTACACCTACTTCACCTGGCGGACCGGCAAGGACGAGCTGACCGAGTACGTCGAGGAGCTCGTGGCGGCCAGCGACTACATGCGGCCGAACTTCTTCGTCAACACCCCGGACATCCTGCACGCCTCGCTGCAGTACGGCGGTCCGCCGATCTTCAAGATCCGGGCGGTGCTGGCAGCTCTGCTGTCGCCGACGTACGGCGTCTACGCCGGGCTACGAGCTGTACGAGCACGTGGCCGTGAAGCCGGGCAGCGAGGAGTACCAGAACTCCGAGAAGTACGCGCTGCGCCCGCGCGACTGGTCACGGGATGAGGACAGCCCGAGCGCACGCTCGCGCCGTACCTCACGATGCTCAACCGCTTCCGCCGCGAGCACCCGGCGACGCACTGGCTGCGCGGCACCGTCTTCCACCGCGTCGACTCGCCGGACGTCCTGTGCTGGAGCAAGCGGGACGGCGACGACGTGGTCCTGGTCGTCGTGAACCTGGACCCGCACGGCGCCCGCGAGGCGACCGTGTCCCTCGACCTGCCCGCGCTGGGCTTCGACTGGGACAGCCGCATCACCGTGACGGACGCCGTCACGGGAGCCACCTACGACTGGGGAGTGCAGAACTACGTGAGACTGGACCCGTTCGACGAGCCCGCGCACGTCCTGACCGTGCGGGCGGCGGGAGCGTGACCGCCGGCGAGCACGAGTTCGAGCACGGCGAGCTGGTCTCCCTCGAGGAGTCCCGCGACCCGCTGTGGTTCAAGCGCGCGGTGTTCTACGAGGTGCTCATCCGCGGCTTCGCGGACAGCGACGGCGACGGCACCGGTGACATCAAGGGCCTGACCTCCAAGCTGGACTACCTGCAGTGGCTCGGCGTCGACTGCGTCTGGCTGCTGCCGATCTACGAGTCGCCCCTGCGCGACGGCGGCTACGACATCAGCGACTTCATGAAGGTGCTGCCGGAGTTCGGCGACCTGGGCGACTTCGTGCACCTCGTCGACGAGGCGCACAAGCGCGGCATGCGCATCATCGCCGACCTGGTCATGAACCACAGCTCCGACCAGCACCCGTGGTTCCAGGCCTCGCGCAGCGACCCCGAGGGGCCGTACGGCGACTACTACGTGTGGAGCGACACCGACGAGCCGTACTCCGAGGCGCGCATCATCTTCGTCGACACCGAGACGTCGAACTGGACGTGGGACCCGGTCCGCAAGCAGTACTTCTGGCACCGCTTCTTCAGCCACCAGCCGGACCTCAACTACGAGAACCCGGCCGTGCAGGAAGCCATGATCGACGTGCTGAAGTTCTGGCTCGACATGGGCATCGACGGCTTCCGCCTGGACGCCGTGCCGTACCTGTTCGAGGAGGTCGGCCACAACGGCGAGAACCACCCGAAGACCCACGACTTCCTCAAGCGGGTGCGCAAGGAGGTGGACGAGCTCTACCCGGACCGCGTCATGCTCTGCGAGGCCAACCAGTGGCCGGAGGACGTCGTCGAGTACTTCGGCGAGGACGGCGACGAGTGCCAGATGGCGTTCCACTTCCCCTTGATGCCACGGCTGTTCATGGCCGTGCGCCGCGAGTCCCGCTACCCGATCTCGGAGATCCTGGCGAACACGCCGGCCATCCCGGACAACTGCCAGTGGGGCATCTTCCTGCGCAACCACGACGAGCTGACCCTCGAGATGGTGACCGACGACGAGCGCGACTACATGTACGCGGAGTACGCCAAGGACCCGCGCATGAAGAGCAACGTCGGCATCGCCCGGCGCCTCGCTCCGCTGCTCGAGAACAGCCGGGACCAGATCGAGCTGTTCACCGGTCTGCTGCTGTCGCTGCCCGGCTCGCCGGTCCTGTACTACGGCGACGAGATCGGCATGGGCGACAACATCTACCTCGGTGACCGCGACGGCGTCCGCACGCCGATGCAGTGGAACGCCGACCGCAACGCGGGCTTCTCCACGCGCCGACCCGCAGCAGCTCTACCTGCCGACCATCCTCGACCCGGTCTACGGCTACCAGGCGCTGAACGTCGAGGCGCAGATGCGGTCGTCCAGCTCGCTGCTGAACTGGACCCGCAGGATGCTCGCGGTGCGCAAGCAGCACCCGGTGTTCGGCATGGGCAGCTACGACGAGCTCGGGACGAGCAACCCGTCGGTGCTCGCGTTCGTCCGCGAGTTCGGCGACGACAAGGTGCTGTGCGTCAACAACCTGTCCCGCTTCCCGCAGCCGGTCGAGCTCGACCTGCGGCGCTTCGAGGGCATGGTGCCGGTCGAGCTGACCGGGCTCGTCCACTTCCCGAAGGTCGGCGAGCTGCCGTACCTGCTGTCGCTGCCGGGCCACGGCTTCATGTGGTTCGGCCTCCAGCCGGAGGAGGGGAGACCTGTGAGCGATCTGAACGCCGCGCTGAGCGCGTGGCTCCCCCAGCAGCGCTGGTACGGCGGCAAGGGCACCGCGGTGCGGTCGGTCGTCGTCGAGCACGAGGAGCGGCTCCCCGGTCCCGTCGACGTGCGGCACACGCTGCTGCGGGTCACCGACGAGGCCGGCGGCACCGAGCTCTACCAGCTGCTGCTCGGCTACTCCGACACCGAGCTCGAGCCGCGGCTCAAGCCCGGCGAGGTCGGCCACGTGGACGGGCCGGCACGTCTTCGACGCGGTGCACGACCCGGCCACCACCGGCGTGCTGCTCGAGCTGCTGGCCGAGGGCCGGTCGCTCAGCCGGCTCGTCTTCACCGGCAGCAGCGACCTGCGCACCGGGCTGCCCGCCCGGGTGATGGGCGCGGAGCAGAGCAACACCTCGATCGTCTACGGCGACGACTACATCCTCAAGCTGTTCCGCCGCGTGCAGCCGGGGACCAACCCCGACCTGGAGATCAGCCGCGCGCTCGCCGAGGCGGGGTGCGCCCACGTCGCAGCCCCGGTCGGCTGGCTCGAGGGCACGGTCGACGGGCAGACCACGACGCTCGCGATGATGCAGGTCTTCGCCAAGAACGCCACCGACGGCTGGGCGATGGCGACCGCCAGCGTCCGCGACCTGTTCGCCGAGGCCGACCTGCACGCCGACGAGGTCGGCGGCGACTTCGCCGCGGAGAGCGAGCGCCTCGGCGCCGCGACCGCCGAGGTGCACGCGCTCATGGCGCGCTCGCTGCCGACGGCCGTCGCCGGTCCCGACGAGACGGTCGACACCGCCCGCCAGCTGCACGCCCGGCTGGACGCCGCGATGGAGGTCGTGCCCGAGCTGGCCGCGCACGCCGACGCGCTGCGCGCGGTCTACGACCAGGTCGGGCAGCGCACCGACGCCGTCCCGGTGCAGCGCGTGCACGGCGACTACCACCTCGGCCAGGTGCTGCGCACGCAGGACGGCTGGCTGCTGCTGGACTTCGAGGGCGAGCCGGCCCGCCCGCTGGCCGAGCGCACCGCGCTGATGAGCCCGCTGCGCGACGTCGCGGGGATGCTGCGCAGCTACGACTACGCCGCCCGGCACCTGCTGGCGGAGCGCGGCGGCGAGCACCAGCTGGCGTACCGCGCGACGGAGTGGGCAGAGCGCAACCGTTCGGCCTTCTGCGACGGCTACGCCGCCGCGGCGGGCACCGACCCGCGGGACGACGCCGTCCTGCTGCGCGCGTTCGAGCTCGACAAGGCCGTCTACGAGGTCGTGTACGAGGCGCGCAACCGCCCGTCCTGGCTGCCGATCCCGGTGGGCAGCATCGAGCGCCTCGCTGCGCCCGTGACCTCCGAGGGAGACGACCGATGACCGATCAGACCCCTGCCCCCAAGAAGCGCGCTCCCCGCAAGAAGGCCGTGCCCGCCGCCCCCACCCCGATCGAGGCCGCCGAGGCGACCGCGCCGGTCGTCGCTGACGCGGACTCGGTGACCCCCGTCGCGTCGAGCGCCCCGCCCGCCGACGTCGCCGCCGAGGCGACCGCCCCCGTGGTCGCGCCGGCTGCGCGCAAGGCGCCCGCGAAGAAGGCCGCGCGCGCTGCCGCGCAGACCACCGCGAGCGGCCCGTCGCGCCCGGCCGTCGAGGAGCTCGACCGGCTGGTCGGCGGCGCCCACCACGACCCGCACGGCGTCCTGGGCATGCACCCGGCCGGCGACGGCGTCGTGGTCCGCGCGCTGCGTCCGGAGGCCGAGCGCGTCGTCGCGCGCGTCGACGGGCGGGAGGTGCCGCTCGAGCACGTGCACGCCGGCGTCTGGGAGGCGCACCTGCCGGGAGCGTCGGTCACCGACTACCGCCTCGACGTGACCTACCACGGCACGACCTACCCGTCCGACGACCCGTACCGCTACCTCCCGACGCTCGGCGAGGTCGACCTGCACCTCATCGGCGAGGGCCGGCACGAGGAGCTGTGGACGGTCCTCGGCGCGCACGTGCGCCGCTACGACAGCCCGACCGGGCCGGTCACCGGCACCTCGTTCGCGGTGTGGGCGCCCAGCGCCCGCGGCGTGCGCGTCATCGGCGACTTCAACGGCTGGGACGGCACGCAGCCACCCGATGCGGGCGCTCGGCAGCAGCGGCGTGTGGGAGCTGTTCGTCCCGGACATCGGAGCCGGGACCCACTACAAGTTCGCCGTCCTCGGCGCCGACTCGACCTGGCGCGAGAAGGCCGACCCGATGGCCCGGCGCACCGAGGTGCCGCCGCTGACCGCCAGCGTCGTCGACGAGTCCGACTACACCTGGAACGACGACGCGTGGCTGGAGCAGCGCGCCCGCACGCAGGCGCACGCCGCGCCGATGAGCGTCTACGAGGTGCACCTCGGCTCCTGGCGGCAGGGCCTGTCCTACGTCGAGATGGCCGACCAGCTCGTCGAGTACGTCAGCTGGCTGGGCTACACCCACGTCGAGCTGATGCCCGTCGCCGAGCACCCGTTCGGCGGGTCCTGGGGCTACCAGGTCACCGGCTACTTCGCGCCCACCTCGCGCTTCGGCTCCCCCGACGAGTTCCGCCACCTGGTCGACCAGCTGCACCAGGCCGGCATCGGCGTCATCGTCGACTGGGTGCCCGCGCACTTCCCCAAGGACGAGTGGGCGCTGGCCCGCTTCGACGGGACCCCGCTCTACGAGCACGCCGACCCCAAGCGCGGCGAGCAGATGGACTGGGGCACCTACGTCTTCGACTTCGGCCGTCGCGAGGTGCGCAACTTCCTGGTCGCGAACGCGTCGTACTGGCTCGAGGAGATGCACGTCGACGGGCTGCGCGTCGACGCGGTCGCCTCGATGCTCTACCTGGACTACTCCCGCGAGGAGGGCCAGTGGAGCCCGAACCAGTACGGCGGCCGGGAGAACCTCGAGGCCGTGCAGTTCCTGCAGGAGATGAACGCGACGGTCTACCGCCGCTCCCCCGGCGCCATGACGATCGCGGAGGAGTCGACCGCCTGGCCGGGCGTCTCGCGCCCGACGCACCTCGGGCGGCCTGGGCTTCGGCTTCAAGTGGAACATGGGCTGGATGCACGACTCGCTGGACTACGTGGCGCGCGAGCCGGTCTACCGCGGCTACCACCACCACCAGATGACGTTCTCGATGGTCTACGCCTACTCCGAGAACTACGTGCTGCCGATCAGCCACGACGAGGTCGTGCACGGCAAGGGCTCGCTGCTGCGCAAGATGCCGGGCGACCGGTGGCAGCAGCTGGCGAACGTCCGCGCGTACCTCGCCTTCATGTGGGCGCACCCCGGCAAGCAGCTGCTGTTCATGGGCCAGGAGTTCGCCCAGGAGTCGGAGTGGAGCGAGGAGCGGTCGCTGGACTGGTGGCTGCTCGACCTGCCCGACCACCGCGGCGTGGCGCTGACGGTGAAGGAGCTCAACGCGGTCTACAAGGCCACCCCGGCCCTGTGGAGCCGTGACGTCGACGCCTCCGGCTTCGCCTGGATCGACGCCAACGACAGTGCGGGCAACGTCTTCTCGTTCCTGCGCTTCGCCGAGGACGGCTCCGCGCTGGCCTGCATCAGCAACTTCGCGGGCACGCCGCACGACGGCTACCGGCTGGGGCTGCCCTGGGCCGGCCACTGGCGCGAGGTGCTGAACACCGACGCCGCCGAGTACTTCGGCAGCGGCGTCGGCAACTTCGGCGGCGTCGAGGCGGCCGAGGACGGCTGGCACGGCCAGCCCGCCTCCGCGCTGCTGCGGGTGCCGCCGCTCGGCACCGTGTGGCTGGCCAGCGAGCCCCCGGCAGCCGGCTGACCGACCTCGCCTAGGGTCGGCCTTCCCGCTGCAGCCAGGAGGCCGACCCGTGACGACCGTCGAGCACGACCCCGCCGAGGTGGGCGTCGACGCCCAGCGCCTGGCCCGGATCGACGCCCACCTCGCGCGCTACGTCGACGACGGCAGGCTCGCCGGCTGGCAGGTGCTCGTCACCCGCCGCGGCCGCACGGTGCACTCCTCGGTCTACGGGCAGCGCGACCTCGAGGCCGGCCTGCCGGTCGAGCAGGACACGCTCTGGCGCATCTACTCGATGACCAAGCCGGTCACGGCCGTCGTCGCGATGTCGCTGTACGAGGAGGGCCGCTTCTCGCTCAACGACGAGCTCGCCAAGCACCTGCCGGAGTTCGCCGACATGCGGGTCCTCGTCGGCGGCAACGCCGAGCTCCCCAAGACGGTGCCGGCGACCGAGCCGATCCGGGTGTGGCACCTGCTCAGCCACACCGCCGGCCTCACCTACGCCTTCACCCGCTCGAGCGTGCTGGACGACGTCTACGGCCGCGCGGGAGCCGACCCGCTCGTCGACCCGCACGTCGACCTCGCCACCATGTGCTCGCGCTGGGCGTCGCTGCCGCTGATGTTCGAGCCGGGCACGGCCTGGAACTACTCCGTGGCGACCGACGTGCTCGGCCGGCTCGTCGAGGTGCTCACGGGGCAGTCGCTCGACGAGGTCTTCGCCGAGCGCGTGCTCGGCCCGCTGGGGATGACCGACACCCGCTGGTGGGTGGACGAAGGACCCGACCGCGAACGGCTGGCCGGCCTCTACGTGCCGAACCCCGACGGCGGGAAGGCCGTCCGCTACGACGTCCTCGGCAACGGCGCCCTGAGCCCGCCCGCGCTGCTGTCGGGCGGCGGTGGCCTGATCTCGACCGCCGCCGACTACGCGCGCTTCACCGCGATGCTGGCCGGCCGCGGCCAGCTGGACGGCACGCGCATCCTCGGCCCGCGGACGCTGGCGTACATGACGCGCAACCACCTGCCCGGCGGCGTCTCGCTCGCGGCGGTCGGCCGCGGGATGTTCGCCGAGACGGCGTACGACGGGATCGGCTTCGGCCTCGGCTTCGGCGTCTCGGCCGACCCGGTGGCGGCGAAGGTGACGAGCACGCAGGGCGAGTTCACCTGGGGCGGCTACGCGAGCACCGCCTTCTGGGTCGACCCGGTGGAGGAGCTGACGGCGCACTTCTACACGCAGCTGGTCCCCAGCAGCACCTACCCGATCCGCACCGAGCTCCGGCAGCTGGTCTACGCCGCGCTCGTCGACTGAGCGGGAACGCGTTCGGAACCGCACGGCAACACGGAGGACCGCCGCCTGTGACAACGGCTGGCTAGACAGGGCACCCCGGGCCGCCCGGCCCCGCTCAGGAGGTGCTCATGACCCAGCCCGATCCCCCGTTCCCGCCCCCCGCCGACGTGCTCGAGCGGGGCCTGGGCCGTCGCGACTTCATGCGCGCCGTCGCGACCGTCACGGCCGCGGGGGCCCTCGTCTCGGCCGGAGCCGGTCCAGCCGCTGCCGCACCGGGGCGCGGGTCCGCCCGCACCCGCCTGCCCGGCCAGGTCCTGCAGCCCGGCGTCGGGCCGATCGACGGGCAGCACTACCTGCCCTCGCGCGTCGACGAGGTGCGCTGGGGCTACCTCCCCCAGGTCGACGACGAGCCGGTCCTGCGCATGGGCTCCGGCCAGACGGTCACCATCGACGCGATGAGCCACGAGGGCCTGCTCGAGGACCAGGGCCGGGACCCGGTCGAGTACTTCCGGAGCAAGGGCGTCCCCCGCAGCCAGGTGCTGGACGACGGGATCGAGATCGCCGCGTCCTACGACCGGCACGTCCGCAGCTTCGACGCCGACGGGCCCCACGTGGTGACGGGCCCGATCTCCGTGACCGGCGCGGCGCCGGGTGACGTGCTCAAGGTGGAGCTGCTGACGGCGCTCCCGCGCGTGCCGTACGGCGTCATCTCCAGTCGGCACGGCAAGGGGGCGCTGGCGGCCGGCTTCGTGAAGACCGGCGACCTCGACGCCGACGAGACGATGCCGGAGACGGTCGACGGCCGTCCGACCGGCGATCCGCTGCAGTACGGCAATATCTCCACCTTCACCCCCATCGGCCGGGGACGGGGCGGCGTGCCGAGCGGGTTCCTGCCCGTCGGGACGAGCGGTCGAGCCACGTTCCCGCTGGACCCCTTCTCCGGGATCATGGCCGTCGCCACCGTGGGTGGGCAGCCGCTGACCAGCCCCCTGGTCAACTCGATCCCGCCGACGCTCGGTGGCGGCAACATCGACGTCAAGCTGCTGGCGGTGGGTTCCGCGTTCTACCTCCCCGTGACCGCGGACGGCGCCCTGTTCTCGGTCGGCGACCCGCACATGGCCATGGGCAACGGCGAGGTGGCGCTGACCGCGCTGGAGGGGTCGCTCCGGCTGACCTTCCGGCTGACCGTCTGCAAGCCGGGCGCGGGGGACGCGCCCTCGGTGGCGTTCCGCTACCCGTTCGGCGAGACGGCGGACGCCTGGATCCCGATCGGCCTGTCCGACCCGGACGGGGCCGGCGGCGGCGTCAACGTCAGCAACCTGGACGTCGCCAGCCGCCGCGCGGTGGTCAACGCCCTGGACTTCCTCGAGACCGACCTCGGCATGGACCGCGCCACCGCCTACGCCTACCTCTCGGCGGCCGCGGACTTCGAGGTGTCCCAGGTCGTCGACCGGACCGTGGGCGTGCACGGCGTCATCCAGAAGGCGCACTTCCGGTAGGCGCGGCCGCCCTGTCGGGCGTGGCTAGAACAGCGCGTTCGACAAGGCGCGCCGACCGGTGACGATCCGCGGGTCGTCGGGGTCGAGCGCGTCGAACAGGCTGAGCAGGTGCACCCGCGCGGCGTCGCGGTCCTCCCCCGCGCTGCGGCGCACGAGCTCCACCAGCCGGCTGATCGCGTCGTCGATGCGCTCGGTGAGGACCTCGGCGTCGGCCGCGGCGGTCTGCGCGGCGACGTCGTCGCGCGCTGCGGCGGCGGCGGCGATCGCGGCCTCCGGGTCCGCGTCCGCGCTGCGCTGCAGCAGCGCCGCCCACGCCTTCCCCGCGACCGCCTCGGCGTCACCGGGCTTGCGGTCGAGGAGTGCGTCGTACGCCGCGACAGCAGCGGCGTAGTCGCCCGCGGCCATGGCGTCCTCCGCCGCGACCAGGTCGGGGTCGGTCGGCACGGGCGGAGCCTGCTCGGCCTCGGGGGCTGCGCCGCCCGGGCCGGGCAGCCCGGCCTGCTGAGCCGCGGCCAGGACCTGCTCGAGGAAGGCGCGCAGGTCGCGCTCGGGCAGTGCGCCCGTGAAGCCCTGGATGAGCCGTCCGCCGAGCGCGAGCAGGACTGTGGGGATGCTCTGGATCTGCAGCTGGCCGGCCAGCGCCTGGTTGGCGTCGACGTCGACCTTCGCCAGGACCCAGGCGCCACCGCCCTCGGCGGCCAGCTTCTCCAGGACCGGCGAGAGCTGCTTGCAGGGCCCGCACCAGCCGGCCCAGAAGTCGACCAGGACGGGCACGGTCATCGACCGCTGCAGCACCTCGGCCTCGAAGGTGGCCTCGGTGACGTCCAGGACGTTCTCACCGTTCGCGACGGGCGCCGCACCGGGCGGCGGGGCGGCGGGGGCGCGCAGGGCGGACAGGTCGACGGCACCGGCGATGTTGATGTCCGTGGGGCGCATGCTCATGCCAGCAGTCAACAGCACGGCCGGGGGACGGCTTCCCGCGCCGAGGCGCCCGGCGGGTCCGTGCCAGGCTGGGCCGATGAGGCCGCCCACCTACTGCACCCGCTGCGCCGGCGCGCTCGACCACTCAGGGCGCCACCCGGTCTGCACCGCCTGCGGCCGCACCCACCACCGCGATCCCAAGGTCGGCGTCGGGGTGGCCGTCGTGCAGGACGGCCGCCTGCTGCTGGTCAGGCGCGGCGTCGAACCCGGCAAGGGCCTGTGGGCGCTGCCGGCCGGCTACGTCGACGCCGGCGAGGACCCCCGCGAGGCGGCGGCGCGCGAGGCGCAGGAGGAGACCGGGCTGGAGGTGGAGGTCGGTGCCGTCCTGGACGTCTACCCGAGCGCCGCCGTCACCGACGGCGGCCACGGCGGGGCGTCGTTCTTCCTCGCCTTCCACGCCACGGCGGTCGGGGGTGAGCTGGCCGCTGCCGACGACGCCCTCGACGCCGCCTTCTTCGGCTCCGACGACCTGCCCCCGCTGGCCTTCCCGAGCACGCTCGACGCCGTGCGGCGGGTGCTCAGTCCCGGGTCCGGGCCAGCAGTCCGCTGACGAGCACGAGTCCCATCAGCGCGATGGCGACTGTGTAGAGCCGGTCGCGGGACGCGGCGGCGCACGCATCGACCGGCTCCCCGCGGGGCGTGCCGAGGCCGTCCAGTGCCGCCGACCAGACGCGCTCGGGGCACGGCTGCTCCACGCCCCCGACCGAGTAGCTCGCGCGGGAAGCCCCCGCCACCAGCACGAGCGCGACGCCCACCACCGCGGCGATCACGAGCAGCCGGCGCGAGGTCACGAGCCCATCCTGGCAGCCGCCGCCCCCACCTGGGGGGCTCATCGGGCACCTACGCGCGGTCGCGCACCTCGTCGGCTGCCTGACGGTCCCGTTCTGCCGCCTCGCGGTCCTGGGCGGCGTCCGTGCGGTCCACCTTCGCGCCGAGGCGGTCGACGGCGCTGTCGAACCGGTCGTCCGCGGACGCCTGGCGCAGCTCGCCCGCCACCTCGACGCGCCGCGTGAGGGCTAGCCGGACCTCTGCGCTGGAGTCGCGGTCACGGCCGGCCCAGATGCGGTCGAGCGCAGACTGGCCGCGATCGTCGCGAGCACCCTCGGTGTCGTCGTCGCGGAAGGCCGCGAACATGTCGCGGTCCTCGGCTGCGCGCTCTCTCCTGCGGCGTGGCCGCCGTCTCGTCGTGCACGGTCCGCTCCCACACCGCGGCGGCCCCACCCGCGTGTTGGACCGCGAGCAGTCTGACAGCCTCACTCGGCTACCGCGAGCGCTTGCCCACACGGGGTGGTCGCGGCTCTGAGACCCGTCGACGCCGCACGACGACGGCGTGCAGGGCGTCCGGGGGCGCCGCCCTCTCACTGGCCGAACCCCACGAGACGGAACGCGACGAGTGCCATCGCCGCGAGGGGCAGGGCCATGACCAGGGCCTGCACCCGCTGACGTGCGTCGCGCGCCGCGACGAGCAGGCACAGCACCGCGAGGGCGACCTCGATCGCGGCGGTCTGGAGGCTGTCGGTCCGGTAGGCGGCGGCGCCGTTGTCCGGGCGGGTCGCCAGCAGGCCCGCCTCGGCCAGCAGCACGGATGTCGGCAGCGCGGCGCCCAGGGACCGGCGCAGGCCGGCCAGTTCGGTCGACCATCCTCCGGCAGTGCCGAACGCCGCGCCGGCGACCACCGCGAGGGCGAGCCAGAACACGGTCGTCGGCGCCCAGAGGTGGGACGTGCTGTTGTCCAGGAACAGGACCGCGGCGACGTAGTAGGTCTCCACCGCGACGAGCAGCAGCACGACGCCGGCCGCCGCCGGCCAGGCGCCCGGTCGCTCACGTCGGCTCGCCGTCCAGGCCCCGATGGCGAAGGCGGCCAGCGCCCACACCGCGGAGGAGTTGGCGAGGTTGGCCCACGGGTACGGGAGGGCGCGCTGGGCGAGGAGGTCTCCCGGTCCGAGGAGAGCCCCTGCCGCGACCGCGATGAGGAGCAGGGGCAACGGCGACCGGTTCACCGTCCGACCATACTCGGTATGCACCTGGAACGGCCCGGGTCTGGCGGGTCATGATCGTGGGCCGGTCAGGTCTGATCCAGCCGCGTCGTACGGTCCTCGGCTGCCCACGATCGACGAGCGACGGCCGGGGACGAGACGCACCTCCCCATCGCGCCGCCCCACCTGCCTCGGGAGCTGCCGACGCGCGGCCGGAGGCGCCGACCTGTCAGCCGCGCAGCTTGCGCAGCAGCCAGACGAGCACGAGCAGGCCGACGAGCGCGGGTGCGAGCCGCTTGAGGACGGGCGCGCCGGCGGTGCCGAGCAGGTCGATCGCCTCGGCCGGCTTGCGCGGGGGCACGGGGATGGTCGCGCGGGGCGGCGGCGGCGTGCCGTCGGGGCTGCCCGAGATCGCCTGCCACGGAGGCGAAGACCGGCTCCTCGACCGGCGCCGGCGCCGGCGTGCCGGAGCGGATCTCGTCGGACAGGCACGCGGCGAACTGGTCGACGAGCTTGCCGCTGACGTCGGCGAGCACGCCCCGGCCGAACTGCGCGGGCTTGCCGGTGACGTTGAGCTCGGTGTCGACCTCGACCTCGGTGGTGTCGCCCTTGTCGATGAGCCGGCAGGTGATGAGCGCCTTGGCGGTGCCGGTCCCCCGGGTCTCCTTGCCGCTGCCGTCGATGACCGCGACGTGGGTCGCGTCGTCCTTGGAGACGAAGGAGGCCTTGCCGCCGTAGGTGAGGTTGATCGGCCCGACCTTGACCTTCACGGTGCCCTCGAAGTGGTCGCCCTCGAACTTCGTGAGCGTCGCCCCCGGCATGCAGGGCGCGACGCGCTCGACGTCCAGCAGGACCTTCCACGCCTCCTCGACCGGGACGGGGACGGTGAACCGGTTCTCGAGCTTCATCGGACTGCCTCTCGTAGTGCTGCCAGGTCCTGCGGGGTGTCCAGGTCGTCGGGGGCGCCGACGTCGGTGCAGTCGACGGCGGTGACCCGGTCGGGGTGGGCGCGCAGCCAGGTGCGCGCCCCGTCGTCCCCGCTCGCCGCCTGCGCCACGCCCGCCCAGGTGCTGCGGTCGAGCAGGACCGGGTTGCGCGGCCGCCCGCCGTAGGTCGCGACCGCCGCCACCGCACCGGCGGCGTGCGCGGCGCGCAGCCGCTCGACCGCGGCCGGCGTCACCAGTGGCTGGTCGACCAGCGCGACCACGCAGGCGTCCGCGTCGAGGCCGGCCAGGCCGGCGCGCAGCGAGGCGGCCATGCCGGTCGCCCAGTCGGCGGCCTCCACGACGCCCGCGCCGTCGCACAGCGGACGCACCAGCTCCGCGGAGGCGCCGACCACGACCGTGACCGGGTCGCAGCCGCCCTCGACGAGCAGCCGTATCCCCCGGCGTACCAGCGGTTCCCCGTCGAGCTCGACCAGCGCCTTGGGTCCGCCCATCCGGCGACCCGCACCGGCGGCCAGCAGCAGACCGGCCACCGTCACGCGAGCACCGCGGGGGCGGCCGCGCCGGCGGGCCGGTGGCCGTGGCCGACGTGGATGTCGCCGTCGGTGGCGGCGAGCGGGCGCCCCGAGCCGCCCCAGTGGTGCTGCACGATCTCTGCCGCGATCGACACCGCGGTCTCCTCGGCCGTACGGGCCCCCAGGTCCAGGCCGATGGGCGAGTGCAGCCGGGCGATCTCGTCGTCGGCCATGCCGACCTCGCGCAGCCGGCGGAGACGGTCGTCGTGGGTCCGACGGCTGCCCATCGCCCCGATGTACGCCGCCGGCCGCCGCAGCGCCACCTCGAGCAGCGGCACGTCGAACTTCGGGTCGTGGGTCAGCACGCAGATGACCGTGCGGGCGTCGAGCTCGGTGCGCGCCAGGTAGGCGTGCGGCCACTCGCAGACGACCTCGTGCGCCTCGGGGAACCGGCGGGCGGTCGCGAAGACGGGGCGCGCGTCGCACACCGTGACGCGGTAGCCGAGGAAGACGCCGATCCGGCTGACCGCCGCGGCGAAGTCGGTCGCTCCGAAGACGAGCATCCGCGGCGGCGGCGTGAAGGACTGCACGAAGACGGTGACGTCGTCGATGCGGCGCTGGCCGTTCGGGCCGTAGTGCCGGTCGCCGGTCTGGCCGGCGTCGAGCATGCCCCGGGCGTCGTCGGTGACGGCGACGTCCAGGCCCTCGGCGCCGAGCGTGCCCAGCACGTCGTGCGGCGCCGACGAGCAGCTGCGCGCCCAGCGGCGCGGGACCGCTGACGACGGTGGCGAGCGCGACGGGGTCGTCGACGGCGACCCGCTCGGCCCAGGCGGTGAGCAGCTCGCGGTCGGCGGGGGCGACGAGCACCTCGAGGGTGCCGCCGCAGGTCAGGCCGACGGCGAAGGCGTCGTCGTCGCTGTAGCCGTAGCTCTCGACGACCGCGCCCTCGCCCGCGAGCACCCGCTCCGCGGTGTCGTAGACGGCGCCCTCGACGCAGCCGCCGGAGATGCTGCCCAGGGCCTCGCCGTCGGCGCTGACGGCCATCGCCGCCCCGGGCGGGCGGGGCGAGCTGCCCTTGGCGCCGATGACCGTGGCGACGGCGAAGGGGGCGTCGCGCCCGAGCAGGTCCCGCAGTCCCTCGGCGATGTCACGCACGGGCGCTCCTCCTCGATCCGGTCCGGCCGACGACCACGTCCGCGAGGTGCTCGAGCGCCGCCAGGCTGTGGCCCTCGACGAAGTCGTCGACGTGCGGCAACGACGCTGCCATGCCGGCGGCCAGCGGCGCGAACCCGGGGGCCGCCTTGCGCGGGTTCGACCACACCACCCGGTGCGCCAGCCGGTGCAGCCGGGCCATCTGCTCGCCGAGCAGCGTCGCGTCGCCGCGCTCCCAGCCGTCGGACATGACGACCACGACGGCGCCGCGCGCCGTGCCGCGCTGGCCCCACTGGTCCAGGAACGCCTTGAGCAGCTCGCCGAGCCGGGTGCCGCCGCCGGCGTCGGGCAGCGCCGCCGCCACGGCGGCCATCGCGGCGTCGGGGTCGCGCATGGCCAGCTCGCGGGTGACGCGGGTCAGCCGGGTGCCGAGCGCGAAGACCTCGGTCGGCGCCGACCCCCGGCGCGAGGCGGCGTGCGAGAAGCGCAGCAGGGCGTCGGCGTAGCTCTCCATCGAGCCGCTGACGTCGACGAGCAGCACGACCCGGCGCGGCCGGGTGGCCGGCGCGCGGTGCCGCAGCCGCGCCGGCTCCCCGCCGGCCGACAGCCAGGCCCGCAGCGTGCGGGAGCCGTCCACCCGGCCCCGGGTCGCGGGGCGCAGGCGGCGGGTGGTGCGGCGCTCCCCCGGCAGCCGCAGCGCCGCGAGCAGCACCCGCAGCTGCTCCTTCTCGACGCTGGTCATGGAGCGGACGTCGCGGTGGCGCAGCTGCTCGACGCTGCTCGCGGCGGCCGTGGCGTTCTCCCGCTGCGGGCCGTCCGGACCGTCCTGCTCGCCCGGGGCGTCGTCGGAGGCGATCAGCTGGAGCTGCGGGCGGCTGAGCCGCTGCCGGCGCACCACCGAGCCCGGGCGGTCCCCGAAGTAGGCGGCGAACACGTCGTCGAAGCGGGCCAGCTCCTCCGGCGACCCGCACAGCGTGAGGCGCGCCGCCCAGTAGACGTCGGCGCGCCGCGTCGGGTCGAGCAGCGCCAGGGACGAGATCGCCGCGTGCACCCGGTCGGTGGTCGCGGCCACGCCCGACGAGCGCAGCGTCGCAGCCAGGCCGACCACGCTGTCGACGACGTCGTACGGCGCGGTCACGGTCAGCCGCCGAACATCGCGGTGGACAGCAGCTGCGTGACGTCCTGGCGCTTGGCGTGCAGCTGGTCCTCGCGGTACTTCAGGACCGCGCCGAGCGTCTTGGTCGCGAGGTCGGCGTCGAGCCGCTGGGCGCCCAGCGCGACCAGCGCCTGGGTCCAGTCGATGGACTCGGCGACCCCGGGCGGCTTGAGCAGGTCCTCCTTGCGGAGCACCGCGACCGCCCGGGCGACCTGCGCGGCGAGCTCGGCCGAGGCCTCCGGCACGCGCGCCCGCACGATCTCGACCTCGCGGTCGAACTCCGGGTGCTCGACCCAGTGGTAGAGGCAGCGCCGCTTGAGCGCGTCGTGCACCTCGCGGGTCCGGTTGCTCGTCACCACGACGATCGGCGGCACCTCGGCGTGCACGGTGCCGAGCTCGGGGACGGTCACGGTGTAGTCCGAGAGCACCTCGAGCAGGAACGCCTCGAACTCGTCGTCGGCCCGGTCCACCTCGTCGACGAGCAGCACCGACGGCGTGGTCTCGAGCGCGGCCAGCAGCGGCCGCGCCAGCAGGAAGCGCCGGCTGTAGACCTCCTGCTCCAGCCGGTCCGCGTCGGCATGACCCGACGCCTCGGCCGCCCGGAGGTGCAGCAGCTGGCGCGGGAAGTCCCAGTCGTAGAGCGCCTGCGAGGCGTCGATGCCCTCGTAGCACTGCAGGCGCAGCAGCTCGGCCCCGACCACCTGCGCGAGGGCGTGCGCGAGCGAGGTCTTGCCGACGCCCGCCTCGCCCTCGAGGAACAGCGGACGCGGCAGGGCCAGCGCCAGGTAGGCGGCCGTGGCCACCCCCTCGTCGGCGAAGTAGCCGGCGTCGGCCAGCAGACGAGCGAGCCCGGCGGGGTCCTGCACCCCCTCGGGGAGCAGGCCCCGCCGGGCCGGGGAGTCGTTCGTCAGCTCGACAGCCCAGCGGCTGCCGCGACGGCGCGTCCGGTCAGCACCTTGGCCAGGTGCTGGCGGTAGTCGGCCTTCGCCCCCAGGTCAGACGGCGGGTTGGTGCCGTCGGCGGCGGACTGCGCCGCGGCACGCACCGCGGCCAGGTCGGACGCGCCGGCCAGCGCCGACTCGACCGCGCTCGCCCGCACGGGCACCGAGCCCATGTTGGTGAGCCCGATCCGCGACTCGGCGACCGCGCCACCGTCCATGCGGACCGCGGCGGCCACGCCGACGATGGCCCACGCCTGCGCGACCCGGTTGAACTTCTCGTACCGGTAGCTCCACGAGCCCTCGAGCTTCGGGATGCGGACCGCGGCCAGGATCTCGTCGGGCGACAGGGCCGTCTCGAGGTAGTCCAGGAAGAAGTCCTTGGCGGCGATGGTGCGTCGGCCGCCCGGGCCCTCGGCGACCAGCTCGGCGTCGAGCGCGAGCGCCACGGCCGCGAGGTCGCCGGCGGGGTCGGCGTGCGCGAGCGCGCCGCCGAAGGTGCCGCGGTGGCGGACCGCCGGGTCGGCGACGGTGGCCGTCGCCTCGGCGAGCAGCCCGGCGTACTGCTTGACCAGCGGGTCCTCGAGGACGTCGCTGTGCCGGGTCATGGCGCCGATGACGATGCTGCCGCCGTCCTCGGAGACGCCGCGCAGCTCGTCGACCTTGCCGAGGTCGACCAGGACGGTCGGGAAGGCCAGCCGGAGCCGGAGCACCGGGATCAGGCTCTGCCCGCCGGCGAGGATCTTGGCGTCCTCACCGGCCTCGCCGAGCGCGGTGACGGCCTCCGCGATCGAGGTCGGGGCGACGTAGTCGAACTGGGCCGGGATCACAGCGCCTCGCTCTCGGTGGAGGCCGCACCCGCGGTGCTGCCGGTGGAGGTGCCGCCGTAGGCGACCGTGCCGGCGACGGCGCGCTCGGCCCCGTCACCGTGGAGCGCGCGCCACACCCGCTCCGGCGTCGCCGGCATGCGGATGTCGTTGATCCCGAACGGCCGCAGCGCGTCGACGACGGCGTTCACCACTGCTGGGGTCGAGGCGATGGTGCCGGCCTCGCCGACGCCCTTGACGCCCAGCGGGTTGCTGGTCGCCGGGGTCTCGGTGCGCCCGGTGTCGAAGTGCGGCAGGTCGGGCGCCGCGGGCACGAGGTAGTCGACCAGCGAGCCGGTCGTCAGGTTGCCCTCGGCGTCGTAGACCGCCTCCTCGTAGAGCGCCTGCGCGATGCCCTGCGCGAGCCCGCCGTGGATCTGGCCCTCGACGATGACCGGGTTGACGATCTTGCCGATGTCGTCGACGCAGACGTACTTGCGGATCTTCGTGAACCCGGTCTCGGTGTCGATCTCCACCGCGCACAGGTGCGTGCCGTGCGGGTAGCTGAAGTTCTCCGGGTCGTAGACGTAGTCGCTGTCCAGCGACGGCTCCATGCCGTCCGGCAGGTTGTGCGCGGCGAAGGTCGCGAGCGCCACCTCCTGGATGGTGAGCGAGGCCTCCGGCGAGCCCTTCACGGTGAAGGTGCCCTTGGCGAACTCCACGTCGCCCTCGGCCGCCTCGAGCAGGTGCGCGGCGATCCGCTTGGCCTTCTCGAGCACCTTGCCGGTGGCCTTGTGGATCGCGACGCCGCCGACGACCAGCGAGCGCGAGCCGTAGGTGTCCATCCCCTTGGGGCTGGACTGGGTGTCGCCGGCGATGAGCTCGACGTCCTCGAACGGCACGCCGAGCGAGTCGGCGACGATCTGGCTCCAGGCCGTGTGGTGGCCCTGGCCGTGCGGCGTGGCGCCGGAGACGACCTCGACCTTGCCGGTCGGCAGCATCCGGATGGAGGCGGACTCCCAGCCACCGGCGCCGTACGACAGCGAGCCGAGCACGCGGGACGGCGCGAGGCCGCACATCTCGGTGAAGGTCGAGATGCCGATGCCGAGCTGGACCGGGTCCTTGCTCTCCCGGCGGCGGGCCTGCTCGGCCCGCAGCCCGGCCATGTCGAACATCTGCTCGGCCTTCTCGGTGGCGGCCTCGTAGTTGCCCGAGTCGTAGGTGAGCCCCGCGACCATGTCGTACGGGAACTCCTCGTGCTTGATCCAGTTCTGCTTGCGGAGCTCCATCGGGTCGCGCCCGAGCTCGGCCGCCAGCTCGTCCATGATCCGCTCGATGGCGAAGGTCGCCTCGGGCCGGCCGGCGCCGCGGTAGGCGTCGGTGGGCGTCTTGGTGGTGAACACGCCCGTGCAGGTGAAGTGGTAGGCCTTCATCTTGTAGATCGCCGGGAACATGAACGCCCCGAGGACCGGCACGCCGGGCGTGATGAGCTGCAGGTAGGCGCCCATGTCGGCGAGCAGCTCGACCTTCAGGCCGAGGATCGTGCCGTCCTTGCTGGCGGCGATCTCGATGTCCTGGATCTGGTCGCGGCCGTGCGTGGTGGCCTGGTAGTTCTCGCTGCGCGACTCGGTCCACTTGATCGGCCGGCCGAGCTTGCGGGCGACGACCAGCGCGAGGATCTCCTCGGCGTAGACGTTGAGCTTCGCGCCGAAGCCGCCGCCGACGTCGGGCGCGACGACGCGCAGCTTGTGCTCCGGGATGCCGGTCGTGAGGGCCAGCATGACCCGCAGGATGTGCGGGATCTGCGTGGCGGAGTAGACGGTGAACTCGTCGGCGGCAGCGATCGGCGCGACGACGACGGCGCGGGGCTCCATCGGCGTCGGCAGCAGGCGCTGCTGGATGAAGCGGCGCTTGACGACGACGACGTCGTCGCCGGCCTCCTTCACCGTCTCGGCGTAGTCGGCGCCGGCGCCCGGGAAGTCGAACAGGAAGCACTTGTTGGTGCCGGCGCTCTCGTGCACGAGCGGCGCGCCGTCGGCCAGCGCCTCCTCCATGTCGACGACCGCGGGCAGCTGGTCGTACTCCACGGCGATCGCCTCGAGCGCGTCGGCCGCGGCGTAGCGGTCGCGCGCGATGACGACGGCCACGCCGTCGCCGACGTAGCGGACCGCGTCGGTGGCCAGCGGGGTGTGCACCGGCGAGACCATGTCGGGGGTGACCGGCCAGGCGCACGGCATGGAGGCGCCCATGACGTCGGCGAGGTCGGCGCCGCTGTAGGCGGCGATCACGCCGGGCATCTCGAGCGCGGCGGACACGTCGACCGAGAGGATCGTCGCGTGGGCCATCGGGCTGCGCAGGACGGCCATGTGCAGCAGCCCGGGCAGGGTGATGTTGTCGGTCCAGTTGGTCTGGCCGGTGACGAGCTTGGCGTCCTCCTTGCGGCGGCGGCCGCGGCCGAGCTCGCCGCCGGCGTACGGCTGCGAGAGGGCGTCCGGGTGCTCGGCGATCTCCTGGGCCACCAGGCCCGCGTCCAGCTGCTCGGTCATGCGGGCACCTCCTGCTTCTCGACGGGGGCGTCCTGGAACGAGCCGGGGATGGGTCCGTCGCCGCGCAGCTCGGAGGCGGCGGACAGGACGGCCTTGACGATGTTCTGGTAGCCGGTGCAGCGGCAGAGGTTGCCCTCGATGCCGTGCCGGACCTCGTCCTCGGTGGGGTTCGGGTTGCGCTTGAGCAGGTCGACCGTCGCCATGATCATGCCCGGCGTGCAGTAGCCGCACTGGAGGCCGTGGTGCTCCTGGAAGGCCTTCTGCACGGGGTGCCACTCGGCACCCGAGCCCTCGGTGCCGGCAGCCAGCCCCTGGATGGTGGTGATGTCGGCGCCGTCGGCCTGCACGGCCAGCACCGAGCAGCTCTTCACGCTGTCGCCGTCGATGAGGACGGTGCAGGAGCCGCAGTTCGAGGTGTCGCAGCCGATGGGCGTGCCGACGCGGCCGAGCCCCTCGCGCAGGTGGTGGGTGAGCAGCTTGCGGGGTTCGACCTCGTCCTCGTACTGGACTCCGTCGACCTTCATGCGTACGCGCATCTGTCGCCTCTCTCAGGCTCGCCGAGCGTGCTGGGCCAGCGGCTGGCGAGCGGCGGAGAGGAGGCGAGGAGTCGCTGAGGGCTGTCGTGGGACAGGGTCAGCGGTCCCGCACGCCTCCGGACCGGAGCCGGCAGTCGCGTCGTTCTGGGGTGTGACCCAGGTCCGAGACCTGCGTCACAGGCGGAACCGTACGCGAGAACCTGCTGAGCGCAACCGCACGCTCAGGTGCGGGTCGCACGCACCGCGAAGTGGGCCCCCGGCGACCCGACCGTGAGCATGACGAGCGTGAACCACCAGGCCCACTGCAGCCGCTCGAGGTTCGCCAGCACGAGCACGACGAGCCCCACGAACAGCGCCCCGTGGATCGGCCCCAGCACCGGGACGAGGTCCGGTCCGGTGGTGCGCTTGAGCACGGAGCCGACCAGCAGCACGCGCGAAGGACAGCGACTCCAGCAGCGCGACGACGCGCAGGGTGCGCATCACGCCAGGGCCGCCGTCATGCCAGGGCCTCGCACGAGCTGGTCGGCCGCCGTGTAGGGGTCGAGCTCCCCGGCGACGACCCGCCCGGCGAGGCGCTCGAGGGCGCCGCCGCCGCGGACGTCGCCCATCCGCTCGCGCAGGGTCGTCAGCGCGATCGCCTCGACCTCGTCCGACGCCCGGCGGCGGCGGCGCTGCTCGAGCACGCCGTGCTCGGCCATCCACGCGCCGTGCTGCTCGATGCGGTCGACCACCTCGTCCGCCCCCTCGCCCCTGGCCGCGATCGTCTTGACGATGGGGGCGACCCACTTGCCCTCGACCTTGGCCTGGCTGGGCGACTGGGTGCCGAGCGACTGCATGTAGCGCAGGTCGCGCACGACCTGGTCGGCGCCGTCGCGGTCGGCCTTGTTGACGACGAAGACGTCGGCCACCTCGAGGATCCCGGCCTTGGCCGCCTGGATGCCGTCGCCCATGCCCGGGGCGAGCAGGACCAGCGTCGTGTCGGCGAGCGAGGCCACCTCGACCTCGGCCTGGCCGACGCCGACGGTCTCGACGAGCACCACGTCGCAGCCCGCCGCCGACAGCACGCGCAGCGCCTGCGGGGTCGCCCACGACAGCCCGCCGAGGTGCCCCCGCGAGGCCATCGACCGGATGAAGACGCCCTCGTCGGTCGCGTGCTCCTGCATCCGGACCCGGTCGCCGAGCAGCGCCCCGCCCGAGAACGGCGAGCTCGGGTCGACGGCCAGGACCCCGACCCGCATCCCCCGCCGGCGGTAGGCCGCGACCAGCGCGCTGGTGGACGTGGACTTGCCGACGCCGGGCGAGCCGGTCAGCCCGATGACCCGGGCGTGCCCGGCGTGCGGGGCGAGCAGCTCCATGACCTCGCGCAGGGCGGGGCTGGCGTCCTCGACGAGGCTGATGAGCCGCGCCACCGCACGCGGCTGCCCCTCCCGCGCCGAGGCGACGAGGGAGGGGACGTCCAGCGAGCGGCGCGAGCGCGCCGTCGTCACTACGCGGACGGGACGCGGAGCAGCAGGGCGTCGCCCTGACCGCCGCCGCCGCACAGCGCGGCCGCGCCGAGGCCGCCACCGCGGCGGCGCAGCTCGAAGGCCAGGTGCAGCGCGATCCGCGCGCCGCTGGCGCCGATGGGGTGCCCGAGCGCGATCGCACCGCCGTTCGGGTTGACCTTCGCCGGGTCGACGCCGAGCGCCTTGGTCGAGGCGATGCCCACGGCCGCGAAGGCCTCGTTCAGCTCGAACAGGTCGATGTCCTCGACGGCGACGCCCTGCTTGGCGCAGGCCTTCCTGATCGCCTGCGCCGGCTGCTCCTGCAGGGAGTTGTCCGGGCCGGCGACCACGCCGTGCGCGCCGATCTCGGCGAGCCACGTCAGGCCCAGCGACTCGGCCTTCTCCTTGCTCATCACGACGACAGCGGCGGCGCCGTCGGAGATCTGGGAGGCGTTGCCGGCGGTCAGGGTGCCGTCCTTGACGAAGGCGGCCTTGAGCTTGGCCAGCGTCTCCGCCGTCGTGCCGGGGCGCACGCCCTCGTCCTCGCTGACGACGACGGGGTCGCCCTTCCGCTGCGGGATCTCCACCGGGACGATCTCCTCGGTGAAGCGGCCGTCCTTGATGGCGGCGGCGGCCAGCTCGTGGCTGCGCGCGGCGAACTCGTCCTGCTCCTCGCGCGTCATGTCGTAGCGGTGCTGGACGCCCTCGGTCGTCTCGCCCATCGGCTTGTGGTCGAACGCGTCGAACAGCCCGTCGTGGAAGGTGGCGTCGAGGATCTCGGCGTTGCCGTAGCGGTAGCCCGACCGCGCCTTCGGCAGGAGGTACGGCGCGTTCGTCATCGACTCCATGCCGCCGGCGACGACGACCTCGTACTCCCCGGCGCGGATGAGCTGGTCGGCCAGCGCGATGGCGTCGAGCCCGGACAGGCAGACCTTGTTGATGGTGAGCGACGGGACGTCCATCGGGATCCCGGCCTTGACCGCGGCCTGGCGGGCGGTGATCTGGCCCTGCCCGGCCTGCAGGACGTGACCCATGATCACGTAGTCGACCTGGTCGCCGGTGATCCCCGACCGCTCCATCGCGGCCTTGATCGCGATGCCTCCGAGGTCCATCGCGGTGAAGTCCTTGAAGGCCCCCGACAGCTTGCCGATGGGTGTGCGTGCGCCTGAGACGATGACGGTCGTGGTCACGGGGTGCCTCCAAGGAGCGCTTCGGGGTGGTGCTGCGACGATACAGAGCAACGCCTGCCGCCCCGAAGGAGTCTCGCCCCGTGAACCTGCCGCCCGCCCGGATCCTCGGCATCGACCACGTCGGGATCGCCGTCGCCGACCTCGACGCCGCCATCGCGATGTACGAGAGCGCGTTCGGCATGCGCTGCGTGCACACCGAGGTCAACGAGGAGCAGGGCGTGCGGGAGGCGATGCTCGAGGTCGGCGACTCCGGCTCCTACCTGCAGCTGCTGGCGCCGCTGTCACCGGACTCGACCATCGGCCGGTTCCTCGACAAGAACGGGCCCGGCATCCAGCAGATGGCCTACCGGGTCGACTCGATCGACGAGGTCAGCGCGCACCTGCGCAGCCAGGGCATGCGGCTGCTCTACGACGAGCCGAAGAAGGGCACGGCCGGCAGCCGCGTCAACTTCGTCCACCCCAAGAGCTCCGGCGGCGTCCTGGTCGAGCTGGTCGAGCCCGGCCCGGACGGGATGGGCCACTAGCTCCGTCCTCAGGGGCGGTTGCGCCCCAGCGCGTCGTGGCTGGTCACCCAGTCGCCCGCGAGGATCGCCGAGGTCAGCGAGATGTCGCCCGCGAGGACGGTCGCCGCGCAGATCTCGGCGAGCTTCTTGACCTTGCCCGCTCCGTAGCAGCCGAGCAGCTCCAGCGACTCCCGCTGCGTCGGCAGCCCCGTACCGCCGCCGTAGGTCGCGACGATGAGCGAGGTCAGCGTCGTGGACCAGTAGTAGTCGCCGTTCTCCCGGCGCTGGGCGTAGGTGACGCCGGAGTGCGACTCGCTGATGTTGGCGACGTCCTGACCGGTGGCGATGAACAGAGCGGTCAGGGCGTTCGCGGCGTGCGCGCCGTTGTAGGCCGCACCGGAGAGCAGCGCGCCGACCATGCCGATCTGCCGGTACTCGAACAGCTGCTGGGTCGAGACGCCCATGACGCGCTGGAGCACGGCGTCGGGGATCACGGCCTCGGCCACGACGCGCTTGCCGCGGGTGAGCAGCATG
The DNA here is from genome assembly GCA_963844295.1 of uncultured Actinomycetota bacterium. GTDB lineage: Bacteria > Actinomycetota > Actinomycetes > Mycobacteriales > SCTD01 > SCTD01. The sequence continues at coordinate 1,404,694 of CAWJNR010000002.1, read as the reverse complement.
TTGATGTGCGAGTGCTTCTTGTCGGTGTCGATGGCCCCCGACAGGACGTAGCGCGGACGGTCCGGGTGGTTCTCGCGGATCCACTCGCAGGCGGCCAGGGTCGCCTTGCCGGTCATGTTCTGGCCCGCGGCGTCTCCGGTCGTGTAGTTCACGCGCAGGAAGCGCAGGCAGCCGATCTGGTACTGGCCGATGTAGGTCAGCCGGCCCGAGCTCGTCGTCGCCTCCGCCGCCGCGCGGATGCCGTCGGTGTTCTCCTCGACCCACACCCCGAACTCCCGTGCTTGGAGCGCGTCCTCGAACAGGAAGACCGGCGCCCGCTGCATGGAGTCCTCGACGACGGTGGTGCGCACGCCGCCGCACTCCATCAGCAGGCGCATGCCGCGGTTGTAGCTCGCGACCAGCGTCCCCTCGGTGGTGGCCAGCGGGACGTAGAAGTCACCGCGCGCGTGCTCGCCGACGACCCGCAGGGGCCCGGCGACGCCGATCGGCACCTGCGCGACGCCGGTGAAGTTCTCGATGTTGCCGGGCAGCAGGCCCGGGTCGAGCGAGTAGCTCGCGGTGTGGGTGAGGTCCGCGCCGGTGCGCTCGACGAGGAAGTCGCGCCGGCGGGCGGCCAGGTCCTCGGTGTAGTCCGCCGCGGGGTCGCGGGGGACGCGGGCCCGGGCCCGCTCCTCGTCGGTGGGCGGCGGCGCGCCGGGCGCGGACGAGTCGGTGCTGGTCATGGGTCTCCCTCGGCAGGTCGCAGACCCGTGCCCTACCGCCCTGTGGCCCGCGTCACACCTGACCGTACGGCCCGCACCCGGCCGCACGGCGCCGGCTACTCGTCGGTAGCCTCCGCGACGACCACCGAGACCCCAGGAGCACCCGCGTGAAGCAGATCCTCGAGGCCGTCCAGAGCGGCGACGCCTCTGCCCTGCAGGGCCTGTCCGTCCCCGAGAGCTACCGCGGCGTGGTCGTCCGCAAGGACGAGCAGGACATGTTCGAGGGGATGGCCACCGCGGACAAGGACCCGCGCCAGAGCCTGCACGTCGACGAGGTGCCCACCCCCGAGCTCGGCCCCGGCGAGGCGATCGTCGCGGTGATGGCCAGCTCGGTGAACTTCAACACCGTCTGGACCTCGATCTTCGAGCCGGTCTCCACCTTCGGCTTCCTCGAGCGGTACGGCCGGCTGTCCGAGCTCACCAAGCGGCACGACCTGCCCTACCACGTGGTCGGCTCCGACCTGTCCGGCGTCGTGCTGGCCGTCGGCGCGGGCGTGACCAAGTGGAAGGCCGGCGACAAGGTCGTCGCGCACTGCCTGTCCGTCGAGCTCGAGGACCCCCAGGGCCACGACGACACGATGATGGACCCGCAGCAGCGCATCTGGGGCTTCGAGACCAACTTCGGCGGCCTGGCCGAGCTCGCGCTGGTCAAGTCCAACCAGCTGATGCCCAAGCCCGCGCACCTCACCTGGGAGGAGGCGGCCGCCCCCGGGCTGGTCAACTCCACCGCGTACCGCCAGCTGGTCAGCAAGAACGGCGGCGCGATGAAGCAGGGCGACACCGTGCTCATCTGGGGCGCCAGCGGCGGCCTCGGCTCCTACGCCACGCAGTACGCGCTCAACGGCGGCGCGATCCCGGTCTGCGTCGTCAGCTCCCCGGAGAAGGCCGAGATCGTCCGGCGCATGGGCGCGGAGCTGGTCATCGACCGCAGCGCCGAGGGCTACAAGTTCTGGAAGGACGAGCACAACCAGGACCCCAAGGAGTGGCAGCGCTTCGGCAAGCGGATCCGCGAGCTCACCGGCGGCGACGACATCGACATCGTCTTCGAGCACCCCGGCCGGGAGACCTTCGGCGCCTCGGTCTACGTCACCAGCAAGGGCGGCACGATCACCACCTGCGCGTCGACCAGCGGCTACCTGCACCAGTACGACAACCGCTACCTCTGGATGAACCTCAAGCGCATCGTCGCCTCGCACTTCGCCAACTACCGGGAGAGCTGGGAGGCCAACCGGCTCATCGCCAAGGGCCTCATCCACCCGACGCTGTCCAAGACGTACGCGCTCGGCGACACCGGCCAGGCCGCCTACGACGTCCACAAGAACCTGCACCAGGGCAAGGTCGGCGTGCTGTGCCTGGCGCCCGAGGAGGGGCTCGGCGTCGAGCCGTCCGCGCAGGAGTTCCGCGCCAAGCACCTCGAGGCGATCAACCGCTTCCGCGACGTCTGAGGCACGCTCGGTGATGGGGTGTGGCGGTACGGGACGTCGGCCGTCGTGGGTGGTAGACCACCAACCATGACGACCGCTGACTTCCCGGACGACCTGGTGCCGCTGCAGGAGACCGCCGAGACGAGCGGGTTCGACGTCGTGCTGCGCGGCTACGACCGTCGCCAGGTCGACGACTACCTCGACCGCGTCGAGGTGGCGCTCACCGAGGCCGACGAGCGGCACGCCGCAGGACGGCGAGCGGATCAGCGCGCTGGAGAAGCAGGTCGCCCAGGTCCAGCAGGAGCTCGCCGACACCGAGCGCCGGGCCGCCGGCCAGCCCGAGCCGGCGTCGCTGCTCACCGCGCGGCTGGCGAAGATGCTCGAGCTGGCCGAGCAGGAGGCCGCGGCCATCCGCGAGCAGGCCGTCGGCGAGGCCGAGCGCGTCGTCGGCGTGGCCAAGCAGCAGGCCGCGCGCGAGAGCAGCGAGCGCGACGCCGCGCTGCGCAAGCGCGAGCAGGAGGTCGCCCGCGCCGCCGAGACCGCCGAGAGCTCGACGCTGCAGGCGCAGAAGGACGCCGAGGCGCTGCGGGCCCGTGCGCAGGCCGAGGCCGACGAGCTCCGCAAGGCCGCCGACCAGGAGGCCCGCACCGTGCGCGGCGACGCCCGGGCCGAGGCCGCCAAGGTCGTCGACCAGGCGCGCCAGGACGTCCAGGTGCTGCACGAGCAGGCCCGCCAGGAGGCCGCCGCGATGACGGCCGAGGCGCGCCGCCAGGTCGACGCGCTGTCGGCCCAGCGCGACGCCATCGCCGGGCAGCTGCAGAACCTGCGCGACGCCGTCTCGGCCGCGGTCGCGCCGCTGGGCGGGACCCCGGTGCAGGCGGGAGGCGGCTCCACCCGCGTCCCACCCCGTGACTGACACCCCCGTGTCCGACGAGCCCAGTGGCTGACCGGCCGGACCCGGGCGACGGACCGCCGGACGAGCTCGAGGCCGCCGTCGAGCAGGCCGTGGACGAGCAGGTCGGCGAGGTCGAGCAGGTCGTCGCCGAACGTGCCGCCTCCGCCGAGCGCGCGGAGGCCGGCGCCGTGCGCGCCGCTGCCGGTGCGGAGCAGGCCGAGGACGGGGCGCGCAGTGCCGGGCAGGCCGCCGTCGACGCCGCCACCCTGGCCGCGCCCCCCGACGACCCGCTGCTCGACACGGCGATCCGCAAGCTCGAGGCGCGCGCCGACGACGAGAACCCCTACGGCGTACCGGGTAGGCCGCTGTCCCGACGCTCGCCGTTCCGGCTCGCCTTCACCGCCTCGCTCGGCGTCGCCGTGGCGTACGGCCTGGTCATGTCGCTCATCGCGGTGCGCTCGATGCTCGTGCTGCTGCTCACCGCCGCCTTCCTCGCCATCGGCCTCAACCCGGCGGTCGAGGCGCTGGAGCGCCGGAGCATGCGGCGCGGCTTCGCGGTCGGGCTGGTGCTCGCGGCGGTCCTGACCTTCTTCGTCGGCTTCGGCTTCGCCGTGGTGCCGCCGATCGTCGAGCAGGTGCAGGAGCTCGCCGAACGCGCGCCGGACTTCGTCGAGCAGCTGCAGGAGAACGAGCGGATCGCCTCGCTCGACGAGCGCTTCGGGCTCCTCGACCGGGCGGGCGAGGCGCTGCAGGACCCGGAGCGGATCGGCGTGACCGCCGCCGGCGGGGTCCTGGGCCTCGGTCGCTTCGTGGTGGGCGCCTTCTTCAGCACGCTCACGGTGCTCATCGTGACGCTGTACTTCCTGGCCAACCTGCCCTCGATCAAGGCCAACGCCTACCGGCTGGTGCCGCGCACCCGGCGAGCCCGGGTCGGGCTGCTCACCGACGAGATCCTCACCCGCGTCGGCGGTTACGTGGCCGGCGCGGTCACCATCGCCGCCCTGTCGGCCAGCTTCACCTACCTGCTGCTGCAGGTGCTGCAGGTCGACTACGCCATCGCGCTGTCGATGGTCGTCTTCCTCACCGGCCTGATCCCGCTCATCGGCGCGACCATCGGCGCGTTCGTCATCACGGCCGTCGCGCTGTTCACCTCGCTCAAGGCGGCGATCGTGGTCGCGGTGTGCTTCCTCGTCTACCAGCAGGTCGAGAACTACCTGCTCTACCCGCGGATCATGCAGCGCTCGGTCGACGTCTCCCCCGCCGCCACCGTCGTCGCGGTGCTCATCGGCGGCTCGCTGCTCGGCGTGCTGGGCGCGCTGCTCGCCATCCCGATCGCGGCGGCCGTGCAGCTGGTCCTCAACGAGGTCGTCGCCCCGCGGCAGGACCAGTCCTAGAGGCCCTGCAGGAACGGCACGACCGCGGCGGCGAACGCCTCGGGGTCCTCGACGGCGGTGAGGTGCCCGGCGCCGGGCAGCACGACCAGCCGGCCCTGCGGCAGCGCGTCGGCCATCTCCTGCGCCTGCGCGACCGGCGACAGGGAGTCCTCGTCGCCGACCACGACGAGCGCCGGGACGGCGGTCGCGCGCAGCACCTCGGCGCAGTCCGGCCGCTCGGCCATCGCCCGTGACGCCCAGCCACGGCCGCGGCCGGCGCTGCGGCGGCCAGCCCGCGCACGCGGCCGGCGACGGCGACGCGGCGCTCCAGCGTCGTGGCGTCCGAGCAGCGCGGGCAGCATCGTCTCGGCCAGCGGCCCGGTGCCGTCGCTGCTCGACGGACTCGGCCGTCCTGAGCCGGCCGGCCCGCGCCTCCGGGGTGTCGGCCGACATCTTGGTGTCGGCCAGCAGCAGCGCCGCCACCCGCTCGGGGGCGCGGCGCAGCAGCTCCATCGCGACGTAGCCGCCCATCGAGAGCCCGCCGAGCACCACCCGCTCCAGCTCGAGCCGGTCGAGCAGGGCGACCACGTCGTCGGCGCACTCCTCGAGCGACGGGCGCGTCGTCGCCGAGGGGCGAGCCGCCGAAGCCGCGCTGGTCGGGGGTGATCACGCGGCAGTGCGGCGCGAGCAGCTCGCGCTGCTCCAGCCACATCGCCGACGACAGCGGGAAGGCGTGCAGGAGGACGAGCGGCAGGCCGGAACCGGCCTCGCGCACCGACAGCGGGACGACGGCCACCTCAGGCCGCCGTCCGTCCGCCGTCGACAGCGCGGGAGGCGCCGGTGACGAGGGCGGTCTTGCCGGTCAGGTCGCTCATGCGGAGGGCTCCTCGTACGTCGTGGGCAGCGGGGACGCGCTGGGGTTGGTGCGGGCGACGACCTCGTCGAGGACCCGCTCGGTGTAGCCGACGAACAGGTGCTTGGCGCCCTCGACGGCGACCACCTCGCACTGCGGCACGGCCGCGAAGCGCTCGCGCGCCGGCTCCGGCCGCAGGAAGTCGTCGAGCTCGGGCACGAGCGCCGTGAGCGGCTTGCCGGACTCGGCCCACGTCTGCAGGTCGCTCGGCTCGGAGAAGCGCAGCGGCGGGCTGATCAGCACCGCGCCGACCACGCACGGGTCGCAGCCGTACTTCAGCGCCAGGTCGGTGCCGAACGACCAGCCGACCAGCCAGATGCTCGGGCAGGTCCTCGGCCTCGCACAGGTCGAGAGCGGCTGCGACGTCGTACTTCTCGCCGTCGCCGTTGTCGAACGCGCCCTGGCTGGTGCCGCGCGGCGAGGTCGTGCCGCGGGTGTTGAAGCGCAGCACGGCGAGGTCGGCCAGGGCCGGCAGCCGGTAGCTCGCCTTCTTGAGCAGGTGGCTGTCCATGAAGCCGCCCTGCGTCGGCAGCGGGTGCAGGCAGACCAGCGTCGCGACCGGCGGCCGGTCCAGCGGGAGCGCGAGCTCGCCGACCAGCTCGAGGCCGTCGGCGGTGTGCAGCACGACGTCGCGCCGCTCGGCGGGCAGCACGGTGTTCTGGCGGATGTCGGGCACGGCAGTCGACACTACTGACCGCCGGTACGGCGGTCAGCCGTAGCGGGGGGCGTTCTTGCTGCGGTGCACCTTGACGCCGCGGCGGCCGCGGGCCTGCCAGCAGGCGGTGTGCCAGTGCCGCCGGTCGTCGGGGCGGCCCTCCGGCCAGGCGACGACGTGCGGCGTGCCGGCGCGCAGCTCCTGGTCGCAGCCCGGGCAGCGGTACGGCCGGGCGCTGGACGGTGCCGGCCACCGACCGCACGACGTGGCCGTCCTCGACCCGCTCACCGGCGGGCGGCCGGCTGCTCGCGTCCTCGGTCGTCCTGCTTGAGGGCGTCGAGGGCCGCGGCCCGCATCGCCGCGCGCCGCGACCCCTACCACGACCTGGGCCCACCCGCTAGTTCCGCGCGTAGTCGCGGAAGCCGCGACCGGTCTTGCGGCCGAGGTAGCCGGCGCGCACCAGGTGCTCGAGCATCGGCGCCGGGACGTCGCCCGGCTCGCGGAACTCGTCGAACAGCGTCCGCTGGATCGCCAGCGTGACGTCGAGGCCGACGACGTCCATGAGCGCGAACGGCCCCATCGGGTGGCCGCAGCCCTTGGTCATCGCGAAGTCGATGTCGTCGATGGTCGCGTAGTGCGCCTCGAGCATCTTGACGGCGTCGTTGAGGTACGGGAAGAGCAGCGCGTTGACGATGAAGCCGGCGCGGTCGCCGCAGAGCACGGCGTGCTTGCTCGGTCTTGGCGCACACCTCGAGCACGGTCGCGACGACGTCGTCGGCGGTGGTCACGGTCGGCACGACCTCGACGAGCTTCATGACGGTGGCCGGGTTGAACCAGTGCATGCCGACGACGTCCTGCGGCCGGCTGGTCGCCTGCGCGCACTCGATGACCGGCAGCGACGAGGTCGTGGTCGCGAGGATCGCGCCGGGCTTGACGACCTCGTCGAGCGCGGAGAACAGCGCCTTCTTGATGGCCAGGTCCTCGACGACGGCCTCGATGACCAGGTCGCAGTCGGCCAGGTCGTCCAGCGACGGTCGTGCCGGTGATGCGGGCGAGCGTCTCGCGCGCGGTCGTCCTCGGTGAGCTTGCCGCGCTGCAGGGCCTTGTCGAGCGAGCCCTCGATCTTCTTCTGCACGGCGGCGACCTTGTCCTCGCCGCGGGCGCGGAAGACGACGTCGTAGCCGCTCTTGGCGCAGACCTCGACGATGCCGCTGGCCATCGTGCCGGTGCCGATGACGCCGATCCGCTGCACCGGCGCGCGGGCGTCGCGGTCGACCGGGCTCGGGGTGCTGTCGTCGGCGACGACCTCGGGCGAGTCGGGCGCGGCGTAGGTGTAGATGCCGCGGCCGGACTTGCGGCCGAGCAGGCCGGCGGTGACGTACTGCTTGAGCAGCGGCGCCGGCGCGTGCCGGTGGTCGCGCGACTGCGCGTACATCGTCTCGAGGATCTCGTACGCGCTGTCCAGGCCGATGAGGTCGAGCAGCGCCAGCGGGCCCATCGGGTGGCCGGTGCCGAAGCGCATCGCCGCGTCGATGTCCTCGCGGGAGGCGTACTTGCTCTCGTACATCCGCAGGGCGTTGTTGAGGTAGCCGAACAGCAGGGCGTTGGCGATGAAGCCGGCCCGGTCGCCGGCGGTGGCGCCGGTCTTGCCGACCCGCTCGACCAGCGCCTGCACGTCCTCGACGCACCGACGGGTCGGTGACGACGGTGCGCACGACCTCGACCAGGCCCATGACCGGCGCCGGGTTGAACCAGTGCAGGCCGACGACCCGGCTCGGGCGCGACGGTGCTCGGTGGCCAGCTCGGTGACCGACAGCGCCGAGGTGTTGGTGGCGAGGACGGCGTCCTCGGCGAGCAGTCGCGTCGAGCTGGGCGAACAGCTCGCGCTTGAGCTCCATCCGCTCCGGGATCGCCTCGATGACGAGCTCGCAGTCGGCCAGCGCCGACAGGTCGGTGCCGGTGGAGATGCGGCCGAGGAGCTCGGCGGCCTCCTCCTCGGTGAGCTTGCCGCGCTTGACCGCGCGGCTCGGTCGAGGTGCTCGAGGTGCGCGTGCGCGCGCTCCAGGCCGGCCTGGTCGTGCTCGACGCCGACGACGGTCGAGGCCGCGACCGCGCGAGCACCTCGGCGATGCCGGCACCCATCGTGCCCAGGCCGACGACGCCGACCTTGCTGAACGCGCGAGCCACGAGTCCTCCTGTGCGAGCTGCGCTGCTCTGCCGTGAGCGGGGGCGCGGCGGTCGGTGCAGATCCTCCCAGCCCGCCACGCCGTGGCGCGCCGGGGGGTCGTGCCGCAGGACGGCGCCGGCGTGCGGCACCATGGGTCAGCGGTTGAGCAGACAGCCCGGATCACGGCCCTCCCCCCGCGTCGCCCGACGCGCCACCGGGAGCGGACCGGGAGGGGCTGTCCGATGTCCGGCACGAGCGCGCCGCTGCGCGTCCGCGTCGCCCGCGAGCGCGGCGGTGCGACGGTCGTCGTCGTGGCCGGGGAGCTCGACCTCGCCACCGCCGGCGGCCTGCGGACGCGCCTCGCGACGCTCGCCCAGGGCGACCCGCCGGCGCGCGTCGTGCTCGACCTCGCCGGTCTGGACTTCGTCGACGCCTCCGGCATCTCGGTCCTGCTGGCGGCGCAGCGCGCGCTGAGCGACCGGGGCAGCGCTCTGGTGCTGCGCTCGCCGTCCCGGATGGTCCGCAAGGTGCTGCGGCTGCTCGACCTCGACGAGGTGCTGCCGGTGGAGCGCTCCTAGAACAGCGTCGGCGTGCTCGGGTCCATGCCGCGCAGCGCGTCGTAGTCCAGCTGCACGCAGACGATGCCGCGGTCGGCCGCGAGCACCTTCGCCTGCGGCTTGAAGCTCTGCGCGGCGAGCACGCCCTTGACCTCGCCCAGCACGGTCGAGACCCGCTGCAGGTAGCGGGTCAGCTGCTCGACGCCGTCGATCTCCGCGTGCCGCTTCACCTCGACCAGGACGTGCGCGCCGGTGTCGTCGCGCACGAGCAGGTCGACCGGGCCGATGTCGGTGAAGTACTCCCGCTGCACCAGCGTCCAGCCGGCGCCGAGGACCTCGCACCGGTCGGCCAGCAGCTCCTGCAGGTGCTTCTCGACGCCGTCCTTGACCAGCCCGGGGTCGGAGCCGAGCTCGTGGGCGACGTCGGACAGCACCTCCTCGACGGTGATGACGAGCTGCTCGCCCGCCTTGTTCGTCACCGTCCAGACGCCGTCGACGTCGAGGGTCGTGCAGGGCGGGCTCATCCACATCAGCGGCTTGTAGGCGCGGTCGTCGGCGTGGATCGACACCGACCCGTCGGCCTTGACGAGCAGCAGCCGGGTCGCCATCGGCAGGTGGGCGGTCAGCCGGCCGACGTAGTCCACCGAGCAGGTCGCGATGACGAGGCGCACGGACCGGGAGCCTAGGCGGCTACCGGGACAGCGCGTCGACCGCGTCGCCGACGCCTGCCGGCGGGTCGGCGGCGTAGCACTCGAGCTCGACGACCTCGACCGCCGTACGCAGGTCGGGCGGCAGGTCGAGCCGCGCGCGGAGCTCGGTCAGCGACTCCGCTGGTCGCCGGCGGTGCGCGCCGAGGCCGTCGTCCCACCGCAGGAACGCCTGCAGCGCAGGGCCTCCCGTGGGTCCGGCGGCGCTCGAGAGCGCCCGGTCCTGGGGCGTCCGACGACGGCGGACCAGCAGGCTCCCGGCCACCGCAGCGGTCGTCGCCAGCAGCCCGGCAGCCAGCGCCGGTCGACCCCCCGGCACCGCGTCGAGCCGGCGCAGCGCGACGGTCAGCTCGGCCGCCAGCCGGACCCGGAGCGAGGCCCCGGCGAGCTGCGTCGCGGGCGGGGTCGGGTTCGAGCTCACCCAGCCGGCGCCGGGGTGCCAGACCTCGACCCACGCGTGCAGGTCCTTCTGCCGGTAGGTCCGCGTGCCGTCGTCCTCGACGCCGTACGCCAGCCCGGTCACGAAGCGGGCCGGGATGCCGGCGGCGCGCAGCAGCAGCACCTCGGCGGCGGCGAACTGCTCGCAGAAGCCGACCCGGTCGACGAACAGGAAGCGGTCGACCGCGTCCTCCCCGGGTCCCGGCACCGGTGAGTCGAGCCGGTAGGTCGCGTTGGCCGCCAGCCACTGCTCGACGGCGAGGACGGCGTCGATGCGGCTGGCGGCCCCGCCCGCCAGCTGTCGGCCCAGCGCCCGCACCCGCTGCGGGACGGTCGCCGGGAGCCGCGTCCAGCGCGGGTCCGTGATGTCGTCCCCCTCGGCCTCGCGCAGCTGCTCGAGCGTCGGCTCGACCACCGCGCTGCGCACCGCGTAGCCGGGCCAGGTCGGCCCGCGCACGGCCCCGAGCTCGTCGACCGCGGCGGACCGTCCGAGCAGCTCCACGTCGAGCACCGGGCCCGGCGCCCAGACCGGGCCCTGCGCGCGCCGGCGCACCCGGACCTCGTCGGTCCGGCTGGGCGCGGCCGAGGTCGCCACCACGAACGGCGGACCGGCCAGCTCGCGCACCGCCTCCGGCCGGCTCCAGCTCGCGCCGTCCCAGTCGACGTAGGCACCGCTGCGCCACAGCACCGGCGAGTCGGCCGGCACCTCGATCAGCGGCTCCTCGCTCAGCTCGCCCCGCACCCGCAGGTCCACCCGGTCGCCGGTGTAGGCGCCGGGTGCGCCGCGGCCGCTGCCCGCGAGGTCCCCGGCTGCCCGGGAGAGCCGGCTCTGCAGCCCCGCGTCCTCGGGCACCGGGACCAGCAGGAACGCCACCAGGCCCAGCACCGCGGCCAGCGCCGTCGGCACGAGCACGGCAGCGCGCGGGGCCGGGGCCCGCAGCACCGCGTCGGCGCCGTCCGCCACGCCGTCGCGCGTCGCGAGCACCAGCGCCACGAGCACCGACGAGAGCCCGACCAGCAGCGGCAGCCCGACCAGCACGTCGGGGGCGTACGACGCGCCCAGCACGAGCAGGCCGCAGGCGGCGAGCACCCCCGTGCGCAGGTCGCGGCGGCTGTGCCAGGTCAGCGACTGCAGCGCGACGACACCCACGAGCAACCCGCCGAGCAGCCCGCGCAGGCCGTCCTCCCCGCCACCCGTCCCCACCTGCGGCAGGACGGCCAGCGCGAGCAGCAGCACCCCGCCGGTGGCCACGCGGCGCAGCAGGACCTGACGGCCGGGCGCAGCCCGAGCCGCCAGCAGCGCGCCTCCGACCGTGGCCCCGAGCCGCGAGGACGAGCAGCGGCAGGGCGAGCACACCCGCTGCGGCTGCGGCGGTCTCGCCGGCCAGCACGGCGACGAGGACCGCGCGGCGCAGCCCGGTCACGCCGGCCCCAGCACCGTCAGCCGCGCCCCGGCGGCCGTGCACGCGCGACGCACCTCGGCGACCCGGTCGGCGGTGGGCCCCAGCAGCACGACGGTGCCGCCGCGCGCAGCCGCCCGCGCGGCCTCGGCGAGCGTGCGCGGGTCCAGCGGCTGGCAGGCGTCGAGCCCGGCGTGCCAGTCCAGGACGGCGGCAGCGGTGGGCCGCGCCGGAGCGGGCGTCCCGCCTGCCAGCAGCCGCGGCGGCCGGCCGTCGCGCACGGCGGCCTCGGCCAGCGCGCACGAGCGGGCGACCGTCGTCTCCCACGCCGGGCCGCTCCCGGGCCCGGCGCACAGCAGCACGAGCGACGGCCCGGTCTCCCGCTCGCGCTCGAGGACCACGGGGCGCCCGTGCCGGGCGGTGGAGCGGGCGTGCACGGCCGAGCGGCTGTCGCCGGCGCGGAACTGCCGCAGCCCCAGCACCTCCGTGCCCGACCCGGGTCGCCGCGCTCGAGGTGCTGCCGTCGCCCGCACCACCGGCCCGCACGGCAGGTGCCGGCACCGGCGCGGGAGCGACGACGTACGGCCCGGCGACCTCGACGGCGCGACGGACCCGGACCATCCCGAACGGCGCCGTGCTGACGAGCTCCACCGCCGCGCCGGCCCAGCGGCCGCGCGCGAGCGCCTGCCTCGCGAGCACCGCCTCGACGGCGGCGCCCGGCGCTAGCGGGGGGACGGCGAGCACGACGGGGCTGAGGCCGTTGCCGGCACAGCTGAGCCGCGCCGCGGCGCTGGCGCGGGTGCCGGTGTTGCGCACGACCAGGCGCACGTCGACCGTGCTCCCGACGCGCGTGCGCACGGCGCTGGTGCGCACCTCCAGGTCGCGCAGCCGGGGAGGCAGCAGCAGGCCGGCGACCGGCAGGGCGAGCGCGACGCCGGCGCCGAGGGTCAGCCAGCCGCCGCCGGTGATGGCGCTGAGCCGGTGCAGGACGACGGCGACCAGCAGGGCGAGCAGGCAGCCCCGGGTCGGCCTCACGTCGCGAGCGGGACCGGCACCGAGGCGAGCAGCTCGTGCACGACGCGCTGGCCGCGCTCCAGGCCGCTGCTGCCGTCGCGCAGGACGAGGCGGTGGCCGAGCACGGCCGGTGCGAGCGCCTTCACGTCGTCGGGCGAGACGTGGCCGCGGCCGCCGAGCAGGGCCCGCGCCTGCGCGCAGTGCACCAGCGTCAGGGCGGCGCGGGTGCTCGCGCCGAGCACGACGTCGGGGTGCGCGCGGGTGGCCTCGACGACCCGGACCGCGTGGTCGAGCACCGCGTCCGCGACGTGGGTGCGGCGCACCTCTGCCCGCACGTCCACCAGCTCAGCCGGCGTCGTGACCGCCCGCAGCGCCTCGACGCTCGGCGCGCTCGAGCTGCTCGCGCACGACGCGTCGCTCGGTGGCGCGGGTCGTTGGCGCCCAGCGAGAGCGTGACGGCGAACCGGTCCAGCTGCGCCTCGGGCAGCGGGTAGGTGCCGTACTGCTCGAGCGGGTTCTGCGTGGCGAGCACGACGAACGGCGCCGGGCAGCGGGTGCCGCACGCCGTCGACGGTGACCGCGCCCTCGTCCATCGCCTCGAGGAAGGCCGACTGGGTGCGCGGCGGGGTGCGGTTGAGCTCGTCGACCAGCACGACGTGGCCGAAGACGGGGCCGGGCACGAACGCGAACGCGCGCCGGTCGGGCTCCCACACGCCGCTGCCGGTGATGTCGGCGGGCAGCAGGTCGGCCGTGCCCTGGATGCGGCGGAAGTCGCCGCCGAGGCAGGCCGCGACGGCCCGCGCGAGCGTCGTCTTGCCGCTGCCCGGGACGTCCTCGACCAGCACGTGGCCGCCGGCGAGCACCGCGCAGACGACCAGCTCGACCTGCGCGGCGCCGGCCGTGCACGACCTGCTCGACGCCGGCCACCAGCCGGGCGGCGACCGCGGACGCGTCGTCCCGGCGCAGGACGGGGTCGCGCGGCACGGCGGCGAGGGTCACGGGGCGCTCCAGGGGCTGGGGGGCAGGCGTCCTGGGAGTGATCGGCACGACGGCGCCCCGACTGCAGCACCGGCTGGCCCGCGCGCGCGGCGCCGCCTACCGTCGGGAGGTGATCCCGGAGCCGCTCAGCGAGACCCCGCCGCACCGCGTCGCGCGACCGGTCTTCCGCCAGTCGTGGCGCGACCTCACGATGCTGCACTGGCCGGTCGACCCGGCCGACGTCGCGCCGCTGCTGCCGGCCGGCACGACCCCCGACGTGATCGAGGGCCGCACCTGGGTCGGCCTGGTGCCGTTCGTCATGGAGGGCATCCGCATCCTCGGCACGCCGCCGCTGCCCTGGCTGTCCGCCTTCCCCGAGACCAACGTCCGGCTCTACGCCGTCGACGAGCGCGGCCGGCGCGGCGTCGTCTTCCGCTCCCTCGAGGCGGCCCGGCTGCTGCCGGTGCTCGCCGCGCGGCTGTCCTACGCCCTGCCGTACGAGTGGGCGCGCATGTCCGTGCGGCACGGTGCCGACACCGTGGCGTACGAGACCTCGCGGCGGTGGCCGGAGCCGCGCGGCGCGGGCGGGCTGGTGCGGGTGCGGATGGGCGCAGCGGTACGACGCCGACGAGCTGTCGCTGTTCCTCACGGCGCGCTGGGGGCTGTTCTCCCGCTTCCACGGCGGCCGGACGGCCTGGGCGCCGGTCGACCACGGCCCCTGGCCGCTGCACCGCGCCGAGCTGCTCGACCTGCACGACGACCTCGTCGAGGTCGCCGGGCTGCGGGTCGAGGGCCCGCCGCACGTGCTGTGGTCCCCCGGCGTCGACGTCCGCATCGGCCGCCCGGTGCTGCTCCCGGCCTGATCGGCGTCACGGGTTCACCGCGCGCCGGCCCGGGGCAGGACCGCCCCATGATCTGGGCCTTCTTGTCGACGAGGATCCGCACCTGGGTGCTGTTCGCCGTGCTCCTGCCGCTGGCCGGGCGGGTGATGCAGGCCGTCGCCCCGAGGGTCGGTCAGCGCAACGAGCGCGCCGGGGACCTGCTCGGGAAGGCCGGCGGCTACGCCCGCGACCCGCGCGGCAAGCGCCGGGGCCGGGGCGGGCCCGGCGGGACGTCCGACCTCCCGCGCTGACCGTCAGCGACCGGTGCGGCTCGACCCCTCGAGCTCGGGCAGGCCGTTGGCGGCGCGCACGACGTCGACGACCGAGCGCATGATGTCGGTCAGCTCGAAGTCCTTGGGCGTGAAGACCGCGCGCGACGCCCTGCTCCTTGAGCCGGCGCGCGTCGCCGTCGGGGATGATCCCGCCGACGACGACCGGCACGTCGCCGATGCCGGCCTCCTGCAGCCCCTTGAGCACCGCCGGCACCGCCTCCATGTGCGAGCCGGACAGGATCGACAGGCCGATGACGTGGACGTCCTCCTCGACCGCGGCGCGCGACGATCTGCGCCGGCCGTGAGCCGGATGCCCTGGTAGACGACCTCGAAGCCGCAGTCGCGGGCGCGCACGGCGATCTGCTCGGCGCCGTTGCTGTGGCCGTCGAGGCCGGGCTTGCCGACCAGGAAGCGCAGCCGCGACGCCGAGCTCCTCGCCGGTCTGCTTGACGGCCGTCGCGCACCGCGGCGATCGCCGAGCCGGCCTCGCCGTGACGCCACCGCGCCGGAGACGCCGGTGGGCGCGCGGTACTCGCCGAAGACCTCGCGCAGCGCGCCGGCCCACTCGCCCGTGGTGACGCCCGCCTTGGCGCAGGCGACGGTCGCGGCCATGAGGTTGGCGTCGGTCTTGGCGGCGTCGCGCAGCCCGCGCAGCGCCTCGTCGACGGCGGCGGCGTCGCGCTCGGCGCGCCACGCGCTGCACCGCGTCGATCGCCTGCTGCTCGACCTCCGGGTCGACGGTCATGATCGCGCCGTCGATGTCGGCGGTGAGCGGGTTCGGCTCGGTGGTCGTGAACCTGTTGACGCCGACGACGACGTCCTCGCCGGCCTCGATGCGGCGGCGGCGCTCGGCGTGCGAGGCGACCAGCGCGCTCTTCATGTAGCCGGTCTCGACGGCCGCGACCGCGCCGCCCATCGCCTGCACGCGGTCGACCTCCTCGCGCACCTCGGTCCTTGAGCGCGGCGACCTTGCGCTCGACGACGACCGAGCCCTCGAACAGGTCGTCGTGCTCGAGCAGGTCGGTCTCGAAGGCGAGCACCTGCTGCAGGCGCAGCGACCACTGCTGGTCCCACGGCCGCGGCAGGCCGAGCGCCTCGTTCCACGCCGGCAGCTGCACGGCGCGGGCGCGGGCGTCCTTGGACAGCGTGACGCCGAGCATCTCGAGCACGATGCGCTGGACGTTGTTCTCCGGCTGCGCCTCGGTGAGGCCGAGCGAGTTGACCTGCACGCCGTAGCGGAAGCGGCGGTGCTTGGGGTCCTGCACGCCGTAGCGCTCGAGCAGCAGCTCGTCCCACAGCTGCGTGAAGGCGCGCATCTTGCACATCTCCTCCACGAAGCGGACGCCCGCGTTGACGAAGAAGGAGATGCGCGCGCAGACCTCGCCGAAGCGCTCCTCCGGCACCTGCCCGGCCGCCTTCACCGCGTCGAGGACGGCGATGGCGGTGCACAGCGCGTACGAGATCTCCTGCACCGGCGTCGCGCCGGCCTCCTGCAGGTGGTAGCTGCAGATGTTGATCGGGTTCCACTTCGGGATCTCGGTGACCGTGTAGGCCACCATGTCGGTGATCAGCCGCAGCGACGGCCCGGGCGGGAAGACGTACGTCCCGCGCGACAGGTACTCCTTGATGATGTCGTTCTGCGTCGTCCCCGAGCAGCTGCGCCGGCGTCGGCGCCCTGCTCCTCGGCGACCGCCTGGTAGAGCGCGAGCAGCCACATGGCGGTGGCGTTGATGGTCATCGAGGTGTTCATCTCCGACGAGCGGGATGCCGTCGAACAGCGCGCGCATGTCGCCCAGGTGCGTGACCGGGCACGCCGACCTTGCCGACCTCGCCGCGGGCCAGCTCGTCGTCGGGGTCGTAGCCGGTCTGCGTCGGCAGGTCGAAGGCGACCGACAGGCCGGTCTGGCCCTTCTCGAGGTTGCGCCGGTAGAGCGCGTTGCTGTCCTTGGGCGACGAGTGGCCCGCGTAGGTGCGCATGACCCACGGCTTGTCCCGCGTCGGGCCGGGCGCCTCCAGGGGGACCCCGGGGACCTCGCTGCCGATGGACTGCACCTGCTCCGTCATCGGTCGAGCGTACGGCTGTGACCCCCGCCTCAGCGGGACGGCTCCACCACGTAGAGGTAGAGCACGACGCACTGCTCCGGGCCCTCGGCGCGCAGCGCGTGCGCCTCCCCCGCCGGCACGTGCACGTACGACCCGGCGCCCAGCACGTCGTCGCCGACTCCGCAGCGGCCGGACAGCACGTAGACGTGGTGGTTGCCGTCGGTGTGCACGTGCTCGTCCAGCCGCGCGCCGGGGTCCATCCGCAGGATGCCGGCCAGCGAGCCGCGCTCGCGCCACAGCACCCGGGTCTCGGCGTCGCGCACCCCGTGCAGGTGCTCCCACGCCAGCGCCTCGACGTCCTCGGCGTGCAGCCGGACCGTCCTCGTCCTCGCGTCTGCTGTCATGTCTCCTCCACCCGGTCGCGGTCGTCGGACGGACGGTACGACCGCGCCGGCCCCGCGAGCAGGGCCGAAGGTCCCGGTCAGCGGTCCGAGAGCAGCCGGGCCACCTCCTCGTCGGAGGTCTGGCCGAAGTCGCGGTACCACGAGCCGACGGCCAGGAAGTGCGCCGGGCAGGCCAGGCAGACCACCTCGTCGGCCTCCTCCCGCAGCTGCTGCACCGCGCTCGGCGGCGCCACCGGCGCGGCCACGACGACGCGGGCGGCGCCGAGCGCGCGCACCACCTGGCAGGCCGCCCGCACGGTCGCGCCCGTGGCGATCCCGTCGTCGACCAGCACGGCGGTGCGGCCCGTCAGCGGCTCCCGGGCGACGTCTCCCCGCAGTCGCTGCGCTCGTCGCTCGACCTCCGCCGCCTCGCGCTCCCGCACCTGCTCGAGCTCCTGCGGCGCGACGCCACCGACGGCGAGGACGCGGTCGTTCAGCACGACGACGCCGCCCTCCCCGACCGCCCCCATGGCCAGCTCGGGCTGGCCCGGCAGGCCGAGCTTGCGCACCACGACGACGTCCAGCGGCGCGCCGAGCGCCGTGGCCACCTCGTGCGCGACGGGCACTCCCCCGCGCGGCAGGCCCAGCACGACGACGTCCTGGCCGCGCAGGTGCTCGAGGGCCGCGGCGAGCTGCCGGCCGGCCGAGCGGCGGTCGGCGAAGGGCTCGAGATCGCGCACGGGGGCCACCTCCGAGGTGCGGCTCGGTCCCGACGCTGCACCCGGTCGCGGGCTCTGGCAAGGGGCGGGCGGCTCAGCCCTGGAGCCGCAGCGGGCGGGCCGTGGGCGCCGGGTGGCAGCCGGCAGCCGCACCCACTGCTGCGAGCCCGGCCCGGTCGCCGGCGCCGAAGACCGACTCGCTGGTGGTCGTCTGCGGGTACATCACCTGCGTCGGGTCGAGCACGTGGCCCAGGCCGACGGCGTGCGCCAGCTCGTGCAGCAGCACCTCCCCGTCGGTGGTGCCGGGGCCGAAGCCGGGGGCCAGCCGGTTGCTCGCGTCGAGCACCACCTGCCC
Source organism: uncultured Actinomycetota bacterium (assembly GCA_963844295.1). Taxonomy (GTDB): domain Bacteria; phylum Actinomycetota; class Actinomycetes; order Mycobacteriales; family SCTD01; genus SCTD01. Next base: position 1,386,759 of record CAWJNR010000002.1, on the reverse strand, counting down.
GCTGACCAGGGACGGGCCGCCGGTGCTGGGGACGGCGACAGCGGCGCTGACGCCCTGGACGCCGTCGCCGAGACCGACGTCGGTGAGCCCGGCCGGCACCCAGCCGATGAGCAGCGGCGCCCAGCGCTCGCCGTACCGCTCGGGCTGGTAGGCGGCCCGGTCCTGCGACGGCAGCTCGTCGGTGTCGCCCTCGTCCACGAAGCGCAGGCCGCTGGCCTCGCTCAGCCGGCGCAGCGCCTCGGCCAGGTCGGCGCGGCCGGCGTCGGGGATCCAGCCGGCCTGCACGACGAAGCGGATCGGCTCGCAGGGGTCCCAGCGGCCCGGGTTGCCGTCCTCGTCGACGTAGCCGGGCGCCCAGCCGGCCGACGCGGGCGCGGGCCCCTCGACCGGGATGACGTCGCCGAGGGCGACCACGGCCTGCACCTTGGACCCGGCGCTGACGACCGCCGCCACCACCAGCGCGAGCACCACGAGCAGCAGCGCCACGACCGGCACCCGCCAGCGGCGTCGCGCCGGCGGCACGGGCGCCGGCAGGGCCGGCCTGCTCGCCGGACCGGGGCGGGCGCGAAGTACCCCGGCGCCGTCACCCGGTCTACCTCGGCAGCGGGCGGGCGGGTCTGGAGGTCAGGCGACGGCGGTCGTGCTGCGCGTCTGGCGCAGGACCCGGTCGAGCCGGGTCAGCCGGAGCAGCCGGGCCACCGGCGCCGGTGCGTCGCGCAGCACCAGGGTGCGGCCCTGCCGGAAGGCCCGGCGGTGCGCGCCGACGAGCACGCCGAGGCCGGTCGCGTCGACCGCCTCGAGGCCGCGAGGTCGAGCACCAGGTCGCCCTGGCCCGCGTCGACCGCGGCGGCCAGCGCCAGGCGGACGTCGGCGGCGGCGGAGACGTCCAGCCGCCCGTGCAGGTGGAGCAGCCGCCCGGGGGCCTGCTCCTGCAGCGCGAACGCCGCGCCAGCCGTGGTGTGCACTGCGCCTCCCCCGGCCGCCCGGCCCTCGCCCGGGCGGTCCTGTCCTGCTAGACGCAGGGCCCGGGCGTCTGGTTGCCTCCACCGTCCCCCGGATCCGCCCGACGTCCAGGAGGCGCGCCGCACGACCGTCGGGCAGACTCCACGGCAACCGCCAGCGCCCGGGAGCCGTCTTCGTGGTCATGAACAGCTACTCCTTCCTCGTCGGCCCGCTCGTGGCCTTCGGCGCCCTGGTCGTGCTGATCCTGATCTGCCGCTGGGTCTTCTCCACCAAGACGCGCGACGAGCGCACCGCCCGCCGGCTGGCGGCCCTCGCCGTCCCGCGGGGCGGCGACTACGGCCTGCTCGTGCCGATCGCGACGGTCGCGCACCCGCGGCGGACGCCGAGATGCTGCGCGCCGTGCTGCGCGAGGGCGGCATCCGCTGCACCGTGTCGGCCGACGACGAGGGCGCCGACGTCCTGGTCTTCCGCGCCGACGCGCTGCGGGCCCGCGACCTGGTCAGCAGCTAGCCCTCAGAGCCAGGGCTCGTCCGGCACCTGCTCGCGCCGCACGTCGGCGCCGAGCGCGACCAGCTTCTCGACGAACCCCTCGTAGCCGCGGTCGACGTGGTGCACGTCGGCGACCTCGGTGGTGCCGTCGGCGACCAGCCCGGCCAGCACCAGCCCGGCGCCGGCGCGGATGTCGTGCGCCGTCACCGGCGCGCCCGACAGCTGCTCGCGCCCGCGGACGACGGCGTGGTGGCCGTCCGTGCGGACGTCGGCGCCGAGGCGGACCAGCTCGTTGACGAACATCCAGCGCGACTCGAAGACGTTCTCGGTGATCATCGCGGTGCCCTCGGCGACGGTGTTCAGGCCGAGGAACATCGGCTGGAAGTCGGTCGCGAAGCCCGGGTAGGGCAGCGTCACGACGTCGACCGCGCGGGGCCGCGGCTCCATGACGACGCGGAAGCCGCCGTCGCCGGGGGTGACGACGCGCGCCGGCCTGCACGAGCTTGTCGAGCGGCATCTCGAGGTGCTCGGCCCGGCCGCCGCGCACGAAGACGTCGCCGCGGGTCATCGTCGCGGCGACCGCCCAGGTGCCGGCGACGATGCGGTCGGCGACGGTCTCGTGCTCGACCGGCGACAGGGACTCGACGCCCTCGACCTCGAGGGTGGAGGTGCCGACGCCGCCGATCTGCGCGCCCATCGCGGTCGAGCATCTCGCACAGGTCGACGATCTCGGGCTCGCGGGCGGCGTTGTCGATGACCGTGGTGCCCTTCGCGAGGGCGGCGGCCATGAGCAGGTTCTCGGTCGCGCCGACGCTCGGGAAGTCGAGCCAGACCTGGCGCCCCGGCAGCCGCGGGGCGCGCGCGATGAGGTAGCCGTGCTCGCTCTCGACGGTCGCGCCGAGCTTGACCAGGCCGGCGACGTGCATGTCGAGCCCGCGCGAGCCGATGGCGTCGCCGCCCGGCAGCGCCACCTTCGCCTCCCGCAGCGGGCGACCAGCGGGCCGAGCACGGCGATGGAGGCGCGGATGCGGCGGACCAGGTCGTAGTCGGCCTCGTGGCCGGGCTTGGCGGGGACGTCGATGACCACGGTGCCGTCGGACCGCTCGACGGTGCAGCCCAGCCGGCGCAGCACCTCGGCCATGATCGTCACGTCGAGGATGTCGGGCACGGCGGTGAGCGTGGTGCGTCCCTCGGCCAGCAGCGCGGCCGCCATGAGCTTGAGCACGCTGTTCTTCGCGCCGGTGACCGTGACCTCGCCCGCGAGTCGTGCGCCACCGGCGACGAGGAAGCGCTCCATCCGGCCAGTCTAGGGAGGCAACCCGGGGGCCCGGACCTGCGTCTTCCCCGGCGTACCACCCCAGACGAACGGAGGACGACGTGGACGAGCAGGCGCGGGAGGACTTCCGCTCCTACGTCGCCGCGCGCTCGCCGGCCCTGCTGCGCACGGCGTACCTGCTCACGGGCAACCGCGCCGACGCCGAGGACCTGCTGCAGACGGCGCTGGCCAAGACCTACCTGGCCTGGGACCGCATCCGCGAGCGCGAGGCCGTCGACGGCTACGTGCGCCGCGTGATGGTCAACACCCAGACCTCCTGGTGGCGGCGGCGCAAGGTGGACGAGCACCCCACCGACGAGCTGCCGGAGCGGTCCGGCGGCCGCGACGCCACCGCCGACGTCGACCTGCACGACGCGCTCTGGACGGCGCTCTCGACGCTGCCGAAGCGGCAGCGGGCGATGGTCGTCCTGCGCTACTACGAGGACCTCTCCGAGGCCGAGACCGCCCACGTCATGGGCGTCTCGGTCGGCACGGTCAAGTCCACCACCTCCCGCGCGCTGGCCAAGCTGCGCGACACCTCCGGCCTGCGGGACGACCCCCGCACGGCCCTTCCCACCGGAGCCTCCGCATGACCCCCATCGACGACGAGCTGCGGGCCGCCCTGCACGGGCGGGCGCACTCCCTCGCCCCCGCACCCGACCCGCTCGCCGGCATCGAGCGCCGGGCCAGGCGGATCCAGCGCAACCGGATCGGCGCGGCCGTCGCCGGCTCGGCGCTGGCCGTCGCCGCCATCGCCGTCGCGGTCCCCGCGCTGCAGGGCGCGACCACGACCACCGGACCCCGACCGCCCGCGGTCGCCAGCGCCGAGCCCACGCTCGTCCCCGCGCCGGTGTCGTACGCGCTGGACCCGACCGCTCCGTGGGAGTACCGCGGGGAGCCGGTCGACGAGGGGACCCGCGCGACGATCCAGCGCGAGTACGCCACCCGCGTCCAGGGCGCCGAGGTCCTGGTGACGCCGCTGTTCGCCCAGGTGTACGAGCCGTCGCAGCAGCTCGAGGTCGTCTTCCTCGCCGAGGTCGACGGGGCCTACCGCTGGGGCGTGGCGCAGTCGAGCGAGAGCGGCCCGGAGTTCCTGTGGGACGCCGAGCTCGCACCGCGGACCGGTCGCACTGGCCGCGGCGCTGCCCGGCGACGAGGTCGCCCGGCTGCTGGTGGTCGCCTCGCCCGGAGAGCTCGGCGGCGTTCTACGGCTCCGACGACGCGAGCGAGTTCGTCGACATGGCCGAGCTGGCCCCCGGCGTCCACACCCGGGCGCTGGAGGGCGACCCGGCGACCGACAGCTACCGCGTCGACCTGCCGGACGGGCAGGTCATCCTGCCGGCGCCGGACCTGCCCGAGTCCGCGCCGCCGGTGGAGGAGCCGGAGGTGCCGGTCGAGGGCAGCGACGGCCCGCAGGTGGACGGGGCGCTGTCGACTTCGACGCCGACGACCCCTGGGCCTACCGGGGACCGGCCGAGCTCGGCGCGGCGAACCTCGCCGTCGACGACGAGCGGCTGTTCGTCGCCACGGACCCCGGGCGCGACGACGGGTCGTGGAGCCAGCGGCCCCTGTACGCGGCCGACTCCGACGCGGGCGTGAGCGTGCTCGTCCTGCTGCACACCAAGCCGGGCGAGGAACCCGTCGTCACGACGACCTGGCAGCGAGGGGACCGGGAGGCCGAGCAGACCGAGCAGCGGGTCGAGCCCGGTCAGCCGCTGATCCAGTCGATCGTCCCCACCGATCTGGACGACGGGAGCGTGCTGCTCGTCGCCCTCGCCTCGCCGCTGGCGGGCGGGATCGTGCTGGACCAGCCGTCCGGCAACCGCCCCGACGGGATCGGCCACCCCGGCGTCGGTCTGTGGGTGCTCGAGCAGGGCCAGCGCGAGGGCATGATCCGGCTGTACACCGAGGGCGACGGCATCGAGTACTACGCCGAGCCCGTCGACGTCGGCCCCGACGCGGACTAGCCGCTCCCGTACGGCCGCGAGCCGCACCCTCGCCTAGGGTGCGGCTCATGGCCGTCCACCTCACCCGCATCTACACGAAGACCGGCGACGACGGGACCACCGCGCTCGGCGACATGAGCCGGGTCCGCAAGACCGACCCGCGGGTGGAGGCCTACGCCGACGTCAACGAGGCCAACGCCGCGCTCGGCGTCGCCCTGGCCCTCGGCGGCCTCCAGCCGGAGGTCGCTGCGCTGCTCAAGCAGGTGCAGAACGACCTGTTCGACGTCGGCGCCGACCTCTGCACGCCCGTGGTCGCGGATCCCGAGTGGGAGCCGATCCGGGTCACCCCCGACTACACCGAGCGGCTCGAGCAGGCCTGCGACCGGTGGAACGCCGACCTGCGCAAGCTGGACAGCTTCATCCTGCCCGGCGGCACCCCCGGCTCGGCGCTGCTGCAGGTCGCGCTGACCGTCGTCCGGCGGGCCGAGCGGCGCACCTGGGCGCTGCTGGAGGCCCAGCCCGACACCACGAACGAGGAGCCGGCGCTCTACCTCAACCGGCTGTCGGACCTGCTGTTCATCCTGTCCCGCGTGGCCAACCCGGACGGCGACGTCCTGTGGGTCCGCGGCGCCGGCCGCGCCGAGTCCTAGCCGCCGCGCGTCCGGGGACGGTCGTCACACGCGTTGCCGGCGTCTCGGCGTCTGTCCCGTACGGCGGGACGGGTGCCGCGGACCGAGCCTCCAGCCGTGCGCCGCACCGAGGTCCGAGGTCCGGGCGTGCGCTGTCACGGCGACCTCCGGTCGGGGCCTCGCCGGGCCGCCGGCACCGGAAGGATCCGAGAGGGCGCGGCAGCCGGTCACGAGCCGGCGAGGGCTCGCTGCACCTCTCGAACTCGGGGGTTGCTGAGGACCCGGTCGCCGACGGCCACGGTCGGGACCAGCTCGTCGCCGCCGTTGTGACGCCGCACGAACGCGGACGCCTCCGGGTCTTCCCGCACGTTGACCAGCCGGTGCGGCGTGCCGGTGAGCCGTAGGCCGAGCCGCAGCTTGAGGCAGAAGGGGCAGCCGGGTCGCCAGTAGACCGCCGCGCTCCTCACGCAGGAAGAGTGCCACCCCCGTCGCAGGGCGTCATCCCCCGCAGCGCCGTCACCGACCGGCCGCAGACGGGAGCAGACCAGACGTCGACAGCGGCGGCCGCCACGGATCCGCGGCGGGGGTAACCGCCGGACGGGACAGCCGCCGAGACGCGCACACCCCCTTGCCGGACCGGAAAGGACCGACCAGCCGGACCCGGCCGGGCTGCGCAGCCGGACCGCCGACTGCGACTGCGTCGCCCGGGGGCGTGGCATGAGCCGCCCGGGCCGGGCCTATCTCGGCAGCGTCGCCCCCGGCGGCGTCGCCTCGAGCCAGGCGAGGAAGCCGGTGGCCGTCGAGCGCGACATCGCCAGCTCGACCGGCCGTCCGCCCGAGCTGCACTCCATGACGACGGCGCCCTCGAGCAGGGCGCGGTGCTCGGCGCCGGACGGGTCGCGGCGGCGCAGCACCTCGAGGTCGCGCCGCGAGTAGCGCCGCCGCGGCCGCGGCGAGAGGCTGAACACGCGGTACCAGCGCAGCTCGTCGCCGACGAACCGGCCGACGCCGTTGACCCAGCCGCGGCCGTGACCGGGCCGCTTGAGCCGCAGCGACAGCTCGACCGTCCCGCCGGCGCGCTGCAGGCCGATCCGCCGGCCGAGCCCGGCCAGCAGGACGACGAGCAGCAGGAGCAGGACGAGCAGCAGGACCGTCGAGAGCGTCATCTCGGGGCGCGGGGGCGGGGCGCGGTCCGGGGGGCTTCGGTGCCTGCGGTCTAGGCCGGTTGCCCGGCGGCCCGCAGCCGGCTCTCGGCGCGGCGCTGGGCGGCGACGTCGGCCTCGCTGCGGGCCTTCTCGAGAGCGGCCTTGGCGCGGGAGGTGTCGATGTCGGCGGCGAGCTCGGCGACCTCCGCGAGGACGGTGACGCCCTGCTCGGTGACCGACAGGAAGCCGCCGTGGACGGCCGCGAGCGACGTCTCGCCGCCCGGCTGGTAGATCGTCACGATGCCGCCGTCGGCCAGCTGGCCGAGCAGCGGGGCGTGACCGGGCAGGACGCCGATGTCGCCCTCGGTGGTGCGGGCGGTCACCTGGGTGGCCTCGCCGCTCCAGACCTCGCGCTCGACCGACACCAGCTCGACGTGCAGCTCCGCCACTTCAACTCCTCAGGTGGTTCACGAACGCGATGATCAACGCCGGTCTTGGTGCGCGTACGGGGACCCTGGGACGTACCGGTGCCGGCGTTGATCAGGCCGGGGCCGGTCCGTCCCAGGGTGGCAGGACTAGCTGCCGAGCGCCTTGGCCTTCTCCTCGACGTCCTCGATGCCGCCGCACAGGAAGAACGCCTGCTCGGGGATGTGGTCGTACTCGCCCTCGGTGAGCTTCTTGAACGAGGCGATGGTCTCCTCGAGCGGCACGAACTTGCCGGGCTGGCCGGTGAAGGCCTCGGCGACGAAGAACGGCTGCGACAGGAAGCGCTGGATGCGGCGGGCCCGGTTGACGAGGACCTTGTCCTCCTCGGCGAGCTCGTCGATGCCGAGGATGGCGATGATGTCCTGCAGGTCCTTGTAGCGCTGCAGGATGCGCTGCACCTCGCGGGCGACGGCGTAGTGCTCGTCGCCGACGAAGCGCGGGTCCAGGATGCGGCTGGTCGAGTCGAGCGGGTCGACGGCCGGGTAGATGCCGAGCTCGGAGATGGCGCGCGAGAGCACGGTCGTGGCGTCGAGGTGGGTGAAGGTGGTGTGCGGCGCCGGGTCGGTGATGTCGTCGGCGGGCACGTAGATCGCCTGCAGCGAGGTGATCGAGTGGCCGCGGGTCGAGGTGATGCGCTCCTGGAGCACGCCCATCTCGTCGGCGAGGGTCGGCTGGTAGCCGACGGCGCTCGGCATGCGGCCGAGCAGCGTGGAGACCTCGGAGCCGGCCTGGGTGAAGCGGAAGATGTTGTCGATGAACAGCAGCACGTCCTGCTTCTGCACGTCGCGGAAGTACTCCGCCATCGTCAGGGCGGACAGCGCGACGCGCAGGCGGGTGCCCGGCGGCTCGTCCATCTGGCCGAAGACGAGCGCGGTGTCGTTGATGACGCCGGACTCGGTCATCTCACCGAACAGGTCGTTGCCCTCGCGGGTGCGCTCGCCGACACCGGCGAACACCGAGACGCCGGAGAACTCCTTGGCGACGCGGTAGATCATCTCCTGGATGAGGACGGTCTTGCCGACGCCGGCACCGCCGAACAGGCCGATCTTGCCGCCGGCGACGTACGGCGCGAGCAGGTCGATGACCTTGATGCCGGTCGGGAACATCTCGGTCTTGCTCTCGAGCTGGTCGAAGGCCGGCGACGGCCGGTGGATCGGCCAGTAGGTGTCGGCGTCGATGCTCTCGACGTCCATCGGCTGGCCGAGGGCGTTGAAGACGTGGCCCTTGGTCGCGTCGCCGACCGGCACCGATGATCGGCGAGCCGGTGTCCTCGCACGGCCGAGCCGCGGACCAGGCCGTCGGTCGGCTGCATCGCGATGGCGCGCACCAGGTTGTCGCCGATGTGCTGGGCGACCTCGAGGGTCAGCGTCGTCGTCTCGCCGCCCAGCGTGCGCTCGACGTGCAGGGCGTTGTAGATCTCCGGCATCGCGTCCGGCGGGAACTCGACGTCGACGACGGGGCCGATGACGCGGGCGACCCGGCCGTGCCGCCGGCCTGGGGCGCGGCGGCGGGGCTGTCAGCAGTGAGGGTCATGCGGGGTGCCTCTTCCTGGCTCGGGGTGCGGGTGATCTAGGCGTCGGCCAGCGCGGAGGCGCCGCCGACGATCTCGCTGATCTCCTGGGTGATCTCGGCCTGGCGGGCCGAGTTGGCCGCTCGCGTGAGCGACTTGATGAGCTCGTCCGCGTTGTCCGTCGCGGCCTTCATGGCGCGCCGGCGGGAGGCCGACTCCGACGCCGCCGACTCGAGCAGCGCCGCGTAGACGCGGGTCTGGACGTAGCGCGGCAGCAGCGCGTCGAGCAGCGCGTCCGGGTCGGGCTCGAACTCGTACAGCGGCAGGACGAAGCCCTCCGGCGGCGCCTCGTCGGACTCCTCGACCACCAGCGGCAGGACGCGGTTCGCGACCGCCCGCTGGGTGAGCGCCGAGACGTACTCGGTGTGGACGACGTGGATCTCGCCGACGCCGCCCTCCTCCTCGGTGCGCAGGAAGGCGTCGATGAGCGCGTCCGCGACCTCGCGGGCGTCCTCGTACGTCGGCTGCTCGGAGAAGCCGGTCCAGCTCTGCTCGACCTGGCGGCCGCGGAACCGGTAGTAGCCGACCGCCTTGCGACCGACGAGGTACGGCGACCGGCTCCTTGCCCTCGCTGCGCAGCAGCTCCTCGAGCTGCTGCCGCGGTCTTGAGCGCGTTGGCGTTGTAGCCGCCGGCCAGGCCGCGGTCGCTGGTGATGACCAGGACGGCGACGCGCTTCTCGTCGCTCTGCTCCTGCAGCAGCGGGTGGTCGATCGTCGACTGCGAGGCCAGCGCCGAGATCACGCGGGTGATCTGGCGGGCGTACGGCTTCGCGGCGTTGACGCGCTGCTGCGCCTTGACGATGCGCGACGCGGCGATGAGCTCCATCGCGCGGGTGATCTTCTTGGTCGACTGCACCGACCGGATGCGCCGGCGGTAGACGCGGAGCTGGGCACCCACGGCTAGCGCTTCTTGTAGCGTCTTGATGGTCTCCTGGCCGTGCTCCTCCTCGTCCATGGCCTCCTCGGGCGCCTCGTTCACCAGGCTCTTGCCCTCGCCGGTGGTGAACTGCTTCTTGAACTCCGCGACCGCCTTCTCGAGCTGGCCGACGGTGTCGTCGCCGAGCTTGCCGGTCTGCAGCGATGGCGTCGTAGATCGCGGCGTGGCTGCGGCCGATGAACTCGAGGAACTCGGCCTCGAAGCGGCGGACGTCGGCGACCGGCGACGTCGTCGAGGTGGCCGTTGGTGCCGGCCCAGATCGAGACGACCTGGCGCTCGACCGGGAACGGCGAGTACTGCGCCTGCTTGAGCAGCTCGACCAGGCGGGCACCGCGCTCGAGCTGGGCCTTGGAGGCCTTGTCGAGGTCGGAGCCGAAGGCGGCGAACGCCTCGAGCTCGCGGTACTGCGCCAGGTCCAGGCGCAGGCGGCCGGAGACCGACTTCATCGCCTTGATCTGCGCGGAGCCGCCGACGCGGGACACCGAGATGCCGACGTTGATGGCCGGGCGGACACCGGAGTTGAACAGGTCGGTCTCGAGGAAGATCTGGCCGTCGGTGATCGAGATGACGTTGGTCGGGATGAACGCCGAGACGTCGTTGCCCTTGGTCTCGATGAGCGGCAGGCCGGTCATCGAGCCGCCGCCGAGCTCGTCGGAGAGCTTCGCGCAGCGCTCGAGCAGGCGGGAGTGCAGGTAGAAGACGTCACCCGGGTAGGCCTCGCGGCCCGGCGGGCGGCGCAGCAGCAGCGAGATGGCGCGGTAGGCGTCGGCCTGCTTGGACAGGTCGTCGAAGACGATGAGGACGTGCTGGCCGTTGTACATCCAGTGCTGGCCGATGCTCGAGCCGGTGTAGGGCGCGAGGTACTTGAAGCCGGCGGGCTGCGACGCGGGGGCGGCGACGACGGTCGTGTACTCCATCGCGCCGGCCTCCTCGAGGCGGCCGACGATCTCGGCGATCGTCGAGCCCTTCTGGCCGATGGCGACGTAGATGCACTTGACCTGCTTCTTCGGGTCGCCGGTCGCCCAGTTCTCGCGCTGGTTGATGATCGCGTCGATCGCCACCGCGGTCTTGCCGGTCTGGCGGTCGCCGATGATCAGCTGGCGCTGGCCGCGGCCGATGGCGGTCATGGCGTCGACGGCCTTGATGCCGGTCTGCAGCGGCTCGTGCACCGGCTGGCGCTGGACGACGGTGGGCGCCTGCAGCTCGAGGATGCGGCGGCCCTCGGCGACGATCTCGCCCTTGCCGTCGAGCGGCTTGCCGAGCGGGTCGACGACGCGGCCGAGGAAGCCGTCGCCGACGGGCACGGACAGGACCTCGCCGGTGCGGCGGACCGCCTGGCCCTCCTCGATGCCGGCCGGGTCGCCGAGGATGACGACGCCGACCTCGCGGGTGTCGAGGTTCAGGGCGAGGCCGAGCACCCCGCCCTCGAACTCGAGCAGCTCGTTGGCCATCGTGGAGTACAGGCCCTCGACGCGGGCGATGCCGTCGCCGACCTCGATGACGGTGCCGACCTCCTCGCGGGTGGTCTCGGCGCTGTACGACGTGACGTACTGCTCGATCGCGGACCGGACGTCCTCCGGGCGGATGCTGAGCTCCGTCATCTGCGGTTCCCTGCTCTCTGAGTCAACTGGTGGGGCGGAAGAAGGGGGACGGTGCTGGCCCGCGAGACTGCGGCGGACGTTGGACAGGTTGCGCTGCACGGTGCCGTCGATGACCTCGTCGCCGACGCGGACCTCGATGCCGCCGAGGACCGTCGGGGTCGACGTCGACCTGGAGCTGCACCTCGCGGCCGTAGATGCGGGTCGAGCGCCGCGGCGAGCCGGGCCTCCTGGTCGGCGTCGAGCGGCCGGGCCACGCGCACCTGCGCGACGTAGCGCGAGCGGCGGGCGGCGGCCAGCGTCGACCAGCTCGTCAGAGCGCGTCTCGAGCGAGCGGCCGCGCGAGCGGGTCACCGCGATCTCGACCAGCCGCAGGGTCGCCGGGCGGGCCTTGCCGCCGAGCAGGTCGCGCAGCAGCGCGAGCTTGCGGTCGTCGGGCAGACCGGGGTCGGTCAGCGCCGGCGCGCAGCGCCGGCTCGCGCTCGAGCAGCCGGGCGAAGCGGAACAGCTCGTCCTCGACGTCGTCGAGCGAGCCCTCGCCCTCGGCGGCGCGGAGCGCGGCGGTGGCGGCGAGCCGCTCGACGGCCTCGCGCAGGTCGGCCGGCGCCGGACCAGCGCTCGGCGACCAGGTCGCGGCAGCACCGACAGCGGCAGCGGCGGCGAGCTGGGCCGCCGAGCAGGTCGTCGACCAGGCCGCGCCGGGCTGTCCGGCGAGGACGCCGGGTCGGTCAGCGCGCGCCGCAGCGACGGCTCGCGGTCGAGCAGGGCGGCGACGGCGTAGAGGCCCTCGCTCACCTCGCCCGAGCCGGCGCCGTCGGGCAGCGAGCCGATGCTCTCCTCGAAGCGCGCGAGCGCGTTCTTCAGGGCGTCGCGGCTGGCGCCCTGCATCAGCGGACCGCCGCGGGGTCGGTCGCCGTCGGCGAGGCCTCCTCGAGGCCCGTCGAGGAAGCGCTCGACGGTGCGGCGCTGACGCGCCTCGTCCTCGAGCGACTCGCCGACGATGCGGCTGGCGAGCTGGACGGCCAGGCCGCCGACCTCGCGACGCAGCTCGGTGACGACCTGCTGGCGCTCGCTGGCGATCTGCGCCGTGGCGGCCTCGGTGATCCGGGTCGCCTCGACCCGCGCCTCGCCGCGGGCCTCCTCGACGATCTGCGCGCGCTGGGCCTGCGCCTCGGTGCGGATGCGACCGGCCTCGTTGCGGGCCTCGGCCAGCTGCTCGCGGTACTGCGCCAGCAGCTGCTGCGGCCTCGTCCCGGTCGCGCTCGGCCTGGGCGAGCTTGCCCTCGATGCCGGCGGTGCGCTCGTCGAAGCGCCTTCTCGAGCCATCGGGCAGCACGTACTTGATCATGAACGTCGGAAGAGCAGGCGAAGGCAGATCGTGCCCCAGAACAGCTCGTTGGCGTTGCGGGATCAGGGGGTTCTTGGCCTCGCCCCCCTCGACGGCGAGCAGGAGGCCGTTGACGGGCGACATCAGGTGAAGATGAAGCCGGCGAGCCGAGGCCGATGAGGGCCAGGGCCTCGACGAACGCGAAGCCGAGGATGACATGTTCTGCGCAGCACACCGGTCGCCTCGGGCTGGCGGGCGACGCCCTGAGGGCCTTGCCGACAGATAGCCGATGCCGATGCCCGGGCCGATGGCCGCGAGGCCGTAGCCGACGTGTGATGTTGCCGCTGATCTCGGCGAGGACGGTGGGCTCCACTGCTTGCTCCCTTACTAGGTACGGCGGGCCGAGTGCCCGACCGCGGACGGTTCCGTGTTGCGGGTCTGCTAGTGCTCCGGCTCGAGCGCGCCGGCCGAGGTAGACCGCGGTCAGCAGGGTGAAGATGTAGGCCTGCAGCAGCTGGCGAAGCCCTCGAAGAAGGTGAAGACGATGGCTGCCGAAGAACGGATCCGAGCCCGAAGAACGCGGTCCACCAGCGCCCGTCCTGGTAGCCCAGGAACAGGTACGTCGACGCGCTGGAGAACAGGCACCAGGATGAGGTGGCCGGCGATCATGTTGGCCAGCAGACGGATGAACAGCGTGATCGGCCGCAGGATGAAGGTCGAGACGAACTCGATCGGCGTCAGCAGGATGTAGATCGGCCCCGGGATGCCGGGCGGGAACATCGAGCCCTTGAAGTAGTGGCCGAGCCCCTGCGCGCTTGGCGCCCTGGTAGTTGTAGATCACCCAGGTGATCACCGCGAGCAGCAGCGGGAGGGCGGCCAGGCCGGTGACCGGCAGGTTGAGCCCGGGGATCACGGCGGTGATGTTCATCGCGAAGATGAAGAAGAACAGCGCCGTCAGGTAGGGCGCGAAGCGGCGGCTGGCCTCCTTGCCGATGACCTCGTCGCCGATCTGCGTGCGGACGAACTCGGTCGCCGGTCTCCAGCACGTTCTGCAGGCCGCGGGGGACGACGGTGGCGCGGCGGAAGCCCAGGCCGAAGACCAGGCAGAGCACGCCGGTCACCAGCAGCATCATCAGCACGATGCGGTTGACGGCGAAGATCCCGGACCCGAACAGCGGGTCGTAGAAGAACTCCTCGATGCTCGGGGGCACGTAGCCGCCCGGCGGGGTCGAGACGGAGGCGAGGACGACCGTCTCCTCGTGGAGCACGGTGCTGGCGAGCGTCATGAAGGCGCGTCGTCTCCTGTGTCTGTGCGGGCGGCGGCCGGACTGCCGTCCGGACCCGTCGTCGTCTCGGGGGGCTTCGTCTTGACGTACACGATGTAGAACGAGGTCACGAACCCGACCACGACGCCGATCGGGAGGAAGACCGAGGTGTCGGCGAGCCGGTCGACGCCGTAGCCGATCGCGCCCCAGACCGCAGGGCCGCCGACGAGCGTCGAGATGAGTCCCCAGACCTGGCTCTCACCCTCGTGGCCGGCGCTCATCGCGAACAGGAACCTACCAGCCGGAGCAGCAGCCCCTGCTCGCGGGGTGGCCTGCTCAACCGGGCTCGACGTACGGGGCGCGGGTGCTCGTGACGACGCGCGCCTCGACGACGAGCGCCACCATCAGCCCGGTGATCGCGGCCAGGCCCAGCGCGCCCCGGCTGCTGCCGTCGACGTCCCGCACCACCGCCAGCACCGCGCCGACCAGGACGAGCTTGAGCAGGTACGAGCCGAGCATCAGCCCGGCGAAGGCCGTGGCGGAGCGCCGGGCGCCCAGCTCGGCCGCGCCCCACGTGATCAGCAGCACGACGGCGGGCACCAGGCTGCCGAGCAGCGCGCCGACGAGCCCCTCGCGCCCGGCGACGAGCAGCCCCGCGAGCGCCGCCAGCGGGACGAAGGCCGCGCAGGGCGACCAGGCCGGCGCGGGCGGCCTTGACCGGCCGGTCGGCCCAGCCGCTCGGCTCGCTCACCGGCCGTCCCGGCGCGCGGCGCGCAGGCGCGGGCACGCTCGAGACGACCAGCGCGATCGCGGCCAGCAGGCCCAGGGTCGGCGAGCACGGGCAGCGGGTCCTCCGGACATCGAGACGGCGACTGCGCCGAAGGCGAGCAGCGCGGTCCAGAAGTACATGATCAGCACCGCGCGCGTGTGGCTGTGGCCGATCTCCAGCAGCCGGTGGTGCAGGTGCTCCTTGTCCGGCGCGAACGGCGAGCGGCCGGCGCGGGTGCGGCGCACGACCGCCAGCAGCAGGTCGACGACCGGGCACGGCCAGCACCGCGAAGGGCAGCAGCAGCGGCAGCAGCACCGGGAAGGAGGTCGAGGCCGGCGCGCTGGCGAGGTTCGCGTAGCTGATCTGGCCGGTGAGGCTGATGACGGCGGCCGACAGCATGAGGCCGATGAGCATCGAGCCGGAGTCGCCCATGAAGATGCGCGCCGGGTTGAAGTTGTGCGGCAGGAAGCCCAGGCAGGCGCCGGCGAGCACGACCGCGATGAGGGTCGGCGCGGTGATCCGGTCCTGCGCCGACTCCGCCGGTCACCCCGCCGCTGGCCAGCGCGTAGGAGAAGGCGAAGAACGCCAGCGCGGCGATCGCGCCCACGCCGGCGGCCAGCCCGTCCAGGCCGTCGACGAAGTTGATCGCGTTGACGGTCAGCAGCGTCAGCAGCGACGGTGAGCAGCACGCTCTCGGGCCCGAGCGAGATGGCGCCGACGCCCGGGCAGCGTCAGGGTCAGCAGCTGCAGGCCGAGCAGCACCATGACGCCGGCGGCGACGACCTGGCCGGCGAGCTTGGTGAGCGCGTCGATGCCCCACCGGTCGTCGACCGCGCCGAGCAGCGACGATGATCCCGCCGGCGACGACGGTCGCCTGCACGTCGGAGTAGCTGGAAGACGCGGGACAGCGCGGGCAGCGACCCGGCCACGAGGAAGCCGGCGCACACGCCGGCGTACATCGCCAGGCCGCCCAGGCGGGGCGTGGGGATCGCGTGCACGTCCCGGTCGCGCGGCTCGGCCATGGCGCCGAAGCGGAGCGCGAAGCGGCGCGCGACGGGCGTCAGCAGGTAGGTGACGGCCGCGGCGACGCAGAGGACGAGCAGGTACTCCCGCACGCGCGGACGCTAGCTGGGACGTGGAGTTGTCGTCGGCGGTCGACGCGCTGGTGGGGGCCGCCTTCTCGCCGCGCCCGTAGGCGGGGTGCGCGGTGACGAGCGCCGTGACGCCCTCGCGGACCTCCGCGGCGGCGGAGCCGTCCTCGTCGCGGACGGCGCGGCCGATGAGCGAGCCGATCTCCTTCATGTCGCCCTCGGTCATGCCCTGCGTGGTGACGCTCGGGGTGCCGACGCGCACGCCGCTGGCGATCGAGGCCGGCTGCGGGTCGTACGGGATGGCGTTCTTGTTCAGGACGATGCCGGCGCGGTCGCAGCGGGCCTCGGCGTCCTTGCCGCTGACGCCGATGCCCTGCAGGTCGAGCAGCGCGAGGTGGGTGTCGGTGCCGCCGGTGACGGGGCGCATGCCCTCGGCCGCGAGCGCCTCGGTGAGCGCCTGCGCGTTGGCGATGACCTGGCGCGTGTAGGCCTGGTACTCCGGCGTCATGCACTCCTTGAAGTTGACCGCCTTGGCGGCCACGGCGTGCATGAGCGGACCGCCCTGCATCATCGGGAAGACGGCCTTGTCGAGCTTGGCGGCGTGCTCGGCCTTGCAGACCATCGCGCCGCCGCGCGGGCCGCGCAGCACCTTGTGCGTGGTGAAGGTGACGACGTCGGCGTACGGCACCGGGCTCGGGATCGCCTTGCCGGCCACCAGGCCGATGAAGTGCGCGGCGTCGACCATGAAGACCGCGCCGACCTCGTCGGCCACCTCGCGGAAGGCCGCGAAGTCGATGAGCCGCGGGATCGCCGAGCCGCCGGCGATGATCATCTTGGGCTTGTGCTCGCGGGCCAGGTCGCGCATCTGGTCGTAGTCGATGTCCTCGGTGCCCTGGGCCACGCCGTAGTGGACGGCGTTGAACCACTTGCCGGAGAAGCTGACCTTGGTGCCGTGGGTGAGGTGGCCGCCGTGCGGCAGCGACATCGCCAGCACCGTGTCGCCGGGCTGCAGGAAGGCGCCGTAGACGGCGAGGTTGGCGCTGGCGCCGGAGTGCGGCTGCAGGTTGGCGTGGTCGGCCCCGAACAGCTCCTTGGCCCGGTCGATGCCGATCTGCTCGGCGACGTCGACGACCTCGCAGCCGCCGTAGTAGCGCTTGCCCGGGTAGCCCTCGGCGTACTTGTTGGACAGCGTGCTGCCGAGCGCCGCGAGGACCGCCGGGCTGGTGAAGTTCTCGCTGGCGATGAGCTGCAGGCCGCCGCGCAGGCGGGTCGAGCTCGTCGAGCACGACGCCCGCGATCTCCGGGTCGCTGCTGCTCAGGGCGGCGAAGTCGGGGCCCCAGAACGTCATGGCGGTGCTCTCTCGGTGGCGTCGGGCGGCTGCGATCAGGACTCGTACGGCGGTCGGCGATCAGGTCGAGCGGCCGAAGCGAGGCTGTGCTGCCACGAGCTCGCGCGCAGACCGCGAAGGCGGGCTCCGGGCCCTGGTACGGGTCGGCGAGGTCGTCGTCGCGCGGGTCTCCGGCGGGACGAGCCCGCGCCGCGCGGCGGCGGCACGGACCAGCGCGCGGGCCCGCTCGACCGGGTCGGCGGCGGGCAGGTCGCCGGGTCGACGGCGGCGGCCAGCCGGGCGAACTCGCGCAGCGTGAACGTGCGGCTCGCGGCCCGCGGGTGCAGCACGACCGCGGCGGCGCGGTGCTCGCGGGTGGCGCCGAGCACGAGGTCGGCGCCGACGACGTGCTCGGCGACCAGCTCGCGGGCGCGGAAGTCCGCGCCGTCCACGCCGTACGCCGCCAGGGTCGATCACGGCGTGCGGCTCCATCGGCGAGCCGCTGTGGCCCCAGGTGCCGGCGCGACTCGACGACGAAGCGGTCCGGCGCCGCGCCCAGGCGCTGCTCGAGGCCGGCTGCGGGTGAGCCGCTCGGCCATCGGCGAGCGGCAGATGTTGCCGGTGCAGACGTGCAGGACCCGGAAGACGTCCGTCATCGCGGGTCCTTCCACCTCCGGCAGCACCGCCTGCAGCGGCCTCGAGGTCGACGGCGCCGGCCCGGCGGACCTGCGGGCACGTCGCCGGTGAGGTCGACGATGGTGCTGGCGACGGCGTCGCCGGTGCTGCCGGCCGTCGAGGTAGACGGCGACGGTCGTGCCGAGCTGCGCCAGCGCCTGCGCGGCGTCGGTCGGCCGGCGGCGAGCCCGGTGCGGTTGGCGCTGCTGACGGCGAGCGGGCCGGTCTCGCTCGAGCACGGCGAGCGCGACCGGGTGCAGCGGCATCCGGACGGCGACGGTGCCGCGCGTCTCGCCGAGGTCCCAGGCCAGCGACGGCGCGGCGCGGACGATGAGGGTCAGCGGGCCCGGCCAGAAGGCCTCGACCAGGCTGCGCATCGTCGGCGTGACGTGCTCGGCACAGGCCGTCGAGGCCGCGCCAGGAGCCGACGAGGACCGGGCACGGGCATGTCGCGGCCGCGGCCCTTGGCCGCCAGCAGCCGGTCGACCGCCGGCGGGGAGAAGGCGTCGGCGGCGATGCCGTAGACGGTGTCGGTCGGCAGCACGGCGAGCTCGCCGCGCCGCAGGGCCGCGACCGCCTGCCGGACGCCGTCGCTCGCTGTCCTCGCGCCACGTCGACGACGGTCATGACGGGCTCCCGGTCCAGCGGGCGGTGACGTAGCGGTCGCGGCCGGCGAGTCGCGGTGGTCGGCGACCTCGGTCCAGCCGCCGGCCTGCTCGAGCAGCGCGGGGGCGGTCGTGCCCTGCCGGTCGGAGTGCTCGACGACGAGCAGCCCGCCGGGCTTGAGCAGCCGGCGCGCGGCCTGCTCGACGAGCCGGATGACGTCGAGGCCGTCCTCGCCGGCCCACAGCGCGATGCCCGGGTCGTGGTCGACGACCTCCGGGTCGGGGATGTGCGCCTCGGTCGTCGCGACGTACGGCGGGTTGCTGATGACCAGGTCGAGCGTGCCGTCGAAGCCGGGCAGGGCGTCCTCGGCGCTGCCCAGGTGCAGGTGCACCTCGGGGTCGCCGGCCGCGACGCGGTTGGCGGCGTTGCGGCGGGTCCACGTCGAGCGCGTCGGGGTCGCGCTCGACGGCGTGGACGGTGGCGCCGGGCAGCTCGTTGGCCAGGGCGAAGGCGATCGTGCCGCTGCCGGTGCACAGGTCGACGCACAGCGGCGCGCTCGACGCCCTCGCAGCGCGTCGACGGCCCACTGCACGACCGACTCGGTCTCCGGCCGCGGGACGAAGACGCCGGGACCGACCTCGAGCTCGATGTAGCGGAAGCCGACGCTGCCGGTGAGGTGCTGGAGCGGGACCCGCTCGGCCCGGCGGGCGACGAGGTCGTCGTACGCCGCGGCCTGGTCGTCGTCGAGGTCGTCGACCAGGAGCAGGTCGCGACGGCTTGGCCAGCCCGAGCACGTGCACGGCGAGCGCGCGGGCGTCGTGCTCCGGGCTGTCGACGCCGGCGGCCGCCAGGCGGGTCGGTGGCGGCGGCGATCGGCGGTGCGCAGCGGGGTCATGCGTCCTCTCCAGCGAGCTTGGCGGCGGTGTCGGCGTCGACCAGGGACTGGATGACCGGCGTCGAGGTCGCCGTCGAGGACCTGGCTGAGGTTGTTGGCCTTGTAGCCGCTGCGGTGGTCGGCGACCCGGTTGTCCGGGAAGTTGTAGGTGCGCACCTTCTCGCTGCGGTCGACGGTGCGGATCTGCGCGCCGCGCACGGCGCTGTCCTTCGCGGCCTGCTCCTCGAGCGCGAGCGCCAGCAGCCGGGCGCGCAGCACGCGCATGCCGGCCTCCTTGTTCTGCAGCTGGCTCTTCTCGTTCTGCATCGCGACGGTGACCCCGGTCGGGAGGTGCGTGATGCGGACCGCCGAGTCGGTGGTGTTGACGCTCTGCCCGCCCGGACCGCTGGAGCGGTAGACGTCGATGCGCAGGTCGTTCTGGTCGATCGTCACGTCGACCTCCTCCGCCTCGGGCAGCACCAGCACGCCGGCGGCCGAGGTGTGGATGCGGCCCTGCGACTCGGTGACCGGCACGCGCTGCACGCGGTGCACGCCGCCCTCGTACTTCAGCCGGCCGAAGACCGGGTTCGCGGGGTCGCGGCTCTTCACGGCGAGCTGGATGTCCTTGTAGCCGCCGAGCTCGCCCTCGGTCGCGCTGATGACCTCGATCTTCCAGCCGCGCTGCTCGGCGTAGCGGGTGTACATGCGCACCAGGTCGCCGGCGAACAGCGCGCCTCGTCGCCGCCCTCCCCCGCCTTGACCTCGAGGAGGCAGTCCTTGGCGTCGGCCGGGTCGCGCGGGACGAGCAGGTCGCGGATGCGCGCCTCGAGCTCGCCGAGCTGCTCCTCGCAGCTGCTCGGCCATCTCGGCCATGTCCTTGTCCTCGGCCGCCATCTCGCGGGCCGCCTCGAGGTCGGCCTGCACGGCCTCCTGCTCGCGGATCGCGGCGACCAGCGGGCCGAGCTCGGCGTAGCGCCGGCCCAGCTCGCGGGCGCGCGCCTGGTCGGCGTGCACCGCCGGGTCGGCCAGCTGGGCCTCGAGGTCGGCGTACTCGGCCAGCGCGTTGTCGGTGGGGGTGCCGATCGCCTCGGCTCATGCTGCGCTCCCTGGCTCGCTGGTCCGGACACGACAGCGGCGCCCGTCCCCTGCAGGGGTCGGGCGCCGCGGGGTCGCTACTTGGAGCGCTTGCCGAAGCGCTGCTCGAACCGGGCCACGCGGCCGCCGGTGTCGAGGATCTTCTGCTTGCCCGTGTAGAACGGGTGGCACTGCGAGCAGACGTCGGCGGGATGCTCCCGCTCTTCTCGGTGCTGCGCGTCGTGAAGGTGTTGCCGCAGGTGCAGGTCACCGTCGTCTCGACGTACGTCGGGTGGATGTCGGCCTTCATGGCGGTGCCTCTCGGTCGGGGAGCCGCCGGGTCGCCTCGTCGTGGATGACGGGCGCGGGGAACCGGTGCTCGGTGGGGACCAGTGTGCCAGAGCGGCGCACCGGTAGGAGAACGCCGCAGCCCCCGCCCGCCTTCCCGCGGCCAGCCGCGTCGGCCGGGTGGCCGCCGCCGGGCCCCCACCCACGGCGCGATCTTCGTCTCGAGGTGCCGCGACACGCGTGGCACCTCCCCTCAGGACGAAGATCGCGCAGGGGTCAGGGGGTCGGGGGCTACTTGTCGTCGGGGACGGTCGTCTTCTGGATCTGCATGAGGAACTCGACGTTGGTGCGCGTCGTCTTCATCTTGTCGAGCAGCAGCTCGAGCGACGCGGTGGTGTCGAGGGCGTGCAGGACCCGGCGCAGCTGCAGGACGATGCGCAGCTCCTCCGGCGACGAGCAGGATCTCCTCCTTGCGCGTGCCGGAGGCGTCGACGTCGATCGCCGGGAAGATCCGCTTGTCCGCCAGGCGCCGGTCGAGCTTGAGCTCGGCGTTGCCGGTGCCCTTGAACTCCTCGAAGATCACCGTGTCCATGGCCGACCCGGTCTCGACGAGCGCGGTCGCGAAGATCGTGAGCGAGCCGCCGTTCTCGATGTTGCGGGCGGCGCCGAGGAAGCGCTTCGGCGGGTAGAGCGCCGCCGAGTCGACGCCGCCGGTGAGGATGCGGCCGCAGGCCGGGCGCGCCGAGGTTGTAGGCGCGGCCGAGCCGGGTGATCGAGTCGAGCAGCACGACCACGTCGTGGCCGAGCTCGACCAGGCGCTTGGCGCGCTCGATCGACAGCTCCGCGACGGTGATGTGGTCCTGCGGCGGGCGGTCGAAGGTCGAGGCGATGACCTCGCCCTTCACCGACCGCTGCATGTCGGTGACCTCCTCGGGCCGCTCGTCGACCAGGACGACCATGAGGTGGCACTCGGGGTTGTTCGTGGTGATGGCGTTGGCGATGGCCTGCATCACCATCGTCTTGCCGGCCTTCGGCGGGCTGACGATGAGCGCGCGCTGGCCCTTGCCGACCGGCATCACCAGGTCGATGACGCGGGTCGTGAGGATGTTCGGCTCGGTCTCGAGCCGCAGGCGGTCCTGCGGGTAGAGCGGCGTGAGCTTGGTGAAGTCCGGCCGCTTCTTGGCCTCGTCGGGCTCCATGCCGTTGACGGTGTCGAGGCGGACCAGCGCGTTGTACTTGTCGCGCCGCTCCCCCTCGCGCTGCTGCCGGACGGCGCCGGTGACGGCGTCGCCGCGGCGCAGGCCGTACTTGCGGACCTGCTGCAGGGAGACGTAGACGTCGTTCGGGCCGGTGAGGTAGCCGGTGGTCCGGATGAAGCCGTAGTTCTCGAGGATGTCCAGGATCCCGCCGACCGGGATGAGCACGTCGTCGTCGGACAGGACGGGCTCGGACTCGGCGCCGAACCGGTCCGTGCGGTTGCGGTTGCGCCCGCGACCGCGCTCGCGGAACCGGCCGCGCCGGCTGCCGCCGAACTCGTCGTCCTCGCCGCCGCGGGCGCCGTCGGGTCGGTCGTCCGGGCGCGGTCCGCGGTCGCCGAGCGGCCGGCGGTCGTTGCGGTCGTCGGTGCGCGGGCCGCGGTCGTCGTTGCGCGGGCCGCGGTCGTCGTTGCGCGGGCCGCGGTCGTCGTTGCGCGGGCCCCGGTCGTCGCGGGCGGTCGCGGTCGTTCTGCTGGCGGTCACCCTGCTGCCGGTCGCCCTGCTGACGGGCGGTCCGGTCGCTCGACTGGCGCGGCCCGCGGTCGCGCGACGGCCCGTCGCCGTCGTCGTCGCGGTCCTCGCCGGCGGCGGCCGCCGCGGCCTGCCGCTCCTGGCGGCGCGCCTCGCGCTCGAGGAAGCGCTCCCGGCCGCGGTCGATCCGCTCGGAGCCTTCGTCCGACGCGGACGAGCCGTCCGACTCGGTCGAGCCGTCGGCGGACCCCGCCGACGTGCGGTCGGGCGCCTCGGCGGGAGCGGCCGGTGCCTCGACCGGAGCGGCCGGCGCCTCGGCGACCGCGGTGGCAGTCGGCAGCAGCGGGCGCGGCTGCACCAGCTGCCGGCGCGGCGCCGGCGCCCTGCTTGGCCTGGATGGCCTCGATCAGCTGGCTCTTGCGCAGGCGGCCGATGCCGCTGATGCCGAGCTCGCCGGCCATGGCCTGCAGCTCGGGCAGGACCATGGCGGCCAGGCCCCCGCTGGTCGCGCGACGGCGGGTGCGCGGCGCGGCGGGCGGTGCGTCCTGCGCGGCGGGCGCGTCGGCGCCGTCCTGCAGCAGGTCGGTGGTGTCGGACAAGGAGGTTCCTCCCGGTGGGCCACCCGGCCGCGGAAGTGCGGCGAGGCAGGTGTGCGTCCGGCCGACGAGCGGCCGGGTGCCTCGCCGTCGTCGGCGAGGAGCGTGCGGGGCGTCGTCCCCGTGGCCGTTGTCTCGACCGCGCGACCGGCTCACCTGAGCCCGAGTGCGACGTCGCGGTGGACCACGAGGCGCGGGAGGGGCTGGGGCAGGCGATGCGACGAGGAGATCGCGCTGCCCGCGGTGAGCACGGCCCCTTCTCGGGGCGACTGTGCGTGGTCAGCCTAGCGAGGCGGGCAGCCGATCACAACACAGGCGGTTCCGGGCGTGTCCTCTCCCCGGAGACGACGTGCGCCCCGCGGGCCTCGACGTCCAGCGGCAGGACGGTGAAGCCGTCGCGCTCCCCCGCCAGCGCGGCGCGGCCGGCCCGCGTGACCAGCGCCAGCACGGTCGGTCCGGCGCCGCTCACCACGGCCGGTACGCCCTCGGCGCGCAGCGAGGCGACCAGCGCCGCGGTGTCCGGCATCGCGGGGGCGCGGTAGCCCTGGTGCAGCCGGTCCTCCGTCGCGCTGAGCAGCAGCGAGGCGTCCACCGTCAGCGCCAGCGGCAGCAGCGCCGCACGGGAGGCGTTGAAGACCGCGTCGGCGTACGGGACCTGCGCCGGGAGCAGTCCGCGCACCGCCTTGGTGGACGAGCGGGTGGCGGGCACGAAGGCCACCGGCGCCAGGTCGGGGTGCACGTCCACGCGGACGACGTGCGGCCGGCCGTTCGCGGTCCAGGCGAACGTCGCGCCACCGCGCAGGCAGGCCGCGACGTTGTCGGGGTGGCCCTCCAGCTCGTCGGCGAGCTCCAGCCGCGCCTGGTCGTCGAGGTCGGCGTCGCGCACGAGCGCGCAGGCGGCCACCACGGCCGCGACGATCGCCGCCGAGGACGAGCCGAGCCCGCGCGCGTGCGGGATGCGGTTGGTGCACCGCACGCTCAGCCCGGCCGGCTGGCCGCCCAGTCGCTCGAAGGTCGCGCGCAGCGCCCTCACCACCAGGTGCCGCTCCCCGCGGGCGACGTCGTCCGCGCCCTCACCGGTGACGTCCACCCGCAGCCCCGAGCCGGTCACCTCCACGACGACGTCGTCGTGGAGCCCGAGCGCCAGGCCGGCGCTGTCGAAGCCCGGACCCAGGTTGGCGCTGGTCGCCGGCACCCGCACGTGCACCGGGGCGTCGAGGAAGTCGGGCACGCTCAGGCGAGGCCCAGCGCGGCCGCGGCCGCCTCGGCGCTGTTGGCGACGGTGACCGGCTTGGGCGCACCGGCGATGGCCCAGTCCGGGTCCTTCAGGCCGTTGCCGGTGACGGTGCAGACGACGCGCGACCCGGCGGGGACCAGTCCGGCCTCGTGCGCCTGCAGCAGCCCGGCGACGCTGGCCGCCGAGGCGGGCTCGACGAAGACGCCCTCGCGCTGCGCGAGCAGGCGGTAGGCCGACAGGATCTGCCGGTCGGTGACGGCCTGGATGTCGCCGCCGGACTGGTCGCGGGCGTCCAGCGCCTGCTGCCACGAGGCCGGGTTGCCGATCCGGATCGCCGTCGCGATCGTCTGCGGCGCAGGCACTCTCGTACCCGACACGATCGGCGCGGCACCGGCGGCCTGGAAGCCGAGCATGCGCGGGCGGTGCGTCGTCACGCCGTCGGCGGCGTACTCGACGTAGCCCTTCCAGTAGGCGGTGATGTTGCCGGCGTTGCCGACCGGCAGGCAGTGGATGTCGGGGGCGTCGCCGAGCGCGTCGCACACCTCGAAGGCCGCGGTCTTCTGCCCCTCGATGCGGTCGGGGTTGACCGAGTTGACCAGCGTCGTCGGGTAGTCCTGCGACAGCGCGCGGCACAGGTCGAGGCAGTCGTCGAAGTTGCCCTGCACCTGCAGCAGCCGCGCGCCGTGGACGAGCGCCTGCGCGAGCTTGCCGAGCGCGATCTTGCCCTCGGGCACGAGCACCGCGCAGGTGAGCCCGCCCTTGGCGGCGTAGGCCGCGGCGGACGCGCTGGTGTTGCCGGTGGAGGCGCAGATGACGGCCTTGGAGCCTGACTCGACGGCCTTGCTGATCGCCATCGTCATGCCGCGGTCCTTGAAGGAGCCGGTGGGGTTCGCGCCCTCGACCTTCAGCCACACCTGCGCACCGACGAGGTCGGACAGCACGCACGCGTAGACCAGCGGGGTGCCGCCCTCGAGCAGCGTCACGACGGGGGTGTCCGCCGTGACGGGCAGCCGGTCGCGGTACTGCTCGATGAGCCCCGGCCAGCCGGCCCAGCGCCTGTGCTCGGACATCACCGTCATGCCTGGCCCTCCACCCTCATCACGGACGCGACGGCGCGGACGCTGTCGAGCCCTCGGAGCTGCTCCACCACGGCCTGCAGCGCGGCGTCGGTCGCCGTGTGCGTCACCACGACCAGGCTCGCGTCGTCGCCGTGCCCCTCCTGGCGCACGGTGCGGATCGAGACGTCGTGCTCGGCGAACGCGTTGGCCACGGCCGCGAGAACGCCTGCCTTGTCGGCGACGTCGAGGCTGATGTGGTACCTCGTGACGGCCTCGCCCATGGGCCGCACCCGCAGCGCGGCGTACGACGAGGCGCCGGCACCGGTCGCGCCCGACAGCCGGTTGCGCGCCACTGCGACGAGGTCGCCCAGCACCGCCGACGCCGTCGGGGAGCCGCCCGCGCCCGGGCCGTAGAACATCAGCCGACCGGCGCTGGCCGCCTCGACGAAGACCGCGTTGTAGGCCTCGCGGACGCTGGCGAGCGGGTGGGTGAGCGGGATCATCGCCGGGTGGACGCGCACGCTCACGGCGTCGCCGTCCTTCTCCGCGATGCAGAGCAGCTTGACGACGCAGCCCATCGCCTTGGCGCTCGCGACGTCGGCCGAGGTGACCTCGGTGATGCCCTCGCGGTGCACGTCGGCCGCGACGACGTCGGTGTGGAAGGCCAGCCCGGCCAGGATCGCGGCCTTGGCGGCGGCGTCGAACCCCTCCACGTCGGCGGTGGGGTCGGCCTCGGCGTAGCCGAGCGCGGTCGCCTCGTCGAGCGCGTCGGCGAAGCCGGAGCCCTGCTCGTCCATCCGGGTGAGGATGAAGTTCGTCGTGCCGTTGACGATGCCGGTCACGCGGGTGATCTGGTCGCCGGCGAGCGACTCGCGCAGCGGGCGCAGCAGCG
Organism: uncultured Actinomycetota bacterium; assembly: GCA_963844295.1. Classification (GTDB taxonomy): domain Bacteria; phylum Actinomycetota; class Actinomycetes; order Mycobacteriales; family SCTD01; genus SCTD01. The sequence goes on along the minus strand of CAWJNR010000002.1, from coordinate 1,360,874 downwards.
GGATGGCGCCCGCCACGCTGGCCTCGTAGTAGAGGTCGGCGCCGCCCTCGACGGCGGCGGCGTGCAGCGTCGCGCCGTCCTCGGCCAGCAGCGCCTTGTTGGCGGTGACGACGCTCTTGCCCGCGCGCAGGGCGGACAGGATGTGGGTGCGCGCGGGCTCGATGCCGCCGATGACCTCGATCACGAGGTCGACGTCGTCGCGCGCGACCAGCGCGGCGGCGTCGGTGGTGAACAGCGCGTCGTCGACCGGCAGGTCGCGGGCGCGGCCGAGGCGGCGCACGGCGATGCCGGCGAGCTCGAGCGGCTCGCCGACGCGGGCCGTCAGGTCGTCGCCGGAGCTGTCGAGCAGGCGGACGACCTCGGCACCGACGGTGCCGCAGCCGAGCAGGGCGATGCGCATCTCAGATCACCTTCACGGGGTCGTGCTGGCTGGTGGTGCAGCAGGTGCAGGACCGCCCTGCGGCTGCACGCTCCCGCGCCTGCGCCGCGCGCGCCCGTCCGGCGCCCAGCGACACCAGCACGAGCACGACGACGGCGTACGCCGCAGCCGCCCACGGGCCGGCCAGGTCGGCGACGACGAGGCCGACGACGAGGAGGACCCCGAGCAGCGCAGCGAGGAACAGGACCTGCACGCGGCGGCTCATGCTGCCCCTCATTCCACGTCCAGCCGGAGCAGGTCGTCCTCGGTCTCGCGCCGCACGAGCAGGCGCGCGGCGCCGCCCTGCACGGCGACGACCGGCGGGCGGCCGACGTGGTTGTAGTTGCTCGCCATCGACCGGTGGTAGGCGCCGGAGGCGGGGACCGCGACGAGGTCGCCGGGCGCGAGGTCACCGGGCAGCGGGACGTCGTGCACGACGATGTCGCCGCTCTCGCAGTGCTTCCCGCAGAGCGTCACGTTGGCCGGCTCGGCCGACGACGCGCGGGAGGCGAGCACGGCGGTGTAGCGGGCGTCGTACAGCGCCGTGCGGATGTTGTCGCTCATGCCGCCGTCGACGCTGACGTAGGTGCGCAGGCCGGGCAGCTCCTTGACGGTGCCGACCTCGTAGAGCGTGACGGTCGTCGGCCCGGAGATGGCGCGGCCGGGCTCGACGGCGAGCCGCGGGACGGCCAGACCGACCGCGGCGCACTCCTTCTCGACGATGCGGCGCAGGCCGTCGGCGTACTCGAAGACGTCCATCGGGTCGTCGGCGGCGGTGTAGGCGATGCCCTGGCCGCCGCCCAGGTCGAGCTCGGGGAGCACGACGCCGTGCTCGTCGCGGATCGCGGCGAGCAGGCCCACCATCCGGTGCGCGGCGAGCTTGAAGCCGTGCACGTCGAAGATGTGCGAGCCGATGTGGCAGTGCAGCCCGACCAGCTCGAGCGAGGGCAGCGCGAGCACCCGGCGCACCGACTCCGCAGCCGCCCCGCTGGCCAGCGAGAAGCCGAACTTCTGGTCCTCCTGGCCGGTCTGGACGTACTCGTGGGTGTGCGCCTCGACGCCGGGGGTCACCCGGACGTAGACGCGCTGGCGGACGCCGGCGGCCTCGGCGACGGCGGCCAGCCGGGCCAGCTCGTCGAAGGAGTCGACGACGACGCGGCCCACGCCGACCTCGACCGCGCGCTCGAGCTCGGCGACGCTCTTGTTGTTGCCGTGGAAGAGCAGCCGCTCGACGGGGAAGCCGGCGCGCAGCGCGACGGCGAGCTCGCCGCCGGTGCAGACGTCGAGCGAGAGCCCCTCCTCGGCCACCCAGCGGGCGACGGCGGTGCACAGGAACGCCTTGCCGGCGTAGTAGACGTCGCCGCCGGTGAACGCCGCGCCCCACTCGCGCAGCGCGGCCGCGGAAGTCGTCCTCGTCGAGCACGTACGCGGGCGTGCCGAACTCGGCCGCGAGGTCGCGGACGTCGACGCCGCCGAGCTCCAGCACGCCGTCGGCGGAGCGCGCCGCGCCCCTCGGCCAGACCGCCGGCTCGAGGTCGGAGCACAGCGCTGCACCGCCGTCACATCCGCTCCGGGGCGCGGACGCCGAGCAGGCGCAGGCCGTTCTCGAGCACGGTGCGGGTCGCGCGCCACAGCAGCAGGCGCGGCGCCGTGGTGGCCGCGACCTCCTCGTCGCCCTTGGGCAGCACCTGGCAGTCGTCCCAGAAGCGCTGCGCGGACTTCGCGACCTTCTCCTCGAGGTAGCGCGCGACGCGGTGCGGCTCGCGCAGCTCGGCGGCGGTCGCGACGACGGCGGGGAACTCGGCCAGCGCGAGCAGCAGCTCGTCCTCGCGCGGGTGCGCGAGCAGCGACAGGTCGACCGACGCCGGGATCGGGCTCGGCGATGCCCATCTCGGCGGCGTTGCGCAGCACCGAGGCGGCGCGGGTCGCGGCGTACTGCACGTAGAAGACGGGGTTGTCGCTGCTCTGCCGGGTGACCAGGTCGATGTCGAGGTCCAGCGTCGCGTCGACGCTGGAGCGCGCGACGGTGTAGCGCGTCGCGTCGGCGCCGATCATCTCGACGAGGTCCTCGAGGCTGAGGTACTGCCCCTTGCGCTTGCTCTGGCGCAGCACCTCCCCGCCCTGCACCACGTTGACGAGCTGGCCGATGAGGACCTCGAGCGTCTGGGCCGGGTCGTCGCCGGCGCAGGCCGCGATGGCGCGCAGGCGCCCGACGTAGCCGTGGTGGTCGGCGCCGAGCATGTAGATGCAGCGGTCGAAGCCGCGGCCGCGCTTGTCGAGGTAGTAGGCGGCGTCGGACATGAAGTAGGTCGTGCTGCCGTCGCACTTGACGAGGACGCGGTCCTTGTCGTCGCCGAAGTCGGTGGTGCGCAGCCACACCGCGCCGTCGGACTCGTAGACGTGGCCCTGCTCGCGCAGCGTCTTGAGCGCCTGCTCGAGCGCTCCGGAGTCGGCCAGCGACTTCTCGCTGAACCACACGTCGAAGTCGACGCCGAAGCCCGACAGCGACGAGCGGATCTCGTCGATCGCGATGGAGCAGGCCGCGCTCGCGGAAGACGAGCACCGCCTCGTCGTCCGGGCAGCGACAGCACGTCGGGCACCTGGGCGACGACCTGCGCGGCGTAGTCGGCGACGTACTCGCCCTGGTAGCCGTTCTCGGGCACTGGGCGACCGGCAGCGGCCGCGAGCATCGAGGCGGCGAACAGGTCGAGCTGGTTGCCGGCGTCGTTGACGTAGTACTCGCGCGTGACGGTCGCGCCGCTGGCCTCGAGCAGCCGGCCGAGCGCGTCGCCGACGGCCGCCCAGCGCACCCCGCCGATGTGGATCGGCCCGGTCGGGTTGGCCGAGACGAACTCGAGGTTCACGTGCTGCCCCGCGGCGGCCGAGCCGGTGCCGTACGCCGCACCGGCAGCCAGCACCTGCACCGCGACGGCGCCGAGCGAGGCCTGCGCCAGCCGCAGGTTGAGGAAGCCCGGGCCGGCGACGTCGACCGCGTCGATCCCGTCGACCTCGCGCAGCCGCGCGGCCAGCAGCTCGGCCACCTCGCGCGGCGGACGACCGGCGGGCTTCGCCAGCTGCAGGGCGATGCTCGTGGCGTAGTCGCCGTGCTCCTTGCTGCGCGGGCGCTCGACGGCCACCTCGGCCGGCGGCGCGACGGCCAGCTCGCCGGCCTCGACCGCGGCCACCACGGCAGCGCGCACGGCGGCACCGAGCTCGGAGGGAGTCACCGTCCCAGGGTAGTGGGCGCTCCCCGCCTAGACTCCGCAGTCGTCGGCAGCAGGGAACGCCCGCGTGCGCCTGCTCGTCCGACCGTGAGGGCCGCACGTGGTCCCGCCCCCGCCGCACAGAGACCGAGGACGCCCCCGCATGGCTCGCAAGACTCCCCCCACCTCCCGCCGGGCCGCCCCGACGAAGGTGTCCAAGCCCTTCCCGTGGGGCACCGCGCATCGGCTCGGTGGTGCTGGCCGCGCTGCTCATCGGCATCGTCGGCTACGCCGTCGCCAACCAGGGCGAGGGCGTGCGCGACCTGGTCCGCAACCCCGACGCGGCGATCGAGGGCGTGCAGGTCGCCAGCAGCGAGGACCTGTCCCGCGACCACGTCGCGGGCGCGGTCGACTACGAGTCCGTCCCGCCCAACGGCGGCGAGCACAACGCGGTCCCGCAGCCGTGCGCGGTCTACGACGAGCCGATCCCGGCCGAGCACGCGGTGCACTCGCTCGAGCACGGCGCCGTGTGGATCACCTACAACGACGACGTCGCCGACGACCAGGTGCAGGAGCTGGCCGACAAGGTCGAGGGCGACCCGTACGGCCTCATGAGCCCGGTCCCGGAGCAGGAGAGCCCGATCGTGCTCACCGCCTGGGGCCGCACGCTCGCGCTGGACAGCGCCGACGACAGCCGCATCGACGACTTCGTCGAGGCCTACGCCAGCGGTCCGCAGACGCCCGAGCGCGGCGCGGCCTGCATCGGCAACACGACCACCGGGTCGCTCGCCCCGGCCCCGGCGCCCCGTCGACCCGTCCGCGGCTCCGGTCGACCCGTCCGCAGCGCCGGTGGAGCCGTCCGCAGCTCCCGAGGCCTCCGCGGTCCCGAGCCCCGCGACCAGCTGACCGGTCAGGCCGGGGGCAGCCCGGCCAGCCGCCGGACGACCTCGATGAGCTCGTCGGGGTCGAACGGCTTGGTCAGGTAGGCGTCGACGCCGATCCGGCTGCCGCGCTCGAGGTCGGCCTCCTGGGCGCGCGCCGACAGCAGCACGACCTTGATGCCGGCGGTCTCGGGGTCGGCGCGCAGCCGGCTCGCGGCCTCCCAGCCGTCGAGCCTCGGCATCATGATGTCGAGCGTCACGACGTCGGGCCGCACGTCCTTGACCTTGTCGAGGCAGTCCTGGCCGTCGACGGCGGTGGCCACCTCGAAGCCCTCGAGCTCGAGGTTCACGGTGATCAGCTGGCGGATCACGTCGTCGTCGTCCACCACGAGGACGCGACCCAGGCTGCTGCTCGACATGTGGCGCGACGCTACACAGGCGGTCCCGGCCCCGCCGGAGCCACCAGGGTGACGCCCGCCGACTGGTAGCGTCCGGACCGCCCCGAGCCCCCGTAGCTCAGGGGATAGAGCACTGCCCTCCGGAGGCAGGGGCGCAGGTTCGAATCCTGCCGGGGGCACCCCTCGAGAGATCGGACGTCGTGGACCGCGAACGCCTGCGGGCCGGGCTCCGCGTCTCCCCGCCGTACGCCGCGGCCTCGCTGCTGCTGAGCTTCTCCTTCGGCGCCGTCGCCACCGCGGCCGGGCTGTCGCCCCTCGCCGCGATCGTCATGTCCGCGGTCGTCTACGCCGGCTCGGCGCAGTTCGCCAGCATCGGCATCCTGGCCGCCGGCGGCGGGGTGGGCGCGGCGGTCGGCGCGGCGGCGCTGATGAACTCCCGCTTCCTGCCCATGGGCGTCGCGCTGGGTCCGTCGCTGCCCGGCGGCCGGTTCCGGCGCGCGCTCCAGGGGCAGGCGGTCGTCGACTCGTCGTGGGCCCTGGCGCTGCGCGAGGACGGCACCTTCGACAGGTGGTTCCTGTTCGGCCACAGCGCACCGCAGTACGCCTGCTGGGTCACCGGGACCGCGCTGGGCGTGCTGACCGACCGGGTCGACCCGCAGGCGCTCGGCCTCGACGCCGTGTTCCCGGCCTTCTTCCTCGCCCTGCTCGTCGCCGAGCTCCGCAAGGGCGGCCGCGCGTCGTACGGCGTGGCGCTGGCCGGTGCGGGCCTGGCGCTGGCGCTGGTGCCGCTCGTGCCGGTCGGCGTGCCGGTGCTCGTCGCGAGCGGGGCAGCGCTCGTCGGGCTGCGGAGGCCGTCGTGAGCGTCTGGCCGACCATCGCGCTGGTGGCGCTGGTGACCTTCGCCATCAAGGGGGTCGGGCCGGCCCTGCTCGGCGACCGCGCCCTGCCGCCGGCCTTCACCCGGGTGGTGCTGCTGCTCGCGCCCCCGCTCCTGGCCGCGCTCGTCATCACCAATGCCGCCGCCGACGGCACGCGCGTCCAGATCGGCGCCGACACCGCAGGTGTCGCGCTCGCCGGGCTGCTCCTGCTGCGCGGCGTCGGGGTGCTGCCGGTCGTGGTCGTGGCGGCGGTCGCGACTGCGCTGCTCCGGCTGGCCGGACTCCCCTAGGAGGGCCGGCTCAGGCGACCGGCACGTCCAGGACGTCCGGGTCGGCGAGCGCCGCCCGGACGTAGCGCGCGAGCGCTGCAGCGTGCGCGCCGTCGACGAGGCGGTGGTCGGCGGTGGCGGTCATGACCAGCTGCGGCCGGACGACGACCTGCCCGTCGACCGCCATCGGGGCGTCGTGCACCGCGCCGACGCAGACGTAGAGCGGCACCCGTGCCAGCGGCACCGGCGCGACGTAGCCCTCGTCGAGGCCGAACGAGCCGATGTTGGTCACGAACAGCGAGCCGAGCGGGTGGGAGGGCTGGCCGAACGCCCGCACGCCGATCCCGCCGTTGAGCAGGGACGCGGCCGCGAGCACCGGTCGCAGCGCGAACCACGGGACGGCGTGGGCGATGCCGCTGGCCGTCTCGTAGTCGCGGTCCTCCCGGGCGCGCAGCCGGGCCGCGCCGGCGGCCAGCTCGCGGGCGACGTCGACGACGCCCTTGCCGTCGACGTCGCGCACCTTGGTGGGCGCGAGGTCCTCGCCCTGGCCGATGTCGACCGCGAAGGCCACGTCCTAGGTGGGGAACGGGACGATCCGGCCGAACACGACGCGGTGGAGGAACTCCGGGCACGCCGAGGACGCCGCGGGCGAACGCCATCCCGACGACGACGCCGGGCGTCACGAGGACGCCGGTCGCCTCGCGCTGCCGGCGGCAGTACGCCAGGACGGCACTGGCGTCGACGGCCATCCGGGCGTGCAGGCGGCCGTCGCGGGGCGCTCGCCAGGTGGCCACCGCGATCTTGCGGCGCGCGCTGCGGCGAGGGGGCGTCACCGGCACAGCCTTCCACCCGCGCCGCAGGCGGACGCGTCAGCAGGCGGTGGCGGGCGGCGCGTCCCCCGTCAGCAGGTACTCGTCGACGACGCTCGCGCACGCAGGCCGGCGCTCCGGTCCGGTAGACGGTGTGGCCGTCGCCGTCGTAGGTGAGCAGCACGCCGCGCGACAGCTGCTCGGCCAGGGCGACCGACCAGGCGTACGGCGTCGCGGGGTCGCGCGTCGTCCCGATGACCAGGACCGGTGGGGAGCCCGCCGCCGTCACCCGATCCGCGCGGCCCACCGGCGGCACGGGCCAGTCGGCGCAGACGAGCCCGGACAGCGCGATGGCCGGGCCGAAGCGCGGAGCGGACGCAGCGACCCGCTCGGCCAGCGCGAGGTACGGCGCCGTCTCGCGCGGCCACTGCCGGTCCAGGCAGACCACGGAGACCTGCGCCTCGCGTGACGTTCCGGAGTAGCCGTCCGGCCCGCGGCTCGAGGTAGCTGGTCGTTGAGCGCGAGCAGCGGGTCGCCGTCCCCGCGCTCGGCCGCGGCCAGCGCCTCGCGCGATCGCGGGCCAGCCGTTCGCCCGGCTGTAGAGGCCCGCCCCGACGCCGAGCGACAGCTCCGCCGGGCCGACGCCGCGCGCCTGCCGACGTCGGGCAGCGGCGCGTGCTCCACCCGGGCGGCGAGCCGGTCGTAGGCCTGCAGCAGGTCGCCCTCGACAGCGGCGCGGTAGGCGCAGCCGGAGCGCTCGCAGTCGGCGAGGAACGCCTCCAGCGCCCGGTCGAAGCCCGTGGACTGGCCCTCGAGCAGGCCGTCCCAGGTCAGCTCGGGGTCGATGCCGCCGTCGAGCACCATCGCGCGCACCCGGGTCGGGAAGCGCGTCGAGGTAGGCGGCGCCGAGGGAGGTGCCGTAGGAGTAGCCGAGGTAGGTGAGCCGCTCGTCGCCGACGGCCTGCCGCACCCGGTCGAGGTCGCAGCGCCGCCTGCTCGGTCGACACGTGCGGCAGCAGCGCACCGGCCCGTGTCGCACAGCCGCGCACGAAGGCCTCGTTGGCCTGCTCCAGCGCGCGCAGCTCGGCGGCGTCGTCCGGCGCGGGGTCGACGGCGAAGTACGCGTCGAGCTCCTCGGTGGTGCCGCAGCGGACCGGGGCGCTCCGGCCGACGCCGCGCGGGTCGAAGGCGACCAGGTCGAAGCGGTCGCGCACCGGCTCGGGAACCAGCTGCCAGCCGCGCTGCAGGTAGTCGACGGCCGAAGCGCCCGGGCCGCCGGGGTTGACGACCAGCGAGCCGATCCGGCTCTCGGGCGCCGCCGTGCGGAGGCGGGTGAGCCCGAGGTCGACGGTCGCCGGCTCGCCCTCCACCAGCGGGACGGTCAGCGTCGCGCACTCGAAGTCGCCCTCGCACGCCTCCCACTGCGGCGCGGGGACCGGTGCCGGCTCGACGGGGACCGGGCTCCCGGGCGACGTGGCCGCCGGGCTGGGCGCCGGTGCGGGCGCCGCGGCAGGCGGGTCGTCGCTCGACGCGCAGCCGGTCACCAGGAGGGCCAGGGCCAGAGCCGTGGCGGGCAGGCGCATCACGCGGTCAGTCTGCTCCGCCCCCGGCCGTCACCAGGGGACGACGGCGCGGTCCTCCCAGAGCAGTCCCGTCGGACCCTCGTCCCGCTGGGCGAGCCACAGCACGGTGTCGGCCCCCTGCTCGGCGCTGCGCGGCGCGTCCGGTCCGCCCATGTCCGTCCTGCAGTGCCCGGGGCAGACGGCGTCGACCAGGACGCCGCGCCGGCCGTCGCCGAGCTCGGCGGCCAGGTTCTTCGTCAGCGCGTTGAGCGCCGCCTTCGACACCCGGTACGGCGCCAGCCCGCCGGCGGTGCCCGGACCGCTCATCCGGCCCAGGCAGGCCGAGAGGTTCACGACCCGGCCCGAGCGGCGCTCCACCATGCCCGGCACGAACGCCGCGGTGGTCGCGAAGGCGCCGTCGAGGTTGGCGCCGAGCACCCGCCGCCACTCCTCGTCCGTCGTGCGCAGCGTCTTGGCGGCCCTGTCGCTCATCACGCCGGCCGCGTTGACGAGGACGTCCACCTGGCCGAGCGGGCCGAGCTCGGCCGGCAGCTCGCGCACCGCAGCCAGGTCGGCCAGGTCGACCGCCCGGCCCGTGACGTCCAGCCCCTCGGCGACCAGGTCGCCGACCGCCTTCTCCAGCCGCAGCGCGTCCCGCGCGACGAGCACCACGGTGGCGCCGGCCCGCGCCAGCCCCGTCGCGACCGCCAGGCCGATCCCGCGGCTGCCACCGGTCACCAGCGCCGTGCGCCCGTCGAGGTCCATGCGACGAGCCTCGACCGGCGACCGGTCCCCCGCCACCGGAGCCCGGCGTTCCCGTGCGCGCGGCGCGGGTAGGGCGTGCTGCATGACCGAGCCGCGCACCCCCGCCGAGCCGTCCGATCTCGAGGTCGGGGAGCAGGCGCCGCCGGACGGCCGGCGCGAGGACCCGCCGCCGCCCGCGTCGACCTGGGTCCAGGACCACGAGCCGCCGGCCGACGAGGCCGAGCGCGAGGTGCAGGCGACCATCCGGTCGGTCTCGCGCCTCGAGGAGAGCAACTAGCCGCGCCCCCTGCGACGATCTTCGCCTCGAGGTGCCGCGACACGCGACCGACCGCCCCACAGGACGAAGATCGTCGCAAGGGTCGGCGGCCAGGACGCAGCAGCGGCTGTCGGAGCGCTCAGCCGGGACGCGTAGGCTGACCGGCCGGAGCAGCAGGACCAACACTTCCGGGAAGAGGCGAACCGCAGCGTGTCGACGCAGCCGGGCCAGCAGACGGACTTCGGTGCCAACGAGTGGCTCGTGTACGAGATCCACCAGCAGTACCTGAAGGACCCGGACAGCGTGTCGGAGGCCTGGCGGGACTTCCTGTCCGACTACTCCCCGACGCCCGCCGGCGACGGGTCGACGACGGACGGCGGTCCGGCCGAGCAGGCCAACGGCACCCCGCCGCCGGCGCCCGCGACCCAGGCCGCACCGGCGCCGCAGGCAGCCGCGGCTCCGGCGGCCGAGACCGGCCCGGCCGCGGCTCCGAAGGCCGAGCCGGCTGCAGCCCGCCAAGGCTGAGGCCGCGCCTGCTCCGAAGGCTGCTCCGGCGCCCGCGGAGAAGAAGCCCGCGCCCAAGCCCGCGCGAGGGCGCGCAGACCACGCCGCTCAAGGGCGCCGCCGCCCGCGTCGTCACCAACATGGAGGCCTCGCTCGCGGTCCCGACCGCGACCAGCGTGCGCAGCGGTCCCGGCCAAGCTGCTGGCCGACAACCGCATCGTCATCAACAGCCACCTCAAGCGCTCGCGCGGCGGCAAGGTCTCCTTCACCCACCTCATCGGCTACGCGCTGGTGCGCGCCGTCGCCGACGTGCCGGTGATGAACAACAGCTACGCCGAGGTCGACGGCAAGCCCGTCGTCGTCACGCCGGACGACGTCGGGCTCGGCCTCGCGATCGACCTGCAGAACGCCAACGGCACCCGCTCGCTCGTCGTCGCGGCGATCAAGGGCGCCGACGCGATGGACTTCGCGCAGTACTGGGCGGCGTACGAGGACATCGTCCGGCGCGCCCGCGCCGGCAAGCTCGGCGCCGACGACTTCGCCGGCACCACGATCAGCCTGACCAACCCGGGCGGCATCGGCACCGTCCACTCGGTGCCGCGGCTCATGCAGGGCGCGGGCGCGATCATCGGCGTCGGCGCGATGGAGTACCCCGCCGAGTTCCAGGGCGCGTCCGAGGAGACCCTCGCGCGGCTCGCGGTCAGCAAGACGATCACGCTGACCAGCACGTACGACCACCGCATCATCCAGGGCGCGCAGTCCGGCGAGTTCCTGCGCCGGATGCACCAGCTGCTGCTCGGCGAGGACGGCTTCTACGACGACGTCTTCCGCAGCGCTGCGCATCCCGTACGTGCCGGTGCGCTGGGTGCCGGACCAGCAGGCGAGCCACGAGGGCGACCTCGACAAGGCGACCCGCGTCAACGAGCTCATCCACGCCTACCGCGTGCGCGGCCACCTCATGGCCGACACCGACCCGCTCGAGTTCAAGGTGCGCAGCCACCCCGACCTCGACGTCGTCAACGCACGGCCTGTCGCTGTGGGACCTCGACCGCGAGTTCCCCGTCGGCGGCTTCGCCGGCAAGCGCGTCATGAAGCTGCGCGAGGTGCTCGGCGTCCTGCGCGACTCCTACTGCCGCACCGTCGGCATCGAGTACATGCACATCCAGGACCCGGCCGAGCGCCGCTGGCTGCAGGACCGGGTCGAGAAGAAGGCGCGAGGCGCCCGACCGCGCACGAGCAGCTGCACGTGCTCGAGCGGCTCAACGCCGGCGAGGCGTTCGAGTCCTTCCTGCAGACCAAGTACGTCGGGCCAGAAGCGCTTCTCGCTCGAGGGCGGCGAGTCGCTCATCCCGCTGCTCGACGGCGTCCTGCAGCGCGCGGCCGAGGAGGGCCTCGACGAGGTCGCGATCGGCATGCCGCACCGCGGCCGCCTCAACGTGCTCGCCAACATCGTCGGCAAGAGCTACGCGCAGATCTTCCGCGAGTTCGAGGGCAACATCGACCCGCGCACCGCGCACGGCTCGGGCGACGTGAAGTACCACCTCGGCGCCGAGGGCTCGTTCACGAGCCTGGCCGGCAACTCGGTCGCGGTCAGCCTGCAGGCCAACCCGTCGCACCTCGAGGCCGTCAACCCGGTCCTCGAGGGCGTCGTGCGCGCCAAGCAGGACGTCATCAACAAGGGCGAGGACGGCTTCACCGTCCTGCCGGTCCTGCTGCACGGCGACGCGGCCTTCGCCGGCCAGGGCGTCGTCGCCGAGACGCTGCAGATGGCGCAGCTGCGCGGCTACCGCACCGGCGGCACCGTGCACGTCGTCGTCAACAACCAGGTCGGCTTCACCACCGGCCCGCACTCCGCGCGCTCGTCGGTCTACGCGACCGACGTCGCGCGCATGGTGCAGGCGCCGATCTTCCACGTGAACGGCGACGACCCCGAGGCGTGCGTCCGCGTCGCGAAGCTCGCCTTCGACTACCGGCAGGCGTTCCAGAAGGACGTCGTCATCGACATGGTCTGCTACCGCCGCCGCGGCCACAGCGAGGTCGACGAGCCGTCGTTCACGCAGCCGCTGATGTACGACACGATCGACGAGAAGCGCTCGGTGCGCAAGATCTACACCGAGAACCTCATCGGCCGCGGCGACATCACCGTCGAGGAGGCCGAGGAGGCGCTGCAGAACTACCAGGAGCAGCTGGAGAAGGTCTTCCAGGGCACCCGGGAGGCCGCCGGCGCGCCGCCGATGCACCCCGAGCGCCCGGAGAAGGTCGTCGACGACCTGCACACCGCGATCTCGCGCGAGACGATCGACCGGATCGCGCGCAGCCAGGTCGACCTGCCGGAGGGCTTCACCGTCCACCCGCGCCTGCTCCCGCAGCTGCAGAAGCGCGCGAAGATGATCGAGGACGCCACCATCGACTGGGCGCTCGGCGAGACCCTCGCCTTCGGCTCGCTGCTGCTCGAGGGACGCCCGGTCCGCCTCGCCGGCCAGGACGCCCGCCGCGGCACCTTCGGCCACCGGCACGCCGTCATCGTCGACCGGGAGACCGGCGACGAGCACACGCCGCTGGCGCACCTGTCCGAGGACCAGGCGCCGTTCTACGTCTACGACTCGCTGCTGTCGCGAGTACGCCGCGATGGGCTTCGAGTACGGCTACTCGGTGGCCCGCCCGGACGCGCTCGTGCTGTGGGAGGCGCAGTTCGGCGACTTCGTCAACGGCGCCATGACCATCGTCGACGAGTTCATCGCCTCCGGCGAGGCCAAGTGGGGCCAGCGCACCGGCGTCGCCCTGCTGCTGCCGCACGGCTACGAGGGCCAGGGCCCGGACCACTCCTCGGCCCGGCTCGAGCGCTTCCTGCAGCTGTGCGCCGAGGACAACATGGTGGTCGCCGCGCCGACCACGCCGGCGAACTACTTCCACCTGCTGCGCAAGCAGGCGCTGCAGACCGACAAGCGCCCGCTCGTCGTCATGTCGCCGAAGTCGATGCTGCGCCTGCGGGCGGCGGCCTCGGCCGTCGAGGACTTCACCGACCAGGGCTTCGCGCCCGTGCTCGCCGACCCGGACAGCCCGGACCCGAGCGGCGTCGAGCGGGTCGTCCTGACGACCGGCAAGGTGCACTACGACCTGCTGTCCGCGCGCCGCAAGGCCGAGGGCACCAAGGTCGCGCTGCTCCGCGTCGAGCAGCTCTACCCGCTGCCCGACGAGGAGATCGCCGACGCGCTGGCGCTCTACCCGGGCGCCTCCGACATCGTGTGGTGCCAGGAGGAGCCGGCCAACCAGGGCGCGTGGAGCTACATCGCGCTCAACCTCCCCGAGCCCCTGCCCGAGGGCAAGCGGCTGCGGCGCGTCTCGCGCAAGGCGGGCGCCTCGCCGGCGGCCGGCTCGAGCAAGGTGCACGAGGCCGAGCAGGCGGCGCTGGTCGCGGCGGCCCTCGAGGTCTGAGCGGTGTACTTCACCGACCGGGGCCTCGAGGAGCTCGCCGAGCGCCGCGGCGAGGAGCAGGTGTCGCTCGCCTGGCTCGCCGAGCGCATGCGCGAGTTCGTCGACGCCAACCCCGACTTCGAGGTCCCGGTCGAGCGGCTCGCCACCTGGCTGGCCCGCCTCGACGACGACGACGAGTAGCCCGGTCCGACGGGTCGAGCGCGACCCGCTGGCGCACGTCGACGCGTCGACCTGGCCGTTCACCCTGCCGGCGGTCGGGCAGCTGCTCGCCGACGGGCTCGACCTCGCGCCTGGCGTGACCTTCCTCGTCGGGGAGAACGGCTCGGGCAAGTCCACGCTGGTCGAGGCCGTGGCGGCCGCGTACGGGCTCAACCCCGAGGGCGGCTCGCGCGGCGCTCGGCACAGCACCCGGGTCAGCGAGTCGCCGCTCGCTGACGCGCTGCGGGTCGTCCGCACGCCCGGGCCGCTCGTCGCGTCGTACTTCCTGCGCGCCGAGACGATGCACGGGCTCTACACCTACCTCGAGGACAACCCGTCGGCGGACGTGCGCGGTGAGCCGCGCTTCCACGAGATGAGCCACGGCGAGTCCTTCCTCGCGGTCCTGCGCACTCGCTTCCGGGGCTACGGCTTCTTCGTCCTCGACGAGCCCGAGTCGGCGCTGTCCTTCCGCTCCTGCCTGGCGCTGGTCGCGCTGTTCGACGACCTGCGGCGCGAGGGCGCCCAGGTGCTGTGCGCCACGCACTCGCCGCTGCTGGCCTCGCTGCCCGGCGCGACGCTGGTGGAGGTCGGCGACCACGGGCTGCGCGAGGTGGCGTACGAGGACCTCGACCTGGTCCGCGACTGGCGCGCCTTCCTGACGGCGCCCGAGCGGTTCCTGCGGCACCTGCTGGACTGAGGGTGCAGGGGTCCTTTCCCGTCCGGCCGCCCCTGCCGCGCGATCTTCCCCTCGTGGCGCGCGGCCGCGCATGCCGCGGCTGCCGCGCGATCTTCCCCTCCTGCCGGGCCTCCGTGCGTGTCGCGGGGCACGACGGGAAGATCACGTTGGCCTCGTCCGCGGACAGCCCCCCGCACGAGATCGCCTGTCCACAGGACGGATCAGGCCTTGACATCGAACGTGTGTTCGATCACACTTCTCGCATGGCATCGGCAGCAGCACTTGCGGAGCTGGAGGAGTCCTGCCCGTGGGAGAAGGACTCCTTCCGGGCTGATCTCGCGCTGCTCCACGACAGCACCGCCGCCACGGCCCGGTCCTACGCCGCAGACGCCCGGGTCGTGGCGCGACTGGCCGCGCAGGTCCCGCGCTGCCCGTTCGACGAGACCGGCTCCACCCCGTGGACCTCCTTCCAGCGCGAGGTCGCGCTGGCCCGCAAGCTCACCGACCGCGCCGCCGGCGCGCTGGTCCGGCACGCCGTCCGCCTGGTCGCGCATGCTCCCGCGCACGCTGGCGCTGCTGGACGCCGGGGTGCTGACCGTGCCGCGGGCCGAGGCGTTCCTGACCGAGCTCGAGCACGTCAGCGACGACCTCGCCGCCGCGTTGGACGCTCGAGCTCGCCGACAAGGTCGTGCTGCTCCCGACGTGGCGGATCGAGGACGAGGTCCGCAAGGCCGCGCTGCGGCTGGACCCCGACAGCGCCGCGCAACGCACCGCAGCCAAGAACGCCGGCCGCGGCGTGGAGCTCCACCCCACCCACGACGACCAGGCCTGGGTCGGCCTGTCCGGGCCGGCCGTTCCCCTCACCCGCTGGTACACGACCCTGGACGCCAAGGCCCGGGCGCTGAAGGCCGCCGGTGACCCGCGCACCCTGGACGCCCTGCGGTTCGACCTGGCGACCAGCACCTACCCCTGCGACACCCACAGCCCCGCCGACCCGACCGCTCCGGCAGCAGACTCGGCGATGCGGCAGGCCTGCGGGGAGTCGGCAGCCCTGATGCCGACGGCCGAGGCACCGGTCCCGACGTCGAGTCGGCTGCCGCGCCGCCGACAGGACGTGCCCACGCAACCGCCCGGCAACGCCGCGCCCGCACCCACGTCAGCGTCGCCGACGAGACCGCCGCCCCGGCCGGGCTGCGTCCCGCGTTCGTCGAGCCGGCCCCGGTCGACTGCCGGATGAGCCGGCCGGTGCAGGCGCACATCCCGTCCCGGTCGAGACCGCCCTGGGCCTGAGCAACGACCCGGCCTGGCTGGACGGGTACGGCTGGATCAGCGCCCCGACCAGCCGCCAGCTCCTGCTCGACGCCGAGCTGCGCCGGGTGTGCGTCCAAGCCGGGACCGGCCAGCTCGTCGACCTGTCCGACCGCGACGTGCGACCACCGCCGACACCGACCGGGCTGCGCGACAGCCTGCTCACGATGATCCTGGTCGATCTGGAGTGCGACGACGTCGGCTGGCGCGAAGAACCCCGCCACGACCCCAGCGACCGACTACGCGACTACATCAGGTTGCGGGACCGGTTCTGCGACGGACCGACCAGCGCCCGCGTCACCGCCACCCGCGCCGACCTCGACCACGACGACCCCTGGCCCACCGGACCCACCGCCGCCTGGAACCTGGCCGCCCGCGGACGCCGTACCCACCAGCACAAGCACCACGGCTGGACCCCGCTCCGCACCGCGACCAGCACCCTGTGGCTCAGCCCCGCCGGCCAGATCGTCGAGGCCCCCCGCCACACAAACCCACCACCCGGCATCGACCAGCCCGGCACATCCAGAACCACTGTCACGCTCCCCGACCCCGACGAGCTCCACCTGCTCGACCAGCTCCAACTCACCACCAGCAACGACAGCCCACCCTGGCTCCCCGCCGCCGAACGCGACCGCACCCAGTGGCAGATCCTCAAGGGCAGCGAAGCCCCGCCCTTCTAGGGACCGGCACCTTCTGACAGACCACCTGGGGGCCTGAAGACCTGGGGACACGCCGGGCGGCCAGGACTACCTTCCCGAGCATGCGCGGACCGGCAGGCACGGTGACATGACCCGGTTCGTGATCGGGCCGGACGTGGCACTGCGGCTGGCTCACGACCGCCTCCGGCCGAGCGCGGACCACCAGCTGCTGGCGCCGACCCTGCTGCGCTCGCAGGTGCTGTCTTCGCTGTACAGGAGCGTGCGAGCGGGTGAATTGACGAAGGACGAGGCCGAGCGGCACCTCGCCAGCATCCGCGGGCTCCGGTTGCGGCTGCTGGGCGACCAAGTGCTGCAGGCCACGGCCTGGAAGGTCGCGGATCAGCTCGGCTGGTCGGACACCGCCGACGCCGAGTACGTCGCGCTCACCCAGCTGCAGGCCGACGCGCTCGTCACGCTGGACGACCGGCTCGCGAGCGAGGTCCAGCACCTGGTGCGCGTGGAGAGCCTCGACAGCCTGCTCTGAGAGCCGGCGGATCTCGCTCGCCCGCGGACGAGCCTGTGCGGTTCACAGCCCAGCAGGCGGTTCTCCTAAGGGGTCAGGACGATCTTCCCCACGACGTCCCCGGCGGCCAGCCTCTCGAAGCCGCGCGCGGCCTCGGCCAGCGGCACGACCTCGTCGACCTGCGGGCGCAGGCCGGTCGCGGCCAGCATGCTCAGCAGCCCGGCCGAGCTCGTCGCGGGTGCCCATCGTCGACCCGATGACCCGCAGCTGCAGGAAGAACAGCCGGTTGAGGTCGGCGCTCGGGTCGGCACCGGTGGTGGCGCCGGACACGACCAGCGTGCCGCCGGGGCGCAGGCTCTTCATCGAGTGCGACCAGGTCGCCTTGCCGACCGTCTCGAGGACGGCGTCGACCCGCGCCGGCATGCCGCGCGCCGGGCTCGAAGACCTCGTGGGCGCCGAGCTCGAGCGCGCGGGCGCGCTTGGCCTCGTCGCGGCCGGTCACCCAGACGACCAGGCCGGCGGCCCGGGCCAGCGCGATCGCCGCGGTCGAGACGCCGCCGCCGGCGCCCTGGATCAGGACGCGGTCACCCGGCTTGACCGCGGCGTTGGTGAACAGCATCCGGTAGGCCGTCAGCCACGCCGTCGGCAGGCAGGCCGCCTCCTCGAACGACAGGTCGGCCGGCTTGGGCAGCAGGTTGCGCCGCGGGACGACGACCTGCTCGGCCAGGCTCCCCTGGTAGCGCTCGGACAGGATGCTGCGCTTGGGGTCCAGCGTCTCGTCGCCGGCCCAGTCGGGGTCGCCGACCAGCGCGTGGACGACGACCTCGTTGCCGTCCTCGTCGACGCCGGCGGCGTCGCAGCCGAGGATCATCGGCAGCCGGTCGGCGGGCAGGCCGACGCCCTTGAGGCTCCACAGGTCGTGGTGGTTGAGGCTGGCGGCCTTGACCGTGACGCGGGCCCAGCCGTCCGGGCACCTCGGGGTCGGGCCGCTCGCCGACCGTGAGGCCGGACAGCGGGTCGTCGGCGGACTGGCAGGTGCAGGTGGCGGCGAGCATGCGGCCGACCCTAGGCGTCAGAGCCGGGCGACGCCCTCGGCGCGGGCCGCTGCGGCGACCGCGTCGGCCACGGCCGGCGCGACCCGCGGGTCGAAGACGCTCGGGATCACGCAGTCCGCGCGTCAGGTCGTCGTCGCCGACGACGGCGGCCAGCGCCTCGGACGGCGGCGAGCTTCATGCCCTCGGTGATGCGCGTGGCCCGCACCGCCATGGCGCCCTGGAAGACGCCCGGGAAGGCCAGCACGTTGTTGATCTGGTTCGGGAAGTCGCTGCGGCCGGTCGCGACGACGCGCGCGCCCGCGGCGTGGGCGACGTCCGGGTGCACCTCGGGGTCGGGGTTGGCCATCGCGAAGACGATGCGAGTCGCGGCGCCATCGAGCGCGACCGCCTCGGCCGGCGACGGTCCCGGAGGACAGCCCGACCAGGACGTCGGCGCCCGCGAGCGCCTCGACGAAGCGTGCCGGTGTGGCCGCCCGTGTTGCTGATCGCGGCGAACAGGCGCTTCTCGTCGTTGAGGTCGCTCGCGGCCGGCGTGCACCATGCCCTGGCTGTCGGCGATGGCGAGGTCGCCGATGCCGGCCTCGAGGATCATCTTCGACACCGCGATGCCGGCGGCGCCGGCGCCGGAGACGACCACGCGCAGGTCGGCCGAGCGCGCGGCCGGTGAGCTTGGCGGCGTTGCGCAGCGCGGCGAGCACGACGATCGCCGTGCCGTGCTGGTCGTCGTGGAAGACGGGGATGTCGAGCCGGTCCTGCACGCCGGCGCTCGACCTCGAAGCAGCGCGGCGCGCTGATGTCCTCGAGGTTGATGCCGCCGAAGGCCGGCGCGAGCCGCACGATGGTCTCGACCAGCTCGTCGAGGTCGGTGACGTCGAGGCAGATCGGCACGGCGTCGATGCCGCCGAAGTGCTTGAACAGCAGCGCCTTGCCCTCCATGACCGGCAGCGCGGCCGCCGGCCCGATGTCGCCGAGGCCGAGCACCGCGGTGCCGTCGGTGACGACGGCGACCGTGTGCGACTTCCAGGTGTAGTCGTAGGCGAGCGTCGGGCTCCTCGGCGATCGCCGTGCAGATGCGGGCGACGCCGGGCGTGTAGGCCAGCGAGAGGTCCTCGCGGGTCTCCAGCGGCACCGTCGAGACGACCTCGACCTTGCCGCCGCGGTGCAGGGCGAAGGCGGGGTCGGCCGCGCGCGCGGCGGCGTCGTAGGTCGGTCGCGGGGCTGGTGCGGACACGGGCAGACCCTCCAGCTGGGCGGTCATCGAGGTGCTCCTCGGTCGGGGACGGACGTGCGACCCGTGCGGCGCGACCGGTGGGTCGGGCGGGAGGCGGGTCGGACGGGGGTCACCCGTGCGGGACAGCGACCAGTCTCGCAGGTCGCGGCGCCGACGGCGCCCGCACCCCCGGCCGGGCTCTAGGGTGCGGGGCGTGCAGGTCGACGAGCTGAAGGTGCCGGGTGCGTGGTCGTTCACCCCGCGGCAGTTCCCGGACCCCCGCGGGGTGTTCCTCGAGTGGTTCAAGGCCGGGGTGCTCGAGCGAGGCCGTCGGGCACCCGCTCACGGTGAAGCAGGCCAACCACAGCGTCTCGAGCCGCGGCACCCTGCGCGGCGTGCACTTCGCCGACGTGCCGCCCGGTCAGGCGAAGTACGTCTACTGCACCCGCGGCGCGGTGCTCGACGTCATCGTCGACATCCGCGTCGGCTCGCCGACCTTCGGCGTCAGCGACGCCGTCCGGCTCGACGACGTCAGGACCGCCGCGGCGTCTACCTGTCCGAGGGGCTCGGCCACGCCTTCCTCGCGCTCACCGACGACGCGAACGTCACCTACCTCTGCAGCGAGCCGTACGACCCCGGGCCGCGAGCACGGCGTCCACCCGCTGGACCCCGCGCTGGAGCTGCCCTGGTGGCCGACGGACGACGTCGAGGCGCTGCTGACCGAGAAGGACGCTGCCGCACCGACTCTCGCCGAGGCGCAGGCGTCCGGGCTGCTGCCGGACTACGCGCAGTGCCAGGCGTTCTACGCGAGCCTGCGCGGCGGCCCGAACCGCGAGACCGGCCAGTAGCGCAGCACCACCCGGGCCAGCACGTCGGCCTCTCCGCCGGTCCAGCCCCTGCCGGCCACGGCCGGGTTGTCGCGAGGCCACGAGCCAGCCGCCCGCCACCGGCTCGACCGCCCGCTTCACCACGAGCAGCTCCGGCCGCGTCCACGGCCGCGCGACGACGACGTCGCCCGGGCGCACCCGCGCGCCCGGTCGTACGAGCAGGCAGTCGCCGGGGCGCAGCGTCGGCAGCATCGACGGGCCCTCGACCAGCGACGGTGCGCAGCGTTCCTCCTCGATCAGCGAGGGCAGGTAGCCCAGGTCTAGGGTCGCTCCAGAGCCCGACCAGAGCACCACCCCACCGATCGGAAGGACGAAGCATGCGCCTGCCCCGCTTCCTCACCCCCCGCACCGTCGTCTCGGCCCACTGCGACCTGCCCTGCGGCGTCTACGACCCCGCGCAGGCCCGCATCGAGGCGCAGTCCGTGAACGCCATGCAGAAGAAGTCCCAGGGCAACGACGACCCGGTCTTCCAGGCCCGCGCCGAGATCATCATCGACGAGCGCGCCGGCCTCGCGAAGCACCACCTCGCGGTGCTGTGGCACGACTACTTCAAGGCCGAGCACTTCGAGAAGTACCCGGAGCTGCACGACCTGATCAACAACACGATCAAGCCGGCAGCGGCACCGGCGCCAAGCAGATGCTCGACCCGGCCGAGGGCCAGAAGCTGCTCGACGGCATCGACGAGATCGCCACGATCTTCTGGGAGACCAAGGGCAAGGAGTACGTCGTCCCGCAGTCGGCCGACCAGGCCTAGCCGCAGACGCCACGGCCCGGCTCCCCGCGCGGGAGCCGGGCCGTCCTGCTGTGGTCGGGTCTGCTTGGGTGGGGCCATGGCGGAGCTGGTGCTCGTGCGGCACGGGCAGACGGAGTGGTCGCGCGACGGCCGGCACACCGGGCGGACCGACATCCCGCTGACCCCCGACGGGGAGGCCGACGCGAGGGCCCTGCGCCGGGCGCCTGGCCGACCGGTCGTTCGCGCTGGTGCTCACCTCGCCGCTGGAGCGGGCCGCGCGCACCGCCGAGCTCGCCGGGCTGCGCGCCGAGGTCGAGCCCGACCTGGTCGAGTGGGACTACGGGCCCGAGGAGGGCCGCACCACCGAGCAGGCGCGCGAGACCCGACCGGGCTGGTCGGTCTGGGACGACACCGGACTGGGCGAGACGCTGGACCAGCTCGCCGCCCGGTCGCGAGCGCGTGCTCGACCGCGTCCGGCCGGTGCTGGAGGCCGGCGACGACGCCTGCCTGGTCGGGCACGGGCACGCGCTGCGGGTGCTGGCCGCCTGCTGGCTCGGGCTCGGGCCGCACGTCGGCCAGCAGCTGGTCCTGGGCGCCGGCTCGGCTGTCGGTGCTCGGTCACGAGCACGGCTGCCCCGCCGTGATCGCCTGGAACGCCGCGACGTGACCCCCGTCCGCCCCGCCGGGCCCGCGGACGTGCCGGTCCTGCTCGAGCTGGTGCACGAGCTGGCCGCCTACGAGCGCGAGCCCGACGCGGTCGAGGCGACCGAGGAGCTGCTGCGCGAGGCGCTGTTCGGCGAGCACCCGTCGGCCTCCTGCCACGTCGCGCTGGACCGGACGGCGCGGTCGTCGGGTTCGCCCTCTGGTACGTCACCTTCTCCACCTGGAAGGGCCGGCCCGGGCTGTGGCTGGAGGACCTGTTCGTCCGGCCGGCGGCGCGCGGGCACGGGCTGGGCAAGGCGCTGCTGCAGGAGCTCGCGGCCGTCTGCGTCGCAGCGCGGCTACCCGCGGTTCGAGTGGTGGGTGCTCGACTGGAACGACCCCGGCGATCGGCTTCTACCGCTCGCTCGGCGCCGTGCCGCAGGACGAGTGGACGACCTTCCGGGTCGACGGCGAGGCGCTGGTCCGGCTGGCGACGCCGGACGGCGCCCCCGGTCCGGGCTAGCCGCCCTCCGGACTAGCCCTTCGCGTCGGCCCAGCTCTGCACGACGGACACCTCGGCCACGAAGCGGACCGCGGAGCCCGCGGCCCACCAGTGGGCGGTCGCGTCGAGCGCGTCGACCAGCAGCTCAGCGGCGTCGTCGGCCCGCCCCGTCGGGACGTGCAGCAGCAGCTCGTCGTGCAGGCACAGCACCACCGACCCGCCGAGCGGGCGGAGCCCGTCCCGCACGGTCGCCGCCCACGCCTTGAACAGCTCCGCGGCGGCGCCCTGCACGACCGCGTTGCGCGCGAACCGCCCGTGCCCGGCGTCCTGCTGGAGCCCGCCGTGCGGTTCCGCGGACGGCTGAGCCCGTACGGAGGGCTCCGCGCGACGCTCCGCACCGGCCGGCGCGGCCCCAGCCGGAGCAGCCGGCCGCCGTACGTCCGCAGGTCGGTGCCGCGCCGACCGGCCTCCTCGGCCCGGCGCAGGTAGGCCATCGCGACCGGGTACGCGCGGTCGAGGTCCCTGAGCGCCGCGCCCGCGGTCCCGGAGGTCTGGCCGTACATCGCCGCCAGCACCGCCACCTTCGCCGTCGGGCGGTCGCAGCCCAGCGCCGCCGCGACGGGGGCGTACATGTCGTCCTCGCGCGCGGCGCCGGCCAGGCCGGCGTCGCCCGACACGGCGGCCAGCACCCGCGGCTCCACCTGGCCGAGGTCGGCGCGGACGAAGGACCACCCGGCCGCCGCCCGCACCGCCGGCCGCAGCTCGGCCGGCAGGTTGTGCAGCCCGGCCGAGGCCGTCATCCGGCCGCCGGCGCCGTCGGCGGCGCGCCACTCCCCCCGCAGCCGGCCGTCCGGTCCGACGTGCCGGTCCAGCCAGGCCCAGCCGTAGGTGGTGGCGGTGCGCTCGGCCTTGCGCCAGCGCAGCAGGGCGGCCACGGCCGGCGAGGTGCCGGCGTGCGGCTCGAGGCGCCAGGAGCGGGTGTCGGGCAGCACCAGGCCGATCCGGGCCAGCAGGTCCTTGACCTGCAGCGGTGACCGCAGGTCGACCGCCCCGCCGGGGAACTGCCGGAGCGCCTCGGCGTCGCGCGCGCCGCCGCTGCACGACCTCGGCCTCGGGCGTGGCGGGGCGCGGACCGATGAGGTCGCCGAGCAGCGCCCCGGCCACGGCGGTGTCCAGCGGCAGGCCGTCGGCCTCGAGCTCGACGGCGAGCAGCGCCGCGGCCGACTCCGCCGTGGCCGTCAGCAGCGCGAGCGGACCCCCGCGCGGCACGGGACGCAGGTCCGGCACGGCCCGCAGCGCCGCCTCCTGGCGCCCCTGCACCTCGAGGGCCAGAGCCGCCCAGCGCGCCGGTTCCAGGCGCCACGCGCCGCGCAGCCACTCCCGCGAGAGCTGGCGTCTGCGCGCAGGGCCGACGCCGTCCTCGCCCTCGACGTCGAACAGGTCGGTCTCGCCCCGCAGCCGGTCGGGCTCCGGCAGGCCGTGCGCCGCCGCCCACACCGCAGCGGGGTCGTCGCGCCGCAGGCCGTGCAGCAGCCGGCCGACCGCGCCGAGGTCCCAGCAGGTCCGCGGGCGGACGCCCGCCGCCACGACCGGTGCCGCCGTCTCCCTCGCCGTCCACCAGGTCCAGCGCGGGTCGAGGCCGGCCAGCGCGGCGACGACCTCGGCCGCAGCGGCGGCCACCTCCCGGGAGCCCCCGGACCACGCGAGGCCCACCGTCGAGCCGCCGGCGACGAGGGCCAGCGGGCGGCCGGGGACGACCCCCGCCGCTGCGAGCTCGGCTGCCAGGCCGGGGTGGACGTCGGCCATGTGGACGAGCCTGCCATCCGGCCGCCCCGAACGGGTGTCACTGGCGCGCGGGGCGGACATAGGATCGTCCTGCCCGGTGCGACGCGCCGGTGCGTCCTGCTGCCCCGGCAGCACGGCTCCAGCGAACGACGACCGCCGGCACGTCCGGCACACCTCGGAGGGGGCATGGCGGAGCGCGAGGCCACGACGACCACGGTCACGGCGGCAGGGGGCGGCACGCTGCCCGGAGGTGCCGCCCGTGACGTCGTCGTGCTGCGCCTGCCGGCGGCGGGCGCCTACCTGTCCGTGCTGCGCACGGCGACGGCGAGCCTGGCGTCCCGGCTGGACTTCACCATCGACGACATCGAGGACCTGCGGATCGCCGTCGACGAGGCCTGCGCGATGCTGCTCACGCAGGCGATGACCGGCGCCGACCTCGAGTGCCGCTTCGAGCTCACCGCGGACGCGATCGACGTCGCCGTCAGCGTCCTCACGCTGGACGGCCAGGAGCCCTCGCGCGACACCTTCGCCTGGACGGTGCTGACGGCGCTGGCCGGCGAGGTCGACAGCTCCGTCGACGCCGACAACCGGGTCACCCTGGTGCTGCACAAGCGCAAGGCCGGCGAGGACGAGGTCCCTGCGCTGTGAACGACGCACCCGAGATCGACGTGGCCGACGGCACTCCCGCACAGCCTCCGCCGCCGGACGTCGAGGCCCTGCCCGAGGTCGCCGTCGAGGCGCCCCCGGTCCTGTCCGCGCGCGCGGAGCGCACCGCCGCCGACCGCGCGCGGGCCCGCGAGATGTTCGAGCGGCTGGCCGCGATGGCCGAGGACGACCCGGCCCGCGCGCGCCTGCGCGAGGAGCTCGTCGAGGCCCACCTGCCGCTGGTCGAGTACCTCGCCCGCCGCTTCCGCAACCGCGGCGAGCCGCTGGACGACCTCATCCAGGTCGCCACCATCGGCCTGATCAAGTCCGTCGACCGCTTCGACCTCGAGCGCGGCGTGGAGTTCTCCACGTACGCCACCCCGACGATCGTCGGCGAGATCAAGCGGCACTTCCGCGACAAGGGCTGGGCGATCCGCGTCCCGCGGCGGCTGCAGGAGCTCAAGCTCAGCCTGACCAAGGCGACCAGCGAGCTGTCGCAGAAGAACGGCCGCTCCCCCACGGTCGCCGAGCTCGCCCAGCACCTCGGGATGACCGAGGAGGAGATCCTCGAGGGCCTGGAGTCGGCGAACGCCTACTCCGCGGTCAGCCTCGACGCCCCCGACGGCGGCGACGACGACTCGCCGGCCGTCGCCGACTCGCTCGGCATGATGGACGACGCGCTCGAGGGCGTGGAGTACCGCGAGTCGCTCAAGCCGCTGCTCGAGCAGCTGCCGGCCCGCGAGAAGAAGATCCTCATGCTGCGCTTCTTCGGCAACATGACGCAGTCGCAGATCGCCGCCGAGCTCGGCATCAGCCAGATGCACGTCTCGCGCCTGCTGGCCCGCACGCTGGCCCAGCTGCGGACCGGCTGCTCGTCGAGGAGTAGCAGCCGGTCAGGAGTCCAGGCCGCGGAAGGCGAGCCGGGCCTCGGGGGTGGCCAGCAGGTAGAGCACGGTGCCGGCCAGCAGCAGGACCGGCGCGGCGGCCCACCAGACCTGCCCCTGCACCAGGCCGGCGCCGACGGGCAGCGCGAGCAGCTGCACGACGACGGCCGGCGAGCGCGACCAGCCGTCCACCCGGGCCAGTCCCCGCGCGACCACCAGCAGCAGCCCGCCGACGACCACCGCGAACGCCGCCTCGAGCAGCGTCGCCGTCCGGTCGAACGGGTCGCCCAGCAGGCCGGCCGCGCCGTAGCCGAGGCCGAGCAGCAGCAGGACCGCCCCCTCGAGGGCGACGACGAGGGCGGCACGGGTCACGGGCGAGCGCACGGTTGGGCACGCTAGTCCTGGCTACCCTCTAGTCATGCGCGCGCTGCTGGTCGTCAACCCCAAGGCCACGGCCACGACGGAGCGCATGCGCGACGTGCTCGCCCACGCGCTGGCCAGCGAGACCAAGCTGGACGTCGTCCAGACGCAGGCCCGCGGGCACGCGACCTCCCTCGCGCGGCAGGCCGTCGTGGACGGCCTCGACGTCGTCGTGGCGCTCGGCGGCGACGGCACCGTCAACGAGGTCGTCAACGGCCTGCTGGCCGACGGTCCGGCGTCCGGCCTGCCCGCGCTCGCGGTCGTGCCCGGCGGCAACGCCAACGTCTTCGCCCGCGCCCTCGGGCTGCCGGCCAACCCCGTCGAGGCGACCAGCCAGCTGCTCGACGCGCTGCGCGGCGGCCGCCGACGCACCGTCGGGCTCGGCCAGGCCGACGACCGCTGGTTCACCTTCTGCGCCGGCCTCGGCCTGGACGCCGAGGTCGTGCGCCGGGTCGAGCGCAAGCGGGCGGACGGCCGCAAGGCGACCCCGGGGCTGTTCGTCCGCCAGGGCGTGCAGCAGTTCTTCCTGCACGGCCGTCGGCGCGAGCCGGCCATCACCGTGCACGCCGACGGGCGCGAGCCCGAGCGGATCGGGCTCGCGCTGGTCTGCAACAGCGACCCGTGGACCTACCTCGGACCGCGCCCGGTGCGGCCGTGCCCGACCGCCAGCTTCGAGGACGGCCTGGACCTGTTCGGCCTGCGCTCGCTCGGCACGCTCACCACGCTGCGGCACCTGCGCCAGATCCTGTCGAACGAGCCGCGGCCGCGCGGCCGGGCCGTCTACGCGCTGCACGACGTCACCGGCTTCCGCCTGGTGGGGGACCGCCCGATGGCGCTGCAGGTCGACGGCGACGACCTGGGCGACCGCACCGAGGTCGTCTTCCGCGGCGTGCGCGACGCGCTCGACGTCGTCGTCTGAGCCTGCCGAGGCGCGGGCGGTTGAGCCGCCGCCGGCCGGGGAGGGCAGCCCCAGACGTGACGAAGGCCACACCCCTGGAGCCGAATCTCGTTCGGTAGTTGCTTGCTTCCGCCCGCACGCCGGTGGAAGGGTGAAACGCAGGAGAGCCGGCAACGGCTCTCCTCACCGCGAGTCGACGCGCGAGGGCGCGCGGCCGCAGACCAGAGGAGTTGGACGCATGGACTGGCGCCACGAAGCGCTCTGCCGTGACGAGGACCCGGAGCTCTTCTTCCCCATCGGGACGACCGGTCCAGCCGCCACCCAGGTCGAGCAGGCCAAGGTCGTCTGCCGCCGCTGCCCCGCCGTCGAGCCGTGCCTGACCTGGGCGCTCGAGACCGGCCAGGACGCCGGCGTCTGGGGCGGCACCAGCGAGGACGAGCGCCGCGCGCTCAAGCGCCGCGCCGCACGCGCGGGCGTCCGCACCGCCTGATCCTCCCGCCGGCCGCCTCCCGCGCCCCGCTGGGCGTCTAGACAGGCTCCAGCGGCACCCGCACGACCGCGACCGTCCCCGGCTGCCCTGACCGGAGCGCGAGCGTCCCGCGGAGCTCCCCCTCGACCAGGGTCCGGACGATGCGCAGGCCGAGCCGGTCGGAGGCCTCGAGGTCGAAGCCCGCGGGCAGGCCGGCGCCGTCGTCGCGCACCTCCACCACGAACTCGTCCGCACGGCGCTCGGCCAGCACCTCGACGCTGCCGGGCCCCGGGCCGGGGTAGCCGTGCTCCACGGCGTTCTGCACCAGCTCGGTGAGCACCATCGCCAGCGCCGTGGCGACCGCGGCCGGCAGCTGCCCGAAGCTCCCGCTGCGCCGGACGACGACCGCCGACTCCGGCGCGGCCACCTCTGCGCACATGGCCAGCACCCGGTCGGCGACCTCGTCGAAGGGCACGTCCCCCTCGAGTGTCTGGGAGAGCGTCTCGTGCACGATCGCGATCGAGGCCACCCGGCGCACCGACTCCTCGAGGGCAGCCCGGGCCTGCGGCGACCCGACCCGCCGGGCCTGCAGCCGGAGCAGCGCCGCGACGGTCTGCAGGTTGTTCTTCACCCGGTGGTGGATCTCGCGGATGGTGGCGTCCTTGCCCAGGATCTGCCGGTCGCGGTGCCGGAGCTCGGTGACGTCGCGGACGAGCACCAGCGCGCCGCGGGGCTCGCCGCCCGGGGCCAGCGGCAGGGCGCGCAGCAGCACCGTCGCGCCCTGCGCCTCCACCTCCGACTCCCGCGGCTCGCCGAACCGCAGCACGGCCGCCAGCGCGGCCGACCCGCGCGGCTCGTCGAGCACCCCCGGTCCGGCGCTGAGCCGGGCGATGGTGTGGCCCAGGTGCGCGCCCAGCAGGTCGCCGGTCACCCCCAGCCGGCGGTAGGCGGACAGGGCGTTGGGGCTGGCGTAGACGACGTGGCCGGTGCGGTCGAGCCGGACCAGACCGTCACCGACGCGGGGCGCGCCCTCGGCGTCGACCGACGGCCCGGGGAACGGGAAGCGGCCCTCGCCGATCATCTGGAGCAGCTCGCCGGCCGTGGTCAGGTAGGTCAGCTCGAGGGCGCTCGGCATCCGCGCGGCGGACAGGTCGGTCTCGCGGGTGAGGACGGCGAGCACCCTGCCGGCGCAGGTCACCGGGACCACCTCGGCCCGCACCCTCGCCCGTGGGCGCCACTCCGGCTCGGCGCTCTCGCGCACGACGGCGCCCGTCGCGACGGCCCGCTCGAAGCGGCGGGACAGGGCCGCGGGCACGTCGGTGCCGACGACGTCGTCCGAGGACGTCGTCGGCCCCGTGGTCGGGCGCATGTGGGCGACCGTCAGCCAGGAGCCCGACGTCGTGCGGACGCGCAGGACCAGGTCGGAGAACGACAGGTCGGCGACCAGCTGCCACTCGCCCACCAGGCGGTGCAGCCAGTCGACGTCTTCCTCGGACAGCTCGGTCCGGGCGCGGACGAGGTCGGCGAGGGTGGACACCCGACCAGTGTCGGGCAGCCCCCTGCTCGCGGAGCGGGCGGCTAGACGGCGACGGCGAGCGGCGACACGCGGCCGAGCACCCAGGACAGCCCGTCGGGGTCGGTGCGCCGGTCGCGCCAGCCGTCGAGCAGGGCGTCGAGGTCGGCCTCGCGGTCCACCACGGCGAGGACCTGCACGTCGGTGCAGGAGCCGTCGTAGCCGTCGGCACGGCAGAGGTAGAGCTCACCGGTGTCGCGGAGCCAGGCCATCCGCCAGGCGTCGTTGGACCCTCCCCAGCGCCAGGTGGCACCCAGGTCCAGCTCCACCGAGACGCGGCGGCGCGCGTCGGCCTCGTGGAAGGCGAGCTCGTCGGGCCAGGTCGAGACAGCGTGCACGTCGGGCCTCCTAGGCGCTCTGGGTAGCCGGGAAGACGCTCCGGACTGCCCCGAGGTTGCCCGACCCGCGCGACCGGGCGGTGTCATCGGGACGACGACCAGATGACGGTCTTCCGGTACCGGCTCGACCCTCTGGCTCGCACCCCCGGACCGGCCTCTGCGATCATGGTGCGATGACCGCCCCTGCCCCGTCCCGCCGCTGCTTCGGGGACGGCGACCCGGTCTACGAGCTCTACCACGACCAGGAGTGGGGCCGCCCCCAGCGCAGCGAGCAGGCGCTGTACGAGAAGGTCTGCCTCGAGGGCTTCCAGACCGGGCTGGCCTGGATCACGGTCCTGCGCAAGCGTCCCGCGCTGCGCGAGGTGTTCCTCGACTTCGACCCCGAGCGCGTCGCCGAGCTCGACGTCGCGCCCCTCATGAAGGACGAGCGGCTCATCCGCTCCGGGCCCAAGCTGCGCGCCTGCGTCACCAACGCCCGCGCGACCCTCGCCCTGCGCGACAGCGGCGGACTGCCCGAGCTGCTGTGGTCCCGGGCCGAGGTCCCCGGGCCGGCGCGCGAGAGCTGGTCGGACGTCCCGTCCTCCACGCCGACCAGCGCGGTGCTGGCCAAGGAGCTCAAGAGGGCCGGCTTCGCGTTCGTCGGCCCGACGACGGTCTACTCGCTGATGCAGGCCTGCGGGCTGGTGGACGACCACCTGGTCGGCTGCCCCGTCCGCGACGAGGTCGAGGCGCAGCGGGCAGCGTCCGGCTGACGGCGGTGCTGACGGCGTGCTGACCGCGTGCTGACGGCGGCCGTCCTCGTGGCGGTGCTGCTGGGGAGCCTGGCCCAGTCGGTCAGCGGCATCGGGTTCGCCCTGGTCTGCGGGCCGCTGCTGGTCGCGGCCCTCGGCCCGGCCGACGGGGTCCGGCTGTCGGTGGCCCTGTCGCTGGTCCTCAACGTGGTGCTGCTCGTCCGGCTGTGGCGCCGGGTGGACCGCCGCCGCACCCTGCTGCTCCTGGTGCCGGCGGCGCTCCTCACGCCGCTGCTCGCCGTGGCGGTCCGCGCCCTGCCCACCCGCCCGGCGGCCGGCCTGGCGGGCGCCGTCGTGCTGCTCGGCGTCGCGCTGCTGAGCCGCGGCGCGCGCTGGCCCGGAGCGGACGGCACGGCGGGGACCGTCGGGGCCGGGGTGCTCGGCGCCACCACGAACCTGGTCGCAGGGATCGCCGGACCCGTCGTCGCCGTGTGGGCCGTCGCGACGCCCTGGCGGGCCGACGTGCAGCGGGCCAGCCTGCAGGCCTACTTCCTCGGGCTGAACTGCGTCGCCCTGCCGTCCCTGGGCCTGCCGTCCGTCTCCGCCCCGCTGGCCGCCGGCTGCGTCGCGGTGCTGGCGGCCGGCGCCCTGCTCGGCGTGCCGCTGGGCCGGCGGGTCAGCGAGCGGGCGGCGCGCGCCACGACGCTCGCCCTGGCGGCGGCGGGCGGCACGGTCGTGCTGGTCCGCGCCCTGCTCGGCTGAGGCCGCGCCCGCGGGTCAGCGGGCGACGTACTCGGCCAGGTGCTCACCGGTCAGGGTGGACCGCGCGGCCACCAGCTCGGCAGGGGTCCCCTCGAAGACCACCCGACCGCCGTCGTGCCCGGCGCCAGGGCCCAGGTCGATGATCCAGTCCGCGTGCGCCATGACCGCCTGGTGGTGCTCGATCACCAGGACGGACGTGCCGGCGTCGACGAGGCGGTCCAGCAGGCCGAGCAGCTGCTGGACGTCGGCCAGGTGCAGACCGGTCGTGGGCTCGTCCAGGACGAAGATCCCGCCCTTGCCGCCCAGATGGGTGGCGAGCTTCAGCCGCTGCCGCTCGCCGCCGGACAGCGTCGTCAGCGGCTGGCCGAGCGTGAGGTAGCCGAGTCCGACGTCCACCATGCGCTCCAGCACGGCGTGCGCCTGCGGGGTGCGCGCCTCGCCCGCTGCGAAGAACTCGCGCGCCTCGGCGGCGGGCATGGCGAGCACCTCGCTGATGTCCCGGCCGCCCAGCCGGTACTCCAGGACCGCCGCCTGGAAGCGCTTGCCCTCGCACAGCTCGCAGAGCGCGGCGACGCCCGCCATCATCACGAGGTCGGTGTAGACGACCCCGTTGCCGTTGCAGGTCGGGCAGGCCCCCTCGGAGTTCGCGCTGAACAGGGCCGGCTTGACGCCGTTGGCCTTGGCGAACGCCTTGCGGACCGGCTCCAGCAGGCCGGTGTAGGTCGCCGGGTTGCTGCGCCGCGACCCCTTGATGCCGCTCTGGTCGACCGCGACGACCCCCTCGCGGCCGACGACCGAGCCCGTGACCAGCGAGCTCTTGCCGGACCCGGCGACGCCGGTGAGGACCACCAGGACGCCCAGGGGGATGTCGACGTCGACGTCCTGGAGGTTGTGGGTGCTCGCCCCGCGGACCTCCAGCGCGCCGGTCGGCGTCCGCACGACCTCCTTGAGCCGGGCCCGGTCGTCGAGGTGCCGGCCGGTCAGCGTGCCGCTGGCGCGCAGCCCCTCGACCGTCCCCTCGTAGACGACCTCGCCGCCCGCCGTACCGGCGCCGGGTCCGAGGTCGACGACGTGGTCCGCGATGGCGATGACCTCGGGCTTGTGCTCGACGACGAGCACGGTGTTGCCCTTGTCGCGCAGCCGCAGCAGCAGCTCGTCCATCCGCTGGATGTCGTGCGGGTGCAGCCCGATCGTCGGCTCGTCGAAGACGTACGTGACGTCGGTCAGCGACGACCCGAGGTGGCGCACCATCTTGGTCCGCTGCGCCTCGCCGCCGGACAGCGTGCCCGCGGGGCGCTCGAGGCTGAGGTAGCCCAGTCCGATCTCGACGAAGGAGTCGAGGGTCCCCCCGAGGACGGCGAGCAGCGGCGCGACGGACGGCTCGTCGATCTCGCTGATCCACTGCGCCAGGTCGCTGATCTGCATCGCGCAGGCGTCAGCGATGCTGATGCCCCTGATCCTGCTCGAGCGGGCGGCCGCGCTCAGCCGGGTGCCGTCGCACTCCGGGCAGGCGGTGAAGGTGACCGCGCGCTGGACGAAGGCCCGGACGTGCGGTTGCAGGGCGTCGACGTCCTTGGACAGCATCGACTTCTGGATCTTGGGCACCAGGCCCTCGTAGGTGAGGTTGATGCCCTCGACCTTGATCTTCCGGGCCTCGCCGTGGAGGAACTCCTGCCGCTGCTCGGGCGTGAAGTCCCGCACGGGCACGTCCAGCGGCACGACGGCGCCGAAGATGCGCCCGAACCAGCCGTCCGGCGTGTAGCCCGGCACCTGGATGGCGCCCTCGAGCAGCGTCTTGTCCTCGTCGACCAGCTCAGCCAGGTCGATGTCGTCGACGCGGCCCATGCCCTCGCAGCGCGGGCACATGCCGCCGGTGATGCTGAAGGAGCGACGCTCCTTGACCGTCTTCCCGGCCTTCTCCATCGTCACGGCGCCCGCGCCGCTGATGGACGCGACGTTGAAGGAGAAGGCCTGCGCCGTGCCGATGTGCGGCTGCCCGAGCCGGCTGAACAGGATGCGCAGCATCGCGTTCGCGTCGGTCGCGGTGCCGACCGTCGAGCGCGCGTTCGCGCCCATGCGCTCCTGGTCGACGATGATCGCCGTCGTCAGGCCCTCGAGGACGTCGACCTCGGGGCGCGCCAGCGTCGGCATGAAGCCCTGCACGAACGCGCTGTACGTCTCGTTGATCATCCGCTGCGACTCGGCGGCGATCGTGCCGAAGACCAGCGAGCTCTTCCCCGAGCCGGAGACACCGGTGAACACGGTCAGCCGCCGCTTGGGCAGCTCGACGCTGACGTCCTGGAGGTTGTTGACCCGGGCGCCCTGCACCCGGATCAGGTCGTGGGTGTCGGCGACGTGCGGGGACGGACGGCTCCGGTCGCTCATGGGGCGCACCGTAGCGGCGCGCTCCGGGGCCCACCAGGGGCCGCGGTCAGACCGGCACGGTGGCGCGCTCGCCGTCCAGCGCCAGCGTGACGACGTGCCCGACCAGCACGATGACGTGCAGCACGAACAGCCAGCCGACCGTGGCGGCGGCCGTGGCCAGACCGAGCGAGCCGCCGTACGCCCCGCCGAGGTCGAGGCCGAGGGACAGGAACAGGACGAAGCCCAGGCAGGTGCCGGACAGGAAGGACCCGGTCCCGGCCGCACCCCACAGCAGCGCGCGCGGGCTGGGCTGCTCGGGAGACAAGGCGCGGTAGGCGAAGGCGAGCACCGGCGTGATGGTCACCCAGCCGACGAGGAAGGCGGAGTAGACGCCCAGCAGCTGCCCGCCCAGGCCGTTCCCGAGCGCGCCGCTGAGCCAGCGGGTGGCGCCGAGCCCGGCCAGCAGCAGCACCGGGCTCATGGCGACGACGACCACGGCCCCGAGCCGGCCGCGCAGCGAGCGGGCGCCCTGCTCCAGGTCGCTGAACCGGTGGAAGGCGCGGACCAGGCCCTCGCCGTAGAGGCTGGCCGGCACCAGGGCCGCCAGCGCCGCCAGGGGGCTCATCGAGGTCCCGGAGTCGCTGAGGAAGCGGGCCGCCTCCTGGGCCCCGAGCTGGTCGGGGAGCAGGGCGGTCAGCCCGTCGGCGAGGCTGCGGACGGTCTGCTCGCCGGCCAGCTGACCGGCCAGGAACAGCGCCAGCAGGAGCAGCGGCACGATGCCGACCACGGCGTAGAACGTGACCCCGGCGGCGCACAGCGCGAGGTCGTGGCCCCGGACGCGGTCGGCGACCTCGCGAGCCAGGGCGCGCGCGCCGGCTGCGGTAGACACGGCTCGTGCCTACCACCGTCCGCACCGCCCGGCCCGGCGATCATGCTGCGGTCGCCGAGCTCACCGTCCGCGTCTACCTCGGCGAGGGCTACGGCGACGAGCAGTACGAGCCGCAGCTGCGGGCGGTCGCCTCGCGCGCCGAGACCGCGACCGTGCTGGTGGCCGAGGACGAGGGCCGGCTGCTCGGAGCGGTCACCGTCGCCACCCGGGGCGGGGAGTGGGCCGAGCAGGCGGTCCCGGGCGAGGCCGTGATCCGGATGCTCGTCGTCGCCCCGGAGGCGCGCGGCTCGGGCGCCGGCAGCGCGCTGGTGCAGGCCTGCCTGGAGACCGCCCGCGCCGACGGCTGCACCCTGGTGCGGCTGTCCTCGCAGGAGTCGATGACCGCTGCGCACCGCCTCTACGAGCGGGCCGGCTTCGTACGGACACCGGCCTCGGACTGGTCGCCGGTGCCCGGTCTGCGGCTGAGGACGTACGCCCTGCCGCTGACCGGTGGCTAGGCGACCAGGCCCAGGCGGCGCAGCTCGACGGTGAGGTCGTGCGGCGAGGTGGAGGCGGCCATCGCGGCCTCCATGGTGATGACGCCGTCGCGGATGAAGGAGACCAGGTGCTGGTCGAAGGTCTGCATCCCGTAGTAGGTGCCCTCGGCGATGAGCTGCGGGATCGTGCTGGTCTTGTCGGGGTCGGCGATCGCGTCGGCGATGCGACCGGTGTTGACCGCGATCTCCATGACGACGCAGCGGCCCTCGCCGTCGGCGCGCGGCACGAGGCGCTGGCAGATGATGCCGCGCAGCGCGCCGGCCAGCGCGAGGCGGACCTGCTTCTGCTCGTGCGGCGGGAAGAAGTCGATGACGCGGTTGATGGTCTCGGCGGCGTCGGTGGTGTGCAGCGTCGACATGACGAAGTGGCCGGTCTCGGCGGCGGCGAGGCCGGCCTTCACCGTCTCGTGGTCGCGCATCTCGCCGACGAGGATGACGTCGGGGTCCTGGCGCATCGCGGCGCGCATCGCGGTCACGAAGTCCTCGGTGTCGACGCGGACCTCGCGCTGGTTGACCATCGCCATCTTGTCGAAGTGCAGCACCTCGATCGGGTCCTCGATCGTGACGACGTGCACCTCCTTGTTGGCGTTGATGTGGTCGATCATCCCGGCGAGGGTGGTGGTCTTGCCCGAGCCGGTGGGGCCGGTGACGAGCACCAGGCCGCGCGGCTCCATCGCCAGCGACGCCAGCACCGGCGGCAGGCCGAGGTCGGTGCAGCGGGATCGCGCCGACGCTGACGCGCCGGAAGACCAGGCCGCACGAGCCGCGGGAGCGGAAGGCGTTGACGCGGAAGCGCCCGACGCCGCTGCAGCGAGTAGGCGAAGTCGGCCTCGTTGGTCTTGTGGAACTCCTCGACCAGGTCCTCGCGCAGCACCTCGCGCACCATCTGGTCGGTGTCGGCGCCGGTCAGGTCGCGGGTCTGCAGCTTGCGCAGCTTGCCGTCGATCCGCACCCGGGGCGGCGACCCGACCTTGCAGTGCAGGTCGGACCCGCCGCACTCGACGAGAGCGCGCAGGAAGGGCTCGATCGAGGACGTCACGGAGACCTCTTCGGCGCGCGTCCGGGCGGCCTGTAGCCCTTGCGGCCGCTCAGCCGACGACGGCCAGCACGTCGCCCTCCTGCACGAGCCCGCCCTCGCCGACGGGCAGCGAGCTGACCGTCCCGGCCACCTCCGCGACCACCGGGATCTCCATCTTCATCGACTCCAGCACGAGCAGGACGTCGTCGGGCCCGACGACGTCGCCCTCGGCCGCGACGACCTTCCAGACGGTGGCGGCCATCTCGGCGCGGATCTGCCTCACGGCAGCAGCCCCTGCCATCCAGGCCTCGACCCCGGCGGCGTCGCGCGGCAGCGCGGCGGACAGGTTCACCGGGTCCGCCGTCGGTGACGACGACGTCGTCCTCGATGCGCACGCCGATGCCCCGCAGGTCCTCCGGCACGGTGAGGTCGTCGGGCTGGAAGTACAGCCCCGGCTCGACGGTCAGCACGTAGCCCGGCTGCAGCGGCCCCTTGCGGTAGACCTCCGTCGCGGGCGTGCGCGCAGTCGTGGACGTCGATGCCGAGCATGTGGCTGACGCCGTGCAGGGTGTAGCGGCGGTAGAGCTGCTGGTCCTCGGCCAGCGCGGCCTCGGCGTCGTCGAGCACGCCGAGCTCCACCAGGCCCGTGCGCCAGCACCTGCATCGCCGCCCGGTGCGGGGCGAGGAAGTCCGCGCCGGCGCGGCAGGCGGCGATCCCGGCCTCCTGCGCCGCGAAGACCAGGTCGTACACCTGCCGCTGGCGGGGGGTGAAGGTGCCGCTCACCGGCAGCGTGCGGGTGACGTCGGCGGTGTAGAGCTCGACGCTCTCCACGCCCATGTCGAGCAGCATCAGGTCGCCGTAGCGCACGGGGCCGTCGTTGTCGGTCCAGTGCAGGGTGCAGGCGTGCGCGCCGGCGGCGCAGATGCTGCCGTAGCCGACGTCGTTGCCCTCGACCCGGGCGCGCAGGCCGAAGACGCCCTCGACCCAGCGCTCGCTGGTCTCCTGCGCGCGGTCCAGCTGGCGCACGACGTCCTCGAAGCCCTTCACGGTGGCGTCGACGGCGTCCTGCAGCTGGGCGACCTCGTGCTCGTCCTTGACCAGCCGCAGCTCGGACAGGAACTCGACCAGCTCGGCGTCGGCCTGCTCCTCGACGTCGAACAGCCGCTCGACGCGGGCGTCGTAGCCGCGGACGACCCGCGCCGCGCCGCTGAGCTTGTCCAGCTCCTCGAGCGGGCGCGCCTCGATGCCGAGCAGCGCGCTGGTCGCCTCCAGCGACGGCCGCGGGCCGACCCACAGCTCGCCGTAGACCCGGTCGGTGAAGAACGCCGGCGTGGAGCGGTCCATGACCGGCGCCTGGTAGAGCACCGCCGAGCCGTCCGGCTCGACGACGAGCACCGCGTCCGGCTCGTGCGAGCCGACCAGGTGGGCGAACTCGGTCGAGGGCCGGAAGCGGAACTCGGTGTCGTTGGCGCGGGTCTTGTAGCCGCCCGTCGGCACGACCAGCCGCTCGCCGGGGAAGCGGGCGGCGAGCGCCTGGCGGCGCCGTGCGCGGTGGGGCGCGGACGGGTGCTGTGCCGGCAGCTCGTCGGCGCGGGGCGCCCAGCCCTGCGCCATGAACTCCAGCAGCGCGGCCGGCCGGTCCGGGTCGTGGCTGGCCGTGCCGGGGGTGTCGAGGACGGTCTCGCTCGTCGGCTGCTCGGTCATGCCGCCGAGCGTACGACCCGCCCGGTCAGCCGAGGTGCTCCTCGACGACCGCGCAGATCTCCTCCTCCGTGAACGACCGGCCGGTCTGGTCCTTGAGCACCTGGAACGTGCCGGGGATCGGGACCCCGCCGATGGCGGAGTCGCCGAGGGTGTCGAACTGCTCGCTGGCCCGGAAGGTGCCGGTCGCCTTGAGCAGCAGGACGCCGTCCTCGCCGTAGACGCGGAAGTAGCCGGCGTCCTGGAAGGTGAACGTGTAGACGTGCTCGCTCTCGACGGTGTCGAGGTCGCCGTCGTCGTCGACGTCCCACTCGTAGACGACGGTCCCGGGGACCTTCACGCCGTCGGTCTCGCGGAAGGACGCGTGCCGCTCGATCGTGAGGGTGCCCGACGCGGCCTCCCACGTCTCGGTGACCGTGAAGACGTCCTTCCCGAGGAAGGCCTGGTCGCTGCCCCTCACCGCACGCGCCTGGAAGACGCCGGAGACCTCGAAGCTCAGCATCACCTCGACCCCGCAGATGTCCACGGGGAACGGGCCCCCGCTGTCGCTGTACCGCTCCTGCTCGACGGGCCGGACCGCCCCGGCCGTGCCCGGCACGGCGAGGACTCCCCCGAGCGCGGCCACCAGCACCAGCGCGCCCGTCTGCAGCCTGCGCGTCATCAGACCCCCCGCGGTCGGGGTCGGCGCGCGCCGACCCGCCACGGGAGGGAGGCCGTTGGCCGTCCGGCAGATACCGGCTAGCGGCCCTTCCACTCCGGGGTGCGCTTCTGCAGGAACGCGCCCACGCCCTCCGCCGCGTCCTCGGTGGTGTTGAGCAGCGACAGCTGGGCCTGCATGGCCTCGAGCCCCGGCGCGAGCGTGGTCTCCATCGCGGCGAGGAACGCCGCCTTGCCCAGCCGTACGGCGACCGGCGGCTTGCCGGCCAGCGCGGCCACCAGCGCCTCGGTCTCCTGCGCGCAGCGACGCCGCCGGGACGACGCGCGACAGCAGCCCCATCTCCAGTGCCTCGGCCGCCGGGACCCGGCGCGCGGAGAGCATCATCTCCATCGCCCGCTTCGGGCTGACGTGCCGGCCGAGCAGGGCGCTGACCATGAACGGCCACAGGCCGAGGTCCACCTCGGGCAGCCCGAAGGCCGCGTCGTCGGAGGCGAGGACCAGGTCGCAGCCGAGCACGAGCCCGACGCCGCCGGCCAGGCACAGGCCCTGCACGCTGGCCACGACGGGCACCGGGCAAGCGCGCATCGCCAGGACCACCTCGCGCAGCAGCCCGCGTCCCTCGTGCACCTCGAGCCCGGTGGCGTCGGGAGCCATCTGGACGAGGTCGGCGCCGGCGCAGAACACCCGCTCGCCGGCACTGGTGAGCAGCACGACCCGCGCGTCGTCGTCGCCCCCGCTCACCCCTCGGAGCGCGTCCAGCATCGGGCGCATCACGTCGCCGGACAGCGCGTTGCGCTTGGCCTCGCGGTCGATGTGGAGCCGGAGGACGCCGTCCTCGGAGGT
This sequence comes from uncultured Actinomycetota bacterium, assembly GCA_963844295.1. Classification (GTDB taxonomy): domain Bacteria; phylum Actinomycetota; class Actinomycetes; order Mycobacteriales; family SCTD01; genus SCTD01. Next base: position 1,322,609 of record CAWJNR010000002.1, on the reverse strand, counting down.
CACCTGCAGGTCGCTCACGGCGGTCCTTCCTCGGCGGGTCGCGGGCGACGGCCCGCGCGGCGGCGGCGAGACTACCGACGTGTCCCTCGTCGTGGTCGTGCTGGTCGTGGCCCTGACCGTCGGCTGGCTGCGCGGCGGCAGCCTGGACCGGCTGGGGTCGGTGCCGCTGCGGGCCCGCGGTCTGGTCGTGCTCGCCCTGGCGGTCCAGCTCGTGGGCACGCTGGTGGGCGGGCCGTTCCACCCGGTCGGGCTGGCCGTGTCCGCCGGTCTGGTCGTCGCCTTCCTCGCCCGCAACCGCGGCCTGCGCGGCACCGGGCTGGTCGCGCTCGGGCTGCTGGCCAACGCGCTGGTCGTCGGCCTGAACGGCGCCATGCCGGTCCGGCTCGAGGCAGCCGCGCGGGCCGGCACCGGCGTGCAGTCGATCGTGCTGGGCGACAGCCGGCACGAGCTCGAGGGGCCGGGCACCCGGCTGCGGCTGCTGGGCGACGTCATCCCGGTGCCGCTCCCGGTCCGGCCCGAGGTCGTCAGCGTCGGCGACGTGCTGGTGGCCGCCGGTCTCGGCCAGCTCGTCGCGCTGGGCATGACCGGCGGCGCCGGGTCGCGTCGGCGACGCGCGGAGCGCCGCAGGGGCGGCAGCGCCGCGCGCTGCCGCCCCTGCCGGCGTGGACCTCGGTCGCGTCGCCCGCGGCTACGCGCCCTGGTCCCCCGAGCCGGTCCGCTCCGACGAGCCCTCGGCCGCTGCCTGGTCGTCGCCCCGACGGGTCGTGATCGGCACCCGCACGGTCGTCGGCTCGGGCTGCACGAACGCCGCGCACCCGCACGTCGAGCAGCCCGGAGTCGTAGGTCGCCTCCACCTGCTCGGGCGAGACGCCCGGCGGCAGCGCGAACTCGCGCCGGAACTGGCCGTACCGCAGCTCGCGCACCAGGACCCCCTCGCCCTGCTCCTCCTGGCGCGCGTCGCGCCGCTCGCCGCTGATGACGAGCTTGCCGGCGTCGACCTCGATCGCCACGTCGCGCTCGACGTCGACGCCCGGCAGCTCGACCCGCACCACGACGTCACCGCCGTCGCGGACCACCTCGACGGCCGGGACGAAGCCGGCCATCGTGCCGCGCCGCTCCCGCGGCCCGGGGAAGCCGCGGCGCACGAGCTCGTCGAACTCGCGGTCCATGCGCGACAGCACGGTGAAGGGGTCGAACCTCGTGACCTGCATGTCCCACCTCCTGCTGGAGCCTGTCCGATCAAGTTGAGCGTCCTGCGCTCAGGTCCGATTGTGTGCAACCCTGGTGGCCGTCGTCAAGAGGAGGTCACCCATGGCCAAGCGAGGTCGCAAGCGCCGCGCCCGCAAGAAGAGCGCCGCCAACCACGGCAAGCGCCCCAACGCGTAGCGCACCACCCGCACGGCAGAGCCCCGGTCCTCGGACCGGGGCTCTCGTGCGTCCCGGGGTGGGCGTCGGCCCATGATTGTGGGAACCGTGCGCCCGTGCGCGCCCCTTCCGGGCCTGGACGTCCCACGATCAAGGAACGCCACGAGAGCTACGGGTGGCGCAGCCGCCAGCCCGCCCAGGCGCTCTCGACCATCGCGCGCAGGTCGTGCGCCGCGCTGAAGCCGAGCCCCTCGCGGATCCGGTCCACGGCCGCGACGACGCGGGCCGGGTCGCCGGCCCGGCGCTCGACGACCTCGGGCGAGGTGTCCAGCCCGGTCACCTCGCCGACGACGCGCAGCACGTCGAGCACCGACGAGCCCTCGCCCGCGGCCGATGTTGTACGTCGCGCCGGGGGCGCCGCCGTCCAGCGCCCGCGCCGCCGCCAGGTGCGCGTCGGCGATGTCGGCGACGTGCACGTAGTCGCGCACGCAGGTGCCGTCCGGGGTCGGGTAGTCGCCGCCGAACACCCGCGGCCGCTGGCCGGCCTGCAGGCGCTCGAAGACCATCGGGATGAGGTTGAAGACCCCCGTGTCCCCGAGCTCGGGGGTCGCCGCGCCGGCGACGTTGAAGTAGCGCAGGTTCATGGTGCGCAGGCCGTAGGCCCGCTCGCAGTGCCGCAGCAGCCACTCGCCGATGAGCTTGCTCTCGCCGTACGGCGACAGCGGCGCGCCGGGGGTGTCCTCGTCGACGAGCTCGACGTCCGGCAGGCCGTAGGTGGCGGCGCTGGAGGAGAAGACGAAGCGGTCGACGCCCTTGTCGCGGCAGGACTCCGCCAGCGCGATGAGCCCCTCGACGTTCTCCCGGTAGTAGAGCAGCGGGTCGGCCATCGACTCGCCGACCTGCTTCTTCGCGGCGATGTGCACGACGCCGGTGACGGCCGTGCTCGCGCAGGACGCGGCGCACCAGGCCGCGGTCGAGCACGCTGCCCTCCACGAGGGTGGCCGCCGGGTCGACGCGGGCCGCCGTCGCCGGTCGACAGGTCGTCGAGCACGACGACCGCCTCGCCGTCCTGCAGCAGGGAGCGCACGACGTGCGCCCCGATGTAGCCGGCGCCGCCGGTCACGAGCCAGGTCATCGCGCGAGCCGAGTCATCGCGCGACCCTAGGGCCTACTCGGCGCGGTACTCCACGTGCTCGATCTCCAGGCGCACCTGCTGGATGCGGACCAGGACGCGCTCGCGCAGGTCGACCGGGGCCGGGTCGCTGCCGCAGCAGCGGGCGACCAGCGACTTCACGGCCTGCTCCAGGCCGTACTGCCGCAGGCACGGCGCGCACTCGTCGAGGTGGATGCGGACCTTCTCGTGGTGCTCGGCGTCCTGCTCGCCGTCGAGGTAGAGGTAGACGGCCTCGAGGACCTCGCTGCACGGGGTCTCGTGCGGGTCGCCGCAGCTCATGCCTGCTCACCCTCCGCCGGCGCCGACCTTCACCAGGCCGCGCTCGACGGCGTAGTCCTGCAGCAGCGCGCGCAGCCCGCGGCGGCCGCGGTGCAGCCGGCTCATGACGGTGCCGATCGGAGTGCCCATGATCTCGGCGATCTCCTTGTAGGCGAAGCCCTCGACGTCGGCGAGGTAGACCGCCATCCGGAAGTCCTCCGGCAGCGCCTGCAGGGCCTCCTTGACGTCGGAGTCCGGCAGGTGGTCCAGCGCCTCCATCTCGGCGCTGCGCAGGCCGGTGGAGGTGTGCGCCTCCGCCGCGGCGATCTGCCAGTCGGTGATCTCCTCGGTCGGGCTCTGCTGCGGCTGCCGCTGCTTCTTGCGGTAGGTGTTGATGAAGGTGTTCGTCAGGATCCGGTAGAGCCAGGCCTTGAGGTTGGTGCCCTCCTGGAACTGGTGGAAGGCCGCGAACGCCTTGACGAAGGTCTCCTGCACCAGGTCCTCGGCGTCGGCCGGGTTGCGCGTCATCCGCAGCGCGGCGGAGTACAGCTGGTCGAGGAAGGGCAGCGCGTCGCGCTCGAACCGCGCCGTGCGCTGCTCGCTGGTCTCGTCTGCCACCCCTGCCACCTCCCCTGCTGCCCGTGCCGGACCGCCACGGGGCGGACCACGACCTTCGGCGCCGAGGGTACGCGGACCTGCGCGCGGAGGCCGTCCGACGAGCTGCCGGCCGTGGCGACGGGGGCCGGCCAGGTGGGCCAGGACGGGGGCGTGCCGGCGCCGGACGCGCCCGGGGACCAGGCTGCGGAGGAGGCGGCGGCGAACGGGGAGACGTGCACGCTGCTCGGAACGCCCCCGCCACCGCCGTCTGTTCCCTGCGGCCGCACCGGGGGGCCGCGACCCGTACGATCCCGGCCATGGAAGGCCACCACCCCGCGGTCGAGCAGTACCTCGAGACCGTCCTCGAGCTCGAGGAGGCCGGCATCGTCCCGATGCGGGCCCGCATCGTCGAGCGGCTGGGCGTCTCGGCCCCGGCGGTGAGCGAGACGGTCAAGCGGCTCGAGCGCGAGGGCTACCTGACCCTCGACGGCGACCGCGTGCTGCACCTGACCGAGACCGGCCGGGCGTACGCCACCTCGATGCTGCGCAAGCACCGGCTGGCCGAGGTGCTGCTCGTCGAGGTGCTCAAGGTGCCGTGGCCGCAGGTGCACGAGGAGGCCTGCCGGCTCGAGCACGCCATCAGCGACAACCTCGAGCGGCACCTCGTCGCGCTGCTCGGCGACCCGGGCACCTGCCCGCACGGCAGCCCGATCCCCGGCTCGGCCAACGTCGTGGAGACCGGTCCGCTGGTCAAGCTGTCGGCCGTGCCGGCCGGCGGGTCGTGCGTGGTCCGGCGCATCGACGAGCACCTGCAGACGCTCGTGCCGCGCATGGTCGAGCTCGAGGAGCTGCGGCTGCTGCCCGGCCAGGAGGTCGTCGTCGACGGTCCGGACGACGACCAGGTCCTGCTCACGGTCGACGGGGTCAGCGTGCGCGTCGACGCCGTCGTCGCCGCCGAGGTCTACGTCAGCGTCTAGCGGCCCGCCAGCAGGACCGTCAGCCAGTGCCCGACGAGCTCGCCGACCTCCGCGGCCACGCCCTCGGCCGTGCGTGCGTCCGCCTTGCGCACCCGGAAGGCGTGGTCGGCGCCGCGCACGACGGCGACCTCGACGCCTGGCGCCGGGTCCGGGACGCCGAAGGCGTCGCGGCCGCCCTGCACCACCAGCCGGGGCACGGTGGGGGCGAGCAGCTCCGGCAGCCGGCTGCGGCTCCGGGCGCCCCGGCGGGTGCAGCGGGAAGGCCAGCGCCAGCACGCCGCAGCGCCGCGACCTGCCCGGCGGTGCGGCAGGCGACCCGGGCGCCGGCGCTGCGGCCGCCGACGACGAGCGGGTCCGTCGAGGTCCGCGAGCACCGCCGACCAGGCGGCGTCGAGCCGGGCGGGCGCCTCGGCCACCCGGCGTCCGCGGACCCGCCACGGCTGCTCCACCCGGACGACCCGCAGGCCGCGCGCGAGCGCCGCCGTCCCGGGCGGCGAGCAGGTCGGGGGCGTCGACGCCACCGCCGGCGCCGTGCCCGAGCACCAGCGCGGGCGCACCGTCCGGCCCCTCGCTCCAGGTGCGCGCGACCGCCCACCGGCGTCGGGACATCACGCGGGGTAGCGGACATGACGGGCAGGGTAGGAGGGCGTCGTGCGCGCCCCTGACCCGGTGCCGATGACCAGCGACCTGACCGGTGACCTGACCGCAGGGTCGTCGACCCTCGGCAGTCCCGTCCCCCCGCCGACTCGCCGTACTGGCGCTTCTACGACGAGGTCGCGGCCGCGCAGCTCGCGCAGTGGCTGCCCGACGAGCCGGCGCCGGGTGCTGGACGTGTCCGGCGGGCGCGCCGCTTCGCCGCCCAGCTGTCCGCGGCGGGCCACGAGGTCCTGCACGTGCTGGACGGCGCGGCCCCGCCGCCCGAGGTGCCCGGTCCGGGGCGGCTGCTGCCGGTGGTGGCCGACAGCCGGTCGCTGGAGCTGGCTCGGCGACGAGTGCGTCGACCTGGTGCTGGCCGAGTCGCGGGCGCTGTCGCTGTGCCTGGCGACCGAGGTGACGGTCGAGGAGCCTGGTGCGCGTGCTGCGGCCCGGCGGCCGGCTGCTGCTCGTCGTCGAGTCGCTGATGCTGGGCCTGGCCCGCCTGGCCGAGCAGGGCCGCTGGGCCGAGCTGGCCGACGCGCCGTCGGCCGACGTCGTGCTCGTGCCCGCCGACGACGGGACGATCCGCCGCTGCTTCTGGCCGGAGGAGCTGCGCTCGCTGCTCGCCGACGCGGGCCTGGAGGTCGAGTGGGTGCGGCCGCGCTCGGTGCTCAACCCGGCCACGGTCGAGCGGGCGCTGCTGCAGGGCGGCGACGACCGCGCTGCGCACGCTGGTCCGGACCGAGGTCGCGCTGGCCGTCGAGCGCGAGGGCGAGTCGACCGGCCTGCACCTGGTGGCCAGCGCCCGCCGCCCGGAGCTGCCTGCGGGCAGGCGTCCGACTAGGCGTTCGCGGCCTCGTACTTCTCCTGGTCGGCGACGCAGCGGGCGGCCTCGGGGCGCACCTCGAGCCGGGCGTCCGGGATCGGCTGGCCGCAGTCGACGCAGGTGCCGTACGTGCCGTCGTCGAGGCGGGCGAGGGCGGCCACGACCTGCTCGCGCTGCTCGGCGCTGTTCTCCAGCAGGGCGTTCTGGTGGTCGGCGTCGGTGATCTCGCTGGCGGTGTCGGCCGGGTGCTGGTCGACGTGGCTGATCTCGCTGCTGTCGCCGGCACCCTCGGCCTCGAGGACGGCGGTCGAGCTGTCGAGCTCCCGGAGCATCTGCTCGAGCTGCTGGCGGGCGTCCTGGGTGTCCACGGCGGGGTGCTCCTCGTACTAGGGGTGGGTCGTGCGTCGGACGTGCCCTACCCCGGGCCGCGACATGATCACCCTTCCCTCAGAGCAGCACGGGCTCAGAACAGCGTCGCGGGAGTCTCCGGTCGCAGCGGCTCCACCAGCTCCGGGCCGTCGTTGCGCACGTTGCCGACCGCAGCACCGACCGGCCAGGCGTCCAGCGCTCCGGACACGGCCGGGACCAGCAGGTGCTCCCCCGGGTCGTCGACCTCCGGGTCGAGCCAGCGGTCCCAGTCCGCGCGCGGCACCACGAGCGGGGTCCGGTCGTGGATGTGCCCGGTGTCGTCGGCGGCCGCCGTCGTGATCACGGTGCAGGTCCACAGCCGCTCCCCGTCGCCGTCGGGGGGCGACCACACCTCGTACAGCCCGGCCATGGCCAGCGGCCCGCCGTCGGCAGCGGTGAGGAACCACGGCTGCTTGCGCGTCCCGTCGACCTGCCACTCGTAGTAGCCGTCGGCCGGGAGCAGGCAGCGCCGCCGTGCGTAGGCCGCGCGGAACGCCGGCTTGCTCGTCACCGTCTCCTGGCGGGCGTTGATGAGCCGGGCAGCGCCCTTGGCGTCCTTCGCCCAGGACGGGACCAGGCCCCAGCGCAGGACCGCCAGCCGCCGGGTGCCGTCGCGCTCGAGCACGGCGTGGACCGGGTCGGTGGGCGCGACGTTCCACGACGGGGGCAGGGCCTGCTCCGGGAGCTCCTCGACCTCGAAGGCGCTCGCGAGGTCCCGGGCGTCCCGGCTGGAGGCGTAGCGACCGCACACGCGCCCACCCTCGCACGTGCGTCGGTAGTCTTCGGCCCTTGAGCAGCCACCCCTCCCCCGACCCCTGGCCCGCCCCGCGGGCACGGGGGCCGCTGAGCGCGGTCGTGGAGCTGCCCGGCTCGAAGTCGGTGACCAACCGCGCGCTCGTCCTCGCTGCGCTCGCCGAGGGGCGTTCGACGGTCCGCCGGCCGCTGCGCTCGCGCGACTCCGAGCTGATGGTCTCTGCACTGCGCGGACTCGGCGTCGACGTCACCGACACCCCGGACGGCGACTGGCTCGTCGACGGCGTCCCGGGCCCGCTGCGGCCGCGCGCGTCGTCGGTCGACGTCGGCAACGCCGGTACGGTCGCCCGCTTCCTGCCGCCGGTCGCCGCGCTCGCGGTCGGCGACGTGCGCTTCGACGGGGACCCGCGGGTCCGCGAGCGGCCGCTGGGCCCGCTGCTGGCGGCGCTGCGCGCGCTGGGCGCGGACCTCGACAACGTCGACGGCCTGCCGCTCCTGGTGTCCGGCCGTGGCGCGCTCCGGGGCGGCGAGGTGGTGCTCGACGCCTCCTCGTCCTCGCAGCTCGTCAGCGGACTGCTCCTCGCGGCGCCGAGGTACGACGCCGGCGTGACCGTGCGGCACGAGGGCGGGCCGCTGCCCAGCGCACCGCACCTGGCCATGACGGTCGAGGCTGCTGCGCGCCTCGGGCGCCGAGGTCGACGACGCGGTGCCGGGCACCTGGGTGGTCGCGCCCGGCCCGCTGCGCGCGCGCGACGCCGTCGTCGAGCCCGACCTGTCGACAGCGGCGGCGTACCTCGCCGCACCGCTGGTGGCCGGCGGCTCGGTGACCGTGCCGGACTGGCCCCGCGCGACGCTCGCAGCCCGGGGCCGTCCTCCCCGACCTGCTCGAGGCCATGGGTGGTCGCGTCACGCGCACCGACGACAGCGTGACCGTGTCCGGGGGCGACGGGCTGCACGGCATCGACGTCGATCTCAGCGAGGCGTCCGAGCTCGCGATGGTGCTGACCGCGCTGGCAGCCCTGGCCGACGGCCCGAGCCGCTTCACGGGGATCGGGCACACCCGGCTGCACGAGACCGACCGGCTGGCCGCGCTCAGCCGCGAGCTCAACGCCCTCGGCGGCGACGTCCGCGAGCTGCCGGACGGGCTCGAGGTGCGTCCCCGCCCGCTGAAGGGCGGACTGATGCGCAGCTACGACGACCACCGCGTCGCCATGGCCTGGGCCGTCCTCGGGCTCGGCGTCGACGGCGTGGCGCTGGACGACGTCGCCACGACCCGCAAGACCGTCCCCGACTTCGTCGGCTCGTGGGACCGGATGCTGGGGGCGTCGGGCTGAGCCCGCGCGAGCTCGACGAGGACGACGTCCGGGTCCGGCCCGGGCGCAGCTCGCGTCCCCGTACCCGCACCCGGCCGGCGCACGAGGACGCCTCGGGGGCGGTCGTGCTGACCGTGGACCGGGGCCGGTACCGCCTGCGGGCCGACACCGGGCAGACCCTGACCGCCGTGCGCGCCCGTGAGCTGGGCCGGCGCGCGGTCGTCGTCGGCGACCGGGTGGCCGTCGTGGGTGACCTGTCCGGCGGACCGGACGCGCTCGGGCGGATCGTGCGGATCGAGCCGCGCACCTCCCTGCTGCGGCGCACCCCCGACGACACCGACCCGGTCGAGCGCGCGGTCGTCGCCAACGCCGAGGTGCTCGTGGTGGTGACGGCGCTGGCCGACCCGGTGCCGCGCCCGCGGCTGATCGACCGGTGCCTGGTCGCGGCGTACGACGGCGGCCTGGTCCCCCTGCTCTGCCTCACCAAGAACGACCTCGCAGCCGCCGACGAGCTCGTGGCGCTCTACGAGCCGCTCGGGGTGGAGGTCGTCGTGACCGGGCCGGGTGACGACGACCCCGGCGTGCAGCAGCTGCGCGAGCGGCTCGCGGGCCTGACGTCGGTGCTGTTCGGCCAGTCCGGCGTCGGCAAGTCGACGCTGGTCAACCGGCTCGTGCCGGAGGCGCTGCGCGCCGTCGGTGACGTCACCGGCGTCGGCAAGGGCCGGCACACCTCGTCCTCGGCGATCGCCTTCGAGCTCCCCGGCGGCGGCACGGTCGTCGACACCCCGGGAGTGCGCTCGTTCGGGCTGGGCGCCGTCACGGTCGAGCGCGTGCTCGCCGCCTTCCCGGACCTCGCGGAGGGCGCGGCCTACTGCCCGCCCGGCTGCGACCACGCGCTCGGCACCCCCGGCTGCGCCCTGGACGGCTGGGTCGTCGAGGGTCGGGCGTCGGCCGCACGGCTGGACTCGCTGCGCCGGCTGCTGGAGGCGCTGGGCGCCGCAGACGACTGGTGACGCGCGACGACGGCCGCGTCCCTGTCGGGGCGCGGCCGTCGTTGCGTCGTACGGGTCGGGCTAGACCTCGGCGCGGCGCCGGCGCCCGGCGACCGCCAGGACCAGGCCGAGCAGGGCCATCGCCGTGCCGGACTGGACCAGCGCCTGGCTGCTGCTGCCGGTCATGGGCAGGGTGGCCGGTGCGCGGTTCGCCTGGACGGTGATCCGGGTCGGTGCCGCCTGGACGCGAGCGGTCACGACCGTCCGGGTCGGGGCGGGAGCGGAGGTGGAGCCGCCCTCCTGCGTGGTGCCCACGACGGGTGCGGGGGCTGCGGTCGCGGGGGCCGGGGTGACGGGGGCCGGGGCCGGGGTGACGGGGGCCGGGGCCGGGGCCGGGGTGACGGGGGCCGGGGCCGGGGTGACGTCGTCCTCGGACCCAGCGACCGGGTCGGTGACTCCACCGACCGGCGGGTCCACCACGACCGGCGGGTCCACCACGACCGGCGGGTCCACCACGACCGGCGGGTCCACCACGACCGGCGGGTCCACCACGACCGGCGGGTCCACCACGACCGGCGGGTCCACCACGACCGGCGGGTCCACCACGACCGGCGGGTCCACCACGACCGGCGGGTCCACCACGACCGGCGGGTCCACCACGACCGGCGGGTCCACCACGACCGGCGGGTCCACCACGACCGGCGGGTCCACCACGACCGGCGGGTCCACCACGACCGGCGGGTCCACCGGCGTCGTCTGCGGCCCGCAGCTGTTGCCGGCACCTGGCTCGTTCTGACCGGCGCCGGCGGCGCCGCCGCCACCACCAGCGTTGCCGCAGTTGGCTGACGAGCCTCCGCCGTTCGCCTGGGCGATCCCGGCGCCGGAGACGGCGAACAGGATCGTGGCGAGGGCGACGGCCGCGGTGCGGCGCGGCTGGAGCTCGGAGCGGGTGAGGGAGGAGAGCGACACAGGTCAGTCCGTCCGTCGTGTGCCTCTCGGCACGCGTCGTCGTCGACGGGACGGTCTCGCCACTGGCTCCCCGAGCGGTCTAGGCGACCGCGTGTCTCCGTGCACCCGTGGGTGTCGGTGAGGACCGCTCGGATCTTCGCTTCCCGCCGGTCATCGAGTCCGATGACCCGGCAGGTGTTGCCGTACGTGACAGAGAGTGACCGATAGTGACGCGCTGTGCATCACCCGTACGGGCGAACCTCACCCGGTCGACGGCGCCCAGGCGGTGACGATCTTCGCCCCGTGCCCCGCGACACGCCGCCGCGACGGGCCACGAGGCGAAGATCGTCAGCCGGAGCCGCGAGGGGGCCGCGGTGCAGCCCGGTGCGGCCCGGTGCGGCTCCAGGACTAGGCCCCGACGGGCTGCTCGGGGATCTCCGTGTCGGCCATCGCGATGGTCCGCTCGACCTCCTCGCGCCGCACCAGCAGCTCGCGCTTCTCCAGGTCGATGAGGTCGGCGAGGTCCTCGTCCTGCTTCATGAGCGCGGCCAGGTCGACGCCGGCCATGTCCAGCACGCCCATGTCCTGGAAGGCGGCCTGCACCTTCGGGCCGAACAGCCCGATGTCCTTGACGCACGGGGCGATCCGGGTGAACAGCAGCGACTGGAAGAGCTTGAAGTACGGGGACTGCTCGACCGACCTCATCGACTCCTCGACGTCGAAGCCGAGGTTGCCCCACACCTCCTCCTGCCGGAAGCGGTCGCGCATGAGGTAGCAGCCCTCGACGACGAAGTCCTCGCGCTCCTCCTTCTCCTTGCTGGAGAGCTCGGCGTAGTAGTCGCGCAGCGCGAGCCGGCCGAAGGCGACGTGGCGCGCCTCGTCCTGCATGACGTACGCCAGGATCTGCTTGGGCAGCGGCTTGTCGGTCATGTCGCGCAGCAACCCGAAGGCCGCGAGCGCGAGACCCTCGATGAGCACCTGCATCCCGAGGTACGGCATGTCCCACCGGCTGTCGGACAGCGTGTCGTCCAGCAGCGCCTTGAGGTGCTCGTTGATCGGGTAGAGCAGGCCGACCTTCTCCTGCAGGAAGCGGGCGTAGGTCTCGGCGTGCCGCGCCTCGTCCATCGTCTGGGTGGCGGCGTAGAACTTCGCGTCGAGGTCCGGCACCGACTCGACGATCTTGGCGGAGCAGATCATCGCGCCCTGCTCGCCGTGCAGGAACTGGCTGAACTGCCAGGAGGTCATGTGCTGCTTGAGCTCACCGACCGCCCGCCGGTCGTCCTTGATCCGGTCCCACTGCGGCGTGCCGTAGATGGCGAGGGTCTCGTCCGGCAGGCCCAGGACGTCCATCGGGTCGACCTCGAGGTGCCAGTCGATCCGGTGCACCTGGTCCCACTGCTTGTCCTTGCCCTTCTGGTAGAGCGACAGCAGGCGGTCGCGCCCGTCGTCGTACTCCCAGGTGAAGCGCGAGGCGCCCTGCATCTCGACGTCCCACGTCGCGTGCTCGGCCGGGATCGTGTACAGCTCGTGCGTCGTCATGCTGAAGGGCTCCCTGGCAGTAGTGCGTCGACGAGGCGGGCGATGTCGGCGGCGACCTGGTCCGGTCGGCCTCCGGGCAGGACCAGGTGCGACAGCGTCAGCCGGTTGACGACATCGGCCACGAGCAGCACCCGCTCGGGCGGCAGGCCCGGCCAGTGCTCGGACAGGTAGGCGAACGAGCGCTCCCGCGCGGCGACCAGCAGCGCCTCGGAGCGCGTCGTGAGGAACGGGAGCAGGCCGCCCGAGTCGTCGGTGAGGACGGCCTTGAGCAGCGGGTTGGAGGCGGCCTCCGTGAGGGTGAAGGCGGTGGCCGCGCCGACCGCCTCACCAGGGCTGCCCTCGTGGCCGACCATGGCGGCGTCCGCGCCCTGCATGTAGCGCTCGGCCTCGCGCATCGCGAGCGCCTGCGCGAGGGCGTCCTTGCTGCCGAACTCGTAGTAGAGGGTCTGCCGGCTCACGCCCGCGCCGCGGGCGACGTCGATCATGCGCAGCTTGTCCCAGACGGCGCCCGACAGCACGGCCTCGGCCGCGGCGTCCAGCAGCAGGTCCCGCGTGGTGTGCACTGCGCCACACTGACACAGCAGGCGTCGGTGTCAAGACACGACGGGGAGGGGCGTCAGGCCTCCTCGCGCGCGCCCCGCACGACGACGACCCGGTCCGTGCGCCGCAGCTTGACCTCGGTGTCGCTGTTGAACAGCGTCGTGCCGCCGTCCCGGATGACGGCGACCACGAGGTCGCGGCAGGCCCGCGGGGCCAGTCCGACCTCCTCGCGCAGCACGTCGCGCTCGGCCATCTCCAGGCCCTGGCCCGGGACCAGCAGGTCCTCGAAGATGGCGCCGGTCGAGGGGCTGGACGCGGCGACGCCGAGCAGCCGTCCGGCGGCCTCGGACGACACGACGACGCCGTTGGCGCCCCCGTCGCGCAGCAGCGCGGCGTTCTCGGACTCGCGGACCGCGGCCACGACGTACGCACTGGCGTTGTGCCGCCGGACGGTGAGCGTGACGAGCACGGCGGCGTCGTCGCGCGGCACGGCGACGATGACCCGCACCGCGTGCTCGATGTCGGCCCGGCGCAGCACGTCGGCGCGGGTCCCGTCGCCGTTGACGGCAGCGATCCCGTCGTCGCTGGCGTCGACGATGTGGTCGGGGTCGTTGTCCACCACGACGATCTGCGACTTGTCGGCGCCGTCGTCCAGGAGGGCGCGGACCGCGCTGCGCCCCTTGGTGCCGTAGCCGACGACGACGGTGTGATCGCGCAAGTGGGACCTCCAGCGGCTCTGCCGCAGCTGCTCGCGGGTGCGCTGCGTGAGCACCTCGAGGGTCGTGCCGACCAGGATGATGAGGAACAGCACGCGCAGGGGCGTGATGACCAGGATGTTGATCAGCCGGGCTTCGGGCGTCACGGGGGTGATGTCGCCGTAGCCGGTCGTCGAGAGCGTGACGGTCGCGTAGTACAGCGCGTCGAGGAACGTCAGGCGCGCGGTGTCGACGTCGCGGTAGCCCTCCCCGTCCAGCCACACGATGGTCGCCACCGTGAACAGGACGGCGAGGGCGATGAGCACCCGCTGGAGCACGGCCCGCACCGGACCGACCTCCGGCGCCGGCAGGACGATCAGCGCGCTGGCCCGACCGGACCGGGCGTGCCCGTGCTCGGTGGAGCGACGTCCGTGCCGCTCGGCCCCGGGCAGGGGCAGGCCGGGCGCTGGCTTCTCCACCGGGCGAGCGTAGGTGGCCGCGCCGCGGGGCGGTCGGCGACGCGCAGCACCGCAGCGCGACCGTCTGCTCCGTGTGGTGGACTCGGAGCGTGACGACGGGGCCGGAGCTCGCGGTGGACCCCGCGGCCGTGCTGCACGCGCTGGCCGAGCCGCGCCGGATCGAGCTGCTGCGGCTGCTCACCGACGAGCAGCTGTGCACCCGGGACCTGGTGGCGGCGACCGGGATGGCGCAGCCGCTGGTGTCGCACCACCTGCGCGTGCTGCGCCAGTCGATGCTCGTCGACAGCACCGCGTGCGCGAACCTCCGCGTCTACCGCATCCGTCCGGACACGCTGAGGGTGCTGAGCGACCGGCTCGCGAGCATGGCCGAGCGGGCCGCGCTCACCGCCCACGAGGAGCCGTGCTGAGCGAGGGGCTGCTGCTCGGCAAGCAGCTGGTCGTGACGGGTGTGCTCACCGAGGGCTCGATCGCCAGCGCCATCACCCGGCTCGCGCGCGAGCAGGGCGCCGAGGTCCTGCTGACGTCCCCCGTCTGCCGCGGGCTGTCGGTCACCACCCGCGTCGCCCCCCGGCTCGGCGTCACCACCGACGTCCTCGAGCTCGACGTGACGCTCCCCGCCGATCTGGCCGGTCTCGAGGCGGCCGTGCGCGCCGCCGGCTGGGACCGCGTGGACGGCGTCGTGCACGCCATCGCCTACCTGCCGGAGGCCGACCGCTCCGGGGGCTTCGCGGCGCTCCCCTGGTCGGCCGTCGCCGAGACCTTCCAGACGGCGGCCTGGTCGCTGGCGGCCGTCACCGGGGCCCTGCGCCCCCTGCTGCCGGCCGGCGCCGCGGTGGTGGCGCTGTCCGCCGACACCTCCCGGGCCTGGCCCGGCCAGGACTGGCTCGGGGTCGCGCGGGCGGCGCTCGAGTCGACCGCGCGCTACCTGGCCCGCGACCTCGGGCCGGACGGCGTCCGCGTCAACGTCCTGTCCTGCGGTCCGCAGCGGACGCTGCTCGCCAAGGCGCTCCCGGGGCAGGACGAGCTGGCGGCCGCCTGGGACGAGCAGGCCCCGCTGGGCTGGGACGCGCGCGACCGCACGGCCGTCGCGCGCGCCGCCGTGGCCCTGCTGTCGGGCTGGTTCCCCGCGACCACGGGGCAGGTCGTGCACGTCGACGGCGGGGCGCACGCGGTGGGGGTGCCGCCGCAGTAGCGTCGGATGATGAGCCCCGACCCCGTGCTCGACGCCCGTCCCGTCGTGGCCGCCGCCGCCGAGCTGGCGCGCGAGCTGGCGAGCGACGCCGGTCGGCTGGAGCAGGAGGGCGTCGAGCGCTCGTTGCTCGACCGGATGGCCAGCGCGGGCCTGCTGGCCGTGTCGGGCCCGTCGGCGATGGGCGGGGCGCCTCCTGCCGAGCAGCGCCGGGTCGCCGAGCTGCTCGCCGGCGCCAGCCCGGACGCGTGGTTCGTGTGGTTCCAGCACGGCCCGGTCGTCCGGATGCTCAAGGCGAGCGAGAACACCGCCTTGGTCGAGCAGCACCTGGCGGCGCTCTGCGCGGGCCGTGAGCTCGGCGGCGTGGCGTGGAGCCACCTGCGCACCGCGACGCCGACCGTCACCGCCAGCCGGGTCGAGGGCGGCTGGTCGCTGACCGGCTTCCAGCCCTGGTGCACCGGCTGGGGCCTGACCGACGTCGTGATGGCCGGCGCGCTCGTCCCGGACACCGACGAGGTCGTCTTCGGGCTGGTCCCGTCCGGCGACCGCCCGGAGCTGCGCAGCGCGGGTGAGCTGCGGCTGGCCGCGATGGCCGGCACCTCCACCCACGCGCTGCGGCTCGACGGGCTCGTGCTGCCCGACCGCGACGTCGTCCTGCACACCGCGCGCGGGCCGTGGGCGCAGGCCGATGCCGCGCTCAACGCCAACGTGCAGCCGTCGACGTTCGGGATCGCGCTGGCTGCGCTCGACCTGCTGCAGGACCGGGCGCCGGCGACCGCCGACTCCCTGCGCGGTCGCGTGCTGGCACTCCGCACCTGCGCCTACGCGCTGCTCGACGAGGTCGAGATGACCGAGCAGCTCGACGAGCGGCTGGCCCTGCGGGCGCAGGCGCTGCTGCTGGCACTGGAGTGCTGCACCGCCCTGCTGGCCTCGCGCGGCGGCCAGGGGATGGACCTGCGCGAGCCGGCCCAGCGCCTGCTGCGCGCCGCTGCCTTCCAGCTCGTCCACGCGCAGGCAGCGCACGTGCGGGCGGCCACGCTCGACGCGCTGGTGGCGTGACCGCCTCCCGCCAGTCCGGTCCCGACGCGCTGGTCGAGGAGGTCGTCGGCGGCGTCCCCGTCCGCTGCTACGCCGACCGGCCGACCTCCGTCGTGCAGGTGCTCGAGCAGGCGCTGGCCCGCTCCGCGGCCGACGTCCTGCTGGTCGACCCGGCGCTCGGGACCACGACGACGTACGACGGGTTCGCGCGCCTGGTCGAGGGCGCGGCCGCGACGCTGCTGGCCAGGGGCCTGCGCACCGGCGACCGGGTGGCCGTCCTGGCGCGCAACGGGCTGGAGGCGGCGGTCGCCATCTGGGCCTGCGCCCGCGCCGGTCTGGTGCACGTGGGCCTGCCCGTCGACGCCCCGAGTGCGCGCGTTGCTGCGCTGCTCGAGCTCACTGGGGCCTCGCTCCTGCTGGTGCAGCCGGACCTCGCGGCGCTGGCCCGCAGCGCCGCGGACCGGGTGCCCGTGGCGGACGCCGCCGAGGTGCTGCTCGGGGCCGACAAGGCCTGGCAGCACGGAGGTCCGCTGCCCGACCAGGACACGACGTACTCCCTCATCCCCACGAGCGGGACCACCGGTGCGCCCAAGGCGGTGCGGGTCACCGGGCGCATGTCCGGGCACGCCGCGGCGGCGTACGTCCGGACGCTCGGCCTGACAGCGGCCGACCGCACGCCGATCCACCTGCCGTTCGCCTGGGTGTCCGGGCACGTCACCCAGCTCACGCCCGCGATGCTGTCCGGCGGCTCGACCGTGACGATGGCGACCTTCACCGCGCCGCTCCTCGTCCAGGTGGCGCGCGAGCACGCGGTGACGTGGCTGGACGTCGTGCCGAGCATCTGGGAGATGCTGCTGCGCACCGAGGGGTTCAGCGCCGAGAGGCTGCCGCAGGTGCGGCTGGCCGTCTTCGGCGGGTCGCCGGCCCCGCCCGGCACGCTCGACCGGGTGCGCGCGCGGGTTCCGCAGCTGCGGCTGTTCGACGTCTACGCGCTGTCCGAGACCTGCGCTCCCGTGACCGTCCTGCCCGACGCCGAGGCCGGGCGACGGCCCGGCAGCGTCGGCCGGCCGGCGCCGTACGTCGACCTGCGCGTCGTCGGACCGGACGGTACCGACGTCGCGCGGGGCGAGCCGGGCGAGGTGTGGGTGCGCTCTCCCGCCGTCACCCCCGGCTACTGGGGTGACGGGACCGCGCTGGCCGTCACGGACGGCTGGTTCCGCACCGGGGACCTGGGCCGGATGGACGACGAGGGCTACCTGTTCGTGGGCGGCCGGGCCGTCGACCTCATCATCCGCGGCGGGGTGAACATCTACCCCGCCGAGGTGGAGCGCGCGCTGCTGGCGACCGGCCTGCTCTCCGACGCCGTCGCCGTCGGCATCCCGTCGGCGGTCACCGGTCAGAACGTCGGTGCGGCAGTCGTCGCCCGACCGGGCAGCACGCCGGACCCGGCGCGGCTGCAGGCGGCGGTCCGGGACGCGCTCGGCGCGCACGCCGTGCCGCGGCCGTTGCGCGTGGTGGAGTCGCTGCCGCGCAACCGCAACGGCAAGGTGGACCGGGTGCAGGTCCTGGCAGTGCTGAGCGGCCCGGCGACGGACTAGGCGGCGAGCACCCGCTCCAGGACCGCGGCCTTCATCCGGACGAACGCCGGGTCGGCGAGGACGGCGCGGCCCCGGCCCGTGCCGAAGGGCACCGGCTGGGTGTCGACGACGCGGGCAGGCCGGTTGGACAGCAGGCAGAGCCGGTCGCCGAGCAGCAGCGCCTCCTCGACGTCGTGCGTCACGAGCAGCGTCGTCGTCGGCCGCTCCGCGAGGAGCGCGAGCAGCCACTCGTGCATGCGCAGCCGGGTCTGCGCGTCGAGCGCGCCGAAGGGCTCGTCGAGCAGCAGCACCGGAGGGCGGTTGGCGAGGACCTGGGCGATCGACGCGCGCTGGCGCATGCCGCCCGACAGCTGCTTGGGCAGGGCGTCGGCGAACCCCTCCAGGCCGGTGGCCGACAGCAGCTCGTCGACCACCTCGCGCACCTGCGCGGCGGACCGCCCGGACGCGGCCGGGCCGAAGCCGAGGTTCTCGCGCAGGGACAGCCACGGGAACAGCCCGCCGGCCTGCGCGACCATCCCGCGCTGCGGCGACGGGCCGCTGACCGGTCGGCCGTCGAGCAGCACCTCGCCCGAGGTCGGCGCCTCGAAGCCGGCGAGCACGCGCAGCAGGGTGGACTTGCCGCAGCCGCTCGGCCCCAGCACGGCCAGCACCTGACCGGCCTGCGCCTCCAGCTCGACGCCGTCGAGGACGACGAGGTCGTCGAAGGCCTTGCCCAGACCGCGGGCGACGAGGGTCCCGTTCACGCGTCGGACCAGCGGACCCACGGACGGGTGGCCAGGCGCAGCAGCACGTCGGCCACCAGGCCGACCGCCGCGAAGACCAGGATGCCGACGACGACCTGGTCGGTGCGGCCGCTCTCGCGCGCGGCGTTCATCATCGCGCCGACGCCGGAGGTGGTGCCGGACAGCTCGCCGACGATGACGACGGTCCAGGCCAGCGTGAGCGACAGCCGCAGGCCCGTCACGACCTCGGGCAGCGCGCTCGGCAGGTAGACCTTGCGCCACAGCCAGCGCCGCGGGGTGCCGAGCATCTGCGCCGTCTCGACGTAGGAGCGCGGGACCCGCGAGGTCGCGTCGCCGACGGCGACGAGCACCGGCCACAGCGCGCCGATGAAGATGAGCGCGCGGGCAGCCCCCTCGCCGATGCCGAACCACACCAGCGCCAGCGGCAGCCACGCGAAGATCGGCACGGCGCGCAGCGCGTTCAGGACCGGGTCCAGCAGGTCGCGCGCGAGCGCGCGACAGGCCCAGCAGCAGGCCGACCACGGTCCCGACGCCGACGGCGAGCAGCCAGCCGATCCCCGCCCGGCGCAGGCTGGACAGCAGGTGGTCGCCGCCCGCGCCGGTGAACGGGACCACCCCGGCAAGCGTGAGACTGCCTGTGTCGCCGAAGAAGAAGGCCCACAGCTGCTCGGCGACCACGCTCGGCGGCGGCAGCAGCCGGGGCGACAGCAGCTCCGCCGACGCCACGACCTGCCACACGCCGAGCAGGACGAGCGGGACCGCGACGCCGAGCAGCCGCCGCCACCGGGTGACACGTCGTCGCGGACGGTCGGCGCCCTGCGCGGCGACGACCGCGTCCTCGAGCAGGGCTGCAGACACGAGGGCTAGGCCGTCCAGTACTCGCGGGCGAAGAGCACCTCGACGTCGGGCTGCTCCGCGATGGCGCCCTGGTCCACCAGCATCCGGGCCGCGCCCTCGATCTGCGCGACGCGCTCGTCGTCGAACTCCCAGCGCGCACCGACGTTGTCCAGCACCGTCTCGTACGTCTGCTCCGAGAAGCCGAACTGCGTGACCAGCAGGTCCTTCCAGACCTCCTCGTCGTTGGTGCCGGCCGGGCTGAGGTACTCCGCCGCGTCCTTCTGCATCTGCACCACTGCGCGTACGACGTCGGGGCGCTCCTCGAGCACTCTTCGCCGACGCCCAGTTGGCGGTGTTGAAGTCGCCGACCGGCGTCCGCCCGGCCTCCGGCAGGCGGACGCCCTCGGCCTCGACGATGGCCTGCGTGACCGGCGGCTCGGAGCCCATGAACGCGTCGACGTCGCCGCGCGCGAACGCGGTGACGTGGTCGGCGAAGCCGAGCGGGACCGCCTCGACGTCCTTGCCGAGCTCGAGCCCGGCCTCGCGCAGGACGTCGTTGAGGATGAGCACCTGGAGGGTGGGCGGCGGGACCGCGATGCGCTTGCCGCGCAGGTCCTCGACCGTCTCGACGACGCCCTTCTTGCCGCAGAGCCCGAGGCCGCCGCGCGAGATCATGCCGATGATCTTCGACGTGATCGGGGCCTGACCCGGCTGCAGCGACAGGATCGGGGTGTACGGCGCCAGCAGGCCGAAGTCGAGCTGGCCGGCCTCCAGGGCGTTCTGGATCTCGGTCGCGCTGGCGACCGGGACGACCTCGACGCTGATGCCCTCGGGCGCGAAGCGCGACCAGTAGAGCGCCGAGGACGCGTGGTTCTTGGAGTAGACGCACGTGCGGACCGTGTACGGCTCGATCGCCTGGGCGCTGGCCGAGCCGGTGGCCGCCCGGGGGACGGCGGCCTCCTCGCCGCCGCAGCCGCCGAGCAGGAGCGAGGCCCCGACACCCGCGCCCAGACCGAGGAAGCCGCGGCGGGACAGCGCGGGACGGGCAGCAGGCACGGGGGCACTCCGGGTTCAGGGGGTGTGGTGAGGGGGTGTGGTGAGGACCAGCAGGAGGGGTCGAGGCGTCATCAAAGCAGGTGCATGAGCCTCAGCGCAGCCCGGACGCGCGGCCGGCCGCCTCCGCGCGCAGCGCCTGCTTGTCGGTCTTGCCCGTCGCACCGCGCGGCAGCTCGTCCAGGACGTGGACGAAGCGCGGTACGGCGTAGTCCGCCAGCGTCCCGGCGACGTGCCGCCGCACCACCGCCGGCTCCAGCGGGCGGTCCACCACGAGGAAGGCCGCGACCAGCTCCTCGCCGACCCGGTCCGGCACGCCGACGACCGCGGCGTCCAGCACGCCGTCGAGCTCGCGCAGCACCCGCTCGAGCTCGGCCGAGAACACCTTGTGGCCACCGCGGTTGACCATGTCCTTGACCCGGTCGAGCACCGTGACGAAGCCCGAGCCGTCGATGCGGGCGACGTCTCCGGTGCGGAACCACCCGTCCGGCGAGATCGCGGCGGCGGTCGCTGCGTCATCGCCCTCGTAGCCGGTGGTGACGAGCGAGCCGCGCAGCAGCAGCTCCCCCGGCTCGCCGGCCGGGCCGTCGGTGCGCGCCTCCATGCACGGCAGCACCCGGCCGATGCTCCCGGCGTGCTGGGCGAAGTCCTCGTCGAGCAGCATCGTGGCCGGGGAGTGGGTCTCGGACAGCCCGTAGACGTCGTAGAGCCGCGCGTGCGGGAGCAGGGCGCGCAGCTCGGCCTCGGTGCCGGGCGGCCACGGCGAGCCGCCCATGCCGACCCGCCGCAGGTGCGGCAGCCGCTCCGCGGACAGACCACCGCGGCGCACGACGAGCTGCCAGAAGGACGGCACCGCGTACGCCCAGGTGACGCGGTGCTCGGCGAGCGCGTCGACGAAGCCGGCCGGCGACGCGGACGGCAGCAGCAGGCACGCGCCGCCCGTGAGCAGCGCCGGCAGCACGTGCGCGTGCATGGCCGAGATGTAGTACAGCGGGAACAGGACGGCCGAGACGTCGTCGGGCTGCAGGTCGAGCAGGTGGGCGTAGCTCATCGCCGAGTGCACCGACGCGCGGTGCACCACCCGGCTCGCCTTGGGCCGGCCGGTCGTTCCGCTCGTGTGGACCAGGCAGTACGTCGCGGCCTCGTCCGGCCGGTCGGTCTCGGGGTCGTACGCCCAGGGCTCGCTCGCGCCGAGCAGCACCTCCGCGGCGTCCCGCGCGCCGGGCAGCGCCTCGGCGAACTCCGGCTGGGCGAGCACCAGCCGGGCGCCCGAGCTCTCCACCAGCCAGGCCCACAGGGAGGGCGCCTGGTGCACGTTGAGCCCGCAGAGCACGAGATGCGCTCGGGCGCAGGCGAACTGGGCCACCGCGAGCTCCAGGCCGTTCCGAGCGGCGACGGCCACGACGTCGCCCGGCTTCAGGCCCTCGGCCAGCAGCCGTCGGGCGGCGCCCTCGACGAGGTCGGCGACGTCGCGGCGCTGCAGAGAGGTGCCGTCGGGGAGCACCAGCAGCACCCGGAAGGGATCGCTGCGCACGGCCTGGTCCAGCACGTCCACGACGGTGCGCGGCCGGCCGGCGTAGGACAGCGCAGGACCACCGTTCCAGGTCTCGGTGACGAGCTGCAACGGGTAGCGAGACGGCACCAGCAACCGCTCGAGCACCGCGTCGGCGAGGTCGCCCACCGTCTCGAGCGCGATGACGACCTCCTCCGGGAGCTCGACGTCGAAGGCCGCCTCCAGCTGCAGCGCCACCTCCACCTGGGTCAGCGAGTCGACGCCCAGGTCGCGCAGGACGGTGTCGTCCTGCAGGTCCTGCACCGGCAGGAGCAGGACGCCGGAGGCCACCTCGCGCACCCGCCGCAGCACGTCCGCCCGCTCCACCGGCGCGACGCTAGCCGCGGATCCCGCTGTCTGCCCCACGGGACGGCCTCCTGGACGGGCAGGATGACGCCGTGGACCGCGACGGCTGGATGGACCTGCTCGACCTGGGCGAGGACGAGGTGCCGCGCCTGCTCGTCCTCGAGGGCACGTGGTGGCGGCACAAGGCGCTCGAGACGCGCCTGCCGCTGCTCCAGGAGGTCCGCGAGCTCGGCATGCCCGACCTGTGGCACGGCTGGTACGGCGACATCCCCGTGGCCTACTGCCCGGCGTACGGCGCCCCGCGCGCGGTCGAGCCGGTGCACGTGCTCGGCATCGTCGGCACGACGAACGTGGTGCAGATCGGCTCGTGCGGGAGCCTGCAGCCCGACATCGTCACCGGCGACATCGTGCTGTCCGAGCGGGCGCTCATCGGCGAGGGGGCCTCGCAGTACTACGGCGGCAAGGGCATGTCCGAGGCCAACGCCGGCCGCGTCGCCCGGGCCGCCGCGCTCTTCGCGGCCCGCGACACCTACGTGCACCGCGGCAGCACCGTGACGACCTCGGCGCTGCTGCAGCAGCCGCGCGCGCTGCTCAAGACGTGGGCCGATGCCGGTCACCTCGCCGTCGACATGGAGACCTCGGCGGTCTTCTCCGCGGCGCGGGCCTTCCGGATGCGGGCGGCGGCCCTGCTGTTCGTCTGGGACGAGGTCCCGGGGCGCGGGTGGACCGACACGTTCACCCGGGAGGAGGAGCGGGCGCAGGCCCGCGCCGGCGCCGCCGTCTTCGAGGTCGCGCTCGAGCTGGCCTGAGGCCCGCGCCCGAGGACTAGACCGTGGGCGGGTGCGGCAGGTGCGCGTGCGCGCCCACGGCACGCGCCACGAGCGCGGCGACGGCGACCTCGACCGATCGCGGAGCGCGCAGCACGCTCGTCACCGGCCGCCCGGGGTCGGCTCCGGCCGGCCCGGTGAGCACCCACAGCCCCGGCAGGGCGTGCGCCGCCGGCTCCCACCCGGGCGGCACCGGAGCGAGCGACGCGACCGCGAGGACCTGCGCGCCCCCCAGCTCGACCAGCACCCCGTCGCGCGTGCCGCCCGCCGCCACGACGAGCAGCTGGTCGCGCACGGCCCCCGCCACGACCGGCAGGGCCTCCGGCAGTCCCCAGCCCGGAAGCAGCTCCCCGAGGACCGCCCCCGTCTCGACGACGGGCGCGACACGGGAACCGCTGCTCTGCAGACGCTCTCCGTCCCAGTCGCGCGCCCCGACGTCGGCCAGACCGGTCGCACAGGCGTACGACACCGGCGTCGCGCGCACGCCGGTCAACCGGGCCACCAGGGCGTCGTGCACGGTCAGCAGCACCCCGTCCTCGACGACCGTCCGCTCCGGCGCGACCACCATGAGGCCGAGCCAGTCGGGGACCGGCACCGCGACGGCGATCTCGCGCAGCACCTCTCCCGCAGCGGCGGCGAGGGCGACGAGGTCGCGGTCGTCGACCTCCCGTGCGGCAGCGGCCAGCACGGTGCCGTCGACGTCGAGGACGCGCGCCGCGACCGAGCCGGCGACGACGTCGAGCAGTCCGACGCGCAGCACCTAGCTGACGTCCCGGAGGAGCTGGAGCGTCGCCTCGCGCACCGGTGCCGTCTGCGCCTGCACGAGGTGGAAGACCGCCTCGCGGGCGAGCCGCTGCGGGGCGGCGTCCAGCGCCATGGCGCCGCCGCCGGTCGCGGCGACGAGCGCCGTCGTCGTGCGCACGGTCAGCTCGAGCGCCGACGCGCGCACCGCCAGGCGGTCGTCCAGCTGCTCGTCCGCCGGCACGTCGTCCACCAGGACGTACGCCACCCGGCGCAGCCGTTCCCCCTCGCTGGCGAGCTGCTGCGCCAGCGCCGCGGCGGTGGCGTCGCCGCGGCGCGCGGCGGTCTCGTCCAGGCGTCGTACGGCCTCGCGCTGCAGGCCGAAGGTGTGCGGGCCGGTGTTGGCGGTCTTGACGGCGTCCGCGGCGAGCCACTGCGCGGTCGGCTGCACGTCGACGACGTCGTCGTCCCCGACGAGCAGCCCGTCGAGGTCGAGGGCGACGGTGCGCGTCGCGGACATGGCGGCGAGCGCCAGCGGCGCCGATGCGGTGATGCCGGCGCCCTCGCGCGCCGGCAGCAGCGCCAGCACGGTCCGGCCGTCGGCGGTCGACGGCGGCCAGGAGCACGACGTCGCAGATGCCCCAGCTGGTGAGCCAGCCGATCCGACCGTCGAACCGCCAGCCGCCGTCGAGCCCGGGTGGCGGTCGACCGCGGGAGGGCCCGGCCGGCGCAGCTGTGCGACGCCCACGCCCGCGAGGACCTCGCCGCTGCACGAGCCCCGCGCAGCCAGCGGCTCGCGGAGCGGCTCGTTCATCGACGCGGCGACGGCCGCCAGGGGCAGAGCGTGCTGCGCGACCACGAACCACGTCGCGCCGCAGGCACCGGCCAGCACCTCGCTGACCTCGCGCGCGACCTGCGCCGGCGCACCCCCGCCGCCGTGCGAGCGCGGACCGGACAGGCCGAGCAGCCCGGCGCGCGCCCAGGCGTCGACGTGCGAGCGGGGGACCACCGTGCGGTCGACCTGCTCGGCCACCGGGCGGAGCAGCTCGTCGGCCAGCGCGCGGGCCCGCTCGAGGGGCGAGCCGGGGCTCGGCACCTATGCGGCGTTCTTCTTGGCCAGGATGACGTCGACGAAGGCGCCGATGGTCTTCACGTCGACCAGCTCCTCCTCGGGCAGCTCCACCCCGAAGGTGTCCTCGAGCTCCATCGTCAGCTCCACGAGCGACAGCGAGTCGACCTGGAGGTCCTCCACGAAGGACTTGTCCTCCTGCACCTGGTCGGCCTCGACCTCGAGCATCTCGACGGCCTTCTCCCGCAGGACCTGCAACACCTCAGCGCGCTCCATGACGGCGCAACCTACGCGAGCCGGGCAAGACCGGCCGGCACCGCGGGCCGCTTAGGCTCTCCTCGTGACGACGCCCGCGGACCTGTCCGAGCGCCTGCGCGCACTGTCCGCGGAGCAGCTGTCGGTGGCGCCCGCCGAGCTCCGCCCGGACGCCGTGCTGACCGACGACCTCGGGGTCGACAGCCTGGCCGCGATCGAGTGGGGCATGACCATCGAGGACGCCTTCGGCATCTCCCTGCCGGAGGACGCCTGGGAGCACGTCACGACGTACGGCAGCGTGGACGAGCTGGTCCAGCGCCTGGTCTCGGCGACGGCCTGATGCGCCGCGCGGCCGCTCCGCGCCGGGTCGTCGTGACCGGCATCGGCGTGGTGTCCCCCGCCGGCACCGGCCTGGACGCCTTCTGGAAGGGCCTGCAGACGACCCCGCAGGACCGGCGCGAGCGGCGGGTCGAGGACTTCGACCCGACCCCCTGGCTGTCCGGCAAGTCGGCCCGCCACCTGGACCGCTTCACCCACTTCGCCGTGGCCGCAGCCGACATGGCGCTCGAGGACTGCCGGCGGCCTGCCCGCAGGTCGACCCCGCCCGGGCCGGCGTGCAGCTGGGCACCGGCATCGGCGGCGTCGGGACGCTCGAGACGCAGGTCGGCGTGCTGGCCGCGCGCGGACCCGGGCGGGTCTCGCCGTTCACGATCCCGATGGTCATGCCGAACGCCGGTGCGGCGCAGGTGTCGCTGCGGCACGGCCTGCAGGGACCGTCCGAGACGCTCACCACCGCCTGCGCCGCCGGTACGCACTGCGTCGCCGCGGGCGCCCGCATGGTCGCCGACGGCCGCTGCGACGTCGTGCTCGCCGGTGGCGCCGAGTCGTCGATGACGCCGACCACGGTGGCGGCCTTCACGGTGATGACCGCGCTCTCGCGGACCGGTCGGTCGCGGCCCTTCGACACCGGCCGCGACGGCTTCTGCATCGCCGAGGGCGCAGCGGTCCTCGTGCTCGAGGAGCGCGAGGCGGCCCTCGCTCGGGGCGCGCGGATCTACGGCGAGGTGCTGGGCGCAGCCTCGACCTGCGACGCCCACCACATCACCGCACCCTCCCCCGGCGGCGCCGGCGCGGCGGCCTGCATGCGGCTGGCCCTCGACGACGCCGAGCTGTCCGCCTCGGACGTGCGCGCCGTCAACGCGCACGGCACCTCCACCCCGCTCAACGACGCGGCCGAGGCGAGCGCGATCACGACCGTCTTCGGCGCCGGCGCCGTCCCCGTGTCGAGCATCAAGGGCGTCACCGGCCACGGCCTGGGCGCGGCCGGCGCGCTCGAGGCGGCCAGCGTGCTGCTGTCGTTCGTGCACCGGGAGCTGCCGCCGACGATGGGCACGACCGAGGTCGACCCGGAGCTCGAGATCGACGTCGTGCTCGAGCCGCGCGCGTGGGAGCCGGGCCCGACGATCAGCAACTGCTTCGGCTTCGGCGGCCACAACGGCTCGCTCGTCCTCGGGCCGGCATGAGCCTGGGGCCGGCATGAGCCTGGAGTCGGACCTCGCGCTGGCGCACGAGCTCGCCGACGCGGCCGACGCCATCACCCTCGACCGCTTCGGCGCGGTCGACCTGGTCGTGGAGAGCAAGCCCGACCTGACCCCGGTCAGCGACGCGGATCGTGCTGTGGAGCAGGCGATCCGGACACAGCTGGCCTCCGCGCGACCCGGTGACGCGGTGCTCGGCGAGGAGGACGGCGAGACGGGCACCGGTCCTCGCCGCTGGGTCGTCGACCCGGTCGACGGGACGAAGAACTTCGTCCGCGGGGTCCCGGTGTGGGCCTCCCTGGTCGCGCTGCAGCAGGACGGCGAGGTCGTCGTCGGCGTGGTCAGCGCCCCTGCGCTCGGCCGCCGCTGGTGGGCCGCGCGCGGCCTCGGCGCCTTCGCCGGCGGCTCGCTCGTGACGGCCCGCCGGCTGCAGGTCAGCGCGGTGGCGGCGCTGCCCGACGCCTCGGTGGCGTACTCCTCCCTCACCGGCTGGGAGGAGCAGGGGCGGCTGCCCGGGCTGCTGCAGCTGTCGCGCGAGGTGTGGCGCACCCGCGCGTACGGCGACTTCTGGTCGCACGTCATGGTGGCCGAGGGCGCGGTCGACGCGTCGTTCGAGCCGGAGGTCTCGCTGTGGGACCTCGCACCGCTGCAGGTCGTGGTCGAGGAGGCCGGCGGTCGCTTCACCGACCTGGCCGGTCGGCCCCGGCCGGACGGCGGCAGCGCGGTCTGCAGCAACGGGCTGCTCCACGACGAGGTCCTCGAGCGGCTGGCCGCCCGGGAGTGAGGCTGCCGGGCGAGGGCAGACGAGGGGGCATGAGCCCCGCCCCCGCTCAGCCCTCCGCCCGCCCGCCCGCTCCGGACGAGGAGTACGAGCCGGACCCCCGCCGCTGGAAGGCGCTCGGCGTCTGCCTGGTGGTCGGCTTCATGACGCTGCTCGACGTCAGCATCGTCAACGTCGCGCTGCCGAGCATCGCCTCGTCGCTCGGTGCGGGTGACGCGTCGCTGCAGTGGATCGTGTCGGGCTACGCCCTCACCTTCGGGCTGCTGCTCGTGCCGGCCGGCCGCTTCGGGGACGCCCGCGGCCGGCGGTCGGCCTTCCTGCTCGGACTCGTGCTGTTCGTCGTCGCGAGCATGGCCTGCGGGCTCGCGCCCTCGCCCGGGTGGCTGGTGGGCGCCCGGCTGCTGCAGGGCTTCGCCGGCGGGCTGCTCACACCGCAGGTGAGCGGGCTGATCCAGCAGCTGTTCCGCGGCGCGGAGCGGGCCAAGGCGTTCGGCGCGCTCGGCGCCTCGATCGGCTTCTCCACCGCCGTCGGGCCGGTCGTCGGCGGCCTGCTGATCTCCCTCGCAGGGAGCGATCTCGGCTGGCGGCTGGTCTTCTTCGTCAACCTCCCGGTGGGCATCGCCGCGCTCGTCCTCGCGCTGCGCCTGCTGCCGGCCGACCCGCCCGGCCGCCGGTCGTACGACACCGACCCGGTCGGCGTCCTGCTGCTCGGCGGCGGCGTCGGCGCGCTGCTGCTGGCGCTCATCCAGGGCGGGCTGTGGCCGCTCTACCCGCTGGGCACGGCGCTGCTGGTGGCGTGGGTGCTGTGGGAGCGCCGCTACGTCCGCACCGGGGAGCCGCTGGTCGACCTCGTGCTGTTCCGCCGTGCGGGCTACGCCTCCGGCGCGCTGATCGCCGTGCTGTTCTTCGCCGGCTTCACCGGCTCGTTCTTCATCTACTCGCTGCACCTGCAGGGTGATCTCGGGTACGGCGCGCTCGCCACCGGTGCGGCCTTCCTCCCGTTCGCCATGGGCTCCGCCGTGGCCGCTGGCGCCGGCGGCCCGCTGGTCACGCGCTTCGGCCGGCCGGTCGTCGTCGTCGGCCTGCTGCTGTCAGCCGCGGGCTTCGCCGGCACCTGGCTGGCGGCCGTCCTCGTACCCGGTCGCGGGATCGTCTGGGCCGCGGCGGTCCCGCTTCTCGTCGCGGGCGTCGGCAGCGGCCTGGTCATCACCCCGAACATCACCCTCACGCTCTCGCAGGTCCCGGTCGCGACGGCAGGGACGGCGGGCGGCGTGCTGCAGACCGGTCAGCGGATCGGCGCCGCGGCCGGCATCGCCGTCACCGGGAGCGTGTTCACCGGCACGCTGGCCTCCTCCGGCGACGGCGCCGAGGCGTTCCGCGCCGGGCTCCTCGTGATCACCGGTCTGGTCTTCCTCGCGCTGGTCGTTGCGGTCACGGACGCGGTGCGGCACCGCGAGAGCAGCGCCTCGGGCTGACTCGCCTGCTCGGCTCGACACAGGAGCGTCGACCTTCCAGGACTGTCGGTGGTCACACGTAATCTCCTTTCATGACGCCTCTTTCGAGTTTCACCGTTCAGGAGCTGAGCGACGGCATCTGCCAGCGGGCCGGCCGGATCGCGGCTGCGCAGGCCGAGCTGATGACCTGGATCGCGGAGTTCGACCGACGCGAGGGCTGGGCCGGTCCGGGGATGCTGTCGATGGCCCACTGGCTGTCCTGGCGCATCGGCCTGTCGCCGGGCGCGGCTCGAGAGCAGGTGCGCGTGTGTCGCCGACTGGAGGACCTTCCCACGATCGCGGCGGCGTTCGGGGACGGGCGGCTGAGCTACTCCAAGGTCCGAGCCGTCACCCGCGTCGCCGAGACCGACGACGGGATCGACTGGGTAGAGCTGGGCCGGCACTCCTCGGGCGCTCAGCTGGAGGCGCTCGTGCGCGGGATCCGCCGCGCGAGGTGTGTCGACCAGGCAGCAGCCGACCCCGAGCGTGCCGACTGGAAGGTCCGCACCCGCAAGCGGTACGACCCGGACGGCAACCTGGTCATCACCATCACCACCCGCGCCGAGTACGCCCCCGTCGTCGAGGCCGGGCTCGACGCCAAGCGGGCGGAGCTGCAGCGACTGCTCGAGGCGGAGGTGGCCGAGGTGCCGCCTGTGGAGGAGCCGCTGCCGCCCCCGGACGTTCCCGCGGGAACGCCACCGGAGCAGCACCCGCCGGCCCGGTGCGTTCCCGCGGGAACGCCGGACCAGCCGACGGTCACGGATGGTGACGCGCTTCTCGCGCTCGCTCAGGAGGCCCTGGCCGTCGAGAGGGCGGCCCGCCCGGACCTCGCACGCCGGCGACGGGCGCAGCTCACAGCCCAGATCGACCCGCTGTCAGGCTGGGGCCGGCAGGTCGACGGCGAGCTGCTGCCACCGGCCAGCCTGCGGTCAGTCATGAAGACCCTCCCGGGCCGGGGCGCTCTCGTGCGCCTGCGGCCGGTCTCGGACGCGGACCTGCGGCGGTTCGACCTCGGCCGCTCGCAGCGCACGATCAGCGACGGGCTGAGGGAGCTGCTCGGGACCCTGGACGGGGAGCGCTGCCGCTTCCCCGGCTGCACCCGGCGCAAGAAGCTGCACGCCCACCACGTCCGGTTCTGGCGCGACGGCGGCCCGCACCGACCTGACGAACCTCGTGCTGGTCTGCTCGCGGCACCACACAGCTCGTCCACGCGCAGGGGTTCGCGCTCGCCCTCCACCCCGACCGGCGTCTGACCGTCACCAGCCCCGACGGCAGGCCGGTGTCGCACCACCCCGCGCAGCCCTGGGGCGACCCGGCCGAACTCGCGACCGGCTGTGGACAACACGTCTCCGCGGAGACGCTCCCGGCCAACCACTGCGACGCGCGGATGGACCTCGGCTACGTCGTGAGCGTCCTGCTCGCGCAAGCGGCCTGAGCTCGTCGGCCGGACGGACGTACGGGGCGTGACCGCCGCGCAGCGGCAGATGAGGACGTGCAGTCCTGCGTCCGGGAGCGACCCGAAGGGGCATCTACGAAGCGGACTTCCGGGTTGTGCAGGCGACTCTGCCAAGCCAGCAGCTTCCACTTCGCCCGGGCGGCCCGCCGTCCCTTCTGCCGTGACCTGGCCAGTGCGACGTGGCGTGCTCGAGCTCGGCGACCTGGCACTCGAGCACGGGGGGACCCTGCCGGACGCCCGGCTCGTCTGGCAGACGCACGGCGCCTTGAGCCCTGCCCGCGACAACGCCGTGCTGTACCCGTGCAGCTACGGCGCCCGGATGGACGACCTGTCGTGGCTCATCGAACCCGACGGCGTCCTCGACCCGACCCGCTGGTGCGTGGTCGTGCCGGGAATGTTCTCCGGCGGCGAGTCGACGAGCGCCTCGCAGCGCGACGGCTTCCCGCTCGTGAGCGTCGGCGACAACGTGGCGGCTCAGGCCCGACTGCTCGCGCAGCTCGGCGTCGAGCGGCTGCACGCGGTGTACGGCTTCTCCATGGGCGGGTTGCAGGCCTACCACTGGGCGGCCCACCACCCGGACCAGGTGGAGCGCGCCGTGGTGGTCTGCGGGGCCGCCCGCACTGCGCCGCACAACAGGGTGTTCCTGTCCGGGCTGCTGCGCCTGCTCGAGGCGGCGCCGGAGCACCTCGGCGACGGGCGGTTCTCCGCCGAGCCGGTCGCCGCGCTGCGTGCGTTCAGCCACGTCTACGCGGGCTGGGCCCTGAGCCAGGGCTTCTACCGGCAGGAGCTGTACCGCACGGTGCTGGGCTTCCCGGACCTCGAGACGTTCCTGCGCGAGGACTGGGAAGCCGGCTACGGCAGCAAGCCGGCGGCGGACCTGTACGCACAGGCGCTCACGTGGTCGCACGCCGACATCAGCGCTGGACCGCGCTACAGCGGCGACCTCGCGGCGGCGCTGCGCGCGGTCACCGCCCGGGTGCTGCTCCTGCCGGGCGCCACCGACCTCTACTTCCGCGTCGCCGACAACGCCGCCGAGATGGAGCACCTGGCATCGGCGGAGCTGCGCCCGATCCCGAGCCTCTGGGGGCACCGAGCCGGGAACCCGCGCACGAACCCCGAGGACCTCGCCTTCCTGCGCGACGCGGTACGCGACTGGTTGGGCACCTGAACGCGTCCGCGTAGGCGCCTGGGCCCGTGGGACGTCTTCCACCCGTGGTGGACGAGTCGTGTCGCGGGGCCCGCTCAGGCCGTACGGGGGGCGCTCTCGCGCAGGTCGAGGACGACCGCAGCGGGAGCCGGCGCCGCGGCGGGAGCGTCGACCGGCAGGCGTCCCTCGGCGAACGCCCACACCAGCTCCTCGCGCAGGGCGGCCAGGTCGGCACGGAGCTCGGACAGCTCGCCGCGCACGGACGACAGCTCCCGCTCGGCGACGGCAGCGCGCGAGACCGCGTGCGCAGCCAGGTCCTCGGCCCGCCCGGCGCG
Source organism: uncultured Actinomycetota bacterium (assembly GCA_963844295.1). Taxonomy (GTDB): domain Bacteria; phylum Actinomycetota; class Actinomycetes; order Mycobacteriales; family SCTD01; genus SCTD01. Next base: position 1,291,151 of record CAWJNR010000002.1, on the reverse strand, counting down.
GACCAGCGCAGCGGCAGCGGTCTCGGCCATCGTGGCGCTCAGGCGGCGCTGGCGCTGCACCTCGACCTCGAGCCGCTCCAGCTCGGCGCGCAGCGACGGGGCGGCGGAGGCGACCCTCCGCCAGCGCGGGAGCAGTCGCGACCAGAGCCCGGACCGCCGTCGGTGTCGTCCTCGCGCCATGGGGCGCAGGCTAGGGAGCACGGGCCCGCCCGTCCGGCCGCCACGCCGTAGCGGGCGCCCGGCTAGCGTCGCCACACGTGACCCCGGACGCCCGCCGCCGCCGCGCCCTGGGCATCGGGCTCGCGCTGGTCAGCGCCGCGTCGTTCGGCGTGATGCCGGTGCTCACCAAGGTCGTCTACGAGGACGGCGCCGAGCCGATCGGGGTCCTCGCCGTCCGCTTCGCGCTCGCGGCCGCGGTGCTGCTCGTGCTGGCCAGGGTCCGGCGCGAGCCGCTCCCCCGCGGGCGTCCGCTGTGGACGCTCGTCGGGCTCGGGGCACTGGGCTACGTCGGCATGTCGCTCTGCTACTTCTTCGCGCTGGAGCGCATCTCGGCCGGGCTCACGGCGCTGCTCCTCTACTTCTACCCGGCGCTGGTCGTCGTGCTCGCCGCGGTGGTGCTGCGCGACCGGCCGCGCACCGCGGCGCTGGTCTGCGTGGCGCTCGCGACCGTCGGGACGGTCCTGACGATCGGCCCGGTCGGCGGCGGGCAGGCGCTCGGCGTCGTGCTCGGGCTCGCCTCCGCGCTGGTCTACGCGACCTACATCCTGGTCAGCAGCCGGGTGCACGGCGTGGGGTCCTTCGCCACCGCCGCGGTCGTGCTGTCCGCCGGCACGGTCGTCCTCGGCCTGCTCGCGCTGGTCACGCGGCCGGCCCTGCCGGAGCGACCGGTCGCCTGGGCAGCCCTCGGTCTGCGTGGCGCTGCTGGGCACGGTCCTCGCGGTGACCGCGTTCTTCGCGGCGCTCGCGCTGCTGGGGCCGTCGGACACCGCCGTCGTCTCCACGGTGGAGCCGGTCGTCAGCGTCGGCGCCGCCGCGCTGGTGCTCGGCGAGCGGCTCGGGCACCGTGCAGGTGCTCGGCGGCGTCGTGGTGCTGCTGGCCGTCGCCGCCCTGGCCCGCCTGGGTCCGGCCGCCACGGCGGTCGAGGAGGGCGAGGCGGTGCCGGCATGACCGACGAGCAGGAGCCGCCGGCCAGCGCTCGCGACCTGGTCCGCCGGCGCAGCCGGTCGTACGCCCGCGACGAGACCGGTCGGCACCACCACATGGGCGGCGCACCGGAGCGCCAGCCGCTGCTCGGGGACGACGGCGCGACGCTCATCGGCACCAGTGCCGTGCAGCTCGCCAGCCGCACCGTGCCGCAGCTGCGGGCGCAGCGCGAGCGCATCGTCGCCGAGATGACCGCCGCTGCAGAGGACCTCCGCTTCGAGGACGCCGCCCGGCTGCGCGACGACCTGACTGCCGTCGACGGCGAGCTCGGGAGCCGGTCCTAGTCTGGGAGCCATGCCGAGCCTGCTGCTGAACCGCCGCGACCTGGACTTCCTGCTCTACGAGTGGCTCGACGTCGTCAGCCTCACCAGCCGCGAGCGGCACGCCGAGCACTCCCGCGAGACCTTCGACGACGTGCTCGACCTGGCGGAGCAGATCGCCACCGAGCACTTCGCGCCGCACAACCGCAAGGCCGACGCGAACGAGCCGGTCTTCGACGGCGAGCACGTGCACCCTGATCCCCGAGGTGGCTGCGGCGCTCGAGGTCTTCGCCGAGGCCGGCCTGCTCGGCGGCACCCTCGACGAGGAGCTCGGCGGCCTGCAGCTGCCGACGGTCATCGGCAACGCCGTCTTCGCGTGGTTCCAGGCCGCCAACGTCGGCACCAGCAGCTACCCGTTCCTCACGATCGCCAACGCGAACCTGCTGATCGAGCACGGCTCCGCCGAGCAGGTCGAGACGTACGTCAAGCCGATGGTCGAGGGCCGCTACTTCGGCACGATGTGCCTGTCCGAGCCGCAGGCCGGCTCCTCGCTGTCGGACGTCACGACCCGTGCCGAGCCGCAGGACGACGGCACCTACCGGCTGTTCGGCAACAAGATGTGGATCAGCGCCGGCGACCACGACCTGACCGAGAACATCGTCCACCTCGTGCTGGCCAAGATCCCGGGCGGACCGGCTGGCGTGAAGGGCATCTCGCTGTTCATCGTGCCGAAGACGGTGGTCGAGACCGGCGAGCGCAACGACGTCGTGCTGGCCGGCCTGAACCACAAGATGGGCTTCCGCGGCACGGTCAACACGCTGCTGAACTTCGGCGAGGGCAAGCACACCCCGGGCGGCCGGCCCGGCGCGGTGGGCTTCCTCGTCGGCGAGCCCCACCAGGGGCTCAAGTACATGTTCCACATGATGAACGAGGCCCGCGTCGGCGTCGGGCTCGGCGCGACCGCGCTCGGCTACACCGGCTACCTGCACTCGCTCGACTACGCCAAGGGCCGTCCGCAGGGCCGGCCGGTCAGCGCGAAGGACCCGGCCAGCCCGCAGGTCCCGATCATCGAGCACTCCGACGTCAAGCGGATGCTGCTCGCCCAGAAGTCCTACGTGGAGGGCGCCCTGGCGCTCAACTTCTACTGCGGTCGGCTGCTCGACGAGCACGCCACCGGCGCGGACGAGCAGGCGCGCGCCGACGCGCTGCTGCTGCTCGACGTGCTCACCCCGATCGCCAAGAGCTGGCCGTCGCAGTGGTGCCTGGAGGCCAACAGCCTGGCGATCCAGGTGCTCGGCGGCTACGGCTACACCCGCGAGTACCCGGTCGAGCAGTTCTACCGGGACAACCGGCTGAACCCGATCCACGAGGGCACGCACGGCATCCAGGGGCTGGACCTGCTCGGTCGCAAGGTCGTCATGAACGGCGGCGCCGGCCTGCAGGCGCTGCTCGGCGCGGTGGACGCGACGATCGAGCGGGCGCAGGCCACGGGCGGTGAGCTGGCCGACCTCGCGGGGCAGCTGCAGGAGAGCAGCGAGCGGATCGCCAAGACCACGGCCGTCGTCTGGAGCGCCGGTGACCTCGAGGTGTCGCTCGCGAACGCGAGCACCTACCTCGAGGCGGTCGGCCACGTCGTGCTCGCCTGGATCTGGCTCGAGCAGCTGCTCGCCGCAGACGGCAAGGACGGCGACTTCTACGAGGGCAAGCGCCAGGCCGGGCGCTACTTCTTCCGGGTCGAGCTGCCGCGGACCGGCCCTCAGCTCGCGCTGCTGGAGAGCCTGGACACCACGTCGCTGGACGCGCAGACCGCCTGGTTCTGACGGGCCCGCGCCCGTCCGTCCCACCAGAGCAGCAGCCGCGGCGTCAGCGCCAGCGCCGCGGCGTCGAACCAGGCGTAGCCGCCGGCGATCCCGCTCGGCGGGTTGCCGATCGAGATCGTCCCGGTGATCGGGTCGTACGGCTGCCACGCCCAGGTGCCGAGCGAGGTGCCGACGATCTCGAGGTAGGACACGACCAGGAACGCGCCCGCGTAGAGCAGCGGGCTGCGGCCCTTCCAGGCGAACAGCAGCAGGCAGCCGAACCAGAACGCGCCGAGCGCGTCCGGCCGGTCGGCGAGCGTCACGCCCCACAGCGCCCAGCCGCCGCCGACGACCAGCGTGACGCCGAGGAACGGTCGCCGGTGCCGGTGCGCCCAGGCGCTGCGGCCGATGGCGAACGCCGCCAGGTAGACCAGCCCGTGCCCGGGCGGGACGAACGCCGGCACGTTGTCGAGCCGGTAGACGTAGACGCCGAGCCCGTGCGAGAAGACGTACTCGATCACCGTCGCGCAGACCACGACCACGCCGACCTGGACGCGGGTGGCCCGGTCCTCGCCGCGCAGCGCCGCCAGGAGCAGCAGCCAGGTACCGGCCCCGAGCAGCCGCTGCTGGCCCAGGGAGGCGGTGGTGTCGAGCCCGAGGACGACGAGCACCCAGATGCCCACGCCGCCCGCCAGCACGGCGTTCCGGGTCAGGGGCACGTCCCAGGGTGGCACGCGGCGGGCCGTGCCTGCCGGTCCGGCTGCCGCCGGAGCCGCGGTCCGGCACACTGGTCGGGACGACCGGGGGGACCACCATGACGACCGTGCGCGCCTTCGCGCGCCTGCTGCGGGCCGCGCACGCGCGCTCGCCCGAGGACGTGGTCGCCACGCTCGAGGACGGCGCGGCCGCGATCAGCGCCCGCTCGCTCGTGCTCTACCTCATCGACTACGAGCAGCTGGTGCTGCAGCCGACCCCGGAGCAGGTGGAGGGCGTCGAGGTGCCCGCCGCCTCGGTGGTCGGGACCATGGCGGGGCGGTGCTTCAGCACGCAGGAGGTGCTGGAGGCGCCGGCCGGCGAGGGCCTGCAGCTCTGGGTGCCGGTCAGCGAGCGGGCCCAGCGCCTCGGCGTCCTGAGCCTGGTGGTCGACGAGGTGGACAGCCACACCCGGGAGCTCGCCGAGGAGCTCGGCCTCCTGGCCGCGCTGCTGGTGATGGCGTCCTCGTCCTACACCGACCGCTTCCACCTCCAGCGCCGTCGGCGCGACCTGGACCTCGCCGCCGAGATGCAGTGGAGCCTGCTGCCGCCGCTCACGTTCGCCAGCGGCGGCACCACCGTCGCCGGGCTGCTCGAGCCGGCCTACGAGGTCGGCGGTGACTGCTTCGACTACGCGCTGAACGGCACGGTGCTCGACGTCGCCGTCTTCGACGCGATGGGCCACGGGCTGCCGAGCAGCGTGCTCGCCGGACTGGCCGTCGGCGCCTACCGGCACGCCCGGCGCCGTGGGGTGGTGCTCCCCTCGATGCTCGGCGCGATGGACGGCGCGGTCGCCGGCCTCATGGGCGACACGTTCGTGACGGCGCTGGTCGCCCAGCTCGACGTCGTGGAGGGCCGGTTCTGCTGGCTGTCCGCCGGCCACCCGAGCCCGGTCGTGCTGCGCGACGGCAGCGTGCTGGCAGAGACCGTGCCGATCCCGGCGCTGCCGCTCGGCCTGGGCCTCGTGCCGCGGGACGAGACCGTCGAGCCGATCGAGATCGCCCTTCAGCCCGGCGACCGGGTGCTGCTCTACACCGACGGCGTCGTGGAGGCGCGCTCCCCCGAGGGCGAGGAGTTCGGGGTCGAGCGGCTGATGGACCTGCTCGTGCGCGAGAGCGCGTCCGGGCTGCTGGCCTCCGAGGTGCTGCGCCGCCTGGTCGTCGGCTGCCTGGACTTCCAGGGCGGTCGGCTGCGCGACGACGCGACCCTGCTCCTCGTCGAGTGGAGCGGCCCGCAGGCTCTGGTCGTCGCGCAGCGCGAGGGCTAGCCTCCCCGGCCAGGAGCAGCAGCTCCGGTCCGGAGGTGGGCCGTGCCGAGGCAGCCCGACGTCGATGGACGGCCGCGCCCGGACGTCCTGCTGGAGCAGGCGTCGGACCTGCTCACGCTGCACGACGCCTCCGGCCGGGTGCTCTACGCCAACGCCGCCTGCCGGCGCGTGCTGGGACTGCTGCCGGAGCAGCTCGTCGGCAGCGACCCGTGGCCGCTGGTCCACCCGGACGACCGCCCCCACCTCGTCGAGCGGATGCTCGAGCTGCGCGAGCGGACCGGCGAGGTGCACGTCTTCAGCGTCCGTGCGCGGCACACCGACGGGAGCTACCGGCAGCTGGAGGCGCTGGCCCGCAACGGGCTGGAGGACCCGGAGCTGGGCTGCATCCTGCTCAGCACCCGCGACGTCACCGACCGCGAGCGGGCCGAGCAGGCGCTGGCCCAGGCCGGCGCGCTCTACCGGCGGATCACCGAGACGGCCCCGGTCGGGCTGGCCGTCGTGGACGACGAGCAGCGCGTCCGGTGGGCGAACCCGGCGGCCCTGGCGCTCACCGGGCAGGCGGACGGCGACGCCGTCCTCGGTCAGCGGGTGCAGGACCTGGTCGTGCCGGAGGACCGCGAGCGGTGCCGCGCCGCGCTGCAGGCCGTGCTCGACACGAGGACCGCGACGTCCCCGACCGACTACCGCCTCCTGCGCCCCGACGGGCAGGAGATGGTCGTCTCCTCGGCCCCGCAGGCGTACGACTGGGAGGGCGGGCCGGCGGTCCTGCTGGTGCTCCAGGACGTGACGTCGCTGCACCGGGCGGAGGCCGACCGCGCCCGCGCGACCGACCGCTTCCGGCTGCTGCTCGACGCGACCGAGGAGGGCGTGCTCGGGCTCGACACCAGCGGCCGGATCACCTTCGTCAACCCGGCGGCCGCGCGCGTGCTGCAGCTCGACCCGGGGGCTGCCCTCGGGCAGCCGTCGCACCCGCTGATCCACCACAGCCGGCCCGACGGCACGCCCTACCCGGAGGTCGACTGCCCCTGCCTGGCCGCAGCCCGGTACGGCCGGCCGGCGCGCGTCGAGGGCGAGGTCTTCTGGGCCCAGGACGGCACCGCGGTGCCGGTGGAGTACCGCGCCACCCCGCTGCGGACGGACACGCCGTCCGGCGCGGTGCTCACCTTCCACGACGTCTCCGAGCGGCAGCGGTCCAGGGAGCGGCTCCGCCGGGTCGCGGAGTTCCAGAGCGCGGTGCTCAACTCGCTGCCCGCGCTGACGGCGGTCGTCGACCGCAGGGGCGTCATCGTCGCGGTCAACGCCGCGTGGACCGAGCACATGCTCGCCGGTGGCGGCCGTCCGCAGGACTGCGGCGTCGGCGTGGACTACCTGGCCGTCTGCGACGCCGCGAAGGACGTGCCCGACGCGCAGCTGGCCGCCACCGGGCTGCGCGCCGTGCTGGCCGGGCAGAGCGACGCGCACGCCGCCGACATCGCCTGCACCGGGCCGGACGGGACCGTCCAGTACTTCTCCCTGACGATGGTGCCGCTGCACACGCCCGAGGGCGGCGCCGTCATCAGCTACGCCGACATCACCGAGCGCAAGCTGCTGGAGATGGCCGTGGCCTACCGGGCCACGCACGACGTGCTCACCGGGCTCGCCAACCGCACCCTGCTGCTCGAACGGCTCGAGCACGCCCTGACCGCGCGGTCGGCCGGCGTGGCGCTGCTCTTCCTCGACCTCGACCACTTCAAGCTGGTCAACGACGGCTACGGGCACGAGGCCGGCGACCGGGTGCTGCTCGAGCTCGCCTCTCGGCTGCGCCGGCACGTCCGGCCCTTCGACACCGTCGCCCGGCTGGCTGGTGACGAGTTCGTCGTCCTGTGCGAGGGCCCGTCGCCCGTGAGCGAGGCCTACCTGCTGGCCGAGCGGCTGGTGGCCGAGGTGTCCGAGCCGTTCCTCGTCGGCGGCGGCAACCAGCTCCCGATCGGGGTGAGCATCGGCGTCGCCGTCGCGGGCGATCCCGCCCCGAGCCCGGACGACCTGCTGCGCGCCGCCGACCAGGCCATGCTCGACGCCAAGACCCGCGGCCGGAACCGCGTCGTGGTCTACGACGCTGACGTGCACGGCAGCCACCACGTGCGCTTCGAGCAGGCCATGGCGCTGCGCCGGCTGCTCGAGGACTCCAAGCTGCTCGTGCACTACCAGCCGGTGATCGACCTGCGCGACGGCAGCGTCACCGGCGCGGAGGCGCTGCTGCGGTGGCACGGCGAGGACCTGCTGCCCGACACCGCGACGGCGATCGCGCTGGCCGAGGAGATCGGGCTGATCGGGAGCATCGGCCGCTTCGTGCTCGGGGAGGCGACCCGGCAGGCCGCGACGTTCGTGCTGGCGGACGGCTCGCTCCTGCCGCTCGCGGTCAACCTGGCTCCGGAGCAGCTCGAGCGGCGGCTGGTCCAGGACGTCGAGGAGGCGGCCGAGCGGGCCGGCTACCCGCTCACGTCGATGACGCTGGAGCTCACCGAGCACAGCGTCATGGCCCACCCGGCGCTCGCGGTCGAGGTCCTGGGCGCCCTCCGCAAGCGGGGCGTGCGCATCGCCCTCGACGACTTCGGCGTCGGCTACTCCTCGCTGGCCTACCTGCGCGACCTGCCCCTGGACGTCCTGAAGATCGACATGGGCTTCGTCAAGAGCCTGGTCGGCCCGGACCCCGACCTGCGGATCATCCGGGCGATCATCCAGATGGGGCGCGCGCTCGACCTGGACATCGTCGCCGAGGGCGTGGAGCGCGAGGACCAGCGGGACCGGCTGCTCGAGCTGGGCTGCCGGCTGGGCCAGGGGTTCCTGTGGTCCCGGGCCCGGCCGGCGAGGGCGCTGCGCGCGCTGTCCCGCTGAGGGCGGGCAGGCTCAGGCGGAGACGCCGGTGGAGCCCTGCCGGTCGTACGCCACCTGGCAGAAGCCGTGGTTGCAGTAGCCGCCGGGGTTCTTGTGCAGGTACTGCTGGTGGTAGGCCTCGGCGTAGTACCAGGGCCCCGCGTCCGCGAACAAGCGGACCTCGGTGGTGATCTCGCCGAAGCCGCGGGCGGTCAGCGCCGTCTGGTAGCGCGCGCGGGAGGCCTCGACGACCTCGAGCTGCGCCGACGTCGTCGGGTAGACGGCGGTGCGGTACTGCGTGCCGTGGTCGTTGCCCTGGCCGTTGAGCTGGGTCGGGTCGTGGTTCTCCCAGAACGCCTTCATCAGCGTCTCGACGTCGACCTGAGCCGGGTCGTAGACGACCTGCACGGCCTCGGTGTGGCCGGTCAGCCCGGTGCAGGTCTCCTCGTACGTCGGGTGGGGGGTGAAGCCGCCGGTGTAGCCCGCGGCGGTGCTGAGGACCCCGGGGATCTGCCAGAAGATGCGCTCAGCACCCCAGAAGCAGCCCATCGCGACGTAGAGGACCTCCGAGCCCTCGGGCCACGGGCCGGTCATCGGCGTGCCGAGCACCTCGTGCCGCTCCGGCACCGGCACCGGCGTGCTCCGGCCGGGCAGGGCCGACTCGGACGTCGGCATCGCGGGCTTGCTGAACGGGTTCCACACGGCGGGCTCCAGACGGTCGCGGTCTGCGGTCTGCCTGGTGCAACCGGTCGGGTCCGGCGCGCGTTCCCTCAGCTGCCGGTCTCGCCCGTCCAGCGGGCGAGCTTGCCGCCGCGGTCCACCGCGCGCAGCCGCGCCTCGGCCCGGTCCCGCACGTCGCTGCTGGCGACCACGAGCAGCTGGTCACCGGTGACGAAGTGCGTGTACGGCCCGGGGACCAGCGCCTTGCCCTCGCGGACGATGAGCGTGACGTGCGCGCCCGGCGGCAGGCGCAGCTCCTCGACGTAGACGCCGTGCAGCCGCGAACCCGGCCCGACCCGGACCTGCAGCAGGTCGGCCCTCATCTGGTCCAGCGGCGCGACCTCCACCTCGACCTCGGTGGCCTGCCCCGCCTGCACCAGGCGGAGCCGCCGGCCGAGCAGCGGCAGGGTCGGCGCCTGGACGAGCGTGAGCAGCACGACGAGGACGAACACGACGTCCAGCACGCGCTCGGCCCCGGCCACCTGCTCGGTGATGGGGATCGTGGTGAGCACGATGGGGACCGCCCCGCGCAGCCCGGCCCACGAGACGAACAGCTGCTCGCGCCAGGGCACCCGGAACGGCAGCAGCGAGGCGACGACCGCCAGCGGTCGAGCCACCACGACCGCGACCGCTCCGATGAGCAGCGCGGGTCCGACCGCCTCGGGCAGCCGCTCCGGCGAGGCCAGCAGACCGAGCAGGACGTACAGCCCGACCTCGGCCATGAGCGCCATCGACCCCGCGAAGCCGAGGACGGTCCGGCGGTGCGGCAGCTGGCCGTTGCCGAGGACCAGACCGCCGAGGTAGGCGGCCATGAAGCCGCTGGCGTGCACGGCGGTCGCGGCGGAGTACGCCAGCAGGACGATGGCCAGCCCGGCCAGGGGGTAGAGGCCGGCGGTCGGGATCGCCACCCGGCTGAGCAGCTGCCGTCCCAGCCAGCCCAGGACCATGCCGGCCACCGCCCCGGCGAGCAGCTCGTAGCCGATCTCGCCCAGCGCCGCCGGCACGGACGTGGTCTCCCACGCCTGCGAGGAGGCCAGCACGACGATCACGGCCACGGGGGCGTCGTTGAGGCCGGACTCCGCCTCGAGCTTGGCCGCGACGCGGGGGTCCAGCGGCAGCCTGCGCAGCACGGAGAAGACGGCCGAGGCGTCCGTCGAGCCGATGACCGCCGCCAGGATGACCGAGGTCCGCCACTCCAGCCCGAGCAGGAAGTGACCTGCCGCGGCGACCACGCCGACGCTGATGGCCACGCCGACCGTGGCCAGCACCAGGGCGTGCGGGAGCACCGGGCGCATCGTCGACCAGCGCGTCGTCAGACCGCCCTCGGCCAGGATGACGGCCAGCGCGATGAGGCCGAGGTCGGCGGTGAGCTCGTAGTCGGAGAACTCGATGCCGAGCCCTGCCTCGCCCACGACCAGCCCGATCGCCAGGTAGACGAGCAGCACCGGCAGCCCGGTGCGGTGCGACAAGCGCACCGCCACGACGCTGACGAGCAGCAGGACGCACGAGACGAGCAGGATGAGGTTGACGCCCTCGTCCACCGTCCCCGCCTCCCGTCGTCGCCGCTGCTCCCCGCCTGCCGGCTAGACGGTGCCGCCCTGGCGCGAGACGCCGACCGGACGGGACGGCGACCGACGGCTGCGCGGCGCGTCGCTCGTCGCCTTGCGCTTGGGCATCGGCGGCGGCGCCGCGTTGCGCTGCTCGAGCAGCATCATCAGCGGCGAGGCGACGAAGGCCGAGGAGTACGTCCCGACGATCAGGCCGATGAGCAGGGCGAGGGCGAAGTCGGTCAGGGACCGGCCGCCCAGGACCGTGAGCGCGCCCAGGATGAAGAAGGCGCCCAGGCCGGTGTTGATCGTGCGCGGCGCCGTGGCGATGATCGCGGAGTTGACGACCGAGCGGAGCGGCTTGGTCCGGTTGGCCGCCCACGTCTCGCGGATGCGGTCCATCGTCACGACCGAGTCGTTGACCGACACACCGATGATCGTCAGCGCGGCAGCCAGGAAGATGCCGTCGATCGGCTTGCCCAGCCAGGCGAACAGGCCGATGACGATGAGGACGTCGTGCAGCATCGCGAGCACCGTGCCGGCCGCGAAGGTCCACCGGAAGCGGAACGCCAGGTAGACCAGCTGGGCGATCAGGGCGATGACCAGGGCGATGATCGCCTTGGTGCGCAGCTCGTCCCCGAGCGTCGGTCCGACCAGCTCGTCGCTGGCGACGGTGGCGTCGCCACCGATCTCGCGCGAGCGCGCTGCGGATCGACTCCACCTGCTCGTCGTCGATGTTGGCGGTGCGGACCGAGAGGTCCTCGCCGTTGCTGAGGTTGACGACCGCGGTCGGGAAGCCGGCCTCCTCCACGACGCCGCGGGCCTGGCTGACGTCGACCGGCTGCTCGGTCGCGAACTCCACGACCCGCCCGCCGGTGAACTCGACGCCGAAGTTGAACCCGCGCACGAACATGCCGGCGATCGCGACGAGCAGCACGATCGCCGCGCCGACGAGGTACTTCTTGCTGTGCTGCATGAGGTCGGGCTGCTTGGCCTCGAGCCACTCGCGGAAGCGGCCGAGGCTGGCCAGGCCGGTGAGGCGGGGTCGCTTGGCGAGCAGCCCGCGCTTGAGGCCGAACTCTGTGAGCACCCGGGTGACGAGCAGCGCCGAGACGACCGACGCGAGCACACCGATGACGAGCGTGACACCGAAGCCGCGGACCGGGCCGGAGGCCAGCAGGAACAGCAGGCCCGCGGCCAGCAGCGTCGTGACGTTGGAGTCGGCGATCGCGCTGAACGCCTTGCTGAAGCCGTTGTCGAGCGCCGGCATCAGCCGCTTGTGCCGCGACGCGGCGAACTCCTCGCGGGCGCGCTCGAACACCAGCACGTTGGCGTCGATCGCCAGGCCGGCCGACAGCAGCAGACCGCCGAGGCCGGGCAGCGTCAGCGTCGCCCCGAGAGCGACCAGCGTCCCGTACGAGATCACGCCGTACGAGACCAGCGCCATGGCGGCGAGGAAGCCGACGAAGCGGTAGACGACGACCAGGAAGATCGCGGTGAGGCTCAGGCCGATGATGCCGGCCCGGACGCTGGCGTCGATGGCGTCCTGGCCGAGGGTCGGGCCGACGGTGCTGCGCGAGAGGACCTCGACCGGCACGGGCAGCGCGCCGCCCTTGATGAGGACCGCGAGCTCGTCGGCCTCGGCCTGGGTGAAGCTGCCGGTGATCTGCGTCGAGCCGCCCTGGATGCCGATGCCGCACTGCACGCTCGGGTCGACCTGCGGCGAGGAGATCACCTGGCCGTCGAGCACGATCGCGACGCGCCGGCGCGGGTCCAGCGGCTGGTTGCAGGCAGCGGCGGCGGTCAGCGCCTCCCAGTCGCGGCCGCCGCTGCCCTGGAACTCGACGGAGACGAAGCGCTGGGTGCCCGTCGTGTCCCGGCCCACGCTGGCGTCGCCGACCCCGTCACCGGTCAGGGCCGCCGGGCCGACCAGGATCGGCTGGCCGTCCTCGTCGAGCAGGACGTTCTCCTGGCTGGTGTCGACGTCCTGCGGATCGACCTGCTCGACCGGCGCGGACGGCGTGGCGCTCGCGCTCGGAGTCGGGGTGGCCGGACCGGCCGGCGCGCTCGGGTCGACCTGCGTGGCGAGGGCCGGCGGGACGGCGCGACCGGCGGTCGTGGCGCTCGGCGCCGGCACGGCAGAGGAGACGGCAGAGGGGACCGCTGAGGGAGCGGCGGACGGGGCACCCGACGGCGACAGGCCCGGCGGCACCGACGGCGCGGCGCTCGGGGCCTCGGGCAGGTCCTCCGGCTGCAGGCCGACGATGCGGCTGGGGTCGCCGGGGCCGAGCACCGGGTGGAAGGTCAGCTGGGCGGTCTGGCCGATGGCGTCGGCCGCCTCGGCGGCGTTCTGGACACCGGGCAGCTCGACGATGATCCGGTTGGCGCCCGAGCGCGCCAGCGTGGGCTCGGCGACGCCGAGCGCGTCGACGCGGCGGCGCAGCACCTCGAGCGCCCGGTCGGTGGCCTCGGCGTCGGCCTCGGTCGTCGGGCTGTCCTGGGTCTCCAGGACGATCTGCGTGCCTCCGCGCAGGTCGAGGCCGAGGCGGGGGTCCTGCGTGACGGCGTAGAAGCCGGTCACGCCGACGATCAGCAGCGCGAGCAGGGCGCGCAGCACGTTGGGACGGGTCATCGGGTCTCTCCAGGCGGGCGGGTCGTGCGGACGACAGGGACGCTCAGGTGCCTGTCGTCAGCGGTGGCCCGCGCAGGTCCGGGCCCGGGACCGGGCGGCCGGGCGCGGGACGGACCTGCGCATGCACGCCGTGCGGGGCGTCGGCGGCGAAAGCGACGGCGGGCCCGCCGCCGGCCGGTCCGTCGTCACCGGAGAGCTGGGGGGTGGCCGCGGCGAGCGCGCTGCGCAGCGCCGAGACCGTCGCGGGAGGGACGGACTCCGCCCCTGCCCCGCCGGCCAGCACCGCCCCGGGCGCCGCCCCGGCGGCCGGGCGGACCAGGTCCACCCCGCCGGTGCCGAGCAGGCACACCGCCGCGGTGACGAGGAGCAGCCGGCGCAGCGCCTCCAGGGCGAGCGCCCCGGAGGACGGCGGGGTCACGAGCTGGCCGTAGAGCCTTCTGCGCCGCCCGCGGCGACCAACGGCTCGAGCACGCACTCCGGGTGGTCCCGCAGCACCCGCTGGAGCCGCCAGTTGCCCGCGAACAGCGCCAGCAGCGCGCCGTCGCTGGACCGCTCGAGCACCTCGACGCCGCTCTCGCGGTCGAGCACCTTCGCCCACTCGCGGTCGGTCAGCCGGGCCATCGTGTACTCGAGCCGGTCGAGCCGGACCGGCGCGGAGAACTCCCCCGCCATCCGGTGCTCGGCGACCTCGAACTGCATGGGGCCGACGGCCGCGAGCACGGGGGCCTGGTCGCCGCGCAGCTCGCTGCGCAGCACCTGGACGGTGCCCTCCTGCTCCAGCTGCTCGATGCCGCGGCGGAACTGCTTGTAGCGGCCGGAGTCGACCGCGCGGGCCACCGCGAAGTGCTCCGGCGCGAAGCTCGGGATCGGCGGGAACGTCACCGGCTCCTCCACGTACAGGCTGTCGCCGACCCGCAGCGCCGAGGCGTTGACCAGGCCGACCACGTCGCCCGGGTAGGCCAGGTCGACGGTCTCGCGCTCGCGGCCGAAGACCTGCTGGGCGTACTTCGTCGCGAAGGGCTTGCCGGTCGCGGAGTGCGTGACGACGGTGCCGCGCTCGAAGACGCCCGAGCAGACCCGGACGTAGGCCAGGCGGTCGCGGTGCGCGCTGTCCATGCCCGCCTGGATCTTGAACACGAAGGCGCTGAACGGCTTGTCGAGCGGCCGCGGCGCACCGGTGACGTCCGGACGGGGCGCCGGCGCGGGGGCCAGCTCGAGCAGCACGTCGAGCAGCTGGTGCACGCCGAAGTTGAGGACCGCCGAGCCGAACAGGACCGGGGTGGTGACGCCGTCGAGGAAGGTGGACTGCTCGTGCACCTGGCCCATCTCGGTGAGCAGCTCGCTCTCCTCCACCGCGGTCTGCCAGTACTCCGGCTCCTGCGCGAGCGCCGCCGCGGCCGGCAGCCGCTCCTCGGGAGCGATCGTGGCGCCGCCGGCCGTGCGGGTGAAGCGGATGTAGTCACCGGTCGCGCGGTCGAGCACGCCCTTGAAGTCACCGGCGATGCCGACCGGCCAGGTGAGCGGGGTCGGCTCCAGACCGGTCCGGTCGCGGATCTCGTCCATGAGCTGCAGGGCCTCGAGCCCGGGGCGGTCCCACTTGTTGACGACGGTGATGATCGGGATCCCGCGGTGCTTGCAGACGTCGAAGAGCTTCATCGTCTGCGGCTCGAGGCCCTTGGCCGCGTCGAGCAGCATCACGGCGCAGTCGACCGCCGCCAGCACCCGGTAGGTGTCCTCGGAGAAGTCGGCGTGCCCGGGCGTGTCGAGCAGGTTGATGACCGCTTCCCGACCGGGCGGACCGTACGGGAACTGCAGCGCCGCCGAGCTGATGGAGATGCCGCGGGCCTTCTCCATGTCCATCCAGTCGGACACGGTGCTCTTGCGGCCGGCCTTGCCGTGGATCGCGCCGGCCTCCTGGATGACCCGTGCGTGCAGGGCCAGGGCCTCGGTGAGCGTGGACTTCCCGGCGTCCGGGTGGCTGATGACCGCGAAGGTCCGGCGGCGGGCGGCCTCCCCGGTCGCGGTCGCCGGCCCGGCACCGGCACCGGGACTGGCGGCGTCGACGGAGCGGTCCGCGACGGTCATGGCGGCGAGTCTACGGCGGCCGGACCTCGATGAAGATCGTCTCCGGGCGCGTAGGCGCGCCGTGAGGGGGCAGACGTGATCCACACGCGCTCACGCGCCCGACGGCAGGAGACCGGCATGTACATCGGCGGAGGCCTCGTCGCCCTGATCATCATCGTCCTGCTGCTCATCCTGATCTTCTAGGGCAGCCCGCACCGCGACCGTCCGGTCCTCGCGGAGGACCGGGCGGTCGCGCGCGCCGAGACCGGCCTCCGTACTGTCCCGCCATGACCGACTACGCCTACGACGGCTTCGACAAGCACATCGGGCTCGAGATCCTGTCCGCCACCGAGGACGAGGTGGTGGCGTCCTTCGAGGTCCGCCCCGAGCTCCTGCAGCCGTACGGCCTGCTGCACGGCGGCGTCCTGTGCTCGGTGGTGGAGACCGTCGGCAGCGTCGCCGGTGCCACGTGGTTCGGCGACCGCGGCCAGGTCGTCGGCACCAGCAACCACACCAACTTCCTGCGGGCCGTGCGCGAGGGGCGGCTGACGGCGCGGGCGACGCCCGTCCACCGCGGTCGCAGCCAGCAGCTGTGGTCGGTGGACGTGCGGGACGAGCAGGACCGCCTGGTCGCGCGCGGCGAGCTCCGCGTCGCGAACCTGGCGAAGGAGTAGCGGCAGGACGTCCGGGGCACCTCTCGACGACGTGGACCACATGAGCAGCACCAGCGGGGGGACCGGAGCGGGCCCCGTCGCGGAGCTGCGCCTGCCGCCCACTGCCCGCAGCGCCGGTCTGGCGCGCCGGTTCCTGCGCGGTCTGCTCGAGGCGGCGGACCGGCACGGCTGGGCCGACAGCGCCGAGCTGGCGCTGTCCGAGGTCGTCACGAACGGCATCCTGCACGCCCACACCGACCTCGTGGTGCGGGTCCGGCTCGGCGACGCCGAGGTCGAGGTCGCGGTCGCGGACACCAACCCCTCCCTCCCCCAGCAGCGCCGCGCGGCCGACGTCGAGGCCACGACCGGCCGGGGTCTCGAGCTGGTCACCGCGCTCACCCGCGACTGCGGCGTCCGGGCCGAGCCGGGCGGCAAGGTCGTCTGGTTCGTCGTCGGGGACGACCCGACCGGGGAGCCGGACGAGCAGGACCTGCTGGCGGCGTGGGACGTCGACGGCTGGGGCGCGGACGCGGTGCCCGAGGCGGACGAGCCGACCGCCGAGGTGGTCCTCGAGGGACTGCCGCCGACGCTGTGGCTGGCCGTCCGCGAGCACCACCAGGCGCTGCTGCGCGAGCTGGTCCTCTACCTGGCCGAGCACGGTGCGGCCACCCCCTCCCCGCCGGACCTGCCCGCTGCCGACGAGGCGCGCGCGCTGGTCTGGACGGCGCTGACCGACGCCGTCGACCGGGCCCGCGAGGAGGGCACCGCGCGCAGTCCGCTGCCGGCCGGCCACCCCGCCTCGCTGCCGGAGGTGCCGGAGACCGTGGACCTCGTGCTGCACGTGCCGCCGCGGCTCGGGGCCGCCTTCGGCGCTCTGCAGGACGCCCTCGACCTCGGCGAGCGGCTCGCCGTCGCCGACCTGCTCCTGGCGCGCCCCGGCCTGCCGGAGGTGGTCGCCGTGCGCGACTGGGCCTGCGAGCAGGTCGTCGCGCAGCTCGCCGGCGTGCCCGCCGCGCCGTGGGCGGGGGCCGACCAGGAGCGGTTCGTCGACCTCGTGCACGACCGCAGTGCGCCCGACCTGCCCGACTGGGACGCCTCGCTGGTCACGGGGTCCGACCGGGGCGTCGTCGCCGCCGACGACGCCAACCGCATCCTCGCGATCAGCGGACCGCTCGCCCGCACCACCGGCTGGGACCCCGCCGACCTGGTCGGACGCCGGGTCGTGGCGCTCATCCCGCCGGCCCTGCGCGAGGCGCACGTCGCGGGGTTCACCCGCCACCTGTCGACCGGTCAGGCCCATGTGCTCGGCGTCGGACTCGAGCTGCCCGTGCTGCGCCGCGACGGCAGCGAGGTGCTCTGCCACTTCCTGGTCGAACGGGCCGAGGTGAGCAGCGGCCGGCCGGTCTACCTGGCCTGGATCAGCCCGGTGGAGCCGATCAGCCCGGTCGGGGGCTGAGCCGGCTGCGGCCGAGCACGACCACCAGCGTGCCGAGCACGGCTGCGGCCAGGGCCAGCAGGAAGGCGGCGCGGGCGCCCGCGGCGTCGGCCACCCCGCCCGACCCGGCGAAGCCGAGCGCGACACCGGTCGCGAGCCCGGAGTTGAGCCAGGAGAAGCCCTCCGTGCGCGCCGACGGCGGCACCAGCTCGTCGACGAACGCGAAGGCAGCGATGAGCGTCGGGCTCACCGCGATGCCGGCGAGCAGCGCGGCGGGCGCCATGAGCGGCACCGACGGCGCCAGGAGCAGCGGCACCAGGCCGAGCGACAGGCCGGCGAGCGAGAGCGCGTAGCGGCGGGGCAGCGGCGAGGTCCAGTGCAGCGCGCCGTACGCCAGGCCGGCCAGGGCGCTGCCCAGCGCGACCAGCGCGAGCAGCAGCCCGGCGCCCGAGGTGCTGCCGCGCTCCTCGGCGAAGGCGATCATCGAGACCTCGATCGTGCCGAACAGCGTGCCGACGCACATCAGCGAGGCGACGAGCAGCAGCATCCCGCGCTCCTGCAGGGCCGACCGGCCACGGCGGCCCGGCGCGACCGGCAGCACCGGCGGCTCGCTGGCGCGCTGCGAGACCAGCCACACCGTCCCCGTCGTGCTGAGCACCAGCGCCAGCCCCAGCCCGACGGCCGGGTCGACGATCGCGCCGAGGACCACCAGCAGCGGCCCGAGCACGAAGACGACCTCGTCGACGACCGCCTCCCAGGCGTACGCCCGCTGCACCTCCGGCCCGCGGCCGGCTGCGGTGAGCACCGCGTTCCAGCGCCCGCGCACGCAGGACCCGAGCTGCGACGGCGCCAGGCTGGTCAGCGCGGCGGCGGGCAGCAGCGTCCAGGCCGGCGCACCGCTGCCGGCGAGCAGCACCACCGCGACCACCGCACTGGCGCTGACGACCAGGGCCGGCAGCAGCACGGCGCGCTGCCCGCGCCGGTCGACCAGCCGCGAGCCGAGCGGTCCCAGTGCGGCCAGGCCGATCGCGTAGGCGGCGCTGACCAGACCGGCCAGCGCGTAGGAGCCGCGCCGGTCCTCGACCAGCAGCACGGTGCCGATCCCGAGCATCGCGATCGGCATCCGGCCGAGCAGCGCAGCCGCGCTGAACGCCTTCGCCCCGGGCGTGCGGAGCAGCGGCCCGTAGCCCCGGGCGGGAGCGGCGGCGAGCGGGGCGGACACCCGCACCATCCTGCACCGAGTCCCAGTCGTGACCATGGGATCCCCGGTTTGCGGCCTTCGCCGGCCGCCCGGGCAACTACCGTCGGCCGCAGCCGGGTGCTGTCCGCCCCCGCACACCCCTACGACCTGAGGACCTCCCTTGCGCCGATCCGCGACCGGTCGCCTGCGCCTCGCCGCAGTGCTGACCGTAGCCAGCCTGGGCCTGATCGCCTGCGGCTCCGACACCGGGACCGAGACCGCTGAGCCCGCCGCCTCCTCCGCCGACGGTGGCGTCGAGTCCGACGTCCGCGTCGGCCTCGCGTACGACGTCGGCGGCCGTGGCGACCGCTCCTTCAACGACGCCGCCGCCGCGGGCCTGGACCAGGCCAAGAGCGAGCTCGGCGTCGAGGGCCAGGAGCTCAGCCCGAACGCCCAGGGCACCGACCGCGGTGACAACCTCCGCTCGCTGGCCGAGGAGGGCTACAACCCGATCTTCGCGGTCGGCTTCGCCTACGCGGAGGAGCTCGGCACCATCGCGACCGACTTCCCGGACACCACCTTCTTCATCATCGACGACTCCTCCGTGGAGGCGCCGAACGTCAAGAGCCTGGTCTTCGCCGAGGAGCAGGGCTCGTTCCTCGTCGGTGCTGCCGCGGCGCTGAAGAGCACGTCCAACAACGTCGGCTTCATCGGCGGCGTGCAGACCCCGCTGCTCGAGAAGTTCGAGGCCGGCTTCGTCGCCGGCGCCAAGCAGGTCAAGCCGGACGCGACCGTGCAGACCGCCTACCTGTCGCAGCCGCCGGACTTCTCCGGCTTCGGTGACCCGGCCGCCGGTGCGGAGGCCGCCAACGGCATGTACGACGCCGGCGCCGACGTGATCTACGCCGCCGCGGGCGGCTCGGGCCTGGGCGTGTTCCAGTCCGCGCTGGCCAAGGGCAAGCTCGGCATCGGCGTCGACTCCGACCAGTACGAGTCGATCGGCTCGAGCAACCCCGAGCTGCAGCCCGTCATCATCACCTCGATGCTCAAGCGCGTCGACGTCGCGGTGTTCGACGCCCTCCAGGCGTTCGTCGACGGCGAGGAGATCCCCGCCGTGACGACCTACGACCTCGAGGCCGACGGCGTCGGCTACGCCACCTCCGGTGGGGCGGTCGACGACATCGCCGACCAGCTCGAGGAGCTCAAGGCGCAGATCGTCGCCGGCGACATCACGGTGCCCAGCACGCCGTAGCGCCCTGCTCGTCCCCCGGGGGCGCCGTACCTCCCGGTGCGGCGCCCTCTGGGGTGAGCGGAGACGGGTCCCCCACCCCGACCGCGTCCGCCGCCCGGACCGCCCCACCCCCGTCCCACACCGCAGGAGGACCCCGTGGCCGTCCCCGCCGCACCCGCGCCCGGCAGCGCCGAGACGGCCGCCGACCGGGCCGTCGTCGTCCGGCTGGAGGGCATCGCCAAGCGCTTCCCCGGCGTCGTCGCCAACCGCGACGTCTCGCTCGAGGTCCGCCGCGGCGAGGTGCACGCCGTCGTGGGCGAGAACGGCGCCGGCAAGTCGACCCTCATGAAGATCCTCTACGGGATGCAGAAGCCCGACGAGGGCACCATCGAGGTCGACGGGCGCGAGGTCCGCTTCAAGAGCCCGTCCGACGCGATCGAGGCCGGCATCGGCATGGTCCACCAGCACTTCATGCTGGCCGACAACCTCACCGTCCTCGAGAACGTCGTCCTGGGCGCCGAGCCGAGCCGGTTCGGCGTGCTCGACTCCCGCCGGGCCGCAGAGCGCATCTCCGAGCTGTCGGCGCAGTACGGCCTGGGCGTCGACCCGCACGCGCTGGTCGAGGACCTCGGCGTCGGCGACCGCCAGCGCGTCGAGATCCTCAAGGTGCTCTACCGCGGCGCCCGCGTGCTCATCCTGGACGAGCCGACCGCGGTGCTCGTGCCGCAGGAGGTCGACGAGCTGTTCGCCTCGCTGGCCGAGCTGCGCGCCGAGGGCGTCGCCATCGTCTTCATCAGCCACAAGCTCGACGAGGTGCTGCGCGTCGCCGACGCCATCACCGTCCTGCGCGGCGGCACCACCGTCGCGACCGTCTCCCCCGAGGGGACGACCGCGCGCGAGCTGGCCGAGCTCATGGTCGGCAGCGAGCTGCCCACGCCGGACACCCGGGACTCGACCGTCACCGACGTCGTCGAGCTGAGCGTCGAGCACCTGACCGTGCTCAGCCCGGAGGGCCGGGCGCTCGTCGACGACGTCGAGCCTGACCGTGCGCCGCGGCGAGGTGCTCGGCATCGCCGGCGTCGAGGGCAACGGCCAGGCCGAGCTCGTCGAGGCGATCCTCGGCCTGCGCGACGCCACCGGCGTCGTCCGGCTCGGCGAGCAGGACATCTCGCACTGGCCGACGCAGCGGCGTCGCGAGGGCGGCATCGGCTACATCCCCGAGGACCGCCACCGGCAGGGGCTGCTGCTCCCCGAGGCGCTGTGGGAGAACCGCGTCCTCGGCCACCAGACCCGCAAGCCGTGGCGCCGCGGTCCGTGGATCGACCGCAAGGCCGCCCGCGCCGACACCGAGCGGATCGTGCGGGAGTACGGCGTGCGCACCCCCGGCGTCGACGTGCCCGCCTTCGCGCTGTCCGGCGGCAACCAGCAGAAGCTCGTCGTCGGGCGGGAGATGAGCGGCACCCCCGTGCTGCTCGTCGCGTCCCACCCGACCCGCGGCGTCGACGTCGGCGCGCAGGCCACGATCTGGGACCTGCTGCGGCAGGCCCGCGCCGACGGGCTGGCGGTGCTGCTGGTCTCGGCCGACCTCGAGGAGCTCATCGGCCTGTCCGACCGGCTGGTCGTGATGCTGCGCGGCCGGCTGGTCGCCGAGATGTCGCCCGAGGGCACCACGCCCGAGGTGCTCGGCAGCGCCATGACCGGCGCCGTCGCCGCGCAGGAGAGGACCGCATGACCACCACCGTCGAGGCGCCGCCCGGTGGCGCCCCGGAGCGCACCGCCAAGGCCCCGAACCCGCTCGCCCGCCGCGTCCTGCTGGCCGTCGCGGCGCCGCTGGCGGCGGCGGTCTTCGCGCTGCTCGTGAGCTCGATCGCGCTGCTGGCCAGCGGCAACCCGCCGCTCGAGGTCTACAGCAAGATGCTCACCGACGGCACCCAGCTGCGCTCGGTGCTCATCACGATCAACAACGCCGTGCCGCTCTACCTCGCGGGCGTGGCCGTCGCGATCGGCTTCCGGATGGCGCTGTTCAACATCGGCGTCGAGGGCCAGTACGCCCTGGCGGCCCTGCTCGCCGCCTCCGTCGGCGCGGCGCTGGACCTGCCGGGTGCGCTGCACATCGGCGTGATCCTGCTCGTGGCGATCGCCGTCGGGGCCTCCTGGGCCGGTGTCGCCGCCGTCCTCAAGGTGACCCGCGGCGTCAGCGAGGTCATCTCGACCATCCTGCTCAACGTCATCGCGGCCGGCATCGCGGCCTACCTGCTGGCCGAGCACCTGCAGGAGCGGGTCGAGGGCAGCAACAACAGCGCCACCCCGCCGCTGCCGGAGTCGGCGCGCTTCCCGAACCTCAACGGCCTGCTCGACGGCCTGGGCATCACCCCGCCGCAGGGCACGAACCTCGGCGGCTTCGTCCTGGTCGCCATCGCCGTCGGCGTCCTCTACTGGGTGCTGGTCAACCGGAGCCTGTTCGGCTTCGAGATGAAGGCGGTCGGCATCAACCCCTTCGCCGCCCGTGCCAGCGGCGTGCACACCAAGCGCACGACGGTCATCACGCTGCTGCTCTCCGGCGGGGTGGCCGGGCTGGTCGGCCTGGCGCAGGTGCTCGGCACGTCGTACTCCTACGGGCTGAGCTTCACCGCCGGGCTGGGCTTCACCGGCATCGGCGTCGCGCTGCTCGGCCGCAACTCCCCCGTCGGCATCGCCTTCGCGGCCCTGCTGTTCGCCTTCCTCGAGCGCTCCAGCTCGACGCTGCAGTTCATCGACGTCCCCACGGAGATCTACGTGATCATGCAGGGCTCGATCGTGCTCTCGGTCGTCGTGGCGTACGAAGCGGTCCGCCGCATCGCGGCGACGCAGGCCGAGCGGGCCGTGCGCCGCGCCACCGAGGGGAGCGCCGCATGACCGTCGCCGCGGGGCCGTCGCCCTCCCTCGCCGAGCCGGAGTCGGGTCGCTCGCGTCGCCGCACCGGCGGCTGGCAGAAGGTCGGGCTGATCACGCTCGGCCTGCTCGCCCTGCTGTCGCTCACCCGCGCGATCAGCGGCCTGGACGAGATCACCTCCAGCGGCACCTCCGGGGCCGCCCTGCGCCTGGCCGTCCCCATCGGGCTGGCCGCGCTCGGTGGCCTGTGGGCCGAGCGGGCCGGGATCGTCAACATCGGGCTCGAGGGGATGCTCATCCTCGGCACCTGGTTCGGGGCCTACGTCGGCTTCGAGGTCGGCCCCTGGTGGGGCGTCCTCGCCGGCCTGGCCGCAGGCGCGGTCGGCGGGCTGCTGCACGCCATCGCCACCGTCACCTTCGGCGTCGACCACGTCGTCTCCGGCGTCGCGATCAACCTGCTCGGGGCCGGCGTCGCGCAGTACCTCAGCCAGGTCTTCTACGGCGACGGCCAGGTCCCCGGCGCCGGTCCGACCCAGTCGGCGGTCGTCTCGCCGCTGCCGGACGTCAGCCTGCCGCTGCTGTCCAGCGGGCCCGACCTGCTGCGCGACCTCGAGGGCACCGGGCTGTTCTTCCTCAGCGACGCGGCCGGGATCCTGGGCGGCCTCACCCGCGACGTGTCGCTGCTGACGCTGCTCGCCGTGCTGCTCGTGCCGTTCAGCTTCTTCGTCCTGTGGCGCACGTCCTTCGGCCTGCGGCTGCGCTCGGTCGGCGAGAACCCCGTAGCCGCCGACTCGCTCGGCGTCGCCGTGTACCGGATGAAGTACGCCGCCGTGGTCATCTCCGGCGCCATGGCGGGGCTGGGCGGGGCCTCGCTCATCATCGGCTCGATCTACCGCGAGGGGCAGACCGCCGGCCGCGGCTTCATCGGCCTGGCCGCGGTCATCTTCGGCAACTGGCGGCCGGGCGGCCTGGCCGCAGGTGCCGGCCTGTTCGGCTACGCCGACGCGCTCCAGCTGCGGGCCGGCAACGCCGTGCGCGGGCTGCTGCTGCTCGTCGCGCTGCTGCTCGTGGTCGTCGCCGTCGTCCAGCTGGTGCGCCGCCGGCTGCCGATGGTGGTCGCCGCGCTGGGCATCGGCATCGCCTTCTTCCTCTGGTACAGCGTCGTGGACAGCGTCCCGAGCCAGCTGGTCGGCTTCACCCCGCACCTCGTCACCCTCGTCGTCCTCGCCGCCGCGTCGCAGCGGCTGCGACCACCGGCCGCCGACGGGCAGCCCTACCGGAGAGGCCAGCAGTCATGAGCTTCGACGTCACCACCGTCGACTGGGACGACCTGCGTGCGAAGGCGGTCGAAGCCGCCGCGCGCGCGTACGCGCCGTACTCCCGGCTGCACGTCGGGGTCGCCGCCTGGACCGACGACGGCCGGCTGCTGCAGGCCTGCAACGTCGAGAACGCCTCCTACGGCCTCGGGCTGTGCGCGGAGTGCGGGCTGGTCTCCCAGCTGCACTCCTCCGGCGGCGGCCGGCTCGTGGCGTTGGCCTGCCGGTCCGGCGACGGCGAGCTGCTCATGCCGTGCGGCCGCTGCCGGCAGCTGCTCTGGGAGCAGGGCGGCCCCGAGCTGCTGGTCGACTCCCCGCGGGGCGTGGTGCCGATGACCGAGGTCCTGCCCGACGCCTTCGGCGCCCGCGACCTGCCGGACCGGTCCTGAACGTCGTCGACGTCATCGCGGTCAAGCGCGACGGCGGCGAGCTGAGCGACGAGCAGGTCGCCTGGGTGCTGGACGCCTACACGCGGGGCGCCGTCGCCGACGAGCAGATGAGCGCGCTGCTCATGGCCGTCGTCTGGCGCGGGCTGTCCCCGCGCGAGCTGTCCGCCTGGACCTCGGCGATGGTGGCGAGCGGCACCCGCATGGACCTGTCCGGCACCGGCCGTCCCGTCGTCGACAAGCACTCCTCCGGCGGCGTCGGCGACAAGGTCTCGCTCGTCGTCGCGCCCCTCGTCGCCGTCTTCGGCGTGGCGGTGCCCAAGCTGTCCGGCCGCGGCCTCGGCCACACCGGCGGGACGATCGACAAGCTCGAGAGCATCCCCGGCTGGTCCGGCGACCTGTCCCGCGAGCAGTTCCTCGCCCAGCTGCGCGACGTCGGCGCCGTCATCGGCGCGGCCGGCGAGGACCTCGCCCCCGCCGACAAGAAGCTGTACGCGCTGCGCGACGTGACCGGCACGGTGCCGTCGATCCCGCTCATCGCCAGCAGCATCATGAGCAAGAAGATCGCCGGCGGCGCCGACGCGGTGCTGCTCGACGTGAAGGTCGGCGCCGGGGCGTTCATGAAGGACGTCGACACCGCGCGCGAGCTGGCGCAGACGATGGTGCGCCTGGGCGCCGACGCCGGCGTGCGCACCGTCTGCCTGCTCACGTCGATGGAGGCCCCGCTGGGCCGCGGGATCGGCAACGCGCTCGAGGTCGCCGAGGCCGTCGAGGTGCTGCGCGGCGGCGGGCCGGCCGACCTGCGCGAGGTCTGCCTCGCCGTCGCCCGCGAGATGCTCGCCCTCGGCGGCAGCGACGCCGACCCCGAGCCGGCGCTCGCCGACGGCCGTGCGCTGGAGGTCTGGTCGCGCATGGTCGCGGCCCAGGGCGGCGACCCGTCGGCGGACGCTGCCGGTCGCCGCCGTCACCGAGGAGGTGCGCGCCGACGCGCTGGGCACGTCGCCCGCATCGACGCGCTCTCGGTCGGCACCGCCGCCTGGCGCCTCGGCGCCGGGCGCGCGCGCAAGGAGGACGCCGTCGACCCGGCCGCCGGCGTGGTGCTGGCCGCTGCCCTCGGCGAGCGCGTCGAGGCGGGGCAGCTGCTCGCGACGCTGCACGCGGCGGACGCCGAGCGGCTCGCGGAGGGCCGCGCCGCGCTCGCCGGGGCGTACGACATCGCAGACGAACCGGTGGCGACCGCGCCGCTGGTGCTGGAGAAGGTGGGCTGAGACGTGCCGCAGCTGGTGGAGAGCCCGGTCCGCGTGCCGGTGCCCGGGGGCAAGCTCATCGACGAGTACGTCGGCGGGGCCGCGACCGGGACGAGCGCGATGTCGGTGGCGCACATGCGCTCCCCAGCGGGCTGGGAGGAGCCGGCGCAGGCGCCGGACTTCGACGAGGTGACGCTGGTGCTCGGCGGCGCCGTGCACGTCGAGCACGACGGCGGCGTGATGGTCGTGAGCGCCGGCCAGGCGGTCCTGACGCGGGCCGGGGAGCGGGTCCGCTACACGACCCCGGACGGCGCGGAGTACGTCGCGGTCTGCCTGCCGGCCTTCTCCCCCGACACCGTCCACCGGGAGGGCGAGTGACCGGCCTGCCCAGTCCTGCCGACGTGCGGCGGGCGCCCAAGGTGCTGCTGCACGACCACCTCGACGGTGGTCTCCGCCCGGCCACGATCGTCGAGCTCGCTGACGAGACGGGCTACGACGCGCTGCCGACCACCGACGTCGAGCAGCTCGGCAGGTGGTTCCAGGAGAACGCGAACGCCGGGTCGCTGCCCCGCTACCTGTCGACGTTCTCGCACACCGTCGGCGTGATGCAGACCCACGACGCGCTGGTGCGCGTGGCCCGGGAGTGCGCGCAGGACCTCGCCGACGACGGCGTCGTCTACGCCGAGGTCCGCTTCGCCCCGGAGCTGCACCTCGAGGGCGACCTGTCACTGCCCGAGGTCGTCGAGGCCGTGCAGGAGGGCTTCCGGCAGGGCTGCCACGACCGTCCGATCAGGGTCGTCACGCTGCTGACGGCGATGCGCCACGCCGCGCGCTCGCTCGAGATCGCCGAGCTCGCCGTCGCCTTCCGCGAGAAGGGCGTCGTCGGCTTCGACATCGCCGGCGCCGAGGCGGGCTACCCGCCCACCCGGCACCTGGCGGCCTTCCAGCACATGCAGCGCGAGAACGGCCACTACACGATCCACGCCGGTGAGGCCTTCGGGCTGCCGTCGATCTGGGAGGCGCTGCAGGAGTGCCACGCCGACCGGCTCGGCCACGGCGTGCGGATCGTCGACGACATCTCGGTCGACACCTCCGGCCGGGCCACCCTCGGCAAGCTGGCCGGCTACGTGCGCGACAAGCGCATCCCGCTGGAGATGTGCCCGTCGAGCAACGTGCAGACGGGCGCGGCGCGGTCGATCGCCGAGCACCCGATCGGGCTGCTGCGCTCGCTGCAGTTCCGCGTCACGGTCAACACCGACAACCGGCTGATGAGCGGGGTGACGCTGTCCTCGGAGCTGTCAGCCCTGGTCGACGCGTTCGGCTACGGCTGGGACGACCTGCGCTGGTTGACCATCAACGCCATGAAGAGCGCGTTCCTCTCCTTCGACCAGCGGCTCGCGCTCATCGACGACGTCATCAAGCCGGGCTACGCGGCCCTGTCCTCGTGACACTGCTGCTACCGGCGGCCGGCGCCCGCCGCATCCTGTCGAACACGGTCGTGGCGACCTCCGCGGACACCGACGGGCGCTACAGCCTCTACCGGATCGACCTGCCGGCGGGCTCCCCTGGCGCCAAGCCGCACCGGCACAGCCGCTTCGCCGAGAGCTTCACCGTGCTGACCGGCGAGGTGGCGCTGTACGACGGCGCGCGCTGGCTCATCGCTGTCGAGGGCGACCACCTCTACGTGCCGCCGCAGGGCGTGCACGGCTTCCGCAACGACAGCGGGGCGCCCGCGGCGATGCTCATGATGAGCACGCCGGGGGCGCCGCGCGAGGACTACTTCGAGGAGCTGCTCGCGGTGCGCGAGAGCGGCCGGGTGCTCAGCCCGCAGGAGTGGACCGAGCTGTACGCCCGGCACGACCAGGTGATGGTCCAGGAGCGGTCCTAGTACGCCGCCGGGCTGGGACGGCCGTTGATGGCGGCGGTGCCGTCCTGGACCTCGAGGGCGACCTCGGCCAGGCGGGCGGAGTACTCGCGGCCGTGGTGGGCGCAGAACAGCAGCTCGCCGCTGGCGAGGACGGCGCGGTAGAAGGCCTGGGCGCCGCAGCGGTCGCAGCGGTCGGCCGTGCTCAGGTCAGCGGGGGCGAGCAGCGTCTGGGTCATGGTCGTGTCCTCCCGTAGGTGAGCGCTGAGGTACCCCTCGACAGGAGACGCACTCTGCCTGAGCCGGATCGTCGTCAGACCGTGTCGGAGCTCAGGGCGCCAGGCCGTCGAGCACCGCTCGGGTGCCGGACAGCCCGAGCCGGGAGGCCCCCGCCTCGAGCATCGCCAGCGCCGTCGCGGTGTCCCGGATGCCGCCACTGGCCTTGACACCGAGGCGGTCGCCGACCGTCTCGCGCATCAGGCGCACGGCGTGCTCGCTGGCACCGCCGCTCGGGTGGAAGCCGGTGGAGGTCTTGACGTACTGCGCCCCGCCGGCCTCGCTGCGCCGGCAGGCCTGGACGACCTGCTCGTCGGTGAGCGCGGCGGTCTCGAGGATCACCTTGAGCAGCACGTCGCCGCAGGCGGCCTTGACCGCGGCGACGTCGGCCTCGACGGCGTCCCAGTCGCCGGCCATGACGCTGCCCAGCGCGACGACCATGTCGACCTCGGTGGCGCCGTCGCGGACGGCGCGCTGCGCCTCCAGCGCCTTGGCCTCGCTCACGTGGGCGCCGGACGGGAAGCCGACGACCGTGCACACGGCCAGGCCGGCCGCGACCTGCACCGGCAGGCGGTTCGGCGACACGCAGATCGAGAAGGCGCCGAGCTCGGCGGCCTCCGCGGCCAGCGCGGCGACCTGTGCGTCGGTCGCCTCCGGCTTGAGCAGCGTGTGGTCGACGGTGCGGGCGAGCGTCTCGCGGGTCCAGGTCACCTGAGCACGCTAGCCGCTGGAGACCCCCACCCCCCGCTGATCAACGCCGGACTCCGTACGCGCAGGACCCCTTCTGCAGGTACCGAGTCCCGCGTTGATCAACCGGGTAGGGGGCTCTCGTGATCGCCGCACCCGCGCAGGCCGGGCGGCGCCCGGCCGGGAGGGATGGCCGTCTCGCGCAGCGCTCGGTGCGCCACAGCGCAAGAAGGAGAAGATGTTGCGCTCTGATGCACCAACCGCTGCACGGACGTCGCCGCGGGAGGGCGTCGACCTAGTACGTGACGGCGCCCTCGGGGGCCGGGACGGGACGGGAGGAGCCGCGGCCCTGGACGAGCAGGCCGACGAGGACCAGCCCGGCGCCGACCGCGCCCGGCAGCGCCAGCCGCTCGTCGAGGACGACCACTCCCAGCGCCGTCGCCACCACCGGCTCGGCGAGCACGAGCGTCGTGACCGGGCCGGCCGGCAGGACCGCCAGCCCTCGTACGAACAGCAGGTAGGCCAGGGTCACCGTGACCAGCCCGAGGTAGCCGACGAGGACCGCGCCGCCGGGGGTCGCCACCCAGCCGAGCGGCTGGGTCAGCAGCAGCGGCACCGACAGCAGCCCCCCGAGCCCGAACGCCGCCGCCATGACCACCGCCGGCGCGTGACCCTCGTCCAGCTGCCGCTTGGCCAGGACGGTGTACGCCGCGTAGGCCAGCCCGGCGGCCAGGGCCAGCAGGACGCCGAGGGGGTCGGCCGCGCCGTCCGCGCCACCGCCGAGGACCAGCAGCGCGAGCCCGGTCAGGCACAGGCCGGTCGCGGCGAGCCAGGTCCGGCCGGGCCGCTCGCCGAGCAGCCAGACCGCCAGCAGCCCGGTCAGCACCGGGCCGCTGCCGATCGCCGCCAGCGTCCCCACGGCCACGCCCGCCCGCTCGACGGCGGCGAAGAAGCACACCTGGTAGAGCCCGGTGCACAGCCCGGCGACCAGTCCGGCGGGGGTGCGCCACAGCGCCAGCACCTCCGCCCGGCGCCCGCCCACCAGCGGCAGCAGCGCCAGCAGGGCCAGGCCGCCGAGGACCAGGCGGGCGGCCCCCACGCCCAGCGGGGTGGTCGCGGAGGGTCCGAGCGCTTGCGCGGTGCCGGTCGTCCCGAACAGCGCCGCCGCGAGCAGCACGGCGCCGACGGGGATGCCCACGGGCGGCGACGCTAGGGCACGGGGGCTCCGGGGACCGGGGCTGCGGGGACCGAGGCCGCGGGGACCGGGGCTGCGGGGACAGCCTCGCCGTGGCCCGCGAGCGCCTGCAGCCGGTCGATCCACAGGCAGCTGCCGGTGGCGGCGAGCGCGGCCAGGCCCGCCTGCGCGGCTGCGGCGGCCCGGTCGGGGTGGCCGGCGGCGGCCTCCGCCTCGGCCAGCATCGTCCAGACGATCGGGTCGTGCATGCGGGTGCCGGTGGCGCGGTAGCCGGCCGCACCGGCGCGCACGCGCTCGACGCCGTCCGGCACCCCGCTCAGCGCGGCGCCCCAGCCCTCGTTGAGGTCGGCGAAGCAGCCGAGCAGCTCGGCGCCCAGCAGCCGGGCCAGCCGCTGGCCCTCGACGCCGTCGGCCCGGGCCGGCTCCGGCTCGCGGAAGACGGCGTGCATCATCCCGCGGGTCGCGAGCGCGTCGCTCTCGTCGGCCGGACCGGACTGCCGTGCCTGCTCGACCATCCGGTCGGCGACGGCGACGGCCTCCGCAGCGCGGCCGGAGGAGGCCAGCGCGTGGCAGAGGAACATCCGCACCCGTACGCCCGGGTCGCCGAAGGCTCCGCCCGCGCGGACGCCGGACCCGGCACCGGTGGGGTCCGGCTCGGCCAGGCGGAGGGCCAGCTGCAGCTCCTCGACGGCGGGCTCGGCCCGGCCCAGGCACCACAGCACCGAGCCGCGGGCCAGCCGGCCCAGCAGCGAGAGCCGGTCGCGCGCGGCGGGGTCGTCGACGGTGCCGGCGTGCGCCAGCAGCTCCTCGGCGAAGGCCTGCACGGCGGCGAAGTCCCCGCCCATGAGCAGCCACAGGTAGCGGCGGTAGAGCGCGGCGAGGGCGTCGTCGTCCGGCGGCACCTGCAGCGCCAGCTGCGCGGCCCGCTCGAGCGCCGCGCGCGCCGCCGGGGCCGCGAAGCCGTGCCGGGTGGCGACGACCGTGCCGGCCCGGGCCCGCAGGGCGAGTTCCAGCCGGTCCCGCCCGGCCCCGTCAGCCATCCGCGGCAGGACGGCGAGCCCACGCTCGAGCAGCTGCTGCGCGTGGTCGAGGGCGAGCTGCCCCAGTGCCCGGTCAGCCGCCGCCACCACGGCGCGCAGCGTCGTCGCGGCGTCGGCGAGGTCGCCCCCGGCCAGCAGGTGGGCGGCCACGACGTCGACCTCGTCGTCCCCGGCCCGGGCAGCCAGGACGGCGCCGAGCTCGGCGTGCAGCCGCATCCGCGCGCGGGCGCCCAGCCGGGCAGACAGCGCCTCCCGGACGAGCGCGTGCCGGAACCGCAGCACCGGCACCCCGGCGGCGGCCTCGACGACCAGGCCCGAGCGCACCGCCTCGGCCAGGCCGGCGTCGACCAGGTCCGGCAGCAGGCCGCAGACCCGCTCGAGCAGCGCCAGGTCGCACTCGCGGCCGTGGACCGCGGCCACGTCGAGCACCCGCTGGGTCTCCGGGGCGAGCCCGGCGACCCGGTGCAGCAGGACGTCGCGCACGGTCCCCGGCACCTGCTCCCAGCCGTGGACGGCGTCGCCGGTCGCGCGCACCAGTCGCGCGAGCTCCTGGAGGAAGAAGGGGTTCCCGGCCGTGCGGTCGGCGACGGCCGCGGTGGTCGGCTCGTCGGGCTGCCAGCCGAGCTCCTCGCCGAGCAGCGCCCGGGTCTCGTCCAGCTCCAGCCCGCCGAGGTGCGCCCGGCGGATGCCCGCGATGCGGGCCAGCCGCGCGAGGAAGGCGCCGAACGCCCCGGCGGGACCGACCTCCTCCACCCGCCAGGTGCCCACGACGACCAGGGGCACGTCGGCCGACCCGCTCGGCCAGCGTCGAGAGCAGCTCCAGGCTCGGCGGGTCGGCCCAGTGCAGGTCCTCGAGCACGAGCAGCAGCGGGCCGCCGGTGCGGGCCCGCTCGACCAGCAGCCTGGCCACCCCGTCGTGCAGGGCGGCCCGGGTCAGCGGCACGCCGGAGCCGGCCGGCGCTGCGCCGAGCAGGACCTCGACCTCGACCGAGCGGGGCACCTCCGGCAGGTCGCGCAGCACCCCGCCCCACGTCCAGTACGGCGCGGCCTCCGTCCCCTCCTGCGCGCGCCCCTGCGCGACCGCGACCCCCAGCGACCGGGCGCGCGCGGCGACCTGCTGCGCCAGCCGGGTCTTGCCGATCCCGGCCTCCCCCGAGACCAGCCACAGCGCGCCGGTGCCGCCGGCGACGCCGCGCTCCACGGACTCCGCGACGTCGGCGACCTGCCGGGCCCGGCGGCCCGGCCCGGCCGCGGACGAGGCGACCCGCACCGGCTCGGGCGGGACGGCGGGGACCGACCGGGCGTCGAGCGCCGGGTCGTGCTGGAGCAGCTGGACGTGCAGGCGGCGCAGCGCCGGTCCGGGGTCCACGCCCAGCTCGTCGGCCAGCCGCTCCCGCAGCTCGTCGTACGCGCGCAGCGCCTCGCTCTGCCGCCCGCTGCGGTAGAGCCCGAGCAGCCGCAGCCCCAGCACGCTCTCCCGCAGCGGCTGCGACTGCAGGAGCCGCTCGGCCTCGTGCGCGGCGTCCGCCGGACGACCCAGCCCGAGCAGCGCCTCGACGCGCACCTCCCGCGCGGACAGCACCAGCTCGCCCAGCCGGCGGGCCTCGCCTGCCGTGACGGGGCCGAGCAGGTCGACGACGTCGGCCAGCGGCTCGCCGATGACGAGGGCCAGCGCCTCGTCGAGCAGCCGCAGGGCCTCAGCGGGGTCGGCGGCCACCCGCCCCCGCGCCGCGTCGGCCAGCCGCGCGAAGAGCTCGGCATCGAGGCCGCCGTCCGGCAGCTCCAGCAGGTAGCCCGGAGCCCGGTGCAGGATCCGCAGCGGCGGCGACCCGTCGCCGGCCGCATCGGCGACCGCCCGTCGCAGCCGGGAGACGTACACGTGCAGGGTCGAGGTGCGGGTGGCCGCGGCGTCGGGACCCCACAGCTCGGTGAGCATCCGGTCGACCGGCACCACCCGGCCGGCGTCGACGGCCAGCAGCGCCAGCACCGCCCGGGCCGTCGGCGAGGAGATGTCGCAGTCGCGACCGCCGACGCTCGCGCCGACCTGGCCCAGCACGCGCACCTGCGCGCCGGGAGCACGAGGCGGCTCGACGGGCACCACGCTGCCGGAGTGTGCCGCACGTCGGCGCCCCCGCACCAGGGTTCTCCGGTACGGGGGCGACGACCTCCGGGATCAGCCGCGCGGCGCCCGCTCGGCCGCGCCGACGACCAGGCCGAGCACGTAGGCGAGGCCCGCCACGAGCAGCGACCGCGCGCTCACGCCCGGTCTCCGAGCAGGTCGACCGCAGCGATCCGCGCCTGCGGGTCGTACGCCGCTGCCGCGCGGCGCAGCCGGTCCAGGACCTCCGGCGTGTAGCACCGGGCGAACTCCGCCGGGTCGTCGGTGGACGTGAAGTTGGGCAGCCGGCCCGCCGCCCACGGGGCGAGCGACGCGACCAGCTGCCGCCCGTGCGCCTGCGGCCACGGATCGGTCGGGACGCCCACGACGAGCAGGCCGAAGGCGGCCTCCCGGTGGCAGACGGCGCTGTCGTACCGCCCCGGTCGCGCGCCGGCCCCGCCGAGCTGGCGCAGCTCGACGACCACCTGCGGCGAGCGGGCGTCCGGCCCGGTGGCGGCCAGGACCAGCTCGAGCGCCTCGGCCGGCAGCTCCCGCAGCAGGGTCGCGGACTCGACCACCGGCATCGGGTCCACCGGGTCGGCGTGGACGGCGTCCACCGCGCTGTACGGCAGGACGCCCACCCCGTCGAGGACGCTGGGAGCCGCAGCGCGCAGGGGCGCGAGCAGCCGCTCCCCCTCGGCCGGGTCACCCGTGAAGGCGAAGCGCACCGCGACGGTGGTGCGGCCGGCGAGCGGCGGGGGCACCCCGGGCAGCGGCGGCAGCTGCAGGACGGCGGCCGACGTGGTGGCCTGCTCCGGCAGCTCGGCGCACCAGGTCCGCCACGTCTCCAGGACGGTCCGCGCGTCGGCCCCGTCGAAGTAGACGGCGCCGCCGTAGAAGCGGGGCAGCGCCACGAGGTCGAGCTCGATCGCGGTGACGATGCCGAGCACGCCCTTGCCCCCGCGCAGCCCCCAGAACAGCTCGGGCTCGGAGTCCGGGGTCGCCCGGCGCAGGACCCCGTCCCCGGTGACGACCTCGATCGCCCGCACCCGGTCGGAGGCCAGGCCGTACGTCCGGACGAACGGACCGGTGCCGCCGCCGGTGGTGTAGCCGACGACGCCGACGTCGGTCGACGAGCCGTTCAGCGGGGCGAGCCCGTGCTGCGCCGCCTGCTCGACGACGCGCCCCCACTTCACGCCGGCGCCGACGCGCGCCCAGCCCTCGTCGGCGTGCACGACGCACTCGTCGAGCAGCGTTGTGCGCACGAGCAGGACACCGGCGTGGTCGGCGGCTGCTCCGTGACCGGTGCAGGTGACGCCGACGCGCAGGCCGTGGTCGGCGGCGGCCCGTAC
Organism: uncultured Actinomycetota bacterium; assembly: GCA_963844295.1. Lineage (GTDB taxonomy): Bacteria > Actinomycetota > Actinomycetes > Mycobacteriales > SCTD01 > SCTD01. The sequence continues at coordinate 1,257,221 of CAWJNR010000002.1, read as the reverse complement.
CGCGGCCGCGACGTCCTCGGCGTCGGCGGCGAGCAGGACCGCCGCGGGGCGCACCCGTACGGCCAGGTTCCAGGGCGCGACCAGCTCGTCGTACGCCGGCTCGCCGGGCAGGTGGAGGTCGCCGCGGACCTGGTCGCGCAAGGCGGCCGGAGCGCTCCGCTGGACGGGGACGCGGGCGGACGTCGTGTGGAGGCTCATGCCGACGCCTCGCAGGACAGCGCCGGGTTCCAGGCCTGCCAGGTCCCGGTGGGGTTGTGCGCCCAGATCCAGGCGTGCAGGTCGTAGTGGCGCGGCATCCCCGCGGAGTGGCCGTCCATCGGGCCGTCGAAGCCGCGTCCGAGCACCGACGGGCGCTGGCCGCCCGCGGCCGCCTCCGCGACGAACCACTCGACGCCGACGAGCCGCAGCCCGTCGTCGGTCGGCAGGTAGAGCAGCACCTCGGGGCGCTGCGGGTCGACCAGGCCGTCAGCGGCGAGCCCCGGGTTCAGGTAGTGGATGCCCATGGCGCCGGCACCGGGCAGCTCCTCGCAGCCGCTGACCGGGACGTAGCCCTCGGCCGTCGCCACCGCCACGTCGTGGAAGCGCGCCGTCGCGGCGCGCACCTCGGCCAGGTCCCGGCCCTCCCCCGCCCCGCTGGCCGGCGACCCCTGCCCCACGACGACCGCCGCGGTGGCCGCCGTCGTCAGCGCGAGCGCGACCCCCAGCCGTGCCCGTCCTGTCCTGCGCTGCATGACTCCCCCTTCACGACCCGACCTGTTCGGGTCTGGGAGGCACAGTGGGAGGCGGTCCTTGCAGCCCGCTCGACGCCCGCTTGACGCGGGCCTGCAGCGCGTGCGCCTCGGCAGGCCATGATCGTCAGAAGCTTCCGTCTCCTAGGGCACCTCGCGGGCGCCTGAGGAGACGGATCCTTCTGACGATCATGCGAAAGCGCGGAGGAGCGGGGCTCCAGGCCGGCTCAGTCCAGGCCGAGGCGGGCGGCGACGGCTGCCGCGAGCGCGTCCATCGCGCCGGGCGCGGGGTCGACGAGCTCGAGGTAGGCCTTGAGCTTGGGCTCGGTGCCGCTGGGCCGCACGACGACCCGACCACCGGACAGCCGGTGCACCAGCACGTCGTCGGCCGGCTGCTCCACCCCCGTCACGGCGAAGTCGCCGTACGCCGCCGGCGGGTGTGCGCGGACGTCCTCGACGGCGGCCGCGATGAGCGAGAGGTCCGACACGCGGTAGGACAGCTGGCGGGTCTCGTGCCGGCCGTGCCGTGCCTCGAGCTCGGCGAGCCGGTCCAGCAGGGTCCGGCCTCGGGCCTTCTCGATCGCCGCCAGCTCCGCGACGAGCAGGGCCGCCGACATGCCGTCCTTGTCGCGCACCACCGTCGGCGCCACGGCGACGCCCAGCGCCTCCTCGTACGCGTAGAGGAGGTCGTCGCCGGCCCGGGCGAGGTGCTTGAAGCCGGTCAGCGTCTCGGTGAACGGGACGTCGTACGACGCAGCGACGCGGGCCAGCATCGACGAGCTCACGACGGTCGTGGCGAGCCGGCCGCGCACGCCCTGCGAGAGCAGGTGGTCGGCCAGCAGGACACCGGTCTCGTCGCCGCGCAGCGGGCGATCGCCGACGACGACGGCGATCCGGTCCGCGTCGGGGTCCGAGGCGATGGCGACGTCGGCGTCCACCGACAGCGCCAGGAGCAGGTCGAGCGCCCCGGGCTCCTCCGGGTTGGGGAAGGCGACGGTCGGGAAGTCGGGGTCCGGCGCCGCCTGCTCGGCCACCACGGTGGGCGCGGGGAATCCCGCCCGCTCGAACGCCGCGAGCAGCGTGTCGAGACCGACGCCGTGCATCGGCGTGTACGCGACCCGGACGTCGCGCGCGCCGGAGCGCGGCAGAGCGCAGATCGCGGCGAGGTAGTCCTGCCAGACGTCCTCGCCGAGCACCTCGGCCTCGCCGAGCGGAAGGTCCAGTACGCGGTCCACCGCGGCGATCCGCGCCTCGACCTCGACGTCGACCGGCGACGGCAGCTGAGCCCCGTCGGCGAGGTAGACCTTGATCCCGTTGTCGGCCGGCGGGTTGTGCGAGGCGGTGACCATGACGCCGGCGTCGCAGCGCAGGTGCAGCACGGCGTAGGCGAGCACCGGCGTCGGCAGGTCGCGCGGCAGCAGCAGCGCCCGCAGGCCGGCGCCGGCGAGCACCGCACCGACGTCGGCCTGGAACGCGACGGAGCCGTGCCGGGCGTCACGCCCCACGACGACGGTCGCGCCGGCGCCGAGGTGGGCGGCCAGGCCCGCGGCGGTGCGCCGGACGACGGCGCGGTTCATGCCGTTCGGGCCGCCGCGGACGGGCCCGCGCAACCCGGCGGTCCCGAAGTGCAGCGGCCCGGCGAAGCGGTCGGCCAGTGCCTCGTGGTCGCCGTCGTCGAGCAGCGCCTGCAGCTCGACGCGGGTCGCCGGGTCCGGGTCGTCCTCGATCCAGGCCCGGACCTCGGCGGCCAGGGCCTCGTGCTGCAGCATCACAGCCGGCCGACGACCTTCGCGAGCAGGGCGCCGACGCGGGTGGCGGAGGCCGCGCCCGCCTCGAGCACCTCGGCGTGGTCGAGCGGCTTGCCCGTGATGCCGGCCGCCAGGTTGGTGACCAGCGAGATGCCGAGCACCTCCATGCCCTCGGCGCGGGCGGCGATCGCCTCGAGCACGGTGGACATGCCGACCAGGTCGGCGCCGAGCGTGCGCAGCATCCGGATCTCGGCGGGCGTCTCGTAGTGCGGACCCGGCAGTGCCGCGTAGACGCCCTCGGCCAGCGACGGGTCGACCGAGCGGACGAGCGCCCGCAGCCGGGCGGAGTACAGGTCGACGAGGTCGACGAAGCGCGGGCCGACGAGCGGCGAGGTCGCGGTGAGGTTGAGGTGGTCCGACACCAGCACCGGCTGCCCGACCGTGAAGCCCTTGCGCACCCCGCCGGCGGCATTGGTGAGCACGATCGACCGGCAGCCGGCGGCCGCGGCGACGCGGACCCCGTGGACGACCGGGTCGACGCCGCGCCCCTCGTACAGGTGGGTGCGGCCGAGCAGGACCATCACGCGCTGGCCGTCGACCTCCACCGACCGGATCCGGCCGGCGTGGCCCTCGACGGCGGGCGGCAGGAAGCCCGGCAGGTCGGTGACGGAGACCTCGACCGTCGGCTCGCCCAGCGCGTCGGCGGCCGGCACCCAGCCCGAGCCCATGACGAGCGCGACGTCGTGGCGCTCGACCCCGGAGGCCTGCGCCCAGGCACGGGCCGCGTCGGCGGCGGCAGCGGACGGATCGGGGCGGGAGTCGGCGGTCGGCACGCTCGGACCGTAGCCGTCGCCGGTGGCCGCTGACGAGCACGTGGGACCATCGGCGCGATGACCAACGCCCCCGAGCCGTCGTACGCCGCCGCGCTCGACCACGTCCTGCGGCGCTCGCACCTCATGGCGCCGGACGAGATGAGTCTGCCTGGCTGCCGAGGGCGCCGGGCTGCTCGGAGCCGCCTCGGCGACGCTGTGGCTGGTCGACTACGAGCAGCAGATGCTCGTCCCCCTCCTGGGGGCCGACGAGCCCAGGCGCGAGTCGCTCTCGGTGGACGCCTCGGCCGCGGGGCGCGCCTTCCGCCTCGTCGAGGCGGTCGAGGTCGACGGCGGCCGACGGCTGTGGATGCCGGTCCTCGACGGGCTGGAGCGCCTCGGCGTGCTCGAGCTCGGCCTCGGTCGAGAGCTCGTCCCGGACCACCGGCGCGCCTTCGAGCAGCTCGCGCACCTGCTGGCCGAGCTGCTGGTCAGCAACGCCGCCTACACCGACCACTACGAGTGGGTGCGGCGCCAGCAGGCGATGGTGCTGGCCGCCGAGATGCAGCACCGCGCGCTCCCCCCGCTGACCTTCGGCACCGACCGGGTCGTCATCAGCGGCCTGCTCGCCCCGGCGTACGAGGTGGGCGGGGACGTCTTCGACTACGCCGTCAACGGCGACATCGCCCACGTCGCGGTCTTCGACGCGGTCGGGCACGGCCTGCAGGCGAGCCTGCTGTCCAACCTCGCGGTGTCCTGCTACCGCAACTGCCGGCGGGCCGGCCTCGACCTGGCCGACACCGCCGCCCGCATCGACCAGGCGCTGGACGAGATGTTCGGCGGCGAGCGCTTCGTCACGGCGCTGCTCGGCCAGCTCCACCTCGGCACCGGGCTGCTGCGCTGGGTCAACGCCGGCCACCCGGCGGCGATGCTGCTGCGCGAGGCCCAGGTCGTGAAGGAGCTCGACGGACAGCCGGCGCTGCCGCTCGGGCTGGGGACCCTCACCGGCGCCAGCGGCCCGGGGGCCTTCCCGGTGAGCACCGAGTCCCTCCAGCCGGGAGACCGGGTGCTGCTGCTCACCGACGGGGTGGACGAGGCGCGCACCGAGGACGGCGAGTTCTTCGGCCGGGACCGGCTGGCCGACTTCGTCGCCCGCGAGGCCGCCACCGGGCTGCCGACGCCGGAGGTCATGCGCCGGCTGCTGCAGGCGGTGCTGCGCCACCAGGTCGGTCAGCTGCAGGACGACGCCACGACGCTGATGGTCGAGTGGCTGTCGCGCGAGCCGCAGCGCAACCTGCCGTAGCAGCCGGGACCGGGCAGCACGACGCCCCGCCCAGCAGCGCTGGACGGGGCGTCGACGTGCGGAGGACTACTTGCCCGCGGCGGCGTTCTTCAGCGCGGAGCCGGCGGTGACCTTGACGGCCTTGCTGGCGGCGATCTGGATGGTCTCGCCGGTGGAGGGGTTGCGCCCCTCGCGCGCAGCGCGGTCGACCTGCTCGAAGGACAGGAAGCCCGGGATCGAGACCTTCTCGTCGCCCTTGGCGACGGTGTCGGAGACGACCTGCTGGAAGGCCTTCAGCGTGGCGTCGACGTCCTTGCTGGACACGCCAGAGGCCTCGGCGACGGCGTTCACGAGCTCGTTGCGGTTCAGGGGGTGCTCCTCAGATCGGTGACGTCAGGAGTGCGTCGGTTGCGCCTAGTGTCGCGCACACCACGCTCGGAGCGCCGCCGCGACGCGCCCGGGGCCCGGAATGACGGGCCTGCTGCCCACCTTGGGCTGGGTGTGAGCACTCCTGCCGGCACGGCCTCCCTGCCCCTGTCCGTCCTCGACTTCGTCGGCATCGAGCACGGCGAGACCGCCTCGGCGTCCATCCGCGGCGCCGTCGGCATCGCCCAGGCGGTGGAGGCGGCCGGCTACCGGCGCTACTGGGTGTCCGAGCACCACAACATGCGCAGCCTGGCCTGCAGCGCCCCCGAGCTGCTGACCGCCCACGTCGCCGTCCAGACCGAGACGATCCGCGTCGGCGCGGCCGGGATCATGCTGCCGAACCACGCCGCCTTCAAGGTCGCCGAGGTCTTCCGCACCCTGCTCGCGATGCACCCCGGCCGCATCGACCTCGCGCTGGGCCGCGCCCCCGGCACCGACCCGCTCACCGCGCACGTCCTGCGCCGCGGCCTGCAGGTCGACCCGGGCGCCGGCTTCCCCGGCCAGGTCGCCGAGCTGCTGGCCTTCCTCGGCGACGGCTTCCCCGAGGACCACCCGTACGCCCCGCTGGTCGCGGCGCCGGTCGTGGACGAGAAGCCGGAGCTGTTCGTGCTGGGCTCCAGCGGCTACGGGCCGCGCTTCGCCGCCGTCAACGGGCTGCGCGCGGTCTTCGCGCACCACATGAGCCCGGAGATCGCCGTCGAGGCGCTGCGGGAGTACCGCCGCGACTTCACGCCCGCCTCCCCGGACGACGCCCCGTACTCCGCGATGTCGGTGCTGGCCTTCGCCAGCGAGCACGAGGACGCCGTCGTGGAGTTCGAGGCGGCGTGGGCGCTGACGATGCGCAACCTGTCCCGCGGGGTGCGCGAGCCGCTGCGCCCGGAGCAGGTGGTCGAGCTGGCCCGCTCCGACGACTTCCGCGACGCCCGCCGCGACGACGGCCGGATGGTCTCGGGGACCCCGAAGGACGTCGCGGTGCGGCTGCTCGAGCTGAAGGAGCAGGCGCAGGTCGACGAGGTCGTCGTGGTCACGCCGAGCCTGGACCGGGCGCGGCGGACGGCGAGCTACGAGGAGCTCGCCGCCGCCTGGCGCCTGGCTGCCTAGCGGAAGACGCAGGTGGTGCCGCCCGACAGGCTGTTGACCCGGCTGGTCTCGGCGGTGCCGTCGAGGAAGCCGTAGACGCCTCCCTCGCCGGTGGTCCACTCGGTGCCGACGGTGCTCTCGGTGACGGTCACCTGGGCGAAGGAGTCCCGCAGCTCGGCGAGCGTGCTGCCCACGCCGACCCCGTCACCGGTGGTGAGACCGGGGCTGCCGGTCGTCCACCCGACGAACCTCCCGTCCTGCACACGGAGGAACAGCAGCTCGTACTGCACCGTGCTCGTCCCCGGGCCGCAGTCGGGCGTCTCGAACTCCCCGCCCGCGCCGAAGGCCCGGTCCAGCACGTCCTTCACCGTCGCGGCGTCGGACCCGAAGGCCAGCGACGAGCTCGACGACCCGCCGTCGGTGAAGCCGAGTCCGTCCGGGCGCAGGACCACCCGGATCGTCTCCGGCTGAGCCGAGACCGGCGGCGCCGCAGGCGTTCCCGTCGCACCGGGCGAGGGTGTCGTCGGGGCCACGGGGCTGGGCGCCCCGGTGGGCTCGGTCGTCGGCTCCGCTGTCGGCTCGTCGCTCGGTCCGGCGCTCGGGGCGGCGCTCGTACTGGCGAAGGGCGCCGGCCGCAGCTCCTCGTCGCCGCCGCCGCCGCTGCCCGTGGTCGCCGCGAGCGCCGCGGCCAGCACGAGGACACCGACCCCGCCGGCACCCGCCGCGCCCAGCTTCAGCTGGCGGCGACGGACGGCCCGGCGGGCGGTGCGGCCGGGCAGCCCGCCCAGCGGGGGAAGCGGCTCGAGCAGGTCGTCGAAGGCGCGGCGCAGGTCGTCGTCGTTCATGCGTTCTCCAGGGACAGGCGCAGCGCGGCACGGCCGCGGGAGGCGAGGGACTTCACGGTGCCGACCGAGCAGCCGAGCTCGACGGCGCACTGCTGCTCCGACAGGTCGAGCCAGTGCCGCAGGACCACGGCGGAGCGCTGGCGCGCGGGCAGGGCGTCCAGGGCGGTGAGCAGGCGGTCCCGGTCGGCGCGGGACTCGGCGCCGTCCGGGGAGGTGTCGGTGTCGGCGCCCAGGGTGCGCGCCTCGTCGCGGGCCCGCTCCCGCCGGACGCGGAGCTTGCGGTGGTGGCTGTGCGAGGCGTTGACGACCATCCGGCGCAGGTAGGCCTCCGGGTCGTCGACCGGCCGCAGCCGGCCGGCCAGCTTCACGAAGCAGTCCTGGACGAGGTCCTCGGCGAGGACCCTGTCCCCGGTCAGCAGGTACGCGAGATGTCGGGCCTTGGGGGCCTGCCGGGCGTAGAGCTCGGCGAGGGCTGTCTGGGACACGGACGTCCTCCTCGTCGGGGGCGGGGTGCCCTCCGGGTGCCAGACGTCCCGGCTCCCCGGCAGGTTGCCGCGGCGGGTCCGGCCCGGCCAGTCGGGGACCACCGGGCAGGATGACGGCCGACGTCGAGGACGGGGTGGCTGTGGACGACTGGAACACCGAGGAGCGCCGCGCGCTGCGGGCGACGACCCGCCGCTTCGCCGAGCGCGAGGTCCTCCCCCACCTGACCTCCTGGGAGGAGCACGGAGCGCTGCCGCTGTCGCTGCACGCCTCGGCCGCCGAGGCCGGCCTGCTAGGCGTCGGCTTCCCCGAGTCCGCAGGCGGTTCCGGCGGCGACGCGGTCGACGCGATGGTGGTCGCCGAGGAGCTCATCCTCGCCGGCGGCACCTCCGGGCTCATCGCCTCGCTGTTCACGCACGGCATCGGCCTGCCGCACCTGCTCGACGCCGGCGACCCCGCGCTCGTGGAGCGGGTGGCCCGCCCGGTGCTCGAGGGCCGCAAGATCGTGTCCCTCGCGATCACCGAGCCCGACGGCGGTTCCGACGTCGCCGGACTGCGCACGCGGGCCGTCCGCGACGGGGACGACTACGTCGTCACGGGGTCCAAGACGTACATCACCAGCGGCACCCGGGCCGACTTCTTCACGACGGCCGTGCGCACCGGCGGCGACGGTGCCGGCGGCATCTCGCTGCTGGTCATCGACCGCGACCTGCCCGGGGTCACCGTCTCGGCGCCGCTGAAGAAGATGGGCTGGCTGTGCTCGGACACCGCCGAGCTGCGCTTCGACGAGGTGCGCGTCCCGGTGGCGCACCTGGTCGGCCAGGAGCACACGGGCTTCTACGCGATCATGAAGCAGTTCGCGGCCGAGCGGCTGAGCATGGCCGTGCAGGCGTACGCCACCGCGCAGCGCTGCGTCGACCTGACCACCCGGTTCGTGAAGGAGCGCGAGACCTTCGGCCGGCCGCTGGCGAGCCGCCAGGTCGTCGCGCACCGGCTGGCCGAGATGGCGCGGCAGACCGACGTCGCGCGGACGTACACCCGCGCTGTCGTGGCCGACTGGCTGGCCGGCGAGGACGTCATCATGCGCGTCGCGATGGCCAAGAACACCGCCGTGCACGCCTGCGACGCGGTCGTCGACGCCGCCGTCCAGCTGCACGGCGGGCAGGGCTACATGCGCGAGACCGAGGTCGAGCGGCACTACCGCGACAGCCGCATCCTCGGCATCGGCGGTGGCACGAACGAGATCATGACCGAGGTCGTCGCCAAGCTCCTGCTCGCCAAGCACTGAGCCTGCGCCGTTCTCCCGGACGATCTTCGCCTTGGGGTGCCGCGACGCGCGAGGGACCGCCCCACAAGACGAAGATCGCGGCCGGATCTCCCTGGGGCTGAGCCTGCGCAGCGGTCAGACGACGAGGACGGCCTTGCCGAGCAGGGTGCGGTCGTCCATGGAGCGCAGCACCTGGGCGGCCTCCTCGAAGGGGTGCTCGACGACGGCCGGCGGGACGAAGGCACCGGACTCGATCAGCGCGCGGAGCTCGGCCCACTGCTCCTGCATGTAGTCGGGCGCGGTCATGAGGAACGCCCCCCAGCCGACGCCGACGACGCTGACGTTGTTGAGCAGCAGCCGGTTGACCTTCACCTGCGGGATCTCGCCGCCGGTGAAGCCGATGACGAGCAGCCGCCCCTCGGGCGCCAGCGAGCGCAGGCTGTCGGTGAAGCGGTCGCCGCCGACGGGGTCCACGACGATGTCGACGCCCTTGCCGCCGGTCAGCTCCTTGACGCGGTCCTTGAAGCCGTCGACGAGCAGCACCTCGTCCGCGCCCGCGTCCTTCGCGACCTGCACCTTGGCCTCGGTGGAGACGACGGCCAGGACCCGGGCGCCGTACGCCTTGGCGAGCTGGACGGCGGCGATGCCGATGCCGCCGCTCGCGCCGTGGACGAGGACGGTGTCGCCCTCCTTGACCTGGCCGCGCCGCTTGAGGGCGAAGTGCACGGTGAGGGCGTTGAACGGCAGGCCCGCGGCGACGGCGAGGTCGAGGCCGGCGGGCAGCGCGAGGACGCTCTCGGCCGGCAGCGCGACGGTCTCCTGCCAGCCGCCCACGCCGCAGACGGCGACGACCGGGTCGCCCACCGACAGGCCGGAGCCGGCAGGGGCGCTGCGCACGGTGCCGGCGACCTCGGCCCCGGGCGCGAACGGCACCTGCGGCTTGATCTGGTACTCCCCGCGGGTCAGCAGCAGGTCGGGCCAGGCGACGCCGCAGGCCTTCACGTCGACGACCACGTCGTCCGGCCCACCGACGGGCTCGGGGGCGTCGACGACCTGCAGGGCGTCGGGACCGGACAGGTCGGTGACGTGGAGCGCGCGCACGGGGGTCGTCCTCTCAGGCGGGGGCCGCCGGCGGGCACCGACCCGGCGGTGGGGCGACCGTAGCCCGTGGCCGCTCAGCCCTCGCGGTGCGCCCGCTCGGCGCCGACCAGCAGCGCGCCGGCGGCCAGCGACGAGGCGGCGACGACGACCAGCACGACGTCGTAGCCGGCCAGGCCGATGACGGCCCCAGCCGCCACGGGGGCGACGACCCGTCCGGCGCCGGCGGCCATCGCCTGACCGCCGGAGACTGCGCCGAAGACCGCTTGCGGGACGTACGTGCCGAGCAGGGCGGCACGGGCGATCGTCATGACGCCGTAGCCCGCGCCGAAGAGCACGACGAAGACCACCAGCCCGGCCGGCCGCGGCAGCAGGAGCAGGGCGGCCACCCCGACCGCCTGGCCGGAGACCATGACGGCCGCGAGGTGCGCCAGGCCGACGCGGGTGGCGAGCGCGGTGAGGGTGATCCGGCCGGCCACGGACAGGATGCCGATCGCGCCGGCGAAGGCGGCTGCCGTGCTCGGGGAGGCGCCGGTGTCCCGCAGGTAGGCGACCAGGTGGACCGCCACGACGGTGACGGCCAGCGTCTCGAGCAGGGCGGCCAGGGTCAGCCGCCGCACGGCGGCGCGCCGCCACGCGCCGCCCAGTCCCGCGAAGTCGGCGAGCGCCTCGCTCCCGGTGGGCGCCGGGGCGCCGCCCGTCTCGAGCACCGGGGCGCCCTCCGGATCGCCGTCCCTCCCCAGCCCGAGGTCGGCCGGGGAGCGGCGCAGCAGCAGCGCCTGCGGCACGGCGCACGCGCCGAGCAGCGCGGCCATGACGAGCAGCGCCGCCCGCCAGCCGTGCGCGTCCACCAGGGCCTGCGACACCGGCAGGAAGAGGGTGGACGAGAAGCCGGCGACGACGGTGAGCGTCAGCAGCGCCGCGTGCCGGTCGCGCGCGAACCAGGTGTTGATGACGACGAAGGCCGGCTCGTAGAGCACGGCGGCGCCGGCGAGCCCGATGCCGACGAAGGCGAGGTAGAGCTGCGGCAGGTCCTGCGCCTGCGACCACCCGACGACCGACAGCGCGCCGAGGACGCTGCCCCCCGACATGACCCAGCGCGCGCCGTGCCGGTCGAGCAGCCGGCCGACCAGCAGGGCGGACGCGCCGTTCACCGCGATCGCCAACGACAGCGCGCCGGACAGCTGGCCGGTCGAGGCGCCGAGCTCCTCGCGCATCGGCACGACCATGACGGCGAAGCAGTAGAACAGCGCGGCGTACGCGATCGTCTCGGTGACGGCGAGCGCCCAGACCATGTGCCAGCCCGGGTAGTCGCGCCGCCGGCGGCGGACCGCCGTCAGGGGTGCCGTGGAGGTCATCCGGCGCAGCAGCCCCTCCCGCTGCCGGCGTCGACCAGCGCCAGCTCGGCGAGCCGCCCGCCTCCGGGCAGCCCAGTCGTGAAGCCCTGCGCGACAGCGCCTTCCGGCAGCGGCCGATGGGCCTCGTCCGGCACGGACGGCGCGCCGCAGCAGTCGCCGGTGTCGACACCGCGCGCGTCCGTCGAGCAGACGCCGGTCTCCGGCAGCTCGAGGTGCACCTCGTCAGCGGCGACCAGGTCGCCCGCGAGCGCCGCGACGACGCTGCGGACCTGCTCGTTGCCGGTCGTCATGAGGAAGGTCGGCGCGCGGCCGTACGACTTCATCCCGACGACGAAGAAGCCGGGTTCGGGGTGGGACAGCTCGCGGTGGCCGTGCGGGCTGACCGTGCCGCAGGAGTGCCAGGCGGGGTCGACGAGCGGTCCCAGCACCCGAGGCGCCTCGAGGCCGGGGTCGAGGTCGAGCCGGAGCTCGGCCAGCATCGCGAGGTCGGGGCGGAACCCGGTCGCGGCGACGACGGCGTGCAGCCCCTCGATCCGGCGGTCGCCGCCGACGACGGTGACCGTGTCGCCCTCGACCTCCAGCGCAGTGGTCGAGAAGCCGGTGACCAGCTCGACGGCCCCCGACGCGACGAGGTCCCGCAGGTCCGAGCCGAGGCGTCCGCGCTCGACGAGCTCGTCGGCGCTGCCGCCGCCGTAGACGGCGTCGGGGCGGTCGCGGCGGATCGCCCAGACCACCGAGGTGCCAGGCTCTTCCGCGACCAGCCGGCCGAGGGCGAGCAGCGTCCCGGCCGCGGAGTGGCCCGCGCCGACGACGAGCGTCCGGCGGCCGGCGAAGCGCGCGCGGTCGCGGCCCAGCACGTCGGGCAGCGGTCCGACCAGGAAGGCGGAGGCCTCCGCCTCGCCGGGCGCCGGCAGGCCGGAGGCGCCGAGGGGGTTGCGCTGCTCCCACGTGCCCGAGGCGTCGATCACCGCGCGAGCGCGCAGGTCGGTCGTGCGGCCGGTCGCGTCCGCCGTGCGGACGAGGAACGGCGCGTCCTCGCGCCCGAGGCTGCGGCCCTTGTCGACGCCGTCGCGGCTGACGGCGACGACGCGGGTGCCGAGCCGGACCGCGCTGCCGAGGGCGGCGGCCAGCGGCTCGAGGTACTGCTCGACGAGCTCGGCACCGGTCGGCGGGACGGGCGTCGTCGGGCGCTGCCAGCCGGTCGGCGCGAGCAGCCGCTCGGCGGTCGGGTCGACGATCCAGCGCCAGGGCGTGAAGGTCCGGACGTGGCCCCAGGCGCGGACGGCGGCGCCGACCCGGTCGCCCGCCTCGAGCACGACGTGCGGCAGACCCCGGTCGGACAGGTGCGCAGCCGCGGCCAGGCCCACGGGGCCGGCGCCGATGACGACCACGGGCAGGTCGGGCGTAGGGGCGGGAGCGGTCATGGCGTCATCCTCCAGCAGGCACATCCATCGACGGTCGTCGATGCCTCTGCACCGTAACGACCTATCGACCGATGTCAATACCGGCCGTCGTCAGGGACCCGGCGTGAGCACCGTGCTGCCCGCAGGGTGCTCGGTGCGGCCGTCCTGCGTCAGGACCCACGCGGACTGCCGGCCCTCGACGCGCCAGGCGTGCGGGCCGCCGACCAGGGCGGTGTCCTCGTCCACGCCGACGACCGTCACCCCGTCGGGGGTGTCCACGAGCCGGGTGAGGAGCAGGTCGGGCACGCGGCCGGCGAACCGGTCGAAGTGCGGGAGCACCCGCACGTGCGGCAGCAGTCCCAGCCCCGGCTCGGCGTCGCGCAGCGGGTGGCGCAGGTCCGGCACGTGGTCGGTGAGCGCGATCGCCCCGGCGCTGCAGCCGGCCAGCGCCGCCCCCTCGCGCCACGCCCGCTCGACCGCCCGCCAGACGGCGGTCCCGCGCAGGGTGCGGGCGAGGAAGGGCGGACTGCCGCCGGAGAGGTAGACCAGCCCGGCGCCGTCGACGAGCGCCGCCAGCTCCTCGTCGTCGGCGCTGATCCGGTCCACCACGGGCACGACGACCTGGTGCACGCCGAGCCGCTCGGCGGCGGCCCGGCCCAGGGCGTGCCAGCGGCCGAGCGACGCGGGCCCCTCGGGGGCGGCGGCGGTCGCCAGCTGGACGTAGCGCGGCGGCCGCCCGTCGAGCAGGGCGCGCTCCACGTGCTCGAGCACCGGGAGGTACTCCCCGCTGCCGACCAGGGCGAGCGGGCCGGGGCCGGTCACCCGGCGGCCGGGACGAGCAGCTGGTGCGCGGCGAGCTCGCGGTAGAGCGGACTGGTCTCGAGCAGCTCGTCGTGCCGGCCGACCGCGACGACGCGGCCGCCCTCCAGCACGACGATCTGGTCGGCGTCGACGACCGTCGAGAGCCGGTGCGCCACGACCAGCAGCGTGCGGTCGCGGGCGACGGCGTCGACGGCCGCCCGCAGCGCCGCCTCGTTGCGCGAGTCGAGGTTGCTCGTCGGCTCGTCCAGCAGGAGCAGCGGCGGTGCCGCGAGCAGCGAGCGGGCGATCGCCAGCCGCTGGCGCTCGCCGCCGGAGAGCAGGACGCCACCGTCGCCGACCTCGCTGTCGAGGCCGTCGGGTGCGCGGTCCACCAGCTCGCGCAGGTTGACCGCGTCGACGACCGCCTGCAGCTCGGCCTCGGTCGCGCCCGGCGCGGCGAGCAGGAGGTTGTCGCGCAGCGACCCGGCCAGGGCGGGAGCCTCCTGCTCCACGTAGCCGAGCAGCCCGCGCAGCTGGGTGCGCGGCAGTGCCCGGACGTCGGTGCCGCCCACGAGCAGGCTGCCGGCGGTGACGTCGTAGAAGCGCTCGACGAGCGCCAGGACCGTCGACTTGCCGGCGCCGGAGGGTCCGACCAGTGCCGTGCGGGTGCCGCGCGGGATCGAGAAGCTGACACCCGACAGCACCGGACCACCTGCGGCGTAGGCGAAGTCGACGTCGCGCAGCTCGAGCAGCGGCGCAGCGGCGTCCAGCGCGACCGGCTCCGGCCCGCCCGCGTCCTCGGCCGGCAGGCGCACGCACCTCCTCGACGCGCTGCAGCGCGCCGAGCCCGGCCTGCAGGGTCGTCCACGCCTGCAGCGCCTGGGCGAGCGGCAGCACCAGCAGGAACAGGTAGAGCACGAACGCGACCAGGTCGGCGACGGTGAGGTCGCCCGCGGGCGACCCGCGCGCCGCCGAGCGCGAGGACGAGCAGGAAGGACCCCTGGACCGCGAGGCTGCTCGCCGGGGACACCAGCGCCGACAGCCGGGCGGCCCGCAGCCCGGCGTCGTACGCCGCCCGGGCGCTGCCGGCGACGGCGACGGTCTCGCGCTCCTCGGCGCTGCTGGCGCGGATCGTGCGCACCGCGCCGAGCGAGCGCTCGACGGCCGCGGTCATGTCGCCGACGCGCGCCTGCGCGAGCGTCGAGAGCAGCCGCACCCGCCGGGAGACGCTGACCACCAGGCCGATCGCGACCCCGACGCTGAGCAGCGTCACGCCCAGCAGCGCCGGGTCGAGCAGCGCCATCGCGACGACGGCCCCGGTCACGATCACCGCGCCGCTGGCGAGCTGGAACAGCCCCGAGGTGACGGCGGCGTGCAGCTGGGTCGTGTCGGCGCCGACCCGCGAGAGCAGGTCACCGGTGCGGCGGGCGTCGTGCTCGGCGACCGGCAGCCGCAGCAGGTGCGCCGCCAGCCCGGTGCGCGCGCCGAGCACGACGCCCTCGGCCGTGCGCTGCAGCAGGTAGCGCTCGAAGCCGCCGACCAGCGCGCCCCCCACGACGCTGCCCAGCAGCAGCAGGACGGCCCCGCCGGTCGGACGGCCCTCGCGGACCGCGTCGAGCACCTCGCGGGTGAGCAGCGGCGACGCCAGCGCGAGCACCGAGCCGACCACCGTCAGCGCGGCGACGAGGGCGAGCGTGCGCCGGTGCGGCCGCAGGTACGGCAGCAGGTGCCGCCAGGCCGACCCTCGTCTCCACGCCCCGACGCTAGGTGCGCCGCCGCTGCCGCGCCCTACGGGACCTGGTCGGCCGCCGTCGCGAGCGCGTCGACGTAGTCCTCCAGCCCGTACGTCAGCGACAGCGCCGTGGGCGGCGACACCGCGGCGATGAGCTCGGTGCCGATGACGGTGGCGACCGAGCCCCGCTGCACCTGCTCCATCACCTGCGCGGCGGGCGAGGTGAGGAAGGCCTGCGCGGACTCCTCGGAGTCGGCGTAGGCCACCAGGACGTCGC
Organism: uncultured Actinomycetota bacterium; assembly: GCA_963844295.1. Taxonomy (GTDB): domain Bacteria; phylum Actinomycetota; class Actinomycetes; order Mycobacteriales; family SCTD01; genus SCTD01. The sequence continues at coordinate 1,241,884 of CAWJNR010000002.1, read as the reverse complement.
TGTCGAGCTCGGCCAGCCGCTCCTCGCTGAGCGTGTAGTAGAAGGTCTCGTCGCCGGCCGCCAGCGCTTCGACGGCGGGCGCGCTCTCCAGCCCGAGGTCGAGCGTGAAGGCGACGCGGGCGTCGGCCGGCTTGTAGACGTAGAACGCGTCGGCGGTCTTCCAGACCATCGCGACGCTCGTGCCCTCGAGCTGCGGGTTCTCCTCGGCCTGCGCCGCCACCTGCGCGTCGATGTCGGCGAGCAGCTCGTCGGCCTCGTCCTCGAGACCCAGTGACTGGCCGACGATCTCGACGGTCTCGCGCCACGGCGTCGCCCACGGCGTCTCCGGGTAGGCGACGGTCGGGGCGATCTGCGACAGCTGCTCGTACTCCGCCTCGGTGATGCCGGAGTAGGGGGCCAGGACCAGGTCGGGCTGCGCGGCGGCGATCGCCTCGATCGGCACCTCCTGCTGGTCGGGCAGCACGGTCGGGATCTCCTGGCCGTCGGCCTCGAGCCGCTCGCGCAGCCAGGGCAGCACGCCCTCGGCGTCACCGCCGTAGCTCTGGTGCGGCATGGCGACCGGGACGACGCCGAGGGCGACCGCGGCGTCGGTGCTGCCCCAGCCCCAGGTGACGACGCGCTGGGGGTCGGCCGGCACCTCGGTCTCGCCGAAGGCGTGGGGGACCGTGGCGCCGGCCGAGGACGCGGCGGCGCCCGTCGTCCCGGAGGCCGTGGTCTCGGCGGACGAGGAGCCGCAGGCGGTGAGGGCCAGGGCGGCCAGGGGGACGAGCAGCGCGGCGAGCGCGCGGGGGCGGGACGTGGACACGGGGCCTCCTGGTGCAGCGGGTTAGGTGAGGCTCACTTGAGTACCACATGAAGTTAGGGCTACCTTCCCTCACATGGACCTGCCGCCCCCTGTCGTCGAGCTCCGCATCGTCGGCCGCATCACTCCCGCCTCCGTCCGGGAGTTCACCGACCCGCTGCGCGACTGCCTGGCCCGCGAGCGGCCCTTCCGGGCGCTGTTCGACCGGCGTGCGGTCAGCGCGCCCACCGACGACGGGCGGGCCGCGCTGACGGAGCTGTACGCCGAGTGGGCCCGGCTCGCACCGCTCGTCGTGGCCTGGGCCGACGTGTACGACCCGCGGCGGGCAGCGAGCCTGGCGCGGGCGCGGCAGGCCCGCGCCGAGCGGGGCGAGGAGCGCCCGGGCCCCGCCTACCCGCACCGCGTCTTCGACGACCTGGCGGACGCGCGGGCCTGGCTCGACGCCGTGCCGGCCCGCGGGCTGGCCGTCAGCGCGTGACCCTGCTGCTGCCCGAGCAGCCCGGCGGCGTCCCGACGCTGCGCCGGGTCCGCTCGCGGCGGCTGCTGCTGCTCGCCGGGCTGGCCGCGCTGCTGCTCGTCGCGGCGGTGCTCAGCCTGGCGGTGGGCGCCCGGAGCATCGCGCCGGGTGCGGTGTGGGACGCGCTGGTCGCGCCGACCGGCTCGGACGACGACGTGGTCGTGCGCAGCCTCCGCGCTCCGCGCACCGCGGTGGCCGTCCTGGTCGGGGTCGCCCTCGGCACGGCAGGGGCGCTGGCCCAGGGACACACCCGCAACCCGCTGGCCGACCCGGGGCTGCTCGGGGTCAGCGCCGGCGCGGCCCTCGCCGTCGTCGTCGGGATCACCCTCGGCGTGAGCGCCCCGCTCCCCCAGGCGGGACTGGCCGTCGTCGGCGCGCTGGTCGCCAGCGTCGTCGTCTTCACCCTCGGCGGGGTCGGCCGGCGCGGCAGCAGCCCTGCGACGCTGGCCCTGGCCGGGGTCGTGCTCACGGCGCTCCTGCTGTCGCTGGTGAGCACCGTCGTCCTGCTCGACGCGGCGGCGCTGGACGCGTACCGCTTCTGGACCGTCGGGTCGGTGGCCGGCCGGGGCGAGGGCGTGCTGCTCGCGGTCCTGCCGCTGGTCGCGGTCGGCCTGCTGCTCGCGCTCGTCAACGCCCCGGCGCTCGACCTGCTCGGGCTCGGCGACGACGTCGCGGCCGGGCTCGGCGTCTCCGTGCGCCGCACCCGGCTCGTCGGGCTGGCCGCCGTCGCCCTGCTCACCGCCGCGGCCACGGCGGTCGCCGGACCGATCGCCTTCGTCGGGCTGGTCGTGCCGCACGTCGCGCGCGCCGCCACCGGTCCGGCGCACCGCTGGCTGGTGCCCGTCTCGGCCCTGGTCGGGGCGGTGCTGGTGCTGCTCGCGGACGTCGTCGGACGGGTCGTCGCCCGGCCCGGCGAGCTGCAGGTCGGGATCGTCCTCGCCGTCGTGGGGGCGCCGGTGCTCGTCGCGCTGGTGCGTTCGCGCCGGCTGGTGCTGACGTGAGCGTGGCCACCCCGCTCGTCCCGGGACGGGTCGCCTGGCGGGTCGGGCCGGTGTCGGGGGTCCGCCGGCCGCGGGCGGTCGTCGTGCCGACGGTGCTGGGCGCGCTCGCGCTGCTGCTGGTCGCCGTGTCCACGGCCCGGGGCGACTACCCGCTGCCGCTGACCGACGTGGTCGCCACGCTGCTCGGTGCGGGGGACCCGACCGACCGGCTGGTGGTCGTGGACCTGCGGCTGCCGCGCGCGCTGACCGGCCTGCTGGTCGGCTGCGCGCTCGGCGTCTCCGGCGCGGTCACCCAGTCCCTCGCGCGCAACCCGCTGGCCAGCCCCGACGTCCTCGGCATCACCCAGGGCGCCAGCGCGGCGGCGGTCGCCGTGATCGTGCTCGGCCTCGGCGGCACGGTCGGGCTGCCGCTGGCCGCCCTGGCCGGCGGGCTGCTCGCCGCCACCCTCGTGGTCCTGCTCGGTGCGAAGGGCGGGGTGCAGGGGCTGCGCATCGTGCTCGTCGGCGTCGGGGTGGGCGCCGCCCTGACGTCGGTCACGTCGTACCTGCTGCTGCGCGCCCAGATCAGCGAGGTGGGCCTGGCGATGGTGTGGCTCACGGGGTCGCTCAACGGCCGGACCTGGTCGCACGTCGTCCCCGTGGGGGTGACCGTGCTGCTCGCGCTCGTCGCCTGCCTGCTGCTCGCCCCGACCCTGGCCGCGCTGCGGCTCTCGGAGGAGACCGCCCGCGGCCTGGGCCTGCGGGTCCCGCTGGCCCGCGGCGCGCTGCTGCTCGTCGCCGTCCTGCTGGCCGCCGCGGCGACCGCCGCCGCCGGGCCGATCGCCTTCGTCGCCCTCGTCGCGCCGCAGATCGCGCTCCGGCTCGTCGGCTCGGCCGGTCCACCGCTGCTCGCCAGCGCCGCGGTCGGGGCGGTGCTGCTGCTCGGCGCCGACGTCGCCGCCCGCACCCTGCTGCCCGTCGAGCTGCCCGTGGGCGTCGTCACCGCGGTGCTCGGCGCGCCCTACCTGCTGCTCCTGCTCGTCACCCGCACCCGGAAGGCCGACGCATGACCCCGTTCCCCGCACTCGCTCCTGCAGCCCCCCGCCTGGAGGCCCGCGACCTGGTGCTCGGCTACGGAGCCGAGCCGGTCGTGGACGGCCTGAGCCTGCGCGTGCTGGAAGGAGCGATCACCGCCGTGATCGGCCCGAACGGCTGCGGGAAGTCGACCCTGCTCCGGGCGCTCGGCAGGCTGCTTGCGCCGCGCTCCGGTGCGGTGCTGCTCGACGGGCGGGCTCTCGACCGGATGCCGACCCGCGAGGTCGCCCAGCACCTCGGCGTGCTGCCCCAGTCCCCCACCGCACCGGAGGGCCTGACCGTCGGCGACCTCGTCGCCCGCGGCCGCTCACCGCACCAGGCCTGGTGGCGGCAGTGGTCGCGCGAGGACGAGCTCGCGGTCGCCGAGGCGCTCGCGTGGACGGGGATGCTCGACCACGCCGACCGGCCGGTGGACGCGCTGTCCGGCGGCCAGCGGCAGCGGGCCTGGATCAGCATGGCCCTGGCCCAGGGCACCGACGTGCTGCTGCTCGACGAGCCGACCACCTACCTGGACCTGGCGCACGCGCTGGAGGTGCTGGACCTGGTCGACCGGCTGCACGACGAGCGCGGCCGCACGGTCGTGATGGTGCTGCACGACCTGAACCTGGCCGCCCGCTACGCCGACGAGCTGGTGGTCATGAAGGACGGCCGGGTCGTGGCCCAGGGGCACCCGGCCGACGTGCTGTCCGAGGCCCTGCTGCTGGAGGTGTACGGGCTGGTGGCCCGGCTCGTCCCGGACCCCGTGAGCGACCGGCCGCTCGTCGTGCCGGTCGGGAGACGGCACGTCCGGTTGGGCCAGGCCGTGCGCTAGGGTCGGCCCCGCTACAACCGAACACGCTCCTGAGCGGGGAAAGCCGGTCCGAACCCGGCGCTGACCCGCAACCGTAGGTGCCCGAACGCAGGGCACGAGCCGGAACGCCCGCCCGGGAGCGAGCGGCTCCATCGCATCCGTCGTGGTCAACGGGGCGGAGCCCGGACGTCCCCCGTCCGTTCGCGCCCCCGTGCCGGTCTCCGGCAGCGGGGGCGTCGTCGTCCGTGGGGGTGCCAGGGTCCTGTCGCGGACCGCTCCTCTCGAGAGGGCACCCGTGCTCACCACTCCCGCTCGTCCCTTCCTGGCGGGGGCTGCCGTCGCAGCCCTCGCCCTCACCTCCGTCGCCTGGGCCCCGGCCGCGGCGGCGCAGACCGCACCGGCCGCCGCCACGCCCGGCCAGGTGGCCGCGGCAGCCGGCTGGCTCGCCGGCGAGCTCAGCCCGCAGGGCACCGTCACCGGCAGCTTCTCCGACGGCGCCGGCGGCACCATCGCCTTCACCGACTGGGGCCGCACGCTCGACAGCGCGCTCGCCCTGCTCGCCGCCGGCACCCAGGACGCCGCCCTCAGCCGCACGCTGTCCCGCGTCGAGTCCACCTCGACCGTCGAGGAGTACACGCAGGGCGCGCCCTTCGACACGGCCGGCTCGGCCTACGTCGGCGCCACCGCCAAGCTCGCCGCCGTGGTCGAGCTGACCGGCGGCGACGCGACCGACGTCGCCGGCACCGACCTGCTCGCGCAGCTGGCGTCGCTGGCCGAGGAGGACGGCACCTTCGCAGACCGCTCGTCGTTCGGCGACTTCGCCAACCTGTTCGGCCACGCCTTCGCACTGCTCGCGTTCGACACCGCCGGCGTGACCCCGCCCGAGAGCACCGTCGAGGCGCTGCTCGGCGCGGCCTGCCCGGACGGCGGCTTCCCCGAGGCCTACCCGACCGCCGGAGAGGAGTGCAGCAGCTCGGTCGACGCGACCGGGCTGGTCCTGCAGGCCCTGGCCGCGGTCGACGAGGGCGACAGCACCGCGGCGCAGTCCGCGGCGGCGTACCTGCTGGACCAGCAGGAGGCCGACGGCGGCTTCCCGGGCGAGGCCCCGACCAACAGCACCGGCTACGCGCTGCTCGGCCTCGACGCGCTCGGCACCCCCTCCCCCGGAGGCGTCGCCTGGCTCGTCGGCACCCAGCAGGCCGACGGCGGGCTGAGCCGCGGCACCGCCGACGCGAGCACCAGCGACCTGTACGCCACGGCGCAGGCGCTGCCCGCGCTGGCCGGCACCACGTTCACGGCCTCCGCCCGCGACGTCGTCCGCTCGGTCGTCCGCCGCGCCGGCGCCGACCGCTACGCCACCGCGGCCGCGATCAGCCGCGCCACCTTCCCCGAGGCCGGCGTCCCGGTCGCGTACGTCGTCACGGGCACCGACTTCGCCGACGGCCTGGCCGGCGGCCCCGCCGCCGCGCTCGAGGGCGGTCCCGTGCTCCCGGTCGCGAAGGCCGGGCTGCCCGCTCCCGTGCGGGACGAGCTGACCCGCCTCGCGCCCGCCTCGATCGTCGTCCTCGGCGGCCCGAGCGCGGTCAGCGACGCGATCGTGGCCGAGCTGGCGACCTACACCGACGGCGACGTCACCCGCGTCGGCGGCACCGACCGGTACGCCACGGCCGCGCAGGTCGCGACCCGCGCGTTCACCGCGCCGGTCGCCGCAGGTCCTCGTCGCCACCGGGCAGGGCTTCGCCGACGCGCTGGCCGGCGGCGCCGTCGGCGCCGACACCGCCAGCCCGGTGCTGCTGGTGGAGCCCGGCCGCGTCCCGGCCGAGACCGCTGCCGCGCTCGAGGCGCTGGACCCCGCCGACATCGCCGTGCTCGGCGGTCCCTCGGCGGTCTCCGACGCGGTGCTCGAGCAGCTGCGCGCCTCCACCGACGGCGGCGTGACGCGGCTGTCCGGCGCCGACCGGTACGCGACGGCCGTCCGCACGAGCCAGGCCTTCTGGCCGGGCACCTCCGAGCGCGTCTACCTCGCCACGGGCGGGGACTTCGCCGACGCGCTCGCCGGCATCCCCGCGGCGGGCGCCGACAGCGCGCCCCTGCTGCTCACCCGCAGCGACTGCCTGCCGCAGGTCGTCGCGGACGAGCTGGCGCGCCTCGCGCCGGCCCAGGTGGTCGTGCTCGGCGGCGAGACGGCCGTCAGCCCGGCGAGCGCGTTCCGCGAGGTCTGCGGCACGTGACCCGGCTCCGGTCTGCCCTCGCCGCCACCGCGCTGCTCCTGCCGCTGGGAGCGGCGGTCGTCGCCACGGCGCCGACCGCCGCCGCCGACGGCTGCAGCGCCGCGGAGGTGACGGTCCTGGTGGACTTCGCCTCCCTGGGCGGTGGGGTGCAGACCGGCTGCACCGGCGGCGATCCCGCCTCCGGCATCGAGGCGCTGCAGGCCGCGGGCTTCCCGCCCACCCGCGCGGCGGCCGAGCGGTCCGGCTACTTCGTCTGCCGCATCGCCGGCCGGCCCGCCGACGACCCCTGCCAGCGGGCCTCGCCCGCCGGCGCCACCTGGTCGTACTGGCACGGCGAGCCCGGCGGGAGCTGGACCTACGCCGGGCAGGGTGCCGGCTCCTACGACCCCGCACCCGGCACGGTCGAGGGCTGGTCGTTCGGCGCCGGCGACCCGCCCTCGGCGCCCCCGCCGCGGCTGGTCGCCGCCGCGGCTCCGGCTCCCCGCCGCCCGCGCCGCGCGCCGGCCGCTCCGGTCGCGCCGGCAGCTCCCGCACCGGCCCCGTCCGCAGTGCCGTCGCCGGCCGCTCCCGCACCGCCGGCCCCGTCCGCGCCCGCGCCGGACGCGGCGGCGGAGCCGACCGGCACCCCCGAGCAGGCAGCGGGAGCGTCCGCAGCTCCGGCGGTCTCGTCGACACCGCGCCCGTCGACGCAGGTCTCGTCAGCACTGCGCCCGTCGACGTCCGCAGCCGCCGACGTCCCGCTCGCGACCTCACCGGGCTCCTCGTCGTCCACCGGCGGCGGGCTGGTGGCCGCCCTCGCGGCCGGGGGCGTCGTGCTCCTGCTGAGCGCCGGAGCGCTCGCTGCAGGCGCGGCGCCGGCGCGGGGAGGTCTGACCGTGGCCGTCCTGCCCCGCGCCCTGCACCCCGTCGCGTGGTGGGTGTGGGCCCTGGGCATGGCCGTCGTCGCCAGCCGGACGACGAACCCGCTGCTGCTCGGCGTGCTGCTGGCCGTGCTCGGCTACGTCGTCGTCGCGCGCCGCGGCGACGCCCCCTGGGCACGGTCGTTCTCCACCTACCTGGTGCTCGGCCTGGTGGTCATCGGCATCCGGGTCGTCTTCAACGCCCTGCTCGGCGCCGGCGACGACGGGCACGTGCTGCTGGTGCTGCCGCAGGTCGACCTGCCGGCTGCCGCCGCCGGCATCGAGCTGGGCGGGCCGGTCACCGCGGAGGACCTGCTCGCCGCGCTCTACGACGGCCTGCGCCTGGCCGTGCTGCTGTGCTGCGTCGGCGCGGCCAACACGCTCGCCAACCCCAAGCGCGCGCTGCGGTCGCTGCCGGCCGCGCTGTACGAGCTCGGCGTCGCCGTGGTCGTCGCGCTCACCGTCGCCCCCCAGCTGGTGGAGAGCGTGCAGCGGGTGCGCCGGGCCCGCCGGCTGCGCGGCGCCCAGGGCAAGGGGCTGCGCGCGGTGCGGGCCATCGCGGTGCCGGTGCTCGAGGACGCGCTGTCGCGCTCCCTGCTGCTCGCCGCCTCCATGGACGCCCGCGGCTACGGCCGCTCGGCGGCCGTGCCCGCCGGCCGGCGCCGGGCGACCTCGGCGCTGCTCCTCACCGGGCTGATGGGGCTGTGCCTCGGGACGTACGGCCTGCTGGACGGCACGGCGCCCGCCTGGATGGGGCCGGTCGGGCTGCTCGGCGGCACCGGCCTGGCCGCCGCCGGGCTGCAGCTCGGCGGACGCCGCGTGCGGCGCACCAGCCACCGCCCCGACCCGTGGGCGGCGCCCGAGCGGGTGGTCGCCGCGACCGGGATCGTCTGCGCCGCAGCCATGGTCGTCGTCTCGCGCACCTCGCCGCTGCTGCTGCACCCCTCGCTCGACCCGCTGGCCTGGCCGGCGCTGCCGGTCGTCCCGCTGCTCGTCGTGCTGCTCGGGGTCGTCCCGGCGTTCGCCGCCCCGCCTCCCGCGCGCGTCCCCACCGCACCGCTGCCCCCTAGCGTGGAGCGCGTCCCCGTCCGTGAGAAGGCCTCCGCGTGATCCGCTTCGAGCACGTCTCGGTGACCTACCCCGACGCCCTGCGCCCGGCGCTGCGCGACGTCGACCTGGTGGTCCCCGAGGGCGAGCTGACGCTGGTCGTGGGACGCACCGGCGCCGGCAAGTCCACGCTGCTCGGCGCGGTCAACGGCACCGTCCCGCACTTCACCGGCGGGCTGCTGTCGGGACGGGTGACCGTCGACGGGCGGGACACCCGCACCAGCCCGCCGCGCGAGCTCGCCGACGTCGTCGGCGTCGTCGGCCAGGACCCGCTGGCCGGCTTCGTGACCGACACCGTCGAGGAGGAGCTGGCGTACGGCATGGAGCAGCTGGCGCTGCCGCCCGCGGTGATGCGCAAGCGCGTGGAGGAGGTGCTCGACCTGCTCGGCCTCGCCGACCTGCGGCACCGCGCGCTGCGCGAGCTGTCCGGCGGCCAGCAGCAGCGCACCGCCATCGGCGCGGTCCTCACCTGCCACCCGCGGGTGCTCGTCCTGGACGAGCCGACCTCGGCGCTCGACCCGACGGCGGCCGAGGGCGTCCTGGCCGCCATCACGCGGCTGGTGCACGACCTCGGCGTCACGGTGCTGATGGCCGAGCACCGGATGGAGCGCGTGCTGCACTACGCCGACCGGCTGGTCTGGCTGCCCGGTGACGGCTCGGTCATCAGCGGCGACCCCGCGACGGTGCTGGCCGGCGGGGGCCTGGCCCCGCCCGTGGTCGAGCTCGGCCGGCTCGCCGGCTGGGACCCGCTGCCGCTGTCGGTGCGCGACGCCCGCCGCTGCGCGAGCGGCCTGCGCCAGCGCCTGGACCACCTCGAGGTCCTGCCCGCCCCGCCCGCCCCGCGGGAGCCCGACGTCGTCCTGCGCAGCCGCCGCGTCGTCGTGTCGTACGGGCCCGTCGTCGCGGTGCGCGAGGTCGACCTCGACCTGCGCGGCGGACAGGTGTGCGCGCTCATGGGCCGCAACGGGGCCGGCAAGTCCTCGCTGCTCTGGGCGCTGCAGGGCTCCGGACGACGCACCTCCGGGACGGTGGAGGTCGCCGGGCAGGACCCGGCCGCGCTGTCCGCGCCGGCCGCCCGCGCGCTGGTCGGGCTGGTGCCGCAGACGCCCGCCGACCTGCTCTACCTGGAGACCGTGGCGCTCGAGCTGGCGCAGGCCGACCTCGAGTCCGGTCGGCGCCCGGGGACGGCCGACGCGCTGCTCGAGCGGCTGCTCCCGCACGTCGACCGCACCGCGCACCCCCGCGACCTGTCCGAGGGGCAGCGCCTCGCGCTGGTCCTGGCGGTGCAGCTCGTCGCCGGCCCGTCGGTCCTGCTGCTCGACGAGCCCACGCGGGGCCTGGACTACGACGCCAAGGCGCGGCTCGCGCAGGTCCTGCGCGACCTCGCCGCCGACGGCCGGGCGGTCGTCGTGTCCACGCACGACGTGGAGTTCGTCGCGCTGGCCTGCGACCGGGTCGTCGTGCTGGCCGAGGGCGAGGTCGTCTCGGACGGCCCCACCCGCGACGTCGTCCTGGCCTCGCCGACCTTCGCGCCGCAGGTCGCGAAGATCCTGAGCCCGCAGCGCTGGCTCACCGTCGAGGACGTCGCCGTCGCGCTCAGCGGAGCCGCGTCGTGAGCCGGCCGGTGGCCGTCCGCCCGCGCGCGGCGCTGGCACTGCTGCTGGCCTCCGTGCTCGGCGTCGCCGCCTTCGTCTGGCCGCTGCTCGTCAGCCCGGGCGCTGCGCTCGACAGCACCAGCGCGCCGCTCGTCTTCGCGCTGCTGCTGCCGCTGGTCGTCGGCGTCGTCGTGGCCGAGCTGGCGGAGGGCGGGCTCGACGTCAAGGCGCTGGCGCTGCTCGGGGTGCTCTCGGCGCTCGGGGCCGCGCTGCGCCCGCTCGGCGCCGGCACCGCGGGTCTCGAGACCGTGTTCTTCCTGATCGTGCTGGGGGGCCGGGTGTTCGGGCCCGGCTTCGGCTTCGTGCTCGGCACGACGACGCTGTTCGCCTCGGCGCTGCTGACGGGCGGCGTGGGTCCGTGGCTGCCGTTCCAGATGCTGGGCGCCGCGTGGGTCGGGCTGGGTGCCGGGCTGCTGCCCCGCGCGCGCGGCCGCGCCGAGCTGGCGCTGCTGGCCGCCTACGGCGCCGTCGCCTCGCTGCTGTACGGCTTCGCGCTCAACCTGACCTTCTGGCCGTTCACCCTCGGCGCGCGCACGCAGCTGTCGTTCGACGCCGCCGCCGGGCCGCTGGAGAACCTGCACTCCTTCGTGCTGTTCACCCTCGCGACCTCGCTCGGCTGGGACGTGGGGCGCGCGCTGACGACGGTGACGCTGACCCTGCTGGCCGGCCCGGCGGTGCTCGCCGCGCTGCGCCGCGCGTCGCGCAAGGCGGCCTTCGACGCGCCGGTCGTCTTCACCGCCGACGACGCCCGCGTCTAGACCAGGCCCAGCACCGCCCGCACGCCGACGTACGCCGCCACCAGCACGAGCAGCACGGCGAAGCCCTGGGTGAGCCGGTGCGCCGGCAGCCGGTCGGCGGCCCTCTTGCCGACGAACGACGCCGCCACCGCGGCTGCGGTGAAGGGGACGATGACGTCCCACGCGAAGCCGCCGGTCCCCGCGCGGGCGAGCAGCGCCACGGCGGCGTTGAGCGCGATGACCATGAGCGACGTGCCGACCGCGACGGCGATGGGGAAGTGCAGCGCGAGCACCAGGGCGGGCACGATGATGAAACCGCCTCCTACGCCGAGGAAGCCGGTGAGGAAGCCGATGCCGCTGCCGGCCAGCGCGAGGCGCAGCCAGCGCCGGCCGGCGTCGCCGTCGGGGATGACGTCCCCCTCCCCGGCCGCGACCTCCGGCGCGCGGCGCAGCAGCATGCCCGCTGCCGCCACGAGCATGATCGCCGAGAAGCAGAGGAGCAGGACGTCCTCGTCGACCAGCTGGTTGAGCCAGGTGCCGACCAGCGAGGCCGGCACGCCCACCGCGGCCAGCAGGCCCCCCTCGCGCCAGCGCGTGCCGCCGCTGCGCGCGTGCGCCACCGAGGCGACGCCCGAGGTGATGCCGACGATGACGAGGCTGGCCGTCGTCGCGGCCTGCGCCGTCAGGCCGAGGGCGAAGACCAGCGCCGGGACCGTGAGGACCGACCCGCCGCCGCCGAGCGCGCCCACCACCAGGCCGATGAGCAGGCCGAGGCCGACGGCGAGCAGCGTCACGGGCGCACCCGGCCGGGCCGCTCCGACAGCGCGTGGCCGCGGCTGCCGGACTCGGCGGTCACCGCGTAGCGGTCACCGCGCACGAGGGTCTGCCTGAGCTCGACCGGCCGGTCGCGCACGTAGCCGGTCCGCTCGACCAGCAGCAGGGCCGCGGTCGCCGGCAGCCCGAGCAGCACCCGCTCGCCCCGCGTCGCCAGCACGGCGCGGACCTGCTCCCGCCCGCCGGTCAGCCGCACGCCGCAGCGCGCGGCCAGCTCCTCGTACAGCGCGGTGCGGGTGAGGTCGGCGTCCAGCAGGGGCAGCGCCAGGTCGGCCGGCAGCCAGGTGCGGTCGAGGGCGAGCGGCTCCTCGCCGGCGAGCCGCAGCCGCTCGAGGTGCACCAGCGGGGCCGACTCCTCGAGCCCGAGCCGCGTGGCGACGACCCCGTCGGCCAGGACCTCCAGGCGCCGCACGACGCTGCGCTGCGCGAGCCCGCGCGACTCGACCGCGTCGAACAGGCTGGTCAGGGCTCCCAGCGGCTGCTCGACCTCGGCCGGCGCCAGGCGGGGCTTGCGACCGCGTCCGGCGACGACCGTCCCCTCGGCGCGCAGCTGCCGCAGCGCCTCGCGGACGGTGTGCCGGCTGACGCGGTACTCCTCGACGAGGGCCAGCTCCCCGGGGAAGGCGTCGGTGAACTCGCCGTCGGCCAGCCGCTGCCGCAGGTCCGACAGGACCTGCTGCCACAGCGGGCTGCCGGCGGAGCGCTCGACGCGACGCGCAGGAGGTCCGGACACCCGGTGAATGTACGGACATTGCTCGGACCCGGTCAACCGCCCCGCTGACCGTCCTGTCGTCGCGGGGTGCAGGATCGGGAGGTCGTCGAGCCGGAGGTCGGACGTGGACGCCGAGGAGTGGGACGCGCGGTACGCCGCCGCGCCGCAGTGGTCGGACGCGCCCAACGTCCTGGCGGCCGAGCTGCTGCGGGACCTGCCGCCGGGGAGGGCGCTGGACGTCGCCGCGGGTGAGGGCCGGATGGCGCTGTGGCTGGCCGCGCTCGGGTGGCAGGTCACGGCACTGGACTTCTCCGCCGCCGGGCTGGCACGCGGGCGCGAGCGGGCCGAGCAGCGCGGCCTCGAGGTGCACTGGCAGGTGGCGGACGCGACCGCGGCCGACCTGCGCACCGAGCAGTACGACCTGGTGCTCGTGCTCTACCTCCACCTGCCGCACGCGCCGCTGGTCGACGTGCTGCAGCGCTGCGCCCGGGCCGTCGCGCCCGGGGGACGGCTGCTGGTCCTGGGGCACGACCGGGACAACCTGGCGCGCGGTACGGGCGGCCCCCAGGACGTGGGACTGCTCTACGACGTCGAGGTGCTGCGGTCGGTCGCGGCAGGGCTGGTCGTCGAGCGGGCCGGGCAGGTGGAGCGCCCGGTGGACGACCGGGTCGCCGTCGACGCCCTGCTGCTCGCCCGACGCTGACAGGGACCGCGCCACCCCCGGCGTGACCCGCGCCTACGCCGCCCACACCCGGACGGCCGAGTTCGCCGAGGTGGTGGTCCTCGGCCGGGACGGCCCGTCCTGCACCTGCTGCCGTCAGGACCGCGCCCGCACGTGCCCGCCGCGAGCGCCCGCGTGCTGGAGGACGGCCTGCCTCGTCTGGGACGGCGGACCGTGTGAGACCGGTGCGACACTCGACGATCGTCGATCAGGCCACCTCGGGCGCACCGGCCGCTGAGTCGTCAGCCTGCCCGCAGCTCGGCCGCAGCCTGCGCCATCGCGCGCATCTTGCCGTCGGCGGAGGCCCGCGGCAGGTACTTCATGCCGCAGTCGGGTGCGAGCACGACCCGCTCGGCGTCGACGTGCGGCAGCGCCCGGCGCACGCGCGCCACGACGGTGGAGGCCGACTCGACCTCCGGCGTCGACAGGTCGAGCACGCCCAGCAGGATCGTCTTGTCGGCGAGGGATCTCAGCACGCTGGTGTCGAGCTCGGACTGCGCCGTCTCGATCGAGATCTGCTGCACCGGGCTGTCGGCGAGCTCGGGCAGGAACGAGTAGCCCGACGGCCGCTCGTGGATGATCGCGGCGTAGCCGAAGCACAGGTGCACGACGGTCGTCCCCTGCACGCCGTCCAGCGCGCGGTTGAGCGCCTCGAGCCCGTACTCCCGAGCCGCGTCGGGCCGCGCCTGCAGGTAGGGCTCGTCGATCTGCACGACGTCGGCGCCGGCCGCGAACAGGTCGCGCACCTCCGCGTTCACGACCTCGGCGTACGCCAGGGCCAGCGCCTGCCCGGAGCCGTAGAAGTCGTCCTGCGCCTGCTGGGACATCGTGAACGGACCGGGCACGGTGACCTTGATCGTGCGGTCGGTCGCCGCGCGCAGGAACCGGACGTCGGCGACCTGCACCGGGTGCGGCCGTCGGATGGTGCCGGTGACGCGCGGGACCGGGTTCGGGTGGCCGCTGCGGTCCAGCGCCTCGCCGGGGTGGTCGACGTCGACGCCCTCGAGGGCGGTGGCGAAGTGGTTGGAGTAGCTCTCGCGGCGCATCTCGCCGTCGGTGACGACGTCGAGGCCGGCCCGCTCCTGCGCCCGCACCGCCAGCAGCGTCGCGTCGTCCTGCGCCTCGGCGAGGTGCTCGGGCGCGGGCCGCCACAGCTCTCGGGCCCGGACCCGCGGCGGGAACCGGCCGGCCAGCTTGGCCCGGTCGATCAGCCACTCGGGCTGGGGGTAGCTGCCGACCAGCGTGGTCGGGAACAGCGGCAGACCGGTCACGGGGCTCACCTCTCGGTTCGGGCTCGGGTCAGATCAGGTCGACGACGAGCCGGACGCCGGCGCGGCCCGACTGCTGGGCGTCCCACGCCTGCGCGACCCGGTCGAGCGGGACGACCTCGTGGTCGACGCTCAGCGCGCCGCGCGCAGCGTGCCCGAGCAGCGCGGTGAGCGCCTCTCGTCGCTGGTCGGCAGTCAGCTCGTTGTTGGTGTAGCCGAGCACCCGCAGCGAGCGGCTGCGCAGCGTCGCGCTGTCGAAGACCGCTGTGGGACCGGCAGATCCGCCGAGGTTCACCAGCCGGCCACCGGTGCCGAGCACGCGCAGGGCCGCCGCCGCGGGAGCGCCGAACAGCGGGTCGAGCACCAGGTCGACCGGCCCGTCACACGCGGCAGTGAAGCGGCGGGCCAGCTCGTCGACGTCGTCGGTGTCCAACCGGACGACCTCGTCGGCACCGGACCTGGTGGCCCGGTCGGCGGCCGCGTCGGACCGGCAGCCGGCCACCACCCGCCGCGCGCCCAGCAGCCGCGCGACCTGGACGGCGGTCTGGCCCGACGACGCCACCGGCTCCCAGGACGACGACCTGCTCGCCCGCGGTCAGCTCGCCGCGCCAGGTCAGCGCCATCCAGGCCGCGACCGCGGACAGACCCAGAGCGGCGACCGCGTCGCAGTCACGTCGGGCTCGATCGCCACGACGTCGCCCTCCGCCGCCGCGACGACCGTGGCCAGACTGCCGTCGCCCGGCGCCATCCCGGCGCTGGTGGCGAACCAGACGGGCGTTCCGGTCGCGAGCGCGGAACCGCCCGCGACCACGCCGACCCCCTGCGACTCCGGGGACGTACGGCAGCGCGGGCGCCCCGAAGTAGGAGGTGCCGCTGGCGCACAGCACGTCGAGCGGCGTGATCGGTGCGGCGTGCACCTCGACCAGGCACCTGTCCCGGGACCGGCCTCCGGCGTGGGGCGCTCCTGGACCCACCGGCGGTGCCGCCGTGGGCGAGCGAGGACGGCGAGCGCGGGCGGTCACGTGCTGATGTCGGCGTACGGCAGGGTGAAGTGCGCGAGCCGACGGGCGTACTCGAGCTGGAAGCCGAGCGGCTCCTCGTAGTCGCGCTCGAACATCGCGATGAACAGCGTCAGCGTGAGGAACGGGTGCGCGCCGAGCTCGAACAGCTTCGGGTAGTCGTGCGTCGCCAGCGCCTCGCGCTCGACGTCGTCGAAGCGCAGCCAGGTCGAGGACTCCTGCGTCGTCGCGCTGAGGAGGACGTTGGCCCGCTCCGCCTCCCACCAGGTGACCGTGCCGCGCGGGTCCTCGCGGTAGCGCTCGACCAGCTCGGGGTCGCGGTCGATCGTGAACAGGAACTTGTCGAGCAGGTACTTGCTCATGCCGGCGCTCCGTCCGGGTACCAGGTGAAGTACGCCTCCATCGTGTGGAACAGGTCGACGGTGTCGACGTAGTCGGCCTTCTGGCCCTCGCCCGCCACGCCCATCATGAGCATGAAGTCCATGAAGCCGTGCGTGGCGTTGCCCGGCGCGTGGAGGCTGTCCAGCGTCACCTCGGACAGGCACCCCTCGAGGTCGCCGTTCGCGATCCACTCCACCGCCCTGCGGTCGAACTCCGGGTCCGGCCCGGTCGGTCCGAACTGGCGCGGACCGCCGAGCTCGAGCGACAGGTGACCGGTGCCGATGACGGCGACGCGCTTGTCGCTCGGCCAGGACTCGACGAGCTCGCGGATCGTCTGGCCGAGCTGGACGAACCGCTTCGGCTGCGGCAGCGGCGGCGCGAAGATGTTGGTGTAGATCGGCACGATCGGCAGGTCGTTCTGCGGACGCAGCGTGATGATCGGGCAGGTCACGCTGTGGTCGATGCGCAGCTCGTTGCTGAAGGCGAGGTCGAAGCCGGCGTCGAGCCCTTCGCGCAGGACGTGCCCCGACAGGTCGCGGTCGCCCGTCATGTGCATGCGCGGCAGGCCGAACTCGCGCTCCTCGTTGTACCAGTTGGCGTCGTACTGCTCGGCGTGGCCGACGAGGAACTGCGGCATGTTGTCCAGCCACAGCTGGTGGAAGTGGTCGGAGCCGACCATGAGCAGCACGTCGGGCTCGGCCCGCGTCAGCGTCTCGCGGAACGCCTCGATCTTGCGCACCCACTCGGCGGCGAAGGGCGGCGCCTGTTCGGGCGGGGCGGTGCTGGCCTTGTAGTAGAAGGGGTGGTGGGTCGAGGCGATGACCGCCGCCAGCGTCGCCATGGCTCTACTCCTCGTCCGGGACGTAGGACGCCCCGCGGTCGATGCTCATGTACATGTCCATCGCGATCGGGCGGCGGCGCTCCTCCGCCAGCTGACCGAGCAGACCGGCCGCGCGGGCCAGCAGCGCGAAGCCGCGAAGCAGGTCGACCGGCAGACCGAGGTCGGCCAGGGCCGCGCCGCAGACGCCGGCGCCGTTCAGGGGCAGCGTGCGGCCGAGCACCTGCGGGTGCACGCGGCCGATCGCCTCGTAGAGCCGCAGGTGGGCGCCGCGCAGCCCCTCCTCCTCGGCGATCCGGATGCAGCACGGGGGTGCGCGGGTCGCGGACCTTGTGCACCGGGTGCCCGAGGCCCGGGACGAAGCGCTTCGCCTCACGGGTCTGCCTCACGACCTGCAGCGCGAGCGCGTCCCAGCCGGCGTCGTCCGTCGGGCAGGTCGCCGTCGTGCGCGGCGAGGGCGTCGGCGAGGAAGCGGCCGCTGTCCTCGGTCACGCCGAGGAAGCGGGAGCCGCCACCGAGCAGGCCGGCGGCCAGCGCGCCCTGCAGGGAGTCCGGCGCACTGAGGTAGGTCAGCCGCGCGGCGATGGCGGTCGGCGTGAAGCCGTGGTCGGCGAGCGCGACGAGCACCGACTCGAACAGCCGCACCTCGCCCGCGCTCGGCCGGCGCTGGGCGACGAGCCAGAAGGCGAGCTCGCCGAAGCCCACCTTGCCCATGAGGTCCTCCGGCGAGGTCCATCCCCATGAGCCGGATGCTGTCGGCGTCGGAGGTGCCGAGTCCGGTCGGGTACGAGCCGTCGGTCACGGCGTCTGCTCCTTCGCGTCGCGCGGACCCGCGAGCCAGGCCCGGATCTCCCCGCCGTGCTCGTCGAGCGCGGGTGGCGGCAGCCGGTAGTCGACCGGCGTCGAGGAGAAGGTGATGGGGTTGCGGATCGACGGGACGGCAGCCTCGCCCTCCCCGACCTCGACCACCGGGTCGAGGCCCAGCTCGTCGGCGAAGGCCACGCCCTCGTTGACGGTGTTGATGGCGCCGGCCGGGACGCCGGCACCGATGAGGTCGCGGAACCACTCCATCTTGGTGCGCGTGGCCAGCCGCTCGACGAGCAGCGGGCGGAGCTGCTCGCGGTTCGCGGTGCGGTCCTGGTTGTGCAGGAAGCGCGGGTCCTCGACGAGCTCGGGCAGGCCGAGCACCTCGCACAGCTTGCGGAACTGCCCGTCGTTGCCGGCGGTGACGATGAGGTCCCCGTCGGAGGCGGGCAGCGCGTCGTAGGGGAACAGGCTGGGGTGCGAGTTGCCCATCCGCATCGGCGTCACGCCGGCCGCGACGACCGCGCTCGAGTGGTTGACCAGGCCGGACAGCGCCGACGACATCAGGTTGACCTCGACGTGCTGCCCCTCGCCGGTCTGCGTGCGGTGCTGCAGCGCGGCCAGCACGCCGATCGTGGCGTGCAGTCCGGTCATGACGTCGAAGACCGAGATGCCTGCCCGGTAGGGGGTCCCGTCCGCGTCACCTGTCAGGCTCATCAGGCCGGCGAGCGCCTGCACGATGAGGTCGTAGCCCGGCAGCGCCGCTCCCTGCCCCGGGCCGAAGCCGCTGATCGAGGCGTAGACGACGCCGGGGTTGGTCGCCGCGACGCTGTCGTAGTCCAGCCCGAAGCGGGCGAGGCCGCCGGGCTTGAAGTTCTCCAGCACGACGTCGGCGCGCGCGGCGAGCTCCTGCGCCGCCGCGGCGTCGTCGGGGTCCTTGAGGTCGAGCACGACCGACCGCTTGTTGCGGTTGATGCCCAGGTAGTAGGTGGAGACGCCGTCGCGCACCGGCGGGACCCAGGTGCGCGTCTCGTCGCCGCTCGGCCCCTCGACCTTGACCACCTCGGCACCCATGTCGGCGAGGAGCATCGAGGCGTACGGCCCGGCCAGCACCCTCGAGAAGTCCGCGACCAGCAGGCCGGCCAGGGGGCCGCCCGCCGACTGGCCATCGTTGCTGCGCTGCTGCTCCACCGGCCGTCAGCTCCTCGTCGTCCGTCAGGCGGACACCTGTCCGGTGGACACTCTGAGCGCGGTGCGCGACGGCTGTCAAGCCCTGAGCGGCTGCTCCGCGGCGACCTCGGTGTGCGGGATGGAGGTGCGCAGGGCGAAGTCCGCGCTCACCGCGCCGGCGGCCGAGAGCAGCAGCGGCAGGTGCTGCTCCAGCAGCACCTCGACCGAGGTCTCCAGTGCGTGGACGGTGACGTTCATGGCGGCGACCACCGTGCCGGTGCCGTCACGCAGCGGCACGGCGACCGAGCGGATCCCGGGGGCGAGCTGCTCGTCGGTCAGCGCCCAGCCCTGGGCCCGCACCCGGCGCAGCTCCGCGGCGCGCTCCTGCGGGGTCGGCGTCCAGCGGGGGTGCACGCCCGACCGGCTCGGCTCGGCCAGCGCCGCGTCGACCTCGTCGTCGGTCAGCGCGGCGAGCAGCACCTTCCCGAGGGAGGTCTGCAGGGCCGGGAACCTCGTCCCCACGCTCACGGACAACGTGATGATCTTCGGGACCGCCACGCGCGACACGTAGACGATGTCGCTGCCGTCGAGCTGGGCGATCGACGTCGACTCCCCCGTCCTGGCGACGAGGGCCTCCATGTGCGGCCGGGCGACGTCCCACAGCCCCAGCGACTCCACGTAGGACATCCCGAGCTCCAGCACCCGGGGCGCGAGGCGGAAGCCGCCCGGACCGCTGCGCACGTAGCCGAGCTGCTCGAGGGTGATGAGGATGCGCCGGGCGGTCGGGCGCGGCAGCTCCACTGCGGTGGCGACGTCGGCCAGGCTCATCGCCGGGCGAGCGGCGCGGAACGCCTTCAGCACGTCGAGCCCGCGCGCCAGCGCCTCGATGAAGTCCGGACCCGTCTCACTGCGCGCCACGCCGGCCTCCGCTCTCTGCCCGGGGCGGACTGTAGTCGCGCGGAGGTGCGAGGACGGCCCTCCTGCGTGACGCTTGACACGTCCCCCGGGTCGACCCATTGTGGCGACGGCCGACAGGTGACCGTCAAGCGGACAACCGTCCGTGACTACGCAGGAGGTCTCGGTGAGCAGCGAGCAGCGCGTGCAGGAGCAGGCGGGGCGGCCCGTCGTCCTGCGGGGCGGAACGGTCCTGACGATGGACGACCGCAGGACGGTGCTGCGCGACGCGGACGTCCTGGTCGTCGGCGAGCGGATCGCCGCCGTGGGTCCTCGGCTCGAGGTGCCCGAGGGCACGATCGAGGTCGACGCCACCGGCGGCATCGTCATGCCGGGCATGATCGACACCCACCGGCACATGTGGCAGACCGCCATGCGCGGCTACGGCGCCGACTGGACCCTGACCCAGTACTTCGTCTGGTACTACCTCACCCACGGCAAGGTGTTCCGTCCGGAGGACGTGCACGCCGGCAACCTGCTGTCGGCGATCGAGTCGATCGACGCCGGCGTCACGACGACGGTCGACTGGTCGCACGGCCTGCAGACGACCCAGCACGCCGACGCGGCCGTCGACGCGCTGCAGTCGGTGCCGGGCCGCTTCGTCCTGGCGTACGGCAACATCCAGGCCGGCCCGTGGGAGTGGGCGACGGCGCCGGGGTTCCGCGACTTCGTCGAGCGGCGCATCGACCGCAGCAACGACATGCTCGGCTTCCAGATGGCCTTCGACGTGACGGGCGACCCGGAGTTCCCCGAGCGGGCGGCCTTCGAGGTGGCGCGCGAGCTCGACGTGCCGGTCACCACGCATGCCGGCGTGTGGGGCGCGACCAGCGACAGCGGCATCCAGCTCATGCACGACAACGGCTTCGCCCGCAGCGACACGGTCTACGTGCACGCCGCGACGCTCAGCGCCGACTCCTACCAGCGGATCGCCGCGACCGGCGGCACCGTGTCGGTGTCGACCGAGAGCGAGCAGAGCTGCGGGCAGGGCTACCCGCCCACCTGGACGCTGCGCACCTACGACATCCCGGTGGCGCTGTCGATGGACACCAGCGTCTGGTGGAGCGGCGACCTGTTCAGCGCGATGCGGAGCACGATCGGGGCCGACCGCTCGCGCGAGCACCTGGAGGCGCACGCCAAGGGCGACACCTGCACCAACTGCCACCTGCGCGCCGACCAGGTCGTCGAGTGGGGCACGCGCGGCGGCGCCAAGGCGCTCGGTCTCGACCACCTCGTCGGCAGCCTCGAGGTCGGCAAGAAGGCCGACGTCGTGCTCATCAAGAACGACGACTCCCCGGTCATGTTCCCGCTGCTCAACCCGTACGGCCACGTGGTCTTCCAGGCCCAGCGCGGCGACGTGCACACCGTCCTGGTCAACGGCAAGGTCGTGAAGTCCGCGCACAAGCTCGTCGACGTCGACCTCCAGCGCGCCCGCGAGCTCGTCGGAGCGACCGTCGAGCACCTGCAGAGCACGCTCGGCCCGGAGGAGTGGGAGAAGGGCATGAACCCCGACATCCCCGAGACCAAGATCCTCGACAACCCCTACCAGTACACCGACTTCCGCAGCAGCGAGACGCACAGCGCGTAGCGCGTCACAGCAGCTGCTCCTCGAGGAACCCGACGACGCGCTGCTCCCATCCGTCGGGGCCCTCGGACAGGCCGCCGGTGTGGGCGGCGTCGGGCACGTCCCACGTCTGGACCGTCAGGTCGGGGCCCATCGCCTCGAGCAGCGGCGGGTATGCCGCGTCCGGCAGCGCCTGCGCGACGGCGAAGCTGCGGATGAAGTCCTCGTACGCAGCGACGGCCGTGGCCTGGGCCGGCGTGGTGGTGGCGACGCTGGCGAAGTCGAGCTCGGCACCCAGCGCCTCCGGGGAGCGCGGGTCGAGCGGCTCCGGCGTCGGATCGGATGTCGGATCAGGCGTCGGACTCGACGTGGTCCGGGGCTGGGCTGCCGGCGCCTCCGGGGCCCCGCCCGCACAGCCGGTCAGGAGCGCGCCGAGCGTGAGCAGCCACGCCGCCGGAAGGGAGGGACGCACCCCTCGGCTGCCGTCTGCTCGCTCTGGCCTCCGTCGCTCGGAGGGCCAGGCGCCAGGCTAGGCGCCCGGGCCCGGGCCCGCGAGCGCTCGCCCGGCCCCCGGACCCGCGCTCCTGCGGAACAACCACGGCCCGAGTGAGCGAAGCAGGACGCTGCGCGCGCTCATCACGCGTCGACGAGCTCCGGGTCGAGCCACCGGTAGGGGTCGGCGAGGTCGAGGGTCCAAGCGGTGTCGTGACTGCGGAGGCGCTGCCCGAGCCGGTCGGTGTCGCCGGGTTCGAGGTCGACGGGCGTCAGGTGGGTGCTCCAGTCGTCGTGCGGGAGGAGATCGAGGGCGGCGAGCTCGTCCTCGAGCTGGCGGGGGCTGAGCTCGATGAGCGGGCTGGAGGTCAGGACCGGCGGGAGTGGCCGAACGGGCGCGGCGGGCGGGTCGTGCTGGGTGGGGCTGAGCCAGCTGCGGCCGGTTCGGGCGGTCCAGCGGACCCCGGTGGGGGTGCGGGTCTTGGTCCAGCCGTGCTGCTTGACCTGGTGGTGCCGGCGGCAGCAGGGACCGAGGTTGCAGGCGCAGGTCGGCCCGTCCGGCCAGGCCCGGTCGTGCTCGGCGTCGCACCGGACGGCGCGGGCGCCGCAGCCGGGCCACTCGCACCGCGGCGCCCGCGCGTTGATCAGCCGGCGCAGCCACCGCGGCGGCCGGTAGGCGCCGGGGGTGCCGGCCGGGTGGGCACGCCAGCCCGGCGCGGGACGTGGATGGCGGGACCGGATCCGCGTGGCCGGTCCGGTAGGGCGTGGTCGGGCGGGAGCCCGGTGGCCCCGGCCGGGCCCGGCGGGTGGTCGTGCGGGTGGCGGGGTTGCGGTGGTGGCGGTGGCATCGCGGCCAGGCGCAGCAGCGCTTCTCGTACCGAGCCGGGGTCGCCGCGGCGGGGCACGACGACCCGGTCGCCGACCGCGACGGGGGTGCCGTGGTCGTCGACCCACACCGGCCGCAGCCGCGGGGCGCTGAGGAGCAGCTCGGCGAGCAGGTCCGGCTCCAGCGGGCCGTGCCCGGCCAGCTCGGCCGGTTCGTCGGTCAGGCCGAGCGCGCCGCCGTGCGGGATGTGGACGTTCAGGGCGGCGCCGCACGGCACCGGCTGCCCGGGCAGGCAGCCGCAGGCCGACGCACCCCTCGGCGGCGGCTGGTGACCTTCTCGGCAGCTGACGGCCGTGTCGGGTCCGTCCAGCGGGAGGCTGTCGCGGCCCAGGAGCAGGTCGCGGAAGGCGTCGAACCGGCGCTGCTCGGCGGTCCGGTCGTCCCCGGCGCCCCAGGGGGCGGAGCGGGCGGCGATCCGGGACAGGATCGCGTGCAGGTCCGGCGCGCGGAAGCCGCTGCCGAACAGGTCGCCCAGCCCGTCCGGGCGCAGCCGGTAGTCCACCGTGCGGCCCTTCTCGGCCTTGCGCCGGCGGGCGACCGCATCGTCGGGGTCGGCCGCGATCACCCAGCGGCGCAGCAGCTCGGCCAACCGCGCCGGCGGCAGCACGCTGCCGGCGTCGGCCTCGGCGATCAGCCGCTCCTGCAACCTCCGCCACACCGCGACCCGCGCCGGTCAGCGGCAGGACCGACAGCTGCTTCACCACCGTCGTGGCCTGCTCGACGGTCAGCAGTCCGCACTCGACCGCCTCCAGAGCGCCGGGCAGCTCAGCCAGGCCCAGGCCGTCGGTGAGCAGGACGGCTGGCGCGGTGCTCCGAGCAGCCCAGCGACAGCGCGGCGTGCGGCACCGTCGACAACCCCAGACCCCGCGGCGCGTAGAGGGCGTGCATCTCCAGCACCGTCCGCAGCTGCCCGACGTGCTGCGCGCCACGACCGGCCTCCTGCACCTGCAGCCGAACCTCCAGCACCGCCAGGGCAGCGTCGTCCACCGCCTCGCTGAAGACCCCCTGACCGACTGCCATGACGAGCAACCTAGGCGCGACCTACGACAGAACCGGGTGGCGAAAGCAGGCTGTGGAGAAGTGACTTCCTCGCCTTGCGTCCGCTCGTCAAGACTGCAGCAGACCAGACGCGAGCCGGTCTCCTGCCCGCGGTGAACGCTACGGTCGCGGGCGATGACTGCCGACGCCGCTGACGCCTGGGACGCCGAAGCCGACACGTTCGACGATGCGCCGGACCACGGTCTGCTGCAGCCCCGCGTACGGGCGGCCTGGCTGAGCCTGCTCGAGCAGGAGATCCCGGCGGGAGCGTCGGTGCTCGACGTGGGCTGCGGCACCGGCACCCTCTCAGTGCTGCTCGCTGAGCGCGGTTGCAGCGTGACCGGTGTCGACCTGTCCCCGCGCATGGTCGAACGTGCCCAGGCCAAGGCCGTCCGGCACGACGTCTCTGTGGACTTCCTGCTCGGTGACGCCTCTGATCCGCCGGTCGCACCAGGCTTCGACGTCGTGCTCGCACGCCATGTCCTGTGGGCGCTGCCGGAGCCGTCCGCTGCGCTGGACCGGTGGCTCACCCTGCTGACCCCAGCAGGGAGGCTGGTCCTCGTGGAGGGCCTGTGGGGCACGGGAGCGGGACTCCCCGCCGATGCGGTTGCTGACCTGGTGCGCCCCAGGGTCAGCAGCCTCGCGGTCCGCCACCTGACCGATCCCGTGCTGTGGGGGCGGGCCGTCGATGACGAGCGCTACCTGGTGGTCGCCGACACGTAGAGGACCGGGTTCCGGCAGGGCCTGGCGCGCACGTCCGGTCGAGAGCAGTCTGGAGGCACTCCGGTGGAGCACCGAGGAGGCCGGCATGACGGACCGACCAGCGGACACCGGTCGACAGCCCGTCCCGGAAGCGGCGAGCAGACGACGCGGCCGACTGCCCCCGCGCTGGTTCGTCGTGACGTTCTGGCACGTGCACCGGGCCGTCGTGCGCGTGACCCGCGGCCGGGTCGGGTTGTGGCGGCCGAAGGCCGGCGGCTGGGGCGCGCTGTGGCTCACGACCACGGGACGGCGCAGCGGCTGGCTGAACCTGCAGGCCCACCCCGAGGCGCTCGCCCAGACGAAGGACGGCGCCCGGCCCGTACGCGGCCGGCGCGCGCAGGGTGCCGAGCGCGACCGTCTGTGGGCCCGCTGGTCCGAGGTCGACCGGGACCTGGACGCCTACGCCGCACGCCGCCCCGGCGAGACCGCCGTGGTCGTCCTCGAGCTGTCACCAGCACCTCCTGCAGCCGCCCACTCCGACAGCGCTTGGCAGCAGGGCCTCTGCCCGTCGCGCGTCGCCCCGTGGCACGCTGCGCACGGTCGAGGAGGTGCCCGATGACGACGGTCCGACGTGCCGCGGCGCAGGAGGCCACCGTGGTGGCCGGCCTGCTGCACGACTTCAACTCCGAGTACGCCACGCCCTCCCCGGGCGCCGCCGTGCTGACCGGGCGGCTCGAGCGGCTGCTCGCCGGGCCGTCCGTCTTCGCCCTGCTGGCAGGCGATCCGGCGACCGGCCTCGCGCTCGTGACCGTTCGCCCGAACGTCTGGTACGACGGCCCGGTCGGCCTGCTCGACGAGCTCTACGTCGTGCCCGGCCTGCGCGGCCGCGGCCAGGGGACGGCCCTGCTGCAGGCCGCAGAGGCGGAGGTCCGGGCGCGCGGCGGCGAGCTGCTCGAGATCAACGTCGACGGCGACGACGGCGACGCACGCCGCTTCTACGAGCGGCACGGCTACCGGAACTCCGAGCCGGGCAGCGAGGAGCAGCTCCTGTACTACTTCCGCGAGCTGGGTGGGCAGGGCACGAGCCCGTGACGGAGCAGCCCGGGCTGTCGTTGCCGACCCTGGACCGCTACCTGCGCGCGCAGATGCCCGGCCTGCTCCAGGGCCCGCTGTCGGCCGAGCTGGTCGCCGGTGGGAGGTCGAACCTCACCTACGTCCTGTCCGACGGCGTCTCGCGCTGGGTCCTGCGCCGGCCACCCCTCGGGCACGTGCTGGCCACCGCCCACGACATGGCGCGCGAGCACCGCCTGCTCGCGGCGCTGACGCCGACGGACGTGCCCGTGCCGCAGCCGCTGCTGCTCGCCGGCGAGGAGGTGCTGGGGGCGCCGTTCTACGTCATGGAGTTCGCCGACGGCGTCGTCCTGCGCGACCGGGCCGACCTCGAGCAGCTGTCCGTGGCGCAGGCGTCGGGGCTCGCCGACGAGCTCGTCGACGTCCTGGCCCGCCTGCACGCGGTGGACCCCGTGGCAGTCGGGCTGGCGGACCTCGGCCGTCCGCACAGCTACCTGACCCGCCAGCTGGACCGCTGGGCGCGGCAGGTGCAGGCGTCCGGGACGCGCGACGTCACCGGGCTCGAGCGGCTCGGCGAGCGCCTGACGGCGAGCCGGCCGGACGAGCAGCCGTCGGCGCTCGTCCACGGCGACTACCGGCTGGACAACGTCGTCGTCGACCCCGACCTGCGCATCGTCGCGGTGCTGGACTGGGAGATGGCCACCCAGGGCGACCCGCTCGCCGACCTCGCCTCGACCGTCGTGTGGTGGGACGGGTTCCGCGGCCTGGACAGCCCGGTCGCCGCGGTCCCCGGCGACGTCGCCGGCTTCCCGGACGGGCAGCACCTCGTCGAGGCCTACCGCCGCTCGACGGGGCGCGACGTCGCCGACCTGCCCTGGTACGTCGGCTTCGCCTTCTACAAGGTCGCGGCGATCTTCGAGGGCATCCACGTCCGCGCGCAGCAGGGGCTGACGGTCGGCGACGGCTTCGAGCGGATCGGCGGGCTGGTCCCCGAGCTGGTCGAGCGCGGGACGGCCGCGCTCGACGGCCGCTAGGCCGGCAGCCCCGCTCCCTGCCTCGCCGCGACGACCAGCCCCGCCGACCACCCCGGGGCACGCCCGTGCGGCGGGAAGGCGATCCGGCTCAGGTCGTGGCCGCTGCGCACGAGCAGCCACGACACCAGCGAGTTCGAGTTCCACATGTCGCCGGTGCCGAGCTCGTCGCGTCCCCACGTCGCGGTCGGGACGTCCGGGACGAGGTCGAGCACCCGCTGCGCCCGGTCGTCGTCGGCGCTGAGGACCTGCGGGCTGAGCACCGCGCTGTCCAGGTCGGGGATGACGCCCGCGCGCCACCGTCGCACCTCGTACCGGAACCAGCGCGACCGGCCCAGCACCGGCAGTCCGACCGGGCCCTCGCAGACCGCGCCGCGGTCGCGGGGCGCGGTGCTCCAGACCGGCGCCATCTCGATCGACCACCGGTCGGCGCCGCGCTGCACCTGCAGTGCCGAGTGGTAGAGCGCGCACGCCTCCCGGTGCTGCGCGCGCGCTGCCAGAGCCTCGAAGACCCGGCCGTTCCAGCGCACGCACTGCGCGCCGGGACCTGCCCCCAGCGGCAGCCAGTACAGCTCGACGCTCGCCACGGCACCACCGTCGACCGGGGACGGCGACGCGGGAAGGGCCGAAGGGCCCGCAGGCGAGGGGTCGCCTCCTCCGCCGTGACCGCGGTCATGGACGAACGTCTCCCCGGAACGCGGCAGCGCGCTCGCCGGCACCGGCGTTGTACGAGGTGTCCAGATGACCAGTACTGCACTGCACCAGGAGTCCTCGTGACCACCCGCGCCCTTCCCACGACCGCCCCCAAGCGCGCCGTCCAGCACCTGCTCGAGCGGCAGGCCGCCCGCCGCCGGGCCCGCCAGGACGAGCAGCAGCTCGCGCTCGCCGTCGCCGGCGAGTTCGGTCGTGGCGTCCAGTCCGACGTCATCGCGGCTCAGGCCCGGTGGGCCAGCGAGGACTCCGCCGCCGCGTAGGCCGGTCAGCTCCGGGTGCTCCTCCCCTGCGCCGCTGCGCGGACCGAAGACCCATCGGCTCAGGGACCTTCGACTCTGGGAGGGGCCGGCGACAGCGAGCAGCCTGACGAGCGGACCCGCTCGTGGGTCCCGCCGCCGTCGCAGAGGAGCACCCATGACCGTCCAGGACGCCACCCGTGTCGTTCGCGTGCCGCAGCAGGCAGGTCCCGTCGACCCGCCGCCCGCGCCCGAGCCGACGACGTCGCCGGCTGCTCCTGCCCCGCTGATCGGCCGTGACCGGCCCCGCACCGCGGACGAGCGCCAGTTCCTGCTCGGGGGCCTGGCCATGTGCCTGGTCCTGAGCGCCTACATCCTCACCGGCCTGCTGCTCAGCGAGTTCGTCTGGAGCTGAGTGCGGCAGCAGCGTGAGGCGGCTGGGGTCAATGGTTCGTCGACGGCCTCTGGTGACTATGGACGGCTGCCCCCTGCTGCTCCAGAGTGCTCGCGTGCTGCGTCACAGGTCCGTCGTCCTGTGCCTGGCCGCGCTTGTCCTGACTGCGGGCTGCTCGGGTGACGAGGGAGCATCCGGGAAAGCGGTCGCTGCTCCGACCTCGAGCGGGTCCGCCCCCTCGGAGGGGTCGTGGACGCTGGTGGCCATCGGCGACTCACTGCCCTACGCCCGGCAGGACTGCGGCGGGTGCCCCAGCTTCGCGACACTGCTCGCCGCCGAGATCACCTCTACCACGGGCGCACCGACCACGGTGAAGAACCTCTCCACGCACGACGGTGCCACCACCGGCGACCTCCTGGAGAAGGTCAAGGAGGACGAGTCGATGCGCGAGGCCCTCGGTGCCGCAGACATCGTGGTGATCTCTGCGGGCCACAACGACACGCCCTGGAACCTGAACGACGACTCCTGCGACGGGCCGAGCAGTGACGACATCGACTGGTCCCGCTTCACCAGTGCCTGCGCCCTGGAAGCGGCGACGGCGTTCGGCGTCGCGCTCGACGGCGTCCTGAGCGAGGTGGACGAGCTGCGCGCCGGAGAGCCGACTGCTGTGCGACTGATCAACTTCTACAACGACTGGATCGGTGGCCCGGGCGTGCCGCCCCAGGCGACGGCGGGCAGCAAGCTCGTGCTGGACGCCTTCAGCACGGTGATCTGCGACGTCGCCGCAGCGCACGCTGCGCGGTGTGTGGACACCTACCACGCCTTCAACGGCCCGGATGGTCTTCAGGCAGCGGGAGCACTGCTCGCGCAGGACCACACCCATCCCTCCGCGGCAGGACACGAGCGGATAGCAGAACTCCTCAACGCCTCAGGGCTGGCGCCGCTGACGTAGCGCTCGTGCTCGTGCGTGACTCGGCTGGAGAGCTCCTCCCTGCTCAGCATCAGGTGGGGAAGTGCCGTCGGCCGTACAGGACGCGCGTCGCACGGTGGGCCGCTCACGGGCTGGCCCGACGACGACGGCCCGAGGACCACCCCACTCACCGCATCGTGCTGCCGCACTCACCTACTGGACGGGGACTCCCTCGGCGACCCACTGCTGCAGACCGCCCTCGACGTTGTGCGCCTGGAAGCCGGAGCGCTGGAGGTAGTCGGTCACGGCGGCGCTGCGGTTGCCGCTGCGGCAGATGACCGCGACCGGCGTGCCGCGGTCCAGCTCGCCCAACCGGGCCGGGACCTGCTCCATCGGGATGTGGACCGAGCCGGCGACGTGCCCCGCGGCCCACTCGAAGGGCTCGCGGACGTCGAGCAGCTGCAGCGCCTCGCGCTGGGCGTGCACTTCCTGCGGGGTCATGCGCGTGCTCCTGCCTGTCGGAAGGTCGTCGTGGTCAGTCGGTGGTCTGCGGGAGGGCTCCAGCGCCGCGGTCAGCCGCTGCTCGGCCTCAGCCGCGATCGGGGCGAGCTCCGGCCGCCCGGTGACCTGGGCTCCATCTCGATGCCGCGCTTCTCGCGCAGGGTCGCCTGGACGTCGATCTCGGTCAGGACGCCGAAGCCCTGCTCCGACAGGACCTGTCGGACCCTGTCGACCGCATCGGCGAAGGCAGGTCGACGGTGACGGTGCGCTCGTAGGTCATGGGTGGACCTCCTCGTTCGGACGTGCGGGGGACGGTGTCAGGCCAGGGACAGGAAGAGCTTCTCCAGCTGCGCGACGTCGACCTTCGCCTCGCCGTCGTCGTCCCGCGTCAGGCACTGCTGCATCCCGGTCGAGATGATCTTGAAGCCCGCGCGGTCCAGGGCCTTCGAGGCTGCGGCCAGCTGCGTGACGACCGCGGTGCAGTCCTGCTCGGCCTCGATCATGCGGATCACCCCGCCGATCTGGCCCTGCACGCGCTTGAGCCGGGCGACCACGTCGCCGAGCTCGCTGTAGTCGACGTCCACCGCTGCCTCCTGTCGGATACCCCAGGGGGTACAACGCGACGGTACAGCATTCCTTCCCGTACGACCCGGACATAGCGCACGCACCGGGGCCAGCGACGCCCCCGCCGTGCTCCGTGGGCAGCCGGGCCGAGCGGCTGATCAGACGCCGGGGCCGTACAGCCCGAAGCGCAGCGCGGGATCGCCCGGCACCCAGGTCCCCTCCGTCTGGGACCGGCTGCCCATCTCGATGACGCGGTCCACGAGCCGGTTCCCCAGGGCGAGCTGGGCCGGCTCCCAGCCGCGCAACGACGTCGCGACGTCCCCGTCGCCGCCGGCGAGGTGGTCGTGCAGGGTCCACGCGTCGTCGGCGGCCTTCGCGGTCCCGGCGGCGGCGTGCGGCCGGGCCGCGAAGGCGGCGTCGCCGATCAGCGCGATCCGCCCGTCCGCCATCGCCGGCACCCGCACGTCCGCGACGGTCTGCAGGTAGGGCTGCTCGGTCGCCAGGACCACCTCGGCCATCGCCGGCGGGAGGACGCGGCCGGCGGCCTCCCGCAGCTCGTCGACGAAGCGCTGCTGCACCCGGCCGGGGTGGACCGACACCTCGCCCACGAAGCCGCCGACGTCGGTCGCGAGCTCCTGCCAGGCCGCGCCCGCTTCGACGTTGCGGTACCAGACGTAGTTCATCAACCGCTCGCCCTGCGCCACGGAGCCGTCCGGGCCGGGGATCGGGTAGAGGACCATGTGCGTGCCCGGCGCGACGCCGTAGGTCAGGCTGTCCTGGACGAGCTCCCAGGCGCCGGACGACAGACGGTCCTCCGGCACGGTCCCGCGCCACCCGACGTAGCCGGCGTACTCGCGCTGCACCTGGGGGAACATCGCCCGGCGCGCGGGCGAGCTGATGCCGTCGGCGAAGACGACCAGCTCGGCGTGCTCGACCCTGCCGGTGGTGAAGCGCAGCTCGACCCGGTCTCGTCCTGGTCGAAGCCGGAGCAGTGCTCGCCCAGGTGGTAGCGCTCGGTCCCGAAGTCGCCCAGCAGCGCCCGGTACAGCGTCCCCCACGAGGAGTACCGCCACAGGACCTCGTCGTCGTGCAGCACCTCGTCGTCCCGGCCCAGGTAGCGCACCCGGCGGGTGGTCGTGCACAGCTCGGTCACGCTCCGGTCGCTGCACTCCTCGAACCACCGGGCGGTGATCGGCTGCAGGACGATCCCGCCACCACGGTTGTCGAGCTGGGTCGGCGTCCGCTCGTACACGTCGACGGTGAACCCGAGCCGGCGCAGCAGCAGCCCCGCGGTGAGCCCGCCGATCGAGCCCCCGACGACTGCGGCCCGCTGTCCTTCGTACGTGCGCACCGCAGCACCTCCGCGATCGCCGTGAGGCCCGCAGTGTTGACCGCGCCGTGGCGACGGACTTGTGTGTGGAGCCACAGGAGATCGCCCGCCCTGAGGTGCCGGGCCACAGGCCGTACGGGGGCGCGTTGACGGGACGGCAGGACGCGCCGCCCGTCCCCGGACCTGCGCACCTGGACCGCCGCGATCGCTGCGCTCGCCAGCGCCGTCAACAGCCAGACCCCCCTGGGCCCGCTGCTGGACCTCGTCGCCCAGACCGCGTGCCGCCTGCTCGGCTACGAGTCCTGCGGGGTCCTGCTCGCCGACCCCGAGCGGACCGCACTGCGCATCCGCGGGTCCAGCGGCCTGGCTGCCGAGTACGTGCAGCGGGTCAACGAGCAGGCTCCGCTCCTGCTCACGGGCACCGGCCCGCTGACCGACAGCCCTTCCCGGCGAGCGTTCACCGCGGACCGACCCGTCGTGATCCCCGACATCACCGCCGACGCCGGGTTCGGCCCCTGGGGGCCCGCTGCGCTCGAGCAGGGGTTCCGGGCCATGGCCGCCCTGCCCCTGCCCAGCCAGGGCCGGGTGATCGGGACGGTGAACGTCTACAGCCGCACCCCGCGCGACCTGGACCCGGCCGGCCTGGAGCTGCTGCAGGTCCTGGCCCACCACGCCGGCATCGCGCTGGAGACCAGCGCGCTGCTCGAGCGCGACCGGGTGCGCGTCACCGAGCTGACCTCGCAGGCCGCGATGCTCGAGCAGGCCGCCGCGATCCACGACCGGCTGACCGGTGAGGCGCTGCGCGGCGGCGGGCCCGGCTCCATCGCGGCCGCGCTGGCCGAGCTGACCGGGCGACCCGTCCTGGTCGAGGACGCCGCCGGCCGACTGCTCGCCTCCGCCGCGCACGCAGGCGTGACGGTGCACCCGCCGCCCGTCGGGCAGCGACCCCGCTCTCCCGATGCTCCCGCCGGCGGGCTCACCTCCGTCGGCGAGCTGCTCGTCGGCCAGGTGCGGCTCGGGGAGGAGGACGTCGGCCGGGTGTGGCTGCCCGCCTCCCCGCCGCTGGACGAGCTCGGGCTCCGGGCGGTCGGGCACGCCGCGATCGTGCTGGCGCTCGACGCCCTCCGGCGCCGCTCCGCGTCCGAGGCGCTCTGGCAGCTGCGGGGCGAGCTCGTCACCGAGCTGCTCAGCGGCGGCAGGGTCGACGCGGAGGCGGCCGTCGTCCGGGCCGACCGGCTGGGCTCGGACCTGCGGCTCCCGCACGCGGTGCTGGTCGTGCGCTGCCCCGCCGGACCGGCAGACGCCGCCCGGGCTGTCCACGCGGCCGCGGGGGACCTCGCCAAGCCCCGGCCGCTGGTCGCGGCCCGCGACAGCGACGTGGTCGTGCTCGTCCCCGACGTGCCCGGCCGGCCGCTGGGCGAGCTCCTGCGGCGGCTGGCGGGGGCGGCCGCGTCGATCGGCGGACCGGGCACGAGAGCGGCGTCGTCGGACCCCGACAGCGAGCTGTCCGCCCTGCCGGGGGCGCTGCGCCGGGCGCGGGCGCTGCTCGACCTCGTCCCGCGCCCGGGACGGCGAAGGCGTCCTGACGACGTCGTCGACCGGCCTGGCCGGGTTGCTGCTGTCCGAGGTCGATCCCGCGCGCATCGCGGGCTTCGCCGACCGGTTGCTGCGGCCGTTGCGCGACCACGACGCCCTCCGCGGCGACGGACCTGGTCGGCACGCTGCGCAGCTACCTGCGCCACGACCGCGCCACCGCCGCGACCGCCGCCGACCTCTACGTCCACCCCAACACCGTCGCGCTGCGGGTCCGGCGGATCGAGGCGCTGCTCGGCGCGGACCTGGGTCGGGTGGAGGACCTGACCGACCTGCGCGCGGCGCTGCTGATCGACGACGTACGACGCTCGGCCACGACGTAGCCGGGGTGTGGGCCGGGCCACAGGGCGAGCGTCCGATGCTGTTCGCCGGGCCATCGTCCGGACGGGCGGCGACGCGCACGATCCGACGACCCACCCCGAAGGAGGCCCCGTGCGGACCGCAGGGAGCTCGGCCACCGGCACCGTCCGGGCCACCGCGTGACCGCCGAGGGCCCCCGCGTCCGCGTCGCCACGGAGCAGGACCTGGACGGCGACACCCCGCAGACCCCGGGTCTGGTGCGCGAGGTCGCGTTCGACGCCCGCAACCCCGACGCGAGCGTCCTGTCGGCCTTCCGCAGCACCGTGCGGCCCGGTGCCGCGACCGGCGCGCACCACCACGGCGACCAGGAGACCGTCCTCTACGTGGTCAGCGGGACCGCCCGCTACCGCTGGGGCGACCAGCTCGAGAACGTCGTCACCGCCGGTCCCGGGGACTTCGTGTTCATCCCCGCACGCATCGCCCACCAGGAGATCAACGCCTCCGACGACGACGAGACCGTCTGGGCCGTCGTCCGCTCCGGCGTCGACCCGGTCGTGGTCAACCTCCCCGAGATGGACCGGTGGGCGGAGGCCCCGCGCACCGAGTACGCACAGCACCACTGATCGCCGGCGAGACGTCCGGACGCCCAGCCCCTGCACCCAGCACTCCCAGCGACCAGAGGAGCCACCGATGGAGATCGGCAGCGTCATCCCCCCCGGCCAGGACGGCGCGTTCCAGGTCGGCGAGCGCAAGCCGGCCGGCAGCCTCAGCGACCTGCCCGCCAGCCACCGCCGCCTGCTCGACGAGGCGGTGACCGCGACGATGGCCACGGTGAACCCGAGCGGGACCGTGCAGCTGACCCCGGTGTGGGTCGGCGCCGACGAGACGCACGTGCTCCTCAACTCGGCCCGCGGCCGGCTCAAGGACCGGAACCTGCGCGCCCGGCCCCAGGTCTGCCTGCTGTTCGTCGACCCGACCAACCCGTACTTCTGGATGTCGATCGCGGGCGAGGTCGACGAGATCGTCGACGAGGACGACCCGCAGCGCGGTCGGGAGGCGACGGACTCGATCAACGCGATGAGCAAGCTGTACCTGGGCCAGGACGAGTACCCGCTGCGCGACCCGAGCGTCCAGGAGGTCCGGTCGCTGTACCGCGTGAAGCCGACGAAGACCGTCCTGTTCGGCGAGGTCTCCTAGACGACCCGGTCCACCCGACAGCAGAGGCCCTGCCCCGTCTCCGGGGGCAGGGCCTTCTGCCGTTGGATGACACCATCGATCACAGTCGGGCGGCTTCGCGCGCCCGATCCCCGAGACGGATCACCGGTGAGGAAGGCGTCATGGCGCAGGACCCAGAACGCACGATCTACATCGACGGGGTGTGGCGCCCGGCCGCCGGGGGTGGGACCTTCGCCGTGACGGATCCGGCCACGGGCGGGGTCATCGGCCACGCCGCGGACGGTGGTCGGGTCGACACCGAGGCGGCGATCGCCGCGGCTGATGCAGCGCTGCCGGTCTGGTCGGGCACGACGGCCTACCAGCGGGCGGCCGTCCTCGCGAAGGCGGAGACGCTGATGCGGGAGCGCCAGGAGGAGCTGGCCGCGCTGATGACCCGGGAGCAGGGCAAGCCGCTCAAGGCCTCGATGAACGAGGTGGCGTACGCCGCGGACTTCCTGGCCTGGTTCGCCGAGGAGGCCAAGCGCATCGGCGGTGTCACGATCCCCTCGGCGCGGGCAGATCAGCGGTTCCTGACGATGCGTCAGCCGGTCGGCGTGGTCGCGGCCATCACGCCGTGGAACTACCCGATCTCCATGCTGACCCGCAAGCTCGCGCCGGCCCTCGCGGCAGGCTGCACCACGGTGCTCAAGCCCGCCGACCAGACCCCGCTGTGCGCGGTCGCGACGGTGCAGCTGCTCGCCGATGCCGGCGTCCCCGCGGGGGTGGTCAACCTGGTCACCACCACGCACGCGGCAGAGGTCGGCGACGCCCTGCTGGAGTCGGCGGTGGTCCGGAAGCTGACGTTCACCGGTTCGACCGCGGTGGGGAAGATGCTGGCGGCGAAGGCGGGCGCCACGCTGAAGCGGGTGTCGGTGGAGCTGGGCGGCCACGCACCGTTCCTCGTGTTCCCCGACGCCGATCCGGTGCGCGCGGCGAAGGGGGCGGCGCTGGTGAAGTTCCTCAACACCGGCCAGGCGTGCATCAGCCCCAACCGCATCTACGTCCACCGGTCCCTCTACGACACCTTCGTCGCGACCCTGGCGCAGCGGATCGCGGCGTTGCGGATCGGCCAGGGCGACCGCGAAGGCGTCTCCATCGGCCCGCTGATCGACGAGCGCGCGATGGCCAAGATGGAGGCCCAGGTCCTGGACGCGCGCACCAAGGGCGCCCGGGTGGTGGCGGGCGGCCAGCGCGTGGAGGTCGACGGGCTCGACGGCACGACCTTCTTCGCGCCGACGCTGCTGGCCGACGTGACGCCGGACATGCTCATCTCGAGCGAGGAGACCTTCGGGCCGATCGCCGCGGTCACCGCGTTCGACGACGAGGACGAGGTCGTCGCCCTGGCGAACGACACCGAGTACGGCCTTGTCGCCTACGTCTACACCAACGACCTGTCGACGGCGATCCGCGTCACGGAGAAGCTGCGCTTCGGGATGGTCGGGGTCAACGACATCAACCCGACGTCCGCTGCGGCGCCGTTCGGGGGCGTGAAGGCCAGCGGCCTGGGACGTGAGGGCGGGTACGAGGGCATCGACGAGTACCTCGACACCAAGCTCGTCGGCATCTCGATCTGAGTCGTCAGGCCGTAGCCAGCGCGTGGACCCGGGCCGCTACGAGGTCGGCGACGGCCTCCGGGCGGGTCGTGAGGGGACTGTGCCCGCACGGCCACTCGACGGTGCGGGTCGCTCGGGCGGCCATGGCACGCTGGAGCTCGGGATGCACGACCTGGTCCTCGGTGCAGACGACGTAGGTCGACGGGACACTGCGCCAGGCGATGACCTCGGGGACGCCTCGGAAGACGAGCCGGTGCACCGGTCGCAGCCGCGCTGCGGCGGCCGCGGCGACGTCGGGCGGGGCGTCGCTGTAGAGCAGGGCCGGGCCCAGCTCCGGGTCGAGGCCGATGTCGTCACCAGTGATGCGCATGGCCTCGGGCAGCCGCGTGCCGGGGAGGTCGCGGCCGGCCCGGGTACGGCTGATGGACTCGCCCTCGTCGAGCTGGAACGCGGCGAGGTAGACCAGCTCACGGACGAGCGGGTGGTCACCGGCCGCAGTGATCACGGCGCCGCCGTAGGAGTGGCCGACGAGCACCGCGGGCCGGCCGAGGTCGTCCAAGGCGTCGCGGGTCGCCTGCACGTCGGCGGCGAGGTCCGTCAGCGGCAGCTCGACGCCGGCGCTGTGGATCCCGCGCTCAGCGAGGGCGGCGCGGACGGCGTCCCACGACCAGGCGCCGTGCCACAGGCCGTGTACCAGCAGAGCAGCGGGTGCAGTCATCGAGGCCAGTATGCGATGCAGTCCTCGCGAGGCGCTCAACGCAGAGGCCCCGGCACAGTCACCTGTGCCGGGGCCTCTGATCTGTAGCGGGGGCAGGATTTGAACCTGCGACCTCTGGGTTATGAGCCCAGCGAGCTACCGAGCTGCTCCACCCCGCGTTGCGGTGACGCCAACACTAGATGACCCGCAGGGGCCGGTGCAAACGCCACCCCCTCCCCATGATCAACGCCGGGTCTCGTACGCCCAGAGCACTCCTGGGACGTACCGGACCCGGCGTCGATCAGCGGGGAGCGGGTCAGCCGGTGGGCGAGGGTGCCGGGGCCGGGGTGGCGGACGCGCTGCCGCCCTCGCTGGCCGCGAGCCGGTCGAGCGCGTCGCGCAGCCGGTCCTGCGCCTGGCCGTAGGCCGCGAAGTCGTTGGCGCGCAGCGCGGCCTGCCCGTCCTCGAACGCGTCGGCCGCCTCGGCGATCAGCGTCGCCACGTCACCGGCGACCGGCGCGGGCGGGGATGCCGTCGGCGTGGGGGTCGGCGTGCCGCCGGGAGGCGGCGTCGTGGGCGGGTCCGGCTCGGAGACCGGCGCCCCGAACAGGTCGCCCAGCGACTCGGCCAGCGTGGTGCCGGCCGCGACCTCGTTGCCGTAGCTGACCAGCACCCGCTGCAGCGTCGGGAAGCTCTCGCCGCCCTGCGCCCGCACGAACACCGGCTGGACGTAGAGCAGGCCCTGACCAGCCGGGATGGTGAGCAGGTTGCCGAACGTCACCTCCGCCCGGTTCTGCCGGAACGGGAACAGCGCGTCGGCGACGACCTGCTCCGACAGGAACTGGTTGGCGACCTGCCCGGGTCCGTTGGGCGGGTTGTTGCGCGGCAGCTGCAGCACCCGGATCACGCCGTAGTCGTCCGGGTCGGACGAGACCGACGCGAAGGCCGCGAGGTTCGGGCGGTTGAGGCCGGTGAACGACGTCGACAGCTGGAACCGCTCGGCGTCCTGCCCGGGGAAGCGCAGCAGCGAGTAGAACGGCGGCTGGACCGGGCCGGTCAGCGACGCCGCGTCGACGACCGGGCCGGCGGCGGGGCCGGTGGTGTCGGCCGGCGCGGTGTTCGCGGCGTTGTTGACCGCGTCGGCCGGGTCGGCCGGGATCTCCCAGAAGTTCTCCCGGCTGAAGAACTCGCGCGCGTCGGTGACGTGGTACTGCGCGAGCAGCTCGCGCTGCACCTTGAACAGGTCCTCGGGGTAGCGGAAGTGCGCCCGCAGCTCGTCGCTGACCTCGCTCTCGGGCCGCACCAGGTCGCCGCCGAAGGCCTTGTTCCAGGTCTCGAGGACCGGGTCGCGGTCGCCGAACTGGTAGAGCGTGACGGTCCCGTCGTAGGCGTCGACGGTGGCCTTCACCGAGTTGCGGATGTAGTTGACCTGCTCCTGGACGGCGAGCCCACGGCTCTGGCTGTCCGCGACGGCCTCGCCGAAGTTGGTGCTCTGGCTGTACGGGTAGCCGCTGCTGGTCGTGTAGCCGTCGACGATCCAGACGATCCGGCCGTCGACCGCGGCCGGGTAGGGGTCGGCGTCCAGCTCGAGGAACGGCGCGACCTTCTGTCACCCGCTCGCGCGGCTCGCGGACGTACATCAGCCGGCTGTCGTCGCGGATCGCGTCGGACAGCAGCAGGTTCGGCTCGCGGTACTTCAGGGCGTACGCCAGCTTGCGGCCGATGTGGGACAGCTCGACGCCGCCGTCGCCGTCGTAGTTGAACGTCGCCTGGCCCTCGACCTGCTCGCCCCCCTGGCCGCCGGTCAGACCGGTGGGGCCGTCGATCTCGGGCTGCTCGGTGTTGACGATGGAGTAGCTCGGCGACAGCTCGCCGAAGTAGATGCGCGTCTGGTCCAGGTCGATCGGGTTGTCCGGGTCGTCGGGCTCGACGAACAGCGGACGCCCCTCCTCGTCGACGCGGTCGGCCGGCGCGGCGATGAGGCCGTTGCCGTGGGTGTAGGCCAGGCGCTCGTTGATCCAGCTGCGCTGCGCACCGGACAGGTTGCCGATGTCGACCTCGCGGGCCGCGACGACGTAGTCCTGCTGCTCGCCGTCGACCTCGTACCGGTCGATGTCGAGCTGGTCGTTGACGCCGAAGTAGAAGGTCAGGCGCTGGAGCTGCTGGTAGGTCGGCGCGAGGCGGTTCGGGTCGAGCAGCCGGGCGCTGTCGACCTGCGCCGCCTGGGCGCGCAGGTCGGCCGGGTCGGCGTCCTGGGAGGCCTGGTAGTCGGTGACCTCGCTGTCGTCGATGCCGTACGCCGCCCGCGTGGCCTCGATGTTGCGCTGGATGAACTGCTCCTCGCGCTGGATCTCGTTCGGGTTGACGCGGAACTGCTGGGTGTAGGCGGGGTAGACGCCGCCGATGACCACCGCGGACACGACGAGCAGGCCCAGCGCGCCGGCCGGGCAGCAGGATGTTGCGCACGACGATGTTGGCGAAGAACAGCAGCGCGCAGATGAGCGCGATGCCGATGAGGATGTTCTTGGCGGGCAGCACCGCGTTGACGTCGGTGAAGCCGGCGCCCTCGACGTAGCCGCGGGTGGAGAAGGCCAGGCCGAAGCGGTCGAGGTAGTAGGCGAAGGCCTTGAGCAGCACGATCAGGCCGATGAGCACCGACAGGTGGGCGCGGGCCGCGGGGCTGACCTTCTCCCCCACGGTCTGCAGGCGGACCCCGCCGAACAGGTAGTGCGTTGCCGCGGCGGCCAGCAGCGCCAAGACCACGGCGGTCAGCAGGAAGCCCAGCACGAACCGCTGGAAGGGGTAGGTGAAGGCGAAGTAGGAGATGTCCCGGCCGAACTGCGCGTCGACCTCGCCGAACTGCGAGCCGTTGCGCCACAGCAGCCAGGTCTGCCAGCGCGCCGCGGCGGACAGGCCGGCGAACAGCCCGAACACGCCCGCGCCGACGAGCAGCACGGGGGTGAGGAAGGGCTCGACGGCCACGCGGTAGCGCTCGAGGTTCTGCTGCTCCAGCGACATCGGCCGGAACGGCGGTCGCACCCGGTAGGCGAGGTAGACGTTCACCCCGACGATGACGGCCATGAGCAGCCCGAAGCCGAGGAACAGCATCAGGCGGGTGGTCAGCACGGTCGTGAAGACCTGCCGGTAGTCCACGCTCGAGAACCACAGCAGGTCGGTGTAGAGCGAGATGCCCACACCGCCCACCATGAGCAGGACGGCCAGGACCACGAGGACGGGTCCGAGCAGGCGGGGGCGGGCCGGCAGGCCCGCCCCGGGGGTGCGGACGGCCACGCGGGGCGCCTCCTCGTTCGGGGATGTTGTACGTCCAACCCTTCCACACACGTCCTGGTTCCTCGCGGCGCGCGACGAGCGGGCAGGATGGACGCGTGGATCCCCTGACCAGCCCCCTGCAGTCCGTCGTCGGCGAGGTCGAGGGGCACGTCGCCGAGGCCGGCTGGGACCAGCCGCCGCAGCTGTTCGCGCTGGTGCAGACCGAGCAGCTGCTGCGCGCCGAGCCGCAGCTCGCGCAGACGATGGGGCTGGTGGCGGGCGACCCCTCCTCCCTCACCCCGATCGCGCAGGAGCCGCTGAGCCAGGCGCCGCTGGACCAGCAGCTGTCCTCGCTGGTCTTCGGCGAGGAGGTGCTCGGGGTCGTCCTGGCGCACGAGGTCCTGGTGCTGCCGCCGGCCGCCGAGGCCGCGCTGGCCGACGTCGAGGACCCGGCCGCCGTCGCGGCCGAGCACCCCGAGCGGCGCGAGGTGCGGATGGTGGTGGGGGTCGTACGAGGCGGCGGGTCGGCCTGCGTGCTGCGGCTGCGCGGTGCGACCGACGAGCAGGACGAGCGGGTCACCGGTCAGGACCTGGCGCCCGCGCTGGCCGCCGCTCTCCTGGCGACCCTGGAGGACTAGCGGGCCGTACGACCGGTCAGGCCTCGCAGCCGACCGGGGTCTGTCCCGAGCGCAGGGCCTCGAGCGCGGCGAGCGCGTCGTCCAGCGTTCCCACGCTGGCCAGCACGAGGCCGTCAGGTGGGCTGCGGACCGCCTCCGCGCAGTTCGCCTCCGGGACGAGGAAGACGTCGACGTCCTTGCGCCCGGCAGCGATGAGCTTCTGCGTGATGCCGCCGATCGGGCCCACGGTGCCGTCCGGCGAGATCTCGCCGGTGCCGGCGATGTGGTCGCCGCCGGTCAGCGACTCCTCGCCGAGCTTGTCGAGGATGCCCAGCGCGAACATCAGCCCGGCGCTGGGGCCGCCGACGTCCTCGAGGTTGATCGTGACGTCGAGCGGATACTGCTCCTCGGGCAGCACGCCGATGACCGGGCGGGTGGCGCCGTCGGCGGTCGCGCTGCCGGTCACGACCACGACCGTCGCAGGCTCGCCGTCGCGGACGTAGGACAGGGTCACCGGGTCGCCCGGCTCGCGGTCGCTGATCCGGGCGCGCAGCGCGTCGGCGTCGGCGACACGGCGCGCCGTCGACGGCGGTCAGCACGTCACCGACCTCGAGCAGCCCCTCGGCGGGCGAGTCGTCGTTGAGCTCGACGACGACGATCTCCGGCTCCAGCCCGAGCTCGCGGGCAGCGGCGCCGACGGCGTCGCTCTGCGAGGCCGCCATCGCCGCGGCGTTCTCGGCGTCGACCTCCTCGTCGGTCTGCCCGGCCGGGAAGACGACCTCGCGCGGCACGACGGCCAGGTCGCGGGCGAACCAGCCCTGCAGGGCCTGGGCCAGGGTGAGCGAGGGCTGCACCCCGACCGTCGTGAGGTCGAGCTGCCCCTCGGTCGGGAAGACCTCGCGGCCCTCGATCTCGAGCACGGGGGTGCCGTCGACCTCGCCCAGCGTGTCGTAGGTCGGGCCCGGACCCGAGGGCGACGTACGGCACCGTCGCGACGGCTGCCGTGAGGGTCAGCCCGAGTGCGAGGAGGCTGGCCAGCAGCAGGGTCAGAGCGCGCCGGGACACCTGATCAGCCTAGGTGCCGGTCCGGCGGTGCGCTCAGGCGAAGAAGCCCAGGCTCGCTGGCGTCGCCGGCGCGTGGCCGTTGCTGCCGACGAGCACGTCGTCGTCGGCAGGGGCAGGCTCGACCGGCTGCTCGAGCTCGGACGCGACGGCGGCCAGCTCGGGCTCGGGCCACCGGCTCGACCGCGGGCTCGCCGAGCGGCTGGGCCGGCACCGCGTCGGTCGGCACCTCGACCCGGTAGTAGGCGCGGAAGGACAGCGGCACCTCGGTCAGGGCGTGGACGCTGACCGTGGACAGGCCCTCCACGTTGCGCAGGTGCTCGACCAGGCGCACCGCCTCGTCGAGCGTCGGGACGCGCCGGAACGCCGGCGAGCCGTCCGCTGCGGGGAAGAAGACCACGTGCTCCATCGGGGGGTCCCTCTCGTCCTGGCGGGCCAGGGCGCCCGCCGGTCAGGTCCTGTCGTCGGCACGTGACCCGGTCGACCTTGAGCCGGTTCGCCCGTACGGCCCCCTCCTGACGCCGTCAGGTCGGGGGCGGGTCCTCGTCCTGCCGGGCCAGCGCGGCCCGGAACCGCTCGTACGCCGCGACGCCCTCAGCGGTGTCCTGCGGGACCGGCGGGCGCGGCCGCTCCACGCCGCCCAGGCGATCGCGCCGGCGGTCGCGAGCGGGACGGGCAGCAGCCAGAGCAGCCAGTCGGGCACGCCGGCCGAGGGTACGGCGGTCGCACGGCTCGGGTCAGGGGGTTCCGACCCACTCCTCGTCGCCGTCGGCGAACACCTGCCGCTTCCAGACCGGCACCGTCGCCTTGAGGTCGTCGATGAGCCGGCGGGCCGCCTCGAAGGCCTGCCCGCGGTGCGCGGCGGACGCGGCGACGACGACCGCGACGTCGCCGACCTGCAGCAGCCCGGTGCGGTGCACCGCCGCCAGCGCCGTGCACCGGCAGGTCGGCCGCGACCTGCTCGGCGACCCGCGCGCAGCGCCGCCGCGGCGTCGGGGTGGGCGGAGTACTCCAGCTCGGTGACGCCCCGGCCGCCGTCGTGGTCGCGCACCAGCCCGGTGAAGGACACGACGCCGCCGGCCCGCGGGTCCTCGACCGCGGCGAGCACCTCCGCGACGTCGAGCGGGGTGTCGCGCAGGGCGAGCAGCCGGATCACGTCCATGCCCGGACGGTACGACGCGCGGCTCAGCGGCCGCGACGCCGCGCGGGCGCGGCGGACCAGGGCGGCGGTGCCGACCAGCGCGACCGTCGCGCCGGCCGCCGTGGCACCGGCGGCGTAGGCCCTGCCGGGACCGGCTGCCGTCCGCTCGGCCAGGTGCGCGAGCAGGGCGCGCCTCGGTCGGTCCACGCCGGCGCCCAGCCGGCCGCGCGCAGCCGGCGCGGTCTCGACGACCAGCGGGTGCAGCAGCCGGTCGAGCTCGGCCGGCGACGCCGGCGCTGAGCGCGCGCGCGGTGCAGCCGCTCGGCGGTGGACAGCGCGACCGCGGCCGGCAGCTCGAGCCGGCGGCGGCCGGCCGAGCTGCTCGACCTCGCGCTGCGGTCAGCCAGCCGTCGCAGGCCACGGCGGCGGCCCCGGTCGACGGCACCGGTCGCGGCGAGCTCGAGCGCCGAGAGCAGGTCGTCGACGTGGCAGAGCTGCCACAGCGGCTCGACGCCGCGCACGGCGAGCAGCCGCGGGCCGTCCAGCGAGTGCAGCAGCGCTCCGTCGTACGCCGGTCCGAGGGGTCCGCCGACCAGCGTCGCCGGGCGCAGCACCGTCACGTCCAGGCCGGTGCGGCGCGGCGTGGTCGGCCAGCCGCTCGAGCTCGAGCAGGTCGCCGGTCAGCGGGCTGTCCGGCTCGGCGCGCAGCGGCAGCGTCCTCGCGGCCGCCGGCAGCGGTCGCGCCGGGCGGGGCCGTAGACGTCGGCCGAGCGTCACCAGCACGACCCGGCGCGACGCCGGCCGCGCGGGCCGCCTCGAGCAGGTCGGCGGTGCCGCGCACGTTGCGCTCGTGCCGCGCCGCCGGCGTCGCGCCGGCGGTCGTAGGAGACGGCGAGGTGCACGACGGTGCCGACGCCGCGAGCGCTCGGCAGCAGCGGGTCGCCGGACGTCGGCGCCGTCGACGCCGCCGACCGGCGCCGGGTGTCGACGCCGACGCCCGCGAGTCGGCCGGGCGGCGAGCCGCTCGAGCAGGGCGCGGCCGAGCCCGGACGCGGCACCGGTGACGGCCGACCGCGCGCGGGTCGGGCGTTCGCCGTCGGCGCATCACCACGCGCGGCTCGGGCGCAGGGCCCGGGCGTAGCGTGGTCGGCATGCAGACGAGCGTGCTCCGATGACCCGGCCGCCCTTCGGCTTCGGGCCCGGTCCGACCGCCCGGAGGAGCCCTCCGGAGGCGACGACCCGTTCGGCCTGTCGGCGATGTTCGGCGGCGCGGGCGGGCCGTTCGGCGGCGACATGGGCGCGGTGTTCGCGCAGATGCAGCGCCTCATGAGCTGGAGCGGCGGGCCGGTCAACTGGGACCTCGCGACCGAGGTCGCGACCGGCGCGACCCGCGCCGACGACCGCCCGGTCACCGGCCGAGGAGCAGAGCGCGAGGTCGCCGAGGCCTGCCGGCTGGCCGACCTGTGGCTCGACCCGGTGACGACGCTGCCCGCGACCGGCGCGCGCGCCGCAGGCGTGGACGCCGCAC
Source organism: uncultured Actinomycetota bacterium (assembly GCA_963844295.1). Classification (GTDB taxonomy): domain Bacteria; phylum Actinomycetota; class Actinomycetes; order Mycobacteriales; family SCTD01; genus SCTD01. The sequence continues at coordinate 1,197,964 of CAWJNR010000002.1, read as the reverse complement.
CGGCTGGGTCGAGTCGACGCTGCCGGCCTGGCGCTCGCTGGTCGACCCGGTCGCCGGCCGGGTCGTCGCCGCGATGGGCGGCGCGCTCGAGCAGGGCCTGGCCGGCGGGCTGCCGGAGGGCGCTGCCCCCGGAGCTCGCCGGGCTGCTCGGCGGGCTCGGCGGCGGCGGCGGGCTCGGCCCGCTCAAGGGCGTCATGGACCAGGTCGGCGGCTTCGTCTTCGGCGCCCAGGTCGGGCAGGCGCTCGGCGCGCTGGCCGGCGAGGTGCTGTCGGCCACCGAGATCGGCCTGCCGCTGTCGGCGCGCCGGCCGCCCGGCGCTGCTGCCGGCCAACCTCGCCGCCTTCGGCGAGGGCCTCGAGGTGCCGGCCGACGAGGTGCGGCTCTACGTCTGCGCTGCGCGAGATCGCGCACCAGCGGCTGTTCGCCTCGGTGCCGTGGCTCAAGGCCCACCTGTTCGACGCCGTCGACGCCTACGCCCGCGGCATCGAGGTCGACCCGGCCGCCATCGAGCGCGCCGTCGGCTCGATCGACCCGTCCGACCCGGAGTCGATGCAGCGGGCCATGGGCGAGGGGCTGTTCGACCTGGAGCCGACGCCGGCGCAGCAGGCCGCGCTCGCCCGCCTCGAGACCGCGCTCGCGCTGGTCGAGGGCTGGGTCGACGCGGTCGTCGACGCCGCCGCGGCCGAGCACGCTGCCGTCCGCCGTCGGCGCTGCGCGAGACGGTCCGCCGCCGCCGGGCCAGCGGCGGTCCGGCCGAGCAGACCTTCGCGACGCTGGTCGGGCCTGCAGCTGCGCCCGCGGCGGCTGCGCGAGGCGGCGGCGCTGTGGGCGGCCGTCGCCGAGACCGGCGGGCATCGAGGGCCGCGACGCGCTGTGGGCGCACCCCGACCTGCTGCCGGCCGCCGACGACCTCGACGACCCGGCCGGCTTCGTCGCCCGCTCGAGCGCGGCGCCGCGACCGACTGGGACGCCGGCCTGCGCGGCCTCGACAAGGACCTCGACGGCACCCTGGACGACGACGCCACGGGCGGTCCGGCCGGCGACGACGGCGGGGACGCGACTCCCCGGGACTGATCCCCGCAGCGGGCGCCCGGGGCTGATCACCGGCCGGACGCTACGCGCTCGACAGCGACTCGGCACGGGCGCGGCAGACGCGCGGCCGGGGGGCGGCCGGGCCATGACCAGGTCATGGCCGGGTGCTGACCGGGTGATGGCCGCTCCGGGCCGTACTTCTTGCTGTGCACAGCCCTGGGTGACCGTCCGCGCAGGTCAGCGGCCCTGCCGAGACGCTCCGGTCACTCAGTGCACAGGCTCGACTGCGTTCCGTCCACAGGGACACGCGGATCGGTCCCCACCTCGTCCACAGCGTTGTCCACAGGCTGTGGGCACGCGTCGTTGACGGGGCCGTCGGAGCCCTCGTAGCGTCCTCGCCACGGAGCCCCCTGGCGCTCCGGGACCGTTCGCAAGGGGAAGGCGAACGGGCCCGGCGCCGGGGGGCTCCGTGATGCGTGGGGTCGTGATCGGGCTCGAGCCGCCGAGGCCGACCATGAGCCCACGTCACCCGTACGGGTGGCGGGACCGGGGGTGCTCCGCGTCGACGCAGCAAGGGCCACACCTCCGCCTGCTGCCCGAACGAGGACCCCATGGACGACGTGCGACCCGCTGCACCCGCCGCCAAGCGGACCGGCTCCCTGCTCGCGCTGGCGCTCGCTCGCCTCGACGGCGCTCTCGACGCTGCCGGCGACTGCATCGTCCACGGCGCCGCTGGTCGAGGTCGTCGTGACCTCCACCGGCGCGGGCGTGGCTGCGGCCGCTGACGCGGTGCGCGCCGCGGGCGGCACGGTGCGCGACGCCCTGCCGCTCGTCGGCGGCGTGAGCGCCGAGCTGCCCGAGGGCGCCGTGCTCGCGCCGTCCTTCCGCGTCGTCGCGGACTACCCGATCACGCTGAGCGGCAAGAACGGCGCGGGCCAGGACCGGGAGCCGCACCGCCGTCCGCGAGGCGCTCGGCCTGGCGGCCGCGGTCGCGGCCAGGGCGCGGGCATCACGGTCGCCGTCGTCGACACCGGCGTCGCCGACGTCCCCGACCTGGCCGGCCGCGTGACGCACGTCGACGTCACGCGGCACCTGGCGACGGGCACCGCGACGACCCGTACGGCCACGGCACCTTCGTCGCCGGGCGTCGTCGCCGGCGACGGCACGCTCCTCCGGCGGGCCAGTACGCCGGCGTCGCGCCCGGCGCCCACATCCTCGACGTCCGGGTCGCGGACGCCGACGGGCGAGACCGACCTGTCGCTGGTCCTGCGGGGCCTGCAGGCGGCGGCCGACGCCGAGCGTCGACGTCGTCAACCTGTCGCTGTCCTCGGGCAGCCCGCTGCCGTACCAGCTCGACCCGCTCGACGGTGGCCCTGACGGCGCTGTGGCGCGACGGCGTCGTCGTGGTCGTCCCGACCGGCAACGACGGCCCGAGCCGGGGCTCGGTGACCTCCCCCGGCAGCGACCCGACGCTGCTCACCGTCGGCGCGCTCGACGAGCGTCTGACCGCGGACCGCAGCGACGACGTCGTCCCCGCCTTCTCCGGCCGCGGCCCGGCGCCGCAGGACGTGGCCAAGCCCGACCTGGTCGCCCCCGGCCGCTCGCTGGTGTCGCTGCGCGCCGTGGGCAGCACGGTCGACGCCGCGAACCTCGACGCGGTCGTCGACGGTGCCTACTTCCGGGGCTCGCGGCACCAGCTTCGCCACCGCAGCCGTCGCCGGCACGGCGGCCGTCCTGCAGGCCCAGCGCCCGACCTCGATCCCGACCAGGTCAAGGCCCTGCTCACCGGCACGGCGTACGCCGCCAAGGGCCTGCGGGACGTCCGCGACGCCGGCGCGGGCGGCCTGGACGTCGCCGCAGCGCTCACCACCGACGACACCGCAGGTCGTGCCCGTAGCCGACGACGCGCCGCCGCTGGGCGACGTGGACCAGGCGGCCTGGCGTGCCTTCCTGCAGGCGCTCATGGACGGCGACCGCGCCGCGGCCGCGCAGGCCTGGGCGCGCCCTGGCCCCGAGGCCCACAAGTGGGCTGCCAACAGCTGGGCCGCCCACAATGGGGGGCGCACAAGTGGGGGGCGCACAAGTGGGGCGCGAACAGCTGGTCGGCGCACAAGTGGGCCGGCGCCGACGGGACCGCGGAGGAGTGGGAGTCCCGCTTCTGGGCCGCGCACAAGTGGGCCGCCCACAACTGGGCCAGCGACGAGTTCGTGGCGCACAAGTGGGCCGCTCACAAGTGGGCTGCGCACAAGTGGGCGGACGAGGACTTCGTGGCGCACAAGTGGGCCGCTCACAACTGGGCTGCGCACAACTGGGCCGCCCACACGTGGTCCGCCCACGACTGGTCCTGATCTTCGCTCGACCCTCGGACGGGTGAACCTGCTCGCTCGAGGCCCTGCCGATGCCCCTCTGCACCAGCAGGGGGGCACCGGCGCGTGAGAGGGGGATCGCGATGACGCTGCGACGCCTCGTGCTGCTCGTCGTGACCCTCGGCCTCGCCGCTCAGCTCGGTGCTCGGACTCTGCTGGCCGACGCCGGACCCGTCTTCTCGCACGGCGGTCTGGTCTCCGACGTCCCGCCGGTGCTGCTCGTCCTCGGGCTGCTGGCCATGGCGGTGGCCGGCGACCTCGTCTCGGTCCCTGTCCGCCGCGGCGAGGAGACCGAGGAGCTCACGCTCTACGAGGCGGCCGTCGTCGTCGCCGTGCTGCTGCTGCCGGCGCGCGACGCGCTGTGGGTCCCGGTCGCGGCGCTGGCCCTCACCGCGGTCGTGCAGCGCCGCGCGCCGCTCAAGGCGTTCTTCAACCTGGCCAACCACGCGATGGCCACCGCACTGCTGGTCGTGCGTCGTGCACGCTGCTCTCCGGGCCGGGCCACGGCCTCGACTGGCGCAGCGTCGTGGCACTGCTGCTCGGGCTGCTCGCCTTCAGCACGGCCAACCTCGTCGCGCTGACCCGGGTGCTGCGCCGTGATCGGCCAGGGTGACGCCAAGCAGGTCCTCGTCGACGGCTCCAAGCTCGCGCTGGTCACGGCGACGGCCACCGTCGCCATGGCGGGCAGCGGCGTCGTCTCCGCCGACGTCGCCCCGGCGCTGCTGCCCTTCTCGCTCGTCCCGGCCGTCGCCCTGCTGTTCGCCTTCCGGGCGACCGCGCAGAGCGCCGAGCAGCGGCAGCGCTCCGCCCGGCTGCTCGCCCTCTCCCACGTGCTCGCCGGCCGGGTCGACCCCGACGAGCTGCTGCCGGCCTTCCTGTCCCAGTGCCGCCAGGCCTTCGGCGCCGAGGTGGCGCTCGCCGTCGTGGAACCGGCCCTGGCCCCGCACCACGAGGGCGGCCTGACCGCCGTCGACGAGCGCGGAGCCGGCGCGTCCCAGCGCGAGACCAGCGCGACCGAGCGCGCGCTGCTGCGCGGCAGCGAGACCGAGGCCAGGATCTTCACCGGACCCCTCCCGCACGGCTGGCTGCAGGCCGTGGTCGCCCCGCTGGAGGCCGACGGCGAGCCGCTCGGCGCCCTGGTGCTGGCCACCCGCGACCGGAGCCGCCCGCTCGGCGCCCGCCGAGCTGACCCTGCTCACCCCGCTCGCCTCGGCGCTCGCGGTCGCGCTGCGCGGCGCGGCGCACCTGCGCCGGCTCACCGAGGAGACCAGCAAGCTGCAGGCGGTCGTCGACCAGTCCTCCGACGGCATCCTCGTGCTGGACGGCGACGGCGTGGTCCAGCTGTGGAGCCCCGCGCTGACCGCGCTCACCGGGCGCACCGAGGCCGAGGCGGTCGGGGTCGACCGCTGGGCAGCACGGTCGTGCACGACCGGCGCCGACGGCGCGGCGTGCGACGCCTTCGCGGCCGGCCGCGACCTCATCACCCCGGACGCGCCGCAGGCCACCGTCGAGCTGACGCTGCTCCGCACCGACGGCGAGCAGCGCGTGATCCGCTGCGCCCACGCCGGCGTCTTCGACGACGACGAGCTGGTCCGCGACGTCGTGATCGTCCACGACGTCACCCGCGAGCGGCAGGTCGAGCGGCTCAAGGCCGACTTCATCGCCACCGTGTCGCACGAGCTGCGCACGCCCGTCACGCCGATCAAGGGCTACGCCGACCTGCTCCGCCGCCGCGGCGACCAGATGACCCCCGAGCGGCGCAACGAGTGCCTCGAGGTCATCAGCGACCGCTGCGACCACCTGGCCCGGCTCGTCGAGGACCTGCTGCTGGCCTCGCGCATCTCGGCCACGGAGGGCTCGGCCACCGCCCAGGTGGCGATCGGCTCCGGCGACCTCGGTGCCCTGGTCCGCCGCGCCGCCGGCGACTTCGGCGCCGACGGCGACCGCGTGCGCCTGTCGCTGCCCGGCCGACCCCGTCGAGGTGCAGTGCGACCCCATGCGCGTCATCCAGGTGCTCACCAACCTCATCGGCAACGCGCTGAAGTACTCCCCCGCGGGCACGCCCGTCGACGTGGCGCTGGTGGTGGCCGGTGACCTCGCGCGCGTCGACGTCGTCGACCACGGCCGCGGCATCCCGGCCGACCAGCTCGAGCGGGTCTTCGAGAAGTTCCACCGCGTCGAGGACCCGATGCGGATGACCACCGGCGGCACCGGCCTCGGCCTCTACATCGCGCGCCAGCTCACCACGGCGATGGGCGGCACGCTCCGCTGCACGTCAGTCCTGGGCGGCGGCTCGACCTTCCGCTTCGAGCTGCACCGCAGCGGCGCACGTACGGCGGCGGTCGTCACGTCGCCCGGCGCGGTGCCCGTGCCGCTCCCCCGCCCGACGTCGCAGGTCGATCGCCAGGGGTCGGCGGAGCTGCCGCTGCACTCCCGCTGAGGTCTACGCTCCGCCTGCACCGCCCGCGCGCCGTCCGGCCGCGGACCTCGAGCAGTGGAGGGCCTCGTGGCCGAGAGCTACAACGGGTACTGCGTGAAGTGCAAGGAGAAGCGCGACTTCGACGGCGAGGTCAAGGTCAGCGAGTCCGGCCGGCGGATGGCGCAGGGCCCCTGCCCGGTCTGCGGCACCAAGATGAACCGGATCCTCGGCAAGGCCTGACGCCCGTCGAGGGCGGCTCCCGGTGGGAGCCGCCCTCCCGACGTCACGGGTCTTGTCCAGGCCCGGGACGGGGCCAGGCTCTGCTCCCTGGCCGTACGGAGGGAGCCGACCCGTGATCGTGCCCAACCTGTGGTTCGACGACTGCGCGGAGCAGGCCGCGGACTTCTACGTCTCGATCTTCCCGGACTCGCGGGTCGTCCGGACGCTGCGCTACACCGAAGCCGGGCCGGGGAAGCCCGGGACCGTCGTCACGGTCGAGTTCGAGCTGCAGGGACAGCGCGTCGTCGGGATCAACGGCGGACCGCAGTTCACGTTCACCGAGGCGGTCTCCTTCGAGGTGCCGTGCCAGGACCAGGCCGAGGTCGACCGGTACTGGGACCTGCTCCTGCAGGACGGCGGCACCGCGGTGCAGTGCGGCTGGCTGAAGGACCGCTTCGGGCTGTCGTGGCAGGTGACGCCGGTGGGCCTGGCCGACCTGCTCGACGACCCTGACCCCGAACGGGCCCGGCGAGCGACAGAGGCCATGCTGAGCATGGTCAAGATCGACCTGGCGGCGGTGCAGGCGGCGGCGGACGGGGCCGGCTGAGGCCCTGGCGCCGCGGTGGTGCCGGCCTGTGGACGACTTCCCGAGCAGCGCCCTGCTGTCTAGCCTGCTTGCCGATGTCCCTGCTCCTGGCAGCCGTCGTGGCCCGACGCTGACCGCTGAGGGGCCGCGTCAGGGGTGCGACCGGGCCGGCGGTGCGTCCTCGACCTCGAAGAGCAGCTCCTCGGGGTAGCACCACCACCACTGCTCCCCCGGCTCGTACGAGCGGATCAGGGGGTGGTCGGCGTGCTCGCGCCAGTGTGCCGTCGCATGGCGGTTCGGTGAGTCGTCGCAGCAGCCCACGTGCCCGCAGCGCATGCACAGCCGCAGGTGGACCCAGCGGCCGCCGGTACGCAGGCAGTCCTCGCAGCCCTCGCTCGACGGGGTGACGTCTGCGACGGTATCGAGGTGGGTGCAGGGCTGAGCCATGGCGGCCTCCGTGGGCGGGTGGAAGTGCCACGGTCCCACTGCGGCGTGCTTCTTCACAGCGGTGAGGGCGGCCAACGGCGACCGCGCACGGCTCCTTTCGCGCGGCTCCTGATCCATCAGATGCCGAGGAATGCAGGTCGCCTATGGCGCTGGCAGATCATGAGGAGCCCAAGCGGCGAAAGATGTCAGCGCGATCAGATCACCTCGTCCACAGGCCCTTTGCGCGTCCAGTTCTGTCAGAGGTCGCGCCTAGGTTGCTCGTCATGGGAGCCGGTCAGGGCGTGTTGAGCGTGGCGTCGGACGACGCTGCGCGCGCGGTGTTCGAGACCCGCTTGCAGGTGCAGGAGGCCGAGCGCGGGGCTCACCACGTCGGGCAGCTGCGCACGGTGCTGGAGATGCACGCCTTCGACACCAGCCGCGGTTTGGGGCTGTCGACGGTGCCGCACGCCGCCCTGTCGCTGGGCTGCTCGGAGCACCGGGCCAGCGTCCTGCTCACCGACGGCCTGGGTCTGGCTGAGCTGCCGGGCGGGTTGGAGGCGGTGGAGTGCGGGCTGCTCACGGTCGAGCAGGCCACGACGGTGGTGAAGCAGCTGTCGGTCCTGACACTGACCGGGCGGGTCGCGGTGTGGCGACGCCTGCAGCAGCGGCTGATCGCCGAGGCCGACGCCGGCTCGGTGCTGCCCCCGGCCCGGTTGGCCGAGCTGCTGCGCCGCTGGGTGATCGCGGCCGACCCCGACGATGCGGTCGCCCGCCGCCGCAAGGCCGAGAAGGGCCGCACGGTGGACTACCGGCTGCGCCCGGACGGACTGGGCGACCTGTTCGGCAGCGGCTTCCGGGCGCCCGACCTGCACGCGATCCTGTCCCGGATCGCCGCCCGCTCAGCCCCCTGGGGCGCCGGCGATGACCGGACCGCTGCGCAGCGCCGGTTCGATGCCTTCCGCGACCTGCTCCTGGGCCGAGAGGGCCTCCCGCTGGACGGACCCGACACGGCCGTCAGCTGCCGAGAAGGTCACCAGCCGCCGCCGAGGGGTGCGTCGGTCTGCGGCTGCCTGCCGGGGCAGCCGGTGCCGTGCGGCGCCGCCCTGAACGTCCACATCCCGCACGGCGGCGCGCTCGGCCTCACGGATGAACCGGCTGAGCTGGCCGGGCACGGCCCGCTGGAGCCGGACCTGCTCGCCGAGCTGCTCCTCAGCGCCCCGCGGCTGCGGCCGGTGTGGGTCGACGAGCACGGCACCCCCGTCGCGGTCGGGGACCGGGTCGTCGTGCCCCGCCGAGGCGACCCCGGCTCGGTACGCGAAGCGCTGCTGCGCCTGGCCGCGATGCCACCGCCACCACCACAACCTCGGCACCCGCACGACCACCCGCCGCCGGACCAGCCAGCGGATCCGGTCCGGCCGCAGCCGCTACCGGCTATGTCAAGAGCCTCCCGGCCCGTCCACGTCCACCCTGCCGACGTTCACCCCGCCGACGGCCACCCCGCTGACGTCCGCCGCGCCGACGTCCACCCCGTCGAGTCCCACCCCGTCGAGTCCCACCCCGTCGGGTCCCACCCCGTCGAGTCCCACCCCGTCGGCATCCCCGGCGCGTACCGGCCGCCGCGGTGGCTGCGCCGGCTGATCAACGCGCGGGCGCCGCGGTGCGAGTGGCCCGGCTGCGGGGCCCGCGCCGTTCGCTGCGACGCCGAGCACGACCTCGCCTGGCCGGACGGGCCGACCTGCGCCTGCAACCTCGGGCCCTGCTGTCGCCGGCACCACCAGGTCAAGCAGCACGGCTGGACCAAGACCCGCACCCCGGACGGGGTCCGCTGGACCGGACGAACCGGCCGGAGCTGGCTCAGCCCCACCCAGCACGACCCGCCCGCCGCGCGCGTTCGTCCACTCCCACCGGTCCTGACCTCCAGCCCGCTCATCGAGCTCAGCCCCCGCCAGCTCGAGGACGAGCTCGCCGCCCTGGACCTGCTCCCGCACGACGACTGGACCAGCCACCTGACGCCCGTCGACCTCGAACCGGCCGACCTCGACAGCAGAGACACCGACCGGCTCCGACGGCGCCTGCGCAGCTACGACACGGCCTGGACCCTCGACCTCGACGACCCCTACCGCTGGCTCGACGCCGAGAGGGCGGTCAGGCGGTAGCACCGAGCGGTAAACCGCTCGGCGAACACCCTTCCCTGCGACATCCTCGGCCCGTGACGACCTACCTGTCGACCGAGCGGTTGACCCTGCGGCGCTTCTCCCCCGACGAGGCGGACCTGCTGATCGAGCTGGACAGCGACCCCCAGGTCATGCGCTACCTGACGGGAGGCGAGGCCACTGCGCACGACCTCGTCCGCGAGCGCATCCTGCCCAGCCTCTTCGTCGGCTACGAGCGGTGGGGCGGGGACTTCGGGGTGTTCGCAGCCCGGGAGCAGGACAGCGGTGACTTCCTCGGGTGGTTCTGCCTGCGTCCTGAGCCTGGCGGTCCGCGCGACGAGGCCGAGCTCGGCTACCGGCTGCGTCGCGCGGCCTGGGGCAAGGGGTACGCCACGGAGGTGTCGGCGGCCCTGCTGGACAAGGCATTCTCCGAGCTCGACGTCCGCCTGGTCTGGGGCGCGACGATGGCCCTGAACCTGGCCTCCCAGAAGGTCATGGAGAAGGTCGGGATGACGGTGGCGACCACGCTGCCCACTCCGGAGGACATGCAGGCGGTCGAGGGTGCCGAGCTCGGGGGCCTGCGGTACGAGATCACCAAGGAGCAGTGGCAGCAGCGGTAGCCGGGGCGGCGACCCAGCCGCGGACCTCGCTGAGGCTCGACGCTGCTGCCGGTGCCGTCAGAGCCAGTCGCGCTGGAAGAAGGCGATGAGCTGGTCGTCCTGCGACCGGACCATGACGAGGCTCCAGCCCGCCGCCTCCCTCAGCACCTGGGCAGCCTGGAGCTCGACGAGGCTGTCGTACTTCTCGGTCTGCTGCTGGTGGGCGATGTCGGTCGCACCCGTGAACAGCATCTCCAGGTGCGCGGCCAGCGCTGCGCGGGCGATCTGGATGGCCTCGTCCTCACTCGCCCCACCCAGGTCCCGCTGCGCGGAGCCAACGCGTCGATGACGAAAGGAGCGGTGACTTCCATGGGACTGCCCGTCAGAGGATGACCTGTCGCGGTGACGCAGGCCCGCGCACCTCGCCCGGCGGGGCATCTCTTCGCCCCGTCTACGGGCGGACTGGTGGATCCGCTCGCGCCGCCTCGCGGGGCGACCAACGGCTCAGGGTAGACGCCGGTGCCTCACCCCGAGGCCGCCCCGCTGCTGCCGTCGGTCGGCAGCCGCGTCGCTCGTGGCGGGATCCTGCGGCTGTGGACGAGCGGGCCCTCTGTGGACGAGCCGACCCCTCACGATGCCGCGGTGCGAGCCTCCTGGTCGACCAGACGACCCGATGTGGAGGTGCTCCGTGCGCCCAGTGCTCAGCCCCGCCGCCCGCCGGCTGTGGCGCGACCCCGAGACCCTCCAGCTCGGACAGGCGCCAGGCCGGTCGGCGGTGCTGTGCGGGCTCGACCCGGCGACCCGGCAGGCCCTCGGGCTGATGGACGGCACCCGCGACCGGGCGCAGGTCCTGGCCGCAGCCGCCGCGGTCGGCTGCCCGCCGTCGCGGACGTCCGACCTGCTGGACCTGCTCGCGGGTGCGGGCCTGCTCGAGGACGCCGGCGCCGACCTCGGTCCGCTGGCCGCGCTCGAGCGCGCGGAGCGCGAGCGCCTGGCTGCCGATCTGGCCTCGCTGGCGCTGGTGCGCGGTGACGGGGGGCTGCCCGCCGCCGCGCACCGGGCCGACGCGCGCGTTCTGGTGATCGGCGCCGGCCGGGTCGGTGCGCCCGCTCGCGGGCCTGCTCGCCGCAGCCGGGGTCGGCAGCGTCGACGTGCTCGACGAGGTGGCCGGCACCCGCTCAGGACACCGGCGTCGGCGGCGCGGGGCTCGACGACGTCGGCCGGAGCCGCGGGCACGTGGCCCGCGAGCGGCTGCTGCGCTGCGCTCCTTCCACCTCCGCGGGACCGCTGGCGCGGATCGACGTCGTGGTGATCGCCCCCGCTCGTCCCGAGCAGCTCGAGGACGCCCGTCGCCTCGTCCCGGTCGGGACGCCGCACCTGCTCGCCGAGGTGCGGGACACCGTCGGGGTCGTCGGGCCGCTCGTGCTGCCGGGACGGACCGCGTGCCTGCACTGCCTGGACCTCACGCGCTCCGACCTCGACCCGGACTGGCCGGTGCTGGCGGCTCAGCTCTCGCAGCCGAGCCGTGCCCGTACCGCCTGCGACGGACCCGCTGGCGCTGAGCGTCGCCTCGCAGGCCGCGATGCAGTGCCTGGCCCTGCTCGACGGCACGACCGACCCCGCTGCCCTCGGCGGGACGCTCGAGCTGGCGCTGCCCGACTGGCGGTGGCGCCGGCGCAGCTGGCCGGTCCACCCCGACTGCGGCTGCGCCCCAACGTGTCCTGCGTAGCAGGCAGGTCCTGACGTCCACGACGGGTCACGATCCGCTGCCACCACGGCTCCCGGCGCGCCCGGCACAGCGGCGGCGGGCCGTGACCGCCACACTGGTCGGGTGAGCGACATCCCCCGGCGCGCGGTGACCCGGTCCGCCAAGCTGGCCGGGCTCCCCCTCGGCGTCGCCGGCCGCGCCACGATCGGGCTGGGCAAGCGCCTCGGCGGGCGGCCGGCCGAGGTCGTCGCCGCCGAGCTGCAGGCCCGCACGGCGGAGCAGCTGTTCCAGGTGCTCGGCCAGCTCAAGGGCGGCGCCATGAAGATGGGGCAGGCGCTGTCGGTCTTCGAGGCCGCCCTGCCCGAGGACGTCGCCGCCCCCTACCGCGCCGCGCTCACCAAGCTGCAGGAGGCGGCCCCGCCGCTGCCCGCGACGACGGTCCACGCCGTGCTGGCCAAGGAGCTCGGTGCCGACTGGCGCGGCAGCTTCCAGTCCTTCGACGACACCCCCGCGGCGGCCGCCAGCATCGGCCAGGTCCACAAGGCGGTCTGGGCCGACGGGCGCGAGGTGGCCGTCAAGATCCAGTACCCCGGCGCCGGTCCGGCGCTGCTCGGCGACCTCAAGCAGCTGTCCCGGCTGGCCCGGATGTTCTCCTCGCTCACCCCCGGGCTGGACGTCAAGCCGCTGCTCGCCGAGCTCGAGAAGCGCGTCGCCGAGGAGCTCGACTACCGGCTCGAGGCGGAGGCGCAGGAGACCTTCTCCACGGCGTACGAGGGCGATCAGGAGATCACCGTCCCCGCCGTCGTGGCCTGCAGCGAGCGGGTCCTGGTCAGCGAGTGGATGGACGGCAAGCCGCTCTCGCGGATCATCGCGGACGGCACGCCCGAGGAGCGCGACCGCGCGTCGATGCTGCTGGCCCGCTTCCTGTTCTCCGGCCCCGTGCTCGCCGGGCTGCTGCACGCCGACCCGCACCCCGGCAACTTCCGGATGCTGCCCGACGGCCGGCTCGGCGTCATCGACTTCGGCGCCGTCGACCACCTGCCCGACGGCGCGCCCGAGCCGATCGGCCGGATCGCGCGCCTCGCCCTGGCCGGCGAGGCCGACCAGGTGCTGCAGGCGCTGCGCGACGAGGGCTTCGTCAGGGGCAAGGTGCAGGTCGACGCGCAGGAGCTGCTCGACTACCTCGCGCCGCTGCTCGAACCCGTGCGCGAGCACGAGTTCCGCTTCAGCCGCCCGTGGCTGCGGGCGCAGGCCATCCGGCTCGGCGACCCGCGCTCCCCGGCCGCGGCACTCGGCCGCCAGCTGAACCTGCCGCCGTCGTACCTGCTCATCCACCGCGTGACGATGGGGACGATCGGCGTGCTCTGCCAGCTCGGCGGGACCGTCGACTACCGCTCCGAGATGGAGCGCTGGCAGCCGGGCTTCGCGGTGTCGGAGCCCAGCACCTAGCTCGGACCGACGTAGGCGAAGCGGGCCACGCCCGGCGAGGCCTCGCCGAGGAACTCCTCGAGCGTGCGGACCGCCAGCCGCGGACCCGGCACCTCGTACAGCGGGACGTAGACGACGACGGTCCGGCCGTCGTGGTCGGCGTCGTGACCCAGGCCCAGGACCAGGTAGTCCTTGCCCTTCCAGTGCCGCCAGACGCCGGACGGCAGGTCGGGCAGGCTCACCAGTGCTCCTCGTCGAGCTTGGCCTCGATGGACCGGACGTTGTCCCGGGTGCACCGCTCGCACAGCCACGTCGTGCCGCGCGGGCCGGTCGCGCTGGACCACGTCAGCGGCGGAGCGCCCTCGACCGAGGTGCCGCAGCCGGAGCAGGCCGTCACGGCTCGAGGTCGGCCAGCGCCGCCCGCAGCAGGCCGAGCCCGCGCTCGGCGAGGACGTCGGCCTCCGCGGTGTCCACGTCGAGCTCCATCGCCGCGCCGACCGGGCCCTCGGCGTAGCCGTGAGCGGCGACGACCGCAGCCCGCTCGGCCGGCGGCAGCGTCGCCAGCGCCGCGTCGAGCCGGTCGAGCACCTCCGGGTGGGAGGCCACCGGCTCGGCAGCCGCCACCGCCTCGACGAGGTGGGCGGGCAGCGGCCGGCAGCGCGGCGGGCGGTCGGCGGTCATCCGTCTCCTTCGGCGTGCGGCGGCAGGTCCTGCAACAACAGCACAGCCGCCCCGGTCTCCCGGAGCGGCTGTCCTGCGCCTTCCCGTCAGGTCGCCTCACGGCGGTGCGTCGCTCGTAGCGACTGAGTTGGGACCGGGGGCCATGTATCGGGTCGGCACCTGCAGTCAACCGCACTTCCGCGCGGCCGATTCCCCCTGACGGGTGTTCTGCGTACGGCGTGTCCTAGGCGTCCGGGGCCGAGCTCGGGTACGACCGCCGGGCGCGGCCGGGGCGCGCCGGGGCTGGCAGCGGGAGCCGGAGTCGGCGTCGACTCGGGGGCCGGCGCGTCCGACGGGGCCGAGCTGCTGGGCGCCTCGGGAGCCGGAGCGGCCGGAGCCTCGCCCGGCGCGGCCGGAGCCTCGGCCGTCGCAGCGCTCGGGGTCACCTCGGTCGGCGCGGCCGGAGCCGCGCTCGTGGTCACCTCGGCCGGTGCGCCCTCGCCGGCGATGCCCGGGGCGGGCGTGACCGGGGCCGTCTCACCGCTGCCGTCCGTGGCGGGCGTGCCCTGGACCGGCCGGCGCTCGCCGCGCGGCTGCCTGGCCCTGGCCGCCCGGCCCTGGCCACCCTGGCCCTGGCCACCCTGACCCTGGCCACCCTGACCCTGGCCGCCCTGACCCGGACCGCCCTGGCCCTCCGGCCGGTCGCCCCGGGCGCGCCCGCGGCGGGACTTGCGGCCCTCGCCCGGCGCGCTGGGCGCACCCTGGCGGGCCGGCGGCTGCTGCTGCTGCTGCGGACCGCGCCGGGCGGGCTGGCCCATGTCCATGGCACCGGCCAGGCCGTACTCCTGCACCAGCAGCTCGAGCTTGACCTGCTCGGTCGGCTCGGCCGTCTCGGCCTTGCTGGTGGCGAGGTCCTTGAGCGCGTCCAGGCGCTGGCGACGACGGCCCGGGTCGTCGGTCGCGTGGCTGAGCAGGACGGCGTGGGCCATGCAGGACGCCGTGCCCGCGACGGTGGTCGCCGCCTCGCGCACGAGGGCGAGGTCGGCGATGCAGGGGGCGCAGTACGTGGGAGAGGTCACCGGAGCAAACTACGGCCTCGCGGCCCGGCCCTCCTCCGCGCCTACTGCTTGCCCGGTCCGCGGTCGCGCCGGACGGTCGCCTTGCGGCCCTTGATCTGGGTCGCCCGCAGCGCCGCCACGACCTCGTCGGCCGAGGCCTCCGGCACCTCGACGAGGGCGAAGCGGTCGGAGATCTCGATCGCGCCGATGTCGCGGCCGGACAGGCTCGTCTCGCCGGTGATCGCTCCGACGAGGTCCTGCGGGCGCACGCCGGCGGCCCGGCCGAGGCCGACGAACACCCGCGCGCCGTCGGTGCGGGTGCGGCGCGGCGGGCGCGCCTCCCCGCCGCGACCGGCCGTGCCCGGGCGCGGCGCCGCGGCCGGCGCGGGGGTCGGGATGTCCTCCTCGTCCTCACCGGCCGGGCCGGTGCTCGCCTCGTGCGCCAGCTTGATCGCGGCCAGCGCGACCTGCACGACGTCGTACTCGTCGGTGAGCGCGTCGAGCACGACCGAGAAGCCGTCCAGCTCGTCCTCGATGAGCGCCTCGTGCAGGGCGGCGCGCGTCAGCTCGAGCCGGCGGGCCTGCAGGTCCGCGACCGTCGGGACCTTCTCCATCGTGATCTTCGCGCCGGTGACCCGCTCGATCGTCTTGAGCATCCGGTGCTCGCGCGGCTCGGCGAGGGTGATCGCCACGCCCTCGCGGCCGGCGCGGCCGACCCGGCCGATGCGGTGGACGTACGCCTCGGGGGCCGACGGCACGTTGTAGTTCACGACGTGCGTGAGGTGGTCGACGTCCAGGCCGCGGGCGGCGACGTCGGTCGCGACGAGCAGGTCGGCCGTCCGCCCGCGCAGCCGGCCCATGACCTTGTCGCGCTGCTCCTGGCTGAGCCCGCCGTGCAGCGCCTCGGCGCGGTAGCCGCGGCCGTTGAGCGTCTCGGTCAGGCTGTCGACCTCCTCGCGGGTGCGGCAGAAGACGATGGCGGCCTCGGGCGCCTCGACGTCGAGCACCCGTCCCGAGGACGGTCGGCTTGTGCGGCCGGGCGACGACGTACGCGCTCTGCCGCACCTTCGGCGCCTGACCGGCGGGCGCGGCCTCCTTGCGGATCTCGATGCGCACCGGGTTGCGGAGGTACTTGCGGGCCAGCTTGTCGATCCGCGACGGGAGGGTGGCGGAGAACAGGACCGTCTGCCGGGCCTCGGGCGCGGCCTCGAGGATCGCCTCGATGTCCTCGGCGAAGCCCATGTCGAGCATCTCGTCGGCCTCGTCGAGCACGACGGTCCGCAGCTGGTCCATCTTCAGCGTGCCGCGGTTGATGTGGTCGATGACCCGGCCGGGCGTGCCGACGACGATGTCCACCCCGCGCTCGAGCTCGCGCAGCTGCCGGCCGATCGGCTGGCCTCCGTAGACCGGGAGCACCCGTGCGCCGCTGCCGGCGCCGAACAGGTCACGGCCGTAGCGGTGGGTCGCCTCGCTGACCTGCATCGCCAGCTCGCGGGTCGGCGCGAGCACGAGGCAGACCGGGGCGCTGCCGCGACCGCGCGGTTCGAGCCCCTGCAGCATCGGCAGGGCGAAGGCCGCTGTCTTGCCGGTGCCGGTCGCCGCCTGGCCGAGCAGGTCCTCGCCGGCCAGCAGCGGGGGGATCGCCTCGCGCTGGATCGGCGTGGGCTCCTCGTAGCCGAGGGCGGACAGCGCCTGGACCAGCTCCTCGCGCAGCTCGAGCTCGGCGAAGGTCGTGGTGGGCTCGTCGGCCGAGGGCACGGCGGGGTCCTCTCGATCGGCGGGGGCGGGACCGTCGAGCCTAGGCTGACCGGCGGGCCTGCTCCTCGTCCACGCGGAGCACGAGCAGCGCGATGTCGTCGTCGTTGCCGCCCGGGGCGACGACCCGCAGCAGGGCGTCGCACAGCAGGTCCGGGTCGCCGCCCCCGTGCTCGGACAGCGCCGCCACCAGCCGGTCGATCCCGTCGTCGATGCCGGCGTCGCGGCGCTCGACCAGGCCGTCGGTGAACAGCAGCAGCGTGCAGCCCTCGACCAGCTCGACGACCCGCTCGCCACGCGGGGAGGCGGGGTCGAAGCCGAGCAGCAGGTCGGCCTCGCCGCCGAGCACCTGCACCGAGCCGTCCGGCTGGCGCAGCAGGGGCGGCAGGTGCCCGGCGTTGGAGAAGCGCAGCCTGCGCACCCCCCGGAGCCGGTCCGACGAGCTCTGCTCGACCCGGCACAGCACGGCGGTCGCCAGCGTGTCGAGGTCCAGGCCGGCCATCGCCGCGTCCAGCCGGTTGAGCAGCACGGCGGGGCTGTCGTCGCTGTCGTACGCCATGCCGCGCAGCAGGTTGCGGATCTGGCCCATCGTGGCCGCGGCGGTCTGGTCGTGGCCGTTGACGTCGCCGACGACCAGCAGCGTCGAGCCGAGCGCGGTGACGAAGGCGTCGTACCAGTCGCCGCCGACCTGGGCCTCCTCGGCCGAAGGCTGGTAGCGGACGCTGATCCGCAGCGCGTCGGGCGAGGGCGGTGAGGTGAGCAGGCTGCGCTGCAGGACCTCGCTCATCCGCTGCGCCTCGAGCGTGGCGGCGCGCTCGGCCTGCCGGGCACGCAGCCGGGCCAGGGCCTGCGCGCACTGCGCCGCGAGCCCCTCGAGCAGCTCGAGCTCGGCCGGGGTGACGTCGTGGTCGTCGATCCAGCTGATGGCCAGTGAGCCGAGCCGCTCCCCGCGCACCTCCAGCGGCAGCACGGCCCAGGCCGAGCGACCCGACGTCTCGTGGACCCCCGCCATCTCCGGGGTGACCGCCAGGCCGGCCTCCCGGTCGCGCATGAGGAAGCGCTCCCCGGTGCGCGCGGTCCGCGGCGCGGGCAGCGGGCTGTCCCAGGGCAGCGAGGCGTAGATCGTCGCGGCCTCGCCGAGGGACTCGTTGATCGCCAACCGCCAGCCGCCCTCGTCGTCGGGGACGGTCACCGCCCCGCCCTCCGCGCCGACCGCCCGCACGCCCTTGGACATGACGACGTGCTCGAGCTGCTCCAGGGACTCGATGGTGGTCAGCTCCAGCGCGACCTCGGCCAGGCTGGTGAGCCGACGGCCGGCGGCCTCCTCGGCGGCCAGCGCCACCTGCAGCTCCTGCGCACGGGCGAACAGGTCGGCCTCGACCTCGGCCACCCGGCGCCGCCAGCCCTCGCCCTCCTCGGCCGCCATCCGGCCCTGCTCGCGCTCGGCGAAGAAGTCGGTGATGTCCTCGGCCCGCTGGACGAGCAGCGCGGGGCGGCCGTCGGCGCCGGGCACGGGCACGCTGATGAGCGACCAGTAGTGCACGGCCATGTCGCCGGTCGCCGCGTCGTGGATGTCGTACTTCTGGATCGGCATCGTGTCGAGCCGGCCCGTGCCGAGCGCCTTCTCGAACGACAGCTGCACGCGCGAGACGCCGGTCGCGGGGTCCAGCGCGTCAGGCGCGGGCGGGAAGGCCTCGAAGACGTGCCGCCCGACGATGTCGTCGTGGGTCCGGCCGACGTTGGCGAGGTAGGCGGGGTTGGCGTCGACGATGACCAGGTCCGGCGTCATCACCAGGTACGGCGTCGGGATGGCCCGGAACAGCGCGGCGAAGTCGACGCCCTGCTCGCCCATCCACCCCCCTGTCCCCGCTCGTCGGTCGTGGGTCGTCCGTCGACCGCCGTCGCACAGGATGTCAGGCTCGCGGCGAGCCGTCCGGCGGACACCGGGACGGGCGGCGGCTCTACGGTGGCACCGCCCCTGTCGACGCCCACAGGGTCCGAGGAGGCAGACATGACCGTGCGCATCGCCGTGCTGGACGACTTCCAGGGCGTCGCTCTGCGTCATGGCCCCTGGGACGGGTTGATCGACGCCGAGGTGACGACGTTCCGCGATCACGTCCCGGACCCCGACGAGCTCGCCCGCAGGCTGCAGGGCTTCGACGTCCTCGTCGCGATGCGCGAGCGGACTCAGCTCAGCCGTGCTGTGCTCGCCGAGCTCCCTGGTCTCCGGCTGCTCGTGACGACGGGCATGC
The DNA here is from genome assembly GCA_963844295.1 of uncultured Actinomycetota bacterium. Lineage (GTDB taxonomy): Bacteria > Actinomycetota > Actinomycetes > Mycobacteriales > SCTD01 > SCTD01. The sequence goes on along the minus strand of CAWJNR010000002.1, from coordinate 1,179,302 downwards.
ACAACTCCGCCGTCGACATGGAGGCCGCCGCCGAGCTCGGCATCACGGTCTGCGGCACGCAGAGCGACGCCTCCGGGCCGGCCGAGCTGACGTGGGGGCTCATCCTCGGCCTGGCCCGGCACCTCGTCGAGGAGGACGCCAACGTCCGCCGAGGGGGGTGGCAGCAGACCGTCGGACTGGGCCTGCGCGGCCGCACGCTGGGCGTCATCGGAGCCGGCCGCATCGGCAGCCAGGTGGCCCGCGTGGGCCGGGCGTTCGACATGCGGGTGCTGGCATGGAGCCAGAACCTGACGGCCGAGCGGGCGGCGGAGGCCGGCGCCGAGCTGGTGAGCAAGGACGAGCTCCTGCGCAGCTCGGACGTCGTCTCGCTGCACCTGCGGCTCAGCGACCGCACCCGGGGCGTCCTCGGCGCGCCGGAGCTCGCCCGGATGGGACCGTCTGCCGTCCTGGTCAACACCTCGCGCGGCGCACTGGTCGACGAGCAGTCCCTGGTCGCCGCACTCCGGGACGGCACGATCGCCGCAGCCGGCCTCGACACCTACTGGGACGAGCCGTTGGCCAGCGACCACCCGCTCGTCGACCTGCCGAACACGCTCCTGTCGCCCCACCTGGGCTACGTCACCGACTCGACCTACGACGTGTTCTACGGCCAGGCCGTCGAGGACATCGCGGCCTTCCTCGCCGGGGCCCCGGTGCGGGTGCTCGTCGCGCCGACCGTCCCCCGCTGACGGTCTGCCCCGCCGGAGGTCAGGCGCCCCGGCCGCCGTAGGACAGCGTCCGCGCCGCGGCCAAGGCGACCGCCGGGTCCACGAACCTGCCGTCGGGCAGCTGCAGCCCGGCCGCCCCCGCGGCCACGGCCTCGGCCAGCCGTCGCTGCAGGTCCTGCGCCTCGGCCACCTGCTCGGGCGTCGGGGTGAAGACCTCGTTGATCACCGGCAGCTGCCGAGGATGGATCGCCGAGCGGCCGTAGAACCCGTGCTCCTTGCCCTCGAGGCAGCTCTCGCGCAAGCCGTCGAGGTCGCGCAGCCGCGTCCAGACGCTCTGCACCGGTGCCGGCAGCCCGGCGGCGCGGGCGGCCAGGACGACGCGGGAACGGGCGTAGCGGAGCCCCTCGCCCGTGGCACCGAGGTCAGCCTGCAGGTCCTGCTCCCCCAGGGACACCCCGACCAGTCGGGGGTGGGCGCGCGCGATCTCGGACACTCGCTCGACCGCCAGCGCAGTCTCCAGGACGGCCTGGAGGCGAGCACTCGACCCCGCCTCGTCGAGCCAGGCGGCGACGGTCGTGACGTCCTCGGGCGACTGCGCCTTCGGCAGCCGGATGCCCTCGATCGCCGCTCCCGCGACCGCCTCGACGTCCTGACGGGCCAGTCCTGAACCCAGCGGGTTGACCCGGACCCAGGTCGGCTTCGGGGGGGTCGTGCGGAGCACCCGGGCGACGGTGCGCCGGGCCTGCTCCTTCATGCTCGGGGCGACCGCGTCCTCCAGCTCGAGGACGACGGCGTCCGCCGCCGACGCGTAGGCCTTCTGGATCTGGTCCTCGCGGTGGCCGACGACGTACAGGTAGCTGCGGTGCAGACCGACCTCCTCCACCGGCGCGCCGATCACGACGCGGGCTCCCTGGTACGGGTCAGCTGCAGGACGGCGTCGAGCGCGACGACCTCGCCGTCGCGCGTCACCGCGAGCGGGTTGACCTCGACCTCCTGCGGTGCCTGCGGCGCCGTCAGGAACCACCGCGACAGCCCGGCGACCGCACCGGCGACGGCTCCTCGCGACTGCTCGGTGACCTGCCGGGCGGCCAGCCAGCTCGCGAACGGCTCGGCGCCGAGCACCCCGTGCACGGCGCCCTCGTCGACCGGGCACGTCAACCAGGTCACCGCCGCGTCCAGCTCGACGTCCGCCCCGCCCCGCCCCACGCCCACCACCGGTCCGAACTGGGGGTCCACGGTGCACCCCAGGTAGAGCTCGGCCTGCACGTCGTGCTGGTGCTCCACCAGGAGGGACCACGACGCGTCCGGCAGCTGCGACCGGGCCCGCTCCGCGAGTGCCTCGGCTCCCTGCCGCAGCGTCGCCTCGTCGCGGATCCCGAGGACCACGAGGCCGGCCGACGCCTTGTGCAGCACGGCGGCCGAGGCGACCTTCAGCGCCCAGGGGCCAGGGACCCGGGACGCGGCGCCGAGGACCTCCTCCACGCTCGTGGCCGTCGCCCCGCGCGGCACCTCGATGCCCGCCTCCCGCAGCAGCGCCTTCCCGGTCGCCTCGTCGACCGCCGCAGCGGGGTGCTGGACCCCGTCGCGGCCCGTCAGCTCGGGCACCGCGGCCGACGTCGCGCGACGGCAGCGGTCGAGCACGCTCGCTGCGATCCGCGTGCCCGTGAACCAGGGCACCTGGGCGTCGTCGAGCCGCTCCATCCCCTCGCCGGTCCGGACGCCGCCGGTCCACACCACGCACACCGCAGCGGGGTCTGCCCCAGCCGCCCGGACCCCGTCGGCGACCCGCTCGGCGAGAGCCGGATCGCCCGCGGTCACGACCTGCAGCACGTCAGGCCGGTCGTGCAGCAGCACCCGCACGACGTCGGTGACGACCGGGTCGCGCAGCGCCAGCGTGATGTCGACGGGGTTCGTGCGCCCCTCCAGCCCGGGGAGGAGCGCGTCGAGCTCGGCACCGACGGCGCGGGACAGGGGCGGCAGGTCGAAGCCCGCCGTGCCCAGGGCGTCGGCTGCCAGGGCGGCCAGTCCGCCGGAGTGGGAGAGCACGATCGCCCGGGAGCCGGTCGGCGGCGTCGAGGTAGCGAGGAAGCGCACGCACTGCACCAGCTCGTCGACGTCGTCGACCCGGACGACGCCGTGCTGCCGCAGCACGCCGTCGACCACGGCGTCGTCGGCGGCCAGCGCCGCCGTGTGCGTTGCCGCGGCCGCACGGCCCTGCGGTGACCGCCCGACCTTGAGCACGACGATCCGGCCTCCCGCCTCCCGCGCCGCCCGCGCCGCGCGCAGCAGTGCCGGCCCGTCGCGGAAGGACTCGCAGACGATCGCCACGACCCGGGTCCCGAGGGCCAGGAACTGCTCGGCGAGCTGCTCGGCGGTGGTCTGCTCCTCGTTGCCCGTGGACACCACGGCCTGGAAGGAGAAGCCGTGGTCCTGGGCCCGCTCGTGGACCGAGCCGAACGCCATCCCCCCGCTCTGCGACAGGAGCACCGCGGACAGGGCCGGCTTCGCCGCGCGCGGCCGGAGCCGGGAGAAGGACGTCGCCCAGACGTCGGCCGGCAGGCTGGCGTAGCCGGCGACGTTGGGCCCGATGAGCAGGACCCCGGCGCGGTCGGCGGCCGCACGGAGCAGCCGGCGCCTGCGGCGGCCCTGCTCCCCGGCCTCGCCGAAGCCGGCCGTGATGACCACAGCGACGGCCACGCCGGCCGCGCCGCAGTCCTCGACCACCTGCGGGACGGCGTCGGGCGGGACGGCCACCAGGGCGACGTCGACCGGTCCTGGCACGTCCTGCAGCGACCGGAAGACCGGGCGACCGAACACCGTGTCCCGGGTCGGGCTGACCGGGTGGATCCCACCGGCGTAGCCGCCCTCCACCAGGTTGCCGAGCAGCCGGGCTGCGTACCCGGGGTTCTCGGTAGCGCCGACGATCGCCACGGCGCGCGGCGCCAGCAGGCGCTGGAGCGGCGAGGGGTCATCAGGCATCGGGCTGGTCCTCCTTCCCTCGACGGCGGACTGCGGGTGGCTCAGTCGCAGCGGGCGGACATCCCGCCGTCGACCACGAGCTCGGTGCCGGTCACGAAGCGGGCCTCGTCGGAGGCCAGGAACAGCGCCGCGTTGGCGGTGTCCCGTCCGTCGCCCATGAAGCCCAGCGGGATCCGGGCCTGTCGACTGGCCAGCAGCTTCTGGACGTCGCCGCCGGCTCGCTGCCCCGCCAGCCGCACCTCGACCATCGGGGTGTGCATCTGCCCCGGGACGACGGTGTTCGCGCGCACCCCGTCGGGCGCGTGCTGGACCGCGACGGCACGGGTGAAGGCGATGACACCTGCCTTGGACGCCGAGTAGGCGACCTGCGCCGCGCCGGTCCAGCGGATGCCGGAGGTGGAGGCGGTGTTGACGATCGCGCCGCGGCCGGCAGTGATCATGTGGGGCAGGACGTGCTTGCACGTCAGGAACGTGCTGGTGAGGTTGGCGTCGAGCTGCTCGTGCCAGAGCTCCTCGGTCATGTCCACCGCTCCGCCGGCGCGCGAGCCGCCGACGTTGTTGAGCAGCACGTCGGGCGGGCCGAGGACGTCGGCGCAGACCTGCACCATCGCGGCGACGGCGTCGGCATCGGTCACGTCGCAGGTGTGGGGGACGATCTGACCGCCGCCGTCAGCCACCGCTGCCAGGGTCTCCTCGAGCGCGGACGCGTGCAGGTCCACGGCGAGGACGCGGGCGCCCTCGGCCGCGAACCGGACGGCAGCCGCCCGCCCGTTCCCCCAGCCGGGGCCGACGCTGCCCGCACCCGTGACGATCGCCACCCTGCCTGCCAGTCGTCCTGTCATCCCGCCACCATACTCAACATTCTGTAGGATCTGCGGCGGCCGGTGCGGCCGGGGAGGAGGGAGCACATGGGGAGCGGCGACGTCGACCCCGCTCCCCCACCACAGGGCCGGCTGCGACGGGCCGCCCTCCTGCTGGCGCTCGGCCTCGCCGTCGTGGCCGCCACGCTGGGGTTCGACGTGCTCGGCCTGCCCTCGCCGCCGCTGTTCGCCGGGCTGTCCGTCGGCCTGGGGTACGCCTTGGTGCTCGGTCGCGACCTGCGACCACCGGCGCTGCTGGTCACCACGTCGCAGGCGGTCATCGGCGTGGTGACGGGGGTCCTGGTGCAGCCCGACACGCTCACCACGCTGGCCGACTACTGGCTGCCGGTCACCCTCATCACGCTCGCCACCCTGCTGCTCACCGTGCTGGCCGGCTTCCTGCTGGCCTGGGCCACCGGCGTGGACCGCACCACCGCCACCTTCGGCATGATCGCTGGTGGGGCCTCGGGGATCGTGGCGGTCGCCGACGAGCTCGGCGCCGACAGCCGGCTCGTGGCCGTCCTGCAGTACCTGCGGGTGCTGCTGATCGTCGTGCTCATGCCGGTCGCCGTCGTCGTGCTCTTCGGCGGCACCGGTGAGCGGGCCGCGCCGCCCTCGGGGGACCCGGGGGCGTGGCCGGCCAGCACTGCCGCCGTCCTGGGCATGGCCCTCGTCGGGTCCTTGCTCGGGCGGCTCGCACACCTGCCGGCACCGAGCCTGCTGGGCCCCCTGCTCGTCGCGGCCGTGCTGGCAGGCTTCGACGTGCCCCTCGCCGACGCTGTGCCGAGCCTGCTGCCGGCCGCCGCCTTCGCCGTGATCGGCGCCCAGGTGGGGTTGCGCTTCACCCCGGACACGTTGAGCACCCTGCGGCGCATCCTGCCGGCGGGGCTCGTCCTGATCTCGGGTCTGATCGTCGTCAGCGGCGGTCTGGGCCTGCTGCTCAGCGCCGTCACCGGGCTCAGCCCGCTCGACGGCTACCTCGCGACGACCCCGGGTGGGATCTTCGTCGTGCTCGCGCTGGCCACCGGCTCAGGTGCGGACAGCACCGTCGTCCTGGCGGTGCAGGTGCTGCGCATGCTGGTGATGATCTTCTTCGGTCCACCCCTGGCCCGGCTGCTCAGGAAGCGCTGACCTCGGCCCGCAGGGCGCTCACCACCGCGTCGGTGACGTCGGTCGTGCTCGCTGAGCCACCGACGTCGGGGGTGCCGATGCCCTGTGCCAGGACGGCGTCGACGGCCCGCTGCACCACCTCCCCGGCCCGGGTCGCCGCGGCGTCGGCGTGACGGTCGCCCAGCCAGGACGCCAGCATCGCGGCCGAGACGATCATGCCGACCGGGTTGGCCACGCCCTGACCGGCGATGTCGGGGGCCGAGCCGTGCGCTGCCTGGGCCATCGCGTAGCGGTCGCCGGCGTTCACGCTGCCGGCCATGCCGAGCGCCCCGACCAGCTCACTGGCCAGGTCGGAGAGCGTGTCGCCGAACAGGTTCTCGGTGACGATGACGTCGAACCGCTCGGGATGGCGCACCAGCCGTGCCGCCATCGCGTCGAAGAGCACGGCGTCGTACGCGACGCCGGGATGGTCAGCAGCGGCCGCCGCGCACTCGTCGAGGTAGATGCCGAACGCCTGGTGGAGCACGTTGGCCTTGTGCACGAGCGTGACGTGCCGGCGCCGGCCCTCGGCCAGCTCGAAGGCCAGCCGGACGACCCGGCGCACCGCCTCGCGGGTGAAGACGCCGACGACGAGCGCCACGTCGTGGGTGGGCATGAGCTCCCCGCTGCCGCGGACCATGTTCCGGTCGGCGTAGAAGCCCTCGCTGTTCTCCCGGACGATGAGCAGGTCGACGCCGGAGACCCGGCCCGGCACACCCCGCCGACTGCGGCTGGGACGGAGGTTCGCGTGCAGCCCGAAGGCGTGGCGGAGCTCGCCGCCGGGTGCCCGCTCGCCACTGCGCCGCCAGGACTCCGGGTAGGACTCGTTGTCGTGCGGTCCGGCCAGCCAGCCGTCGGTGCCGGCCAGCGCCGCGCGGGTGACGTCGGGCAGGGCGGCGCCGTGCTCGGACAGTGCGGCCGCGCCCATCGGCAGGTCCACCCAGTCGACCGGCGACGCCCCGGTCAGCTCCAGGGCTCGGTCGAGCACCCGACGCGCGGCGGGCACGATCTCCGGTCCGATGCCGTCGCCGAGCAGGCAGCCGAGCCGGTACGACCGGGTCATCCGGCGTCGCCCCGGCGGTCCGGCGGGAGGTCGCGCGCAGGCTGGCCGCGGTAGGGCGCGGTGTAGGCGGGGGGCAGCGGGCCCTTGATGCGGGCGCCACCCTGGGTCTCCTCCCAGGCGTGCGCGAGCACACCCACCGACCTGGAGAGCACGAACAGCCCTCGGCCGAGCTCGGGGGCGAAGCCGAGCTCGCAGTAGACGGCTGCCGTCACGCCGTCGACGTTCACCGGGACCGGCGTCCCGGTCCGGCCCACGAGCCGGCGCTCCAGCTCCAGGAGCACGGCCAGGTGGTCCCCGGCGACGACGCCGTCCGCGACCGCCGCCGCGAGCAGGTCCAGCAGCGGGTCCCGGCGCGGGTCGCGACGGTGGAAGCGGTGGCCGAAGCCGGGCACGAACGCCTTGCGCGCGCGGACGTCGTCCAGCACCTGGCCCAGGACCGCACCGAGCCCCTCCCCGTCCGCCACCCGCGCCCGCACCGCCTCGAGCAGCTGCATGCACTGCTGGCCGGCCCCGCCGTGCACGTCGCCGAGCAGGTTCACGCCGGTGGCGACGGCGGAGTTCAGCCCGACACCGCAGGTCGCCGCCATGCGGGCTGCCGCGATGGACGGCGCCTGCGGGCCGTGGTCCATCCCGGCCACCAGCGCGGACTCCAGCAGCCGCGCCTGCTCCGGTGTCGGCAGCTCGCCGCGCAGCAGCAGCCAGGCCGTCTCCACGAACGACGCCCCGCCGATGAGGTCCTGCACGGCGTAGCCGCGGTAGCGGATGCTGTCGGGCACCACCTCGCTGACCGCGGTCTCCCACCACGCGGCGGCTGCCGGGTCCCTTCCCTGGCTGTCGGTCACAGTGCGCCCTCCCGGTACAGCGCGTCGATCGTCTCGTCGTCGTAGCCGAGCCCGCGCAGCTCGACCCGGGTGTGCTGCCCCAGCACGGGCGGCGGCGCCGAGGGCCCGACGGGCGCGCGGTCGACGTGCACGCTGCTCCCCAGCACGCGGACGGTGCCGTCGTCGACCGGCACCTCGTGCAGCAGCCCCCGCTCGCGCACCTGCGGCAGGTCGAGCGCCTGGGGCACGCTGAGGACGGCCGCGGCCGGCACCCCCGTGCCGGCCAGCCGGGCGACCCACTCGTCGACGCCCCGGGTCGTCAGCGTCTCCTCCAGCGCCACGCGCAGCTCCTCCCGGTGCTGCTTGCGCTCCTCCCGCGCGGCGAAGCGGGGGTCGGCCAGCAGCTCCTCGCGCCCCAGCACCCGCAGCAGCGCCTCGAACTGCTCCTGCTTGTTCGCGGCGATGTTGAGCGGGCCGTCTGCGGTCCGGAACGTGCCCGAGGGCGCGGCGGTCTTGTTCTCGTTGCCCATGGGCACCGGGTGCTGGCCGCCGATCACGTAGTCCGAGACGACCCAGCCCATCGCGACCAGCGCGGTCTCGAGCATCGACACGTCCAGGTAGCAGCCCTCCCCGGTGCGCTGGCGCCGGACCAGCGCGGACGAGACGGCGAAGGCCGCGGCGAAGCCGCCCAGGGTGTCGCAGACGGGGAAGCCGGCGCGCAGCGGAGCGGTCTCCGCGGTCCCGGTGGTGCTCATCACCCCGGAAAGGCCCTGCACGATCTGGTCGTAGGCAGGCAGGTCGCGCATGGGTCCGGTCTGGCCGAAGCCGGAGACGGCGCAGTAGACCAGCCCCGGTCGCAGGGCGTGCAGCGCCTCCCAGCCGAACCCGAGCCGATCCATCACCCCGGGACGGAAGTTCTCCAGCAGGACGTCGGCGGAGGACACCAACCGCCGGAACACCTCCTGTCCCCGGGGGTGCTTGAGGTTCACCGTGACCGACCGCTTGGCGGCGTTCTGGGCCAGGAACGACACGCCCATCCCGCGGGAGGACCGCTCCTGGTCCACCCCGAGGTCGCGGGCCAGGTCGCCGCTGCCCGGCACCTCCACCTTGACGACCTCAGCGCCCATGAGCGCGAGCTGGTACCCGGCGAACGGGCCGGCGAGGACGTTGGAGAGGTCCAGGACCCGCACCCCGTCGAGCAGGTCTGCGGCGATCATCGGCCGATCATCCACCGGCCGCGCCGGGTACCCGGTGGAAGGCGAACTCCCCCGTGGCGACCAGCCGGCCACCGACGCGCAGCCGCGACTCGGCGAAGCTGGTCCGCTTGCCGTGCCGCAGCACCCGGGACTCGACGACGAGCGCGCCGCCGTCGGCCGGCGCCAGGAACGACAGGTGGCCCTCCGCCAGGGACTTCCCCTCGGCCACCACCCGCCGCGCGCCTGCGACGGCGGCCCCGTAGAGGACACCGCCCTGCACGTGGCCGCCGCGGTTCGCGTGCTCCGGACCCACGGCCAGCTCGCCGGTGACCACGTCCTCGCCGACCGCGTCCCAGGTCCCGGCGAGCAGCTCCTCCATCACCGAGGTGCCGGCGGCCTCGGCACGGCGGGCGGCCGCCGCGCAGGCCTCGACGGCGGCCCGCTCGTCCGGCTCCAGCTCGCTCTCGGCCACCGGCGGCACCGGGACGTCGTCGGGCATCTCCCAGGGCACCGGGCCGAGGGTCTTCCCGGGCGGGGTGGGCATCGCGACGAACCACGCCTCGGCGGCCGCGACCAGCACGCCCCGCCGGTCGCGCAGCTCGCACCGGGCGAAGCCCCGCTCCTCGTCCACCTCGACGCGGCTCGCGACCGCCTCGGTGGTCAGCGGGCCGGCCACGACGGGTTCGAGGTGGTGCACGGCCATGGTGATCGTGCCCAGCCGGCGCTGCGGTCCGAGCACCGCACGGATCGACGCGCTCATGGTCAGGTCGGCGACGGTGGCCACGGCCACCGGGGCGATCCGTCCGCCCGGGGCGCTCCCGGGTTCGACGTCGAGGTGCAGCCGGGACCGGCCGGGCTCGCGGGGCAGCCCGGTGATGCCGACGAAGTTGCCGAAGAAGTGCGGCCCCACGACCCGGGTGCGAGCGACGGAGTCGAGCGCCCGGGTGCGGACCGCCTCGACCCTGCCGGACGTCGCGCCGACGGTCACGCCGCGCCGCTCTCGCGGAACCGCGGAGCCACCTCCCGCGCGAACAGCCGCATGCCGGTCAGGGCGGTGTCGAGGGGCATCCCCGGCCAGTTGGTCCGCAGGTGCACGCGATCGATGCCGAGCTCCTGGTAGCGGGCGATCTCGCGCGCGACGTCGTCGGGGTCCCCGATGATGAAGCGGTCCCCGGCCAGCTCCTCGAGCGGGACCTTGAAGTTCTCGTCGCCGGGCAGCGCCTTGTCCTGCCCCCAGCTGCCGTACGCGTCGTACTTCTTGCCGAGGTAGGGGAAGGCCAGCCGTACGGCCTCCTCGCGGGTCTCGGCGCAGAACACCTCGCGGCTGATCGGGAAGGTCGGCTCGCCCTCGTGCCCCGCCTCCCGCCAGGCGTCCTTGTACAGCTGCACCTGCCGCGCGACCGTCTCGTGGGTGGCGTGCGGGTTGATGTTCCACTTCAGCCCCCACCCCGCGATCCGCACGACCGCGGCGTCGGCGTTGGCCGCGATCCAGATGGGCGGGTGCGGCTGCTGGACCGGGCGCAGGGTCGCCGTCTGCCGGTCCAGCGAGAAGTCCAGGCCCTCGGCGGTGACCTCCTCCTCGGTCCAGAGCCGGCGCAGCGTCTCGACCAGCTCCCGCTGCCGCCGCACCCTGGTCTTCACGTCGATCCCGAAGGCCGCGTACTCCTCGTCCCGGTAGCCGAGCGCGAGGCACATCCCGACCCGACCTCCGGAGAGCACGTCGAGGCTCGCCCACGTCTCGGCGAGCTCCACCGGCTTCTGCAGCGGCGCGATCAGCGTGCTGAACATGTGCATCGAGCCGGACTCGGGGATCAGCCGCGCGAGCAGCGGCACCGGCTGGAACTGCTGGAACGGGGAGGTGAGGTAGTGCTGGCCCATCGTGAGGTGGTCGAAGCCCTCGTCGCGGACGGCGTGCACCCACTCGAGCAGCTCGGCGAACCGCTCCTGCATGTCCTGGTCCCTGGGCTGCTGGGCGAGGCCCAGCAGGTTGACGCCGAAGTACATGCGCGTGCTCCTTCGAAGGTGGGTGGCGCCGGTGGTGGTCAGGTGCTCCAGGCCATGCCGCCGTCGACGCCGACGGTCTGGCCGCTGATGTAGGTGTTGGCCGGCGAGCCCAGCAGGAGCGTCACGGGGACGATCTCCTCCGCGCTGCCGAACCGGCCCAGCGGGATGTGCGCGCCGGAGAACTGCGCGCGCGCCTCGTCACTGGGGAAGTTCCGGTCCAGCTGCCGGCTGCGGATGCGACCCGGGGCGACGCAGTTGACCAGGACCCCGTCGGCGGCCAGCTCCCGGCTGAGGGTCTTGCCCAGCGCGGCGATCCCCGCCTTGCCGACGTTGGACACGGCGTGCCCGCCCCGCGGCTCGCTGGCCGAGAGCGCGCTGAGCAGGACGATCCGGCCGGCGGACTCCTTGAGCATCGGCGCCGTGGCCCGCACCAGGCGGATCGCGCTGCGCAGGTTCAGCTCGAGCCCGGCGTCCCAGGCCTGCTCGGGCAGCTCGTCGACGCGGCCCTTGACGGCCGCCCCCGCAGCGACGACGAGGGTGTCGAGTCCGCCGAGCTCGTGGCGGGCCGCGTCGGCCAGGGCCTCGGCGGCGCCGGGTCCCGCGAGATCGGCCAGCACCCTGCCGACCACGCCCTCGGGCACCGGGTGGTCGCCCGTCCGCGAGGCGGCCAGCACGCGTGCGCCCTCGGCGACGAACCCGGCGGCGATGGCCCCGCCGAGCCCGCCGGAGGCGCCGGTGACGAGCACACGACGGCCGGTGAGCCCCAGGTCCACGTCGTCTACCGCCGCTCGAAGGAGGGTGTGCGCCGGTCGAAGAAGGCGCGCAGCGCCTCCTCGTGGTCACGGGTCGCGAACATCTCGAGGAACTTCTCCCGTTGCAGAGCGGCGAGCTCGTCGCCGGTCAGGTCGAAGGCGCGGTTGGCGCAGGCCTTGGTGCTCTCCACGCTCAGCGGGGCGCGCGAGGCGATCCGCTCGGCCAGGGCGACCGCCGCCGGGAGCAGGGCGTCCCGCGGGTGCACCTGGGTCACCAGGCCCCACCGCTCGGCCTGCTCGGCGGTGCACGGCGAGCCGGTCAGCAGCATCTGCTTCGCCCGGCCGAGGCCCACGATCCGCGGGAGCCGGTACCAGCTGAGGATCAGCCCCACGTTGACGCCGGCCGCCGTGAAGGTGGCGTCCTCCGACGCCAGCCGGACGTCGCAGCCCAGCGCGAACTCGAGGCCGCCGCCGGCCACGGGGCCGTTGACCGCCGCGACGACCGGCACGCGTGCCTGCTCCACCAGGCGCAGGGCCGCGCTCAGGGTGCGCGGGTGGTCGGCGTACGCGGCCTGGGCCTCCGGCGTGGTGAGCGTGAGCTGGAGCCTGAGGTCGCCGCCGGCGAGGAAGGCCTGTCCTGCCCCGGTGACGACGATGCAGCGCACGGCCGGGTCGGCGTCGAGCGGCTCGAAGGCCGCGAAGAACGCCTCGCCCTCGGGCGGGCCGAAGGCGTTGCGCGGCGGACTGTCCACGGTCAGCACCGCGACCCCGGGGACGGGTCGGTCGACGTGCACCTGCGGCGCGCGCGCCTCGGGGCCGGGGGGTGCCGTCACGGCCGGTCCTCCGGGAGGGCGGCGCTCAGGACGCTGCCCTGCGCGACCAGTCCGTCGATCCGGGCCTGGTCGTACCCGAGCTCGCGCAGGAGCTCCTCGGTGTGCTCGCCCTGCAGGGGCGCCGCCGTGCGCAGCGAGCCCGGGGTGGCACTGAGCTTGGCCGGGATGCCGAGCGACTTCAGCGTGCCCTCGACGGGGTGCTCCAGCTCCTGCACCATCTCGCGCGCCAGGGTGTGCGGGTCGCTCAGGGACTGCTCGTAGTCCAGGATCGGCCCCGCCGGCACGTCGGCGGCCAGCAGCGTGGTCACCCAGTCGGTGACGGTGCGGCCGGCGAGCGCCGCCTCGAGCTCGGGGACCAGCTCACCGAGGTTGCTCAACCGGGCCCCGTTGGTGGCGAAGCGCGCGTCGTCGCGCAGGTCGTCGCGCCCGAGGACGGCGCAGAACCGCGTCCAGAAGTGCTGCTTGTTGACCGCCACGGTGACCCAGCCGTCGGCGGCACGCAGCGCCTGGTACGGCGCCGCGCCACGGTGCGCGCTGCCGAGCGGACCGGGGACCTCGCCCGTGGTCCACACCTGCGCGGACTCCCACACCGACATCGACAGCGCGGCGTCGAACAGCGAGGTGTCGACGTACTGCCCCTCGCCGGTTCGGGCGCGGGCGAGGACGGCGACGAGGATGGCGTTCGCGCAGACCAGTCCCGCCGCGAGGTCGGTCACGGGCAGCCCGGCCTTGACGGGCGGCGCGCCCGGGGTGCCGGTGACGCTCATGATCCCGCTCATCCCCTGCAGGATGATGTCGTAGCCCGGCCGCGCCGCGTACGGCCCGGTCTGGCCGAAGCCGGAGATGCTGGCGTAGACCAGCCGCGGGTTCACCGACCGGAGCGTCTCGTGGTCGATGCCCAGGCGCCGGGTGACGCCCGGGCGGTAGTTCTCCACGAAGACGTCGGCGGTGGCGACCAGGTCCAGCAGCGCCTGCCGGCCGTCAGGGTCCTTGAGGTCGACGGTGAAGCTGCGCTTGTTGCGGTTGAGCGCGACGAAGGCTGCACCGTCCTCGCCCTTCATCGCGAAGCCCATGCTGCGGGCGGACCGGTCGGCACCCTCCACCTTGATGACGTCGGCGCCCATGTCGGCGAGGGTCATCGTGCAGTAGGGGCCGGCCAGCACCTGGGTCATGTCCAGCACGCGCAGGTCGTCCAGGGGCAACACGCCCGACCCCCTCGCCTCGTCGGTCAGCGGCCGTCCCAGTGGGGTTCCGGACCCGGCGGCTCGTCGTGCGACCATACTCCACATCCTGTAGGAGATTGGATCGAAGGAGAGCGACATGGCCCGTCTCGAACCCGCCACCGGCACGGGAGAGGTCGCCGAGCGCCTGCGCGAGCGGCGCGGCGGCCGGCTCACCCCGCTGGACGACATGCTGCTGCACAGCGAGCCGCTGGCGGACGGCTGGAACACGCTGCTGGGGGCCGTGCGGTCCCGGTTCGCCCTGCCCGCCGACCTGCGGGAGCTGGCCATCTGCCGGATCGCCGTCCTCAACGGCGCCGACTACGAGTGGCGGGCGCACGCCCCCCTGCTGCAGGCGGCCGGCTTCAGCGACGAGCAGCTCGCGACGGTCCGCGGCGACGGGGACCGCGCCTGCCTGTCCCCGGCGCAGCGGGCCTGCCTGGACCACACCGACGCCATGACCCGCGACCTCCGTGTGCCCGACGACGTCTTCAGCGCGGTGCTGGGCCACCTCGGCGAGCGCGGGACGGTCGAGCTCACCGCCACCGTCGCCGCCTACAACATGGTGTCCCGGTTCCTGGTCGCCCTCCAGGTCGGGGAGGACTGACCGCACCCCTCGGCGACGGCTCTACCTGCGCTGGTCGAACCGCCGCTCGAAGACCGACTCGGCGATGCGGTTCCTCAGCATCTCGAGAGAGCCGCCGGCGATCATCCAGCCACGCGTGCGCCGCAGGCAGTACTCCACCAGCGAGTCGGTGCTGTAGCCGACTCCGCCCATCACCTGCACGGCCTCGTTGGCGCAGTCGAAGCCGGCGGTGTTGCAGGCCAGCTTGGCCACCGAGGTGTCGTACGCCGACGGCAGGCCGTCGTCGGCACTGGTGGCGGCCTTGTACAGCAGCAGCTGAGCGGCCTCGAGCTTGACGGCCATGTCGGCGAACTTCCACTGCAGGCCCTGGAACTCGCACAGCGCCTTGCCGAACTGCTCGCGGACGAGCGCGTGCTCACGCGCCTCCTCGTACGCGTAGCGCCCGAGCGCCAGAGCGCGCGCGGAGTTGCCGATCCGCTCGACGTTGAAGCCGGAGATCTGCTTCTTGAAGCCACCCGGCCCCAGCAGCACGTTCTCGGCCGGGATGCGGCAGCCGTCGAAGCACGAGCTCGGACCACTCCTCGCCGCTCATGTACTCGTGCTTGGCCCCGACGGTCAGGCCGGGGGTGTCCCGCTCGACGAGCACCGAGCCGATGTTGGACGTGCCGGGGCCGAAGCGGACGTAGACCAGGTAGAGGGTGGCCTCCGGGCTGTGCGTGCCGTAGATCTTGGCGCCGTCGATGACGTACTCGTCGCCGTCCTGGACGGCGGTCGTGCGCAGCTCGGTGACGGCCGACCCCGCCTCGGACTCCGACATCGCCAGGGAGATCAGCTTCTCCCCCGACAGGAGCCCGGGCAGGAAGCGCTCCTTCTGCTCCTTCGTGGCGTACTCGGCGAGGGTGCGGATCGCCCCGAAGCTGCCGGCCTGCACGATGTCGGCCGCCTTCGGCGAGGCGTAGGCGACCTCCTGGATCGCGATGACGGCGTCCATCAGCGACGCGCCCTGCCCGCCGTCCTCCTCGCGCAGGGTCAGCCCCAGCAGGTCGTTCTTCGCGAGCTGCTTCGCGACGTCCCAGGCGTAGCCCGGCGCGTGCGCCAGCTCCACGGCCGAGGGCTTGAGCTCCGAGCGGGCGAAGTCGCGCACCGCGCCGGCGAACGCCTGCTGGTCCTCGTCGAGTCCAAAGTGCACGACAGCCTCCTCGTCCTCGCCCACGACCTGCCGCGGACGTCTGGCGCCACGGCAGAACGCACGCGGCTCTCGATATCCTATACAACAGCCCTCAGTCGTCGACCTCGAGCTTGACCTGCTGGGCCTCCTCCGGGACGACCCGACGACGGACCACGTTCCAGAGCGGACCGCCGAGCATCACGACGAGCGCGAGGGTCCAGATGCCGATCGCGATGCCGCTGTGCCAGAAGAACGACACGTCTCCCCGGCTGAGGAACAGCCCCTCCCGGAAGTGCTTCTCGATGAACGGCCCGAGCACCAGGCCGACGATCATCGAGGCCAGGGCGAAGTCGAGCTTGCGCAGGAACCAGCCGATCGCGCCCAGCAGCACCAGCACGTAGACGTCCAGCATGCTGAACCGCGTGCTGTAGGCGCCGAGGACGGCGATCACGATGATGCCGGGCATCAGCATGCTCTTCGGGATGCGCAGCACGCTGACCCAGACGCCCACCATCGGCAGGTTGAGGACCAGCAGCATCACGTTCGCGACGTACATCGACGCGATGAGGCTCCAGAAGATGTCTGGACGCTGCTCGATGAGCAGCGGGCCGGGCTGGATGCCCTGGACCTGCATGGCGGCCAGCATGAGCGCGAAGGTCGCCGAGAAGGGCAGACCCAGCGACAGGAGCGGGACGAGACTGCCCACGGCTGCGGCGTTGTTGGCCGCCTCCGGACCCGCGACGCCCTCGACGGCACCCGTCCCCATCTCGTCACGGTGCTTGGACACCGACTTCTCGATGCGGTACGACGCGAAGCTCGAGAGGGTGGCCGACGGGCCCGGGAAGCAGGCCGAAGAAGAAGCCGACCATCGACCCGCGGCCCCAGGGCGCGAACGACCGCCCCCACTCCTCGCGACTGGGCAGCAGCTCCTTGAGCTTGACGCTGCGGACCTTCGCCGCGCGGTCGGGGTCCTCGATGAGCAGGAAGATCTCGGCGATGCCGTAGAGGCCGATGGCCACCGGCACCAGCGAGAACCCCAGCGCCAGCTCCTGGATCCCGAAGGTGTACCGGAAGATCCCGGTCACGCCCTCGACGCCGACGGTCCCGAGCAGGATGCCCAGCACCATCGGGAAGAAGCCGCTGGCCGGGCTGCCGCCGGAGACGCGGGCGAGGATGAGCAGGCCACCACCGGTCAGCGCGAGGTACTCCGCCGGACCGAACAGCAGCGCCACGTTCGACAGCAGCGGCGACATCAGCGTCACGAGGATGATCGCGATCGTGCCGGCGATGAACGACCCCACCGCCATGATCGAGAGCGCCGGGCCCGCTCTCCCCTTCCGGGTCATCTCGTAGCCGTCGATGGCGGTCACGACGGACGCCGCCTCACCCGGCATGTTCATGAGCACCGACGTCGTGGACCCGCCGTACATCGAACCGGCGTACACACCCGCGATCATGATGAGTCCGGCCGCGGGCGGCAGGGAGAACGTCAGGGGCAGGATGAGCGCGGCGCCGGCCACCGGACCCAGGCCGGGCAGGACGCCGATGGCGGTGCCGGCCGCGGCGCCGACGAAGGCCGCGAGCAGGAGCTCGTAGGTGAAGACGAGCTCGAGACCGTAGAGCAGCCCCTCCCACGAGTTCACAGGAAGCTCCCCAGCAGACCGGTCGGCCCCAGCAGCCCGTCAGGCAGCCGCACCTCGAGCAGCTCCATGAAGAAGGCGGAGATGCCGACCCCGATCGCCGTGCCGTAGACGATGTTCCGCGGCAGCGACCGCGTCCCCAGGATGCTGAGCGCCGCGATCATGAACAGCGACGACGCGATGTACTGGCCCAGGGACTGGTACAGCGCCACGAAGACGACCAGGGCCGCGGACATCAGCAGCACGGGCCGCAGCCGCGCCCCCTTCGGCAGGTTGATCTCCCCGGACACCTTGTCGGTGAGCGCTGCCTCGAGCAGCGTGAGGAGGGAGACGACGATCATCGCGACGCCGATGATCAGGGGGAACACACCGGCGCCCGGCCGTTCCTGAGTGCCCATGGGCACGTTCACCCACGTGTACCACGTGTACCAGGTCCCCAGCAGGAGGCCGAGGCCCCCGACCACGAGCCGGCCCTTGCGCTTGCTGTCAAGGGCCGGCCGCGCGGTGCGCAGGGAGCTGGCAGGGGTCTGCCGACTCATGTGTTCCTTCCTGGGGTCGCGAACAGGCCGATCAGGCCTCAGACTCTTCGATCTCCGCGAAGACCGGCCGGTAGCCGTCGATCTCCTCGGCGAGCTCGTCGAGCTGGATCGGGTCGACGACGTAGCCGTTCTCCTCGGCGAAGGCGCGGTACTCCTCGGACTCGACGATCTCCTTGGACACCTCGACCAGCGTGTCCCGGCACTCCTCGTCGAGGTCCGCCGGCGCGATCGTGTAGTACGCCGCCGGCGTCACGGCGTCCTCGAAGCCCTCGCCGAGCAGCGGCAGATCGGGCAGCAGGTCGTACGGCTCGTCGTAGAAGACGCCCAGCGGACGCAGGTCGCCGGACTCCACGAAGCCCTGCATCGACGGGTAGAAGGTGCCGATCGACTCGATCTCACCGCTGACCACAGCCGTGAGGGCCTCGCCGCCGCCGCCGCTGAACGGCACGCGGTTGAGCTCGGTGCCGGTGCGGATCTCCAGCAGCTTGGCGTTGCTGTCCGGGGTGCCGCCGGCACCCGAGGTCGCATAGCCGATGCCGTTCGGGTCGGCCTCGGCCGCGGCCAGGAACTCGTCCAGCGTCTGCCACGGGGTGTCGCTGTTCACGGCGAGCACCACGGGGATGTCGGCGAGCTTGACCAGCGGCGTGTAGTCGTCCGTGGTCTGGAACGGCAGGTCGGGGTTCAGCGCCGGCTGGTTGGCCAGCGCGGTGTGGTTGGACAGGCCGAGCGTGTAGCAGTCCGGCTGGGCCGTCACGATGCCCGTGGTGCCGATCGTGGCAGCTGCGCCCTCGCGGTTCTCGACGTTGACGTCGACCCCGAGGATCTCGGAGAGCTGCTTGGCGAACTGGCGGCCGATCGGGTCGGTCGACCCGCCCGTGCCGTAGGGGATGATGTAGTTGATCGCGCGGTCGGGCTCCCAGGCCGCCGTCTCCCCACCGGTCTCGCCGGGGGCGGCGGTGTCGTCGCCGCTGTCGCCGCTGTCGCTGCCGCAGGCCACCAGGGCCAGCGCGCTCGCCGCAGCCAGTGCCACCTTCAGGGTGTGCTTCCGCATCGTGCGTCTCCTCGTTCTGCGTGGGGTTCTCGCGGGGTCCGTCGGCTAGAGGTGCAAGGGGGGCGGGTCGCCCGGTAGCGCGCCTCACCCAGGGGCGGCGCCGGCAGCGACATCGGTGGTCACGGCCACGGTCGGCCCGAAGGTCGGCACGAGCATCGAGTGCTTGCCGGGCCCACCCGCCACCAGGACGAGCAGGCTCTCCGCGCTGTCCAGGACGGGCACGACGCCGCCGGCCGGGAGGTCCGCGAAGACGTGCGGGGCGGTCCGCCGGTAGCGGTCCAGGTTGCCCTCGGAGACACCGGCCGTGCTGATCCGCGCCCGAGGGTGGGTGCGGAGGGCCTCCTGGATCGCACGACGGTCGTAGCCGTCACGCGCCAGGACCTCGGCGTGCTCCGGACCGAGCACCAGCAGCAGCTGCCCGCGCAGGTACAGGTTGTTGTGGCCCAGGGTCGCCATCGTGCCGGCGATCGTGTTGAGGATCCCCGCCGCGTCGGTGCTGCCGTGGTCGTTGATGTTGTGCGGCCCCTCCCCGCCGACCACGGTCACCGCGCCCCGGGCACCGCCAGCCCGCTCCTCGTGGAAGGTGGCGAAGGGCGAGCCCGCCGCGTTCTCGGCGATGCAGTACGCGTACTTGCCCGGCGTCCCGTGGGTGGCGCGGTCGGTCTCCCCCGGGCGCGCCTGCCCGACGTTCTGCAGGACCAGCCGCAGCGCGCGGCCCACCCCGGCGTTGGCCCGGTTCCCCTGGCCGAACACGTTGGCCCCGCCGTTGAAGCCGAGCTCGTCGACCACGGGACCGTGCACGATCACCAGCGGGGTGACCGGATGGGTCGTGGTCGTCAGCGCCTGCAGGTTGAAGACGGGCTCGAGCACCGCCTGCACCGCGGCGACCACGACCGGCACGACCTCCGGGAGGCAACCGGCCATGACGGCGTTGGCGGCCACGGCTCCCACGGTGGCGCCCCGGTTGGCCGGCGGGACCAGGCCCAGCACCTCACCGGCATCGCGGCCGGTCGCCGCCACGGCCTGCGCGACCAGGTCCTCGGTCGGGGGCACCAGGGGCAGCCCGTCGCTCCACCGCTTGCCCTCGGCGAAGGCCAGGAACTCCCTCACGTCGGCCGGGCTGTCGTGCACGGCCACGGAGGCCTCGGTGACGACCTCCTGCGGCGCGGAGAGCAGGGCCTCGGCGACGGCGTCGACCGCCTGGTCCAGGGCCCGGTCCAGTGCCGAGGGCTCCACGCCACCGATGGGGTGGGGGATGGTGACCACGGCCAGGCTCTCGAAGCCCTCCTGCTTGGCGATGGCGCGCGCCAGAGGCAGGAACGAGTCAGTGGCGATCATGACCGTCGGGATCCCACGGCGCTCGAACTCGGCTGAGTCGTGGACACTCCACGACGTGCACGAGCCTCAATCACCTACACCCACGATCGCGGCGTCGAAGTTGCGGAACTGCTCGAGGACCTCCTCGGTCACCGGTACCGAGGAGTTGGGCTTCTCCGCCATCACAGGAGCTGCTGCTCCGAGGCGCTCGGCCAGGGCCCGGCCGAAGGTGCCCACCACGTGGTCGGCGTTCGGCTTGCCGTTGCTCAGGACCGCGATCCGGGCACCCGCGAGCGACGTCAGACGGGCCGACACGGACAGGGCGGCGGTCGGCGGCTCGGACCCCGACGGGTCCACGATGCGTACGTCCATCGGAACGGGGCGTCCTTCCCTCGTGGGATGTGATGCCCGACACGCTATAACATGTAGGAGATGTGAACAAGGACGCCGCCGCGACCGTCTCGCCGCGCACCGGCCGGCGACGGGCCAGACGACCAGGAGGACGGTGTCGGGATGACGGATCCGCAGACCACGAGCACCTCGACGGGACCGCCGCTCAGCAAGACCGAGTACGTCCTGAAGCGGCTGCGCGAGGACATCGCGAGCGGCCTCGTGGTGCCCGGCGCCTCCCTGCGCCAGAGCGAGATCGCCACCCGCTACGGCGTGAGCGCCACCCCCGTCCGCGAGGCGCTGCGCCTCCTCGAGGCCGGCGGGACGGTCAGCTACGCACCGCACCGCGGTGCGACCGTCCGCGAGCTGTCGCACGAGCGCGTCCACGACGTCTACCTGCTCCGCGCAGAGATCGAGGGACTGGCCACGGCGGTCGCCTGCGAGCGGATGACCGACGAGGACCTCGCCAACGTCGAGGCGGCGCACGCCGAGCTCAACGACTTCCGGGGCGAGGACGGTCACCAGCTCGCCGTCCTCAACCGGCGGCTGCACTTCACCATCTACCACGCAGGCTCGGAGCTCATCGCCTCGCACGCGTCGAGCCTGTGGTCGCTGTTCCCGCCGAGAGTGACGATCTGGCAGGACCCCGCCGCGGCTGCGGCGCTCGCCGCCGACCACGAGGACATCCTCAAGGCGCTCCGCCTCCGCGACGCCGCGCTGGCGCAGGAGACCGCGCGCCGGCACGTCCTGCACGCTGCCGAGCTCCGTGAGGCCCTCACCGCGACGGGCGCTGGCTCCCGACCGACCGATGTCTGATGACCGACTCCGAGGAGAACTGATGAACGCGCAGCAGGAAGCCGAGCAGGAGCTGAACGCGATGCTCGACGAGGGCGTCACCGTCGACCTCGTCGACGTCGACAGCGGCACGTACGAGCTGCGGCTCGTCCTGGACGCGGACGCCTGCGCCGACTGCCTCGTCCCTGACCCGACCCTGGTCTCCATCGCCACCGATGCCCTCGAGCGGCGCGGCGAGAGCGTGCGCTCCATGTCGGTCGTGCGCCCCTGAGCGCGCCCGCCGCCTGACGCGCCGCCTCACTCCCCGTCGTAGGACGTGGCGGACGCCGACCGCCGGGACACCGCCGCGGCGCTGAGCAGCAGGCCGCAGGACAGCCACCACGCGCCGGCGGCCCCGGCGGAGGCGGCCACCAACCCGGCGACACTGGGCACCCCGACCTGACCGACCCGGTTGGCGACCATGCGCAGGGCCAGCACGCTGCTGCGGGCGTTGTGGGGCACCGCCCGGGCGAGCATGCTCATCGTCAGGGGCTGGCCCACGCCGAGCAGGAAGCCGCCGACCAGCAGGGCGGCCGCCATCCCGGCGAAGCCCACGACGGGGATCGGGACGAACGCCAGGGCCACCGCCGCCCCCGCAGCGCTCGCGACCACCAGCTGGCCGTGGTCCCACAGCCGCAGCATCCGGTCCAGCAGCAGGCGGGACAGGATCGTCCCGACCGAGCGGAGCGCCAGCAGGACGCCGACCATCGAGGGGGCGATGCCGTTGCGCTCGCCGATGAGCGGGAGGTACGCCAGCAGGACGTCGACGGTCGCGAGCAGCGCGAGACTGGCGTACATGCCGGCGGCGACTCCCGGGCGACGGATCAGCGCCAGGCTCTTCTCGACCGGTGGCAGCTCGCTGCGCGGGGTTCGCGACCGGCGCAGGGACCGGGTGCGCCGGGCGATCAGCGCCACGAGCGGGAGCGGGAGCAGGGCGAGCCCCCCGGCGACCCAGAACGCTGCGCGGCTGGCCTCGGCCAGCTCCGAGCCGCTGGCGTCACCCAGCAGCCCTCCGGCGATGAGCGGGCCGAACAGCTGGCCGAACGCGACCGCCGCCGTGAACCAGCCGAAGCCGCGGTCCAGCATGCTGTCCGGCGACCAGCGCCCCACCATCGCCTGGGCGCCCACCATGAAGGTCAGCTGCCCGAGCCCGAGGACGGCGCTCGCGACCGCCAGGGCGAGCACCGTCTCGGTGGTGGACATCAGGAACGCGCCGCCGCCCATGAGCAGGCACCCCGCGGACACGACCAGGCTCAGTCCGCGCATCCGGTCCGTGAGGCGCCCGAGCGGCATGGCCACGGCGAGTGGCAGGACCGCGAACGCCGCGGTGACCAGACCGACGGCCAGCGCGTCCCCGCCGAGCCCGATGACGCGGTAGGTCACCGACGGGCGGCTGAGGTTCAGCGCCGCCTGGGTCAGGACGGCGCAGGCGAGGAGCGGGACCAGCCACGGCGGGAAGCGGGCCTGCTTCACGCCTGAGCCGCGCGACGGCCCCGTCCGGTGTCCACCCGTCCCTCTCCTCGGTCTCCTGTCGTCCGCACCCTGCGCCGTGCGGGGCGCGTCAGGTGACGAGGAACTCCCCGCCGTTGACGTGCACGGCCTGCCCCGTCATGTAGTCGCCCTCGGTGACCAGGTAGCGCACCATCGAGGCGATGTCCTCGACCGAGCCCGGGTGCCGGACGGGGATGCCCTTGGACCGCTCCTCGTAGGACAGCGTCGGGTACCACTCCTTCGGCCGGGTCGTCTCGATCAGGCCGGGGACGACGGTGTTGACGTTGATGCCGTGCGGGCCGAACTCGAGGGCCAGCGCCTTGGTGAAGCCGTGGATGCCGGCCTTGACGGTGACACCGTGGGCCCGGTTGAGGATCCCGGAGAAGCCGTCGCGGCCGGAGATGTTGATGATCCGGCCCCAGCCCGCCTCGAGCATGTCGGGGATCGCGGCCTGCGCGCAGTGGAAGGCACCGGTCAGGCCGATGCCCAAGACCCAGTTCCAGTCCTCGGGGGTGATCTCCAGGAAGGGCTGGTGCGGACGGACGGCAGCGTTGTTGACCAGGATCTGCACCGGGCCGACCTCTGCCCTGGCCTGCTCGAACATCGCCTTGACGTCCTCCGCCTGCGCCACGTCGCCGGTCACGACCGTGGACTTGCGGCCCCGCTCGCGGACGCCGGCGGCCACCTCCTCGCCCTCCTCGACGTTCTGCCGGACGTTGACGACCACGTCCGCGCCCGCCTCGGCCAGCGCGAACGCCATGGCCCGCCCGATGTTGCGGCCGGATCCGGAGATCAGCGCCGTCTTGCCTTCCAGGCTCCTGCTGCGGTCCGTCACGCGCACTCCCTCAAGTCGATGGATCCTGCACTGTATAGGACTTTACCCGACCTCCTGTCGCAGGAGGACAGGGCCCGTCGTCAGCGCCGGGCAGCCTTCACGGACAGGACCGGGCAGGGGGCGTCGAGCAGGATGCGCTGGGCGTTGCTGCCCATCAAGAACTTGCCGACCAGGCTGCGGGGCCGCAGACCGATCACGACCAGCACGGCCCCGGTCTCCTCGGCCACCGCCACGAGGGACTCGGCGGCGTTCTGGTCGGACCCGGTCCGCCGGACCTCGTACGCCACCCCCGAGTCCTGCAGGGTGTCCCGCAGTCCGCCGAGGTCCTCCTCGCCCACGCGCCGCTCGTCGCCGAAGGCGTCGGTGCCCGCGGCGTTGACGATCATCAGGCGCCCGCCGCGCAGACGCGCCTCGGCCAGGCCCTGCTCCAGGGCTGCCTGCCCCTGGGGATTGGGGATGAAGCCGACGACGATCGTGGGGGTGGTGGACGCTTCGGACATGACGGCTCCTGGAGGTGTCGGGGCGGACGGCGGGCGGGGCGGCGGCGGGGGGCGCCGCCGCCTACGGGTCTGGCCTGCTCCCGGGCTCGGTCGCGGGCCCGCTCCCGGTCCGTCGGAGCAGCCGCTTGCGCAGCGCGAGCATGCGGGCGTTGAGCAGGGTGGCGATGCCCAGGACGAGCAGCGCCTGCAGCGGCTGGCCGCCGAGCGCCAGCAGGCCGCCGATGACGAGCAGCAGCACGAGCACCGCGTAGAGCGCGACCATGCGCGGGCGGCGAGGGGCGGACACCATGGGCGGATGATGCCCGACCCCTGGCGCGGTCCCGCTCGGGCGTCCGCTCACGCGTCGTCCCAGCGGTAGAAGCCCTGCCCGGCCTTGCGGCCGAGCTCACCCCGCTCCACCTTCTGCTCGAGCAGGGGCGGCGGCGCGAACCGCGGTCCCAGCTCCGCGGCCAGGTGGCGGGCGATGCCCAGGCGGACGTCGAGCCCGACGAGGTCGGTGAGCCGCAGCGGCCCGACCGGGTGCTTGTAGCCCAGCGTCATGGCCACGTCGATGTCCTCGGGCGAGGCGACGCCCTCCTCCACCATCCGGATCGCCTCCAGCCCGAGGGCGAGGCCCAGCCGGCTGCTGGCGAAGCCGGGCGAGTCCCGGACGACGATCGGGGTCTTCCCCAGCGTCCGCACCCAGCCGGTCGCCCGCTCGACCACCTCTGGGGCGGTGACGTCGCCGACGACGACCTCCACCAGCAGGCTGGCCGGCACAGGGTTGAAGAAGTGCAGGCCGATCGCCCGCTGCGGGTGGGCCAGCAGGGCGGCGAGCCGGGTGATCGGCAGGCTGCTGGTGTTGGTGGCGATCACCGCTCCGGCGTCGACCACGGCCTCCACCGCTGTGAAGACCCTCTCCTTCAGGGTGATGTCCTCCGGGACCGCCTCCACCACCAGGCCGGCACCGGACAGGGCGCCGGTCTGCGTCGTGACGGTCAGCCGGGCGGCGGCGGCCTCGGGTGCGACGTCCAGCCCGCCGCGCTCGGCGCTGCGTCGGAGCGCGTCCTCGACCCTGGCCCGGGCCGCCGCGACGGCCTCCTCAGCCGCCTCGAGCAGGACGACGTCGCTGCCGGCGAGGAGCAGGGCGTGCGCGATGCCCGCCCCCATGCGGCCGCCGCCGACGACGGCGGTGCGCTCGGGCAGCGGCACGCCCGGCCCCGTCACCGCGCCCTCCACCGGGGTGCGCGCTTCTCGGCGAAGGCCCGCACGCCCTCGACGCGGTCCTCACTGGAGTACGGGTCGGGGCGGACGTCGAGCCGCAACGCGGCCGAGAGCGACTGGTGCAGCCCCCCCTGGATCAGCGCCTTGTACCGGCGCATGGTCAGCGGGGCGTTCGCCAGCAGGACCCGGGCGTACTCCTCGACCGCCCCGGCCAGCTCGGCCGCCGGGACGACCCGGTTCACCAGGCCCCACCGCTCGGCCTCGTCGGCGGTCAGCGTCCGGCCGGTGTAGAGCATGTCGTAGGCGATCCCCAACGGGACCAGCCGCGGCAGGAGCGACGCCCCGAAGGTCGCTCCCATCCCGCGCAGCACCTCGGGCAGCGCGAACCGGGCGGAGTCGGCCGCGATCCGGACGTCGCACGCCAGCGCCAGCTCCAGGCCACCGCCCACCGCTGCCCCGTTGACGGCGGCGATGGTGGGCTTGCGGCACTCGTGGACGACCTCGAACGGGTTGCGCAGCTGCTGGCGCATGGGCGAGGGCGGCGGCGCCCCTTCGGCGTCCCGGCCGGCCAGCTCCTTGAGGTCACGACCGGCCGAGAACGCCTGGTCACCCGCGCCGGTGACCACGACGATCCAGACGTCGTCGTCGTGGTCGAACCGCGTGAACGCCTCCACGAGGGCGGCCATCTGGGCGTTGCCGAGAGCGTTGCGCCGCTCCGGCCGGTCGATGGTCACGTAGCCGACGCTGTCGCGCACCTCCACCTTCAGTCCGTCGTCCATCTGTCTCCCTGTTCGTCGGTGCGGGTCGTCCACGGGGCGGCGGTCAGCTCCAGCGCCAGCGCCCTCGTGGGGTTGTCCACCGTCATGGCCTCGATGTCGCGCTGCGAGAACCCCCGCTCACGCATCGCGTCGACGTACTGCTGCAGGCCCAGCACGGGCGAGACGTTGTGGGCCTGGCCGAAGTCGGTCGCCATCACGGTGGTGCCGACGCCCACGGTCCGGATCCCCTCGGCCACGAAGTCCAGCGGGACCTGGTCGCTGGTGGGCAGCGTGACGACGAAGACCCGCTCGAACCAGACCCCGCCCAGCTCGGCGAGGGCCAGCTGGTCGTCGAGGCCCAAGGCGACGCAGGAGTGCTCGGGGTGGGTGATCAGCACGTTCGCGACCCCCCGGCGCCGCGCCTCCGGGACCACCTGCATGATCTCCTCGGGACCGACGTGGCCCGTCGCCAGGGTCGCGCCCGCGGCGGCGATGAGGTCCAGCACGGCGCAGACGTCGGCGGTCGGCCGGCCCTCGGCGTCCAGCGTGCTGATGCCGTCGCCCTCGATGCTGCCCAGCGCGGCGAGCTGGCCGCTCTTGAGCGGGCCCTTCGCGGCGTGGGCGATCTGGTTGGCGGAGGTGATGGTCGGCAACCAGATGACCTTCGCGCCCAGCTTGAGGGCCGTGTCCACCGCGTACGGGTTGATGCCGCCCGTCGCGTGGACGTTCAGCACCGCTCCTCCGTAGACCTCGGAGCTGACGCAGTGCTCCTGCGCCATCGTGGCCCGCGGGGCGGTGACGTTGTGGTGGCTCTTGAGGACGACGGCCCGGTACCCCGCCTCGTCGATCGCCCGGGCGAGCTCGGAGTCGGTGAGCAGCCGTGGGACGACGTCGGGCGCCGTGTGCACGTGCGTGTCGACGACGCCGGCCGGCCAGGTGCGGTTCATCGGGACTCTCCGGAGGGTCGTCGGGGACGGGAGGTCACAGCACGCGGTCCTCGAGCGGCCGGCCGGCCCAGAAGCGCGCGATGTTGTCCAGGACCGCCTGCGCCTTCAGGGCGGCGGTCTGCCGTGTGCCGGCACCGCAGTGCGGCGTGACCACGACGTTGGGGAGGGCGAAGAGCGGGTTGTCCGGCGCGACGGGCTCCTGCGCGAACACGTCGAGTCCGGCGGCGGCCGGGCGACCGGCGCGCAGCGCCTCGACGAGGTCGGCCTCGACGACCAGGCCGCCGCGCGCGGTGTTGACGAACACCGAGTGGTCCCGCATGAGCCCCAGCCGACGGGCATCCACCATGCCGCGGTTCTCGGGCAGCAGGGGGCAGTGCAGGCTCACCAGGTCGGACTCCGCGAACACCTCGTCGAGGTCGTCCGTGCCGCGGACCGGTAG
This sequence comes from uncultured Actinomycetota bacterium, assembly GCA_963844295.1. Taxonomy (GTDB): domain Bacteria; phylum Actinomycetota; class Actinomycetes; order Mycobacteriales; family SCTD01; genus SCTD01. The sequence continues at coordinate 1,152,020 of CAWJNR010000002.1, read as the reverse complement.
GCCGGCCCACTCCTCCCCCAGCTTCGCACCCGAGCGCCGGTGCACCACGACGTCGCTCCCGAAGGCGAGCACCGCACGGGCCACCGCTTGTCCGATGCGGCCGAACCCGACGAGCCCGACGGTGGACCCGTGCAGGCCCGTGGAGACGTTGCGGTAGGCCCACTTCGGCCAGCCGCCCTGGACGGCGGTCTCGTCGTGCAGGCGGACCAGGTGCCGACCGGCGGCCATCATGAGCATGACCGTGTGCTCGGCGACGACCGGTCCCGTCCCGGTGGAGCAGACGGCCAGGGCGAGCGAGCGCTCCCTCAGCAGGTCGAGGTCCACCGCGTCGAGACCGACGCCCTGGCGGTGCACCAGCCTCAGGTGCGGCGCGGCCTCCAGGTGCTGGCGGGTCACGGGCGTGTTGTCGGAGTGGACGACGACGTCGGCGTCGGCGAGGTGCCGCAGCTTGCCCGCCTCGTCGTCGCGGTGCTCCAGGGCGCTGAACCGCCATCCCTCCGGGAGCCGCTCGCGGTAGAGGGCCGCGATCGGTCCCTCGGGGCCCCAGAACAGGATGCGGGGACCGCGCTCGTCCGCCTCGGACGGCCGCGGGAGGTCGGCCAGCCCCGGTCCGACCACCCCGGTCACGCCGGGGCCCCGAGGAGCGAGAACAGGCGGGTGGGGTCGTCGAACGCCCAGACCGCCGCGGCGATCGCCGCGGTCCGGTCGGTGCCGACCACCGGGCCGGCCAGGCGGTGCAGCTTGGCCTCGAGGTCGTCGTCGAGCACCGGGTTGCTGGGCTCGCCGTAGGGCTGGTCGATGCGCAGCACCCGCTCCCGGCCGTGCGCACGGATGGTCACCCGCGCCGGCCGCATCGCCGGGAAGTCCCGCACGCAGTCCTCGGCCTCCTCGGTCTCGACGACCTGCACGATCCGCCGCAACCGGGGGTCGTCGCGGTAGGCCTCGCCGAAGTGCTCCAGGGACGGGATGCCGTGCAGCATCGTCACGGCGACCGCGTAGGGGATGCTCATCTGCGCCTCGATGAACTCGTCGACCTTCTTCCCGCCGTGGCGGGCGGCGGCCGTGAAGGTCTCCACGCGCACGGAGTCGACGGCGTCCGGGTCGATCGGCTCCTCGGCGGCCAGGGCCAGCACCGCGTCGATCGGTCCGTGCAGGTGACGGCAGCAGGGATAGGGCTTGACGTACATCCCCAGCATCCGCCACGTCCCGCCGAGCTCCCCGACCAGGTGCTCGGGGTCGTAGTCGTCTCCGGCGAAGGCGTGGAAGTAGCCGCTCGGGCCCTCGAGGACCGTCGTCGGTCCGGTGAGCCCCCGGACCGCCAGCTCGGCGCTGATGATCCCGTCCCGCGCCGCCTTGCCCGGGTGCAGCCTCTTGACCTCCCCCCCGCCGTGCAGGAACTCGAACAGGCCCCCGGCGTGCGAGCCGGCCAGGCCGAGCGCGTGACCCAGGCCCGCGCGATCAGCGCCGAGCAGGCGCGCGGCGGCCGCCGCAGCACCGAAGACCCCGTTGATCGGGGTGTTGTGGAAGCCCCGCTTCCAGGTCGACGGGTGACCGGCACCGCCGATCCGGCAGGTCAGCTCCAGGCCGATCGCGGTCGCCAGCAGGATGTCCTGCGCGCTGGACCCGCGGGCCTCGGCCACCGCGAGCACCGCGGAGACGACCGGGCCCCCGGGGTGCGTGCTCCCCGGGGTGTAGCCGTCGTCGACCTCGAGGCCGTGGGTGGCCGTGCCGTTGACGAGCGCGGCGCTCGGAGGGGAGACCTTCAGGGACGTGCCGATCACCGTGGACGCGCCGCCGGCCGGCTCGGTGTCGGAGACGTAGCGCTGCAGGATCTGCGCGGCCCCAGAGGTCGTCCCGACCAGGGCAGCGGCGATGTAGTCGAGGACGACCCGCTTCGCCTGGTGGACGACCTCGGGCGGGAGGTCGGAGAACTGCAGGCCGGCGGCCCAGTCGACGACCTGGGCGGTCAGCGGAGCGCGGGTGGCCGGGGCGAGCGCGGTCACCGGGCGCCCTCCGCAGCGATGCGCCGCACGGTGCGAGCGCCGGCCATCACCGCGGCGATCGCCAGCGTGGCCCGGTCGGGGGCGTCGAGCACGTGCACGCCGGCCCGCCGGTAGACGTCCAGCGCCAGCGGGGCCAGCTGCTCACCGCCGAAGCGGGACACGTAGAGGGGGATGCCCAGCCTCTCGCGCATCTCGACCACCTTCTCCGCGAGCTTCGCGGCGTAGGGGTCGGCGTTCGTCGTGAACTGGAGCAGCAGCGCGTCGTACTCGCCGCGCTCGGTGAGGGCCAGCAGGAGCTGCTCGAACTTCTCCGGCTGGGTGATCATCTGGTAGCTGCAGTCCAGCGGGTTGCGCACCGCGGCGTAGGACGGCACGTGCGGACGGACTGCCTCGCGCGTGGCCTCGGACAGCTCGGGCAGGTCGATGCCGTTCGCCTCGCCCTCGTCGGCGATGATCGAGCAGGCGCCGCCGGAGAAGGTGACGGCGACCAGACGGTCGCCCGCAGGGAGCGGCTCCTGGGCAGCGAGGGCGACGGCGTCCTCGAGCACCCGGAGCGACGGGACGCTGATCATCCCGGCAGCCTCGACGACCGCCTCGCGGACGGCGAAGGAACCGACCATCGCGCCGGTGTGCGAGAGCGCCGCCGCCCGACCCCGGTCGGAGCGCACCGCGTTGTAGGCGAACATCGGCTTGCCGGCGGCGGCCATCCGCCGGCCCGCCTCGATGAAGCGCGGCCCGTCCTTGATGTCCTCCAGCAGCAGCGCCACGGCGCGGGTGCCCTCGTCGCCGACCAGCCACTCCAGGTAGTCGGCGATGACCACGTCCGCCTCGTTGCCCGCGTGGATCCAGTACGACAGGCCGATGCGCTCGCCCATCAGGCGGGTGCCCAGGCAGCTGCCCAGGGCGCCGGAGCTGCTCAGCAGGGAGACCCCGCCGGGCTTGAGGTCCTCCTCCAGTCCGCCCGAGATCGAGGCGGTCAGGCGGTGGTGCGGGGCGACGACGCCCATGTCGTTCGGGCCGGCCAGCGGGACGCCTCCCGCGACGAGCACCTGAGCCAGCTCCTCCTGGGCGGCCCGGCCCTCGTCCCCGACCTCGGCGAAGTCGGAGCTGTGCACGATCATGCCGCCGACCTGCTTCTCGACGGCCTGCCGGGCGACGTCGAGGACGAAGCGACCGGGGACCGTGACGCAGACCAGGTCCGGTGAGCCCTCGACCTCTGCCAGCGAGGTGTAGCGCCTGCGGCCGCGGACCTCCCCCCCGGAGGGGTGCACGGCGTCGAGCCTGCCCGGGTACCCGTGGTCGACCAGGTAGCGGAACAGGCGCGCGCCGACCTTGTGCTCGTCGTCGGAGACGCCGATGACGACGACGTGCTGGGGGTTCAGCATCCGGTCGAGGTCGTGCCGCGGCCGTGCGGGTGCCGGCGGCTCGTCCGTGCAGATGATCCGCGCGTCGACGGCGACCACGCCGTCGCCCTCCTCGCCGACCATCACGGGATTGAGGTCCAGCTCGACGATCGACGGATCGGACTCCATCAGCCGCGAGGTGCTGACGATCACGTCGACCAGGGCGGCGACGTCGCGCCCGGTCTCGCCGCGGTAGCCGTCGAGCAGGGGCCAGATGCGGAGTCGGCGCAGCGCCCGGAGCGCGCCCTCCCGCTCGAGGGGTGCCATCACGGTGACGACGTCCTCGTGCACCTCGGTCGCCGTCCCGCCGAGACCGACCACGATGGCGGCCCCGAGCTGGGGGTCGCGGCGGGCGCCGACCAGGACCTCCATGCCGCTGACCTGCTGCTGGAGCACGAGCGGGTAGGCGTCGGGGCCGACGACGTCGACCATCGCGCGGGCCGCGCGCTCGACCGACGGCGCGTCACGCAGCCCGAGGACCACTCCTTGCGCGTCGCTCTTGTGCAGCAGGCCGCCGGCCTTGAGGACGACCGGCGTCACCCCCATGGCCTCGAAGGCAGGGACCACCTCGTCGAGGGAGGAGACCAGCGCGGCCTCGGGCCGTGGGATGCCGACCCCGTCCAGGAGGTGTGCGACCCGGGTGGGGTCGAGGGCCTGCAGGTGCACGAGGGGGTCCTTCCGCCGGTTGCGGAAGATTCTATACACTGTTGACGATGTGAGACCAGCCCCTGCGCGCCCGCCCTGACACGGGCCGTGCAGGCGCCGCCGCGGGCTTCCGCCTGCTCCGCCGTCACCTGAGCTGGTGCTTGACGACCTTGCCGAGCGCGTTGCGGGGGAGCTCGTCGACGTAGCGGATCTGCTTGGGCCGCTTGTAGGGGGCCAGCCGCGCTGCGACGAAGTGCAGGACGTCGCTCTCGGCCGTCCGGTCCCCGACCACGTACGCCGTGACCTGCTCCCCCCACTCCGGGTGGGGCACCCCCACCACGGCCGCGTCGACGACGGCAGGATGCGCCCGCAGCGCCTCCTCGACCTCTCGGGGGTAGACGTTGTAGCCGCCGCTGATGATCAGCTCCTTGAGCCGACCGACGATGCGCAGGTAGCCGGCCTCGTCGTGGCTGCCGATGTCGCCGCTGCGGAACCAGCCGTCCGCGGTCATCGCCTCTGCGGTCGCCTCCGGCCGGTGCCAGTAGCCGGCGAAGACGTTCGGGCCCCGCAGGAGGATCTCGTCGGTCCCCTCCGCCAACCGGACGTCGACGCCCGGGAGCGGGATGCCGACCGTGCCCATCCGGCGCTCGCCGTCGTAGGGGTTCGAGACGTTCATGACGGTCTCGGTCATGCCGTAGCGCTCCAGGATCGGCTGCCCTCCCCGCTCCGCGACGGCCGTGAACAGGTCCGGGGGCAACGGCGCCGAGCCGGACACGCACAGCCGGAGCCGCCCCAGCTCAGCCAGCCGCGACGACGTCGCCAGTCGGCCGTACATCGTCGGGACCCCGAAGAACAGGGACGCCCCGTGCCGACGAACGGCGTCCAGGACGTCGTCGGCCTGGAAGCCCGGGCGCAGGACGACAGCGGCTCCCGCGGTGAACGAGCCGTGCAGCCCGACACCCAGGCCGTGCAGGTGGAACAGCGGGAGGGCCAGGACCAGGCTGTCCTGCGGCGTCCAGCGCCAGGCCAGGCGCACGGCGTGCGCGCTGGCCAGCAGGTTGCCGTGCGAGAGGGCCGCGCCCTTCGGGGTCCCTGTCGTGCCGGACGTGTAGACCAGCAGCGCCGGGTCGTCGGGCGCCGCCGTGTCGAGCTCCGGGGCTGCAGCGTCCGGCACGGCCACGGTCGGGTCGAGGACGTGCACCGGACCGGCGGACGCGGCGCGGATCCACGAGCCGCGCGCGGCGTCGTCCACCACTGCTGCCGCCGGGCGGGCGTCCGAGACGATGTGCGCGATCTCCTGCTCCAGGTAGGCGGTGTTCACGGGCACGACGACGAGCCCGAGCCGCAGCGCTGCGACGTAGAGCACCACCACGTCCGCGCTCGCCTGCGCGCTCAGGACCAGCCGGTCCCCGGCGCTCAGCCCCAGCCCCGCCAGCCGGCCCGCGACGCGCGAGGTCCGGTCCGCCAGCTGGTCCGCGGTCGTCCAGCCGGTGGCGTCGTCGAACAGCACGCGCTGCGCGGGCGCCTGCTCCCACGCCTGCCGCCACTGGGCCGTCAGGTTGCCGCCCTGGAGCAGGTCGAGGTCGTCGGCACCGGTCCCACCCGGGAGGTGGCGGGCCCACGCGGCGCGGGCGGCGGGCGAGGACTCACAGCCTTCGTCCATCAGGTCCCTCCCAGGTAGAGGAAGCCGTACGCCTCGTCGCGGAACGGCACGCCGGCGGCGGCCAGCGCCGCGTCCCAGTCGCCGGTGCACGTCGGGTCGGCGCCCTCGCATGCCGTGGTCGGCGGTGAGCAGCACGACGACGTCGTCGAGCAGGCCCGCGCTCCTCGACGCAGGTCGAGCCAGACGCCGAGCCGCCGGTCGGCGTCGACGCAGCGAGGCGCGGCGCGATCGGCGAGCCGGGGCCGCCGGCGTGGTGGCCGCCGTCGGTCAGGGTCGTGTTCCACCAGGTCAGCCGCGGCGGCTCGCCGTCGCGCCACAGGTCCGAGCACCTGGGTCAGCCCGATCGCGTCGACCTGCGTCGCCCAGGCGTAGTCGGCGTCGGCGCGCGACGTGCTCCTGGGTGGCGTGCGGGTCGTCGGCCGCCGGGGGCAGCCAGTCGCCCATCGAGCCGGTGCCGCCGCTGGTGCCGGCCTCGCGCACCAGCGCGAAGGTGGAGTACGTCGGCCCCGCGGTCGACCGGCTCGTTGACGCAGGCGCTGGTCGCGCCGTCGGGCAGCCGCTCGAAGACGGTGCGCACGCCCGGCGCGCAGCCACTCCACCGGCGCGGTGCCAGGACGCCGGCGGAGTTCGGGACGACCTGCTCGCCGGTGCAGCCGGTCGTAGTAGGCGTTGTTGACGATGCCGTGCCGGCCGGGGCCGACGCCGGTCAGCGCGCAGGTGTGGTTCACCAGCGTGACGCTCGGGAACTCCGCGATCGCGCCGCCGCGCAGCGCGCAGCCGCGGTCCAGCAGCCGGGCGACGTTCGGCAGCGTGCCGTCCTGCGGCGAGCGCGAGCAGGTCGGCGCTGGGCGCGCCGTCCCACAGCAGGCCGACGACGTGCGCGCGCGCCCGGCTCGACGAGGTCGAGCGGCACGCCGTCCATCTCGTCGTACGACGCCGCCGGTCAGCGCGGGCCAGCGTCGCGGCGACGTCGACGGTGCGGGCGACGCGCGTCCGACGACGCCGCGCGCGCGCACGCCGGGCCCGGACAGCAGCAGCGGCGCGCGCGACTGCAGCGCCGTTGAGCGAGCCGTGCTCGCCGAGGTGGCCGCCGCGCTCGGTCCAGTAGTGCGCGCCGGTGTGCACGACGGCGAGGTCGGGTGCGCGCGGGTCGCTGAACAGCGAGTGCAGCCGGACGGCGGCGAAGGGGTAGCTGTCGTCGCGCGTACGGGTCCTGGTCGGCGACCGGGTCGCGGCCGGCGAGCAGGGTGCGTGGTGCCGTCGGCGGCCAGGGCGCACGTGACCGGCGCTGTCGGCGACGTGCACCAGCCCCTTCTCGAGCCAGCACACCAGGTCGACGACGTGCGCGAGCGCCGGGTCGAGCAGGACGTCGAGCGCGCGGTCGCGCAGCGCCGGGCGTCGGTCGAGGCCGGCGCGGACGACGGCGGTGCCGGCGGTCAGGTCGCGCGAGGGCAGGGGCACGCGCGCAGCCTACGAGCAGAGCAGCACCCGCCCCCGCCCGTGATCAACGCCGGGCTCCGTACGCCGCAGGTGGCTGCCGGGCGTACGTGACCCGGCGTTGATCAGCAGTGGGAACGGGTCAGGACAGCGCCAGGCGGGCCAGCCGGGCGCGGGTCGCGGCGGTCTGCGCGCGGCGGTCGAGCCGGCGCAGTCGGGCCAGGCGCAGCGCGCGGGCCTCGGCCTGCGCGGTGCTGCTGCGTTCGAGGTGCTCGCGCTGCGCGAGCAGCAGGTGGGTGGTCGCGTCGTACATGGCAGTGCTCCGTTCGAGGAGGGTGGAAGAGGGGTCAGGCGGCCGTGCTGGCCGCGACGTCGGACCTTGCGCGGCCGGCCGCGGGGCCGCTTGCGGGGGACGACGACGCCGGCGACGACCAGCTGGCCGCCCCAGACGCCCCACGGCTCGCGCCGCTCGAGGGCGCCGGCCAGGCACGCCTCGCGCAGCGGGCACGGGCACGCAGAGCGCCTTGGCGTCCTCGACGTCGGAGGGCGACTCGGCGAACCAGAGGTCGGGGTCGGCCGTCCAGCAGGGCAGGACGGCGTCGTCGTCGAGTGCCGGGGTCGGCACGCAGGTCAGGGGCGGGAGGTCGGGCGGTCGGAGGTCGGTCGTGGCGAGCACCGTCGGTCACCTTCGATCGTGTTCGGCCGGGGGTGTGGCCGGTCTGCGGAGTGGGTCGGGGCCCGGGTGGGGCCGGAGCGGACAGCGCCAGGAAATGCAGCGAGGCCGCGGATCCCGTGTCGGGTTCCGCGGCCTCGAGGTGCGAGTCGGTCTGAGGGTCAGACCGGTGCGCCTCGAGGACGGAGAGCCCGGGAGATCGGTGGAGCGGACGCCGACGACGGCGACCTGAGCAGCAGCAGCGACAGCGGTCGCGGCAGACCCGGCGAAGGACAGACCTGTCCCCTGCGCGGCCGGGTTCGGCGCGAGGAACGCCCGCTCGCGGACGGCGGAGGACAGACCGGTGGCCGGTGTCGTGTGCGTCTGGGAGATCAGCTCCACGTCGTCCACCTCCGTCTCTGCGCTCGTCGTGTGCCGGCGGTTCACCGGCGAAAGAGGAAGGTAGAGGTGCCGCAGGAGCGGTGCAACCCCTTTTATGGAGGAGTGATGTCGGCGCCCACGAGGGCGAGCACCTCTTCGCCGTACTTGTCCAGCTTCGCCTGGCCGATGCCCGGGATCCGGACCAGCGCGGCGACGTCGCCGGGGCGCTGCTCGGCGATCGCCGTGAGCGTGGCGTCGGTGAAGACGCAGTAGGCCGGCTGGCTCGAGCTCCTTGGCGCGGGCCGCGCGCCACTCGCGCAGCGCCTCGAACAGCTGCTCGTCGATCGGTCGACGGGCAGCCGGCGCAGCGGCCGAGCTTGCGGTCGACCGCGGCGACCAGCGACGCGCCGCACACCCGGCACGGCACCGGCCCGGAGCGCTCGCGCCGGGCGGCGCGGGCCGACCCGGCCGCGGGCGCCGGGCGCGCGGAGGCGGCGTGCAGCCCGTCGAGGAAGCGCGAGGGGCGGCGCGAGCCGCGGCCGCCGGGCGAGCGGGACAGCGCCCAGGACAGCGACAGGTGCTAGCGCGCGCGGGTGACGCCGACGTAGAGCAGCCGGCGCTCCTCCTCGACCGCGGCCGGGGTGTCGGCGTGCACGAGCGGCAGCGTGCCGTCGACCAGCCCGACGAGGAAGACGGCGTCCCACTCCAGGCCCTTGGCGGCGTGCAGCGACGCCAGCGTGACGCCCTCGACGCTCGGCGCGTGCTGGGCGGACGGCCCGCTCCTCGAGCTCGGCGACCAGCTCGCGCAGCCCGGTCGACGGGCTCGGCGGCGGCGAGGTCGCCGGCCAGCCGGTGCAGCGCGGCCAGCGACTCCCAGCGCTCGCGGGTGGCGCCGGCGCCGGCCGGCGGGGCGTCGCGCTCCCAGCCCAGCCCGCGCGCAGCACGTCGGCGACCAGGTCGGCCAGCCCGGCCGGGGCGTCGTCGTCGGCGGCCCGCCCGGCGCCGCGCAGCAGCAGGATCGCCTCCCGCACCTCCGTGCGGTCGAAGAAGCGCTCCCCGCCGCGGACCAGGTAGGGCACGCCGGCGTCCGACAGCGCCGCTTCGTACGCCGCCGACTGGGCGTTGACGCGGTAGAGCACGGCGATCTCGCTGGCGGGGGTGCCGGCCTCGACCAGCGCCTTGCAGCGGGCGGCGACGGCCTTGGCCTCGGCCGGCTCGTCGTCGTGCTCGGCGAAGACCGGCTCCGGCCCCGGCGGCTGCTGGGCGAGCAGCTCGAGCCGGGCGTGCGACGTCGTGGCCTTGGCGATGACGCCGTTGGCCAGGCCGACGACCTGCGGGGTGGAGCGGTAGTCGCGCACCAGCCGCACCTCGGTGGCGGCCGGGTAGCGCTCGCGGAAGCGCAGCAGGTGGTCCGGCGTGGCGCCGGTGAAGCTGTAGATCGTCTGCTGCGCGTCGCCGACGACGCACAGGTCGTCGCGGCCGCCGAGCCAGGCGTCGAGCAGCCGCTGCTGCAGCGGGGTGACGTCCTGGTACTCGTCGACGACGAAGGAGCGGTAGCGCGCCCGGAACTCCTCGGCGACCGCGGCGTGCTCCTCGAGCGCAGCCGGCCGTGAGCAGCAGCAGGTCGCTGAAGTCGGCCACGCCCTGCGCCGGACTTCAGGTCGACGTAGGCCTCGTAGACCTGCGCGACCACCGCCGGCGTCGAACGGGCCCTCGCGCCCGGCCCGGGCCGCCGCGGCGGGGTAGTCCTCCGGGCCGACCAGGCAGCTGGCCGCCCACTCGAGCTCGGAGAGCAGGTCGCGCAGCTCGCTGGTGCCGGGGCGCAGCCGGGCGCGGGCGGCGGCGTTGGCGACCATGCCGAAGGGGTTGTCGACCAGCCGGGGCGGGGCGCCCGCCCACCACGCGCGGCCAGAAGTAGCCCAGCTGCTTCAGCGCCGCCGAGTGGAAGGTGCGGGCCTGCACCCCGCCGACGCCGAGCGCGCGCAGCCGGGTGCGCATCTCCCCGGCCGCCCGGGCGGTGAAGGTGACGGCCAGCAGGGCCGAGGCGGGGGTGGCGCCGGACAGCACCGCGTAGGCGGCGCGGTGGGTGATGGTGCGGGTCTTGCCCGTGCCGGCGCCGGCCAGGATGCAGACCGGGCCGGAGACCGCCTGCGCCGCGGCGCGCTGCTCGGGGTCCAGGGCCGCCAGCACGGCGTCAGGGGTCAGGTCGGCGCTCACGGGAGCCAGTCTCGCCGATGGCGGGCCCGGGAAGGCGCGGGCGGCCCGGCCTGTTGACACCTGGGTACGCCCTGACCCTGACCCCGACCCCTGACCCAGGAGCCCCCGTGACCGCTGCTGCCGGCCTGACGATCTACAGCACGCAGTGGTGCGGCTACTGCCACCGGCTGATGAAGCAGCTGGACCGCGAGGGCGTGGCCTACGACGTCGTCGACATCGAGCACGACCCCACGGCCGCGGACTACGTCATGAGCGTGAACGGCGGCAACCAGACCGTGCCGACCGTGGTCTTCGGCGACGGCAGCGCGATGACCAACCCGAGCCTGGCCCAGGTCAAGGAGCGGCTCGCCGGCTAGCTCCGACGTCCGTTCTAGGGGTCCGGCAGACGCGGTCGTCCCCAAGGGGGATGATTCCGCTGCAGGAGGGGCAGGGCGCCCCTCGGCCGCGACCCCGCCCGCACCAGGAAGCCCTCACGTGAACCTCCCCCTGCCGCCAGCACCCCGCGATCGACGCCGTCATGTCCACGGCCGCCACCCTGCTCGGGCATGGAGATCGTCTTCCTCGGCGGCCTGACCGAGGACACGTTCACCTTCGAGAAGGTGCACGCCCGGGCCGAGTGGCCCGGGGTCGCCGAGGGCGACAGCGGCCGCCCGCAACTCCTCGCTGTGCCACCGGCTGCTGGCCGGCGCGCCCGCCAGCACGTCGGACGCGCCGCAACGACCCGCACTACGGCGACGCGCCCAAGACCACCGAGCTCGGCATCACGTCCTACGTCGGCGTCCCGGTCCGCGACGCCGGCGGGCAGCGTCGTCGCGACGCTGTGCGGCATCGACCGCGGCCCCGTCGACGTCGACCCGGCCACGATCGAGGTGCTCGAGCAGCTCGCCGCCGTCATCTCGGCGCACCTCGGGCCGCTGGTCACCGAGGGCGTCGTCATCCGCCGCGCGCCCGAGGGCGGCTGGGCCGTCGGCGACGAGACAGACCGGCGACCTCACCAGCGCGATGGTCCTGGCCGACCTGCTCGCCGACGACCTCGCCCCGGGCGCCCGCCCGGCGAAGAACGACGCACCCGCTCGACGAGCTCGGCCAGCTCCGCATGTCGGTCAAGCAGCTCGAGCACGCGCTCGCCGCCCGCGTCGTCGTCGAGCAGGCCATCGGCGTCCTGACCGAGCGCCAGCACAGCACGCCCGCGGCAGGCGTTCGAGCGGCTGCGCAAGGTGGCCCGCTCGCGCGGCCGCAAGGTGCACGACCTGTCCCGCGAGATCGTCCTGTCCGCGACCGACCCCGCCGTGCCGCTGCCGCCCGAGCTGGCCGGACGCCGCTGAGCGGTCCGCCGCTGCTCCCCCGCTCGCCCGCAGGCGCTGGCCGACGACCTGGTCGCCCTGCTGGTCGACCGCCCCGCCGACCGGGTCGTGCGCGTCCTGCTCGACGGCGTCGGTGCGCGGGCCTGTCCGACGCGCTCGTGCCCGGGCTCGCGCGCCGCCGGTCGCGCCGCCGCTGCAGGTGCTCGGCGCAGGACTTCCTGCGCCCGGCCGGCGAGCGGTTCGAGTGGGGCCGCGAGGACGCCGAGGCCTTCCGCACGAGCTGGCTCGACGCCGGGGCGCTCGAGCGCGAGGTGCTCTCGCGCGACGGCCGACTACCTGCCCGCGCTGTGGGACGCCGCTGCCGACCGCTCCGCGCGCCGCGCCGTCGAGCCGGTGCCGCCGGGGGCGGTGCTGCTCGTCGACGGCGTGCTGCTGCTCGGGCGCGGGCTGCCGGCCGACGTCACCGTGCACCTGGCGCTGTCGCCGGCCGCGCTGCTGCGCCGCGGCGTGCCCGACTGGCAGCTGCCCGCCTTCGCGGAGTACGACCAGCAGGTCCGGCCGGGAGCGGTCTGCGACGTGCTGGTGCGCGCGGAGGACCCGCTGCGGCCCGCCGTGCTGGTCCGGACCGACTCGTCGGTCAGTCCTCGGCCAGCCAGCCGTCGATGAGCAGCCGGGCGATGGACACCTGACCGGGCAGCTGCACGCCGGCACCGGGCGCGCCCCAGGGACCTGCGCCGCGGAGCTCCTCCCGGGAGAACCAGCGCACCTCCTCGAGCTCCCCGTCCACCGGCACCGGCACCGCGTCGCCGTCGCAGCGGGCGCGGAAGCCCAGCATGAGGCTGGAGGGGAACGGCCAGGGCTGGCTCGAGACGTACTCCACCTCGTCGACGAGCAGCCCGGTCTCCTCGGCGACCTCGCGGACGACGGCCTGCTCGGCGCTCTCCCCCGGCTCGACGAACCCGGCCAGCGTGGAGAAGCGGCCGGCCGGCCAGACCGACTGGCGACCCAGCACGCACCTGTCGCCGCCGTCGTGGACGAGCACGATCATCGCCGGGTCGGTCCGCGGGAAGTGCTGGCTGGCGTCGACCGGGCAGCGCCGGACGGTCCCGCCGCGCACCACCTCGGTGGCCGCCCCGCAGCGGGCGCAGTGCGGGTGGGTGGCGTGCCAGTTGGCCAGCCCGACCGCGTGCACGAGCAGTCCGGCGTCGCGGTCGTCGAGCAGCGCCCCGACGTCGCGCAGGCCGAGCCGGCGCGCACCCAGCTTGCGCGGCAGCTCGCCGGCGACGGCGAAGACCGGGCCGTCGGCGTCGCGACCGAGGTAGAAGCGCTCGCCCTCCGGTGCGTCGGCGGACGGGAGGAGCACCAGCCGCGGCCGGTCCTCCTCGGCGACGAGCGCGGCGCCCTCCTGCACGACCAGCACCCGGGCCGTCGCCCAGGCCTGCTCGAGCGCGGCGTCGTCGTCACGGGTGCGGGCGTCGCGGTCGACGGTGGCGCGCGACAGCGCCGGGACGCCGCTCATCCGAGCTCGAGGTCCACCAGGGTGCGCAGCGGCGCCTCGACCTCCGCCACGTCGCCCACCAGGACCGTGGTGAGGCGGTGCGGCGCGAGGTAGCGCGCGGCTGCCTCGAGCGCGGAGTCGACGGTGACGGCGGCGAGCTGCTGCGGGTAGTCGCGCAGGTAGTCCAGCCCCAGGCCGGCGCCGGCGAGCTGCGACAGCGTGGAGGCGAGGCCGGCCTGGCTGCTCGTGCCCAGCGCGAGCGTGCCGACGGCGTAGCGGCGGGCCTGGTCGAGCTCGCCCTGCGTGACCGGGGTGGTCGCGACCCGGCCGAGCTCGTAGACGGTCTCGAGCAGCGCCGCCGCGGTCGTGGGCGTGGCGACGTCGGCGCTGACGCTGATCCGGGAGCCGGCCGGCGGGTGCTCGACCGAGGCGTGCGGGCTGTAGGTGTAGCCCTTGTCCTCGCGGATGTTGGCCACCCAACGGCTGGAGAAGTAGCCGCCGAAGACCAGGTTCGCGAGCGTGAACGCCGCGTAGTCCTCGCTGGCGCGCGACGGCGCGGAGGCAGCCATGCGCAGCGTGGTCTGGACGGCGCCGGGCCGGTCGAGCAGCAGGGCCGGGCCGGCCGTCACCTCCGGCACGGGCGGGGTGTCGTGCGCGCGGCCGGTGGCGGTCCAGCCGCCGAGCGCCTTCTCGACCAGGCCGAGCATCCGAGCCGGGGTCAGGTCGCCGACGACCGTGAGGATGCTGCCGGCGGGCACCACGCGCTGGGCGTGCAGGGCGCGCAGGCCGCTGGGCTTGACCTGCTCGACCTGCTCGGCCGTCGGCAGCTCCCGGCCGTACGGGTGCTCGCCGTAGAGCCTGTGCAGCAGGGCTTCTCGTGCGACGACGGAGGCCTGGCTGCGGTAGATGGCCAGCTCCTGCACGAGCCGGTCGCGCTCGCCGACCACCTCGCGCTTGGGGTAGCTGGCGCCGGTCAGCACGTCGGCGAGCAGGTCGAGCAGTCCGGGCAGGCCGTCGACGAGCACCGAGCCCCCGAAGCCGAGCCGGTCGGCGTCGGTGCTGGCCGAGAGCTGCCCGCCCAGCGCCTGCACGTCGGCAGCGAGCTGCGCGGCGTCGCGCGTGGCGGTGCCGGACAGCAGCGTGTCGCCGAGCAGCGAGGCCTGCGCGGTGTGGGTGCGGCCGGCCTTGCCCGTCGGGGCGGCGAACGGGATGCGGAGCCGGAGCTCGGCGAGCGGCACGCCGGGCCGGCGGACGGCCAGCACGCGCAGGCCGTTGTCGAGGGTGCGCTCGGCGACGCTCGGCAGCTTCAGCGGGCCGGGGCGTGCCGACGGCGGGGACGGGACGGGCGGCGGGGGCGGCCGGCGCGGTCGTCATGCCGCACCGCCCGGGCGGAGCTCGAGCACGGTGCGGGTGTCCTTCGTGAGGGTGGCCGCCGCGGCCTGGACGGCCTCGGGGGTGACCTGCCGCAGCAGGCCCGGCAGCTCGTTGACCAGCTCGGCACGGTCGCGCTGCTGCTCGAAGACGGCCATGGTCGTGGCCCGCCCGAGCACCGAGTCGATCTCGCGCAGGTAGCGCGAGGTCATCCGGGCGACGGTGCGGTCCAGCTCGGCCTGCGGCAGGCCGCCGGAGGCCAGCCGCCCGATCTCCTCGTCGACGGTCGCGAGGACGGTCTCGACGGGCGTCTGCTCGGGGTGGTGCACCTCGAGCAGCAGCGGCGTCGGGTCCCGCGCGTCCAGCGGGTCGCCGAGCAGCCCGAGGTAGCCGCTGATGTGCGTGGCGCTGCGGTCCTGCAGCAGCATCCGCTCCTGCAGCCGGCTCGCGTCGCCGTCGGTGAGCACCTCCACGAGCACGACGTACGGCAGGTAGGTGGTCAGGTCCTGCGGGTCCGGGACCCGCCAGGCCATCGCGACCGCCGGGGCGGGAGCGAGCCGGTCGTGCACCGTGGCGCGGCGCTCCTGCGCCGGCAGCGGCTCGGCGAAGCTCGGCCGCTCGGGCACCGCCCGGGCCGGGATGTCGGCGAAGTGGTCGTGCACCCACTGCGTCACCTGCGCGACGTCGAGGTCCCCGACGACGGTGAGGACGGCGTTGCCCGGCGCGTAGTAGCGGTCGAAGAAGCCCTGCGCGTCCTCCAGCGTCGAGCTCTCCAGGTCGACGAAGTCGCCGTAGCCGTTGTGGCTGTTCGCGAAGTCCTCGAACAGCACCGGCGGCACCAGCAGCCAGGGGAAGCCGCCGTAGGGCCGGTTCAGGACGTTGACGCGGATCTCGTTCTGCACGACGGCGATCTGGTTGTCGAGGTTCTCCTGGGTGACCGCGACGCTGCGCATGCGGTCGGCCTCGAGGAACAGCGCGAGCTCGGTCGCGGCGCTCGGCATGACCTCGTAGTAGTTGGTGTAGTCGACGTGCGTGGAGCCGTTGAGCGTGCCGCCGTTGCCCTGCACGTGCGTGAAGTGCTCCGTCTTCCCGAGGCTCGCCGAGCCCTGGAACATCAGGTGCTCGAAGAGGTGGGCGAAGCCGGTGCGTCCCTCGGGCTCGCTGCGCATCCCGACGTCGTAGTAGACGGCCACGGCGACGACCGGGCTGCTCGGGTCGGGGCTGAGGACGACGCGCAGGCCGTTGTCGAGCGTGAACCGCTCCACCGGGTAGTGGGAGGCGGGAGCGCCGCCCTTCGCGGAAGCGCGTCGCTTCGCGGTCGGGGCGGTGGTCCGGGCGGCGGTCTTCGCGGGAGGCGGCACCCCGGCGACGCTAGTACGCGACCGGCCACCCGGCAGGAGTCGGGCGGACGCTGTGGACCCGCAGTCGACCGGGGCCGATCGGCGCGGGCCCGTGGTCGACTCCGTGCATGACCGCGACGCGCGCCCTCGGCCCTGACCTGACCGTCTCCGCCCAGGGACTGGGCTGCATGGGGATGTCGGAGTTCTACGGCTCCGCCGACGAGGACGAGGCGCTCGCCACGATCGGCCGGGCCCTGGACCTCGGCATCACCTTCCTGGACACCGCCGACATGTACGGACCGTTCACCAACGAGCAGCTGGTCGGCCGGGCGATCGCCGGGCGGCGCGACGAGGTGGTGCTGGCGACGAAGTTCGGCATCGTCCGGGACGCCGGCCGGGTCGCCATCGCCGGCGACGCGGCGTACGTGCGGGCG
Organism: uncultured Actinomycetota bacterium; assembly: GCA_963844295.1. Taxonomy (GTDB): domain Bacteria; phylum Actinomycetota; class Actinomycetes; order Mycobacteriales; family SCTD01; genus SCTD01. The sequence continues at coordinate 1,135,672 of CAWJNR010000002.1, read as the reverse complement.
GCCTGCGACGCCTCGCTGCAGCGGCTCGGGGTGGACGTGATCGACCTCTACTACCAGCACCGGGTCGACCTGTCGGTGCCGATCGAGGAGACGGTCGGGGCGATGGCCGAGCTCGTCGCCGCGGGCAAGGTGCGGCACCTCGGGCTGTCGGAGGCGTCGGCGGAGACGATCCGGCGGGCGCACGCCGTGCACCCGATCGCGGCCGTGCAGACCGAGTACAGCCTGTTCAGCCGGGACGTCGAGCGGGCCGTGCTGCCCGCGCTGCGCGAGCTCGGCATCGGGCTGGTGGCGTACAGCCCGCTGGGGCGGGGCGTCCTCACCGGCGCGATCACGTCGCGGGACGACCTGGCCGACGACGACTTCCGCCGGAGCAACCCGCGGTTCGCGCAGCAGGCCCTGGAGGCGAACCTCGCGCTGGTCGCGCGCGTGCGCGAGGTGGCCGACGAGAAGGGCTGCACCGCAGGGCAGCTCGCGCTGGCGTGGGTCGCCGCGCAGGGCGAGGACGTGGTGCCGATCCCGGGGACCAAGCGGCGCCGCTACCTCGAGGAGAACGCCGCCGCGCGCGACGTCGAGCTCACCGCCGAGGACCTCGCTCGGCTCGACGCCGCGGTGCCGGCCGACGAGGTGGTCGGCGACCGCTACCCGGACATGCGCACGGTCGAGCGGTAGCAGCCCTCGGTCCCGCGGTCAGCCCTGCGGGCAGGGCGCGCTCGAGCACGGCGCCGGTGTCGACGCCCCGCGGCAGGGTGCCGAACGCGTTGCCCCAGTCGCCGGCCAGCCGGCTGGCGCAGAAGGCGTCGGCGACCGCGGCGGGCGCGTGCCGCACGAGCAGCGAGCCCTGCAGCACCAGCGCCATCCGCTCGACGAGCCGCCGGGCGCGCGCTCTCGACGTCGTCGAGGTCGGCCAGGCCGGCCTGCAGCCCGATGACCGCGTCGTCCAGCCGCGGGTCGGCGCCGCGGGCCAGGTCCACCTCGGCGAAGAACGCGTCGACGCTGGCCGGCTCGCGCGTCATCGCGCGCAGGACGTCGAGCGCCTGCACGTTGCCCGAGCCCTCCCAGATCGAGTTGAGCGGCGCCTCGCGGTAGAGCCGCGGCAGGCCGGAGTCCTCGACGTAGCCGTTGCCGCCCAGGCACTCCAGCGCCTCGGCCGACGACGGCGGGCTGCGCGCTTGCACACCCAGTACTTGCCGACGGCGACGGCGAGCCGCTTGAACGCCTGCTCCTCGCGCGTCGCCCGCGCTGGGCCCGGTCGACCGCCCCGGCCAGCCGCAGCATCAGCGTGGTCGCCGCCTCGGACTCGAGCTGCAGGTCGGCCAGCACGTTGCGCATCAGCGGCTTGTCGACGAGCCGGCCGCCGAAGGCGCTGCGGTGCGCGCGCGTGGTGCACGGCCTGGACGACCGCGGCGCGCATGCCGGCGGCGCTGCCGATGACGCAGTCCAGCCGGGTCATCGCGACCATCTCGATGATGGTGCGGACGCCGCGGCCCTCGCTCGCCGACCAGCCAGGCGACGGTGCCGTCGAACTCCGGCTCGCTGCTGGCGTTGCTGCGGTTGCCGAGCTTGTCCTTGAGCCGCTGGATGCGGAACGGGTTGCGCGTGCCGTCCGGCAGGACCCGCGGCACGAGGAAGCAGGACAGCCCGGCCGGCGCCTGGGCGAGCACGAGGAACAGGTCGCACATCGGCGCGCTGGTGAACCACTTGTGGCCGCGCAGGCGCCAGGTGCCGTCGCCCGGCGGCGTCGCGGTGGTCGTGTTCGGCGCGGACGTCGGAGCCGCCCTGCTTCTCGGTCATGCCCATGCCGGCGAGCAGCCCGCGCCTTGCTGGTCGGCACGCGCAGGCCGGGGTCGTACGTCGCGGCTGGTGAGCAGCGGCTCGTAGACCGCGGCCAGCTCCGGTGCGCTGCGCAGCGCCGGGACGACCGCGTACGTCATCGAGACCGGGCAGCCGTGGCCGGCCTCGACCTGCCCCCAGGCGTACGAACCCGGCGGCGCGCGCGACGTGCGCGCCCGGGCGGTCGTCGGCCCACGGCGCGCCGGCCAGGCCCTCGCTCGACCGCGACGTCCATGAGCGCGTGCCAGGCCGGGTGGAACTCGACCTCGTCGATCCGGTGGCCGTAGCGGTCGTGGGTGCGCAGGCACCGGCTCGACGCGGTTGGCCTGGTCGCCCCACCGCTGCGCCTGCTCGGAGCCGGCGCAGCCGGCCGAGCCGGTGCAGGTCGTCGGCGTACCAGCCGGCGCCCTCGCGCTCGAGCCCGGCGAGCAGCACCGGGTCGGCGGCCGAGTCGTGGCCGACCAGCGGCGGCACCTGGTTGGTGACCTCGTGGGTGTCCGGGCCGTGTGGGTGTGCGGGCCGGTGCGGTCGAGGGTCGTCATGCCGTCATCGTCGCAGGGGGCGGCCGGATCGTCAGGAGGCCGCCGCTCGCAGGACCGCCGCTCAGGAGCCCACGGCCGGCACCCACTCCTCCGCGTCGTAGGAGGCGGCGAGCTGCTCCCCTCGCGAGCTGCCGGACACGAAGACCCCGTTGCCGGTCTCGGCGCAGCCGTTCGCGGTGGCGGTGCTCGCCACCCACAGGTCGCCGTCGGCGTAGGTCAGCCGGGCGAGGTACGGGACGCGATCGCCCTCGGGCGTGCAGGCGCGGCTGTCTCCCGTCTTCGCGGGCACCTGCAGGTCGGTGCGCACCCGCGTCAGGTCCGACCCGATCCGCACCGGTGGTCCGTCGAGCGGCGCCGGCCCGGTCGTCACGGGCGCGTAGCGGCAGAGCACCACCTCCACCGGGTCGGCGTCCGGCGCGAGCCGGCCCGCGGTGTCCGTGCCCGGACGTGCCGGCACCCACGGCTGCGGCGCAGCCGTGTCGTACGCGGCCGGGCACGGCTCGGCGTCCGCCGGCGGGACGGCGCCGGGGTCTGCGCTCCCGGTCGCGGGCTCGCTCGTCGGGGTGCCGTCCAGGCCATCGGTCGGCGCGGTGGGCGCAGTGGGCGCAGTGCTGGCGGCCGGAGTGCCGGTGGCCGCCGTGCTCGCGTCGCCATCGCCGTCGCCGCCGGTGCAGGCCGTGAGCAGGACCAGCGACGCGCCGACCGCCGCCACCGCCCGGCCCGGTCGCCGGTCCGCCCTCGGCCTGCTCGTCCTCGGTCCGCTCGTCCTCGGTTCAAGGGTCCTCTGCACCCCTGCAGGCAAGCACGTGGGAGCCGTCCCGGACGAGGGGTCGCCGACTCGTCGCAGACACGTCGCACCGTCGCGACCGGACGGAACGCGGACCTCACGCCGCCGCACGATCGGGTGGTGCGGCGGTGGTCGTCAGCCAGGGGAGGCGCAGGTCGCGCAGGAGCAGCCGGCCCTGGTGCCACATGACGTGATGTCGTCGGCAGAGCAGCGCCAGGTTGTCCATCGTGGTCGCACCGCCGTCCTCGCGGTGGACCAGGTGGTGGGCGTCGCAGAAGGCCGGTGGTCGGGTGCAGCCGCGGGCAACGCAGCCGCCGTCCCGGCCTGCCAGCGCGATCCGCTGAGCCTTGCTGATCGCCTCGGACAGCACCTCGAGGCTGCGGACCTGGCCGGTGACGTCCAGCAGGACCCGGGTGATCCGGGCGTCGCACAGCAGCGCCTCGATGCGGGTGCGGGTCTGCGGGCCGGACCAGGCGCCGCGGGCGCAGGACCGCCCGGCCCCGGCGCCGTTGGTCCCGGGCCCGTCGGTCTGGCCGAGCTCGTTGGTGAGCGTGTCCGCCAGGCTGGGCGCAGCCTCCTGCGCGGCCCAGCCGGCCGGCAGGACGTAGCTGATCTGCGGACGCAGCCCACCGGCGTCGGGCAGCTGCCCGAACCGCAGGACCTGCCCGCATGCCTCGACCAGCGCATCGGCCCGTCGTTGTCCGGCAGTGCGGGTGTCGGCCAAGCCGTCACGGCGGGCCAGCGGCTCCAGGACCGTCGCGACGCTCTCCCAGTCCTCGGAGGCGAGCAGGAAGCTCCCCCGGACGGTGCCGTCGGGCTCCTGGCGGGTCTGCAGGTACCGCTTGGACTGAGCGGTGCGCTGCTGGTCCTCCAGCACCGGCTCGCAGTGCGTGGCGATCTGCTCGCGCACCCACGCTGCCAGCGCCTGCGGATCGCGCTGAGCGGCCAGCAGGATCAGCCCGTCCTGCGCCTCCAGCAGCGCCTCGAGGTCGATCTTGCCGATCAAGCGGGTCAGCACCGCCGCCTGCGCCTGCCCAACCCGCCCGTCCAGCACAGCGTCCGCCAACAGCGGCAGCTGCCGCAGCAACCCGGCGGTTCGGACCTGCTGACCGGCCGCACTGCCGCCGCAGCCCGTCGCATCACGCAGCCATGCGCTGACCGGCACCGCCGCACCGGAGCCGTCCGCGGCCGGGACCGCCCCTCCGGCCCGGGCAGCCAGCTCCCCGACCGCTCGCGAGACCCAGCCGCCCAGCCGGTCCGCCAGCGGCGACACCATCGCAACGCCGTCCTGCAGCTGCGCCACCGTCAACGTGTCGACCGGCACTGCGCAGGCCGCCGCCACAGCGGAGGCGAGCTGCAACGAGCCGTTCGAACACATGAGCGAATCATAGCGCCTAGAGGGCCCGGTGACCAGGCCCTGTGGAAGCGAAAGCCACTGCTGTGGAGGGGTTGTCGTCGCCCAGAAATGCCAGTCGAGGCCTTGACTGCGGATCGCTGATGACCATCGCCGCGCCGACCACCACCTGCCGGTCCTTCCACGACACGAGCAAGAGGTCGCCGTAGTTGGGCGCACTCGCGAGGACTGCGAAGAAGGCGCCGCAAGCAGCCAGACCCAGGGACCAGGCCAGGGCCAGCCACCGCCACTTCCCTGGGAGGAGGAGCAGGCCGACGGTCAGGACGACACCCGCTGCGGCCGGTAGACGAGCACCCCCGTGACAACGGCGAGTTCGACGGAGACGACGAACGCGGCGATGGCCACGACCAGACCTGCGCCCAGGGCAACGAGGCGGAGGGACCAACCCGACAGGCGAGAGCTCTCGCCGTCCGTGTCCCTCATGCCCACGAGACACACCGTGTCCGCTCTCGGTTCCTCCTAGCGGCCACATGACCACCGGACGCCCCGCCTGGCGAGAGGGAGGTTCAGACGGGCGCGTCACCTTCCCCCGCGACCTCTGGACGGCGACCCCGCTTTCGCGTAGGAACACGCGATCGACCGCGGGGCAGCACGCCCGGACGCGGCGGACGAGGGGGGACCGAGATGGCTGATCCTGTGCAGGGCTACCACGTCGCCGCTGACGAGGGCGACGCGTACGACTTCCTGGGCACGCTGTCCCAGATCAAGGCGAGCGGAGCGTCGACGGGGGGCGCGCTCGCCGTCGTCCAGCAGCTCCTGCCCCCCGGGTTCGCCCCGCCGCCGCACGTCCACCACGACGAGGACGAGGCCTTCTACCTGCTGTCGGGGGAGGTCGTCGCCGACGTGGGCGGCCAGCAGGTCGCCGCCAGGACGGGCTCCTTCCTGTGGCTGCCGCGAGGCGTGCAGCACGGCTTCGTCGTGAGCGGCGACGGGCCCTGCTCGATGCTCGTCATCACCACGCCGGCCGGCTTCGACGGGTTCGTCGCCGAGGTCGGCACGCCGACGACGGTCACGGACCGACTGCCCGAGCCGAGCGAGCCCGACGTCCCGCGGCTGGTCGAGATCGCCAGCAGGTACGGGATCGAGTTCCCGCCGCCGCCCGGAGCACCGTCCTGACAGCCGCTTAGGGTCCGTCCATGGAGTCCCTGCGCATCCCGGTCGGCGACGGCCTCACCCTCGACGCCCTCGCGACCGGCCCGGCCGACGGGCCGGTCGCCCTGCTGCTGCACGGCTTCCCGCAGTCGTCCTGGTGCTGGCGCGGCGTCTGGCCGGCGCTGGCCGAGGCGGGGCTGCGCGTCGTCGCGCCCGACCAGCGCGGCTACTCCCCCGACGCCCGGCCCGAGGGCGTGGAGCACTACCGGATGAGCCACCTCGTCGCCGACGCCGTCGCCGTCCTCGACGCGGTCGGCGCACCGTCGGCGCACGTCGTCGGACACGACTGGGGCGCCGCCGTCGCGTGGCAGCTCGCCGCCCGCCACCCCGATCGCGTGCGCAGCCTCACCGCGGTGTCGGTGCCGCACCCGGTGGCCTTCGTCGAGGCCCTGCGCACCGACCCCGACCAGCGGGCGCGCAGCCAGTACATGAAGGACTGGCACTCGCCCGACGCCGAGACAGCCCTGCTGGCAGGCGATCTCGAGAAGGTGTTCGGCGGCGTCCCGGCGATCGACGGCGACCGCTACCTGTCGCTGCTGCGCCAGCCGGGTGCCCTCACGGCGGCGCTGAACTACTACCGCGCGCAGTCGCTCGCCGACCTCGAGGGGCTCGGCCCCGTCACCTCCCCGACGCTGCACGTCTGGTCCGACAGCGACCACGCCCTCGGGCCCGTCGCTGCGCACGCGACCGGCGCAGCACGTCGACGGCCCCTACCGCTTCGAGGTGCTGGAGGGCATCACCCACTGGATCCCCGAGGAGGCGCCGGACGCGCTCGCGGCCATGGTGCTGGAGCACGTCCGCAGCGCCTGAGCGGCCCGGAGGCCGTACGGGCCGCACTCCGCTAGCGTCCGGCCGGTGCGCCTGGCGACCCTGAACCTGCTGAACGGGATGAGCCTCGAGGACCGCACCGTCTCCCCCGAGCGCCTGGCCACGGCCGTGCGCGACCTCGGCGCCGACGTCGTCGGGCTGCAGGAGGTCGACCGCGGGCAGGACCGCTCGCACGGCGCCGACCTCACCCGCCAGGTCGCCGACGCGATGGACGCCGCGCACTGGCGCTTCGTCCCCGCCCTCGTCGGCACGCCCGGCGGGGAGTGGCGCGCCGCCCACGACGGCGACCACGACGGCACCGACGCGTCGTACGGCATCGGGCTGGTCTCGCGCTGGCCGGTCCGGTCGTGGCACGTGACCCGGCTGCCGGCCTCGCCGCTGCGCTCGCCCGTCGTCATCCCCGGCACCAGGCAGCTGATCTGGCTCAAGGACGAGCCGCGCGTCGGCCTGGCGGCCGTCGTCGAGACGCCGCACGGGCCGATCACGGTCGGTACGACGCACCTGTCGTTCGTCCCCGGCTGGAACGGCAAGCAGCTGCGCACGTTCACCGCGGACCTGCGCCGCCTGCCCGGGCCGCGGGTGCTGCTCGGCGACCTCAACATGCCGCCGCCCTTCCCGCGCGCGCTCACGCGGTGGCAGGTCCTGGCGCGGACGCCCACCTACCCGGCGTGGGAGCCGCGGATCCAGCTCGACCACGTGCTCGGCTCCGGCACGCTGCCGCCGGTGCGCGCCGTCGAGTCGCCGCAGCTCGCGGTCTCCGACCACCGGGCGCTGCTCGTGGAGCTCTAGCCTGCGGCCCATGACGAACCTCCACCTGCGCGGTCCCGTCCTCGTCGGCCCCGAGGAGGTCGTCGGCGAGGCCTGGGTGGTCGACGGGCGGCTCACCTTCGTACGGCCCACCGGCGACGACCGCCCCCCTCGACGGGTGGGTCGTCCCCGGCATGGTCGACGCGCACTGCCACGTCGGGCTCGACGCGCACGGCGCCGTCGACGACGCCACCTCGGAGCAGCAGGCGCTGACCGACCGCGACGCCGGTGCGCTGCTGCTGCGCGACGCCGGCTCGCCGGCCGACACCCGCTGGGTCGACGACCGCGACGACCTGCCGGTGCTCGTGCGCGCCGGCCGGCACATCGCCCGGCCCAAGCGCTACATCCGCGACTTCGCCGACGAGGTCGAGCCCGCCGACCTCGTCGAGACGGTACGCCGCCAGGCCGCGCGCGGCGACGGCTGGGTGAAGCTCGTCGGTGACTGGATCGACCGTGACACAGGCGATCTCGAGCCGTGCTGGCCGCTGGAGGCGCTGCGCCCCGCGATGGCCGCCGCGCACGAGGCCGGCGCACGCGTCACCGCGCACTGCTTCTCGGAGAGCTCGCTGGCCGACCTGGTCGAGGCGGGCATCGACTGCATCGAGCACGCCACCGGGCTCGACGAGACGACGCTGCCGCTGCTCGCCGCGCGCGGCGTCGCGATCGTCCCGACGCTCATCAACATCGAGACCTTCCCCGGCATCGCCGCCTCGGCCGAGGAGAAGTTCCCGGCGTACGCCGCGCACATGCGCGCCCTGCACGCGCGGCGGTACGACACCGTCGCGCGCGGCCCACGAGGCCGGCATCCCCGTCTACGCCGGCACCGACGCCGGCGGCTCGCTCGCGCACGGCCGGATCGCCGACGAGGTGCTGGACCTGGCGCGCGCGGGACTGCCTGCGACCGAGGCGCTCTCGGCCGCGACGTGGGCGGCGCGCGCGTGGCTCGGTCGCGACGGCCTCGTCGAGGGCGCGCAGGCCGACCTGCTCGTGCTCGACGGCGACCCGCGCGAGGACCTGCGCGTGCTGCAGGCCCCGCGCGCGGTCGTGCTGCGCGGGACGGTCCGCGCCGGCTCGGCGGGCTGAGGTGGAGCTGACCCCGGAGCAGGGCCGGGTGCTCGGCGTCGCTGGTCGAGAAGGAGCTGACGACGCCGCAGGGCTACCCGCTCACCGACAACGCGCTGCTCACCGCCTGCAACCAGACCACCAGCCGCGACCCCGTCGTGCAGTACGACACCGCCACCGTGCGGGTCGCCGTGCGCGAGCTGCGCGAGCTGGGGCTGCTGCGCACCGTCCACCGCCCCGGCGAGCGCAGCGACAAGCACCGGCACGAGCTCGCCACCGCGCTCGACCTGTCGCCGGCGCAGGTCGCGCTGCTCGGCGTGCTGCTCCTGCGCGGGCCGCAGACCCCGGCCGAGCTGCGCGCGCGCACCGAGCGGATGCACCCGTTCGCGACCACCGAGCAGGCCGAGGACGAGCTGGTCGAGCTCCTGAACCGCGACGAGCCGCTCGTCGTCGCGGCTCGAGCGGCAGCCCGGGCGCAAGGAGGCGCGGTACGCCCAGCTGCTCACGGTCGCGCCGGGTGCGGCGGCGGCCGGGCCGCCGCCGGTCGCTGCACCTCCGGTCACCGCTCCCGCCGACGCCGACGACGAGGTGGCTGGCCTGCGCGCCGAGGTGGCCCTGCTCCGGGCCGAGGTCGAGGCGCTGCGCCAGGCCGTCGCCCAGCGGCCGACCTCGTACTGATCGTCGTGCCCCACCGGCGTCACCGCTCGGCGAGCTCCACGCCGGCCACCAGCGCGCGCAGGCCCTCGGCGTCCAGCAGGTCGGCCGGGCGGACGGTCTCGCCGCTGCGCACGTAGAAGAAGGCGGCCCGGACGCTGTCCAGCGGCGCCCCGCTGAGCTGGTGCCAGGCCAGCCGGTAGGCGGCGAGCTGCACCGCCGCCGCCTCGGCATCTGTCCCGCTGGGCGGACGGCCGGTCTTCCAGTCGACGACGTCCCAGCCGCCGTCGGCCTCGGCGAAGACGGCGTCCATCCGGCCGCGGACCAGCACGCCCTCGACCTCCATCTCGAACGGCACCTCGATCTCGCTCGGCAACCGCCCCCACCACGCGCTGGCCCGGAAGGCCTCCTGCAGCGCCGCCAGGTCGGCGTCGGCTGCGGCGCCGTCGTCGGCAGCGCCGGGCAGGTCGTCGGGGTCGAGCAGCTGCGGCTGGCCGAACACCGTCGTCTCCAGCCAGGCGTGGAAGGCCGTGCCCCGTCGGGTGACCGGCGACGGCCGGCGGGGCAGCGGGCGCAGCAGCGCGCGGGCCAGCGCCGCCGGGTCGCGCCGCAGCTCGACCAGCCCGGTGACCGACAGCGCCTGCGGCAGGACGGCCGTGGTCCGCCGGGTCCGCCGCCGCGCGGCCTCCTCGGCCAGCCGGCGCAGGTCGTCGTCCCAGCGCGCGACGACCGCGGCCGCGTCCTCGTCCAGCGGCAGGTCCAGCGGCAGGTCCAGCGGCAGGTCCGGCCCCGGCGCGCCGTCGAGCAGCCCCGCACCCGCGCCGCCGCCGCCTGCACGCCCGGGCGCAGCCGGGGCGTCCGGCGCCGGCCAGGCAGCCGTGCGGCCCGTCCCGACGACCGGGTTCTCCAGCGGCGGGTCCTCGACCCACAGCTCGACCTCGCCGGCGCCGTCCAGGCAGGCCTCGCGCGCCTCCTGCGAGGAAGACCGACGGACCGACGGCGGTCGCCCCCTCGCCCCAGTGGTAGCCCGAGCACAGCAGCAGCGTCTCGGCGCGGGTGACGGCGACGTACGCCAGCCGCCGCTCCTCGCGGGCGTCGCGCGCGGCGTTGGCCTCGAGGTGGCGCCTCGAGGTCCGCCGGCTCGAGCCCGACCAGGCCGGGCAGCTCGCCGCGGTCGCCGCGCAGCGGGAACGGCAGCAGCCGGGCGTTGGCCGTCCACGACGTGCTCGTCGCCGGCTTGGCCGGGAAGACGCAGGCGCCGCCCGTCGTGCTGCGGGCCAGCCCGGGCACCGCGACGACCGGCCACTCCAGCCCCTTGGCGGCGTGGACGGTCATGAGCTTGACGGTGTCGGCGCCGCTCACGGCGCCGGTGTCGAGGCCGTGCTCCTCGTCCTCGGCCGCGACCAGGTGGGCGAGGAACGCCGACAGCACCGCCTCGCCCGCGCCGTCCTGGGCGGTGTCGCCGGCGAACTGCGCCGCGGCGTCGGCGAAGGCGTCGAGGTCGGCCCGCGCGGCGGCCGGGTCGGCCGAGCGGCGCGGACACCTCGACGTCGAGCAGCAGGGTGCGCTCGACGTCGGCGACCAGGTCGGGCAGCGGCTGGTCGGCCCGGCGGCGCAGCGCCCGCAGCTCGTCGCGCAGCGACTCGAGCCGGCGTCGGCCCTCGGCCGACAGCGGCCGCAGCCGCGGCGGCAGGTCGTCGAGCGCGTCGACCAGCGAGCCGACCTGCGGCGTCGTCGACGCCGAGCACCACGGCCTCGACCGGGTCGTCCGGCGCCGGCGCGCCGCCGCGCACCAGCTCGCGGGCGCGGCGGCCGAGCGCCGCCAGGTCGCGCGGGCCGATCCGCCAGCGCGGCCCGGTGAGCAGCCGCAGCAGCGCGGCGTCGGCGGTCGGGTCGTCGAGCACCTGCAGCGTCGCGCGCAGGTCGGCGACCTCCGGCACGGTCAGCAGCCCGCCGAGGCCGACCACCTCGACCGGCACGCCGCGCTCCTCGAAGGCCGCGCGCAGCCGGGAGAACATCGAGCGCTTGCGGCACAGCACGGCCGCCCGGGCCCAGTACGGGCCGTCGGTCACGGGGCAGCGCGGCGAGCCCGGCCACGACCTCGTCGGCGACCCACTGCGCCTCGGCGTCGACGTCGGTCAGCAGGGCGCAGCGGACCTGCCCGTCCTCCTCGCGCCCCGGAGCCGGACGCAGCCGCGGCACCGGCACGCCCTCGGTCCGCAGCTCGTCGGACACCGCGGTTGGCCAGCCGCAGGACCCGCCCGCCGCTGCGGTAGGTCGTGCTGAGCGTGCGGGGGTCGCGCGGCGGCGCGCCGAACGACGCCGGGAAGCGCCGCAGCGTGCCGGCGCTGGCGCCGCGCCAGCCGTAGATGCTCTGGCAGGGGTCGCCCACCGCGGTGACCGGGTGGCCGTCGCCGAACAGCGACGACAGCAGCACCTCCTGCGCGGCGCCGGTGTCCTGGTACTCGTCGAGCAGCACGACCCGGCTGGCCGCCCGCTCGACCTCGCGCACCTCCGGGCAGTCGCGGGCCAGCTGCGCGGCCAGCGCCACGACGTCGCCGAAGTCGAGCAGCTCGCGCTCGCGCTTGAGCGCGGTGTAGCGGTCCACGAGCGGCAGCAGCTGCTCGCGGGCGCGGTGGCAGGCGACCACCTTGCGCGCCGGCGCCTGCAGCTTCACGGCGCTCGCGGCCAGTGCCGTCGAGCCGCTCGCCCGACCTCGCGGACCGCGTCGGCGTCGACGAGGTGCTCGGCGAGGTCCCCGGCCAGCGACAGCACGGCCTGGACCACCGTCGACTCGGCCCAGCTCACGGCCTCCATCGGCCCGTCGTACGACGCCGACGGCGCGGGCGGCGAGCTGCCAGCTGGTGGCGGGGGTGACCAGCCGGGCGCCCGGCTCGCGGCCCAGCCGCAGGGCGTGGTCGCGGACCAGCCGGGCGGCGTACGCGTGGTAGGTCGAGACGGTCGGCTCGAGCTCGGCCTCGCCCGTCGGGCGGGGCGGGCAGCAGGCCCGCCGCGCGCAGCCGGCGCAGCCCGAGCCGGACCCGCACCGCCAGCTCGTCGGCGGCCTTGCTCGTGAAGGTCAGGCCGAGCACCTGGTCGGGCTGCACCTGGCCGGTGCCGACCAGCCAGACGACGCGGGCCACCATCGTCGCGGTCTTGCCGCTGCCCGCGCCGGCCACGACGACGCCCGCCTCGAGCGGGGCGGTCACGACCGCGGCCTGCTCGTCGCTGACCGGCCGGCCGAGCACCTCGACCAGCCGCTCCAGGGTCAGCGTCACCGGACCACCCCGTCGCCGTCGGGCCAGGCCGGGCAGCTCGCGCGCACCGTGCAGGTGCGGGCGCAGTGCGGGTTGACGGTGGCCGGGAAGGCGCTGCCGCTCATGCCGGCGACGACCTGCTGCACGAGACCGGCTGCCCAGTCGGGGTCCTCGTCGTCGGGCAGGGCGCCCTGCAGCTGCTCGTCAGCGGTCTTGCCCGTCCTGAGCTGGAGCAGGGCCGCGCCTCCCGGCTCGGTCAGGCCGTGCTCCTCGGCGAAGGCGCCGAGCGCGACGGCCAGCTGGTAGACGCCGAGCTGGGGGTGGCGGGCCAGCTCGGCCCTCGTCGGCTTGCTGCTGCCGGTCTTGAGGTCGACCACCACCGCCCGCCCGGCGGCGTCGCGCTCGAGCCGGTCGACCCGGCCGGACAGCACGGCCCGCTCCCCGACGGGGACCCGCACGGCCAGCTCGGTGCCGACGAGGGTGCGCCCGCTGGCGGCCTGCCAGGTCAGGAACCGGCGCAGCTGCTCGACCGCCTCCTGCCGGCGCCGCCGCACCGACCACGGCGCGCCCAGGTCGAGCTCGGGCAGCACCTCGTCGAGCCGCGCGGTGAGCGCCGCCTCGTCGAGCGCGTCCGGGCCGCTGCCGAGCTCGGCCAGGGCGTGCACGAGCGTCCCGACCACCTGCGCCGGACCGGTGCTGCTGGACACGCCGACGGCGCTCTCCAGGAACCACCGCAGCGAGCAGGTGTCGAAGGACTCGACCTTGCTCGGCGAGACCCGCACCGTCTCGCCGTCGCCGACCAGGGGCGCGTCGTCGGACAGCGGGTCCAGGCCCCACCACCGCTCGGGGTGGGCGGCCGCGACGTGCGGCACCGCCTCGGCGTCGAGCTGGGCGGCCAGGGCGAGCCGGCGGCAGGCGGCCTCGCGCAGCGCCGGGTCGGGCGAGGTCGCGGCGACGGCGCGCAGCTCGGCGACCAGGCCCGCTGCCGGTCAGCGGCCGCCCGGCGGCGCGGACCCGCTCGGGCAGCTCCACGCCGAGCTCCTCCACGAACCGGCTCGGCCGGTCCTCCCCCTCGTCCCCCGCGACCGCCGTGACGACGAGCCGCTCCTGCGCACGGGTGACCGCGACGTAGAACAGCCGGCGCTCCTCGGCCAGCAGCTCGGCGCGGCGGTCGAGCGCCGAGCCGCCCGGGGCACGGGACTGGGCGAGCGCGGCCAGGTCGTCGGCGCCCAGCAGCGACCCGCGCAGCCGCAGGTCCGGCCACACGCCCTCCTGCACCCCGGCCACGACCACCAGCGGCCACTCGAGCCCCTTGCTCGCGTGGGCCGTCATCACGCGGACCGCGTCGCCCTCCGGCGTGCGCTGCGCGAGCGTGTCGCCGGGGACCTCCTGGGCGTCGACGTCGTCGACGAAGCCCAGGACCGACGCGTGCGGCAGCCGGTCGACGTAGCGGCCGGCGGCGTCGAACAGCGCGAGCACGGCGTCGAGCGCCCGGTCGGCGACCGCCCCGCGGGTGCCGCCCGCGGCGCTGTCCTGCTCGAGCCGCGGCGCCAGCCGGCTGGCCTCCCACGCCGCCCACAGCACCTCCTCGGCGCTGCCGCGTGCCGGCGGCCCCCTGGACGGCGCCGACCAGCCGGTGCAGGACGTCCATCGGCCGGCGTGCGCGGTCGGGCACCGACAGCAGCACCCGCGGGTCGAGCAGCGCGGCGACCAGCAGCTCGTCCGAGCTCGCGGTGCCGCGCGCCGCCTGCTCGACCTCGCGCAGCGACCGGCGCAGCCGCCGCACGGCCAGCGCGTCGGCGCGCACGAGCGGACCGCCCAGCAGCGCGACGACGTCGTCAGCCGTCACGAGCTCGGGCTGCAGCGCCGCGGCCAGCAGGTCGAGCAGCGCCCGGACGACCGGCTCCTCGACCAGCGGCACCTCGTCGGCCGGCACCCCGACCGGTACGCCCGCCGACGAGCAGCCCGCGCCGCAGGACGGCCAGCGAGCGCGGGGTCGAGCGCAGCAGCACCGCCATCTGCGACCAGGCCAGCCCGTCGTGCAGGTGGGCCCGGCGCAGGACGTCGGCCACCAGCGCCGCCTCCCCCGTCGGCGACGACGCGAGCAGCACCTCCACCCGGCCCGAGCTGCGCACCGCGCCCGGGTCGGGCCGCAGGTCGCGGAAGGCCGGCGTCAGCCCACCCGCAGGCAGCCGCCGGGCGACCGCGCGGCTGGCGGCCAGCAGCGCCGGACCGGACCGCCGGCCGGTGCGCAGCTCCACGACGGGCGCCGGCTCGCCCCGCACCGTCCGGAACGCGTCGGGGAAGGTCGAGGATCCCGCGCACGTCGGCGCCGCGGAAGGCGTAGATGCTCTGGTCCGGGTCACCCACGGCGACCAGGTCGCGGCCCTCGCCGGCCAGCGCCTGCAGCAGCCGCACCTGCGCCGGGTCGCTGTCCTGGTACTCGTCCACGAAGACCACGGCGCGGGCCTCGCGCTCGCGCGCGCGCAGCTCGTCGTCGGTCTCGAGCAGCCCTGCTGCGGCCCGCACCAGCCCGCTGTGGTCGAGCACCTCGGCGGAGGGGTCGAGCGCGAAGCGCCCCTCGTACGCGTCGAGGAAGCGGCCGGCGGCCGCCCACTCCGGTCGGCCGGCGGCCTCCCCGAGCGCGCTGAGCACCGCTCCGTCGACACCGCGCTCCTGCGCCCGCTGCAGCAGGTCGCGCAGCTCTCGCCGGAACCCGCGCAGCGGCAGGGCGGGTCGCAGCGGCTCGGGCCAGTCGAGCCCGCCGTCCTCGACCTCGCCCGCGAGCAGGCGGGCCACCTCGAGGTCCTGCTCCGGTCCGGACAGCAGCCGCAGCGGCGGTCCGCCGGCCGCCGCGAGCTCGCGCCGCAGCAGAGCGAAGGCGTAGGAGTGGAAGGTCATCGCGAGCGCGCCCCGGGTGGTGCGGCCGAGCCGGGCCGCCAGGCGCTCGCGCAGCTCCTGGGCGGCCTTGCGGCTGAAGGTCAGGACGAGCACCCGCTCGGGCGCGAGCCCGGCCTCGACGCGGCGCGCCACCGCCTCGACCATGGTGGCGGTCTTGCCGGTGCCGGGCCCGGCCAGCACGAGCAGGGGGCCGCCGGCGTGGTCGAGCACCCGCGCCTGCTCGGCGTCGGGGACGAAGGCGCGCGGCACCGCGCGCGGCGCCCGGACCAGGCGGTACGGGGCCGCGGGCAGGCCGTCGCGGGGAGGGGGTGCCACGCGGGCCACTCCACCACGCAGGTCCGACACCGGACCGTCCCGCCGCGCCCGCCGGTGGACGACGCCGGCCACGTCCGGAGCCGTCAGGCGGACGTCCCGTCCCAGCGCGCCGCCGCCAGGTCCACCCGCTCGCCGCGGATCGGGCAGCCCTCGGCGGCGAGCAGCGCGCAGCGCCTCCTGCAGGTACGGCTCCGCCGGCCGCCCCGACGCCTGCACGACCCGCTGCCACGGCACCTCGCGCCCGTGGTCGCTCATCACGGCGCCCACCGTGCGCGGCGAGCCGCGTCCCATGAGCTCGGCGACGTCGCCGTACGTCATGACCTTCCCGGGCGGGATCCGGTCGACGACGTCGAGGACCTGCCGGGCGTACGGGGTCGGCGGCGCACCGGCTCGGGCCCGTACTGCCAGACCGGCCGATGCGCTGGCACTGGGACGCTTCACCCTGCACAGTCTCGGGCAGGGGTGTGCTGGACGCGCGACCTCCGCCTGTCCACGACCGGGAAGGGGCGCGCGGATGAGCTGCGAGCGCGTCCTCCCGACCGCGCTGCGCTCCGGGGACACGGTGCAGTCCTCGCACCACCTGCACCTCGACCCGTCCCGCGCCTGGTCGGCCAGGCCCGCGCCTTCGTGCGCGAGCACGCGCCGCCGCTGCCGGACGACACGGCCGACGTGCTCCTGCTGCTCACCAGCGAGCTGGTGACCAACGCCGTCCTGCACGCCCGCACCGCCATCGAGCTCGGCATCACCGTCGGCGAGCGCTCGGTGGTGGTCACCGTGCACGACCTCGACCTGACCCGCCCCGAGCAGCGGCCGTACGCCGAGCGCGAGGGCGGCTGGGGCCTCGGCCTGGTGCGCGCGCTCGCGGAGGACTCGGCGATGGAGCACCACCCCGGCGACGGCAAGACGGCGTGGTTCCGGCTGCCGCGCGTGGGCGGTGAGCCCGGCGCGCGCCCGGCTGCGGCCCGACGCCCCGAGCCCGAGACCCCAGGAGGGCAGCGATGACCGGACCGTCAACGACCACGCCGCCCGCGGCGCGCTGTCGCTCGGGCGCGACGGGCACGAGACCGGCGCCTCGGTCCCCAAGCTCGCCACCGGCATCCCCGGCTTCGACCACGTCGCGATGGGCGGCCTGCCCGCGCGCCCGCGCGACCGTCGTCGCCGGGCAGGCCGGCAGCGCCAAGACCGTCTTCGCCGGGCAGTTCCTCGCCGAGGGCGTGCGGGCGCGGCCAGCCCGGCGTCTTCGTCACGCCTCGAGGAGCCGGCGCAGGACCTGCGGGCCAACCTGCGCACGCTCGGCTTCGACGTCGCCGCCTGGGAGGCCGACGGGCGACTGGCGCTTCGTCGACGCCTCCCCTGTCGTCCGCAGCACCGGCGACCTCGCGCCGTACAACCTCGAGACGCTCGTCGCCGCAGATCGGCCACGCGGTGGACGCCACCGGCGCCGAGCGGCTCGTGCTCGACAGCCTCAACGCCGTGCTGTCCCTGCACGAGGACGTCGGCGTCGCCCGCCAGCTGCTGCGCTCGCTCATCGCGCACCTGCGCGGCATGGGCCTGACGGTCGTCCTGACCGTCGAGACCCCGGGTGACCCGGGCGGGACGCTGTCCCGCTACGGCATCGAGGAGTTCGTCGCCGACAGCGTCGTGCTGCTGCGCAACGTGCGCGAGGGCACCTTCCGCCGCCGCACCGTCGAGGTGCTGAAGATGCGCGGCGCCATGCACCACAAGGGCGACGTGCCCTTCACCGTCGTACCCGGGCAGGGCATGGTCGTCCTGCCGGTCCGCGAGCCCGAGCAGGAGGTCGAGCCTCGACCGCGCGCCTCACCACCGGCAACGACGGCTTCGACGCGATGACCGGCGGCGGCCTGTTCGCCGGGTCCTGCACCCTGGTCACCGGACCGACCGGAACGGGCAAGACGCTGCTGGCCACGCAGTTCCTCGACGCCGGGGCCGCGCGCCGGCGAGAAGGTCGTGCTGTTCGCCTACGAGGAGACCCGCGAGCAGGTCCTGCGCAACGCCCGGGGGTGGGGGCACGACCTCGAGCAGTACGAGCGCGACGGACGGCTGCTCATCGTCACGCTCTACCCCGAGGTCGCCTCGCTCGACGACCACCTGGTCGAGATCAAGGCCGTCGTCGACAGCTTCGAGCCGGCGCGGCTCGCCGTCGACAGCCTGTCCGCGCTGGAGCGGCTGGGGTCGGCAGCGTCCTACCGCGAGTTCGTCATCGGCCTCACGTCGTACGTCAAGGAGACCGGCGTGGCCTCGCTGGTGACGGCGTCCGCGCCCGACCTGCTCGGCGGCACGTCGGTCACCGAGAGCCACATCTCCGGGCTCATCGACTCGATCGTGCTGCTGCGCTACGTCGAGGTGGAGAGCGCCGTCCGCCGCGGCATCACGGTGCTCAAGATGCGCGGCAGCACCCACGACAGCACGATCCGCGAGTTCACGATCTCCGGGGACGGCATGACCATCGGCGAGGCGTTCATCGGCACGCAGGGCATCCTCGGGCGGGTCCTGACCAGCGGCTGACCGCGCCCGGCGCCGTCTCAGGTGTCAGCGGTGGTCGTGGAGGCGGAGCTGGCTCGTGCCGGCCACGCTGAACCCGAACACGCCGGAGGACTGCCAGGTCGCCTGGGCGTGGAGGCCTGCGAGCTCCTCCTGCCCGTGCAGCGTGAAGCGCCCGGTGCAGCTGACTACGGCGGGGGTCGTGCTGCTCTCCGAGCAGGTGGCCCAGATCGTGAGCGTCGCCGGAGCCGTCACGCCCTCGTAGGTGCCGTCGTACACCCCCTCGCCGCGGCAGCGGAACGTCGGCGCGCCCTCGCGCTCCATGCAGCTCCACGTCGTGGTGCTGGTGCCGGGGTACTCCGGGCCGACGTCGACCGTGCGCTCGGTGAAGGTGGTCCGGGTGATCGGGCCCGTGGTCTCGACCGACAGCGGGTAGTCCAGGAAGCTGCCCGGCTCGACCGCGAAGCTGCTGCTCAGCGTGCGCGGAGGGTCAGCCCCTGCCGACCCCGCGAGCGGGCCCGTCACCGCAGCGAGGACCAACGGAGCTGACAGGGCGATCGCAGCGAGCTGTGCCTTCGACGTCATGGTGTCCCCCGATCTGCCGTGCACGGAGCCCTTTCCGGGTGACTCTCCACTGTGCTCGCGGCGAGCAGCATCGACAAGGCCTCCGTCCCAGGCATCCGCGTACGCCGACGGCCGGCCCCCTCGACGGGGACCGGCCGGGCGGGACGGCTAGTGGGTCGGCAGGCCTAGTACGTCGGCAGGCTCGGGTCGACCTGGGCGGCCCAGGCGAGCACGCCGCCCTGGACGTGGACGCTGTTGCCGAAGCCGGCGGCCTTGAGCGCCGCGAGCGCCTCGGCGGACCGGACGCCGCTCTTGCAGTGCAGGACGATCTGCTTGTCCTGCGGCAGCTGCGCCAGCGCGGAGCCGTTGAGGATCTCGCCCTTGGGGATCAGCACGGCGCCCGGGATCTGACGATCTCGTACTCCGCCGGCTCGCGGACGTCGACGAGCAGGAAGTCCTCGCCCGCGTCCATCTTGGCCTTGAGCTCGGTGGCCAGGATGGTGCTGCCGGCGGCGGCCTCCTGCGCCTCCTCGGACACGACGCCGCAGAAGGCCTCGTAGTCGATGAGCCCGGTGATCGTCGGGTTCTTGCCGCACAGCGGGCACTCGGGGTCCTTGCGGACCTTGATCTTGCGGTACTCCATCTCGAGGGCGTCGTAGACCATCAGCGAGCCGACCAGCGGCTCGCCGATGCCGGTGAGCAGCTTGATGGCCTCGGTGGTCTGGATCGAGCCGATGCTCGCGCAGAGCACGCCCAGCACGCCGCCCTCGGCGCAGCTCGGGACCATGCCGGGCGGCGGCGGCTCCGGGTAGAGGCACCGGTAGCAGGGGGCGTTGCCGCCCGGGGCGGTCGGCCAGAAGACCGACGCCTGGCCGTCGAAGCGGTAGATCGAGCCCCAGACGTACGGCTTGCCGAGGAAGAACGCCGCGTCGTTGACCATGTAGCGGGTCGCGAAGTTGTCGGTGCCGTCGACGATGAGGTCGTACTGGCGAAGATCTCCATGACGTTCGTGGAGTCGAGCCGCTCCTGGTGCAGGACGACGTCGATCAGCGGGTTGATCTCCTGGACGCTGGCCTTGGCGCTCTCGGCCTTGCTGCGGCCGATGTCGCTCTGGCCGTGGATGACCTGGCGCTGCAGGTTGCTCTCGTCGACGGTGTCGAAGTCGACGATGCCGAGCGTGCCGACGCCGGCCGCGGCGAGGTACATCAGGGTCGGGCTGCCCAGGCCGCCGGCGCCGACGGCGAGCACCTTGGCGTTCTTCAGGCGCTTCTGCCCGTCCATCGCGACGTCCGGGATGATCAGGTGGCGGCTGTAGCGCATGACCTCTTGGCGGGTCAGCTCAGCGGCCGGCTCGACCAGGGGCGGCAGCGACACGGGGACTCCTCGGGGGATCGACAGCGGTACTCCTGGTGCAAAGGCCCTCGGCGCGGGCGTGATTCCCGCCCGGCCCGGCTGTCGAGGCATGCGCGCGGCGGTTGCTGGGCAGACCGACGGCTGACCCTAGGAGGCACCATGAGCGGCATCGACAAGATCAAGAACAAGGCCGAGGAGCTCGGCGGCAAGGGCAAGGAGCACGCCGGCCGGGCGACGGGCGACGAGCAGCTCGAGGCCGAGGGCCACAAGGACCAGGCGTCGGGCAACCTCAAGCAGGCCGGCGAGAAGGTCAAGGACGTCTTCAAGTAGTCCTCAGCACGTCGCGGCCGGGTCCTTCGGGGCCCGGCCGTCGTGCTGCCCGGGGTCGGCCACCGCTTCCCGCACGGAGCCCTGCACACGGGTCCGACCCGCTGCGAGACCGTGTGGAGGCCTCCGTACGACCGGCTGAGCGCGCGGGGCCGCGCCGTAGGTTGCCCTCGTGACCGTACTGCCCGCCCTGCTGCCCGGCGCCGTGGTGCGCCGCGAGGACTGGGAGGGGCGCGACCTGTCCGGCGCGTCGTACGAGCGGGTGGAGCTCGTCGACGTCGACCTGACCGAGATCACCGCCACGGGCGGGAGCTGGGTGGACTGCACGTTCCGCGACTGCCGCTTCACCGGCGCCGCGCTGGTGCGGACCGCCCTGACCGGGTGCACGTTCAGCGGCTGCGACCTGTCGGGGGTCACGGCCACGGACTGCAAGCTGGTGGGCAGCCGCTTCGACCGCTGCCGGTTCGACCTGCTCCTCGTCGAGGGCGGCGACTGGTCGTTCACCGGGCTGCCGGGGGCCGACCTGCGGCGGGCGCGCTTCACCGGGGTGCGGATGCGCGAGGCCGACCTGAGCCGAGCCCGGCTGCAGGGGTCCAGCGTGCGCGAGGGCGACCTGTCGGCCGCGCTGCTGCACCGCGCCGACCTCAGCCGCTGCGACCTGCGCGGCACCGACCTGGCCGGGCTGGACCCGCTCGGCACGACGATGACCGGCGCGGTCGTCGACGTCCAGCAGGCGCTGGTGCTCGCGGTCGCGCTCGGGCTGGACGTCCGCACCGACGAGCGCTGAGCCGCGCGGCGCTCGCCTGCGCTTGCGTCCGCTCCACCGGACGGACCCCGCGCTCAGGAGGGCGGACGCACGGCCCGGGGCAAGCCGGTCGGAGCCGGGTGCCCCCCTCCCGTTGCGTCCTGCGCACCGGAGGTGCGCCGCGCTCAGCACGTCGGACGTACGGCCAGCACTGCGTCGGCAGGCCGGCCGGAGCCGGGTGCGCTCCCGTTGCGTCCTGCGCACCGGAGAGGTCCCGCTCACGAGCAGCAGGACGCAAGGGTGGTGGCGGTCAGCCGCCGGGGCGCCACCAGGGGCGGCGCGGGGGGCCGTCGTCGTCGCCGTCGTCCCCGCGCTGTCGTCCCCGCGCATCGTCGTCCCCGCGCATGTCGTCCCCCTGCAGGGCGTCACGATCCGCCGGCGGTGGGGGCGAGGCGACGACCGGCTGCGGTCCGGGCAGCACGGTCGTGGTCGGTGCGGCCGAGGCCTGCGCGGGCGGGCCGGAGGGGACCTGCGCGTCCTCGCCGTCGTCCTGCTGAGCGTCCGCCGCGACTTCGTCCTCGTCCTCCTCGTCCTGCTCCACCTCAGCAGCGGCCGCAGCGGAGGCGGCTGCGAGCGCGTCCTCCTCCTCGTCGTCCTCGTCGTCCTCGTCGGACGGTGCGACCGACTCGCCCGTCGCCGCCACCGACGCCGGCCCGGTCGGCTCGCTCTCGCCGCTGATGTCGGCGTCGCCCAGCGGGGCGGTCTCCGCGGCGGCGGCGTCCTGGGCCGCGAGCTCCTGCTCCGGCTCGACCGGCTCGTCGACCCACTCCCGGTCGACCGGCTGCTCGGCCGGACGGCCGTCGGCGTCGGCGGCGACCGCGTCGGCTCGCTCCACCGCGTCCGCGTCCTGCTCCGCGACCACGTCCCCCGCACCCTCCTCGGGGCGCACGTCGACGGGCGGGACGTCCGCGGGCAGCTGCACCGGTACGGCCGCGTCGTCGATCGCCCGCACCGCGTCCCCGACCTCGACCGCGTCCTCGACCGGCACCTCACCGACCGGCACCTCACCGACCGGCACCTCACCGAGCTCGCCGGCACCGAGCAGAGCGCTCGCGCCCGACCTCGACCCGCGGCGGCGGCGCAGCAGCGCCTCCGCGAGGGCGAGGACGGCCTCGTCGACGTGGGCGCTGATGCGGCGCTCGCTGTCGACGGTGGCCGCGCGGACCTTCTCGGTGAGGCCGTTCTGCACGCTGGCCGTGACGCTGCCCGACACCTGCTCGACCAGCGTGGCCGCGACGCGGGTCAGCACGACGTCGGCGACGCGCGGGGCGAGCTCGTCGACGAGCCGCTCGGTGACCTGCTGGCCGACGGCGGTCGCGACCGTCTCGGCGCTCGGGACGGTCACCTCGCTCACGCGCGAGCCGAGGTCCTCGACGTCCTCCCGGAGCGCGGCGACGCCGAGCACGAGGTTCGGCACGGGCGAGTCGTCCTGGAGCGCGAGCACGGCATCGCGGGTGGCGACGACGTCGGCCCGCAGCGCGGCGACCTCGTCCAGCCGACCCGACAGGCGGCCGAGGTCGGTGGCGACGGCGGGGACGCCTCCTGCGGCGTCGCTCACCTCCGACAGCCGCTCGGCCACCTCGCCCAGGCGGGTCTCGAGCGCGGCCAGCCGGTCGTCCAGGCCGCCGAGGCGCTCCACCACCGGACCGCCCGAGGCGACCGCGTCGAGCTTCGCGAGCAGCGGGGCGAGCGAGGCGTCCAGCGCCTCCTGCGTCAGGGCGGGCCGGCCGGCGAGGCTCTCCAGGCGGTCCAGCCGCTCGGTGAGGGCGCTGAGGAGCGCGGCGCGGCTGCTGCTGACCTCGTCGCTGGTGGCCAGGCCCTCCATGCGGGCGGACAGGGCGCCGACCTCCGGGCGCAGCGCCTCGATGGCGCCGGTGCGGGCCACCAGGTCGGCGAGCCCGGTGCGCACGTCGCCGAGCGGGGCCAGCCGGTCGTGCAGGCCGGAGACGTCCCGCTGCAGGGCGGCGAGGACGTCGGGGAAGGCTCCGAGGGCACCGACCGACTCCGCGAGGCGGTCGAGGGCGGTGCTCTGCACGGAGAGGTCCTCGGACAGCCCGCTGACCCGCACCGCGAGCGCCTCGTTGCCCGACCCGCTGGGCGCTGACCATCTCGCTGGTCGAGGAGGCCTGCTCGTCGACACGACGGGCCAGCGCGTCGAGCCGCTCGCCGAGCGCGCTGGTCGACATCCGCAGCTCGGTGAACAGCGAGCCGACGTCGCCGCCGACGCTGTCCAGCCGGGCGGAGGACGCGGTGCCGCGCAGCTGCTCGCCGAGGTTCGGCCACCAGCCCGCGCAGGTCGGTCAGCACCGCCGAGACCTGGCGCTGCTCGGTCAGCTGCTCCTCGGCGGCCCGTGACAGCAGCGCCTGCATGCGCTCCGACATCGGCCCACCGGGCGCGCTCGGCCTGGTGGGGCTGGGGTCCTGGGTCACGACGTGTCCTCCTGCGCTGGGCGCGCCCGGTGCCGGCGCCGCGCGAGCATCCCATCCGCGCGGGTGGTCCGACGGGACGACCGGGCCTGCACCGCCGGCGCGTCCGGGCTCAGGGCAGCGACTGCCCGACGGGCAGCTCCCGCCTCCGTCGCTGACCACCGTCGTCGCCGACGCGCCGACGGCCGTCAGCCGCTGCCCGTCGACGAGCACGCCCGACTGCTCGGGCAGCCCGAGGACGCGGACCCCGGCCGGCACGGTCGCGGTCGACCGCCCGCAGCCACTCGCCGCGGCTCGACCCGCCGCTCCAGTGCGGCACGCACGAGCAGGTCCGGCACCAGCCCGAGCCCGCGCTCGACGACGGTCCCCTGCGGACCCCGCCGGTCGGGCAGGACGGTCCAGTCGCACAGCACCATCGCCCCGGCGCTGGAGCCCGAGACGACGCCGCCGTCGGCCAGCAGCGTCGCGACCAGCTCCCCGACGGCGGTGTCCTGCAGAGCGGCGAGCAGGCGCGACGGCGAGCCGCCGGGCAGCACGAGCAGCCGTGCCCGGCGCAGGGCCGCCAGCGCGCCGGCCTCGTCCTCGCGCACGTCCGGCGCGACGGCGACGTCCTGCGCGCCCAGCGACGCTGAAGTGGCGTACGCCGTTGTCGCCGGCGGTGCGGTACTCCCGTCCGGGCGCGCCGGCCAGGGCGGTGACGACGACGGGTCCGTCCTCGGCGCGGCGCAGGAGGTCGGCGTCCATCTCGCGGCACAGCTCGCCGAACTCCGCACCGCCCTGCAGGCAGATCACGCCGCGCCGTCCGGCAGGTGGGACAGCACGAGCAGCGCGACGTCGTCGTCGGCGCCCTCGCTGCGGCCCAGCGTGGCCAGCACGTGGTCGGCGACGGCCTCCGGCGGCAGCCGCAGCGCGCGCAGCGCCTGGCGCAGCGCCTCGAGCCCGACGTCGAGCGCCTCGCCGCGCCGCTCGACCAGGCCGTCGGTGTAGAGCACGAGCGGTGGAGCCGGGCGGCACCTCGACGACCACCTCCTCGTACTCCCCCGGCAGCGAGCCGATCGGCGGTCCCGGGGCGACGTCGAGGTAGTACGGCTCCTCGCCCAGCGCGGCCAGCAGCGGCGGCGGGTGACCGGCCGAGGCGACCGTGAGGGTGCGCCGGGACGGGCTGTAGCTCGCGACGAGCAGCGTCGCCAGCTCGAGGTCGAGCAGGACGTCGCACGCTGTCGGCCAGCCGGGCGAGCAGCGCGCCGGGCCCGTGCCCCTCGAGCGCGAGCGTCGCGACGATCGCGCGCAGCTGCCCCATGCGGGCGGCGCTGCGCATGCCGTGGCCCATCACGTCGCCCATGCACAGCACGAGGTCGTCGCCGACGACGACGCCCTGGTACCAGTCGCCGCCGACGAAGGCGCCCGTGGCGCCCGGCGCGGTAGCGGACGGCGACCTCGATGCCGGGCAGCGGACGGGACGTCGCCGGGCAGCAGGCTGCGCTGCAGGGTCAGGCCGGTACGCCGCTCGGCGCGGTAGAGCAGCGCGTTGTCGAGCGCGACGGCGGCGCGCGCGGCGAGGTCGGCCAGCAGGCCCGGTCGACGGCGTCGGGCCGGCGGGTCGCCGACGGTCACCGCGCCGAGCACGCGCCCGCGGCTGACCAGCGGGACCGTGAGCACCGCGTGCGACGCCATGTCGCGCAGCTCGCCGAGCACCTGCTCGTTCGGGGCCAGGTCCACCAGGACCGCGTCCTCGACCTCGGGCAGCCACTCGGGGACCCCGCTGCGCACGACCGCACCGACGCCCGACCGGGTCCGCGGTGGACAGCGACACGTCGCGGACCAGGCCCTCGAGCCGCGGCAGCAGCTCGGGCACGCGCGTGGGCGAGGTGGACGACGTGCACGGCGGAGTCGGCGGGCAGCTCGCGGTCCAGCAGCGTCGCCCGCCGCCTCGGCGGTCAGCGCGACGACCACCGAGCGGCCCAGCGCCGGCAGCACCACGTCGGACAGCCGCTGCAGCACCTGCGCGGGCTCGAGCGACTGCGCCAACGAGTGGGCGGCGTCGGCCAGCAGCGTCAGCCGGGCGTTGGCCGCCTCGGCCTCGGCGTACGCGCGCTCGCGGTCGGCGACGGCCTCGGCCCGCTCGCTGCTCGGCCCGCCGGCGCGCGGTGATCTCGCGGAAGTAGACCGACAGGCCGTCCGGGGTCGGCCAGGCCCGCAGCTCGTACCAGCCGTCCAGCGGCGGCGGGTAGTAGGCCTCGAAGGACGCCGGCTCGCCGGACGCGACGGCGCCGGCGGTACTCGCTCCTCGAAGGACGGAGCCGACCGCGGCCGGGAACTCCTCCCAGATGGCGCGGCCGAGCAGCTCGTCGCGGCTGCGGCCGAGCAGCTTCTCGGCCTCGGGGTTGACGAAGGTGAAGCGCCAGTCGCGGTCGACGGAGTAGAACGCGTCGGTCATCGACTCGAGCGTGCGCGCCAGCCGGTCCCGGGCCCCGCGCAGCTCGGTGGAGTCGTACGCCACCCCGAGCAGCCGGGCGGCCCGGCCGTCGGAGCCGGGCAGGCACGCGGCCGCGGGCCTCGATCCAGCGCTCCCCGTCCGGCCGCACGATGCGGTACTCCACCGACAGGTCGCCGACGCCTTCGATCGCGCGCTCGAGGTGCTCGGCCACCCGGTCGCGGTCGTCGGGGTGCAGCCGGGCGTTGAAGTCCTCGATGCGCTCGCCGAA
Source organism: uncultured Actinomycetota bacterium (assembly GCA_963844295.1). Classification (GTDB taxonomy): domain Bacteria; phylum Actinomycetota; class Actinomycetes; order Mycobacteriales; family SCTD01; genus SCTD01. The sequence continues at coordinate 1,109,440 of CAWJNR010000002.1, read as the reverse complement.
CTCGCCGCGCTCGTAGCCGAACAGCCGCACCAGCCGGTCGTCCCACCGCAGCTCGCGGGTGGCGAGGTCCCAGTCGAAGCTGCCGGTGTCGGCCGCGGAGAGCGCCAGGTCGAGCTGGGCCGCCTTGGTGGTCATCTCGCGCGACAGGACGCGCAGCTCGAGCTCGGCCACCGCGCTGGCGCCGAGCTCGGCCAGCACCCCGACGTCGCGCGCCGACCAGGTGCGCGGCGCCGGGTCGAAGACGCACAGCGCGCCGAGCGCGAGGCCGGTGTCGGTCACGAGCGGCACCCCGAGGTAGGCACCGACGGCGCCGGAGGTGACCGGCGGCGAGGTCGCACACGCGCGGGTCGTTCGCGGCGTCCTGCACCACGAAGGGCACGCCGACGCGGACGGTGACGGTGCACAGGCTGTCGGCCAGCGCACCGGTGCGCGGCGCGTCCGACGGCAGCCCGAAGACGCTGGCGACGACCTGCTCCTCGGCCAGCAGGGACACCTGGGCGTGGGCGGCGCCGAGCAGGTCGGCGGCGAGCCTGGTCAGCCGGTCGAGGCCGGCCGTGCTCAGCCCCTCCTCCAGGACGCGGCGCACCGCCGCCACGCGCGCCGGGTCGGCGAGCTGGGCGTCGTCGGTCGGCTGCGCGTCGGCAGAAGCTGTCATGCGTCCCTCAGTAGCGGTGCGGAAAGACTACCGAGGGCGCGCCGGGTCAGGCGGACTTGCGCGCCGCCTTCTTGGCCGGCGCCTTCTTGCCGGCGTCCTCGGCCGCCTTCTTCGCCGGGGCCTTCTTGGCCGGGGCCTTCTTGGCCGGGGCCTTCTTCGCGGCCGCCTTCGCGGTCGCGGCTCCTTCGCGGCGGGCTTCTCCGGCGCGGCCTCCTCGGCCGCGTCCTCCTCCGGCTCCGCCTGCGCGGCCGTCGCCGGCTTGCCGCTCTTGGCCGCCTCGACGCTGGCCCGCAGCGCCGCCATGAGGTCGACGACGGTGCCGGAGGTCGGCTGCGCCTCGGTGGGCTGCACGACCTCGCGGCCCTCGACCTTGGCCTCGATGACCTGCTGCAGCGCCTCGCGGTACTCGTCCTTGTACTGCGACGCGTCGAACTCGCCCGACAGCGTCTCGATGAGGCTGCCGGCCATCGCCAGCTCCTGCGGGCGGACCTCGACGTCCTCGTCGAGGAAGCCGAAGTCGGGGGTGCGCACCTCGTCCGGCCAGAGCATCGTCTCGAGCACGAACACGCCGTCGCGCACCCGCAGCGCCGCGAGCGACTCGCGGTTGCGCAGCGCGACCTTGACGACGGCGACCTTGCCGGACTGCTCGAGCGCGTCGCGCAGCAGGACGTACGGCTTGGTGCCGGCCTTGTCGGGCTCGAGGTAGTAGCTCTTCTCGAAGAAGATCGGGTCGAGCTCCTCGAGCGGCACGAACTGCAGCACGTCGATCGCGCGGTTCGTGGTGAGCGGGAGGTCCTTGAAGTCCTCGTCGGTGAGCACGACGGTCTCGCCGTTGCTCAGCTCGTAGCCCTTGGCGATGTCGCCGTACGCGACCTCCTCGCCGTCCACGGCGGCCACGCGCTTGTACTTGATGCGGCTGCCGTCGGAGCGCCGGACCTGGTGGAAGGACACGTCCTTCTGCTCGGTCGCGCTGTAGAGCTTCACCGGGATCGTGACCAGCCCGAAGCTGATCGCGCCCTTCCAGATCGACCTCACCGCTGCCCCCTACCCGAGCCGGACCTGCCCACCCGCTCTGATCTTCCCCTCGTGCACCGGGGCACGCGGCAGCAGAGCGTACGAGGGGAAGATCGTCGGGCCGGGCGGTGCGGTCAAGCGGGGCGGTGCTCGTGCGGGTGCTCGTGCGGGTCCGGGTGCTCGTGCGGGTGCGGGGCGAGCGGGGGTGGGACGGCGAACTCCCCGGCCTCGTAGCGGGCCAGCGCCAGCGCGCCGCCGAGCGCGAGGGCGAAGCCGGTCACCGCCAGCGGCACGAGCCCGGCGCGCACCTCGTCGCCGAGCAGCAGCCCGGCGACGGCCGGCACGACGGTCTGCGTGACGACCATGGCAGCGGTGGCGGTGGTGACCGAGCCGCGCTGCATCGCCGCGGAGTAGACGAGGTAGGCGATCGTCCCCGCCAGCACCAGGACGTACGCCAGCGGCTCGGTGAGCAGGGAGGGCCCCAGGTCGGGCAGCAGCCGGGCGGAGACCGCCACGACGCCGAAGCCGGCACCGGCCAGCAGCCCGAGCAGGACCGGCCCGGCCGGCGCGGGCAGCCCCCGGACCGAGGCTGCGGCCGCCGCGACGGCGGCCACGACGCCGAGCAGCGCGAGCGGGCTGCCGGCGCCGGCGGGCAGCGCCTCGGAGGCCTCAGCGGTCGGCGCCAGCAGCGCGAGGCCCGCCACGACGCTCAGCACCGCCAGCCGCTGCAGCCCGAGCAGCGGCACGCGCAGCACCCGCACCGACAGCACGGCGGTGACCGCGACGCTGGCCGAGATGACGGCCTGCACCAGGAACAGCGGGAGCACCTGCAGCGCGGCGACGTGCAGCAGGAAGCCCAGCCCGTTGAGCACGAGCGCGGCGAGGAAGACGGGCTGGCGGGCCAGGTGCAGCAGCAGCCGCGGGTCGAGGACGGCGAGGTCGACCGCGCGCGAGGTCGCGACCCCCTGCAGCACCGCGGCGATGCCGAACAGGGTCATGGCGCCGAGCGCGCACGCGACCGCGAGCAGCGTCACGCGGTCAGGCGGCGACGGGGACCGGCGGCTGCGCCGCGCGGGCGCTCCGGCGGCGGCGGTCGAGGTAGAGGCTGAGCAGGCAGTAGTAGGCGATGTAGCCCAGCGACGCGGCGATGACCAGCGGCTCCGGCGAGGGCAGCTGCGCGACGACGACCGCGTACAGCACCAGCCAGACGGCCGACAGCACCAGCGTCGGCGTGCGCAGCACCGTCATCCGGGACGGGTAGATGTAGCCGACCGGCACCAGCACCAGGGCGGCGCACACGACGATGACCACCGAGGTGACCAGCGGGCTGAGGTCCATCGCGATGGCGTAGAAGGCCACGACGTTCCAGTAGCTCGGGAAGCCGAGGAAGAAGTGGTCGTCGGTCTTGGCGTCGACCCGGCAGAACTGGTAGCTCGAGGCGACCAGCGGGAGCACCGCGACCACGGTCCCCATCGTCCCGTCCGGCAGGTAGCCGGTCTGCAGCAGCAGCACGACCGGCGCGAAGACGTAGGTCAGGTAGTCGACGATGTTGTCGAGCAGCGCCCCGTCGAACCACGGCAGCCGCTCCTTGACGTCGAAGCGGCGGGCCAGCATGCCGTCGGTCCCGTCGATGACCAGCGCGGCGAGGCCGAGCCACAGCGCCCGGGCGACGTCGCCCTCGACGGCCGCGAGCACGATGAGCAGGGCCAGGACGGCGCCGGTCGCGGTGTAGCCGTGCACGACCCAGCTGCGCAGCCCGGACCAGGTCCAGGTGGATGTCATGGGCTCGGTACGCGTCCTCACAGGCAGCGCCGGAGCGCGCCCGGCGGCTGCCACCGGGTCCGTCCAGTGTGACCCAGACCCCGGTCGGGCGGGCGGCGGCGCGCAACGGTGGTCGATCGGGGTAGGCACAGCGGCGTGGCCCTCCCCCGCGCGCTCGCGCCGATGCTGGCGACGACCGGGCCGCTCCCGGTGCGACGACGACCGCTGGTCCTACGAGGTGAAGTGGGACGGCGTGCGGGCGCTGGTCGCGGTGCGGGGCGGCGCGGTGTCCCTGCGCTCCCGCAACGGCAACGACATCACCGGCGCCTACCCCGAGCTGCACCGGCCTGGGCGCCGCGCTGGGACCGACCACGGCCCTGCTCGACGGCGAGGTGGTGGCCTTCGACGACGCCGGACGCGCCGACTTCGGCCGGCTGCAGTCCCGCATGCACGTGCGCTCCCCCAGCCCGTCGCTGGTGCGCGAGCACCCCCGTGACGCTGCTGCTGTTCGACGTCCTGCAGGTCGACGACCGGCCGCTGCTCGACCTGCCGTACGACGAGCGGCGCGCGGTGCTGGAGTCGCTGCCGCTGTCGGGCGAGCGGTGGCAGGTGCCGCCGTCGTTCCCCGGCGACGGGGAGGCCGTCCTGCAGGCCACCCGCGCGCAGGGCATGGAGGGCGTGGTCGCCAAGCGCCGGGACAGCCGCTACGAGCCGGGCCGCCGCAGCGACTGCTGGGTGAAGGTCAAGCACGTGCGCCGGACCTCGGCGGTCGTCGTGGGCTGGAAGCCCGGCGAGGGCGGCCGGTCCGGCCGGATCGGCTCGCTGCTGCTGGCCGTGGCGGACGGCGACGGCTGGGCCTTCGCCGGCCACGTCGGCACCGGCTTCAGCGCCGCGACGCTGGCGATGCTCGGCGAGCGGCTCGCCCCGCTGCGCCGGGCCGACCCGGTGCTCGCCGGACGTCCCGCGCGAGCACGCGCGCAGCGCGGTCTGGGTCGAGCCGCGAGCTGGTCTGCGAGGTCGACTACACGGAGTGGACGCGGGACGGCCGGCTGCGCCACCCGTCGTACAAGGGCCTGCGCGACGACGTCGACCCGCGGGAGGTGGTGCGCGAGTGAGCAGCGGCACCAAGGTCGTCGTCGACGTCGAGGGGCGGCAGGTCGCCCTGACCAACCTGGAGAAGGTGCTCTACCCGAGCGGCTTCACCAAGGGGCAGGTGCTCGACTACTACACGCGCATCGCCCCGGTGCTGCTGCCGCACCTGGCCGGCCGCGCGGTGACCCGCAAGCGCTACCCCGACGGCGTCGAGGGCCAGGTCTTCTTCGAGAAGAACGCCCCGCGCGGCACCCCCGACTGGGTGCGCGTCGTGACGCTGCCCTCGCCCGGCTCGAGCAAGGGCCGCGAGACGATCGACTACGTCGTGGTCGACGAGCTGGCGACGCTGGTCTGGACGGCCAACCTCGCGGCGCTCGAGCTGCACACGCACATGTGGCGGGTGCAGGACGGGGCCGCCGCTGCCGCCGGACATGATCGTCTTCGACCTCGACCCGGGCCCGCCCGCGACGATCGTGGAGTGCTGCCAGGTGGCGCTGCTGCTCCGGCCGCTGCTGGAGGCCGACGGGCACGCCGCCGTCGCCAAGACCAGCGGCAGCAAGGGCCTGCAGCTCTACGCCCGCGCCGACGCCTTCGGCTCGGCCGAGGAGACCTCGGCGTACGCCAAGGGGCTGGCGCAGCGGCTGGAGAAGGAGCACCCGGACCTGGTCGTGCACCGCATGACCAAGGCGCTGCGCGACGGCAAGGTGCTCGTCGACTGGTCGCAGAACAGCGCGGCCAAGACGACCGTGAGCGTCTACTCGCTGCGCGCGCGGCCGACGCCGACCGTGTCCACGCCGGTCACCTGGGACGAGGTCGAGGCCTGCCGGCGGCCGCAGGACCTGGTCTTCACCAGCGACGACGTGCTGGCCCGCGTCGAGGAGCACGGCGACCTGTTCGCGCCGCTGCTGGGGTGAGAGCCTGCGCGCCATGACCGAGCCCGCCGCCGCGCCCGCACCCGTCCCGGGACCGCAGCGCTTCCACGTCCACCAGAAGATCACGCCGTTCCAGAACACCTACCGGATCATGCTCGACGACGGCGGCGGCCCGGGCGGCTCGTCGCCTTCGCCAAGCAGAAGCGCATGGCGTTCAAGGAGTCCTTCACCCTGTACGGCGACGAGTCGGCGACGCCGGCCGGTCCTCAGGATCGCCGCCGACCGGCGGATCGACGTCCGCTCGACGATGACGGTGCGCGACCCGGCCGGCGAGGTCGTCGGCCAGCTGCGCAAGCGGGGCGCGGCGAGCCTGCTGCGCTCGACGTGGGAGGTCGACCAGCCGGGCCGGCCGCCCGTCGTGGTGCAGGAGCGGAGCCTGGCGGTCGCCCTGCTGCGCCGCCTCTGGGGGATGGTGCCGTGGATCGGCGACGTGCCCGTGCCGTGGGTCTTCCACTTCGACGGCACGACGCCCGTCGGCGAGGTCGCCCTCACCCACACCCGGCACTGGGGGTTCCGGGACCGCTACGTGCTCGAGGTGCGCGACCCGGCCGTCGACGCGCGGCTGGCCATCGCGCTGGCCGTCTGCCTCGACGCGATGCAGAAGCGCTGAGGCTGCTCAGGTCGTCGGGCGCTCCTGCTCCGGCGGGTGCTGCGCGTCGGTGAAGAAGGAGAACCGGCCGTCCGGCTCGAGCACGCCGATCCGGACCGTGCGACAGGTCGTCGATGCCCTGCTCCCGGAGCGCCTCGTGCAGCTCGGTGTCCGGCAGCCGCTCGTAGCGCATGACGTCCTCGCGCAGCCGGCCGTCGTGGATGACGACGACGGGCGAGCCCTCGAGCTGCGGCCGGGTGCGCGGGAAGCGCCAGGACACCCAGGAGAAGCCGACGATGAGCAGCGCGAACGTCCCGACCGCCAGCATCGCGCCGGTGACGCTGTAGTCCTCCTGCGTCACGCCCTGCTGGATGAGGTCGCCCATGGTCACGAGGAGCACGAGCTCGAAGGCGCTCATCTGGCCCAGCTCGCGCTTGCCGATCACCCGGGTGATGAACCACAGGAACAGGTAGACGACGGCGGCCCGGACGACGATCTCCACGGCGGCCCCCTACGGCCAGATCCAGGTGGACACCTCGGCGGTGAGCACCACCTGCCCCTGGTCGTCGACCACGGAGAAGGAGCCGTCCTCGCCGCGCTGGCGCGCCGGCTCGACGCGGGTGTCCACGGTCATCACGAAGACCTCGCCGTCGGGCGTGGCGAACTCGTCCTCGGTGAAGCCGGGACCGGCCGTCTCGCTGTCGGGCGCGGGCGTGAAGGCGTTCTCGTCGAACATCTCGAACCAGGCGGTGTCGTAGCGCAGCACCAGCGGGGCGCCCGACCAGCCGCCGTCCTTCTCGACCTCCACCTGCACCCGCACGGCGTGACCCGGACGGGAGATCCGCGGCCAGGTCACGGTCATCTCGTAGCCCCCGCCGGTCACGGTCGTCGTGCTCGTCCGCGTGCCCAGCAGCCCGACGGCGCCGGACAGGACGAAGGCGGCGAGCAGGGCCAGCCCGATCCGCCGCTGGGTGCGCGCGCGGCGCACCTGCGCCGGGTCCCGCACCTCCGGCAGCGTAGTGATCACGGCGCGGCTGTACCCGCCGCATGATCGTCGTAACGGCGGCTCAGCGCAGCAGGCGCCCGACCGGCGAGCCCTCGAGGTCCTGCAGCAGCTCGGACGGGTTGCCGTAGACCGCAGCCGCGCCGGCCTCCTGCAGCTCGCGCTCGCCGATCCCGCCGCACATGAGGCCGATGCACGGCACGCCCGGCCGCGGCAGCGGCCCGGACGTCGTAGACGGTGTCGCCCACCATCACCGCGTCCTCCGGCGCGACGCCGACCGCCTCGAGCGCCGCGAGGACGATGTCCGGCGCCGGCTTGCTCTGCTCGACGTCGCCGCTGTTGACGACCGCGGCGACGACGTCGTCGCAGCCGATCTTGGCGCGGAAGTCCTCGACGTCGGCCTCGGGCGCCGCTGGTGCAGTAGACGACCTGCAGCCCGCGCCCGGCAGCGGTGCGGATCAGCTCCGGCACCTCGTGGAACGGCAGGCACCGCTCCCGCAGCGGCGCCCAGTTCTGCGCGTGGCCCTCGACGACCCGCTCGTCCGGCCGGCCGAGCAGCGTCTCGACGAGGTCGCCGGAGCCGCGCCCGATCGCGCGGTGGATGTCGAAGCCCGACACCTCGTGGCCGCCGTCCCGGAACGCCTCCCACCAGGCGATGACGTGCAGGTAGACGGTGTCGAGCAGGGTGCCGTCGACGTCCAGGACCAGCGCCGGCGGGGCCGGCGTTGACGCCGGGTGCAGGCTGGGTCATGGACCGCCCGGTACCCGGGTAGGGGCGGCCCACCCGCGCGGGACCGCCCGCCGACCGAGGAGGACGACGTGACCGGAGTGCCGGCCGACCAGCTGACCGACGAGGACCTCGAGCGCGAGCTCAAGCACCTGCACGAGACCCGTCACGACACCTTCCTGCACGGCAGCGAGGACGCGCTGCAGTTCCACACCGCCGCGCACGCTGGAGCTCGAGCAGGACTACCTGCGCCGCAACCCCGACCGGGTCATCGACGCCCGGCGCACCCGGCACGGCTCGCGCGAGCTGTCCGGGCAGGAGTGACGATGAGCGAGAGCACCCCCGAGGACCGCCAGGAGCAGCGCGCCACCCCCACCCGTGACGCCCCGCTGCCGGAGGTGCCGGACGTGCCGCTGGAGGCACCTGCGCCCGACGTCGTCGAGCAGGCCGTGGCCACCGGCCCCGGGCAGCACGTCGCGACGAGGGCGGCGACGCCGGACGACTGCCGCTGGAGGCCGACGCCGCCGACGCGGCCGAGCAGGCCGTCGTGGTCGAGCTCGACGAGGACGAGCGCCGCTAGGGTCTGCGCGTGACGACGACGGCAGGGCGGGACGCCACTCCTCGCAGGCACGCGGCTGCCCCGTCCGGCGCGGCGCGCGCAGCTGCTCGGCGCCGCGCAGGAGGTCTTCGTCGCCAACGGCTACCACGCCGCCGCGATGGACGACATCGCCGAGCGCGCCGGCGTGAGCAAGCCGGTGCTCTACCAGCACTTCCCGAGCAAGCTCGAGCTCTACCTGGCGCTGCTCGACCAGCACGCCGAGAGCCTGGTGCGTCCGGGTCCGCGAGGCGCTCGCCTCGACGACCGACAACCGGCGAGCGCGTCGCGGCCTCGGTCGCGGCCTACTTCGACTTCGTCGACGGCGAGGGCACCGGGCGAGGGCGCCTTCCGGCTGGTCTTCGAGAGCGACCTGCGCAACGACCCGGCCGTGCGCGAGCGGGTCGAGCGGATGACCCAGGGCTGCGTCGACGCCATCGCCGAGACGATCGCGCACGACACCGGCTACCGCGCCGAGGAGGCGCAGCTGCTGTCGATCGGCCTGTCCGGCCTCATGGAGGTCGGCGCCCGCTGGTGGCTGACCTCGCCGGACCGGATCCCCAAGGAGCGCGCCGTCGAGCTGCTCATGGGCCTGGCCTGGCGCGGCATCTCCGGCACCCCCCGTACGGACTGACCCGCAGCCTGACCGACCCGCGGGTCGGAGGCGGTTCGCGCCCTCGGCGTACGACCGGCGCCGGGCGCCGGGCGTCCCGGGCTAGCCTCGGCGCAGTCCCCGTCCCCGTCACGAAGGAGTCCTCGGTGGAGGTCAAGATCGGCGTGCAGTACGCCGCGCGCGAGCTCGTCCTGGAGAGCGCGCAGTCCCCCGACGAGGTCGCCAAGGCCGTCGCCGACGCGCTCAAGGCCGACCTCGGCGTGCTGACCCTGGTCGACGACAAGGGCCGCCGCGTGCTCGTGCCGGCCGACAAGCTCGCCTACGTCGAGATCGCCGAGAGCGAGCAGCGCCGGGTGGGCTTCGGCGCGCTCTAGCTCCTCGCCGGCCGGGGCCCGACGGGTCCCGGTCGGCGTCGCGTCTGCGGGCGACTGCCCGAGTTGCGCCGCTGCGCTGGTCGGGTGACACTTCCGACACGTGGTTCCTCCGTGCCCGGGAAGGGCATGAGGCCTCCCGAACGGGCTGTCCGAGCCCCGACAACTGGAGGCACACGTGCTGCTCACCATCCTCGGCATGATCATCATCGGCCTCATCGCCGGTTTCCTGGCCCGCGCCATCGTCCCGGGCGACGACACGATGGGCATCGTCCAGACGATCGTCCTCGGCATCGTCGGCTCGTTCGTCGGTGGCCTGCTGGCCTCGCTGCTCTTCAACAGCGAGGGCGAGTCCTTCCTGCAGCCGAGCGGCCTGATCGGCTCGATCATCGGCGCCATCATCGCGCTGGTGATCTACAACGCCGTCACCGGCCGCAAGCGCTCGCGGGTCTAGCCACGCCCTCCGCCCGGCCCCTCACGGGCCGGGCCCACGGCGGGCCGTCGGCCCGCCACCACAGCCAAGGAGAACCATGAACATCGTCGTCCTGCTCCTCGTCGGCCTCGTCGTCGGCGCGCTCGGCCGGGCGGTCGTCCCGGGCAAGCAGTCCATGCCCCTGTGGCTCACCCTGCTGATCGGCGTCGGCTCCCTGCTGCTCGCCGGCCTCGATCTTCAACAGCCTGCTGCTCGAGGTCGTCGTCGGCACCCTGGTCGCTGCGGCGATCATCGCCGTGACGCAGGGCGCGGTCCGCAACAAGGCTCACGTGTAGCTCTCCAGCGCGCAGACCGGAGGCCGGCACCCACTGGGGTGCCGGCCTCCGGCGCGTCCGGCACGTCTGTCCGGGACGGGTCCCTCAGGGGGCCAGGCCGAGCGCGTCCATCCGCGCGGTGTGGCTGTCGGTCAGCCGGGTCAGCAGCCGGGCGATGCCGGCCAGGTCGCCGCTGCCGCCGACCAGCAGCTCGGTCAGCGCGTCGCGCTCGACGGCGACGCGCTGCGCCTGGATGAGCGCCTCGCCGACCAGCCGGCGCGCCCACAGCGCGAGCCGGCCCGCGACGGCCGGGTCGGCGCGTCGTGGCCTCGCGCACCTTGGCGACGGCGAACGACGGCCTGCCCGGTGTCGGCGAGCACCTCGAGCACCAGCCCGCGGGTGGCCGCGTCCTGCACGAAGGCCGCCACCTCGCGGTAGAAGTCGGTGGCCAGCCCGTCGCCGACGTAGGCCTTGATCAGGCCCTCGAGCCAGTCGTTCGGCGGCGTCGAGTCGTGGAAGGCGTCGAGCGGGGCGACGAACGGCGCCATCGCCTCCTCGGGGTCGATCGCCCTCGGCCACGCATGTGGTCGTGCAGCCGCCGGTAGTGGTCGAACTCCGCCGCCGCCATCGTCGCGAGCGCGTGCTTGTCGCCGATCGTCGGGGCGAGCCGGGCGTCGCTGGCCAGCCGCTCGAAGGCGGTCAGCTCGCCGTACGCGAGCACGCCCAGCAGGTCGACGGTCGCCTGGTCCAGCCGGGTGCTCATGCTCGCGATCCTGCCGTACGCGGCGCTCGCCGCGGCTAGGCTGGGGCCTTCCGGGGCGGCGCTCGCCGCCTCGACCGTGTGCGCGGACCGCAGTCCCCGTGGCGCGCCGGGCCCTCGCGGGCCCCGTTGCGAGCCCCCTCCTGTCGTCGGTCGGCGCGACCGCACGAGAGGCACTCCGCTGACCACCGACACCCCCGCCGTCGAGAACGGCTTCGCCGCCCTCGGCGCCCTGCCCGAGACCGTCCAGGCGCTCGAGGAGCTCGGCATCACCGCACCGTTCGCCATCCAGACCATGACCCTGCCGATCGCGCTGGCCGGGCACGACCTCATCGGCCAGGCGCGCACCGGCACCGGCAAGACGCTCGGCTTCGGCGTCCCGCTGCTGCAGCGCGTGAAGAGCAAGGCCGAGGGCGCGGACGGCATGCCGCAGGCGCTCGTCGTCGCGCCGACCCGCGAGCTGGCCGTCCAGGTCGCCACCGACCTCGAGAAGGCCGGCAGCGTCCGCAGCATCCGCGTCGCGCAGATCTACGGCGGGCGGGCGTTCGAGCCGCAGGTCGAGACGCTGCGCAAGGGCGTCGAGGTCGTCGTCGGCACCCCCGGCCGGCTGCTCGACCTGGCCCGCCAGGGCCACCTCGACCTGTCGGCCGTGCAAGGTGCTCGTCCTCGACGAGGCCGACGAGATGCTCGACCTGGGCTTCCTGCCCGACGTCGAGCGGATCCTCGAGCTGCTGCCGACCGAGCGGCAGACGATGCTGTTCTCGGCCACCATGCCCGGCCCGGTCGTGACGATGGCGCGCCGCTTCATGAAGCAGCCGACGCACATCCGCGCCGAGGAGATCGGCGAGAAGCGCACCGTCCCGGACACCAAGATCTTCGTCTACCGCGCGCACTCGATGGACAAGGGCGAGGTGCTCGCCCGCATCCTGCAGGCCGAGGGCCGCGGCCTGACGATGGTCTTCTGCCGCACCAAGCGCACCTGCGACAAGGTCGCCGCCGACATGCAGCGACCGCGGCTTCGCGGCCGCCGCCGTGCACGGCGACCTCGGCCAGGGCGCCCGCGAGCAGGCGCTGCGGGCGTTCCGCTCCGGCAAGATCGACGTGCTCGTCGCGACCGACGTCGCGGCCCGCGGCATCGACGTCGCAGGACGTCACGCACGTCATCAACTACCAGTGCCCCGACGACGAGAGCACCTTCCTGCACCGCATCGGCCGCACCGGCCGCGCGGGCGCCAAGGGCGTCGCCGTGACCTTCGTCGACTGGGACGACATGCCGAAGTGGGGGCTGATCAACAAGGCCCTCGAGCTGCCGTTCCCGGAGCCGGTCGAGACCTACTCCTCCTCCAAGCACCTGTACACCGACCTCGACATCCCCGAGGGCACCAAGGGCACGCTGCCGCGCTCGGCCCGGGTGCGCGCCGGGCTCGACGCCGAGGAGGTCGAGGACCTCGGCGAGACCGGCCGCCGCAAGCCGGCCGGCCGCGACGCGGGTCGGTCCGGCGGGCGTGACGGCGGGCGCTCCGGCGGTCGCGACGCGCGGTCGGGACTCCGGGCGCGACTGCCTCGCGCGAGGGCGCCGGTGGCCGACGACGCGCCGGTGCTGCCGAAGCGCACCAGCAGCACCCGCCGCCGCACCCGCGGCAGCGGTGCGGCCCTCGAGGCCGTGGCCGGCGAACGGGACCTCCTCGGAGGCGCCGGCGAACGGCCCGGCCGCCGGAGCGGCGACGCCGGTGAGGCAGGCGCTCCCCGGGCCCGCCGCCGCCGCGGTGGCCGCGGTCGCGGCAAGGGCGCCGGCGAGGGTGGCGAGCCCGCGCCCGCTGCGGAGTAGCCCCCGCCGCGCGTCCGGCCGCTCGTCCTGATGCGTCGTGTGCCCGTACTGGTCGTCGTGTCGTGAGGGCGCTGTCCCGGACCCGTTCCTGCGCACGACGACCAGTACGAGGTCGGTGACGGCCGCGACACTCCGTCCGTCGCCCACGTCGGTCCACGGCCGCCGGCCGTGATCGTGGGAAGCCCGAGACCGTACGGGTGCCTCGCAACGGGCCCGGACGTCCTACGATCACGGTCGGACGGGCGCGAGCCCGTCGCCTGCGCGGCTTCAGCGGGGGCGCACCGGGTGCCGATGCACCGGGCATGGTGCTGAAGACGGTGGCCGGGGCGCGCACGGGTGAGGACGCCGACGACCTGCGGGACTGGCTGCTCGCCCTGGAGGGCGGGCCGGAGGTGACCGACGTCGTCGTGCTGGCCTGCGACCGGCACGACGAGCCCGCGACGTGGACCTACGTCGAGGCGGACGCTCGAGCGGGGGTGGCCCGGCGCCGGTGCCTGGCCTGCGCGCACAGCACGCCGCTGCTGGACTCCGACGCGCGCTGGACCCACCCGCCGATGTGGATGTGCGGCGGCTGCGGGCAGTCCATCGCCGAGGTCGCCGCCGGGCTCGCGGTGCCGGACGGGGAGCACGTCGAGTGGGTGGCCCTCGCCGCCCGCTGCGTCGCCTGCGGCCGGCTGGCGGGGCTGACCGACGCCGTCGTCGACCGTCGACCCCGGGGCGAGGTGCGCGCGGCGCTGTAGGCAGACTGTCCGGCGTGGCCTCCTCCTGCTCGCCGACACGCACGTGCCGAAGCGGGCGAGGGACCTGTCCCCGCAGGTCTGGGAGCTGGTGGAGGCGGCCGACCTGGTGGTGCACGCCGGTGACTGGGTCGAGGAGCCGCTGCTCGACGCGCTCGAGGACCGCAGCCGCGCCCTGCTCGCCTGCTGCCGGCAACAACGACGGCCCGGCGCTGCGGGCCCGGCTCCCCGAGGTCGCACGGGCCGAGCTCGAGGGCGTCCGCGTCGCGGTGGTTCACGAGACCGGGGGCGCCGCGGGCCGGGAGAGGCGCGCGGACGTCGCGCACCCGGGGACCGACCTGCTGGTCTTCGGCCACAGCCACATCCCCTGGGACACCACGACGCCGTCCGGGATCCGGCTGCTCAACCCCGGATCACCGACAGACCGACGGCGCCAACCGGTGTGCACGGTGATGACCGTCGAGCTGGTCGAGGGCGCGGTCGGCGAGGTCCGCCTGCTGCCGGTCACGCGCGACCTGTGAGCCCCGACCTGTGAGGCCTGCCCGGTGACCCTCGCGGCGGGGGCCTTCGTCCTGCTCGCGGCCCTGGTGACCGCAGCGCTGTCCGGGGTCCTCGGCATGGCAGGCGGGCTGGTGCTGATGGGCGCCCTGCTGCTCGTCCTGCCGGCCGGGGTCGCCTTCGTCGTGCACGGGCTGCTGCAGCTGGTGAGCAACGGCTGGCGGGCGTTCCTGCACCGCAAGCACCTCCGGTGGGGGATCATCGGCTGGTACTCCGTCGGTGCGGTGGCAGCCGCCGCGCTCGTCGCCGGGGTCGCCTACCAGCCCTCCAAGGCGCTGACCTACCTGCTGCTCGGCCTGGTCCCCGGGCTCGCCTGGCTCCCCCGCGGCCGACTGCACCTGGACGCCTCCCGCCGGCCGCACGCCGTCCTGGCCGGCTTCGTCGTGACCGCGCTGAACCTGGTCGCCGGGGTCGCCGGTCCCCTGCTGGACGTCTTCTTCGTCCACACGACCCTCGGCCGGCACGCCGTCGTCGCGACCAAGGCCGGCACTCAGGTGCTGTCGCACTCGGCGAAGGTCGTCGTCTACGGCGGGTTGCTCAGCGCCGAGGCCGGGGTGCCGTACGCCGTGGTCCTGGCGGCGGTGCCGCTGTCGATGCTCGGCACCTGGCTCGGCGGACGGGTGCTGGACCGGCTGACCGACGCCTCCTTCGCGACGGCGACGCGGTGGGTCGTGTCGGCGATCGGCGTCACCTACCTCGTCCAGGCGGCCCGGCTTAGCCTCGGGGGGTGAGCCTGCACCCGATCTGCGCCGACCTCGACGTGCGGCTGGAGCGCTTCCCGGTCCCCGGCACCGAGCTGGCGGCACTGGTGGCCGAGCCCGACGAGCCGCAGGCCACCGTCGTGCTGGTGCCCGGCTACACCGGCAGCAAGGAGGACTTCCGGCTGCTGCTGCAGCCGCTGGCCCAGGCCGGCCACCGCGTCGTGGCGCTGGACCAGCGGGGGCAGTTCCAGTCACCGGGCACGCACGACCTGAGCGACTACACCACCGCGGCCCTCGCGGAGGACCTGCTCGCCGTGGTCGACCGGGTCGGGCCGGTCCACCTGGTGGGGCACAGCTTCGGCGGGCTGGTGTCCCGCGCGGCGGTGCTCGCACGGCCGTCGGCGTTCCGCTCGCTGGTGCTCATGTGCGTCAGGCCCGGCCGGGCTCACCGGGCCGCGGGTCGACGTGCTGCCGCTCATGCGCCCGCTGCTCGAGCAGGGCATGCCGGCGCTGATCGCGGCGTACGACGCGCTCAACGCCGACGACCAGCGGTGGCTGGCGCTGGACGCCTCGACGCAGGGCTTCCTGCGCGACCGGATGCTCGCCTCGAGCGCGCGGGCCCTGCTCGGCATGGCCGACGCGCTCGTCGGCGAGCCGGACCGGGTCGACGCGCTGCGCGCGACCGGGCTCCCGGTGCTGGTGCTGCACGGCGACGCCGACGACGCCTGGACGCCTGCGCTGCAGGCCGAGATGGCGCAGCGGCTGGGCGCCCGCCACGCCGTCGTACCCGGCGCTGCGCACTCCCCTGCCGTGGAGGCAGCCGGGACGACGGCCGCCGCGCTGCTGGCGTTCTGGGCCTAGTCGCGCGCCGAGGACTGCTGGGCGACCTCGAAGGCCCAGATCGTCGAGCCGGTCGCCGCCGGCTTCGCGCCCTCTGACCGGCCGCTGGCCTGCGCGTGGCCCTGGCCGAAGCTCTGCGACTCGCGCCAGGCGGTGAAGTCGGCCTCGCTGCGCCAGCGGGTGTAGACGAGGTAGTCGTCGGTGCCCTCCAGCGGGCGGAGCAGCTCGAAGTGCTCGAAGCCCGGCGCGCTGTCGACCGCCCCCTGCCGGGCGGCGAAGCGCTCCTCCAGCGTGGCGCCGGCGCCCTCGGGGACGGTCAGGACGTTGATCGCGACGTAGGACATGCCGGCAGCGTAGGTCGGGTCGGCAGGCGTCGCAGGCCTCGCACGGGGAAGACACGCCTCGTCCGGCACGCCCGACGTGGAGGAGAGACGCATGACCACCGCACGCGACCTCATGACCGCGACCCCCGACTTCGTGGACGGCCAGCACGACCGTCCTCGACGTCGCCAAGAAGCTCGCGCAGGGGAACTACGGCGCGCTCCCCGTCTGCGACGGCGACCGCCTCACCGGCATGATCACCGACCGCGACATCGTCGTGAAGGTGCTCGCCGCGGGCAAGGACCCGGCCTCGACGACGGTCGGCGACCTCGGCCGGGCGAGGTCGTCACCATCGGCGCGGACGACTCCGTCGAGGAGGCGATGCGCACGATGTCCGAGCACCAGGTCCGCCGCCTCCCGGTGATCGACGGCGACAAGATGGTCGGCATGCTCGCGCAGGCCGACCTCGCGCGCAGCGGCAACGACAAGGCGCACGGGCGACACCGTCCAGGCCATCTCGCGCTGACCGCCTCGTCAGGAGGTGGGGCCGGGGCCGGCGTGCGACGCTGCTCGTCGATGAGCTCGCAGCCGGCCCCCGCCCCCGACCCCGGCCTCTACGGCCCGGACAGCGTCACCTGGCGGGTGCACGCCGACCCGTCGATGGCGCTGGCCGGCCTGCGCGCGCTGCTGCTGCAGGCGCTGCACCCGCTGGCGATGGCCGGCGTCGCGCAGCACAGCGACTTCCGCGAGGACCCGTGGGGACGGCTGTTCCGCACCGCGGAGTACGTCGGCGTCACGACGTACGGCACCACCGAGCAGGCCCGCGGGCGGGCGCCAAGGTGCGCGGCATCCACCGCAAGCTGGCCGGCATCGAGCCCGAGACCGGCACGGCCTACCGCGTCGACGACCCCGACCTGCTGCGCTGGGTGCACTGCGTCGAGGTCGAGTCCTTCCTCACGACCGCGGTCCGCTGCGGGCTGCGGCTGTCGCAGGAGGAGCAGGACCGCTACTACGCCGAGCAGACCGTCGGCGCCACGCTGGTCGGGCTGGACCCGGCGACCGTGCCGTCGTCGGTCGACCAGATGGCGGCGTACTTCCGCGACCTGCGGCCGCAGCTGCGGGTGACCCGGGCCGCCCGTGACGCCGCCACCTTCGTGCTGTGGCCGCCGATGCCGTCGCTGGTGCAGCTCGGCACGCCCGCCCGGCCGGCCTGGGTCGCGCTCGCCGCCGCCGCCGCGGCGATGCTGCCGCGCTGGGCCCGCCGGATGTACCGCCTGCCGGGCCTGCCGACGACCGACGTCGCCGGCACCGCCGCCGGGGCTCGCCTTCCGCAGCCGGGCTGCTCGTGGTGCCGGAGGCGCTGCGGCAGGGCCCGCACCGTCAAGGACGCGCGCGAGCGGCTCGGCCTGGCCTCGATCGGCTAAAGCGCTGGCCGCTCCCCCGCCGGCGTGCCAGGCTCCCGGCCCGTGATCGAGCGACCTGCCAGCCGCGACGACCTGCGCGCCGTCGTCGACCTGTTCTGCGCGTACGACGTCGCCTTCCGCGGCGGCGTCGACACCGACGACACCGACTTCACCGACGACTGGGACAAGCCCGGCTTCGACTGGGCGGCATCCACCCTGGTGCTCGAGGAGGACGGCACGGTCGTCGGCTTCGCCACGGTCGTCGAGGAGTACGCCGACGCGATGACGGCCGCCGGCCGCACCGAGCTGCTCGGCCCGCTGCTGCGACTGGGTCGAGGAGCACCCCGGCCAGCTCGAGCACTACGTGCCGGACCCCGACGTCGACCGGCAACGCGCTGATGGCGGCGCGCGGCTGGGTCGCCGCGCGCCGCTTCTGGCGGATGCGCCGCGAGCTGGACAGCCCGACGCCGTCGCCCGAGTGGCCGGACGGCGTGACGGTCCGGGCGTACGACCGGCCGCGCGACGACGCGCGCCGTGCACGCGCTGATCACGACCTCGTTCCGCGAGATCGGCGGCCAGCACGAGCGCACCTTCGAGGAGTGGACGGGCTACCTGCTCGACACCGAGCGCTTCGACGCCGACGCTCTACCTGGTCGCCGAGGTCGACGGCGAGGTGGTCGGGCGCGGCGCTGTCGCAGGTCGATGGGCGCGGACTACGGCTTCGTCCGCCAGCTCGCCGTCGCCCCCTCCCAGCGCGGCCGCGGCGTGGGGCTCGCGCTGCTGCACGAGTGCTTCCGCCGGCACGCCGCGCGCGGCCTGCCCGCGACCGTCCTCGGCGTCGACGCCGGCAACCCGACCGGCGCGCTCGACCTCTACGAGAAGGCCGGCATGCGCGTCGTGGAGCAGTTCACCCGCTGGGACCGGCCCGCCGCCCCGTAGCCGTCTGGCAGGCTGGAGGCGTGCCTGACCCCACCCTGACCCGTTCGTCCCGTGGCTGAGCCGGCGGAGCTGACCGGCCTGGTCGGTGTGGCGGCAGACGTCATCGACGCGCTCGGCGAGGTGGGCGTCGGCCTGCTCATCCTGGTCGAGAACCTGTTCCCGCCGATCCCCAGCGAGCTGGTCCTCCCGCTGGCCGGCTTCCTGGCCGCGCAGGGGCGGCTCAGCCTCAGCCTGACGATCATCGCGGCCACCGTCGGCTCCGTACTCGGGGCGCTGATCCTCTACGAGGCGGGGCGACGGCTCGGCGTGCGCCGCATCCGCGCGATCGTGGGGCGGCTGCCGCTCATGCAGGTGGAGGACGTCGACCGTGCCGTGGACTGGTTCGGGCGGCACGGGCAGAAGGCCGTCCTGCTCGGCCGCTGCCTGCCGGTCGTGCGGAGCCTGGTCTCGGTGCCGGCCGGGGTGGCGCACATGCCGCGCTGGCGCTTCACCCTGCTCACCGGCCTGGGCAGCCTGGTGTGGAACAGCGTCTTCATCGGCGGCGGCTACGCGCTCGGCGCGCAGTTCGACCGGGTCGAGGAGTACAGCTCCTACCTCGACCTGGCCGTCTACTCTGCGATCGTCGTGCTGATCGGGCTCGGCGTCCGCCGGGCACTGCGCGACCGCCGCGAGACGGCCTGACCTCAGCCGCCCAGCTTGCCGATCCGCTCGGCAGCGGCGTGCAGCGTCTCGAGCCGCTTGGGGAAGGCGAAGCGGATCTGGCCGGCCCCTTGCGCCGGGTCGGCGTAGAACGAGGTCCCCGGCACCGCGGCGATGCCGGGGTCCACGACGATCCGCCGGGCGTAGGCGCTGCTGTCCTGCGCCGGGTCGAGGTCGCCGGTCGTGCAGAGCACGTAGTAGGCGCCGTCCGGCACCCGGAAGGTGAAGCCGGCCTGCTCGAGCACCTCGCAGAGCAGGTCGCGCCGCTCGCGGTACCGCGCGGCCTCCTGCGCGTAGTACGACGGCGGCAGGGCCATCGCCGCCGCGCCGGCGGCCTGCAGCGGCGCGGCCGCGCCGACGGTGAGGAAGTCGTGCACCTTGCGGATGCTGCTCGTGATGGCGGGCGGCGCGATCGACCAGCCGACCCGCCAGCCGGTGACGGCGTACGTCTTCGACAGGGCGTTGATCGTCACCGTGCGGTCCTCGAGGCCCGGCACCGTGGCCGGCGGGACGTGCTCGGCGTCGTAGACGATGTGCTCGTAGATCTCGTCGGTCAGGCACAGGGCGTCGTGGGTCTGGCAGAGCTCGCTGATGAGGTCGAGCTCGGCGCGGGTGAACACCTTGCCGGTGGGGTTGTGCGGCGTGTTGACGATGATCGCGCGGGTGCGGTCGGAGAAGGCGGCGCGGAGCTCCGCCTCGTCGATCGACCAGTCCGGCGCGTGCAGCGTGACGTAGCGCGGCGTCGCCCCGCTCAGCACGGCGTCGGGGCCGTAGTTCTCGTAGAAGGGCTCGAAGACGATCACCTCGTCGCCGGGGTCGACGGTGGCCAGCAGCGTGGCGATCATCGCCTCGGTCGAGCCGCAGGTGACGCACAGCTCGGTCTCCGGGTCGACCGTCCAGCCGTCGTAGGTGGCGGCGACCTTGGCCGCGATGCCGTCGCGGAACGCCTTGGCCCCCCAGGTGATCGCGTACTGGTTGACGTCGTCGTCGATGGCCTGCTTGGCGGCGTCCTTGAGCTCCTGCGGGCAGGGGAAGTCGGGGAACCCCTGGGCGAGGTTGACCCCGCCGGACGCCGCGCACAGGCGCGACATCTCGCGGATCACGGACTCCTGGAACGTCTGCGCCTTGGCGCTGGCCCAACGGCTCTGAGCGGTCATGCTGCCTCCTCGAGGACGTGGGCCTCGGCCCGGGTCGGGCCGCTGACGGACAGGACGACGGCGCCGACGACGGAGGCCGCGCCGGCCACGGCGAACGCGATGCCGTAGCCGTCGACGACGTCGTACAGCGTGCCGATGAAGGCAGGGCCCAAGGCCACGCCCAACGTCGCCACGAGCTGGCTGCGCGAGTAGATGTGGGCGTAGTCGCGCACGCCGAAGCGCTCGGCGAGCAGCAGCGGGTGCAGCATCAGCAGGTTGCCGACGGTCAGGCCGAAGGCCACCGTCGTGGCCAGGAGGACCACCGGGCTCTGCACCGCCGCCAGCGCGACGAGCGACAGGCCCTGGCCGACCATGAGCACGACCGTCAGGCCGCGCATCGAGACGACGGTCGCGACCACCCCGCCGAGCAGCCGGCCGACCAGGCTGGACGCCGCCAGCAGGCTCAGCGCCGTGGCCGCCAGACCGGCGTCGCGGCGCTCGGCGACCAGGTTGTAGAGGTGCGCGATGCCGCCGACCTGGGCGAGCATGGCGAGCAGGTGCGCGGCGGTCACCGCAGCGAAGAAGCGGCTCCGCAGTGCGGTCGCGGCGGCCTCACCGAGGTAGGCAGCCGGCGAGCCGGCCGGCGGCAGGGGGTCGCCGTCGGGCTGCAGGCCCATCGCCTGCGGTGAGGGCCGGAGCAGCCAGGCCGTGAGCGGTACGACCCCGACGACCAGCGCGAGGCCGAGGTAGGGCGCAACTCTGGACAGCCCCTCGTCGCGCACCAGCGTGGCCATCAGCGGCGTGATGAGCACGCCGCCCGCGGACAGGCCGGTGGACGCGACCGACAGGGCGACCGACCGGCGCCGGGAGAACCAGCGCGTCACGAGCGTGGTGCCCGGGATCAGCGACGAGGCGGCGAAGCCCACGCCGAACAGCGCGTAGGCGACGTAGACCTGCCACACCTCGGTGACCCTGCCGAGCAGCACCAGCGACAGGCCGCACACGACCGCCCCGGCCGCCACCAGCGGCCGCGGGTCGTGCTCGGCCATCCACGACGCCACCCAGATGCCGGCCACGCCGCCGACCAGGAAGAAGACGGCGGTCGCGCCGGAGACCGCGCCGACCGAGAAGCCCTGCTCCTGGGTGAGCGCCCGCAGGTAGACCGGCAGGCCGTAGAAGCCCAGCCCGGCGGTGATGAGCAGCATGCAGAAGACGCCCGCGACGACGAACCAGCCGCGGAAGATGCGGCCGGTCGCCACCGGTACGGGGTCGGTGGTGCTCATGCGACCTCCGGGGCGGCGATCTCGTCGACGGGCTCGTCGGCAAGGCCCTCCCACGGGCGTCGCCGCGGGCCGGCAGCCGCCCCCTCTGCGCAGCTGCGGACGTGGTCGCACCAGCCGCAGCGCGACCCCGGACGGGCCGGGAACAGCGCCTGCGGGTCGCCGCCCTCCAGCAGCGCCTCGGCCGCGGCGACGGCCTCCTCGCCGATCGCCTCCGCCCGGGCGAGGTGGCGGGCCAGCGACTGCTCGGTGTGGTCGTAGGCGACCACGCGGCCGGTCGGCAGGTGGTGCAGCTCGACCCGCGTGCAGTCGCGGCGCAGCGTGCGGGCGGCCGCCAGGGCGTACAGCGCGAGGGCCATCGAGCCGCGGGCGTCGTCGGTCGTGAGGACCGCGCGGCCGGTCTTGTAGTCCACGACCACGAGCTCGTCGCCGCGCTGGTCGATCCGGTCCACCCGACCGCTGACCGCGAGCGCCGCGCTGCGGGTCGAGACGGTCCGCTCGACACCCACCGGCTCGTCGGCGGGGTCGATGCCCCCGACGTACGCCGCCACCATGTCGCCCGCCCGGTCCCGCCAGCGGGCCGACTGCGCGTCGTCGGCGAAGCCGTCGGCCGTCCAGGCCCGCTCGAGCAGGGCGCGGGCGACAGCCGGGGTGCGCCGGTCGAGGGGCTCGGCCCACCAGCGGGCCAGCGCGAGGTGGACCGTCGCGCCGAGCGTGCTGTGCGCCCACGGCCCGCCGCGCGCAGGGGCCGGTCGGTCGAGGTAGGTCAGCCGGTAGCGGCGCGGGCAGTCCAGCCAGGTCGTGAGCCGGGACGGCGTGCACGCGAACAGCCGCCGGGGCATCCCCTCGAGGCCGAGCTGGACCGTCATGCCGGCCATCCTGCCCCGGACCCCCGACGGCCCCGCACCCGCCGCTCCGGGCTGTGGACACCGGACCCCAGTTGATCAACGCCGCCTTGCGTCCGTCCGGAAGGGGCTCAGGGCGTACGCAACCCGGCGTTGATCAAGCCACGGCGTGCGGACTACCAGTCGCCGCCGCCGCCGAGGTCGAAGCCGCCGCCGCCCCAGTCACCGCCACCGCCGAAGCCGCCGAAGCCGCCCCAGTCGCCACCGCCGCCCCAGTCGCCGCCCCCGCCGGAGCCCCAGTCACCGCCGCCACCCCAGTCGCCGCCGAAGCCGCCGCCCAGCTCGCCGCCCAGTCCGCCGCCCAGGTCATCGCCGTAGACCATGCCGGCGCCGAGCCCGCCGAGCGCCCAGCCGGCCAGGCCGCCGAGGACCAGCGCGCTGGGCCAGAACGGCATGTCGTACCAGCCGCCGGGGACGTGCCGGCCGCCGTACTGACCACCCGGGAACCAGTGCGGGTGCCCGGGCTCGTAGGTCGGCGAGCCCATGTGGCTCTGCCCGTCGATGTCGATGCGCGCCGGCCGGGTCAGCACCGGCCCGGCGGTGGGCATGGTCGGCACGGGCGGGCCGAGGTCGAGCCCGAGCCGCTGCCGGACGACCTGCGCGGCCGCGAGCCCCTCCACCGAGGCCAGCCACGCGGTGCGCAGCTGGGCGTCGGAGCTCGCTCGCTCCAGCAGCGTGCTGGCGGTGCTGTAGCGCTCGGACGCGTCGGCCATCGCCTGCCGGGCCACCGGGTCGTCGCCCGGCTCGAGGCTGCGCACGTCGTGGCCGAGCCGGTCGCGCAGCGAGCTCACGTCCGCCGCGGTCACCGGCGGGAGGACCGGCTGCTGCGGGGCCTCCCAGCCGTACGGCCGGCGCGGCTCCCACGGGACCGGGGCGTGGTGCCGCCGGACCGCTCCGGCCCGGCTGAGCGGGATGCCGACCAGGAAGAACACGCCGATGACGACCATCAGCAGGAAGAGCAGGGCTCCGCCGCCACCGACGACGATCACCAGCCGCCCCCGCCGCCACCGCCGCGACGGCCCCCGCCGCCGCCCCAGCCGCCGCCGCCGCCGAAGCCCCCGAAGCCGCTGCCGCCGCCGCGCCGACCGCCGCCGCCCATGCCGCGGCCGGTGAACCCGCCGCCGCCGAACATGCCGCCGCGCCCGTGCCCGTACGAGCCGTAGCCGCCGAGGTGCGGGCGGTTCAGGACGCTGGACAGGATCATCGTCTGCCAGAAGGGAGTGGCGTACCAGCCGCCCGGGACGTGCTGGGTGCCGTAGTAGCCGCCCTCGTAGTAGTGCGGCCGGCCCGGCTCGTAGCGGGGCGAGCCCTCGTACTCCTCGTCGCCGACCTGCACCCTGGCCGGCGCGTCGAGCTGCGGGCCCTCGCCGGGCGGGAGCGGCACCTCGGGGCCGGGGTCCAGGCCGAGCCGCTCGCGCACGACGCGGGCCATGGCCAGCCCCTCGACGGCGGTCCGGCGGGCGGCGGCGAACTCACCGGGCGTGTCGGCCTTGGCCATCAGCGCGCCGGTGGCGTTGTAGCGCTCCGCGGCGTCGGCGAGGGCCTGGCGGGCGACGGCGTCGTCGCCGGGGGCGAGCAGCTGGACGTCGCTGCCGAGCCGGCCGTAGAGCGACTCGACGTCGGCGCGGGCGTCCTCGAGCTGCTGCGCGCTGTCGCGCTTGCTGCGGCGCGACTTGAGCAGGGCGTAGCCGCCCACCCCGGCGCCGCCGACGAGCAGCAGCGGGAGCAGCCCGCTCGCGCCGGACGACGAACCGTCGGACGAGGACGAGCCGCCACCGGCGGCCTGCGCGTCGATCTCGTCGACGAAGTCCTGGACGAACGCGGAGATGCTCCCGGCGTCGAAGTCGCCCTGGACGTTCGTGGCGCGGGCAGCCTCGCCCGCGTTGACACCCCGCTCGCCGATCCCCCGGCCGTTGTTCGCGAAGACCTCGGGCCGATCGCTGATGACCAGCACCACGGCATCGGTGTCGCCGATCGTCTGGCCGATCGACAGCACCAGCTCGGCCGCGCCCCCGGCGGCCTCAGCGACCTCCTCGGGCACGACGGCCAGGTAGACCTGGACCTCCGAGCCCAGGACCGCGTCGCGCACGTCGGACTCCTGGAGCCCGTCGACGTCCGCCGACGGGTCGACGTAGACCTGGTCGGCCCGCAGCTCGTCGACCACCTCGGCGACCGACGGCAGCGTGGCCTGCGCACCGGCCGGTCCGGCGGCGAGCAGCACGCCGAGCAGGGCGGGAAGGAGCAGGAGCGAGCGGCGCATGGTGCGGGTCTACCCCCTTGCGAGCGGCTGGCGCTACCAGTCGCCCTCGTCACGTGCGGCACCGCCCGACGGCGCTGCCCGGCGCACCTTGCGCTGTGCACGCACCCAGGCCAACGCTCCGGCGACCCCGTCCATCCCCGAGGTGCCCGGCTCAGGCCCCGAGCACGGGCGTGACGCCCGACACCGCGTCGAGCAGCGCCTCGTACGACGCCTCGGACGTGGTGCTCTCGGCCAGCCGCACGCTCTTGTTCGCGCCGTGGAAGTCGCTGCTGCCGGTGGTCAGCAGGCCGAGGTCGGCGGCCAGGCCGGTCAGGTGCGCGCGGGCGGCGTCGTCGTGGTCGACGTGGTCGACCTCGAGCCCGACCAGTCCCGCCGCGGCCATCTCGGCGATGACCGCGTCGGAGACGGTGCGCCCGCGGGCGGTGGCGCAGGGGTGCGCGAAGACCGCCACCCCGCCGGCGCCGACGACGAGCCGCACGGCGTCGAGGACGTCCAGCTCGAGCTTGCTGACGTAGTAGCGGCCGCCGGTGCCGATCCACTCCGGGGTGAAGGCGGCGGAGACGTCGGCGACGTGGCCCTGCTCGACGAGGGCCTGGGCGACGTGGGGGCGTCCGACCGTGCCGCCGGCCAGCTCCTGCACGCGGGCCCAGGTGACCCCCGTGCCGTCGGCCTCGAGCAGCCGGGCCATGCGCTCCGCACGACCGACGCGCGACTCCCGCAGCGCCCGCAGCGCCTCGGCCAGCGCCGGCTCCTGCGGGTCGAACAGGTAGGCCAGCAGGTGCAGGCTGATGCCGTCGCGCACGCAGGACACCTCGGCCCCGCGCACGAGCGCCAGGCCGTCCGGCAGCGCCTGCTCGGCGGCGGACCAGCCGGCGGTGGTGTCGTGGTCGGTGAGCGCGACGACGTCGAGCCCCTGCTCCCGTGCCTCGCGCACGAGGACCTCGGGCGGGGTGGTGCCGTCGGAGGCCGTCGAGTGGGTGTGCAGGTCGATGACGCGGGCGGGCACGGCTCTCCAGGGGCAGGGCTCTCCGGGGGCAGGCGAGGCCGCCACGCTAGCGCCGGCGCCGAGCCGCGGAGGTCAGCCGCCGCCGAGCCGCGAGGTGGGGGCGCCGATGGGCAGGTCGACCGCGACGTGCCGGTCGGCGCGCAGGTCCTGCAGCTCGAGGTGCTCGAGCAGCACCAGCTCCGCGGCCGGCGGCCAGACGACGAGGTACAGCCAGACGCCGAGCGCCTCCCCGACGAAGGCCATCCGGTCCTCGGCGCTGTCCGTGCGCCAGAGAGCCGTGGGATGACCGGCGGCCTCGACCTTCGCGTCCGGCGGGCGCTGCGACCACGAGCGCGCCCGGGTCGACGCCGTCGATGCCGGCCAGCCGGGCGCCGAGCCCGAGGCCCGGGTCCTCGGCGACGAGCACCATGTCGGCCGGTCCGCCCACCGGCGACGGGCCCGACAGCACCAGCGCGGTGCCGCGCGCGCCGTACCGCTCGTCGCCGGCCAGCGGCCAGACCGGTCACGGTCCAGCCGGGCAGCGGCGGGAGCGGCGTCCACAGCGGGACGTCGGCCTGCCCGGCCGCCTGCGCGAGCAGGTCGCCGGTCACGCGCGACCAGCGGCGCAGGGGCTGGACCGGGCCGTGCCGGTCGCACTCCCAGCTGCTCGACATCAGTCCCGGGGGCCGGAGCGGACCGTCGCAGCGGGGGCAGGTGGCAGGGGTCATGGTCCGACCGTCCAGGTGGCAGGGGTCATGGTCCGACCGTCCCGCCGCGGAGGTTCCCGGGTCAAGGGACCGACGGGCACTGCGCGACGGGGCGACTGCGCCACGACTACTCGACGACGCGGCGGGTGGTGCGCTCCTCCACCACGGGCGCGGCCGGGCGCTCGACGACCCGCTCGACCGGCCGGTCCACGACGACGGTCCGGCGGCGGCGCCGGGTGCGGTCGAAGCCGCCGGCGGCGGCGACGATGGCGCCCAGCACGAGCACGCCCACGAGGATCAGCACAGCGGTGGTGTCCATGGGGACCGTTGTGCCCGCTGGCCGATCGTCGTGAACTACGCCGTCCGGGCTACTCCTGCAGCTCGGGACGGCCCGGGAACTCGCCGCCCGTCGTCTCGGCGTACACCCGCTTGGGGACCATCACCTTGCGGCGGAAGATGCAGACCAGGACGCCGTCCTGGTTGTAGCCCTTGGTCTCGACGTAGACGACGCCGCGGTCGTCCTTGCTCTTGCTCTCGGTCTTGTCGAGCACCTCGGTCTGGCCGTAGATCGTGTCGCCGTGGAACGTCGGGAAGACGTGCTTGAGCGACTCGACCTCGAGGTTGGCGATCGCGCGGCCGGAGACGTCGGCGACCGACATGCCCAGCAGCAGCGAGTAGACGTAGTTGCCGACGACGACGTTCTTGCCCTGCTGCGTGGTCGCGGCGTAGTTGGCGTCCAGGTGCAGCGGGTGGTGGTTCATGGTGATCAGGCAGAACAGGTGGTCGTCGTACTCGGTGACGGTCTTGCCGGGCCAGTGCTTGTAGATCGCCCCGACCTCGAACTCCTCGTAGTACCGGCCGAACTGCACGTGTGCCTCCTGGGC
Organism: uncultured Actinomycetota bacterium; assembly: GCA_963844295.1. GTDB lineage: Bacteria > Actinomycetota > Actinomycetes > Mycobacteriales > SCTD01 > SCTD01. The sequence continues at coordinate 1,082,398 of CAWJNR010000002.1, read as the reverse complement.
GTCGTCGTTGACGGCGATCCTGTCAGCGTGAGGGGCGCCACACGACCGGGGGGCCGTGGCCCTGGGCGTCGGCCAGCACGGTCGTCCGGCCGCCGGGCCAGGTCGTCAGGCCGAGCCGGAAGGCGAACTCGCCGCTGCCGACCCGCTCGGGCTCGAGCCACAGGTGCGCCAGCGGCGCGTCGGCGGTGGCGCGGGCGCCGGCCTGCTCGAGCAGCGCGCCGACCCGCTCGCGCTCCGCGGCCGGGAGGTACTGGCGCACGACGCTGTGCCAGACCACCGTGGCGACGCCCTCCCTCCGGTCGGCCAGCTCGCGCTCCAGCAGCTCGGCCGCGCCGATCGGCTCCACGACCGGCGGGTCCTGCGCCGCGAGCGCCAGCGCGCCACGCAGCCGCTCGAAGCGTTCCACCTGGTCGGCCCAGACGTAGGACGTGAGGGTCAGCCGGTCCTCCGTGCTCGTGGGGTCCAGCGGCACCGGGTCGCAGCCGCGCCGCTCGACGACCTGCACCGGGTCGTACGACGGGGGCGTCCCGACCCACGGGCGGACCAGCCGGACCGCGCTGCCCGGGTCGCCCAGCACGACGCCGTCGGCGACCTCGTGGGCGAAGCGGTCGACGAGCAGGTTGAGCCCGCCGCTGGCGCCGACCTCCAGCAGGCGCACGGGCAGCCCGGTGCGGCGCTGGACCTCCAGCAGCCCGCCGAGCAGGGCGCTGCTGCGACCGACCTCGTTGGTCTGCACCGGGCGGCGGACCAGCTCGTGCAGCGCGTCGAGGTGCTCCTCCACCGTGGCCAGCACGGCGGGGCGGACGTCGCCGGGGGTGCCGCCGACGGTCGGGTAGTGCAGGGCGAGCAGCGGCGCGCGGCGCTCCAGGACCAGCCGGTGCAGCGCGCCCGCGAGGCGCAGCGGCGGCACGGTGCCGGGCGGGTCGTCCTCGAGCGGCCCCAGCAGGTCCCGGACGACGCCGCCCGCCGCGAGGTCCTCGGCGGCGGTGTCGAGCACGGCGGCGGTGAGCGGGCTGCCGGCCTCGCGGCAGTAGTCGGCCTGCAGGCGCAGCCGCTCCAGCAGGCTCACGACGCAGGGCGCGACGCGGCCGACCCCGCCGTGCGGTCGGCCAGCCAGGCCTCGAACGCGGCCGCCGGCAGCGGGCGGCTGAAGACGTAGCCCTGGGCGCAGCCGCAGCCCAGCCGCTGCAGCTCCTGCCGGCTGCTCTCGTCCTCCACGCCCTCGGCCACGACCCGCAGGCCGAGGTTGCGGGCCAGGTCGACGATCGCGCCGACGATGGCCACGTTGCTGCTGCGGCCGGCCAGGCCGGTGACGAAGCTCTTGTCGATCTTCACCTCCTGCACCGGCAGCCGGTGCAGGTAGGCCAGCGAGCTGTAGCCGGTCCCGAAGTCGTCGATGGACAGCTGCAGGCCGAGCGCGTGCAGCTCCTCCAGGACGGCCAGGGCCTTGGCCGGCTCGCTCATCACGCTGCCCTCGGTGATCTCCAGCGTCAGCGCGTGCGGGGGGACCCCGCTGGCCTCGAGCAGCGACCGGACCTGGCCCACCAGCCCCGGGGCCAGCAGCCCGCGGGGGGACACGTTGACGGCGACCCCGAGGGCGTGCCCGGCGGACCGCCAGCGCGCGCAGTCCCGCAGCGACTCCCTGAGCACGACCGACGTCATCGCCGCCATGAGCCCGGTGCTCTCGGCGAGCGGCACGAACTCGTCGGGAGCCAGCAGCCCCAGGACGGGGTGCGCCCAGCGCACCAGCGCCTCCGCGCCCAGGACGGTCGTCCCGTCCACGGTCAGCTTGGGCTGGTAGTGGCAGACGAGCTGGCCGCCCTCGACGGCGGCGCGCAGCTGGGACGCCAGCTCCAGCCGGCGCGGCGTGGAGCGGTCCAGGCCGGGCTCGTAGAGCAGGTACGGCCGCCCCGTCTCCTTGGCGGCGTAGAGCGCGATGTCGGCGCGCTGCAGGAGCAGCGCGGCGTCCGACCCGTCGTCCGGCCAGCGCGCCACCCCGACGCTCGCGCGGACCTCGAGCTGCACGCCGTCCACCTCGACCGGCCGGCGCAGCGCCCGCTGCAGCAGCGAGACGACGACCTCCACCTCACCGGGCTCGGAGCGGACCGGGACGAGCAGCGCGAACTCGTCCCCGCCGAGCCGGGCGACGGTCACCAGGGCCGGCACGAGCTCCACCAGGCGCAGGGCGACCTCGCGCAGCACCTCGTCGCCGTGGTGGTGGCCGAGCGTGTCGTTGACGTCCTTGAAGCCGTCCAGGTCGAGCAGCACCACGGCCAGCTCGTCGTCGGTCCGGCGCTCCGCGACCGCCCCGCGCAGGACCTCGACGAAGCGGGTCCGGTTCGGCAGCCCGGTCAGCGCGTCGTGGGTCGCCTCGTACCGCAGGTCCTCGACCAGGTCCTCGCTGCGCAGGGCCACCTCGAGGTGGACGGCCACCATCTGGAGCAGCTGGCGGTCGGCGTCGGTGAAGGTGGCCGTCTCGCCGAGCCGCTGCCCCACCTGCAGAGCGCCCACCACGCCGTCGATCCCGACGAGCGGCACCATCACGGCGTCGCGCAGCCCCTGGTCGGCGAGCCAGCCGGCGAGCTCGGGGTCGCGCGTCCCGCGCGGCGCGAGGACGCCGACGCCGGTGGCCCGGACGCGGTGCGCGACGGGGTGCGCGCACGGCTCGCTGAGCTGCTCGCCGTCCTCGCCCTGCCGCCGGGCGGTGCCCGGGCGGCGCGCGGTGGCGTCCAGCGCGAGCACGGCCTCGCTGGCCGACAGGAGGGTGCGGGCGTGCCTCAGCGCTGCCGACGCGAGGGCGTCGGCACCGCCGCCGGCGCTCATGTCGGCGGTGAACTCGCGCATCTGCTGGAGGCTGCGGTGCCGGCTCAGCAGCGTGCTGTAGCCGCGGTAGGCCCCCAGCGACAGCAGCAGCAGCGCCGCGAGCAGCACGCCGGCCCGGGCGTCGGCCTGGACGGTCACGAGACCGACCAGCGCACCGGTCGTGGACAGCTGGGCGCCCACGATCAGCGGCGCGAGCATCAGCACCAGGTCCTGCCGGGGCATCGGCCCCTGCATGCGCACGATCACCAGGCACACCAGCGCACCGGTGAGCAGCGCGCCCGGCGGTGGCCGCGAGGTAGGCCGCCAGCCACGCGCGCGGGCCGGTCAGGTCGTCGCCGGCGACGGCCCGGAACACCAGCACGACGACGGCCACCTCGGCGCAGTACAGCGCCAGGTTGAAGAGCACCTTCTGCTGCTCGGTCCGCCGGTAGGCCTCCACCGCGAGCGCGGCGAGCAGGCGGGCACCCAGCAGCCAGAGCGGTCCGACGAGGAACAGGCCGAGCACGAGCGGGATCTCGACCAGCGACAGGGAGACCGCCTGGCGGCGGACCTCGAGGTGCAGCAGGGTGAGCTCGGCGACGACGAAGCCGCAGAGCAGCAGCAGCGCGATCACGGCCGGAGCGAGCAGCGAGCTCTGCGGCTCCGTCGTCGGGACGACCGCCCACAGCGCCACCGCGAGCAGGGCGACGCCCAGCGTCACCGGAGCGCTGCGGCTGGGCCGCCGCGCCGACCGGCCGCTCGACGAGGGGGTCACGTGCGCTCCGGAGGTCCTGGACGGGCCGGGCTCACGGTACGCGCCGGAACCCGTACCCGCTGCGGACAGGGGGCGGGACCGGGGGCGGGGCCGGGTGGCGCGCGCTGCGCCTAGTGCCAGCTGGCGCCCTTGGTCGAGACGGCGGTCTTGCCCTGCGACAGCTCGAGGTCGGCGGAGGAGCCGCCGAGCGAGGCGGCGCCGGCGGCGGCCACCGCGACGGAGGCGACGAGCGCGACCGCGGCCAGGACGGCGCGGCGGGAGAGGGAGGCGGTCATGTGGGGCTCCTGAGGGGGTCGTGGAGAGGGGGTGCTCCTGGGATCGGCAGGTGGTCCCCCCTACCCCCGTCACCCGTCCGGGTGTACAGCCCAGAGAGTACGCGCGTGGTCACGGAGCGCGCAGGTCCACCTCGGCGCGTCGCGGGTCGCGCAGGTCGGTCCCGCGCTCCAGCCAGCGCTGCTCGAGGGCCTGCGCGCCGTGCACCCGCTTCCACGCGGCCTCGTTCGGCGTCATGGGCAGCAGCGGCAGGAAGCGCACCGGCTCGTGCCCGTCGAGCTCGACGTCGGGGACGAGCCCGCCGGGCTCGCCGACGAGCACCGCCGTGAACGGGCTGCCGTCCCACAGCGGCTCGCCGAGGTCCAGCCCCGCACCGGGCACCAGCACGACGCCCTCGACGCTGGGGCTCGCGGCGAGCACGGCCAGGCGGCGCAGCACGCTGTCGTGCAGGTCGGTGACGCTGAGCAGGAGCTCGGCGCGCGGACCGTCCTCGAGCACCACGAGCGCGCCGGGATCGCCCATCGGGGCGCGGCTCATGCCGAGCGTGCAGTAGCGCACCAGCCCGTCCGGGTCGGGGCCGAAGCGGAGCACGTCGATCCGCTCGGCCCCCAGGAAGCTCACCCCGGCGCGGCCGCTGTCCTGCCCGAGGACCGCCAGCAGGTGCGCCTCGACCTGCAGCAGCACGGTGTCGGGGTCGAGCGCCATGCCGGTCAGCCTAGGGAGGCGCGGCGGCGGTCAGCCCTGGAGCTTGTAGTCCTTGAGCAGGCCGCGCGAGATGATCGTCTTCTGGATCTCGGACGTGCCCTCGCCGATGAGCAGGAACGGCGCCTCGCGCATGAGCCGCTCGATCTCGTACTCCTTGGAGTAGCCGTAGCCGCCGTGGATGCGGAACGACTCCTGGGTGATCTCGGCGCAGTACTCGCTGGCGAGCAGCTTGGCCATGCCGGACTCGACGTCGTTGCGCTTGCCGGCGTCCTTGAGGCGGGCGGCGTTGACCATGAGCGCGTGCGCGGCCTCGACCTTGGTGGCCATCTCGGCCAGCTTGAACTGGATCGCCTGGTGCTGGGCGATCGGCTTGCCGAAGGTGGAGCGCTGCTGGGCGTACTGGATCGCGAGCTCGAAGGCGCGGATCGAGATGCCGCAGGCGCGGGCGGCGACGTTGACGCGGCCGACCTCGACGCCGTCCATCATCTGGTAGAAGCCCTGGCCGCGGCCGGCCTCGCCGCCGAGGATCGAGCTGGCGGGGACGCGGGCGCCCTCCATGACCATCTCGGTCGTCTCGACGCCCTTGTAGCCCATCTTCTCGATCTTGCCGGGGATGGTGATCCCCTGGGCCGTCTGGCCGAAGCCCGGCTCCTTCTCGACGAGGAAGGTCGTCATGTTCTTGTAGACCGAGTCGCCGCCCTCGTCGGTCTTGACGAGCGTCGCGATGAGGCCGGCGCGCGCGCCGTTGGTGAGCCACATCTTCTGGCCGTCGAGGACGTACTCCTCGCCGTCGCGCACGCCCTTGCTCTTGATGGCGGCGACGTCGGAGCCGCAGCCGGGCTCGGACATCGAGAAGCCGCCGCGCAGCTCACCGGCCGCCATGAGCGGGAGCAGGCGCTCCTTCTGCTCCTGGGTGCCGTGGTGCATGAGCATGTACGCCACGATGAAGTGCGTGTTGATGACGCCGGAGACGCTCATCCAGCCGCGGGCGATCTGCTCGACGACCAGGGCGTAGGTGAGCAGCGACTCGCCGAGCCCGCCGAACTCCTCGGGGATCATGAGCCCGAACAGGCCCATCTCCTTCATCCCCTCGACGATCGCCTCGGGGAACTCGTCCTTGTGCTCGAGGTCCGTGGCGTACGGGAGGATCTCCTTGTCCACGAAGTCCTTGACCGTGGACAGGATCTCGTCTGGACCTCGGTGAGGCCCTCGGTGGCGGCCAGGCGTCCCATGTCGCTCCTCCTCGTGCGGACGCCCGCGGGGCGTCCGGATGTCCGGCGAGTCTCCCACCGGCCGCGGGCTCGCTGCCAGCCAGGACGGCGTGAGACCCCTCACGCCCTCGGGGCGCGGCGTGTCCGGGCCCGTCCGCGGGTAGCGGTCCGGCGTGCCTGCCGTTGCCCGCGTCCTGTCCCGCCCCCTGGTCGCTGCGGGCACGGCCGCCGTTCCGCGTCGCCAGCCGGGTCCGCGGCGAGCGCGCGATCCACGCCCGCGGCCGCGCCCTCACCGGGCGGGTGGCGGTGCCGGGCGGCGCCGGGACCGGAGCGCCGCTGCTGGACGCGCCGGGGTCGTACGACGGCGGTCGTCCGCGGCTGTCCCGCTCCGCCGGGCTGCCGCTGCCGCTGCCGGACGTGCTCGGGCCTGGCGGTCCGGGTCCTCGACGCGCACGGCCCCGGGCAGCACCAGGACCTGCTGCTCGACTCGACCCGCCCGGAGCCGCTGCTGCGGCGCCTGCCCGTTGCCCGGTCGCGACCACCTGGGCGTGCTGCTACGGCTCGCTGCTGCCCTACGACGTCGCCGGCACGCCGGCTGCTGCTGGGCGCCCGGGCCGTGCCCGGCCAGGGCGCCGCTGCGCTCGACGCGCTGCCGGACGAGGTGGAGTGGGAGCTGCTGGTCGCCACGCCGCACGGCCCGTGGCGGCCGTGGGGGACGGTCCGGACCACCGGCGAGCTGCCCGCGCCGCTCGGCCGGCAGACGCGCTTCAACCCGTGGACGACCGGCGGCGGGATCCGCCCCGCCGGGCCGTGGCAGACCTGGCGGCGGGAGGTCGTACGACGCCTCGCACGTCGCGCCGGACGAGCGGCTAGCTACGAGCAGGATCCCGAACAGCAGGAAGCGCGTTGAGGGCGATCACCAGCGCGGCCACGACCCACGCCGCCGCGGTCGTGACTCGGCCGGTTGACCAGCGTCGCCCATGACGTCGGCCCGCCGGGTCAGCAGCACCAGCGGCACGAGCGCGAACGGGATGCCGAACGACAGCACCACCTGGCTGAGCACCAGGGCCTGGGTCGGGTCGACCCCGACGCCAGCACGACCAGCGCCGGCGCCATCGTGATCGCGCGGCGCAGCAGCAGCGGGATCTGCCGCTGCAGGAAGCCCGCATGACGACCTGCCCGGCGTAGGTCCCGACGCCGCTGGAGGCGAAGCCGGAGGCGAGCAGCGCGACCGCGAAGGCGAACGCGACCGGCGCACCGGCGATGCGCTCGAGGGCGGCGTGGGCGCCCTCGAGGGTGTCGACGCCGGTCACCGGTCTCGCCGAAGAAGAGCTGGGCGGCCAGCACCAGCATGGAGAGGTTGACCAGCCCGGCGAGCCCCATCGCGACGACCACGTCGACGCGCTGCGCCCTGCAGCAGCGACTGCCGCTCGCCGGGCGTCGACCGGGACGATCCGGTCCTGGGTGAGCGCGCTGTGCAGGTAGATGACGTGCGGCATGACGGTCGCGCCGAGGATGCCGGTCGCGAGCAGCACGCTGTCCACGCCGGCGAACGTCGGCACCAGGCCGCCGGCGACCTCGCCGCCGTCCACGCCCGGTGACGGCGGTGCTGAAGACGAAGCCGAGCGCGATGACCGCGAGCAGCCCCGCGATCGCCAGCTCGAACGGCCGGTAGCCCTGCCCTGCAGGCCCAGCAGCGCGAAGGCGACCACGGCGGTGATCAGCCCGCCGGTGAGCAGCGGCAGGCCGAAGAGCAGGTGGAGCGCGATCGCGCCGCCGATGACCTCGGCGAGGTCGGTGGCCATCGCGACCAGCTCGGCCTGCACCCACAGCCCGCGGGTGACCGGCCGCGGGAAGTGCTCCCGGCACAGCTCCGGCAGGTTGCGGCCGGTCGCGAGGCCGACCTTGCCCGGACAGCGACTGGATGAGCATCGCCATGAGGTTGGCCAGCACGATCACCCAGGCCAGCCGGTAGCCGAACTCCGCGCCGGCCGAGACGTTCGTGGCGAAGTTGCCCGGGTCGACGTACGCGATGGCCGCGACGAACGCCGGACCCAGAGCAGGGCCCGCCCGCGCAGCCGCCCGCGGCCGCGGACCGCCTGGAGCTGGGTGGGGGCGGCGGTCACGGCGCCACTGTCCCGCACCCGGGTGCGGGAGGCACCCCGGGCAGCAACCCGCGCTCGCGCAGCTCGGCCTGCAGCGCCGGCTCGACGAGCGCCCGGACCGCGTCGTTGGCGTACGCCGCCCAGGCCACGTCGCTGGTCAGGTCCAGCGGCGCGTCCAGCGGCCCGCCGTCCGGTCGTACGACGTGCACGCCCGCCTCGGCGGCGACCAGCCAGCCGGCCAGGTCGTACGGGTGGGCGCAGATGCCGGCGCGCGTCGCCGAGCAGCGGGCGCAGGTCGGCGGCCCACCGGTCGTGGCCGACGGCGAGCTCGACGAGGGTGCCGCCGGTGCAGTACTGGTCCTCGAAGGCCTGCGCCTTGCCGGGGCGGGCCGGCCCCAGCACGCGCCGGTGCACGGCGTCGTCGATCGCGGCGAGCTCCGCCCGGGCGCCGGGGAAGTAGCGCGCGACCCCGCCGTAGCCCTGCTCGAGGCCGGTCGCCCGGCTGGGCGCGACCGGCAGGGCGGCGCGCGGGACCCGTCCCGCAGGTCGACCCGCTCGCCGCGGGCGCCGGCGCCGCGGACCGCCGACAGCACGTCGGCCCAGCCGGCCTTGACGGTCGGCACCTCGACCGCGACGGAGACCTCGAGGTCGCCGAGGGTGCGGCCGCGGGTCGCGCCGAGCAGCACCCAGGCGGAGCGCTTCTGGTGGGCCAGCGGGCGGGTGCCGTCGAGCGGGTCGGCGAGCAGCGTCCACTCCGCGTCGGCCTCGTGCGTCCGGCGACGCCCTCGGCGACCAGGCGCACCGGCAGGTCGGCGACCAGCTCGACGCAGCCGCTCCTCCGACACGCGGTCGACGGCGAAGGCGGTGTCGCCGGCGCCGCTGTCGTCGTACGCCGACAGCTGCTCGACCGTCTGCGCGCGGCAGGCCGCGAGGACGTCGTCGCGCACCGCCTCGGCCGACGACGACCAGCGCGGTCGCGCAGCTCCTCGGGCGTCACTCGACCGGCACGCTGGGCTGGGTGCCGCGGCTGCCGCGCGCGGATGACCAGCGCCAGCCCGGCGAGCAGCAGCACCGCCGCGGGCAGCGCCAGCAGCGGCGGCGTCTGGCCGAGGAAGACCGCGGCGATGAGCGCCGCGCCGGGGATCTCGAGCAGCAGCGGCCAGGCTGACGACGGTCGGCGCTGATCGAGCGCAGGACCGGGTTGAACAGCGAGTGGCCGAGCAGCTGCGCGCCGGCGGTGAGGGCCGACGAGCTTCAGCCAGTCCTCGGCGTCGTAGCCGGCGAGCGCCTGCCGCCCGACGACGCAGACGACGAGCAGCAGCAGCGCGGTCGCCGAGTAGCAGAGCAGCGTGTAGGTGGTCGTCGAGACGCTGCGCCGCACCTCGCTGCCGGCCACCATGTACGCCGCGGCGAACGCCCCGCCGGCCAGCGCGAGCAGGTCGCCGAGCAGCGCCTCGCCGCTCACCTGCAGGTCGACGCCGGTGAGCAGCAGCGCGCCGGCCATCGCGACGCCGATGCCGATCCAGACCCGGCGGCCGACCGGCGCGCCCGCGCAGCCCCGAGATGCAGCGCCGCCCAGACCGGCTGGGTCGCGACCAGCGCCGTCGCGCGACGCCACCGTGGTGTAGCTCAGCGACGGGATCCAGGTCGCGAAGTGCAGCGCGAGCAGCAGCCCGGCGAGCGCCGGCCAGCCGCAGCTCGCGCCGGTCCAGCGCCGCGCAGCTCGGCGCGGCAGCGCAGCAGCGCGACCGGCAGCAGCACCCCGGACGCCATGGCGTTGCGCCAGAAGGCGATCGCCAGGGCCGGCGCCGCCGTCGCGGCGATGAGCGGGCCGGAGGTGCTGACGGCGACCAGCGCGACGCACAGCAGCACGGCGTCGCTGCCCTGCGGACGGCCGTCGCCGGGGGCGTCGGCGAGCGTCTTGCGCGGGCGCGGTCACCGGCCGAGTCTGCCGTGCGGCCCGTCCGGGGTGGCAGGGTGACCGGCGTGCCGTCGCCCACGCTGATCGCCGAGGCCACCCGCCGCTCCGGCGCGGTCTGGCTCGGCCGTGCCGGCGAGCCGCCCGCGCTGCGTCTGGCACCTGTGGCACGACGGCGCGCCGTACGTCGTCGGCGGCGGGCCCGAGCAGGCGCTGCCGGTCGCGCCGGGCGAGGCCGCCGTGGTCGTCGTGCGGTCGCAAGGCGTCGCAGGCCGGGGTGGTCGTCGCGTGGGACGCCGCCGTCGAGGCGGTCGAGCCGGGCACGCCGGCCTGGGACGAGGTCGTCCCGCTGCTCGCCGTCGAGCGCCTCAACGCCCCCGCCGGCACGGTCGACCGCTGGGCGGCCGAGTGCGCCGTCCTCCGCCTGCGCCCGACCGGTTGATCAACGCCGCGTCGCGTACGCCGTGGGGTGCCGCTGCGCGTACGCGACCCGGCGTTGATCACCGGTGGTGCGGGCGGGTCAGGTGGGGGGCGGGACCCGGATGCGGCCGGCGGCGACCGGGACGACCGAGCCGGTGACGGTCACGCCGCCGCCGCGCCGCCGGACGCGACGACCGCGCAGTCCAGCCGCGACGGGCCGACCCATCTCGACGCCCTGGTGCACGACGTAGGCCCGCCGTCGGGCAGCAGGCCGGTCGCGACCAGGTAGACGCCGAGCCCGAGCGCGGCCGAGCCGGTCGCCGGGTCCTCCGTCGACGCCGACGCCGCCGGCGAAGACCCGCGCGTGCGCGGACTCGCCGTCCCAGGCGAAGACCGACACCCCGGCGCCGCCGAGCGCGCGCAGCGCGCGCCGGGTCGGGCGCGGCAGCGGGCGACGGCGCCGGCGCGCACCAGCAGGAAGTGCCACTCCAGACCGGTCCCGCAGCGCCGCGGCTCGACGCCGATGAGGTCGCTGCGCGCGACAGCCCGACCGCGCGCAGCAGCGGCGCCGGGTCGCGCGGCTCGCCGCACGGTCGGCGTGCCGCCGGTGAGCGTCACCGGTCCGCCGTCGGGCGCGACCTCGAGCGCGAGCAGGCCGGCGCCGCAGGACTGCACGACCGGCCCGGCGCCAGCTCGCCGCGCCGCGCCAGCACCCAGGCGGCGCCGACCGACGGGTGGCCGGCGAAGGGCAGCTCGACCTCCGGCGTGAAGATCCGCAGCCGGTAGTCGGCGCCGTCGTCGGCGGCCATCGGGAACGCCGTCTCGGACAGGTTGAACTCGCGCGCGATCGCCTGCAGCGGCGCTGGTCGGCAGGTCGTCGGCGCCGAGCACGACCGCGAGCGGGTTGCCGGCGAAGGCGCGTGTCGGTGAAGACGTCGACGACCTCGTACTCGAGGGCACCGGAGTCGCCGCGGCTACGGCATCGTCATGCCGCCGTCGACCGGCAGCGTGATGCCGGTGACGTACGACGCGGCGTCGCTGGCGAGGAAGACGCCGACGGCGGCGAGCTCGGCCGGGTCGCCGAGCCGGCCGGCGGGGGTGATCGCCTTGACGAACTCCGCCTCCGACGGCGTCCATCTCGTCGGTCATCTCGGTCGGGAAGTAGCCCGGCGCGATGGCGTTGACGCGGATGCCCTTGCGGCCGGTCCACTGCGCGGCGAGGTCGCGGGTCAGGCCGATGAGCCCGGCCTTCGAGGCGGCGTAGGCCGCCTGCGGGCAGCGCGCCCGGGTGGAGGCCGAGCACGCTGGAGATGTTGATGATCGAGCCGCCGTCCTTGGCGGCGCGGCCGAACGCCTGCGCCATCCAGTAGGCGCCGTTGAGGTTGACGTCGATGACCCGCAGGAACTCCGCGGGCGTCTCGCGGGTGGCCGGCTTGGCCCAGCCGAGCCCGGCGTTGTTGACCAGCACGTCGACCCGGCCGAACTCGTCGACCGCCTTCTGCACCAGCGCGGTGCACTGCTCGGGGTCGGTGACGTCGGTCTGCTCGTAGGCGTAGCGGCGGCCGGCGGCCTCGACCAGCTTGCCGGTCTCGGGCAGCCGGTCGACCCGGCGGGCGCCGAGCACGAGGTCGGCGCCGGCCTCGGCGAAGGCCTGCGCGAAGGCGACCCCCAGCCCGGAGGAGGCACCGGTGACGACGACGACCTTGTCGTCGAGGCGGAAGCGGTCGAGGACGGTCACGGGGTCTCCCTGGAACGGCGTTCGGTCCCCGGCATCGTGCCGCAGCAGCGTGCGTCCTGCGCAGCGGCCACCCCTGCGCGGCGCGCGCAGGACGCAGATCCCGGCGGTAGCCTCCGCGCCCATGAGCACCGGCACCCGCGTCTTCGTCGCACGCGTCGCCGGGCTGCCCGTCTTCGACCCCAACGGCGACCAGGTCGGCCGGGTCCGCGACGTCGTCGTCGCGCTGCGCATCGGCCGCGACGCGCCCGCGCGTGCTCGGCCTGGCGGTCGAGATCCAGGCCCGCCGCCGGATCTTCGTGCCGATCGGCCGGGTCACCGCGATCGACCCCGAGGCCGTCGTGCTCACCACCGGCACGGTCAGCCTGCGCCGCTTCGACAAGCGCCCCGGCGAGACGCTCGTGCTGGCCGAGCTGCTCGACCGCCGCGTCACGCTGCTCGCGAGCCGGCGAGCAGGTCACCGTCGCTCGACATCGCCATGGAGCAGACCGCGCACCGCGACTGGCTGCTCACCCGCGTCGCCGTCCGCAAGGGCCGCGGCGCCGGGCTGCGCGGCCGCCGCCGCGGCGAGGTGCTGCAGGTGGCGTGGGACGAGGTCAGCGGCTTCTCGCTGCCCGAGGACGGCCAGGGCGCCGCCAACCTGCTCGCCGTCTTCGAGAAGCTCCGCCCGGCCGACCTCGCCGGCGTCATGCACGACCTGTCCGGCAAGCGCCGCGCCGAGATCGCCGCCGCGCTCGACGACGAGCGGCTGGCCGACGTCCTCGAGGAGATGAGCGAGGACGAGCAGGTCGAGCTGCTCGGCGGGCTGGAGGACGAGCGCGCCGCCGACGTGCTCGAGGCGATGGCGCCCGACGACGCCGCCGACCTGCTCGGCGAGCTGCCGGCCGCGGAGGCCGAGCGGCTGCTCGAGCTGATGGAGCCCGACGAGGCCGGTCCGGTCCGCTCGCTGCTCGCCTACAGCGACGACACGGCCGGCGGGCTGATGACGCCGGAGCCGGTCATCCTGCCGCCCAACGCCACGGTCGCCGAGGCGCTGGCGCGGATCCGCAACGCCGACCTGTCCCCCGCGCTGGCCGCGCAGGTCTACGTCGTGCGCCCGCCGTACGAGACGCCCGACCGGCCGCTACCTCGGCACCGCGCACTTCCAGCGGATGCTGCGCGAGCCGCCGTCCTCGCTGATCAGCGCCGTCGTCGACACCGACATCGACCCGCTCGGCCCGGACTGCCCGCTGGCCGACGTCACCCGGCACCTCGCGTCGTACAACCTGGTCGCCGTGCCGGTCGTCGACTCCGAGCAGCGGCTGCTCGGCGCGGTGACCGTCGACGACGTCCTCGACCACGTGCTGCCGCAGGGCTGGCGCGACTCGCGGAGCGGGGCGGGCGGAGGCCGGCTGGCTGAGCGCACGCCCGCGGCGGGTGCGCCTCGACACGCCGCTGGAGCAGCGCGGCACGCGCCGCGCCGCACTACGACCCGGACGCCTTCGGCCGGGTGTCGGAGCGGATCGCGCGCTTCCTCGGGACCGCGCGCTTCCTCGTCTACATGACGGTGTTCATCGTCGTGTGGATCGGGATCAACGTCTCGCCGTTCGCCTTCGACCCCTACACCTTCACCTTCCTGACGCTGCTGCTGTCGCTGCAGGCGTCGTACGCCGCGCCGCTGATCCTGCTCGCGCAGAACCGGCAGGCCGACCGCGACCGGATCAGCCTGGACGAGGACCGCGCGACCAGCGAGCGGCTGCAGGCCGACGTCGAGTACCTCAGCCGCGAGGTCGCCAGCCTGCGCCAGGCGCTCGGCGAGGTGGCCACCCGCGACTTCCTGCGCGACCAGCTGCGCGAGGTCACCGAGGAGGTCGTCGCGCGCACCAGCAGCGCGGTCCCGGGCGCAGGACGTCGACGGCCGAGCTGGCCCGCCGGGCCGAGCGCGAGGACCGCGAGCGGCGGGCCGAGCGCAAGAAGCGCCGGGCCGCCGAGAAGGCGAACGAGGGCGCCGCCGAGGAGCGGCAGGACCTCGGCGAGCCGTTCGTCGGCCAGCACGACGGCGACTGAGCCCGGGCAAGAGCTCCCCGGCCGGGCCTACACCCCCGGCCCCTCCCGGCCGATGCACTGCGCGTGACCATGACCTCGCCCCCCACGGCCGACGTCGTCGACGACGGGCGCGACGACGACCCGCCGACCGCCCCGGCCGCGTCGAACCGGCGCCGGCGCATCGGCGAGGTGCTGGTCGAGCAGGGCCTGCTGGACGAGGACCAGCTGCGCACCGCGCTCACCGCGCAGGCCGCCACCCCTGCCGGACAAGCCCCGCAAGCGGCTCGGCGCGGTCGTCATCGACCTCGGGCTCGCCACCGAGAAGGAGGTCGCGCAGGCCCTCGCCGAGGCGCTGGCCCTGCCGCTGGTCGACCTCGGCCGCACGATGGCCCAGCCCGAGGCGGTGCGGCTGCTGCCGCGCGCGGTCGCCGAGCGCACCGGCGTGCTGGTGCTGTCCAGCGAGCGCGGGGGCGCCCGGCTCACCGTCGCCACCGCCGACCCGACCAACGTCATGGCGCTCGACGACGTCAAGCTCTACACCGGCGCCGCCGAGCTCGTCGTGCTCGTCGCCACCGACAGCCAGGTGCGCGACCACCTCGCCCGCTCCTGGTCGCTGTCGGAGGACTCCTCCGACGTCCACACCCTGTTCGAGGGCATGGACAGCGCCGAGCAGGAGGTCGAGGACTTCTCGATCCAGGGCGTCGAGGCCGCGCCGATCGTCCGGCTGGTCGACGTCGTGCTCGCCGACGCCGTGCGCGCCCGCGCCACCGACGTCCACGTCGAGCCGCAGGCCGGCGAGCTGCGCATCCGCTACCGCGTCGACGGGCTGCTCCGCGACGTCATGACCGTGCCGCGCAACGCCACCGCCGCCACCGTCAGCCGCATCAAGATCGTCTCCGGGCTCGACATCGCCGAGCGGCGCCGCCCGCAGGACGGCCGCGCCAAGCTCACCGTCGACGGCCTGACGGTCGAGGCGCGCATCTCGACCCTGCCGACGCTGCACGGCGAGAAGGTCGTCATCCGCCTGCTGCCGCCGGCCGACGACGTCCCGCGGCTGGACCGCACCGGCCTGACCCCCGCGCAGCTCGAGCTCGTCAACGCCGCGCTGGTGCAGGCGCAGGGCCTGGTCCTCATCACCGGCCCGACCGGCTCCGGCAAGACCAACACCCTGTACGCCGGGATCCAGCAGGTCAGCACCCCCGACCGCAACATCGTCACCCTCGAGGACCCGGTCGAGGTGCAGGTCGCCGGCATCACGCAGGTGCAGGTGCACGAGCGCTCCGGCCTGACCTTCGCCCGCGGCCTGCGCAGCGTCCTGCGCCAGGACCCCGACATCGTCCTCGTCGGCGAGGTCCGCGACGCGGAGACCGCCGAGCTGGCGCTGCAAGGCCTCGCTCACCGGCCACCTGGTGCTCACGACCCTGCACACCAACGACGCCGTCGCCGCCGTCACCCGCCTGGTCGACATGGGCGTCGAGCCGTTCCTCGTCGCCTCGTCGCTGTCGCTGGTGGTCGCCCAGCGGCTGGTCCGCAGGCCGTGCGAGGCCTGCGCCGCGCCGTACGTACCCGTCCCCCCGCACCCTGGCGCTGCTCGGGCTCACCGAGCGCGGACCTGCGCGACGCGACGCCGAGGCGCGGCAAGGGCTGCTCGGACTGCGCGCGGCACCGGCTACCGCGGGCGCACCGGCGTCTTCGAGGTGCTGCCGATCACCGCCCAGCTCCGCGCAGGTGCTGCTGGCCACGCCCGACCGAGGCCGCCATCGGCGCCGCCGCCCGCGCCCACGGGATGATGACGCTGCGCGCCTCCGCGCTGGCCGCCGCGCACCGCGGCGAGACGACGTACGAGGAGGTGCTGCGCGCCACCCACGTCGACACGGTCAGCGGGCACGCGCTGCCCGTCCTGCTCGCGGGCGCTGGCCGACGACATGCTCTGCTGCCCCTTCGACGGCACCCCCGCTCGGCCGCGACCGCTGCGGCTGCTGCGACAGCTCGCTCGACGCCGAGTGGACGACCTGCCCGTGGTGCCGCACCCGGTCGACGGCCGCGACAGCGTTCCCGTGCCGCCGCCGGCGGGCGAGCGGCTGCCGCGGCTGCTCGTGGTCGACGACGACCCCTCGGTCTGCGCGTTCGTCGAGAGCGCCATGACCGGGAGCTTCGAGGTGGTGAGCGCGCACGACGCCGAGTCAGGGCTGGCCCTGGTGAGCGGGAGCGACTTCGACGCCGTGGTCGTCGACCACGGCCTGCCCGACCTGACCGGGTGGAGCTCCTCCGCCTGCTCCGCAGCGACCCCGCGCACGCTCAACCTGCCGGTGCTGCTGTTCACCGGCGACTACTCCGACGAGGTCGAGCGGGAGGCGCGCCGGGCCGGGGCCGACGACTACCTCGCCAAGCCGGTGGAGCCCCAGCTGCTCGAGGAGCGGATGCTCGCGCTGGTGCACGACCGGGCCCCGGTCTAGCCGCTCCGCTACAGCGCTCGCAGCACCGCGGCGGTCACGGCCGCACCGACGACGACCACCAGGAACGGCGCCCGCAGCACCAGCAGCACGACGGCCACGGCCAGCCCCGCGGCGCGCGCGTCCAGCACGAGCGCGCGGTCGCCGGCGAACGCCTGCACGACGACCAGCGCGGCCAGCAGCGCCACCGGCAGGAGCAGCGCCGCCCGCTGCAGCCGCTCGCCGCGCGAGCCAGCGCGGCGGCACCGACCAGCCGGCCAGCTTGAGCGCGTAGCAGCCCGCGCTCGCCGCGAGCACCGCCGCCCAGATCACGACCGCCGCCCGACCAGCAGCGGCACGACGGCCAGCCCGGCCAGCAGCACCGGCACCCCCGGCGGGGTCAGCGGCACGGCGACCAGCGCGATCAGCCCGCCCGCCACGGCGACGCCGACCAGGCCGCGGTCGCGCAGCTGCGGCCACAGCAGCGCGAGGAAGGCCGCCGGCACCGCGGCGTCGAGACCGAGCACGCCGGGATCGCCGAGCCGGGCGGCGCCGACCGCGCCCAGCAGCGTGGCGAGGTTCCACAGGACGTAGACGCTCAGCCCGGTGGCCCAGAAGCCGGTCGCGGCCAGGCCGCGCGGCGCGGCCGTCGCCATGCCGGTCGACTCGTCGATGGTCAGCTGCGCGGCCACCAGGCGGCGCGCACCCCGTCTGCGGCAGCAGCGTCGAGAGCCGGACGGCGTACAGCGTGTTGCGGGAGCCGAGCAGCAGCGCGCAGGCCACGGCGGCGACGGCCGCAGCCGCCCGCGCCGAGGACGCCGACGAGCGCGAACTGCGACGCGCCGGTGAACACCAGCAGCGACAGCGCGCAGGCCTGCAGCGTGCTCAGCCCGGCGGTGACGGCCGCCGCGCCGAACGACAGCCCGTACGCCCCGACCGCCACGCCGATGCCGAGCGCGTCGCGCAGGACCGCGCGGCGCTGGGAGTCGGTCGGGACGTCCGGCGGGGGGAGCGCTGCGGTCAGCGCCGGCCGTCGCAGACGTCGTCGGGCAGTGCCCCGTCGCCGACGAGCTTGCCGAGCAGTGCGCCGAGGGTGGCCACCTCGTCGGGGGTGAGGCGGCCGGTGACGTGCTCGGCGACGCCCCGCCGGTGGGTCGGCCAGGCCTGCTCGAGCCGGGCGAGGCCGGCGTCGGTGAGGACGGCGAGGGTGCCGCGCGCGTCGCTGGGGCAGGCCTGGCGGCTGATCAGCCCGTCGCGCTCGAGCCGGTCGGCCAGGCGGGTGAGCCCGGACCGCGACAGCAGCACCCGGTCGGCCAGCTCGGTCATCCGCAGCCGGCGGTCCGGCGCCTCCGACAGCTGCACCAGCACGTCGTAGGACGCCAGCGGCAGGTCGTGCTCGGCGATCAGCTCGGCCTCGAGCCGGCGGGTGACCGTGGCGTGCGCCCGCAGGAAGGTGCGCCAGGCCGTCAGCTCGGTGCTGGTCAGGCCCTCCGACACGGACATGGGACGAGCCTAGTTGCACGCGCACGGGTCGCGGGGGACCTGCGTGGCACGACCGTGCGGTCGCTTCACTACCTTCGACGGGTGCGCTCCCCCAAGGACTTCTTCCGCCCCCTGGCCGTCGGTGCTCCCGAGCCGCTCCGCGAGATCCCGTGGCGCCCCTCGAGGATGATCCACTTCTTCGACCCGTCGAACCCCAAGATGGTCGCGAAGGTCCCGGACCTCGCGCCGAAGGTCGACGTGCTGCTCGGCAACCTCGAGGACGCCGTGCAGGCGTCCAACAAGGAGGCCGCCCGCGCCGGGCTGGTCGAGGTCGCGAAGACCGTCGACCTGGGCGACACCCAGCTCTGGACCCGGATCAACTCGCTCGACTCGCCCTGGGTCCTCGACGACCTCACGACGCTGGTCACCGAGGTCGGCGACAAGCTCGACGTGATCATGGTGCCGAAGGTCGAGGGGCCCGAGGACATCCACTACGTCGACCGGCTGCTCGCCCAGCTCGAGGCCAAGGGCGGCGTGACCCGCCCGCTGCAGGTGCACGCCATCCTCGAGACCGCGGCCGGCATGGCCCGGGTCGAGGAGATCGCGCAGGCCTCGCCGCGCATGCAGGGCATCTCGCTCGGCCCGGCCGACCTCGCCGCCGACCGCCGGATGAAGACCACCCGCGTCGGCGGCGGCCACCCGGGCTACCTGGTCCGGCAGGACCCGACCGGCCCCGACGCGGTCCAGGCCGAGCGCGCGACCTACCAGCAGGACCTGTGGCACTACACCGTCGCCCGCATGGTCGACGCGTGCGTGCAGGCCGGCATCTACCCGTACTACGGCCCGTTCGGCGACATCAAGGACGTCGTCGCCTGCGAGGACCAGTTCCGCAACGCCTACCTGCTGGGCTGCGTCGGCACCTGGACGCTGCACCCGGTGCAGGTCGACATCGCCAAGCGGGTCTTCTCCCCCGAGGTCGCCGACGTGCAGTGGGCTCGAGAAGGTCGTCGAGGAGATGCCCGAGGGCGGCGCCGGCGCGGTCATGATCGACGGCAAGATGCAGGACGACGCGACCTACAAGCAGTGCCAGGTCGTCCTGCAGCTCGCGCAGGACCTCGCCGCGCGCGACCCCGAGCTGAAGGCGGCGTACGGCCTGTGAGCGTCCTGCGGTCCGTCCTCTACATGCCGTCCTCCAACGCCCGGGCGCTGGAGAAGGCCAAGACCCTCCCCGCCGACGCGATCATCTTCGACCTCGAGGACGCCGTCGCGCCCGACGCGAAGGAGGACGCCCGCGAGCAGGCCTGCGCGGCCGTGCAGTCGGGCGAGTACGGCGAGAAGACCCTGACGATCCGCTGCAACGGGCTCGACACCCCCTGGGGCGAGGCCGACCTGCGCGCCGCCGCTGCCGCGGGTCCGGACGCCGTCGTCGTGCCGAAGGTGAGCGGCCGGGAGCACGTCGACCGGATCGCCGCCGTCGTCGGTCCCGACACCCGCATCTGGGCGATGGTCGAGACCCCCGCCGGCGTCTTCGCCGCACGGGACATCGCCGCGCACCCGCAGGTCGACGTCTTCGTGATGGGCACCAACGACCTGGCCAAGGAGCTGCGCGCCGTCGCTCGTGCCCGGCCGCGCGCCGCTCGTGCCGCACCTGGCCACCGCGCTGCTCGCCGCGCGCGAGGCCGGGATCCTCGTGCTCGACGGCGTCTACAACGACGTCAAGGACCTCGAGGGCTTCGAGGCCGAGTGCGTGCAGGGCGCCGAGATGGGCTTCGACGGCAAGACGCTCGTGCACCCGACGCAGGTCGAGGTCGCCAACCGCGTCTGGGCGCCGTCGGAGGACGAGGTCGCGCACGCCCGGCGCGTGATCGAGGCCTTCGAGGAGGCCGAGCGCGAGGGCAAGGGCGTCGTCACCGTCGACGGCCGGATGATCGAGAACCTGCACGTGCGACAACGCCCGCCGCACCCTCGCCACCGCCGAGGCCATCGCCGCCCTGGGCTGAGGCTCAGGCGAGGTCGGCCGCGCCGATCGGGGTCGAGAAGGCCCGGCACCACAGCAGGACCGTGCCGTACTGCCCGACGTCGGTGCCCGGCGGCACGGCGTAGTTCGCGCTGCCGACGTTGCCCTTGAGCCCTCCCAGGTCGACGCCGCCCGCGGAGGGGGCCACCTGGCCGGCCGGCACCAGCCACACCCGGACGTCGGGCGACCGGGTGGAGTCCAGGTCGGCCACCCGGACGAACACCGCGCCGGCAGCTTCGAGCACGGACGCCGTCCCGGTCGCCTCGTGCCCGTCCAGGCCGCGCAGCGCGCCGCTGCCGAGCGTCCGCACCTGGGGCTCGGCCGGGGCGACCGTCGCCCGAGCGGCTCCGGAGGGTCCCGGGGAGGCGTCCGCGGCGGCAGGCGCCGGGACCAGGCTGAGCAGGTCCTCCTCGACGGCGCGGTCCTGGAGCAGCGGCACCACCAGCCAGGCCGACAGGAGCAGCACGGGCACGGCGATGACCGCTCCCCGTAGGACCCGGTGCGCGACGACGCGCCGGGCGAGGGCCGACCACCCGACCACCGCGGCGGCGATGCCGGCGGCGACTGCCAGCCCGAGCGGGCTGCGCGGCACGAGGGTCGTCAGGTCCGCGCCCGCGAGCTGCAGCACCACGAGCGTCCCCGCGGTGCCGGCCAGCGCGATCAGCGGCCCCCGCGCTCTGGTCAGGTCCACGCCGGTCCCCCCTTGCCTCGTGAGGACGCAGCGGCCGCGTCCGCGATGATCGTCCAACGCGCCGCCCGCCGGGTCCGTGCCCTCGGCGGGCAGGGTGGCTGACCAGGGCGGACGTACGATGGCGGGTGCCGCGGCGCCGCTGCCGGGCCCTGCCCGAAGGACGAAGTTGACCACTGCCCTGCCCACCGACCAGCAGCTGACGGCTGCCCTCTCGACGGTCATCGACCCCGAGATCCGCCGTCCGGTGACCGAGCTCGGCATGGTCAAGTCCGCCGTCGTCGACCCCGACGGCACCGCGCGGGTCGGCATCTACCTGACCGTCAGCGGCTGCCCGATGAAGGACACGATCACCGAGCGCGTCACCACCGCCGTGGGCGCGCTGCCCGGCGTCGCCCGGGTCGAGGTCGAGCTCGACGTCATGAGCACCGAGCAGCGCCAGGAGCTGCAGACGCTGCTGCGCGGCGACAACCCCGTGCGCGACATCCCCTTCGCGCTGCCGGGCTCGCTCACCAAGGTCTTCGCGGTCGCGTCCGGCAAGGGCGGCGTCGGCAAGTCCAGCGTGACGGTCAACCTGGCCGCCGCGATGGCGCAGAAGGGCCTGAACGTCGGGGTGCTCGACGCCGACATCTACGGCTTCAGCGTCCCGCGCATGCTCGGCGTCACGCACCGCCCGACGCAGGTCGAGTCGATGATCATGCCGCCCTCGGCGCACGGCGTGAAGGTCATCTCGATCGGCATGTTCACCAAGGACAACACCCCCGTCGTCTGGCGCGGGCCGATGCTGCACCGCGCGCTGCAGCAGTTCCTGGCCGACGTCTACTGGGGCGACCTCGACGTGCTGCTCATGGACCTGCCGCCCGGCACCGGCGACGTGGCGATCTCGGTCGCCCAGCTCGTGCCCAGCGCCGAGATCCTCGTCGTCACGACCCCGCAGCTGGCCGCCCAGGAGGTCGCCGAGCGCGCCGGCTCCATCGCGCTGCAGACCCACCAGCGCATCGCCGGCGTGGTCGAGAACATGAGCTACCTCGAGTGCCCGCACTGCGACGAGAAGATCGACGTCTTCGGCACCGGCGGCGGGCAGGCGGTCGCCAGCTCGCTGAGCACCCGCCTCGGGGCGCCCGTGCCGCTGCTCGGCCAGATCCCGATCGACGTGCGGCTGCGCGAGGGCGGCGACAGCGGCCAGCCGCTGGTGCTGTCGGACCCGACCTGCACCGCCTCGCGCGCGCTGCTCGACGTCACCGAGGCGCTGTCCGGCAAGCCCCGCGGCCTGGCCGGCATGTCGCTCGGCCTGTCCCCCGCGCGCCGCTAGGTCGTACGCCCCGCCGGAGCGGAGGCGGGAGTCAGGTGGTGTCGGGGTCCCACGGGGCCGGCTCGCCGGGCGGGAGCGGGGTTCCGGCGCGCGACCGCGGCCGCCCGACGGCGGGCTCGTCGTCGTCGTCCGCGAGCAGGTTGCTGGCGACGAAGGTCTTGGGGTTGAGCGAGCGCAGGTCGACGTCGCCGAGCTCGGGTCCCAGCTCGGTCTTGAGGTCGTCGGTCATGCCCTTGACGTAGAGCCGCAGCTTGCGCAGGCCCTTGCCGGCCTCGGCCGCCATGCCGGGCAGCCGCTCGGGCCCGAAGACGAACAGGGCGAGCACGAGCAGGACCCCGATCTCGCCCCACCCCAGGCTCTCCAGCACAGCAGCAGCCTACGGCCCGCGGGCGCGCCCGTCCGCCCGTCAGCGGGCCAGGTCCTGCAGCACCACGTCGGCGGTCTGCGTGCGCCCGTCCCGGACGTAGGTGAGCGTGACGCTCTCGCCGACGGCGTTGCTGCGGATGGCCAGGATCAGCTCGTCCACGCTGGCGATCTCGGTGTCGTCGACCTGGACGATGAGGTCGCCCGGCTCGAGGCCGGCCGCCCGGGCGCCGCCGCGCGGGGTGACCTCGCGCACCAGCGCGCCCTCGCGGTCCTCGCCGGCCACGGTCGTCGCCGAGACGCCGATGCTCGGGTGGGTCGCCTTGCCGGTGCGGATGATCTCCTCGGCGACCGAGCGGGCCTCGTCGATCGGGATCGCGAAGCCGACGCCGATGCTGCCGCCGGTCTGCTCGCCGCCGAACGGCCCGCCGCCGCCGAGGGTGGCGATGGCGGAGTTGATGCCGATGACCTCGCCGGCCGCGTTGACCAGCGCGCCGCCGGAGTTGCCCGGGTTGATGGCGGCGTCGGTCTGGATCGCGTTGAACAGCGGGTTGCGGGCGCCGCCCTCCGACGGGACGTCGACGGTGCGGTTCAGCGCGCTGACGATGCCGGTCGTGACCGTGCCGGACAGCCCCAGCGGCGAGCCGATCGCGATGACCGGGTCGCCGACGACGAGCGCGGCGGAGTGGCCGAGGGCCGCGGCAGGCAGCGCCCGGTCGGTGCGCACCCGCAGCACGGCGAGGTCGGTGACCGGGTCGCGGCCGACGATGTCGGCGGGCAGCTCGCTCTCGACGGCGTCGAGGGTGACGGTGATCTGGCCGCCCTCGGCGGCCGACTCGACGACGTGGTTGTTGGTGAGGATGTAGCCGTCGCTGCGGATGATGACGCCCGAGCCGGTGCCGTTGCCGTCGGCGCCGCGCACGGCGATGCAGACCGTGCTCTGCATGACCTGGGCGGCGATGCCGGCCACCGAGTCGGGGGCGCGGTCGACCGTCGCGGTGGTGCTCGCGCCGCTGCCCAGGCTCGCGCCGGGGTCGCGCAGGTCGTCGCCGTCCGTGGTGCGCGCGCCGACGACGCCGCCGACGAGACCGGCGACCAGCGCGGTGCTGACGACCGCCGCGCCCACTCCGAAGCCCTTGCGGCTCTTCCGGTCCACCGGCCCGCCGAGGGTGTCGGTGCCCCAGCCGAGGTCGCGGGCACCGGACGGGAAGCTCGCCTGCGTCGTCGGCCGGCTCCACGGGTCGTACGCCTCGTGCTCGACGGTCGGCGGCGCCTGCGGGCTGCCGTACGGCGGCTGAGCCGGGCGGTCCTCGGCCTGGCCAGCACCCCCCTGGTCGTCCGGCCGCGACCACCACGGGCTGGGCGGGGGCGCACCAGCAGCGGTGTCGTGCTCGCGGGGCTCGGTCACGGGGTCCTCCGGGTCGGTGGCAGCGGACGAGGGTCCTGCACGGCAGTCTTCCCCGCTGCGTGTGAAGTCCCCGTCAGGTCCAGTCGACCTCAGTCGAACGGGTTCAGCATCCCGGCCAGGCGGCTCGCCCCGCGCGCCAGGCGGGCGCGCAGGCCGTCCGCGGGCGGCGCGTCGTGCGGCAGCGCCGTCACGGCCGCCTCGCGCTGCTCTCCGCGCGCGTCCGAGACCAGGGTCCAGACCTGGCCGCCGCCCTGCCAGACGACGCGCTCGGGGGCCGTGCGGCGCACCCACACGGGCACGCCGTCGACGCTCTCGCGGGCGAAGCCGTCGACCTCGCCGGCCCCCAGGCCGCCGTCCTGGGCGAACAGCGACAGCATCGACAGCCCGTCGGTGTAGGCCAGGTGCAGCACCTCGTCGTCCTGGCGGGCCTCGAACAGCGCGAAGCCGTCCGGCAGCTCCTCGGGGACGTGCCAGCCCTCCGCGCGCAGCCGCTGGAGCAGGGCGTCGGCCGGCCGCTCGCGCCCGGACAGCCGCGACGGCACCACCGTCGGGCGGGCGGCCACGGCCCCGGACACGGCGTCCTGCACGGCGAGGTCGACGAAGGCCGCGCTGCGCACCCGCCGGCCCTGCTCGTCGAAGACCTCGCGCCGCAGCAGCATCCCGCTGTCGCGGTCGACCCAGAAGCGGCCCGCGACGCCGCCGCCGTCGCCGCCGGGCCTCGACCACCGCGGCCTCCCGGCCGGTGCACCGCCCCGGCCCGCTGACCGACAGGTCGTACGTCGCGGCGAGCCGGTCCAGCATGCGCAGGTCGAGGTGGGCGGTCGCGCCGGCGGCCTCCGGGTGCTCGCCGGCGGCGCCGGTGACCACCGAGCCGCCGGCGGGGTCGTGCGCGAGCTCGACCAGCGCGCTGTCGGCGACACCGCCCCGCCAGCTGGCGACGTACTGGGTGCCGCTGTAGGACAGCCGCCTGGCAGCGGCCGCCGCGCGCTCGAGCAGGGCCACGGCCTCCTCGGCCGCGGCGTCGTGGCCGGTCCGACCCCGGTCGACGGCGGCGGAGGCGGGCGCGACGGACAGGACCAGGCCGGTGCCGACGGCGGCGACGAGCAGCCGGCGGAGCCTCACCTGGGGGCCCCGGCGCCTCCGCCGGTGACGGAGGCCTCGAGCACGCGAGGGACCTCGGCGGTGGTGCCGACGTGCTGCACGACGAAGGAGTCGGTGGCCGGGTCGACCGGGACCGTCGCGGCGCTCTGCGGCCCGCCGAGAGCCAGGGCCGCACCGAGGACGGCCAGCGCCGAGCCCACGGCCGTACGGCGGCGCAGCCCCGGGCGACGGCCGGCGGGACGCGACGCGGCGGGGCCGGGGGCGGCGCGCAGGCTGACCGGTCGCACCGTCCCGCGCGGCGGCGGCGACGGCAGCCGGGAGTCGCCGGGCGGCGTCAGCGCCAGCAGCCGGGCGGTCAGCGCGTCGGGCAGCGCCGGCTCGGCGGCGGACAGGTCGTGCAGGCGGGACTTCAGCCGCCGGTGGGCGTCCACCTCGGCGCGGCAGGGGGCGCAGTGCGCGAGGTGGCGCTGGGCCCGCTCGCGCGCGGCGTGGTCGAGCTCGCCGTCGACGAGCGCGGCGACCTGCTCGCCGAGGCAGGCGCTCACGACGCCTCGTCGACCGGGACGGGGGCGCGGTGGGCGAGCGCGGCCCGCAGCTGGGACCGGCCGCGGTGGATCCGGCTCCGGACGGTGCCGATCTTGATGCCGAGCGTCGCGGCGATCTCCTCGTACGACAGCCCCTCGAGGTCGCACAGCACGACGGCGGCGCGGAAGTCGGGCGGCAGGGCGTCGAGCGCGGCCTGCACGTCGGAGTCGAAGTGGGTGTCGTCGTAGACCTGCGCGGGCCCGCGGTCGCGGCTCGGCAGGCGCTCGGCGTCGTCGGGCAGCGCGTCGAAGCGGATCCGGGCCTTGCGGCGGACCAGGTCCAGGAACAGGTTCGTCGTGATCCGGTGCAGCCAGCCCTCGAACGTGCCGGGCGTGTAGCTGGACAGCGACCGGAAGACGCGGACGAAGACCTCCTGCGTGAGGTCCTCGGCGTCGTGCTGGTTGCCGGTCAGGCGGTAGGCGAGCCGGTAGACGCGGGCCGAGTGGTCGCGGACGACCTCGTCCCAGGACGGCGGCGTCCACGGCTCGTCGGGGAGCTCCATCGGGTGGTGCGCACCTCCAGCGGCGGTCGCGTCGGCGGGCGGCGACAGCAGCCCGGCTCCCGACATGGTGCCCGTCCTCCCGTGAAGCGCGCGTGAAGCCGTGCGCCGGCCTCTGGGAGGGAGAACGCCCTCTGGCGCGCCGCCGTTCCCCGTTAGGCTCCCCGCCCAGCGGGCCACGCGGGCCCGACGTTCCTCGGAGGTCGTCATCGAGTCAGGCAGGACGGGCAAGGGCGCAGGCCCGCTGGAGGGTGCGGTCGTCGCGGAGTGGGTCGCCGGGTGGCAGCCGGAGGAGCCGCCGCTGGTCGCAGCGCGCCAGCGGGCCGGCGAGGTGGGCGTCGGCGGCGGTCGACCCCGCCACCGGCGCGGCCCTGCGGCTGCTGGCCGCCGCCCGGGGCGCCAAGTCGGTCATCGAGCTCGGCACCGGCGCCGGCGTCTCGTCGCTGTGGCTGCTGTCCGGCATGCGCCCCGACGGCGTGCTGACCTCGGTCGACGCCGAGAGCGAGCACCAGCGCCTGGCCAAGGCCTCGCTGGCCGAGGCGGGCATCCCGTCCGGCCGGGCCCGGCTCATCCACGGCCGGGCCCTCGACGTGCTGCCGCGGCTGTCGCGACGGGGCGTACGACCTGCTGTTCTGCGACGCGAACAAGGCCGAGAACGGCGACTACCTCGACGCCGCCCTGCGCCTGCTGCGCCCGGGCGGGCTGGTGGTCTTCGCCGGCGCGCTCGCCGGCGGCCGGGTCGCCGACTCCAGCGCCCGCGACGCCGACACGGTCGCCCAGCGCGAGCTGTCCAAGGCGATGCGCGAGCAGACCCGCTTCACCGCGGCCGCGCTGCCGGTCGGCACCGGGCTGCTGGCGGCGGCGCTGACGGGCTGAGGCCCGCGCGGTCCGCTACGGGGTGAGCGGGCCGTCGGCGCCGACCGCGACGCCGACGAGCTCCCACTCCTGGACGAGCTCGGGGTCGCTGCCGACCAGCGTGCTCACCGGGCTGGGGTTGGCCCGGAAGGCCTCGAGGAAGGCCGCCCGCGCCTCCGGCGTGGACCAGACGTAGATGCCGGAGAAGAAGCCGCCCTCGGTCATCTGCCAGGTCTTCTGCACCAGGCCGGGCATGCCGGTGAAGCGCGGCACGGAGGTCTCGCGGACGTAGGCGCGCAGCCGGTCGGCCGTGCCGGCGGGGGTGTCGCGGAGCGACCAGCGGACGGTCAGGCCGTGCATCAGGCGGACCTCCTCGAGCGGGCGGCGGGGGTGCGGGCCAGCTCGGCGAGCCAGGCCGTGAGCAGCCGGACGCCGTAGCCGGTGCCGCCCTTGGTGATCTCGTCCTCGTCGCTGCCGGCCATGGCCGGCCCGGCGATGTCGAGGTGGGCCCAGGGACGGCCGCCGGTGAACTCGCGCAGGAACAGCGCGGCGGTGATCGAGCCGCCCTGGAGCTTGAGCTTGGGCTGGCCGATGTTGCGCAGGTCGGCGATCGGGGAGTCGAGCGCGACCCGGTAGTCCTCGACCAGCGGCATCCGCCACAGCGCGCTCGCCGGAGACCGCGGAGGCCGCCTCGAGCTGGCCGGCCAGCGCGTCGTCGCTGGCTGAACAGCCCCGCGTGCCGCTTGCCGAGCGCGACGGGCATGGCGCCGGTCAGGGTCGCGACGTCGACGATGACGTCGGCGTCCAGGTCGAGGTCGGCGTAGGCGATCGCGTCGGCCAGCACCAGGCGGCCCTCGGCGTCGGTGTTGAGCACCTCGACGGTGCGGCCGCCGTACTGCACGAGGACGTCGCCGGGGCGCTGGGCGGTGCCGGACGGCATGTTCTCGGCGATCGCGGCCAGCACCGTCACCTTGACCTCGAGCACCGAGGTCGGCCACGGCGCGCAGCGTGCCGAGGACGGCGGCGGCCCCGCCCATGTCGATCTTCATGTCGAGCATGCCGGCGTTGGGCTTGAGGCTACAGGCCGCCGGTGTCGAACGTGATGCCCTTGCCGACGAGGACGACGTGCGCGTGCGGCCCGCCGCCGTCGTAGGTCGCCTGGACCAGGCGCGGCGGGCGGGACGAGCCCTGCCCGACGCCGAGGATCCCGCCGAAGCCCCGGCTGGCGAGCTGCTGCTCGTCGAGGACGCGTGACGTCGAGGCCGGTGAGCAGGTCGCCGGCCGCGGCGGCCAGCCACTCCGGCGTCTTCTCGCCGCGAGGGGGTGTTGACCAGGTCGCGCGTGGCGCACGACCGCCGCGCACGACGACCAGCGCGGCGTCGAGCTCGCGCTGCAGGTCGACCGGGCCGACGAGGGTGATCGTCTGCAGCGCCCGGGCCTTCGGCTCGGCCTTGCGGCTGAAGGAGTACGACGCGAGCAGCAGCCCCTCGACCAGCGCGTGCAGCGCGGGGCCGTCGACGGGCAGGCCCCGCAGGTCGACCGCGAGGTCGGCGTCGTCCTTGGCCCGGCGGGCCAGCGCAGCGCCCGCCTTGCGCAGGTCGGCCGGGAGCGGCCTCGCCGACGCCGACCAGCAGCACCCGCTCGAGCGGCCGTCCCTCGACGGGCACGGCCACGAGCTCGCCGGCGCCGCCCTTGGCCTACTCGCGCGCGAGCAGGGCGTCGAGGTCGACGCCGGCGGCCGAGGGCGGGAGCGAGCCCGCCAGGGCGACGGCGTCGTCGACGGTGCGCGTCGGCACCGCCACGACGGCTGCGGCGGGCAGCTCGGCGGAGAGCCCGACGGCGGGCAGGGCGATCGCGGGGAAGCGGGCCGCTGCGGCCCGGCGGCGGGCGGACGGCACGCTAGGCGAGCACGGCCTGGAGCGCGTCCGCGAGGTCCTTGACCTCGTCGGCGTTCAGCTCGACGACGAGCCGACCGCCGCCCTCGAGCGGGACGCGCATGACGATGCCGCGGCCCTCCTTGGTCACCTCGAGGGGACCGTCACCAGTCCGGGGCTTCATGGCCGCCATGGCCGACCTCCAACGTCGCTCAGTGCAGCGCCCCGGGACCGGAGCGGCGTGTGCGGAACAGTCTCCCCTAAGCCGCGCTCGGCGGGGGTACCGGGGGCGGCGTGCC
Source organism: uncultured Actinomycetota bacterium (assembly GCA_963844295.1). Lineage (GTDB taxonomy): Bacteria > Actinomycetota > Actinomycetes > Mycobacteriales > SCTD01 > SCTD01. The sequence continues at coordinate 1,053,514 of CAWJNR010000002.1, read as the reverse complement.
ATCCTCGGCGGACCCCCTAGCGGAAGGCCCTCCCGTGTCCGACCTCGTCCTGCTCGAGCGCACCGGCGCCGTCGCCACGATCACGCTCGACCGCCCGGAGGGCATGAACGCCCTCGACCGTCGAGGCCAAGGCGGCGCTGCTCGAGGCCGTGACCGCCGTCCGCGACGACGTCGGGGTGCGGGCCCTGGTGCTCACCGGCTCCGGCCGGGCCTTCTGCGTCGGCCAGGACCTGCGCGAGCACGCCGCGCTGCTCGAGGCCGGCGACCCGGCGCCCGCTGTCGACCGTGCGCGACCACTACAACCCGCTGGTCACGATGCTGCACGAGCTGCCGATCCCGACCATCGCCGCGATCAACGGCACGGCGGCGGGAGCGGGCCTGGGCATCGCCTGCGCCTGGACTTCCGCATCGGCGCCGCCGGCGCCCGCTACACGACCGCGTTCGCCGGCATCGGGCTGACCGCCGACTCCGGGCTGTCCTGGACGCTGCCGCGGCTGGTCGGCGCCGGCCGCGCCGCAGGCGCTGCTGCTGCTCGCCGAGCCGTTCACGACCGAGCAGGCGCTGGACATGGGCCTGCTCAACGCCGTCGTCGCCCCCGACCAGGTGCTGCCCGCGGCGCTCGAGCTGGCCGACCCGGCTCGCCGCCGGGCCGACGGCGGCGTACGGCCTGCATCAAGGAGTCGGTGCGCTTCGCGCGCGGACTCGACGCTGGTCGCAGGCGCTGGAGAAGGAGGACGAGCTGCCAGACGCGCGCCGGCCGGACCGACCGACCACGCCGACGCGGTCCGGTCGTTCCTCGCCAAGCAGCCCCCGGTCTTCTCCGGCCGCTAGCTCAGGCGGCGCGGTCGACCCCGGTGATCCACGTGAGGCTCGGGCTTCGGGCCCCGCACCACCTCGAACGCCACGTGGATCACGCGGCGCGGGCGTACGGGGTCAGGCGGCGCGCTTGGCGGGGCGGCCGGCCTCGACCCAGCGGGCGAACGCTTCAGGCGACAGCTGCACGCCGAAGGCGAAGAACGGCCTGACCAGCGGCCAGCCGAGCCGGCCGAGCGAGCCCGAGCGGCAGCTCGAGGTCCTCGCGCCAGACGAAGCGAGCTGCCGCTCGCCGCGCGGCTCGACCTCGAAGGCGCCGGTCCCGCGCACGAGCCGGCCGGTGTGCAGGACGTGGCAGCGGTGCGGCGGCTCCCACAGCGTGATGTCCATCGTGTCGAGGAAGCCGAGCCGGCCCGATCGCCGGTGAAGGCCTCGATCCCGCCGCCGACGCCCTGGCCGCCCTGCCGGGTCGGGCGCACCGTGGTGCCGAGCATCCACTCGCCCTGGCCGGCCCAGTCGGTGGCGCCGGCCCAGGTCTGCTCGACGGGGGCGTCGACGTCGACGGTCAGGACGAGGGTGGCGGTCATCGGCTCAGTCTCCGGTCGAGGGGGACGGCGCGCCAGCGGGGTCGTGGGCCGTCGCCTCCGCCGGCGGCAGCGGGAGGTCCTGCGGCGTCGCCTGGCGCACGGCGGCGGGCTCGACCTCCGGGTCGGGCGCCTGGTGGCCCTCGGCCGCCGCCTCGAGCAGGGCGATGCGGCGGTCGCGGTCGCGCAGCTCCTCGGCGAGCCGCTCGAGCGCGACGTCGACCTCGGCCATCCGGTAGCCGCGGGCCGCCAGCGGGAAGCGCACCGCCGCGACGTCCTCGGGGGCGAGCGGTCGCTCCGGCAGCGCCAGGTCGGCGACGTCCGGCGGCGCGGGCGCGAGCTCGCCGCCCTCGCGGGTGGCGAGCACCGCCGCGACGAACAGCACGCCGAGGACGCCGAGCAGGGCGAGGACCGTGACCACGGCCCGGATGCTCCCACGCAGGAGGGGCGTCCGGCCTACGGCTCGGCCTCCAGGACCTCCTCGGCGAGCGGGTGCAGCCGCACCGGGTCGCGCAGCCCGGCCTCGACGAGGTCGAGCGCCTCCTCCACCGAGCCCGCCCACTGCAGGGCCCGGCGCGCCGGCTCCCGCAGGAAGCCGCGCTCGGCCATCAGCTCCACCTGCGCGCGCAGCGGCGCGTACAGCCCGTCGACGTCGAGCACCACGACCGGCTTGACGTGCATGCCGAGGCTGCGGGCCACCCAGACCTCGAAGAGCTCCTCGAGCGTGCCGATGCCGCCGGGCAGCGCGAGGAAGGCGTCCGACCGGTCGTCCATCAGCCGCCTTGCGGGTGCGCATGTCGTCGACGACCAGCAGCTCGTCGGCGTCGCGGTCGCCGACCTCCACGTCGAGCAGAGCCTGAGGGATGACGCCCGTGGTCCGCGCGCCCCCCGCCCGTGCCGCCCGGGCCACCGCGCCCATCATCGACAGGTTCGCCGCCGCCGGACACCAGCGAGTGGCCGCGCGCGGCCAGCGCCGTCCCGACCTCGGCCGCGAGGTCGACGTACGACGGGTCGATCGCCGTGCTGGACGCGCAGTAGACGCAGAGGGCTGCCACCGGGCAGACGGTAGGCGCTGCTGCTACTCCTCGCCGTCGCCGAGGTGCTCGTCGCCGGTCGCGACGCGGCGGCTTGTCCGACCGCCGCTCGTACGCCTCGGCGACCAGTCGCACGGCCTCGCCGACGTCGTCGGTCACCGTGAACAGGTCGAGGTCGGTGCGGTTGATGTAGCCCTGCTCGGCGAGCGTGCCGCGCAGCCAGTCGACCAGCGGGGTCCAGTAGGCCGAGCCCATGAGGATCACCGGGAACTGGTTGACCTTGCGGGTCTGGACGAGCGTGAGCGACTCGAACAGCTCGTCCATCGTCCCGAAGCCGCCCGGCAGGATGACGAAGGCCTGGGCGTACTTCACGAACATCGTCTTGCGGGCGAAGAAGTAGCGGAAGTCGATGCCGAGGTCGACCCACTCGTTGAGGCCCTGCTCGAACGGCAGCTCGATGCCCGAGGCCGACCGACAGCCCGCCGGCCTCGCTCGCGCCCTTGTTGGCCGCTTCCATGATCCCCGGGCCGCCGCCGGTGATGACCGCCCAGCCGGCCTTGGCGAGCGCGCCGCCGAGCTCCTCGGCCATCGCGTACTCGGGCCGGTCCCGGGCGGTGCGGGCGCTGCCGAAGACGCTCACCGCGCGCGGCATCTCCGCGAGCTGGCCGAAGCCCTCGACGAACTCCGACTGGATGCGCATGACCCGCCACGGGTCGGTGTGCACCCAGTCCGACGGGCCGCGGCTGTCGAGCAGCCGCTGGTCGGTGGTGGTGGCCTGCACCTGCCCGCGGCGCAGGGTCACCGGTCCGCGCGACTTCTCGGGCAGGTGGCCGGGGGAGCTGTCGCCGTCGGTGTCGGGGTCGGGGGTGGGCTCGGGCAGGCGCTCAGGGTCGACGGAGGCGGGCATGCCGCGCACGGTACCCAGGCGCGGCCGTCACAGCCGGACGTACCAGCGGGCGGCGTGCATGGCGCTCGCCACGGCCAGCCAGCCGCCCGGCGGTGAGCAGGAAGAAGCCGGTGGGTCCGCGCTGCTCGAGCAGGTAGGTGGCCAGCGGGACGCCGTCGGGACCCGCGGGCGTGCTCGACAGCACCTTGCCGAGCACGAACACCCCGATCCACAGCACCAGCGCGTTGCGCCCGAGCGCGACCACCGGCCAGCTGACGACGTCCAGGGCGCGGGTGAGCCAGCCGGGGCGCGCGCTGTCGAAGACGAGGACGGCGAGGCCGAGCACGGCGATGCCGACCGCGGCGTGCACGGCCAGGAACGAGGGCGTCCACATCCGCTTGGCCACCGGCTGGAGGAGCAGGAAGGCCGGGAACGCCAGCGCCCAGACGCCGGCGACGCCGAGCAGCGCGGCCGACCGCAGGCCGGCACTGCGGTCCCGCAGGTCGCAGCAGCAGCGCGGCAGCGGCGTACCCGGCCAGGAAGGTCGCGAGGGCGCCGAGGGTCGAGACCAGCCCCTCCGGGTCGTGCGTCTGCGCGCCGGCGCCGTAGGTGTGGGCGGCGCCGAACAGCGCGACCTCGACGCCGTAGAAGGTGCCGCAGCCCTCCAGCGACGGCAGCCCGCTCGGGGCAGTCGGCCGCAGCAGCGCTCAGCACCAGCCCCCAGCCGAGGGCCGCGGCGAGCGCGGCCAGGCCGACGGCCCACCAGCGGCGGCGCAGGACGACGACGACGACGGCCCCCGCGAGACCGGCGAGCGCGATGCGCTGCAGGACGCCGGTGTAGCGCAGCTGCGAGAGGTCGGGACCGGCGCCCAGCCAGGCGTTCACCAGCAGCCCGAGCGCGATCAGCACGACGAAGCGGCGCAGCAGCCGGCCCCACGGCACGCCGCGCCGGGTCTGCGCGGCGAGCCCCATGCCGGCGACCAGGACGAACATCGGGAAGAACACGTCCGAGTGGTCCCAGCCGAACCACGCCGCGTGGCCCCGCAGCCCGGACGTCGGCGTGTAGACCACGACGAGCAGCCAGCCGACGACCAGCCCGCGCAGCACGTCGAGCCCCCGCAGCCGCCGTGCCGGGGCCGCTGGTCCCAGCGTCGGCTCCGCCGGCGCGGCGACCTGCTCGCGGAGGTCGGTGGTCACGCGCGGCAGCCTGCCACGCCCCCGCCCTGATCAACGCCGTCCTGCGTACGCGAGCAGGGCCCTGTCCGCGTACGCAGTGCGGCGTTGATCAACCGCACGCGTTGCGCTGCCCGCGCATGAAGCCCAGCCGCGGCCGGTCGTCGCTCGTACGCGCGTCCCCGTCGTGCCGCTCGTCCGCGGCCAGCGTGCTCGCGCGCCTGACGATCGCGGACCAGCTGCGGCCGGCACGGCGCCCGAGGTGCGCCGCCGCCGACCACGAGGCACTGCGTGCCGCGACACCGACGGCACACGACGCGCGGAGCGACAGTCGCCGTACGTGCGTGCCGTCGTACGGGACGACCGGGTCGGTCGGTGCCGTGCACCTGCAGCACGGGACCGCGCCGGCCCGGCCGGCAGGGCAGCGGGGCTAGGAGCCGGCGAAGGCCTGCAGCAGCGCCTCGTCGAAGGCCTTGAGGTCGTCGGGCTTGCGGCTGGTGATCAGGGTCGAGCCGCCGCTGGTGTCGACGACGACCTCCTCGTCGACCCACTCGGCGCCGGCGTTGCGCAGGTCGGTCTGCAGGCTGGGCCAGCTCGTCACCCGCCGGCCGCGCACGACGTCGGCCTCGACCAGCGTCCACGGGGCGTGGCAGATCGCCGCGACCGGCGTCCCGGCGTCGAAGAAGGCCCTCACGAAGGCGACGGCGGCCGGGTCGGTGCGCAGGGCGTCCGGGTTGGCGACGCCGCCGGGGAGCACGAGCCCGGCGTACGACGAGGGGTCGGCGTCGGCGACGGTGACGTCGACGGGGAAGACGTCGGCCTTGTCGAGGTGCTCGAACGCCTGCACCTGGCCGGCCTCGGGGCTGATCAGCTGCGGCGTGCCGCCGGCGTCCTGGACCGCCTTCCAGGGGTCGGTCAGCTCGACCTGCTCGATGCCCTCGCTCGCGACGAGGAAGGCGATCGTCTTGCCGGTCAGGTCCGTGGTCATGGGTCCTCCTGGGCGTGTGGGGAGCGTGCGGCGACTCCCCTACCCACTGGGCGGCCGGCTGCGCGGCGGCCAGGCGCCTCGAACGGCCCCCCGTACACTCGGCGGGCCGACGAAGGGGCCTGCCCGCATGACCACGCTCGCCGAGTACCGCGCCTCGCGCGAGCTGCTCGGCAACCTGACCCAGCGCGAGCTGAGGGGCAAGTACAAGCGCTCCGCCCTCGGCTGGGCCTGGTCGCTGATCAACCCCCTGGCCCTCGCGGTGATGTTCACCTTCGTCTTCGGCGTGGTCTTCCAGGCCCGCCTCGCGCCGGTCGGCAACACCGACCTCGAGGGCATCACCGCCTACCCGCTGTTCCTGCTCTGCGGGCTGCTGCCGTGGGCGTTCCTGGCCAACGGCGTGAACGGCGGCATCGGCGCCCTGGTCGCGAACAGCAACCTGGTGAAGAAGGTCTACTTCCCGCGCGAGATCCTGCTCGGCGCCAACACCCTCGCGCTGCTCGTCTCGCTGCTCATCGAGATGACCGTGCTCGGCGTCGCGCTGCTGCTGTTCGGCAACGTCTGGCTGCAGTTCCTGCCGCTGATCCTGGTCGTCATCGCGCTGCAGTCGGTCTTCGTCACCGGGATCGGGCTGCTGCTGTCGGCCCTCAACGTCTACTTCAGGGACGTCCAGCACTTCGTCGGCATCGGCCTGCAGCTGTGGTTCTACGCGACGCCGGTGATCTACCCGATCACCCTGCTGGACAACATCAAGGACGACGAGTTCCTCGGCATCAGCCTGCTGACCTTCTACAAGCTGAACCCGATGACGGCCTTCGTCGAGATGTACCACCAGATGCTGTTCTTCCTGCAGTGGCCGGACTGGGAGCTGTTCCTCTACGCGACCTTCTGCTCGTTCGCGATGCTCGCGTTCGGCCTGTACGTCTTCAAGAAGCTCGAGCCCCGCTTCGCCGAGGAGCTGTGAACGCCCCGTGACCGCCCTCGTCAGCACCGCCCGCAGCGCGGGCAAGGACCGCGGCACCGCCGTGCGCGTGGAGGGCGTGAGCAAGCGCTTCCGCCTCTACCAGGAGCGCAACCAGACGCTCAAGGCCGCGATGATGCGCGGCGGCCGGGCGACCTACGAGGACTTCTGGGCGCTGCGCGACGTGTCCTTCGAGATCCCCACCGGCGGGGTCTTCGGCCTGATCGGCCAGAACGGCTCGGGCAAGTCGACCCTGCTCAAGTGCATGGCGCGGATCCTCACGCCGGACGAGGGCCGGATCACCGTCGACGGCAAGATCTCGCGCGCTGCTCGAGCTCGGCGCCGGCTTCCACCAGGAGCTGTCCGGCCGCGAGAACGTCTACCTCAACGGCTCGATCCTGGGGCTGACGCGCAAGGAGATCGACCGCAAGTTCGACGAGATCGTCGACTTCGCCGGCCTGGACCAGTTCATCGACACCCCGGTGAAGAACTACTCCTCCGGCATGTACGTCCGTCTCGGCTTCTCCGTCGCGATCAACGTCGACCCCGACGTGCTGCTCGTCGACGAGGTGCTCGCCGTCGGCGACGAGGCCTTCCAGCGCAAGTGCGACGAGAAGTTCGCCGACCTGCGCGACGCCGGCAAGACGATCGTCGTGGTCAGCCACTCGCTGTCCACCGTCCGCACCATGTGCGACGAGGCCGCCTGGCTCGAGCACGGCGTGGTGAAGGAGATCGGCGTCCCCGGCCTGCTCATCGAGAAGTACGTCGAGAACACCCACGTCGAGCGCGTCGCGGCCGAGGGCGGCGGCTCGCGCTGGGGCACCGGGCAGGCGCGCGTGGACAAGGTCGAGCTGCTCGACGAGCACGGCGCCCCCGTCCTGCGCGTGCGCGCCGGCGCCCCGGCCACGCTGCGCTTCCACTACGCGACGGACGGGCCGATCGTGAAGCCGGTCTTCGGCTTCGGCATCCACCGCATCGACGGCACGCACGCGACCGGCGTCAACAGCCGCGAGACGATCGTCCCGGACCGCATCGAGGGCGCCGGCCACGTCGACTTCGCGATGGCCTCGCTGCCGCTGGTGCAGGGCTCCTACGACGTGACCGTCGCGATCGTCGACGACAGCAACCTGCACACCTTCGACTACCGCACCAAGGCGCTGCGCTTCGACGTCGGCTCCGGCCGGCCGCGCGAGGCCGAGGGCGTGTTCGCCATCGACGGCCGCTGGAGCTTCGAGGCCTGAGCTCCTACGCGCGGACCTTCTTGAGGTAGCCGCGGGGGTTGAAGGTCATGAAGAACTTCTCCAGGCCGGCGTCGACCTCGAAGCGGCTGTCCTCGGCGAGGAAGGCGTCGACGGCCTCCATCGGGCCGGGGCCGAACTCCGGGTAGGCCGGGTGGCCGTTGACGTTGGTGTCCTCGACGACGACGTACGACCCGACGCTGACGAGGTCGGCGTAGGCGCGCAGCTCGGCCAGCACGTGGTCGCGGCTGTGGTCGCTGTCCAGGATGACCAGCGTGGGCGCCCCGTCCGGCACGGAGGCGTAGACGTCGGCCACGACCTGCGGGTCGGTCGAGGAGGCGGTCACGTAGGTGACGCGCGGGTGCACCGGCCGGCCCGGCTGCGCCTCGATGTCGATCGTGGTGATCTGCGCGTCGAGCCCGAGCGTGTCGCACAGGTCGCCGAGGAAGTACGCGCTGCCGCCGAACGCGGTGCCGGTCTCGACGACCAGCCGGGGCCGCAGCGTGTCGAGCAGCTCCTGGTACAGCCACAGGTCCAGGGGGCACTTCCAGATGGTCACCCCGCGGTAGCGGGTGTCCTTCCAGGTGCGCTCGTAGGAGTGGTAGTAGAGGCGGTGGAACTGCTTCACGATCATGTCCTGCACCGCCGGGGACGGCGGGACGGCCTCGAAGTCGCGGTCCCAGAGCCGCTCGAAGGCCGCCAGCACCGTCGCCTCGGCGCCGGGCGGGAGCGCCTGGTCGTCGCGGCCGACGACCGCGCCGAAGGCCTCCACGACGCCGGGCCCGAGCGAGGGCGGGACGGGCTGGCCGGTCGCCTCCCGCTCCGCGAGGGTCCGCAGCCGGCGGACGGCCAGGTCGTCCAGGCGCGCGCCGACGACGCGGCGCAGCCGGGACGGCAACGAGGCGGGGGCGGACGTGGCAGCAGACGCGGGGGCAGGGCTGTTCGGCACGGCGGCAGTCTGCCACCCGGGACCTGCCAGGACCGTCGCGCCGGGGCCCTAGGGTGATCGGGTCCGCCTCCCCACTCCTCCAGGAGCCCTCGTGACCACCGGCGCCACGGCCCCGCAGTCCGCCCCTGCGGTCGTGCGGTCGCGCATCGCCGTCGCCACCGCCGACACGCTCAAGCCGCAGATGGCCGGTCCGGCGATCCGCGCCTGGGAGATCGCCTCGGCGCTGGCCGTCGACCACGAGGTGCGGCTGGTCACGACGTCGGAGTGCCTCATCACGAGCACCGACTTCGAGGTCCTCAAGGTCACCGACGAGGCCGGCGCCCGTGAGCTCGACGCCTGGTGCGACGTGCTGTTCTTCCAGGGCAACGTGCTCGACGAGTACCCCTTCCTGCAGCGCAGCGAGAAGGTCGTCATCGTCGACCTGTACGACCCGTTCCACCTCGAGCAGCTCGAGCAGACCAAGGAGCACCCGCCCGAGACCCGCCGGCTGGTCGTCGGCAACGCCGTCGCCGAGGCCAACAAGCAGTGCCTGCGCGGCGACTTCCTGGTCTGCGCGAGCGAGAAGCAGCGCGACTTCTGGCTGGGCCACCTGGCCGCGCTGGGCCGGCTCAACACGGTGTCGTACGACGACGACGTCACGCTGCGCTCGCTCATCGACGTGGCGCCGTTCGGCATCAGCCCGCTGCCGCCGCAGCGCACCCGCCCGGCGCTCAAGGGCGTCGTCCCCGGCATCGGCCCGGACGACAAGGTCATCCTGTGGGGCGGTGGGATCTACAACTGGTTCGACCCGCTGACCCTGATCCAGGCCGTCGACCTGCTCAAGGACCGCCGCGACGACGTCCGGCTGTTCTTCCTCGGCATGCAGCACCCGCACCCGCACGTGCCGGAGATGCGGATGTCCTTCGCAGCCCGCACGCTCGCCGAGGAGCGCGGGCTGACCGGCAAGCACGTCTTCTTCAACGAGGAGTGGGTCCGCTACGACGACCGCTCCAACTACCTGCTCGACGCCGACGTGGGCGTCAGCAACCACCTCGACCACGTCGAGACCGCCTTCTCCTTCCGCACGCGGATGCTCGACTACCTGTGGGCCAGCCTGCCGATGGTCTGCACCCAGGGCGACGTCTTCGCCGCGCTGGTCGACGCGCGCGGGCTGGGCCTGACGGTCGCCCCGGGCGACGTCGAGGGGCTGGCCGACGCGCTGGAGCGCGTGCTGAGCGACGAGGTCTTCGCCCAGCGCTGCCGCGACAACGTCCGGGAGGTCGCGCCGGAGTACCACTGGGACCGGGTGCTGGCGCCGCTGGTGGCGTTCTGCCGCTCGCCGCGGCGCGCGCCGGACCTGCTCGACGACTACGCCCGCCGCCGCATGGCCAAGGGCGCAGCCCGGCTGTACCGGCCGAAGAGCGGGATCCGCCGCGAGGCCGAGATCGTCGCCGACCACCTGCGCGACGGCGGGCTCCAGCTCGTCGCGCGCAAGGCGGCCAGCCGGCTGGCGTACGTCACCGGGCGCAAGACCCCGCCGCCGCCTCTCGGCTGACCCGCGCTCAAGATCAGGACTGGCAGACTCCTCCCCATGGGGACGACGGTCGCGCTCGAGCCCGCGACCCCGGTCCCGGTGGCCCCGCCGGAGCAGGCGCTGGTCGCGCCGTGGGTCGACGCGCTCCCCCGGCTGGCCGCCTTCGGTCTGGTCGCGCTCGGGCTCGTCGGCACCCCGCTGGTGCTGCTCGGGCAGTTCACGCCGCTGCCCGTCCTCGGCCTGGGGCTGCCCCTGCTCGCCGCCCTGGAGCTGGTCTGGCGGCGGTCCGCCCCCCGCGCCGCCGCCGTCGCCCGCCGGGTGCTGGTGACGAGCGTCCTGGCGGTCGTCGTCGCCGCGCTGAGCACCGGGCTCAACGCCCGCTTCGAGAGCCAGCACCTGCTCGTGGACGGCGACCCGGCCGTCTACGCCGTCGCCGGCCAGCTGCTCGCCGAGACCGGCACGCTGCGGCTCGAGACCCAGCAGGACACCGTCTTCGGCGGGGTGGAGAGCCTCAACTTCGCCGGCGCCGGCTTCGACTCCTACGAGGGCGACGACGTCGTACGACCGAGCTTCCTGCACCTGCTGCCCCAGGTGCTGGCGGTCGCGTCCTGGATCGGCGGCACGCAGGCGCTGCTGTGGGCCAACGCGGTCGTCTCGGGCTTCGCGCTGCTCGCGGTCTTCGCCTTCGGCAGCCGCCTGACGGGCCGGCCGGAGTGGGCGCTCGTGGCGATGACGGCGCTGGCGGTGTCGCTGCCCCAGATGCACTTCAGCCGCGACACCTTCAGCGAGCTCCCGGCCCAGCTGCTCGTCTTCGCCGGCCTGGCGCTGCTGTTCGACGCCGTACGGACCCGGCGCGCGGTGCCGGGGCTGCTCGCCGGGCTGGTGCTGGGCACGTCGTGCCTGGCCCGCATCGACGCCTTCGCCTACCTCATCCCGCTGGCCGTGGTCGTCACGGTGCTGGTGCTGGCCGGGCGCGCGCGGCTCGGGGCGGGACTGGCCGCCGGGGTGACGGTGGGCGCGGTCCTCGGCTACGTCGTCCTGCGCGTCGCGAGCCCGACCTACCTGAGCCTGCAGTCGGACAACCTCGACCTGATCCTGCTCGCCCTCACCGCGGTCGGGGTCGCCTGCCTGGCGGCGCTCGCCCTGCGCGGGCGGGCGCTCGCGCTGTGGGACCGCGTGCACGGCCGTGCGCTGGCTGCGGGCGTCACCGGGCTGGTCGTGCTGCTCAGCCTCTACGCCGGGGTGGTGCGGCCGCTGGTCGAGACCGGGCGCAACCTGTCGCCGTCGCAGCCGACCTCCGTCGGGGTGCTGCAGGAGCTGGCCGGCGAACCGTCCGACCCGCTCCGGTCCTACGACGAGCTGAGCCTGCAGTGGCTGACGTGGTACCTCGGACCGGTCGCCGTGGCCCTCGGCCTGCTGGCCTTCGCCGTCCTGGTCTGGCGGACCCTGCGCCGGCAGGGCGGGCCCGAGCAGCGGGAGCGCGCGCTGCTGGCGCTGGCGTTCGTGCTGCTCTTCGGCGCGAGCACGGCGCTCTACCTGTGGCGGCCGAGCATCATCCCGGTGCACTACTGGGCCACCCGCCGGTTCCTCCCCGTGACGATCCCCGGGCTGCTGCTGCTCGCGGCCTGGCTGGTGCCGCAGGTGCGCGGCCGCTGGCGGCTGCCCGTGGGTGCGGCCGTCGGGCGTCGCGCTGCTCGCGCCGCCGCTGGTCTACGCGCAGGGGCACTGGACCGAGCGCGAGTACGTCCCGATGCTCGACGTGGTCGAGCGGACCTGCGCGGCCCTGCAGCCGGACGACGCCCTGCTGCTGCTGGGCGGCAACGCCCTGTCCACCGGGCTCCCGCAGACGCTGCAGGGCTTCTGCGACGTGCCGGTCGCGGTGCTCGGCGAGCGCTCCACCACCGCGGACGTCCGGGCCGCGAGCGCGGCAGCGGCCGAGCAGGGCAGGCGGCTGGTGGTGCTCAGCCCGGTGCCCGACCCGGAGCTGGTGGACGGGCCGATCCCCGGCGACTTCGAGCTGCTGCTCGTCCAGCCGGTCAGCGTCGTCGCCCTGACGCTCACCGAGCGGCCGCAGGAGGAGTACGTCTTCGAGGTGCGGATCTACCTGCGGACACCGCCGGACGCCTAGCGCTGGAGCAGCGCCTGCAGGTCGGCCGCGGCCGCCTCGCTCATCACGTCGACGTCGCCGGCCAGCACCCCGTCGATCCCGAAGCCGAGGACGTACTCCCGCGCGACCGGCGGCAGGCTGTCGCCGGCCGGTCCCGCGAACGGCACCACGACGCAGCCGTACGCCCCGGCCAGCGGGCTGGCGGACAGCACGTGCGCCCACCCGTCGGCGCGCACGACGTTCGCGCCGACGACGCAGCGCGGCGAGACGCCGCCGCCGGCGAGGGCGTCCTCGAAGAAGGTGGCGATCTGCACCGCGGTGCCGTAGCGGTCCGCACCGGCGAGGCGGACCGCGTCACCCGGCTCGGACCGGGCGTAGCCCGCAGCCTCGGCGAAGACGGGGTCGCTGACCGCGGTCGGCCCGCCCAGCACGAGCAGCCCGGTCGGTGACAGCTCGCGCAGGCCGTCGGCCGTGGCCGGGTGCAGCGACGTGGGCGAGGTGACGAGGATCGGCAGGCCGTAGTAGGCGCCGAGCGAGCCGGCGGCCACCGCGTCGGGCCAGTTCCCGCTGGTGGCCAGCAGGACGACGCCGTTGTCGGCGAAGCCGGCCGCGCGGCGCCGCGCCGCCAGCTCGCGGGCGATCACCACGGCCGTGGCCTCGCGCGTGGCGCCGGCCAGCCGCTGCGGCCGGAAGCCCAGCGCCGCCAGCTCGGTCTCGAGCGAGGCGGGCAGCGCCGTGCCGCCGCCGAGCAGGTAGACGGTGCTGCCGTACGGCAGGGTGCGCAGCAGCTCCTCGCGCGTCGCCCGGGGCAGCGCGCCGGACGAGCCGCTGAACAGCAGCGGGCCCAGGCCCAGGGTGAGCGAGCTGCCGGCCAGGGCGTCGGCGAAGACGTCGGCGCGGGCGAGGACGGCGTGGGTGGCCGTGCCCGGCTCGAAGGCGGACGTCGACATGGCGACGGCCTGCGGGACGGCGCTGGTCGCGCCCGTGCCGGCGTCGACCCGGAAGACCTGCGGCGCGCCCGGGGTCGGGGCCTGCAGGGGCCCGCCGTCGCCGCCGACGGGGAAGGCCGGGTCGGTGGCCGGGCGCGGCCGGTCGCCGCGCACCAGCGCCTGCGCCGTCCGCTCGGCGGAGACCAGCCCCCAGCCGTACGCCCCGTCGCGCCCGTCGCCGGTCTCGGCGCCGGCCTCGATCAGCCCCTCGACCTGGTCGGGCGTGAGCGAGGGCCGGGCAGAGCGCAGCAGGGCCGCCAGGCCCGAGACGTACGGCGCCGCCATCGAGGTGCCCTCGCGCCAGTCGTGGCCGTTGTCGCCCACGGTGGACAGGACGCCGTCGGTGAAGCTGGTGCGGCTGTTGCCGCCGGGGGCGACCACGTCGACGAAGCGGTTGTTGCTGCTGTAGTCGGCGACGCGGCCGTCGGCGGTGACCGCGCCGACCGAGATCACGCCGTTGCAGGACGCCGGGACGCTGGTCTCGCCGGGGGCCTCGAGCTGGGAGTTGCCGGCGGCGGCCACCACGACCGCACCGGCCGCGCGGGCCGCGTCGATCGCCGTCTGGAACGCGGTGCTGCAGGTGCCGCCCGGGCTGCCGAGGCTGAGGTTGACGACGTCGACGCCCGCCCTGGCCGCGGTCTGCAGCGCGGCGACGACGTCGGCCTCGCTGGCCCCGCAGCCGGCGCCGTCCTCGGTGAACACGGCGTAGTCGAGCAGCGCGACGTCCCACAGGACGCCGCTCACGCCGGCGCCGTCGCTGCCCTGGGCGCCGACGATGCCCGCGACGTGGGTGCCGTGGCTGCTGTCGCACTGCCGGTTGTCGGTGCCGGTGCGCCGCAGGGCGCTCGCGCCGCCGGCGAAGGTGCGCTGCTCCCTCACCCGCTGGACGAGGTCGGGGTGCCGGGCGTCGACCCCGTCGTCGAGCACGGCGACCGTGGTGTCCGGACCCCCGACGCCGATCGCGCCCCACGCGCTCTCGATGCCGGTCAGCTGGTGGGACCACTGGGCGTCGTAGAGCGGGTCGTCCGGCCGGGCCAGCGAGGTCAGGCGGCGCGAGCGCTCGACCGCGACGACGCCGGGGTCGGCCGCCAGCGCCGCGGCGGCCGCCCGTTCGCGGCCGGGTGCGACCTGCACGCGCGCGACCCGCCCGCCGAGCGCGCGGCCGGCGCCGCCCCGCCAGACGCGCCCGGAGGCGACGCGGTCGGTGGCCGCGCGGCCGGTGGTGGTGACGAGCAGGACGCCGGGCTCGAGCGCTGCGCCCGACAGCAGCGGGGCCGACAGCCCCGTGCTGGGCCGGGGGGCGAGGCGGTCCGCCAGCGACGCGGCGGGCGCGACCGGCGCGGGCGACGTGGCCGAGGTGGGCGCGGCGAGGACAGGGGTGGAGGTGGCGACCAGCCCCACGGCGAGTCCCGCTGCAGCGGCCAGCCCGGCCGCCCTGCCCCCGACCCTCACGCCGCTCCTGCTCTCTCCGTCGCCGTCCGGTCACGCACCGTGCGGTCCTGCTTCCTAGGACGTCGAGATCATCCTCCGGTCAGCCCCCCGGTGGACCCCGGATCGGACAGCAGGCTCCGCTCCGCCTCGCGCTCCTGCTCCGCGGGCAGCGGCACCGGGTCGCTGGGCACGCCGGACTGCGTGCTGAAGGAGCCCGGACCGCTGCCGGGCACGAGCACCAGCGCGCTCGAGACCGGGCGCTCCGGGCCGTCGGACGGGCTGTTCTGCACCTCGCCGCCGACGACCATCGTCGTCGAGCCGCCGCCGTCGAGGTTGAGGGCGTGGGTGGCGTCGAGCTCGACGAACAGCCGGGCCAGCTCGCGCAGGGTCATGCCGACGCTGCCGTCGGCACCGCGGCCGTCGACGGTGACGATCAGGACCGTCCCGTCGGCCCGGTAGCCGACGGCCGTGCGGGGGTTGCGGGCGGAGAAGGCGTCGGTGCCGTTGACGTTGCCCTCGACGACCGCGCCGGCCTCGAGCAGGGTCGGGTTGCCGCCGAGGGTGTCGAGGACGTCGCGCCAGCCCACCGACCAGGACAGCTGCAGCTGCTGCCCGGGCTGCAGGTCGCGGACCAGCCCGACGTGCTCGCCGGCCACCGGCGAGGTGAGCAGCTCGCCGGCCCCGGCCAGCTCCTCCCCGTCGCACCTGGTCGCCAGGACGTCGTACGCCTGGACGGTGCGGCCCTCGTCGTCGACGCCGGGGACCCCGGTGGTGCGGATCCGGGCCGCGCAGGTGTCCTGCGGGTAGGGCGCGTAGCTCCCGCCCTCCGGCGTCGACAGGGCCAGGCCGTCGAAGCCGGAGCCGCCGGCGTTGACCCGGGTGACCGGGGCGGTCTCGCCGGTGTCCGGGACGGCCACCTCGACGTCGACCTTCGGGAAGCCCAGCCGGGGCAGCAGGCTGCGCGACTCGACGGCGACGTTGCGGCCCAGCAGCTGCGGGGTCTGCACCAGCCGGCCGTTCTTCGCGAACGCGTGCGCCGGACGGCCGCCGGCCAGCGCGAAGTCGCCGTTGACGGCCACGACCGCGTCCGTGCGGCGGGCCATCGCCGAGGTGGTCTCGAGGCCGGGGAGCGCGTCCTGGGCGAGCACGGTGTCCAGCCGCCAGGTCGCCTCCGGCGCCACGGTGACGACCTTGCCCGACCAGGGGCCGCGCCGGTCGGCGAGCGTCCGCAGCGTCACGCCGGGTGCCAGCTGGCCGTCCGGTGCGCGGAAGCAGGGGCGCAGCCAGGCGACCCCGCTGCCGAGCGCCGCCGGCCCGCCGAGCAGGGTGACCGGCGGGAAGTCGTGCCGCTCCATCTCGTTGTGGACCGGCCCGGGGATGCAGTCCGGCGGGACGAGCAGCACGGGTGCGTCCGCCGCGGCGGCGGCGGGCCCTCCGGCGAGCGCGTCGGCGAAGCCCCGGCCGGTGGCGAGGAACAGCGCCGCGGGCCGGCCCGGGGTGGCCTGGGCGATGGCGGCCGCCGTGGCGTACCGGTCGGCGCCGGCGATCCGGGTGACGGACGGGCTGTAGGAGCGGAGCTGCTGCTCGACGGCGGCCGAGACGGCTCCGGCCCCGCCCAGCACGACGATCCGCTGCGGCAGCAGGCGGAGCAGCTCGGTGCCGGTGGCGGGCGGGAGGGCGTCCTTCCCGGTGAGCAGGACCGGGCGCGCCGGCCCGGCCGGCTGCGGCGGCCCCGGCGAGGGCGTCCGGGTAGTCGGTGCCGGTCGCGACGTACGCCACGGGCACCCCGGCGGCGAAGACGCTGCGGGAGACGAGCGCGGCGGTGTCGTAGCGGCCGGCGCCGGCCAGGCGCTGGACGCGCAGGCCCTCGTCGGCCAGCCGCGAGGAGACCTCCGTGGACACCGCACCGGTGCCGCCGAGCAGCAGCACCCGCTGCGGCGCCAGTCGGCGCAGCTCGTCCAGCACGACGTCCGGCACGGTGTCCTTGCCGACGAGCAGGACCGGCCCGCCCAGCTCGGCCGCCGCGGGGCCACCGGCCAGGGCGTCGGGGAAGTCCAGTCCGGTCGTGAGGACGACCGTCCCGGCGCCGCCCGGGTGGCTGCTGCGCGAGACGGCGACGGCGGTGCTGAAGCGGTCGGCGCCCGCCAGCCGGCGCACCTCCGGGTCGGCGGCGGCGGGTCCGGCGGCGGTGGTCAGCAGGAGCGGGACGAGGGTGGCGAGGCCGGTCAGGCCGGCGAGCAGGCGAGGGGGGAGCACGTGCTGCAGCCTGGGGTCTCGCCGTCCGCTCTGTGGGGACCTGAGCCGAGTGTCACCTCGCGGTCACCCTCTTCACGACAGCGCGGTGACCGCCTCGGCCAGCGTGCCGGCACTGACGGCGCCGTCGCCGCCGAAGGCGGTCACCGAGCTGGTGCGGCCGGCGTGCGCCTGCAGGTAGCCGCGGGTGGCCTCGCCCAGCGCCGTCGGTCCGGCGGTCAGCAGCAGCGGCACGCCGCGGTCACCGGCGTACGCCGCGCCGGCCAGCGCGTCGGCGAAGGCGTCGCCGCGGGCCAGGGTCACGCCGCCGAGCGAGAAGCCCAGCCGGTCGACGGCGAAGCCCGCCACCACCGCGGCCGTCTCGCTGCGGTTGCTCCCGGCGAGCCGGAAGACCGAGATGCCGAGCGCCTGCAGCCGGTCCACGACCGCTGGACTGACGACGGCGGTGCCGCCCGGGACGAGCACCTGGGTGATGCCCAGACCGGTGAGCGCGGCCTCGGCCTCGAGCGACAGGGCTCCGGGGGCGGTGAGCAGCGTCGGGAAGCCCCGACCGTCACCGCGTCCCCCGGCCGCGCCGGAGTAGGACAGCGGGCCGGCGGCGAGCGCGTCGGCGAAGCCGAGCCCGCTGGCGACCACGGCGGTGCGCCGGGGCCCCTCCCCCAGGTCGACGGTGCCGACGGCGGCGGCCCCCGCGCTCTCGGCCGTGAGACGGGCGGTGTCGAAGCGGTTCCCACCGCTGACCCGGACCACCTCCAGCGGCGCGCCCGCTGCACCGTCGCAGCCGTACGACGGGGTGGCCGACAGCTGGGCGGTCACGGCGTCGCTGATCGCGGAGGTGCCGCCGAGCAGGTGCACGGTGCGGGCGCCGCTGCGCCGGAGCGCGTCGAGGGTGGCCGCCGGGACCGAGCTCGTGCCGGACAGCAGCACCCCGGTGCCGTGCACCCCCGCGAGGTAGCTGCCGGCCAGGGCGTCGGCGAAGGCGTCCCCGCGGGCGAGGACGGCGCTGCCTGCGCCGCCCTCGTCGCAGCCGAAGGCGGCGGTGTAGATCCGGGCCGCGGTGTCGTAGCGGTCCGAGCCGGACAGCCGGGCCGAGCTGGGCGCGAGGACGGGGTCGGGTTCAGGGTCGGGGTCGGGCGTCGGACTCCGGTGCGGGCTCGACGACAGGGTCCGGTCCGGGGGCCGCGACGGGCGGCGGCGCGGAGGGCGCCCGCAGCGCGGTGACGGCGGCGTCGACGCGCAGCCGCGGCGTCGTACGGCCGTTGCGGCTGTCGACGACGGCCTTGCCCGAGCTCGTCAGCGCGGCGACCAGCTGGTCGACGGTGGCACCGGGCACAGCCGAGCGCAGCACCGCGAAGGCGCCGGCGACGTGCGGCGCGGCCTGCGAGGTGCCGCTCATGGTGGCGCCCTTGTCGCCGCCGACGTAGCTGGACAGGATCTTCTCGCCCGGGGCGAGCAGGTCGAGCTCGGCGGAGGAGTTGCTGAAGGCGGAGACGACGTCCGCGAGCGAGGCCGAGCCCACGGCGACCGCGGTGGAGAGGCAGGCCGGGGCAGCCATCGCGCCGGTCGTGGCCTCGTTCCCGCTCGCGACGGCCGTGGCGACCCCCAGGCTGCGCAGGACGTCGACGGCCGCCTTGAGCGCCGGCTGCCTGGTGTCGCACGTCCCGGTGTAGCTGCCGCCGCCCAGGCTGAGGTTCACGGCGGCCACCGGCCGGGTCTGGGCGAGCGTGGCCACGTGGTCCAGGCCGGCCAGCAGATCGCTGGTCGTCCCCACCGCGCAGGTTGCCTGCCCGCTCGGGCAGTCGGTGCTGCGGCTGAAGACCTGGACGGCCGCGATGCTGGCGCCCGTGGCGACGCCGGAGTGCTGACCGCCGGTGCCGGCGGCGATGCCGGCGACGTGGGTGCCGTGCGGGCAGGCGCGCGCGTCCCAGGTGCAGGGGGCGGCAGCGCCGGGGCCCTGCTGGCTGCTGCGGCCGTTCGGGCAGCCGCCCCCGCTGGAGAAGCACGCCTCGTCGACGACCTTGCCGGCCAGGAGCAGGTGGCTGCTCTCCACCCCGCTGTCGATCACGGCGACGACCTGGCCCGCACCGGTGTGCCCGGCCGACCAGGCGGCGGGCGCGCCCACGTGCGGGACGCTGTCGGCCAGGCTCGGCCGCAGGACCTCGTCGGGCAGGACGGCGGCGATGCCCGGGGCGCCGCGCAGCTGCCGCAGCGCGGTCGTGGTCGCCTCGACGGCGACGTACGGCAGCCGGTCGTACGTCCTGTGCGCACGGGCGCCGGCGGCACTGACGCGGGTGAGCGCGGTGCTGCGCACGACGGCCAGCCGCTCCGCCTGGGCCGTGCGGCCGGCGGCGGACAGCAGGCCGGGCGGGGTGAAGGCGGTGTCGAGCTGGAGCAGCACCCGCGAGGTCGCCTCGGGTCGCGACGGTGCCTGTGCCTGTGCCTGTGCCTGTGCTGGCACCAGCGCGCCGAGCAGCAGCAGGACGACGAGGGCGGCGGTACGACGAGCGGCGGTCACGGGAGTCCTGCCGATGAGGGGACGAGACCCTCTGCTCGTCGGCCGCTCCCGGCTCCCTCTGGAGCCCCGGACGGATGGCGGCCGGGCGTCCGCTGCCCGTCTGCGCACGAGCGGCGGCCGGCCTGCCCGGGCCGGGGCCGGTAGTGGTGGCGCTCGTCTCGGCAGCTGTCCCGTCCAGCGGGCACGCCCCCGGCACAGCGGTCCGGGGCAGGCCTGACGCCGGGCCCCACCCGGCCCTGCCGGTGATCTTCCCCTCGTGCGGCTCCTGGCCGCGTGTCGCCGCGTACGAGGGGAAGCTCGGCGGGCTCAGCCCAGGTAGCGGGCGCGCTCGCGGCGGCCGGAGCGCAGGCCGAGCCGGTAGGCGATCACGGCCACGACCGCGAGCACCTGCAGCACCCGCGAGGGCTCGCGGAGCTGTCCCAGGACGACCGACTTCGCGAGCGCCGCGGCGTCCAGGCTGCTCTCCTGCGCCGCCGCGGCAGGCGGGGTGTAGGTCGGCCGCGGCGGAGCGGTCGTCGCCCCCGCGCCGTTCGAGGCCGCGGTCGAGGAGCGGCCGACGCAGCCACCGCCTCGGCGTCCGGCACACCGGCCGCCGACGGGGCCCCGCTGCCGGTCAGCATCGTCTGCAGGTTGGTCGCGAACTGGACCATCATCGAGTCGGTCACGCTGCCGATGACGCCCTGGCCCATGGCCGCCGCGCGACCGGAGAGCGCGACGTCGGCGTGCACGGTGCCGCGGGTGGTCGTGCCGTCCTCGACCAGCTGCAGGTGGGCGGTCGCCTGCGCCGTCCCCTGGCCGCGGGCCTCCTTGGCCGAGCCCTTGAGCACCGCCCGGTAGGCCTTCTCGTCGCGCTCGACGACCTCCATCTGGCCCTTGTACTGCATGGTCACCGGGCCGAGCTTGACCTTCATGCCGACCTGGTAGGCGTCCTCGCTGAGCTTGTTGAGGACCTGCGCGCCCGGTACGCAGCCCGCCACCTCCTCGAAGTCCATGAGCGTGGCCCAGACCTGGTCGATCGGTGCGGTGACGGTGAACGCGCTGTCGAGATCCATCAGAGGTCCTTCTTCTTCGGGGGCAGGGGGGCGGGCAGGGGCAGGGGTGCGGGCACAGCAGCGGGCGGGCGGGTCCGGGCGGCGCCGACCGCCGCCACCACCTCGTCGAGCGCCGCGAGGCTGTGCCCGCTGACGAACGCGTCGCAGTACGGCAGGGCCGCTGCCATCCCACCGACGAGGGGGGCGAAGCCGGGGGCCGCCTTGCGCGGGTTGACCCAGATGATCCGGTGGGCCAGCCGCCGGAGCCGGGCCATCTGCTCGGCGACGAGCTCCGGCTCCTCCTGCGCCCAGCCGTCGGACAGCACGACGACCACCGCGCCGCGGGCCAGCCCGCGACGGCCGTGGTCGTCGAGGAAGCGGCGCAGCGAACCGGCCAGCCGGGTCCCGCCGGCCCAGTCGGGCGCGGCCTTGGCCGCGAGGGCCAGCGCCGAGTCCGGATCGCGTACGGACAGCTGGTGCGTGAGCCGGGTGAGCCGGGTGGAGAAGACGAAGCCCTCGGCCTGCGCGCCGCTGACCGCGCCCTGCAGCAGCGACAGGTAGATCCGCGTGTAGGCCTCCATCGAGCCCGACACGTCGCAGAGCAGCACCAGCCGGCGCGGGCGGACCCGCCGCCGTCGGTGCACGAGGCGTACGGGGTCGCCGCCGCTGCGCTGGGCCGCGCGCAGGGTGCGGCGCAGGTCGAGCCGCTCCCCCGGCCGGGAGGACGCCCGCGTCCGCCGGGTGCGGCGGGCGGGGGTCGCGAGCGAGATCCGGCGGACCAGCCGGCGCACCTCCTCGACGTCCTCGGCCGGCAGGTCGGCGAAGGAGGTGGTCGAGAGGCGCTCGACGTCGGAGGCGACGGCGAGCACCGCCTCGCGCTCCGGACCGTCACCGCCGTCGGAGCCGTCAGAGGTGCCGGACGGCCCGCCCGGCGCGCTGCCGTCCACCGGCCGGGCGTCGGGGCTCGCCGGGCGCGGGCGCGGCTCGCTGCCGACGGCGGGCGGGGCGTTGGGGTCGCCCCGGGTCTCGGCCGGGTCGAGCATCCCGTCGAACAGCGCGGAGAAGACGGCGTCGAAGACCGGCAGGTCGGCCGGGCCGGACGCCAGGGTCACCCGGGCGGCCCAGTAGAGCGGCTCGCGGGAGGTCGGTGGCACGAGCCGGAGCGCTGCGGCCAGCCGGGCGCTGCGCTCGGGCGGCACCGCCACCCCGGCCCGGCGCAGGGCGGTCGACAGCCCGACGGCGAGCGCCGCCGGCTCGACGAGCAGCTCAGGCACTGCTGCCCACGAGCCAGTCCACGCCGCGGGCGCGCACCTGCTCGAGGTCGTCGCGGTTCTTCAGCACCGAGCCCAGGGTCGCCTCGGCGGACGTGGGCTCGAGCCGCTCGACGCCGAGCAGGCTGAGCGCGGCGACCCAGTCGATCGCCTCGGCGATGCCGGGTGCCTTCTCCAGGTCGAGGCCGCGCAGCCGGGCGACGGCAGCCGCCGCGCCCACGGCGAGCGGCTCGGCGCTGCTGGGCACCCGGCGGCGCACGATCGCGGCGGTCCGCTCGGCCGTCGGGTAGTCGATCCAGTGGAACAGGCACCGGCGGCGCAGCGCGTCGTGCAGGTCGCGCGTGCGGTTGGAGGTCAGCACCACGATCGGCGGGTGGGTCGGCCGGATCGTCCCGAGCTCGGGGATCGTCACCGTCCCCTCGGCGAGCAGCTCGAGGGTGAACGCCTCGAAGTCGTCGTCGGCACGGTCGATCTCGTCGATGAGCAGCACCGCCGGCCGCGGCCCGGGGTGCTCCAGCGCGGTGAGCAGCGGCCGCCGCAGCAGGTAGTCGCGGCCGAAGAGCGCCTCCTCCTCCAGGTGGCGGGAGTCGGCCTCGGCCAGCCGGATCGCGAGCAGCTGCCGGGCGTGGTTCCACTCGTAGAGCGCCTCGGCGGCGTCGATCCCCTCGTAGCACTGCAGCCGCACCAGCGGGGTGTCGAGCACCCTGCGCCAGCGCCTTGGCCACCTCGGTCTTGCCGGTGCCCGGCTCGCCCTCGAGCAGCAGCGGCTGCGGCAGGCGCACCGCCATGAGCAGCGCGGTCGCCAGGCCCGGGTCGGCGAGGTAGTCGACGCCGTCGAGCGCCGACGTCAGCGTCGCGACGTCGGGGACCCGCTCGACGACGCCGGCCTCGGCGCCACCGCGTGCGGCTCCACCCTGGCTCCGCTCAGGCATACCGCTCCGGCTCGGCGACGTAGGCGGCGCGGCACGGCTCGCAGCAGAAGTACGTCGTCACGCCGGCGACCTCGGCCTGCGGGACGGCGGCCGAGACCGCGACGGTCATGCCGCAGACCGGGTCGAGCGCGGTCGTCGGCTCCACCGCGACCGGTTCGGCGGGACGGGCGGCCGACCGCGTCGCCACCACCTGGGCCAGGATCGACAGCGCGATCTCCGGCGCGGTGCGGCAGCCGAGGTCGAGCCCGGCCGGGCTGTGCACCCGGTCGGCGTCCGGTGCCGCGAGCGAGCCGAGGACCGCCGCCGCACGCACCTGGCTGGCCACCAGCCCGACGTACGGCACCCCGGCGGCGAGCGCGGCCTCCAGCGCCGGCTCCTCCCCGCGGCCGTGGGAGGCCACGACGACCGCCGCCGCGCCGGTGACGTCCCCTGCCGACGGACCGGCCTCGACGGCGAAGCCGAGCGGCCCGCCCAGCGCGACAAGTGCTGCGGCGACGGGGGTCTCGCCGACGACCACAAGCCGGGCCGGCGGGACGACCGGCTCGAGGAAGACCTCGAGGCTGCCGCCGGACAGGCACGGGTTCGCGACCGTGACGACACCCTCCTCCTGCACCTCGCCCGGCGCGCCGGCGGTGACGCGCAGCAGCAGCGGCTCGCCGCTGACGAGCACGTCGAGCGCGAAGCGGCGTACGGACGACTCGGCGCAGGTGCCGCCGACGAAGCCCTCGATGACCCCGTCGCCGTGCACGAGCGCCGTGTCGCCGGCGTGCGCGCTGGTCGGGTGCAGCGCCCGCACCACGGTCGCCTGGACGTACGGCACGCGGGCGCGGCGCAGCTCCTCGGCCCGGCCGGCCAGGCCGGTGTCGGCCGGCACTAGATCGCCACCACTAGATCGGGGGCGTGGGCCGGCCCTGCATGGCCTCCCACACGCGGGCCGGGGTGCACGGCATGTCCATGTGCACCAGGCCGAACGGCTGCAGCGCGTCGACGACGGCGTTGACGACCGCGGGCGGCGAGCCGACGGTCGCGGACTCGCCGATGCCCTTGGCGCCGATCGGGTGGTGCGGCGACGGGGTGACCGTGAAGCCGGTCTCCCAGTCGGGCACCTCCATCGCGGTCGGGATGAGGTAGTCCATGAACGACCCGCCGAGGCAGTTGCCGTCCTCGTCGAAGCCGATGAACTCCATCAGCGCCATGCCGACGCCGTCGGTGAGCCCGCCGTGCACCTGCCCCTCGATGATCATCGGGTTGATGCGGGTGCCGCAGTCGTCCACGGCGATGAAGCGGCGCACCTTGACGTGGCCGGTGCCGGGGTCGACGTCGACGACGCAGATGTAGGCGCCGTACGGGAAGGTGAGGTTCGGCGGGTCGTAGGTGACCTCGGCGTCGAGGTTGCCGTCGACGCCCTCGGGCAGCGTCATCGTCCCGTGCGTGGCCATCGCGATCTCCTGGATCGTCTTGGCCTGGGCCGGGTCGCCCTTGACGAAGAACTTGCCCTTCTCCCACTCGAGGTCCTCGGGCCGCACCTCGAGCATCGCCGCGGCGATCAGGCGCGCCTTGTCGCGGACCTTGCGCGTCGCCATGACGACCGCCCCGCCGCTGACGGGCGTGGAGCGGCTGCCGTAGGTGCCCAGGCCGAACGGCGTGTTGTCGGTGTCGCCGTGCACGACGTCGATGTCCTCGGGCGGGATGCCGATCTCCTCCGCCACGATCTGGGCGAACGTCGTCTCGTGCCCCTGCCCCTGGCTCTGCACCGACAGCCGGACGACCGCCTTGCCGGTCGGGTGGATGCGCACCTCGGCGCCGTCGGCCATGCCGAGGCCGACGATGTCCATGTGCTTGCGCGGGCCGGCACCGACGGTCTCGGTGAAGAACGAGATGCCGATGCCCATGAGCTCGCCGCGGGCCCGCTTCTCGGCCTGCTCGCGGCGCAGCTCGTCGTAGCCGGCCATCTCCATCGCCAGGCGCATCGTCGGGACGTAGTCGCCGGAGTCGTACTCCCAGCCGGTCTTGTTGGCGTAGGGGAACTGCTCGGGCCGGATGAAGTTGTCCAGCCGCAGCTCGGCCGGGTCCTTCTGGAGCTTCAGCGCGAGGACGTCGATCATCCGCTCGATGAGGTAGACGGCCTCGGTGACGCGGAACGAGCAGGCGTACGCCACCCCACCGGGCGCCTTGTTGGTGTAGACGCCGGTGACCTTGCAGTGCGCGGCCTCGAGGTCGTACGAGCCGGTGAACATGTGGAAGAAGCCGGCCGGGTACTTCGTCGGCTGGGCGGTCGCGTTGAACGCGCCGTGGTCGGCGAGCACCTCGGTGCGGACGGCGAGGATCTTGCCCTCCTTCGTCGCCGCGACGTCGCACTTCATCACGTAGTCGCGGGCGAACGAGGTGCTCATGAGGTTCTCCGAGCGGTCCTCGACCCACTTCACCGGCTTGCCGGTCACGATCGACCCGACGACGGCCAGGATGTAGCCCGGGTAGATGCCGACCTTGTTGCCGAAGCCGCCGCCGATGTCGGGCGAGATGACCCGGATCTTGTGCTCCGGGATGCCGGCGACCAGTGCGAACAGGGTGCGGTGGGCGTGCGGGGCCTGGGTGGTCTCCCACAGGGTCAGCTTGCCGCTGACCGGGTCCATGTCGGCGACGGCGCCGCAGGTCTCCATCGGCGCCGGGTGCACGCGCGGGTAGACGACCTCCTCGCTCACCACGACGATGTCGGGCCGGGCGAACACCTCGTCGGTGGCGGCCGAGTCGCCGGCCTCCCAGTCGAAGATGTGGTTGTCGGTGCGGCCCTCCAGCTCGTCGCGGACCACGGGCGCGCCGGGGTCGAGCGCCTTGCGGACGTCGACGAGCGGCGGGAGCATCTCGTACTCGACGTCGATGAGCTCGAGCGCGTCGCGGGCGGCGTAGCGGTCCTCGGCGACGACGAACGCGACCTCCTGGCCCTGGAAGCGGACCTTGTCGGTGACCAGCACCGCCTGCACGTCGGCCGACAGCGTCGGCGCCCAGGCCAGCCCAAGGCCCTCGAGGTCCTTGCCGGTGATGACCGCGACGACCTTGGGGTGGGCCAGCGCCTCGCTGGTGTCGATCGAGACGATGCGGGCGTGCGCGACGGGGGCGCGCAGGATCGCGCTGTGCAGCATCCCCGGCAGCACGACGTCGTCGAGGTAGTTGCCCTGACCGCGGACGAAGCGCGGGTCCTCCTTGCGCTGCATCCGGCCGAAGCCGATCGGGCGGTCGGCGGAGTCGGCGCCGGGGTTGTTCTCGCGCGGCTCGGCCAGCGGCCGGTCGAGAGTGGTCATGACGTCACCGGCGCCGGGCTGTCAGCCGGCTGGGCCGGGATCTCGGCGGTCGCCGGGTGCTCGGCCGCCCACTGGATGGAGCGGACGATGGTCGCGTAGCCCGTGCAGCGGCAGATCTGGCCGGAGATGGCCTCGCGGATCTCGGTCTCGTCGGGGTGCGGGTTCTTGTCGAGCAGCGCGCGGGCGGTGAGCATCATGCCGGGCGTGCAGAAGCCGCACTGGAGGCCGTGCTCCTCCATGAAGCCCTGCTGGACGGGGTCCAGGACCTTGCCGTCGGCCAGTCCCTCGACGGTGCGGATGTCGTGGCCGTCGGCCATCGCGGCCAGCACGGTGCAGGACTTGACCGGCTCGCCGTCCATGAGCACGACGCAGGTGCCGCAGTTGCTGGTGTCGCAGCCCCAGTGGGTGCCGGTCAGGCCGAGCTCCTCGCGGATGTGGTGCACGAGCAGGACCCGCGGCTCCACGTCGCGGGTCATCTCCTTGCCGTTGACCGTGATCGAGACCTGCATGTCCTAGCCCTCCTGGGGGGTGGTGGTCGTCGTGCCGGCGGCACGCGCGGCGGGGTCGGCGCCGGCGGCACGCGCGGCGGGGTCGGCCTGGTCGGTGCCGGCGGCGCGGGCGGCGGCCCGGCGCAGGACGCGGGTGGTGAGCTCGCCGGCGAGGTGGCGCTTGTAGTCGACGGGTCCGCGCTGGTCGGCGGTCGGGCTGCAGTCCTCGGCGGCCAGCCGGCCGGCCTCGACGAACAGCTCCTCGCTGGGCGCCTTGCCGGCGAGCAGCTCGGCGACGCGGGTGGCCGTGCCCTCCAGCCCGACGGCGGTGAGGCCGACCGAGGCCTGCTCGATCCGGCCGTCGTCGGTGAGCTGCACCATCGCGCCGGCGGCGGCGACCGCCCAGTCGCCGACGCGCCGCTCGACCTTCTCGTACGCGCTGCTGGAGCGCGGCACGACCGGGAAGCGCACCTCGGTGAGCAGCTCGTCCTGGCCGACGGCGGTCTCGTACGGACCGCGGTGGAGCTCGGCCATCGTCAGCACCCGCTCCCCGCCGGGGCCGCGGACGACGGCGACGGCGCCGAGCACGTCGCAGACCGTGGACAGGTCCTCGGCCGGGTCGGCCTGGCAGAGCGAGCCGCCGAGCGTCCCGCGGTTGCGGACGATCGGGTCGGCGATGACCTTCTCGGCGTCGATGACGATCGGGAAGAGCCGGCCGACCTCCTCGGACTCCAGCAGCGCGGTGTGCCGGGTCATGGCGCCCATCCGCAGCCAGCCGTCGGCCTCGAGGATGAAGTCCAGCTCGAACAGGTCGTTGATGTCGATGAGCCACTCCGGCCGGGCCAGCCGGAGCTTCATCATCGGCAGCAGGCTGTGCCCGCCGGCCACGACGCGGGACTCGGGCCCGTGCCGCTCCAGCAGCGCGAGCGCGTGGTCCACGCTCTCCGCGCGGACGTAGTCGAACGGGGCGGGGATCTGCATGCGTCCTCCCGAGACGACGGAAGGCGCTGCGCCCCCCGGCTGGCGTGTGTGACTCTCGACACGGCCCGCGGGCCGGTCAACGCGAGATAAGGGATCGCTTAGGAGGTGCTCTCGCCGTGACGCTGAGCCAGCTCCGTGCCTTCGCCCTCGTCGCGCGGTTGGGCTCGATGCGGGCTGCCGCAGCAGCGCTCGGCATCAGCGAGCCGGCGGTCTCCTCGGCGATCGCGGCGCTGCGCAACGACCTGGACGACGCGCTCGTCGTCCGGTCCGGCGGGGGCATCGCACTGACCGCCGGTGGGCGGAGGCTGGCGGCGCACGCCGACGAGATCGTCGGGCTGGCCGACCTCGCACGTCGCGAGGTGGCTGCGGCCGGGACCGCCGGCGACGTGCTGCGGGTGGGGGTGACGGCGACCTTCGAGGAGCACGCCGCGACCGGCCTCATCGACGCCTTCACCAAGCGGATGCCGGGCACCTCGGTCGAGGTGGTGCCGGTGACGCCGGAGCGGATGACCGAGGTGCTGCTGCACCGCTCGGTCGACATCGCGCTCGGTCTGCCGCCGGCGCGCGCGGTCGACGGGGTCGTCGACGTCGTGCCGTTCCTGCGCTACCAGCGGGTCCTGGTGGCCGCGGCCGGCTCGCGGCTCGGGACGCTGCCGCCGACGATCCCGCTCCCCCGCGGCGAGCTGACCCGGGAGCGCTGGTTCACCGGACCGTCGGGCGTCGAGGAGCTCTCGGCAGAGGGTCGCTGGCTGATCGGCAGCGGGATGATGCCCGACCTCGTCCCGCTCGGCAGCGAGGCGGAGGTGCGCGAGCGGGTACTGGCCGGCGAGGGGCTGGGGCTGCTGCTCGCGCACGTGATCCGCGACGACCTGCGGAAGGAAGCGCTCGTCAGGCTGCCGGCCGCCGGTACCCCGGTGCACGGGCTGTGGTGCGCCACGACGCTCGGCCGCGGCCGCGCGGTGCCCGGCGCGCGGGCGCTGCAGAGGTTCGTCACCACGCCGGACGCGACGGCTGCGTCGGTGGCGCCGACGGGTGCGCCGCGCGGGGCTCGGGCGCTGCCGCCCGTGCACGTCACGCTGTGGAGCTGAGCCCCGTCGCGCTGGAGCTGGTCTCGTTGGAGCTGGGCCCGCTGGAGCTGATCTCCTCCTGCTGCAGCAGCCGCTCGTAGTCCTCCTCGGTGTCGACGTCGACCGGGATGGTCCCCGGGACGTGCACCTCGACGACGTCGGCGGCCCGCTGCTCGAGCAGCTTCCAGACGGCCTTGTCGCCGTGCAGGCGCGCGAGGTCGGGCAGCACGTCCTTGCCGAAGGCGAACGGGTGGCCGATCCCGTCGTCGTAGCGGCACACCGCCAGCGGCGCGTCACCCCGGCCGTCCAGCAGGAGGCGTACGGCGTCCGTCGTGACGCCCGGCTGGTCGCCCAGCAGCAGCACGACCACGTCCGTCTCGTCGGCCAGACCCGGCACCGCGGCGGCGATCGAGGACGAGCAGCCGGTGCCGAAGGCCGGGTTCACGACGACCTCGAAGCCGTCCACGTCGACTGCTGCCCGCACCTCGTCGGCCGCGCCCCCCAGCGCCACGAGCCGCTGGTCGGCCGGGCAGGCCCGGGCGTTCGCCAGCACGGCGTCGAGCAGCGTCCGGCCGCGGAACGGCAGCAGCTGCTTGGGCCGACCGAGGCGACTGGAGCGTCCGGCGGCCAGGACCAGGATCGCGGTGGTCATGCCAGCAGCGTGGCACGGCGGTTGACGACGCGGCGGCCGTCGGGGGACGGTCGGCTCCCCCAGCCCCGGAGGTCTGCCCGTGCCCACCGTCGACGTCAACGGCACCACGCTGCACTACGAGGACGACGGGCCGATCGAGGCGCCCGCCCTGGTCTTCAGCCCGTCGATGTTCTTCGACGGCCGGATGTTCGCCCGCCAGGCGGAGGCGTTCAGCGACCGCTACCGGGTGATCCGCTACGACCTGCGCGGGCAGGGCCAGAGCGCGCGGCACCCGCGCGAGGAGCTCGACATGGACGTCCAGTGCGAGGACGCCGCCGAGCTCATCGAGGCGCTCGGCATCGCGCCGTGCACCTTCGTCGGCAACTCGATGGGCGGCTTCATCGGCCTGCGCCTGGCCGCCCGTCGCCCTGACCTGGTCTCCTCCGTCGTCGTCATGGGCACCTCCGCCGACGTCGAGGAGTCGGTCGACGAGATGGACGGCCTGGCAGCGGTCTTCGCCGAGCACGGGATGGAGCCGGTGATCGACCCGGTGCTGCACTTCATGATGGGCGACACGACGCTCACCGACCCGTCGCGTGCTGACGTGCTGGCTGGCGCCCGCGAGCTGCTGCTGACCCGCACCCCGGAGTACGCCGACTCGGTCTGGCAGATCGCGCACCGCAAGCCGATCCTGGACGAGCTGCCGAAGATCACCGTGCCGCTCACCGTGGTGGCCGGGACCGAGGACCACACCTACCCGCCGCCGAAGTCCGAGCAGATCGTCGCGCTGGTCCCGCACGCGGAGTACGTCGTCATGGAGCGCACCGGGCACGTGCACGCACTGGAGAACCCGGAGGCGGTGAACCGGGTGCTCGAGGAGCACCTGGCGGCGCTGGGCTGAGACCGGCGGCCCTGGCGCGCTCGCCCTCGCGGACGTACGCAGCCGAGGACGAGGGTGGGTCGTGGGCGGGCCGGTCGTGGGCGGGCCGGTCGTGGCCGGGCCGGCCGCGAACCACCTCATCGGGCGGGTCCGTCGGTCCAGCCGTTGGCGTTGATCCACCGGCCGTCGCGCAGGCGCAGGGTCTTCTTGCCGGTGTGCAGGTCGTGGTGGTGCCGGTCGCAGGTGAGCAGGGTGTCGTAGAAGCTGGTCCGTCCTGTTCTGGCCCACGGGTCGGGGTGGTGCGGGACCAGCGGCGACCCGGGTCCGCAGCGGCAGCCGGCGATCTGGCACCGCCCGCCGGTCTGGAGCTTGACGGCCCGGCGTTCGTGCGGTTTCAGGGTCCGTTCGGTGTGGCTGAGCTCGAGCACCCGCCCCCCGAGGCTGAGCACGAACCGGCCCAGGCGGCTGTCACAGGCCCAGCGGCGGACCAGGGAGGAGGGCAGCCGCGCGCCGGTGACGGTCGAGACCGCCGGGAGGGCGCCGGGGTGCTGCTCGAGCCAGTCCGCACCCACGGTCACTCCGATGTGCGGGGCGACCTTGTCCCGCAGCCCGAGGGCGCCGGAGTCCAGCAGCTTGCGCAGGGCGTTCTTGAGCGCGTCGTGCCGCTTGTGCCGCAACGACCGCGGACCCAGCCCGTCCCCGCCAGGAGGTCGCCCGATGGCTGTCCGGGAGGGGGTCGCCGTCCTGCCAGCCCTGCGCCCGGAGCTGCGCGAAGCCGGCGGTGTCGGTCGGGTTGTCGGGGTCGGCGGCCAGCTCGGCCTGCAGCACCGCGTGGAGCAGCTCGCCGCACTCCAGGTCCAGCTCCCCGGCGGTGATCCGGTAGCCCGACCCGTCGGCGGTGAGCCGGATCCCGAACCCGCGGTCCTGATGGCCGCGTTCGGCCCGCTTCTCCAGCTCGTTCGGGAGCAGCGCATCGACCAGCTCCCCCAGCGCCCCGGGGAGCAGGTGCGGTTCGAGGTGCTGGGCGAGCAGCACGAACCCGGCCTCCAGCCGGGCCAGCTGCGACACCGGCCGCTCGATGATGTCGGCCAGGTCGTCGAGCAGCTGCTGCCAGCCGCGGGTCGTCGTCGGCCAGCCCGCCCAGGGCCTGGCAGACCAGCGTCCGGATGCCGTGCCCGATCACCCCGAGCAGGGCCTGCTCGCCGTCCTGACCGTCGATCAGCCCGTCGGGGCGGTCGACGTGCCGGCGCAGCGTGGCCAGGGCCTTGCCGACCCGTTCGGCGACCGCGACCGACAGCCTCCCGGACCGCACCGCCTGCTCCAGCGTCGGCAGCGCTGCCCATCCGCCGGGCCAGGGCGACCTCGCCGCGGTCCAGCGAGGTCTGCTGCTGCTCCACCCACGACGAGGTCGACCCGGCGCCGTCCAGCCGGTGGAGCTGGCGGTGCTCGACATCGGCGATCCGGCCGAGCAGCCCACCGCGCAGCCGCTCGACCGCCCCCATCAGCGCCGCGGTGTCGGCCAGCGCCTGCGCCTCGGGCAGCTCGGCCGGCACCTGCGCCAGCACCCCGTCCACCGCCGCCAGCAGCCGGGCGACCGGCTCGGACAGCACAGCCACGTCGGCATCCGAGGCCTCGGAACGATCGGCGGCGTCTCGCTGCGCCACCCGCTCCCGCACGCTGACCCGCGGGGCGGACAGGGGCGTGCCGAAGACGTCCTCGGCGGCCTGCCCCTCGTCCAGCATCGTTCGATCATACGTTCGAACGCATCTCCTGACAAGCCCTGTGGACGCCAAACGTGTTGCCGGGCACGGCTTCTCGCGCAACACAGCCCTCCGACAGAACCGTCTCGATGTGCACAGCCTGACGCGCACCCGTAAGCCCCGACCGGCGCATCGGTGCACATCGGAGAGCCACTCGGCCCGTAGCCCCCTCCCGCCGCATCGCCCTCATCTGCATACGCGCGGGCACGTCAGCATGCAGCCCGAGCTGGTGCACCGAGTACTTCCTGCCCCCGTCCCGAGCACCGCCGCAGGCGACGTCGTCGTGGAGGAGGCACCGGACGTACGACCCGGGGGCGGCGCGAGCGAGGGCATCTGCCTCGGACAGCCGGAAGCCCCGGCCCTCCGAAGAGGACCGGGGCTCCGGTGTCGAGCTCAGAGAAGGTCGTGCTGGATCAGACCGCCGCGGGGACGGTGGCCGAGCTGTTCGTGGCGAGCGGGTTGCCAGCGGCGTCGACGACGTCACCGGCGTCAACAGCTGCCGCGTTGCCGTCCACGTAGCCGACGCAGTCGTTCGTGTCATCGACGGCGGGAGTGTGCCGTCGACCAGCGGTCAGCGTCACGGAGGAAGCGCCCGTCTGAGCAACAGTGCCGAAGACGCTGTCAACGCCGCCGTTGCAGTCCGCGTCGTAGAAGACCTGCGCGTTGTCGTAGGTGCCACCGAAAGCCGAGACCGTCTCGCTGAAGGTGAGAACCACGGTGTCGTGGCCCGCACCGTTGAACGCAGCGACGGCTGCGTTCAGGGTCGGCGCGGTCGTGTCCGCCGGCGCCGGCACGCCGACGACGGTGCCCGCCTCGGTGTCGATGACAACGTCAGCCGAGCCAGCCAGGTTCAGCTGGTTGCCAGCAGCGTCGACGGTCCCGGCCTGCGCCGTGATGGTCACAGGCAGACCGAGGTCCGACTGCGTCCCCGGGGTCGACGAAGACGTCGCTGTTCGTGCGCGTGACGGTGAGGACACGGCCCGCTCCGTAGACGGTCCCGTTGATGGTGACGTCCGTGGTGTTCAGGGTCGCGCCGCCCGCCAGGACGTCGACGGTGGTGCCGTCGCCGTCCGTGACGCGGAAGGTGTCACCAGCGGTCGGGGCCGCGACGGCCTCGCTGAAGGCGAGCAGGAAGCTGTCGCCCACCTCGAGCAGGAAGGCAGATCCGCCGTTGTTCGCGACGCGGGCGTCGGCGATGGTCGGCGCCGTCGTGTCAGCAGGCGCAGGCGTCGTGGTGACGACCTGGACCGGCGCCGCACTGGCATCGCCGGTGTCGCCGTCGTTCACCAGGAGGGCGCGGTACTGGTAGGCACCGGCCGGCAACGTCGTTGTCGACGTAGACGACCTGGACGCCGGTGGTGCCGGTGACGTCGTCGGTCGCCGCCTCGGTGGCGATGGTGGCGAAGGCACCGGCGGTGCCACCGGTGACCGTGGCGCGCTGGAAGACGACGGTGTCCACGTCCGCGCCGGTACCGAGGTCCACGGTGACCGTGACGTCGTTGCTGTTGGCGATGGTCGCCGTCGGGTTCGGCGCCGTGCCCGGGTTGCTGTTCGTCAGCGTGAAGGTGCTCACCAGAGCCGGGTTCGCCTGGTACTCGAACGTGGCGACGGAGTCACCGGCGGACAGTGCCGCCTCGAACTCGTCGAGCGTGGCCTGCGCCGTGCCGATCCGGAACAGGTCGTTGGCGTCGTAGGTGAAGGTGCGGCCGTTGGCGTCGAACTCGTTCGCGCCCTTGTTCACACTGACCACCGAGCCGGCGACGCCGCCGGTCGAGGCGGCCGGCTTGATGAAGGTGGTCACGCCACCGACACCGAAGACCTCAGCCGCAACTGGGGTGTTGTCCGCGTTCAGGTCGAGGTTGCCGTCCAGGTCTGCGTCGAAGAAGACGACCGGGACGACCGACTCAGCGCTGTTCCCCTCGATCTCGAAGGTGATGGTTCCGCCGACGGGGATGGCAGTCGTCGAGGCGACCGGCGTCGTCAGGTCAACGCTGTTGACGTTGACGATGCGGGCGTTCACTGGACCGAAGTCCGCGAGGTCGTTGCCCGCGCCGGCCGGGGTGCCGTCAGCGTCGGCGAACGTGCCGACGCCGTTGGCGTCGACCGTCACGCTGGAGGCCGGGACGAGCCGGATCTGGTGGACGGCGCCCGACGCCGGGGTGGCCACGGAGTAGCTGCGGTTGTCGCCGTCGGCTCCGGCCGAGCCGTCCTCGGTGACGACGAGCGGCAGCGTGGCAGCAGTTCGCGGCGTGATGGCGAAGGTCTGGTTGCTCTGCCCCGTGCCGCCCGTCGTCTCCAGCGCGCGCACGACCTCGTCCGAGACCGCGGCCGGCCCACCGAAGACCAGGCCGGTACCGGTGAGCGTGGCCCGGTTCGCCTCGGCAAAGCCCATCACCGCCCCTGCGTTGCTGGCAGTGTTGGTGATGAGGAGCGCACGGTTCTGCCGGCCCGACAGCGCAGCGCCACCGAGTGCGTCGACTCCGCCGTTCTGGCCGGACGCCAGGTTGAACGCTGTGCGGTCGTAGCCGGCGGCCAGCAGGTAGTCCGCCACCTCGACCGAGGTCGCCGAACGGTCACTGCCGGCGAGACGGGTGACGACCGTGATGCCTGCCCCGCGAAGGGCGTCGACCACGGCAGTTCCGACGACGGCCTCGCCCCCCACGATGATGACCGAGGTCGTCCCGGCCGCACGCATCGCGGTCAACGTCTCCGAGGGGACGCTGTCCTTCCGGACGAGGAACATCGGGTGCTTGCCGCGGTAGGACAGCGGGCCTGCGCCCAGAGCGTCCGCGAAGTCCAAGCCGGTCGCGACCAGGCCCACGGGTGCGGCCGACGCCTGACCCGCGGCGACGACCTCCCGCGACGTGGCGAAGCGGTCCGCTCCGCCGAGCCGGGTCACCGTGAAACCGGCGCCCCGCAGCGCACTCTCCTGGGCAGCGCTGATGACGTCGGTCCCGCCGACAAGGGTGATGTCCCGGACGCCGGCACGGCCGAGCGCCGCCAGAACGGCCGCCGGGGTGCTGTCCTTCTGCGTCAGCAGCACTGGCACGTTCCGTACGCCGGCCAGGAAGTTGGCCGACAGCGCGTCGGCGTAGCGACCGGCCTCGCCACTGGCCAGCAGCGCGCCCGTAGCGCCGCCGAAGCGGTCGGCGATGGCGGCTGACGTGGCATAGCGGTCCGTGCCGGCGACGCGCTCGAGCTTGAAGCCGAGGGCAGCTCCGGCCGGCACTGCGGTCACGGCGGCGACGGACACGGCCAGCGCGCCGGCGAGGACGCCGGCCGCTGCACGCTGGGCAGGCTGCTTGGTGGAACTGTTCACGTACGGTCCTCCGAGTGGGTGTGGTGGCAGAGCGCGCATCGGACGCCGTGCACGAGCAGGAGCTCGGCGAGGAGCCGGAGTACCGGCACCGCCTGAGGGTTGATCACGCTCTGTAGCCGGGGAACCTAGACAGGTCCGCACCCGGATCCGTGCTGTTGGCCGGTCTTTTCACACGATCGGGTACAGCCGAAGAGCCGCTCGACGCGCTGCGACACGGCGCGATGAGTCCCGCTTCGCGGTTGAGGTACGTGCTCGAACGGCACAGGTTCCGGCTGGCGCCGCGACATCGCGACCTGCGCGCTGTCTTGCTCGGTCCTCGCCGCACCAGCCGGCGGTCCGGTGGTCAGCCGTGCTGATTGAGCAGTGTCGTCGCGGTCGAGGGTCTTGCGGCCGCTGTGCAAGTCGTGATGGTCGCGATCGCAGATCCGGCAGCGTCGCCCAGGCTGGTGGAGCCGATGTGGGCGTCGGCCTCCTCCGGATGATGTGAGACCAGCCGGTTGGGTTGACCGCCGCGGCCGGGTCCGCAGCGGCAGCAGACGATCTGGCAGCGGTTTCGGTCTCGATCTTCTTGATCTGGCGTTCTGCGGTCGAGGCCGTTCGTGTGGCTGGTCTCGATGACCCGGCCACCGAGGCTCAGGACGAACCGGGCGATCGCGCTGCACATTTCCAGCGGCGGATCAGGCTGGCCGGCAGCCGGGCACCGGGTCGTGAGACGGCTGCAGCGCGCCGGGTTGATCGGTGAGCAGGTCGATCCCGACGGTGACGGCGCGGGTGCGGCGCGACCTTGTCCCGCAGGCCGGCGATCCCGCTGCAGCCGCTCGAGCTCGCCCGCCGTGGCAGCCGGCACCGCGTCCCTGTTCACCAGCAGCACCGGCCGCCGGTCGCAGCCGCCGCCGCCCCACCGCGAGGGCGTCTGGGAACGACAGCCCGGTCGACGTAGGCGACCGGCACGTCCGGCTGGAAGAACGCACGCGCTGATCGCCGCGGCGGTCTCGTAGCGGCCGGAGCCGGCGAGGCGCCCGACGGTTGCCGCGGAGGCGGTCAGGACGGGCAGCCCGGTGACGACGAGCAGGACGAGGAAGAGCAGGGCAGGGGTGCGGCGGCGCGTCACAGCTAGGTCCCGCGATGCACGGACCGTACGTCGGCCGTCCCCTCGATGTCGACCGGATCGCGGCGCGGCCGCAGCCGAAGGCTGCTGACGGCTCAGCGTGCCCAGGGTCGCAAGGCAGCCTGACCCCGAACAGCCGGAAGCCCCGGCCCTCCGAAGAGGACCGGGGCTCCCGGTCAGTGAGATCGTCCTGAGCGAGCAGTGCTGAGACGGTGTAGTCACAGCGTCGGATCGGTGTTGCTCGGCACCGTGCGACAGCGGTGTCGCGCCAGCCGACTTGGTGACCGTGTCATCGGCCGTCCGAGAGGCGTGCACCGGTGAAGGTGAGCGTCAGGTGCTGCCCGATCAACGCGGTCACGGTGACCGTGGGGTTGGTGCCGGCGTTGCACGCCGTCAGCCGCGTTGACGGTGACGGACGTCAGCCGGCAGACGAAGCCAGTCGACGCGCCTCGCTGAACGGGACGGTCATCGTCAGCGAGCCGCTCGGCGACCGCCGGCGGTCGGACGGCGGAGCAGACATTGTCGCGCGCACGACGACCGTGCCGGCCTCGGTGTCGATGACGACGTCAGCCGAGCCAGCCAGGTTCACCTGGTTGCCGGCAGCGTCGACGGTGCCGGCCTGCGCCGTGATGGTCGCAGGCAGGCCGCAGGTCGAACTGCGTGCCACCGGCCACGAAGACGTCGGCGTCGGACCGCGTGACCGTCAGGACGCGGCCAGCGGCGTACACGGTGCCGTTGATGGTGACCGGCGTGGTGCTCAGGACCGCGTCGCTGCGCCAGGACGTCGACGTCGGTGCCGTCGGTGTCGGTGACGCGGAACGTGTCACCAGCGGTCGGAGCCGCGATGACCTCGCTGAAAGCGCAGGACGAAGCTGTCGCCCGCCTCGAGGATGAACGCGGAAGCCGCCGTTGTTCGCCACGCGGGCGTCGACGATGGTCGGCGCCGTCGTGTCAGCAGGCGCAGGCGTCGTGGTGACGACCTGGACCGGCGTGGCACTGGCGTGCCGGTGTCGCCGTCGTTCACCAGGATGGCCCGGTACTGGTAGGTACCAGCCGGGACGTCGTTGTCGACGTAGACGACCTGGACGCCGGTGGTGCCGGTGACGTCGTCGGTCGCCGCCTCGTGGCGATGGTGGCGAAGGCACCGACGGTGCTGCCCGTGACGGTGGCGCGCTGGAAGACGACGCTGTCCACGTCGGGCCGGTACCGAGGTCGACGGTGACCGTCACGTCGTTGCTGTTCGCGACGGTGGCCGTCGGGTTCGGCGCGATGACCGGGTTGCTGTTCGTGAGGTCGAAGGTGCTCACGAGAGCCGGGTTCGCCTGGTAGTCGGTCACGGCGACGGAGTCACCGCTGGAGAGCGCGGCCTCGAACTGGTCGAGCGTCGCCTGCGCGCCGCCGATCCGGAAGAGGTCGTTGGCGTCGAAGGTGAAGGTCGAGGTCGTTGCGTCGAACTGGTTCGCCGCCTTGTTCACGCTCTGCCACCAGTCCGGCGGCGCTGCCGGTCGCCGGCAGCCGGGTTGATGAAGGTGGTCGGGCCACCGATGCCGAAGGCCTCGACCGGGCCGGAACTGACCGTAGCCGTCGCGGAGGTCTCCAGGCGGTTGCTGGCGCCACCAGTCGTGGCGGTGCCACCCTGACCACCGTTGACGTAGACGACCGGCACGACGCTGCCGGTGGCCTCGCCGTCGATGACGAACGTGATGGCTGCCGTTGACCGGGGTGGCCGTGGAGCTCGTGCCCTCGAGCGTGGTGTCGGCCGACCGGTGATCGTCGGCCGTCACCGTCGACGATGTCAGCGATGTCGGCGACCGATGTCCGCACCGAAGTCGGCCGGAGTGGTCGGACCGTCGCAGCGTTGATCGTGGCGCTGAGGAACGTGACGGCTGCCCTCGGCACCGCCGGATGCTGTCGGCGTTGACCAGCGTGATGCGGTAGCGGACTGCGTCGTTCAGACCCGTGACCGTGTAGGTGCGGTTGTCAGCGTTGCCACGCCTGCGACTACCGACGTGTCGTCAGCGAGCGTGAGCGTCGGAGCCGTGTCCGGGTCGACGTCGAGAGTCTCGTTGGGTCGACGGCGCCGCGGGCACGTCGACGGTGACCGT
Source organism: uncultured Actinomycetota bacterium (assembly GCA_963844295.1). Classification (GTDB taxonomy): domain Bacteria; phylum Actinomycetota; class Actinomycetes; order Mycobacteriales; family SCTD01; genus SCTD01. Next base: position 1,015,211 of record CAWJNR010000002.1, on the reverse strand, counting down.
GTCGGTCTCGTCGGCCAGGCCGGAAGCGTCCGTGAAGGTCGTGGTGACCGTGATGACGCAGTTACCAGCAGCGGCGTCAGCCAGCAGGCTGACGGTGAACTGGTTGCCATCGGTGGCCGCGTCCTCGTCGTCCGCGACGGCGAAGGTCTGGTCAGCGATGCAGTCACCGGTGACGGTGACCGACTCGACGTCGTCACCGGCGACGGTGATGACGAAGTCCCCGTCCTCAACGGCACCAGTGGTGACGGTGGCGTTGGAGCAGCTGGAAGCCGCCTCCTCAGCGTCAGCCTCGACCTCGGGGCTGACGGCAACCGGACCACCGAAGATGTGGCCGTCGACCAGGGTCGGGCAGTTGTCCTCGAGGAACATCTCGGTCGCCGGCGGCAGGGCCGTCGGGTTGGTGAGGACGATCGGCGCACCCTCGATGCCCGCGAGCGGGCCACCGGTCAGAGCGTCCGCGAAGCCCAGCGGGCTGTCGCCGCGGGCCAGGTTGACGTGGGTGTCGTCGAAGCCGAAGAACTCGTAGGTCGCCTCGGCGATGATCGTGGCAGTCTCGAAGCGGGTCTGACCACCGAGGCGGACGGCGTCGTTGCCGACGATCCCCTCGACCTCGGCCTCGACAGCCGCGGAGACGGCCGTGGTCTGACCGGCGATGACGACCTGCTCGATGCCCAGGTCGTTGAGGAGGTCCTCGGTGCTGGCGGGCAGGTCGCCCGGGCGGGTGATGAGGAGCGGGTGGTTGCCCGCGTAGGCGATCGGGCCGAGGGCCAGAGCGTCCGGGAAGTCCTGGCCGGAGGCGAGGACAGCGGTCGCGAGACCGTTGAACTCGCCGACCGGCGCCAGGTCCGCCGCCGTCTGCGCGATGAGCTCAGCGGTCAGGTAGCGGTCGTTGCCACCGAGGCGCTCGACGTCGTAGTCGGCGTTGAGCTCGGCCTCGACAGCAGCGGATACGGCGGTGAAGCCACCCACGATGATGACGTTCTGGACACCCAGAGCGGTGAGGGCGTCAGCCGTGACCTCAGGGAGGTCGTTGGACGCGGTCAGCAGGATCGGGGCGTCAACCGCACCGGCGAGGTAGTTGGCGGTGAGGGCGTCCGCGAAGACGTCGCCACGGGCGATGATCGCCGTGTCGGCGCCGTCCGGGAAGGCCTCTGCGGCGATGGCCGCAGCGGTCCCGTAGCGGTCCGCACCCGCGAGGCGCTCGAAAGCGAAGCCCTCGACAGCGTTGGCCGGGGAAACCCCGGCAGCGATGGTGGCGCCCGTGAGCGTCAGCGTGCCGGCGAGAACGCCAACAGCCGCACGCCGCACGGGGTGCCTGTTGAGATTACTCAACTAAAAGCCTCCAGCTAGATGAGATAGCAGAGCCGTGCGGCCCTGGCTGTTTCTTGCACAGACGAGTCCCCTCGCCCGCTCCTTACCGACTGCGACCGACCCCTCACAGGGCGTCCGCCGTGGCGAACCTAACACCGGGCTAGGTGTCTCTGTAGCCACATCTGTCACAACTACCTCGTCGGCATGTCGTGCGGTTGGCCTGAGCCGCCGGGAGGGTCCTGCGCTGTTAAGGACGTCACAGGGCCGCATAGGTTGCTCTGAGTGTTTGAGAAGTTTCAGATCCCGTATGTCCGGATCCGCGAGGAGCCTGCTCCTGGCCCCCGCACGCCCGTCAAGTGGCGCGGAGGAGACCTTCGTAAGCCCCACAGTGCGCAGCAGCCACATCCCGCGGCGAGTGACGCAGGAGCGCGTCGCCCCTCGGCGCCGCGAGCGGGAGCTTGTGCAGCGCGTCGGCCAGCGCCCGCGCGTCCTCCGGCGGTACCAGGACGCCGTCCACCCCGTCGATGACCGCCTCGGGCAGCCCGCCCGCGCGGCTCGCGATGACCGGCCGGCCCCGAGCGATCGCCTCCAGCGCCACCAGGCCCAATCCTTCGCGCCTCGACGGGACGACCAGCACCTGCGCCGCGTCCATCCGCTCCCACAGCGCCTCCCGCGGCTGGGCCGGGATCATGTGCACCCGGTCGCCCAGGGGAGCGGCCAGCTCCGCCAGCCGGTCGTGCTCCGGTCCGGAGCCGACGAGGTCGAGGTGGACGTCGAGCCCGTCCGCCACCGCGAGGCGCACGGCCTCCAGCAGGACGTCGAAGCCCTTCTCCACCGACAGCCGACCGGCGGCCACGAGCCGCACCGGTCCGTCCACCGGCAGCGGCGCCGGTGCCGCCACCCGCTGCACCGGCATCCGCAGCACCTGCACCTGGTCCGCCGGGAGGCCGAGCAGCTCGACCGCGACCTGCTTGAGGTCCTCGGAGACCACGACGACCAGCGAGGCCCGGCGCAGGACGAGCACTCCCACCCGTCGCACGAGACGATTGCGCAGCAGGTGTACATCGGTCCCGTGCAGGGTCACGGCCAGCGGCACGCCCAGCACCCGTGACGCGAGCAGCGCGCACACCCCCGCCGGCAGCCACCAGTGGGCGTGCAGGACGTCAGGTCGGAACCTCCGGGCCAGCCGCAGCGTCGACAGCGTGAAGGCCACGAAGAAGACCGGGAGCAGCGCGAGCCCGCCGGGCGTACGGGCCCGGCCGAGCAGGCCGCCGCGGTAGGACAGCCGCTCCCACTTCTCCGGTGCGTAGCGGAAGCGGTGCACCCCCACCCCGTCGAGGTCGCCGCTGCGCGGCGCCCCCGCGTCGTGCGGGGCGAGGACGTGCACCTCGAGCCCGGCGCGCTGCTGGGCCCGCGCGAGGTCGAGCAGGAACGGTGCGACGTGGTCCCCGGCGCTGCGCGGGAAGGAGGACGTCAGGTGCAGGACGCGCACGGCGTCAGCGCCCGCGGACGGCCGCCGCGCACCGTGGCGCACGACGGGTCACGGCGGGCGGGACCTCCCGCACCTCTGACGTCAGCATGTGCGCCGGAGGCTACCGGTCTGGTGTGATCGACCAAGCAGCCTCGCGGCGCGCAGCCACCGGATCTCGCGGCGGTAGACCCGCGTCACGCAGGCAGGTCAGTCACTCGCCTCGTGAGCGCGGAGCAGCCTCTCGACGGCCTCGCGCAGAGGTGGGAGGTCCCGCGAGCACGTCGCCGCCACGACCGCGTGGTCGGTGTCGGAGTACCGGTGCGTGAGCTGGTCCCGCATCCCGGCGATCGCCCGCCACGGGATGTCGGGTTGGCCCATGAGGAGCGCGGGGTCGAGGTCCTTGACGGCTTCACCGATCTCGATCAAGCGGACTCGGACAGCGTCGAAGACCAGTCCGTCGGACAGCGGATCGTCAGTCGGCCCACGACGGAGGTGGACTCGGACAGCGTCGACAGCCTCGAGCACGTCCTGCAGCCTGTCGCGGTCGTGCCGGCTCACAGGCGCACCAGGTCTGGACTGATCCGCGCTCGGACGGACGGCTTGACGCCTCGTTCGGGCACGACGTCGACGTGCGTGCCGAGAACGGCCTCCAGCTCCTCGGAGAGACGTCCCAGGTCGATCAGACTCACGTCGTCCGGGAGCTCGACCAGCAGATCCACGTCGCTGTCGGGCCGATCGTCGCCGCGTGCGGCGCTCCCGAACACCCAGACTCGCCCGCCGCCGTGCGCCGCGACGATCCGCCTGAGCTGACGGCGCTGGCGTCGCAGTGCAGCTCCGAGCCCGACCCGCGGCAACGACCGCGGCGCGGCATCGTCCACCTGCTCGAGCTGCAGGGGAAGTCGGTGGCCGGTGGCCTCGAGCAGGCGCTGCAGGGTGGACAGAGCCGGTTCCCGACGGCTCGACTCGTAGGCGCTGATCACGCTCTGCGTCACTCCCGCCCTGCTCGCCAGCTGGACCTGGGTCATCCCGGCAGCCAGACGGGCTCGGCGCAGCAGCTCGGCGGCTGAGACGGCGGCGGTAGCGATCACGGCCGAAGGTTAGAGCGGATCGTCGATAATGCCCAGCGGGCCCCCGGCGGGCCCTCCACACCCGGAGACCGGACACTGATGTCCCGGGCGGCAGCAGATCCGCATCACTCCGGTGTGCGAGTCTGCTCGGTGATGACGCAGGCCCCACCGACCGACGACCTGCGTCCGCCCGGCTGGCTCGACGCCCTGGTCCGCTCCGCCGCCTTCGCCGTCGTCGCGCTCGGCCTGGTCGGGCTGCCGCTGGCCCTGCTCGGGCAGTTCCGCCGCCTGCCGGTCGCGGTCGGCACGGTCCTGGTCTTCGCCGCGCTGCACCTGCTGTGGCTGCGCTGGCAGCGCGGCAGCGAGCGCCCAGCTGAAGGTGCGACCGAGCGCGGCCGGTCGCACCAGGTCGTCGCCGTGCTGGCCCTGCTGCTCGCGGTCGGCAGCGGCGTCGTCAACGGCGCGAACGCCTACGAGCACCTGCTCGTCGACGGCGACCCCGCCGTCTACGCCGCCACCGGGGCCTCGCTGGCCCGCACCGGCGAGCTCACGATCCCGACACGGCTCGACGACCTCTACGCCGGCAACGAGACGATCAACGTCGCCGGTGCCGGCTACTTCCAGAGCCCGGACGAGCCCACCGTCTACCCGCAGTTCTTCCACCTGCTGCCGGTGCTGCTGGCCGTCGCCACCTGGCTCGGCGGCACGACGCTTCTGCTGCTGGTCACCCCGCTGCTCGGCGCCGCCAGCCTGCTGGCGTTCTACGCCTTCGCCGCCCGGGTCGTCCGGCCGCCGTGGGCGCTGCTGTCCACCGCCGCGCTCGCCGTGCTGCTCCCCCAGCTGCACTTCAGCCGCGACACCTTCAGCGAGATCCCGTCGCAGCTGCTCGTCTTCACCGGCCTCGCCCTGCTCTGGGACGTCACCGGCCCGCGCACGGCCCGTCGTACCGGCACCGCAGCGCTGGCCGGCGGCCTGGTCACCGGCCTGGTGCTCGGCGCCTCCGCGATGGCCCGGATCGACGCCTTCCTCTACCTCGTGCCGATCGCGGCCGCGCTGCTGTTCGTACGCGCCGGCCGCACCGGCCTCGCTGTCGTCCTCGGCCTCGCGGTCTCGGCCACGCTGGCGATCGTCGACGGCTACGTCGGCAGCCCGGTCTACGTCGAGTCGGTCGAGGGCCCGCTGCTCCAGACCGCTCTGGCGCTGCTGCTGGTCGCCGTCGCCGCAGTCGTCGTGCGGCGGAACCCGTCCTGGGTGCCGCGGCTCGGCGCCCGGCTGGCCTGGCCGGTGGCCGGCCTGGTCGTGGCGCTGGCGGCCGTGGCGTGGTTCGTCCGGCCGTACGTCCAGGTCACCCGCAAGATCCCCGACCGCACGAACGAGACCATCGCGACGCTGCAGCGGGCCGAGGGCCTGCCGGTCGACGTGCCGCGGTCGTACGACGAGCTGACGATGGTGTGGCTGTCCTGGTACCTCGGGCCGGTCGCGCTGACCCTCGGGCTCCTCGGCCTGGCCTGGCTGAGCTGGCGGGTGCTGCGCGGCCGCGACCTGCGGCTGGCGCCGTTCGTGCTGCTCGTCGGGCTCGCGACGGCCGTCTACCTGTGGCACCCGGGGATCTTCCCGGTGCACTACTGGGCCAGCCGGCGCTTCCTGCCCGTCACCTTCCCCGGCCTGATCCTGCTGGCGGTGCTGCTGTGCGCCTGGGCGTACGACCGGTGGAGGCGGCTGGCGACGCGCCGTGCCGGTGCTCGGCGCCGCCTCGGTCCTCGCCTTCCCGCTCGCGCTGCTGCCCGGCGCGACGCTGCCGCAGAACTACGAGGGCTTCGCGGGGGCCGTGGAGCAGATGTGCGGCTCGCTGCTGCCCGACGACGTCGTCCTCATCGTGGGCGGCGCGCCGGCGAGCAGCGGGCTGCTGCAGCCGGTGCAGGCCTACTGCGGGGTGACGGCGGCGTCGGCCTCCCCGCAGACCGGACGCGCCGACGTCCTGGAGGTGGCGGCCGCGGCCGAGGCGGCCGGACGGCGGCTGGTCCTGCTCTCCTCCGTGCCGGACCCGGCGCGGGTCCCTTCGGGCGCGGTCTTCCGGGAGGTGTTCGACGTGACGGTGCCGACGCAGGCGCTGTCGCTGACGCAGCTGCCGGATGAGGTCTTCGACTACCGGATCCGGCTGTTCCAGGCGGTGCTGTGAGCGGAGGCCGGGTACCCCGCCTGCCATGACCGAGATCACGAACCCGCTCCCCGACGACCCCGCCGGCCCCTCTGCCCCGGACGAGTCCTCGCTGCCGCCCGGTGGCGCCGAGTCGCTGCTCGACGGCGGGTCCACCGGCACCGACGAGGGCCCGGGCGGCATCCCCGCCGCGCTCGCCGGCCGCGACAAGTCGGGGGACGAGGTGCCCCCGCCGCCCGCGGCCTTGCCCGGTGATGCCGGGACGAGCACTGGCCCAGCCGAGGAGGACGACCTGCTCTCGGGGTCGGACACCTCGACGCCGGCGCAGACCTCCGCCAGCCGCGGCGAGACGGCCGCCTCGGGTGAGCTCCCCTCGGAGCGCGGCGGGCGCTGAGACCCGCCGCGGCGGGTAGGCGAACTGGCATGAGCACTCCCGGAACGCCCAGCGCCCTGCCCGTCGGCCGCTACGCCCTCGGCTCCTACTCCCAGTACGAGCAGGCCCAGGCCGCCGTCGACCACCTGTCCGACGCCGGCTTCCCGGTCGAGAGCCTGACGATCATGGGCGCGGACCTGCGCCTGGTCGAGCAGGTCACCGGCCGGCTCACCAGCGGTCGGGCCGCCCTGGCCGGTGCCGCGTCGATCGGGTGGCTGGGGCTGCTGTTCGGGCTGTTCATCGGGTTCTTCGCCGAGTCCGGGACCGCGCTGCTCGGGCTCGCGGTGTACGGGTTGCTCTTCGGCGCCGTCTTCGGCGCGGTCATGGGGCTCGTGGCCCACCGGGCGACCGGCGGCAAGCGCGACTTCAGCTCGACGCGCGGGCTCGCCGCGACGAGGTACGAGCTGCTGGTCGAGCAGTCCCGGGCGCAGGAGGCCGAGCGTCTGCTCGCCGAGTACAAGGGCCGCTGACACCGAGTCGCGCGCGGGCAGCAGGCGGCGACGCCCTAGGGTCGGTCGGGTGATCAGCCTGCGCACCAGCCCCGAGCCGCGCGTCTCGGTGCTGATCCTCACGCAGAAGGACGCCGGGCTGCTGCAGGGGTGCCTGGCCTCCCTCGCCCAGCACCTGCCCGCGGACATCCCGACGGAGGTGCTGCTGCTCTGCAACGGCGCCCAGCCCGACGTCGTGGCCTTCGCCCAGCGCCAGGTCAGCGGCGCGCGCGTGTTCGTCAGCCCGGTCAACCTCGGCTTCGGCGGCGGCAACGACCGGCTGGCCCGCGAGGCCCGCGGCGAGCTGCTGCTCCTGCTCAACGACGACGCGTCGGTCGAGGCCGGCTGGCTCGAGCCGCTGGTCCAGACGCTGGACGAGCACCCGGACGCCGCCGCGGTCGGCAGCCGGATCCTCTTCCCGGACGGCCGCGTGCAGGAGGCCGGCTCCGTCCTGTTCGACGACGGCAGCACCGCGCCCGTCGGCCGGGGCCTCCCGCCCGGCAGCGGCGCCTGGACCTTCCGGCGGCAGGTCGACTTCACCTCGGCCAACTCGCTGCTGCTCCGCCGCACCGCCTACGACGAGGTCGGCGGCTTCGACGAGGGCTTCTACCCCGCCTACTACGAGGACGTCGACCTCGCGCTGGCGCTGCAGGCCAGGGGCTGGCGCTGGCTCTACGACGGTCGCTCCCGCATCCGGCACCAGGAGTCGGCCAGCACGACGACGCACTTCAAGCACTGGCTGTTCGCGCGCAACATCGAGCGGATCCGCAGCAAGTGGGCGCCCGAGCTGGCCGAGCGGCTCCCCCGGCCCGCCCGGCGGTGGCCCCGACGGGCCGGTCCCGGCCACGATCCGCCCGCACGTCGAGCTCGCCCGCGGCAACCCGCCGCGGGTCCTGGTCGTCGACGACCTGCTGCCGCTGCCGGGGCTGGGCGCCGGCGCCGTCCTCATGCACGAGCTGGCCCGCCAGGCCGGGCTCTCGCGCTACGCGCTGTCGATCTTCGTGACCAAGCACGAGGGCGCCGACGCCACCAGCGTCGCCGAGCTGGGCCTCGAGGTCGTCGAGGGCGACCTCGCCCAGCACCTGGCCACCACGTCGTACGACGCCGTCGTCGTGTGCCGGCCGTCCAACTACGACCCGGTCGCGGCGCTGCTGCCGCCCGGGACGCCGGTCCTCTACGTCGCCGAGGCGCTGTTCTCCGCCCGGCTCGAGCGCGAGGCGGCGATGCTGCCGGCAGGACGACCCGCGCCGGGCCGAGCTGCTGGCCGAGGCGCAGGAGACCCGTGCCACCGAGGAGCGCATCGTCCGGTCTGTCGACCGGGTGGCCGCCGTCTCCGTCGTCGAGGCCGAGGTGCTCCGCCAGGTGGACGGCGGGGCGCCCGTCGACTGCGTCCCGCCGCTCAACCCGGACCTGAGGGTGAGCCCCGCAGACCTGGAGCAAAGGTCCGACCTGGCCTTCGTGGCCAGCTGGACCGCCCGCGGGCACACGCCGAACAGCGACGCCTTCTGGTGGCTGGCCCGCGAGGTGCTGCCCCACGTCCTGCCGCAGGTCCCGTGGACCAGGCTGCGCGTCACCGGGCACGACCCGCCGGACGACATCGCCGCGGTCGCCGGTCCGCACATCGAGCTGACCGGCTTCCTGCCGGACCTCGCCGACCTCTACGCGACCACCCGCGTCATCGTCGCGGCCGACCGCTTCGGCTCCGGGCTGAAGATCAAGACGCTGGAGGCGCTGCAGTCCGGCGTGCCGGTCGTGGCGACCACCATCGGCGCCGAGGGCATCGAGCTGCCGCCCGGCGTCTCGCCGATGATCGTCACCGACGACCCGGCGGAGTTCGGCGCCGCGGTCGTCCAGCTGCTCACCGACAACGACGCCTGGCGGGCCCGCCGCGCCGACGTCGAGGCGCTGCACGCGTGGTGGCGCGACTCCCCCGGCTCCACCTGGCCCGACGTCGTCGACGCCGTCCTCGCTACGTCCCCGTCGAAGGAGGCCGGCCGATGAGCCGCTACGCCCGCGAGCTCGACCTGCGCGAGCTCAACGCCCACACCCAGGGCATCCTGCTCACCCCGCCCGGCAGCGACGTCCTGGACGTCGGCACCGCCGACGGGCACCCGGTGGTCGAGGGCCTCAAGGCCCGCGGCTGCCGCGTCTGGGGCGTCGAGATCGACGAGGAGGCCGCCGCGGCCGCCGCCCCGCTGTGCGAGCAGATGGTCGTCGGCAACGTCGAGCAGCTCGACCTCACCTCGACCTTCGGCGACCGCACGTTCGACGTCGTGCTGTGCCTCGACGTCCTGGAGCACCTCGTCGAGCCGCTCGACACGCTGAAGCGCCTCAAGGACCTGCTCACGCCCGACCGGCATCGTCGTCGCGTCGATCCCGAACGTCACGCACGCGGCGGTGCGCCTGCAGCTGCTCGACGGCTCCTTCACCTACACCGACACCGGCCTGCTGGACCGCACGCACGTGCGCTTCTTCGACCGGGCCGAGGTCACCGCGCTGTTCGACGACGCCGGACTGACCGTGCTCGAGCGGCTCGAGGTGCGGCGCGAGCCGCACGAGACCGAGATCCCGATCGACCTGGACAAGGTCCCCGCCGAGACGCTGGCCCAGGTGACCGCCGACCCGGACGCGCGCGTCTTCCAGTGGATGCTCGTCGCGAAGAAGTCCGTCGAGGGTGCCGAGGTGGACACGACCGGCCTGTCCACGGCGCTGCTCGACCGCGTGACCGAGCTGGAGAAGGCGGTCCAGCAGTCGCACGAGCACGTCACGTGGCTCGAGACCAGCCTGCGGTCCAAGACGACCGAGAGCGAGCGGGTCGCCGAGCTGGACCGCACCCTGCGCGAGCGGATCGGCGAGCTGGTCCAGGCGCACGAGGCGCTGCAGGCCGCCCGCGCCGACCTCGCCGTCAAGGACGACTACGTCCGGCACCTGCAGCAGTCGCTGGGCCTGCCCTCCGACAGCCCGCAGGAGGCGCCGCCGCCCCGCGCGCAGGGCGCCCACGCCGCCGTCGACAAGCTGGTCGAGACCCTCGACGCGCACCCCAGGGCCGCCGACGCCGCCCGCCGTGCCGCCCGCGTCGCCCGCAAGGCCCGCCGCCGCAGCTGACCGTCGTACGTCCTGCAGCCCCGGCGCCGGACCTCTCCGCAGCGCAGGACGCAAGGGGTGGGCCGCCGCCCGAGCGACGGCTTGCGTCCTGCAGCTCCAGCGCCGGACGTCTCCGCGGCGCAGGACGCAAGGGCGCCTAGGGGGAGGTCGTGGTGAGCGGCGTCCGGAGCGACGTGCCGCTCGTGAGCGAGGGCCGCGGCGCCGGCTGGGTCGTGGGCTCGGGCTCGAGGGGGCCGTCGTTCTCGTACTGCTCCGGGCCGGGGCCGACCGAGGACGACGTCGTCGGCTCGGTCGACGGCACCACGGTCGGCTCCGTCGTGGGCGCCGTGCTGGGACCGGTGCTCGGCGACGTGCTCGGCTCCGACGTCGGCCCGGTCGTGGCCGTCGACGCCGGGCTCGGGGCCGGCGAGGTGGTCGGCGTGGCCGGGCCGGCGTCGGCCCAGCGGACGGCGATGAGGTCGGCGATGCCGACGCGGTCGTCGGGCTGACCACGGGTGTGGTCGAGGTGAGGGGAGCGGGATCCGTCGCCGCGGGCGAGGGCGTCGGCGAGACGACCGGAGCCGGCACCGGGTCGGCGGCGTCGGCGGGCTGCTCCTCCTCACCGGAGCCTGCGCCGTCCCACGACACGGCCCGGGACGCGGCCTGGACCACGGACTCGACCGCGCCCGCGACCCCCGTGGCCAGCTCGGTCACGGGAAGCACGTCGGGCAGGTCGGCGCCGACGACCGGGATCGACGCGCAGGTCCGGTCCGGTGCCCAGGCCGAGGAACAGCAGCACGAGGAAGCCGGCGACGCCGCCGGACCCGGCGCGAGCCGCCTTGCTGAGCGCACCGGAGATCTCGGCGTCGCGGCCCGGCGCGAGCGAGGTCGTGGCCAGGATCCGGCGCAGGGCGCGGCGGGCGCGGAACAGCACGTGCTTGACGCTCTCCTCGGCGATGTCGAGCTCCTCGGCGATGACCGGGAAGCGTCTTCTCCTCGATCTCGCGCTTGACGAGCGCGGCGCGGTGCAGCGGGGACAGCAGCGACAGCGCGTGCCGCACGATCGCGGCGTCCTCGGCCCGCACCACCGGGTCGGCCACCTCCTCGTCGGCCAGCTCGGCGGCGCCGCAGGAGTCGAGGTCGACCAGCGACGGGCGCCGGGCCTGCGCGCGGTAGCGGTCGATGCACAGGTTGGTGATCGTGCGGCGGCAGTAGGCCAGCGCCTGCAGCTCGGTCTCGAGCTCGGGCAGCGCGAGGAACAGCCGCAGGAACGCCTCCTGCACGACCTCGTCGGCGTCCCGCCCGTCGCGCAGGTAGCGCCGGGCGTGCAGCGTGAAGGAGGCGCGGTGCCGGATGTAGAGGCCGGCGAAGTCGTGCGGGTCGGAGTGCAGGACCCGGTCCGGCGAGGCGGGGGTGGGCCGACACGGCACGGGCACAGCGGCCGGTACGGCCGTCTCAGTGCCGCTCTCGTCCCGCACGCGCCTGGCCTCCACGTCTAGGTAGACGCTCGAGCGCCCGTCCGGTCGCCCGTCCGGCCCCGATGGTGCCCCATCCCGGGCGGGATCGGGAAGGAACGGCTACCTTGTTGCACGAGCAGTTGTTGCACGAGCAAGCAACCGCACCTCCCCCGACCCTGAGGAGCACCCCCATGAGCGACGTCACGCTCTCCGTCATCTACTACTCCGCCACCGGCAGCGTCTACACCCTGGCCCAGGAGGCCGTCGCGGCCGCCGAGAAGGCCGGCGCCGAGGTCCGCCTGCGCAAGGTGCGCGAGCTCGCCCCCAAGGAGGCCATCGCCTCCAACGAGGGCTGGAGCAAGCACGCGCTCGAGACCGAGGACGTCCCGGAGGCCACCGCCGAGGACATCACCTGGGCCGACGCCGTCGTCTTCGGCACGCCCGACCCGCTACGGCAACGTCGCCGCCCAGCTCAAGCAGTTCTTCGACGGCGCTCGGCGCGCAGTGGGGCGCCGGCGAGCTGGCGGACAAGGTCTACACGGGCTTCACCAGCACCGGCACCAACCACGGCGGCCAGGAGTCCACGCTGCTCGCGATGTACAACAGCTTCTACCACTTCGGCGGGATCATCGTCCCGCCCGGCTACACCGACCCGAGCAAGTTCGTCGACGGCAACCCGTACGGCGCCAGCCACATCTCGCAGAACGGCGCGAACCCGCCGCAGGAGAAGGACCTGAACGCCGTGGCGTACTCCGCCCGGCGCGCGGTCGAGATCGCCGCCCAGCTCAAGCGCGGCGCCGCAGCCGCGTAGTCAGCACGACCGCTCCCCGTGGAGCCCTCCGTACGGCCTCCGGCAGCCCCGGAACCGCATGGAGGGCTCCACGCGCGCGTGAGGAGTGCCAGCGGGCGTCAGTCCCCGACCGCCAGCACCCTCAGCACCGCGGTGCCGGCCTCGTCGGAGGCGGCGAGGTCCACCTCGGCGGTGATCGCCCAGTCGTGGTGCTCCTCGGGGTCGTCCAGGATCTGCCGCACCAGCCAGCGGCCCGGCTCCTTCGTCACCATGAACAGCGCCGGGCCGCGCGCGTCGGGGCCGGTGCCGAGCTCGTCGTGCTCCTCGAAGTAGCCGCGGACGGCGAACTCCCAGGCGTCCTGGCCGAACTCCGGGTCCAGCTCCCCGAGGTCGATCCAGCGGCGCAGCGCCAGGAGCTCGACGCGGCGGAAGACCGCGTTGCGCACCAGCACCCGGAAGGCCCGCTCGTTCGCGGTGACCGGCGGCGGCGTCTCGTCCACCGGCGCCGCGACCGGCACCTCGGCCGGGTTCTTGAGCGACTCCCACTCCTCGAGCAGCGAGCTGTCGGTCTGCCGGACGATCTCGCCGAGCCAGCTGATGAGGTCCTCGACCTCCTCGGTCCGCGCCGACTCCGGCACCGTGCGGCGCAGCGCCTTGAACGCGTCGGCCAGGTAGCGCAGCAGCAGCCCCTCGGAGCGGGCCAGGCCGTAGAAGCCGACGTACTCGACGAAGGTCATCGCCCGCTCGGACAGGTCGCGCGCGACCGACTTGGGGGTCAGCTCCTCGTCGGCGACCCACGGGTGGCCGCTCCGGTAGACCTCGAAGGCCGCCTCGAGCTCCTCGCGCAGCGGCATCGGGTAGGCGATGTCCTCGAGCAGCTCCATCCGCTCCTCGTACTCGATGCCCTGGGCCTTCATCTCCGCCACGGCCTCGCCCTTGGCCTTGCTGCGCTGGGCGGCGAGCACCTGCCGCGGCGCCTCGAGCGTCGCCTCGACCACGCTCAGGACGTCCAGGGCGTACGTCGGCGACTCCCGGTCCAGCAGCTCGAGCGCCGCCACGGCGAACGGCGACAGCGGCTGGTCGAGGGCGAAGTCGGGCTGCAGCTCGACGGTCAGCCGGACGGTGCGCCCTTCGGCGTCCGGCTCGGCCAGCCGCTCGATCGTCCCGGCCCGCAGCAGCGCCTTGTAGATGCTGATCGCCTTGCGGACCAGCTTGCGCTGCTCGGTCCGGGAGGCGTCGTTCTCGGTGAGGATCCGACGCATGTGGACGAAGAAGTCACCGGGGCGCTGCACGACCTGCAGCAGCATCGCGTGGCTGACCCGGAAGCTCGACGTCAGCACCTCGGGCTCGGCCGCCACCAGCCGCTCGAAGGTCGGCTTGCCCCAGCTGACGAAGCCCTCCGGGGCCTTCTTGCGCTCGACCCGCTTGAGCTTCTTGGGGTCGTCACCGGCCTTGGCGATCCGCTTGGCGTTCTCGACGTCGTGCTCGGGCGCCTGGACGATGACCGACCCGCTGGTGTCGTAGCCGGCCCGTCCCGCGCGCCCGGCGATCTGGTGGAACTCGCGGGCCTTGAGGTGACGCACCTTGACCCCGTCGTACTTGGTCAGGCCGCTGAACAGCACCGTGCGGATCGGGACGTTGATGCCGACGCCGAGGGTGTCGGTGCCGGAGACGACCTTGAGCAGCCCGGCCTGGGCGAGCAGCTCGACCAGCCGGCGGTACTTCGGCAGCATCCCGGCGTGGTGCACGCCGATGCCGTGCCGGACCAGCCGGGACAGCGTCCCGCCGAAGCCCTTGGTGAAGCGGAAGTCGCCGATCAGCTCGGCGATCGCGTCCTTCTCCTCGCGGCTGCAGACGTTGATGCTCATGAGCGCCTGCGCCTGCTCGACGGCCGCGGCCTGCGTGAAGTGGACGACGTAGACCGGCGCCCGGTGGGTGCTGAGCAGCTCCTCGAGCGTCTCGTGCAGCGGCGTCGTGACGTACTCGAAGGACAGCGGGACGGGCCGGTCGGTGCTGGTGACCAGCGCGCACTCGGTGTGCGTGCGCCGCTCGAGGTCGTCCTGAAATCGGGTGACGTCGCCGAGGGTGGCGCTCATCAGCACGAACTGCGCGTCGACCAGCTCGATCAGCGGCACCTGCCAGGCCCAGCCGCGGTCGGGCTCGGCGTAGAAGTGGAACTCGTCCATGACGACGAGGCCGACGTCGGCGTCCGCGCCCTCGCGCAGGGCGAGGTTCGCGAGGATCTCGGCGGTGCAGCAGATGACCGGGGCCTTGCCGTTGACGGTCGCGTCGCCGGTCATCATCCCGACGTTCTCGGCGCCGAACTGCGCGCACAGCGCGAAGAACTTCTCGCTCACCAGCGCCTTGATCGGCGCGGTGTAGAACGACCGCTTGCCGTTGGCCAGCGCCCAGAACTGCGCGCCCGCCGCGACCATCGACTTCCCGCTGCCGGTCGGGGTCGACAGGATGACGTGGTTGCCGCTGACGACCTCGAGCAGCGCCTCCTCCTGCGCCGGGTAGAGCGTCAGGCCCTGCTCGCCGGCCCACAGCTCGAAGGCCTCGAAGACGGCGTCGGGCTCGGCAGGGCTCGGGATCAGGTCAGCGAGGCTCACGCGGCTGAGGTAGCCCCGCAGCGCGCGCTCGGCGCTGGTGATCGTGCGGACGTCGACGTGCTCCTCGCGGGTGTGCGCGAGGTTCGGGTCGCCGGGGCCGAAGTTGACCGCCGGGATCCCGAGCGCGGCGAAGCGGGCGACGTCGGTCCAGCCGTACTTCGCCACCGGGGTGCTGCCGATCGCCTCGACGAAGTGCTGCGCGGCCGGGGCGGACAGCCCGGGCAGGGCGCCCGGGGCGCTGTCGGTGAGCTCGACCTCGCCACTCGCCGAGCACCTCGCGCACGTGGTCGTACGCCTGCGACTCGCTGCGGTCGGGCGCGAAGCGGAAGTTGACCAGCACGGTGCACGCGTCGGGGACGACGTTGCCGGCGACACCGCCCTCGATCTTCACCGCGTTCAGGCCCTCGCGGTAGGTGCAGCCGTCGATCTCGACGCCGCGCGCCTCGTACGCCACCAGGCGGGTGAGCAGCGGCGCGGCGGCGTGGATGGCGTTCTCGCCGAGCCAGCCGCGGGCGGAGTGGGCCCGCCGGCCGGGGAGGGTCGCGCGGACGCGCAGGGTGCCCTGGCAGCCGGCCTCGACCTGGCCGCCGGTCGGCTCCATGAGCACGGCGAGGTCGGCGTCGAGCAGCTCGCGGCGCGTCTCGACCAGGCGCTTGAGGCCGTTCTTGTCGGCCTCGACCTCCTCGTTGTCGTAGAGGACGAAGGTGAGGTCGTACGCCGGGTCGGCGAGCGTCGCGGCGAGGTGCAGCAGCACCGCGTCGCCGGACTTCATGTCGCTGGTGCCGCAGCCGTAGAGCAGGTCGCCCTCGCGCCGGCTCGGCACGTTGTCGGCGATCGGGACGGTGTCGAGGTGCCCGGCGAGCAGCACCCGGCGCTCGCGGCCGAGGTCGGTGCGGGCGACCAGGTTGTTGCCGTCGCGCACGACGCTCAGGTCCGGGACGGCTGCGCAGCGCCTGCTCGACGAGGTCGGCGAGCGGCTCCTCGTCGCCGGAGACGCTCGGGACGTCGACGAGCGCAGCGGTGAGCGCGACCGGGTCCTGGGTGAGGTCGAGGGGGGTCACACGGCCACTTCGGCGTCGGCGTCGTTGGTCGCGTCGCTCTCCGGCAGGAACGCGCAGAACTCGTTGCCGCCGGGGTCGGCGAGCACCCACCAGCGGACCTCGCCGGGCTCGGACACGACCGTCGCGCCGAGCTTCAGCAGGTCGGGGATCTCCTGGCCGGGCTCGAGGGTGACGTCGACGTGCAGGCGCACCTTGCCGCTCTTGGGCTCCGGCACCCCGTTGACGTAGATGCTCGGGCCGCCGTCGGGCCCGGCCTGGAGGAAGACGTCGGGCGTCGCGCCGTCGCCCTGCCCGGCGTCCTCGGCGGTGCGGCCGAGGACGGCGGCCCAGAAGGCGCCGACGGCCTGCGGGTCGTTCGCGTCGATGCAGAGGTCGCGGAACGTCGCGATCATCCCGGGCGGGTTCACGGCGCGACGCCGTGCTCGCGCAGGACGTCGTTGAGCGCCAGCTTGTCGTGCTCCTGGCCGGGCTCGAGGTAGCGCAGCACCAGCAGGCACGGCATCCCGAAGTCGCCGCCGGGGAAGCTCTTCACCCGGCTGCTGCCGACGCAGACGGCCCGCTCGGGCGCCTCGCCGCGGGGCAGCTCGTCGCCGGTCTCGGCGTCGAAGACGCGGGTGCTGGCGGTGAGGATCGCGCCGGCGCCGAGCTTGGCGCCGCGGCGGACGCGAGCGCCCTCGACGACCATCGAGCGCGAGCCGATGAAGGCGTCGTCCTCGACGACGACCGGCGCGGCCTGCGGCGGCTCGAGCACGCCGCCGATGCCGACGCCGCCGGACAGGTGGACGTTCTTGCCGATCTGCGCGCAGGAGCCGACCGTCGCCCAGGTGTCGACCATCGAGCCGGCTGCCGACGTAGCCGCCGATGTTGGTGTAGCTCGGCATGAGCACCACGCCCGGCTCGAAGTGGCTGCCCCAGCGGGCGATCGCGCCGGCCACGACGCGCACGCCCGGGAAGTCCTTCTTCAGCGGCACCCGGTCGTGGACGTAGAAGCCGCCGTTGGCGCCCTCCTGCCATCGGCAGGACCTTGAAGCTGCAGCAGGATCGCCCGCTTGGCCCGCTCGTCGACGACGACCTCGCCGCTTCGACGACCTGCGCGACCCGGGCCTCGCCGGCGTCGAGCTGGTCGACCGCTGCGACGACGAGCTTGCGCGCGTCCTCGTCGGCGGGGCTGAGCCCGTCGCGGCGCTCCCAGAGCTCGTCGACGGACAGGGCTGATCGGGCTGTCGGTCATGCCGGCCAGCCTACGGAGCGCGGGAACCCGCAGCCCGCGGGGGCCGTTCCCCCGGCATGACCTTGACGTGTCCCAAGTGCCAGGCCGACATGCGGACCTACGAGCGGAACGGCGTGCACGTCGACCAGTGCACGCGAGTGCCGCGGGATCTTCCTCGACCGCGGCGAGCTGGAGAAGCTCGTCGACGCCGAGAACAGCTGGCACGGGGAGGCCGCGCCGTCGGCCGCTCCCCCGGCCGCGCCGGCGGCCCCGAACACCGCCGCCACGGGCGGGCTCGGCGCGATCGTCGGCGAGGTGCTGCAGCAGGCCAAGGCGGCGAAGAGCGGCAGCAGGGCCTACGACCGCGGGTACGACCGCGATCACGACCGCTCCTACGACCGGGGCTACGACCCCCGCTACGGCCGGCCCAAGAAGAAGAAGTCCTTCCTCGACGAGCTCTTCGGCTGAGACACCACCTTCGCTGATCAACGCCGGCTCTGGTACGCCCGGGAGGGGCCTGCGGCGTACGCAACCCGGCGTTGATCACCAGGCAGGTGGGTGTCAGCCCAACTGGGGCAGGCGCTCGGCGGCTGCGGCGATGCGCTCGTCGGTCGCGGTCAGCGCGAAGCGGACGTGCTGCGCGCCGGCCTCGCCGTAGAACGCGCCCGGCGCGGCCAGCACGCCGACCGCCGCGAGCGCGTCGACCGTCGCCCAGCAGTCCTCGCCGCGCGTGCACCACAGGTAGAGCCCGGCCTCGGAGTGCTCGACCGGTGAAGCCGGCCGCCTCGCACGGCGGGCAGCAGCACGTCGCGCCGGGCCGCGTAGCGCGCCTTCTGCTCGGCGACGTGCGCGTCGTCGCCGAGCGCGGCGACCAGCGCGGCCTGCACGGGCGCGGGCACCAGCAGGCCCAGGTGCTTGCGCGCCTCGGTGATCGCGGCGACCGCCGTCGGGTCGCCGACGGCGAACCCGGCGCGGTAGCCGGCGAGGTTGCTGCGCTTGGACAGCGAGTGGACCGCCAGCACGCCCTCGGTCGAGCCGCCGGACACCGCCGGGTCCAGCACGCTGACCGGCTCGGCGGTCCAGCCGAGCTCGAGGTAGCACTCGTCGCTGGCCACGAGGACGCCGTGCGCGCGGCCCCAGTCGACGACCGCGCGCAGCCGCTCGGCCGACCAGACCTCGCCGGTCGGGTTGCTCGGCGAGTTGAGCCAGACCAGGCCGACGCCGGCCGGGTCGACCGTGGTCGGGTCCTCCACCGGCACCGGCACGCAGCCGGCCAGGCGCGCACCCGCGTCGTACGTCGGGTAGGCGAGCGCCGGGATGAGGACCTGGGTGCCCGGCTCGAGGCCGAGCAGCGACGGCAGCAGCGAGACGAGCTCCTTGCTGCCGATGGACGGGACCACCTGCGCCGCGGTGACCGACGCCCCCAGGCGCGAGCCGACCCAGTCGACCAG
The DNA here is from genome assembly GCA_963844295.1 of uncultured Actinomycetota bacterium. GTDB lineage: Bacteria > Actinomycetota > Actinomycetes > Mycobacteriales > SCTD01 > SCTD01. The sequence continues at coordinate 996,618 of CAWJNR010000002.1, read as the reverse complement.
CGCCGCGCGCAGCGCGGGCGTGCCGATCGTCAGCGGGTAGCCGGGCGCGTCGGCCGCCGCCCGCAGCGCGTCCTGCACGACCTGCGGCGTCGGGTCGACCGGGGTGCCGATCGACAGGTCGACGATGCCGCCGGGGTGGGCGCGGGCCCGGTCGCCGTACGGCGCCAGGCGGTCCCAGGGGAACTCCGGCAGACGGCTGCGCGCCGCCCAGCCGGGTCGGGCGGGCGGCGCGGGCAGTGTCGTCACAGGCGGCCTAGTGGCCTTCGATGTTCTTGCCGAGCGGCACGGCCATGACCACCGGGTGGTCGAGGTCGACGGGGCCGACCTTGCTGGCGCCGCCGGGGCAGCCGATGGTGGTCGTCTCGGTGAAGAAGTCGACGTTCGCGCGGTAGTAGTCCTTCCACTGCGCGGGGGTGTCGTCCTCGTAGAAGATCGCCTCGACCGGGCAGACCGGCTCGCAGGCACCGCAGTCCACGCACTCGTCCGGGTGGATGTAGAGCGAGCGCTTGCCCTCGTAGATGCAGTCGACAGGGCACTCCTCGATGCAGGCCTTGTCCTTGATGTCGACGCAGGGCTCGGCGATCACGTACGTCACAGCGGGGTCCTCTCAGGTGCGGTCGCTCTAGTGTCGCCGATGTGACGCCGCGAGCGACCCAGCCGGGGGTGCAGCTACGCCCGCACGCTCAGGCGCTGCGGACGTCGGCGCGCGCGTGGTCGGTCCGGCGCCGGCTCGCCGACGGGCAGTACGGCGACCTGCTGGGCGAGCTGCTCGCCTGGGACGACGGTCGTCGTCGTGCGCGACCGGCACGGGGTCGAGCACGCCGTCGCCGGGCCGACGTCGTCGCCGGCAAGCGCGTCCCGCCCGCCCCGGCCCGCCGGTGACCGTCCCGGCCACGCGGGCGCGCTTCGCCGAGGTGGTGCGCAGCGAGCCGGTCGACCTCGGGCTGGCCTGCCTGCTCGTCGGCGGCGAGGTGGAGCCCGGCTTCGACGTCGACCGGCCGCTGGCCGTCCTCGACGCGCTGGCCGCCACGGCCCGGCCGCACGTCCCGCGCGGCGGCGGGGCGCGGGCGGCCGCCGAGGGGCTGCGGGTCGCGCTGGGCGAGCAGGCCGGGTTCGCGGGCTTCGCCGAGGACTACGAGGACCTGCGCTCCTCGCTGCTGCACGAGGTGCTGCGCCGCGGCCGCGGCCTGCCGCTGCTGCTGTCGGTCGTCTGGCTGGAGGTCGCCGCGCGGCTGGACGTCCCGGCGTACGCCGTCGGGCTGCCGGGCCACGTCGTCGTCGGCATCGGCGACCCCGAGGACGAGCACGTGCTCGTCGACCCGTTCGCCGGCGGGCGGCTGCTGACGCTGGGCGACGTCGAGCACCGCGTGCAGGCCACGACCGGGCGGGCACTCGTGGCCGGCGACCTCGCGCCGATGCCGGCGTCGGACCTGCTGCTGCGGCTGCTGACCAACGTCCGGGTGCTGACCACCCGGCAGGCGCCGTCGCTGGAGGCCGCGCGCACCCGGCTGTGGGCGGTCGAGCTGTCGCTGCTGCTGCCCCGCCACCCGCTCGACCTGCGCCGCGAGCGCGGCGAGCTGCTGGTGCGGCTGGGCCGGCACCTGGCGGGCGCGGAGGAGCTCGAGGACTACGCGCTGGTCGTCGAGGACGTCGACGAGCCGCCGCGAGCGAGCAGGCCCGGCGCGAGGCCCGGCTCGCCCGGGCGCAGCTCAACTGAGCTCGCCGTAGCCTCCTGGGCGTGCTGCGCCTGACCGACACCCAGACCAAGTCCGTCGCGCGAGGTCGTGCCCGCGACCCCCGGGCTGCTGACCGTCTACGCCTGCGGGCCGACCGTCTACCGCTACGCGCACGTCGGCAACCTGCGCACCTTCCTGCTCACCGACCTCATCCGGCGCACGGCCGAGCGGCACGGGCTGCGGGTGCAGCTGGTGCAGAACATCACCGACGTCGGCCACCTGCAGGACGACAGCGCGATCGACTCCACCGGCGAGGACAAGCTGCTGGCGCAGGCGCGGCTGGAGGACAAGAGCCCGTTCGTCATCGCGCGCTTCTACGAGGACGCCTTCCACCGCGACCTCGCCGCTGCTCAACGTCCGGCCGGCCGACGCCTACCCGCGCGCGTCGGAGTGGATCGACTCGATGCTCGCGCTGATCGCGCCGGCTGATCGAGCCGGGCACGCCTACGTCGGCGACGACGGCACCGTCTACTTCGACGCGCGCAGTCCTTCGACGGCGTACGGCGCGGCTGTCCGGCAACCGGCTCGAGGACCTGCGCGCCGGGCACGGCGCGACGGCGCGAGTCCGCCGCCACCGGCAAGCGCTTCCACGCCGACTGGGCGCTGTGGAAGAAGGCCGGCGAGAACCGCGAGATGACGTGGGACTCGCCCTGGGGCGTCGGCTTCCCCGGCTGGCACATCGAGTGCTCGGCGATGTCGCTCGACCTGCTCGGCGAGCCGCATCGACCTGCACACCGGCGGCATCGACCTGCGCTTCCCGCACCACGAGGACGAGCGCGCGCAGAGCAACTGCGCCGTCGGCGCACGAGGTCGTGCGGCCACTGGGTGCACGGCGAGCACCTGCTGTTCGAGGGCCGCAAGATGGCCAAGTCGACCGGCAACGTCGTGCTGGTGTCCGACGTCGTCGAGCGCGGGCTACGACCCGCTGGCGCTGCGGCTGGCGTTCCTGTCGTCGCGCTACCGCCAGCAGGCCAACCTGTCGTGGGACGCCATCGCCGGCGGCCGACCGCACGCTGGCCCGCTGGCGCGGCGCCGTCGCCGCCTGGGCGGAGTCGCCGTCCGCAGCCGCTGGCGCCAGGCGTACGCCGACGAGGTGCTCGCGGCCTTCGAGGACGACCTCGACACCCCGCGGGCGCTGCAGGTGCTGCGCCGGCTGGAGAAGGACGCGGCCGTGCCGGACGGCGCGAAGTTCGAGACCTTCGCCTGGGCCGACCCGCTGCTCGGGCTCGACCTCGTGCGGCTGGTCGGCCAGCCGGTGGTGGCGGCCGAGCTGCCCGCCGGCGCGCAGGAGCTGCTGGACGAGCGGGCCGCGGCGCGGGCCGGCAAGGACTTCGCCGCCTCCGACCGGCTGCGCGACGAGCTCGCCGCGCTCGGCGTGGCCGTCAAGGACACCCCCGCCGGCCAGGAGTGGTCCCCGAGCTGAGCGCCCGCGCCGTCCCCGTACGTCCTGCTGGCGGCGCGGCGCCCGTGGCCGGACTGCAGGACGTACCGCCCGCGCCGCCGCGCGGCGCCCTCGTACGTCCTGCTGCTGGCGCGGCGCTGCTGGCCGCTCTGCAGGACGTACTGGCCGTCGCCGCGAACCCTCCCGTACGTCCTGCTGGCGGCGCGGGGCCCGTGGCCGCGCCGCAGGACGTACGGGCGCAGGCTCCCGGGGAGCTTGGCAGCTGAGCCCAGCGGAGCTTGATCGTGGGAGGCGCGCGTCAGCGGAGCAGCCCTCGGGCCCCCACGATCATGAGCCGGAGCCTCGCTACCGACGTACGTCCTGCAGGGCACGCGCCGGACGTCTCCGTCCAGCAGGACCTCCGGGGCAGGCAAGGGGCGTACGACCGGGGTCAGCCGGCGGGGGACGGCGCCGGGGCCGGGCGCGGGCGGTGCGGCCGGGGCGGGCGCGGGGGGCGCAGGAGGCGCGGCCGCGCGGGGCGGCGGGCCGCAGACGAACTTCGGCTGGGGCAGGTAGCGGGTGTCGAAGTCCTCGCGCGCGACCTCGCGGCCGCCGGCGACGAAGACCCGGGTGACGGTGATGTCGAAGCCCTGGCCGCCGTTGGTCGGCGGATGCAGTCGCGGCCGCTCGATCGTACTGCGTCTCGAACTCGCGGACGCGGCGTGCGCGGCCCGGTCGACCGACCGCACCTCGTCGAACCGCTTGGTGCCCCAGATGGTCACCGTGACCGAGGTGCCGGTGTAGCGAGGTGTCGATGAGGACGCCGTTCGGGCTGTCGTTCTCGAAGATCAGGTCGGGCAGCGGGAACGAGACCGTCGCCTCGCGCCCCGGCGGGTAGCGGCTGATGTAGTAGCTGTGCGGCGTGTGCGTGATGTCCTTGAGCCCGCTGAAGAAGTACGCCGTTGAACAGCGCCGTCGCGAACTGCGAGACGCCGCCGCCGACGTCGTCGACGAACTCGCCCGCGCAGGATCTGCGGCGCCGGGACGAAGCCGCGGGCCGTGTCGCGCGGGCCGACGAAGGCGTTGAGGTCGAACGCGCTCGCCGGGCCGCAGCACGTAGCCGTCGACGATGTCGGCGATGCGCTGGATGTTCGTCACCCGCGGCGCGCAGCAGGGGAACTCGGATGGTGTAGGTGCCGATGCACCTCGATCACGCCGAGCCCCGGCGCGCCTCCTCGGTGGTCAGCCGCGGGCGCGGACTCGCTGAGCGGCGCGGACGCCCGGCGCGGCGCCGGGTCGGTCAGCACCGACAGCACCGCGGTGCGCAGGTCGTCGGCCGAGACCGAGCGGCCCGGCTTCGACGGCACGACGACGGGCGTGCCGCTGAGCTGACGTCGAAGGTCGCGTCGACCGGCGGCGTCGCCGACGGACTCGAGCCGCCCGGTCGAGCTGCTCGCGCAGCGACGGCGCCGTCGAGCTCCGGCGCGAGCTCGCCCTCGACCGACCGTCGACGCGTCAGCGGCGGGCGCCAGGTCGACCGGCTCGACGACGAGCGTCGTCGCCCTCGACGTCGACGGTGATCGGCGCGGCGACGGCCGGCTCGGCGATCTCGCTCGAGCGCCTCCTGCACGTCCTCCTCGGTGGTCGCGACCTCGCTCGATCGACGGGCACCTCGACGCGCAGCGACGAGGTAGGCCTCGACGACGGCGTCCGCCGCCCCGTCGACGTCGAGCGCGCGCCCGGTCACCGGGGCGGACGGGCACCGGCTCGGCCTCCGGCGTGAAGCTGATCGAGCCCTCGCGCGGCTCGCGGTCGAAGCCCTCGCGCGAGCGCCGTGAGCGCGGCGGTCAGCGCCGGCTCGTCGACCGCCGGGACCGGGTCGACCTCGCGGCCGGCGCCGACCAGCGCCCGCAGCCGGTCGAGCGAAGCCGACGTCGAGCGCCTCGTCGACGGTCGCCTCGCGCGTCGAGGACCAGGCCCGCGGCGGCCGGGTCGAGCTGGAGCACCTCGCCGTCGGCCACCAGCGAGACCGACGAGGCCTGCTCGGTGTCGAAGGCGGTCGACGAGGCGCGCGCGGCCTCCGCGCGGGACAGCCCGCCGAGCTCGAGGGCCCGCACGGTCGTGCCGCGCGGGATCTCGTCCCCGGTGCCGGCGAGCGCGACGCCGACCGCCAGCAGGGCGACGACGGCGGCACCGAGCGAGCAGCAGGACGCGGCGCGAGGGCAAGGAGGGGACTCCGGTACGAGGGGGCAGGTCGCCGCGGGTCGAGGGGCGGGCGGTCAGTCGCGGAAGGCGCGGTAGCGGCCCTCGTAGTAGAGCAGCGGGTCGCCGACGGGGTCCGGGCACGCCGAGCCCGAGCACCTCGCCGATGACGACCGTGTGGTCGCCGGCGTCGGTCGTCGAGACGGTGCGGCACTCCAGCGCGGCGATCGCCCCGTCGAGCACGGCGGCGCCGGTGACGCGGACCGAGCGTGTGCGGCAGCCGGTCGAACTGGCCCTCGAGGTCGCGGCCGCGCAGCGGCGAAGTGGCGCGACACGCCCTCCTGGCCCTGCGCGAGCACCGACACCGCCCACGACCCGGAGGCAGGACGGCGTCGTGGAAGCGGGCGACCTTCTCGGCGCAGAACAGCACCAGCACCGGCTCGAGCGACACCGACGTGAAGGAGTTGCACGTCATGGCGTGCTGCTCGCCGTCGAGCACGGTCGTCACGACCGTCACGCCGGTGGCGAACCGGCCCACGACGCGCCGGTACTCCAGCGCGTCGAGAGCCGTGGTCACACGGCCGAGCAGTACCTAGCGCGCGCGCTGACAGCCGCGCGTTGTCGATGACGATCGCGGCCGGGCCCTCGATCAGCTTCAGGGTCGACAGCGCGGTCTCGCCGAAGGCGTTCTTGGTGCGCGCTGGACAGCGCCAGCACGCCGACGACCGCGCCGCCGTGGCCGCGCAGCGGCATCGACAGGTAGGTCGCCATCTCGCGCCTGCTCCGGGCCGTCCGGCAGGTCCTCGGGGTCGTCGACGAGGGTGCCGCCGGCCTGCGCGACGCGGGTCGAGAGCGTCGCCGGCGGCGAGCGGCGTCGCCGCCGTACGACGACGACGCCGTCGGCCGCGGCGGTCGAGGAACTCGTCGTAGTGCTGCGCGGGCGGTGTCGGCTTGCCGACGGCGACGTAGGCCGACCGCTCCGCGCCGAGCAGCACGGCGGCGAGGTCGTAGCCGACGAAGCGCTGCAGCACGCCGAGCAGCGCGGCGACCGACTGCCTCCAGCCCGGAGGCGGTCGCGGCGATGGCGGTCACCGACTGCGCGACCGAGGTCTCGAACAGCTTGCGGTCGAGCAGGTCGCAGACCCGCGAGAGCACGTCCTCCTCGGACAGCTCGAGCGGGTCGGGCTTGCAGCGCCGGCCGGCCGCCGCGGGCGGCCTGCGGCGGCCAGCAGCACCTCGTCGATCGTGCGTCGGCGAGCTCGGCCGGCCTCGAAGTCCTTGGTGAGGTAGCGGTCGACGCCGGCCTGGCCGGCCCAGTAGCGGTCGCTGGCGGCGTCGAGGCTGGTCAGCATGACGACCGGGATGTCCGCGGTCTGCCAGTCGTCCTTGAGCACGCGCGCGGCGATGAAGCCGGACACGCGCGGCATCTGCACGTCGAGCACGACGGCGTCCGGCTGGTGCGCGAACACCGCCTGCACCGCGCCGATGCCGTCCTCGGCCGCCACGACCTCGTGGCCCTCGCTGGTCAGGACGCTGGTGACGATGCGCCGCAGGGTCGGGCTGTCGTCGGCGATCACGATGCTTGGCCATGGCTACTCTGCCTACCAGCCGTGCGGACGGTCGAGACGAGCTCCTCCTGGTCGAACTCGTTCTTGAGCAGGTACGCCGAGCAGCCTGCCTCGAGGCCGGCCTGCCGGGCGTGGTCCTCGCCCCGCGAGGTCATGATGATCACCGGGACGTTCTCCCAGCCCTTCGTACGGCGGATGGTCCGGGTGAGCGTCGAAGCCGTCCATGCCCGGCATCTCCACGTCGGACAGCACGAGGTCGGCCGGGTCGTCGCGCAGCCGGGACGCCCCGTCGAGGCCGTCGACGGCGGTCTCCACCTGGTAGCCGGCGCCCTCGAGGATGACCCGCTCGAGCTCGCGCACGCCGACGCTGTCCTCGACGACGAGCACCCGCGGCTTGCGGCCGACCGGCGCGCGCGTCGCCGCGGCGCGGCGCGGGACCACGGCGGCGGACAGCGCCGGGGACGGTGCCGACGACGCGCTCGGCGAGCTCGCGCAGGTCGAGCAGGCAGACCACGCTGCCGTCGCCGTCGATGGTGGCGCCGGCGATGGCGGGCACCCGGCCGAGGAAGCCGCCGAGGTCCTTGACGACCAGCTCGGACTCGCCCTCGAGCCGGTCGACGGCCCAGGCGACCATCGCGCCGGACCCGCCGGCGTGCCGGACGACGAGCGCCGAGCCGGGGCGCGCGCCGGGCGGCGCGGGGCAGGCCGAGCGCGGCGCCGAGGTCGAGCAGCGGGAGCGAGACGCCGTGCCGGACGACGACGGTGGCGCCGGCGAGCGCGTGCACCTCGGCGTCGCGCAGCGACAGCGACTCGACGACGCCGGGCACCGGCACGGCGTAGCGCTCGTCGCCGACGCGGGCCAGCAGGCAGCGCAGCACGCCGAGGGTGACCGGCAGGGTGAGGACGAACGACGGTGCCGGCGCCCGGCTCGCTGCGCACCTCGACCGAGCCGCCGAGCTCCTCGACGGCGTCCCGTACGACGTCGAGGCCGACGCCGCGGCCGGAGGTCTCGGTGACGGTCGCCGCGGTGGAGAAGGCCGGGGTGAACAGCAGCTCGAGCAGCGGCGGCGCCGGACAGCGTGGTGTCGGCGGGCAGCAGGCCGAGCTCGACGGCCTTGGCGCGGACGGCGTCCTCGTCGACCCCGGCGCCGTCGTCGGCGACCTCGAGCACGACCGTGCCGGCGACGCTGCGGGCGCTGACGCGCACGACCGCCTCGGCGGGCTTGCCGGCGGCGACGCGGGTGGCCGGCGTCCTCGCAGCCGTGGTCGACGGCGTTGACGACCAGGTGCTTGAGCGCGTCGGCGACGCCGTCGAGCACCTGCTTGTCGATCTCGACGTCCTCGCCGGACGTCTCGAGGCGGACGGTCTTGCCGGTCGCTGCGGCGACGTCGCGGACGATGCGCGGCAGCGCGGCGAAGGCCCGGCGGACCGGCACCATCGCCAGGCCCATCGCGCCGTCGCGCACCAGCGCCATGCCGCCGCGGTGGCCCTCGACGAGCTCGCGCAGGCCGCGGACGGCGCCGGCGACCTCGTCGCCCGGCGCCGACGAGGCGGTGCAGCGGCGAGCGCGACGTCGGGCGGGAGCGTGGCGGCGCTGCGCAGGGCGGCGGCTGGCGCAGGGCGGCGGCCCAGCGGGCCTGCTCGGCGGCCAGGGCGAGCAGGCCGCCGGTGCGTCTGCTCGATCCGGCGGGCGCCGAGGTCGGCCTCGCCGACGACGTCGAGCAGGTCGTAGACCTTGTCGGCGGCCACGCGCACGGAGTCGCTGCCGGCGCGGACGACTCGCGCTCGGGCGACGGCGGCGTCGGCGGACCGGCGTCGCCGGCGGCGGCGGCGCTCGAGCGGGCGCGGCGCCGGCACGGCGGCGCGGCTCGGCCGGCGGCCGGCCGGGGCGGCGGCACGGCGCGGGCGGCGCGGCACCGGCGACGACGACCGGGTCCTGCGCCGTCGACGGCGGCCGCCAGCGCGAGCGACGACCGGCTCCAGGTCGTCGTCGGCAGCTCGCCGCCGGGCAGCGCGCGGCCGATGGCGTCGCAGGCGGCGAGCAGCAGGTCGACGAGGTCGCGGCGCACGGCGAAGCGGCCGTCGCGCAGCGCGCCGAGCAGGTCCTCCATCGAGTGGGAGACGCGCAGCACGCCCGGACAGGCCGAGCATCCGGGCGCGAGCCCTTGACGGTGTGGGCGTCGCGGAACAGCCCGGCGACGACCTGCCGCGGGCGAGGCGTGCTCCTCGAGGGCCAGCAGCCCGGCCTGCAGCGACGCGAGCCGCTCCTCGACCTCCGCGCGGAAGGTCGCGAGCAGCTCGGGGTCGTCACCCCACGCCGTCATCGGCAGGCTCAGCTGACCTTGAACTGCGCGATCGAGGTGCGCAGCTCGGCGGCCAGCACGTTGAGCTGCGCGGCGGCGGCGGCGGCCTGGCGCGAGCCGACGGCGTACTGGCGGGAGACGTCGGAGACCTGCGTCATCGCGGCGACGACCTGGTCGGAGGCCGACCGCTGCTGCTGCGTCGCGATGGAGATCTCCTTGGCGGCGGTGGTGGTCTCGTCGACCATGCCGCTGATCCGCTCGAGGGCGTCGACGACGCCGCGGGCGAGCTGGGTGCCGGCGCGGACCTCCTTGGCCCCCTCCTCCGACGCGATGATCGTGGAGTTGGTCTCGGCCTGGATCTCGCCGACGATGCGCCTGGATCTGGCCGGCCGACTCCTGCGAGCGCTCGGCCAGCTTGCGCACCTCGGAGGCGACGACGGCGAAGCCGCGGCCGTGCTCGCCGGCGCGGGCGGCCTCGATGGCGGCGTTGAGCGCGAGCAGGTTGGTCTGGTCGGCCAGGTCGTCGATGACGTCGAGGATGCGGCCGATCTCGTGGCTCTTCTCGCCCAGCGACAGCGCGCGGGTGGCGATGCGAGTCGACGCGGTCGGCGATGGTGTCCATCGACGTCGACGGAGGCGCTGACGGCGGCGCGGCCCTGCTCGGCGTAGCGCAGCGTCTCGGCGGCGTAGCGGGCGACGGCCTCGGAGGTCTCGGCGATCTGCGCGGCGGTGGCGGCCAGCTCCTCGATCGTGGAGGTGGTCTCGCGAGACGGCGGAGGACTGCTGCGTGGCCGAGGCGGCGTGCTCCTCGGCGGTCGCCAGCAGCTCGCCGGCGGAGGCGCCGATCTGCTCGCCGCCGCTGCGGATCTGGCCGACGAGGTCGCGCAGGTTGCCGATCGTGTGGTTGAAGGCGGTGGACAGGCCCTGCAGCTGCTGGGCCTCGTGCGCGACGTCGACCTCGACGGCGAGGTCGCCGTCGGCGGCGCGCTCGAGGTAGGCCGACAGCTCGGCGACGCGGGCCTCGAGCGCCTTCGCGCTCGCTCGCGGGCCTTGCGGCGCAGCTCCCAGACGGCCGCCGACAGCGAGGTGTTGAACCAGGCGACGACCGGGAACAGGCGCGCCGACCAGCAGCAGCGGGCCGACGGCGGCGCGCGTCGAGCGTTGTCGGCGCAGGGCGGTGGCGACGACCAGCCCGACGGTGGCCGACAGGCCGAACAGCGCGGCCTGCCACGGCCGTCATGGACACGGCGGCGAACAGCACGACGCCGAAGTAGCAGATCCAGAACGGCCCGCGGACGCCGCCGGTGACCGCGACGCAGGCGGTGACCCAGACGTGGATCGGCGACGCAGAGCAGCGCGCGGACGACGCCGATGTTGCGCCAGCGACGGCGTGCGAGCGGCGCGCGAGCTTCGGCAGGACGGTGAGGAAGCGGCGTCGACGACGACGCCGAACGCCGGTCCACGCGTAGACGGCCTGCAGGTGGACGGTGACGCCCGCGGGCGCGCCGAGCTCGTGCATGAGCGTCGCGGCGGCCACGCCGATGACCAGGCTCAGCCAGGTCATGATCGCGGCGGCTCGGGCGAGCCGGATCGAGAAGTCCACGGGTCCCCTCCTACGGGTCGTGCTGGTCTCGTCGGCGCGCGGCCGGCGGCCTGTAGCCGCGGCCGCCGTCGCCGGACCGGCCGCGGCTCAGCCGGCGCGGCGGGCGCGGGGCAGCTGCGTCGGCCAGCGCGAGCACGGCGTCGAGGTCGAGCACGCCGTACGGCCCGTCGGCGTCGGTGACCTGGCCGGCGAGCAGCGCCGCCGGTGCGTCGCCGGCAGGTGCGCGAGCGCCGGCTCGACGGTGCTCGGGGTCGAGCCGCGACGCCGCCGGCGACCGCCTCGACGAGCAGCCCGACGCGCACGCCGCCGTGCGTGCAGGACGACCAGCCGGCCGCGGCGGTCGAGCGGCTCGGCGCCGGCCGCGAGCAGGCTGCGCAGGTCGAGCACGGCGAGCACGCGGCCGCGCCAGTTGGCGACGCCGGCGACCCAGGCGGGCAGGCCGGGCACGCGGGTCAGCGCCGGCGGGCGGCCGACCTCGGCGACGCGAGGCCATCGGCAGGGCGTAGCGGCAGCCGCCGAGGCGGACGACGACGAGCTCGGCGAGGGTGCTCCACGTCCTGCCCATCGGCAGCTCCGCGAGCCCGGGTGAAGCCGCCGGTCGGGCGCCGCCGGCGCCGGGCCGCGCCGAGCGCGACCGCGCTCGCCAGCGCGCCGACCAGCAGGAACAGCAGCCCCGATGACCGTGCCGGGCACGACGAGGTCGCCCTCGGTGCGCTGCGTGCCGAGCGCGAGGGCGACGGCCAGCCAGACGCAGCCCGGGACCGGCCGCGCCGGGCGGCCCGAGCAGCCGCCCGCCGGCCCGGCCGAGCGCGGCGTTGCCGACCAGCGCGACGAGCACAGGACACCGGCACCAGCACCGTCGCCGACCCGCAGCGGGACGAGGAACGCGCCCCACAGCGCGAGCAGCAGCGCCAGCGACCAGCACCAGCGCCGTACGACGCGACGCGGCTCGCCCGCCCGGCTGGGCTCGGCAGGCGGCGACGTGCTCGGACACCCGAGCCAGCCTAGTGATCGCCGGCCGCCTGCCCGGGCCTCAGAGGACGGGGGCGCTGCCAGGCGTCGGCCTCGCGGGGCTGGTCGGTCAGGTCGACGACGCGGGGCGCCGCGGCGGCCGCCTCCAGCACGTCGGTGATCTCGTGGCCGACGAGCTCCTCGCGCTCGAGCAGCGCGTCGCGCAGCGCCTCGACCAGGTGCCGGTTCTGCGCTCGAGCAGCTGCCTTGGCGACGCGCCTTCTGCTCCTGCAGCAGCGCTCGACGGCGTCGCGGCCGCGGTCGTCGGCGAGCACCCGGCCGACGATGTTGGTGTCGCTGAACGAGCTGTTCTGGATGGCGGCGTAGGACAGCAGCGATGTCGTCCATGCCGTGCGCGCCGACCATCTCGGCGGCGGCGTTGGTCGCGTAGAGCAGGTCGCCGCCGGGGCCGGTGGAGACGTCGCCGAAGAAGATCTCCTCGGCGCACTGGCCGCCCATGCGCGATCTGGATGAGCGCCTGCATCTCGCTGCGGGAGCGGGTGAAGACGTCCTCGCGGTCGCCGTGGGCGAGCAGGCCGAGCGCGCTGCGGCGCTTGACGATCGTGAGCACCTCGAGCCGGCGCTCCGGCGCGGTGAGCCAGGCGAGCGTGGCGTGGCCGGCCTCGTGCGTGGCGATGAGCCGCCGCTCGTGGTCGGTGTAGGCGACCGGCTGGCCCATGCCGACCTCCTCGACGAGGCGGGCCTGCTCGACGTCCTTCCAGGTCAGCGCGGTCTCGCCGCGGCGCACCGCGTTGACCAGCGCCTCGTCGAGCAGGTGCTCGATCATCACCGGCGTGTAGCCCTGGGTGACGCGCGGCGAGCGCGTCGCGCAGCGCCGGCGTCGTCGAGCTCCGTCGGTGTGCGCCTTGCGTCGTCAGGAAGTGGTCGAGCAGCGCGCGCCGGCCGGCCTTGGCCGGCAGCTCGAAGGTCACCCGCCGGTCGAAGCGGCCGGGCCGCAGCAGCGCCGGGTCGAGGCTGTCGGCCCGGTTGGTCGCGGCGATGAGCAGGATGTTCGTGGGCACGACGTCCGGGCGCTGCAGCTGGCGGTGCGGCGGCAGCAGCAGGTTGATGCGGTCGACGAACCAGCCGCGCAGCCGCTGCCCGCCGGTCGGGTCGTCGAAGGACTGCATCTGCACGAGCAGCTCGTTGACGACGCCGCCGGTGCCCTCGCTGACGAAGCCGTTCTGCACCGTCGCGCCCGAGGCGACGGCGGCGTACGACGACGGCAGGCAGGCGGTGCCGTGGCAGCCGGCGAGCACCGAGCTCATCGGCACGAAGGGCGTGGCCGTCATCCCGTTGGCGACGCCGCCGCGGGACATCGCGATCGCGTCGATCTCCTCGATGAAGCCGATCGCGCCGCCCTCCTTGCGGGCGGCCTTGCGCAGCGCCTTGAAGTAGGAGCGGATCTTCTTGGCCGTCGCGCCGTACCACATCGACTGGAAGCTGGTCGCGCTCACGAACAGGAACGGCACGCCCGCCTCGCGGGCCATCGCCCGGGCCAGGTGGGTCTTGCCGGTGCCGGGCGCGCCCTCGAACAGCAGGCCGCGGCGCGGGGCTGCCGCCCATCTCGTCGCGGAAGGTCTTGTGCGCGAGGAACAGGTTGAGCGAGCGGACGACGTCGTCCTTGACGCCGTCGATGCCGACGACGTCGTCGAGCGTGGTGGTGATCTGCTCGGGCCGGTACATCACGTGCGGCGAGCGGCCGGTCATGCACCTGCTGGCCGACCGTCAGGCCGATGAGCAGGCCGAAGAAGATGATGATCGACGAGCAGGAACGGGTCGATCGACGGGAGCGGCACGAAGCCGCCGCCGTCGTAGGTCAGCGCCCGCAGCCACAGCAGCCGCGACGACCGCCCAGACGAGCACCGCGAGCTTGACCCACCGGCGGCGGCGCTGGACCTCGCGGGAGGCGCCGACGTCGGCGCCCGCCATGTCGAGCACCCCGCCGCCGGCGGCGCCGATCAGCTCGTCCAGCCGGGTCGCCGGCGGGTGGCGGTGGCGGCGGGGGCGCGGTCGCTCACGGGGGTCTCCTCGACGGGGAGCGGCCGGGGCCAGGCGCTCCGTCCGCTGTCCCGCTCGATCCTTCCCAGGGTCGCACCCGGTCGGCACTACGGAGAGTCAGGATCACCCGTTCGGCCCATCCAGGTGGTCACGCTGAGTGACGAGAGGTCGCCCTCAGGCGTCGAGCCCGGCGAACAGGTCGTCCTCCCAGCCCTGCGGCCCGCGCCCGGCCCGCGCTCGCCCCGGGCCAGCATGTAGTGCTCGATGCCGAAGGCCCGCTGCCCGATGTTGTTCGACAGCGCGAAGAACGGGCCGTCGACGGCGATCTGCGTCTTGTGCGCCCGCATCGCGGCCACCTTGGCCTCGAGGTGGTCGCTCGCGTCGACCTCGGTGGTGACCTCCTCGTCCGGCACGCCGAACGGCAGGTCCTCGGCCTTCTCGACGCCGAAGAAGTCGCTCGTGTCGCCGGCCTCGCGGAGCAGGTCGATGCCGGCCTGCAGCACGCTGCGCGGGACCGCCGTCCAGTACAGCTTGCTCGGCCTGCCAGGGCTCGCCGAGCTCCGGGGCGTACGCCGGGTCGGCGGCGGCGTCGAAGGCCGCGACGGTGACCCGGTGCGCCTGGATGTGGTCGGGGTGGCCGTAGCCGCCGTTGCTGTCGTAGGTGACGACGACCTGCGGCCGGACCTCGCGGACGACGGCGACCAGCTCGCGCACGGCCTCGTCGAGGTCGGCCCGCCAGAAGCAGTCCGGGCGCTCGTTCGGCGGCGTGCCCATCATCCCGCTGTCGCGCCAGCGGCCGGGGCCGCCGAGGAAGCGGTGGTCGGTGACCCGCAGCGCCTCCATGGCCGCGGCCAGCTCGCCGATGCGGTGCTGGCCGAGGCCGTCCTCGCGGTCGGCGGCCAGGTGCTCGAGCCCGGGCACCAGGACCTCGCCCTCCTCGCCGAGGGTGCAGGTGACGAGGGTGACGGCGACGCCCTCCGCGGCGTAGCGCGCCATGGTGGCGCCGGTGCCGATCGTCTCGTCGTCGGGGTGGGCGTGCACGAGCAGCAGCCGGCGCGGGCAGTCGAGCGGCGCCATGTCGGCCTCCACGGCCGCGCTCGTCGACGGCGGTCTCGGCCTGCGGCGAGCACGGCCTCGGCGCGTCTGCGCCGCGACCCGCTCGCCGGGCTCGGGCGGGGGCAGGGTCGCGTCGGTCATGCCGCCGACCCTAGGCGCCGGCCCGACGCGGTCCCCGCGGGCAGCGGCGCGCTCTGGCAGTCTCGCGCGGTGTCCGACTCGTCCCGCTGCCGTCCGCGCCGCGGAGCCTGACCCGCCAGGTCGGGTCGCTGGGGCGGCTGATGGTCGCTGACGGTCGCGGTCGACGGCGCTGGTCAGCGCCCTCGTGCTGGCGCTGCTGTTCCTGGTGCTCATCCCGCAGACCGAGCGCTACACCGAGGGCGCGCGCGCCGTCCGCCTGGCGCACCTGGCGATGGTCGACCAGGAGACCGCGCTGCGCGGCTTCCTGGTCAGCGCGGTCACCGGAGCTTCCTCGACGCCGTACGAGCAGCGGCTCGGCGGCGCTGGCCGAGCCGCAACGCCGACGTGCGCGAGGCGCTTCGCGCGACGAGCCGGAGCTGGCTGGCGGCGTACGACCTCGAGCTGCAGCGCCAGGCAGGCCTGGATCGAGCAGCTGGGCCGACTGCGCGCACTGGAGGGCTTCCCGGACGACCGCACCGACGCCGCGAGTTCCTGCGCCTGGACAAGGCGCTGTTCGACGACTACCGGGAGGCCGAGGCAGCGGCGGAGGCGCTGGCGGACGCGCTGCGCGAGCGCTCCGAGGCGCGGCAGGCTGCAGCTGCTCGAGCTGGGCCTGGCCCTCGAGGTGCTGCTCGCCGGCGGCGTGGCGGTCGGTCGTCGCCCGGCAGTTCGTCCGGCTGCGCGCCGAGGTGGTCGAGCCGGTGCGAGGGCCTGACGGCCACGATCGGCCGGCTGCGCGACGGGCGACCTGGCGGCCCGCTCCCCGGACAGCGGACCGGCCGAGCTGCGCGCGATCGGCGCCGGGCTGGACGAGCTGGCCGGGGCGCTGGACGCCGAGCGCGCGCGTGTGCAGCGAGCGCGAGCAGGAGCTGGTCGCGGCGCGCGCGCGAGGCCGAGGCGGCGACGGCGGCGAAGTCGGCGTTCCTCGCGACGATGTCGCACGAGATCCGCACGCCCGATGAACGCCGTCATCGGGATGACCGGGCTGCTGCTCGACACCGAGCTCGACCGCCGAGCAGCGCGACTACGCCGAGACCGTCCGCACCAGCGGCGACGCCCTGCTGGTGATCATCAACGACATCCTCGACTTCTCGAAGATCGAGGCCGGGCAGCTCGAGCTCGAGCAGCAGCCCTTCTGCGTGCGCGACTGCGTCGAGGGCTCGCTCGACCTGGTCGCCGCGCAGGCCGGCGGCAAGGGCCTGGACCTCGCGTACTCGCTCGAGGACGGCGTGCCGCCGGTGCTGGTCGGCGACGTGACCCGGCTGCGGCAGGTCCTGGTCAACCTGCTGAGCAACGCCGTGAAGTTCACCGAGCACGGCGAGGTCGTGGTCACCGTCACCGCGCAGGTGCACGGCACGGACGCGGCCCTGGTGCTTCGCCGTCCGCGACACCGGCATCGGCATCCCGGCCGACCGGCTGGACCGGCTGTTCCGCTCCTTCAGCCAGGTCGACGCCTCGACCACCCGGCTGTACGGCGGCACCGGGCTGGGGCTGGCCATCAGCCAGCGGCTGGCCGAGGCGATGGGCGGCGACGCTCACCGTCGAGAGCACGCCCGGGCAGGGCTCGACCTTCACCCTGCGCGTCGCAGCTCCCGCGCGGCGCGCAGACCGAGGACGCGCTGCTCCAGCCGCCGGCCGAGCTGCCCGGCCGGCGGGCGCTCGTCGTCGACGACAACGCCACCAACCGCCGGATCCTGCGCCGCCAGCTCGAGGGCTGGGGCATGCAGGTCGAGGAGCACGCCTCGCCCGCCGCGGCACTGGCCGCCGTCGACGCCGGCGGCGCGCTACGACGTCGTGCTGCTCGACATGCACATGCCGGAGATGGACGGCCTGCAGCTCGCCGCGGCGCTGCGCGAGCGGCCGCCACCCGCGACCTGCCGATGCTGCTGCTCACCTCGCTCGGGCAGCGCCCGCCGGAGGCCGCCGAGCTCGGCCTGCTGCACCTCACCAAGCCGGTGAAGGCCGGCGCCCTGCGGACCGCCGTCGCCACGGCGCTCGGGGCGTCCCTCGCGCCCGCGGCCGGCGCGGCCGGTCCGGCGCCCTCGCGCCGGCTGCGGGTGCTGCTGGCCGAGGACAACGTCGTCAACCAGCGGGTGGCGGTCCTGCTGCTCGAGCGGCTCGGCCACCGGGCCGACGTCGTCGGCAACGGCGAGGAGGCGCTCGTGGCGCTGGCCGCCCGGCCGTACGACGTGGTGCTCATGGACGTGCAGATGCCGGTGATGGACGGGCTGGAGGCGACCCGGCGGCTGCGGCAGCGGCTGCCCGCGGACCGGCAGCCGCGGATCGTCGCGATGACCGCGAACGCCCTGGCCGAGGACCGGGACTGTGCCTGGCGGCCGGCATGGACGACTACCTGGCCAAGCCGGTGCGGCGCGAGCAGCTCGCCGCGGCGCTGGGCCGGTGCCGCGCGGCCTGGCGGACGCGCCCGAGCCCGCCGCCGGGGAGCCGGGCGACGCCCGCCGTCGACCCGAGCGTCCTGCAGTCGCTGACCGCCCGGCTCGGCGACCGCGGCCCGGAGCTGCTCGACCGGCTGCTCGACACCTGGGAGGGCGAGACCGACCAGCGGCTGGCCGAGCTGCGACGCCGCCGTGCGGGCCGCGGACGGCAAGGCGGTCGGCCGGGTGGCGCACGCGGTGCGGGGCGGCAGCGCCTCGCTGGGGGCGGTGCGGCCTCGCGGCCGTCTGCGCGCGACGTCGAGGAGGCAGCTCCGCGCCGGCGGCGACCTGGACCTCGCGGAGGCAGCCGGCCGCATCGAGGCCGCGACCGTGGCCGCCCGGGCGGGGCTGGCTCAGTTGAGGGTCGGGTCCGGCGGGTAGCTCGCCGCGAAGGCGATCGGCGGGCCCTGCCGGCGGAGCACGTCGCCCCAGAGCTCCTCCGGGGCCGGGCTGAAGGCGTCGACCGGCAGCGCGTCGAGGACCCACCACGCGCCCTCCTCGACCTCGGCCTCGAGCTGCCCGGCCGACCAGCCGGCGTAGCCGGCGAACAGCCGCACCTCCTCGACGGTCGGCGGCGAGGTCGTCCGGCGAGGCTGTCGAGGTCGACCGTGCCGATCGAGCGCCGGGCAGCCCCTCCAGCACGGCGAGAACGCCGCCGGACGGCGCGCCGGACAGCCGCGCCGTGCCCGAGGCAGATCGCGGCGTCGGGCTGCACCGGGCCGCCGGTGAAGACGACGCCGGGCAGGGCGGCCAGCGGCGCCCAGTCGGGCAGCACCTCGACCGACGCCGGTGCCGGTCGGCCGGTTGAGCACCAGGCCGAGCGCGCCGTCCTCGGCGTCGGCCTGCAGCAGCAGGACGACGGTCCGCGCGAAGTTCGGGTCGCTCAGCGCGGGCGTGGCGACGACGAGCTGGCCGGCCCTCATCCGATCAGCCCCTCCTCCTGTCAGGCCAGGGCGGCCTTGGCCTTGTTGCGGGTGGAGCGGGCGCGCTCGCCGCCGTCGAGGATCACCTTGCGGATGCGGACCTTGTCGGGCGTGACCTCGACGCACTCGTCCTCGCGGCAGAACTCCAGCGCCTGCTCGAGGCTGAGCTCCTTGTGCGGGATGAGCGGCACGAGGACGTCGGAGGAGCTCTGCCGCATGTTGGTGAGCTTCTTCTCCTTGGTCGCGTTGACGTCCATGTCGTCGCTGCGGGAGTTCTCACCGACGATCATGCCCTCGTAGACCTCGGTGCCCGGCGGGACGAACATCGTGCCGCGCTCCTGCAGGTTGGCCAGCGCGAAGCCGGTCGTCGGGCCGCTGCGGTCGGCGACCAGCGAGCCGGACGGGCGGGTGCGGATCTCGCCGTGCCACGGCTCGTACCGCTCGTGGACGTGGTGCAGCAGGCCGGTGCCGCGGGTCTCGGTGAGGAACTCGGTGCGGAAGCCGATCAGGCCGCGGGCCGGGACGATGTACTCCATCCGGGTCCAGCCGGTGCCGTGGTCGACCATCTGCTCGAGGCGGCCCTTGCGCAGCGCCATGAGCTGGATGAGCACGCCCTGGTAGTCGCTGGGCGTGTCGATGGTGAGGCGCTCCATCGGCTCGTGGATCTTGCCGTCGACGAGGCGGGTGACGACCTGCGGCTTGCCGACGGTGAGCTCGAAGTCCTCGCGGCGCATGACCTCGACGAGGATCGCGAGCTGCAGCTCGCCGCGGCCCTGGACCTCCCAGGTGTCGGGGCGCTCGGTCGTTCTCGACGCGGATCGAGACGTTGCCGACCAGCTCCTTGTCGAGGCGGTCCTTGACCATGCGGGCGGTGAGCTTCTTGCCGCTCTTGCCGGCCAGCGGGCTGGTGTTGATGCCGATCGTCATCCAGATGTTCGGCTCGTCGATGGTGATCAGCGGCAGCGGGCGCGGGTCGTCCGGGTCGGCCAGCGTCTCGCCGATGTAGATCTCCGGGATGCCGGCGACCGCGATGATCTCGCCCGGGCCGGCGCTCTCGATGGAGACGCGCTCGAGCGCCTCGGTGCCGAGCAGCTCGGTGAGCTTGACGTTCTCGATGGTGCCGTCCTTCTTGCACCAGGCGACGGTCTGGCCCTTCTTGATCTCGCCGTTGAAGATGCGCAGCAGCGCGAGGCGGCCGAGGTACGGGCGAGGCGTCGAGGTTGGTGACGTGCGCCTGCAGCGGCGCGCCCTCGGTGTACGTCGGGGCGGGGATCGTGTCCTTGATGACCTGGAACAGCGGCTCGAGGTCGGGGCTGTCCGGGCTGGTGCCGTCCGCGGGACGGGTCAGCGAGGCCTGGCCGGTCTTGGCCTGGCAGTAGACGATCGGGAAGTCGATCTGCTCCTCGGTCGGCGTCGAGGTCGAGGAACAGCTCGTAGCACTCGTCGACGACCTCGGCGATGCGCGCGTCCGGGCGGTCGACCTTGTTGATGATGAGGATGACCGGCATGTTCTGCGCGAGCGCCTTGCGCAGCACGAAGCGGGTCTGCGGCAGCGGCCCCTCGGAGGCGTCCACGAGCAGCGCGACGCCGTCGACCATCGACAGGCCGCGCTCGACCTCGCCGCCGAAGTCGGCGTGGCCGGGGGTGTCGATGATGTTGATGAGGATGTCCTTGCGACGGACCGCGGTGTTCTTCGCGAGGATCGTGATGCCCTTCTCGCGCTCGAGGTCCATCGAGTCCATGACGCGGTCCTGTGACCGCGCCCTCCTCCTGCTGGTGCTGGGTGTAGGCGCCGGACTGCAGGAGCATGGCGTCGACGAGGGTCGTCTTGCCGTGGTCGACGTGGGCGATGATCGCCACGTTGCGGATGTCGTCACGCGTGGGCACAGCGGTACTCCGATGATCGGCTTCTGGGGCCTCGCGGGCGGCGCGAGGATGGCCGAGCAGGGACAGCCGGCGACCTCAGCCTACCGGCGCGCCCCGGGGGCCCGGGCCGCCCGCTCGGTGATCTTCCCCTCGTACGACCCCTCCCTGGCGACGATCTTCGCCTCGAGGTGCCGCGACACGCGAACGACCGCCCCACAGGACGAAGATCGTCGCAGGTGTGGGGGCGGGTCAGGCGGTGAGGTGCACGCGCAGCTGCTCGACGAGCGGCAGGTCGACCGGGATCCACGCGACGTCCAGCAGCTCCTCGACCGCCAGCCAGCGGTGCTCGTCGTGGTCGACCAGCGCCGGCTCCCCGCCGACCAGCTCGCACAGGTAGACCCGCAGCACCGCGGTCGCGCCGATCGGCAGGTCCTCGCCGAGCCGGGCACCCACGACGACCTCGACCTGCAGCTCCTCGCGCAGCTCGCGCACCAGCGCGGTCGCGTCGTCCTCGCCAGGCTCGACCTTGCCGCCGGGGAACTCCCACAGCCCGGCCAGCCGCGGCGGCTCGGTCCGGCGCGAGGCCAGCACCCGGCCGTCGCGCACGAGCGCGCCCCCGACCACCTCGACCAGCTCCACCCGCGGCAGACTAGGCGCGGTGGGAGCCCAGGCGGCGGCGCTGCTCGACGCCGGCGGGCCCGTGGGCGTGGTCCCCGCACCGGCTCCCGTCTGCGGTTCGCTGCGGCTCGCGGCGCCGGAGCCGTACGACCTGGCGCGGGTCGCGCTCGGCCACGGCGGGGTGGGGCTCGCGCCCACGTCCTGGGACGGGCGGCGGCTGCACCGGGTGCTCGCCGGCGCAGGACCGGTCGTCGTCGACGCCGGCCTCACCGTCACCTGGTCGGCGCCGGTCGTCGACGAGCAGGACGTACGTCGGCAGCTGACGACGGTGCTCGGGCTCGACGACGACCTCGAGCCGCTGTGGGCGGCCTGCGACCGGGTGCCGTCCCTGCGCTGGGTCCGGCCGGCCGGCGCGGGCCGGCTGCTGCGCTCCCCCACCGCCTGGGAGGACCTGGTGGGCGCCCTGGCTGCGACCAACGCGTCGTACGCCGCGACGCAGCGGATGGTGCGCGCGCTGGTCGGGGACGGGCCCTTCCCGACGCCGGAGCAGGTGCGAGAGCGGGACCTGACGTCCTGGGGCTACCGGGCGCGGGCGCTGCGCGGACTGGCCGAGCAGGTGGCGGCCGGGCTCGACGTGGAGCGCTGGCGCGACCCGGCCGTCCCGGACGACCAGGTGCTGCGGGAGGTGCGGGCGCTGCCCGGCTTCGGGCCGTTCGCGGCAGCGCAGGTGCTGCCACTGCTGGGCACCCGGCCGCGGCCGGTCGTCGCCGACGCGTGGCTGGACCGCGTCGGCGGACCGGTCGAGGCCTGGGCCGCGATGGGGCGGTGGGCGGGCAGCGGTCGCTGGCTGGCCGTCACGGCCGCGCGCGGGGCTCAGCAGAAGGGGCCGCGGACCGACAGCTCGTGGACGTAGGTGTCGTCGACCTCGCTGGTCAGCGCGTCGTCGACCTCGACGACGCCCGGGACGGCGCGCGCCGCCGAGCAGGCGGCCCACGAGCAGCTGGTCCGCTCGACCCAGCCGCGCAGGTGCACCACGCCGTCCCCGACGGTCACCGTCACGTCGCTCGGGCAGCTGATGTTCTGCGCGACGGCCTGCTCGACCTCGCGCCGGAGCTCGTCGTCGCTGCGCAGGTAGACCTTCAGCACGTCGCTGCGGGTGAGGATCCCGATGACCTTCCCGTCCTCGACGACGACGAGCCGGCCGACCTTGTGGTGGCCCATGTCGTGCAGCGCGTCCGCGACGAGCGCGCCCGGCGCCAGCGTGCGGGCCGGCGAGGTCATGAGCTCACGGGCGGTCCGGCCGCGGGCCTTCCTGGCGTGCTGGCGGGCCTCCTTGTGCAGCAGCGAGGGCAGCGGCGGCGCGTCCTCGTCGTGGCAGGTGAGGTCCGAGCCGCTCACGACGCCGAGCAGCTTCCCCTTCTCGTCGACCACGGGCGCCGCGTCGACGCCGCGCTTCGCGAGCACCTGCACCACGGCCTTGAAGGGGTCGTCGGGGTGGACGGTCACCACGTCGGTGGTCATCGCCTCGCGGACGGTGCGCCCGGCTGTCGTCTGGACGGTCATGGCCCTGCTCCCTCGTCGTCGAGGCCCGGCCGCGGACGGGGACAGGGAGCTCCGGGCGCCTGCGGCACCTCCTGGGGTGCCGCACCGCCGACGGTACGCCTGCGAGGCCGCCTGCGGTACAGCACGTGAGGACGGGCCTACGGTGGGGCGCGTGCACCCGCTGCTGGCCGACCACGCCGCCCGAGCGGTCTCCGCCCTCCGGCCGGAGGTGCACGCCTACTACGCCACAGGTGCCGGTGACGGTGTGACGGCCGACGAGGCCGAGGGCGCCTGGGCTTCCCTGCGGCTGCGGCCACGGGTGCTGCGTGACGTCTCGCGCGTCGACACCTCCCTGGAGCTGCTCGGCAGCCGGCTGGCGGCGCCGGTGCTCGTCGCCCCGTCGGCGCTGCACGGCCTGGCGCACGAGGCCGGCGAGGCCGAGACCGCCCGCGGCGCCGCGGCCGCCGGCAGCCTGACCGTGGTGTCGACCCGCGCCTCGCGGCGGATCGAGGACGTCCCGGCCGGCCCGTGGTGGTTCCAGGCGTACGTCATGAAGGACCGCGGGCTGACCCGCGGACTGGTGCAGCGGGCCGCGGCAGCCGGGGCCAGCGCGGTGGTGCTGACCGGTGACACGCCGTACCTGGGACGGCGGCCGGGCGCCGGGCGGCACGCGCTGGCGACCGACCCGCTGGTCAACCTGGTGGGGGCGGCAGCCGCCGACCTCGAGCAGGACCCGAGCACCGGGCTCGAGGCGGTCGAGGAGCTGGCGGCGGCCAGCGGGCTCCCGGTGCTCGTCAAGGGCGTGCTGCGCGGCGACGACGCGGTGCGCTGCCTCGACGCCGGGGCCGCCGGGGTCGTCGTGAGCAACCACGGCGGGCGGCAGCTCGACCGGGCCGTCGCCACCGCCCGTGCCCTGCCCGAGGTCGCCGACGCGGTCGCCGGGCGGGCGCCGGTGCTCGTCGACGGCGGGCTCCGCTCCGGGCTCGACGTGCTGTGCGCGCTGGCGCTGGGCGCCGACGCGGTGCTGCTGGGCCGGCCGGTGCTGTGGGCGCTGGCCACCGACGGCGCTGCCGGGGTGCAGGCCTGCCTCGAGGCCGTGGCCGACGAGCTCGCCCACGTCATGGGCCTGGCCGGTGCGCGCACGCTGGCCGAGGTCGGCCGCGACCTCATCGCCTAGCGGGCGCTGCCGGGGAGAAGATGCCACCGGACGTCACCCGGAGTTCACGCTGACGTGACCTGCGCCACGGAGCCTGTTGGGCATGACGACGACCGCCCACCCCTCCTCCTCCGCCTCCCCGGCGTCGGCGCAGCGGCGTCGGCGCGTGCGGGTCCGTCCGACGGTGCCGGTCCCGCCGCCGTGGGCGTGCGTGAACTGCGAGCAGCCCAACGCCGGGCGGCGCCGGCGGTGCGCGGACTGCGGCACCACGCGCGACTAGACGGGTCTACCGTCCGGGGATGGCCTGCCGGATCACCGAGCTCGTCCTGGACGCCCGCGACCCCGACGCCCTGTCGCGCTGGTGGTGCCAGGTGCTCGACTGGGTGGAGCTCGACCGCGAGGACGACGGCACGTCGATCGAGATCGGGCCGCGGGAGGGCTTCGGCGGCCCGGTCCCCACGCTGGTCCTGAACGCGTCGAGCGAGCCGCGCCGCGGCAAGCTGCCGCTGCACCTGGACGTGAACGCCACCGACCGGTCGCAGGCCGACGAGCTGGAGCGGCTGCTCGCGCTGGGGGCGCGGCCGGTCGACGTCGGGCAGGGCGACGACGTGAGCTGGCACGTGCTGGCCGACCCGGAGGGCAACGAGTTCTGCCTGCTCCGGGCGCGGGTCGACCCGGTCGCGAACCCTGGCTGATCAACGCCGCGTTCCGTACGCGAAGAGGACCCCTCCGGCGTACGCAGGGCGGCGTTGATCACGCTCCCGGTCCACAGCCTGCGGCGGCGTCCACAGGGCGGTGCGGCGCGGGCGCCGGTGTCGCCGGCCGCGCCTAACGTCGTCGCCGTGACCGCACCCGCTCCCCGCGACGCCCAGCGCGCCCGGGTCTACCGCGCCGAGGACGCGTGGGCCGCCCGGCTCGACGCCGCCCGGCAGGGCGCGGTTCTCGCGACCGTCGGGGGCAGTGCGGTGGTGCTGCCCGCGGAGCGGCGGCTCGGCTCGCTCGCGGCGGCCGGCGACTACTGCCGGCGGGTCCTGGCGCTGCCCGACGTCCGTGAGGTCGTGGGCGAGGTCGAGCCGCCGGCGCTGCGCACGCGCCGGGGCGGCCGCTCGGCGCACTGGCAGCCGCCGGGCACGATCGCCCTGCACGTCCCGCCGCACGGCGAGCCGTGGGCGCTGCGCGAGACGGTCCTGCTGCACGAGCTGGCCCACCACGCCGGCGAGACGACCGGCCGCTGCCACGGCCACCGCGCGCCGTTCCCGGCGGTCGTCCTGCTGCTGGTCGCGGCTGTGCTCGGGGACGAGGCCGCGCTCGCGCTCCGCGTGGAGTACGGCGAGCACGCAGTGGCGGTGGGGAGCCTGTGACCGCCGGTCGCAGGGACGAGGAGCGGGTGCGCCGGCACCCGCTGCGACGAGCGGGAGGAGCACGGTGACGGCGGAGCAGGTCGACCCGGGAGACCGGCTGGTGGACAAGGTCGGCAAGCTGCTGGCGCAGGCCGAGGGCACCGACAACGAGCACGAGGCCGCGGCGTTCGTCGAGCGCGCGCAGCAGCTGGCCACGGCCCACGCCGTCGACCTCGAGCTGGCCCGCTCCCGGCAGGCGGCCCGGCGCGGCGGCGGCGAGCCGCTGGTGCAGGAGCGGGTCGACGTCGGCGCCCGCGGCAAGCGCGGCAACCGCCACCGGGTGCTGCTGTACTCCGTCGTCGCGCGCACCAACGACGTGCTCGTCAACGTCGCCCACGACAGCACCTACGTGCTGGGCTTCGGCCACCGGGCCGACCTCGAGGTGGTCGAGCGGCTCTGGGCCTCGCTGGCCGTGCAGATGACGGCGGCGGCGCAGCGGAGGCTGGACGCCGGTGAGCACCGCCGCGCCGGCGTGGCCGCGCAGACCTGGCGGCTGTCCTTCTACGACGGCTGGGTCGCCGCGGTGTCCGAGCGGCTGCAGGCGGCGCGGGCGCGGGCGGTCGCGCAGTCCGTCGAGCCCGACGGCAGCGCCGCGCCGGCCGGCACGTCGGCGGCGCTCGTGCTGCGGGCCAAGGCCGACCGGGTGCAGGACTACTACGCCAGCACGTCGGAGGCGCGCGGCGCCTGGCGCGGACCGTGGTCGGGCCGCACCGCGGTGAGCTCACGCGCCACCGCGTCCGGTCGGGCCGACGGTGCCCGCGCCGACCTCGGCCAGCCCGGGCTGCGCCAGCGGGGGCAGCTCGGGGCCTGAGCGGCGGCGGCAGCTGCGGAGGACGGCTGCCGGCGCCAGCTGCCGGACGACGGCCCCGGCTAGCCTGCCGCGGTGGCCGAGCTGCGCTTCTCGTACGGCGTGATGAGCGCCGGCAAGAGCACCCTCGCGCTGCAGGTCGAGCACACGTGGAGCGCCGCCGGCCGGGCCGGGGTGCTGCTCACCAGCAACGACCGCGGCGGTGCCGGGCGGATCACCAGCCGGCTGGGGCTGGACCGCGCCGCTGTCGAGGTCGGGCCCGACACCGACCTGGACCTCGTGCTGCGGACCTCGGTGCCGGACAAGGGCTTCGTCGTCGCCGACGAGGTGCAGTTCTACGCACCGGAGCAGATCGACGCGCTGGCCCGCGCCGTGGACGAGCGCGACGTCGAGGTGGCCTGCTTCGGACTGCTCACCGACTTCCGCACCGCGCTGTTCCCGGGCAGCGCCCGGCTGGTCGAGCTGGCCGACGTCCTCGTGCCGCTGCCGCTGCCGGTCACCTGCTGGTGCGGTCGCCCGGCCCGGGTCAACGCCCGCCTGGTCGACGGCGTCGTCGTCCACGAGGGCGAGCAGGTCGTGCTCGGCGACACCGCTCCGCTCGGTCCGGAGGCGCTCGACCAGGAGGCGTTCGGACCCGAGGTGCACTACCAGGTGCTGTGCCGCAAGCACTGGGCCGCCAAGCGCACGACCCGTGGCTGGGGCACCGTCTAGGGCGCGGACTGCCGTGTCGCGATCCCGCCAGACACCCGGCCGCCGAGGCCGCAGGATGGTCCGCGTGGACACCGACGTCGAGCGCCTCTGGCAGGCCGTGCAGGGGCGGGACCCCCGCTTCGACGGCTGGTTCGTGCTCGGCGTCGTGACGACCGGCATCTACTGCCGGCCCTCCTGCCCGGCGCGCACCCCGCACCGCGCGAACGTCCGCTTCCACCCCTCCGCCGCGGCGGCGCAGGCCGCCGGGCTGCGGGCCTGCAAGCGGTGCCGACCCGACGCCTCGCCCGGCACCCCTGCCTGGGACGGCCGCTCCGACCTCGCCGCGCGGGCGGTGCGCCTGATCGCCGACGGCGTCGTCGACCGGGAGGGCGTGCCGGGGCTGGCCGCCCGGCTGGGCTACAGCCGCCGCCAGGTCGAGCGCGCGCTGCTGGCCGAGCTCGGCGCCGGTCCGCTCGCGCTCGCCCGGGCCCAGCGGGCGCAGACCGCCCGGACCCTGGTCGAGACGACGACGCTGCCGATCGCCGACGTCGCCTTCGCGGCGGGCTTCGGCAGCGTCCGGCAGCTCAACGACGTCGTCCGGGAGGTCTTCGCGATGACCCCGGGCGACCTGCGGCGGCAGGCGGCACCGGCAGCGGTGCCGGGGGCGATCGACCTGCGCCTGCCGTTCCGCGCGCCGCTGCACCCCGACCAGCTGTTCGGCCACCTGGCGGCCACCGCCGTGCCGGGTGTCGAGGAGTGGCGCGACGGGGCCTACCGCCGCACGCTCCGCCTGCCGCACGGTCCCGGCGTCGTCGCCCTCACCCCGCACCCCACGCACGTCGGCTGCCGGCTGTCGCTGACCGACCTGCGCGACCTCGCGCCGGCCGTCGCCCGCTGCCGCCGGCTGCTCGACCTCGACGCCGACCCGGTGGCCGTCGACGCCCGGCTCGCGCAGGACGAGGCGCTGGCGCCGTGGGTGGCGAAGGTCCCCGGGCGGCGGGTGCCGCGCACCGTCGACGAGGAGGAGCTCGCCGTCCGGGCGGTGCTCGGCCAGCAGGTCAGCACCGCCGCCGCCCGCACCCACGCGGCCCGGCTGGTCGCTCGAGGCGGGCGAGCCGGTGGCCGACCCCGAGGGCGGGCTGACGCACCTGTTCCCCACCGCCGAGGCCGTCGCCGCCGTCGACCCCGAGACGCTCAAGCTGCCGCGGACCCGCCGCGCGACCGTGCTCCGGCTGGCCCGGGCGCTGGCCGACGGCGAGGTCGACCTCGCGCCGGGCGCCGACCGCGCCGCCGCCCGGGCACAGCTGCACGCCCTGCCCGGCATCGGCCCGTGGACCGTCGAGACGATCGCCATGCGCGCGCTCGGCGACCCCGACGCGTTCCTGCCCGGCGACCTCGGCGTCGTGCTCGCCGCCCGCGCCCTCGGCCTCGGGCGAGGGCCGCGCCCTGCTGGCCCGCGCCGAGTCCTGGGCCCCGTACCGCGCCTACGCCGTCCAGCACCTGTGGGCGGTCGGCGACCACGCGATCAACCGACTCCCGGAGGAGCCATGACGCACACGGTGATCGACAGCCCGCTGGGACCGCTGACGGCCGTCGACGAGGACGGCGCACTCGCCGGCCTCTACATGGCCGAGCAGCGCCACCTGCCGGACGCCGCCCGCTTCGGCCCGCGCGACGACAGCGCGCTGCCCGCGCTGCGCGAGCAGCTGACCGCCTACTTCGCCGGCGAGCTCCGCGAGTTCGACCTGCCTCTCGCCACCGCAGGTACGCCGTTCCAGCGCGACGTCTGGGCCGCGCTGCGCGAGGTGCCGTACGGGACCACCTGCACGTACGGCGATCTCGCGGCGGCGCTCGGCCGGCCCACCGCGGTGCGGGCGGTGGGGGCGGCCAACGGGCGCAACCCGGTCTGCCTGGTCGTGCCGTGCCACCGGGTGGTCGGCGCGGCGGGTGCGCTCACCGGCTACGCCGGCGGCGTGGAGCGCAAGGCGTGGCTGCTC
Organism: uncultured Actinomycetota bacterium; assembly: GCA_963844295.1. Classification (GTDB taxonomy): domain Bacteria; phylum Actinomycetota; class Actinomycetes; order Mycobacteriales; family SCTD01; genus SCTD01. The sequence continues at coordinate 968,141 of CAWJNR010000002.1, read as the reverse complement.
GCCCACGAGCGCGGCCAGACCCAGCTCTGACCCTCGGCTGCGCGCGTGCGGAGCCCTCCGTGCGGTTCCCAGCCGCCGCGAAGCCGTGTGCAGGGCTCCACGCGGGAGTCGGGGCGCCGCCGCAGCCGGGGTGAGGACGATCACGAGGCGGAGTGCTTGCACCTGCTAGCACCTGCGCCTACGGTCGATCCCGTCCGCAGAACGTCCGGGTCGTAGAGCGAGAGCGCCAGCGTGCGCCGCCGACCCGCCGCCCGGCGAGGCCCCGAACGGGTCCGCCGCACGAGGGGTCCGCACCGCTCCCGCCCACCGGTGGGGCCGTCGCCCCGCCGGAGGTCCCCGTTGAACCGCCCCGCCCTGCCCTTCCTCGGCACGTCCGCACTGGCCGTGGTCCTCGCCGGCGCCGTCGCCCTCACCACCACCGGGGCGAGCGCCCCGGCCGCGCCGCGGGTCAGCGCCCAGGGCGCGGTCGACCCCGTGCCCGTCGAGCTCCCCGCCGAGGCCGGCGACATCGCCCAGCGCAAGGTGCACGCCCGCACCACGGCCGCCGCCGCCCGCGCCGCAGCCGAGCGGGCCGCCGCTGAGCAGGCCGCTGCTGCAGCCGCCGCCGCCGAGCGCGCGGCCGTCGAGAAGGCCGTCGCCGAGCGGGCCGCCGCTGCCGAGCGGGCGAGCCGCGCCGCCCGCAGCGCCGACCCCCGGGCCATCGCCCGCTCGCTGCTGGCGGCACGCGGCCAGTCCGGCCAGTTCTCCTGCCTCGACAGCCTGTGGACCAAGGAGAGCGACTGGGAGTGGAACGCCGACAACCCGTCCTCCAGCGCGTACGGCATCCCGCAGGCGCTGCCCGGCTCCAAGATGGCCTCGGCCGGCGCCGACTGGCGCACCAACCCCGAGACGCAGATCCGGTGGGGGCTGGACTACATCAGCCAGTCGTACGGCACGCCCTGCGCCGCGTGGCGGCACTCGCAGGCGGTGAACTGGTACTAGCCGGACACGACGGCGCCCCGCCCTCCGATCAGGAGGACGGGGCGCCGTCGTACGTGCTGGGGGCGGGTCAGCCGCCGAAGCCGGACTCCCGGGCGACGAGCAGCTTGTCGGTCTCGTCGTGCAGCTCGGCGCCGGCGACGAGCAGCGACGGACGGTGCGCGTTGCCGTGGTGGCCGCAGAACAGCAGCTCGGTACCGCCCGGCAGGGTCGCGCGGACGTAGGCCTGCGCGCCGCAGCGGTCGCAGCGGTCGTGGGCGGTGAGCGCCGGGGCGGCCGCGGGGGCGTCGACGACGGGGGTCAGGGTCTCGGTCGGCATGGTCGTCCTCCTGGGGTGTCTGCGGTCCGCGAGCGGGCCGTACCCGTTCCAACGCCCGGCGGGCCGCGACCATCCCGCCCGGCGCTGTGACGCAGCCGACCGTCCGGCCAGGTGTGCGCCCGTTGCGTCCTGCACCGCGCGCGGCGCCGCTGTCCGCTCCGCAGGACGTACGGGGCCGCGTGGCAGGGTGGGGAGCGAGGCAGGGGCGAGCGGGACGGGGGCGGCGGTGGTGCGGCGGGCACGGCTGACCGGTCCGCGCCGCCGCCGCGACGAGACCCGCCGCCCGGTCCGGGCCGCCGAGCCGCTGCGGCTGCCCGAGCCCGAGGAGCGCGAGGCCTACCTCGTGCTCGACTTCGCGCTGCGGGCCGGCGAGGTGCTCCTGTCCGGCGGGGCGGGCGCGGCCGACGTCACCGCGACGACGATGGCGCTCGCGAACGCCTGCGGGCTGCGCCGGGTCGACTGCGACATCACCTTCACCTCGATCACGCTGGTCTACGTCCGCGCGCCCGACGTCGCGCCGGTGACGAGCATGCGGCTGGTCCGACGCCGGGCGCTGGACTACACCCGCGTCACCGAGGTCGACAACCTCGTCGCCGACGTCGTCGAGGGCCGGCTGGCTCCGCACGACGCCATGGCCCGGCTGGAGCAGGTGCGCCGGGCCGGCCACCCGTACCGCAGCTGGACCGTCACCGCCGCGCGGGCGGCACTGGCCGCAGCCATCGCGGTGCTGCTCGGGGCCGGCGCGGTGGTCGCGCTCGCGGCCCTGGGCTCGACGGTCGTGGTCGACCGGGTGCTGCTGTGGCTGGACGCCCGGCACGTGCCGGTCTTCTACCAGAACCTCATCGGCGGGCTGATCGCCTCCGGCACCGCCGTGGGGCTGGTGGCGGCCGACGTCGGGGTGCGCCCCGGGCTGGTGGTGGCCGGCGGGATCATCCTGCTGCTGCCCGGCTCGACGCTGGTCGGCGCGGTGCAGGACGCGATCACCGGCTACCTGGTCACCGCCGCCGCCCGCTCCGTCGAGGTGCTGCTGCTGACCGCGGGCATCGTCGCGGGTGTCGCGCTGGGCATCGACATCGGCGTCCGCTTCGGCGTCTACGTCGCCGTCGAGGCGGCCTCGCCCTTCCGGCTCACGCAGGTGCCCGTGCAGCTGGCCATGGCCGGCATCGCGGCAGGCGCGTTCGCCACCGCGAACTACTCGCCGCGCCGCACGCTGCCCCTCGCCGCCCTCACGGGCGCACTCGGCTGGGGCACCCTCATCGGCGCCCAGCAGCTCGGCCTGTCCGTCGGCGTGGCCAGCGCCGTCGCGGCCGCGGTCGTCGGCTTCGGGGCGTACGCCATGTCGCACCGGCAGAAGGCCCCGCCGCTGGTCTACCTCGCCGCCGGGATCATCCCGCTGCTGCCCGGCCTGACGATCTACCGCGGGATGCTGCGGCTGGCCGAGGGCGACACCCTCGGCGGGCTGGTGACGCTGGGCAACGCCCTGGCGATCGGCCTGGCGCTGGCGGCCGGGGCGATCCTCGGGGAGTTCCTCGCCCAGCCGACCCGGCGCGACGTGCCGCGCTTCGAGCGGCGGCTGGTGGGGCCGCGCCTGGCCGGGCCGCTGCGGCGAGCCGCACCGCGGCGCACCCGCCCGGACGAGCCCGGCGCCTGACGTGCGAGCGCCCCGCACCCGGGTCGCGGGGGCGGGGCGCTGCTACCTCTCAGGACGCGGCGACGGGGACGTGGTCGTCGTGGCCTGCGTCACGCCGGCAGGTCGCCCCGCAGGACGCTGTTGCCGGAGTGGGTCGGGTCGCCGTCGTCGGGCTCGAGGCTGATGTCGACCAGCGGGTAGTCGGACACGTCGACACCGGTCGGGACGGTCAGCCAGCCCCTGCCGCTGTCGTCCAGCGCGCCCAGCGCCACGAGGCGGTCGGCGTCCAGGTCGAGGAGCCACACCTCGTAGATCCCGTCGGCGGTCGGCAGCCCGGCGGTGTCGACGAGCAGCGCGCGCCGCTCGGGCGAGGCCGACAGCACCACCCGACCGGTGGCCTGAACCTCGCCCAGCGCGACGAGCGGCGCCGAGGCGCCCTCGGGAGGGGCAGCCGGCGCCCCGCCGCCGGTGAGCAGCACCACGCCGGCCGCGGCGGCAGCGGTGAGCGCCGTCCCGCCGGCGAGCAGCAGCCGGCGCACGGACCGCCGCGACGGGGCGGGGGCGGCCTGCGGCTCCGCGATGCCGAGCTCGTCGACGATCCGGTCCCACACCGACGACGGCGGGGCGGACAGGGCGTCGAGGTCGGCGGCGCGGGCGGTGCTGACGGTGGCCGCCAGTGCGTCCACCTCCCGCGCGCAGACCGCGCAGACGGCGACGTGGGCGGCGACACGGGCGGCCGGCTCGCCGAGCGCGAGCAGCGCGAGGTCGTCCTCAGTCGGGTGCGGCACCGTCCACCTCCAGTCGTCGTCTCAGCGCCGCGAGCCCGCGGCGGATGTGGGTCTTGGCCGTGCCGAGCGGCAGGCCCATGGTGCTGGCGACCTGCTCGTGCGTGAGCCCGTCGTAGAACGCGAGGCCGACCGCGCGCCGCTGCTCCGGCCGCAGGTGGGCCAGGGCGTCGGTGACGAGCAGCCGGTCCACCAGCTGGTCCGGCGTCGGGTCGGGCTCGGGTCGTACCTCCTGCAGCGCCTCCCGCAGCGCCGCCTCGCGGGCGGCGGCGCGGTGGGCGTCGGCGACCTGCCGCCGGGCGATGCCGAGCAGCCAGCCGGCCAGGCTCCCCCGCTCGGCGTCGTAGCCGGCCCGGCCGCGCCAGGCGTTCACGAACACCTGCGCAGTGGCCTCCTCCGCATCGGCGCGGCTGGCCAGGCTCCGCGTGGTGAACGCGTGCACCAGACCGCCCCACCGGTCGTACGCCTGCTTCAGCGCGCACTCGTCACCGGCCGCGAAGGACCGGGCCAGCGCGAGCTCCTCGTCGTCCGGCGGGCGCACCACCTTCAGCGGCGTCACGCCCGCGGCACCGCGGTGACGACGACGTTGTCGGTGTAGCTGCCGCCGTCGAAGTCGCCGCCGCAGCTGATGAGCACCAGCCGGTGGGGACCGTCGGCGGCGAAGAGCCGGGCCATGGGCGCCTCCGCCTTGGGGAACTGCTCGAGGGACACGACGTCGTAGACGAGCACCTCGCCCGCCGCCGTGCTGACCTCGATGACATCACCTGCGACCAGCTCCCGCAGCCCGGCGAAGGTGCCCAGGCCCTGGGTGCGGTCGTCCACGTGACCGACGAGCACCGCCGACCCGGCCGGCGCCCCGGGTGCGGGACCGGGCTCGTACCAGCCGGCGCGGCGGACGTCGTCGGGGACGACCACCTGCCGGTCGGCGTCCAGGCCGACCCGGTCCACCGGTGCGGTCAGGCCCACGAAGCGGACCTCGACCGGCGGGTCGAGCGGTGGGGCGACGTCGGCCAGCCGTGCCGAGGTGGTGCGCACGGTCCCGGGGGCCAGCCCGCTGCTGCCCGGCTCGGCGATCAGCTCGGCGACCGCGTCGGCGCCGTACTGCTCGGGGTCCCGGTCGGCCAGCAGCAGCCAGCCGACCGGGGCCCCGACGGCCAGGACGAGACCTGCGACGAGCGCGAGAGCAGCGCGGCGCACGGTGTTCCTTCCTGTCCGGTCGTACGAGGTGCGGGTGCTACGGGCGGCGGCGCGCCAGGACGAGACCACCGCTGGCGGCGACGGCCAGCCCGAGGCCGCTCGCGGCGATCAGCGCGACCGGGATGCTGCTGTCGACCATGCCACCGGATCCGGCGGGAACGCCGGCCGGGGTCTCGGCGGTCGGGGCGGGAGCAGCGGGAGCCGCACCGCCACCGGCGGCAGCCGCCTCGCCGACCTGGACGGTCTGCACGAGGACGTCGAGCGTGGAGTCCGCGAGCGCGCCGATGGCGTAGACGATCGTCGCCTGGCCGGCGACGACCGGGACGTCCGCCGGGCCGATGACGGGCTCGGTGGTGCCGGTAGCGGCGACGGCGGCGCTGATCGTGCCGGCGGGCAGCTCGGCGCTCTGCTCGTCCGGGTTGCTGATGCCGGTGAGGGCGGGCTGGCCGCCGACGAGGACGTCGACGGTCGGGGCCGCGGCGGTGTGCCGGACGACGACGCGACCGGAGCCGGCAGCCGTGGCCGCGGTGTCGTTGACGAACGGCGTGATGGTCGGCGTGCCGTCGGCGGTGAGGTGCGCGATCGCGCTGACGTTGCCGGTGGCCGGGATCGCCAGGTCGACCGGGCCGATGACGGCGGTGCCGCTGTCGTCGGCGGCGTCGGCCGCGAAGACGGCGACGGAGTACGTGCCGGCCGGCAGGGCCAGGTCGTCCGTCGTGGTGCCGGGCGCGAAGTCGTCGAGGGCGCGCTCGCCGTTGACGTAGACGTCGACGGGGACGCCGGGGATGCCGTGCAGCACGCGCACCTCGGCGCCGGCGGCCTGTGCGCTGGCGGGCACGGCGAGGGCGAGGGGCAGCAGCGCCGCGGCGCCGACGGCGCTCGCGAGGGTCAGGGCTCGGGTCATGGGGGGCTCCTGGATCTCGGGTGGTCCGCACCTGGTCGGTGCTTGCACGGGGTTACGGGCCCAGGAGCCGTTCTGGATGCAGGAGTGGTGCAGGTCACACCGGAGCGCGTGGTGCGCGTACGAGGAGCAGCCCGGCAGCGACCACGACGAGGGCTCCGGTCAGCGCTGTGAGGACTACCTGCTCCAGCGAGTCGTGCCGCCACAGCGAGATGACCAGCACCTCGGCCACGACCACGCCGCCGAGCACCGCGGCGAGCCGGCCGCTGCGCACGGCGATGCCGTGCACGACGAGCAGGTGCGCGACGGCCAGGGCTGCCCCCAGCGCGGTGAACGCCCACGCCATGGGCGCGAGTCCGGCGTAGGCGTCGCCGAAGACCAGGCGCAGCACCGGCCCGGCCAGCAGCAGCGCTCCCGCCACGAGCGCCGCGCCGAAGCCGCCGACGCACAGCAGCGCCGCGCGCAGGACCTCCGCGGCCCGCTCCCCGGTCAGGCGCGGCAGGACGAGGACCGCGACGGCCTGCGGCGCCCAGAAGGCGATCTTCGCCAGCACCGCCCCCACGGCGTAGAGCCCCGCCGCGTCCGCGGCCAGGTGGTGCCGCGCCAGCAGCACGTCCACGTTGGCCATCGCGACCAGGGCGAGCAGCCCCGAGGTGGCGGCGGCCAGCTCGCGCGGCAGGTGGCGCGAGGGCGGCGCCGGGAGCTCGCGCGGTCGCGGCCGCCCGACGAGGGCCAGCGCGAGCAGGGCGGCGAGCACCGAGCCGGCGGTCGTGGCGGCCAGCACGCCGGCCACCCCCGCGTCGGCGAGCACCGCCACCACCCCGCCGACGACCCGCAGGGCAGCCGCGGCGACGAAGACGACGGCCAGAGCGACGAACCGCTCGGCGCCCTGCAGCACCCCCTGCGCCCCGCTGACGACGGCGAGCGGCGCCAGCGAGAGCGCGACCCAGACGGCGGCCGCGAGGCCGTCGAGCCGGAGGTAGGCCTCCAGCGCCGGCGCGAGCGACCAGCAGCACCGCCGAGGTGCCGAGGCCCAGCAGCAGCGACGCCCGCACCAGCGGCCCGACGACGTCGTGCCGGTCGCGCCGCCGACCGCGACCCTGCGCGCGGCCACCGCCTGCAGCGCGAGCGCGGGCACGGCCCCGATGAGCAGCAGCCCGAGCAGCGCGCCGAGCGCGCCGAAGCCGTCCGGCCCGAGCGCCCGGCTGACGACGACGGTGAAGGCGTAGCCGAGCACGTTGGCGGCCATGGTCGCCGGCGCGACGACCAGCGCCGCCCGGGTCAGCGCCGGACGGGCGGTCGCGGGGACGGCGCTCTCGTCGGCGGCGGTGGGGACCGCCGGCGGCAGGGGGCTCGTCACCGGCACCACGCTACGGGCGCGCAACTACGGTGCGGCGGTGGTCGAGGAGGAGGCAGCGGCGGGCCGAGCAGCCACGGGCGGGACCGGCGGGCTGGTCGCCGGCGCGGTCACCGCGCTGCTCGTGCTGGCCCCGGTGCTGCTGCAGCGCGGCTTCGTCCTCGCCTTCGACATGGTCTTCGTGCCGCAGCCGCCGTTCGACGAGGCGCTGCTGGGCCTCGGCAGCCCGGTCGCCCGGGCCGTCCCCAGCGACCTGGTCGTGGTGCTGCTGTCCCAGCTGCTGCCTGCCGAGCTCGTGCAGCGCCTGGTGCTCGTCGCCGTCCTGGTGCTCGCCGCCTGGGGCGCCGGTCGACTGCTGCCCACCGCGCTGCCCGGCGCCGTGGCCGGGACGGCGTACGTCTGGACGGCCGCGACCTACGAGCGGCTGGTGCTCGGGCAGTGGGCGCTGCTGGTGTCGCTGGCGGCCCTGCCCTGGGTCGTCGCGGCGGCAGCGGCGGTGCGCGCGGACCCCTCCCGCCGCCGGTGGGCGCTGCTCGTGCTGGCGCTGGCCGGCGGGGTCGTCGGCAGCCCGGCCGGCGGGCTGCTCTGCGTCGCGGTCGCCGTCGTCGTCGTGGCGGCCGGTCGCCGGGTCCGGCCGGCGCTCGTGACGGCCGGGCTCGGGCTGGTGCTGCTGCTGCCGTGGGCGCTGCCCAGCCTGCTGCGGCCCGGCGGCGTGGAGGCCGACCCCGCGGGCCTGGCGGCGTTCGCCCCGCGGGCCGACACCCCGCTCGGCACCCTCGGCAGCCTGCTCACCCTCGGCGGCGTCTGGAACGCCCGGGTCGTCCCGCCCGGGCGCGACAGCTGGCTGGTCGCGCTGCCCGCCCTGCTGCTGGTCCTCGCCGCGCTGGCCGGGGCGTGGCGGCTGCGCGACCGCGCCTGGTGGGCGCCGCTGGCCGGCTGCGCCGCAGCCGGGCTGGTGGTCGCGCTGCTCGCCGTCGCTGCCCGGCGGGCCGGAGCTCGCGGCCGCGCTACCGGGCGGGGGGCTGCTGCGCGACGGGCAGAAGTACGCCGCGCCGTACGCCCTGCTCGTCGCCGTCGGGCTGGGCGCGCTGGCTGCGCGGGTGCCGGTCCCGGCCCGGCTGCTGCTCCTCGTCGCCCCCGTCGCACTGGTCCCGGCGCTGGTGTGGGGGGCCAGCGGTCGCCTGGACCCGGTCGGCTACCCGGCCGACGTCTCGCAGGTGCGGGCGCTGGTCGAGGCCGGGCCGGCACCCGCGGTGTCCCTGCCGTGGTCGCCCTACCGGCGGCCGGCGTGGAACGGCCGGCGCACCGTGCTCGACCCGGTGCCGCGCCTGCTCGGGGTGCCGGTGCTCGTCGACGACGACCTGCCGCTGGGCGACCGGGTCGTACGAGGTGAGGACCCGGTCGCGGACGCGCTGGACGACGTGCTGTCCGCCGGCGGCCCCGTGGCGTCCGAGCTCGCCGCAGCCGGCTTCGGCTGGGTCGTCGTCGCGCAGGGCGAGCCCGGCAGCGACGAGGTGGCAGGCACCCTCGGCGGCGCCCGCCTGCGTCCACGACGGCGCGGCGTACGACCTGTGGTCGCTGCCCGGCCGGGGCGGCCCTGCGCCGGCCGCCGGTCCGCCCGCCGCCCCGGTCGTGCTGGCCGACACGGCGGTTCTCCTGCTCGTGCTGGGTGCGGCTGCTAGCGTCCGCGCCTACCGCCGAGAGAGAGGGTGACCGTCGTGACCGACCTGCTCACCAGTGCTGCGTCCGCTGTCGTGGGCGTCGTGCTCGCCGTCGCCGTGTCCTTCGGCATCATCTCGAGCCAGAGCGGCACCCCGGAGCCGGTCGACGAGCCGCTGGTCACCTACGGCGAGCGGCAGTAGCCGCACCCGCACACCGCACCGCACGCGCCCCGCCCGGCCAGACCCGGCGGGGCGTCCTGCTGCCCGGCTCAGGCCGGGCGCGCCTCCGCCACGTCTCCCGCGAGGTCGGCGACCGCGTCGGAGCGCACCGCGAGCACCGGCAGCGCCGGCGCGCCGTGCACGGCCTGCTCCAGCACCTGCTCGAACCGCTCCACGGTCCGCTCCCACGTGAACTGCCCGGCGTGCGTGCGCGCGTGCCGGCCCATCCAGGCACGGGTCGCCGCGTCGTCGAGCAGGCCCGCGAGCACCTGCGCGAAGGCGTCCTCCGCAGTGGCGAGGGAGGCGCCGTCGACCAGCCGGCCGGTGACGCCGTCGACGATCGACTCGCTCAGCCCGCCGGCGCCGTGGAAGGCGACCGCAGGCGTGCCGTGCGAGGCGGCCTCGACCACGGCCAGCCCCCAGCCCTCCTTCAGCGAGGGCACGGCCAGCAGCCACGACTCGGCCAGCACGCGGGCCTTGACGTCCTCCTCGACGTGGCCGAGGAAGTCGACGCGGTCGGTGACGCCGAGCCGCTCGGCCTCGGCGCGCAGCTGCGGCTCCCACCAGCCGTGCCCGACGACGGTCAGCCGCAGGTCCGGCTGCACGGCCGCGAGGCGCGCGACGGCGGCCAGCGCGATCTCGACCCGCTTGTGCGGCACCAGCCGGCCGAGCACGACCACGGACGGGTGCGGGGTGCGCTCCACGTCGGTGTGCAGCGGCCGGGCGGTCCCGTTGTGCACGACGGTGACCCCGCTGCGCGGCAGGCCCAGCTCGGCCAGCTCGTCGCGGGTGACGCCGGAGACCGCGACGTGCGGGAGCCGGCGGTGCAGGCGCGGCGCCAGCCGGGACTCGACCGCCCAGCCGACCCGGGCGACCAGCGGGCCGAAGACGACGCCCCACTGCTCGCGGTGCACGTGGTGGACCAGCACGACGACGGGCGCGCGGCTCCACAGCCGGGCCAGGAACGGCATGCCGTTCTGCACGTCGACGACGACGTCGGGCCGGTCGAAGCCGCCGCGCAGCCCGCGCAGGGCGGCGCGCAGGTAGACCGAGGTGCGCGAGCCGCGGCGCACGACCCGGTAGCCGTCGCGGACCTCGTCGCGCGGCGCGAGGCCGTGGTCGGCGCAGAACAGGGTGACCCGGTGCCCGCGCGCGGCCAGCCCCGCGGCGACGGTCTCGGCGTAGACCTCGGCGCCGCCGCCCTCGGGGTGGGTGGAGTCTCGCCAGTTGAGCAGCACGACGTCGAGCGGTCGCGCGGGCGTCGCTCCCACCGTGCTCCTCCTCCTGCAGGTCCGCGACGACGGTAGCGCTCGGCGGACCCGGAACACCCCCGTCCGCCGACTAGCCTCGCTGCCGTGCTCGACGCGTCCGGACCCGCCGCGCCCCGCGGCGACGGGCTCCGCCGCTCCGTCGAGCTGTTCCGCGCCTTCCGGGTCGAGCAGACCGACCCCGCGCACTTCTACGGCCTGCTGGCCGCCGACTCGGTGCAGCAGCTGCAGCGCTGGACCCCGCTCGAGGGCCGGACCGTGCTCGACGTGGGCGGCGGTCCCGGCTACTTCGCCGACGCCTTCCGCCGGGCCGGGGCGGCGTACGTCTCGGTCGACGCCGACCTGGGCGAGATGAGCGCGGCCGGTGCCCCCGGCCCGGGCACGGTGCTCGGCAGCGCGCTGCAGCTGCCGATCCGCACCGGCGCCGTGCCCGTCTGCTACTCCTCCAACGTCCTGGAGCACGTCCCGGACCCGGAGCGGATGGCCGACGAGCTGGTCCGCGTCACCGCTCCCGGCGGCATCGTCTTCCTCAGCTACAACAACTGGCTGGCGCCCAACGGCGGGCACGAGACCGCGCCGTGGCACTACCTGGGCGGGCAGCGCGCCGCCGACCGCTGGGCCGCCCGGCACGGCCGCCGGCCCAAGAACGACTACGGCCGCAGCCTGTTCCGGACCAGCGTCGCGCAGATGCTGCGCTGGTCCCGCGCGGCGCAGGCCCGCGGGGCCGTCGACGTCGTGGAGGTCCTGCCGCGCTACCACCCGCGCTGGGCCCGCGGGGTCGTCGCCGTGCCCGGCGTGCGCGAGGTGCTGACCTGGAACCTCGTGCTCGTGCTGCGCAAGCGGTGACCGCGCCCCTCGTCCCCGTGGTCGTCCAGCGCCTGCGGGTGCTGGTCGCGTGCCTGCTGCTCGTGGCGCTGGCCTTCTCCCAGTCGCCCGGGCAGCTGACCGCCGACACCAAGCTCGACCTCGCCGTGGCGCCGTTGCGCTTCCTCGGCCGCGCGCTGCACCTGTGGGACCCGGCGGGTGCCTTCGGCCAGCTGCAGAACCAGGCGTACGGCTACCTGTTCCCGATGGGCCCGTTCTTCGCGCTCGGCGAGCTGGTGGACGCCCCCGGCTGGGTGGTCCAGCGGCTGTGGCTGTCGCTGGTGCTGGTCACGGCGCTGCTCGGCGCGCGGGCGCTGGCCCGCGAGCTCGGCATCGGCACGCCCGCCACCCAGCTGCTGGCCGGCGTCGCGTACGCCCTGTCGCCCCGGGTGCTGACCGTCGGCGGTCCGATCAGCATCGAGGCGTGGCCGCTCGCGGTGCTGCCGTGGGTGGTCGTGCCGCTGGTGCGCGGCGCGCGCGGCGGGTCGGTCCGGCGGGCGGCCGCGCTGTCCGGCGTCGCCGTCCTCTGCATCGGCGGGGTCAACGCCGCCGCCACCCTGGCGGTGCTGCCGCTGGCGGGGCTGTTCCTGCTCACCCGGCTCGGGTCGCCGCGCGGCCGGCGGCTGGCCGCCTGGTGGGCGCTGGCCGTGCCGCTCGCCGCGCTGTGGTGGGCGCTGCCGCTGGTGCTGCTCGGCCGCTACAGCCTGCCGTTCCTGGACTACATCGAGACCGCCGCCGTCACCACGTCGACGACCTCGCTGGTCGAGGTGCTGCGCGGCACCTCGCACTGGCTGGCGTACGTCGCGGTCGGCGACGGGCCCTGGTGGCGGGCCGGCTGGGCGCTGGTCACCGACCCGCTGCTCATCGCCGCCACCGCCCTGGTCGCCGGGCTGGGCCTGGCCGGGCTGCTGCGGCGCGACGTCCCCGAGCGGGTGTTCCTGCTGGGTGGCGTCCTGCTCGGGACGCTGCTCGTCACCGCCGGCCACGTCGGGTCGCTGCCGGGGTGGCTCGAGCCGCCGCTCGCCGGGCCGCTGCGCGAGCTGCTCGACGGGCCGCTGGCGCCGTTCCGCAACGTGCACAAGTTCGACGCCGTGCTGCGTCTCCCGCTCGTGCTCGGCCTGGCCCACCTCGCGTCGTCGGTGCGGTGGCAGCGGGCCGAGCGCGTGCCGGAGGTGCTGCGGCCGGTCGCGTCCCGGCCGGTCGCGGCACTCGCCGTCGTCGGCCTGCTGGTCGGCGCGACCCCGCTGCTGACCGGCTCGCTGGCGCCGCGCGGCTCCTTCACCGCCTTCCCTGAGGCCTGGCCGGCCGTCGCCTCCTGGCTCGAGGAGTCGGCGCCGGAGGGCCGCGCGCTGGTCGTCCCGGGCGCCTCCTTCGGCGAGTACGTCTGGGGGCGGCCGCTCGACGAGCCGCTGCAGCCGCTGGCCGGCTCGCCGTGGGCCGTCCGCAACGCCGTCCCGCTCGGGACGGAGGGCAACACGCGCCTGCTCGACGGCGTCGAGGAGCTGCTCGAGAGCGGTCGCGGCTCGGCCGGCCTGGCGCCGCTGCTGCGCCGCGCCGGAGTGAGCCACGTCGTCGTGCGCAACGACCTGGACTGGCTGTCGGCGGGTGCGTCCTGGCCCTACCTCGCCTCGCGCGCGCTGACCGGGTCGCCGGGGGTCGAGCTGGTCCAGTCCTTCGGCAACCGCGACGAGCGCATCCCCCGCGCTCGAGGTCTTCGCGGTCGACGACCCCGCCGACCGCGTCGCCACCTACGCCGCCGACTCCCTCGTCCGCCTCAGCGGTGGCCCGGAGTCCCTGCTGGAGGTGGCCGAGGCCGCGCCCGACCTGCTCGCGGACCGCCCCGTGGTCCTGGCCGGCGAGGACGCCGCCGGCGCGGCGGTCACCGTCGTCACGGACGGCTCGCGCCGGCGCGAGGTCGACTTCGGCCGCACCCGCGGGGGGTCCAGCGCGACGCTGGCGGCCGACGACCCGCTCCGGCTGGACCGGCCCGCGGCCGACCTCGTCGTCGTCCCCGGCGTCGAGCACCGCACCACCGCGGTGTACGAGGGGGTGCGCGCGGTGCGCGCGTCCTCCTCCGCCAGCGACCCGGGGTCGCTCCGCCCGGCAGAGCGCAGCCGCCAGCCGGGCTCCGCCGTGGACGGCGACCGCGCGACCGCCTGGCTGCCGCAGGACGGGCCGGTCGACGGCGAGTGGCTCGAGCTGGTCCTCGACGCGCCGACGCAGGTCGGGTCGGTGACCCTGTCCCCGCTCCTCGAGGCGCTGCCGCCCCGGCCGGGGGAGGCTGCGGACGACCTGCGGGCGACCCTGCGCGTCACCACCGACGCGGGCAGCGGCGAGGTCGTCGTCGACGACACGACCGGCACCGTCAGCGTCGACCTGCCGCCCGGTCCGACGGCGCGGGTGCGGGTCACGGCGAGCCGGCTCGGGAGCGGTCTGCTGCGCGCCGGCCTGGCGGAGGTGACGGTCCCGGGCGTCGACGTGCGCCGGGTCCTCGCCTCCCCGGCCGACGCCGCGCAGGCGCCGGACGTCCCGGTCGCCGTGGTGCTCTCGCGCACCGGGGACGGGCGCTCGTCCTGCGTCCCCGGCGATCTGACCGGCGGCTTCTGCACCGACAGCCTGCGCCAGGTCGGCGAGGAGGTCGGCCCGCTGGAACGCGCCTTCCCCACGGCCACCACCACCGACGTGGCGCTGCGGGCGACAGGACGACCGGTGCCGGGTGACGGTCTGGACGCGCTGCTGGCCGCCGCCGGGGACGGCCCGCTCCAGGTCCGCGTGCTGCTGGACGAGCCGGACGCGCCACCCGCCCCGCCGCTGGCCGGGCCGGCCATGGCGCTGGACGACCAGGCGGGCACCACCTGGCTCGTGCCGGCGACCGGTGCTCGGCTCGAGCTGTCCTGGGGCGAGCCGCGCGCGCTCGAGGAGCTCGCGCTGCAGCTGGAGGAGGCGCCCGGCGACGGCCCGGCGAACGTCGGCCTCGTCGCCTTCCTCGACGGGGAGGTGGTGCCGACCGTCCTCCCCGAGGTGGTCTTCGGCGACGACGGGACGGGCCGCGTGGGCGTGACCGCCGACCGGGTCGTGCTCACCTTCCCGCCGGCCGACGACGTGCTGCGGGTGACCCGGCTCCAGCTCACCGGCATCGAGGACCTGGTCGACGCCGCCGTGCCCGAGGACGACGACACCGTCGTCGTCCCCTGCGGCGAGGGCCCGAGCGTCGACCTCGACGGTCGGGTCGTGCAGACCTCCGTCGACAGCACGCACCGCGCGCTCACGCGGCTCGAGCAGGTCGACCTGCAGCCGTGCGACGTCGACGCGCTGCCGCTGCCGGCGGGCGACCACAGGCTGACCGGCCTCGGCACCGCGGCCTTCCAGGTCGACGGCGTGCTGCTGAGCGACGTGCGGCTGGACGCGGCCGTCCCTGCGGGAGCGCGCGAGGTCGACGACGTCGAGCGCTGGGACGAGGTCGAGCGCCGGCTCACCGTCAGCGCCGGCGGCGCGACCTACCTCGCCGTGAAGGAGAACGCCAACGACGGCTGGGCCGCCACCCTCGACGGCCGGGAGCTGGTCCCGCAGCGGCTCGACGGCTGGCAGCAGGGCTGGCTGCTGCCGGCGGGCGCGGCCGGCACCGTCGAGCTGGTCTACGCCCCCGACCGCGGCTTCCGGCTCGGGCTGCTGGCCGGGCTGGCGCGCGGCCCTGTCCCTGCTCGCGCTCGCCGCGGTGCGGCCGCGGCGGCAGCCCGTGCTGCCCCCGGCGCCGGCGCCGCGGGGCGGACCAGCTGCAGCGGCCGTCGGCGCTCTCGCGGTGGTCCTGCTCGGCGGGCCGGCCGGGCTGCTCGCCGTCGGCGCGGGGCTGGCCGCCCGCCGGCGCGGCTGGGGCGTCCCCCTGGCCCTCGCGGCGACCGTGCTGGCCGGCCTGCTCGTGGCGCTGCGGCCGTGGCCGCAGCACTCAGCCGGTGCGGACTCCGCTGTCCCGCAGCTGCTCGTGCTGCTCGCGCTCGGCGCCGCCGCTGCTGCCCTGCTGCGACCGCGCGCGCCGCGCGATCCGTCGGTCGACGAGCTCTAGCAGCGGCCGCTCGACCAGGTGCCAGCTGGCCCAGGCCAGCACCAGCGTCCCGAGCACGACCGCGACGAGCACCGGCCAGAAGGGGAAGGAGAAGATCTCGAGGTCGAAGCCCCGCACCAGCAGCTCGAGCACCAGCTTGTGCCACAGGAAGATCCCGTACGACACCTGTCCCAGCCAGACCCCGGTGCGGCTCTGCAGGACGGCGCGGACAGCACCGCCGCGTGGTGGCCCGGCCACCAGCGGCGCGACGAGCAGCACGGCGACCAGTCCGTACAGCACCTCCCGGACCACGGCCTCGGACGGGGTGAAGCTGACCAGGCCGCGTCCGCCCGCGATCGGCGAGCAGGCGATCCAGAGCAGCGCCGCCGCCGCGGTCCAGCACAGGCCGGGCGCGGTCGCGAGGTCGGCCAGCAGCCGTCCCGGACGGCTGCCCCGACCGAGGGGCGTGCTCAGGACGGCGAGCGCCAGGCCCCACGCGAACCAGTCGAAGCGCGCCGGCACCCACTGCGGCGCCAGGGACGGGTCCCCGACCCCGCCGGTGTGCGCCAGCCCGGTGAAGACCAGCCCAGCGACCGCGGCCAGGGCGAGCAGGCCGAGCTGGCGCTGCACCGCCCGCTCGCGCGAGCGGGCCGCCAGCGCGAGCGGCAGCGCCAGCAGCGGCAGCGCCGCGTAGAAGGCGACCTCGGTGCCGAGGCTCCAGACGTGGCTGATCACCGGGACGAGCCGGTACTCGCCGTAGGTCTGCGCCAGCAGGTACTGCCACGCGGCCTCCCCGACCGTGCGCACCTGCTCCGGCCGCAGGACGAGGAGCACGACGGTGAGCATCAGCCAGTACGCCGGCAGCACCCGCACCGCGCGGCGCAGGGCGTAGCGGGCCAGGGCGGGACGGCGCGCAGCACCGACCGCCCACAGCGCGAAGGGCCGGCCGAGCAGGAAGCCCGACAGCACGAAGAAGACGGCGACCCCGACGTCGAGCCGCCCGAGCACCGCGCCGAGCGCGCCGCTCTGGAAGCGCCCGCTGTCGAAGCCCACGTGCGTGCCGACGACGGCCAGCGCCGCCAGCGCCCGCAGCCCGTCGAGCGCGCCCGAGCGCGTCCCCGGTGCGTGCGGCGACGTGCTCTCCAGCCCGCCCTCGACCGGCAGGGCCGCCGGACCGGCGCGCAGGCCGGGCTCGGAAGGGTCGTCCGCGCCCGGTACGGGGTGGTTCTCGCTGATGATCGGACACTCCCGTTCCGCGGTTCGGCCGCGCCGAGCCTACGCAGCGGTAACCTCCGCCCGGCACACGGCACCGGGACCTCCGTCCCGGTGCCCCCTGACGTGGAGGACGAGCATGCGACGAGCTGTACCGGCGGCCCTCATCGGGTTGGGGGCCTTCCTGCTGGCCCTGGCCGTCCTGCTCCCGACCCTGGTGGTCCCGCGCCTGGAGAAGGCGCCGCTCGACGTCTACTCGATCAACGTCGCCACCGGCACGGGCGAGTACCTGAACCCCGAGACGCTGGAGTTCGCCACCGACGAGGAGATCACGGTCACCCGGGTCACCCGCGGAGACGTGGAGGCCAGCGACGACGACGTCGCCGTCTACGAGCAGTCGCAGACGACCGAGGTGGAGGCGATCGACGACCCGCTCAACGTCATCCGCGAGAAGATCGTGCTGGACCGGGACACCGGCATCGGCACCGGCGGCACCGGCGACCGTCCCGACCACGAGGACGCCTACACCGTCAAGCTGCCCTTCGACACCGAGCAGGGCACCTACCTCGTGCACGACGCGACCCTGGGCGACGCCTACCCGGTCGAGTACGTCGGGCGCACCGACCTGCAGGGCACCGAGGTCATGGAGTTCCGCAGCGGGCCGACCGAGCCCGTGGTCGTGCGCGAGCAGGGCGTGCCCGGCGCGCTGCTCGGCGCGCCCGAGGTCGCCTCGATCTTCGCCGTGGAGACCTACGAGAACCTCGGCCGCGTCATCTACGTGGAGCCGCGCACCGGCGCGATCGTCGGCGGCAGCAGCCACCCGCGCCGCGCCTTCAGCCCGTCCCTGGGCGATGCCGGCGAGGAGGTCACGATCTTCGACGCCGAGCTGACGACCACCGACGAGAGCACCGCCGAGCTGCTCGCCGACGCCACGGACGCCGCGGACCAGCTCAACCTCGTCGGACGCACCCTGCCGATCGTCCTCGGCCTGCTCGGGCTCCTGGCCCTGGTCGCCGGCCTGCTGGTCCCGCGTCGCACCCGGGGCCGCCGCGAGCGCGTCGGGGAGCACGAGGAGCAGTACTAGCCACCCTGGGCTAGCCCGTTCGAGGAGTTCAGGGAGCCCTGCACCGCGACGATGCGGAGGCAGGGCTTCCTGCCGTCCTGGCAGGCAACGCCCGTCGACCTGAGGATCCCCTCGTGATGCTGCCCGCGCTGTCCCCGCAGATGGAGTTCGACGTGGCGGCCCGCCTCGTGCTGGGCTACCTGCGCGAGCACGTCCCGCTGGCCTTCTGGGCCGTGACCCGCGTCGAGAACGGTCGGCAGACCTACCTGTTCCTCGACGAGGACAACGGCTACGGCCTGCCGCAGGGCGGCTCCCACCCCTGGGAGGACAGCTTCTGCATCCACATGGCCTCGGGCGCCGCGCCGGCGCACGCCGCGGACGCCCAGGCCGTCCCCGCCTACGCCGCCGCAGCGGTCAACGCGAGCGCCGAGATCGGCGCGTACTCCGGTGCCGCCATCCACGAGCCGGACGGGAGCCTGTTCGGCGCCATCTGCGGCCTCGACCCGCAGGTGCGCACCGACGACCCGGCCTTCACCGCCGCGGCGCCGCTGCTGCAGCTGCTCGGGCAGCTGCTGACGATGGTGCTGGCCGCGAACCGGCTGCGCGACGAGGCCGACCGCGCCGCGTCCACCGCCCGCACCGAGGCCGACGTCGACGTGCTGACCGGCCTGCTCAACCGCCGCGGCTGGGAGCGGCTGGTCCACGACGAGAGCACCCGCTTCGCCCGCACCGGCGACCCCACGGTCGTCGCCATGATCGACCTGGACCGGCTCAAGACGATCAACGACGAGCAGGGCCACGACGCCGGCGACGACTACATCCGCGCGGCCGGCGCGGCCCTCCGGGACGCCGTCCGCGGGCACGACCTGGTGGCCCGGCTCGGCGGCGACGAGTTCGGCGTCCTCATGACCGGGTGCACCGAGGCGCAGGCCGAGGCGCGCATCGAGCGGCTCTACGCCTCGCTGTCGCGGTCCGGTGTCGCCGGCTCCGTCGGCTGGGCGCCGATCAGCGTGCTGCGCGGCTTCCCGGCCGCGCTGGTGGAGGCCGACGAGGCGATGTACGCCGCCAAGCGCGCCCGCCGGGCCGCCCACCTCGCGGCCGCCTGCTCCTCCTGAGCACTACACGAACGCGCTCTGCCCCGTCACCGCCCGGCCCACGATCAGGGTGTTGATCTCCCGGGTGCCCTCGTAGGAGTAGAGGGCCTCGGCGTCGTTGAAGAACCGCGCGACGTCGTTCTCCAGCAGGATCCCGTTGCCGCCGAGGACCTCGCGGGCCCAGGCGACCGACTCGCGCATCCGGCTGGTGCACCAGCCCTTGGCCAGCGCCGCCTGCGCGTCGGTGCAGGTGCCGGCCTCCTGCAGCTCGGCCAGCCGCACCACCATGCCGAGCGAGGCGGTCACGTTGCCGAGCATCTTCACCAGCAGGTCCTGCACCAGCTGGAAGCCGCCGATCGGCCTGCCGAACTGCTCGCGCTCCTTGGCGTAGGCGAGCGCCGCCTCGTACGCCCCCATCTGGCAGCCGACGGAGCTCCAGGCGACGCCGCCCCGGGTGAGCGCGAGGACCTTGCCGGTGTCCTTGAAGGTGTTCGCACCCTGCAGCCGGTCGGCCTCCGGCACGCGGCAGTCCGCGAGCACGATGTCGGCGTTCTGGACGGTCCGCAGCGCGAGCTTGCCCTCCATCTTCGTCGCGGTGAAGCCGGGGTTGTCCTGGTGCACGACGAAGCCCTTGACCTGGCCGTCGTCGACGTCCTTGGCCCACACGACGACCAGGTCGGCGAAGGTCGCGTTGCCGATCCAGCGCTTCGCCCCGTCGAGCACCCACTCGTCGCCCTCGCGACGGGCGGTCGTGTCCAGGCCCAGCGCCACGTCCGAGCCGCCGCCGGGCTCGGTGAGGGCGAAGGCCCCGATCTTCCGCAGCGCGTACATGTCCGGCAGCCACCGCTCGCGCTGCTCGTCGGAGCCGAGCAGGACGATGCTGCCCATCGCCAGGCCGCTGTGGACGCCGAAGAAGGTCGCCCACGACGTGTCCACCCGGGACAGCTCGAGGGTGACGAAGCTGGTCAGCAGCCGGCTGGCGGCCGGACGCCCCGGCCGGTCGTAGCCGAGGCCGATGACCCCCAGCTCCGCCAGCTCGGGCACGAGGTGGTGCGGGAACTCCGCCTTCTCCCACTGCTCGTTCGCGATCGGCGCGACCCGGCGCTGCAGCCACGACCTGAGGTCGGCCAGCACCCGCTGGTCCTCGGCGGCGAGCACCTGCTCGTAGCCGTAGAGGTCACCCTGGAGCGCCGGGAGCAGTCCGGACCGGGTGCGTCCTGGGTGCGCGGGGCGGTGCTGGCTGGGCTCTCGCGCACGGGCTCGTCGGGCACGCTACCGGCCGGTCAGGTGGAGTGTCGCGAGCACGCCCGCGTGGTCGGAGGGCCACAGCCCGTCGTCGGTGCGGTCGCCGACCTCCTCGCCGATGACCTCGACCCGGGTGGCGTGCAGCTTCGGCCGGCGGTCGACCTCGTAGAGCACGTAGTCGATCCGCCGGTCGTACTGCGGCTGCGCCGCGTCGAGGTCGTCCTGACCGGCGGTGAAGCCCTTCGGCGCGCGCCCGCGCCACGCGTCGGCGAGACCGAGCGCCTCCTGCAGGATCGCCACGGCGCCGGTGCGCGGGTCGTCGTTGAGGTCCCCGACCAGCACGACCGGGTACGGCGAGTCCGCCAGCAGGGCGACCAGCTCGCGGGCCTGCGCCTCGCGGACCAGCGGGCTGAAGGCCTCGAGGTGGGTGTTGACGAAGCGGACCGGCTCGCCGTGCAGCAGCAGGTCGGCGCTGGTCCAGCCGCGGGGGACGGTCAGCAGGGCGCCGCCGAGGAACGGCACGACGAGGTTGGTGGAGAAGGTCCCGCTGTCGGTGGCGACCACCTGCAGGGCGTCGTCCGGCTGGTCCGCCCGCACGAGGATCACGTCGCGGTCGACGTAGCGGACAGCGACTCCGGACGGCAGCAGAGGGATGTGCCCGGGCACGGGCGACCCGGCGGTGAGCACCGCGCTGTCGAAGTTCACCTCGTCGACGACGACCTCGTACGGCGTCCCGCGTGCGGCCAGCTCGGCGAGGAGGATCGCCAGGAAGTCGTAGGTCGGTGCTGACACCCCGGCGGCAAGGGGGATCGACGTCCAGGTGGCGACCTCCTGCAGGCCGACGACGTCGGGCTGCTCGTCGGCGAGGAGGTCGGCGATCGCCTCGGCCCGGGACGGGAAGTCGCTGGCGATGACCTCCTGCCACAGCACGTTCGCAGCCGCCAGGAACGCGGCCTCGCGTGTTGACGCTCGGCGCGAGCAGTCTGCCGATGTCGCCGCCGAGGAACAGGTTGTAGGTCCCGACCTCCGTCCGCTCGGCGGCGCCTGGGGGTGACGACGGGGGCGCGGCCGCCACCGGCGCGGCGGTCAGGGCCAGCGACGCGGCGGTCGCGGCGGCGACGAGCAGACGGACGATCAGCACAGCAGCCTCCTGGGGGCGGGTCCCGGCATCGTGGACCAGTCGTGCCCGGCTGGGAAGTCCGGGCCCGCGGCGGGCCCGGACGGCGTACGTTCTGGCTGCGCTGGACCACGGGGGGCCGGGCCGGGGGCGACGTGGTTCAGGCGGGGAGCAGGCGCACGGCCGGCCGCGCGCCCGGCCGTCAGGCGCTGCGCGGATGACCCGCACGGCGGCCGTCGGCGCTGCAGCAGCCGCTGCGCGCCGCCACCACCCGCACAGTCATGAAGGAACGCACAGTGAAGAGCCACGCACCGTCCCTGGCAGCCCAGGTCGCCCCGACCGGCACGCTCCGCGTGGTCATCAACCTGGGCAACCCGGTCCTCGCACAGGGGACGGCAGCAGCGCCCCGCGGCGTGACCGTCGCCATCGCCCGCGCCCTGGCGCAGTGGTTGGAGGTGCCCCTCCACCTCGAGTGCGTGGACGCCGCCCGCAAGGCCTATGCCGCGATGGTCGAGGAGCGCGTCGACCTGTGCTTCCTGGCCAACGAACCAGCCCGCGAGGCCGGCGTGGCCTTCACCGCACCGTACGTGGTGATCGAGGGCGCCTACGTCGCAGCTCCCGACGCACCGTTCGAGACCTCCGACCAGGTGGACCGCGACGGCGTCCGCATCGGCGTGCGAAGCGGATCGGCCTACGACCTCTTCCTCACCCGTTCGCTCGAGCACGCCGAGCTCGTCCGCGCCGATGAGGCCACCGACGTCTACGAAGAGCAAGGACTGGATGTCGCAGCCGGAGTGCGACAGCCGATGGTCGAGTACGCCCGATCCACTGGGCGCCGAGTCCTCGAACCGCCCTTCATGCAGATCAACCAGGCTGTCGGCCTGCCGAGACACGTGCACCCCGACGTCGTCGCGGCCGTCACCGTCCACCTCGAAGAGCTCAGGGCATCCGGTTTCGTCGCCGCCGAACTGGCACGCAGTGGAGTCCGTGTCAGCGGCGCACCAGGCGCGTAGCGGTCGGAGCGAGACAGCCCGGAGGAAGCCGCGGATCAGCCCACTGCTCGGTCCGGTTGCCTGCCGATGCGGTCCACCGCCGCACGGGCACGCCACGCACCCTCGCGGGCTGCGCCGGGCTGCGACCCGGGGGCTCGTCAGCCCGCCAGCGTGCGAGCGTCGCCGACTACGCATCGTGTCCGGCCGGCTCCACCTCCTCGAGCGAGCCCGATCGTGCGTCCAGGGAGCAGGACGTGGGGCCGCGCCGACCGCCGACGCCCTGGCACTGACGATGGCCACTCCTGCCTCGCAGCGCGCGGCGCCTCCCCCACGGGGACGAGCAAGACAGGGCTCTGACCTGCAGCGCGACGCCGACTACACGTTGAAGCGGAACTCCACGACGTCGCCGTCCTGCATCACGTAGTCCTTGCCCTCCATGCGCGCCTTGCCGGCGGCCCGGGCGGCCTGCGTGGAGCCCGCCGCGACCAGGTCGTCGAAGCCGATGACCTCGGCCTTGATGAAGCCGCGCTGGAAGTCGGTGTGGATGACGCCGGCCGCCTCGGGCGCCGTCGCGCCCTTCTTGATCGTCCAGGCGCGGGCCTCCTTCGGGCCGGCGGTGAGGTAGGTCTGCAGCCCGAGGGTGTCGAAGCCGATCCGGGCCAGCTGGTGCAGCCCGCTCTCGGCCTGGCCCATCGACTGGAGCAGCTCGAGCGCGTCGGCCTCGTCCATCTCGATGAGCTCCATCTCGACCTTGGCGTCGAGGAAGACCGCCTCAGCGGGCGCTACGAGGCCGGCCAGCTCCGCGCGGAGGTCGGCGTCGACCAGCTCGTTCTCGTCCAGGTTGAACACGTACAGGAACGGCTTGGCGGTCAGCAGGTGCAGCTCCCGCAGCGGCCCGCGGTCCAGGCCGGAGGCGAAGATCGTCTGGCCGCTCTCCAGCACCCGCTGCGCCTCGCGCACGGCCTCGAGCTGGGGCACGACGTCCTTCTTGATCCGCGCCTCCTTCTCCAGCCGCGGGACGGCCTTCTCGACCGTCTGGAGGTCCGCGAGGATCAGCTCCGTGTTGATGATCTCGATGTCGTCCTTCGGGGACACGCGGCCGTCGACGTGCACGACGTTGTCGTCCTCGAACACCCGGATCACCTGGCAGATCGCGTCGCTGTCACGGATGTTCGCCAGGAACTTGTTGCCCAGCCCCTCGCCCTCGCTGGCGCCCTTGACGATGCCGGCGATGTCGACGAAGTCGACCGTCGCGGGGATCACCTTCGCCGAGCCGAAGAGCTCCGCGAGCTTCGGGCAGCCGGTCGTCCGGCACACCGACGACGCCGACGTTGGGCTCGATGGTGGCGAAGGGGTAGTTGGCCGCCAGCACGTCGTTCTTGGTCAGCGCGTTGAACAGGGTGCTCTTGCCGACGTTGGGCAGGCCGACGATGCCGAGGGAGAGGCTCACGGCGTACGACGCTACCGGCGCGGCGCGTCACCCGGACTTGTCGGACCCGGCTGCCAGGGTCGCCCCATGACCGTCGTCCTCGCCCTCCTGGTCGGCCTGCTCCTCGGGCTCGCCGCCGGCCTGCTGCTCGGCCGTCGCGGTGCGCGCCGCGACGAGCAGGAGCTGCTCACCTCCTTCGAGGGGCTGGCCTCCCGCGCCCTGACCGGGAGCCGCGAGGCCGCCGCCGGCGAGCTGGCCGGCCAGCGGCAGGCGGTCGAGGCGCTCGTCGTCCCGCTGCGCGAGCAGCTGCACCTGGTCGAGGCCCAGCTGCGCGGGCTCGAGCTCGAGCGGGCCCGCGCCCAGGCCGAGCTGCGCGAGCAGGTCGCCGGCGTGCGTCGGACGAGCGAGCTGCTCGGCCGCGAGACCGCCTCCCTCGTCGACGCCCTGCGCCGCCCGCAGGCGCGCGGCCGCTGGGGCGAGGTCCAGCTGCGCCGCTGCGTGGAGTACGCCGGGATGGTCGACCGGTGCGACTTCTCCGAGCAGGAGAGCTGGACCGGGGCCGCCGGTGAGGTGCTGCGCCCCGACCTCGTGGTGCGGCTGGCCGGCGGCCGCTCGATCGCCGTCGACGCCAAGGTGACGCTGGCCGCCTACCTCGAGGCCGTCGAGTGCGACGACGAGGCCGAGGCGGCGACCCGGATGGCCGCCCACGCCCGTCACCTGCGCGCCCACGTCGACCGGCTGGCCGACAAGGCGTACTGGGCGGCGCTGCCGGACTCCCCCGAGTTCGTCGTGCTGTTCGTCCCCGGCGAGGCGTTCCTCGCGCCGGCGCTGCAGCACGACCCGGCCCTGCTCGAGCACGCCTACTCCCGGCACGTGCACCTGGCGACCCCGACCACGCTGGTGTCGCTGCTGCGCACGGCCGCCCACGCCTGGCAGACCGAGCAGCTGACCGAGAACGCCCGCGCCGTCGTCGTCGCCGGCAAGGACCTCTACAGCCGGCTCGGCACCCTGGGCACCCACGTCGACAAGCTCGGCCGGTCGCTCGGTTCCGCCGTCGCGGACTTCAACCGCACCGTCGGCTCGCTCGAGCGCTCGCTGCTCCCGGCTGCCCGGCGCATGGCGGAGCTGGGCCTGGCAGAGGAGCCGCCGGCCGCTCCCTCTGTGGTGGAGGCGCTGCCGCGACCGGTCACCGCCCCCGAGCTCGTGCCGCCCCTGTCCAGCACGGGGTAGGCGCGCCCGACCTCAGAGGTCGACGCCGTACGCCTCGCAGAAGTCGACCGCAGCCCTGGCCACCACGGCGGCCGGTGTCGCCCCGGCATCCGGGTGGTCGGCCAGAAGGCGGCGGGCCACCTCCGGCGCATCCAGCTGGCCGATCGCGCGCAGGTGCTCCCACGCGTAGACGGCCAGCTCGCGCGCCGTCTCCTCCGGCAGCCCGGGATCGGCGGTGCGGGCGGTCGAGGCCACCCAGTCCGCGTCGTAGCTGCCCTGCGGCGGCCCGAACACCCGCTCACCCTCGCCGTACGACCCGGTCCCTGACCCGCCTGCCTCTGACACGCAGGTCACGGTAGGCGCAGCAGTGGACCCGCGTCACGGGGGTAGCGTCGGATCCCGTGACCGGCACGGCAGGACGAAACGGGCACCCGCCGCCCGCGGGCGCCTCCGTCGGCGACCGGCGCGGGCTCACAGCCGTCGGCGCCGTCGCCCTGGCGCTGCTGCTGGGGGTGCTGGGCGGGGCCTTCGACGTCCTCACCGGACCGGGACTGCGCGAGGTGTTCGCGGTCAGCTTCGTCGTCGGCTGCGTGCTGGCCGCCGCTGACCGTCCACCGCGAGGACCTGCCCGCTGCGGTCGTCATGCCGCCGCTGGTCTACGTCGTGCTCGTGCTGCTCGGCGGCATCGTGGAGCGGACCGCCTCGGGCGGGTCGTTCCTCGTGCAGCAGGCGATCGAGCTGGTCAACGCGCTCGTGCTCGGGGCGCCCGTCCTGCTGGCCGCGACGGGCCTGTCGCTGCTCGTCGCGGGAGTGCGCTGGAAGCGCGGCCCTAGCTCTCGCTGATGCCGGCCTTGCGCAGGTCGCGGCGCAGCTCCGGCGGCAGCGCGAACAGCAGGTGCTCCTGCGCCGACTCGACCTCCTGCACCTCGCCGTAGCCGCGCGCGGCCAGCCAGGCCATCACCTGCACGACGAGGTCCTCGGGCACCGACGCGCCGCTGGTCAGGCCGACGGTGGTGACGCCCTCCAGCCAGGCCTCGTCGATCTCGCTGGCGTCGTCGACGAGGTGGGACGCGCGGGCGCCGGCGTCGAGGGCGACCTCGACCAGCCGGACGGAGTTCGAGCTGTTGCGCGAACCGACCACGATCACGAGGTCGGACTCGGCGGCGATCTCCTTCACGGCCACCTGGCGGTTCTGCGTGGCGTAGCAGATGTCGGCCGACGGCGGCCCCTGCAGCAGCGGGAAGCGCTGGCGCAGCGCCTCCACCGTCACGTTCGTCTCGTCCACCGACAACGTGGTCTGCGACAGGTAGGCGACCTTCGCGGGGTCGCGCACCTGCACCTGCGCGGCCTCCTCGACGCCGTCCACGAGGTGGATGTGCTCGGGGGCCTGGCCGGTCGTGCCGACGACCTCCTCGTGCCCCTCGTGGCCGATGAGCACGATGTCCACGTCGTCGGCCGCGAAGCGCTTGGCCTCCATGTGGACCTTGGTCACCAGCGGGCAGGTCGCGTCGATCGTCTTGAGCGCGCGGACCTTGGCCTCGGCGTGCACGGTCGGGGCGACGCCGTGGGCGGAGAACACGACCGTCGCGCCCTCGGGCACCTCGTCGGTCTCCTCGACGAAGATCGCGCCCTGGGCCTCGAGGGTCCGGACGACGTGGGCGTTGTGCACGATCTGCTTGCGGACGTAGACGGGCGCGCCGTACGCCTCCAGCGCCTTCTCGACGGTGAGCACGGCCCGGTCGACACCGGCGCAGTAGCCGCGCGGCTTGGCCACCAGGACCCGCTTGGACGGTCGCACAGGGGTCTCCGTCATGGGTCCCATGCTACGTCCGCAGCCTCGGGGCGCCCGGTGATCTTCCTCCCACCGCGTGTACCTGCGACGGTCGCGGGCACGGGTGCGACCGAGCCACGCCGTCCCTCCCTGCCGAAGGAAACCTCGTATGCCCAGCCCCGTCCCGACCCCCGTCGCCGCCGCCCTCGGGATCGTGCCGGCCGTCCTGGAGGGCGTCCTGCGCCTGCCGGGCAAGGCCGTGCAGCTGCCCGTGTACGCCGTGAGCCACGCGCTGACGACGCTCGGCACCGTCCGCCGGGAGTACGACGCCCTGGCAGAGCGCGGCGAGCGCCTGATCGCCAAGCTGCGCGGCACCTCCTTCGACGAGGTCGAGGACGTCGTCGAGGACGCGCTCCAGGGCACGCCGTTCGCCAAGCCGTACGACGTCGTCGAGGACGCGCTGGAGGACGCCGGCGAGGCGGTGACTGCGTTCGTCCGCACCGGCGCGACCCGCGCCCGCAAGGCAGCCGGCACGACGACCCGCCGCGTCGGCAGCGGTCTGGACAAGGCCGCCGACAGCGTCGAGGAGGCCGCGGCCCGCGCCGCGGAGGCCGGCGAGGCCGTTGCCCGGTCCGCCGGCGAGACGGCCGAGCGCACCGCCGCCACCGGCGAGCAGGTCGTCGAGGGGGCCGTCGGCGGCGCGGCGAAGGCCGTGAAGAGCACGGGCAAGGCCGCCGCCAAGGCGACCAAGAAGACTGCCGAGAAGGCCACGCAGGCCACCGGCAAGGCGGCCGAGGGCGTCGCCGGCACCGTGGCGGCTGCCGCGGACGAGGTCGAGGCACCGACCTCCCAGACGGCCCAGGTCGCCGAGACCCCCGCGGCCGAGGCGCCCAAGGGCGAGCCGACCCCGGCGGCGCCCGACACGGCGACCACCCCTGTCGACACCGCGGCCAGCCCGGAGACCGTCGAGGTGGTCGAGCGGGTCTCCGCGACCGTCGGCGGCGAGGTCCTGGACCACGACGAGCTGCCGCTGCCGGACTACGACCACCTCACGCTGGGCTCGCTGCGCGGGCGGATGCGCAGCCTCGACCTGCCGCAGCTCGTGCAGATCCGCGACTACGAGAAGGCGCACGCCGACCGGCTGCCGATCGTCACGATGCTCGACAACCGCATCGCCAAGCTCGCCACCGACCCGACCGCCCCGCTGTCCGGCGGCGGCGCCGACGGCGGCAGCCAGCCGAGCAAGGCCAAGGGCGGCTCCAAGGTCAGCCCCAGCACCGCCGACGCAGGGGCCGACAACCCCACCGTGGCCTTCGGCGGCCTCGGCGGCGCCGGCAAGCCCAGCTAGACCTCGCACGCCCCCCGTCCACCCCTGCGACGATCTTCGTCTTGGTGGGAGCTCGCGCGCGTGTCGCAGCACCTCGAGGCGAAGATCGTCGCGGGGGTGGGTCGCACGGCGGCGCACCTCGGCGACCGGTCGCCGCACCTAGGCTGCCGGGCGTGCCCCTGGCGAACAGCGCGGAGTCGCCGCTGCCCGTGCGGACCGTCGCCCGCTCGCTCATGGAGTGGATCGACAAGCTCGGCCGGGTGTGGGTCGAGGGGCAGGTCACCCAGGTCAACCGGCGGTCGGGCACCTGCTACCTGGTGCTGCGCGACCCGGTCGCCGACATGAGCCTGAACGTCGTCGCCGCGCGCACCCTGGTGGACGCCGTCGTCCCGCCGCTGAGCGAGGGCGACCGGGTGGTGCTGCACGCCAAGCCGGAGTTCTACGCCGGCCGCGGCACCCTGAGCCTCAAGGCGCTCGAGATCCGGCCGGTCGGCGTGGGCGAGCTGCTGGCCCGGCTGGAGCGGCTCAAGGCGCTGATGGCCGCCGAGGGGCTGTTCGCCCCCGAGCTGCAAGAAGCCGCTGCCCTTCCTGCCCCGCACCGTCGGGCTGGTCACCGGGCGGGCCAGCGCCGCCGAGCGCGACGTCCTCGAGAACGCCCAGCGGCGCTGGCCGGCGGTGCGCTTCGACGTGCGCGAGGTCGCGGTCCAGGGCCACCTCGCCGTCGAGCAGGTCATCGGCGCGCTGCAGTCGCTCGACGCGGCCCCCGAGGTCGACGTCATCGTGCTCGCGCGCGGCGGCGGGAGCGTCGAGGACCTGCTGCCGTTCAGCGACGAGGCGCTGTGCCGAGCCGTCGCGCGCTGCCGCACGCCGGTCGTGAGCGCGATCGGGCACGAGCCCGACAGCCCGCTGGTCGACCTCGTCGCCGACGTCCGCTGCTCCACCCCGACCGACGCCGGCAAGCGCGTCGTGCCCGACGTCCGCGAGGAGGCGCAGCGGGTGCGCCAGGCCCGCGACCGCGCCCGCCGCGTCGTCACGCACCTGGTCGCCACGCGAGTCCGCCCGCGTCGCGGCCCTGCGCAGCCGCCCCGTGCTCGCCGACCCGCACGTGCTCGTCGACCGGCGGCGCGAGGACCTCCAGTCGCTGCTGGCCCGCAGCCGCCGCTGCACCTCTGCCGCGCTGCACCGGGCCGCCGACGACCTCGAGCACGTACGCGCCCGTGTCCTGGCGCTGAGCCCGCAGGCGACGCTGGACCGCGGCTACGCCGTCGTGCAGGACGAGGACGGCGCGGTCGTGCGCGATGCCGACGCCGTCGAGCCCGGGACCGACCTGCAGGTCCGCCTGGCCGCCGGCGTCCTGTTCGTCACCGCCGAGTAGCTCACGGCGGAGTGGCGAACCCCAGCCCCGGCCCGGGCGTGCCCGCTGCCGTCCACGCCATCGTCGCGCCACCGAGCACCCGGAAGCCCAGGTCCTCGTACAGCGGCCGGCCCGGCTCGGTGGCGCCGCAGGTCGACCCGCGGCACCTCGAGCGAGGCGAACCAGCCCATCAGCGCGGTGAGCACCGCCCGGGCGTGCCCGGCCCGCTGGTGCGCCGGCTCGGTCGACATCGACGCGACGTGCCCGCGCCGGCCGTCGGGCGTGCCGGGCGCGGGCAGGTGCTCCTCGAGCCAGCCGACGCCGCTCGAGACCGCCGCGGCCGTCCACCTCCACCAGCCAGGCGGCGAAGCGGTCCGGCTCGGCCAGCCGCCGGGCGAAGGCGGCCTCGCAGGCCGCCGCCCAGCCGGGCACGGCCGGGTCGCCGCCCATCGCCGCCACCATGAGCCCGCGGAGCCGGGTGAGCTCCGCGGCGTCGCCGGGGTGCGCGCGCCGTAGGTTCGTCACATGAGCGAGTCTCCCAGCGCCCGACCGACGTACGAGCAGGCGCGCGACGAGCTGGCCGAGGTCGTCCGACAGCTCGAGCAGGGCGGGGTCACGCTCGAGCAGTCGCTGGCCCTGTGGGAGCGCGGCGAGCAGCTCGCCGGTGTCTGCCAGTCCTGGCTCGACGGGGCGAAGGCCCGCCTCGACGCGGTCCTAGCCGACGGCCAGGCTGCCCAGCAGGACGCGTAGCTCCTCGAGGCCCGCGGTCGCGCGGGTCGTCCCGACCACGACGGTGACCGGGCCGTACGACGAGATGAACGAGCGGGAGCCGTCGGCCTCGACGCGCTGCTCCCAGTCGACGCCGTCCACCGTGACCGGTTCCGCGGGTTCCGCGCCCTCGCCCACGGCCGCCTCGACGAACTCCTGGCGCGGCGCCGGTCGACGCGGCGTACTCCGCGTACTGCTCCTCGGGCGTGACGCAGCCGACCCGCAGGGTGCGGTCGCCGCCGGCGTAGGTCGCCGACGTCGCCCGCCACTGCTCCGGCAGGCCCTGCGGCACCGGGGCCTGCGGCACGTCGGTCGCGAACGCGGCGATCGGCCCCGTCGGGTCGACCACGCGGATGTCGGCCTCGTCGCTGGCCGGCGCCTTGGCGAAGAACCACACCGGCACGATCACCAGCACGACGAGCCCGAGCGACCGCACCATGTCGGCGGCCGTCTCGCGGCCGCGCTTCTTCCTGGGCGTCTCCGGCTCGGCGACCTGCGTGCTCACCCCTCCAGTGTCGCTGCTCAGCGCGCCGCCAGCACCTCAGCCATCGCGTCGAGGACGCCCAGCGCCTCGTCGAGGGTGTTGTAGAAGTGCGGCGAGACGCGGATGCCGACGCCCGGCCGGTGGTCGACGACGATCCCGCGGGCGATCAGCTCGTCGTGCACGCGGTCGGCGTCGCCCGGGTCGATGGTGACGTGCCCGCCGCGCTGCGCCGGGTCGTGCGGCGACCGGACGGTGAAGCCGCGCTCGAGCGCCGCCTCCAGCAGCGGCTGCGTCATCGACTGCGAGCGCTCGCGGACCCGCGGTCATGCCGATGTCGGCGAGGGCGGCGTACGCGGGCTCGGCGGCGTACGCGGCCGGGACGCCAGGAGTGCCCCCGGCGAAGCGGCGGATGCCGGTGGCGTAGGCGATCTCGGGGTCGAACGCGAACGGCGACGCCTGGCCGAACCAGCCCGGCGTCACCGGCTCGAGCCGGTCGCACGACGTCGGGGCTGACGTGCATCCAGCCGTTGCCGGGGCCGCCGGAGAGGTACTTCACCGAGCCGCCGAGGTAGACGTCGACGCCGAGGGCGACGACGTCGACCGGCAGCGTGCCGGCTGCCTGGTAGCCGTCGACGACGACGAGAGCGCCGACGGCGTGGGCCTTCTCGACGACCGGCGCCAGGTCGACGACGGTCGAGGTGCGGAAGAGCACGTGGCTGCACTCGACCAGCAGGGTGCGCTCGTCGATCGCGTCGACCATCCGCTGCACGTCGAAGCAGATGCCGTCCGGCTCCCCCGGGACGACGACCGCCTCGCCGCCGAGGCGTCCGATCTGCGACCAGGTGTGCAGGCTGCCCGGCCACTCCAGCGCGCTGGTCACGACGCGGTTGCGCGGGCCGTGCCAGTCGAAGCAGGTCGACCAGGTCGCCGAGCAGGTCGGCGACGTTCTGCCGCATCACCGTCGTGCCGGGGGGCGCGCCGACCAGCGAGCCGACGAGGTCCGCCACGCGCTCGACCGTCGGCGCCCAGGTCTCCCACGCGACGACGCCCTGCTCGGCCCACAGCTGCGGCGAACTCCGCCAGCCGCTCGGGGGTGCGCGCGGTGCATCGCCCCGAGGGTGTGGCTGGCCAGGTAGGTCTTCGTCGGCGAGCACCGGGTAGTCGGCGCGCCGCTCGAGCAGGTCGTCGTGCGCGCTCGTCACGGCTTGAGCACGCCCGTGGGCTCGCCCCAGACCGCGGTCGGAGCCGGCGGCGGCCTCGAGCAGCGGCGCCGTGTCGACCTCGACGAGGGTCTCGGGGATGCCCCGGTCGGGCCAGCGGCAGCCGAGCACCAGCGGACCGGGCGGCGGCAGCGGGTGCAGCCAGTAGTGGCCGGTCCAGGTCAGGGCCGACGTGGTCGAGCGCAGCAGCACCAGCCGCGGCTCACCCTCCCCGCCGGCCTCGACCGCCGGGCGTCGCGGGTGCCCGCTGGTGGCCGGGCGGCCGTCGGCTGCCGATGCAGCCGAAGCGGAAGCGCCCGGGGCTGCGGCTGAAGTCGTGCATCGACGTAGGCGAGGTCCTCGACCGCGCTGCTCGTCGGCGAACAGCACGACCACCTCGAGGTGCAGCCCGTCGGAGTAGGCCGTGACCCCGCGGACGGCGACGACGACCTCCTGGCTGCGGGCCAGCAGGAACGACGACAGCGCCAGCACGCCGACCTCGTCCTGCGGCGGTCCGCTCTGGGGACTGCGGTGCGCGGCGGTGGTGCTCCCAGTCGGCGCCGCTCGCGGACGCTGCGCTCGGGCTCGTCCTCGAACAGGTTCATGCGCTCTGCCCTCCGGGGCGTCCGATCCGGCTGATCAGCTCCAGCACGTCGCCGGCCAGGCGGCCGGCGGACGTCCTCGTCCTCGCACACCGCGACCTCGTGGCCGGCCTCGCTCACCACGGTCGTCAGCACCAGCACGAGCGCGTCGCCCCACGGCTCGGCGTCGTCGGGCCCGGACGCCAGCAGCGTCGCGTTGCGCCGGGTCCACTCGCGGTAGCGCCGCCGGGCGACGAGCTCGAAGCCGGGCGGCCCGCCGCCGGCCAGGAACAGCCGGGCGAGGTCGCGCTCGGCCCAGCAGCCGTCGAGGTAGGCCCGCGAGCCGGCGACGAACAGCGCCACCGGGTCGGCCTCGCCGCGGCGCGCGCCGCCCGCACGGCCGCGGCGGCGCGCGCCTCCTGGCGCTGCTGGTAGTCCTCGAACAGCGCCAGGTAGAGCTCGGCCTTGCCGCCGAAGTGGTGGTAGAGGCTGCCGACGCTGGCGCCCGCACCGCGCCACGACCTCGGCGATGGAGGCCTCCGCGAAGCCGGACGCGGTGAAGACCGCGCGGGCCGAGGCCAGCAGCGACGAGCGCGTGGTGGCGGCGCGGCCGGCGACCCGCGAGCGGGGCGCCCGTCTGGGTGGAGGTCAACGGCCCGCCTGCAGCTCGGCCCAGGGCACGCGCCGGCGCTCGCTGATGCGGCCGATCGTCGCTCCACTCGGTCGGCGCCGAGCCGGGCGACCGGCTCGAGCAGGTCGATCGCGGGCCGGTCGTCCCGGAGCACCCGCTCGTCGACGGCGATCCAGACCACCTCGCCGAAGACGACCGTCGAGTCGCCGCCGAAGTCCTTCGTCCCGACCAGGCGGCACTCCAGCGCGACCGGCGACTCCGCGACCCGCGGCGGCGCGACGAGGCGGCTCGGCTCGCGCTCGAGGCCGACGGCGTCGAACTCGCTCACGTCGGCCGGGAAGTCCGTGCCGGTGAGGTTGACCTGCTCGATCAGCTCCTCGCGGGCAGGTGCTGACGACGAACTCCCCGGTCGCCTGCGCGTTGCGCAGCGAGTCCTTGGCGCCGACGGAGGTGAACTGCACGACCGGCGGCTGCACCGAGGAGATGGTGAAGAACGAGTGCGGCGCGAGGTTGTCGACGCCCGTCGGCGGAGCGGGTGGACACCCAGGCGATCGGCCGCGGGACGACGACGCTGTTGAGCAGCGGGTAGACGGCGCGCGCCGAGCTCGGCAGGGTCGTAGTCGCGGCGCACCGCGCCCACTCTGCCACCGCGGGCCCGCACCCTGGGCGCAACGCCCCGATAGGGTCCGGCGCATGAGCTCCCCGCACACGCCCGAGGCCCCCGACCGCAACCTCGCGATGGAGCTGGTGCGGGTGACCGAGGCCGCCGCCATGGCCGCCGGCCGCTGGGTCGGCCGCGGCGACAAGCTCGGCGGCGACGGCGCGGCCGTCGACGCGATGCGCTCGCTCATCAGCACGGTCTCGATGCGCGGCGTCGTCGTCATCGGCGAGGGCGAGAAGGACGAGGCGCCGATGCTCTTCAACGGCGAGGAGGTCGGCTGCGGCGAGGGCCCCGAGTGCGACGTCGCCGTCGACCCCATCGACGGCACCACGCTGATGGCCAAGGGCATGCCGAACGCCATCGCCGTCATGGCCGTCGCCGAGCGCGGCACGATGTACGACCCCAGCTCGGTCTTCTACATGGAGAAGCTGGTCACCGGGGCCGAGGCGGCCGACGTCGTCGACATCACCGCGCCCGCCCGGCACAACGTCCAGGCCGTCGCGAAGGCCAAGGGCGGCTCGGCGCAGGACGTCACCGTCTGCATCCTGGACCGCCCCCGCCACGAGGACCTCGTCCGCGAGGTCCGCGAGGCCGGCGCCCGCATCAAGTTCATCTCCGACGGCGACGTCGCCGGCGCGGTCATGGCCTGCTCCGAGGGCACCGGCGTCGACCTGCTGCTCGGCATCGGCGGCACCCCTGAGGGGATCATCACCGCCTGCGCCGTGAAGTGCCTCGGCGGCACGATCCAGGCCAAGCTGTGGCCGCAGAAGAAGAGCGAGTTCACCAACGCCGCTGCCGCCGGGCCTCGACCTCGACGCGGTCCTGTCGCACCGACGACCTGGTGCGCAGCGACAACGTCTTCTTCGTCGCGACCGGCATCACCGACGGCGAGCTCGTGCGCGGCGTCCGCTACCGCGGCGGCGGCGCGACCACCGAGTCGCTGGTCATGCGCTCGAAGTCCGGCACGATCCGCCGCGTCACCTCCCAGCACCGCCTGACCAAGCTGCGCGCGTACGCCTCCGTCGACTTCGAGCACCACAGCCGCTGACCGTGCGGATCGCGACCTGGAACGTCAACAGCGTCGGCGCGCGCCTCCCCCGGCTGCTGCCCTGGCTGGAGGAGGTCGCGCCGGACGTCGTCGCGCTGCAGGAGACCAAGTGCGCCGACGGCGCCTTCCCGTACCTCCCGCTCCAGGCGCTCGGGTACGAGGTCGCGCACTCGGGCGACGGCCGCTGGAACGGGACCGCCGTGCTCTCGCGGGTGGGGCTGTCCGACGTGTCGCTGGAGCATCGAGGGTCACCCGGAGCCGAGGCTGACGTCCGCGCAGTGCGGGCCGCTGCACGTCACCTCGGTCTACGTCCCGAACGGCCGCGCGCTCGACGACCCGCACTACGACTACAAGCTGGCGTGGTTCCGCGCGCTGCGGGAGCGGCTCGACGGCTTCTCGCCGGAGCAGCCGCTGGTCGTCATGGGCGACCTCAACGTGGCGCTGCACGACCGCGACGTGTGGGACATCGGCGTGTTCACCGGCTCCACCCACGTCACGCCGGCCGAGCGCGCTGCTGTGCAGGAGCTGCTCGACTGGGGGCTCGTGGACGTCGAGGCGCGGCCCGGCAAGGGCGACGTGCCGTTCACCTACTGGGACTACCGCGCCGGCATGATGCACAAGAACCTCGGCATGCGCATCGACTACCTGCTGGCGACGCCCGCGGTGCCGGTGCGCGACGCCTGGGTCGACCGCGAGGCCCGCAAGGGCAAGGGCGCCTCCGACCA
Source organism: uncultured Actinomycetota bacterium (assembly GCA_963844295.1). Classification (GTDB taxonomy): domain Bacteria; phylum Actinomycetota; class Actinomycetes; order Mycobacteriales; family SCTD01; genus SCTD01. The sequence continues at coordinate 933,013 of CAWJNR010000002.1, read as the reverse complement.
CGCCCCCCTCGTCGCCGACCTCGACCTCTAGCCCGGGGCGGCGCCGGCGCCGGGTCTCCGTTGCGTCCTGCTGCCCGGACACCTCCCCTGCGGCCGCAGCAGGACGCAAGGGGTGAGTCGCCCGGTCGTAGGGCCCGCCTCGCGCTTGCGTCCTGCAGGGCGGACACGTCCCCTGCAGACGCAGCAGGACGTACGAGGTCAGGCGGCCGGCCGGAGCCAGCCACGGGAGGCGAACAGCAGCTCGAGGGCGTCCAGCACCGCGCCCTCGTCCAACCGCCAGGCCACGAGCGGGATGCGGACGGTGGTGCTGCCCTCGCAGGAGGCGGCGACGTCCCGCAGCAGGTCGCTGAGCCGGTGGTCGAGCTCGTCGTGCTGCGCTCCGTCGACCTCGAGGACGACCTGGTGCTCCGGGAACTCCGCGTCGAGGTAGTGGCTGCCCGAGGCGCGGCGGCGGACCGCCTGCCGGAGCGGCTCCGGCAGGCCGCGGCTGCGCATGGCGCGCGCGACGTCGAGCTCACCCAGGCTGCGCACGCCCCCCGCGAGGTCGAGGAGGAGCGCGTGCAGCAGCCGGCGGCGGCCGTGCCGCCGGACGGTCGTGAGGACCTCGTGCACCTGCTGGACGGTCGTCCGCCCCTGCTGCACGGCGAGCACCACGAACAGCTGGGCCTGCCGGTCCGTGACCGCCCACAGCGCGGCGTGCACCGCCGCGACCGCCGCGCGCGTGCGACGGATGCCCTCGTCGACGACGTCCTCCTCCCGCCAGCGCCGGCTCTCGTGGATCCGCACACCTCGCAGTCGCGGCTTGCGGGAGCCCTTGGGGACGATCACGTGGACCACCACGTCGGTCAGGTGCGCGAGGCCGCCCGCCTGCAAGCTGGAGACTCCGTCGAGCGCCGCCCGCGGACCGCACTCGAGCACCGCGACCCACCGCTGGGCAGCGACCGTGAGCGGACCGTTGTGCACGACGACCGTCTGCCGGCCGGTGCGCTGCCACCGGCCCACCCGCAGCTCGTGCCGCACGGCCCAGCGCGGGACGCCAGCCGCGTACAGCTGGCGGCGGCTGAGGACCAGGTCCTGTCCAGCGGCGAGGCGCAGCGCCCGGGCTCGGGCCAGGCGGAGGTCGGACTTCGGAGGCATGGCCCGATCCGAGCGCACGACGGCGGCGCGGCGGAAGCGGTCGACCGCACCCTGTGGACGCTCCGGACGTCCTGCACAGGGGACAGATCCGGGACTCTCCCGCGCAGGACGCGAGCGTCAGCCGCCGGGCCGGCAGCCATCCACCCGTCGCACCCCGCATCGGACGTCCTGCGCGGCGGATGCCTTCGCCGCCGCTGGTGCAGGACGCAAGCAGCGGCACGCGGGTGACTCCGTGGAAGAACGGCCGGCCAGCGCTGGGCCTTCGCGTCCTACGAGGCGGACAGCCGTGGTGCGTGCGCTGCAGGACGCAAGGGGCCGGGACGTGCCGCAGGCCCGGCCCCGGGACGGGGGACGGGCCTGCGGCGTACGAGCGGGCGGCTACTCGACGAGGCCCTGGACCGCGGCGGCGACCGCGGCGGACACCGCGCTCGTGCCACCGACGACGACCAGCTCGCCGACCTGCGCGGCACGGTCGCGGAGCAGCGCGACGGTCGGCTCGACCGTCGCCGGGTCCTCGTCGACCAGCAGCAGCAGGCTGCCGGTGCTCGCCGCGGCCGGGCCGGCCACCAGCGCGTCGGCGAAGCCGCGGCCGGTCGCGAGGTAGGCCGTGTCGAGCGTCATCCCGGCGCCGAGCGCGAGCTCGCTGATCGCGGCCGACGTGCCGTAGCGGGTCTGGCCCGCGACGCGGGAGACCTCGACCCCGAGGGCCGCCAGGTCGGTGGCCACGTCAGCGGACACCGCCGCGGGACCGCCGACGATCGTCACGATGTCCAGCTCTCGCACCGCAGCCGCGGTCACGGCCGGCACCGCGTCCTGCTCGACCAGCAGGACCGGCCGCTCCTGGTAGGCGGCCAGCGCCGCCACCGACACGGCGTCCGGCCAGCCGCGCAGCGGGTCGGTGGAGGTCCCGAGGACGACGAAGGCGCTGTCGCCGCCGAGCTGCTCCGCCGCCGCGGCCGCCGTGGCGTAGCGGTCGGCCCCGGCGACGCGGCGGGACTCGACGCCCATGCCGGTCAGCGTCGCGAGGACGGCATCGGACACGGCGGCCGGACCGCCCATGACGATGACGTTCGTCGTGCCGAGCACCTCGAGCTGCCGTGCGACGGAGCCGGGCAGGGCGTCCGGCGCGGTGAGCAGCACGGGCGCGTCGAAGCGCCCGGCCAGCGGCGCAGCGGCGAGCGCGTCGGCGTAGACGTCCGCCCGGGCCAGGACGACGGTCGGCGCGGAGTCGTACGTCTCGTCGACCAGCGCGACGGCGGTGCGGATCCGGTCGATGCCGGCGATCCGCTCCAGCGCCCCGCACGGGGGGACGAGCCCGCGCGTGGCCGTGGTGCCGGTCGTGAAGGTGCAGCCGAAGTCCTGGTCCGCCACGACAGCCGGGTCGAGGATGTCGTCGCCGGCCGGCTTCGGGCCGCCCTTCACCCACGTGACGAGGTCGACGAAGCCGGTGACGAACTCCTCGGCGGAGAAGGCGCAGTGGCCGACGTCGCGGATGGCGCGCTGCACCAGGCGGTCGTCCGAGCCCTGCTCGATGGCCTCCTGGAGGTAGACCTGCTGCATCGAGAACGGCACGAACAGGTCGCCGATCGTGTGCATCGTCAGCACCTTGGTGGCGGTGCCGAGGGTGCCCTCGATGGCGGGGAACGGCGCCGGCTGGGTCTGCGCCTGGCGGGGGACGGCGTCGTTGAGCGCCTCCTCGGTCGGCGTGAGCGCCGCCCGGTCGTCGAGCTGGTAGGTCTGGTCGACGTTGGTGGCGAACGGGGACGCGGCCGTCGCCGGGCCACCGGTCAGCGCACCGCCGTAGACGCCCAGCAGGAAGGGCAGCTGCCCGATCGCCGCGGTGTCGCTCCAGAACTCGAAGGCCTCGTCGAACAACGGCCGCTCGCCACCGGTGAGGTCCTCGGTCACGGCCGAGAGCTGCTGGCCGGCGTCGGTGAGGGAGACGCCGGGGCCGTAGCCGAGAGCGGTCCTGATCTGCGGGACGACGGCGGACAGGTAGTCGGCCGGCGCCGGGATCGGCACGTCCTCCAGCCCGGCCAGCGTCTGCGCCACAGCCGCGTGACCGAGGAAGTAGTCGTACAGCTCCTCGTCGCCCATGACGCCGCACACGGGCAGCGCACCGTCGAAGGTGTCCGGGAACTGCTCGATCATGGCTCCGACGATGTGTCCGCCCATGGACACGCCGGTCGCGTAGACCTGCTCCTCCAGGGGCGCGACCTCGCGCTCGAAGATCTCCAGCAGGTCCATGGTGCCGGCGATGCCCTCGTTGATCACGTAGCCGTTGGCGCTGTAGCTCGAGGACGCCCACGCGAAGCCCTGCGAGAGGAACAGGTCCCGCAGCGGCGGGAGCGGCGCGTCCAGCTCCGTGATCAGCGGCGAGACGAACCCGTGCGAGTACGTGACGAGCTCGCCGTTCCAGTCGGCCGGCACCTCGATCCGGTACTCCGCGCCGTTCTCCACGCCCCACAGGCGCTCGGCCGTCTCGAAGCCCGTCGAGGCCTCGAACTGAGCGCTCTCCGCGTCGGCGACGTAGGTCCCGGCCGGGACCTCCTGAGCCGACGCCGTGCTCATCGGCGCCAGCAGCGCCGCGAGCACCACCACCGCCCCTGCTGTCGTCCTGCGTGCGATCCGCACCCTTGCTCCTCGTCGTCGACCCGACGGTCCGCGGGGGGCGGTCCGTCACGCCCCGGTCACCCGACCGGAGCGAGACCCGGATGTTGGACACGTCACACCGCTCGCGGTCAAGCCGGGGCGACCAGCCGTGCCGGTCTGTCCGAGTACGTCCCGGGTCAGCCGCTGCGCGGCAGCGCCGCCCGCGCCCGGTCGGGCGCCACGCCGACCGCCTCGAGCAGGTCGACGACGGCCGCCCGCAGCTGCCCGACCGCCACGGAGCTGGACAGCCCGCCGTGCAGCACCGCCGGGTCGAGCACCGCGGCCAGGTCGGTCAGCGCCCGCAGCGCCCGGGTCTGCTCCTGCGCCACGTCGTCGGCGAGCAGGTCCACCGCGGCGGCCAGCTGCTCCAGCAGCGTCGGCAGCGCCGGGGGCAGCGGATCCCCCTCGCCCAGCGCGAACAGCACCCTGCGCACCAGCACCCGGACGTTGCGGGTCGCCCGGTCCACGCCCGCGGCGGTGCGCGACTGCGCCTCCCACACGCCGCCGGTGTCCCTGCGCAGCGGGGACAGCCGCGTGATGTCGCGACCCGTCAGCAGGGCCTCGCCCCAGGCCGTCAGCGCGGGCGAGGTCGCCCGGGCGCGCGCCAGCGCGAAGGCCGCGCTCGCGGTGTCCTGCTCGCGCAGCGCCGCGGCCGTGTCGCGCAGCACCGCGGCCAGCTCGCGGATCGCCACCCTCGCGGCCCGGTGCGCCGGTCCCCAGGGCGCGGCGGGGAGCAGCGCGGCCACGGCCAGGGCGGTGGCGCCGCCGACCATCGCGTCCTGCCAGCGCTCGATGTCGCCGCCCTCCACCCGGGGCAGCGCGACGACGAAGACCGCCTGCAGCCCGGCCTGGGCGGTCACGAGCGTCCCGCCGTCGAGGGCGAGCGCCAGCACCAGCGCGATGGCGACCACCAGCCCGATCTGCCAGGCGCCGGTGCCGATGACGCCGACCAGGGCGTCGCCGACGGCCACGCCGATCGTGACGCCGACAGCCAGCTCGGCCACCCGCCGCAGCCGCTGCGCCGCGCGCACCCCCAGGCAGACGACGACGGCGACGCAGGCGAAGAACGGCCGGTCGTGGCCGAGCAGCCCGGTGGCCAGCGCCCACGCCGAGGCGGCGCCGACCGCGCACTGCAGGACCGACCAGGAGCCGGTCCGCACCCGCGCTGCCGAGGCCGTCGCGCGCCGTCGTACGGCCGCTCGTGCGCTCTGCCGGGTGGCCACCCGCTCACCCTCTCAGGCGGGTTGGCAGGATGCCCCCATGGCTGACCAGACGCAGGAGTGGCGGATCGAGCACGACACGATGGGCGAGGTGCGGGTCCCGAAGGACGCGAAGTACCGCAGCCAGACCCAGCGGGCGGTGGAGAACTTCCCGGTCAGCGGCCAGCCGCTCGAGCGGGCCCACATCGAGGCGCTCGCCCGCATCAAGGCGGCGGCCGCGAAGGTCAACGCCGACCTCGGCGTCCTGCAGCCGGAGATGGCCGCAGGCGATCCAGGAGGCCGCCGCCGAGGTCGCCGACGGGCGCTGGGACGCCCACTTCCCGGTCGACGTCTTCCAGACCGGCTCCGGCACCTCGTCGAACATGAACACCAACGAGGTGCTCGCCACCCTGGCCACCGAGAAGCTCGGCAGCCCGGTCCACCCCAACGACCACGTCAACGCCTCGCAGTCCTCCAACGACGTCTTCCCGAGCAGCATCCACATCGCCGCGACGAGCGCCGTGGTGAACGACCTCGTACCGGCGCTGGAGCACCTGGCCGCCTCGCTGGAGCGCAAGCGCGACGAGCTCGCGACGGTCGTGAAGTCCGGCCGCACCCACCTCATGGACGCCACCCCGGTCACGCTCGGGCAGGAGTTCGGCGGCTACGCCGCCCAGGTGCGGTACGGCGTCGAGCGCCTGCAGGCCTCCCTCCCCCGGCTGGCCGAGCTCCCGCTGGGCGGCACGGCGGTCGGCACCGGCATCAACACCCCGCCCGGCTTCAGCGCGGCCGTCATCGCCGAGGTCGCCTCCGCCACCGGCCTGCCGCTCACCGAGGCGCGCGACCACTTCGAGGCGCAGGGCGCCCGCGACGGGCTCGTCGAGGCCTCCGGCCAGCTGCGCACGATCGCGGTCGGCCTGCACAAGATCTGCAACGACATCCGCTGGATGGGCTCCGGCCCGCGCGCGGGGCTCGGCGAGATCCAGCTGCCCGACCTGCAGCCCGGGTCGTCGATCATGCCGGGCAAGGTGAACCCGGTCATCCCCGAGGCGACCCACATGGTCTGCGCGCAGGTCATCGGCAACGACGCCGCCATCGCCTTCGCCGGCGCCGCCGGCAACTTCGAGCTCAACGTCATGCTGCCGGTGATGGCCCGCAACCTGCTCGAGTCGATCCGCCTGCTGGCCAACATCTCCCGCCTGCTCGCCGACCGCACCGTCGACGGGATCGTCGCCGACGAGGAGCGCTGCCGCGAGCTCGCCGAGTCCTCGCCGTCGATCGTCACGCCGCTCAACAAGTACATCGGCTACGAGAGCGCGGCCAAGGTCGCCAAGCAGGCGCTGAAGGAGAAGAAGACGATCCGCCAGGTCGTCGTCGAGGGCGGCTACGTCGAGAAGGGCGACCTCACCGAGGCAGCAGCTCGACGAGGCGCTCGACGTGCTGTCGATGACCCGCCCGGGGCTGTAGGCCCCGTACGCCCGAGCGGCCCACCCCCCGGCGGGCGTGGTCGCGGCGACGTGGGGAACAGTCGGCGCCATGGTGCAGCCGCGGGTCCTCGTCGTCGTGCTCGCGGGCGGGGAGGGCGGTCGGCTCGAGGCGCTCACCGACCGGCGGGCCAAGCCGGCCGTGCCGTACGCCGGGCGCTACCGCCTCGTCGACGTCGTGCTGTCCAACGTCCTGCACTCGGGGCTGTCCGACGTCTGGCTGCTCGAGCAGACGCACCCCTTCTCGCTGCAGGAGCACCTGAGCAACGGTCGGCCCTGGGACCTCGACCGCACCGCCGGCGGGCTGCTCTACCTGCACCCGCGCAAGGGCGGTGACGACGACCCCAAGGACGGGTGGCACACCGGCACCGCCGACGCGCTGTGGCGGCAGACCGACCTGATCCGCGGCTTCGACCCGCAGGTCCTGGTGGTGCTGTCCGCGGACGCCGTCTACGCGCTCGACTACGAGGTGGTCGTCCGCGAGCACCTGGACTCCGGCGCCTCCGTGACGATGGTGACGACGAGGGTCGAGCCCGACGACGCCGGCCGGTACGGGGTCGTGCTCGTCGAGGACGGGCGCGTCGTCGACTACGAGTACAAGCCGGACGAGCCCAAGAGCGACCTCATCGCCAACGAGGTCCTCGTCTTCGACCCGGGCGTGCTGGTCGACCTGCTCGACGAGCTGGCCGCGGAGACCGACGACCTGGGCGACCTCGGCGACGAGGTGCTCCCCCAGCTCGTGACGCAGGGCGAGGCGCGCGAGCACCGGTTCGACGGCTACTGGCGCGATCTCGGGACCGTCGAGGCGTACTGGTCGGCGCACCAGGACCTGCTCGTCGACGAGCCGGCGTACGACCCGAGCGACGCGGCCTGGCCGCTGCTCACCCGGGCCGGCGTCCACGGCCCGGCGCTGGTCCGTCGCGGTGCGGTCGTCGAGGACTCGCTGCTGTCCCCCGGCAGCACCGTCGCGGGGACCGTCCGCCGCTCCGTGCTGTCCGCGGGCGTCGTGGTCGACGAGGGCGCCGAGGTCGTGGACAGCGTCCTGCTCGAGGGCGTCGTGGTGCGCGCCGGGGCGCGGGTGGTCAAGGCCGTCATCGACCGCGGCAGCGAGGTGACCGCGGGCGTCACGGTCGGCGGCGAGGGCGACGTCGCGCTCGTCGGCGAGGAGCAGGTCGTCTCGACCGACCTCCCGCCCGGCGGCCGCCTCCCCGAGTCCGACTGACCCGCGCCCCCCACCGCCCCGCCCCGCACGGCCGAGCCCAGCCCCGCCCCGTACGGGCGACGATCTTCGACTCGTGGCCCGTCGACACGCCGCAGGAGGGGGCCAGAGGTCGAAGATCGTCGGCCCGGGTGCGAGGGTGGGCTCCCAGAGCGCTACAGGGGCAGGTCCTCGAGCATCTCGGTGACGAGCGCGGCGATCGGGGAGCGCTCGGACCGGGTGAGCGTGATGTGCGCGAACAGCGGGTGGCCCTTGAGCGTCTCGATGACCGCGGCGACGCCGTCGTGCCGGCCGACGCGCAGGTTGTCGCGCTGGGCGACGTCGTGCGTGAGCACCACCCGCGAGCCCTGGCCGAGGCGGGACAGCACGGTGAGCAGCACGCCGCGCTCGAGCGACTGCGCCTCGTCGACGATGACGAACGCGTCGTGCAGCGAGCGCCCGCGGATGTGGGTGAGCGGCAGCACCTCGAGCATGCCGCGCGCCATGACCTCCTCGACGACGGTCGGCTCGACGAGCGCGCCGAGGGTGTCGAAGACCGCCTGCGCCCAGGGGCCCATCTTCTCGGCGCTGTCGCCGGGCAGGTAGCCCAGGTCCTGGCCGCCGACGGCGTAGAGCGGCCGGAAGACGACGACCTTCTTGTGCGCGCGCCGCTCGAGCACCGACTCCAGCCCGGCGCACAGCGCGAGCGCCGACTTGCCGGTGCCGGCGCGCCCGCCGAGGGAGACGATGCCGACCTCCGGGTCGAGCAGCAGGTCGATCGCGACGCGCTGCTCGGCGGAGCGCCCGTGCACCCCGAAGGCGTCCCGGTCGCCGCGGACCAGCCGCACGCTCTTGTCGGGCGCGACGCGGCCGAGACCGCTGCCGCGCTCGGACAGCAGCACCAGACCGGTGTGCGTCGGCAGCTCGCGCGCCTCGTCGAGCTCGAGCCGGCCGTCGGCGTAGAGCAGGTCGAGGTCGCTCCCGGCGATCTCGAGCTCGGCCATCCCGGTCCAGCCGCTGGAGACGGCGAGCTCGGCGCGGTACTCCTGGGCGGTCAGGCCGATCGAGGCCGCCTTGACGCGCAGCGGCAGGTCCTTGGAGACCAGCACGACGTCGGCGCCCTCAGCGGCGAGATTGGCTGCCACGGCGAGGATCCGGCTGTCGCCGTCCTCCCCGCGGATGCCTGCCGGCAGGGTCGAGGTGTCGACGTGGTTCAGCTCGACCCGCAGCGTCCCGCCGCCCATCGGCAGCGGCCGGTCGAGCCGGCCGTGCTCGATGCGCAGGTCGTCCAGCAGCCGCAGCGCCTGCCGGGCGAACCAGCCCAGCTCCGGGTGGTCGCGCTTGCCCTCCAGCTCGCTGACGACGACGAGCGGGAGGACGACCTCGTGCTCGGCGAAGCGGGCCAGGGCACCCGGGTCGGAGAGCAGGACGGAGGTGTCGAGGACGAAGGTCTTCGCTGCTGTCTTCACAGTGAGCTCCCAGCGCGCCGTGCTGCTTCGACCGGGGCCGGGCCACGGGGCCGGGCGCCGGCCCCTTCGCATGCACCTGCGCGCATCGGGCCTCCCGAGCGGCTGACGGTCTGCCGGCCGCTGCGCAGGAAGGTAGGACGCACCCGACCGCGTGGGCGCGCGACACGCGGCGACCACCGGGTGAACAGTCGGGGGGTCAGCAGGAGGCGGCGGCGAGGTCGGCGCGCAGGCCTGCCGGCGTCAGCTGCTCGTCGAGCAGCCGGCCGAAGCGCGGCCCGGCCTCGCCCGCCGCCGAGCCACGCCCGCAGCAGCCGCTCGCCCTCGACGTACGTCGTGATGTACGCGCGCCACAGCGGGTCGGTGAGGAAGGCCAGCGTCTTGCGGGCGCGGTCGGGGGACAGCAGCGCCCACCGGGTGAGGTACGCCTCGACCTCCTCCAGCGACCGCCCCCGGTCGTGGAGCAGCAGCGCAGCGTCCTGGCGAACGGACCCGAGTGCAGCTGCGGCGCAGGCGATCTGCTGCCCGCGCTCGCCGTCGTAGGCGATGCCGAGGTCGGCGTACAGCTCGGTGGCGACCGGTCCCCAGTCGTCGAGCCCGAGGCCGGTCAGCCCGAGATCGGCGAGCCCCTCCGCCAGGACGTTCTCGGGGGTGTTCACCAGCCACAGGTCGAGCTCGGGCAGCGCCGACAGCCGCGCCTGCTTGCGGCACCGCTCGGTGTGGTGGCCGGGGTAGCTCTCGTGCGCGACCAGCCCCGGCAGCGCACCGAGCCCGACCGGCAGGTCGGCGTTGATCGCGACGCTGCTGCGGAAGCGCCCCTCGTAGTAGTTGAAGCCGGCCCACGGCTGCCCGGTGACGACCTCGTACGCGACGGCCTCCTCCTCCGGCAGCGGGAAGGCCAGACGGGTCCGCTCGCGCAGCAGCGAGGACCAGGCGCGCACCGCCTCGGGCAGCCGCTCCGGCGGGACGCACGCCCGGTCGCGGTAGGCGGCGTAGCGGTCCAGCAGCGGGCCGTCCCCCGGCAGCAGATCGTCGAGCGCCCGGTGCGCCGCGTCGTACGTCGAGGGGTCGGCCGGGGCCGGGTCCACCTGGAACCACGCCCGCACGCAGGACACGAACGGCACCGGCTCACCGGCCAGGACCCGCCCGCTCATCTCGAGCCCGGTGAGCTGACCGGCGAGGAACGCCTCCCGCTCCGGCGCGAGCCCGGCCGACGGCAGCTCGGCGAGCAGCTCCCGGGCCCGGGCGGCGAGCCCGGCAGGAGTCGGCGCCGGCCCGCTCTCGACGGCGGCGCGGACCTCGGCAGGACCGGTCCAGGCGTCGACGAAGCCGCGGGCCAGGCGGTCGAAGGCCAGGCCGAGCCGGACGTAGGACCCCGGGAGGTCGTCCGTCACGTGCCGAAGCGGCGCTGCCGGGCGGCGTACGCGCGCAGCGCACGCAGGAAGTCCACCCGGCGGAAGTCCGGCCAGTAGGCCTCGCAGAACCAGAACTCGCTGTGCGCGCTCTGCCAGAGCAGGAAGCCGGACAGCCGCTGCTCGCCGCTGGTGCGGATCACCAGGTCGGGGTCGGGCTGGCCGCGCGTGTACATGTGCTCGGAGATGTGCTCGACGTCGAGCAGGTCGGCGACCTCCTCGAGCGACCGGCCCGCGGCGGCGTGGGCGTGCAGCAAGGAGCGGACGGCGTCGGCGATCTCGCGCCGGCCGCCGTAGCCGACGGCGATGTTCACCTCGGCGCCGGGGCGGCCCTCGGTGCCGGCCGCCGCCTCCTTCAGGACGCGGGCGGTCTCGGCCGGCAGCAGGTCGAGCGCGCCGACGATGCGCAGCGTCCAGTTGCGACCGGGGCCGGCGAGGTCGGTGACGACGCCCTCGATGATGCGCAGCAGCGGCGCGAGCTCGGCCTCCGGTCGGCTGAGGTTGTCGGTGGACAGCAGCCACAGCGTGACGACCTCGACACCGGCCTGGTCGCACCACCCGAGCAGGTCGACGATCTTGCGCGCCCCGGCCCTGTGGCCCTGGTTGGGGTCGGTGATGCCGAGCTCCTTGGCCCAGCGCCGGTTGCCGTCGACGATGACGCCGACGTGCCGGGGCACCGCCGCACCACTGCGCACCAGCGAGCGCGCGAGCCGTCGCTCGTACACCTCGTAGGCGAGATCCCGCAGGCCCAACGCCAGCTCCGTCCCCGTGCTCCGACCCCGAGCCGAACAGTATCCGCCTGCCGGCCCCTCACACCGACAGGCCGGCCGTACGCACGAGCGCCCCGCCGGTCAGGACCGGCGGGGCGCTCGTCGTACGACGTGGGGCTAGGCCTTCTCGAGCCGCTCGACGAGGGCGTGGTGCTCGTCCTTGATGGCCTGCGGCAGGTGGTCGCCGAACTGGCCGAAGTACTCCGGCATCAGCGCCGCCTCCTTCTTCCAGACCTCGGTGTCGACCGACAGCAGCAGGTCGAGGTCCTTCTCGGGGACGTCGAGGCCGTCCAGGTCGAGGGCGTCGCGGGTCGGCAGCACGCCGATCGGCGTCTCGCGGCCCTCGGCCTTGCCGTCGATGCGCTCGACGATCCACTTCAGGACGCGGCTGTTCTCGCCGAACCCGGGCCAGAGCCACTTGCCGTCCTCGTCCTTGCGGAACCAGTTGACGTAGTAGATCTTCGGCAGCTTGTCGGCCGTGGTGGCCTCGCCGATCTCGAGCCAGTGGCCCATGTAGTCGCCCATGTTGTAGCCGCAGAACGGCAGCATGGCGAAGGGGTCGCGGCGCAGCTGGCCGACGGCACCGGCCGCGGCGGCGGTGGTCTCGGAGGAGACCGACGCGCCGAGGAACGTGCCGTGCTGCCAGTCGAAGGCCTCGGTCACCAGCGGCACCGCGGTGGCGCGCCGGCCGCCGAACAGGATCGCGCTGATCGGGACGCCCTTGGGGTCCTCCCACTCCGGCGCGATGGTCGGGCACTGCCCGGCGGGGGTGGTGAAGCGGCTGTTCGGGTGGGCGGCGGGCGTGCCGGACTCGGGCGTCCAGCGGTTGCCCTTCCAGTCGGTCAGGTCGGCCGGCGGCTCCTCGGTCAGGCCCTCCCACCAGACGTCGCCGTCGTCGGTCAGGGCGACGTTGGTGAAGATGCTGTTGCCGGTGAAGGTCTGCACCGCGTTGGCGTTGGTGTCCTCGCCGGTGCCCGGCGCGACGCCGAAGAAGCCCGCCTCGGGGTTGATCGCGTAGAGCCGGCCGTCGTCGCCGAAGCGCATCCAGGCGATGTCGTCGCCGACGGTCTCGACCTTCCAGCCCGGGATCGAGGGGGTCAGCATCGCGAGGTTGGTCTTGCCGCAGGCGCTCGGGAAGGCGGCGGTGACGTAGCGCGGCTCACCGGCCGGCGGCGTGAGCTTGAGGATGAGCATGTGCTCGGCCATCCAGCCCTCGTCGCGGGCCATGACCGAGGCGATGCGCAGCGCGAAGCACTTCTTGCCGAGCAGCGCGTTGCCGCCGTAGCCGGAGCCGTAGGACCAGATCTCGCGGGTCTCGGGGAAGTGGACGATGTACTTGGTGTCGTTGCAGGGCCACGGGACGTCGGCCTGACCGGGCTCGAGCGGCGCGCCGACGGTGTGCACGGCCGGGACGAAGAAGCCGTCCTCGCCGATCTCGTCGAGGGCGGCCTGCCCCATGCGGGTCATGATCTTCATCGACACGACGACGTACGGGCTGTCGGTGATCTCGACGCCGAGCTGGCTGATCCGGCTGCCGAGCGGGCCCATGCAGAACGGGACGACGTACATCGTCCGGCCCTTCATGCAGCCGTCGAACAGCGGCGTGAGCGTGGCGCGCATCTCGTCCGGCGCCATCCAGTTGTTGGTCGGGCCGGCGTCGGCCTCGTCCTGGCTGCAGATGAAGGTGCGGTCCTCGACCCGAGCGACGTCGCTCGGGTCGGAGGTGGCGTAGAAGCTGTTGGGGCGCTTGCTCTCGTCGAGCTTGGTGAAGGTGCCGCTCTCGACCAGCTCGGAGGTGAGGCGCTGCCACTCCTGCTCGGACCCGTCGCACCACACCACCCGGTCCGGCTTCGTGAGCTGGGCGGTCTCGCGCACCCACTCGACGAGCTTCTTGTTCTGGGTGGGGGCTGCTTCGAGCCCGGGGATCGTGGACGCCGTCGTCATGTCTGCCTCTCCGTCGAGGTGCTCCGCGACAGGGCCCGAGAGTGCACGAGTTTCCTGTCCGGACGAGTAGGGGGATGCTACCCGGGGGGTCCGGACGCGACCCTGTGAGATCCCGCACCCGGGCGACACGCAGGAGACACGTGCAGGACACCGTCGCAAGCGCCTTGGAGCACCGCGCGCACGACCTGGCCGAGGCGCTCAAGCCGCGGCTCCGCGGCGTCCTCCACCAGGCGGCGTTCGCCGTCTCGCTCGTCACCGGGACCGCTCTGGTGTGCCTGGCCGAGGGCGGCCGGGCCCGGGCCGCGGCCCTCGTCTACGCGCTCAGCGTCGCCCTGCTCTTCGGGACGTCAGCGGCCTACCACCGCGGTCCCTGGTCCGGCCGGTCGCGGGAGCTCATGAAGCGCCTCGACCACTCGATGATCTTCATCCTCATCGCCGGGACCTACACGCCGTTCGCGCTGCTGCTGCTCGACGGCACGACCCGCTGGGTGGTGTTCGGGGTCGTGTGGGGCGGCGCCCTGGCCGGGGTCGTGCTGCGCAACGCGGTGCGCCGACCCGCCCGCTGGCTGTTCGTCGGCATCTACCTCGCGCTGGGCTGGGTGGCTCTCGGCGTGCTCCCGCAGCTGCACGACGCCGGCGGCTGGCGGGTCGTGGTCCTGCTGCTCGTCGGCGGGCTGTTCTACAGCCTCGGCGCCGTCGTCTACGCGTTGAAGCGGCCCGACCCGTCACCGCGCTGGTTCGGCTTCCACGAGGTCTTCCACGCCTTCACGCTGCTGGCCTTCGTGACGCACTACATCGCCGTGTCCTTCGCGACGTACGGCGCGACGCCCGCCTAGCTGCTGCTCGTCGGCCCCTGCGCCCGCACCCGCTGGACGGCCTCCATCGCCCCGCGCAGCTCGCCCAGCCACTGCTCGGCGTTGCTGCCGACGAGCTTGACGCACCACGCCAGCGCCTCCGACCGGCTGCGCGCGACGCCGCTGTCGACCAGCGTGTCGAGCACCTGCCGCTCCGGCTGGCGCAGCCGGGTCATCACCGGCACGGACAGCGTCGTGAACACCTGCCGGGTGCCGCCGGCCTGCGCCCCCCACGCCACCTTGCGGCCGTAGCGGTGCTCCGCCTCGCGCGCGATCCGGATCCGCTCCTCGCGGGTGTCCTCCCGGAAGCGCGCGATGCGCCCGGCCTCCGCCTCGGCCGTGGCGACGGCGTCGCCGTCCGCCGTCGGCGCGGGAAGCGTCCCGACCACGAGGATCTCGTCGCGGTCGACCTCGACCTGCGGAGCCCCCTCGAACCAGCCGTCCGGCAGCCGTCCGGCGAACCAGCCGGCCACGCCCTGCTCCTCGTCCTCGACCATGGTGCCCTCCTGGTTGATTACAGGATTACACCGTTGCACGTGCAGGAGCGTCAGTGCAAGACCTGGGGCCCCGGGGTCTCGCTCCCGTGATGCCTTGATCGTGGGAGGCCTCAGACCGTTGCGGGGCTGGTACGGGCTCGGGCTTCCCACGATCATGGAGGGCTCAGGTCGTACGCGCGCCGAGCTGCTCGGCCAGGCGGGCGGCGTCGGTGGTCGGCGCCTCGCAGACGAACTGCCGGCAGACGTACGCGGCCCCCGCCGGTCGGCCCTCTGCCAAGCGGGCCGCCCGTCACGACGACCGCGCCGGGCGAGGTGCCGAGCCGGGCGACGCGCAGCAGGTCCGGCCGGTCGAGCACGACCACCTCCGCCGGACCGGCGAGCAGCGCCTCTCCGACCGCCGCGGCCCAGCCGGCGAAGCGGGCGTGCCGGCCCATCAGCGGGGCGACGGTGGTCAGCGCGGTCTCGGCGGCGGCCCGGTAGCGGTCCTCACCGGTCATCGCCGCGCAGGTGAGCAGCGCGCCCGCGGCTGCGGCCAGGCCGACTGGGAGTGGCGTTGTCGGTGGGGTCCTGCGGCCGTCGGACCAGCTGCTCGGCGTCGTCGGCGGTGTCGTAGAAGCCGCCGTGGCCGTCGCCGAAGTGCTCGAGCACGACGCGCAGCAGGTGCTTCGCGCCCTCCAGCCGGCCGGGGTCTCCGGTCGCTGCGAACAGCGCCAGCAGGCCCTCCGCGAGGTCCGCGTAGTCCTCGAGCACCCCGGCGTTGCGGCCCGCCCGCCCGTCGATCGACGTGCGGAGCAGCCGCTGCCGCGCGACGTCCCAGTGCAGGTCGCGCACGAGGTCCGCGCAGCGGTCGGCCGCCGCCACGAGGTCCGGCCGGTCGAGCAGGACGCCGGCGTCGGCGAGGGCGGCGATCGCCAGCCCGTTCCAGGCGGCGACGACCTTGTCGTCGCGCCCGGGCTGCGGCCGCGACGCCCGCACCTCGCGCAGGCGCGCGCAGACCCGCTCGTAGCGCTCGGAGGTCGTCGGGCTCGACCGAGCCGCTGCAGCACCGATGTGCCGTGCTCGAAGGTGCCCTTGTCGGTCACGTCGAACTGCTCGGCCGCCCAGCGGCCGTCGTCGTCGCCGAGCGCGTCGACGAGCTGCGCAGGGGTCCAGACGTAGGTCAGCCCCTCCTCGCCGTCGGTGTCGGCGTCGAGCGCGGAGGCGAAGCCGCCCTGCTCGGTGCGCAGGTCCCGCAGCAGGAAGTCGGCCGTCTCCAGGGCCACCCGCCGGGCGTCGGGCGACCCCGTCGCGCGCCACAGGTGCGCGTAGACCCGCAGCAGCAGGGCGTTGTCGTACAGCATCTTCTCGAAGTGCGGGACGACCCACTGCGCGTCCACCGAGTAGCGGGCGAAGCCGCCGGCGAGCTGGTCGTACATCCCGCCGGAGGCCATCGCGCGGCAGGTGTGCTCGACCAGGTCGAGGCCCTCTCCCGGTGCGGGCGGCGTGCCGCAGCAGGAACTCCAGCACCATCGACGGCGGGAACTTCGGGGCGCTGCCGAAGCCGCCGTGCACGCCGTCGTAGCCGCGCCCGCAGGTTCGCGAAGGCCTGGTCGAGCAGCTCGGCGGTGACCGCCGCGGTGGGCCCGCCGGGGTCCCGGGACAGCCGCTGCACGACGTCGGCGCCGGCCGCCTCGACCTCGCCGCGACGGGTCTCCCAGGTCTGCGCGACCGACTGCAGCACCTCGCGGAAGCTCGGCATGCCCTGCCGTGCGCTCGAGCGGCCAGTACGTGCCGCAGAAGAACGGCTCCCCCTTGGCGGTGAGGAAGCTCGTCATCGGCCAGCCGCCGTGGCCGGTCATGGCCTGGACGGCCTCCATGTAGACGGCGTCGACGTCCGGCCGCTCCTCGCGGTCGACCTTGACGTTGACGAAGTGCTCGTTCATGTACGCCGCCGTCGCCTCGTCCTCGAACGACTCGTGCGCCATGACGTGGCACCAGTGGCAGGCGGCGTAGCCGATCGACAGCAGCACCGGCACGCCCCGGCGCTCGGCCTCGGCGAACGCCTCCGGCCCCCACTCCTGCCAGTCGACCGGGTTGTCCTTGTGCTGCAGCAGGTACGGGCTGGTGGACGAGGCGAGGCGGTTGGGCATGCGGCCATGGTGCCCCGCAGGTCGGAGCCGGACGCAGCGGCGCCCGCCCCGGTCGGGGCGGGCGCCGCTGCTCAGTCGTCGTCGCCCTCGGCCTGGTCCGGCGCGGCGGGGGTGCGTCCCTCGTCCGTGCCGGCCCCGCCGTCGGGCTGGTCGACGTCCGGTGCGTCCGGGGTGCGTCCGTCGGGCGTCGTCATGCGCGGCCTCCCTCGTCGGTGACGACCACGTCGCCCTCGGCCTCGACCTCGAGCCGCTCGCGGCGCAGGTCGGCCGTGACGACGTGCTCCTCGTAGACGGTGTGCTTGCGGACCACGACGCGCTCCCGCACGACGAGCCGCTTGGTCACGACGATCTCCTCCTCGAAGACCGGGATCGACAGGCTCCCGTCCGGGAGCGTCTCGACCTCGCCGCTGTCGGCGGCGGCGTCGTCCACCGGCACCCGCTCGGTGTCGGCGTGCTCCACCCCTCGCTCGACCCGCTCCTGGACCGTCTCGAGGTGCGAGCTCTTGCGGACGCGCGCGACGCCCACCTGCTCGGTCTCGATGCCCACCTCGAGCCGCTCCTCGGACAGGATGATCTCGGGCGGGTCCTGGTCTGTCGTGTGCTGGGCCATGAGGGCTCCAAGGTGTGGGGGACGACGACGCCGCCCCTGCCCGGGGGGCGGAGGCGGCGGTCGTCAGGGGGTGGGCCGAGCTACTTGCGCGGCTCGACGTCCATCTCGGTGCGGGTACGGGTCTGGTCCGTGCCGGCCGGGTAGACGTCGTCGGCGCCCTCGACGTCGATCTGCTCCTTGCGGACGTCCTCGGTGACCTGGACCTGGTCGGTCACGGTCTCCTTGTCGAGGCGGACGCGCTCGACCGGGACGGCCTCCTTGGCGACGACCGGCTTCTCGGCGTTGAGCACGACCTCGTGCTCCTCCTCGGAGATGGCCGGGCCGTCGTAGGCGTTGCCGCGGTTGGCGTCGGTGATCGGCTCGCGCTCGACACGGACCTCTTCGTGGCTGACCGGCACGGTGCGCGTCTCGGTCTCGGTGATCACACGCTTGCGGAGCCGGGCGCGGCCGATCTCCTGCTTCGCCGTGCCGACCTCGAGCCGCTCCTCGGAGCGGGTCATGGCGTCGTCCGTGGTCGGGCCACTGGTGTCATGGCCGACGGTGCCGTGCTCGTCCGTGCGGTCGGTGGTGGTGCCCGTCGCCACGCCGGTGCGCTGCTGGCCGCCGGCCGCGTAGTACTCGAACAGGCGCTGCTCCTCGGGAGCGGTGAGCTCCTCGTCGTTCTCGACGCGCGGCGCGTCCTTGATGAAGGACTTCGTGTACGGCACGACGACCTCGTCGCCGCGCAGCTCCGCCGCGTCGAGCGGGAAGAAGCTCGAGCCGCCGCCGAACATGCCGGTGTTGACGGTGGCGAAGGTGCCGCCGCTGCCGTCGGTGGACTCGTAGACGTCCGCGACCTTGCCGATGCTCTCGCCGTCAGGGCCGATGACGCTCTTGCCGGTCAGGCGGCCGAGGCTGTTGGTGTCGATCATGAGATCTCCTCTGGGTCGTGGTCGTGCTCGGGGGCGTTCCTGGCGTCTGCGGGCGGGCCGCTGCGGACTGCGCTGCGGCGCTCGCCGGTGCTCCGGAGCGATCCGGTCAGGGCCTGTCTTGCCTGGCCCAGAGGGGTGAAACGCCCTTCGTGACCGTTCCGTGACGAAACTGACGGGGCAGGCACGGACCGCCTGCGACCAGGTAGGGGGACCGTGGCCGTGAGGCAAGGTTGCGTCGCCGGACACACTGCTCGGGTGCCCGGACCGCTGCAGGTGACGTCGCGCCTCGTCGTGCCCGAGGCCGAGCTCACCTGGCGCTTCTCCCGGTCGTCGGGTCCCGGGGGGCAGGGCGTCAACACCACGGACAGCCGCGCAGAGCTGTCGTTCGACGTCGCCCGCTCCGGGGTGCTCGACGAGCACCTGCGGGTGCGGGCGCTGGACCGGCTGGCAGGCCGGCTCGTGGACGGCGTGCTCACCGTGGCGGCCAGCGAGCACCGCAGCCAGCTGCAGAACCGCGAGGCGGCCGAGCAGCGCCTGGCCCAGCTGCTGCGCGAGGCGGTGGCACCGCCACCGCCCTCGCGCCGGGCGACCAAGCCGACCCGCGGGTCGAAGGAGCGGCGGCTGGAGGGCAAGCGCCAGCGCGCGCAGATCAAGAAGGGCCGCTCCGGCAAGCACGACGAGTGAGCGCCGGCGCGACGGGTGAGGGCGGTCAGGCCTTCGGGTCGTCCTTCTCCAGCTCGTCCTTCGCGCGCTGCTCGGGCGTGCGCTCGTCCGGGAACTCGCGCGGCAGCCGCTTGAGCCGCCCGCTCATGTTCCTGATGAGGAAGAAGGTCACGACCAGCATGAGCAGGACGATGAGCAGGCCGATCGGGCCGGTGCCGATGTCCTCCTCCTCGACCGCGAGCAGCAGCAGGCCGGTCACGGGCTGACCCTCGCCTGCACGCCGGCGAACAGGTCGTCCTCGGGCAGCTCGGTGTCGACCAGCGAGCGGGCCAGCTGGAAGTCCTCGTACGGCCAGGTCTCCTGCTGCAGCTCGACCGGGCAGGCGAACCAGCGGCCGGTCGGGTCGACCTGCGTGGCGTGCGCGATGAGCGCTGCGTCGCGCACCGGGAACCACTCCGAGCACGGCACCGAGGTCGTCAGCCGCTCGGCGTCACCGGGCTTGTCCTCCCAGTTGACGAGCCACTCGGCGTACGGGGAGTCCATCTTCGCGGCGAGCATCGCCTGGTGCAGCTTCTCGAGGCGGCTCTTGTGGAAGGTGAGGTTGTAGTACAGCTTCAGCGGCTGCCAGGGGGCGCCCGCATCGCGGAAGCGCTCGGGGTCGCCGGCGGCCTCGAAGGCCGCGACCGACACCTCGTGGCACCGGATGTGGTCCGGGTGCGGGTAGCCGCCGTTCTCGTCGTAGGTCGTCATGACGTGCGGGCGCTGCTCGCGCACGACGCGCACCAGCGCCTCGACCTGCTCGTCGAGGTCGCCGACGGCGAAGCAGCCGTCCGGCAGCGGCGGGAGCGGGTCGCCCTCGGGCAGGCCCGAGTCGACGAAGCCCAGGAAGACCTGGCGCACGCCGAGGATCTCGCGGGCGCGGTCCATCTCGGCCGCGCGGACCGCGGTGATGTCGGCCTGGATCTCGGGGCGGTCCATCGCCGGGTTGAGCACCGAGCCGCGCGATCCGTCGGTCAGCGTGACGACCAGGACGTCCACGCCCTCGCGGGCGTACCGCGCCATCGTCGCGGCGCCCTTGCTCGACTCGTCGTCGGGGTGCGCGTGCACGCACATCAGCCGCAGCTGCTCGTCGCTCTGGACCACGCTGGGGTGCCTCCTGGTTCGACCTCGGGGACGATCGTCCCGCAGGCTGTCTGCGACCCACAACACCGACCTCTGCCGCAGGAGTCCCGTGACCTCCCCCACGACCGCACGCCGGCGCCCGCCGGGGCGCTACGACGAGCCCGGCCGCCTCGGCGGACGGGTCACGGCGGTCGTGCTGGGGCTGCTGTTCGCGGGGGCGCTGGCCGCGATCGCGTTCGCGCTGTTCTCCCGCTTCGGCGTGGACCGGGGCGTTGCGCGGGTGATCGACTTCCAGGTCGTCTCGGACAGCGCGGTCGTCATCGACGTCGAGGTGGTCAAGCCCGCCGGCTCGCCGGTCTGGTGCCTGCTGCGCTCGCGCGGGGAGGACGGGGCCGAGGTGGGCCGCGAGGTGGTCATGCTCGCGGGCCCTGGCGACCCGGAGCGCGTGGTGCGGCGCGAGCACGAGCTGGCCACCACCGCACGCGCGGTCACCGGCGAGACGGCCGGCTGCCGGCTGGAGGAGCCTGTCACCTCGGTCACACCTGCCCCGTAGAGTCGGAGGACCTGCACCACCCCCGACCTTCCTGTGAGGCACTGCCATGACCACCTCGCCCGGCCAGCAGACCACCTGGCTCACGCAGGCGGCCTACGACCGGCTGTCGGCGGAGCTCGAGGACGCCAAGGGCCCGCGCCGCGCCGACATCGTCGCGAAGATCGAGGCGGCCCGCGACGAGGGCGACCTCAAGGAGAACGGCGGCTACCACGCCGCCAAGGACGAGCAGGGCAAGCTCGAGGCCCGGATCCGCCAGCTCACCGAGCTGCTGCGCGGCGCCAAGGTCGGCGAGGCCCCGCCGGACGACGGCATCGCCGAGCCCGGCATGGTCGTCGAGGTGCGCTACGAGGACGGCGAGGTCGAGCGCTTCCTGCTCGGCTCGCGCGAGGACAAGCCCGACGACCTCACCGTCTACTCCGCCAACAGCCCCCTGGGACTGGCGATCACGGGCGCGACGGCCGGCGACTCGGTGACCTACGAGCTGCCGAACGGCCGGTCGATGACCGTCGAGCTGCTGTCCGCGGAGCCGTACACCGCCTAGCCCGCAGGAGACAGCCCCGGAGGCGCACGTGCCCGAGCCCGACGACTTCCCGGTCGAGGCGGTCGACCACCTGCGCCTCGCGGTGGGCAACGCCCGCCAGGCCGCGCACTTCTACTCCACCGCCTTCGGCATGCGGGTCACCGCCTACCGCGGTCCCGAGACCGGGTCGCGGGAGGTGGCGGAGTACGTCCTGGAGTCCGGCGGCGCCCGCTTCGTCGTCGCCGGACCGGTCGTGGCCGGCACCGCGCTCGGCGACCACGTCGCGCGGCACGGCGACGGGGTCGTCGACATCGCGCTCCGCGTCCCGGACGCGACGAAGGCGTACGAGGTCGCGGTCGCCCGCGGGGCGGTCGGCCTGACCGAGCCGGAGCTGCGCGAGGACGAGACCGGCAAGGTCGTCACCGCAGCCATCGCGACGTACGGCGAGACGCGCCACACGCTGGTGGAGAGGTCGGCCTACTCCGGCGCCTTCCTGCCGGGCTACGCGCCGCGGCAGCCGCTGGTCGCGCCCCCCGAGAAGCGGCTGTTCCAGGCGGTCGACCACGTCGTCGGCAACGTCGAGCTCGGCCAGATGGACACCTGGGTCGCCTTCTACAACAAGGTGATGGGCTTCTCGAACATGAAGGAGTTCGTCGGCGCCGACATCGCGACCGAGTACTCCGCGCTCATGAGCAAGGTCGTCGCTGACGGCCACAAGAAGGTGAAGTTCCCGCTCAACGAGCCGGCCGCGGGCAAGCGGAAGTCGCAGATCGACGAGTACCTCGAGTTCTACGGGGGGCCGGGCGTGCAGCACGTCGCCCTGGCCACCAACGACATCCTGCGCACCGTCGACGAGATGGCCGCCCGCGGCGTGGAGTTCCTCGAGACGCCCGACTCCTACTACGACGCCGAGCTGAGCGAGCGGGTCGGCGAGGTGCGCGCCCCGATGGAGGAGCTGCGGTCGCGGCGGATCCTCGTCGACCGCGACGAGGACGGCTACCTGCTGCAGATCTTCACCAAGCCCGTGCAGGACCGCCCGACGGTGTTCTTCGAGCTCATCGAGCGGCACGGCTCGCTCGGCTTCGGCAAGGGCAACTTCAAGGCGCTGTTCGAGGCGATCGAGCGCGAGCAGGAGCGGCGCGGCAACCTCTAGACGGCGGCGAGCTCCTCGACCCGTTCTGGCTGGGCGACCGGCGCGAGCAGCAGCAGCGCGGACCAGGCCAGCGCTGCCACGACGGCGCCGGCGGCCAGCGCCACCGCCGGCAGCGGCGGGGACCAGACGACGTCCAGCAGCCCCCACCCGTTGCCGGTGCCGACCGTGTACCGGCCGAGCGCGGTGACGAGGGCGAGCACGTGGCAGGCCGCCAGCGCCGCCACGACCACGGCCAGCAGCGACTGCGGGACCCGGACGGCGCTGCGGCCGGCGACCGCGGCGACCAGGGGGACGCCCACGGCCAGCGGGAGCGTGTAGCGGCCCTGCCAGTAGAAGCCGACGGTGTTCGCCGATCCCAGCTCCAGGACCACCGGGACCGCGACCGTCCCGAGCACGAGCAGCGCGACCAGTGCGGCCCGGGCCGGACGTGCCGCCCGCAGCCCGAGCAGGACGACCGCGAGAACGGCGGCCGCCCAGGTGATGTGCACGCCGACCGGCGCTTGGGTGTCCAGCCAGCCGAACCAGCCGACCATCTGCTGCAGCCGCTCGTCGGTCAGCGCCAGGCTGCCCTCGAGCCGCTGCCGCACGGTGAGGTCCTGCGCGGCGCCGTACAGCTCGAGGGCGCCCACGCCCAGCACCCACCCCGCCTGCGCGGCTCCGGCGAGCACGAGGAGGGCGAGCCACACCCGGACCGAGCTGCGGCGGACCAGCTCGAGGCTGCGCCGGCGCCCGGCGACCAGCAGCAGGCCCAGCCCGATGAGGGCCACCCAGAACGGCGAGATGGGCCGGGAGAGGGCGAGCACCACCGCCGCGCTGCCTGCGGTCGCCAGGACCGGTCCGGCGGGCGGCCCACCGCTCAGGACGAGCGCCAGGCCCGCGGTCCAGAGGGCGACCGCCGCCGCGATCTCCGTTCCGCTGGGGTTGACACCGGAAGACAGGAACAGCGCCATCGGGGTGACCGCCACGCCGACGCCGAGGACGAGCAGCCGCGAGCCGGTCGACGCGGCGGCGGTCACGGCAGCGGCGAGGAGGGCGGCGCACAGCGCGGCCGAGACGCCCCGGACCGCGTGCACGACGCCGAGGTCGGTCCAGACCAGCGTCGGCAGCCCGACGAGCGCGTAGTAGCCGGGCGGGTAGCGCCCAGCCTGCGTGAAGGCACGCCGGTCGGGGCCCTCCGTGGGGCCGGTGTAGCCCGGAGCGCAGTCAGCGGTGACCTCCGGCTGGAAGGCGAAGCAGCCGGCCTGCAGGCGGATCGACTCGAGCGCCGGTGGGACGTCCACGGCCGTCGGCGCACCGGGCGGGCCGGTCAGCTGGCCGCGCACGACGGCAGCGGACTTCAGGACGTGGGCCGGCTCGTCGGGGACGGCGAACAGCGGCGTGGCCAGGCCCCAGAGACCCAGCAGCGCCGAGAGCACGACGAGGGCGGCCCAGAAGGTGCGCCAGGACCAGCCGGCGGCAGGGTTCACGCGGGGGGCTCGCGCTGCTCCACCTGGTTGCGCAGCAGCGCGACCTCCTCGGCGAGCGAGCGCGTCTCGTCCTCCAGCCGGCTGCACTCCCACGACAGGTGGACGCAGACCGAGAGCAGCACCAGCATCCCGACGAACAGCAGGAGGTTGACCGGGTCGGCCACCGACAGCCGCCCGGCGACGGCGTCCAGCAGGCCGGGCGCCGCCGCGAGCACGGCGACCGACAGCGCCACGCCCAGCCACAGCACGGCGTACTTCTCCTTGAGCTGGCGGCGGCGCAGCAGCTCGACCATCACGCCGAGGATCAGGACGCCGCCGAGCAGACCGACGACCTTGACGTCGGTCATGCCGCGATCCGCGGGTCCGGCACGGCGTCGTAGCGGCGCAGCCGGCCCAGCCCCAGTGCGAGGCAGACGCGCACCAGGTAGACCCCGGCGCGCAGCGGCGACTGGCTGGGCTGGCCCCCGGCGCGGTCGCGCATGGTCACCGGCACCTGCGCGACGCGCAGGCCCGCGCGGGCGACGATGACGAGGGTCTCGACGGTGTCGCCGAGGTACTCGGCGGGGTAGTGCCGCGCGAACAGCTCGACCGTCCGGGCGTTGGAGGCGCGGAACCCCGAGGTGGCGTCCGTCAGCTGCGCGCCGGTCACCCGCGACAGCGTCCGGGCCAGCAGCCGCATCGCCCACCGCCGCGGTCCGCGCACGTCGTAGTCGCCGGTGCCGGCGAAGCGCGCCCCGATGACGAGGTCGGCGTCGCCGAGCGCGGCGAGCAGGCGCGGTGCGTCCTGCGGGTCGTGCTGGCCGTCGCCGTCGACCTGCAGCACGGCGTCGTGCCCGTAGCGCAGCGCATAGCGGAACCCGGCCCGCATCGCCCCGCCGACGCCGAGGTTGATCGGCAGGGTGAGCACCTGCGCCCCCGTCGTCAGCGCCACCGCGCGGGTCCGGTCGGTCGAGCAGTCGTCGACGACCAGGACCTCTGCTGCCGGGAGCGCGCCGCGCACCTCCGCCACCACCCCGGCGAGGGTGGTCTCCTCGTTGTAGGCCGGGATCACGACGAGCACCCGGGACGGCAGAGGCATGGCCGCCACCGTACCGGCGGCGCCTCAACCGGCAGCAGCGAAGACCCAGCGCCGGTAGAGCACGTAGTTCCAGGCCGTCGAGGCGAGCACGAAGGCGCCCTTGGCCAGGGCGTACGGCACCCCGACGGCCCCGGCGCCGCTGACCACCACCACGGTGAGCAGCAGGTTCGCCCCCAGCAGCAGGGCGTACCGCACGGCCTGCGGCCCGAGCAGTCCGGTGCCGCCCGCGAGGAGCCGGTTGAGGCCGAAGTTCACTCCCACGCTGGTGAGGAAGGCCGTCGCGGTGGCCGGCGCGAGCGGGACGTCGACGACCTCGACGAGCAGCACCAGCAGGCCGACGTCGACGGCGACGCTGAGTCCGCCGATCGCGAGGTAGGCCGTGACGTCGGCGGCCCTGCCGCGGCTCAGAAGGTGACCACGTACGACGCGGCGGCCAGGGCGTCGAGCACCTCGTCGCCGTGCTCGCGCCCGCGGGTCTCGAGCTGCAGACCGACGGCCACCTCGTCGACGTGCAGGCCGGCGCCGGTGCGCGAGTGCTCGACGTCGAGGACGTTCGCGCCGGTGTCGCCGAGCACCGACAGCAGCCGGGCCAGGGCCCCGGGCCGGTCCGGGATCGCGACCTCCAGCGACAGGAAGCGGCCGGCGGCGACCAGCCCGTGCCGGACCACCTTCGTGAGCAGCAGCGGGTCGACGTTGCCGCCGGACAGCACGACCACCACCGGCGGCTCGAAGTCCGTCGGGTGCTCCATCACGGCCGCCAGCGCCGCGGCGCCGGCCGGCTCGACGACGAGCTTGGCCCGCTCGAGCGCGAGCAGCAGCGCGCGGGAGATGGCCTCCTCGTCCACGACGACGACGTCGTCGACGAGCTCGCGCACCAGCGCGAAGGGCAGCTCGCCCGGGCAGCCGACCGCGATGCCGTCGGCCATCGTCGTCATCGTCGCGAGCGGGACCGGCCGGCCCGCGGCCAAGGACGGCCGGAAGGTGTCGGCGCCCGCGGCCTGCGCGGCGACGATGCGCACGTCGGGTCGGATCCCCTTGACGGCCAGGGCGATCCCGGCCACCAGCCCGCCGCCGCCGGTGCACACCACGACGGTCTTCACGTCGGGGCACTGCTCCAGCAGCTCGAGCCCGACCGTCCCCTGCCCCGCCACGACGTCCGCGTGGTCGAACGGGTGGATGAGCGTCGCGCCGGTCTCCTCGGCGAACGCCTTGGCCGCGACCAGCGCCTCGTCGACGGTGTGCCCGGCGTGGCGCACGTGGGCGCCGTACGCCCGCGTCGCGGCGACCTTGGGCAGCGGCGCGGCCTCGGGCATGAAGACGGTCGAGCTGCAGCCGAGCAGCGAGGCGGCCAGCGCGACGCCCTGCGCGTGGTTGCCGGCGCTGGCGGCGACGACGCCGATGGCCCGCTGCTCGTCGGTCAGGCGAGCGATCCGCACGTACGCCCCACGGATCTTGAAAGACCCTGTGCGCTGGAGGTTCTCGCACTTGAGGACCACGCGGCCGCCGACCTGCTCCGAGAGCCCGCGCAGCCCCTGGACCGGTGTCTCGCGGGAGATGCCCTCCAGGAGCACCCGCGCGGCACGCACGTCCTCGAGTCCCATCGGCAGCGTCACGCCGCGCAGTCTGGCACCGCGACCCTCCCCCGACGGTCAGCCGGGGAAGGCGAGCAGGGCGGCGGTGAAGCCGTGCAGGGAGTTGCGGCCGGCCACCGGACCGAGCTCGCCGCCGGCGAAGAAGCCGGCCACGCCCTGCGCCGCGAGCTCCCGGCGCACGAGGGCCGGGTCGTGGTCGGCGCCGCCGTGCGCGGTGCCGAACAGGTGGGCGCCCCGGCCGTTGCAGGAGAACAGCAGCGCTCCCCCGGCCGGCGCGTCCAGCGTGTCGCGGCGGTAGCCGGCCAGCACGCGGCGCAGGTCGGCGTCGGCCGCGTCGGCGTCGCGGACCTGCAGGCGCACGGTGCTGCCGACCTCGACGAGGTCGCCGACGACGACGCCCTGCGTCTCGCGCTCCACGCCGAGGATCGGCCGGACGAGGTAGTCGTGCTCCTCGGCGTACTCGTCGACGGCCAGACCGATCTGCAGGCCGGTGCTGGCCAGCGCCTGCTCGCCCGGCGGGAGCTCGCGGAGCAGCTGCTCGAGCCGCTGCAGGGCAGGCACTCCCGCGAGACCCCGCAGGACGTTGCCGGAGGCGGCGGTGACCGTCATCGCCGGCCCGACGGCACGGCAGCCCTGGCTGACGAGCGTGCGCAGGCCGGCTCCCTGCACCATCAGCCCGACCGCGCCGCGGTCGACCACGCGACCGTCGACGAGGAGCCGGGTCGAGCCGGCGCCGCGCGAGCCCGCCGCGACCCCACCGACGACCGGCAGTCCGGGCAGCGCCGTGTTGGCCTGGGCGAGGAAGCCGTCGACCGGGAAGCTGTACGGGTCGGTGAGCAGCACGGCGACGTCGCCGCCGTCGAGCTCGGGCATGCCGACGACCGCGGCCCCCGCCTCGGCCCGCATCACCTCGAGGTGGAAGCTGCGCAGCCGCACCCCCGGCAGCACCGCGGCGAAGACGCTGACCGCCGGCCGCCCCTCCACGCCGGTCGCGCCGCCGAGGACGCCGCCGGCGCTGCAGCCCAGGACCGCCCGCCGCCGGGCCCGATGCGGCCGCCCGCTCGAGCGCGGCGGTGCAGGCGTCGGGGTCGGCGCCGCTGACGAACACGCACAGCAGGTCCGGCACCCGGCCGCCGAGCGGGGCCAGCGCGTCGGCGGTCGCCGCCTCGGCCGCGGCGAGCAGGTCGCTGCCCACCGCCAGTCCGTCCCCGAAGCGCGCCACGCCGGCAGTGTCCCAGGTCCGGCCCGTCCCGCCCGCCACCTCCGGGTGACGGACCGGGTGCAGGGCGGGGTGCCGGACGGGCGCGGCGGACGTACGGTCGGGAGGTGACGAGCCCGGTGCCCCCCGCCCCTGCTGACACGACCCTCGGCGAGCTGCGCGCGAGCGGTCACGTCCTCAAGCCGGTCAAGGTCGAGGTGCGCGACAACCTGCTGGTCCGGCTGGCGGCGGGCCAGTCCGCCTTCCCCGGGATCCTCGGCTTCGACGACACGGTGCTGCCGCAGGTCGAGCGGGCCCTGCTGGCCGGCCACGACCTGGTGCTGCTCGGCGAGCGGGGGCAGGGCAAGACGCGGCTGATCCGCACGCTGGTCGGCCTGCTCGACGAGTGGACGCCGGTGCTGGTCGGCTCCGAGCTCAACGAGCACCCGTACGCGCCGATCAGCCCGGAGGGCAAGCGGGTCGTCGCCGAGCACGGCGACGCGACGCCGGTGACGTGGAAGCACCGCAGCGACCGGTACGGCGAGAAGCTCGCGACGCCGGACACCTCGGTCGGCGACCTCATCGGCGACGTCGACCCGATCAAGGTCGCGGAGGGTCGGACGCTGGGCGACCCGGAGACCGTCCACTACGGCCTGGTCCCGCGCACGAACCGCGGGATCTTCAGCGTCAACGAGCTGCCCGACCTGGCCGAGCGGATCCAGGTCGCGCTGCTGAACGTCCTGGAGGAGCGCGACATCCAGGTCCGCGGCTACACGCTGCGGCTGCCGCTGGACCTGCTGCTCGTCGCCTCCGCCAACCCCGAGGACTACACCAACCGCGGCCGCATCATCACCCCGCTCAAGGACCGCTTCGGGGCCGAGGTGCGCACCCACTACCCGCTCGACCTGTCGCACGAGGTGGCGCTGATCTCGCAGGAGGCGCAGCTGCAGTGGCCCGGCACGACTGTCGTCGTGCCCGAGCACCTGATCGAGGTCATCGCCCGCTGGACCCGCCTCGTGCGCGAGTCGCCCCAGGTCGACCAGCGCTCCGGCGTCAGTGCCCGCTTCGCCGTCGCCGGCGCCGAGACGGTGGCCGCCTCGGCCGTACGACGCGCCGCGGTCACGGGTGAGGCGCAGGCGGTCGCGCGGGTGTGCGACCTGCCGTCGGTCGTGCCCGCCGCCCGCGGCAAGGTGGAGTTCGAGTCGGCCGAGGAGGGCCGCGAGCTCGAGGTCCTCGCCCACCTGCTGCGCAAGGCGACGGCCGACGTCTTCCGCGCGCACCTGGCCGGCGTCGACCTGAGCGGGCTGCAGGGGCGGTTCGACGAGGGCGCGACCGTCGAGACCGGTGACCTCGTCCCGGCCGCCGACCTGCTCGCCGGCCTGGGCCCCGTGCCGGGCCTGGCCGCGATCCTGTCCCGCCTCGGCGTCGAGGAGGAGTCGCCCGGCCTCGCCGCGGCGGCTCTCGAGCTCGCGCTGGAGGGGCTGCACCTCAACCGCCGGCTGGCCAAGGACGAGGTCGCCGGCCGGACGGTCTACGGCGGCTGACGTGAGCGACGACCTCCACCCCGGCACCCCGGACTCGTTCGCCCTGCGGCGGCGGGTCCTGCTGACGGCGGTCCTGACGCTCGGCGCGTTCTTCGTGCTCGGCTACACGATCACCGCGCTCGAGGCGCCGCCGTGGCTGCTCCTGCCGGCCATGCTGCTCGTGGTCCTCCTGGGAGTCCGTCCGCTGATGGCGCCGGTGCTGGCGGCGAACCGGCTGCAGCGGCGGCTGGCGATGCAGGCCTACCTGGAGGAGAAGGAGGCCGGTCGTGGCTGAGGCCGGCGCCGACCGGGCTGGCCTGGACAAGGCCGCCCGCCGGGCCGAGCGGGCCCGGTCGACCCGGCTGTCGCGCCTGCCGTTCCTGTACGAGTTCGCCCTGCGCGGCACGCCGCAGGTGGTGCTGGCGACGCTGCTGCAGGCGGCGCTCGCAGTGGCCCTCGCGCTGGTCCCGGTCAAGCTGCTCTCCGGTCAGTGGCTGCCCCCCGGCGCCGCGATCGTCGTGCTGGCCGTGGCTTTCGCGATCCAGGCCGGCTGCCGCTCCCTGAACGCTCGGGCCGGCCGGCGATGAGCAGCGCCGCCTACCGCTACGGGTCGTGGTCGGGCGGCCGCGACCCGCTCGAGCCGCCGTACGACGTCGCCGCCGCGCTCGACGAGATCGGCGAGGCGGTGCTCGACGGCGCGAGCGCCCGGCAGGCGCTGCGCGACCTCCTGCGCCGCGGCGCGGACGGTCTGCGCGGGCTGGACGACCTGCGCCGCCAGGTCGCGAAGCGGCAGCGGCAGGCCCGCCAGAAGGGGCAGCTCGACGGCACGCTGCAGGAGGTGCGCGACCTGCTCGAGCAGGCGCTGGAGGCCGAGCGGCAGGAGCTGTTCCCCGACCCGTCGGACGACGCCCGCATGCGCGAGCTGGAGCTCGACACCCTGCCGACCGACACCGCGCGGGCCGTGCAGGCGCTCAAGCCCTACGCGTGGCGCAGCGACGAGGCCCGGGCGGCGTACGAGGCGATCGACGACCTGCTGCGGCGGGAGGTCCTCGACAGCCAGTTCAAGGGGATGAAGGACGCGCTCGAGAACGCCTCGCCCGAGGCGATGCAGGCGGTGAAGGACATGCTCGCCGACCTCAACGCGATGCTCGAGGCCGACGCACGCGGAGAGCACACGCAGGAGCAGTTCGACGACTTCATGGGCAAGCACGGGGAGTTCTTCCCGTCGCAGCCGGAGACGCTGGAGGAGCTCGTCGACGACCTCGCCCGGCGCGCGGCCGCGCAGCAGCGGCTGATGGACTCGCTCACCCCGCAGCAGCGCCAGGAGCTCGGCGAGCTCATGCAGGGCGCGATGGACCTCGACCTGCAGGCGCAGATGGCGCAGCTCGGCGACAGCCTGCGCAACGCCCGTCCTGACCTGCCGTGGGGCGGCCGGGAGAAGATGCGCGGCGAGCAGGGCATGGGGATGGGCGACGCCACGACGGCGCTCGAGGAGCTGGCCGACCTCGACGACCTGGAAGCCGCGCTGTCGCAGGACTACCCGGGCGCCTCGCTCGACGACGTCGACGAGGCGGCGGTGCAGCGCGCGCTCGGTCGCGGGGCGGTCGACGACGTGGCGGCCCTGCGCCGGATCGAGCGCGAGCTGATGGAGCAGGGCTACCTCGTCCGCGACGCCCGCGGCCGGCTCGAGCTGTCGCCGAGGGCCGTGCGCCGGGTCGGGGCGACCGCGCTGCGCAAGGTCTTCGCCAAGCTCGAGGCAGGTGGCCGGGGCGGCCACGACGTGCAGGACGCCGGCGCGGCGGGCGAGCGCACCGGCGCCTCGCGGCCGTGGGAGTTCGGCGACGAGCAGCCTCTGGACGTGGTCCGCAC
Organism: uncultured Actinomycetota bacterium; assembly: GCA_963844295.1. Taxonomy (GTDB): domain Bacteria; phylum Actinomycetota; class Actinomycetes; order Mycobacteriales; family SCTD01; genus SCTD01. Next base: position 902,013 of record CAWJNR010000002.1, on the reverse strand, counting down.
GGTGCGCAACGCGGTGCTGAGGTCGGGGGCCGGTCCGGTGCGCCTGCACGTCGAGGACTTCGAGGTCGTCGAGACCGAGCGGCGCACGAGCGCGACCGTCGCGCTGCTGGTCGACCTGTCGTTCTCGATGGAGCTGCGCGGCACGTGGGGCACGGCCAAGTCGACGGCGCTCGCGCTGCACTCGCTGGTGACGACGAAGTACCCGCAGGACGCGATCGAGATCATCGGCTTCAGCGACTACGCGCAGGTGCTCAAGCCCGAGGAGCTGGCTGGCCTCGACGCACAGCGCGTGCAGGGCACCAACCTGCAGCACGCGCTCGTGCTGGCCGGGCGGCACCTCGCCAAGCACCCGGACGGCGAACCGGTCGTGCTGGTCGTCACGGACGGCGAGCCGACCGCCCACCTCACCCGCAGCGGCTACGCGGAGTTCTGCTGGCCGCCGCTGCCGGAGACGCTCGAGCTGACGCTGGCCGAGGTCGAGCGGGTCACCCGCCGCGGCGCGACCATCAACGTCTTCATGCTCGACGACGAGCCGCGGCTGGTCGACTTCGTCGAGACGCTCGCGGCCCGCAACGGCGGCCGGGTGTTCTCCCCGACCCCGAGCGGCTCGGTGAGTACGTCGTCAGCGACTACCTGCGCGCCCGCCGCGGCCGCCGCCGCGCCCGCTGACCCTGCCCTTGCGTCCTGCAGCACGAGCGCGGCGCGCGTCCGGGGGGCGGACGCAACGACGTAGAGGGCCGCAGCGCGCTGGAGTCGCTACGGTCCGTCCATGACCTACTCCGGGACCTACGCCGTCGTGCTCGTCCTGCACCTGCTCACGGTCGCGTTCCTGGTCGGGCCGGCGGCCATCGCCGGCGATGACGTCGGTGCGCGCGGCCAGGGCCGGCCACGCCCAGGCGCTGCGCGACGCCAGCCGCACCACCCGCCTCTACACGCTGGCGACGCTGCTCACGGTGCTGCTCGGCACGGCGATGGTCGGCCTCGGCGACGTCGGCGGGCAGTGGGAGATGGGCCAGCTCTGGGTCTCGGCGTCGTACGCCCTGTGGTTCGTGGCGCTGGTGCTCACGCTCGCGCTGGTCGTCCCGGCGCAGCTGTCGGCGGCCAAGGCGATCGAGGGCGGCGGCAGCGCCACCGACCAGGTAGGGCGCATCGCCGCCGGTTCGGGCCTGGTGCTGCTCGCCTGGACCGCGATCGTCGTCCTCATGGTCGTCAAGCCGGGCGCGTAGGCCTCAGGCCGGCGGGTCCGCCAGGGTCCAGCCGAGCACTTGGTCGCCGGCCATCTGCGGGGTCTGCCGGCCGTACGGCTCCTGCCCCAGGGTGATGGCCTGCGCGTAGTAGGTCGACCAGCGCAGCGCCTCGCCGACGGTGGTGCGCCCGTCGCCGTCGGCGTCCGCCTGCCCCTGCTGCAGCCCGAGGTCGAACAGCAGCCCGGTCCAGACCGACATGCCCCAGGGCGGGTACTCGTAGGACTTCTCGACGGCCGTCGACGAGCCGGTGAACAGCACCCGCTCGCTCGGCAGCCCGTCCAGGAAGCTGGCCGCCTCGCAGCCGGCGATGTCGACCCAGAGCTTGCCCGCGGCGGCGGAGAGCGCGGCCGTCACCTCGCGGTCGCGGACGAAGTCGCGGTCGACGGGCCACAGCGACTCGCTCTGCCCGCCGTGCTGCTTGACGTGGCCGGAGTAGTGGAACAGCGCGAAGGTCCCCGGCCGGCTGCGCTCCGCCAGCCAGGCCAGCCCCTCGCGGAGCGCACGACCGGTGACCTGCTCGTCGGTCAGCACCCGGATCTGGTCGGCCCGCCAGCCGCTCGCGACGAGGGCGTCGGCGATGAAGCGGACGTCCTGCGCGCTGCCGATCGTGTCGACCGTCGGCGGCCGGTAGTCCTGCACGCCGACCAGCAGCGCCCACCGGTCGGCGGGCGCGGCCGTGCGCTCCGGCTGCGCGTCGACCTGCGGGCCGGGCGGCGGGCCGAGCACGCTGCTGACGTCGAGGTCGGGGGTGGCGGCGTTCGGCGCCGGCGGCGGCGCGGGCGTCGGGCTCGGGGCGACCGGCACGGGTTCGCGGAGTGCCTCGCGGACCTCACCCCGCGCCGCCGGGGCCGGCCCGGCAGCAGCTCGCGGCTCCGGTGCCGCCGAGCAGGCGCTTCCCAGCAGCACCAGCCCGAGCGCCCACGCGGTCGGGCGGGCCGGGGACCGGTGGCCGGGCGGACGCCTCATCGGGGAAGGGTGGGTCGCCGCACGACCCGGGTCAAGCGGACAGGCTGCCGAGCGCCCGCTCGAGGTCGGCCAGCAGGTCGCCGGCCGTCTCGATGCCGACCGACAGCCGCACCAGGTCGTCCGGCACCTCGAGCTGCGAGCCGGCGACGCTGGCGTGGGTCATCCGGCCGGGGTGCTCGATGAGCGACTCGACGCCGCCGAGCGACTCGCCCAGGGTGAAGACGGTCGTCGACCGGCAGACGTCCAGCGCGGCCTGCTCACCGCCGGCGAGGCGGAAGCTGACCATGCCGCCGAAGCCGCTCATCTGCTTCGCGGCGACGTCGTGGCCGGGGTGGTCGGGCAGCCCGGGGTAGAGGACCTGCGCCACCTGCGGCGAGGCGAGCAGCAGCTCGACGACCGCGGCCGCGTTGGCGCAGTGCCGGTCCATCCGCACGCCGAGCGTCTTGGCGCCGCGCAGCACCAGCCAGGAGTCGAAGGCGCCGGGGACGCCGCCCATCGCGTTCTGGTGGTAGGCGAGCTCCTCGCCCAGCGCCGGGTCGGAGACGACGAGCGCGCCGCCGACGACGTCGGAGTGGCCGCCGAGGTACTTCGTCGTCGAGTGCACGACGACGTCCGCGCCGAGGGCGAGCGGCTGCTGCAGGTACGGGCTCGCGAAGGTGTTGTCGACGGCCAGCCGCGCACCGGCGTCGTGCGCGATCCCCGCCAGCCCGGCGATGTCGGCGATGCCGAGCAGGGGGTTGGTCGGCGTCTCGCACCAGATCAGGCTCGTCTCCGGCCGCACCGCCGCGCGCACGGCGTCGAGGTCGGCCAGCGAGACCGGCGTGTGCGCGACCCCCCAGCGCTGCAGGACCTGCGCGAACAGCCGGTACGTGCCGCCGTACGCGTCGTCGGGGATGACGACGTGCCCGCCCGGCTTCGTGACCGTGCGGAGCAGGCAGTCCTCGGCGGCCAGTCCGCTGGCGAAGGCCAGCCCGGTGCGGCCCCCCTCGAGGGCCGCCAGGCAGGTCTCCAGCGCGGTGCGGGTCGGGTTGCCGCTGCGGCTGTACTCGTACCCCTTGTGCTGGCCGACCTCGGACTGCACGTAGGTGGAGGTCTGGTAGATCGGCACGACGACGGCGCCCGTCGTCGGGTCGGGGTCCTGACCGGCGTGGATCGCGAGGGTCTCGAAGCCGTAGCCGCCGCCGGCCCAGCGGTCGGCCGTCGTGTCGCCGTGCACCTCGGAGCCGAAGTCGGCGCTGCCGGCGGCGGCGATGTGGGCGGCGGTCTGCTCGCGGTCGTCCATGCCCAGCACGTTACGGCGCTGGTCAGCCCAGCGGCAGGTCCAGCCCCACGCCCTCGGCGAGGACGGCCATGGCGATGTCGAACCACGCGTCGTCGTCGGTGAAGGTGCCACGGGTGTGGCCGAACAGCTCGTACGACACCGTCCCCACCAGGCCGGCGAGCAGGACCACCGAGCGCTCGAGCAGGTCGTCGTACGGCGGCCCGGGCTCCCGTTCGACCACCTCCAGCACGGCGTCGGTGACCAGGCGCGGGCCCGGCAGGGGTCGGCGGGGGAGTCGCAGGGACCCGTCGTCCACCGCCGCCACGACGATCGTGGCCATGACGCGGGCCAGGCGCGTGGCGGCCGCGATCGTGTCCTGCGGGGCGGCGTAGCCGGGCACCGGCGTCCCGTGGACGAGCGCCCACTCGTGCGGGTGGGCCTTGGCCCACGTCCGCACCGCCCTGCAGACACCGGCCCAGCGCGCCCCCGGCTCGACCCCCGGGTCGTCGGCCTGCTCGGCGGCGCTCCCGATCGCGTCGTAGGCGTCGACGATCAGCGCGGTCAGCAGCGCGTCACGGCTCGGGTAGTAGCGGTAGAGCGCCGACGACGCCATCCCCAGCTCGCGGGCGACGGCCCGCAGCGACAGCGAGGCGGCACCGGCCTCGGCCAGGTGGCGGGCGGCGACCGCCTTGATGTCGCGCTCGACCTCGGCGCGGGCCCGGGCACGGGCGGACAGGACCATGGCGCGCAGTGTAGGGAGAGCGCTGATCGCTGTCGAGAGCAGTGCTCTTGACAGCGACCTCCTGCGGCGTGCACAGTGCTCGCAGACGAGAGCACCGCTCTCGCTGATATCAGGAGGCACCATGAGCCTGCACGTCGTCCTCGGCAAGGGACCTGTCGGCACGGCGCTGACCGAGCGGCTCGTCGCCGTGGGCCACGACGTCCGGGTGCTCTCGCGCTCGGGCGGGACCTCTTCCGGTCAGGTGGAGCACCACGCACTCGACGCCGCGGATGCGGCCGCCCTCACGTCGGCGGCCCGCGGTGCGGCCGCGCTCTACAACTGCGCCAACCCGGCGTACACCCGCTGGGAGCAGGACTGGCCGCCGGTGGCGAGGGCGCTGCTGACCGCCGCCGAGGGCAGCGGCGCGGTGCTCGTGACCATGGGCAACCTGTACGCCTACGGCCGGGTGACCGGACCGATCACCGAAGACCTGCCGCTGACGCCGACCGGCGCGAAGGGCCGCGTGCGGAAGCAGATGTGGGAGGACGCGCTGGCCCGGCACGAGGCCGGTGACCTGCGCGTGGTGGAGGCGCGCGGCTCGGACTTCGTCGGCCCCGGCGTCCTGGACGGCGGGCACCTGGCCGCGCGGGTGGTGCCGCGCGTGCTGGCCGGGCGCGGGGTGCGGGTCATCCCGCCCGTCGACGTGCCCCACAGCTGGACGTCGGTCCTCGACGTCGGCGCAGCGCTCGCCGTCCTGGGCAGCGAGGAGCGGGCGTGGGGACGGGCCTGGCACGTCCCGACCGCGCCCGCCGTGAGCGTGCGGGAGGCCGTCCACGGCCTGTGCCGCGCGGCGGGCGTCCCGCCCGTGCCGGTCGCGTCGGTGCCGCACGCGCTTCTGCGGGCGGTGGGCGTCGCCGTGCCGCTCGTGCGAGAGCTCGAGGAGATGCGGCACTCGTTCACCGCGCCCTACGTGCTGGACAGCAGCGCCTTCACGCAGGCGTTCGGGGTCGAGCCGACGCCGCTGGAAGGGACGTGGGAGCTGACGGTCGCCTGGTGGCGCGAGCGGACCGCGCGGGCCGCCTGACCAGCGCGCGGGCCCGGGCGAGGGCGGCGCGGTCGGTGGCCAGCACCAGGCCGTCGGCGACCAGCCAGGTGGTGAGCAGGAAGAACAGCCCCTCCTCGAGCGGGAGGCCGAGCACGAGGATCCCGGTGCTGCTGGATGGCGCGATCGACCAGATGCCGTCGGCCAGCGCCAGCCGGTCGGCCGCGCACAGCCACAGCGCCACCGGCAGCGCGAGCAGCGCCCGGTCGGCCAGCCGCGGCCGGAGCAGGTCGCCGGCGACCGCCCGCTGGAGCGCGAGCGGCGGGGCGACCCAGACCAGGAGCAGCCCGAGGTAGCGCAGCTGGCCCGCCGACGGCGACGGCGGCCGCGCCGGCCAGCGCGACGGCCAGCCAGCCGAGCGCCCCGGAGGTCCGGCTGCCGCGGGGCGCGACGGGCAGCGCCGGCAGCCGCCCCGTGCGCAGCCCCCACGCGGCGACCAGGACGACGAGCAGGACGACGAAGGCGTACTCCTCCGCCGGCACGCTGCCGATCGTGGCGAGGACGCGGTCGGGGCCGTACGACCAGACGCCGGTGCGGACGAGGTGCTCGTCCCACGGCGCGGTCCAGAGCAGGGCGACGCCGGCGAGGGCGGCGGTGGCGACGAGCAGCGCGCGCGGCGGGCGCAGGCCGCGCAGCAGCAGCGCGGCGGGCAGGACGAGGAAGATCAGGTCGAACACCCAGTAGTCCACGGCGGGACCTCTCCGGTGACGAGCGCGAGGTGGTAGGAGCCCGGGCCCGCACCGCCGCCACGGGGGACGTGGCGGCGGTGCGGGCGCTCAGGGACGGATCAGGCCGTCGTCGCGGCGGCGCGACCGCGCTGACCGGGCACCGGCTCGGCCTCGAGGCCGCTGATCGAGTCGTCCTCGTCGTCGAACGCCGGGTCGTCCACGACGGACTTGATCCGGGCGATCTTGTAGATGACCAGGCCGAACGCGGCCTTGGCGAGGATGTCCGCGATCGAGTAGCCGGCCTGCCGGAGCACGAAGGCGTCCGGGCCGTCGAAGCCGAGGACCGGCATGAGGTAGGCGATCGGGTAGACGCCCCACAGACCGACCAGCATGATCCGGAGCTTGCCGACGGTGCTGCGGACCTCCGGCGGCTGCCGGTCGAGGGACTTGTTGATCTCGACGAACAGCACGTAGAGCAGGTAGATGAACGGGATCGTCGAGAGCGTGCCCCAGAGCAGGCGCGGGCCGGTGTCGGTCGTGATCTCACCGGGGTAGCCGAGCGCGATCATGAGCGCCGAGGCGATGACGAGCTTGGTCAGCAGCGGCTTGGCGACCGCGCGGGCCAGCGCCAGCACGGCGATGGTCTCGACGAGCAGCAGCGGCACGGTGAGGAACCAGTCGACGTACCGGTAGCCCTCGTTGAACGGGATGTTGGTGAGCGTGTAGACGCCCTGGCCGCCCTGCGCCTCGGTGACGTAGGACTCCTTGAAGTTGTCGAAGATCCGTACGTAGTGGTAGGTCGCGATGAAGCAGACCGTGGCGCTGACGATCAGCGCGTTGCGGTAGCGCGGCAGCACCCGCTTCTGCGAGAGCACCAGGTAGAGCCCGGTGAAGAACAGGCTGGCGATGGCGAGAGAGAACAGGTTGTAGACGGTCTCGTACTGACCTGACGAGAGCTCGGGGATCTGGATCCCCTGGGCGACGATCACGGCGCAGTCCTCCTGGAGGTGGGCCGGCGCAGGGCCGACCGGGCACGACGCGGCGGACGCCCGGTCGGGCGTCCGGCTCCGGAGCGAGGTCCGGTGGCCGGAGTGGCCGGTGGACCAGGGGCGGGGCGAGTCAGACGGTGGGGGTGCACGGCCGATCGCGCAACTCGAACAAGGTCTGAACCGCTTTTCGGGTGGTGCTGTCCTGGTTCGAGGAGCACGATCACCGCGTGACCCTGCTCGCGAGCGCCCCTCCCGGCGCCGCACCGACCGCACCGGACCCGCTGCTGCGGGGCGCGTCCCGGCTGTCGACCGGGGTGCTGCTCACCGCCCTGGTCGCGGGGCTGGTCGCCCCCGAGCTGCTGCAGGCCGCGGGGCCGGCGCTGCTCGTCGCCGCTGCGGTGCTCGGCCTGCCGCACGGCGCCGTGGACCACCTGGCCTGGGGCTGGGCGCAGGGAGAGGTACGACCGCGACTGCGTGTCGTGGTCGGCTACGCGCTGGCGGCCGTCGCCGCGGTGGGAGTGGCGCTGCTCGCACCGCTGCCGGCCCTGCTGGTGCTGCTCGCCCTGGCCGCCGCCCACTTCGCCGAGGGCGAGGTCGGCTGGGCGCGCCTGCGCGGCGCCCGCCCGGAGTGGACCGCCGGCGCTGCGGCGGGCGTCGCCGTCGTGGCGCTCCCGCTGGTCCTGCGTCCCGCCGACGTCCGCCCGCTGCTCGACGGGCTCGACCCCGGCCTGGCCGGCGTGCTGCTCGACTCCCCCGTGCGCGCCGGGCTGCTGGGGCTGACGGCGGTCCTCGTGGCCGCCGGTCTGCTGACCGCCAGGCGGGACCGCCGCCGAGGCGCCGAGCTCCTGCTCGTCGTGGCCGTCGCGGCGGTGCTGCCGCCGCTGGCGGCGTTCGCAGCGTGGTTCGCCGGCTGGCACGCCGTCCGGCACACCGCCCGCCTGGTCGCGCTCGACCCGCACGCCGACCGGTCACCGCCGCGCCGGGCTCGTCCGCTTCGCCCGCGCGGCCGCGCTGCCGAGCGCGGTCGCGCTGGTCGGCACGGCAGCCCTCGCGCTCGTCGTCGGCGTCACCGGCGGTCTGCTCGTGGCGCTGCTCGCGCTGACCGTGCCGCACACGGCCGTCGTCGCCCGCCTGGGGGCGACCCGCTGATCCCCGGCTGACTGCTCGCTGAGGCTGGCTACTCGCTCAAGAAGGCCAGGACGTCCTGGCGGGTCAGGACCCCGGTGGGGCGGCCGTCGGCCACGACCACCGCGGCGTCGGCCTTCTCCAGCGCGACCATCGCCGCGTGCACCGGCTCGCCCGCACCGACCATCGGCAGCGGCGGCGCCATGTGATCGGCCAGCCGGTCGGCCAGCTGGGCCCGGCCCGTGAACAGCGCGTCGAGCAGGTCGCGGTCGTGCACCGCGCCGACGATCTCGGCCGTCATCACGGGCGGCTCGGCACGCACGACGGGCATCTGCGAGACGCCGTACTCGCGCAGGATGTCGATCGCCTCGCGGACCGTCTCGGTCGGGTGGGTGTGCACGAAGGACGGCAGCGGACCGTCGGAGCGCTTGGCGGCCATGACGTCGGCGACCGTCGTCGTGCCGGCGTCCGCGTGCAGGAAGCCGTAGTCGGCCATCCAGTCGTCGTTGAAGATCTTGGACAGGTAGCCGCGACCGCCGTCCGGCAGCAGCACGACCACCACGTCGTCCGGTCCGAGGTCCTGCGCGACGCGCAGCGCGGCGACGACGGCCATGCCGCAGGAGCCGCCCACGAGCAGCCCCTCCTCACGGGCCAGCCTCCGCGTCATCGCGAAGGCGTCGCGGTCCGACACCGCGAGGATCCCGTCCGGGACCGACGGGTCGTACGTGCTCGGCCAGAAGTCCTCGCCGACGCCCTCGATCAGGTACGGCCGGCCGTCGCCACCGGAGTAGACCGACCCGACGGGGTCGGCGCCGTACACCTTCACCCGCCCGTCGCTGACCTCCTTGAGGTAGCGCCCGACGCCACCGAGCGTGCCGCCCGTGCCGGCGCCGGCCACGAAGTGCGTGACGCGCCCGTCGGTCTGCTCCCAGACCTCGGGTCCGGTGCTCTCGTAGTGGGCCCGCGGGTTGTTCGGGTTGGCGTACTGGTCGGGCTTCCACGCGCCGGGGATCTCGCGGGCCAGCCGGTCGCTGACGGAGTAGTAGGACCGCGGGTCGTCCGGGTCGACGGCGGTCGGGCAGACCTCGACACGGGCGCCGTACGCCCGCAGCACGTCGATCTTGTCCTTCGCGACCTTGTCTGGGCAGACGAAGACGCAGGTGTAGCCCTTCTTCTGCGCCACCAGCGCGAGGCCCACCCCGGTGTTGCCGGAGGTCGGCTCGACGATGACGCCGCCGGGCTGGAGCGCTCCGGAGCGCTCGGCGTCCTCGACCATCGCCAGCGCGATGCGGTCCTTGACCGAGCCGCCCGGGTTGAAGTACTCCACCTTGGCGAGCACCTGGGCGGACAGCCCCTCGGTGACGCGGCTCAGCCGCACCAGCGGCGTGCCGCCGACGAGGTCGATGACGTGGTCGGTGACCTGCACGGGCCGGGACCTCCGGGTCGGACGGGCGCCGCGGGACCCCGTCGTCCACAGGCCGCCCAGCGGCCAGCGTACGGCGACCGGGCCGGCTGTCGGCGCAGGTGACCGGACTAGGGTCGACGGGGCGGGCTACCGGTCGGTAGCCCGGACGAGGGAGGACGGCCATGACCGCGGTGCAGGTCGCCGACGGCGTCTGGCGCATCCCGACGGCCCCGGCGGACGTCATCAACAGCTACCTCGTCGCGGGCTCCGACGGCTCCCTCGTCCTGGTCGACGCGGGCACCAAGCGGGCGCCCAAGGCGCTGCTCGCCGCGCTCGCCTCGCTCGGCAAGGCGCCCGGCGACGTCACCCACCTGCTGCTCAGCCACGCCCACGGCGACCACGCCGGCGGGCTGGCCGAGGTGCAGGCGGCGACCGGGGCCCCGGTGCACACCCACGAGCGCGAGGCCGTCTACGTCCGCGAGGGCCGGATGCCCGCGGTCGACCGGTCCACCCGCGGTGGGCGGCTGCTGGCGCGGGTGCCCGGACGGGCGACCGGCTTCGCGCCCGTGGCCGAGATGGAGACGTTCGTGGACGGCGCCGAGCTGCCGGTCGCCGGCGGGATCGTGGTCGTGCACACCCCTGGCCACACGCCGGGCCACTGCTCGTTCCTGCACCCCTCCAGCGGGGTGCTCGTCACCGGTGACGCGATCTTCAACGTGCGCGGGCTGCGCTGGTCGCCCGCCTCGGCGTGCACCGACGTCACGCTGTCGCGCACCTCGGCGGCACGGCTCGGCGAGCTCGACTTCTCCGTCGCCGGCTTCACCCACGGCCCCCACGTCTCGACCGGGGCGCAAGCCGCCGTGCGCGCCTTCCTCGCCGGGCGGAGCTCATGAGGGCGCCGGCGGTTCCGCGGCCCGGTCGGCGTGCGCGCTACGTCGCGGTCAAGACGGCGTACGGCGGCGGCGGCTTCGCGGGCGCACTCGGCCTGACCTACGCGGTGCTCGCGACCGAGGCCAAGCTGGCCCGCCGCACGATCGGCGTGCCGACGACGAAGGCCCCGCTGGCCGCCGGGTCGTACGGCCGGGGCAAGCGCGGCGACGAGCCGGTCCACCTGGTCGTGCTGGGCGACTCCGCTGCAGCGGGCCTGGGCTGCGACAGTGCCGACCAGACACCGGGCGCGCTGCTCGCCGGCGGGATCGCCCGCGACCTGCACCGGCGGGTCGACCTCGAGGTGCTGGCCGTCGTGGGCGCGCGCTCAGCCGACCTCGAGGTGCAGGTCGCCAAGGCGCTGCGGCGCCCGGTCGACATCGCGGTCATCGTCATCGGCGCCAACGACGTCACGCACCGCGTGCCGATCGCCACCTCGGCGCGCGAGCTGTCCCGCGCGGTCGCGACGCTCCGCCGCTCGGGCGCGCGGGTCGTGGTCGGCACCTGCCCTGACCTGGGGTCCGTCAAGCCGGTCATGCAGCCGCTGCGCACCGTCGCGGCGGTGTGGAGCCGGAAGCTGGCGGCCGCGCAGACCGTCGCGACCGTCGACGCGGGCGGTATCGCCGTCTCCCTCGGCGACCTGCTCTCCGACGACTTCCACGCCCACCCGCACCTGTGGAGCGCCGACCGCTTCCACCCGTCGGCCGACGGCTACCGCCGGATCGTCGACGCGATGCTGCCGAGCGCTGCTCGAGAGCCTGGGCGTCGACATCCCGGTCAGCGTGCCGATCAGCGACTCCGTCCAGGACGTGCAGCTCGCTGCCCGGGTCGCCGCCCGCGAGCCCGGCGTCGAGGTCGACCCGATGCCGGAGGACGAGAGCGGGCGGCGGGCGGCTGGCCCGGCTGCGCCGCCGGCTGCCGCTGGTGGGTCGCGGAGCCCCCGAGGGACCCACCGACCCCGCCGAGCTCGAGGACGACCCAGCCGGCTAGAACGCCGTTCGGTACCGGTCGTACGCTCGTCGGCAAGCCCGTCCCCACCCCGAGGAGCCTCCCGTGCCCGAAGCCGTCATCGTCGCGACCGCCCGCTCGCCCATCGGCCGCGCCTTCAAGGGCTCCCTCAAGGACGTCCGCCCGGACGACCTGGCCGCCACCATCGTCAAGGCCGCGCTCGACAAGGTGCCGTCGCTGGACCCGCGCGACATCGACGACCTCATGCTCGGCTGCGGCCTGCCCGGCGGCGAGCAGGGCATGAACATGGGCCGCGTCGTCGCGACCCTGCTGGGCTTCGACCACCTGCCCGGCACGACGATCACCCGGTACTGCTCCTCCTCGCTGCAGACCACCCGCATGGCGCTGCACGCGATCCGCGCCGGCGAGGGCGACGTCTTCATCTCCGCCGGCGTCGAGACGGTCAGCCGCTTCGTCAAGGGCAACAGCGACATGATCCCGGGCCAGGAGCTCACCAACCCGGTCTTCGCCGAGGCGCAGGCGCGCACGGCCGAGCGCCAGGCCGGCGGCGCCGAGGACTGGAGCGACCCCCGCCAGGACGGCACGCTCCCCGACGTCTACATCGCCATGGGCGAGACCGCCGAGAACGTCGCCCGGATCAAGGGCGTCAGCCGCCAGGAGATGGACGAGTTCGCGACCCGCTCGCAGAACCTGGCCGAGAAGGCCATCGCCAACGGCTTCTTCGAGCGCGAGATCACCCCGGTGACCACGCCCGACGGCACCGTCGTCAGCACCGACGACGGCCCGCGCGCCGGCACCACGGTCGAGGCTCTGTCCGGGCTCAAGCCGGTCTTCCGTCCGAACGGCCTCATCACGGCCGGCAACGCCTGCCCGCTGAACGACGGCGCGTCCGCGGTCATCGTCATGAGCGACACGAAGGCCGAGGAGCTGGGCCTCACCCCGCTGGCCCGCATCGTCTCCACCTCGGTCACCGGCCTGTCTCCGGAGATCATGGGCCTCGGCCCGGTCGAGGCGATCAAGAAGGCGCTGGCACTGGCCGGCAAGAGCGTCGACGACATCGACCTGTTCGAGATCAACGAGGCCTTCGCCGCGCAGGTCATCCCCTCCTACAAGGAGGTGGGCATCCCGCTCGACAAGCTCAACGTCAACGGCGGCGCGATCGCGCTGGGCCACCCGTTCGGCTCCACCGGCGCGCGCATCACCGGCACGCTGCTCAACGGCCTGCAGACGGCCGACAAGACGTGGGGCGTCGAGTCCATGTGCGTCGGCGGCGGCATGGGCATGGCCATGGTGGTCGAGCGCCTGAGCTAGTCGCACCTGCTCGTACGAGAGGCCGGCTCCCCGCAAGGGGGCCGGCCTCTGTGCTGGGCGCTACCTGATCTCGAGCGCCTCCGCCAGACCCGGTGGGACGTCCTCGCCGAGCAGGTCGCGGCGGTGGCGCAGCACGTGCGCGGTGGCCTCGCGCGCCACCTCCGCCGACGGACCGGCCCGGACGAGGTCGTCGGACACCACCGCGAGCTGGTCGGCCAGCGCGAGGTCGGTGTCCAGCCGCGGCACGGCACGCCGGGGCGCTCCCTCGGCGTCGGCGGCAGCATCTGCCAGCGACTGCACGAGGTGGTGCACCAGGTCGCCGCGGGTGCCGTGCGGCGGCGCGGCCGCGGCGTACCTCGCCGGCGTCCAGAGCCGCAGTCGCTGCACGAGCGAGCGGCTCTCGCGGCGGAGCAGGTCCAGCGGGTCGTCCGGCACCCCCGCAGGCTACGGACCGCCGGGAACGGCGGCGGGCCGCCACCCCTGAGGATGACGGCCCGCTGGACCAGCGCGTGCGACTAGTCGCTGCTCTGCAGGTAGGCGAGCAGCCGCAGGATGTTGAGGTAGAGGAAGATCAGTCCGACGACGAGGCCGAAGCCGACCCGCCAGGACTCCTCCTCCGCGACACCGGCGGCGACCATGCGGTCGGCCTGGTCGAAGTCGAGCACGAAGGTCAGCGCACCGAAGGTGATCAGGCCCAGGGTGAACAGGATCGACAGGCCGGTGTTGCCACCGCTGATGCCGAGCGGGTCACCGCGTGGTGAACGCGCCGACGAGCAGGTTGAGCATGAGGACGGCGACCATGCCGACCAGGCCGAAGGTGACGACCTTGGTGAACTTCGGGGTCGCGCGCAGGCGGCCGCTCTTGTAGCCGAACAGCACGGCGGCGAAGACCGCGGCCGTGCCGACGATGGCCTGGACGACGATGCCGCGGTAGGCGCCCTCGTAGCTGGCGCTGATGACCCCGAGGAACACGCCCTGCGCCACCGCGTACGCCATGATCAGCGGCGGGCTGACCTTCTTCTTGAAGATGTTGACCATGGCGAGCGCGAAGCCGGCCAGGGCCGCGATCATCGCGACCCCGATGCCGACCCCGAGGTACCACGAGGCGGCACCGACACCCACGACGATCGCCAGCAGGATGCCGGTCTTGACGACGACGTCGTCCATCGTCATCCGCTGCGGAGTGCGGTAGAGGCTCTCGACGTCCTCCGCGGACGGTGCGGGGTGGAAGCCGACGCCCTGCGAGAGGCTGCGCGCAAGCGGCTCGCTGCGCGCGAAGACGGGGTTGTTGGACTCCATGCTGCGCATCTGGGTGTCGTTCTCCTCTGCGCGACCCTCGGGCGGGGCCGTGCGCTGAGTACAACGTACGGGCACGACGAGATGTGCCCGGGGATCCACAGGGCGCCGGGCGAGGTGCCCGGAGCGGGAGTCGAACCCGCAATCCCTGTCGGGCAGAAGGGTTTAAGCCTTCCGTGTATGCCGTTCCACCACCCGGGCGCTGCCGGTCCGACCCTAGTCCGGGCGAGGTAGCAGCCGCCCCTTCCCGATGTTGCGGCCCCGGTAGGTCGGCGTCAGCGCATGGCAGTTGGGGCAGAGCAAGCGCAGGTTCTCCAGCCGGTTGTCGTACCTGTCACCGCTGACGTGGTCGAGCTCGAGAGGAACGGGCTCGCCCGACCACTCCGTCAAGGAGCAGAGCGCGCACTGCCAGGGCAGAACGCCTTCGGCTACCAGCCGCTTCTTGAGGAACACCGAGCTCACCAGGCGACCCTCGACGAGCAGCTGCGAAAGGGGCCGTTTCGGCCCCCTCACGCGGCCGGCTGCCCATCCCTGTCCGTTGAGGGTGTCGAAGGGCTCGCCCAACGCGACGAGTCGGTGCTTCAGCCACGCGTACGACCGACTGTCGGTCGGCAGCCCGAGGCTCCGGAGGAGGTCTGCTCTTGACGAGCTGGCGTCCAGGGCGAGGAGCAGCGCCTGGTCGGTGATGCCGTCCCGCCCGGCTCGCCGAGAGGGTCGAGAGCAGAAGCGGTCGTCCAGCAGACCCAGCCCGAGCAGCCGCTGACGAACGCTCTCGTAGTTGCCACCGCACGCCACGAGGCCGATCTTGAGCAGGAGGTCGCGCATGTGGCGCGCGCCCGGCACGGCAGCCCCAAGAACGTCGTCACTGGCGCCGCTAGGGCGCTCACCTCGCTGCGGCACGTGGAAGATGCTGAGGCCGATCCGGTGTCGGACCCGCGCCTTCCCCACCTTCCACAGCGTGCACCGGCGGTCTTGACATCGCCCATCCGGGCACGCGCCGGGGCAAGTAAGACCATCTTCCTTTGCGGACCTGCTGGTTGACAGGCGTCTCATCCGACACACTGCAGCCGTGACTCCGGCCGGTGACGCTCGCGTGACGTACCGCGAGGTCCTCGCCGTGCGCGAGTTCCGGGCGCTGCTGGTCTCCGACGGCATGAGCACCCTCGGCGACCAGGTCGCCCGCATCGCCGTCGCGCTGCTCGTGCTCGAGAGGTCGGGATCGCCGTTCGCCGCCTCAGCGACGTACGCCTGCTCCTACCTCACCTGGCTGGTCGGAGGACCGCTGCTGTCCGCGCTGCCGGACCGCTACCCGCGTCGCCGGATCATGGTGCTCTGCGACGTCGCCCGGATGGCGCTGGTCGCAGCCCTGGCCGTGCCCGGGCTCTCGCTCTGGGTGGTCTTCGCCGTGCTCATCGTGGTGGGACTGCTGTCACCCCCGGCGGAGGCCGCGCGCAGCGCCCTGCTGGCGGACGTGCTCGACGGGGAGCCGTACGTCGTGGCCAACGCGCTCAGCAACGCCGTCGGGCAGGCGGGGCAGGTGGGCGGCTTCATCGCCGGCGGCGCGCTCGTCGCGCTGCTGGGCGTCGAGGTGGCGCTGCTGCTCGACGCGGCGACCTTCGCCCTGTCCGCGCTGCTGCTCCTCGCCTTCGTCCGCGAGCGGATCCTCGAGACGACCGGAGTCCCGGGCGGTGCGCTGCAGGAGGCTGCAGCTGGGCTGCGTCTCGTCAGGAGCAGCCGCCGGCTGCGGGTGCTGCTGAGCTGGGGGCTGCTGAGCGCCGCGTCGGTCATCGCCGCCGAGGGGCTCGCCGTGACGATCGCCGACGAGCGCGGTGGCGGGCCGCTGGCCGCGGGGATCCTCACTGCGGCGGTGCCGGCCGGCTTCCTCATCGGCTCGTGGGCGCTGCTGCGGCTGCCGTCGCACCGACGCGAGCCTCTGTTCCCGCTCCTCGTCGCCATGAGCTGCGTCCCCCTCCTGGCGACGCCCTTCGTCGACAACCTGCCGGTCATCGTCGTCCTCTGGGTGCTGGCCGGCTGCGGGAACTGCTTGCAGATCGTGGCCAACTCCGCCTACGTGCAAGCCGTGCCACCCCACCTGCGCGGTCGCGCCTTCGGCGTCGCCGGGACCTTGCTCATGGTCCTGCAGGGCGTCGTGCTGCTCAGCGCCGGAGCGCTCGCCGAGGTCACCGACTCGCGCGTCCCCATAGCAGTTGTTGCCGCCCTGTGTCTGCTTCTGGCGCCCGTGTTGCCCGCGAAGACTCAAGGGAGGGTGATCTTGGGCCGATCGGTGTCGGGATGAGCACAGGCCAGGAGGAGTCGGTCCACGGTCGCCCCGGCGTCGCGGCCCTCATCTCCCTTGCCTACCTCCTGCTCGGTGTCGCGCTGTGCGCGCTGGCTGCGCCTGCCGCCTTCGACGTGGGCCTGCCGACCCTCCTGCTGTTCGTCGGCCTCGTCGTCGTGTACCTGCTGGCGCACCGGTACTCCCTCGACTTCGAGTTCCGGCGCGAGTCGAACAGCGTCACGCTGGTGCAGCTGCCGCTGGCACTGGGAGTCCAGGCCGTAGCACCGATGGTCCACCTTGCAGCGCGACTGTCCGCGGCGCTGATCTACACCCTGCTGGACCGGCAGCCACCGCAGAAGGCCCTGTTCAACCTGGCTGCGGCCAGCTTCGAGGTCGGCGCAGCCGCGTTCGCGGTCGGGCTCGTGACGAACGCCGACAGCGGCCCAGCCATGTGGTTGGCGCTGTACCTCGGGATCCTCGCCGGCGACATCCTCGGTGCGCTGGTACTCACGGCCATCTGGCGCGCCATCGGCGTTCCAGCGCCCCTGAGCGGCGCCGCACGGACGATCGCCATCACTGCACCCGTCAGCCTGCTCTTCACCGGCCTCGCCGTCGTGGCGATCAACGCCGTGCGCGAGGAGCCGACGACCATCCTGGTCATGCTGGCCCTGGCGGGAGGGCTGGCGCTCGGCTACCGAGCACACCGCAAGGTCGTCGCTCAGCAACGGGCGACCGAGCAGCTCTACGCGTTCGTGAAGGACCTGGGGCCGCTGACCATCAACTCCCTCGACGCTCCGACGATCCTCGAGCGGGTGCGCCTGCTGCTGCACGCCGAGCGACTGGACCTGGCTGCCCCAGACCAGGATCGCTGGTGCCACCTGGTGGTGGCAGAGGGCAAGGACCCCGTCAGGACCGTGGACGAAGCCCCCCCGCTGGGCCGGCAGGTCGCCTCCACAGGCACCTCAGCCCTGCGCAGCCGCCGCCGTGGCGGATCCGAGGACACCATGGCGACCCCTCTCATGGCGAGCAGCGGCCTGGTCGGCATCCTCACGGCGACGGAGCGCCTGGGCAACGCCCGCGGCTTCGAGATGGGCGACCTCCGGGTCCTCGAGACGGTGGGCGCGGAGCTCTCGACGGCCCTGGAGCGCGGCCGCCTGCACGCCGACCTGGAGCGGGCAGCCACCGCTGACTCGCTCACCGGTCTGCCGAACCTGACCGAGACGACGCGGCGCCTGGAGCACCTGCTGCTCACGCACGCCGACGGGGTCGTCCTCGCCGCCGTGGCCGTGGACTCGTTCCGCGAGGTGAACGACACCCTGGGGCACCAGGTGGGTGACGAGCTGCTGGTCGAGGTCACGCGACGGCTCCTGCTCTCCAACAGCCACGCGCTGGTCGGGCGCATCGGCGGCGGCCGCTTCGCCGTCGCCATCTCGTCCTCGGCCGCAGGCGGAGACGCCGAGATGTTCGGCCTCGGGCTCCGGGCCCAGGTCGAGGGGAGCGCGCAGATCGGGCCGGTGGGCACGCACGTGCGCCTGTCGGTCGGCGTCGTGCGCGCTCCGGAGCACGGCGACGACGCCGCCACGCTCATCCGGCGCGCCGAGACAGCGATGTACAGCGCCCGGCACGCGCACGGCGGCCCGGTGCTCTGGGAGCCGGCCTACGAGGTGCAGGGCCAGCGGCGCCTGGCCGTCGTCACCGCGCTGCGCGAGGCCCTCGCCAGCGGAGCGATCGGCGTCGCGTACCAGCCCAAGGTGGAGACCTCCAGCGGCCAGGTCAGCGGCGTGGAAGCGCTGGCCCGCTGGACCCACCCGGCCCTGGGGTCCATCGGTCCGGACGAGTTCGTCCCGCTGGCCGAGGCCTCCGGGCTCATGGGCCCGCTGACGGCCACCGTGCTGCGGCAGAGCCTCACGGCCTGCAAGGGCTGGCAGCGCCGGGCCGGGCGCGTGGGTGTCGCCGTCAACGTCAGCGCCGACACGGTGCTGGACCCCGCCTTCGTCACCGAGGTGGCCGCGATCCTGACCTCGGTCGGCATCGCTCCTGACCTGCTGACGCTCGAGCTCACCGAGGGCGTCGTGGTGTCCGACCCGCAGCTGGCGGCCACCCGCATGGGCGAGCTGCGCGAGCTCGGCGTCAAGCTGTCGGTGGACGACTTCGGGACGGGCTACTCGTCCCTCACCTACCTCAAGGGCCTGCCCGTCGACGAGGTGAAGATCGACAAGGGCTTCGTCGACGGCCTGTCGCACGACCCGGCCGACCGGGCCGTCGTCCGCGCTGTCGTCGACATCGCGCACACCCTGGGACTGCGGGTCGTCGCCGAGGGGGTCGAGCAGGAGGACCAGCAGGGGATCCTGCGCGCGCTCGGCGTGGACGAGGTGCAGGGCTACCTGCACGCGCGGCCGATGGCGGCACTGGACGTGGCCGCCTGGCTGCGTCGCCGCGAGCTGGCTCCGCGGCTCTAGCGCGAACGCTGCGCGCGGCCTTCGACGTGGTCGCGCGTCGCGCAGATGGGCGGGCGGTGCGCCGCTTTCCTTGGCTCGGAAATGGATCCAGGGGCTGGGACTAGGTGCTGAACCACCCAGTCCCAGCCCCTGGAGGCTGGGTCAACGCCCTCGTCGGGCGGTGAGGATCTACTTCCAGCTGTGTCCACGCATTGGAAGTCACCCCCACCTGGTCCCCTGCCGGATGCTCCATCCGGGCTAGTGATGAGGACCATAAGGGCGCTCAAGAGAATTGGCTAGCGACGCTTTCCGGCATTGCGGGACAACAGTCACAAGAACCCCTCGAGATTCACCCGATCGGCCCATCCAGACGCCACTCCAGAGGGTCGACGCACCACGCGTGGCCGGGAACCTCAGCGGTCTCGATGCCCCCTGAGGGCGAATCCCACACCCGGAGCCCCTCCAGAGCGGCCGATCAGCCGACGCCGGCGAGCTCCTTCGCCCGGGCGAGGACGGCGTCGAGCATCGGCTCGGTGAGCCGTCCGGTGAAGGTGTTCTGCTGGCTCACGTGGAAGCAGCCCAGCACCGCTAGCCCGCTCGGCAGCACGACCTCTGCTCCGTGCGCGAACGTCGGCCGCGGCGACGGGACCGCCTCGCCCGCCCCGCGCAGCGTCGGCCACAGCGCCGCCCACCCGTAGCCGCCGAGCACCACCACCGCCCGGACGGTGGGCTGGAGCAGCCGCCACTCGGCCGACAGCCAGGGCGCGCAGGCGTCGCGCTCGGCCGGCGTCGGCTTGTTGGCCGGCGGGGCGCACCGGACCGGCAGCGTGATCCGCAGGTCCACCAGCGACTGCCCGTCGTCCGCGGAGACCGACGTGGGCTGCGTCGCGAGCCCGGCGCGGTGGAGGGCGGCGAACAGCCAGTCGCCGCTGCGGTCGCCGGTGAAGATGCGACCGGTCCGGTTCCCGCCGTGGGCGGCCGGCGCCAGCCCCACCACGGCCAGCCGCGCGTCTGACGGCCCCCAGCCGGTGACCGGCCGTCCCCAGTACTCCTCCGTCGCGAAGGAGGCCCGCTTGACCTCGGCCACCTCCTCCCGCCAGGCGACCAGCCGGGGGCAGGCCCGGCAGACCGACGACCGCGCATCGATCTCGTCCACCGAGCCGGCGCTCGCGGCCAGCCGCGCCACCTGCGCCGGGGTGCGTGCGACCGGGGTCTCGGGGGTGGCGCGGTCGCGCGGGTGGCCGGAGCCGGGGGCGATCACGACGCCGGCACGCTCCAGGCGATCCCGTCGAGGATGTCGGACTCGCTCACGAGGACCTCGTCCAGGCCCAGCCGGTCGACGAGCACGGCGAGCACCAGGGCGCCCGCGCCGATGACGTCGACCCTGCCCGGGTGCATGACCGGCAGCGCCGCGCGCTGCTCGCGGGTCAGCTCGAGCAGCCGGTCGCTGACGGCGCGCACGTCGGCCGCCGGTATGCGGGACAGGTGGATGCGGGTCGCGTCGTACGCCGGCAGCTCCAGCGCGAGCGCCGCCACCGTGGTCACGGACCCGGCCAGGCCGATGGCGGTGCGCGCCTGCTCGACGGGGACGACCTGCCGGACCAGCACCAGCGCGTCGTCGACGTCGGCCGTCGCCCCCTGCACCTGCTCGCGGGTCGGCGGGTCGTCGGCCAGGTGGCGCTCGGTGAGGCGCACGCAACCGACGTCGACCGACCGCGCGGCCTCGACCGCGGTCGTCCCGAGCACCAGCTCGGTGGAGCCGCCGCCGATGTCCATCACCAGGAAGGGGCCCTCTGCCGGGTCGAGCCCGCGGGTGGCGCCGTCGAAGGACAGCGCGGCCTCCTCGTCGCCGCTGATGACCTCCGGCTCGACGCCGAGGACGTCGACCACCATCGCCTGGAACAGGCTCCGGTTGCTGGCATCTCGCGTCGCGCTCGTCGCGACCATGCGGGTCTTCTCGACCGCGAGATCGCGGCAGGTGGCGGCGTAGTCGACCAGCGCGACGCGCGTGCGCTCGAGGGCCTCCGGCGCCAGCTCCCCCGTCCGGTCGACCCCTTGGCCGAGGCGGACGACACGCATCTCGCGGTGGACGTCGGCCTTGACCGCGCCGTCGACGTCGGCGACCAGCAGGCGGACGGAGTTGGTCCCGCAGTCGATCGCGGCGACCCTCACGACGAGCGCGTCCTCTTGCCCGGCACCGCGTCAGGGTCGTCCGGGTCCACGCACGGACCCTTCGCCCACCACTCCGGCAGCCGCTCGAGCGCCTCGTCACCGAACGGGTTCACGCCCTCGCCGACGGCGAGGCTGTGCGCGACGAGCACGTGCAGGCACTTCACCCGCACCGGCATGCCGCCCTGAGCCGGTACGCCCTCCAGGACCTCGAGCCGGTCACGCCGCGAGACGTAGTCCTCCGCGGCCGCCTCGTAGCGCGCCCGCAGCTCGGGGTCCTCGGCCAGGCGCGCGGTCTGCTCCTTCATGAGCCCGTCCGCCTCGAGCGTGCCGATGGCCGACGCCAGCCGCGGGCACGTCAGGTAGTACAGCGTCGGGAAGGGCGTGCCGTCGTCCAGCCGCGGCTTGGTCTCGACGACGTCCGGCAGCGAGCAGGGACAGCGGTGCGCCACCCCCGTCATCGCGCGCGGGGTGCGGCCGAGCTGCAGCCCGACCGCGGTGACGTCGCGCGGGTCGGGTGCGGTCACGGCGCGTCGGGCGAGGGCCGGTCGGCCTCCTGGACGCTGCCCCAGACCTGCGAGTACCAGGGCGCGTCGGCCCCGGCCGGCCCTTCCCCCTCGGCCTCGACGGCCGTCTCCTCCGGCGCCAGGACGACGTACGCCGTCTCGCCCGGGAGCACGAAGTGCAGGCGGCGCCGGGCCTCGGCGGCGATGTGCGCCGGGTCCTGCAGCCGCTCCTTCTCAGCCTCGAGCTCGGCGACGCGCGTGCGGGCGTCGGCCTGCTCGGACTCCAGGGCCGCGATCTCCGACCGCTGCGAGAGGTACTCCCGCAGCGGGAGCGCCGCGCTCACCAGCAGCCCCACGACGAGCAGGGCCAGCACCGCGGCGCGCGGCGTCAGCGGGCTGCGGCGCGGGCCGTCAGCGCCCCGCCTGGCCCGGCGGCCGGCCACGACGGGTGCCTCGGACGGGACCTCCGCCGCTGCGCGGGTGCGCGCCGTCGAGCCGCGGGTGGTGGTGCGGGCCGGCCGCGCCCCCGGCCGCGCGGACCGACGGCCCGCGGTCGGGCGGCGGGGCGTGCTCATGGAGGACTAGGCCCCCGAGAAGCGCGGGAACGCGGTCCGGCCGGCGTAGCGCGCGGCGTCGTCGAGCTCCTCCTCGATGCGGAGGAGCTGGTTGTACTTCGCCACCCGCTCGGACCGGGCGGGGGCGCCGGACTTGATCTGGCCGCAGTTCACGGCGACCGCGAGGTCGGCGATGGTCGTGTCCTCGGTCTCGCCGGAGCGGTGGCTCATCATGCAGCGGAAGCCGCTGCGGTGCGCCAGGTCGACCGCGTCGAGGGTCTCGGTGAGCGTGCCGATCTGGTTGACCTTGACCAGGAGCGCGTTGGCGGTGCCTCGGCCGATGCCGTCGGCGAGCCGGGTCGGGTTGGTGACGAACAGGTCGTCGCCCACGATCTGGACGCGGCTCCCGAGCGCGGCGGTGAGGCGCTCCCAGCCCTCCCAGTCGCTCTCGCCCAGCGGGTCCTCGATGGAGACCATCGGGTAGGCGTCGAGCAGACCGGCGTAGTAGTCGGTCATCTCGTCAGCGGTCTTCAGCCCGCCCTCGAAGCGGTAGCCGTCGTCGCCCAGGAACTCCGTGGCGGCGACGTCGAGGGCGAGCGCGATGTCGCGGCCCGGGGTGAAGCCCGCTGCGGTGATCGCCTCGAGGATGAGGTCGAGGGCGTCGCGGTTGCTCGGCAGGTCGGGGGCGTAGCCGCCCTCGTCGCCGACGCCGGTCGCCAGGCCGCGGCCCTTGAGCACCTTCTTGAGGGCGTGGTAGGTCTCGGCGCCCCAGCGCAGCGCCTCGGAGAAGCTCGCCGCGCCGATCGGCGCGATCATGAACTCCTGGACGTCGACGTTGGTGTCGGCGTGCGCTCCTCCGTTGAGGATGTTCAGCATCGGCACCGGCAGCAGGTGCGCGTTGGGCCCGCCGACGTAGCGGAACAGCGGCAGTCCGCTGGAGTCGGCGGCGGCGCGGGCGACGGCGAGGCTGACGCCGAGGATCGCGTTGGCGCCGAGCCGGCTCTTGTCCGGCGTGCCGTCGAGGTCGAGCAGGACCTGGTCGACGATGCGCTGCTCGCTGGCCTCGATGCCGAGCAGCTCCGGGCCGATCGTGTCGAGCACGGCGTCGACGGCCTGGCCGACGCCCTTGCCGCCGTAGCGGCTGTCGTCGCCGTCGCGGAGCTCCACCGCCTCGTACGCCCCGGTGCTGGCGCCGCTCGGCACGGCCGCGCGCGACAGCGTGCCGTCGTCGAGGGCGACCTCGACCTCGACGGTGGGGTTGCCGCGCGAGTCCAGGATCTCGCGGGCGCCGACGGCCTCGATGGAGGGCACGGGTCTCCAGCTGCTCAGGGGGGTGGGAACGGCGGCGAGCCTATCCCCGCCGGTCCGGGCCCCCCGGCCGACCCGCCGCGGCTCAGCCGCGCAGCAGCCGGGCGCCGAGCTCCACCCGGCCGGGACCGGTCGGCGTCGCGTAGAAGCCGCGCGCACCCCGGTCGAGGGCGTCCAGGGTCGCTGCCAGCTCCTCGTCGTCGGGTCCACCCGGCCCGCGGCCGAGGCAGAACCGGCTGAACTCCACGCACGGCGGCGCCGGCTGGCCGTCGACCAGCTCGACCGACCCGCC
The DNA here is from genome assembly GCA_963844295.1 of uncultured Actinomycetota bacterium. Classification (GTDB taxonomy): domain Bacteria; phylum Actinomycetota; class Actinomycetes; order Mycobacteriales; family SCTD01; genus SCTD01. The sequence goes on along the minus strand of CAWJNR010000002.1, from coordinate 878,481 downwards.
GGCGGTCTCCAGCACGAGCCGGCCCTCCAGCGCGTCGGGGCCCCACGGCTCGTCGGTGTCCAGCAGCAGGCTCTCCCCCGCCACGCCGTCGACGAGGTGGTCGCCGAAGCGCGACCGGAGCAGCGCGTAGTGGGCCCGGGGCAGCAGCGACAGCCCGTTGACGCCGCGGTGGCGGGTGTCCGGGTGGTCGGCGTGGTGCACGTCGAGGACGAGCTCCTCCCCGACGCGACCGGTCACCCCGGAGGGCCCGAGCTCGAGCGCGTCCACCTCCCGGAGCGGTGAGGGGTCGAAGACGCGCGTCGCCCTGGGCCCCGGCTTGAGCCGCGACGTCTGCACCTGCAGCCGCACGACGGTCCCGATCAGCTCCACAGCGCCTCCCACTCCTGCGGCGAGAGCACCGACGGCTCCCGCCCCTCCGACAGCACGACCCGCTCCAGCTCGGCGAGCCGGTCGCGGAAGGCGCGCGCCACACCGCGCAGCTCCACCTCGGGGTCCCGGCCGGCGGCGCGACAGCGTCGGACGAGCTCCCACAGCTCCCCGCCGAGCCCGTCGTACGCCGGCACCGGGGCGCCGAGGCGGCCGGCGCGCTTCTGCAGCTTGGCCGCCAGCGCGAGCGCCGGCTGCGACAGCGGGACGCCGTCGGTGACGGAGGTACGGCCCTTCTCCGCGGCCTTGAGCGCCTCCCAGGTGCCTTCGAGGTCGTCGGCCGCACCCCCCGCGAAGACATGGGGGTGGCGCCGCACCAGCTTGTCGACGAGGTCGCCGGCGACGTCGTCGATGGACCACGGCGCCTCGCCCTCCTGCGCCAGCCGGGCGTGGAACGCGACCTGCAGCAGCACGTCGCCCAGCTCCTCGCGCAGGTCGACCAGGTCGCCGTCCTCCAGCGCCTGGTAGGCCTCGTAGGCCTCCTCGAGCAGGTAGGGCATGAGCGAGGCGTGGGTCTGCTGGGCGTCCCACGGGCAGCCGCCGGGCGAGCGGAGCCGGTCCATCACGGCTACGACGTCGAGCAGCCGTGCCCCCGGCGGGTCGTAGGACCCGTGCACCTGCTCGAGGACGACACCGGACCGCACGGCACGCAGGCCGACGGCCCGGACCAGCTCGGCGTCCGCGTCGCCCGTCGTCAGCCAGACGACCGTCTCCCCCGCCGCTGCCCGGTCGTGCAGCACCTCGGCGGACGGCTCCACCACCTGCACCTCGATCCCGGCGTCGCGCAGGAACGGCAGCTGCGGCGAGTCCGCGCCGGTGAGCACGACCCCGGACCGCAGCGCCTCCCAGGCGGGCCAGGACAGCAGCCCGGGGGGCACCCTCGGCGACACGACGACGAGGACCAGGCGCCCGGTCACCGGCGGCCTACTGCGCGGCGGGCGACTCGGCCGGAGCGGGCGCCTCCGCCTCGCCACCGGTGCCTTCCTCGGGGCCGGGCGACACGACGTCGTCAGGGCCCTCGGCCGCCACGACGGCCGCGGTCTCCCGGTCCCACGCGCCGAAGCGGGGGTTCACCGTCACGCCCAGCCGCCGGGCGGTCTCCGCGAGCTCCTCGTCGACCAGCTGGTCCCGCTGCTCCTGCAGCGCGGCCCGTCGCAGCTCGGGCTCGGCCTGGGCGAACGTCGTCGTCCGGCGCTCCTGCACCTCGACGACGTGCCAGCCGAACTCCGTCTGCACCAGGACGAGATCGCCCTCCTCGGCACCGAAGACCGCGTCCTCGAACGCGGGGACGTACTGCCCGCGGCCGGCCAGCCCGAGGTCACCACCGGCGTCCTTGTTGGACGGGTCGATGGAGAGCTGCGCGGCCAGCTCCGCGAACCGCGAGCGGTCGGCCGTGACGTCGGCGAGCACCTGGCGCGCCGTCGCCTCGTCCTCGAGCAGGATGTGGCGGCTGCGCACGGCGTCGTACTGCGCGCTGCCGGCCTCGTACCGGGCGCGGAGCTCCTCCTGGGAGACCTCGGCGTCCTCGGTGAGGGCCTCGCCCAGCTCCTGACGCAGCGCGACGCTGCGCAGGACCACGTCGACGTCCTCGGGTGCGATGCCACTGGCCGCGGCCTCGTCGGCCAGTGCCTCCGCGCCGCCGGACTGCTCCTCGTACAGCGCCCGCAGCGCGCCGAGCTCGCCGTCGGTGACGGTGATGCCGTTCTCGGCGGCCGCCTGAGCGATCACCTCGTCGTTGACCAGACGGGTCAGCGTCCGCTGCTGGTAGCCCGCGCGGTCCGCACCGAACTGCGCCTGCGCCCGCTCGTCCGCCAGGCCGCGCTCGACCGCGCTGCGCAGGGCGTCGGTGCTGATGCTGGTGCCACCGACCACTGCCGCCGCGCCGGGGCGGGCCTCGCCGTTGTCACCGCACCCGGTGAGCAGCAGGAGGGCGGCGCCGGCCGCGAGGGCCAGCCGACGGGGGGTGGGGGTCACGAGGACGCGGTCCTTCCGAGAGGGTGTGCGGGTGCGGCTACAGGATGCCGCACGGCGTGTGAGGTCACTGTCGTGCCGCGGCTGCGCCTGTGGAGCGACCGTGTCGCCGAGGACGGCGTCGAGCAGGCCGCGCACCCAGTCGAGCAGCGCCTCGTCCCGCAGCGGCTGACCGCCGATCCGCGCCGTCGTCGGCCGCGGGACGAGCACCGTCCCGACGGCGGGCTTGACGACCGACCGCGGGTAGAGCCGCTGCAGCCGCATCGTCTGGCTCTCGCGCAGCTGCAGCGGCGCGAAGCGGATCGAGGTGCCCTGCACGCTGATCTCGGTGAGGCCGAACTGCCGGGCGTACGCGCGGAAGCGGGCCACCGCGAGCAGCCGCTCGACGGGATCGGGCAGCGGCCCGTACCGGTCCGCCAGCTCCTCGCGCGAGCGCCGGCGATCGCCGTCTCGTCGTGCGCGGAGGCGAGGCGGCGGTAGGCCTCGAGCCGCAGCCGCTCACCCGGGATGTAGTCGTGCGGCAGGTGCGCGTCGACCGGCAGGTCGACCTTGGTGTCCCGGACCTGCTCCTCGTCCTCCGCGCCGCCGCGCTTGAAGTCCGACACCGCCTCGCCGACCAGCCGCATGTAGAGGTCGAAGCCGACGCTGGCGATGTGGCCGCTCTGCTCACCGCCGAGCAGGTTGCCGGCCCCGCGGATCTCCAGGTCCTTCATCGCGACGGCCATGCCCGCGCCGACCTCGGTGTTCTGCGCGATGGTGGCGAGCCGGTCGTGCGCGAGCTCGGTGAGCGGCTTGTCGGGCTGGTAGGTGAAGTAGGCGTACGCCCGCTCCCGACCGCGGCCGACGCGGCCGCGGATCTGGTGCAGCTGCGAGAGGCCGAAGGCGTCGGCGCGGTCGACGATGAGGGTGTTGGCGTTGGGGATGTCCAGCCCGGACTCGACGATCGTCGTGCAGACCAGGACGTCGTAGTCCTTCTCCCAGAAGCCGACCATCACCTGCTCGAGCGCGTCCTCGCTCATCTGCCCGTGCCCGGTCGCGACGCGCGCCTCGGGCACCAGCTCGCGGATGCGCTTGGCGACGCGGTCGATCGACTCGACCCGGTTGTGCAGGAAGAAGACCTGCCCCTCGCGCAGCAGCTCTCGCCGGATCGCCGCGCTGATCTGCTTCTCGTCGTACGGCCCGACGAACGTCAGCACGGGGTGCCGCTCCTCGGGCGGGGTGAGGATGGTCGACATCTCGCGGATGCCGGTCAGGCTCATCTCGAGGGTGCGCGGGATCGGTGTCGCCGACATCGTCAGCACGTCCACCGCCGTGCGCATCTGCTTGATGAACTCCTTGTGCTCCACGCCGAAGCGCTGCTCCTCGTCGACGATGACCAGGCCGAGGTCCTTGAACTTCGTGTCGCGCGAGAGCAGCCGGTGGGTGCCGATGACGACGTCGACCTCGCCCCGCGTGACGCCGTCCATGACCTCCTTCTGCTCCTTGTCGGAGTTGAAGCGGCTGACCGCGCGCACCTTCACCGGGAACTGCTGGAAGCGGTCGCGGAAGGTGCCGTAGTGCTGCTGCACGAGCAGGGTCGTCGGCACCAGGATCGCCACCTGCTTGCCGTCCTGCACCGCCTTGAACGCTGCGCGCACGGCGATCTCGGTCTTGCCGTAGCCGACGTCGCCCATGATCACGCGGTCCATCGGGACCGCCTTCTCCATGTCGGCCTTGACCTCGCCGATCGCCTCGAGCTGGTCGGGCGTCTCGACGTACGGGAAGGCGTCCTCGAGCTCGCGCTGCCACGGGGTGTCCGGCCCGAAGGCGTGCCCGGGCGCGGCCATCCGCGCGCTGTAGAGCTGGATGAGACCGGCGGCGATGTCCTTGACGGCCTTGCGGGCGCGGCCCTTGCGCTTGGCCCAGTCGCCGCCGCCGAGCCGGTCCAGGCTCGGCGCCTCGCCGCCGACGTAGCGCGTGACGAGCTCGAGCTGGTCGGTCGGGACGAAGACCCGGTCGCCCGGCTGGCCCTTCTTGCTGGGGGCGTACTCGAGGATGAGGTACTCGCGGGTGGCGCCCTGCACGGTGCGCTGGACCATCTCGAGGTAGCGCCCCACCCCGTGCTGCTCGTGCACGACGACGTCGCCGGTGCGCAGCTGGACGGGGTCGACGGCGTTCTTGCGCTTGCTCGGCATGCGCTTGCTGACGTCCTTGGCGCCCGCGCCCGCGGGTGCCGGTGAGGTCGGTCTCGGTGACGAGGACCGTCTTGAGCAGGTCGGAGCGGAAGCCGCTGTCGAGGCAGGCGGTGGACAGGTGGACGACGCCCGGCTCGAGCCCCGGGTCGTCGCTCAGCCGCGCCGGGACCTCGGCGTCCTTCAGCAGCTCGTGCAACCGCTGGGCCGGGCCGTGCCCCTCGGTGGTGACGACCACCCGCCAGCCGTCGGCCGTCCACTCGCGCAGGTCGGCGATCGCCCGCTCGACCTCCCCGCGGTAGGCAGGCGCCGGCTTGGCGGCGAGCACCACGACGTCGTCGTCGAGGTCCTCGTCGGCGGTGAAGGGGCTGAGCGTCCACCACGGCAGCCCGCTCGCGACGGCGTGCTCGCGCACCTCGACGAGCGTCCGGTACGCCGCGGCGCCGAGGTCGATCGGGGCGACGCCGCCGACGGACGCGGTGGCCCAGGAGGCCTCGAGGAACTCCTGGCTGGTGCGCACGAGGTCGTGCGCGCGGGTGCGGACCTTCTCCGGGTCGGTGACCAGCACGCTCGTGCCCTCGGGCAGCTCGTCGACGAGCAGCCGCAGCTCGTCGACGAGGACCGGGGCGAGGGCCTCCATGCCCTCGACCGGGTGGCCGTCGGCGATCTTCTCGCAGATGTCGCGCAGCTCGGGGTGCGTCTCGGCCAGCGCCTTCGCCCGCGCCCGCACCTCCGGGGTCAGCAGCAGCTCGCGGCAGGGCGGCGCCCACAGGCCGTGCTCGCCCTCGCCGAGGCGTGCGCTGGTCGGCGACCTTGAACGACCGCACCTCCTCGACCGTGTCGCCCCACCACTCGACGCGGACCGGGTGCTCCTCGGTCGGCGGGAAGACGTCGAGGATGCCGCCGCGCACGGCGAACTCGCCGCGCTTCTCGACCAGCTCGACGCGGGCGTAGGAGATGTCGACCAGGCGCCGGACGACCCCGTCGAGCCCGCCGTCGACGTCCTGTCCCTCGACCAGCTCGACCGGCTCGAGGTCGCCCAGCCCGGGGACCTGCGGCTGCAGCAGGCTGCGGACCGGCGCGACGACGACGTCGAGCGGGCCGGTCGCGGGGTCGTCGGTGCTCGGGTGGGCGAGCCGGCGCAGGACGGCCAAGCGACGGCCGACCGTGTCGGCGCGGGGGCTCAGCCGCTCGTGCGGGAGCGTCTCCCAGCTCGGGTAGAGCGCCACGCGGTCCGGGTCGACGAGGCAGCCGAGAGCGGCGACGAGGTCCTCGGCCTCGCGGCCGGTCGCGGTGACCGCCAGGACGGTCCGGCCCCGGCGGACGAGCCCGGCGACGAGGAACGGCCGCAGCCCGGCCGGGCCGGACAGGTCGAGCGCGCTCGTCGTCGGGGCGGCCAGCGCCTGGGCGAGAGCGGGGTCGCCGGAGACGACGTCGAGCAGGCCGGCGAGCGACACGGTGGGATCTCCAGGCAACGCAGACGGGCCCCGCACGGCCGGGGGCCGGGGGGTGCGGCGCCGCGCGGCGCCGGGTCCCAGGGTACGTCCGGACACCGCCGCACTGCCCGACGCCGCTGTCCCGCCGGACGTATCTGCACTCCCGGACCGGCCTCGGCTGGACGTGCCCCTGAGTCCTCGCCTGCTCCTGCCGGCGGGGGTCCTGGCCGCCACGGCCGCGGGCCTGCTGCTCGCCGACAGCGCCGACCGGGTCCGCGACCAGCTCGAGGACGTGCGAGCGGCCCTGCCCGCGCTCGAGGAGGCGCTGGTGGACGGCGACGGGCCGGGCGCGCTGGCCGCGCTGGCACGGGTGCAGCGGGGTGCGGCCGACGCCCGCACGGAGACGTCCGGTCCCCTGTGGGACGTCGCCGGCTTCGTGCCCGTGCTCGGCCGGACCCCGCGCGCCGTGCACCAGATCTCGGTGGTCGTCGACGAGCTGGCGAGGGGACCGCTGCCGCGCCTCACGACGACGGCGCACGACCTGCGTCCCGAGCAGCTGCGCGCCGCCCCCGACACCATCGACGTCGCCCGCGTGCGCTCTGCCGCTGGATCGCTCGGCGAGGCCGCAGCAGAGGTCGGGCGTGCCCAGCGGGCGCTCGCCCGGGTCGAGCTGCGAGCCGTGGCCGGCCCGGTGCTGGACGCGCACGTGGAGCTCGTCACCGGGCTGGCCGACGTGCGGGAGCTGCTCGACACGGGTGTCACTGCTGCCGAGCTGCTGCCACCGGCCCTGGGCGCGGACGGCCCGCGCCGCTACTTCCTGGCGTTCCAGACCAACGCCGAGGCGCGCGGCACCGGCGGCCTGGTCGGCGCCTACGGCGTCCTGGAAGCCGATGCCGGACGGCTCCGCCTCGTGCGCCTCGGCGATGACGGTGACCTCACCGACCTGCCACCCCCCAGGTCGACCTCGGTCCCGACTTCGAGTCGTTGCACGGCCCGCACCACCTGATCTGGCAGAACACCAACACCACCGCGCACTTCCCGTACGCCGCGCAGCTGTGGCTGGACATGTGGGAGCGGGGCACCGGCGAGAGCCTCGACGGAGCGCTCGCCCTCGACCTCGTCGCGGTGGCTGACCTGCTCGCCGCCTCCGGCCCGGTCGCCCTGCCGGACGGGGAGCAGGTCAGCGCCGAGAACGCGGTCGAGCTCACGGGCGAGGAGGCCTACGCCCGCTTCGACGGCGACAACCAGGCGCGCAAGCGCTTCCTCGTCGACGTCGCCGGAGCCGTTGCCGACCACGTCCTCGCCGACGGCGCGGGCGACCCGGTCCAGCTCCTGCGCGCCCTGCGCGAGGGCGCGTCCGAGCGCCGCCTCATCGCCTGGAGCAGGCAGCCGGACGAGCAGTCCGCGCTCGAGCGGGCGGACCTGGCCGGCAGCGTGCCCGACGCCCCGGGACCCTTCGCCGCAGTGGTCGTCAACAACGCAGCCGGCAACAAGATGGACTACTACCTGCGGCGCGAGGTCCACTACGAGCTCGGCCCGTGCGCGGACGGCCGCCGGGCGACCTCGGTGACCGCGCGACTGCACAACGACGCCCCCGACCGCGTGCTGCCGTACTACGTCAGCGCGCGCTTGGACCAGCCCGGACGTCCCGCCGGCGGCGGCAGCACCCTGGTCGGCGTCGCCGTCCACGTGGCGCAGGACGCGCGGCTGCTGAGCGCGACCCTCGACGGTCAGCCGGTCCCGGTGTCCTACCGCGCGGAGCGGGGCCACCCGGTCCTGGTGGTCCCCGTCGAGCTCGGCCGGCAGCAGGTGCGCGAGCTCGTCCTGCAGCTCGACGAGCCAGCCGTGCCGGCGCTGCCGGTCGTCCTCGAGCAGCCGCTCGTCCGACCGCAGGCGACGACCGTCCACGAGCAGCCGTGCGGCCCCGCATGAGGCACGTATCAGGCCCGGTGCCCCCGCCCTCCTAGGCGCACACGGATCACGACGGAGGTCGGCATGCACAGGAGCGCCAGGACCATCGCAGCAGCCGGGATCGTGGTGGGGGTGACGACGGCGGGTGTGCTGGGACTGGCCACCGTCGGCTCGGCGCAGACCTACCCGCCTCCCCCTCCGCCGCCGGGGAGTCCTTCGCCGAGCGCGACCGCCACGCCGTCGATCACGGCGAGCCCGTCCGCGACGGTCACCGCGACGCCCTCGGTGAGCGCGACGGCCTCGCCCATCGGCGGGGGTGGCGGCGGTGGCGGCACGGCCTCGCCGAGCGCGACGACCACTGTCCGGCCCATCACGGGCGGCGGAGGCGGCGCCGGGACCGTGACGCCGACCCGGACGGGCGGTGGCGCGCTGCCGCTCACCGGCCAGGAGGTCGGCGTGCTCGCCCTGCTGGGCGGCGCAGCCGCCGCGACCGGGGGCGCACTCGTGCTGGCCGGCCGTCGGCGTCGCACAGCCGACGGTGCAGGACCGTCTGCCTGACCGCGCACCGCTCCCGCCGCTGAGGACCTGCCGGTGAGGTCCTACTGCGGCGGGAGCGCCCGGCCGGGCCCGGCAGGCGCCTGCCCGTCGGCGGCCGGCTCGGGCTGGGCCATCAGCGCACGCAGCTTGTCCAGGCAGCGCCCGCGGGTCGGGCCGATGCTCCCGATGGGGGTGCCGAGGGCCGCCGACAGCTCCTCGTAGCTCGGCGGGTCGTCCACCATGAGCAGCGACAGCAGCTGCTGGCAGCGCTCGGGCAGCCGGGCGAAGGCCACGCGCACGGCCGCCGCCTCCTCCGCCCGCAGCAGGAGCGCGTCCACCTCCAGCTGCTGCGGGTCGCTGCTGCGGTCGAGCTCGGCCTCGTCCTCGACCAGCACCTCGCGGCCGGACAGCCGGAGCGTGCGCAGGCACTCCCGCCGCGCCGTCGTGGCCAGCCACGCCCCGACCCGCCTCGGGTCGTCGAGCCGGTCGAGGTTCTCGACCAGTCGCATCCACGTCGTCTGCGACACGTCGGCCGCGTCGCCCTGGCTGAGCCGGTGGTTGCGGGTGATCGCCCAGACGAGCCCGACGTAGGCGTCGACGAGCGTGTCCCAGGCGCTCTGGTCACCCTCGCGCACGCGCTCGACGAGCTCTCCCGCCTCCTCCGGCGTGATCCTCACCTGCACCCCCGGCACGTCGAGCGGTTCCGGTGCCCACCGTGCCACGGGCGTACCGCCGTGCGGCGTCGTATCACGGCACCGGCCCTCGGCCTCTGGATCACGAACAGGGGCCTCGTGCCCACCCGGGTCCCGGAGGTCCGCATGAGCGACGTGGACGAGGAGCGCACCCCACCACTGGAGCGCAGGGCCGGCGCCACGGGTGAGCGACGCCGGTACAACCGTCGGACCACCTCGGACGTGACGCCGCCGTACTTCGAGACGTTCGAGCGCATCGCGCAGGCGCTCGAAGGCATCCGGGACGAGCTGGCGCGCGGACAGGCGGCGACGGAGCGGCGGCCCGCACCCGGCAGCCCGGCGCCGCGGGGGTCGGAGCCGTAGGCGGTATGCGCGTCGACCGAGGTCGGCCGGAGGTCGCGTCCGGCTGCCTGTGCCAGACTCGAGCCCCCGGGCCTCGCGTCGTCCCAGTGCGTCAGTCCCGCCGTATCCGGGCTGCCTCGCAGCCCTCCTGCAAGGGAGTGCAGCCAGTGTCCGGTGAGCAGAGGGCAGGCGCCGCGACCGGTCCGGCCGCCGCGGCCCCGGTCCGCGAGGAGGCGATGATCAGCGAGGTGCCGGCCGAGGTCCGTGACGCAGCGCGCCGCGCCTTCGCCAGCCGGGACCGCGCAGCGCAGGTGCTCGACCTGGCGGGTGACACCCTCCTGGACCCGTCGGCACCGGGAGGCGTGCGCCACCTGGACTTCGGCGTCCCGCCCGGCCCCCAGGTGCACGTCACCGTCACCAGCTCCGGAGCGGACCAGGTGCTGCTCGAGATCAGCAGCCGGGCAGCAGGTCTTGCGGTGCTGGAGGTCCGCTGCGGCAGCGAGAGCGGCGAGCTCGCTGCGTCGGGCGCTCGGCACGTCGTGGCTGGTCCGGTCGGGCACGGGCTGCTCACCGTCGTCGCGACGATCGGCCAGAAGCGCTTCCAGACCGCGGCTCTGCGCGTCTGACTCAGCCGCAGTCGGCGCGGGCGACGCGCCGGCGGTCCCGCTGCCAGGCCGCGTAGGCAGTGCTGCGTCCGGCGCGGGCGTGGGCGTTCTCGCTCTCGTGCACGGCGACGCGGTGGAGCCAGCTCGTCACGGGCTCCCCGCCGAGCTCGGTGAGGCTCTGCGCGAGGCGCACCCACACGAGCTCCGACGCCGCGGCAGCCTCTCCCCGTCCCAGGCCGCACGCCCGCAGCACTTCCCACACGAGCTGTCCGTGCGCGTCGACGAGGGCGTCCCAGGCCCCCTCGTCACCGAGCGCGGCGGCGCGCACGAGCTGCCGATCGCGAGCCGGCGTGCTGACGAGCAACCCCGTCCCCCGGACCCCGACGGCGCCAGCACCTGGAAGACGGTCGTCCATCTGCACCACTCCTCGACACGCACCGAGTCACGCCACCGACGGGGGGTCATCACCGCGTCGTCCGGTTCTACTTCAGAAGGACGCCCGCGTCACGCAGTGGTCGTCATCGTTCGTCGCGAGTTAGGGCCTCGTCACCTCGCTGGGCGTGCTCATCCGGGAGGAGAAGGACGAATCGGCCACGCCGTCGTTCGCCTTCCGTCACAGCCCGTCCGCCCTCATGCGCGGGGTGCCGAGTACGGCGTCAGGAGCTGGTCCACGGGCGCGTCGTCGTCGGTGAGCACCTGGGCGCCGCCCGCGAAGTCCTCTGCACCTGCCCTACCGACCACCGACCCCGGCTCGCCACGGTCGGCCGCGCGCTCGCCCAGCGACACGAGGTCCAGCTCCTGGTCGCTGGCGACGAGCACGAGGTTGCCGCCGTCGTCGCCGGCGAGCGCGGCGGGCGTCGCCAGCACCCCGACGTCCTGGAAGGTCGCGAGCAGCGTCGCGGTCTCGGCGCGCGCGAAGGACAGCGGTGGGAAGTCGATGACGTTGAGCACGTAGGCACCGCCCGGCCGCAGCACCCGCCGGACCTCCGCGACCATCTCCACGGTGGTCAGGTGCCACGGCACCGCGAGGCTGCCGAACGCGTCCCCGACCACCACGTCGTACGCCGCGTCCGGCAGCTCGGCGATCGCGGTCCGGGCGTCGCCGACGCGCACGTCGAGGTCGGGGACGTCGCCCAGGCCCAGGCGCTCCCGCCCGATCTCCGGGATCTGCGGGTCGACCTCGAGCACGGTGCTCGTGGACCCGGGCCGGCTGGCCGCCAGGTGGCGCGGCACCGAGCCGCCCCCCAGCCCGAGGTGCAGGACGTCCAGGGCCCCGGAGGGCTGCTCGGCCAGCACGTCCCCGATCCGCTGCGTGTAGCGGAACTCCAGGTGCGCCGGGTCGTCCAGGTCGACGTAGGAGTGGCTGAGCCCGTCCAGGACGAGGGTCCGACCCCCCTCGCGCCCGCTGTCGGTCTCGATGGCGGCGCAGTAGTAGCGGGTCTCGTACTCGCAGGTGCCGTCAGCCGCGAGCAGCCAGCTGCCCGTCAGCCCGGCGAGTGCGACGACCGCGACCAGCGGCGCCACCGGCAGGGCCAGGCGCGGCAGGGCCACGGCCACCACGACGCCGCTGACGACGAGGACGACCCCGGTCAGCAGCAGCAGCTGCGACGTCGGCAGCGCGGACAGCAGGACGAAGCCGGTGAGGAAGGTGCCCGCGAGGGCGCCGAGCGTGCCCACCGCGGACAGCCGGCCGACCGTGGCGCCCGTCTCGGCGAGCGTGCGCAGCCGCAGCTTGACCACGCCCGGCGGGACGAGCGAGAGCACGAACGCGGCTGGACCGACCGCCAGGCCGACCAGCACGACGGTCCCGACCGGTCCCAGTCCGCGGAACTCGCCGCCGACGGCGAAGACCGTCGGCCGGGCGGCCAGCACCAGCGCCCCCCCGACGGCGGTGGCGATGCCCAGCCACCTGCGCGGGTCGGAGGTGTCCGCGAGCCGGCCGCCGAGCGCCGAGCCTGCCGCGATCGCCGCGAGCGCCACGCCGATGGCCGCGGTGTAGGTCTCCAGCGTCAGGCCGACGTACGGCGCGACCAGCCGGCTGACCAGGATCTCGAGGACCAGCACGGCCGCGGAGGTGAGCAGGACGAGGAAGGCGGCGAGGGGGGCTGGCACCCCCCCATCGTCACCCACGCGACCGGCCGGCCGCGCCGCGGTCAGCCCGGCAGCTCGGCGTGGAAGACGTTCTGCGCCGCGGCCAGCGGGCCGGTCAGCAGCGCCTCGACGGCGTCGGCCGCCCGGTCGACGTGGAAGCCGAGCTCCTTGCGCTCGGCCGCCGAGAAGTCCTTGAGGACGTAGTCGGCCGGGTCCTGCCGACCCGGCGGCCGTCCCACCCCGACGCGCACGCGGAGGTAGTCCTTGGTGCCGAGCGAGGCCGTGATCGAGCGCAGGCCGTTGTGCCCGTTGTCACCGCCGCCCAGCTTGAGCCGCACGGTGCCGTACGGGATGTCGAGCTCGTCGTGCACGACGACGATCCGGTCGGCCGGCACCTTGAAGAAGTCGCGCAGGCTGGCGACCGGCCCGCCCGACAGGTTCATGTACGTCTTCGGCTTGGCCAGGACCGTCGGCTGGCCGACCAGCCGGCCCTCGACGACGTCGGCCCGGCCCTTGTGGGCCTTGAACCGGGCGCCCGACCCGGTCGGCGAGCAGGTCCAGGACCATGAAGCCGACGTTGTGCCGGTTGCCGGCGTACGAGGGGCCGGGGTTGCCCAGCCCGACGACGAGCCAGCGCTCGTCGGGCACCGACTACTCGGCGGGCGTCTCGGACTTCGGAGCGTCGGTCTCGCCGACCTCGTCGCCCTCGCCGGCCTTGTCGCTCTCGCTGCCCTCGGACTCGCCGGCCTCCTCGGCCTCGGCCTCGGCGATCGCCTCGGCGCCCGCCTGGCCGGAGCCCAGCTCGGCCTCGGCCTCGGCGAGCTCGGCCTCGAGCTCCTCCTCGGAGATGACGCCGAGGAAGGCCACGATGACGTGCTCGGGGTCCTGCGACAGCTCGGTGCCGGCCGGCAGCCGGACGTCGCCGGCGCTCAGGCTCTGGCCCGCGCGCTTGCCCGCGATGGACAGCTCGAGGTGGTCGGGCAGCGCGGTCGCGTCGGCGGTGACGGTCAGCGTCATCGTCTGCTGGTCGACGAGGGTGTCGGGGGCCGCCTCGCCGGTCGAGCTGGACCGGGATCTCGACGGTGACCTTCTCGCCCTTGCGGACGGCGACGAGGTCGACGTGCTCGAGGTGGCCCTTGATCGGGTCGCGCACGACGCTCTTGGGGAGCGCGAGCTGGTCGCCGTCCTCGGTCTGCAGGGTGAGCAGGGCGTTGGCGTCGTGCTTGAGCGCCAGCATCAGCTCGTGGCCCGGCAGGGAGAAGTGGCGCGGGGCGTCGCCGTGGCCGTAGAGGACCGCCGGCACCTTGTTGGCCCGGCGGATGCGCCGCGAGGGGCCCTTGCCGAACTCGGTGCGGGGCTCAGCGGCGATGCGGACCTCGGACACAGCGGGACTCCTCGAACGGTACGGGTGCATGCGACAAGCAGGCAGGTGGGCGCGAGTGCGCAGTGGACGAGTCTAGCCGGAGCCGGACTCGGCACCCCCGGCCGCTCCGTCGACCGAGCGCAGCCGGGCCCGGTAGGCCGCGACGTGCATGCGGTTGCCGCAGTTGCCGGTGTCGCAGTAGCGCCGGGACCGGTTGCGCGACAGGTCGACGAAGACGGCCTCGCACTCCGGCGCCTCGCAGGTGCGCAGCCGCTCCGTGCCGTCGGCGCGCAGCACCTCGGCCAGCGCCATCCCCACGTCGGCCGCCAGCCGGGAGCCGACCCGGGCGGACGGGGCGGTCCAGTGCAGGTGCCACTCCCAGCCGTCGTGGTCGGTCAGCTGCGGGAGCGCACCGGCCTCGGCCACCAGCCCGTTGATGACGCCGGCGGCCTGCCGCAGGTCGCGGGCCCGCCACACGGCGCGCAGCCGCGGGCGCAGCGCGTGCACCTCCTCGAGGTCGTCGCGGGACAGGCTGCGCGACCCGCTGACGGCGTGCTCGTCGAGGAAGGACTTCAGCGCGGCGACGTCCGGCAGCAGCTCCTCGTCGGCCAGCCGGCTGTTGACCAGGTCGACGGCCAGGACCAGCGAGTACGCGACGTCATGGGCGACCTGCATGTTGACTCCTGACAGGCAAGGGCTCTACGGTCAGGAGCGTAGCCCCCGGACGCACCTGAGGAGATCGACGTGGAGCGGATGGGACGACGTCCGGTGCTGGTCGCGCTGCTGGGCGCGCTGTGCATCGCCTGGTCCGGCCCCCTCGTGCGCCTGGCCGACGTGCCGCCGGCCACCGCGGCGGTCTACCGCTGCCTGCTGGCCCTGCCGCTGCTGCTCCTGCTCTCCCGTCGCGAGGACCGCCGGCTGGCCGCCCCGCTGCCGCACCGGACCCGGTGGACCGCCGCGCTCGCCGGCGTCTTCTTCGCAGCCGACCTGGTCCTCTGGCACCACACGATCGACGCCGTGGGCGCCGGGCTCGCGACCGTGCTCGGCAACCTGCAGGTGCTGGTCGTGGCCGTCGTCGCCTGGTGGCTGCTCGGCGAGCGGCCGCACGCCGGTCTGGTCGGGTCGGTCCCCGTGCTGCTGCTCGGCGTGACGCTGGTGTCCGGCGCCCTCGGCGGCGAGACGTACGGCCGCGACCCGGTCCTCGGCGTCGTCCTGGGCCTCGCGACGTCGATCGCCTACGCCGGGTTCATCCTCGTGCTGCGCCACGGCTCCACCGACCTGAGGCGGCTGGCCGGGCCGCTGCTGTGGGCGACCGGTTCCGCTGCCGTGACCGCTGCCGCGCTCGGGGCCGTGCTGGGCGAGCTGGCCGTCCCGTCGCTGAACGCGCTCGGCTGGCTGCTCGTGCTCGCGCTCACCGCGCAGGTCCTGGGCTGGATGCTCATCTCGAGCTCGCTGCCGCGCCTGCCGGCAGCGCTGACCAGCGTGCTGCTGCTGGCGCAGCCGGTCGGGGCGATCGGCGCCTCGGGCCTCGTGCTCGGCGAGGCGCCGACACCGGTGCAGCTGGCCGGGGCGGGCTGCATCCTGCTGGGCGTCGTCCTCGCGACGGCCACCCGCCCCCGCTCCTCAGCCCAGCCCCCCGCACCCGAGCCCCCCACCCCCGCGCCGATCATGGAGTCGTCGCCCGCTCCGCACGCTCAGGGGGTGGGCAGCAGCTCCATGATCGGCGCCGGGAGCCGGGCCTAGGCGGCGCCGTCGAACAGGCTGGTGACCGAGCCGTCCTCGAAGACCTCGCGGATCGCGCGCGCGATGAGCGGGGCGATGGACAGCACCGTCAGCCCGTCGAAGCGCTGGTCGTCCGCGATCGGCAGCGTGTTGGTCACGACGACCTCGCTGATGCGGCTGTTCTTCAGCCGGTCCATGGCCGGACCGGACAGCACGCCGTGCGTCGCGGTGACGATGACGTCGACGGCCCCGTTGTCGAACAGCAGCTCCGCGGCCTTGGTGATCGTGCCGCCGGTGTCGATCATGTCGTCGACGAGGATGCAGGTCTTGCCGCGGACGTCACCGACGACCTCGCCGACCTTGACCTCGTTCGGGACGTTCGGGTCGCGGCGCTTGTGGATGATCGCCAGGCCGCAGCCCAGCCGGTCGGTCCAGCGCTCGGCCACGCGCACGCGACCGGCGTCCGGGGAGACGACGACGAGGTCGCGGTCGCCCCACTTCTCCTCGACGTGGTCGGCCAGCAGCGGCAGCGCGAACAGGTGGTCGACCGGGCCGTCGAAGAAGCCCTGGATCTGCGCGGTGTGCAGGTCGACGGTCATGAGGCGGTCGGCGCCCGCGGTCTTGAACATGTCGGCGATCAGGCGCGCGCTGATCGGCTCGCGGCCGCGGTGCTTCTTGTCCTGGCGGGCGTACGGGTAGAAGGGCATGACGACGGTGATCCGCTTGGCGGACGCGCGCTTGAGCGCGTCGACCATGAGCAGCGTCTCCATGATCCAGGTGTTCACCGGCGTCGTGACGCTCTGCACGACGAAGGCGTCCGACCCGCGCACCGACTCCTCGAACCGCACGAAGATCTCGCCGTTGGCGAACTCGTACGCGCTGGTGGGCACCGGATCGGCGTCCAGTGCCGTGCCGACCTCTGCCGCCAGCTCCGGGTAGGCGCGGCCGGAGAAGAGCATGAGGCTCTTCTTGCTCGAGATCGTGATGCCGCTCATGGCTGCTGCTCCCGCTGGTCGTCGCTGGGTCGGCGGCGCGCGACCCATCCCTCGATGTTGCGCTGCTGGGCCCGGCCGACGCCGAGCGCCCCGGCAGGGACGTCCTGAGTGATGACGGAACCGGCTGCGGTGTAGGCGCCGTCGCCCACCTCGACGGGCGCGACGAGCATGGTGTCGCTGCCGATCCGGACGTCGTCGCCGACCGTGGTGCGGTGCTTGGCCCGCCCGTCGTAGTTCACGAACACCGTGGCGGCGCCGACGTTGCTGCCCGCACCGATGGTCGCGTCGCCGACGTAGGACAGGTGCGGGACCTTGCTCCGGTCACCGACCTCGCTGGCCTTGATCTCGACGAAGGCGCCGGCCTTGCTCTTCAGGCCGAGCCGGGTGCCCGGCCGCAGGTAGGTGTACGGGCCGACGTCCGCCCCCGCGCCGATGACCGCACCGGTGCAGTGCGACCTGAGCACCACGGCCTGCTCGCCGACCTCGCAGTCGGTCAACGTCGTGTCGGGCCCGATCACGGCGCCGGCCGCGACGGCCGTCCGGCCGTGCAGCTGGCAGCCCGGGTGGATCGTGACGTCGGCGGCCAGCCGCACGTCCACGTCGATCCAGGTCGTCAGCGGATCCACGACCGTCACCCCGGCGCGCTGGTGGTCGGCCACGACGCGGTCGCGCAGCAGCCGCCGGGCCTCGGACAGCTGGACGCGGTCGTTGACGCCCATCGTCTGCTGGGGCGTGACGGCGACGTGGGCGGTCACCGTCAGCCCGGCGGCCTTGTGCAGTCCGACGACGTCGGTGAGGTACTCCTCGCCTTGAGCGTTGTCGGTCGTCAGCGACTGCAGGCTCGTCAGGAGAGCGGCGGCGTCGAAGGCGTACACGCTCGTCGCGACCTCGTCGATCGCGAGAGTGGCGCCGTCGGCGTCCTTCTGCTCGATGACGGCCGCGACCGAACCCCCGTCGCGCACCACCCTGCCGTAGCCGGTCGGGTCCGACAGCCGGGCGGTCAGCAGCGTCGTCGCAGCGCCGGCCAGCTCGTGCACGGCGACCAGCTCGGCGAGCGTCGCGGCGGTGAGCAGCGGCGCGTCGCCCGGCACGACGACGACGGTGCCGGTCAGGTCGGGCAGCGCCTCGAGCGCCACGCGCACGGCGTGACCGGTGCCGTTCTGCTCGTGCTGCACGACCGCGCGGGCGTCGGCGTCGACCTCGGCGAGGTGGGCGGTGACCTGGTCACGGGCGTGGCCGACGACGACCACGAGGTGCTCGGGCTCCAGCCCGCGGGCGGCGGCCACGACGTGACCGAGCATCGTGCGGCCGCACAGCGGGTGCAGCACCTTCGGCGTCGTCGCGCTCTTCATGCGGGTGCCCTCGCCGGCGGCGAGGACGACGACCGCGGCCGGGCGCGCGTCGGTCACGGAGGTGCTCCTCGCAGGAGGGGGACGCCGGAGAGCCCGGCGCGGGCGAGTCTAGCGACGGGGCCGAGGGGGCCCGTACGGCCGCTCCCGCGCCACGACCCGAACGCTCCGCCCCCAGGATTCGAACCTGGACCCAGCTCCACCAAAGGGAGAGGTGCTGCCAGTTACACCAAGGCGGACCGGCGCGCAGGGCGCCGACGCCATCGTGCCACCGGCCGCTGCGCACACGTCCCGATCGCGACACGCCGTTCCGGACCTCGCCGCCGGCTCCCCACGGCGTGGCGAGGACGGGATGTGTGCCGGTCCCACCGCCTGCGGGGTCGCACCCGTGGCCGTCGACGGACGCGAGGACGCCCTCTCGCATGGGCGCCCGGGGGGCGGGAACGCCTCAGCGCATGTTCCGCTCCCCCTCCCTCGTCCGTCGCCGGACTGCCGGGACGACGCTGTCCCTCGCCCTGGCCGGCGGCGCGCTGCTGGTGACGGCGCCCACGGTGTCCGCCGAGGAGTGCACGGACTGCCTCCTCGCGGCCGTCACGACCACGCTCGAGCCGCTCGTGCAGCCGTCGAGCGCCGGCAGGCCGCCGGAGGACGAGCGCGGCCCCGGCGGGACCCGGCGGGGCTCGCCGGTGCCCACGCCCGCGCCCGTCGTCCCCCCGGCGCCCGTCCTCCCCCCGCCGCCGCCCGTCCTCCCCCCGCCGCCGTCCCCTGCGGTCACGGCCGCGCCGCCGCCTGCTCCCGCGACGGCGCAGCCGACCTCGATCCGTCCCACGACGACCAGCCCCGCCCCGGCGGGAGCCGTCCCGCCCGCGGCGCCCGGAGGGACGGCGCCGACGTCCACCGCCGCCGGTCCCGCGTCCCGCGCGGACGACCCGACCCAGCCGGGAGCCGGACTGCCTGAGCCCGCCGAGGGCCCCAGCGACGGGGAGGCGGGATCGACGGCGATCGACGGCACGACGGGTGGCGCCGGCGGCGCGGCGCGCCCGTCCTCGGCCCCCGGCACGACGCTCACCCCGTCCGCGACGCCTCCCTCTGACGGGGCGACCCCGAGGCCGGGCGACACCGCCTTCGGGGGCGAGGAGGCCGGCGACGGCGGCCTGACACCGGTGCACGCCGTCCTCGCCGGCTCCGTGGTCCTGCTGCTGCTGCTCGTGGCGCGGGAGTGGGCGCGATAGGGGAGACCTCCCCGGCAGGTGTGGGCGCTGCAGGCCTGGACACACCTACGGCTCCGTAGGTTACGGTTCCGTAGCCGCGCACCCGCTCGTGAGGACCCTGCTGTGACCGCTCCGCCCCCCGTCCTGGACGCCCCCGTCACCACCGTCGAGTACGAGGGGGACGAGGCCCGCCCGCTGCAGGACCTCCCCCGCACGAAGCTGTGGGCGCGGCTGGAGCAGGTCGCGCTCGGCGCCTTCATCGCCGTGCCGCTCCTGGCCGTCGCCGCCAGCGGCTTCGTCCTGTGGGGCAACGGCCTGTCGCTGCGCGACGTCGTCATCAGCACGGTGGCGTACGCCGTCACCGGTCACGGCATCACCGTCGGCTTCCACCGCTACTTCACGCACGGGTCGTTCAAGAGCGGAACGCCGCTGCGCGTCGCGCTCGCGATCGCCGGCTCCATGGCGATCGAGGGGCCGGTCACCCGCTGGGTCGCCGACCACCGCCGCCACCACGCCTTCTCCGACAAGGAGGGCGACCCGCACAGCCCGTGGCGCTACGGCACCAACTTCCGCGCGCTGTGCAAGGGGCTGTGGCACGCCCACGTCGGCTGGCTGTTCGACGTCGAGCAGACCGACCAGAAGCGCTTCGCCCCCGACCTGCTCGCTGACAGGGCCGTGCACCGCGTGAACAAGCTCTTCCCGCTGTGGGTGGCCATCAGCCTGCTGCTGCCGGCCCTGGTCGGCGGGGCCTGGGCCGCGGCCGCCGGTGACGGGTTCTGGTACGGCGCCGGCACGGCGTTCTTCTGGGCCAGCCTGGTGCGCGTCGCGGTCCTGCACCACGTCACCTGGTCGATCAACTCGATCTGCCACGCCTTCGGCGACAAGCCGTTCCTCACCCGCGACGAGTCGCGCAACGTCTGGCCGCTGGCGCTGATCTCCATGGGCGAGAGCTGGCACAACCTGCACCACGCCGACCCGACCGCCGCCCGTCACGGCGTCGACCGCTGGCAGTTCGACACCAGCGCCGAGCTCATCCGCGGCTTCGAGAAGCTCGGCTGGGCGCACGACGTCCGCTGGCCCAAGCGCGAGCGCCTCGAGGCGCGCCGCGTCGCCCGCACCTGACGGCAGCGCGCGACACTGACCGGGTGACCACCCCCGCGCCCGTCCCCGTCCGTCGCGTGCGGATGACCGGCGGCCAGCGGCGCGAGCAGCTGCTCGAGGTCGGCCGTCGGCTGTTCGCCGAGCGAGGCTTCGACGGCACGTCGGTCGAGGAGGTCGCCCTCCGCGCGGGGGTGTCCAAGCCGGTCGTGTACGAGCACTTCGGTGGCAAGGAGGGCCTCTACGCCGTCGTCGTCGACCGCGAGGTGCAGCGCCTGATCACCAGCTTCACCGGCGCGCTCACCGCCGACTCGCCGCGCCGGCTGCTCGAGCAGGCGACCCTCGCACTGCTCACCTACGTCGAGGACGAGTCCGACGGCTTCCGCATCCTCGTGCGCGAGTCGCCCGCCCAGCTGGCCGACAGCGGCGGCTTCGCGACGATCATCAGCGACGTCGCCGCGAAGGTGGAGCACATCCTCGCGGCGGAGTTCGCCGCCCGCGGCTTCGAGACCCACCTGGCCGGCCTCTACTCCCAGGCGCTGGTCGGGCAGGTCGCGCTGGTCGGCCAGTGGTGGCTCGACGCAGCCACCCCCGGCCGCGACGAGGTCGCCGCCCACCTGGTCAACCTCGCGTGGAACGGCCTGTCGGGCCTGGAGACAGACCCCGTCCTGAGCAGCGCCCGGAAGGCATAGGACCCGTCGGCCCAGACGCGGGTCGGGTGTGCTCGTCGGCGAACGCGCCGACACGGCGAGCAGGCAGCGCCAGGCACGTGATGCCGATGACCAGCCGCGGTGAGCCACTCGTCGCGGGGTAGTCCGCGGGGATGCCCGTCCACGTCGGCACCTCCGGCTGGCAGTACCGCGACTGGCGCGGCCGCTTCTACCCGGCCCGGCTGCCCCAGCGGCTCTGGCTCGAGCACCACGCCGCCGCCTTCGCCACGGTCGAGGTGAACAACAGCTTCTACCGGCTGCCGGCCCGCGAGGTCTTCGAGCAGTGGCGCGCCCGTACGCCCGCCGACTACGTCGTCACGGTGAAGGCGTCCCGCTTCCTGTCGCACGTCAAGCGGCTGAGGGAGCCCGAGGAGCCCGTCGCCCGGCTCCTTGAGCGCGTCGCCGGACTGGGCGACCGGCTCGGCGTCGTGCTGCTGCAGCTGCCGCCGGACCTGCAGAGCGAGGTGGAGCGGCTCGACGCCTGCCTGGCCTGCTTCCCTCCCGGCACCCGCGTCGCCGTCGAGCCGCGGCACGCGAGCTGGTGGAACCCCGACCTGCGCGACGTGCTGACGGCACGCGGGGCTGCGCTGGTGTGGGCCGACCGCGGCTCGCAGCCCGTCGCGCCGCTCTGGCGCACGGCCGGGTGGGGCTACCTGCGCCTGCACGCCGGCGGGCGCGAGGACGTCTGGCCGTACGACGAGCAGGTGCTGCGCCGGTGGGCGGGTCTGCTGGCGCGAGACCTGGGACGACGACGAGGACGTGTACGCGTACACCAACAACGATCCGGGCGGGGCGGCCCTGCGCGACGCGGTGACGCTCGCCCGGCTGCTGCGGGCGCAGGGCCGTACGGCCACGCGCGTCCCCGGCCCGGAGGAGGTCGACGGTGCGCCGCACGCGACCCGTCGACCGGAGTCCCGGACCGGCATCAGGTCGTCGTAGGGGGTCCCTGCCGTTCCTGGTCGGGAGCGCCAGGCCCGCGGTCGCCCGGCAGCCTGCCCGAGCCGCCCTTCCAGGCCGACCCCTCGCTCCTGCCCGCAGCGGGCGCGCCGGCGGGACGGTCGGCACCAGGAGCCGCGTCCGGCTTCCCCTCACCGGGCGTCGCCTCGGGCTTCCCAGCACCGGGCGTCCCGTCCGGCTCGCCGGCACCGGGGCTGCCCTCCGGCTGGCCACCACCGTGAGTGCCGTCGGGCTTGCCGCCTCCAGGCGTCCCGTCCGGCTTGCCGCCACCCTGGGTGCCGTCGGGCTTGCCACTGCCCGGCGTCCCCTCCGGGCCTCCACCGCCAGGGGTGCCGTCGGGCTTGCCACTGCCCGGCGTGCCGTCGGGCTTGCCACTACCCGGCGTGCCGTCGGGCTTGCCACTGCCCGGCGTGCCGTCGGGCTTGCCACCGCCCGGCGTGCCGTCGGGCTTGCCACTGCCCGGCGTGCCGTCGGGCTTGCCACTGCCCGGCGTGCCGTCGGGCTTGCCACTGCCCGGCGTGCCGTCGGGCTTGCCACCACCAGCCGTCCCGTCCGGCTTGCCGCCACCCGGCGCCGGCGCCGGCGCCTGCACCACGGGCTCCTGCACCACCGGGGCCGGGCGTCCGGCACCGGTGTCGGGGGCCACCGGCGTCCCGGGACGGTCCGGGCGCACGACCGGCCGCGACGGTCGGGGACCCTGCGGCGGCCGGGCCGGGCCGGCCGGACGCGCCACCGGGACCGGGACGACCTCGACCGCGACCTCGGCCGCGCCCTCGACCGACGGCACCTCCTGCGAGGCGTCCCGGGCGTCGTCGGGCACAGCGCGGCTCTCCTCCGGCTCGGCCGATGAGCGGTAGAGCCCGTCGGCCACACCCACCGGCAGAGCTGCCAGCACCAGCGGGGGCTCGTCCCGCCGGGCCGGCGCGGGCAGGAGGTCGGTGCGGGGCAGCTCGGCGCCCACCGCGGCCAGGGTCGAGGAGAAGCCGGCCTGCACGACCGGTGGCAGCCCGCCGCCGGCGCCCACCCCCAGCACGATCGGCACCGCCATCATCGTCGCGGCCGTACCGACGACGGAGGCGAAGCGGAGCTCCCTGGGCGGCGCGGCCGCGAGTCCGACCCGCTCCTCCTCGAGCGCCCAGAGCAGCTCCACCAGGGTGCGCTCGTTCACGTCCAGGATGACGGGGTGCAGCGCCGGCACGCCGGCCGGACGGCCGTCCGCGTCCCGCACGACCGACAGGATGTGCGCGGCGGGCACGGCACGACTCACCAGGAAGCCCTGGATCTCGTCGCAGAGGATGCCGGCCAGGAAGTCCCGCTGCTCCTCGGTCTCGACGCCCTCGGCCACCACGCGCATGCCCAGGCCCTGGGCCAGCTGGACGACCCCCCGGACCAGCGGCGCGTCGGCCTCGCCGCCGACCGGCTGGACGAAGGACTGGTCGAGCTTGACCACCCCGATGGGGTAGTCCCGCAGCACCGCGATGGAGCTGTACCCGGTGCCGAAGTCGTCGACGGCGCAGGTCACGCCGAGCGCGGCCATGGCGTGCAGTGCCGCGCGGACCGAGCCGTCGTCGGACAGGTGCATGCTCTCCGTGAGCTCGAGCTCGAGGGCCGTCGCGGGCAGCCCGGAGTCGGCGAGCGCCTTGGCGACCACCGCCGGGACGTCCTGCAGCGCGAACTGCCGCGGCGAGACGTTCACCGAGACCGAGACGGGCCGCCCCGGGCGCTGCCAGCCGGCGGCGTCCTTGCACGCGCGCTCGAGGACCCAGCGACCGAGGTCGGCGATGGCGCCCGTGCCCTCTGCCATCGCGATGAACGCCGCCGGCGGGATGACGCCGAGGTCGGGGTGGTCCCACCGGACCAGCGCCTCGACGCCCACCAGGCAGCGGGTGGAGGCGTCGACGCGGGGCTGGTAGTGCAGCGTCAGCTCGCCGTCCGCGACCGCCCGTCGGAAGCGCTGCTCGAGCAGCAGGTGGCGCTGGGCGGCGGTGGCCATGCCCGGCTGGAAGGTGCGCGCCGTGTTGCGGCCGCCTGCCTTGGCGGCGTACATCGCGGAGTCGGCGTTGCGCAGCAGGGCCTCGACCTCGGTGCCGTGCGCCGGGGCGTGGGCGATGCCCAGGCTCGGGCTGACCGAGAGCAGCTGTCCGGAGATCCGGAAGGGCTCGGCGAAGCTCGCCAGGATCCGTCGCGCGACCTCGTCCGCACGGGCGTCACCGCAGGGCGCGGGCAGCAGCACCGCGAACTCGTCACCGGCCAGCCGCGCGACGGTGTCATCGGCGCGCGTGCACTGCCGCAGGCGGAGGGCGACCTCGCACAGCAGCTCGTCGCCCGCCTCGTGGCCGAGGCTGTCGTTCACGTGCTTGAAGCGGTCCAGGTCCAGGAACATGACGCCCGGCCCGTCCTCGCCGGAGGCCCTGCCCAGCAGGAGGGCCAGCCGGTCGTGGAACGCCGTGCGGTTCGGCAGGCCGGTGAGCCCGTCGTGGGTGGACAGGTACTCCAGCCGCTGCCGCTCGCGGATCATCCGGGCCAGGTGCGCGACGACCAGGAGGGACACCGTGGCGGGGCCCGCGGCGATGAGCAGGACCCACGAGCCGCGATCGCCGTACCGCAGCAGCGCGAAGACCGGGCCGACCAGGATGACCGTGACCAGCATCAGCAGGTGCTGACGGCCGATCGCATCGGCCCGCGTCTTCGCGCTGCTGGCCGGGCGCAGGGACGGGTGGAGGGCCGCGCCGGCGATGAGCGCGAAGCTGAGCAGCAGCAGCGACTGCGCGCCGAACGGCGCCGGCGCGAGGCCGACCGCGGCGCCGACGGCCCGAGCCAGGTGCGCCCCGAGCGTGCACGCCATGGCGGCCAGCAGCATCTGGTAGGCCACGCGGCTTGCCCCGGAACAGCAGCGACAGCCGCGCGATGATGGCCACGGCCAGGGCGTCGACGCCCAGCAGCAGCCACGAGGCCCAGGTGGTCCCACCGGCCGACCCGGCCCAGCGCTCGACGGCCTCGACCAGCGGCAGCCAGCCGAAGGCGACCACCGTCGAGGGGACGATGGCCGCCACCAGCACCGTGTCGACGGCGTGCTCACGGATCCGGCTGCCGCTGAGGACGACCAGCCCTGCCAGCAGGAACGGGTAGGCGGACAGGCCCACCGGCTCGGCGGCGTCGGCTGCGGACCCGCCCAGGGCGCGCAGCACCTCGCTCACCACCGTGAGCGACGAACCGGCGGCGAGCAGGACCAGCGGGTGGCGCGGCGCCGTGCTCCCACCCGCCGTGGCCACCGCTCGTAGGAGCGCCACCAGCGCCACGACCCCGCCGAGCGGGACCAGCCACTGCGCACGTCCGCTGGGGACGAAGGCCGAGACCCCCGCGAGCAGGCAGATCATGACGACGTACGGCAGCCACGCCCGACGACGAGCGCCCGCACCACCCGGCGCCGCCACACCGCTCGACGGACGGAACTCCGGTCGCGGCTGAGACGGCTGGGCCGGCCGACGCGCACCAGGGACGGCCTCCCGCTGGGCGGGCACCAGAGCGTGGGCACCGGGCAGGGGCAGCACGTCGACGCAGCGCGCGGGCGTGCCGCCGTGCAGACCGGGAGCATCCATGCCGCCCACATCGGACACCGCCGGACCCGCCTGACACCTCCGAACGGGTGACAAGACGCGAAGGCCCCTGAACGTTGACCCCGCGCTCGTTGCGTCCTGCACCGCCCGCCGGCGGCGTCGCCGCTCTGCAGGACGCAACGCGGCCGCGCGGGCCGCTCAGGCCTCGCTGGCCTCGTAGAGCTCGAGCCAGGAGTCCTCGAGCACGACCTTCTCGGCGTGCACGCCGCGCAGCTGCTCGTCGAGGGCCGCGACCCTCTCGAAGTCGGCGGCCGCCGCCGCGAGAGCGGCGTGCAGCTCCTTCTCCTTCTTGTCCAGCCGGGCGATCTCGCGCTCGACGCGGGACAGCTCCTTCTTCGCCGCGCGGGTGTCGCCACCGCCCTTGCTCTTGGGCGCGGCGGCGGGCGCGGCCTTGACCCGCTTGGCGAGGTACTCCTCCACGCCGCCGGGCAGCGCCGCCACCGAGCCGTCGCCCATGAGCGAGGCGGTCACGGTGGTGACCCGCTCGAGGAAGTACCTGTCGTGGC
Organism: uncultured Actinomycetota bacterium; assembly: GCA_963844295.1. Lineage (GTDB taxonomy): Bacteria > Actinomycetota > Actinomycetes > Mycobacteriales > SCTD01 > SCTD01. Next base: position 852,771 of record CAWJNR010000002.1, on the reverse strand, counting down.
TGACGACGACGAGCGTGCCGGGCCAGCCGTCGAGCAGGTCCTCGAGGGCGTTGAGCGTGTCGATGTCGAGGTCGTTGGTCGGCTCGTCGAGCAGGATCACGTTGGGCTCGCCCATGAGCAGGCGCAGGATCTGCAGCCGCCGGCGCTCGCCGCCGGACAGGTCGCCGACGCGGGTCCACTGGGCGTTGCCGGTGAAGCCGAAGCGGTCGGCCAGGGACGACGCGCCGATGGTCTTGCCGCCGCCGAGGTCGACGACCTTGGCGACCTGCTCGACCGCCTCGAGCACGCGCAGCGCAGGGTCGAGCTCGGCCACCTCCTGGGAGAGGTAGGCCGGCTTGACCGTCTGGCCGACGACGATCCGACCGGAGTCCGGCTCCTGCTGACCGACCAGCATCTTGAGCATCGTCGACTTGCCGGCACCGTTGACGCCCACGATGCCGATGCGGTCGCCGGGCCCGATGTTCCAGTCGACCGCGTCGAACAGCATCCGGTCGGCGAAGGCCAGCGACACGTCGTGCAGCTCGTACACCGTCTTGCCGAGGCGGGCGGCGGAGAAGCGCTGGAGCGCGATGTCGTCGCGGGCCGGCGGCTCGTCGGCGATGAGGGCGTTGGCCGCGTCGATGCGGAACTGCGGCTTGCTGGTGCGGGCGGGCGGGCCGCGGCGCAGCCAGGCGAGCTCCTTCTTCACCAGCTGCAGGCGCTTCTGCTCCGCGGTCGAGGCCATCCGGTCGCGCTCGGCACGGGCGAGGACGTACGAGGAGTAGCCGCCCTCGTAGGCGTCGACGACGCCGTCGTGCACCTCCCACGTGGTGGTGTTGACCTCGTCGAGGAACCAGCGGTCGTGCGTGACGACCAGGTGGGCCTGCGAGGCGCTGCGCTGCTTGAGGTGCTCGGCCAGCCAGGCCACGCCCTCCACGTCGAGGTGGTTGGTCGGCTCGTCCAGCACGAGCAGGTCCCACTCCTGCACCAGCAGCGACGCGAGCGCGACGCGCCGCCGCTCGCCGCCCGACATCGTCTCGATCACGCTGTCCAGGCCGATGCCGTGCAGCCCCAGCCCGTCGAGCACCTCGCGGACCCGGGCGTCACCGGCCCAGGTGTGCTCCGCGGTCTCGCCCAGGATCGCCTGGTGGGCGGTGAGCCGGACGTCGACGCGCACGTCCTGCGTGAGCACGCCGGTGCGCAGGCCGCTGGTGTGCGTGACCCGCCCGGAGTGCGGCTCCTCGGCCTTGACCAGCGTCTTGAGCAGGGTGGTCTTGCCGCCGCCGTTGCGCCCGACGATGCCGATGCGGTCGCCCTCGGAGACGCCGAGCGACACGGCGTCCATGAGCAGCCGGGTGCCGTGGGCGACGGTGACGTTCTCGAGGTTGACCAGGTTGACGGCCATCAGGCGACCTCCACCACGCGAGCGCCGGGGACGGGGCCGTCGGCGCGGCGCACCGCCCGGCAGACGCCGTGGCCGGCCAGTGCCGCTGCCAGGTCGACCGCGTGGCCCTCGTCGCGGGCCAGCAGCGCGACCGTCGGGCCGGAGCCGGACACGACCACGCCGAGCGCGCCGAGGTCGCGCCCGGTGTCGAGGAGCAGCCGCAGTCCCGGCCGGAGCGCCACTGCGGCGGGCTGCAGGTCGTTGCCGAGCGAGCGGCCGAGGGCCACCGCGTCGCCGGAGCGCAGGGCGGTCAGCACCTGCGCCGGGTCACGGACCAGGCCCACGGGGCCGGTCTCGCGCTGGCGGTCGAGCTGCGCGTAGACCTCCGGGGTCGACAGGCCGCCCTCGGGCAGCGCGAGCACCCAGGAGTAGGAGCCCTGGCCGAGCACCGGGGTGAGCTGCTCGCCGCGGCCGGTGCCGAGCGCCGTGCCGCCGTGCAGCGCGAAGGGGACGTCACTGCCGAGCTGCGCCCCCACGGCGCTCAGCTCGTCGCGGGACAGCCCGGTCCCCCAGAGCGACGTCGCAGCCGACCAGCGCGGCGGCGGCGTCGGCCGAGCCGCCCGCGCAGCCGCCCGCGACGGGGATGCCCTTGCGGAGGGTGATCGCGACGTCCGGCGACTCGCCGGTCTGCGCCGCGAGCAGCTGGACCGCCCGCGCGGCCAGGTTGGTCTCGTCGGTGGGGACCCGGTCGGCGTCGTCGCCGGTCACCTCGACCGACAGGGCGTCGGCCCGCTCCAGCACGACGTCGTCGTAGAGCGCGACGGCCTGGAAGACGGTGGTGAGGTCGTGGTAGCCGTCCGGCCGTCGGCGGCCCACCGACAGGTGCAGGTTGACCTTGGCGGGAGCGCGCACCGTGACGCGGTCGGGCGTACGGCGGGAAGGCAGGACGGGCTCCAGGTCTCGGGCGGGACCCTCAGGCTACGGGGTCGCGGCGGCCGGGTGCAGGGGCGGCCGCGGCCAGGCGGGCGAAGTCCTGCACGCCCAGCACCTCGCCGCGCGCGGAGGGGTCGATGCCCGCCGCGCGGAGCCGCTCCTCGGCCGCCGCGGGCGACCCGGCCCAGCCGGCGAGCGCCGCACGCAGCGTCTTGCGGCGCTGGGCGAAGGCCGCGTCGACGACGGCGAAGACGGCCGCGCGGTCGCCCGGCGGCGGCTCCCGGCGGGTGAAGGCGACCAGCCCGCTGTCGACGTTCGGCGCCGGCCAGAACACGTTGCGACCGATCGACCCGGCCCGGCGCACGTCGGCGTACCAGGCCGCCTTCACCGACGGGATGCCGTACGTCTTGGTCCCGGGCGGCGCGACGAGCCGGTCGGCGACCTCGGCCTGCACCATGACCAGCCCCGTGCGCAGCGACGGCAGGTGCTCGAGCAGGCGCAGCAGCACCGGGACGGCCACGTTGTACGGGAGGTTGGCGACGAAGGCCGTCGGCGGCGGTCCGGGCACGCCCTCGAGCAGGAGCGCGTCCTGCAGCACGACCTCGAGCCGGTCGGCGCGCTGGGGCAGCCGCTCGGCCACCGTCAGCGGCAGCTGCTGGGCCAGCGAGAGGTCGATCTCGACCGCGACCACGCGCGAGGCGGTCTCGAGCAGGCCCAGGGTGAGCGAGCCGAGCCCCGGGCCGACCTCCACCACGACGTCGTCGACCCCGACACCGGCGGTGCGCACGAGGCGCCGCACGGTGTTGGGGTCGATGACGAAGTTCTGCCCGAGGGACTTGGTCGGGCGCAGGTGCAGCCGCTCGGCGAGCTGCCGCACGTCCTTGGCGGTGAGCAGCGCGTCGGTCACGCGCCAGTCTCGCCTACGAGAACAGGCGGCTGCCGCAGTGCGGCCACTGGCCGGCGCCGGAGCGGTTGTAGAGCAGCTGGGCGCGGTAGGTCTGCTCGCCGGCCGAGTTGGCCGCCGGGTCGCCGGAGCCGCCGACGCTGGCCCAGGTCGCGTAGGAGAACTGGTAGAGGCCGCGGTACTTGCCGGTGGGGCTGACCGCGCTCGGGTTGCCGCCGGACTCGCACTGGGCCAGCGCGGCCCAGTTCAGGCTGCCGGCGCCGCCCGTGGAGGTGCGGGCGGTCGCGGTGGGCGCGGAGGCCGTGGCCCGGGCGGGGGCGGGGGCCGCGACCGGCTTGGGCTTGGTGCCCACGGCGACGACCTTGGCGACGGGGGCGGTCAGGACGGTCTCGGAGAGCACGGTGCGGCTCTGCACGGCGCCGTCGACGGTCGTCTGCGAGACGACGCGGCGCACGCGCCCCGGCCTGACCGGCCTGGAGCACCTTCGTCTGGCCGGTGAGCAGGGCCGGGTCCTGGCGCGACTCGGTGCCGAACGGCACGGCGGCGTCCTCGGTGACCTCCGCGGTGGCCACCCGGGCCACCTGCAGCCGGTCACCGGCGACGACGCGCTCGGCCGGGTACTTGGAGAAGTAGTCGTCGGCGTCGTAGCGCGATGCCGGCCGCAGCCAGCGCGTCCGCGACGGTCGTCGCCGGTGGTGGTGAAGGGGCGCTGCACCCCGTCGGCGACCACGACGACGTCCTTGGGCGTGCCGACCTCGAGGCGGAAGCCGTCCAGCGGCAGCGAGCGGGAGCGGGACGCGGACAGCGCCAGCGCGCCGTCGCGCAGGCCGATCTGGTCCAGGGCCTCGTCGACGGAGGTCGCGGTCACCCAGACCTGGCGCTCCTCGCCGTCGACCACGAGGGTGATCTGCCGGGCGCGGCGCAGCGCCACCCGGTCGCCGTCCTCGACCTCGGTGTCGACGGCCGGCACGACGCTGTCGCGCTCGCCGGCCTCGAGCCCGGCCGCGGCCAGCACGTCGCCGACGGTGGAGCCGCGCAGCTCGACCTCCTGGGCCTGGCCGTCGACGGACAGCTGGACCGTCTTGCCGGTCATCGTCCAGGCGATCCCGCTGGCCACCAGCGCGAGGAGGACCACGGCGACCACGAGCGGGAGGACCGGCCGGCGCAGGGCTGCGGCCAGACCGGGACGGGAGAGCAGGGCGGGACGGGCGGCGAGAGGACTGTCGGGCACGGTGCTCCAAGCGGAGGGCTCTCCGGGCACGCGTGCGGCTGCACCCCCGTCGAGCCCGACCCCGGGGTCCGGGAGCGGGCGAGGCGTGCAACCGGGCAGGAGAACGCGATCCCGGCTTCGAGCCGGTGACGCTAAGCCCCCTGCTCGTCATCGTCCAGCCCCGAGTGGGGGGACGGGGTCGTCCGCGGCGGTTCCCGAGGACTCGCAGTGGGGGCGAAGCCGCAGGTCAGACGCGGTAGGACGACGATCGTGTGACATCGCCCACCGGAGGTCACCCGAACGGGTGGAGCGGCACCGCTGCTGGTCGCGCGCGACTGCAGGAACGGCGCGCTCCCGCCGAGACATCGCAGGTGACGACTCCGGCGCGCGCGACGACGGCCGGCCCCGGCCGCGCACTGCCGAGGGTGCCGGTGGTCGTCGTCGGGGTGCTGCTCGGCCTGGTGTCGTCGGTGCTGCTGCTCGGTCCCGGCGAGGCCTTCTCGGTCCTCGTCGTCGACGACCTGGCCCAGCTGGTCGCCGCGGCCTTCGCCGCCGTCACCTGCGGCTGGTGCGCCCGCCGCACCGAGGACCGCCGCCGGCGGGCCTGGGGGTCGCTGTCGGCCGGGTGCGCCGCCTGGGCGGCCGGCCAGGCGGTCTGGTCCTGGTACGAGCTCGTCCTCGCCGTGGACACGCCCTTCCCCTCGGTCGCCGACGTCGGCTTCCTCGGCTTCGCCGCCGGGCGACGGCCGCCCTGCTGCTCTACCCGGTCGCCGACGCCCGCGGTGACGGCCGCCGCCGGGTGCTCGACGGCCTGGCCGTCACCTCCGCCCTCGCCCTCGTCTCCTGGAGCACCGCCCTCGGCGCGGTCGTCCGCAGCGAGGCGGAGACGGTGCTGGCCGCCGTCGTCGCCATCGCCTACCCGGCGACCGACCTGGTCGCCTGGTCCTCGTCGTGCTGCTGCTCAGCCGCCGGGTGCCGCGACCGGGTGGCGCTGTCGCTGGTCGGCTGCGGCATCAGCGCCATCGCGCTGTCCGACAGCGCCTTCCTCTGGCTGACCGCCTCCGGGGCGTACAGCTCGGAGTCGCACGCCGTGAGCCTGGGCTGGTGCGCGGGCTTCGCGCTGCTCGGCCTCGCACCCTTCGCCGTCGACCGCGGCGCCGTCGTCCGCGAGGGCGGGCGCGACCTGCCGGCCTCCGCCAGCGCCCTGCCGTACGTCCCGCTGACGGTGGCCGCCGGCGTCATCGGCGCCCAGCTCGTGACCGGGCGGACCCCCGACCCGATCGAGGTGCTGCTCGCCGGGCGTCGCGCTGGCAGCGGTGCTCGGCCGGCAGTACGCCACCGTCCGCGACAACGGGCGGCTGCTCGCCGAGCTGGCCGAGCGGGAGGCCGACCTCCGGCACCTCGCCTTCCACGACGGGCTCACCGGCCTGGCCAACCGCGCGCTGTTCCGCGACCGGGTCGGGCACGCGCTCGAGCTGCACCGCCGGGACCGGCGGGCGCTGGCCGTGCTGTTCTGCGACCTCGACGACTTCAAGGTCATCAACGACACCACCGGGCACGCCGGTGGCGACGAGCTCCTCGTCCGCGTGGCCGAGCGGCTGCGCGGGGCGCTGCGGTCGGGGGACACGCTGGCCCGGCTGGGCGGCGACGAGTTCGCCGTGCTGCTGGAGGACGGCAGCGACCCGCGCGGCGTCGCGCAGAAGCTGGTCGAGGCGCTGCGCGCGCCGTTCTCGCTGCTCGGCGTGCCGACCTCGGTGCAGGTCAGCGTCGGCGTCACCTCGGTCGGCGTGGAGGCCGCGACGCCCACCACCGACGACCTCCTGGCCCAGGCCGACACCGCGATGTACGCCGCCAAGCGCGGCGGCAAGGACGCCCTGCGCGTCTTCGAGCCCGGGATGGCGCTGGCCGAGGTCGCGGACGGCGAGCTCGCCCGGGCGCTCGAGCAGGCCGTCCGGGCCGGCGAGATCACGCTGGCCTACCAGCCCATCGTCAGCCTGCCCGGCGGCGAGGTCACCGGCGTCGAGGCCCTGGCCCGCTGGACCCGCGGCGGGGTGGTCGTCCCGCCGTCGGCCTTCATCCCCGTCGCCGAGCGCACCGGGCTCATCGAGCCGCTGACGCTGGCGCTGCTGGAGGAGGTCTGCGCGCAGGCCGCCCGGTGGGTGGAGCGAGCCCGGCCGGCAGGACCTGCGGGTCGGGCTCAACCTGTCGCCGTCCGCCGTCGTGGACCGCGACCTCCCCCGGCACGTCGCCGACGCCCTGGCGCGGCACGGGCTGACCGGCCGGGCGCTCACGCTCGAGGTCACCGAGTCGGCGCTGCTCAGCGACCCGCAGGCGGCGCGCGTCGTCTGCGGCGAGCTGCGCGAGATGGGCGTGCACCTGTCGCTGGACGACTTCGGCGTCGGCTACTCGAGCCTGGCCCACCTGCACGCGCTGCCGCTGGACAGCCTCAAGGTGGACCGGGCCTTCGTCGACCTCGTCGACCTCGACGACGACCAGCGCCGCTTCACCCGCGCCGTGCTCCGGCTGGGCGAGGACCTGGGCCTCGAGGTGATCGCCGAGGGCGTCGAGCGGCCTCAGCAGCTGGCGTCGCTGCAGGAGATGGGCTGCCGGTTCGTGCAGGGCTTCCTGCTGTCGCGGCCGGTGCCGGCCGAGCAGCTCACCGTCCTGCTGCGGCGCGGGTCGCTGCTCCCGCTGCCGGTCCGCGCCGGCGGCCGGCTGAGCGTCCCGAGCTGAGGCGTCACAGCGCGAAGGCGCGCCGGCCGTTGTCGGCGATCGCCCCGCACAGCGCGTCGAGGTCGCGCCCGGTCGTCTCCGCCAGCGACCGCACCGTGAGCGGCACGAGGTAGGGCGCGTTCGGCCGGCCGCGGAACGGCATCGGCGTGAGGAACGGCGCGTCGGTCTCGACCAGCAGCAGCTCCACCGGCAGCGCCTGCACCGCCGCGCGCAGCTCGTCGTTGGCCTTGAAGGTCACCGGCCCGGCGAAGCTGGCGAACCACCCGTGCTCGGCGCAGGTGCGGGCCAGCTCCGGGCCGCCGGAGAAGCAGTGGAAGACCACCCGGTCCGGGGCGCCCTCCTCGAGCAGCACCCGCACCACGTCGTCGTGCGCGTCGCGGTCGTGGATGACCAGCGTCGTGCCGGTCCGCTTCGCGATGGCGATGTGGGCCCGGAAGGACGCCTCCTGCAGGCGCGTGCCCCTCGGCGGTCTCGGTGCGGAAGAAGTCCAGCCCGGTCTCCCCCACCGCCTTGACCTGCGGCAGCGCCGCGAGCTGCTCGACCTCGCGCAGCGCCTCGTCGGTCGCCGCCCCGCGCCCGGCCTCGTTCGGGTGGAGGGCGACGGCCGCGTGGACGTCGTCGTACCGGCTCGCGACCTCCGCCGACCAGCGGCTCGACGGCAGGTCGACCCCCACCTGCACCACGACGTCGATCCCGACGCTCCGCGCCGCCGCCAGCGCCTCGTCGACGTCGACGTCCATGAGGTCGAGGTGGGCGTGGCTGTCCAGCACCGGGACCGCCAGCGGCTCGGGCAGCGGCGGCGGCTCTCCCGTACGCCCGTGCGACCGGCTCACGCCGGACGTCCTGCGCGGCGGCCACGCGCCGCGCGCGGGCCGCAGGACGCAGCGGAGGTGACCTGGGAGGTCACCCGGCCTCGCCCTCGGCCTCCAGCCGGCGCAGCTCCTCCTCGACGACGGACGGGTCGAGCAGCGCGAAGATCGGCTCCGGCTTGCTGATCGGCTGGCCGACCCGGACCGGCCGGGACTCCCAGACGGCAGCGGTGTCGTAGTCGCCCATCAGCACCGGGTAGCCCGGTCCGCCGTCGAGGTCCTCGACCTCGCGCAGCTCGGGCTGCCCCGCCCACGGGCGGTCGCCGCCGAGCATCGCGTCGACCTTGTCGGACGACGCCGGCAGGAACGGCGTGAGCAGCGCCTTGGCGTCGTCGACGAGCTGCAGCGCGACGTGCAGGACGGAGTCGCGCCGCGCCGGATCGTCCTTGAGCTTCCAGGGCGCCTGGTCGGAGAGGTACTTGTTGGCGTCGCCGACGACCCGCATCGCCTCGGTGATCGCCGCCTTCTGGTTGCTCCGGTCGAGCAGCGCGCCGACCGTGCCGAACGCGGCGCGGCTGGCCTCGAGCACCTTCAGGTCCTCGCCGGTCAGCTCGCCGGCCGGCGGGATCGCTCCGCCGTTCTTGCTGACCAGGTTGAGCGAGCGGTTGACGAGGTTGCCCCAGCCGGCGATCAGCTCGGTGTTGTTGCGCGTGACGAACTGCTCCCAGGTGAAGTCGGTGTCGCTCGTCTCGGGGCCCGCCGACGGACAGGTAGTAGCGCAGCGGGTCGGCGCCGTACCGCTCGAGCACGTCGCGGACGTAGATGACGACCGACCGGCTGGAGGAGAACTTGCGGCCCTCCATCGTGAGGAACTCGCTGCTCACCACCTCGGTCGGCAGCTGCAGCTCGCCCAGCGGGCCGGGAGTGCCGTGCCGGCTTGCCGCTCGCGCCGAGCAGGATCGCCGGCCAGATGACCGAGTGGAAGACGACGTTGTCCTTGCCCATGAAGTAGCGGGCGTCGGCGCTGCCGTCCCAGAACGGCCGCCACGCGTCGGGGTCGCCCGTACGACGGGCCCACTCGACGATCGCGGACAGGTAGCCGATGACCGCGTCGAACCAGACGTAGAGCCGCTTGTCCTCGCGGTCGCTCCAGCCCGGCAGCGGGATCGGGACGCCCCAGTCGAGGTCGCGGCTGATCGCCCGCGGCCGCAGGTCCGACAGCAGGTTCTCGCTGAACTTCAGGACGTTCGGGCGCCAGCCCTGCCGGGTCTGCAGCCACCCGCCGAGCGCCTCGGCGAAGGCCGGCAGCTCGAGGAAGAACTGCGCGCTCTCGACGAACTTCGGCGGCTTGCCGTCGATCTTCGACCTCGGGTTGATGAGGTCCTTCGGGTCGAGCTGGTTGCCGCAGTTGTCGCACTGGTCGCCGCGCGCCCCGTCGTACGAGCAGATCGGGCAGGTGCCCTCGACGTAGCGGTCGGGCAGGCCGCGGCCGGTCGACGGGTCGATCGCGGACAGCTCGGAGCGCTCGACGACGTAGCCGTTGTCGTGCAGCGAGCGGAACAGCGTCTGCACGACCGAGTAGTGGTTGCGCGTCGTGGTGCGCGTGAACAGGTCGTACGACAGGCCGAGCCCCTGCAGGTCCTCGGCGATGACGCGGTTGTAGCGGTCGGCGAGCTCGCGCGCGGTGACGCCCTCGCGGTCGGCCTGCACCTGGATCGGGGTGCCGTGCTCGTCGGTCCCGCTCACCATCAGCACGTCGCGGCCGGCCATCCGGGAGTACCGGCTGAACACGTCGGAGGGGACGCCGAAGCCGGCGACGTGGCCGATGTGGCGCGGGCCGTTGGCGTACGGCCAGGCGACGGCGGTGAGGACGCGGGACATGCGGGAGACCCTAGTTGCGCACCGCCCCCGCACCGCTCCCTCGCGCGGACCTCACCCCCACCCCTGGCGCGATCTTCGCCTCGAGGGGAGGTCGCTCGCGTGTCGCGGCACCTCGAGACGAAGATCGTCCCGGGGGCGGGGGGTCAGGGCTTCTTGGCGGCGGAGGACCCGGCGCCCGCCTTCGCGGCGACGACGGCGTCGTAGACGTCGCGCTTGGGCAGGCCGGTCTCGGCGGCGACCGCGGCCAGCGCCTCCTTGCGGGTGAGCCCGGCCTGCTCGCGCACGCCGACCTGGCGCACCAGCTCCGCCGGAGTCAGCTCGACGGTCGGCGCGGGTGCCCCCTCGAGCACGAGCGTCACCTCGCCGCGCACGCCGCCCTCGGCCCACGCCACCAGCTCGGGGAGGGTGCCGCGGACCACCTCCTCGTAGGTCTTGGTGAGCTCGCGGCAGACGACCGCCCGGCGGTCCGGCCCGAGGACGGCGGCCATGTCGGTGAGCGCGTCGAGCAGCCGGTGCGGCGCCTCGAACAGCACGCAGGTGCGGCGCTCCGCCTGCAGCTCGGACAGCCGGGCGCGACGCTCGCCGCCCTTGCGCGGCAGGAAGCCCTCGAAGCAGAAGCGGTCGCGTCGGCAGCCCGCTGACCGCGAGCGCCGTCGTCACCGCCGACGGGCCGGGCACGCAGGTCACCGGCAGCCCCTCGGCCGCGGCCGCCGCCACCAGCCGGAAGCCGGGGTCGGAGACCGTCGGCATGCCGGCGTCGGTCACCAGCACGACCGTCGACCCGGCCCGCAGCGCCTCCAGCAGCGACGGGGTGCGCTGCGCCTCGTTGCCCTCGAAGTAGCTGACGACGCGCCCGGTCAGCTCGACGCCCAGGTCCGCGCACAGCCGGTGCAGCCGCCGGGTGTCCTCGGCCGCGACGAGGTCGGCCGAGCCGAGGGCCGCCGCCAGTCGCGGGCTCGCGTCGGCGCTCTGCCCGATGGGGGCTCCGGCGAGGACGAGGGGCACGCGCAGCAGTCTCCCTCAGGACGACCCCGGCTCTCGTAGGCTCCCGCGCGTGACCGCGACGCTCGAGCGCCCCGTCGTGCCCGAGGGGGCCTGGCGGGCGCGGATCCTCCCGCCGACCGACGGCCTGCGGTCCGGCGGCTGGCTGGTCACGCTCGCGGTGACGCTGCTCGCCGGGCTGCTGCGCGTGGTGCGCCTCGACATCCCGGCCGGACGGATCTTCGACGAGGTCTACTACGCCTGCGACGCGCAGAACCTGCTGCGCTTCGGCGTCGAGGCCGGCACCGTGGGCAACAGCGACGCGGACCCGACAGCGGCAGCGCGCTGCGAGCCGACCGGGGAGCCGGGCTTCATCGTCCACCCGCCGCTCGGCAAGTGGGCGATCGCGCTGGGGATGCGGCTGTTCGGCGTCGACGAGTTCGGCTGGCGCATCGCCGCCGCCGTCGCCGGCACGCTCATGGTGCTGGTGCTGATCCGCGTCACCCGCCGGATGACCGGCTCGACCGTGCTCGGCTGCGCTCGCGGGCGTGCTGCTCGCGCTCGACGGCCTGCACTTCGTGCAGAGCCGCGTCGCCATGCTGGACGTCTTCCTCGCGGCGTGGGTGCTCGGCGCCTTCGCCTGCCTGGTCGCCGACCGCGACGACGTACGACGGCGGCTGGCCGTCGCCGCCGACGCCGACCTGGCCGGCTGGGGACCGCGCCTCGGGCTGCGCCCGTGGCGGCTCGCGGCGGGCGTCTGCCTCGGCGCCGCGGTCGCCACCAAGTGGAGCGGCCTGTACTACGTCGCCGTGCTCGTCCTGCTCGCCTTCGCCTGGGAGGTCGGCGCCCGCCGCACCGCCGGGGTCCGGTCGCCGGTGCGCGCCACGGTCCTGCGGTCGGCCGCGCCGAGCCTGCTCGCGCTGCTCGTCCTGCCCGCCGCGGTGTACGTCGCGTCGTGGGCCGGCTGGTTCCTCGCCGACGGGCCGGGCAGTACCGCGTGGGACCGGCAGTGGGCGGCGACGAACCCGGCCGGCGGGCTCGCCGGCGTCGTCCCGGACGGCCTGCGGTCGTGGTGGCACTACCACGTGGCGCAGTTCCGCTTCCACGACGAGCTGCGCGCCGGCCACCCGTACTCATCGCACCCCGCGGGCTGGCTGCTGCTCGCCCGGCCGGTGTCGTACTACTACCCGCAGGGCGTCGGCCCGGGCGACTACGGCTGCGAGGTCGCGTCGTGCTCGCGCGAGGTGCTCGCGATCGGCACGCCCGCCATCTGGTGGGCCGCGATCCCGGTGCTGCTGGCGCTGCTGTGGCTGTGGGTCTCGCAAGCGCGACTGGCGCGCGGCCGCGGTGCTCGCGATGGCGCTCACGGCGATCGTGCCGTGGGTCCGCGACGACCTCGACGGCCGCACGATGTTCCTGTTCTACGCGCTGCCGGCCGTCCCGTTCTTCTGCCTCGGCCTGGCGCTGGTCGCCGGCTGGGCGATCGGGGGGCCCGGTGCCTCGCCGGAGCGGCGGACCACCGGCGCGCTCGTCGTCGGGCTCGTACGTCGCGCTGGTGGTCGTGAGCTTCGCCTGGCTCTACCCGGTGCTCGCCGCGCAGACGCTGCCGTACGAGGCCTGGCGCGACCGGATGTGGTTCAGCAGCTGGATCTAGCCGCCCCCGACCCCCGGTGATCCACGTGAGGGCCGAGGTGGATCCGGGGCGCGGATCCACGTACGACCTCACGTGGATCACGAGGAGGGTCGGGGCACCTGGGACGCGCGAAGGCCCCGGTCCCTCAGGGGGAACGGGGCCTGCACGTGCGGGTGGAGCTGAGGGGATTCGAACCCCTGACCCCCTCGATGCGAACGAGGTGCGCTACCGGACTGCGCCACAGCCCCGCGGGTCGAGAGGCTAGCAGGGGCAGCCGGGTACGGGCCCGCTCACCAGTCGTTGACGGCGCGACGGCGGTCGAGGATCTCGTCGAGCTGCGGGCCCTCGTCGACGATGCCGACCTCGCGCTCGGCGGCCACCAGCCCGTCGGCGTACGCGCCCGCGCGGGTGAGGTCCACGACGCGCCGCGGCGCGGTGGGCGCGGTGAGGTAGGTCGGGGTCGGCACGGGCACCGGCGACCAGGCCTCGCCCTGCGCGCCGCGGACGGCGACGGCCACCTCCTGGGCGGGGACGGCCTGCGCGGGGACGGTGGCGCCCAGCGGCAGCGGCCGCGGCGGCATCCGGTCCGGGACGCCGGCGACGTGCACGGGGTGGCGGACGGCGGGCGCGACGATCCGCTCGGAGGCCCGGCGCGGCGCGGCAGCGGCGCGCGCGGCCATGGCCACCCGCCAGTCGCGCTCGGCGCGGGCGACGGCCAGCCGGCGGAGGTGGACGACGAAGGCGACCAGCAGCAGGTCGACCACCAGGTGCGGCGCGAGCAGCCAGAGCGGGCCGACGACCGCGCCGACCAGGGTGGCGACGGCCAGGGCGACCAGCGCGACGAGCACCTTGACGCGGCGGGCCGCGGCGGTGGCCCGGGCGCGGGCGGCCTCGGGCGAGGACGCCGAGCTCCGCCGGTAGGGCACCGGGGCCGGCTCGCCGCCGCCGGGCGGGTCCGGCGGCACCTCGTCGGCTGCCTCCCGGGCCGCCGCCCGCGCGTCGCGGCGCGACAGCACGCGCATGGCGTCGTGGAACTTGTCCACGGAGCCGATGGCGTTGGTGACGTCGGAGCTGCGCAGGGCCATCGGCACGAGGACGGCCAGCCAGGCACCCACGATGACGAGGAGGATCAGACCGCTGCCCACGGCTCCGGACGGTAGTGATCCGAGGGACGCGAGTGGTCGCGCCGCGCCGCAGTCGCCGCAGGTTCTTTCAGCGCGACAGCAGCGTGCGCGAGCACCCCGGCCGGCAGGTCCTCGCGCAGCAGCGCGTAGGCCACGTGGTCGCGCCAGTCCTCGTCGATGAACAGGTAGCGCCGGTGCAGCCCCTCCTCCCGGAAGCCCAGCTTCTCGACCGCCCGCCGGGACGCGGCGTTCTCGGGACGGACGTTGGCCTCGAGCCGGTGCAGCCCGACCGGGCCGAAGCAGTGGTCGGCCACCAGGGCGAGCGCCGTGGGCAGCACGCCGCGCCCCGCGACCCGCTCGTCGACCCAGTAGCCGACGGCCGCGGCGTCGAAGGCACCTCGTACGACGCTGCTGACGGTCAGCTGGCCGGCCAGCCGGTCGCCGACCGCCACGGCGAACGGCAGCATCCGGCCGGCCCGCGCCTCGCGCCGCTGCTGGCGCAGCATCGTCGCGAAGACGACGGGGGTGTGCCGGTCCCGCCACTCCAGCCGCGGCTGCGACGGAGCGCGGCCCTCCCACGGCCGCAGCCACGCCTCGTTGCGGAGGCGCACGTCGCACCAGGCGGACGCGTCGCGGGCGCGGAGCGGCCGCACCTCGACCGCGCCGTGCGCCAGCCGGGCCGGCCAGCCGGGGGCCGCCATCAGCCGTCGTGGTCCCCGCCGCCGCGCAGCTGGGACAGCGCGTGGTCGAGCACCGGTGCCAGCACGGCCACGCCGTCGCGCACGCCACCGGACGAGCCGGGGAGGTTGACCACCAGCACGCGCCCGATCGTCCCCGCGAGCCCCCGCGACAGCACGGCGGTCGGGACGGTCTCGGCGTTCCGGTGTCGGAGCGCCTCCGCGATGCCGGGCACCTCGCTGTCGAGCAGCGGCCGGGTCGCCTCCGGGGTGACGTCGCGCGGCGTCAGTCCCGTGCCGCCCGTCGTCACGACCAGGTCGTACGCCAGCGCTCCCTCGCGCAGGAGCGTCTGGATGGCGGCGACCTCGTCGGGCACGACCACGGGATCGCCCACCACGACGCCGATCTCGCGCAGCAGGGACGCCAGCAGCGGACCGGAGGTGTCGGGGCGCTCCCCGCGGGCGGAGCGGTCCGAGACGGTGATGACCAGGGCGCGCCAGCTCACCGCGCCCAGTCGCCCTTCTTGCCGCCGGTCTTGCTCTCGACCTGGATGCGGCCGATCACGGCGCGCGGGTCGACCGCCTTGGTCATGTCGACGACGGTGAGGCAGGCGACGCTGACGGCGGTCAGCGCCTCCATCTCGACCCCCGTGCGGTCGCTCGTGCGGGCGGTCGCCGTGATCGCGACGCCCTCGTCGTCGACGGCCAGGTCGACGGTCACCCCGGACAGCCCGATCGGGTGGCACAGCGGGACGAGGTCGGGGGTGCGCTTGGCGCCCATGATCCCGGCGACCCGGGCGACCGCCAGCGCGTCGCCCTTGGGCACTCCCTCGCCGCGCAGCAGCGCGACGCACTCCGCGGACAGGTCGACCCGGCCGGTGGCGGTCGCGCTGCGCGCGGTGACGTCCTTGCCGCCCACGTCGACCATCCGCGCCGCCCCCGACGCGTCCAGGTGGGTGAACCCGCCCGGTCATCGGCCTCTCCTCTCGAGGACGAGGACCTCGACCGGCTCGCCGACGCCGACCTTCTCGACGTCCTCGGGGACCAGCGCCAGGGCGTTCGCGCGGGACAGGCCGGCCAGCAGGTGCGAGCCGGGCCCGCTGACCGGCGTCACGACGTACGCGCCCTTCTTGACCTCCAGGTGCACCCGCAGGAAGGAGCGCTTGCCGGGCGGGGAGGTGAGTGCCTCGGTCGTGATGGCCCGCACCCGCGGGCGCTCGACCGGGGTGGCCCCGAGCATGGTGCGCAGGGCTGGGCGCACGAACGCCTCGAAGCTCACCAGCGCGCTGACCGGGTTGCCGGGCAGCCCGAAGACCGGCGTCGAGTCGGGGCCGATGGTGCCGAAGCCCTGCGGCATGCCCGGCTGCATCGCGACCTTGTCGAACTGCACCGTCCCCAGCCGGGACAGCACCTCCTTGACGACGTCGTACGCACCGACGCTCACGCCGCCGCTGGTCACCAGCACGTCGGCCCGCACGAGCTGGTCCTCGAGCGTGGCGGCCAGCCGACGGGGGTCGTCCGGGACGATGCCGACCCGGTAGGCGATCGCGCCGGCCTCCTGCGCGGCGGCGGTCAGCGCGATGCTGTTGCTGTCGTAGATCTTCCCGGGCGTCAGTGCGACCCCGGGGTCGGTGAGCTCGCTGCCGGTCGACACGACGACGACGCGCGGCCGCGGGCGCACCAGCACGCGGGAGCGGCCGACGGCCGCCGCCAGGCCGATCTGCACGGCGCCGAGGTGGCTGCCGCTCTCCAGCACCACGTCGCCGGCGGCGACGTCCTCCCCGACCCGCCGGACGTGGGCGCCGACGTCGGGAGCGCGGGTGATGACCACCTGCGCGACCCCGCCGTCGGTCCACTCCAGCGGCACGACGGCGTCGGCGCCGGCCGGCAGCATCGCGCCGGTCATGATCCGGACGCAGACGCCGGGCTGCACCCGCAGCGGCGAGGCGGGGCCGGCGGCCACGTCGCCGGTCACCGGCAGGACCACCGGGGAGCCCGGGCTCGCGGCGGCCACGTCCGCGGCCCGCACGGCGTAGCCGTCCATCGAGCTGTTGTCGAAGGCGGGCAGCGGCGCGGGCGCGACGACGTCCTCGGTGAGGACGCAGCCGTGTGCGTCCTGCAGGCTCAGCTGGAGCGGCTCCAGCGGCTGGACGACCTCGAGGACGCGGGCCAGGTGCTCGGCGACGGTGATCACGGGCGGCTGCCGAGCCACTCGCGCAGCCAGGCCGTCAGCGGCGGGCCGAGGTCCTCGCGGTCGGCGGCGAGCTGCACGACCGCCTTGAGGTAGTCCAGCCGGTCGCCGGTGTCGTAGCGGCGGCCGCGGAAGACGACGCCGTGCACCGGCTCGGTCGCGAGAAGCTCCTGCAGGGCGTCGGTGAGCTGGTACTCGCCGCCGCGGCCGCGCGGGACGGTCCGCAGGACGTCGAAGACGGTGGGCGACAGGACGTACCGGCCGATGATCGCCAGGTTGCTGGGCGCCTCGTCGACCGGCGGCTTCTCCACCAGGCCGGTGATCCGCACGACGTCGCCGGACCCCTCGACCGCCGCGCAGCCGTAGAGGCTCACCGACTCGCGGGGCACCTCCATGAGCGCGATGACGCTGCCGCCCTCGCGCGCCTGCACCTCGAGCATCTGCTCGAGCAGGTGGTCGCGGTCGTCGATGAGGTCGTCGCCGAGCAGCACGGCGAACGGCTCGTCACCGACGTGCTGCGCTGCCGCCAGCACGGCGTGCCCGAGCCCGAGCGCGTCGCCCTGCCGCACGTAGTGCACGGTCGCGAGGTCGGTGGCGTGCTGCACCGCGGCGAGCCGGGCGTCGTCGCCCTTGGCCTCGAGCGCGGCCTCGAGCTCGACGTTGCGGTCGAAGTGGTCCTCCAGCGGCCGCTTGTTGCGCCCGGTCACCATGAGGACGTCGGACAGGCCGGCCCGCACCGCCTCCTCCACGACGTACTGGATGGCGGGCTTGTCGACGACCGGCAGCATCTCCTTGGGCGAGGCCTTGGTCGCAGGCAGGAAGCGCGTCCCCAGCCCGGCGGCGGGGATCACCGCCTTCGTGACGCGGGCGCGGGCAGGGGGCGTCGTCATGCGGGCGACCCTATGCCGGGCCTACTCGCCGGGGATCGTCACGTCGGCCACCCGCCAGGTGTCCCGACCGGCGCGCTTGGCCGTGAACAGCGCCTCGTCCGCACGCCGCAGCAGCGCGCTGGAGCTGCCGCCGTGCAGTGGGAAGACGGCGGCGCCGATGCTCACCGTGACCTCCAGCGGCTGCTCGCCGGCCTCGCCGAACGGCCGGCGGCGCACGGCGGAGCGGATCCGCTCGGCAGCCTGGGCGGCGCCGTCCTCGTCGGTCTCCGGCAGGATCACGACGAACTCCTCGCCGCCGTAGCGGGCGACGGTGTCGACGTCGCGCACCATCCCGCGGACCCTGGCGGCCAGCTCGACCAGCACGGTGTCGCCGCGCTGGTGGCCGTACACGTCGTTGACGAGCTTGAAGCGGTCGAGGTCCAGGATGAGCAGCGCCAACGGGCGGCCGAAGCGGGCAGCGCGCTCGATCTCCTTGCCGACCGTCATCGTGAAGTAGCGGTAGTTCCACAGTCCGGTGAGACCGTCGGTGATGGACATCCGGCGGGCCTCCTCGTGCAGCATCACGTTGTCGACCGCGACGGTGGCCTGCGAGGTGAAGGTGCGCAGCGTGGCGAGGTCGCCCTCGTCGAAGACCTGCCCGTCCTGCCGGTCGTAGACGGTGAGGACGCCGATGACGGTCGTCGCGCTCTTCAGCGGCACGGCCAGCACGGCCCGCGCGGTCGGCTCCCCGGCCGCGCCCAGCAGCTCGCCGGGGCCGACCAGCCCGCGCAGGGGCTCGCCGTTGTGGGCGACGCGGCCCGCGATGCCCGCGCCCAGCGAGACCCGCATGGCCGGGGGGACGGCCCGGCCCTCCAGGCCCTCCCCGACCGCCAGCTCCATGTCGGTCCGGTCGGAGCTCAGCAGCCAGACGGCGCCGGCGCTCGCGCGGGTGGCGGCCATCGCCGTCTCGAGCACGACGGTGAGGATCCGGTCGAGGTCGTGCGTGCCGGACAGGGTGTCGCCGATGCGGGCGACGCCGGCCTGCAGCTCGTCCCGGCTGGCCTGCAGGGCGCCGACGTAGCTGCGCAGGTCCTCGGTCATCACGTTGAACGACTCGGCGAGATGGCCGACCTCGTCGCGCGAGCGCACGTCGATCGTGACGTCCAGGTCGCCGCCGGACACCCGCGCCGCCGCCGCGCCGAGCTCCTCGAGCGGCCGGGTGGTGGCGCGCGCGAGGAGCAGGGCCACGCCCACGGCGGCGAGCACCGCGAAGGTGCCGACACCGAGCGCCAGGCCGAGGAAGCCCTGGCGGTCGACCTCGGGCTGGGCGACCAGGACGGCCAGCGGCTGCCCCTCCCGGGCCGCGCTGACGGCGGCCACCGCGCCGTCGCGGACCACGGCCACCTCGCCGGCCTGGAGCGCGGCCTGCCAGAGCGCGGTGGGCACGGCTCCGCTGGACGCGACCGGCTCGCCGCCGACGAGCAGGGCGACCTGCCCTGCGCCGATGGACTCCTGGAGGCTCCGGGCGAGCTCGTCGTCGACGGTGAACGCCGCGACGGCCGCGCCGGCCGGGGCCCCCGCGGGGCCGGCGCGGCCCAGCACCACGACCGCCGCCACCTGCACGAGGTCGCCGGTCACGGCGGCCTCCCCGGTGGTGCAGTCCGGCGGCGGGACCGCGGGGGCCTCGCCTGCCTGAGCCGCGGTGGCGCCGCCGGGCAGGGTGACCCGTACGCCGTCGGCCAGCCCGCGGCGCACCAGCTCGGCCAGTCCGGAGGTGAGCCCGGCGTCGTCGACGCTGGTCGTCGCGGCGGCGGCGCGGGCCGCGGCCTCGGCGGCCGCGCGGGCCCGGTCGCACAGGCCCATGACGACGCTGCCCGCCAGCCGGCTGCTGGAGCGCACGCTCTGCTCCTGCTGCGCGGTGATCCGGTCGGGCAGGACCGTCGTGACGACGGCGACCACGACCAGCAGCGGCAGGAGCACGACCAGCACGAAGGCGGCCGTCAGCCTCGTCCGCAGCGTCACCCGGCCTCCTCCGCTCGACCCCGCACCGGTCCTGCCCCGGCTCGGCTGGGATGCTCCCACGATGTCCAGGGTGCGGGGGGCCGTCGACAAGGCTGCGCTGCGCCGCGCCGTGCTGTCGCGGCGGGCCGCCCTGCCGCCGGACGAGCGCGCCCGCGCCGCCCGGGCCGCCGTCGAGGTGCTCGTCCCGGAGGCCGGAGCCGGACCGGTGGCGGCCTACCTGTCGGTCGGCACCGAGCCGGGCACGGCCGAGCTGCTCGAGGCGCTGGCGCGCCGCGGGGTCGAGGTGCTGCTGCCGGTGCTGCTCCCCGACCGGGACCTGGACTGGGCGTGCGCCGACGCAGGGGTCGTCCCGGGGGAGCACGGGCTGCTCCAGCCGGCCGGTCCGCGGCTGGGCGTCGACGCGGTCGCCGCCTGCGCGCTGATCGTCGTCCCCGCTCTGTCCGTCGACCGCACGGGCGTCCGGCTCGGCCGCGGCGGCGGGTCGTACGACCGGGCGCTGCGCCGCGCGACCGGCCGCACCGTCGCCCTGCTGCACGACGGGGAGGCCGTGACGGCCCTGCCGGCCGAGGAGCACGACGTCCCCGTGCACGCGCTGGTGACCCCCGGTCGCGGACTGGTGGTCCTGCGGGAGCATGTCCCCGACGACGCCACGGTCCGGGACGACGCAACGGGAGGACGTGCATGAACGAGGTGTTCCAGGACCTGCTGGCGGCCAACGAGGGCTACGCCGAGCGCTTCACCAGCGGCGGGCTCGCCGGCCAGGCGGCCCGGGGCCTGGCCGTCGTCACGTGCATGGACTCCCGGATCGAGCCGCTGCAGATGCTGGGGCTGTCCAAGGGCGACGCGAAGATCCTGCGCAACGCCGGTGGCCGCGTCACCGACGACGTGCTGCGCACGCTGGTGCTCGCCACGCACCTGCTCGGCGTGGACCGGGTCATGGTCGTCGAGCACACCGACTGCCGGATGACCAAGGTCGACGACGACCAGGCGCACCAGGCGATCCGCGAGGCGTCGGGGCTCGACACCCGGAGCCTGGAGTTCCACACCATCCCCGACCAGCAGGCGGCGCTGGAGCGCGACGTCCAGCGGATCCGCAGCTTCCCGTACCTGCCCCGGGACCTGGCGGTGGTGGGCTGCGTCTACGACGTGTCGACCGGCCGGGTCGAGATCCGCGTCGGGCTCGAGGAGTAGCCCCGGGCGTTGGACGGCCGAGCCGCTCGTGCCGCACACTGGCAGCCGTCCTGGCACTCACGAGCGTGGAGTGCCAGCCAGCTCAGGAGGACCGACGTGCCGACCTACCAGTACGCCTGCACCGCGTGCGACGAGCGACTGGAGGCCGTGCAGACCTTCACCGACGCGCCGCTCACCGAGTGCCCGGCGTGCGGCGGCCGGCTGCGCAAGGTCTTCAGCGCCGTCGGCGTCGTCTTCAAGGGCTCGGGCTTCTACAAGACCGACAGCCGCGACGCCAAGAAGCCCGCGGCCAAGGCCGGCGACGCCGCCGCCTCGACGAGCGGCTCCGACTCCGGGCTCGGGCAAGGACTCCGGCTCGGGCAAGGACTCCGGGTCGGGCAAGGACTCCGGCTCCGGCAAGGCGTCCGGGTCGGGCAAGGACTCCGGGTCCGGCAGCGGCTCCGGTCCCGGCAGTGCGCCCGCGGCGCCCGCCGCGAGCAGCTCGGCCTCCGCGCCCGCGAGCAAGACCGCCTGACGCTTCTGTGGACGCCGCCCCCTGCGGGGCGGCGAGCCGGGCGACCGGTCCGGCGACGGCCCTAGGGTCGCGCCATGCAGCAGACGGCGACGCTCGGGGTGATCGGCGGATCGGGCCTGTACGCCCTGCTCGAGCACACCCGCGAGGTCCCGGTGGAGACGCCGTACGGCCCGCCGAGCGACCCGCTCGTGCTCGGCGAGGTCGGCGGCCGGACGGTCGCCTTCGTCCCGCGGCACGGCCGCGACCACCGCTTCCCCCCGCACCGCATCCCCTACCGGGCCAACCTCTGGGCGCTGCGCAGCCTCGGGGTGCGGCAGGTGCTCGCGCCGTGCGCGGTGGGCGGCCTGCGGCCCGAGCTGGGGCCCGGGTCGCTGGTGGTGCCGGACCAGCTCGTCGACCGCACGTCCGGGCGGGAGCAGACCTTCCACGAGACCGGTGCGGTGCACGTGCCCTTCGCCGACCCGTACTGCCCGACGGGCCGAGCCGCCGCGGTGCGGCTGGCGCGCGGGTCCGGCTGGCCGGTCACCCCCGCCGGGACGATGGTGGTCGTCGAGGGACCGCGCTTCTCCACCCGCGCCGAGTCGCGGTGGTTCAGCGCGCAGGGCTGGGACGTCGTCAACATGACCGGCCACCCCGAGGCCGTCCTGGCCCGCGAGCTGGCGCTCTGCTACACCGCGGTGGCCCTGGTCACCGACCTCGACGCCGGGGTCGAGGACGGGCAGCCCGTCACGCAGGCCGAGGTGTTCCGGGTCTTCGCCGAGAACACCGCCCGGTTGCGGACCCTGCTGCTCGACGTCCTGGCCGCCCTGCCGGAGGAGCGCGACTGCCCCTGCGGCCGCGCGCTGGACGGCACCTCCGTCGACCTCGAGCTGCCGTGACCGGCCTGCCCCGTGCGCTGCTCACCGCCGCCGCGCGCCGGCGCGGGCTGCTGGCCGCCGGCCTGGCCGCCGCCGCCGTCGCCAGCGGGCTGACCGCGCTCGCACCGACCCCGCCGGCGACGACGACCGTCCTGACCGCGGCGCGCGACCTGGCCGCCGGCGCGGTGCTGACCGCCGACGACCTCACCGCCTCCTCCCTGCCGAGCGCGCTGGTGCCGAGCGGGGCCCTGGTCGACGTGGCCGCCGTCGCCGGGCGGCTCGTCGCCGGACCGGTGCGGCGCGGCGAGCCGCTGACCGACGTGCGCCTGCTGGGCGCGGGCCTGCTGCCCCCGGGGGACGAGGTGGCCGCCCCCGTCCGGCTGGCCGAGCCGGCCACCGGCGCGCTGGTCGTCGCCGGCGACCGCGTCGACGTGCTGGCCGCGGCGCCGGAGGGCGGGCGCGCCGCGGAGGTGGTCGCGTCCGGGCTGCGGGTGCTCTCGGTGCCGGCGGTCGAGGGCTCCGGCGAGGGGGCGCTGCTGGTCGTCGCGACCTCCCGTCCGGCCGCCGCCCGGCTGGCAGCCGCCGCGGTCACCGGCCGCCTGTCGGTCCTGGTGCACGGCCGGTGAGCGGCCGATGAGCGACTACGCCGACGGCTACCGCGTCTGGGGCTGGGGGGACGCTGCGGACGCCCCCGTGCCGGCTGACCTGGTGGCGCTCGCGCCGTACGTCAGCGAGAGCACGGGGGTCCCGGCGCAGGAGCCGCTGCCCCCGGCACCTGCACCGCAGCTGCCCCCGTCGCGCCGGCTGGGCTCCCTGCCGCCGTCGCTGCGGTCGCTGGCCAGCGACGACCCGGTCGACCGCGCCCGGCACGGCATCGGCCGGTCCTACCGCGACCTCGTCCGCGCGCATGGCCGGGCAGGTCGACAGCGCGCCCGACCTGGTGCTGCGCCCGGTCGACGAGCAGGGCGTCGTCGACGTGCTGTCGTGGGCGACCGAGGTGGGCGCGCCGGTCGTGCCCTTCGGCGGCGGCAGCAGCGTCGTCGGCGGGGTCGAGCCGCGCGGGCTGGACCGGGCGATCAGCCTCGACCTCGGCCGGCTCACCGGCCTGGTCGAGGTCGACGCCGTGTCCCGCGCGGTCCGGCTGCGCGCCGGCACCCTCGGCCCCGCCGCGGAGGCGGCGCTCGGGCCGCACGGCCTGACGCTGCGCTTCTACCCCCAGTCCTTCGAGCGCTCCTCGGTGGGCGGCTGGGTGGCCACCCGGGCGGCCGGCCACTTCTCCACCCGGCTCACGCACGTCGACGACCTGGTGGAGTCGGTGCGGGCGGTCACGCCGACCGGCGTGTGGGAGTCCCGCCGGCTGCCCGGGTCGGGTGCCGGGCCGAGCCCGGACCGCCTGCTGCTGGGCAGCGAGGGGACCCTCGGCGTGATCACCGAGACCTGGCTGCGGGCCCAGCCCCGCCCGGTCCACCGCTGGTCGGCCACGCTCGCGGCGCCGGACCTCGCCACCGGCGGGCGGGCGGTGCGCGCCCTGGTGCAGGCCGGCCTGCTGCCGGCGACCTGCCGGCTCGTCGACGCCGGGGAGGCCGCGCTCACCGGCACGCTCACCACCGGCGAGGCGGCGCTCGTGCTCGGCTTCGAGTCGCTGGCGGCCCCGCTGGAGGCCGACGCGGCGCTGGCCCTGGAGCTGTGCACGGACGCCGGGCTGCGCGTGCTGGAGTCCGGCCCGCGCGGCTCGGCGGGGCAGGCGTGGCGCTCCACCTTCGTGCGCGCGCCCTACCTGCGCGAGTCGCTGCTGCTGCTCGGCGTGCTGGTGGAGACCTTCGAGACCGCGATCACCTGGGACCGCTTCGAGGCGCTGGTCGCCGACGTCACCGTCGCGACCACCGATGCGCTGCGCCGCGTCTGCGGCGGCGGGACCGTCACCTGCCGGCTCACGCACGTCTACCCCGACGGGTGCGCGCCCTACTTCACCGTCCTGGCCCCGGCCCGCCGCGGCTCGGAGGTCGCGCAGTGGGACGAGGTGAAGGCGGCTGCCAGCGAGGCCCTCGCCGCCGCCGGCGGGACGATCACCCACCACCACGCCGTCGGCCGCGACCACCGTCCCTGGTACGACCGGCAGCGTCCCGACCCGTTCGCGCTGGCGCTGGCCGGCGCGAAGGCCGCTGTCGACCCGGCCGGCGTGCTCAACCCCGGGGTGCTGCTCGGCTGACCCCGAGTGCTGACCCCGAGTGCTCACCCAGGGTGCGGCAGGATGCCCCGGTCCGACCCCAGCACCACCTCCCGGGAGGAGCCCGTCCGTGGACGGCTTCAAGAAGTTCCTGCTCCGCGGCAACGTCGTCGACCTCGCGGTCGCCGTCGTGATCGGCGCGGCGTTCGGCGCCGTCGTCACGGCCTTCGTCGCCGCCTTCATCACCCCGCTGGTCGGCGTCGTGACCGGGGCGACCGGCGACTTCGGCGAGCGGACCTTCACCGCCGGCGGGGTCGACTTCCCGATCGGCCTGTTCATCCAGGCGCTGCTCAGCTTCGTCGTCATCGCCGCCGTCGTGTACTTCTTCGTCGTCAAGCCGATCAACCGGCTGATGGAGCGCTTCAAGACCGAGCCGGAGGTCCAGACGCCCACCAAGCAGTGCCCGGAGTGCCTGAGCAGCATCCCGGCACCGGCCCGCCGGTGCGCCTTCTGCACGGTCGAGCAGGCGGTCGCCTAGTCCTCGTCCAGGTCCCGTGGACCGGCTGATCGCCCGGTCAGCCGCCCGCCCGCTCAGCCGCCGTGGTGCGGCGGCACCTCGCGCCGGAGCCGCTCGTCGTCGTCCGGCAGCGGCGGGGCGGCCGGCTCGTCGCCCGCGAGGACGGCGAGCTCGGCACGCTCCGTCGTCGGGCGGGCGCCGGGCGGGCCCACCGCGCGCCGGCGCCGGCGCGGCGCGGCGGGCTGCTCGCTCCCGGGCGCGCCGTCCACGAGCCACCTCCCCGACCACGGCGACCGTCCGCCGGTCCCTCGTCCACGCAGGCTATTCGCCGCCGCGCCGACGCATCGGGGTCCACGTACGGTCGACTTCTGGTGAAGGACCTGCTGCGCAGGCGCTCAGGACCGACACTCTGAGCGTGAGGAACCGGTCGCGCACCAGCGGTGGGGCGCAGGGCGGTCGGCTGCTGGTGGCAGCCGGCCTGTTCACGCTGGTCAACAACTACCTGCCGGGCAGCGACCACCTGGACAAGGCGGTGCTGAACGGCGCCGGCCTGATCGCGGTCCTGCTGGGCCTGGCCTGCCTGGCGGCGCCGTGGGACCGGCTGTCGCCGCGCGCCCCGCTGGCGCTCGCGCCGGTCGCCTTCGCGCTGCTGTCGGTGTCGAACCACTACGGCGGCGTCAGCGCCTACAGCTACGCCGTCTACTTCGTCGTCGTGTTCGTGTGGGTCGGCATCGCCCAGCCACCCGGCACCTCCTGGCTGCTCGTCCCGCCGGCGGCCGTCGCCTACCTGGTGCCGTTCCTGCTCGACCCGGACGCGCCGTCCAACGCCGTCCCGTCGGTCACCGTGGCGATCCCGGTCTGCGTGCTGGTCGGGGAGGTCCTGGCCCGGACCGTGCGGCGGCTCGAGCAGAGCCGCGCCGCGCTGGACCGGCGCGTCCGCCGCGTCGAGCGGCTCGCCGAGCTGGCCACCGGGCTGAGCGCCGACCTCGACGCCGAGCACGTCCAGGACCGGCTGTGCAGCGGCGCGGCCGAGCTGGTGGGCGCGCCCGGCGCGTTCGTGGCCCGCCTGGACGGCGGCACCGCCCGCGTCGTCAGCTCGCACGGGACCGGACCGGCGGTCGGGACCGTCGTCGACGTGCCCGCCGACTCCCTGCGCAGGGCGTGCGCGGAGGAGCCGGTCGGAGTGCTCCGCACCGACGACGAGGTGCTGACCCTGCTGGACTGCCGGGCCGGCGACGTCGAGCAGGTGCTGGCCGTCCTCGGCGGCGGGGAGCCGGGGCGGGAGGACCTCGACGTGCTGCGCCTGCTCGTGGCACAGGCCCGCGCGGCGCTGCGCAACGCCCAGACGCACAGCGCCGTCGTCGCCCAGCGCGCGCACGAGCAGGCGGTCGTGGACGTGCTGGCCGACGGCGTCCTGGTCCTCGACGACGCCGGCTGCGTCCTGGCCTGCAACGAGGTCGGCGCGGCCCTGCTCGGGGCGCCGCGCGACGAGCTGGTCGGGAGCACCCCGGCGCTGCCGCTCAGCCGTGACGGGGTCGCCGTCCACACCCAGGCCGGCGACCGCTGGCTGGAGACCGTGGCCACCCGGCTCGGCGACAGCGGCGAGCGGGTGGTGACCCTGCGCGACACCAGCCGGCAGCACGCGCTCGACGAGGCCAAGGACCTGTTCCTGGCCACCACCAGCCACGAGCTGCGCACCCCGTTGACGGCGGTCAAGGGCTACGTGCACGTCCTGCAGCGCCGCTGGGAGCTGCTCGACGACGCCCGCCGGCTGGAGGCGCTGGGCACCATCGCCGAGCGCACCGACGCGCTCATCGCGCTCACCGACCACCTGCTGCTCGGCGCGCGGGCCAGCGCGTCACGGCACTCCGCCGCTCGGGTCCCGTTCGACCTCAGCGCCACCGTCCGGGCCGCTGCCGAGGCCTTCGCCGAGGTGTCCGAGCGCCACGTGGTGCGCGTCTGCGACGACGGCCCGACGCACGCCCTCGGCGACCCGGGCGGCGTGGCGCAGGTCGTGGCGCAGCTGGTCGAGAACGCCGTGAAGTACAGCCCGATGGGCGGCACCGTCGAGGTCCGGGTGCGCGCCGCGTCGCCGTTCGGCGTGGTGGAGGTCCTCGACGACGGCATCGGCCTGCCCGAGGACGCCATGGCGCTGTTCACGCCGTTCTTCCAGGCCGGCGCCACCAACACCCGTGAGTTCGGCGGGGTCGGGCTCGGGCTCTACATCGTCCGGCAGCTCGTCGAGGCGCAGGGCGGCGCCGTCAGCGCCCGCAACCGCGACATCGGCGGGGCCGTCATCGGCTTCACCGTCCCGCTGGCCGGCGAGGCGCCGCTGCCCCGCGGGAGCAGCGAGGAGCTGGCCCGCACCGACGGCCTAGTCTGAGGCGGTCCGCCTCCGTAGCTCAGTGGACAGAGCGCCTCCGTCCTAAGGAGGGCGTCGGGAGTTCGATTCTCTCCGGGGGCACTCGACGGGGGCACTCGACGCGAACGGGAACGGCAAGAGCCCGGCCCCTTCGCAGGGGCCGGGCTCCGGCCGTCGTGCAGGTGCGCGCTAGGAGCGCGGGGTGCCGTACGTGGTCGTCGGGGCGTCCATGCCGCTGACGGCGGCGGACGTCGACGGGCGGACGGACGTGACCGGCCGGGACGTGCTCGGCTCGGTCGGGTAGGCCTCGGTGCCGCTGGAGGAGCGGGCCTCGGTCTTGATCTTGTCCTTCTCGTCGTTCGCCTTGTTCAGGGCGTTCTCCCAGCGGGACTGCATGGGCTTGATCAGGCCACCGCCCACGCCGACGATGATCACGCCGGCGACGGCAGCGAGCGTCGCGTAGAGCAGCGCGCCGGTGACGTTCGTGGCGATGCCGACCTGGTCGAGAGCGGCCTTCACGAAGCCGAACAGGATGAGGACGGCGGCGGCGTTGGCCAGGACCTTGCCGTACGACAGCCCGCCCAGGGTGTTCTGGATGAAGGACTTGGCGGTGCCGGCGATGACGGCACCGACGACCACCAGGACGATGGCGACGATGATCTTCGGGATGAGCGCGATGAAGGCGGCCATCGGCTCGCGCAGGGCCTGGACGCCCAGGGTGTCGATGGCGGCGGCGAGCACCGGGATGAAGATCGCGAAGAAGACGAGCTTGGCGACGATGTCGCTGGCGTCGTAGGAGCTCTTGCTCAGGGCCTTCTTGACCCCGCCCTTCTCGACGGCCCGGTCGAAGCCGGCCTTCTCGAGGGCCTTGTCGACGAGCTTGGCGATGAGCTTCGCGATGAAGTACCCGACCACGAGGATGACGAGGAAGCCGAGCAGACGCGGGAGGAAGGTCGCGAAGGTGGTGAAGCCTTCGCGGACCGGCGTCTCGAAGTCGACGGCGAGGGGTGCGGACATGTACTACCTCCGGTGCAGGGGATGTGCTCGGCGTCGCGTGTGCGGCGCCGGTGCTGGGACCCCTTGTCCCCAGGGCTGGGACGGGTGATCGCGAAGGCGCCGGGAACTGCGGTGATGATCCACTCCCGTCGCCGCTACTCGATCGTGGCGAACAGTCACGTTTCGTCCCCCGGACGGGCGTCGCGGCCCGCGGGGGCCTAGCGTCCGGCGCGTGTCGATCGCCGTGCTCTGGCTGCGCCGCGACCTGCGGCTGGCCGACTCCCCCGCCCTCCTGGCCGCCCGCGACAGCGCCGACGAGGTGCTGCCGCTGTTCGTCCTCGACGACGCGCTCCGCCGGCCGAGCGGCGCACCCCGGCTGGCCTTCCTCTACCGGTGCCTGCGGGAGCTCGAGGAGCGCAGCGACGGCCGGCTCCGGGTGCTCACCGGCCCGCCGGAGGAGGTCGTCCCGCGGGTGGCCCGCGAGGTCGCGGCGACCGGCGTGCACATCAGCAGCGACCACGGGCCGTACGGCCGGGAGCGGGACGAGCGGGTGCGGGACGCGCTCGGCGAGGTGCCGCTGGTGGCGACCGGCTCGCCGTACGGCGTCACCCCCGGCACCCTGCTCAAGTCCGACGGCACGCCCTACCGCGTCTACTCGCCGTACGCCCGGGCCTGGCGCGCGCGCGGGCTGCACTCCCCGGCGCTCACCCCGCGGGTCGTGCACTGGACCGACGGCGGGCTGCCCACCGACGGCGTCCCGGCGGACCCCGACCTCGGCGACGTGCAGCTGCCGCCCGCCGGTGAGAACGCGGCGCTGGCCCGCTGGCAGGAGTTCCTCGTCGACGGCGCCTCGTCGTACGCCGAGACGCGCAACCGCCCGGCGCTGGCCGGCACGTCGGTGATGTCGGCGCACCTCAAGTACGGCTGCATCCACCCGCGCACGATGCACGCGGCTCTCGGCACCGACGAGGGCGCGCTCACCTACGGCGGCGAGCTGGTCTGGCGCGACTTCTACGCCGACGTGCTGTGGCACGCCCCGCGCTCGGCCCGCGAGGACCTCCAGCCGCAGCTCGGCGCGCTGCAGTACGACGAGGGCGCGGCGGCCGACCGGCGCTTCACGGCCTGGGCCACCGGCACGACCGGCTACCCGATCGTCGACGCCGGGATGCGGCAGCTGCTCGGCGAGGCGTGGATGCACAACCGGGTCCGGATGATCGTCGGGTCCTTCCTCACCAAGGACCTGCACCTGTACTGGACGCGCGGCGCCCGGCACTTCATGCAGCACCTGCGCGACGGCGACCTGGCCAGCAACAGCCACGGCTGGCAGTGGGTGGCCGGCACGGGCACCGACGCCTCGCCGTACTTCCGCGTCTTCAACCCGGTCAAGCAGGGCCGTGACCACGACCCGGACGGCGACTACATCCGGCGCTGGGTGCCCGAGCTGCGCGACGTCCCGGGCAAGGCGGTCCACGAGCCGTGGCTGCTGCCCGGCGGCCCACCGAACGGCTACCCGGCGCCGGTCGTCGACCACGCCGAGGAGCGGGCCGAGGCCCTCCGCCGCTACTCGGTCGCGAGGGCCTGACCCCTGCTGATCAGCAGAGGGCGTTGACGTCGAAGACGGAGCTGGGGTTGGTCGCCGGCTGGACCTGCGCCATGACGACCGGGCCACCGCTGAAGGAGTGCACGGGACCGCAGACCGTGCGCGGGTCGGCATCGGGCGAGCGGAACACCCAGTTCTGCATCTGCAGCAGCCGCCACTCGCCGACGATCGCGCGCCAGTCGTTGTTCGGGTCGGCCACGCTGCCGCGGTCGGAGTAGGTGCCGATCCGGTGGCCGGCCCGCCGCAGCCCGTCCACGACGCCCTGGATCACCGCGCGGTTCACCGCGACGGCGTTCGGGTTGGGCTGCGCGAGCGGGTCGGTGGTCTGCTCCTGCTGCCAGAACGGCCCGTTGGCGTACGGCCCCTCCACGTCCATCCAGACCATCGGCTTGCCGCCGTGCCGGGCGACCGTCGGCATCCGAGCCAGGGCGTACGCCGCGATCCGCTCGCCGTAGGCGAGACCGCACGTGCTGGTCGCGAGGCCGGTGCCGCAGAGCTCCTCCCAGACCCGGTTCCCCACGGCGCTGCGGTCGCGCACTCCCGGCGCGTTCATGTTGATGTAGACCATCGGCTCACCGGGCAGCGTCTGCGCCCAGGCCCACTCGCGGGCGAAGCACTCGTTGTCGGTGAACGGCACCCGCCTGGTCAGCCCGATGACCGCGAAGGCACCGGCCGGCGGCTGGTTGAAGCTGCCGTCGGACCGGCACTGCGGCCAGCTGATGTCGTAGCCGTCGCCGGCGGGGCTGAACCAGCCGGCCAGGTCGACGACCAGGTGCGTGCTGCCGGCGGCGTTGCGCAGCAGGACCTGCCCGTCGGCGCCGACCTGCGCGACCACGGCGTTGGCCAGCGTCTGGCCCGCCACGACGTTGAGGTTGCTCGCCCGCGGGACCGCGCCACCCGGGACCTTCGGGTAGACGCGGACGTTGGTCGCGCTCGTCGCACCGGTCGAGGTCACGTTGAGCACGACGTTGGTCCCAGGCGCGGGCACGACGCCCGCGCCGGCGACGGTGAGCGCCCGCGCCTCCCCTGCGACGACCGGTCCGCCGCTGCTCCGCGTGTCCAGCAGGCGCTGCGGCGCGACGGGGCGGAAGACGCCCTGGAGGACGTCGCCGCCGGGGCTCGGGACGTACCAGCCGGACAGGTCGACGACGAGGTGGACGCTGCCGGCAGCGCTGCGCAGCGACACGGTGTCGTCGGCGCCGACCGCCACCACGACCGCCGCGGGCGTCTCGCGGCCGGGAGCCGGGTTGAGGTTGCTGACCAGCGGCGGCGCCCCCGCCCGGGTGGGCCAGACGCGCACGTCGGTCTGCTGCGTCGCCCCGACCGCGGTGACGTTGAGGACCACAGCGGACGCGCCGGCCGGGGCGCCGAGCTGCGTCCCGCGGACGCGCAGCGTGCGCACCTCGCCCGCCGCCAGCGGCGCCCCCGCGTCGCGGGTGTCGAGCAGCCGCCGTGGCGACACCCCCTGGTAGGAGGAGCCGGCTCCGCCTCCGGCGTAGTAGCCGGAGACGTCGGCGAGCAGGTGCACCGAGCCGGCGGCGTTGCGCAGCCGGACCGCCCCTCCTGCGCCGACCGCGACGTGCACGAGGTTGGCGACGGTCTGGCCCGCGCCGAGGTTGAGGCTGCTCACCAGCGGCACCGCGCTGCCGGTGGCCGGTCGCGGGTAGGCGCGCACGTCCGTGGCGCCGGTCGCCGCGGTCGCCGTCACGTTGAGCACGACGGCCGTCGCACCCGCCGGCACCCCCGCCCGGCCGGTCACGACGACGTCGACCGTTCCGCCGGGCCCGACCGGCGTGCCCGTGGTGCGGGTGTCCAGCAGGCGGGACGGCTCGAGCGGGACGTACGTCGCCTGCCCCGCCTTCGCCTCGGCCGCGACGGCCGGGGAGCCGGTCAGGGCGGGCAGCCCCGCGACGGCGAGCAGCAGGGCGACGAGCAGGGCAGGACGACGGAGCTCCACCCCCGGAAACTACTGCGACCGGGACGTTCTGGACAGGCTCAGGCCTTGAGGACGAGCTTGCCGGTGTTCTCGCCGGCGAAGAGCTTGAGCAGCGCCTCGGGGAAGGCGCGGACGCCGCCCTCGACGACGGTCTCGTGGGACTGCAGCTTGCCCTCGGCGAGCCAGCCCGCCATCTCCTTGAGCGCCTCGCCGTAGCGGTCGGCGTAGTCGAAGACGACGAAGCCCTCCATGCGGGCTCGGTTGACCAGCAGCGACATGTAGTTCGACGGCCCGGTCATGGCCCCGTCGGCGTTGTACTGGCTGATGGCGCCGCAGAGGACGATGCGACCGTGCATGGCCATGCCCGGCAGCACCGTGTTCAGGATCTCGCCGCCGACGTTGTCGAAGTAGACGTCGATGCGGTCCGGGGCCTCGCGGCGCAGGCCGGACTTGAGGTCGCCGGCCTTGTAGTCCAGGCACGCGTCGAAGCCGAGCTCCTCGACGACCATCCGGCACTTGTCCTCGCCGCCGGCGATGCCGACGACCCGGCACCCCTTGATCTTGGCGATCTGCCCGGCGACCGAGCCGGTGGCGCCGGCCGCGCCCGACACGACGACGGTCTCCCCCGCCTGGGGCTTGCCGATCTCGAGCAGGCCGAAGTACGCGGTCAGGCCGGTCATGCCCAGGGCGCCGAGGTAGGTGGGGAGCGGCGCAGCATCGGGAGAGACGAGCTGCACGCCCTTCCCGTCGCTGACGGCGTACTCCTGCACACCGGTCGTGGCGACGACGTGCGCGCCCTCGGGGAAGCGCTCGTTGCGGCTGGCGACGACCTCGCCGACGACCCCGGCGCGCATGACCTCGCCGATCTGCACCGGCGGGATGTACGAGCGGCCCTCGTTCATCCAGCCGCGCATCGCCGGGTCGAGCGAGACGTACTCCGTGCGGAGCAGGAACTGCCCCTCGCCCGGCTCCGGCACCGGCTCGGTGGTGATGTCCCAGACCTCGTCGGTCGGGAGCCCCGAGGGGCGTCGGGCCAGTCGCACCTGCGTGTTGTCCGTCATGACCTCGACAGTGCCACCCGCCGCGGGAGCAGCTCGCACCGGACCGGGTACGACCCGGCCGTGGCGGCAGACGCGGTGCGCTGACCGCCCTACGATCCGGTCGTGCAGGAACGTCCGCACGTCACGATCACCGATCCCGCGCGGCCCGCCCGGCCAGCGGACGTCGAGGACGCGGACGACCCCGCCCCCGGCAGCCCGGCGCGGCTGGTCCTGGCCGGCGCCGGGGGTGTCCTGGTGCTGCTGGCCGCCGCCGCTGGCCTCGACGAGCTGCGCGAGCGGCGCGCCGCCCAGGAGGAGCGCCGCCTGCAGGCGGTGGTGCAGGTCGAGGCCACCTACCGCTTCGGCGGCCACCAGACCGGTGCGTACGACGGGAGCAGGCAGGAGGCCGTGCTCAGCCGCGCGATCGGGCTGCGCAACAGCGGGCCCCGGCCGGTGGTCGTCGAGTCCGCCGCCGTGGACGGGCTGCGGCTGCTGGAGCCGGTGGAGGTGGCGCCCGGGCGCGAGGAGCGCCTGCGGCTCGTGCAGCGGGTGCCGTGCCGACCGGACCCGGCAGTGGCGGACGTCCGGCTGGACCTGCGGCTCGGCCTGCGCACCGGCGCCGGACTCGAGCAGCGCGTGCTCCCGCTGGCGCAGGACGTCCTGGCCTACGCCGGGGAGGCCCGACGGGTGTGCGGCCTGGTGCCCGCCGGCGACGCGGTGCAGCTCTACGCCGTTCTCGGCGCGCAGCCGGTCGACGGCGCCCTCGACGTCCCGGTGCGGGTGTCGAGCTCCGGGGCCCGCCCCGCCCGGATCGTCTCGCTGCGGGCCGGCAACGGCATGTCCGTCGAGCTGCTCGACCCGCAGGGACGCCGGCTGCCGCTGCCGCTGGAGGTCGAGCCGCGTGCCCCCGACGGCACGACCCAGGGGCGGTCCTACCTGCTCCGGCTGCGGGTCGACGACTGCCGCCTCGTCGACGCCTCCGACAGCCAGTCCTTCCAGCCGGCCAGCGCCTTCGCCCTCAGCTACCTCCCGGCCGACGAGCGCGAACCGGCTGGTGCCGGCACCGGCACGACGGTCCTCGTCGACCCGGACCCGGTCCGCGACCTGCTGGCCGGTGCGTGCCCCTGACCGTGATCGACTGGCCCGCATGAGGATCGCAGCGCGCTTCAACGGCCCCCGCTACTCGGGCAACGGCGGGAT
The DNA here is from genome assembly GCA_963844295.1 of uncultured Actinomycetota bacterium. Lineage (GTDB taxonomy): Bacteria > Actinomycetota > Actinomycetes > Mycobacteriales > SCTD01 > SCTD01. Next base: position 819,061 of record CAWJNR010000002.1, on the reverse strand, counting down.
CACCGCGGGACGGCTCGCGGCCTACGTCGGGGCCGAGGTCGTCGAGGTGACGCTGCGCCGCCCGCCGCCGCTCGACGTCGACCTGCGCGTGGACGCCTCCGGCGGCACCGCCCGGCTGTACGACGGCGCCGACCTGGTCGCCGAGGCCGTCCCCGCCGAGGGTCCGCTCGACCCCGGTCCGGTGGTGGGCCTGCCTGCGGCCCGCGCGGCCGAGGAGGCGTTCGGCGGGCTCGCCTTCCACCCGTACCCGACCTGCTTCTCCTGCGGTACGGAGCGGACCGACGGGCTGGGGCTGCGACCCGGACCGGCGGGGGACGGCGCCGTGGCCGCCGTCTGGACCCCCGCCGAGGACGACCCCGTCCTGCTGTGGGCGGCGCTGGACTGCCCCGGCGGCTGGACCTGGCCCGACCTCGCCGAGCGGCCCCTGGTGCTGGGCCGCATCGCGCTGCAGCGGCTCGGCCCGGTCGTCGCCGGGCAGCCGCACGTCGTGACCGGCTGGGCCACCGGCTCGGAGGGCCGCAAGGTCCGCACCGGCACGGCGCTGCGCAGCCCGGACGGCGAGCTGCTCGCCGTCGCCCGGGCCACCTGGCTGACCGTGGACCCGGCCGTCCTGGCCTGAGGTCCCGACGGTGCCGTCGCCGGAACGCGTGACGGCAGCCCGGGGCGCTCCTACCGTCGCCCCGTGGAGCGCCCGCCGGTCACGGTCGGCGATCCCGCGCGGCCGGGCACCGAGCCGGACCTGCTCGTCGGCGGCGAGGCCGAGGGGCTCGGCCCCGTCGGCCGGCGCCGGCTGAAGGCGCTGGTCGCCGTGGTCGCCGTCGGCGGGCTCGCCCTGCTCGTGCCGGACGAGGTCCGCGAGCGCCGGGCCGCCGATGCCGAGCAGCGCCGGCTGGCCGGCGTGCTGGACCTGGCGGTCGAGCCGAGCCGCGGGCCCGAGCAGCGGGCGCGCTACGACGAGGTCCGCCAGACCGCCGAGCTCGACGTCGTCGTGGTCGTGCGCAACGACGGGCCCCGGGGCGTCCGGGTGCTCCGGGGGACGCTCGGCCCGTACGCGCTGCCGGGCGACGTCCACGTCCCCGCTGGCCGGACCGCCGCGCTGGTGCTGCAGCGCAGCGTCCCGTGCGCTGCGGCCGACCCGCAGCCCGTCAGGGTGAGCTCCCTGCAGCTGCAGGCGCGCACCGGGGCCGGTGTCCGCGACGCCGTCCTGCGCGTGGACCTGGACCTCCCGGCCGACGCCGCCCGCCGCGCCTGCGGGCCGGTGCCGCCCGAGACGGCCGTCTCGGTCCGGTACGCGAACCGGCAGGAGCGCGACGAGGCGTACGAGGTGGGGCTGGAGGTACGGCTGGAGGTCACCGACCGCGCCGGGGCGGCGGACCGCGCGCTCGTGGCGGACGCCGGCAACCCCTAGCCTGCCGGCGTGGAGCACCCGCCCCGGCCTCCGGTGACCGTGCACGACCCGGCCGCGGCCCCGGCCGGGGACGTCCTCGACAGCGGCCCGCCGCTGGTCGGCCGCCGCACTGCCGTCGTGGGGACGGGGCTCGTCCTCGCCGTCGCGCTCGTCGCGGGTGCGCTGGAGCTGCGCGAGCGGCGGGACGCCGAGGCTGAGCAGCGGCGGCTGGACGCCGCCGTCGAGCTGGTGCTGCTGCCCACCGGGGCGAGCACCTCGAGCTCCCCCGGACGCGGCTCGCTGCAGGTGCAGCTCGAGGTGCGCAACGACGGCCCCCGGGCGGTCGAGGTCGCCGGGGCCGCCTGGGCCGGCTTCGCGCTGCTCCGGCCCGTCGACCTGCCCGCCGGCGGGTCCAGGTCCATCGCGCTGCTGCAGGAGGTCGACTGCGGGCTGGGTCGCCCCGGGCTGCTCGCGGTCGACGACGACGTCCAGCTCCAGGTGCGCACCGCCTCGACGACGCGGACGGTCGCCCTCCGGCTGTCCGCTCCGCTCCTGGCGCCGACCGAGGCCGAGCGGGTCTGCGGCTTCGTCCCGCTCGACCAGGCTCTCCATGCCTACGTGGACCGGCAGGCGCGGGTCGGCGCCGAGCTGGTGCTGCGCGTCGACCTGTCGGTGCTCGGGAGCTCCCCCGTCGACCTGCTGTCCGTGGACGCCGGGCCCGGGCTGTCCGAGGCGCTCCGCACCGGCGGAGGCGCCGAGGCGGTGCGGCTGCCCACTGCCCTGCCGCTCGCGGAGGGCGGCACGTTCGTCCCTACGTCGTACGAGGTCGTCGTCACCGTGGCCGACTGCGCCACTGTCGAGCCGGCGGGGGCGCAGGCGCTGCTGGCGCTGGTCACCGGGGACCAGCAGGGCGGTACCGCCGAGCTGGGCCTGTCCTACGAGCCGTCGCTGCTCGGCGACCTCGTCTCGGCCAGCTGCCCCGGCTGAGGCTCGCGGGCGTCGTACGCCCGGAAGCCCTTCGCGCCGGCAGCCACGGCTGCGGTGATGCCCACGACCAGCAGGCCGCCGGCGACCGAGGAGCCCTGCAGCCCGACCAGCTCGGCGCCGGCCCCGGCCCGCGCGTCGCCCAGCCGCGGTCCCGCCGGCGACCACGACGATGAAGACGCCGCCGAGCCGGCCGCGCATCTCGTCCGGTGCGGCCGCCTGCAGGATCGCCGTGCGGAAGACCGCCGACACCATGTCCGCCAGCCCCGCGGCGGCCAGGCAGAGCACGGCCAGCCACAGCACGTCGGACAGCCCGAACAGCGTGATCGCCGCCCCCCACACGACGATCGCGACGAGCACCGCGACGCCGTGCCGGTGCACCCGGCCGAGCCAGCCGGAGAACAGCGCACCGAGCAGCGCGCCGACCGCGAGCGAGGAGTAGAGGATCCCGGCGGTCTGCTCCCCGCCGCCGTAGACGTCCTGCGCGAGAGCGGGGAACAGCGCGCGGGGCATCGCGAACACCATCGCCACGAGGTCGACCACGAAGGTCATCAGCAGCACCTGCCGGCTGCGCAGGAAGGCCAGCCCCTCCAGGACGCTCGCCGTCCCGGCCCGCCGCCCGCCGCCCTCCGGCGGCATCGAGGGCAGCCCCGACACCGCGAGCAGCGCCGCGCTGAACGTCACGGCGTCCAGCGCGTACGCCGCGCCGTAGCCGTACCGGGCGACCAGCACGCCGGCCAGCAGCGGGCCGACCGTCACCGCGAGGTTGAACTCCACCTGCTTGAGCGCGTTCGCCGCCGGCAGCAGCTCCTTGCCCAGCAGCCGCGGCACGAAGGCCTGCCTCGCCGGTGAGTCGATGGCGAAGATGCCTGCCTGGCAGGCGATCACGGCGTAGAGCAACCACGTCTGCTCCAGGTCCAGGACCGCCTGGCCGACGAGCACCAGCGCGAGCAGGAGCTGCCCCGACGTCGTGAGGAGCACGAGCCGCCGCCGGTCCACGGCATCGGCGATCGCCCCGCCGTACAGCCCGAAGAAGATGAGCGGCAGCAGGCCGGCGACGCCGACGAGCCCCACCGCGACCACCGACCGGGTCTGCGCGTACACCTGCAGCGGCACCGCCACGGCCGTGACCTGCGTGCCGAGGACCGACACCGCCTCGCCGAACAGCAGCCGCCGGTACGGCCGGGACACCCGCAGCGGGGTGAGGTCGAGGGCGGCGCCGCGCAGGCGGGCGGCCAGCCCCTGCCGGGTCTGGGCGGTGGGCCGGGTCACGGCGAGAGCCGCTCCACGACCCAGGCCGCGCCGTCCCGCCGGTAGCGCAGCCGGTCGTGCAGCCGGCTCGGCCGGCCCTGCCAGAACTCGACAGCCGTCGGGACGACCCGCAGGCCGCCCCAGAAGTCCGGCACGGGGACGTCCTGCCCGGCGAACCGCTGCTCGAGCTCGGCCTGCCGGGCCTCGAGCACCTCGCGGCCCGCGATGACCTGCGACTGGTGCGACACCCACGCGCCGATCTGCGACCCGCGCGGCCGGGACCGGAAGTAGGCCTCCGTCTCAGCGCGGTCCACCTGCTCCACGTCACCCTCGACGACGACCTGCCGCTCGAGCTCCACCCACGGGAGCAGCAGCGTGGCCCGCGGGTTCTCGGTCGCCTCCTGCGCCTTGCGCGAGGTGAGGTTGGTGAAGACGACCAGGCCGCGCTCGTCGCAGGCCTTGAGCAGGACGGTGCGGGCGCTCGGCCGACCGTCCGCCGACGCGGTGGCGAGCACGACGGCGTTCGGCTCGACCAGCCCGGCGGCCTCGGCCAGCCAGCGCAGCAGCTGCCCGGTCCAGGTCGGGGCGAGGTCCCCCTCCGCGAGCCCCGCCCGGGCGTAGTCCCGGCGCAGGTCGGCCAGCGGGCGGTCGGGGGTCACGGCGAGAGGCTAAGCGCGCCGGGAGCGAGCGGGAGGGGGCGGAGCGGGGCCGCCGCACCCGTCCGGCAGGATGGGCGCGGGCCCGACCGGTCCTGACCGCTCGCCCCACCCCTGCCCGACCTGCAGACGAGGAGCCGCCCCATGGCCGACGAGACGCTGTTCAAGCCAGGCCTCGAGGGCGTCGTCGCCTTCGAGTCCGAGATCGCCGAGCCCGACAAGGAGGGCAGCGCCCTCCGCTACCGCGGGGTCGACATCGAGGAGCTGGTCGGCAACGTCAGCTTCGGCAACGTCTGGGGCCTGCTGGTCGACGGCAAGTTCAACCCGGGCCTGCCGCCGGCCGAGCCGTTCCCCCTGCCGGTCCACTCCGGCGACATCCGGGTCGACGTGCAGTCCGCGATCGCGATGCTCGCGCCGGCCTGGGGCCTGCAGCAGATGCTCGACATCGAGCCGGAGCAGATCCGCGAGGACCTCGCCCGGGTCTCGGTCATGACGATGGCCTTCGTCGCCCAGTCCGCCCGCGGGCTCGGCAGGCCGATGGTCCCGCAGAGCGAGGTCGACAAGGCCAAGACCATCGTCGAGCGCTTCATGATCCGCTGGAAGGGCGACCCCGACCCTGCGCACACCAAGGCCGTGGACGCGTACTTCGTCTCGGCCGCGGAGCACGGCATGAACGCCTCGACGTTCACCGCCCGCGTCATCGCCTCCACCGGGGCGGACGCCGCCGCGTCGATCTCCGGCGCCATCGGCGCGCTGTCCGGCCCGCTGCACGGCGGCGCGCCCTCGCGCGTGCTGACGATGCTCGACGACGTCGAGCGCAGCGGCGACCCGGCGAAGTACGTCAAGGGCCTGCTCGACCGCAAGGAGCGCCTCATGGGCTTCGGGCACCGCGTCTACCGCGCCGAGGACCCCCGTGCGCGCGTCCTGCGCCGCACCGCCCAGGAGCTCGGCTCGCACCGCTACGAGGTCGCCGACGCCCTGGAGAAGGCGGCCATCGAGGAGCTCACGGAGCGCTACCCCGACCGCCCGCTGCGCACCAACGTCGAGTTCTGGTCCGCGGTCGTCCTCGACTTCGCCGAGGTCCCCGCGCACATGTTCACCTCGATGTTCACCTGCGCCCGCACCGCCGGCTGGAGCGCGCACATCCTCGAGCAGAAGAAGCTCAACAAGCTCATCCGCCCCTCGGCGAAGTACGTCGGTCCGGCGCCCCGGCCGGTCAGCGCGGTGGAGAGCGGCACCCTGCCGAGCGGCAACCAGGTCTAGGCGCCCGTCGAGCAGGTCGCGCACGTGCTGGAGCTGGCTGGTCTCACGAAGTCCTACGGCGCCCGGCGCGCGATCGACGACGTCTCCTTCAGCGTGCCCGCCGGCTCCCTCACCGGCTTCGTGGGCGCCAACGGCGCCGGCAAGACCACGACCATGCGCGTCGTGCTCGGCATCGTCGAGGCCGACTCGGGGACGGTCACGTGGCAGGGCGCACCCGTCGACGCCGCGGTTCGGCGGCGGATCGGCTACATGCCGGAGGAGCGCGGCCTCTACCCGCGCATGCAGGTCCGGCGGCAGCTGGTGCACCTGGCCCGGCTGCACGGCACCGGCGCGGGGGTCGCCCGCCGCCGTGCCGACGAGCTGCTGGAGCGCCTCGACCTCGGCGAGCGCGCCGACGACCAGGTCGACGCGCTGTCGCTGGGCAACCAGCAGCGCGCGCAGATCGCGGCCGCGCTCGTGCACGACCCCGACGTCCTGCTGCTCGACGAGCCGTTCAGCGGCCTGGACCCGCTGGCGGTCGACCGGCTGACCGAGCTGCTGCGCGAGGTGGCCGCGGGCGGGGTGCCGGTGCTGTTCTCCAGCCACCAGCTCGAGCTCGTGGAGCGGCTGTGCGACCGCGTCGTCGTGCTCGCCGCCGGGCGGGTGGTCGCCTCCGGCGAGGTCGACGCGCTGCGCCACGCGCGGACCCGTCCGCGGCACCGCCTCGTGCTGGGCGGCGACGCCGGCTGGGTGCGCGGGGCACCGCGGGTCTCGGTCGTCGAGGTGGACGGCAACCGCGCGCTGGTCGAGGCCGACGACGCCGCCGCGCTGCAGGCCCTGCTCGCGCAGGCGGTGCGCCGCGGACCCGTGCACGAGCTGTCGCCGGTGACGCCGACCCTGTCCGAGCTCTACCGCGAGGTGCTGGCGTGAGCTCGGGAGACCGTGGCCCGGTCCAGGAGGGCAAGGCCGACGAGGGGACGGTGCGCTGGGAGGACGTGCGGCTGGTCGCCGCGCGCGAGGTCGGCGAGAAGCTGCGCAGCCGCGCCTTCCTGCTCTCGACGCTGCTGTTCCTCGGCCTGGTCGCCGCCTCCATCGCCCTGCCGGCGCTGCTCTACGACGACGGCCCGGCGGAGTACGACGTGGCGGTCGTCGGGGCCGGAGCGGCCGGTCTCGCGCAGGCGCTGCCCCCGGACGACGTCGACCTCACCGTGACGCAGGTCGAGGACCGCCCGGCCGCGGAGCGGCTGCTGCGCGACGAGGAGGTCGAGGCCGTCCTCGAGCTGGGGCCGGACGGCCCGGTGGTGACGGCGCTGCAGGAGGCACCCGGCGGGCTGCTCGAGGCGCTGGCAGGGACCGTGCAGGCCGCCCAGGTGCTGTCGGCGCTGGAGAGCGCCGGTGTGCCCGCCGCCGAGCGCGAGCGGCTGCTCGGGCCGGCCGACGTGCAGAGCCGGCTGCTGGAGGCCAGCGAGCTGGACCCGGCGGCCGTGCCGCTGCTGAGCGTGGCCTTCGTGCTGCTGTTCTTCTTCGTGGTCTTCCAGTTCGGCCAGTCGATCGCGCAGGGCGTCGTGCAGGAGAAGGAGAGCCGCATCGTCGAGCTGCTCGTCAGCGCCGTCCCGGTCAGGACGCTGCTCTACGGCAAGGTCCTCGGCAACGGTGGCCTGGCGCTGACGCAGATCGTGCTGCTGGTGCTCGTCGGCTTGGCCGGCGCGCTGGTGACCGGCGAGCGCGAGCTGCTGTCGCTGCTGCTGAGCAACGCCGGCTGGTTCGTGCTGTTCTTCGCGCTCGGCTTCACGCTGCTGTCCTGCCTGTGGGCCGCGGCCGGGGCGATGGCCAGCCGCAGCGAGGACCTGCAGGCCACGACCGCCCCGCTGCAGGTGCTGCTCATCGCGCCGTTCTTCGCCGCCGTCTACGTGACCTCGGAGCCCGCGCGCACCGTGCTGTCGTACGTCCCCCTCACCGCTCCGCTCGTGATGCCGGCACGGCTGCTGGAGGACGACGCGGCGCTGTGGGAGGGCGCGCTGTCGGCGCTGGTCGTGCTCGGGACGGCGGTCGTGGCCGTGCGCGTCGGGGAGCGGCTCTACCGAGCGTCGCTCTGCGCACGCGCGGCCGCACCTCGCTGGCCGACGCCTGGTCGGGCCGAGCCGGCGGGGGCGCCTGACCCGCCGGTAGCGTTCGCAGGGTGAGCGACGTCGTGATCCCCCAGGACCTGCTGCCCGCGGACGGTCGCTTCGGCGCCGGCCCCTCGAAGGTGCGGCCGGCCCAGCTCGAGGCGCTCGTCGCCACCGGCCGCAGCTACCTCGGCACCTCCCACCGGCAGGCGCCGGTGCGCGACCAGGTCGGCCGGTTGCGCAGCGGGCTGCGCGAGCTGTTCTCGCTGCCGGACGGCTACGAGGTGCTGCTGGGCAACGGCGGTGCCACCGAGTTCTGGGACATCGCCACCTTCGGCCTGATCTCGCAGCGCTCGCAGCACCTGCACTTCGGCGAGTTCAGCTCCAAGTTCGCCACCGCCGCCAAGGAGGCGCCGTTCCTGGCGGACCCGTCGGTCCTCAAGAGCGAGCCCGGCACGCACCCGCTGCCGGTCGCCGAGGCCGGCATCGACCTCTACGCGCTGACCCACAACGAGACCTCGACCGGCGTGATGATGCCGATCGCCCGCGTCGAGGGGGCCGACGACGGCGCGCTCGTCGCGGTCGACGCGACCAGCGGCGCCGGCGGCCTGCCGGTCGACCCGTCGCAGTTCGACGTCTACTACTTCAGCCCGCAGAAGAGCTTCGCCTCCGACGGCGGGCTGTGGCTGGCGCTGATGTCCCCGGCTGCGCTCGAGCGCATCGCGTCGGTCAAGGCGTCCGGCCGCTGGGTCCCCGCGTCGTACGACCTGGGCATCGCCCTGGACAACTCGCGCCTCGACCAGACCTACAACACCCCCGCGCTGGCGACGATCTTCCTCATGGCCGAGCAGGTCGACTGGATCAACGGCCAGGGCGGGCTCGACTGGGCGGTGTCGCGCACCCGCGAGTCGAGCGACGCGCTGTACGGCTGGGCCGAGAAGAGCCCGGTCGCCTCGCCGTTCGTGCAGGACCCGGCGATGCGCTCGCAGGTCATCGGCACGATCGACTTCGACGAGAGCGTCGACGCCGCGCAGGTCGCGAAGGTGCTGCGGGCCAACGGGATCGTCGACACCGAGCCCTACCGCAAGCTCGGCCGCAACCAGCTGCGGATCGCGATGTTCCCGGCGATCGACCCGGACGACGTGCGCGCGCTGACGGCCTGCGTCGACCACGTCGTCGAGGCCCTGTCCTGACCGAGCCGCGCCCGCTGCCGCAGGCCTGGGTCCCGCGCGTCTTCAACGTCGCGCTGGCCGTCCTGCTGCTGCTGCTCGTCGCGCCGGTGCTGACCAACTTCGGCGGCAAGCCGTGGTACGTCCAGGCGTTCTTCGTCTTCTTCTCGGTGCCGGTGTTCCTGCTCGTCGCGGCCTGCCTGTCCTCAGCGGCCCGCCCCGGCTCGCTCGGCCGCGCCCTCCGCCGCCGCCGCGCCCGCAAGCGCAGCTGAGCCCCGGGGCGGTCCTTGATCAGGGACGCCCCAGCCCGTTCTGACAGCGGCGTACGGGCCTCGACCTCCCACGATCAAGAGGCCGAACTTCCGCGGTCGTGGCGCCGGGACGTCGACGCCGCACGCTCTCGACACCTGCGACGCACATCCTGTGATGGACAACACACAAGAACGGGAGTAGAACCAACGAAACACAGATCCAAGCGGAGGTGAAGCCACATGTACGCCGAGGAGCGCCAGCAGTACATCGTCGGGCTCGCCCGCAGCCACGGCCGGGTGGACGTGGCCGAGCTCGCCGCCGAGCTGCAGGTGACGACGGAGACCGTGCGCCGCGACCTCACGATCCTGGAGCGGCAGGGTGTCCTGCGCCGGGTGCACGGCGGCGCCATCCCCGTCGAGCGGCTCGGCTTCGAGCCGGCGCTCGCTGCCCGCGACGGCGTCATGACGGCCGAGAAGGACCGCATCGCCAAGGCCGCCCTGGCAGAGCTGCCCGAGGAGGGTGCGGTCCTGCTCGACGCCGGCTCGACCACCGCGCGCCTCGCGGACCTGCTCCCCGCGGACCGGCCCCTCACCGTCGTCACCAACGCCCTGCCCGTCGCGCTGGCGCTGGTTCCGCGGCCGCACCTGACCGTGCTCCTGCTCGGCGGACGCGTCCGCGGCCGGACCCTGGCGGCCGTCGACACCTGGGCCACCGATGCCCTGGCCGACACGTTCGTCGACGTCGCGTTCCTCGCGACCAACGGGGTGTCCGTGCGGCGCGGCCTCACCACGCCGGACCACGCCGAGGCCGCGACCAAGCGGGCGATGATCGCCTCCGCGGCCCGCGTCGTGCTGCTCGCCGACCACACCAAGGTCGGCGTCGACCACCTGGCCCGCTTCGGCGACCTCGCGCAGATCGACACGCTCATCACCGACAGCGGCCTCGACGAGCGCACCACGGCCGAGCTCGAGGGCGCCGGTCCCCGGGTGGTCCGCGCGTGATCGTCACCGTGACGCTGAACCCGAGCCTCGACCGCACGATCGAGGTCGGCGCCCTCGTCCGAGGCGCCCTCGTGCGCGGGACCTCCACCCGCGTCGACGCCGGCGGCAAGGGCGTCAACGTCGCCCGCGCACTGGCGGTCAACGGCGTGGCGGCCCGCGCCGTCCTCCCCCTCGGCGGCCCCGACGGCGACCGCCTGCTCGACCTGCTGACCTCCGCGGGGCTGGACGTCGTCGCCGTCCCCGTCCGCAGCGCCACCCGCTCCAACGTCAGCCTCGTCGAGCCCGACGGCACCACCACCAAGGTCAACGAGCCGGGCGGCCACCTGGACGAGGGCGACGTCGAGGCGCTGGTGGCCAGCGTGCTGAGTGCTGCCGACGGCGCGGAGTGGGTCGTGCTGTGCGGCAGCCTGCCGCCGGGCGTGCCCGCCGACGCCTACGCACGGCTCTGCCGGACGCTGCAGGCGGGCGGCACGCGCGTGGCCGTCGACAGCAGCGGCCCGGCGTTGCTCGCGACCCTCGACGCCCGCCCCGCGCTGCTCAAGCCCAACCGCGAGGAGCTCGCCGAGACCGCGGGGCGCCCGCTGCTCACCCTGGGGGACGTCCTGACGGCTGCCGAGGACCTGCGCGTCCGCGGAGCCGGCAGCGTCCTGGCCAGCCTCGGGGCCGACGGCGCGCTGCTCGTCGAGCCCGGCGGCGTCCTGCGGGGCCGGTCCACCGTCCTCGCCCCGCGCAGCTCGGTCGGCGCCGGCGACGCGATGCTCGCGGGCTTCCTGTCGGCCGGCGGCGTCGGCGCCCCCGCCCTGGCCGCCGCCCTCGCCTGGGGCGCGGCCGCTGCCGGCCTGCCCGGCAGCCGCATGCCCACTGCTTCCGACCTCCGGCCGGACGACGTCACCACCAGCCCGCTGCTCGACCGCACGACGCCGCTGTCCACGTCCCACTGACCCAGGAGCGCTCTTCATGACCGCAGTCGCAGACGCCAAGCACCTCGAAGGGGCCGGGCTCAAGGCACGCATCCAGCGCGGTGGTGGCTACCTCGCCGGCATGATCATGCCGAACATCGCCGCCTTCATCGCGTGGGGCCTCATCACCGCGATGTTCATCCCCACCGGCTGGATCCCGAACGAGGAGCTGGCCAAGCTCGTCGGCCCGATCATCACGGTGCTGCTGCCCGTGCTCATCGGCTACACCGGCGGCCGGCTCGTGCACGGCCAGCGCGGCGCCGTCGTGGGCGCGGTCGCGACCATGGGCGTGGTGGTCGGCACCGAGATCCCGATGTTCCTCGGCGCCATGATCATCGGTCCGGCCACCGCGTACGTCCTGAAGCTCATCGACGGCTTCATCCAGGACAAGGTGAAGGTCGGCTTCGAGATGCTGGTGGACAACTTCACGGCCGGCATCCTCGGCGTGCTCGCCGCCCTGGCCGGTCTGCTCGGCATCGGTCCGGTCGTCGAGGCGCTCACCGAGGGCGCTGGCAACGGGGTGGACTTCCTCGTGGACGCCAACGCGCTGCCGCTGGTGTCGATCATCGTCGAGCCGGCCAAGGTGCTCTTCCTCAACAACGCCATCAACTTCGGCGTGCTGTCCCCGCTCGGCGTCGCCGAGGCCGCGGAGACCGGCAAGTCGGTGCTGTTCATGGTCGAGACCAACCCCGGCCCGGGCCTGGGCATCCTGCTCGCCTACTTCTTCTTCGGCCCGCGGCTGCTGCGCCTGTCGGTGCCCGGCGCGATGGTCATCCACTTCCTGGGCGGCATCCACGAGATCTACTTCCCGTACGTCCTCATGAAGCCCAAGCTGATCCTCGCGGCGATCGCCGGCGGTGCTGCCGGCGTGGGAACGGCCATGGTCACGGGCGCGGGGCTGGTCTCCACCCCGTCCCCCGGCAGCATCTTCGCCTACGCCGCGGTCACCCCGCGGGGAGGCTTCATCAGCGTGCTGCTGTCGATCATCGTCGCGACGGCCGTCTCCTTCGCCGTCGCCTCGCTGCTGCTCGGCTTCGGGCGCGGCGAGAAGGCCGAGGCCGACGCCGCTCCGACCGAGGACCAGGTCCCGGTGCTCGCCTCCTCCGCGACCCCTGCCAGCACGGCCACCCCCGCCGCCTCGGGCACGCCCGCCGGCGCCTCGGTCCGCAGCACCACCGCGGAGGCCTGAGATGCCCACCATCGCAGGGGGTTCGGTCCACAAGGTCGTCATCGCCTGCGACGCCGGGATGGGCAGCAGCGTCATGCTGGCCAGCCAGATGCGCAAGCGCCTCAAGAAGTACGACGTCGCCGTCGAGCACGTCGCCGTCAACTCCATCCCGGCCGACGCGCAGGTCGTGCTCTGCCACAGCGGACTCGCCCAGCGCGCCCGGGGCACCGCACCGGACGCGGTCGTGGTGCCGTTCCAGGTCTTCATGGGCGACCCCGCCTTCGACCAGGTCGAGGCCGCGATCCGCGACGGCGGGACCCTCGATGGGTGACCAGCTCACCGACCGCGTCCTGCAGCTCGAGGGGATCCGTCTCGGACTGACGGCCGTCGACAAGTGGGACGCGGTGCGGCAGGCCGGCGCGCTGCTCGTCGAGCTCGGCGCGGTCGAACCTGCCTACGCCGCCGCCATGCTCGAGCGCGAGCGCTCCGTCTCGACCTTCATCGGCGAGGGCGTCGCGATCCCCCACGGCACCGACGCCGCCCGGGCGCTGGTCCGGCGGACCACGCTCGCCGTCCTGCAGTTCCCGGACGGCGTGGACTGGGACGGCAACGACACCCGGGTCTGCGTCGCCATCGCCGCCAGCGGCGAGGAGCACGTCGAGGTGCTGTCGGGGCTGGCCGTCCTGCTTCTGGACGGCGACGCCGCCGAGCGCCTCCGCTCCGCCACCGACCCCCAGGACGTGCTGGCGCTGCTCGCCGGCCTGTCCGCAGACGACGAGGAGACCCCCGCATGAGAGTGGCCCGCTTCTACGAGCCCGGCGACGTACGGCTGGAGGACGCCCCCGAGCCGCAGGTCGGCCCCGGCGAGGTGAAGATCCGCGTGCGCGCCTGCTCCACCTGCGGCACCGACGTCAAGATCCTCAACCACGGCCACCAGCACATCGACCCGCCGCGGGTCATGGGCCACGAGGTCGCCGGTGAGGTCGTCGACGTCGGCGACGGCGTCAGCGGCTGGGCCGCCGGTGACCGGGTCCAGGTCATCGCCGCGGTCCCGTGCGGCGCGTGCGCGGAGTGCGAGCGCGGTCGCATGACGATCTGCCCGAACCAGACCTCGGTCGGCTACCACTACGAGGGCGGCTTCGCCGAGTACCTCGTCGTGCCCCAGCAGGTGCTCGCCGTCGACGGGCTGAACCGCATCCCCGACGGGATCAGCTTCGCGGAGGCCTCGGTCGCCGAGCCGCTCGCCTGCGTGCTGAACGGCCAGGAGCTGGCCGGCGTCGGCCCCGGCGACGTCGTCGTCGTCGTGGGTGCGGGCCCGATCGGCTGCCTGCACGTGCGCCTGGCTCGCTCGCGCGGCGCGGCGCAGGTGCTGCTCGTCGAGCTCAACCGGTCGCGGCTGGACCTGTCGGCGGGAGTCGTGGGCCCCGACGAGGCCATCTGCAGCGGCGAGACCGACGCGGTCGACGCGGTCTTGAAGGCGACCGATGGACGCGGCGCAGACGTCGTCATCACCGCGGCGGCGTCGGGAGCCGCCCAGGAGGAGGCGCTGCTGATGGCGGCTCGCGGCGGCCGGATCAGCCTGTTCGGCGGGCTGCCCAAGGACAAGCCGACCATCACGCTGGACTCCAACCTCGTGCACTACCGCGAGCTGACGGTGGTCGGCGCGAACGGGTCGAGCCCGTCGCACAACAAGCGCGCCCTGGAGCTCATCGCCTCCGGCGACGTCCCGGTGCTCGACCTGATCACCCACCGGCTCCCGCTGGAGGGCGTCCTCGACGCCTTCGGGGTCGTTGCGCGCGGCGAGGCCATCAAGGTCACCGTCGAGCCGTAAGGCACTCCCCTGCAGCACTTCTCGAGGAGGAACTCCATGGCACGACGCGAGGCGACCATCGGCTCACGAGTCGGGCTGCACGCCCGGCCAGCCGCGATCTTCGTCCAGGCCAGCGCGGCGGCCGGGATCCCGGTGAAGATCGGCAAGCCCGACGGGAGGCTCGTCGACGCCCGCAGCATGCTCGGCGTCCTGGCGCTCGGCGCCAAGAACGGCGACACCGTCGTGCTGGAGGCCGAGGGGGACGGCGCCGACGCGGCGCTGGACGCCCTGGTCGAGCTGCTGCAGCAGGACCACGACGCGCCGGCTCCTGCGGATGCCTGACCTGGCCGCGGCGCTCAGCGGCATCGCGGTCTCGCCCGGGCACGGGTGCGGGGCCCGTGTACTGCCTGGCCCCGCCCCCGGCACTCCCCGCGCAGGCCGGTCCCGTCGAGGACCTGACCGGCGAGGCGGCCCGCGCCGTGGCGGCGCTCGAGCAGGTCGCGACCGACCTCGAGCGGCGGGCGGCGACGGCGACCTCCACTGCCGCGGACGTGCTGCAGGCGCAGGCCCTCATGGCCCGCGACCCGGTGCTGGCCGAGTCGGTGGTCGGCCGGGTGCTCGAGGGCGCCGGCGCGCCGTGGGCGGTCGACGCCGCGCTGCGCGAGCAGCAGGCGATCTTCGTGGACCTGGGCGGCTACCTCGGGGAGCGCGCGGCCGACCTCGACGACATCCGGGCACGGGCCGTCGCCGTCCTGCTCGGGGCGTCCATGCCGGGCGTCCCGTCCCCGGGCGTGCCGTTCGTCCTCATCGCCGACGACCTCGCTCCCGCCGACACCGCGCAGCTCGACCGCAGCCAGGTCCGCGCGCTGGTGACGGCGCGCGGCGGCCCGACCAGCCACACCGCCATCCTGGCCCGGGCCTTGGGCATCCCGGCGGTCGTCTCCTGCCGCGGCGTGCTCGAGCTCGTCGACGGGACCGCCGTGCTCGTCGACGGCACGACCGGCGCCGTGAGGCAGATCGCCGACGACGAGGTGGCCGGCGCCCAGGCGGAGGCCGACGCCGCGCGGCTCGCGCAGGCCGCGATCGCGGGTCCGGGCCGCACGGCGGACGGCCACCCGGTCAAGCTGCTGCGCAACGTCGGCTCGGTCGAGGACCTCGCAGGGGCCGCGGGTGACGAGTCCTTCGAGGGCGTCGGGCTCTTCAGGTCCGAGTTCCTCTACCTCGGGCGGACCACCGCACCCAGCGCGCAGGAGCAGGAGCAGGCCTACGCGCAGATGTTCGAGGCGATGGGCGGCGCGAAGATCGTGCTGCGCACGCTCGACGCGGGCGCCGACAAGCCGCTGCCGTTCCTGGCTCTGGACCCCGAGGAGAACCCGGCCCTGGGCGTACGAGGCCTGCGCGTCGCGCGCCGTCGCCCCGAGGTGCTCGCCGACCAGCTCGGCGCCGTCGCCCGCGCAGCCGCCCGCACCGGCGCCGACGTCTGGGTGATGGCGCCGATGGTGTCGACCGTCGAGGAGGCTGCGGCCTTCGCCGATCAGGTGCACGCGCTCGGGCTGTCCAAGGCCGGCGTCATGGTCGAGGTCCCCGCCGCGGCGCTGCAGGCGGCCCGCATCCTGGAGGTCGTCGACTTCCTCAGCATCGGCACCAACGACCTGAGCCAGTACGCCCTGGCGACCGACCGGATGAACGGCGAGCTGGCCGACCTGCTCGACCCGTGGCAACCGGCCCTGCTGCAGCTGCTGGCGATGTGCGCCACGGCCGGCCGCGAGGCCGGCAAGTCGGTGAGCATCTGCGGCGAGGCGGCGGCCGACCCGCTGCTCGCGCCGGTGCTGGTCGGGATGGGGATCACCAGCCTGTCGATGTCGTCCGCGTCGCTGCCCGCTGTCCGAGCGGCGCTGGCCACCCGCACCCTCGAGTCCTGCGAGAACCTCGCTCGACTGGCCCTCGCCGCCCGGGACGCGGCCTCCTCCCGGGCCGCTGTGGCCGGACGGTCGGGCTGAGCGGTCGGGCTGAGCGGTCGGAGTCAGCCGGTCGGGGCGCTGCGACGTCCTCGCGGCGTCAGCGGGGGCGGCGCGGCTCGAGCTCCAGCGGTGCGTAGTAGTCCTCGGCCCCCTCGCGCCGGACATCGCTGAGCCAGTCCCCCTCGTACTGATCGGTCGGACCCTGCGACGGGTCGATCAGCGACCAGGCCTGCCGGCGGTAGGTCCAGTTGTCGGGCTGCAGCCGGTGGCTCTCGCGGAACCAGCGCACGGCCGCGTCCGGCCGCCCGCCGGCGTGCAGGTGCTGACCGAGCGCGAAGGCTGCCGCGGCCTGCGCCTGCTCGACGGGCCGCGGCCGGGAGCGCTCGAGCACCTCGTCCGCCGACAGCGCGAACCGGCTGTCGGCGCCGAGCTCCACCCAGTCGCGCAGCGCCGCGACGTAGCCCTCGGGGTCGATCCGCATCTGCTTCAGGAACGGCTGCACGGTCCGCAGCCGCCGGACCGCAGGTTCCGGCATCGCGGCGACCAGGTCGGGGTCGTCGAGGTCGAGCTCGCCGAAGGCCGGCCGCGCCGGGTAGGCCGTCTCCGGCGGGCGGACCACGGTGCCGTCCTCGTCGACCCAGATGCCGGAGGGGACGTTGACGACGCCGAACAGCTCACCGAGCAGGTGCCGCGCATCGACCACGACCGGGAAGTCGACGCCCTGCGCGAAGGGCGCTGCCGCCTCGGCGGTCGCGTCCATCGCCACGCTGTACAGCTCGAACCCCGACGGGGCGAGCTCCGTGCGCAGTGCCTGCCAGACCGGCAGGTCGAAGCGGCAGCCTCACCAGCTCGCCCAGGCGGCGATGAGCACCTTCCTGCCGCGCAGGGCGGCCAGCGGGAACGGCTCCCCGGTCAGCGTCGGCAGAACCAGGTCCGGAGCCTCGACCGAGGTCATCGCGCGGCCGCCACCCTGCGGACCGAGCGACCACAAGCCCTCGGCCTCGTCGTGCAGCAGCGGCCGGGACATCCGCTCGGCGAACGCCGCCAGGTCGACGGCGCCGTCCTGCAGCGCGCCGGGCGGCAGCGGCACGCACTGCTCGTCGCGGCAGGCGCCCTGCGGCTTGACCTCCCAGCCGGTCTCCCGGGCGAGGACGTCCACGGGGACCCGCGGTGTCGTCGAGATCACAGCGGCAGGCTAGCGTCCGACGGGTGGAGCTCCCGGACGGCTGGGTGGCCGTGGTCAAGCGCGACTGCCCGACCTGCACCCTCGTCGAGCCGGTCCTGCAGCAGCTGGCCGGCGCGGGCGAGCTGACCGTCTACAGCCAGGACGACCCGGGCTTCCCCGCCGGCGTGCCGGTCGTGGACGACCGCGAGCTCGAGACGAGCTGGCGGCTGCAGGTCGACACCGTCCCGACGCTGCTGCGCGTCGAGGACGGCACCGAGGTCGCCCGTACGGTGGGCTGGCTGCGCGGCTCCTGGGAGGAGCTCACGGGGGTCACCGGGCTGGGCGAGGGCCTGCCCGACCACCGGCCCGGCTGCGGCTCCCGCTCGGTGGAGTGGGGCGTCGAGGAGGAGCTCGAGCGGAAGTACGGCGATCGCGTGCTCAGCAGCCGCACCGTCGAGCTGGCCGACCTCGAGGACGAGCACGAGGCGGCGTACGCCCGCGGCTGGACCGACGGCCTGCCGGTCGTCCCGCCGACCGAGCAGCGGGTGCTCGCGATGCTGACCGGGACGACGCGCGCACCCGACGAGGTCGTCGCCGTGGTGCCGCCGGACCTCGTGGAGTGCACGGTGGAGAAGGTCGCGGTCAACGCCGTGCTCGCCGGCTGCCTGCCCGAGCACCTGCCGGTGGTGCTGGCCGCGGTCGAGGCGGCCTGCACCGACGCGTTCAACGTCCACGGAGTGCTGGCGACGACGATGCCGGCCACGCCGGTCATCGTCGTCAACGGGCCGGTCGCCATGGCGGTCGGGATGAACAGCGGGATGAACGCGCTGGGGCAGGGCAACCGCGCCAACGCCACCATCGGCCGGGCGCTGCAGCTGGTCGTGCGCAACGTGGGCGGCGGCCGCCCCGGCGAGGTCGACCGCGGCACCCAGGGCCAGCCCGGCAAGTACACCGCCTGCTTCGCCGAGGACGAGGACGGCTCGCCCTTCGACCCGCTGGCCGCGAGCCGGGGCGTCGAGGGATCGGCGCTCACGCTGTTCGCCGGCTGCGGCTGGTGGCCCGTCGTCGACCAGCTCTCGCGCACCCCGGAGTCGCTGGCGCGCAGCCTCGCCGCCGGCCTGCGCGGTGTCGGCCACCCCAAGCTGGCCATCGTCTTCGACGCGCTGCTCGTCCTGAGCCCGGAGCACGGCCGGGTGTTCCGCGACGCCGGCTGGGACCGCGCCCGGCTGCTCGCCGAGCTCGAGGAGCTGCTCACCGTCCCGGGTGCCGAGCTCTCGCGCGGCGTCGACGGCATCGCCGAGGGGATGCCGCCGGGCTTCGAGGCCGTACCGCTGCCGAAGTTCCGTCCCGGTGGCCTGCTCATCGCGCACGCCGGCAGCACCGCCGGGCTGTTCTCCACGATCGTCCCGGGCTGGGTCAGCGGCGCCGGCGGCAGCGAGCCCACCACCGTCCCGATCCCGCACCCCGACAGGAGCCCGGTCTGATGCGCGTCCTGCTCGACCCCACGTCCGAGCGCGTCCCCGCGACGCGCACCCTGAACCCGCGGCCGGCCTCGCTCGACGGCCTGACCGTCGGGCTGCTCGACATCTCCAAGCCGCGCGGGAACGTGCTGCTCGACCGGCTCGAGGCCCGGCTCGTCGAGGACGGCGTCACCGTCCGGCGCTACGCCAAGCCGACGTTCTCCAAGCCCGCACCCGTCGACCTGCGGCACGAGATCGCCGTGCAGTGCGAGGTGGTCATCGAGGCGCTCGCCGATTGAGGCAGCTGCGCGTCGTGCAGTGTGCACGACATCGCCGACCTCGAGGGCCGCGGCCTGGTGGGGGTCTTCCTGGCCAGCAGCGAGTTCCAGGACGCCGCTGACGCGCAGTCCCGCGCGCTCGGCCTCGCCGTCCCGTACGTCCTGGTGCCGCACCCGATCCAGGACCGCACCGACGAGGAGATGACCGCCCTCGCCGACCAGGCGTACGACGCCGTCCTCGGGGCGATCCTGGACAGACAGGGAGATGTCACCCTCTCACCCGTTCAGCAGTTGCCTCAGGCCGCCGAGAAGGGGAAGATCTTCGACTAGACCGGACGGGGGTGGCACGTGGACAACGACCGCGACCACGAGCTGCTGGCCCACTTCTGGTCCCTGCACGCCGCCGTCATCAAGCGCGACGGGCTCGAGGACCGGATGCGCGCGGGCGTGCTCGAGCAGGAGCTGCTCGACCGCAGCCTGGCCGCCGCCGAGGGCGTGCTCGAGGCGCGGACCGCCCTCTACCGGCACCTCATGGGCAAGGGCTGGACGCCGCCGGCCGCGCTGGTCGCGCGACCTCGCCTACGACGAGATCGTGCTGTCGGAGACCGACGGCGCGCTGCACGGCTGACCGAGCGGGTAGCGCGCGAGCACGGTGTGCACCACCGGGCGACCGAGGTCGCTGCGGACGAGCTCGACCTCCCGTGCGGTCCACGTCGGCCCGCGGTAGCCGCTGAGGAGCGCCGGGTCCAGCCGGCCGACCGTGAGGTGGGGCCGGTAGCGCCGCTCCTCCAGCACGACGCCGGCCTCCCGGGCGGCGGCGGCCGTGCGCGCGGCCAGCGCGTGCAGCCCGTCCAGGTCGCCGGCGACCCCGACCCATGCCGGTCCGCCGGCCGAAGGCGCCGCTGCCGGCCAGCGCCAGCTCGACCGCCGGGGCGCCGTCCAGCGCGGAAGCGAGCGACGCGTCGACGACCGCCGGGTCGGCGTCGTCGCCGAGGAAGGCCAGCGTGACGTGCCACCGGTCCGCCGGGCCCGGCCACCGCGGCAGCGCCGCGCGCAGGTGCGCCACCGCCGTCTCGGGCGGACGCAGGGACACGAACAGCCGCACCGGGCCAGGCTAGGCGCGGGGTGTAGGACTCGTCTGTGACCGATCCCGTCGAGCACCGCGGCGAGACCCCGCTCGAGCGCGCCGACCGCAACTGGGACGAGCTGCTCGGCGAGCTGCGGGTCACCCAGACCGGTGTCGCGATCCTGTTCTCGCTGCTGCTGACCGTGCCGTTCTCGGCGCGGTTCGACAGCGTCGACGCCTTCCAGCGCCGGGTCCGTCGTCGGACTCGCCCTGCTGTGCCTGGCCCTGACGGCCGTGCTGCTGCTGGTCGCCGACGTGCTCCTGGAGCGGGCGGTGGCCACGGCGGTCGCGGGGACGTTCGGCGTCGCGACGGCAGGTCTGTGGTTCGTGCCAGGGATGCTGCGCCGCGCCCGCTGACGCCGCCAGCGCCGGCCCGCTGTGCTCTGCCCACCCCGCGTCGTGCGGAACCCTCCGTACGGCTTCCAGGCGGTCAGCAACCGGATGGAGGGCTCCACGGCGGACCGGTGCGGCGGCGAACCGGCGTCAGTCCTCGCTGACGCCGAGGTCGAGGCGGCGGACGTGCACGTGCGGGCGGCGGCGCACCAGGTGCGCCTGGACGGTCAGCGACCGGACGCGGGTCATGACGACGGCCGCGACGATCCCGGACAGCGCGGTGACGACGCCGCCCACGAGGATGCTGCTGCGCGGGCCGAACGCCTCGGCCAGCGCGCCGATCAGCGGCGCACCCACGGGGGTGCCGCCGAGGAAGACCAGGATGTAGAGCGCCATCACCCGGCCGCGGACCTCGGGCGCGCTGCCCAGCTGGATGATCGAGTTCGCCGTCGTGGTGAAGGTCAGCACCGCGACGCCGGTCGGCACCAGCAGCAGCGCCATCACCTCGTACGACGGCGCGAGGCCCGACGAGCACCTCGAGCAGGCCGAACACGAGGACCGCGGCGAACAGCGTGCGCTGCCGCGGCGGTCCCCGCCGCCGGGCGCTGGCGAGCGCGCCGACCAGCGAGCCGACGGCCAGGCAGGCCGACAGCAGGCCGTACGAGCCGGCGCCGCGGCCGAACACCTCCTTGACCACCAGGGCGAGCGTGATCTGGAAGTTGAGCCCGAAGGTGCCGACCATGAAGACCAGCACCATCGGCACGAGCAGGTCCGGCCGCGCCCGGACGTACGCCAGCCCCTCGCGCAGCTGGCCCTTCGCCCGGGCGAGCTTCTCGACCGGGCGCAGGTCGGCCGCGCGCATGGCCCGCAGGCCGGCGAGCACGGCGACGTAGGACAGGGCGTTGGCGGCGAAGACCCAGCCGGTGCCGACGGCGGCGATGGCGATGCCGGCGACGGCCGGGCCGACGATGCGCGCGCTGTTGAAGGTCGCGCTGTTCAGGCTGACCGCGTTGGGGAGGTCGTCGGGGCCCACCATCTCGCTGACGAACGCCTGGCGCACCGGGGTGTCCACGACCGACGCGAGACCGAGGCCGAAGGCCAGCGCGTAGACGTGCCACAGCTGGACCGAGCCGGTGAGGTCGAGCACCGCCAGCAGGAGCGCGAGCAGGCCCATCGCCGCCTGCGCGCCGAGCAGCAGTCGGCGCTTGTCGTAGCGGTCGGCGAGCACGCCGCCGTACAGCCCGAACAGCAGCACCGGCAGGAACTGCAGCCCGGTGGTGATGCCGAGGGCGACGCCGGAGTTGCCGGACAGCTCGAGGACGAGCCAGTCCTGCGCGACCCGCTGGCCCCAGGTGCCGGACAGGCTGATGACCTGGCCGGTCGCGAACAGCCGGTAGTTGCGGTTGCGCAACGAGCGGAAGGTGCCGCCGACGGGGCTCACTCGCTGGCCAGCCGGTCGAGGACCTCGGCGGCCCGGACGAGCACCTCGCGGTCGGCCGGGTCGAGCGCGCGCAGCCGCTGGGCGAGCCAGGCCTCGCGGCGGCGCCGGTCCTCGCGCAGCAGCGCGACCCCGGCCGGGCTGGCCGCCAGCAGGACCTGCCGCCCGTCGGTCGGGTGGTCGGTGCGCGTGACGAGGCCGGCGGCCTCCAGCGACGCGGCGATGCGGGTCATGCTCGGCGGCTGCACGCGCTCTGCCTGGGCGAGCTCGCGAGGGGTGAGCGGCCCGTGCCGCTCCAGCGTCGCGAGGGCGGCGAGCTGGGTGAGCGTCAGCGAGGTGTCGGCGCGCTCCGACCGCATCCGCCGCGCGAGCCGCATGACCGCCAGGCGCAGGGCGCTGGCGAGCGCGGGGTCGGTGGCGGGAGGCACACCACGTGCAAGTCGTTCGCCTCGCTAACTGTTTCCGGGCTAGCCGATGAGCGCGGTCTCGATCGGCTCGATGGCGAAGTAGACGACGAACAGCGCGGCGATGACCCACAGCAGCGGGCTCACCTCGCGCGCCTTGCCCTGCGTCGCCTTCAGCAGCGCGTAGCTGATGAAGCCGGCGCCGATGCCGTTGGTGATCGAGTACGTGAAGGGCATGAGCACGATCGTGAGGAAGGCCGGGATGGCGATCGCGTAGTCGTCGAAGTCGATGTTGCGGATCTGGGTGAGCAGCAGGAAGCCGACGATGACCAGCGCGGGCGAGGCCGCCTCGAACGGCACGACCGAGACCAGCGGGGTGACGAGCAGCGCGCCGAGGAACAGCAGCCCCGTGACCACGCTCGCGAGCCCGGTGCGCGCGCCGTCGCCGACCCCGGCGGCCGACTCGATGTAGGTCGTGTTCGACGACGCGGACGCTGCGCCGCCCGCGACCGCGGCGAGGGAGTCGACCAGCAGCACGCGGTCGGCGCCGGGCAGGCGGCCCTCCTCGTCGAGCAGGTCCGCCTCCTGACCGACGCCCACGACGGTGCCCATCGTGTCGAAGAAGTCGGCCAGCATGAGCGTGAAGACGAGCAGCAGGGCGGCCACGACACCCACGCGGGCGAAGCCGCCGAACAGCGAGAAGTCCCCGAGCAGCGAGAGATCGGGCAGGTCGAAGACCGAGTCGGGCAGCGTCGGGACGTTGAGCTGCCACGCGTTCGGGTTGCTCTCCTCCGGCGACACGAACGACGGGCCGATGTCGAACACCGCCTCGACGAGCATGGCGACCAGCGTCGTGACGACGATGCCGATGAGGATCGCGCCCCGCGTCTTGCGTGCGACGAGGACCGCGGTCAGCAGCAGGCCGAACACGAAGACCAGGGTGGGCCAGCCCTGCAGCTCGCCGCCCACGCCGAGCTGCACCGGGACCGGCCCCGCATCGGTGCGCCGGACGAAACCTGCGTCCACCAGGCCGATCAGCGCGATGAACAGGCCGATGCCGACGCTGATCGCCGTCTTGAGCTGGAACGGGATCGCGTTGAACACCGCCGTGCGCAGGCCGACGAGGACCAGCACCGCGATGACGACGCCCTCGAGCACGACGAGCCCCATCGCGTCGGCCCAGCTCATCTGCGAGGCCACCGAGAAGGTCACGAACGCGTTGAGCCCCAGGCCGGTCGCGAGGGCGAACGGGTACTTGCCGATGACGCCCATGAGGATGGTCATGACGGCGGCGACCAGCGCCGTCACCGCGGCCACCTGCGGGATGCCCAGCACGCGGCCGTCGGCGTCGGGGACGGTCCCGATGATGAGCGGGTTGAGCACCACGATGTAGGCCATCGTGAAGAAGGTGGCGGCGCCGCCGCGGATCTCCTGCCGGACCGTGGAGCCGCGCTGGCTGATCATGAAGTAGCGGTCGAGGCGGCTCGTGGCCCCGACCCTGCGGCTGGACTCCTGCGTCGTCATGCGCAGAGGGTGCCAGAGGGCCCACCCCCGGGCGTACGGTGGCGCCGTGCCGAGCCGCCGCATCGCCCGCCCCGACCCGCCGCCGCTCGAGACCGACGACGTGCTGGTCGTCGCGATCGGCACCGCCGCGTGGGCCGCCACCCTGCTCGTCCTGCTCGTCCTGGCCACGACCGACGCCGTCGACGTGAGCGGCTGGTGGCTCGGGATGTGCGGCTACGGCATCGCTCTCGGGCTGTTCGGCATCCGCTACTGCCAGCGACGGCACGCGGCGATCGAGCGGGACCGGGCCCGGGGCGTCCCGCAGGCCTCCTGAACCCGGTCCTGACACCGGGGCTGCTCGTGTCAGGCGGCGCGGCGTACGGTGCGTGTCCCACCTCACACCGATCAGGAGCCGTCCGTGGCTGAGCTGACCCCCGTCCAGCGCGAGGTCCTCCGCGCGCTCGTGGACACCGCCGTCCCCTCCCTCCCGGTCGAGGACGACCCGCACGGCTTCTGGGCGCTGCCCGGCACCGCCGTCGGCGTCGACCAGGGGCTCGAGCAGGCGCTGGCCGACATGAGCGAGGCCGACCAGGCCGGCATCGCGCAGCTGCTGGACGGACTGGCGATGCTCGGCTTCCAGCACCAGGGCCGCAAGACCCGCGAGGGCATGCTCGGCACCGCCATGGCACTGGCGCCCGAGGCGCTGGTCGCCATCTCGACGCTGCGCGGGGCGAGCTGCCTGCTGGCGCACTCCATCACCGACGAGCACGGCCGCAACCCGTTCTGGCCGCAGTACGGCTACCCGGGCCCCGTGATCACACCGCCCGACACCGCGCCGTACATCACGCCGCACGTGCCGGTCGACGGCGAGGTGCTCGAGGCCGACGTGGTGGTCGTCGGCTCGGGCGCGGGCGGCGGCACCATCGCCGGAGTGCTCGCCGCGCAGGGCAAGAGGGTCGTCGTGCTCGAGGCGG
Source organism: uncultured Actinomycetota bacterium (assembly GCA_963844295.1). Taxonomy (GTDB): domain Bacteria; phylum Actinomycetota; class Actinomycetes; order Mycobacteriales; family SCTD01; genus SCTD01. The sequence goes on along the minus strand of CAWJNR010000002.1, from coordinate 794,432 downwards.
GCCGCGCCACCAGCGAGCGCGACTACCGCCAGCTCGAGCTCGAGGCGAGCCAGACGATGATGTACCGCGGGGGGATCGCGGTCTCCGCCGACGGCAACATCGGCCTGCTCGCCGGCGCGACGCTCGGCGGCGGCACGACGATCAACTGGCACAACTGCGTGAAGCCCAGCGACGCCGTCCGCAAGGAGTGGGCGGGCGAGCACGGCCTCACCGACGTCGACTCCCCCGAGTTCGACCGCCACCTCGAGGCGGTGCTCGCGCGGATGGGGGCCAACGCCGAGTGCTCCGACCTCAACGGTCCGCACCAGCGGATCGTCGAGGGCGCAGAGGCTCTCGGCTGGTCCTGGCACACCGCGGTGCGCAACGTCGACAAGGACACCTACGACCCGGTGGCCGCGGGCTACACGCAGTTCGGCGACCCGAGCGGCAGCAAGACGGGCACGCTGAACACCTACCTGCGCGACGCCTTCGACCACGGTGCGGTCATCCTCGCGAGCACGAAGGCCGACCAGGTCTGCACCGAGGACGGTCGGGCCTGCGGCGTCGCCGCGACCTGGACCGACCCCGAGACCGGCGAGACCCGCCGGGTGCAGGTGACCGCACCCGACGTCGTCGTCGCGTGCGGCGCGCTCGAGACGCCGGCGCTGCTGCTGCGCTCGGGCATCGGCGGCCCGGCCGTCGGCCAGAACCTCTACCTGCACCCGAGCGCCGGCATCTTCGGCGTCTACGCCGAGGACCAGCGGGCCTGGTGGGGGCCGCCGCAGGCCGCCGTCGTGGACGAGTTCCGCGACCTCGGCGACGGCTACGGCCTCCTCGTCGAGGGCTCCCAGTACTACACCGGCGTGTTCGCCTTCCAGCTCGCCCGCCGCGACGGGGCGCAGGCCAAGGAGGCGATGAGCAAGCTCGGCCGCATGGCGGACTTCCTGTTCGTCCTGCGCGACCACCAGGGCGGCCAGGTCACCATCGATGAGGACGGCGAGGCCGTCCACACCTACGCGCTCACCGACGAGCGCGACGTCGCGGCGTACCGGAAGGGCCTGCGGGTCATGGCGAAGCTGCACGAGGCGGCCGGCGCCGAGGAGCTGTGGTTCGGCGCGACGCCGCGGGTCTGGAAGCGCGGCGAGGACGTCGACGCGTGGTGCGACGAGCTCGACCAGATGCACATCGGCGCCGGCGGGCTGTTCATGGGCTCGGCGCACCAGATGGGCAGCGCCCGCATGGGCACCGACCCGGCCACCTCCGTGGCGCAGCCGACCGGGGAGCTGCACGACGTCGCCGGCGTCTGGATCGGTGACACCAGCGCCTTCCCGACGCCGTCCGGCGCCAACCCGATGCTGACCTGCATGGCCCTCGCCCACCGCACCGCCGAGCACATCAGCGGCAAGCGCGACGAAAGCGCCCTCCCCGTATCGGCCGAGAAGGCCCTCGACGACGCCCCCGCGGCCTAGGAGACCTGACATGCACTCCCGCGACACGATCTACGTCGACGGCGCGTTCGTCCCGTCGACCGGCACCGGCACGCTGCCGGTCACCAACCCCTACACCGAGCAGGTCATCGGGCAGGTCCCGGACGGGACCGTCGAGGACGTCGACAGGGCCGTGCGCGCTGCGGCCGCGGCGTTCCCCGCGTGGGCGGCGACCTCTCGCGACGACCGGGTGAAGCTCTGCTCCGCGATCGCTGAGGAGCTCAAGGCGCGGGCCTCGGAGGTCGCGCTGCTGGCGTCGGCCGAGATGGGTGCGCCGTGGCAGGTCGCCGTCATGGTGCAGGCCGGCCTGCCGGTCATCGACTTCGCCTCCATCGAGGACCACATCGACGCCGTGGAGTGGGAGCGCCGCTCGGGCAACTCGCTGCTCGTCCGTCAGCCGGTCGGCGTCGTCGGCTGCATCACGCCGTGGAACTACCCGCTGCACCAGATCTCGGCCAAGGTCGCCGCGGCCCTCGCGGCGGGCTGCACCGTGGTGCTCAAGCCGTCCGAGCTCGTGCCGGGCGTGGCCTACCTGCTCGCCGAGGTGATGGACGCCGTCGGCCTGCCGCCCGGCGTCTTCAACCTCGTCACGGGCACCGGGCCGGTCGTCGGCGAGGCGATCGTCTCCCACCCGCTGGTCGACATGGTGTCGTTCACGGGGTCGACCCGGGCCGGTCGCCGGGTCGCCGAGCTGGCCGCCGCCGCACCCAAGCGCACCTCTCTGGAGCTCGGCGGCAAGAGCGCCTCGGTGCTGCTGGACGACCTCTCCGCCGAGGAGCTGGGCAACGCGGTCGCCGGGTCCCTGACCGGCTGCCTCATCAACTCCGGCCAGACCTGCAGCGCGACCACCCGGCTGCTCGTGCCGCGCGACCGGCTCGCCGAGGTCGAGGGCCTGCTGGAGGTGTTCGTGCAGTTCGCCCCCGTCGGCGACCCGATGGACCCGGCCACGCAGCAGGGCCCGCTGGTGAGCAAGGTCCAGCAGGAGCGCGTCCGGGCGTACATCGCGGCGGCCGTCGAGGACGGCGCGAAGCTCGTCGCGGGCGGTCCGGAGCAGCCCGAGAGCACGCCCACCGGCTTCTTCGTGAAGCCGACGGTCCTGGTCGCCGAGGCCGGCAGCACGATCGAGCAGGAGGAGGTCTTCGGACCGGTCCTGACCGTGGTGCCGTACGACGGCGGCGACGAGGCGGCGCTGGCCATCGCGAACGGCACGGCGTACGGGCTGTCCGGCGCGGTGTGGGCCTCTGACCACGACCGGGCGGTGGCCTTCGGCAAGCGGATGCGGACCGGGCAGGTGGGCGTCAACGGCGGGGTGTTCAACCCGACCGCGCCGTTCGGCGGCTTCGGGCAGAGCGGCTACGGGCGCGAGCTTGGCCCGCTGGGGATCGAGGAGTTCACGGCGATCACGTCGCTGCAGCTGTAGGCAGCACGTCGTCGGCGCCGGTCCCCTCGGGGGGCCGGCGCCGTCTGCGTACGGGGACGTCCTAGCTGCTGCGCGGCGGGACGAGGTCGAGCAGGCCGAGGCAGTCGAGCATCGCGTCCTGGCCGTCGTCCGGTGCGATGTGGGCCCGGACGGTCTGCGCCGCCCGCCACCGCTCGAGCTCGTGGTGCTGCAGGGTCGCGGCGATGACGGCGTCGTGCGTGGGGGCAGTCGGAGTGGCCATGGTCACAGTGTCCCCCGCCGCCGCTCCGGCTGCTCGGGCGGGGGGCCCGCCCTGCGCGTGGGAGCCTGCGCCGTGGCCGTCCCCCGCACCGTCGGCGCGCTGTGCGGGATCGCCGGCCCGGTCGCCTTCGTCGGGGCGTGGGTGGTGGGCGGGCTCGTCCGGGACGGCTACGACCCGGTGGAGCAGGCGATCAGCCAGCTGGCCCGCGAGGGGGCGTCGACCCGGGTGCTCATGACCGCGGGGCTGGTCGGCTTCGGGCTGCTCGTGCCCGTGTGGGCCGTCGTGCTCGGGCGCGTGCTGCGCAGCCGGGCGGTTGCGACCGCCGCGGCGGTGGCGGGGCTGGCCACGCTCGCCGTGGCCGCCCTCCCGCTGACGCGCGAGCCGGGCGGGACCCAGGACCTGCTGCACGCGGTGGCGGCGTCCCTCGGCTACGTCGCGATGGCGGCCACGCCGCTGCTCGCCGCCGGGCCGCTGCGGCGGCAGGGCTGTCGACGGGCGGCGACGGCGTCGGTCGCCGTCGGCCTGCTCAGCGCGGCCTGCCTGGTCGGGACCGTCGCGCTCGACGTCGGCAGCGGCGCGCTGCAGCGCGCCGGGCTGGGCGTGGTCGACGTGTGGCACGTCGTCGCCGCCGGCTGGGTGCTCCGCACCACCTCCCGCTGATCGACGCCGCCTTCCGTACGCACGGAGGGGCTCCAGGGCGTGCGCAACACGGCGTTGATCACCGGGGGGTCGGGGGTACGAGGGATCGGTGGAGCGGACCCCGGACGGCCGGTACGTCGTGATCGAGGGGCGGCGCTGGCGGGCCACCGACCCCGAGCTGCCGGAGGACGTCGCCGCCGTGCTGCGCCGCCAGCTCATGAGCGCGCGGCGGGCCGTCGGCGCCGCGCTGAGGGCGCAGGACCCGGTCGCCGAGCGCGCCGCCCGCGACCGCGTGCAGCGCGCCAAGACCGCCCTCGGCGAGCGCGGCACCCCCTGGTGGGAGCAGACCAGCGAGCAGCGGCGCGCACGCTGGGAGGCCGGGATCGAGCCGGGCGCAAGCCCCTGAGCCCGGTCTGTGGACAACCCCGGCAGCCGTCCGGACCGCCTCCTAGGGTCGCCCCGGACCGGAGGGAGGCGCCCGTGACGGGCTTCGCCGTACGACCCGAGCTCGTCGCCGGCGCGGGCACGCGCCTGGCCGACGTGGCGGTCGACGCTGCGGGCACCGCCGCCGGCCTGCGCGCAGCGCTCGCGGGCCTCGGGCCGGCCGCCGGCCACGCGGGCGTCGAGCGGTGGGGGCACCGCCATGCTCTGGGCCACGGCGACGGACCGCACCAGGGCCTTCGCGCCGGTGCTCGCGCTCAACCCGTACGTCAAGCGCTCGCAGCCGGCCGAGGTGCTGGAGGCGGCTGCGGCGGCGCTGGAGGGCAGCCGGGCTCAGGGCGCACCCGTCGTGCGCGAGCAGCTGCTCGCCCAGGCCGCCCACGCCCGCCGCGCCGGGGCGGCCGAGGAGTCGCCGCTGGCAGGGTGCGCCGGAGATCTGACCGGGATCGCGCGCGGCACCGGTGCGGCCGGCGGTGCGGCCGGCCTGTCCGACGGCGTCTGACGGTCAGGCGTCCTCGGGCGCGACCTCGTCGAGCACCGGCTCCTCGGTGCCGGGGACGGTGGCGTCCTCGGGCACGTCGACGGTGCTGACCACCTCGAACTCGTCGTCCTCCACCGCCATGCCGGCGTAGCTGGACTCGGGGTTGTCCACCACCGTCTCGCTGTGCGCGCCGCACCCGTGCAGGAGGGCGACGACGCGGCCGTCATCGGGAGCCATCGCGTTGGCGCAGGCCCCGAAGACCGTCCCGAGAGCGCCTGCCATCGGCGCGAGGAAGCCGCAGTCGGCGCACCGCCCGGGGGCGGCCTTCGCCATCGGGGCGTCCGGCCCGGCCGGCCCCTCGTACCAGCGCTCGGCAGCATCGGCGCGGCCGTCCAGGGACAGCACCCGCGGGCGGCCGAGGCCCAGCTCTCGGTGCAGCTCGAACGGCAGCCGCTCGGCCTCCACGTCGGCGTAGGACGGGACCAGGCGCGGGTCGTCCTCGGCCGGCGGCAGCAGGTCGCCGGGCGACAGGTCGCCGGGCTGCACGCGCTCGCTCCACGGCACCCACGCCGGGGCGAGCAGGGCGCCGCCGCCGGGCAGCAGAACGACCTCGTCGACGGTGACCTGCTCGGCGCCGTCGGCGCGGGCGACGACGACGGCCCAGCGCCAGCCGTCGTACGCCGGGTCGGTGGTGGCGAAGGAGTGCGTCACGACGGCGCCACCGCCGGGGGCTGCAGGCTCGGCCTCGACCCCGAGGTGGTCGCCGACCGAGCTGCCGGCGACCTCGACCGCGGCGGTGCGGGCCAGGTCGACGGCCGCGGCGCAGACCTCGTCGACGGAGGGCGCCTGCTCGGTGGCGGGCGTCGGCTCGACGTCGGTCGTGTCGCTGGGGGTCACGGCGGGGGGCTCCTGGGTGGCGGTGGTGGCAGCCGGGACGTCGTCCTCGGCAGGTGGCCCGAGGGCCTCGTCGCGCACGGCCGCGAGCACGCCGGATACCTTCTTCCCGACGGCCGACAGCCTGCGTCCAATTCCTGGCACCCGACGAGTCTCCCAGACTCCGCCACCGACAGACTCGGAGCACCGATGACCGCCCGCCGACGACTGCTCGCGGCAGGGTCCGCGACCTTCGCGCTCGCGGCCCTGACCGCCTGCGAGAAGCCCGCGCCGATCGTCACGCTGGTCAGCGCCGGGGAGAGCGTCTACTCCGAGGCCGCGGCGTTCTGCTTCGACGAGGACCGCACCCTCGAGGAGGGCTGCCCCGAGCGCGCGACGGACGTCGTCGAGCTCAGCACCCGGCCGGGCGAGGTCGTGGGCGTCGACGTGGCCAAGGAGGTCGCCGACCGCGGCTGGGAGCTCACGCTCATCGACCCGACCGGCCAGGTGCAGACCCAGCGGACCGGGCAGCTCGAGACAGACCACTACTTCAGCTTCACCGCGCCGAACCTCTCACCGGCCGGCTACGACGTCCGCGTGCAGACCGTCGAGCCCGCTCTCGACGAGAACGGCGAACCGCGCCTGGACGAGCAGGGGCTGCCGGTCAGCATCCCGACCGGTGAGTGGCGCTTCCGGCTGGTCCCGCGCTCCTAGCGGACCGTCAGCCCTCGAGCTCGCTCGCGATCGCGCGCATCACGAGGGCGACCCGCTTGCCGGTGTCGCGGTCGGGGTGCTTCCCGCGGCGCAGCGACGGCTGCACCTTGGCCTCGAGCAGCTTGATGAGGTCCTCGACCATGCCCTGCAGCTCGTCGGCCGGCCGGCGCGCGGTCGCGAGCGTCGGCGGGGCGTCGAGCACGGTCAGCGACAGCGCCTGCTCGCCGCGCTTGCCGGCGGCGACGCCGAACTCGACGCGGGCACCGGCCTTGAGCTCCTCGACGCCCGCGGGCAGGGCGGAGGACGGGACGAAGACGTCGCCGCCGTCGTCGCGGGACACGAAGCCGAAGCCCTTGTCCTTGTCGTAGAACTTGACCTTGCCGGTGGGCACGGGACCTCGTCGAGTCGCAGGGGCGGGACGCCTCCCAGGCTACGTCGCGACCGCAGCACCCGGCCCGTACGCTCGCGGGCATGACGGCCCGTCACGCCGCTCCGGCGCAGTCCGCGCCCGGGGAGCGGCTCGTGCGCGCCGGGGCCGTGCTGTTCGGCATCGGGGTGCTGGGCGTCCTGGCAGTGCTGGTGCCGTTCCTCCTGGGCCGCGACGACGCGCCCCTGTGGACGACCCTGGTCGCCTCGCTGATGCCGGTCGGCCTAGGGCTGGCCCTGGTCGGGCTGCTGCGCGGCGCCCGCACCCGACGGCGCGAGCGCTAGCCCGGCGTTCATCGAGCCGGAGCGGAACTCCCGCGCGGTCACGTCGCCGAAGCCCTCCCTGCGCACGACGTCGAGCGCGCTCGGGCCGCAGCGCCGCAGCGCCGCCGGGTCGAGCTCGACCCGCGCCCTCCCCTCGCCGAGGTCGCGCACCCGCAGGTCGACCACCTGCCCGAGGTGGGCCCGCAGCGCCCGCTCGGCGCGGTCGACGCGCGCCAGCCCGGCCGGCGTCACCTGCAGGCCGTACGCGATGCGGCTCGCGAGGCAGGCCAGCGCGGGCTTGTCGGCGGTCGCGAGGCCCCACCGCCGGGAGGCCTCGCGGACGTCGGCCTTGGTGAGCCCGGCGTCGAGCAGCGGCGTGAGCGCACCGCGCTCGGCGGCAGCGCGGATGCCGGGGCGGAAGCCCGCGACCGCGTCGTCGGCGTTCGTGCCGGTGGCGACCGCCGCCAGCCCGAGCGCCGCGGCCAGCGGCCGCAGCGCGTCCAGCAGGGTCGCCTTGCAGTGGAAGCAGCGGTCGGCGCCGTTCGCGACGTAGCCCTCGCGCGACAGCTCGTCGGTCTCCGGCGTCACGTGCCGCACGCCGAGCGAGGCGGCCAGGGCCTGCGCTGCCGGCAGCTCGTCGGCGGCCAGCGAGGCGCTCACCGCGGTGGCGGCGACGACCCGCTCCGGCCCCAGAGCGCGGACCGCCGCGGCGAGCAGGAACGCGCTGTCGGCGCCGCCGGAGAAGGCGACCAGCAGCCCGTCCACCTCGCCCAGCGCTCCGTGCAGGGCGGCCAGGCGGAGGTCGAGGTCGTCGGGCACGGGCCCGACAGTAGGGCCGGTCAGCCCTCGCCGGCCTCCAGCTGCTGGCCCGGCCCGCGCGGGCCGTCGACGCCGGTGTCGACCGGCGGCGCCGGGGTGGCCTCGGACTCCATGCCGGTGCGGTCCGGGTCACCCAGCGCGCGGGCGATCGGGTTGCGAACGCCGGTCAGCTCCTCGGTCGACGTCACGCCCTCGGCGGTGCTGTCCGCGGAGCCCTCGTCGACGCCCTCGGTGGTGGCCAGCAGGTCTTCGCTCGGGTTGGTCATGGGGCCGTCCTTCCCGACCTGCCCGGCACGACACCGCCGCCTAGTGTTGGCCGGATGGACGCCGCCCGCAGCCTGGCCGACTGGCTGCGCGGCTGGCCGGACGACCGCCTGGCAGCGCTGCTCGTCGCCCGCCCCGACCTCGCCGTCCCGGTGCCGTCCGACGTCGGCGTGCTCGCCGCGCGGGCAGCGGTCCGGCTCTCGATCCTGCGGGCGCTCGAGCAGCTCGACGCCTTCGTCCTGTCCCTGCTCGACGGCCTGGTCCTGGCGTCCGGCGCCGAGACCGCGACGGCGTACGACGACCTGCTGGCGCTGGTCGGCGACGCCGCCACCGCCGAGCAGGTCGGTGCGGGGGTCGAGCGGCTGCAGGACCTCGCGCTGGTGTGGGGCCCGCGCTCCTCCCTGCGCGTCGTCGGCCCCGTGCGCGACGTCGTCGCACCGGCGGCGGCCGGTCTCGGCCGTCCGATCGCGACCCTGCTGGCGCGACTCCGGGTGAAGGACGTCGCGCCGGTGGCGCTGGCGCTGGGCGTGGACGGCGTCGGCGGTCTCGTCGAGCTGTTCGAGGACCCCAGCCGGCTGGCTGCGCTGGTCGCCACGGCCGGGCCGGACGAGCGGCGGGTGCTCGAGGCCCTGGCGTCCGGGTCCCCGCTGGGGCAGGTGCGCGACGCGATGCGGCCGGCCACGCCGGCGACGGCCGAGTCGCCGGTGCGCTGGCTGCTCGCCCGCGGGCTGCTCGTGCCGGTCGACGACAGCACCGTGGAGCTGCCGCGCGAGGTGGGCGTGCTCGTGCGCGGCGAGCGGGTGCTGGGCGGCCTGTCGGCGGAGCCGCCCGCCCTCGGCACGACCGCGGTGACGGGCCTCGACGACGCCGCCGCGCACGCCGCTGCCGAGCTGGTCGCGAAGGCGGAGGGCCTGCTCGAGCTGTGGGCCACGAGCCCGCCGTCGGTGCTGCGCGCCGGGGGCATCGGCGTGCGCGAGCTCAAGCGCGTGGTCAAGGAGCTCGACCTGCCGGAGCCGGCCGTCGCGCTGCTCGTCGAGGTCGTGGCGGCGGCCGGGCTGCTCGACCAGACCCCCGGCCTCGACCCCGAGTGGGTGCCGACCAGCGGCTACGACACCTGGCTCGCGCTCCCGCCCGAGCTGCGCTGGACCGCACTCGCGAAGGCGTGGCTGGCGATGCCGCGACTCGCGGCGCTGGCCGGGGAGCGCGACGACCGCGACAAGGTGCTGGCCCCGCTCGGTCCCGAGCTCGAGCGGCCCGCGCTGCCGGCCGAGCGCCGCCGGGTGCTCGAGCTGCTGGCCGAGGTGCCGGCCGGTCGGGCCGCCTCGCGCGAGAGCCTGAGCGCCCGTCTGGTCTGGTCGGCCCCCCGCCGCGGCGGCCGGCTGCGCGACCGGGTGCACGGCTGGACCCTGGAGGAGGCCGAGCTGCTCGGCGTCACCGGCCGGGGCGGGCTGTCGGCGGCGGGCCGCGCGCTGCTCGCCGGCGACGAGAAGAGCGCCGCGGGGCTGCTCGGCGACCGGCTGCCCGAGCCGCTGGACCACGTGCTCGTCCAGCCCGACCTCACGGTCGTCGCCCCCGGCCCGCTCGAGCGCTCGCTGGCGCAGGCCGTGGCGCTCGTCGCCGACGTCGAGTCCACCGGCGGCGCGACCGTCTACCGGGTGAGCGAGACCTCGGTGCGCCGGGCGCTCGATGCCGGGCGCAGCGCGAGCGACCTGCACGAGCTGTTCCGCACCCGGTCGCGCACGCCCGTCCCGCAGTCGCTGACGTACCTCGTCGACGACGTCGCACGGCGGCACGGCCGGATGCGGGTCGGCGTGGCCAGCGCGTACGTCCGCTGCGACGACGAGGCGCTCCTGTCGGAGGTGCTGGCCGCCAAGCGCACCGGCCCGCTGCGGCTGCGCCGGCTCGCCCCGACGGTGCTCGTCAGCAGCTCGCCGCTCGACGTCGTCCTCGAGGCGCTCCGCGCGGCCGGCTACGCCCCGGCGGCCGAGGCGCCCGACGGCGCGCTGCTGCTCGCCCGGCCCGAGGCGCGCCGCACCCAGCTGCGGCCCCGCCCCCAGCGCACCGCGGAGCACGCGCTCGGCCCTGAGCAGGCTGCGCTGTCCGTGACCGCCCTGCGAGCAGGTGATCTCGCGGCCCGCGCCGCCCGGCGGGCTCCGGTGACGACGACCCGCTCGACCACCGCCGACACGCTGGCGTTCCTGCAGTCGGCCGCCCGCGAGCGCCGCCAGGTGTGGCTGGGCTACGTCGACGCGCAGGGCCGCGCGACCTCGCGCGTCGTCGAGCCGCGCGGCGTGGAGGGCGGCTTCGTCACCGCGTGGGACCACCTGCGCCAGGAGGACCGGACCTTCGCCCTGCACCGCGTCACCGGCGTCGCCGACGTCGCCGACGACACCACCCCCTGACCCCCCGCGGGGCGCGTCACCCCGCCGTGGGGTGAAGGTGCGCGACGTGCGCGCCGATGCAAGCGCGACAGCCGGCACCCGCCGCTGGACGGGGGGCACATGGGCAAGGCGCGGTCGCAGGCCGACCAGCAGATCGCCGACCTGCTGCGCACGGCGAAGTCGTCGCTGCGGCTGAGCGTCGCCTTCCTCAGCCGGCTCGACGGGAGCACGCAGCACCTCGAGGTGGTGGACTCGTCGGTGCCGCTGCTGTTCCGGGAGGGCGCCACCCAGCGCCAGGAGACGACCTTCTGCCAGGCGGTGCTGGACGGGGACCTGCCCGCGGTGATGCCGGACGTCAAGGCCTTCCCGGCGGCCATGGCCCTGCCCGCGGCGCGGCTCCCGCGGATCCGCAGCTTCGTGTCGGTCCCCGTCCGGCTGAGCGACGGGAGCCTCTACGGCACCTTCTGCGCGGCCGGACTCACCAGCGACCCCGAGCTCGGCGAGCGGGACCGGGCGCTCATGGAGGTGCTCGCCTCGGCGGCGTCGGTCATCATCGAGCCCGAGGTGCACGAGAAGACCCGCCGGGCCGAGGTCCTCGGCCGGCTCGCCCCCGTGGTGCAGGCCGGGGGGCCAGTGGTCGTCCTGCAGCCGATCGTGGACCTCGCGACCGGTGTGCGGGTGGGCGCCGAGGCGCTGAGCCGCTTCCCGGCCGACTGGGCGAAGGCGCCGGACGTCTGCTTCGCGGAGGCGCACAGCATCTCGCTCGGCCACCGGCTGGAGCTGCTGGCCCTCGAGCGCGCCGCGGAGCACCTGGCGACCGTCTCCGGCTACGTGGCCATGAACGTCTCCCCCGCCACGCTGCTCACGGCCGAGTGCACCGCGCTGCTCGAGCGGCTGCCGCTGGAGCGGATCGTGCTGGAGCTGTCGGAGCACGACCAGGTCGAGGACTACGTCGCGCTCGGCGCCGTGCTCGCACCCCTGCGGGCTCGGGGCATGCGGCTGGCGATCGACGACGTCGGGGCCGGCTTCTCCTCGCTGCGGCACATCGTGCTCACCGCCCCCGACGTCATCAAGCTGGACCGCAGCATCGTGGACGGCGTGCACGCCGACCCCGTCCTCACGACGCTCGTGCGCGCGCTGGTCGACTTCGCCCACGGCTGCCAGGCGCGGCTGGTGGCCGAGGGCATCGAGTCGGCTGCCGACGCGGCGGCCCTGCTGTCGCTCGGCGTCGACTTCGGCCAGGGCTGGCACTTCGGCCGGCCCGGCCCGGCCTCGGCGCTGGCGGCGCACGGGAAGATCCCTTCGCCCCGGTCCGCCCCCTCTCCGGCGCTGGTCATGGAGTCGTCGCCCGCCGGCTGAGCGTGCGGCGCGGGCAACGACCCCATGATCAGCGCAGGGGTGGGGATGCCTGGGGATCAGACCGGGGCCGCCCGGCGTTGGACACTCTCGTGGTGAACCCCCCCGACGGCCCGCTCATCGTCCAGTCCGACAAGACCCTCCTGCTGGAGGTGGACCACCCGCTCGCCGCCGAGTGCCGGATGGCGATCGCGCCGTTCGCCGAGCTCGAGCGCTCGCCCGAGCACGTGCACACCTACCGCCTCACGCCGCTCGGCCTGTGGAACGCGCGCGCCGCCGGTCACGACGCGGAGCAGGTCGTCGACGCCCTGGTCCGCTTCAGCCGGTACGCCGTGCCGCACGCGCTGCTCGTCGACGTCGCCGACACGATGGACCGCTACGGGCGGCTGCGGCTGGAGCAGGACCCGGTGCACGGGCTGGTGCTGCGCACGACCGACCGGGCGGTGCTCGAGGAGGTCGTCCGCAACAAGAAGGTCAGCCCGATGCTGGGCGCGCGGCTGGACCCCGAGACCGCGCTCGCCTTCCCGTCCGAGCGCGGCCGGCTCAAGCAGGCGCTGCTCAAGGTCGGCTGGCCCGCGGAGGACCTGGCCGGCTACGTCGACGGCGAGGCCCACCCGATCGAGCTGCTGCAGGACGGCTGGGTGCTGCGCGACTACCAGTCCCTCGCCGTCGACGGCTTCTGGCACGGCGGCAGCGGCGTGGTGGTCCTCCCGTGCGGCGCCGGCAAGACCCTCGTCGGAGCGGCGGCGATGGCCCGCGCCGGCGCGACGACGCTCATCCTGGTCACCAACACCGTGAGCGGCCGGCAGTGGAAGAGCGAGCTGCTCAAGCGCACCACGCTGACCGAGGACGAGATCGGCGAGTACTCCGGCGAGAAGAAGGAGATCAAGCCGGTCACGATCGCGACCTACCAGATCATGACCACGCGCCGGAAGGGCGAGTACGCCCACCTCGAGCTGTTCGGGGCCCGCGACTGGGGCCTCGTGGTCTACGACGAGGTGCACCTGCTGCCCGCGCCGGTCTTCCGGATGACCGCCGACCTGCAGTCACGACGACGGCTCGGGCTCACGGCGACGCTCGTGCGCGAGGACGGCCGCGAGGGCGACGTCTTCAGCCTCATCGGCCCCAAGCGCTTCGACGCGCCGTGGAAGGACATCGAGAGCCAGGGCTGGATCGCCCCCGCCGACTGCACCGAGGTGAGGGTCACCATGACCGACGCCGAGCGGCTGGAGTACGCGACCGCGGAGCCCGAGGAGCGCTACAAGATCGCCTCCACGGCGCACACGAAGATCGCCGTCATCAAGAAGCTGGCCGAGCGGCACGACGACCAGGTGCTCGTCATCGGCGCCTACCTCGACCAGCTCGAGGAGGTCGGCGTGGCGCTCGACATGCCGGTCATCCAGGGCTCCACCAAGAACGCCGAGCGCGAGCGGCTGTTCGACCTGTTCCGCCGCAAGGAGATCCCGGGCCTGGTCGTCAGCAAGGTCGCGAACTTCTCCATCGACCTGCCCGAGGCGACCATCGCGATCCAGATCAGCGGCACCTTCGGCTCCCGGCAGGAGGAGGCCCAGCGCCTCGGCCGCGTCCTGCGCCCGAAGGAGGACGGCCGGACCGCGCACTTCTACAGCGTCGTCAGCCGCGACACCCTCGACCAGGAGTACGCCGCGCACCGGCAGCGCTTCCTCGCCGAGCAGGGCTACGCGTACACGATCGTCGACGCCGACGACGTGCTGCAGGGCTGAGCGTGCCGCACCCCGCGCTGGACGCGGCCCGTGCGGCCCTGCGGCGCGACCTCGCCTCCCCGCTGTGGGAGGCGGCGCTGCAGGACGCCCTGACGCAGCGCGCCTGGTGGCTGTCGCAGTGGGAGGACGGCGCGCCCCACGTCCTCGGGCTGGTCGCCCAGGACGTCCAGGAGGCGGTGCACGCGCTGGACCCGCTGTGGCCGCTGTGCACCGAGCCGACGTGCCCGGAGCGCGAGCGGCACGCGCTGTTCGTGGAGCCGGACCTCGGCCCCGACCCGTTCTGGACCTGCCACCGCACGGGCCTGCCGGTCGCGGCTGTGGGGGCGCTCCGGTCCTGACCTCAGAAGTGGTACGTTCGTTCGACTTCTGGAGGTGGTGGACGTGGCCTGGGTGCTGCTCGTGCTGGCAGGGCTGTTCGAGGTGGGCATGGCGCTGTGCCTGAAGGCGTCTGACGGCTTCTCGAACGTCCGTGCGTCTGCTGCTTTCGTCTTCTTCGCGGTCCTGAGCTTCGGCCTGCTGGCCACTGCGCTGCGCGACCTGCCCGTCGGCACGGCGTACGCCGTCTGGACCGGCATCGGCGCCGCCGGCACCGCGCTGCTCGGCGTCGCCCTGCTCGGCGACGCCGCCACCCCGCTGCGCCTGGGCTCGATCGCGCTCATCGTGCTCGGGGTCGTCGGCCTGCGGGTCGGGGGTGGCGCTGCGTGAACGTCCGCGGTGAGCGGCGGCTGGCCGAGCTGCGCACGGCGGCCGCGGCCCTGCTGCTCGACGAGGGCTTCGACGCGCTCACCCACCGCGCGCTCTCGGCCCGGTCCGGAGTGCCGCTGGCCAGCACCACGCACTACTTCCCGACGGCAGAGGCCCTGTCGCTCGCTGCGGCGCAGGAGCTGGCGGAGGGCTGGCTCGAGCAGGCCCGCGCGGCGGTGCGGAGGATCCCGGAGCGGCGGACCAGCTCCGCCGCCGCGGTGCGCGCCCTCACCCGGGTGGTCCTCGGCCCGGCACCGACGTCCGCCGGGCTCGCGACCTTCTACGAGCGCTACGTCCAGGCAGCGCGCGTGCCGGCCCTGCGCGAGCAGGTCGTGGCCGGCAACGCCGAGCTGCGCAGCCTGATCCGGCAGGCGCTCGAGCGCTGCGGCCATCCGGTCTCCCCCTCCGGCTGCCGGCTGCTGCTGGCCGCGCTGGACGGGCTCGTGCTCACCGCCGTCGCCGAGGGGGTCGAGGACCCGCTGGCCGCCGCCGTCCGGCCGCTCGCCCGCCTGCTCGACGACCTCAGCGGCCTGAGCCCCACCACCGCCGGCGCCAGTCGCGCCCAGTCCTCCACGGGCGGCGTGGACGCGTCCGGGCCGAGCACCTGCAGGCAGACGTGGTCGGCCCCGGCGTCGAGGTGCGCCTGCACCCGCTCGAGGACCGCTCGCTCGCCCCCGACGACGAGCGCGTCCTTGAGCCGGTCGCTGCCGCCGCGCACCGCGTCCTGCTCCGTGAAGCCCTGCCGGTACCAGCTGTTCCGGTAGTTCGGCAGGCCGGTGTAGATCTCCAGGTGCCAGTGCGCGCGCCGGCGCACCTCGTCGCGGTCGTCGGACAGCACGACCGCCTGCTCGACGGCCAGCAGCGGGCCCTCGCCCAGGACTGCACGCGCCGACGCCGTGTGCTCCGGCGTCGTGAGGTACGGGTGGGCGCCCTGCGCCCGGTCGCGCGACAGCTCGAGCATCTTCGGCCCCAGCGCCGCCACCACCCGCGGCGGGGCGGTCTGCCCGCCGGCGGCGAGGTAGGGCGCGGCGTCCATCGCGTCGAGGAACTCGCGCATGGCGGCGACCGGCTTGCCGTAGGAGTGCCCGCGCATGCGCTCGACCAGCGGCGCGTGGCTCACGCCCAGCCCGAGCACGAACCGGCCGGGGAAGGCGGCCTCCAGCGTGCGCGCACCGGCGTTGGCCGAGACCGCGTCCCGCCCGTAGATGCTGGCGATCCCCGTCGCGACCGCCATCCGGCGGCTGGCCGCCAGGTAGAGCGACGCGGCCGTGAAGGCCTCGCGGCCGTACGCCTCGCCGAACCACAGGGCGTCCCAGCCCTGGTCGTCGAGCGCGGCGACCTGCTCCTGGGCGGCCGGGACCTCGAGCGCGTCGAGGGCGGCCGTCCAGATCCCGACCGGTCCGGGCAGGAGCACGGTCAGCCGTACACGAGGCGGGTGACCCAGTCGGCGACCAGCGCCGGCTTGGACTCGCCCTCGATCTCGACCGTGAGGGTCTTGGTGACCTGCAACGTGCTGGGGTCCTTGGCCTCGACGCCGGTGAGGACGCTGGTCGCGCGGATCTTCGAGCCGACCTTGACCGGGTTGACGAAGCGGACCTTGTCGAAGCCGTAGTTGACGCCCATGACGATGCCCTCGAGCCGCTCGGCCGGGGTCGGGACGGTCTCGGACAGCTTGGTGAGCAGCGACAGCGTGAGGAAGCCGTGCGCGATCGGCACGCCCCACGGCGACATCGTCGTGCACGCCTCGGGGTCGACGTGGATGAACTGGTGGTCCTCGGTCACGTCCGCGAACGCGTCGATCCGCTCCTGCGTGATCTCGAGCCAGTCGCCGCTGCCCTCGGTCTGCCCGATCGCCGCCTGGTGCAGCTCGTACGCCTTCTCGCCGTTCGTGGCCATGCGGGGGGTCCTCCTGGGGCTCGGTGGTGTCCGACGCAGGATCGCAGAGGCCGGTCAGCCGCCCTCGACCAGGGCGACGACGTCGAGCGCGCAGCCGTACGCCAACGTGACTCCGGCACCGCCGTGGCCGTAGTCGTGCACGACCCGGCGGCCGTCGGCGAGGCGGCCGGCCTCCAGCCGCACCGCCGGCCGGGCGGGGCGCAGCCCGACCCTGTGCGCGACGATCCGGGCGCGCCCGAGCTCCGGGACCAGCGCGGTGCAGCGGGCCAGCACCGCCTGCGCGGTGGCCGGGTCGGGGGCCAGCTCCTCGCTGCCCTCCTCCGCCACGCCGCCGAGCACGACGGTGCTCCCCCGAGGCACGACGTAGGTCAGCGCCGTCGGGTCGTCCTGGGCGAGCGTCCACTCGGTCAGCCCGATCTGCTCGACGACGACGACCTGCCCGCGGACGGCGTGCAAGGACGCGTCCCCCGTCAGTTCGCGGGCACCCAGACCGGCGCAGTCGACGACCACCTCGCCACCGGCCTGCTCGAGCGTCGTGAGCGGCTGGACGCGGACCTCGACCGCGTGCTCCCGCAGCCGCTCGACCAGCCAGGGCAGGTGCACGCCCATGTCGACGACCGGGGCCGTGAGGCGCAGTCCGTCGGCGAAGCCGGGCGGCAGCTCCTGCGGGGGCACGCGCTGCAGGTCCGGGACCGCGTCGCGCCACCACGGGTCGGGAGTGGTCGTGCGGAACAGCTCACGGCCGGACCGCATCACCACTCCCGCCGCCGGCTCCAGGCCGGCCAGCGCGGCGAAGCCGGCCGCGGCCCAGCGCGTCACCTCCAGCTCGGGCAGCGCGCGGTAGGGGTACCAGAGCGCCGCCGCGACGGCCGACGTCGTCTGCGGGGGCGGCGCGGCGGCGAGGACCTCGACGCGGTGCCCGGCCTCGGCCAGGCGCAGCGCGCTCGCGAGCCCGACGACGCCGGCACCCACCACCGCGATCCGCACGCGCAGAAGCTCGCACAGCCGGCCGGTCGAGCGCAGCTCGCCTGCAGGCACGGGGGCGGGCAGGCGTACGGGTCAAGACCCAGACCCGCGGCAGCCGGCCTGCGCTGCCCCTCGTCTACGCGGTGTGGCGCAGGACGGTCTGGACCACGCGGGCGGGCTGGTCCCAGTGCGGGAAGTGGCCACAGGCCCTCCACACCTCGACGGCGGCGTCCGGGAAGCGCTGCTGCAGCGTGCTCGCCTGGCCGGGCAGCGTGACGCGGTCCTGCGCGCCCCACACCGCCAGCACCGGTCCGGGGAGCGACCCGGCGGGCGCGCCCGCCTGGTCCGGCCCGGTCGACAACGCCCGGATCGCGGGACTGGTGCCCGATGCCTCGGCCAGACCCCGCACTTCGCGGAGGGCGTAGTCGGCGTCGACGGCCCACGGCCTCGCCGACAGCTGCGCCAGGAGCGCGGTCCGGCCGACCGGTGTGGCGAGCAGCGCGGGCAGGGCCGGGCGGAGGCCACGCACGAGGGCGACGCTCGCCGACAGGGTCGCGCCGAAGACCTTCTTCTGCGTCGGGTTCCAGAAGCCGCCGGGATCGAAGGCGACGACGCTCCGGCCCACACCCCGGCGGGCCATCTCCAGGACGAGGCGAGCCCCCATGGAACTGCCCACGAGATCGGCGGCAGCCAGGTCCTGGGCCCGCAGGTGCGCTTCGAGCGCGTCGGCGACGGCGGCGAGCGTGTAGTCGCCGGGAGGCAGCGGGGTCTGCCCGAAGCCGGGCAGATCGATCCGCACGACCTCCCGCCGGGCCTCGAGCCCGGCGAGCACAGGGCTCCAGGTGCCGGCGTCGGCGCCGACACCGGGGACGAGGACGAGGGGACGACCAGAACCGGTCCGCAAGGTGTGCACCTCCGCCTCCTGCCCGATCCAGCCGCGCGCGATCCCGATCGGGCTCCTGCCGCAGTGAGCGGACCAGACGTCGATCAGCGGACCCGCCACCAGCCGAGCCGCTGGCCGGTCTGCGGAACGCCGCCGGGGCGGCCCTCCGCGTGGAGGGACCGCCCCGTCGGGACGTGCGGGCGTGCGGGACGGACTAGAAGTCCATGTCTCCCATGCCGCCACCGGGCATGCCGCCGCCGGCCGGGGCCTTCTCCGGCTTGTCGGCGATGACGCACTCGGTGGTGAGGAACAGCGCCGCGATGGAGGCGGCGTTCTGCAGCGCCGAGCGGGTGACCTTGGCGGGATCGATGATCCCCTCCTTGATCATGTCGACGTACTCGCCGGTCGCGGCGTTGAGGCCCTGACCGACGGGCAGGTTGCGGACCTTCTCCACGACGACGCCGCCCTCGAGGCCGGCGTTCATGGCGATCTGCTTGATCGGGGCCTCGAGCGCCAGGCGCACGATGTTCGCGCCGGTCGCCTCGTCGCCGACCAGGTCGAGCTTCTCGAACGCGGTCGTCGACGCCTGCAGCAGCGCGACGCCACCACCGGCGACGATGCCCTCCTCGACGGCGGCCTTCGCGTTGCGGACGGCGTCCTCGATGCGGTGCTTGCGCTCCTTGAGCTCCACCTCGGTGGCCGCGCCGACCTTGATCACTGCGACACCGCCGGCCAGCTTGGCCAGGCGCTCCTGCAGCTTCTCGCGGTCGTAGTCGGAGTCGCTCTTCTCGATCTCGGCGCGGATCTGGTTGACGCGACCGGCGATCTGGTCGGCGTCACCGGCACCCTCGACGATGGTCGTCTCGTCCTTGGTGATGACGACCTTGCGGGCGCGGCCCAGGAGCTCCAGACCGGCGGTCTCCAGCTTGAGGCCGACCTCCTCGGCGATGACCTGGCCACCGGTGAGGATGGCGATGTCCTGGAGCATGGCCTTGCGGCGGTCGCCGAAGCCGGGCGCCTTGACCGCGGCGGACTTGAAGGTGCCGCGGATCTTGTTGACGACGAGCGTGGCCAGGGCCTCGCCCTCGACGTCCTCGGCGATGATCGCCAGCGGACGGCCGCTCTGCATGACCTTCTCGAGCAGCGGCAGCAGGTCCTTGACGGACGCGACCTTGCCGTTGAGCACGAGCACGTACGGGTCCTCGAGCACGGTCTCCATGCGCTCGGGGTCCGTGACGAAGTACGGGCTGATGTAGCCCTTGTCGAAGCGCATGCCCTCGGTGAGCTCGAGCTCGAGGCCGAAGGTGTTGCTCTCCTCGACGGTGATGACGCCTTCCTTGCCGACCTTGTCCATCGCCTCGGCGATGATGCCGCCGACGGTGGGGTCAGCCGCCGAGATGCTGGCGGTGGAGGCGATCTGCTCCTTGGTCTCGACGTCCTTGGCGGCGTTGCCGATGGCCTCGACGACGCGCTCGACGGCGGCCTCGATGCCCTTCTTCAGGCCCATCGGGTTGGCGCCGGCAGCGACGTTGCGCAGGCCCTCGCGCACGAGCGCCTGGGCCAGCACGGTGGCGGTGGTGGTGCCGTCGCCCGCGACGTCGTCGGTCTTCTTGGCGACCTCCTTGACGAGCTCGGCGCCGATCTTCTCGTAGGGGTCCTCGAGCTCGATCTCCTTGGCGATCGAGACGCCGTCGTTGGTGATCGTGGGGGCGCCCCACTTCTTCTCCAGGACGACGTTGCGGCCCTTCGGGCCGAGGGTGACCTTGACGGCGTCGGCGAGCTGGTTCATGCCGCGCTCGAGGCCGCGACGGGCCTCCTCGTCAAAGGCGATGATCTTGGACATGCTTCGGGTCCTCCCGGTCGGGGTGCTGACCACGCAGGTGCCCGCGACGGACGACCGGACTGCCGGCCTCACCCTGTGGTCTGGCACTCGTGACACTTGAGTGCTAGGACGTTGTTAGCACTCGACCCTGCCGAGTGCAAGGCGTCGTGCGCTCCGGTGGCAGGCTGGGTGACGCCCGCCACACGCCGACGCCGCCCAGGGAGCCCGGCCGACGTCGGACGCACCGTCCTGATGCCCGCCGCGTTCTTCGGCCACGGCAACCCGATGAACGCCCTCGAGACCAACCGCTACACCGCGGCCTGGCGGGCGTTCGGGCGAGGCGGTGCCCGCGGCCGCGGGCGATCCTCGTCGTGTCGGCGCACTGGTACATCAACGCCACCGCGGTGACGGCGATGCCGCGGCCGCGCACCATCCACGACTTCTACGGCTTCCCGCAGGAGCTGTTCGACGTCCAGTACCCGGCGCCCGGGCTGCCCGAGCTCGCCGAGGAGATCAGCGACGTCGTGCACCCGACCTGGGTCGGCGCCGACGTCGACAGCTGGGGCATCGACCACGGCACCTGGTCGGTGCTGGTGCACGCCTTCCCGGACGCCTCGATCCCGGTGGTGCAGCTGTCGCATCAACGCCGACAAGGGCTTCGACTACCACCTCGAGCTCGGCGCGAAGCTCGCCCCGCTGCGCGAGCGCGGCGTGCTGATCGTCGGCAGCGGCAACGTCGTGCACAACCTCGGCGGGATGGACTGGGAGCTGCACGGACGACGGCTTCGACTGGGCGCAGCGCTTCGACGAGGACGCCAAGGCGCGCATGCTCGGCGACCCGACCGAGGTGGCGCCGCTCGACGCGCCACCGCGACTTCCGGCTGCGCCGTGCCGACGCCCGACCACTTCCTCCCGTTGCTCTACCTCGCCGGGCTGGCCGGGGCGTCGGGCGAGCGGGACACGGAGGTGCTCGTCGACGGCTACGCGTACGGCTCGCTGTCGATGACGGCGTACACGCTCGGGTATGACCTGCCCGGACGCGCCGGACGCCGGCGGCAGCCCGGAGCAGGCCTCGACGGCCCCGCCGGAGGCCTCGAACATCTGACTCAGGCCGGCGTGCGGACGACGTCGGTCAGCCAGGCGCCTGACGGCCTCGAGCGTCGCGGCGGTGATGCCGTGCCCGCCGGGGTCGCGGCGGGCGGTCGTGACGGCGCCCGACTCCTCCTGCAGGTAGGCCCAGGTGCGGTCGAGCAGCTCGCGCGGGATGACGGTGTCCTGCTCGCCCTGCGCGACGAGGACCGGGACGCCGGCCAGCCGGCCCGGCGTCGTGGGCACGCCGGCGTCGAAGGGCAGCGTGCCGTAGAGGACCGCGGCGCCGGCGTACCGGGCGGGTCGTCGAGCAGCAGGCCGCCGGCGAAGGCCGCGCCGCCGCTGAAGCCGACGAGCACGACCGGCCGGCCGGCAGGCGCGACGTCGTCGAGCCAGGTGCGGAACCAGTCCATCGTGGCGCGCAGGGACTCCGCGACCGGCCGGCCGATGCCGCGGTTGGCGAACCAGGCGTAGCCGCCGCCCTCGGCGATCGGGCGCGCGCACGGCGGCGTACGCCGGGCCGGCGGGCAGGTGGTCGGCCAGGGCGACGATCTCCCGCTCCGAGCTGCCGCGGCCGTGCAGCAGGACGACCAGCGGCGCCGCCGGGTCGGCGGACCCGGCGGTCGCCACGACCGGCGGCGGGAAGCCGGTCATGCGCCGGCCGGCTCGGGCACGATCTGCCCGGCGGTGCGCACGCCGGACCAGCGGGCGAGCTCGGCCTGCAGGTCGAGACGGTCGATCGGCGCGGTGTTCTCGTACTCGCCCCACGCCTCGCGCGGCAGCATCCACATGATCTCGAACTCGTTGCCGTCCGGGTCGGCGCCGTAGAGGCTCTTGGTCGCGCCGTGGCTGCTCTCGCCGCCGAGCGCACCGGCGTCCGCCAGGACGTACCGCGCCTCGACGAGCTCGTCGATCGTGTCGACCTGCCAGGCCAGGTGGTACAGCCCGATCCCGCCGGGCCGCTTGGGCGGGGCGCTCGCGCCGACGCCGAACAGGCCGAGGTCGTGGTGGTTGCCCGAGCGCGGCAGGCGCAGGAACGCGGCGTTCGCGCGCGGCTCGCGCGCGGCGACCTCCATGCCGATCACCTCGGTGTAGAAGCGCTCGGCGCGCGCGAGGTCGGCGACGAACAGCACGGCGTGGTTGAGCCGGACGGGGTTCACGGCGCCCATCAGGCACCCCTGCGGGCCGACGAGGCGGAAGGCGCTCTGCCAGGGCCAGCCGTTGCGTGGCGTTGAGGCGAGATGTTGAGCGAACGCGAGCTCCTCGAGCGTGCGGGCCATCCGCAGGCCGCCGAGCGTCGACCGGCCGGAAGCCCAGCGACGAGACGAGCGCGCTCGACGGTGCTCTTGGCCTGCGCGTCGTCGCCGGCGAGGAAGGCGTCGAGCGGCTGCCCGTCCTCGGTCGGCGCGGCGTAGCGGGACGCGAAGACGGTGTTGAGGGCCTTGACGACCGTCGCGCCCGGCACCTGCTGCTGCAGCTGCTCCGCGGCCGAGACGCCCGAGGTGGTCAGGTCGCTGTAGGTGTCGTTCAGCGGGTTCGTCGCGTCGACGACGACCTTGCCGGCCAGCGCCTCGCCCAGCTCGGCGACGATGCCGGCGACGGCGCCGTGCGGCACCGCCAGCACGACCACCTCGCGCGCCTGCGACCGCCTCGGCGTTGCTCCCGGCGGCCGTGGCGCCGGTCTCGCGGCGGCCTCCTGCGCGCTCGCGGCGTCGCTCGCCGACACGACGACGTCGTGCCCGGCCCTGCGGCCGCTGCTGCCAGGCCGCCGCCGACGTTGCCGGCTCCGATGATCGCGATGCTCATCTGGCTGTCTCCTTTGGTTGAAGTCTCAACTACCTGAACCGGAGGGCTGCGGGATCTCTTCCCGGTCGGCGCCCGGCCGTCGGGCCGGGCGCCGCAGGGGGGTCAGACCCGGACGTCGCCCTGCTCGCCGGCGTCGTCGTTGCCCAGCGCCGCCTTGAGCAGGTTGAGCGCCTGGCCGAGCCGGCCGTGCGGACCGTCCCAGTACTCGCCGTAGGAGACGGTGACCTCCAGGACGCGCACGGTCGGGTCGTCCTTGCCGTCGAAGTAGGAGGCGGCGCCGACGTTCCACAGCTCCGCGATGCGCGCCCGGTCGTTCGTCGTCCGCGCGGCGCCCTGGAGCGCGACGTAGGTGTTCTTGCCGGGGTCGCTGAAGGTCACGGTCGTGGGCGAGCTCTCCACCTCGAGGCCGGCGACCCAGTCGGCCTCGGTCGAGACGAGGAAGCTGAGCACCCCGCCCTCCTGGCCGGCGAGGGCCAGCGGTCGGGCCTTCCACGTCCCGTCCGGGTCGGCGGTCGCGACCATGGCGAAGCGGAGCCCGTCGAGGGCCTCGTCGAGCGTGCGGGCGGCGTCTGTCTGCGTCATGCGGCCTCTCCTGCCCGCTGCCGGGCCGCGCACGCCGGAGGGCCGGGCCGCCGCCGCGAACAGCAGGAGGTCCCCGCAGCAGCAGGTCTCAGCCGTCGCCGGGCACGTCCGGGTAGGCCAGCGGGCAGCTCGGCTGCGAGGACCTCCCCGGTCTGCGGGTCGACCTCGGTCAGGAACGTCGCGTGGAAGCGGTTGATGGTGTTCGCCAGACCGACGGTGAAGCAGATCTCGATGATCTGCTCGCGCGAGAAGTGCTCGGTCAGCGCGGAGTACGTGGCCTCGTCGATCGGGTCCAGCCGCGTCGAGCGCTGGGCGTAGCGAACGATGGCCGCCTCGTCCGGCTCGTACAGGCCCTCTGGGAGCTCGTCGTCACCGACGTGCGCGAGCTTGTCCTCGGTCAGGCCCGCTGCTCGACCGAGCAGCACGTGGGTGGGGATTCAATAGTGGCACTCGTTGGTGACCGAGGCGGTCAGGTAGGCGAGCTCGCGCTGAGCCGGAGTCATCGAGTTCTCGAAGTAGACGACGGTGCCGAACTCCACCAGCTTCTGCAGCGCCTGCGGGTGGTTCGCCATGGCGCGGTAGACGTTCGGGTCGACCGCCCGACCGCGCAGGGCTCGGACCTGTTCGAGCGTCCGCCTGGCGAGGGGGTCGGTGCTGCCATCGCTGCTGTCCACGAGCGGGATGCGGGCCATGACGAGGTTCTACTCCGGCGATGCCCTCCTGTCACACAGGGCGACGGCGGTCCTGTCCCGCGCTGCGGAGCGTCAGGACACGCGGCGGACCCCGAGGATCCCGAGCGGGACGAACATGCGCTCGTCGTCGCGCAGCCGGCAGTGGCCCACCAGCAGGTGACCGGTGTCCTCGAGGTCGGCCACCACCCGCGTCGTGGGGGACCCGCTCATGTCGACGTAGTCGATCTCCACCGGCAGGCGGCGTGCCACCGCCGACACCAGCAGCAGCGCCTCGTCGCCGGGCAGGTGCCGCAACCGCGGCCACAGGGCTCCCAGGACCTGCTTCTCCCGCTCGGTCACCGGGTCCACGGGCGCTTCCGGCTGCGGGGCGGGCGCCCGCCGCAGCTGCGCCACCAGCTCCTCGGGACTCGGCCCCCAGGACCGGGCGGCGGGCGACGGACGACTCCGCCGGAGTCGCGGCTCCTCGACCACGGGCGGCACCGCCCCTGCACCGACCGGGGCGTGCCCAGCCGCCCGCAGCGCCGCCGCGACCTTCGTGGGCGGCTGGTCGCTCACGACCACGCCGGGCGCCACCTCGACCAGGCCCAGGGAGCGCAATCTCCTGTCGTGCAGCAGCTCGACGCCGAGGACGGCGTCGGCCAGGCGGAGCACGGTGAGCGCCTCCACCAGCTCCACGCGCCCGTGTGCGGCGGCGGTGTCGCGCACCAGCCGCTCCACGACGCCGGGCACGCCGTGCTGGGCGCGCGCCGTCAGCTCGGCCAGCAGCTGCTCGCCGGTCCGCCCGGCGTCCAGCGCCTCGCGCACGCCCTGGGGCGACAGCCGCCAGGTGTGCTCGGACTCGCGGTCCGCGACCTGGTCCAGCAGGGCCCGCAGGCCGGCCCCGGCGCGGCCGGCGACGAAGGCCGTGCCGTCGGCCTGCAGGACGACGTCCTCCTGCGCCGGCGGCAGGTGCTCGGCGAGCAGCGCGGCCGCACCGGCTGCGCTCTCGTCGGCAGCGTCCTCCTCGTCGTCGTCGCCGGGCCCGGCCCCCTGCTCGGCGGCCAGCAACGGGGCCAGCCAGGGCGCCGGGATCCCGCCGACGCGCAGCCCGAGCAGCTCCAGCACCTGCAGGGGCCCGCCGAAGCGCCGCTCCCGGTAGGCCCGACCGCCCGGGTGCCAGGCCGACCAGTCGAGCCAGGCGACCAGGCTGAGGTCGGTCTCGGCGCCGCGCCCCGCGACCACCTCCGCCACGGCACGAACGGTCGGCAGGTCGCGGCCCGTGCGCGGGACCCCGAGCAGCACACCCGACGGCGCGTCGGTGGGTGCCTCCAGCACCGCCTGCGGGTGCAGCTGCGGCCGGACCAGCCGGACGTAGGCGAGCTCCTCGGGCAGGCTCCGCCAGCGTCGGCCGCGCGCGGTCACCGCGCCCGCCTGCTGCCCGGTCGACACCAGGCGCGCACACGCCGTCAGCTGCAGCAGCAGCACCACCTCGGGGACGTCGGTGCCGACCGCCTTGGCCAGCCGGCGGAGCACCTGCACACCGAGCCCACCGGACACGAGCGGCGTGGGCGGGTCGGCGGCGAGCACGTCGAGCAGCCGTGCGACGCGCTCGAGCAGCCGCAGGGCGGCAGCGACCGGCGGCGGGCCGTTGTGGGCGGCCTGCCGCTGCGGCTCCCGCTCCACGTCGAGGACGACCCGGCCGCCTCGCAGCTCCTGCTCGACCTCGGCCGGCAGGTGGGCGCGGCCCCGCACGCGCAGCAGGAGCCCGCGCGCGAGGAGGTCCTCGACGTCTGCCCCGGCGGGGACCTCGCCGGTGCGGGCCAGCACCGTCAGCAGCTGACGCGCCCCCGTCGCCTCCTCCAGCGCCGCCGCCGCGCGTCGCGGCAGCACCTGCTCCAGCACGGCGAGCGCGTCGTCCCGCGACCGCGCCGACCCCAGCCCGAGCCGGCCGAGCACCGCCCGCAGCTCGACGATGCCCAGCTGGCCGAGGAGCTCGTCGTACGGCACGCCGCGCTGGAGCACCTCACGGGCGAGGTGGGCCACTCCCCCGGCCGAGCGCCAGGTGCCGTTGCCGGCCGGCCAGGCGAGGGCCAGCCGCTCCGCGCGCCGCAACGACGCCAGGACCTCGCGCTCCTCGAGGCCCAGCACCGCCGCCAGCCGCTCCGGCTCCGCCCTGCCTCCTCCGCCCGCGAGCACCGCCAGCACCTGCGCGGACGACCGGTCCAGCACACGGAGTGCCTCGCTGCAGGACGAAGGTGCCGACAGCAGCGACGCCAGCTCGTCGAACGACCGCGGCGGTCGCACCATGCGCACGAGCCGTCGGGCGATCGAGCGCCGCGAGCACCTCGTCGTCCTGGTCCGCCAACCAGGCGGACATCCCGTCTGCAGCCACGCGCCCATGATGACGTCGGGCACCGACGGGGACGGCGCTGTCCACAAGGCCGGCACGTCAGCGCAGTCGCGCGGCCGCCGTCGTGTCGAGCAGCGAGCAGGAACGCGCCCTGCACCAGCACCGCGTGACCGTCGCTGCGCCAGCGGCCGTCACGTGCGGCCCAGGCCCCGGTGGCGAGGTAGCCGACGTCGAGGACGGCGTTGCCGAGCAGCACCTTGCGCAGCCGGACCGGGTCCGTGGGGCCGTTCTGCCGGCGCCTGTGCGCGCCGAAGGCGGCGATCGCGAGGTCGACGGCGCCCCACGCCGCGGTCTGCCGGCCGAAGGACCGCCGGTCGCGGCGACAGCGCGAGCAGCCCGCCGACCAGCACAGACGCCGGCACCCCACCCGCCGAGGACCCGGGTGAGCTGCGTCTCGACGTCGCTCACGGCGCCAGGCGCGCCAGCAGCAGCGCCTCGGCGAGGCAGGCCCGCTCCCACATCCCCAGGTGCAGCGACTCGTCGATGCCGTGCCAGCGCGAGGCCGGGTCGCCGACGCCGGTCACCAGCACGGTCGCACCCGGGTAGGTGCGGGCGAACTCGGCGATGAACGGGATCGACCCGCCGATGCCGGCCTCGACCGGGGCGTTGCCGTACGCCGTCTCGAAGGCCTCGCGGGCCAGGTCGTAGACGTCGCCCACCGCCTCGAGGGCGAACGCGCCGCCGACCGAGCCGGCGCTGACCTCGACCTGGCTGCCCCACACGGCGTGCTCGACGAGGTGGTCGGTCAGGCGCTTCATCGCGTCGTGCTCGTCCTGCCCGGGAGCCAGGCGCAGGCTGACCTTGGCGCGGGCGCGCGGCAGCAGGACGTTGCTGGCGTCGTCGGTCGACGGCGCGTCCATGCCGAGGACGGCGAGCGCCGGCTTGTGCCACAGCCGCTCGGGGATGCTGCCGCTGCCGATGAGCGCGACGCCGTCGAGCAGCCCGGCGTCGGAGCGGAAGACGTCCGGGTCGGGGTCGGGCGCCGCCGACGTCCCGGAGTGCAGCCCGGCGACGGCCACCTCGCCGTCCTCGTCGTGCAGCGTCGTCAGCAGCCGGCACAGCGCGGTGAGCGCGTCGGGGACGGCGCCGCCGTACATGCCCGAGTGGACGGGGCGCTCGAGCACGCGCACCTCGACCGTCAGGTCGACCAGGCCGCGCAGGCTGGTGGTGAAGGCGGGCACGTCGACGGAGGCGTTGGCGGAGTCGGCGATGACGATGACGTCGGACGCGCAGCAGGTCGCGGTGCTCGGCGAGCAGCGCCGGCAGCGTCGGCGAGCCGATCTCCTCCTCGCCCTCGAGGAAGAGCACGACCCCGACCGGCGGCCGGCCGCCGAAGGCGCGCAGGACGGCCAGGTGCATGAGCACGCCGGCCTTGTCGTCCGCGGCGCCGCGGCCGTAGAGCCGGCCGTCGCGCTCGGTGGGCTCGAACGGCGGGCTGGTCCACTCCTCCGCCGGGCCGGTCGGCTGGACGTCCAGGTGCGCGTAGAGCAGGACCGTCGGAGCGCCCTCCGGCGCGGGCCAGGTCGCGATGAGCGCCGGCTGGCCGCCCGCCGCCGAGACCACCTGCACGTCCGCGGCGCCGGCGTCGCGCGCGTGCGCCCGCGACGAGGTCGACGGCTCGTCGTACGTCCCCGGCGCGGGAGGCGTCGGCGGAGACGGTCGGGATGCGCACCAGCGCCTCGAGGTCGGCGCGGGCGGTCGGCAGCTGCTGGGCCACTGCGTCCTGCAGTGCGGAGTCGTCCATGCGGGGGACCCTAGGACGCGAGGTCGAAGCGGTCACCCGGCTGCACGTCCGGCAGCGTCTCCGGCGCCGTCTCGACGACCGTGTCGAAGGGCCCGTCGGCGCCGTACGTCGGGCAGGCGCGCGGCTCGCTCTCCTCGCACGGCGGCATCACCACCGACGACACGACCACGCCCTCGCGGATGAAGACGGCCTTCAGCGGGACCGGCACGTCGTACATGTAGAAGCGCGTGGAGACCGCCTCGTCGAACACGAACACCATGCCGGTGCCGTCCGGCACGGACTCGCGGCGCATCAGCCCGACGGCGCGCTCGGCCGCGTCGTCGGCGACCTCGAGCTCCAGCTCCACGCCGCCGAGCACGGCGCCGACCCGCTCGTCGACGGCCTGCGGCTCGTCGTCGTCGACCGACGGCTCGTCCGACCCGCACCCGGCGAGCAGGACGAGCGCGAGCAGCGCGGCGCAGCGCCTCACGCGGGACCGAGCACGAGCACGGGGACCTCCGGCAGGACGGTGCGGACAGGAGCGATGCGAGGCCCCGACGCCGGCGGTGACGTAGAGCCGCTCGGTCGGCGAACCAGCCTGCGCTGTAGCGGTTCCCGGTGCGCTCGCTGATCGTGTGGACGCCGCGGCCGAGGACGCGGACCTGCCCGCCGTGGGTGTGGCCGGCGAGCACGAGCTGCACGTGCGGCGGGACGTCGAGCACGACGTCGGGGTTGTGCGTGAGCAGCACGACGGGCGCGCCGTCCGGCACGCCGGCCAGTGCCCGCTCGACCGACGGGGTGCGCTCCCACAGGTCGCTGACCCCGGCCACCCACAGCCGCCCGTCGAGCACGGGCACGGCCGACTCCTCGAGCACGGGCAGCCCGGCGCCGACCAGCGCGCGCGCGGACGCGGTGGCCGCCGGCGTACCAGTCGTGGTTGCCGAGCACGCCCACGACGGGCGCCGCGGCGAGCAGGCCGGCGAGCACCTCGGCGACCGGCTCGGGCTCCAGGTGGCTGCCGAGCCACACGTCGGCGAGGTGGTCGCCCAGCAGCACCACCAGGTCGGGCTGCGCGTCGACGACCTGCTGCACGACGCGGGTGAGGCGCGCGAGGCCGACCGCGGGCGCCCCGGCGTGCAGGTCGCCGACGACCGCGACCCGCAGGCCGTCCAGCTCGGCCGGCCAGCCGGGCACCGCGAGGGGCACGTCGTGCACGCGCAGCCGGCGGGGGGTGCGGACCGTCGCGTCCACGACGACGGCCGTCAGCCCGAGGGCCATCGCCCTCCCGAGGATCCGTCGCACGCGCACCCCGCGACCGTACGTGCGCAGCTCGTGACCCGCGAGGTCTTGACCGGCCCGCCGCCCAGGACCAGCCTCCGTCCAGGCCCGTCGCAGGGGCGGACCCCGGAGCCCGGGAGGCACCGTGCCAGCGTTCATCCAGGTCATCGAGTGGTCGACGTCGCGCCTCGACGAGGTGATGGAGCTCGGCCGCGTCCCGCCGCGACGAGATGTCGCGAGGACGGTCCGGTCCGCCTGACCGTCACCGCCGAGCGGGACGAGCCCGGCCGCTTCATGACGATCGTGGAGTTCCCGTCGTACGAGGTGGCGATGAAGAACTCGAACGACCCGCGCACCGACGAGTTCGCCCAGTCAGATGGCGGCGCTGTGCGACGGCCCGCCGATCTTCCACGACCTCGACGTGATCGACACGATGATCCGCACGACCGGAGCCGAGCAGCGCCAGACGGTCTAGGCGAGGCCGGTCCTGCGCGAAGGCGCCGTACGACGGGGCGATCGTCGCGGTCGGCCCGACCTCGCCCGCCACCGCGTCGAGCGTCTTGAGCCCGTCGCCGGTGTTGTAGAGGACGGTCTCGGCGTCGGGGTCGATCTGCGCCGCGCTCGAGCAGCTGCTTGAGCGTCGCGACGGTGACACCGCCGGCGGTCTCGGCGAACAGGCCCTCCGTCGAGGCGAGCAGCCGGATGCCCGCGACGACCTGCTCGTCGGAGACGTGGCCCATCGCGCCGCCGGTGCGGCGCACGGCGTCGAGGGCGTACGGCCCGTCGGCCGGGTTGCCGATCGCCAGCGAGCGCGCGATCGTCGACGGCTTGACCGGCTTCACGGTGTCCCAGCCGTTCTCGTACGCGGTGGCGATCGGCGAGCAGCCGGTGGCCTGCGCGCCGTAGACCTTCCACGGCGGACGCGTCGACCAGGCCGAGCTTGACCAGCTCGCCGAAGGCCTTGTCGACCTTGGTGAGCAGCGAGCCGGACGCCATCGGGATGACGACCTGCGGCGGGATGCGCCAGCCGAGCTGCTCGGCGACCTCGTAGCCGAGCGTCTTGCTGCCCTCGGCGTAGTACGGGCCGGACGTTGACGTTGACGAACGCCCAGTCCTCGTTCTCGGCGATCTCGCTGCAGAGCCGGTTGACGTCGTCGTAGGTGCCCTCGACGGCGACGAGGGTCTGGCCGTAGACGGCGGTCTGCACGACCTTGCCCTGCTCGAGGTCGTTCGGGATGAAGACGACCGAGCGCAGGCCGGCCTGGGTGGCGTGGGCGGCGACCGAGTTGGCCAGGTTGCCGGTGGAGGCGCAGGACACGGTCGTGTAGCCGAAGGCGCGGGCCGCCGACAGCGCGACCGACACGACGCGGTCCTTGAAGGAGTGCGTCGGGTTGGCGCTGTCGTCCTTGACCCACAGCTTCCTCATGCCGAGCGCGGCGGCGAGGTTCTTCGCCTCGCGCAGCGGCGTCATGCCGGCGCCGAGGCTGACCCGGGTCGCCTCGTCCTGGCCGGCCGGCAGCAGCCCGGCGTAGCGCCAGATGCTCTGCGGGCCGGCCTCGATGGACTGCGCGGGTGACCAGC
Source organism: uncultured Actinomycetota bacterium (assembly GCA_963844295.1). GTDB lineage: Bacteria > Actinomycetota > Actinomycetes > Mycobacteriales > SCTD01 > SCTD01. The sequence continues at coordinate 763,454 of CAWJNR010000002.1, read as the reverse complement.
CGCAGCTTGTCCTCGTCGTAGCCGACCTCGAGCGGCGCGAAGCACTGCTCGCACACGTGGACGGGGGCCAGCGGGCACCTCGTGGCCGCACTCGCGGCAGACGAGGGCGCGGGCGGGGCTGTCGGCGAAGGCAGCGGGGACGTCGAGCGTGCGTCACGCGTGGATCTCCTCATCTTCCCCGCGCCGGACGTCGCCGCGGGACGGAATTGGCACCTGGCACGTGCGCGCTGGTTGCCGGGGCGTCGTCGGGCCGTGTCCCTGGTGCCCCTCGGGATGAGCGGTGCTGTGCAGTTGTGGGGGCAAGTGTACCTGCGGGCTAGCCTCCGCGAGCGTGACCGCCTCGTTGCTGCTCGCCTCCAACCGGGGGCCGCTGTCCTACGACGAGGACGACCGGGGCGGGCTCGTCGGCCGGCGCGGCGGCGGCGGGCTGGTCTCCGCCGTGGGCGGCGCCTCGGACGGCCGGCCGACGCGCTGTGGGTGTGCGCGGCGCTGACCGACGCCGACCGCCGGGCGGCCCGCGAGGCGCCCGGCGGCCGGGTCGCCCCGGGCGGTGCAGCATGCTCGACGTCGACCCGGTCACCTTCGACCGCGCCTACAACGGCGTCGCCAACTCCACGCTGTGGTTCGTCGCGCACCTGCTCTACGCCACCGCCGAGTCGCCCGTCTTCGACGCCCGCACCCGGCGGGAGTGGCGCGCCTACCAGGAGTACGACGACGCCTTCGCGGCCGCGCTGGCCGCGGCGGCGGCGCCCGGCGCGGCGGTGCTGGTGCAGGACTACCACCTGGCGCTCACCCCGCGGCAGCTGCGCGAGCGGCGGCCCGACCTGCGGATCGGGCACTTCAGCCACACGCCGTGGGCGCCGCCGGAGTACTTCTGCCTGCTGCCCGACGACGTCGCGCGCGAGGTGCTGCTCGGGCATGCTCGGCGCGGACGCCGTCGGCTTCCACTCCGCCCGCTGGGCCGACGCCTTCGCGCGCTGCTGCGTCGAGGTGCTCGGCGCGTCGTACGACGGCGGGCGCTCGTGCACGAGGGCCGGACGACGCGGGTGTCGGTGCACCCGCTCGGCGTCGACCCCGCCGAGCTGCGGCAGCGGGCGGCGCAGGACGACGTGCAGTCGCGGCTGCCCGGGCTGCGCGAGCTGGTCGGCGACCGGCAGCTGCTGCTGCGGATCGACCGCACCGAGCTGAGCAAGAACATCGTGCGCGGGCTCGAGGCCTACCGCGAGCTGCTGCGCACCCGGCCGCAGTGGCGCGGGCGGGTCGTGCACCTCGCCTTCGCCTACCCGTCGCGGCACGACCTGCCGGAGTACCGCGAGTACACCGGCGCGGTGCAGCGCGTCGCGCGCGAGGTCAACGAGGAGTTCGCCACCGAGGGCTGGGTGCCGGTGCACCTCGAGGTCCGCGACGACTACCCGCGCTCGCTGGCGGCGTACGCGCTGGCCGACGTGCTGCTGGTCAACCCGCTGCGCGACGGCATGAACCTGGTCGCCAAGGAGGGGCCGGTGCTGTCCGAGCGCGGGCTGTCGCTCGTGCTGTCGCGGCAGGCCGGCGCCGCCGACGAGCTGGGCGAGTGGTCGCACCTGGTCAACCCCTACGACGTGGCGCAGACCGCCGAGGCGCTGCACGCGGCGCTGTCGAGACCGCCGAGGTCCGCGCGGGCCGGACCGCGTCGCTCGCCGCCGCCGCCACCGCGCTGCCGCCGGCGGCCTGGCTCGCACGCCCAGCTCGCCGCCCTGCCGTAGGCCGGAGCCGCCCGGCGCCGGGTCCGTTGCGTCCTGCGCCGCGGCCAGGGCGCCCGCGTGCGGCGCAGGACGCAAGGGACCTTGGCCGTACGCTCCGCGGCGTGCTGACCCTCACCGCGGTGCTGCGCGGCTCGGCCCGCTACGACCGGCACGGCATCGTGCGGCTGCCGCTGCAGGCGCTGTCCGGCCTGGGCGTGCAGGACGGCGGCGTCGTCCTGCTGCGCGGCCGGCGGACCACGGGCGCGGTCGCCGTCATCGCCCCGCTCGACTGCCCGCCGGGCAGCGTGCTCTGCGACGAGCTGGTGCTGTCCAACCTCGGCCTGCGCGACGGCGACACCGTGGTCGTCGAGCCGCACCCGCGCGTCGAGGCTGCCCGGATCACCGTCACCGGCCCCGACGAGGTCTCGCGCACCGTCGACCCCGCGGTCCTGCGCACCGCCCTGCTCGGCAAGGTCGTCACGACCGGCGACCAGGTGTCGCTGCGGCCGAGCGACCTCGCGCCGCCGCAGGACTTCGCCCGGCTGCGCGCCAGCCTCACCGCCTGGCTCGGCGCCGGCTGGACCTACCCAGATCCTGCACGTCACCGACGTCGAGCCCGCGGGCCCGGCGATGGTGACGATGGGCACGGTCGTCGGGTGGCAGGGCGGCACGACGACGACCGGCCTGCCGACGCCCGCGCCGGCTCCTGCCGAGCCGCTACCGGCCCACCGGGGACCGAAGGGGCTGGCCGACCTGCCCGGCCTCGAGAGCCAGGCCGCCGCGCTCAAGGAGTGGCTCGACCTCGGCTTCCACCACCGCGACCTGCTCGCCCGGCTCGGCGCCTCCCCCGGCATGGGCGTGCTGGTCACGGGCGCCAGCGGGTCGGGCAAGGCCTCGCTGGTCGCCGCCGTCGCGCAGGAGGTCGGCGCGAGGTCTGTCCAGGTGTGGGCGCCGTCGCTGGCCGCGACCGAGCCCACCGCCGCGGCCCAGCATCCTGGTCGACCTGCTGGCGCGGGCCAGCCGCGAGTCGCCGGCCGTCGTCCTCGTCGTGGACGTCGAGGCGCTCGCGCCGCGCGAGGGCGCCGGGCCGCTGCTGCCGGTCTTCCTGCAGGCCGTGCGCGACGCCGTGCGCGACGGCCGGGCCGCGGTCGTCTGCACGACCGCCCACCCCGAGCGGGTGTCCCCGCAGCTGCGCACCCCCGGCACGCTCGACCACGAGCTGGCGATCCCGCTGCCCGACCGGGCGCAGCGGCTGCGGCTGCTCGAGGTCGCCACCCACAGCGTCCCGCTGGACGAGGACGTCGCGCTCGACGACGTCGCCGGCCGCACGCCCGGCTTCGTCGCCGCCGACCTGCTGGCGCTGGTCCGCGAGGCCGGGCTGCGCGCCGCCGCCCGCCAGCGCGGCTCGGACGCCCCGACGCTGCTCGGCCGCGGACTTCGACGCCGCGCTGGAGGTCGTCCGGGCGACGTCGATGGAGGGCTCGCAGCTCGACCTCGGCACCCTCACGCTCGACGACGTCGGCGACATGGTCGAGGTCAAGGCGGCGCTGACCGAGGCGGTGCTGTGGCCGCTGAACTACCCCGACACCTTCGCCCGGCTCGGCGTCGCCCCGCCGCGCGGGATGCTGCTCTACGGCCCGCCCGGCTGCGGGAAGACCTTCCTGGTCAAGGCGATCGCCGGGTCCGGCCAGGCCAACGTGCTGTCGGTCAAGGGCGCCGAGCTGCTGAGCAAGTGGGTCGGCGAGTCCGAGCGCGCGGTGCGCGAGCTGTTCCGGCGCGCCCGCGAGTCGGCGCCCGCCATCGTCTTCCTCGACGAGGTCGACGCGCTCGCGCCGGTCCGCGGCCAGTCGACCGACGGCGGCACCACCGACCGCGTCGTCGCCTCGCTGCTCACCGAGCTCGACGGCGTCGAGTCGCTGCGCGACGTCGTCGTCATCGGCGCGACCAACCGGCCCGACCTGGTCGACCCGGCGATGCTGCGGCCCGGCCGGCTCGAGCGGCTGGTCTACGCCCCGCCGCCGGACGCCGAGGCGCGCGCGCTGATCCTGGCCGCGGCGGCCAAGACGGTGCCGCTCGCCGACGACGTCGACCTCGACGAGGTCGGGCGGCGCACCGACGGCTACAGCGCGGCCGACTGCGCCGCGCTGGTCCGCGAGGCGGCGCTCACCGCGATGCGCGAGTCGATGTCGGCGACCTCGGTGACGGCGGCGCACGTCGAGGCCGCGCTGGCCGCCGTACGGCCGTCGCTGGACCCGGCGCAGGTGGCCGCGCTGGCCGGCTACGCCGAGCGCCGCGCCGCCCGCTGACCCGTCAGAGCAGGGAGCGGAGCAGCTCGACGACGCCGGGCGGGCCGTCGACGACGACGTCGGCGCGCTCGCGCAGCGCGACCGGCCCCTCCTCGCTGCCGCTGCAGACCAGCAGCCCCGGCACGCCGCGGGCGCGCAGCTCGTCCACCGCGTCGAACGCCGGGAGGTCCCCGAGGTCGTCCCCGGCGAAGAGCACCGCGCTCGGCGCGGGGTCGCACAGCGAGAGCAGCGCGCTGCGCTTGTCGTAGCCGGGCGGCCGCAGCTCGAGGACGAGCCGGCCCGGGTGCACCTCGAGCCCGGCTCCGGCGGCGATCTCGCGCACCGGACCGGTCAGCCGCTCCAGGGCGCCCGCGGGGTCGGGCGCGCGGCGGGTGTGCACCACGACGGCCAGGCCCTTGTCCTCCAGGTCGGCGCCCTCGGCCTCGAGCAGGGCGGGCAGGGCCGCGCGGGCCCGCGCCACCCCGGGCAGCTCCGCGGGCGCGCTGACCCGGCCGCCGGACCAGCGCTGCGCGCCGTACTGCCCCAGGACGACCAGGCCGGGCACGTCCGCCAGGCCGCCGAGCTCGACGACGACGTCGGCCGGGCGACCGGTCACGAGCGCCAGCGTGCGGACCCGCTCGGCCAGCGCGGCGAGCACCGCGACGGCTCCGGGTGCGGCGACCGCCTCGTCCGGACGGGCGACGATCGGCGCGAGCGTGCCGTCGTAGTCCAGGGCGACGACCGCCCCGTCGAGCCGGGCGCGCAGGACGTCGAGGGGGTCGGTCACCGGGCCAGGCTAGGCAGCGCGGCGGGCTCAGGTGCCGCGGGGCACCAGCGGGACCAGCCCGTCCCACTGGCTGATCCAGCAGCCGTTGGTGCGCGAGAGCGCGAGGTCGACCGGCTGGCCGGCCCAGCGCCCGGTCACCCGGGCGGTCTGCGGTCCGCCGTACTGCTCGGTGCAGATCATGTCCGCGGGCAGCGCGGCGAACGGCTCCTCCAGCGCCTGCAGGTGCGGCGCAGGCCGCCTCGGCGTCGGGGTGGGTGCCGCCGACCGGGTCGCCGCACACCAGCGTCCAGGTGACGGGGTCGCTGCCGTCGCCGGCGTCGTACGCCACGGACAGCTCGGAGGTCGGCGGAGCCGCGCCGGTGTCGAGCGCGTCGGTCGACGAGCTGCAGGCGGCGAGCAGGAGCAGCGGGAGGAGCAGGAGCGGCGTCATGCCGGTGGGACGCACGCGGGCCCCGTCCGGCTCCCGGTCAGGACGCGAAGTCGCGGGTGAGCACGACGGTCAGCCCGCTGCCCGGCAGGTTGTCCGGACGCGGCAGCACCCGCTCCACCCCGGGGAAGCGGGCGGCGAACGCCTGCGCGGAGGCCTCCAGGCCGGCCGGGTAGTAGACCGTCGTGGCACGGATCCGGCCGCGGTAGTTGCCGGTCTCGGCGACCGGCCAGCCCTCGGCCGTGAAGCGCGTGGCACCCCGGTCGGCCAGCCCCGTGATGCGCGAGTTGTTGAGCACGGTCACCGGGACGACCACCGACGGGGCGGTCGGCACCGGCTCGACGACGGGAGCAGGCACCGGGGCGGGGGCCGGCGGGGCGGCAGGCGGAGTGGCCGGCGCGACCACGGCCGGCGGGTCGACCGTCGCGGCCTCCCGCTCGGAGCTGCCGGCGAGCGGGTCGACCGGCTCGTCGTCGGAGACGGGGGCCGCGACGACCTGGCCCGGGTCCGGCGAGGGGCCGTCGGTCACCCAGAGGAGGGTGGTGATGCCCAGCGCGACACCGGCGACCGACACCGCAGCCCCGGCGAGGGCACGGGTCGGTGCCAGGCGGCCGGGCGAGGCGCCGCGGGGCAGCGGGAGGACGTCGGTCGCGCGGGGCACGGCCGGCCGCGGGGCGGGCGCGTCCTCGACGGCCAGGGAGCCCCCCTGCCGCGGGAGCTGCGGCTCGTACGCGGCCTGGAAGCCCGCCGCGACGGTCGGGTCGTCCCAGGGGGAGCGCCCCTCGGTCATCAGGAGCTCAGGCGTCGAGGCCGAGGCGGCGCGCCGAGCGGGTGCGCTGGCGGCTCGAGCGCAGGCGGCGCAGCCGCTTGACGAGCATCGGGTCGGCCACGAGCGCCTCCGGCCGGTCGATGAGCGCGTTGAGCACCTGGTAGTAGCGGGTCGCGCTCATGTCGAACAGGTCGCGGACCGCGGTCTCCTTGGCGCCGGCGTACTTCCACCACTGCCGCTCGAAGGCCAGGATCTCGAGCTCGCGCTCGGTGAGCGCAGCGGCGCTGGCGGGCGCCGCCGGGGACAGGGACGCGGGGGTGGAACCGCTCATCGAGTCCTCCTGCAGCCGGATCGGCCCGCGAGTCACACCGTTGTGATTCGGGGTGCGGCCATGAAAGCACAGGCCGCCGACGGTCCGGCGCAGGTCGCGTTAGCCCGACCGGGTGATGCGGCTACGGGTAGAGCCCGCGGGTGCGGTGCGCCTGCGCGACCCGGCCGACGCCGATCGTCTGGGCGGCGGTGCGCAGCGACACCCCGCGCTCGCGGGCCATCGTCGAGACCTGGTCGTACGCCGACTCCATGAGCGCCTTGAGGCGGTCGTTGACCTCGTCCTCGGACCAGAAGTAGGCCTGCAGGTCCTGGACCCACTCGAAGTACGAGACCGCGACGCCACCGGAGTTGGCCAGCACGTCGGGCACCACCAGGACGTTGTTGCCCTCGAGGATCTTGTCGGCGTCGGGGGTGGTCGGGCCGTTGGCGCCCTCGACGACGAAGTAGGCCTTGATCCGGTCGGCGTTGCCGTCGTGGATGACGCCCTCGAGCGCGGCCGGCACGAGGATGTCGACGTCGAGCTCGAGCAGCTCGTCGTTGGTGATGACGTCGGCGCCGGGGAAGCCGACGACGGTGTCCGCGCCGGCCTTGAGGTGCTTGAGCAGCGCGGCCGGGTTGAGGCCCTTGGCGTCGTAGACGCCGCCCTTCCAGTCCGACACCGCGACGACGAGGCAGCCGGCGTCGTGCAGGAACTGCGCGGCGAGCCCGCCGACCTTGCCGAAGCCCTGCACCGCGACGGTGGCGCCGCGGTGGTCGACGCCCGCCTCGCGCAGCGCGCTGAACGCGGCGTACATGACGCCGCGGCTCGTCGCGCCGCCCCGGCCCTCGGAGCCGCCGACCGACACCGGCTTGCCGGTGACGACGCCGGTCACCGTGTAGCCCTTGTGCGCGGAGAAGGTGTCCATCATCCAGGCCATCGTCTGCTCGTCGGTGCCGACGTCGGGGGCGGGGATGTCCTGCTCCGGGCCGATGATCGGCATGATCTCGCTGGCGTAGCGGCGGCTGACCCGCTCGAGCTCGTTGCGGCTCATCGTGCGCGGGTCGCAGGCGACCCCGCCCTTGGCGCCGCCGTACGGGATGCCGATGAGCGCGCACTTCCACGTCATCCACATCGCGAGCGCGCGGACCTCGTCCATGTCGGTGTCCGGGTGGAAGCGGATGCCGCCCTTGGCCGGCCCGCGCGAGAAGTTGTGCTGCACGCGGTAGCCCTTGAGGACCTTCAGCGTGCCGTCGTCGCGGCGCAGCGGGACGGCCACCTCCATCGAGCGGCGCGGCGTCGCGAGCAGCTCGTGCATGCCGTCGTCGAGGCCGAGCTGCTCGACCGCCTGGGCCAGCTGGTGCAGCGCGCTGTCGAGCGCGGACATGCGTGCGGACACGCTCTGGGGCTCCCTCGTACGGACTCCCGGACCATCGCCGTCGACCGACCGGGTGCGACCACCGGGGCGACCGCTGGCCGAGGATGCCACGTCGGGCGCCCCGCGTGCCTCAGCCCGCTTCGAGGAGCTTCTTGAGGAGGGCGAGGTCCTTGCGGTTGGCGCGGCGCACCGCGCTCGCCATGAGCGGCGCGGCCACCGACGAGAAGCCCGACGGCTCGCCCCGGTTGCGCAGCACCATCCGGGTGCCGCCGCTCGCCGTGTCCTCCCAGGCGTACGTCGTCTCCATGGGGAACGGCCCCTGCGACGTGCTCATCACGAAGCGCTCGCCGGGCACGTGCTCGCGCACCTCGTAGGTGTAGGCGAGCTCGCGGCCGAGGAAGGTCGCGACGAAGGCGAAGCGGGAGCCGACCTGCAGCGGACGCGGCGTCTCCCACGCCACGGAGCGGATGTTGACGTACCAGCGGGGCGCGTTGTCCGGGTCGGTGGCGAAGGCGGCCACCTCCGCACGCGGCCGGTCCACCACGATCGAGGTCTCCACGTCGACGCCCACGCGACCATCCTCCCCCTCCCCCTCCAACCTGGCGACGATCTTCGTCCTCTCGGGCGGTCGCTCGCGTGTCGCGGCACCTCGAGACGAAGATCGTCGCCCCGGTACGCCGGGGGCGCTGCCAGACTGGCGGGGTGCTGCTCGCCGAGGTCGCCGCCGCCTCGGTCGACGTCGCGGCGACGCGCTCCCGCACGGCCAAGGCGGAGCGGCTCGCGCAGGTGCTGCGGGCCGCGGCGCCCGACGAGGTCGCCGTCGTCGCGGCCTGGCTGTCCGGCGAGCTGCGGCAGCGCCGCACCGGTGTCGGCTGGCGGTCGCTGCAGGGCCTGCCGGAGCCGGCCGCGTCGCCGTCGCTCGAGGTGCTCGAGGTGGACGAGGTCTTCGCGCAGCTGGCCGGGCTGGCGGGCGCCGGCTCGGGCGGTGCGCGCACGGCGGCGCTGCGCGCGCTGTGGGCCCGCGCCACCGCGGACGAGCAGCAGCTGCTGGCCGGGCTCGTCAGCGGCGAGCTGCGGCAGGGCGCCTCGGCCGGTCTGGTGGCCGACGCCGTGGCGCGCGCGGCGCAGGTGCCGGTCGCGGCGGTCCGGCGGGCGCTCACCCTGCACGGCTCGCTGCCCGACGTCGCCGCGGCGGCCCTGACCGGGGGTGCGGCGGCACTGGACGCCTTCGGGCTGGTCGTCGGCCGCGGCCTCGCCCCGATGCTCGCCGGTACGGCCGTGGACCTCGACGACGCGTGGGACCGGCTCGGCGGCCGGGCGGCGGTCGACGCGAAGCTCGACGGGGTGCGCATCCAGGTGCACCGCGACGGCGACGACGTCCGCGTCCTCACCCGCTCGCTCGACGACGTGACCGAGCGGATGCCCGAGGTGGTCGAGGCCGTGCGCGCCCTGCCGGCGCGGCAGCTGGTGCTCGACGGCGAGGCGCTCGCGCTCGTCCGACGACGGTCGGCCGCGGCCGTTCCAGGAGACGGCGTCGCGCGCGGCACGCAGCTCCGGGACCACGCTGACGCCGTGGTTCTTCGACCTGCTGCACGTCGACGGGACCGACCTGCTCGACGCCCCGCTGGCCGAGCGCAGCCGCCGCGCTGGAGGCGCTCGTACCGGTCGGGCAGCGCGCGCCCCGGCTGGTCACGGACGACCGGGACGCCGCACGCGCGTTCCAGTCCGAGGCGCTGGAGGCCGGGCACGAGGGCGTCGTCCTCAAGGCGCTCGACGCGCCGTACGAGGCCGGTCGGCGCGGCGGCGCGTGGCTGAAGGTGAAGCCGCGGCACACGCTCGACCTGGTGGTGCTCGCCGTGGAGCACGGCTCCGGCCGGCGGCGCGGCTGGCTGTCGAACCTGCACCTCGGTGCGCGCGACCCGGCCGGCGGCTTCGTGATGCTCGGCAAGACCTTCAAGGGGCTGACCGACGAGCTGCTGACGTGGCAGACCGCCCGGCTGACGCGAGCTCGCGACCAGCGACGACGGCTGGGTGGTGCAGGTACGGCCCGAGCTGGTCGTCGAGATCGCCTTCGACGGCGTGCAGACCTCGCCGCGCTACCCCGGCGGCGTCGCGCTGCGCTTCGCGCGGGTGCTGCGCTACCGCGAGGACAAGCGCGCCGACGAGGCCGACACGATCGACGACGTGCGCCGCCTGCACGTCCGCTGAGCCGATATGCAGGTGATGCGGGGGACGTGGCCGGATGCCCTCTAGCGTGCGCTGTCCGAGTGCGTGCTGCGTGGCTGGAGCACGCAGGACTCGTTGCGTTCCGGGTCGCTCAGGACGTGCCACAGCCAGCCGCCCTCGCTCATCGGGGTGTCCGTGGGGACGGTCGCTCCGAGTCCGGTGAGGCGTTGCACCTCGGCTGCAAGGTCAGGGGTGCGAAGGTCCAGGTGCAGGCGGTTCTTGCCGTCCTTGCCCTCGGACGCCCGCTGCAGCAGCAGCTCTGCGCCGTGACCGGATGTCGGGAGCAGGCTCGAGCACGGCTCGTGGATGCGGCCTGCCCGTTCGGAGTCCAGCGCGCGCGTCCAGAAGTCAGCCACGACTTCCAGGTCCGTGCAGTCGACGACGAGGGCCCACTCTCCGCGCGGGTAGGTCTGCATCTGCGCAGCCTGTAGTCATGACAGCTACTAGCGGCTGTGGGCACCCACGGCGCAGTCGCGGCTACCGACGAAGCTTGAGGACCAGCCCGACGGCTGTGCCCAGGGCTGCCCCGACCAGGGCGAGGACCGACCCGCCGTAGACGATGACGTCCGAGCCCTCGTACTCGTTGGACTTGGCGAGGACCACCGGGATGAAGAAGATCAAGGCGCCCATCACGGCGCATGCAACGACCGACGGCCGCCTCACTGCAGCAGCGCACGTGCGAGGAGGCTCCTGGTCACGAGACGCAGCATGCACCTACCTGCTCCCCGCGTCCGCTGATGGCGGCTACGGCCACCTAGCGGTGACGGTGCGCCGCACTCCCTACCCGGGTTCGTGCCCGTGTCCGAGCATCAGGTTGGCCCGGTCGAAGAGCCGAGATGCCCACCCCGACGGCCACCGTTCCACCTACGACGGCGGCGAAGACGGCGGTGCCTCTTCGTGCATCGCGGACCGGTTCGCACACACGCCGTCGCTCCGGTTCGACGTTGACGTACGAGTCCCGGTCCAGGAGGGAGCCGCAACCGAAGACGTCGTAGCCGGGAGCGTTCAGGAACGTGTTGGCGAGGATGATCGCCGGAAGCATCAACCCGATCAGGCAGAGCACCCAGCCTGCGGCCCGCCACAGGTAGGGCACCCCCAGGCCCCGGGCCTTGACGGTCATCACCACCGCCACTGGCAGCAGCAGGAAGGTCGCCATGATCCCCACGATCTCGGCGGTGTCGTACGGAAACTCTCGGTAGGGAGGACCTAGGCCACCGACCCAGCCGACCAGCGTTGCAAGCAAGGCCGAACCGAAGACCAGCAGCATCGCCCAGTGAGCACGCGTGGCGATCTCGTCGTCCTCCCGCATGGGCCAACGCTCTCACGGGACCGTGCCAGCAGTCGTTCCAGCGACACGCGCCAGTCGCGGCCATGGCTCGACCGAGAGCAGTCGCCCCAGGCGCTCCGCGAAGTCTTCGATCGTCAGCGAGCGCATCTGACGCACCTCATCGTCAGTCGGAGAGAGGTCTTCCCGCAGGTCGAAGTAGCGGCTGAACACCGGCATCGTGGAGGCGTGCCCGCCAGCCTCGACATCGTCCGGTGGGCTGATGAGCACCACATGCACTCCGAGGCGTTCTCGGCGCTCGATGTCCGTGGCGAACAGCAGTGGATGCACCTCGCCGTACGCGAGCACGTCCATCTGCGCCTGGAAGGTCTCCGGCTTCGTCATGGCCGCACGCTAGTCGCGGCCAGGGGGCGTTGCCCCCTCACCTTCGACGTGAGCAATGCGCCTGCTGGGGCGCCCGGGACGGGCTGACGCACCTGAGTGCCGGCACCACCAGTTCTGTCGTACCTCGGCCGTAACCTCCTGCAATGGAGCCTCTTTCGAGCCTGACCATAAATGAGCTGGCCGAGGGCATCTGCGTGCGTGCAGGTCGCATCGCCGCCGCGCAGGCCGAGCTGCTGGCCTGGATCGCGGAGTTCGACCGGCGCGAGGGCTGGGGCGGACCAGGCATGCTCTCGTGCGCGCACTGGCTGTCCTGGCGCATCGGCCTGTCGCTCGGCACGGCCCGTGAGCAGGTGCGCGTGGCCCGTCGGCTGGAGGAGCTGCCGGACGTCGCGACGGCCTTCGCAGCTGGGCAGGTGAGCTACTCGAAGGTCCGCGCCCTCACCCGCGTCGCCGACCCCGACGACGGGGTCGACTGGGTCTCGCTGGCGCGCAGCAGCTCGGCAGCCCAACTGGAGCGGATCGTCAGGGGCGTCCGCCGAGCCCGCGTCGAGGGCGAGCGTGCGGACGATCCGGAGTTGGCGGCGTGGAAGGTGCGCACCCGCAAGCACTACGACCGCGACGGCAACCTCGTCATCACGATCACGACGAGGGCGGAGTACGCGCCGGTCGTCGAGGCCGGGCTCGAGGCCAAGCGGGCTGAGCTGCAGCGCGAGCTCGACGCGCAGGCGGCGCCGGACGTGCCGGCACCGGTTCAGGGCCTGCTGCCCCTCGACAGCGTTCCCGCGGGAACGCCGGCGGCTGCTCCTGATACGGACCTGGACGGCCAGGCACCCGGTTGGCCACGGGGCACGACCTGCGCGCACGCCCGGGAGGTGAGCCTCGTCCTCGCCGAGCGGTGGGCCGGTCCGGCCGACTCCCCCGACCAACCGGCGGAGCTGCCGCACGAGCCATCGGCGCCAACGGCGGTGCCGGACGTTCCCGCGGGAACGTCGGAGCGGCGGAGGGTCACCGACGGGGACGCACTGCTCGCGCTGGCCCAAGCGGCGTTGACGACGGAGAGGGTGGCTCACCCGGACGTCGCTCGACGCCGGCGGCCGCTGCTGACGGCGCGGATCGACCCGCTGTCCGGCTGGGGCCGACAGTCCGATGGCGAGCTGCTGCCACCGACCAGCCTGCGGACCGTCCTGAGGTCCCTTCCGGGCCGTGACGGTCTGGTGCGGCTCCGCCCCATCACAGGAGCCGACCTGGCCCGACACGATCTCGGCCGCTCGCAGCGCACCGTCAGCGACCCGCTGCGCGAGCTTCTCGGCACGCTCGACGGCGAGCGCTGCCGCTTTCCCGGCTGCACGCGGCACAGTAAGCTCCACGCGCACCACGTGGTGTTCTGGCGGGACGGTGGTCGCACCGACCTGGCGAACCTGGTGCTCGTCTGCTCGCGGCACCACACGCTCATCCACGTCCGGGGCTTCGCGCTCCGTCTGCACCCGGACCGGCGACTGACCGTCTCGTCCGCTGACGGCACGCCGGTGCTGCACCACCCTGCGCAGCCGTGGGGTGATCCCGCGGCGCTCGCGTCAGGTCCTGGCCGGAGCGTCTCCGCGGCAACGCTCCCGCCCGACCACTGCGACGCCCGGATGGACCTCCGCTACGTCGTGTCGGTCGTCCTCGCGCAGGCGGCCTGATGGCGGCAGGGCGCCGGTGGCCACCGCTGTCCTGCTGCCGGCTCAGACGCCGAGGTAGCGGCCGGGCCGGTGGTTGAGCGCCAGCACCGCGTTCAGCACCACCGCGCCGACGACCGACAGCAGCAGGACCAGCGGGGCGATCACGGCCGCCGACAGGAGCAGGACGAGCGCGTCGCAGGCGAGCTGGACGTAGCCCGCCCGCCAGCCGAAGCGGTCCTGGCACTCCAGCGCGACGACGGCGAACCCGCCCAGGCTCGAGCCGTGCCGGAACAGCACGACCAGCCCGACGCCCGCCAGCAGGTTGCCCAGCAGCACGGCGTAGAGCGGATCGACGTCCTCGAGCGGCAGCGCCAGCGGGTGGACGTAGGAGAACCCGGCCAGCAGCGCGACGGCCGTCGCCGACCGCAGGGTGAAGCGCCATCCCCGCCGCAGCACCGCCAGCACGACGAAGGGCACGTTCACGGCGACGTACGCGAGCGCGAACGGCAGGGTCGTCACCTCCGCGAGCAGCAGGCCCAGGCCGGGCGTGCCCCCGGTCACCGCCCCGCCGGACTCCAGCAGGTACAGCCCGAACGACGCCAGGAGCGCACCGGTGAGCACAGCGGCGACGTCCTCCGTGCGGCTGTGCGGGACGAGAGTGCCCGACAGGGCTGCCGGGTCGGGCTCTGACGACGTCATCCGGACAGGGTGCCTTGCCGTGCCGTCACGACCGGACCACCGCCCGCCACCGCAGCTCGAGGCCGTCCAGTACGAGCTCCAGCCGCAAGGTGGGCAACGTGCTCGTGCACCCGTAGGGGCTACAGGAACTCGAGCCGGACCTCCTCGGTCAGCGGGTGCGACTGGCAGGTCAGCACGACGCCGGCCGCGAGCTCGTCCGGCTCGAGCGCGTAGTTGACGTCCATCTCCACCTGGCCGCTGACGCAGCGGGCGCGGCAGGTGCCGCAGACGCCGCCCTTGCAGGCGTACGGCGCGTCGGCGCGCACGGCCAGCACGGCGTCCAGCACCGACGGCCCGTCGGGGGCGACCGGGACGGTGGTGGTGCGGCCGTGCAGCACCACGGTCACGGCGGAAGTGCCTGCCGCCGAGCTGCTCTCGCGCACCCGCGGCGGCGGGGCGTCGGCGTGGAAGAGCTCGACGTGCACCGACCCCTCCGGCACACCGCGGTCGACCAGGAGCTGCTGGGCAGAGGTCACCATGCCGAACGGCCCGCAGAGGTACCACTCGTCGACGTCGACGAGCACGGTGTCGAGCAGCCGCTCGATGCGCTCGCGGTCGAGCCGGCCGGACAGCAGCTCGGACTCCTGCTCCTCGCGGGAGAGCACGTGCAGCACCTGCAGCCGGTCCGGGAAGCGGTCCTTGAGGTCGCTGATCTCCTCGAGCAGCATCACGTCGTTGCTCGTCCGGTTGCCGTAGACCAGCACGACCTCGCTCTCCGGCTCGACCTCGAGCACGGTCGCCGCGATGGAGAGCACCGGGGTGATGCCGCTTCCGGCGGCGAGCAGTCCGTAGCGGAGCGTCCGCTCAGGGTCGACCCTCGGGCCGAACCGGCCGGCCGGTGGCAGCACCTCCAGCTCGTCACCCGGCTGCAGGCTGTCCAGCACCCAGCCGGAGAACGCCCCGCCGTCGAGCCGCTTCACCGCGACGCGCAGCGGGCCGCCGACGGCGCTGCTGCAGAGCGAGTACGTGCGACGCAGGTCCTCGCCCTCGACCACGCGGCGCAGCGTGAGGTGCTGCCCCGGGCGGAACCGGAAGTCGTCGGCCAGCGCAGGCGGCACGTCGAAGGTGAGCGCGACGCTGTCGCTGGTCAGCGGGTCGACCCGCGACACCCGCAGGGTCGAGAAGCCGTACGCCTCAGCCATCCTCAGTGCGCCTTGAAGTGGTCGAACGGCTCGCGGCAGGAGCGGCAGCGCCACATCGACTTGCACGACGTCGACCCGAAGCGGGTGACCTCCTCGGTGTCGCCCGACCCGCACTGGGGGCACGCGACGACCTGACGCGGCCGGATCTGCAGCAGCAGCTCCCCCGGCGGCGCGATGCCGAACTCGCGCAGCTTGCGCCGACCGTCCTCGCTCATCCACTCGGTCGTCCAGGCGGGCGCGAGCACGGTGCGGACCTCGACGTCGCGCCACCCATGCGCCAGCCAGGGCGGTCGCGATGTCGGCGCGGATCTCGTCCATCGCCGGGCAGCCCGAGTAGGTCGGCGTGACCGTGACGACGACGCGGTCGCCGTCGACCGAGACGTCGCGCAGCACGCCGAGGTCCTCGATGGTGAGCACCGGGATCTCGGGGTCGTGCACCTCGGCGAGCACCTCGCGCACCTGCGCGGCCGTCGTCGTCACCAGCTCACCCCCGGGTGCGAGCGGTGCAGGTGCTGCAGCTCGGCGAGCAGGTAGCCGAAGGCCTCGGTGTGCGTGCCGCTGCCGACCGCCGGTCGGCCGCCAGGTCGTCTCGGGCACGGAGAGCGTCGCCTCGGCCAGGACCTCCTCCACGGTCGCGCGCCAGATCGGCTGCAGGACAGCGGGATCCGCCGCGACGCCGCGCGCGATGAGCCGCTCCAGCAGCGGGTCGACCTCGAACAGCTCGAAGGAGTACGGCCACACCTCGTCGAGGCCGGTCTGCACCCGGCGGTGCGACTCGTCGGTGCCGTCGCCCAGCCGGACGACCCACGAGCGGGCGTGGTCCAGGTGGTAGGTCACCTCCTTGACCGCCTTGCCGGCGATCGCCGCGAGGTCGGGGTCGGTCGACGTGCTCAGCGCCTGCCACAGCGGCACCGCGTACGCCGAGACCAGCAGCTGGCGCGCCAGGGTGCGGCCGAAGTCGCCGTTCTCGAGCTCCACGAGCTGGGCGTTGACGACGTCGGGCTCGTCGCGCAGGAAGGCCAGGTCGTCCTCGTCGCGACCGCGTCCCTCGCGCACCCCGGCGAGCGTCAGCAGGCTGCGGGCCTGGCCGAGCAGGTCGAGCGCCAGGTTGAGCAGCGCGACGTCCTCCTCCAGCTGCGGCGAGCGGGCGGCCCACTCGCACAGCCGCTGCGCGAGCACGAGCGCGTCGTCGCCGAGCCGCAGGCAGTAGGTCGCGACGTCGAGGTCGACCTCGGTGGAGGCGGTCGTCGTCGTCACAGGTGCTGCACCTCGTCCGGGACCTCGTAGAAGGTCGGGTGCCGGTAGGGCTTGTCGCCGGCCGGGTCGAAGAACGCGTCCTTCTCGTCGGGGCTGCTCGCGACGACGTCGGTGGCCCGCACCACCCAGATCGACACGCCCTCCTGGCGCCGGGTGAACAGGTCGCGCGCGTTGCGCAGCGCCATGTGCGCGTCCGGCGCGTGCAGGCTGCCCGCGTGGGTGTGGGACAGGCCGCGGCGGCTGCGGACGAAGACCTCCCACAGCGGCTGGCCGCTCGAGGGACGGGGCGGCTGGCCGCTCGAGGGACGGGGCGGCTGGCCGCTCGAGCCGCGGCTGGGTCACGCCGCGACCTCGTGCACCGCCGCGTGCTTGGCGGCGTAGGCCGCCGCGGCCTCGCGCACCCAGGCGCCCGTCCTCGTGCGCGGCGACGCGACGGGCCAGCCGCTCCCGGTTGCACGGGCCGTCGCCGCGCATCACGGTCGCGAACTCCGACCAGTCGATCTCGCCGGTCACGTAGTGGCCGGTCTCCTCGTCCAGGCGCAGGTCCGGGTCGGGCACGACCAGCCCGAGGTACTCGGCCTGCGGCACGGTCGCGTCGACGAAGCGCTGGCGCAGCTCGTCGTTGCTGAAGCGCTTGATGCCCCACGCCATCGACTGCGCGCTGTTGGGGCTGTCGACGTCGCTGGGGCCGAACATCATGAGCGCCGGCCACCACCACCGGTCGAGCGCCTCCTGCGCCATGCGCCGCTGGGCCGGCGAGCCGTTGGCCAGCACCGACATCGCCTCGAAGCCCTGCCGCTGGTGGAAGGACTCCTCCTTGCAGACCCGCACCATCGCGCGGGCGTACGGGCCGTACGAGCAGCGGGTCAGCGGGACCTGGTTGACGATGGCGGCGCCGTCGACGAGCCAGCCGATCGCGGCGACGTCGGCCCACGAGGTGGTCGGGTAGTTGAAGATCGTGGAGTACTTCTGCCGACCGGTGTGCAGCAGGTCGAGCAGCTCGTCGCGGTCGGCGCCGAGGGTCTCGGCCGCACCGTAGAGGTAGAGCCCGTGACCGGCCTCGTCCTGCACCTTCGCGACGAGGATCGCCTTGCGGCGCAGCGAGGGCGCCCGGGTGATCCAGTTGCCCTCGGGCTGCATGCCGATGATCTCGGAGTGGGCGTGCTGGGCGATCTGGCGGACGAGCGTGCGGCGGTAGCCCTCCGGCATCTCGTCGCGCGGCTCGATCCGGTCGTCGCCGGACACGCGCGCGGTGAAGGCCTGCTCGTCCACGTCCACCTCCTGGGTTGTTGAACGATCGTTCAGTATCGTGGCCCCGTGAGCGAGCGACGTCAACCCGGCCGGCCCGCGCGGTTCACCCGCGACGAGCTGCTCGACGTCGTGGTGGCCGAGTTCATCGCCCGCGGCTACGACGCGACGACCATGGAGGACATCGCCGGGGCGACCGGGCTGACCAAGTCGGCCGTCTACCACCACGTCGCCGGCAAGTCGGCGCTGCTGGAGCTCGCCCTGGCGCGCGCGGTCGACGCGCTGTTCGCCGTGCTGGAGGAGGCGGGAGCCACGACCGGCCCGGCGGTGGCCCGGCTCGAGCACGTCGTGCGGCGCGGCACGCACGTCCTGGTGGCCCTGCTGCCGTACGTCACGCTGCTGCTGCGGGTGCGCGGCAACACCGCGGTCGAGCGGGCGGCGCTCGACCGGCGCCGGGAGTTCGACCGCCGGCTGGCCGTGCTCGTGCAGGACGCGATCGACGCGGGCGAGGTGCGCGCCGACCTCGACCCGCGGCTGGTCACGCGCCTGCTGTTCGGCACCGTGAACAGCGTCAGCGAGTGGTACCGGCCGTCCGGCGGGCACGACGCGGACGAGGTCGCCGACGCCGTGGTCGCGCTGGCGTTCGACGGGCTCCGGCGGCGCTGAGGCGCTACCGCAGGTCGACCACCCGCTGGGCCTTGCCCTGCGACCGGTCCAGGGTGCCGGGCGGCACCACCTCGCAGTCCACCGTGACGCCGATGACGTGCTTGACCAGCGCGCGCAGACGCTGGCCCGCGTCGGGATCAGCGCCCTCGGGGCGGGCCTCGACGCGGACCGTGAGCTCGTCCAGCCGCTTCGGCCGGGTCAGGACCAGCACGTAGTGCGGGGACAGCCCCTCGACCCGCAGCAGCAGCTCCTCGACCTGCGAGGGGAACAGGTTCACGCCGCGCAGGATGATCATGTCGTCGCTGCGCCCCGTGATCTTCTCCATCCGGCGCATGGTCCGGGCCGTGCCCGGCAGCAGCCGGGTCAGGTCCCGGGTGCGGTAGCGCACGACCGGCATCGCCTGCTTGGTCAGGCTGGTGAGCACGAGCTCGCCGTACTCCCCGTCCGGCAGCACCTCGCCGGTCTCGGGGTCGAGGACCTCGGGGTAGAAGTGGTCCTCCCAGACGTGCAGGCCGTCCTTGGTCTCGACGCACTCGCTGGCGACCCCGGGGCCGATGACCTCGGACAGGCCGTAGATGTCGACGGCGTGCAGCCCGGCCCGCGCCTCGACCTCCCGGCGCATGTCCTCGGTCCACGGCTCGGCCCCGAAGACGCCCACCTTCAGCGAGCTGTCGCGCGGGTCCAGGCCCTGCCGCTCGAACTCGTCGAGCAGCGCGAGCATGTAGGACGGGGTGACGAGGATGGCGTCGGGCTCGAAGTCGGTGATCAGCTGGACCTGGCGCTCGGTCATGCCGCCGGAGACCGGGATGACCGTGCAGCCGAGCCGCTCGGCGCCGTAGTGCGCGCCCAGCCCGCCGGTGAACAGCCCGTAGCCGTAGGCGATGTGGACGCGCCAGCCCGCGCGCACCCCCGCCGCCCGCAGCGAGCGGGCGACCACGTCGGCCCAGGTCGAGACGTCCGCGGCGGTGTAGCCGACGACGGTCGGCCGCCCGGTCGTCCCGCTGCTGGCGTGCAGCCGGCTCACCTGCTCGCGCGGCACCGCGAACATGCCGTACGGGTAGTTCTCGCGCAGGTCGGCCTTGCTCGTCGTCGGGAAGTGCCGGAGGTCCTCCAGCGAGCGGCAGTCCTGCGGCGACGCACCGGCCTCGTCGAAGGCGCGCCGGTAGTGCGGGACGTTGTCGTAGGCGTGCTGCAGGCTCCACTGCAGCCGCTCGAGCTGCAGGGCCGACAGGACCTCCCGGTCCGCGACCTCGATCGGCTCGAGGTCGCCCGGCTGCGGCGCGAGGTCGGGGAGCTCCCTCACGGGGTCGGTCCCGGGACGCTCCGGCTGCGGCCGCGGAACTCCGCGACCGGCTCCTGCCCGCGCAGCACCGTCACGTCGTAGACCCCCCGCCGGCCGCGCACGACCCGCTCGACGGCGGTGGCGACCAGCTCGTCGCCGGCGTGCACCGGCGCGAGGAACTCCACGTCGGCGCCACCGGCCACCGCCGGGCCGCGGGTGTTGCACGCGAAGGCGAAGGCGGTGTCGGCGAGCAGGAACAGGTAGCCGCCGTGGCAGGTCCCGTGGCCCTGGAGCATCTGCGGCGCCACGGTCATGCGGACGGTGGCCGAGCCCACGCCGACCTCGAGCAGCTCGATGCCCAGCGACCGGG
The DNA here is from genome assembly GCA_963844295.1 of uncultured Actinomycetota bacterium. GTDB lineage: Bacteria > Actinomycetota > Actinomycetes > Mycobacteriales > SCTD01 > SCTD01. Next base: position 743,521 of record CAWJNR010000002.1, on the reverse strand, counting down.
TCGCGACGTCCTCGTCGTACATCTGCCGCGCGCGCTGCTCGGCCTCGGACGGGGTCACCACCCGCCGGTGTCTAGCCGTCCGCTCCTCCACGCGCAAGGGGCCGCTCAGTGCAGGTCCCGCCGCACGAACAGCGCGGCGCCGACGGCCAGCACCGCGGCCACCGCGGCCGCGAGGACCAGGCCGCCGTGCAGGTTGCTGAGCACGATCTCGCGGCCGGAGTCGACGTACGCGCCGCTCTCGTCGACGCTCGGACCGTCGAAGACGTAGATCGTGTTCCCGCCGCGCAGGACCAGCGCCGCGGCGTTGTCGGTGAGCAGCCACTCCTGCCAGGCCGGCCGTACGCCCGCGTACGACGTTCTCCACCACGGCGAACCACACGAACGCGACCCCGAGCGCCGCTCCGGTGTTGCGCAGCAGCTGGGCGAGCCCGAAGCCGAGCAGTCCGATCAGCACCGCGAGCAGGACGGCGCGGCCCTGCAGCCCCAGCACCTGGCCGGCGAAGCCGTCCGGCAGGTCGCCGGTGCGGCCGAGGCCGGCCGCCAGCCCCTGCGCCGTCAGCCACCAGAGCGCCTGCCCGACCGCGGCGACCAGCGCGACCCCGGCGGCGAGCACGGCCGCCTTCACCGCGAGCACCCTCAGCCGGCGCGGCTCCCAGAACAGCAGCGCCACCATCGCCCGGCTGGACCACTCGGCGCCCACCGACGTGGCGCCGAGCAGGAAGGACACGACCGCGAGACCCGCGGCGACCGGCACCGCTCCGTCCGGCAGGTCGTTCGCGAGCACGAAGGGGCGCTTGGCCAGGAAGTCCTCGGTGCGGAAGTCCTCGGCGCGCGGCGGCGGCCCGCAGACCTCCTCCTCGGACAGACCGGGCGGTCGGTTCGGGTCGTCCAGGCACTGCTGCCGGAAGCCCTCGGACTCCGCGACGACGCGCTGCACCTCCCGCTCGGCCTCCGCCAGCGACGCGGGCGTCGGGTTCCCGTACGACGTCGCCGCCTGGAGCACGACGACCACCACGTAGAGCAGGGCGACGGCGAGCAGCAGCACGCGGACGAAGCGTCGCGACCACAGGCGGCGCACCTCGGCGCGGACGAGCGACGGCCGGGGGGCGTCGTCACGGACGGGGGGCGCCTCGACGGCGGTCACGGGGCGTCCGCCGTGAGCTCCAGGAAGACGCTCTCCAGGTCGGCCGCGACCCGGCTCAGCTCGGTCAGGTAGAGCCCCTCGGCCGCCAGCACCCGGGTGACCTCCCCCGGGTCCGGTGGCGCCGCGACCTGCAGCGCCTCCCCGACGTCGGTGGCGGTGAACCCGGCGGCGGTGAGCACGCGCAGCGCCCGTGCCCGGTCCGGCACCTGCACCCGCAGGTCGCCGGCGCCGTGCCCGGCCAGCACCGTGGCGACCGGCCCGGCGGCGACGCAGCGGCCGCGCGCCAGGATCGTCACCGAGTCGCAGACCTGCTGCACCTCGGCGAGCAGGTGGCTGGACAGGAAGACGGTGGTGCGGCCGTCGGCGCCGAGCCGGCGCACCAGCTCGCGCACCTCGCGGATGCCGGCCGGGTCGAGGCCGTTGCTCGGCTCGTCGAGGATGAGGAGCCGCGGCGACTTGAGCAGCGCGGCCGCGATGCCCAGCCGCTGCTTCATGCCGAGCGAGTAGCCGCGGAAGCGGTCCTCGGCGCGCTCGCGCAGGCCGACCAGCTCCAGGCACTCCTCCAGCCGGCTGCGCGAGACGCCGGCGGTGTCGGCGAGCAGCTGGAGGTTGAGCCGGCCGGAGGCGCCGGGGAAGAACAACGGCGTCTCGACCAGCGCGCCGACGCCGCCGATGACCTGCGGCAGGTCCTGCGGGACGGGCCGGCCGAGCAGGGTGAGCCGACCCGCGTCGGGGCGGACGAGCCCGAGCAGCATCCGGATCGTCGTGGTCTTGCCCGACCCGTTCGGACCGAGGAAGCCGTGCACCCCGCCGTCCTCGACGACGAGGTCCAGCCCGTCGACCGCCTTCTCCGGTGGCCGGCGCCAGCGCGCGTAGCTCTTGTGGGCGCCGGCCACCTCGATCACGGTCATGCGCGGAACCTGCCACAGGCAGGTCCCGCAAGGGCCCTTCTCAGACCTCCCGCTCTACCGAGCCGGACGTGACCCGGCTGATGTCGTCGCCGGCGTACGCGTGCTCGCCGGACTCGACGGGGCGCCGGACCACCGGCTGCGGGTAGACCTCGACCGGCTCGCGACGACGCCGCTTGCGCACCGCGCTGACGGCCAGCGCGGTCGCCGCAGCACTGGCGAGCAGCGGGCCGGTCGGCAGGCCCTTGAGCAGACCCGGCGCCGTCTGGGTGGCCCGCTTCTGCTCGTCCTGCCACGAGCCGACGGCGATGATCCCGCCCGCGACGAGCGGGTGCAGCCACTGCACGACCTTGAGCTGCCGCTGCGCCGAGGCGACGTCCGACGGCGTGGCGAAGGACGGCTCCGTGGCGCCGTGCACCGGGACCGACCCGTGTGAGGCGACCTTCCGGTTGAGCGCCAGGCTCCAGGCGCTCAGCCCGAGACCGGCGCCGGTCAGGACGGTGCGGACCGCCGTGGAGCGGCCGACCCCCTGCTGCGCGGCGATGCGCGGCACGTCGACGCGGGCGAGCCCGGCCGACCCGATCACGTGGGCGATCACGGCGGCGCCGCCCACCGGCGCCCACCGGGACCAGCCGGCCGTCGACGCGCGGTGCCGCTGCGCGGGGTCGTCGACCGCGGCGGCCGCACCGTTCAGGCCGGTCGCGCCCATGAGCGAGCCGCCGAACCAGGTAGCCGCTCCGACGTCGTGCAGGAGCCGGACGAGGGTGTGCGATGCCATGAGGACCTCGAGGGGAGACGGCGCCGCCCTGTGCGGCGCGGACCACCCCGCACTACCCGGCTCGCTGCGACGAAGACCGACCCGCGGGCCACAGTGGGGGCACCCCGGCGCCACCGTCAGGCTGCGAGGGCCTCCGGCTGGGCCTTGCGGGTGAGCGCGACCGGGTTGGCCTTGGCGACGGCCGTGGACAGGAAGTCGTTCGGCAGCGCGAGCCGGAGGACCTTGCCCCAGGCGGAGGCCAGCTGCTTGGGCATCGGGCCGACCGCGTAGGTCAGGCCGTACCGCTGGAAGAGCTCCTGCACCTTGGGCGAGATCTCCTTGTAGCGGTTGCTCGGCAGGTCCGGGTAGAGGTGGTGCTCGACCTGGAACGACAGGTTGCCGGTCATGAGGTGCGTGAGCTCACCGCCGCTGATGTTCGCGGCGCCCAGCATCTGGCGCAGGTACCACTCGCCGCGGGTCTCGCCCTCGATGCTGGTCTTCTCGAAGGTCTCGACGCCGTCGGGGAAGTGGCCGCACATGATGACCGAGTGCGTCCACACGTTGCGGACGATGTTGGCGGTCAGGTTGGCGGTCAGCGTGGTGAGCGCGGACGGCCCGGACAGCAGCGGGTGGACGAGGTAGTCGCGCGTCGCCTGCTTCTTGATCTTCCCGAGGACGGCGCCGAGCTGCTTCTTGAACAGGGCCTTGTCCTTGCGGCCCTTGATGACCTTGCCGATCTCCAGGTCGTACGCCGCGATGCCGTACTCGAAGATGAGCATGTTGACGAAGTTGTAGAGCGGCTGGCCCAGGTAGAACGGGCTCCAGCGCTGGTCCTCGTCGACCCGCATGATCCCGTAGCCCAGGTCGTTGTCGCGGCCGAGCACGTTGGTGAACGTGTGGTGGATCTGGTTGTGCGAGTGCTTCCACATGTCCGACGGCGTGGCGTTGTCCCACTCCCAGCTGGTCGAGTGGATCTTCGGGTCGCGCATCCAGTCCCACTGGCCGTGCATGACGTTGTGCCCGATCTCCATGTTCTCGAGGATCTTGGCGATCGAGAGCCCGGCCGTGCCGATCAGCCAGGCCGGCGGCAGGATCGAGAACAGCAGCACCGCACGGCTGGTCAGCTCCAGCTTGCGCTGGACGTCGATGACCTTGCGGATGTAGTCCGCGTCGCGCTGTCCGCGGCTGGCGAGGACCTGCTCGCGGATCGCGTCGAGCTCCCGGCCGAGCGTCTCGACGTCCTCCGCCGACAGGTGGGCGATCGGGTTGTGGTCCTTCTTCTGGATCGCGGTCATGCGGGTCTCCTCGGGGGTCAGGCGGAGCGGAAGAGCGGGAGTCAGAGCTCGATGTCGCAGGCGCCGGCGGCGGCGTTGATGCAGGTCTGGATGCGCACCCCGTCGCCCTCGGCGGCGGTCGTGATGGCGCCGTCGCGCAGGTCGCGCACCACACCGGAGCGCAGGGGGACGACGCAGCCGAAGCAGATGCCCATGCGGCAGCCGGACGGCATGAGCACGCCTGCGGCCTCGCCGGCGTCGAGCAGCGGGACGCCGCCGTCGGCCTCGACCGTGACGGCCTGCTCGGAGAAGGTGACGGTGCCGCCCTCGCCGGTGACGAGCACGGTCGGGCGGAAGCGCTCGGTGTGCAGGCGGTCGGCGATGCCGCGGGCGGCGAACAGGTCCTCGAGAGCGGCGAGCATGCCGGTGGGGCCGCAGGCCCAGGTCTGCCGCTCGGCGAGGTCGGGGACCAGCGCCGCGAGCTCCTCGGTGCTGAGCATCCCGTCGACGTCGGTGTGCTTCTCGACCAGGCGCACCCGGCCGGCAGCAGCGAGCGCGCGCAGCTCACCGGCGAAGATCACGTCGGCGGGGGTGGGGGCCGAGTGCACCAGGACCACGTCGTCGAGCTCGTCGACGGCCCCGCGCAGCATCCCCATCACCGGGGTGATGCCGCTGCCGGCCGTCACGAACAGCACCTTCGCGGGCCGCGCCTCGGGCAGGAAGAAGTCGCCGGCAGCCCGGTCGAGCTGCAGCACCAGGCCGGGCTGCGCCCGCCGGACGAGGTGGTTGCTGACCTTGCCGTCCGGGATCGCCTTGACGGTCACGCTGATGCAGCCGTCGGCGCGGGCCGGGGACGTCAGGGAGTACGCCCGCCACTGGCGCACGCCGTCGACGTCCACCCCGATCCGGACGTACTGGCCGGGCAGGTGCCGGTCCCAGCCGCGGCCCGGTCGGATGACGAGGGTGACGGCGTCCCGGGTCTCGGGGTGCACGGCGACGACGCGACCGCGCAGCTCGGCGCCGGAGCGCAGCGGGTCGAGCAGGTCGACGTAGTCGGCGGGCACCAGCGGGGTCGCGACCAGCTCGGCCAGCCGCCCGGCCTGCCGGGCGAGCCGGCGCAGGACAGGAGGAGCAGCGGTCGGTGCGGTCATGGTCGTCAGCCTGCCCCGTCCGGGGGTACGAGTCGCTGCGCTCCGGCGCTAGAGCCGTCCGGCCGTAGTTGTTGCCGGGGGATGACTTCGGGCCGGGCGCCGCACGTGAGATCCTCGGTCTCCCGACTGAGACGAGGAGTCCCGTGCACAAGGTGCTGGTCGCGAACCGCGGCGAGATCGCGGTCCGGGTGCTGCGCGCCGCCCACGAGCTGCAGCTGCAGACCGTCGCGGTCTACACGCCCGAGGACCGCGAGGCGCTGCACCGGACCAAGGCGCGCGAGTCCTACCAGCTCGGCGAGCCGGGGCACCCGGTGCGCGGCTACCTCGACGTGGCCGCGCTGCTCGACGTCGCGCGGCGCTGCGGCGCGGACGCCCTGCACCCCGGCTACGGCTTCCTGTCCGAGAGCGCCGCCCTGGCCCAGGCCTGCGCCGACGCCGGCATCGTCTTCGTCGGACCGCCGGCCGAGGTGCTCCGGCTCACCGGGGACAAGGTGTCGGCCCGCGACGCGGCGGTGCGCGCCGGCCTGCCGGTGCTGCGCGCGTCTGCCCCGCTGCCCGACGGGGCGGGCGCGGACGAGGCCGCCGAGGAGGTCGGCTTCCCGCTGTTCGTCAAGGCCTCCGCCGGCGGCGGCGGGCGCGGGCTCCGGCTGGTGACCGACCGCAGCGGCCTGGCCGACGCCGTCTCGAGCGCCTCGCGCGAGGCCGCGGCGGCGTTCGGGGACGGCACCGTCTTCCTGGAGCAGGCGGTCACCTCGCCGCGGCACATCGAGGTGCAGGTCCTCGGCGACGCGACCGGCGACGTGGTCCACCTGTTCGAGCGCGACTGCTCGGTGCAGCGCCGGCACCAGAAGGTCGTCGAGCTCGCGCCCGCCCCGGGGCTGTCGGAGACCACCCGGGCCGGGTTGTGCACCGCGGCCGTCGACTTCGCCCGCTCGGTCGGCTACGTCAACGCCGGCACCGTGGAGTTCCTCGTCGACCCCGACGGCGCGTTCACCTTCATGGAGATGAACCCGCGCATCCAGGTCGAGCACACCGTGACCGAGGAGGTCACCGGGGTCGACCTGGTCGCCTCCCAGCTGCGCATCGCCGGCGGCGAGTCGCTGCGCGACCTCGGGCTGGCGCAGGAGGCGATCAGCGTGCGCGGCGTCGCGGTGCAGTGCCGCATCACCACCGAGGACCCCGCCGACGACTTCCGCCCCGACACCGGCACGATCACCAGCTACCAGTCCCCCGGCGGCCCCGGGGTCCGGCTCGACGGCGCCGTCTACGCCGGCGCGCAGATCACGCCGTACTTCGACTCCTTGCTGGTCAAGCTCACCACCCGGGGCCCCGACCTCGTGACGGCGTCGCTGCGGGCGCAGCGCGCGCTGCGCGAGTTCCGCGTGCGCGGGGTGAAGACCAACGCCGACTTCCTGCGCCGGCTGCTGTCCGACGAGGCGTTCCTCGCCGGGGGCGTGACCACCAGCTTCCTGACCGAGCGGCCGGAGCTGACCTCCGCCCCGATCGTCACCGACCGCACCAGCCGGCTGCTGACCGCCCTCGGCGAGGCGACGGTGAACGGGCTCGAGCGCCCCGACCGGCCGCTGGTCGACCCGTCCACCCGGCTCCCCGCGCTCCCGGAGCCGGCGACCACCGGCTCGCGGGACCGGCTCGACGCCCTCGGCCCCGCCGGCTGGGCGGCGGAGCTGAGGGCGCAGACCCGCGTCGCCGTCACCGACACGACCCTGCGCGACGCGCACCAGTCGCTGCTCGCCACCCGGCTGCGCACCTTCGACGTCGTCTCGGCCGCGCCCGCGATGGCCCGGCTGCTGCCCGACCTGCTGTCGCTGGAGTGCTGGGGCGGCGCGACGTACGACGTGGCGCTGCGCTTCCTGCACGAGGACCCGTGGGACCGGCTGGCCCAGCTGCGCGAGGCGGCCCCGCACCTGTGCCTGCAGATGCTGCTGCGCGGGCGCAACGCGGTGGGCTACACGCCGTACCCGGTCGAGGTCGTGCAGGCCTTCGTCGCCGAGGCGGCCGCGACCGGCGTCGACGTCTTCCGGGTCTTCGACGCGCTCAACGACCTGGAGCAGATGCGCCCGGCGCTGCAGGCGGTGCAGGACGCCGGCAAGGTCGCAGAGGGCACGCTCTGCTACACCGGTGACCTGCTCGACCCGGCCGAGGACCTCTACACGCTCGACTACTACCTCGGCCTGGCCGAGGGTCTCGTGCAGGCCGGCGCCCACGTGCTGGCCGTCAAGGACATGGCCGGACTGCTGCGCCCGGCCGCCGCGTCGCGGCTGGTGACCGCGCTGCGCGAGCGCTTCGACGCCCCCGTCCACCTGCACACCCACGACACGACCGGCGGACAGCTCGCGACGCTGCTGGCCGCGATCGCCGCAGGCGTCGACGCCGTGGACGGCGCGGCCGCGCCGTTCTCCGGCGGCACCAGCCAGCCCAACCTCAGCGCGCTCGTCGCGGCGACCGACCACACCGAGCGGGACACCGGGCTGAGCCTGCCGGCGCTGTCGGCCATGGAGCCGTTCTGGGAGGCGGTCCGCGATCTGTACGCGCCGTTCGAGGCGGGGCTGCGCGCGCCGACCGGGACCGTCTACCGGCACGAGATCCCGGGCGGCCAGCTGACCAACCTGCGCCAGCAGGCCATCGCGCTGGGCCTCGGCGACCGCTGGCCGCAGGTGCAGGAGCTGTACGCCGTCGCGAACGACCTGCTCGGCAAGCCGATCAAGGTGACGCCCACGAGCAAGGTGGTCGGCGACCTCGCGCTCTTCCTCGCGGGCAGCGACGTGGACCCGGAGGCCCTCCGGGAGGACCCGGCGTCGTACGACCTGCCGGACAGCGTGCTCGGCTACCTCGGCGGCGAGCTCGGCACCCCGCCGGCCGGCTTCCCGGAGCCGTTCCGCAGCCGCGCCGTCGACGGGCGGCCGCCGGTCGGCGGTGAGGTCCCGCTCACCGACGCGCAGCGCGAGGCCCTCGCGTCCGACGACCGGCGGGGGGCGCTGTCCGAGCTGCTGTTCCCGAAGCCGTACGCGGAGTACTGCCGCGCGGTCGAGGAGCAGGGCGACGTGTCGGTCGTGCCGACCGAGGCGTTCTGGTACGGCCTGCGGCCCGGTCACCGGGTCACCGTCGAGCTGGAGCCGGGCGTCGACGTGCTCGTCGAGCTCGAGACCGTCGGCGAGGTCGACGACGACGGGATGCGCACGCTGCACCTGCGCGTGAACGGCCAGCCGCGCCCGATCAGCGTGCGCGACCGGTCGGTGGACGTGCGCAGCACCCGCGCCCGCCGCGCCGACCCGGCCGACGCCGGTCACGTCGCCTCGGGGCTGCCGGGCGTCGTGATGCTCAAGGTGGCCGCCGGCGACGCCGTCGAGAAGGGCCAGCCGCTGGCCGTCGTCGAGGCGATGAAGATGGAGTCGACCGTGACGAGCCCGCGCGCCGGCACCGTCCAGGAGGTGGCCGTCGACAGCGGCGCCGCCGTCGAGGCCGGCGACCTGCTGCTCGTCCTGGGCTGACGCGCCGCCGCGGGGCGCGCTGCGCCCGCCCCGGGTGGTGATCGACAGAAGCATCCGTGCGGTCACGGGTCGTCGGCGCGCCTGACGGCACCGATCTTTCTGTCGATCAACGCCCGTCTGGCGTGGTCGAGCCGTCCGGCGCGACGTCACGTCGCACCTGGTGCGGACCAGGTCGCCTCTGGTCACTCCGGATGAGATCTGGGCGGAACTGCGGCGTTCCTCTAGACGGCCCCCTCGGATGGTCGACACGAGAAGTCCAGCGCACAAGGCAAACCCGGTGCGAGTCGGGGACGCAAAGCCACGGGACCCCAGCAGGGGGCCAGCCGGGCCACCGAACAGACAGGACTCCACCATGCGCAAGAACTTCGAGCTCCTCGGCGCCGTCGCCCTCGCCGGCGTCGTCGCCGCCACCGGCTCGGCGTTCACGGCCGGCAACACCGCGGCAGACAGCGTCGCCGGCTTCGGCACGAGCACGATCAGCGGAGCCACCGCCAGCTCCGTGGCTCACACCCTCAGCACCGACGGCACCGACATCGACTCCACGTGGATCACCTTCTCGACGACCCAGACGGGGAACACCGTGCTGGCGGGGTTGGGGACAGCCGCCCTCGAGAGCTGCGTCGTCGACGTCGTCGCCGGAACGACCGCGACATGCACCTACGCCTCGGGCTACGACACGGCGACCGCCACCGCCTTCGACGTGGCCGTCAGCCAGCACCCGCCGAGCGGTGCCGCGGGCTGACGCCAGTCCGCGGCACCCTGTCCATCCGAGGGCGGAGCTGTGATGCGCTGGGTCCGAGCGGTCGCCGTCGGTGCAGTGTCAGGTGCACTGTGCGTGGTCGCGGCTCTGACCGTCGGCCCCTTCGCGACGGTCATCACCGACGGCACCTCCATGGCGCCGCGCATCTCCGCCGGCGACCTCGCCGTCGTCGGCCCGGCGGCTTCGTACGGCGTCGGCGACGCGGTCGCCTACCGCAGCCCGATGCTCGACACCGTCGTCCTGCACCGGATCGTGGCCGTCCAGGGCGACCGCTTCGTCCTCCATGGTGACGACAACTCCTGGCTCGACCCGGAGAGGCCCACCGTCGACGCCGTCGTCGGCAAGGAGCTGCTCCACGTCCCGCGCGGCGGGATCTGGCTGGGGCGCCTCATCAGCCCGCCGGTGCTCGCCGCGTGCACCTTCCTCCTGGTCGCCGGCGGCACCGCGGCCGCCGCCCGTACCCATCGCCACCGTCGCAAGGAGCGCCGCACCGTGCCTGCTCGTCACCGCAGAACGCCCACCCGCCGGCTCGGCGCCATGAACCCGGCCCTTCAGCGATCGCCGCCACCGCCGCCGCCCTCGGGCTGGTGCGGCTGGCCCTGGCCGGCGTGAGCTGGACCCGCCCCACGACAGCCGCCGAGCCCATCAGCGTCGCTCCCACGCTCGACTTGTCCTGCACAGCAGCTGTTCCGGCTTCCGCGGCCTACGACAGCACCACCGTGACGGCGCCGCAGCCGGTGTTCCGCGTCCTCACCGACGCCGTTGGCAGACGGCCAGCGTGGCCAGGTGCGGCTCGACCTGCCGGCGCTCGAGGCTCGCGCTGACGCCGCCGCCGCCGTCACCGGCATCCCGGCCAGCAGCCTGACCATCACCGTGGTCCCGCGCATCAGCACGGCAGCGGGCGAGTTCGCCCCTGAGCTGCCCCTCGTGCTCGACGCGCTGACGCTGAAGCCCGCTAGCGACGGGGCACTGCGCTCCACGACGACCAGCCCCGAGACGGACTCGGGGCCGGCGCGGCTCGCTGCGCTGGGTCGCAGTGCGGAGGTGGCGACGGTGCGAACGGCCTCGCTGGCAGCGGCCCTGACAGCCGTGGCACTGAGCCTGGTCGTACTCGGCCTCGGTCGCCTGACGGGGCCGGCGACGGAGCACGATCGCGTGCGGGCGCGCTCAAGGACCTGCTGCTGGCGGTACGGCCCGTCGCGCTGAGCCCGGGTCGGCCGGTCATCGACGTGCCGAGCATCGACGCGCTGGCCACGCTCGCCCAGCGCTACGGCCTGCTCGTCGTGCACTGGGAGCGCAGCGGCACCACGACGTACGTGGTCCAGGACGAGGCGAGCACGTACCGCTACCGCAGCGCCGGCGCCGTCGAGGTCACCGAGCAGGCCGCCTCGGCCGACGTGCTGCCGGTCGGCTGAGGCCGGAGCCGGATGTCGGGGTCGAACCGACGACCTTCCGCTTACAAGGCGGGTGCTCTACCACTGAGCTAATCCGGCGGGGGGATGGGAACTTCGGTCAGAACTACCCTAGGGACAAGCCTAGGTACAACGCCTGAGGCCACGCCAGGCGCATGCCCGGATCAGTACACCATCGGTCACGAGCACCACGATGATGGTCACCGGGGCGGCGAGGTTGGCAATCCCTCAAAGCGCCGGGACTCAGACCGCTCGGTCAGCGGCATGTGCGGATGCCGCCTGCGCCGCACAGGGAGATGCATCGGCTGCGGCGCCGAGAACACGCGACGTGCGTCGTCTACTGCCGCCGTGTCGGACCCGCAACGTTCAGCTGCCTGATCGACGGGACACCTGTGCCGGCCGACCCCGGCTACCCCCGTCGGCTCTGCCGCGGGTGCGCCGACCTGACCTTCGACGCTCACGGACGAGCCGTTCGCCTGTGGAACGTGTCGACGTCGGGCGGCTTCGCCGCTGTTCACGTCGACGACGGCTCCCCGTGCGAGCAGGTGACGCCGACGGGCGCGTTCTCGTCGACGGCATCCTCTACCGCGCCGGCGAGGCGGGGTTCTGCGGCGTCGTTGCGCAAGTCGACGGCGAGCTCTAGACGACTCGCCCGGTGCGACAGAGGGCTGCCAGCCGTCGTCGTGCAGCCCGGGACGACTCGTACGAGCCTCATGTGGGAAGGATGCGGGATGACGGATTCGCAGGTGCCGAAGGGCGACGAGACGTTGGCCGTGCAACAGGTCGCGGCAGGCGAACGCTTGGAGATCCGCATCGTTCGTGCTGGTGCGGCGGACAGCAGCAACCACTCCCGCCTTCGACGCGATGCGACGCCACTCGTGAAGTGGTTGGCCGGCACGGTTTCCACGTTGTTGATCGGCGCCGTCGTCGGCGCCTTCGTCAGCGACCGGTTCAGTGACCGACAAAGGGAACTCGAGCTCGAGTCGGACCTGGTCAAGCAGATCAGCCGCGACGCCATCGTGCTGTTCCAGGATGCTCAAGACGCCTCGCGTGCGGATTCGTCCGCCACGCAACGCGAACAGCGAGAACAGGCTGCCGACGCTTGGGTCCTTGCCTCCGGAAGCATCACACCCCTGTTCCGCGTGTACTACGACAGCCAGCCAGTGTCTGTTGAGTGGGACGAGTACCAAGCGGCGATGTACGCCTGGGCCAAAGTCGGATGTTGCACCTCAGGTGAGGAACGCGAGCCCTTCATCACCGAGCTGCGCTCGTACCACGAGCAGCGACTGGGTCTACGTCGGGCGCCGCCAGTGCAGGACCCCTGGGCGGCCCTGAACACCACCGACCCTCCGCAGAACGTCTACCAGTGGCTCGGTCTTGAACTCCTCCGCGGCCGCGGGTTGCTGCTCGATGAGCTCCAGGAGTCCTCGCCCAGTCTCGATTGAGTGAACGGCCGACGCCGGCCCAGATCCAGCCGGGCAGGGTGCGACCTCCCAGCCCCGAGCAGTCGGATCGAGGCATGGTCGACGTCCTCATCTCGGCATGAGCGGTTCTTGGCGCGCTCAAGGTCGGGTGCGGAGGGTGAGGATCGACGCTTGTAGCAAGTGCCCCTGACCAGACGCGCGGCCGTGCGGTCACGCCGCGATGGGCTGCCGTTCGCGAGCACGACGTGGAGTGTCGGTGACGACGGGCCGGACCGTTCCAAGCTCGTCAGGACTGATGCGCAGCGCGCGGCACGCCTGCTCGGCGCCGCCGTCGCTCTTGGCCTTGCCGTTGGGCCACGACGTCACGGTCCGCATCAAGCCGATGACCTGCTGCGCGCTCCCCCCGCTGACTCGGGCCTGCTCGGCGCGGAACAGCGTGATGCTCAAGGCTGTGGTGTCTGCGCTGTTCAGCCCGGCGAGGGTCCGCACCTTGTCCAGGACGGGCTGAGCCGACTGGTGCGCCTGAGCGCTACCCGGCGCATGCTTGCCCAGGTAGGTGAGCGGCCGGCAGCACCCCATCTTGGCGTCGTCTCGGCGGCGGAGCGCTGCCAACCTGCCGATGTGCCGTGAACCCCACGCGTCGAGCTTGATCACCTCGATGGCCTTCCGCGGGTCCCAGGCAGGGACACGGTGCGCGGAGCGTCATCCCCTGCGATGTCCGCGGCGACCACAGCGGTCAGCTCCCCGACCCCGGCGCCAGCCTCGGCGAGGACGTAGGTGCAGGTTCCTTGCAGGCCCTTCTCGGTCCGGGCACGGTCCGCGGCGACCAGTCGCAGCAGCAAGGCTTCGTCCGCCGTCGTCGCCCGGCCGCCGACGCACCAGTCCGGTACGCCGCCGACGTACCTGCGCGGCCCCGGGCCCCGTGGATCGGCGGCAGGACCGCAGCGCTGTCCGAGCAGGTCGGGGAAGGGCTCGTCTGCCCGTAGGCGCTGACCGGAGTGACGGACGTCCTGTCGGCCGCCGCCCCGGGAGCGGCAGCCATGACCCGTCTGCGCCGGGGGCCTGCGGCCCGTACGGTTCGCCGATGTCGCCCAGCTCTGCCAGCACCCGCACGCAGCGGACGCTCGCGCTGTACGCGGCGATGGGCGTGGGCGCCATCGCCGCCTGGGTGCTCTTGTCACCGGGACGAGTGGCTGTCGGCGAAGCTCGGCTGACACGCCTTCTGGACCCCGGATCGAGGTCCGGGCATGACGTGCTGGCGCTCCTCGCCGAACTCGGGTCCGGCGCGATCCTGTACCCGGTGCTGCTCGCGCTGGCCCTGCGCGCCTACCTGCGCGGGGACCACGCCTGGACCGTCGCGCTGCCGCTGCTGCTGCTCGCCGGTGCGCAGGCCGTCGAAGCGGTCGGCTTCGCGACGTTCACCAGGCCCAGCCCGACCGCGGCCTCGGACATCACCTTCTCCTCGGGCCGGGCGATGGCCGCGGTGCTCGGGTGGGGCCTGGTCGCGCGCCAGCTGGGGCGTGCCTGGGCGTGGGCCCTCGCGGCGCTGCTGGCAGCCGTGGCCGGGGTCAGCCGCGTGGCCCTGGGCCTGCACTGGCCGACCGACGTCGTGGCCGGGTGGCTGTTCGGCGCGGCCGCGCTCGTCCTGGCGGACCTCGTCCTGCGGCGCGAAGCGCTGCCGACACTCGGGCCTCGCGTGCTCGCGCTGCGCGGGTCCCGGTGGGCGTGGGCCGCGGCGGCCGCGGCGGCGCTGGTGCCGCTCGTGCCACTCGTTCTCGTGCCCGGACCGGAGCGGATGAAGGACCTGCTCGTCTACGTCGGAGCCGGAGCCACCGCCGGCCGCGGCGCTGACGTGTACGACTTCCGCAGCGCCTTCGACATGCCCTTCACCTACCCGCCGGCGGCGGCGCTGCTGAGCGAACCGCTGTCACGGGTGCCGCTCGGGCTGCTGCACCTGCTGTGGGTGGCGGCGACGCTCGCGGCGCTGGTCGCCGTGGCCCGGCTGGCGATGGCACCGGTCGTCGCGCGGCTGGGGCTGCCGCTGACCCTGACGCTGCTGCTGGTGTCCTCGCCGGTGCGCAGCCACCTGCGCTTCGGTCAGGTCGGGCTGTTCCTGGTGCTGCTCGTGGCCGCCGACCTGCTGCGAGACCGGCGCCGACAGGGCATCGGGCTCGGCATCGCCATCGCCGTCAAGCTGACCCCCGCGGTGTTCCTGCCCTGGCTGCTCGTCACCCGGAAGCTCCGGCCGTTCACGCTGGCCGTCGGCACCGCGGCAGCTGCCACGCTGAGCGCCTTGCTGCTGCTGTGGCCCAGCGCGCAGGAGTACCTGTGGCGGGCCCTGTGGGACAGCGACCGCTTCGGTGCCAACGACGTCCCGGGCAACCAGTCGGTGCGCGGCATGCTCCTGCGCACCGACCTCGACGAGCGCAGCGTGACGCTGCTGTGGCTGGCCTCCGCGGCGGCGCTGGCCGTCGTGGCCGTCCGCGGCGCGCACCGGCTCGAGCAGGACGGCAACCGCCTCGGGGCGCTCGGCGTCCTGGCAGCGCTGTCCATCGCCGTCTCGCCGATCTCCTGGGTGCACCACCTGGTCTTCCTGGTGCTGCCGCTGTCCGCGCTCGTCGCTGCCGGGCGCACACGCCTGGCCGCCGGCTGGGCAGTGCTGCTGGTGGTCAGCCTGCCCTCGCTCGGCAGTGCCGGGCTGCGGGCCGGCGGACCCGAGCTGTTCTGGCAGCTCGTCGTCAACGGGCAGGGCCTGACCGCGGTCGCCGCCGTCCTGTGGCTCCCACGCCTGCTGCGCCGGACACGGGGCGCCGCGACCGACGAGCCGAACCGGTCCGGCGCACGAGCCGGTCGCGGCTGAGCCGGTCCTACCCGACGGACTGGGCCGCGCCGTCAGGGGTCATCGACAGACGCACCAGAGCGACGGAGAACTGGCAGGCGTCGCCGCCGGGCTTGTACTGGACGGGGGTGGCCTCGAGCGTCGTCGTCTGCAGGGGCAGCCCCTGCTGGTCGCGGACGACGACGGTGAGCGAGGTCGTGGCTTCCTCACGCAGGTCGTCCAGGACCACGAACGGGAACGGGTCGTCCAACGGCGCACTCCCGCAGGCGCCGTCGGCGCAGACCTCGACCGTGTGCCCGGCTGTCGCGTCCGACCGGTAGTCGTCAGCGGTGATCTGCACGCCGGGGTCCGCGCCGATGTCAGCGCACCCGGTGGCCGGGCCGCCGCAAGCGGCCAGGAGCGCCGCCGAGCTGTAGAACAGCCCGACCCGGTGCGATCTCACGTTCCGATCCTCACGGCCCGAGCTCGAAGGCTTGTGCGCTGAGCCCGGCGTCGGGGTCGTCGTCGTTGTCGGTGAGCCCGCCCAGGACGATCAGCCGGTCGCCGGCCCAGACCGCCGAGCCGGGGCGTGCGGCAGCGCCGTCCGGCTGCGGCACGACCGTCCAGCGCTGCGTGGCGTCGTCGTACAGGTAGCCCTCGATCGCGGTGTGCCGGCCGCCGCGGGCCTGCACCCGCCAGCCGCCGGTGCCCAGCTGCGGCGGGTCGGGCAGGCGGCCCCAGGTCCCGTCCGGCACGGTCAGGGTGCCGCCGGAGGGGACTTCGCGGCCGTAGGAGTTCACCTGGCCGCCGTCGGTGACGAAGATCTCCGCATCGACCAGCCGGGTGCCGGTCCAGGTGAACAGGCCCTGCAGCTGGTCGCTGCCTGGCAGCTCCCGCCAGGCCGAGGTGGCCGGGTCCAGCACGGCCGCGCGGACCAGCGAGTCCTCCAGACGGCTGCCCGGCTGGTCGACCTCGGGCTGACCGGTCAGGACCAGCCCGTGAGGTGTGGCCACGATGTGTCGCGAGAACGTCGGGACCAGCGGGTCGGTGGGCAGCGCGGTCCACCGGCCGGTCGCCGGGTCGAGCACCTGGTCGGCGACGAACGCCGCCCGCTGGGTCTGGCGCAGAGCGACGACCCGGTCGTCGGCGGCGGTCAGCGACCACTGGTCGTCGCGGGGGCCGGGCGGTGGTTCGCCCAGCGACCAGCTGTCGTCGGAGGCGTCGTAGACGTGCAGCTGGCCGGCGACGAGCAGGAACACCTGGTCGCCGACCGTGGCCACCGGTCCGTACAGCGGCAGGTCCACCGGGGCGGGCGCCACCGGCCGCCACGTGCCTTGGTCCGGGTCGTAGGCCGCTCCGTCGCGGGCGGTCCGCTCGGGCTGGGAGCAGCTGGCGGTGGGCGGGCAGAGGTCGCCGGTGCGTCCGCCGATGAACAGCGCTTCCTGGCCGGTCCAGGCGGCCGTGCTGCCGTCGCGGGGCGACACCGGCGGGTCGGGCAGCGCTGTCCACTCCAGAGCGGCCGTCCCTGCCGGGGAGGGCGCGCCGCCGCAGCCGAGCAGCCCGAGCAGCAGGAACGCGGCGCCTGCCGTCCGCCTCACGAGGTGCCGCGAAGCAGCGCGGCGAGCGCAGCCTGGTCACCGGCGACGAGGACCCCGTCCAGCGAGCCGTTGCGCAGCGGCGGGTCGCAGCCGATGTTCACCCCGACCATCACGGCGTTGCCGCCGGGGTAGCCGACGAGCACGTCGAAGCGGGTGTCGCCAACGCCGGAGCAGCCGCCGCTGCCCGGCGCGAGGTCGGCCTCCTCGAGCATCGCCGCGACCCGGTCGGCAGTCGTCGCGTCCAGGACCCGTGGAGGTGGTCCGGTGGTGTTCAGACCTGGTTGGCAGACCGTCATCGACGTCCAGCCGACCGGGACCAGCTGCTGCTCCTGCCCGGCCCGGCCGCCGGCTCCGGAGAAGCAGCCCGCCGGCTGCGGCCCGGCCGGCCAGCGGCCGGTGTCCAAGGCCGTCGCCAGGCGGTCGCCGAGCTGGACGCCGGTGATGAACGCGCCGTTGCCGCTGTCGGTGCACCTGTTCGGCTCCTGCGCCGCAGACACCCACACCGAACCGTCGGCGTAGTCGAACCGGACCAGGTGCGGCACCAGGTCGCCCCCGATGGCCGTGCAGGACCGGCCGGCGCCCTCCAGCAGGGCCGGCAGGTGCAGATCGCTCCGTACGGCACCGAGGCCTTGGAGCACGTCAGCCTCTCCGACCAGCCCGAGCGCGACCGCGTCGCCGCTGTTCTGCCGTGGTGCGTAGCGGCAGATGTGCGCGAGCACCGGGTCGGCGTCGGGGACCAGCCGACCGCCGGTGTCCGCGCTGGGGACCTCGGGAACCCACGGCCCGTCCACAGCCGGGTAGACGGCAGGGCACGCGCCGTCCTGCGTCGCCGGGCCGGCAGACGGCCCCGCCGCCAGGCCGACAGGAGAGCGGGGACCGGCCACGTCAGGAGCACCGCCGCACCCCGCGATGGCCAACGAAGCAGCGAGCAGGACAGCGGTCCTCATGAGCCTGGAACGAACGCTCGCCGGCACCGGCTCCTCCGGCCAACACACCGCCTCCCGCGCGGGTCGCTCACCGTTCATGGGACACCGTCACATCACCGTCGAGGCTCGTCCACAGGGACAGGCCGCTGCTGTTGCTCACACCCCGCCCGGGCTCCGGAGCTACCGCACCGCCCGGTTCTGGGCTGCTGATCGTCACACCGGTCAGGTCGCCGTCGGCGTGCCTGATCGTGACGCTCGACGGGGTGCTGTCGCGCGAGCCGGGCTTGCCGCAGGCAGCGGCGGACTCAGCAGGAACGGCCTGCTCGCGGTCGGGCCCGGCAGTGGCCGCTGCCGCCGCGTTCGCCGGCGACGACGGGCTGCGCGTCCCGCCGCATCCGGCGGCCCCCAGCAACGCCAGGACGACGGCAGCGGCCAGGAACCTGGGGAGCATGCTCATGGGACGCAACGCCGGCGCAGCGCGTTCCTCCGAACGGTCGGCGGTACCTGACGCCGATGAGGACCTGTTGCTGGAGCCGACGTGGACCGACGCTCAGGTCACAGTCGCCGGCACGGGAACGACACTCGGAGTCCCATCAAGTTCTTGCGGTGCCCGGAGTCGGTGCCGCGCAGGGCGTTGGGCCGCCACAGGCTCGTGTGCTCAAAGGCCCCGGAGTGCGGACATGGCACTGGCGCCACACGTCGGGCCGACGACGGGCACGCCCGCTCCTGTGCCAGCCGGACGGCCGGCACAGGAGCCGCGGTCAGCCGATCCGCTGGCGGGACCGCTCCGACCACTGCTCGGCGTTACCGGAGGAGACGTCGTCTGCGTCGTCGGTGAAGCCCATGGCACCGATCCGCCCGCTGACCGTGGCCTCGAAGCCGGTTCCCCGCACCGCCGAGCTGAAGCTCACCGTCCCGTTCGACCAGGTCTCCGTGCGCCGGAAGGTGTACGGGTCAGAGCTCGCCGTCCAGGTGATGTTCACGGGCGGGTTGCCGAGCACCGAGCCGGGCTCGCCGTGACCGCCGTTGGAGACCACGAGGTTGCCGGTGAGCGTCGCGACGCCGGCCCGCGTGTCGGCGGTGTAGCCGACGTCCGCTCCGGCGGACAGGAAGCGGGTCCCCAACAGATCGCACGTCGCCTCACCGCCGGGCTCGCCGTGGCCGCCACCGGGGGCCTCGCCCGGGTCGCACTCGTAGTCCTCGATCGCCCCGAAGACGTCCGTGAAGCCGGACATCTTGAAGACCGACAGGAAGCCCACGTGGGTGTTGCCGGGCAGGCCGAGCGTGTCTTCCAGGTCGTACTCGGTCCACTGCACGTTCGCCTGACCGCCGGTCGTCTTGGAGGTGAAGGTGTCCTTGGGGGCGGCGTTGGCCGGTGTCGCGACGGCGACCAGGCAGGGCAGGGCTGCCAGGGCCGCGATCGTGCGGGTGACGCTGGTCTTCATGGTTGTCCCTTCCGGACAAGGAGGTCGAGCCCGCGCGGACGCACGATGCCCGGTGGGCGGAGAGGTCAGCGGGTCTTGTGGGTGCGCAAGCGGGCCAGGACGGTGGCGCCGACAGCGCGTCCCTGGTCGAGTCCGGCCTCGATGGCGTGCGGGTAGTGGATGCCGCCGTAGAGGCGAGAGATCGCGGCCTCGTCGGCTGCGTCGTGGAAGCTGGCGAACGTGCGCGGCCGGTGGCCCCGCACGTCGTGCGAGTGGTCGGTGAAGGTGAAGCTGCCGAGCTGCGCGGTGAGCACCGCCGCGGCTGCGGGCGAGGCGACCGAGTGACCGGAGGTGTGCTCGGGGAACTGCGGGGTGTTGACCAGCGTGGTCCAGCTCGCGTCGACGTAGCGGTTGACGTAGGTGACCGGTCGCAGCAGGTCGTAGCGGTACTTCCAGGTCCAGCAGTTGAGGAACGCCTCGTGGAGCGCGATGCCGGTCAGCGCGAGGGTCTCGACCGCGAGGTCCAGCCGGGCTGACTGCAGCGCCAGGCCCTGGGTGCCGAGCAGCATCCAGTGCCCGGACGGCAGGCCGGTGGGGGTGCCCAGCGGCGGGGTGAACGAGCCTGGGTTGTCGGTCCAGAAGCGTGCGATCGCCTTGTGCTCATCGGTGTTGACCTTGGACTGCTCGTACGGTGCCATCGCCTGCTGCCAGAAGTCGGACCCCCGCTCGGTCGAGAACGGCACGGGCGGCTCGGGCTCGATCTCGTCGGCGGTGCGCAGCACCAGGGGCCTGACCTCGGAGAAGTACGGCTCGATGGCCGGTCGGTAGTTCGGTGGCGTCGACTCCCAGTGGGCGCCACCCGCTCCGGTCGGCGCGTAGGGGCGCCCGACTGTCGCGGCGTAGCCGTCCCGGGCCGTCCACGCTGCCAGGTGCCGGCCGATCGCCCGTCCGTGCGCGACACCCGCCTCGACCCTGCCAGCGGGGACGTGCCGGCGGCGGGCGGCCAGGGCGATCGCTTCCGCGGTGTCGAGTGCCGGGCGGGTGCCCGGCGCCGCCATGGGGAGCAGCGTGCGCTGCACGTGCGCGGCCGCCGTGACGAGAGCGCTCGGCCAGTCGACCTGCTCCCTGTGCCGCACCGGACCGGTCGGACGCAGCGCGGTCAGCTGACCGGCCAGGGGGAGGCGGTCGGGCATGCCCGCGACGAGCGCCTCGTACATCGCGATGCCGGTGTGGGCGTAGATGCGCGCGGCCGCGGGCGGGGAGAGGTTCTCGCGCAGCACGAGGTCGTACGTCGTCTCCATCCACCGCAGCGCCGCGTCCGCCGGATGGTCCGCCACGCGTGAGCTGACAGCCGCCCACGACGTCCCCGGCAGGACGACCGCCCCTGCGGCCCCCACCGCGCCGACCAGAAGAGCCCTACGGCTGAGTTCCACGACACCCCCCGACACGCCTCGCGTCGCCGGCCCGCCGACGTCGGCGCGCATCTGAACACGTAGACGCAAGGGATGTTCACGAGGTTGCAGAAGATGCTCCGACTACTTTGCGTCACGTCCGCCTCGGCAGACGGCCGGACTCGTACGGGGGGCGCGGGCGACCGCGAGCGGTTGCGAGGAGCGATGCGCCCCGCCGGCAGAACGCCTGCGGAGGTCCGCAGAGCGGCGTTAGGTTCCAGAGGTGCTGGTAGCTGTGGAGACTGGGCCGTCGCTAGAGGGAAGCGGGCTCGAGACGGCCTTCGTCGTCGCCTTCGCCTTCGTCGCGGTGCTCGTGCTCCTCGGGTTCGCGTTCGTCATCTACGCCATGGTGCGCAGCGCGCGTGCCGCTCGACGCGCCGGGATCGACCCCTTCACCAGCGAGGCTCAACTGCTGGCCCAGGCTGTCTCGGGGCGCAGGACCTCCATCGAGAAGCGTCTCCGGGAACTGGATGACCTGCATCGCCGGGGGATCATCTCGGACGACGAGCACAAGGCAGCTCGGTCCCAGGCGCTAGCTGGCCCATGACCCCAGACGTGCCCGTCAAGCCCTGCCTGGGTCGACGACCAGCAGAGGCCACTCCGGTGGGCCCCGTCGGAGAGTGGACTGGCGTAGGCGGAGCGACGAGGACGCGGAGGAGGACGCGGATCACGGCTAGTCGGACACCCTCGATGGGCCGGGCCGCCAGCTGCCGACGTCCAGGGCTGGACCGTGCCGCAGCCGATCTCACGGGCGAGGAGCTCTCCGCGGGGCGTCCGTGAAGAACGGCTGCGTCCTCGTGAAGCTCTGCCAGACTGCGCCATGCCCCTCTACGGACTGACCGGCGGCTTCCTGGCAGCGCCCGGCAAGCGCGACGAGCTCGTCGGCCACATGCTCGAAGCGGCGGCTCTCATGGGCGCGGTACCAGGCTGCTTGATGTACCTGGTCTCCACGACCCAGGATGCGGACGAGGTGGCCATCACCGAGCTGTGGACCGATGAAGCCGCGCACGACGCCTCCCTGCAGGCGCCCGGCGTCGGCGAGCTGATCGGGAAGGCACGTCCGTTCATCGCCGGCATGTCGGGCCGGAACGTCCTGACCGTCCTCGGCGGCAAGGGCCTGCCCGACGCATGACCGGTCGCCCGACCCGAGACGGGCCCTATCGAGAGATGGACACGTCCGCCTCGTAGCCCAGCCCCCGCAGCTGACCCTCCAGCCGGCGCCCCATCTCGACACGGTCTCTGCCTGAGAGCTGGAACAGCATGCGACATCGCCCGCAAGAACTGCGCCAGAGCCCGGCCCTTACGGCCTGACCTGCGGCCACGAGCGCCGCCGCAACGTCTGCGGGCACCTCGCCCATGTAGCGGTCCGGGTCTACGGGCTGCTTCGGGGTCACCGCGAGCACGACCGAGGTGGACACGCGCGCACGGTAGTAGCGGCTCTCGATGGCCGGGTTGCCCTCGTCTCCGCGGGCGCGCCGCGGTTCCGGCTCCCTGCTGCCTCGGCGGAGGTGCTCACCGACCGCGACAGCCTGGCCTACCTGGCTCCGCTGGGCCGCATGCTGTCTTCGCCACGGCACGGCACTCTGCCCGCTCTGGTCGAGGCCTACCGCTCCGGTGGCGGGGTGTCCTGGGCCGAGATCGGGCGTCGACGCCCGCGAGTCGCAGGCCGACATGAACAGGCCCTGGTACCAGCGCGAGCTCCCCGGGCGCACTGGCGTCGTCCCCGACCTGCACGACCTGCTCAGCCGGCCCGGCGCCCGCGATCGCCGACGTCGGCTGCGGCGGCCGGCTGGTCGAGCATCGCGCTGGCAGCGCCTACCCCGCAGGCCACGGTCGAGGGGTACGACGTCGACCGCCCGTCGGTCGAGCTGGCGCGGGCCAACGCCCAGGAGGCCGGCCTCGCCGAGCGGGTGACTCTTCCACCACGTCGACGCGCGAAGAGCTGTCCGGCGGACGCTTCGACGTGGTGTTCGCGTTCGAGTGCCTCCACGACATGCCGCACCCGGTCGAGGTGCTCGCGGCAGCGCGGCGGCCCTCGCCGAGGACGGCGTCATGGTCGTCATGGACGAGGCGGTCGCGGAGTCGTTCAACGCTCCCGGCGACGACTTCGAGCGGTTGATGTACGGCTTCAGCCTGCTCGTCTGCCTGCCCGACGGGATGTCGCACCCTGACAGCGCAGGGACCGGCACGGTCATGCGTCCGGCGACTCTCGCCGGCTACGCGCGGGCCGCCGGCTTCAGCGACGTCGACGTGCTGCCCATCGAGGACTTCGGCTTCTGGCGGTTCTACCGACTCCGGCCGTGAGCGACGCACCCGGGGGTGGTGACGTGGGCGTTGCCACTGTCGGCACGCGGGAACGCCGCCTGGGCGTGCTCGTCGGTGGGCTCTACCTGGTGGCCGCTGCTGCCGAGACGACTCGCGCGCTGGTGACGGGGGACGGCGGGTTGGTGTTCTGGTTCGGAACGCTGACGACCGCAGGGATCCTCGTCCTGCTGGCACGCTGCACCGTGACCTGCCTGCGCCGTGGCGGCGGCTCAGCGTGGTGGCCGGCGCGTGCCTCGGCATGCCCGCGACCGCGTGGACGCTGGTCGTGCCGATCTTGGCCGTGGTCCTGATCGTCGTGGAGCTCCGACGCTGAGCCGGCCGACCGTGTCGGCTGCAGGCCGGCGGCCGCGACACAGGCCCCGGCCCTAGCGGGGCAGGCCGATCACGGTGCCCTCCCGGCGCGCGTCGGCCGCCCCGTACTGCTTGCCGGTCCGGGGGTCGACCAGCACGGCCTGCACCGAGCCCACCTCGCCGCGGCTCACGCTGTAGCCGAGATCGGCCATGCCTGTCGACGAGTGGCGGCGGAGAACCCGAGCTCCAGCGACACGTTGCTGCCGGACGAGGCCGCGGACACGCGGGGCGCGTCGATCGCCTCCTGCAGCGACATGCCGTGGTCGATCAGGTTGATCGTCACGTTGAGCACCGAGTTGATGATCGTCGCGCCGCCGGGCGAGCCGTAGGCGACCAGCGGCTCCCCCTCGGGGGAGAAGATCATCGAGGGTGCCATGCTGCTGCGCGGCCGCTTGCCCGGCTCCACGTCGTTGAAGCCCGGCCCGCCGGTGAAGGGGTTGGTGGTCGGCGCCATGTTGAAGTCGGTCAGCTCGTTGTTGAGCAGGAAGCCGTGGTTGCGGAACGAGCCGTCCTCCCGGTCGTAGCCCGCGAAGACCCCGATGCCGTGGGAGGACTCGATGGTGTTCGTGTACGAGACCATGTTGCCCTCGCCGTCGACGACCGAGAAGTGCGTCGTGGTCTCGCCGGGGCCGTCCACCGGGTCGGCCACGTCCAGCGGCGCGGTCTGGAAGGGCCGGGGGTCACCGGCGGACGGGTTCGGCACCGACCGGAGACCGGGGACGATCAGCGAGCTGCGCTGCGCGACGTAGGCGGGGTCGAGCAGGCCCTGCCGAGGCACCGGCACGAAGTCGGCATCGGCCATCCAGACGGCGCGGTCGGCGAAGGCCAGCCGCATCGCCTCGGTCATGACGTTGACCGTCTTGACGGCGCCGAAGCCGTAGCCCGCCCCCTGGTCACCGAGGGGGAAGCGCTCGAGCATCCCCAGCATCTGCAGGACCGTCAGACCGCCGGAGGACGGCGGCGCCATGGACGAGATCCCGTAGCCGCGGTAGGTCCCCTCGACGGGATCGCGCTCCACCGCCTCGTAGGCCACGAGGTCCTCGTACGTCATGCTGCCGCCGGTGCCGGACTCCTGGCCCTCGACGATGCCCTTGGCGATGTCGCAGCCCAGCTCGGGCAGGTACTCGTAGAAGCAGTCCGGGCCGTTCTCCGCGATGAGGCGGAAGGTCTCCGCCAGAGCCACGTTGCGCACCAGCGACCCGACCGCGGCCGGCTGGCCGCCGCGGGCAGAAGAACGCGGCGGACTCGGGTGAGTTGAGCGCCCGCTGGTTGCAGCTCACCGCGGTGTAGCGCGGCGTCGCGGCGAAGCCCTCGTCAGCCAGCTCGATCGCCGGCTCGAGCACGGTGCTGAGCTCCAGCTCCCCGTACTCCTCGATCGCGTGCGCGGTGCCGCGCACCATGCCGGGGACCCCCACCGCGACGCCCTGCAGCGAGGCGGCGGGGACGCCGACGAACATGTCGGGGGTCGCCCCTGCGGGGGCGGTCTCGCGCGAGTCGATCGCGAACGTCTCGCCGGTGCCGGCGAGGTGGACGAGCATGAACCCGCCACCGCCGATGCCGGCCGACTGCGGCTCGACGACGTTGAGCGCGTACGCGATGGCGACCGCCGCGTCGACAGCGTTGCCGCCCTGCTCGAGGATCCGGGCGCCGGCCTCCGCGCCGTAGGGGTTCGCCACCGACACCACGCCCTGGCGGAACGCCTTGCCCGAGCTCGCCGGCGGCTGGCCCTTGCTGGTGTCCGGCCGGTCGGCTCGCGCCGGGACCCCGAGAGCGGGCTCCGGGGGCGCGGCCTGCGCCGGGGCGACGACGGCGCAGCTCAGCAGGGCGGCCAGGCCGACGCCCAGCGGGCGGCTCAGCAGGGATCGGGCTCCGGACATGTGCGGCTCCGTGCTCGTCGACGGGTCGTCACCGGAAGACGACGACCTGCTGGCCCTTGCCGATCACCACCACGCAGAGGCGGAACGTAGCCCCGCAGGGGGCCCCGCGCCAGGCCTGCACGGCTCCTTCGACGTGCACCGGTCAGCCGGCGAGCACGGTGAGCACCTCGGGACCGTCGTCGGTGACCGCCACCGTGTGCTCGACATGGGCCGCCCGCCGCCCCTCGGTGGTGACGACCGACCAGCCGTCCTTCTTGGTCCGGTAGCCGCTGGCGCTCGTCCCGGCGTGCAGCATCGGCTCGATGGCCAGCGTGACGCCGGCCTGCAGGCGGTGCCGGGACGCGTCCCGGGTCGGCTCGTTCGGGACGAACGGCGCCTCGTGCATGCTGCGCCCGATGCCGTGCCCGCCGTGGTCGGGCAGGTGCGCGTAGCCGTGCTCGCGCGCGACGGCGTCCACCGCCGCGGCGACGTCCAGCAGCGTCGCGCCCGGCACGGCGGCGGCGATGCCGGCCTGGAGGGCCAGCTCGGTCGCCCGCACCAGCCGCGCGTCCGGCTCCGACGCCTGGCCGACGTGCACGGTCACCGCTGCATCGCCGTGCCAGCCGTCGACGATCGCGCCGCAGTCGATGCTGAGCAGATCGCCCTCCAGCAGCCGGCGCCCGGTCGGCCGGCCGTGCACGACCACCTCGTTCGGCGACAGGCACAGGGCGCCGTTGAACGGCGTCGGCGCCCAGGTCGGCCGGTAGCCCAGGAAGGAGGGCAGCGCCCCGGCCTCGCGGATCGTCGCCTGCGCCAGCTCGTCGAGGTCGCGCAACCGGACCCCGGGCGCGGCGGCAGCCCGCACAGCCTGCAGCGTCCGCGCCACCACGCGACCGGCGGCCCGCATCGTGTCCAGCTCGGTCGCGCTCCGGACGGGGAAGGAGGACATGCCCAGGAACGGTACTCCTATCCCGGTACGATCATCCCGGGCTGGCGTAGGCTCCGGCGCATGGTCCGCCTCGCCCTCACCGACCAGGAGCGCGCCCGCGGCGTCGCCCTCGGAGCCGTCCTGCGTCGCGCGCGCGGCGCCCGTACCGTCCGGGACGTGGCGGGCGCGGCCGGCGTCGCCGAGGAGACCGTGCGCAAGATCGAGCGCGGCGCGGTGCCGACCCCGGCCCTGTTCACCGTCGCCGCGATCGCCCAGGTCCTGGGCCTGCCGCTCGACGAGCTCGTCGCTGAGGTCGACCGCGCCGGTCACGGCAGCGCCGTCGCCTGAGCGGACCCCCCCACGCGATGCTGACGTGCGCGTGCTCGACCGGGACGGTCGACGGGGACACGGGCCACCTCGCCCCTCCTCTGCGTGTGCAGGGTGGTGGCGCGCTGGGCCGGCTGCGGCCCTCACGCCTCGCCGAGGGCAGCCAACCGCGCGCGCAGTGACGCCACCTCCTGGTGCGCCTCGTGCAGCTGGTCCCGCACGTCCGCGAAGGCCGAGGACGCCAGCGCGAAGCTGGACAGCACCTCGGTGAGGAACTCCGACGCCGCCGTGCACATCGACGCGACCTCCTCGGCATCACCGGCGTCGGGGAGCACCTCGAGCAGCGTCACGTGGTGCGCCGCCACCAGGTCGAGCATGCTCTGGCCCCGCGCGACGGCGGCCCGCCCCAGCGCGTAGCCCGCGGTCCGCGAGGGCTCGTCGCGCCGGGACAGGTAGCGCAGGAACGCCGGCCGGTAGTCCTGCTGCAGCCGCGCTGCGGAGCCGTGCCCCGCGGCGGTCACGGGGCGCCGCGCTCCGTCAGCCGGCCCAGCAGCTGCAGCCCCTGCTCGAGGTCGAGCGCGGTGTGGACGTGCGGGATCGACATGCCGAGGCGCACCATCGTGAACGCGATCTCAGGACTGACCCCGACGATCACCGTCTCCGCACCCCTCAGCCGGGCGATCTCGGCGATCGTGCCGAGCGTCCGGGCGCCGTAGCTGTCCAGCACGTCCAGCGCGGCGACGTCGACGATCACGCCCCGGGCGCGCTCGTCACCGATGCGGTCCACCAGCGCGTCCCGGAAGCGCACCATCTCCGTGTCGTCCAGGGCAGCGTTGATCGACGCCAGGAGGTAGTCGCCCTGGCGCAGGATCGAGACGAGCAGCGGAGAGGTCGTGGTCATGCTCCTTCGGGCTCGTCACGTCGGATGACCTGGAAGCCGAGCAGGCGCTCGGCCTCCTCGATGCCGCCCTGCAGGTCGCCGATCGTGTTCATCTTGCTGAGGTCCACGCCGATCCGCACCAGGGTCTGAGCGATCTTCGAGGAGAGCCCGGTGATGATGACGCTCGCACCCATGAGGCGTGACGCGTCGACGGTCTGCACGAGGTGGTTGGCCACCGAGACGTCGACGTCCGGGACGCCGGTCGTGTCGATGACGACGACCTTCGCGCGGTGCGCGCGGATGCCGGTCAGCAGCTGCTCGGTGAGCTGACCGGCCCGCTCGGTGTCCAGGACCCCGATGATCGGCAGGATGAGCAGCCGCTCCCGCACCTGCAGCACCGGCGTCGACAGCTCGCGGATCGCGTCCTGCTGCTGGCGGATGACCCGCTCGCGCTCGTCGACGAAGCTCACCGCGACCGTGTTGGCGATGCGGTTGGCCGCCGGCTCGTACGCGTCGAGCACGTGGTCCAGGACCTGGAAGTCCTCGTGGTACTTCTGGAAGAGCGACCGGGCCAGGACGTCGCGCAGCAGCAGCACGATCCCGACCACCTCGTGGGTCTCGACCCCGCGCGGGATGATGCGCTCGGACAGGTCGCGGGCGTAGTGCCGCAGCGCTTCGACGCTGCCGGTCTCCAGCACCTCCACGTAGTTGTCGTAGACCGACGTCGTCTCGGAGTGGATCTCCTGCGGGGTCATCGCCGCGAGCAGGTGCGCCTCGGTGATGCGGGTCGCCCAGCGCTCCCTCAGCTGGGTGCGGTGCTCGCGCAGGTGCGCGACCAGCTCCGGCAGCAGCTGCTTGTCGTCCAGCCAGCCGCTCTCCTGCTCCGGCGCGCCCCCGCTCCGGGCCGGGTCGGTGGTCGTGCCAGGGGTGCTCACCATGGGGCTGCTCCTCGTCGTCCTGCCGGGTCCGTGCTGCGCCACTTGCGCAGGGTCACGGTCGTGCCGCGGCCGACCTCCGACTCGAGGACGAGCTCGTCCATGAGCCGGCGGCACCCGGGCAGGCCGAGGCCCAGGCCGCCGTACGTGCTGTGGCCGTCGCTGAGCGCGAGCTCGACGTCCGGGATCCCCGGACCGGCGTCCCGGGCGACGACCTGCACGCCGCTGCGGCCCTGCTCGTCCAGACGGCTGATGAGCACCTCGCCGGTGCCGGCGAACTTGACGATGTTGCGGGTCACCTCGGAGATCGCGGTCGCGATGAGGGTCCCCTCGGTGGCGCTGAAGCCGAGCTCGTCCGCCAGGGCGCGACCGGTCTGACGGGCCAGCACCACGTCGCTGTCGGCGCTGACGGCGATCCGCGTCACGGCGTCGTCCCCGGACCGGCCGGCCAGCGACTCGCCCACGTCGGCGCAGAAGGCGCAGCCGAGCAGGTGGCCGGCCACGTCGAGCTCGCCCTGGCGGCGGCGGTCGCCCCCGGACAGGGCCAGCAGCACCGGGCGGCAGCTCGGGGTCGGCGGCTCGGCGTTCCCCATCTCCAGCAGGTACTCGACCCGCAGCCGGGCGCGGGTGCGCTTGAGCTGCGCAGCGAGCGCGCCGCTGCTGATGCGCAGGTCGCGGGCGAGAGAGGCCAGGTCGCGGCCCTCGACGTCGTGGGCGACCAGGGCGTCCCGCTCGCGCTCGGACAGCCGGGTGAGCGCCGTGGAGACGGCCTCGCCCTCCTCGCGGCCGAGCAGGGCGTCCTCCGGCCGCTCGGCCGGCAGCAGGTCGACCACCCGGTGCAGGTTGCGGTCGCTCGTGTCGGCCTGGCGCCAGGTGGAGGCGACGACGTTCCTGGCCGTCGTGATGGCGTACGGGATGAGGGTCGCCGGGTCGATCCGGTCCCAGGCGGTGAGCACCCGGGCGAGCGTCTCCTGCACGAGGTCGTCGACGAGGTGCCGGTCGCGGACCCGCGAGCCGATGACGCGGCGCACGATGATGCGCACCTCCAGCAGGTCGTCCTCGGACGGCCTGGGCCTGCCGGGCGCACCAGCTGCGCCGTCGATGGAGGCCTGGGGGTGGGCAGCGCTCACGGCCGACGGACCCGTGACCGTGCGCCGACGACCATGCCAGGACGATAGGCCTGTCCCCTGCGCCCGCACACAGGGCCGCCGCCTCCCGCGTCATGCCGAGCGGTCCTGCACGTCCTCACGCCTGACGCCGGCGCCACACCCGGCCGGGCGTCGCGCTCGCACTCCCGGTGCGAGAGGAGCGGGAGGACGTCACGTGGTGGCACTGGCCGAGGACGAGCTGCGCACGTTCGACGCGGAGCAGCGGGTGCTGGACGCGCTGGTCGCCCTGGCCCGCCGCTGCGAGGACCGAGCGGCAGCGGAGGCCGTCGACGCCGTGCTGGCAGCCGAGCCCGACCTCGACCAGGTCGTTCCGGCGCAGGTGGACCGCACGAGCTGACTCTCGGGGTCGGGCTCCGGGACCTTCGGCGGCACGGCCGGGACGTGCGTCCCTGTCGACGCCACCCCTGCTCCCGGAGGCTGGTCGCAGAGCGCGGAGCGACCGCGCCGGGCACCTGGAGCAGGTCATGACCACCACCGTCCTCGAGCGCCACGAGTCCCGCGTCCGCGTCACCGAGCTGCTGGCCGTCGCCCTCCTGCAGTACGGGCTGGCCCGCGCGCTGTCCCGTGCCGTGGGCGCGGCCACCCGCCGCGAGACCGCCGAGCTGGACCACGCGGCCCGCTAGCGGGGATCGACCAGCGTGAGGATCTGCTCGGCGGGACGCCGGCTGCTGGTCGGCGCGGCGGAGCCGTAGCCCACGCGGAGCAGCATCTGCGGGTGGCCGATCACGCCGAGCGCGTGCCGCATGCGGCCCCGCAGCACCGGCACCTCGAGCACCTGCGTCAGCGGCTGCGCAGCGAGCCCGTCCGCGGTGGCCTGGAGCAGCACCCTCGCCAGCGCCTGGCCGGCCACCAGCCAGTCCGGGCGGTCGTCGCCGCGGGTGCCGAGGACCAGGACCGACGGGTGCTCGGGCACCGGCGGCTCGGCACCGGGGCCCTCCGAGGCCGTGCGCGAGCGGGCGTCGAAGTCCCGCGGCACCCACGACGAGCCCCGCCGCTCCGGCGCGACCGTCGGCAGCGCCCGGCTCGGGATGCCCTCGGCCTCCTGCTCGCGGCGCCACGCGGCGAGCTCCTCGAGGTAGGCCACGTCGCGGCGCTGGCTGTCGTCGGCGTGCGAGAGCAGCACCTGCAGCTCGACCGCGTCGTCCTGGCCGTCCTCGCCGACGAAGCGCAGCCAGGCCCCCTCCACCTCAGCCGCCGCGCGCATCGCCTCGCGCGCCTCGGCCGGGACCGGTCGCTCGTCGAACGGGTCGCGGTCGGTCACCCGTCGCGGCACGGCGCTCACCAGGCGGCGGTCGAGCTCGTCGGGCACGACCTCGCCCTCGACCGTCACGCGGGCCAGCAGGTGCTCGTCGGACGGGTCGGGCAGCAGGTCGACCCGGTGCGCGTGCCCGAGGTCGGTCAGCGCCAGCCGCGCGTGCTGCAGCGCGCAGCCGCAGCTGAGCACCCGCTCGCGGCCGGTCGGGTCCAGGACGGGCAGAGCGCGCGCGGCGTCGTCGTACAGCGACAGCGCCCGGCCGTCCCAGGTGAAGCGCCAGGGCTGGGTGTTGTGGACCGAGGGGGCCTGGGCGGCCAGCTCCACGACCGCCCGCAGGTCGCCGCCGAGCGCGCTGTCCAGGTCCACAGGGTCCTCCTCGTCGTGGCTGCTGCTGGCCCTACCCGTCGACCGGGGTCCTAGCCGGTGCGGCGCGGGAGGCGACCACGCGGGCGACGGTCCGCGTCGTCCAGCGCGGCCCGCGCGGGGTGCGCCGGCCGTCGCGGTTGAGCGCCGCCGCGATGGTGTGCAGCGAGGCGCCCTCGGCGTGCAGGGCCAGGATCCGGTGCTCGTCCTCCCCCGCCGGCTCCCAGCGGGCGGCCCGCACCGGCGCGGGGGGCTCGGCGACCGGGAGCGGCGCGGTGGGCCGCCCGGCCAGCCACGCCTCCAGGTCGTGCGCGGACCGCGCCGGGGACCAGAGGAAGCCCTGCGCCTGGTCGACCCCGAGCGCCCGCAGCGCGGCCAGCTGCGCCGGGGTCTCGACGCCCTCCGCGACGACCGTCTTGCCGATCGCTCGGGCCAGGCTGACCACCGACGCGACGATCGCCTCGTCGTCGGCGTCGCGGCCGAGGCCGGAGACGAAGGACCGGTCGATCTTGATGGCGTCCACGGGGAAGCGCTTGAGGTAGGTCAGCGAGGAGTAGCCGGTCCCGAAGTCGTCCAGCGCCAGGTGCACCCCGAGCGCGCTCAGTGCGGCCAGCACCTGCGGCGCGTGGGGGTCGTCCATCAGCGTGCTCTCGGTGACCTCGAGGACGAGCCGGTCGGCCGGCAGCGAGTACTCCGCCAGCAGGTCGCGCACCAGCGCCACGACGTCGCCGCCCACCAGCTGCCGCGGCGACAGGTTGGCCCCGACGGCGTACGGCAGGCCCCGCGCGTGCCACGCCGAGGCCTGGGCGCAGGCCGCGCGCAGGACCCACGCGCCGAGCGGCACGACCAGCCCGGAGGACTCCGCCAGCGGGATGAAGTCGCCGGGCGGGAGCAGGCCGCGGTCGGGGTGCTGCCAGCGGACCAGCCCCTCGCAGCCGACGACCTCGCCGTCGCCCAGGCTCACCAGCGGCTGGAAGTGCAGCCGCAGCTGCCCGTCCTCGATCGCGGCGCGCAGCTCGGCCACGGCCTCGGCGGTGCGCTGGGCGTCCTCGTCGACCGAGGCCGACTCGACCGTCACGAGACGGCTGGTGGTGCCGGCCAGGCTGCGCTCGGCCGCGGCCAGGAGCGCACCCGCATCACCGGCCGGCGTCATCGCCGAGCCGGCGCGCAGGACCACAGGGACGGTCACGCCGTCGACGACCACCTCGCCCTGGATGGCCTCCACCAGCGTCGACGCGCGGGCGCGCAGGTCCTCGCCGGAGGCGACGTCCTCGACCAGGACGGCGAAGTCGTCAGCGCCCAGCCGCGCGACGCTGTCGCCGCCGAGCACCGCCGAGGCCAGCCGCTCCCCGACCGCCCGCAGCACGACGTCGCCGCCCGCCTGCCCCACGAGGTCGTTGACCGCCGTCATCCCCACCACGTCGACGACGACCAGGCCGGTCTGCTCGCCCGTGCGCCGGCCGGCGGTGACCGCCTGCTCGGTGCGGTCGAGCAGCAGCGCCCGGTTGGCCAGCCCGGTGAGCCGGTCGTGCAGGGCGAGTCGCTGCACCTCCTGCTCGGCGGCGCGGTGCGAGGTGACGTCGCGGACGTTGACGACGACCCCCCGATGTCCGGGTCGTGCAGCAGGTTGGTGAGCACCTGGTCGGTCCACCGGTAGTCGCCGTCGGCGTGCCGCACGCGCACGGTGTACGACGTGGTCCCGCCCGGCGTGCGCGCGACCCGGTCCCAGCCGGCGCGGATGACCGGACGGTCCTCGGGCGGGTTGAGGTCGTACGCCGACCGCTGGAGCAAGGCGGACTCGGCGTGGCCGAAGACGCGGGTGATCGCCGGGCTCACCCACAGCAGCCTGCCCCGGACGTCGAGCACGATGACGACGTCGTCGGCGTTGCGCAGCAGCGCCCGCAGCCGCGCTGCGCCGGCGGCGACCTCCCGCTCGGCGACCGCCCGCTCGGTGACGTCGACGGCGATGCCGATGCCGCCCACCACCTGACCGCTCTCGTCGCGCAGAGGGCGGAAGTGCGACTCCCAGTCCCGGCCGCCGACGCTGCGGCGCAGCGTGCTCGACCCTCCAGCGAGGGTGGCCTGCGTCGCCCCGAGGGGCTCGGGGTCGTCGCGGTCGCGCTGGAGCAGGTCCGTGCCGACCAGCTCCTCGTCGGCCAGGCCGAGGCTGCTCAGCGCCGCTCCCCGCGAGCTGGTGCAGATCCCGTCGCGGTCGAAGGTCCAGACCGCCACGGGCATCGACTGCACGAGGGCCTCGAAGCGCGTCGCCTCGGCCCGCTCGCGCTCCTGCGCCGCGCGCAGCGCCGTGACGTCCTGGAGCGAGGTGTGCAGGGCCACGACCCGCCCACCGTCGCTGAGGGTCGTGGTGGTGGCGAGCACCCGGCGAGTGCCGCCGGCCGACGAGCCGAGCGTGAGCTCGCGCTGCTCGAAGTGGCCGTCGCCGGCGGCCAGCCGGGTGAGCACGTCCGCCGACTCCGCCTGCTCGCCTGCCGCGATCATCGACAGGCCGTCCATCCCGACCAGCACCTCGGCCGGCACCCCCAGCAGCTGCTCCATCGCCGGGTTGACCGCCAGCACGACGCCGTCCGGGCGCAGTCGGGCCTGCGCCACCGGAGACGCGACGAAGCCCTCACCGAGCCCGCGCTCGGCAGCCAGCAGCGCCTCCTGCGCCCGGCGCAGCGGCGCGCGGTCGTGGTGCACCCGCACCGTGCCGGTGATCCGGCCGGCGTCGTCGCGCAGGACCATCACGTGCAGCTCGACCTCGAGCCGACTGCCGTCCTTGGCCTGCCGCACCGTGTCGATGCTCTCCAGCGGCTCGCCTGCCAGCAGCCGCTGCTCGAGCTGCTCGAACTCCTCGCGCCGGTCGTCCGGCACGAGCAGGACCATCGGCCGGCCGAGCACCTCGTCGGCGGTCCAGCCGTACATCCGCTGCGCACCGGACGACCAGGAGGTGATGGTCCCGTCGGGGCAGGCGGTGAGGACGGCGGACGTGGGCACGGCGGACAGCACCGGCTGGGCGCGGTCTTCGCTCACGTGCCGTCCAGGGGTCTCGGCTCGCACCGGGAGGGGGCCGGCGCGGACGGGTCCTGGTCCGCGCGGGGCGCCGGCCAGGGCGCCCGACGCGCGCCACCGTACGCCGTGGATCTCCAGCAGCGGTAGCAGCGCGTCACGAGTCGCGCATGACGTGCGGGGTCGGGTGCGGGGCCGGGGTGCGGGGCCGTCAGGCCGTACGGCGGCGGCGCGCCACCTCGGCCAGCACGACGGCTGCGGCGATGCCCGCGTTGAGCGACTCGTTGCCGTCCGCCATCGGGATCGAGACCGTCACGTCGCAGGTCTGCTCGACCAGCCGGCCCATCCCGTCGCCCTCGGAGCCGACGACGAGCACGAGCGGCTCGGTGGCCAGCTCGAGGTCGTCCAGGCGAGACCGAGCCGTCCATCGCGAGGCCCGCCACGAACAGGCCCGCCTCGCGGTACTCCTTGAGGGTGCGCGCCAGGTTGGTGCAGCGGGCGACCGGCAGCCGGGCGGCCGCGCCGGCGCTGGTGCGCCAGGCCGCGGCGGTCATGCCGGCGCTGCGCCGCTCGGGGACGAGCACGCCCTGCGCGCCGAAGGCCGCGGCCGAGCGCACGACCGCACCGAGGTTGCGCGGGTCGGTCACGCCGTCGAGCGCGACGATCAGCGGGCGCGTCGGAGGCCAGCGCCTTCTGCAGCAGGTCGTCGGGGTGCAGGTAGGTGTAGGGCGGGACCTGGAGCGCGAGCCCCTGGTGCAGCGCCCGGCCGGTCATCCGGTCCAGCTCGGCCCGGCTGACCTCCATAAGCGCGAGGCGCGCCTTGCCGGCCAGGGCGACGGCCTCGGTCACGCGCTCGTCGGCGTCGAGGTCGGTGACGACGTAGAGCGCGGTGGCCGGCACCTTGGCGCGCAGCGCCTCGACCACCGGGTTGCGGCCGACCACGGTCTCGGGGGCGTCGGCTCCGCTCTTCCCGCGCGGCCCGCGCGGACCCGCACCCCGGTCGACGGGACGGGTGCCGCTGGCCGGGTTGGCCCCGCCCCGCTCGCGCCCGCCGCGCGGCCGCAGCGGCCTTGCGGGCAGCCGGGTGCTTGGTGCGCGCCTCGGCCGGCGGCGTCGGGCCGCGGCCCTGGAGCTTCTTGCGGCCCTGGCCGCCGGAGCCGACGGCTGCGCCCTTGCGGTGCGAGCCGGGCTTGGCCCCGCGGCCGCCCTGGCCGCCCTTGGCGACTCCGCCGCCACCGCCGCCGCGCTGCTTCCCGGTCATGCCAGCCTCCACCGGACGCCGGGGACACCGTCGACCATCGTGTCCTCGAGCACGATGCCCGAGGCCTTGAGCGAGTCGCGGACCGCGTCGGCCCGCTCCCAGTCCTTGCGGGCGCGGGCGTCGGCCCGCGCCTCCAGAGCGATCTGCACCAGGGCGTCGACGACGCCGGTCAGCTGCGTCCCGCCGGTCTCCGGCCACTGCTCGACCGGGTCGAGGGCCAGCACGCGCAGCATCCGTCGTACGACCGCCAGGGTCGCGGCCAGCGCCGGCAGGTCACGGCTGGCCAGCAGCCCGTTGCCCGCGCGCACGCCGGAGTGCACGACGGCCAGCGCCTGCGGGACGCCGAGGTCGTCGTCGAGCGCCGCCGCGAAGTCCTCCCACGCGACGGCCGGCTCGCCCGGCTCGACGCCGTCGACGGCCTCGCCCGCGTTGCGCACGAACGTCTCGATCCGGCCGTACGCCGCCTCCGCGTCGGCGACGGCCTGCGACGACCACTCGAGCTGCGAGCGGTAGTGGCCGGCGCCGAGCGCGTAGCGCAGGACCTGCGGCCGGACGGTCTGCAGCACGTCCTCGACGGTCGTCGAGTTGCCCAGGCTCTTGCTCATCTTCTCGCCGCCGCCGCCCGCGACGGTGACCAGGCCGTGGTGCAGCCAGTGCCGCGCGAAGGGGTGGCCGGCGCAGCGGGACTGCGCGACCTCGTTCTCGTGGTGCGGGAAGACCAGGTCCAGCGCCGCCGGCGTGCAGGTCGAACTCCTCGCCGAGGTGGTCCACCGCCATCGCCGAGCACTCGATGTGCCAGCCCGGCCGGCCCGGCCCCCACGGCGACGGCCAGGACGGCTCGCCCGGCTTGGCGGCCTTCCACAGCGCGAAGTCCAGCGGGTCGCGCTTCTCGCCGGTGTGGCCGTGCGCCACGGCCTTCTCCGACGCCCGCAGCTGCTCGGGGTCCTGGCCGGACAGCGCGCCGTAGCCCTCGACGGTGCGCACCGACAGGTAGACGTCGCCGCCGGACTCGTAGGCGTGGCCGCGCTCGACGATCCGCTCGACCAGCGCGGTGATGCTCGGGATCGAGCCGGTGACCCGCGGCGTCGCCGTCGGCGGCAGCACCTGCACCGCGTCGTACGCGCTGCGTGAAGGCGCGTTCCATGCGCGTGGCCAGCGCCCACCACGGCTCGTCGTCGTGGCTGGCGTCGTGGATGATCTTGTCGTCGACGTCGGTGACGTTGCGGACGAAGAGCACCTCGAGGCCGCTCTCGAGCAGCCAGCGGTGCAGGACGTCGAGCGCGATGGCGCTGCGCAGGTGCCCGACGTGCGGCGTGGCCTGGACCGTCGGCCCGCACACGTAGACGCCCACCCGGCCGGGGTGCAGCGGCTCGAGGGGCTCGACGCCGCGGGTCGCGGTGTCGTGCAGGCGCAGGGTCACACCGGTGGAGGCTACCGCCGCGCGCCCCTACGCCTCCCGCTCGCGCAGCCGCATCGTCGCCCGGCCGACCACCCGGAAGCCCAGCCGCTCGTACGACCGGCCGTCCCATGGTGGTCGCGGTGAGCAGCGCGGGCCGTGGCGCGAGGGCGCCCAAGGACGCAGCCGTGACAGCCGTGCCGAGCCCCCTGCCGCGCGCCGCTGCTGCGGTGCCGACGAGGTAGACGCCCAGCGTCGCCCCGTCGTCGAAGGCCACGGACACGGCCTGTCCGCTCCGGTCGTAGGCGCAGGCCACCGGCTCGTCCAGCAGGCCGGGCCCGAGCACGCCGGCCAGGCCCGGTGCCTCGAGCCCGGAGGCGAGTGCCCGCTCTGCAGCAGCGAGCTGGGCCGGGGTGCGGGCGACGACCACGCGCGCATCGGCCGGTGGCAGCGGCGCGGGGTCCCGTCGCATCAGCACCGGGTGCCGGGTCTCCCCGTCTGCCGGGCGGCCCCACAGGTCCATGACGACCCATCCGCTCGGACCGGGCCGCCCGTCGTAGACCGTCGCGGCGGGCTGGGCGCCGTCGCGCGTCAGGACCGTGAAGGAGAAGAAGCGCGTCGCCGCGGCCGCGTCCGCCGCCACCCAGCCGTTCCCGCGCTCGAACGGCCAGCCGCCGGCGCGGGCGAGCACCTCCTGCAGGGCCGCGAGGTTGGCGGCGTGCAGGGCCGCGTGGTCGTCGCCCACGGCTGCACCTCCCGGCCCCGGTCTCCGCCCGTGTGGAGCCCTCCGTACGGCTTCGCGCCGCCGTCGGACCGTACGCGACCCTCCGCCCGTCGCCGGTGCCCCGGGAGTGGAGCCCTCCATGCGGTTCCGGACCCCCACGAGACCGTACGGAGGGCTCCGCACCGGCGCGGTCTCGGACGCAGCGACCCGCCCGTGGCTAGGCGGGGAGGACCAGCGCGGTGGCGATCGCGGCCAAGCCCTCGCCGCGTCCGGTGAGACCCAGTCCGTCGGTCGTGGTGGCGCTGACGCTGACCGGGCAGCCGAGCACGTCGGACAGTGCGGCCTGCGCCTCCTCCCTGCGCGGGCCGAGGCGCGGGGCGTTGCCGACCACCTGCACCGCGACGTTGCCGAGCACGAAGCCCGCGGCCTCGACCCGCCGCCGGGTCTCGGCCAGCAGGGCGGCGCCCGAGGCGCCCTTCCACTGCGGCTCGCTGGTGCCGTAGTTCGACCCGAGGTCGCCGAGGCCCGCGGCCGACAGCAGGGCGTCGCAGGCGGCGTGCGCGGCCACGTCGCCGTCCGAGTGCCCGGCCAGCCCGTCCACGCCCTCCCACAGGAGCCCGGCGACCCAGCAGGGCCGGCCGGCCTCGAAGGGGTGCACGTCGGTGCCGATGCCGACCCTCACGAGCGGGCCGCCAGCACGGCCTCGGCGAGCAGCAGGTCGATCGGACGGGTCACCTTGAAGGCCTCCTCGGAACCGGGGACGGTGCGGACGGTCCCGCCGCAGAGCTCGACCAGCCCGGCGTCGTCGGTCGCGGCGGGCAGCCCGGCGGCGTGGGCCCGCGCGAGCACCGCCCGGGCGAAGCCCTGGGGGGTCTGCACCGCGCGCAGCGACGTGCGGTCCAGCGTCGCGACCACCGTGGCGCCGTCGACGGACTTCACCGTGTCGGCGACCGGCAGCACCGGGACGACCGCCTCGGCGCCGGCGCGCAGCTCGGCCACGACCGCCTCGACCAGCTCCGGCGGCGTCAGGCAGCGCGCGGCGTCGTGGACGAGCACCAGCTCGACGGCGGGGTCCAGCGCCTCCAGCGCCAGCCGGACGCTGTCCTGCCGCTCGGCTCCTCCCGCGACGACCACGACGTCGTACGGCCGGAGCAGCTCCTGCGACCAGAGGCACGTCGGTGGCAGCGACGACGACCGGCCCGACCGACGGGGCGGCGCGCAGCCCGCGCACGGCGTGGACGAGCAGCGGCTCGCCGGCCAGCTCGCGCAGCGCCTTGGGCGCGCCTGGCCCGAGGCGCACGCCCAGGCCCGCGGCCGGCACGAGCACGCCGACGGGAGCAGCGGTCACGTCAGGGAGCGCGACGCGAGGTGGCCCGCGGCGGCACCGCGGCCGGCGACGGTCGGGCGGGCACGGCGCGCGGGGTGCGGGTGGCCCGCGGCTGCGGCTCGTCGGCGTCGGCGGGGCGGCCGAAGACGAGCCGGCCGTTGGCCGTGGTGAGCACGCTCGTGACCCGCACCGGCACCTCCTGGCCGAGCCGGGCACGACCGCCCTCGACCACGACCATCGAGCCGTCGTCGAGGTAGCCGACGGCCTGCCCGGCCTCCTTGCCGGCCTTGAGCAGCAGCACGGGCACGTCGTCGCCGGCGGCGACCGGGGGGCGCATCGCCAGCGACAGCGCGTGCAGGTTGAGCACCTGGACCCCGGCGAGCGAGGCGGCCTTGGCCAGGTTGGTGTCGAGGGTGAGCAGCGCGGCGTCGCGGTCCAGGCAGATCCGGACGAGCTTGGCGTCGACCTCGTGGACGCCCGGCACGTCGAGGTCGAGCACCTCGACGTCGACGCCCTCCTCGCGCTTGAGCGCCTCGAGGACCTCGAGCCCGCGGCGGCCGCGGGAGCGGCGCAGGTCGTCGCCGGCGTCGGCCAGGCCCTGCAGCTCCGCGAGCACGGGCGACGGCACCAGCACGGTGCCGTGCAGGAAGCCGGCGCGCACGACGTCGAGCACGCGCCCGTCGATCGCCACCGACGTGTCGATGACGCGCGGCAGCGCGGCGGCCGGCAGCGAGCGCGGTGCGAGCCCCGCACGCTCGCCGAACAGGGCCAGCACGCCCTCGCGCTTGCTCATCGCGAGCTGGGAGCCCAGGTAGGCCAGCACCAGCACGACGAAGCCGAACAGCGGGAAGGCGAGGTAGGCCTGCGGCAGGAAGAACACCGGCCACGCCACGCCCGCGCCGACCAGCACGCCGCCCACGACGCCGAGCGCACCCGCCACGAGCTGCTCGGCCGAGACGTCGCGCAGCCGGGTGCGGGCGGTCTCGGCGGTCGCCGCGGTCCGCCGCCCCACGATGCCGCCGAGCACGTAGCCGAAGCCCGACCCCAGGACGAGCCCGACGGCCGTGCCGTTCAGCGCGCCGAGGACCGGGCCGGTCGGCGTCGATCGACGAGCCGATCTGGTAGCCCGCGCCGGCGAAGAACACCACGACCAGCAACCGCAGCGCCTCGAGCACGGCGTACGGCGTGCGCGGCTCGCGG
This sequence comes from uncultured Actinomycetota bacterium, assembly GCA_963844295.1. GTDB lineage: Bacteria > Actinomycetota > Actinomycetes > Mycobacteriales > SCTD01 > SCTD01. The sequence continues at coordinate 703,659 of CAWJNR010000002.1, read as the reverse complement.
GTGCGCTGGGAGGCCGGCACGTGCGACGGGCCCGGACCGGGGCCTCCGCTGGGGAGGCCCTGGTCCGGGCCCGTGCTCGTGCTCATGGGGTCGTCGCCCCCGCTAGGAGGCGAGGACCTCGTCGAGGATGGCCTCGGCCTTGTCCTCGTTGGTGCCCTCGGCGAGCGCGAGCTCGCTGACGAGGATCTGGCGGGCCTTGGAGAGCATGCGCTTCTCGCCGGCCGACAGGCCCCGCTCCTTGTCACGGCGCCAGAGGTCGCGGACGACCTCGCCGACCTTGTTGATGTCGCCGGAGGCGAGCTTCTCGAGGTTGGCCTTGTAGCGGCGCGACCAGTTGGTCGGCTCCTCGACCGCGGGTGCGCGGAGCACCTCGAAGACCTTGTCGAGACCGGCCTGGCCGACGACGTCGCGGACGCCGACGATCTCGGCGTTGTCCGCCGGGACGCGGACGGTCAGGTCGCCCTGGGCGACCTTGAGGACCAGGTAGATCTTGTCCTCGCCCTTGATGGTGCGGGTCTCGATGGCCTCGATGAGCGCGGCCCCGTGGTGCGGGTAGACGACGGTCTCGCCGACTGCGAACGTCATGTGTGTGTAGCCCCTCTCGCCTCCAAGAGGATAACACCGGGCGACGGCGGCGGCCGGGGCGTCGTCGCAGGTCAGAGGCGCGTGCGACCCCTTGACAGATCGGCCCTCGGAGGTGCTGCAGCACCCTCAGCCGCGACGGCGGAGCAGTGCGGCGTACAGCGTGAGGCCGGGTCCGAAGGCCATCGCGACGACCGTGCCGCCGGCCGGGACGTCCACCGTCTCGGCCAGCCGCTCGAGCACCAGCAGCACCGTCGCGCTCGAGCAGTTGCCCACGTCGCGCAGCACGTCGTACGACGGGGCGAGCAGGTGCTCGGGCAGCTCGAGGACCTCGCCGACCACCTCGACGATCCTGCGCCCGCCGGGGTGGACCGCCCAGCCGTCGACGTCGCCGACGGCCAGGCCGTGCCGGCCCAGCAGCTCCTCGACGACCGGCTTGGCGTGCTTGGCCAGCACGTCCGGCACCGAGGGCGACAGGCCCATCTTGAAGCCGAGGTCCGTGACGTCCCAGGTCATGTGGTCGGAGGTGGCGTGGTCGGTGCGCGCGACGACGTCGACGACCTCCATGCCCCGCGCGCTGCCCGGCTCGAGCACGACGGCCGCTGCCGCGTCGCTGAACAGCGCGTGGGCCACCATCTGCTGGAGGTCCTCCGACGTGGGCGACCCGCTGCGCGCGGTCTCGGTGGTCGGCTGGACGTGCAGGCTGGTCAGCTCCAGGCACAGCATCACCGCCGGGCGCTGCCGGGCAGCGACGAAGTCGGCCGTCGCGCCGAGTCCGGGAAGTGCTGCGTAGCAGCCCATGTGGCCGATGTGCAGCCGCTGCACGGAGTCGGTCATGCCCAGGTCGCGGGCCAGCAGGATGTCCAGGCCCGGCGTGACGTAGCCGGTGCAGGAGACGACCGTGAACAGCCCCACGTCGGCGGGGTCGAGCCCGGCGTCGGCGAGCGCGCCGCCGACGGCCTCCTTGCCCAGCGGCATCGCCTCGGCCAGGAAGCGCTGCATCCGGGCCGCGGTGCCCCAGGTGCTGATGTCCTCGCTGGTCGGGTCGACGACGCCGCGCCGGGTCGTGATCGCGGAGTGCTCCCACACCCTGCGGGCCAGGCGGGCGTCGGCGTAGTGGTCGCGGAAGAAGCCGTCCCACAGGTGCCTGCTGGTCCATCGGGGCGGGCAGGGCGTGCGCGGCTCCGGTGAGGGCGGCGTCCATCAGGCGGGTCTCCCTCTCGGGGCTGGGGGCGGGCTGGGGGCGGCTCCTTGCGGCCGCACGGCCTGGAACAGGCCGGCGGTGGAGCGGGTCGGGAGCATGCGGACCCCGCCCCTCCTGCCCACGAGCCAGGCGAGGTAGTCGAGGGCGCTCGGCCGCAGTCCGGACAGCACGAGGCGCACGCCGCACCGCTCGGCCCCGGCGAGCAGGGCGCACCGGTCGACGAACAGCGCCGGGTCGTGCAGCCGCTTCGGCGGGCCGGCCGGCAGCCGCTCGCGCGACGGTGACGGAGGAGAAGCGCCCCCACCAGGTGTCGGCGATCGTGTCGATCACGAGGGTGCCGCCGGGTCGCAGGACCCGGCAGGCCTCGGCCAGCAGCTCCAGCGGCTCGGCGACGTGCTCGAGCACCTCCCCCGCCACGACGACGTCGGCGACCTCGTCGGCGAAGGGCAGCCGCAGGACGTCGCCGCGCACCGGCAGCACGCCGTGCTCCCGCGCGACGGGCAGCGCGGTCGGCGACAGGTCGAGCCCGACGTGCCGGTGCCCCTTGCCCTCGACGTGCGGGGCGAGCAGGCCGCCGCCGCAGGCGAGGTCGAGCAGCAGGCTGCCCTCGCGCACCGCGTCCGGGACCAGCGCGGGCGCGCGCCTCGGCGATCCAGTGCAGCATCGCGAAGCCGCCCCGCGGGTCCCACCATGTGTCGACGAGGTCGTCGTACTGACCGGGGTCGTTGAGCGGGCGGACGGCGGTCACCGGCACAGTCTGTCGCGCCACCCGGGAGACTGCTCGGGTGACCTCCGCCGGTGCCCTGGTCCGGGCCTGCCACCCCGAGCCGACCGCCGCCGTCACCGCGCTGTCCGTCGCCCTGGCCGCGTCCGCCGGGCTCGGCGGGCGGGCGCTGCTCGTCGGCGCCGCCTTCCTCACGCGGGCAGCTGTCCGTGGGCTGGAGCAACGACTGGGTCGACGCGGCCCGCGACGTCCGGACCGGACGCACCGACAAGCCGGTCGCGCGCGGCGAGCTGGCCGTCGGGACGGTGCGGGCGGCCGCGCTCGTGGCGGCCGCGGCCTGCGTCCCGCTGTCGCTCGCCCTGGGCCTGCGGGCCGGGCTGCTGCACCTGGCGGCGGTCGCGGCGGCCTGGGCGTACAACGTCCGGCTGAAGTCGACGCCGTGGTCCTGGGTGCCGTACGCCTTCTCCTTCGGCGCGGTGCCCTCGATCGTCACGCTGGCGCTGCCGACGACGGCCGGGTCGCCCCGTGGTGGGCGACCGCGGCCGGCGCGCTGCTGGGCGTCGGCGCCCACCTCGTGAACGTGCTGCCCGACCTCGACGAGGACCTGGCGACGGGGGTCCGCGGGCTGCCGCACCGGCTCGGGCGCCCGGCGGTCGGCGGCGGTCGCGGCCGGGCTGCTGCTCGCCGCCGCGGCGCTGCTGGCCGCTCGGCCCCGGCCGGCCGGGGGTGCTGGCGGTCGTCGCCGTGGCCGGAGCGGCGGCCGCGACGGCGTGGGGGCTGTGGCGCGCGCGGGTCGCCGGGTCGCGGGACGCGTTCCGGGCGGCGATCGTCGTGGCCGTGCTGAGCGTCGGGCTGCTCGTCGCCCGCGGAGACGTCCTGCTGCCCGCCTGAGAGGATGGGGGCATGTCCGTCCGCCCCCTGCTCGGCGCGCTGTGCGCCGGCCTCGTCCTGACCGGGTGCGCCGGCACGTCCTCGACCGCCGCGGCTCCGGTGGCGGCGGCGGCGGCGGCCTTCCACGGCGTGGAGCCGCAGCCGGTGCCCGGGCGGCCGGACTTCGTGCTGCGCACGACGGCCGGTGCCCGCGTACGACTTCGTGGCCGAGACCGCAGGGCCGGCCGACGCTGCTGTACTTCGGCTACACGAACTGCCCGGACGAGTGCCCGACGGCGATGGCCGACATCGCCGCGGCCCTGCGGTCCACGCCGGCCGACCTGCGCGACGACGTCGAGGTGGTCTTCGTCACGACCGACCCCGAGCGGGACACGCCCGCAGGTGCTGCGCCGCTGGCTGGACGGCTTCTCGGAGGACTACGTCGGGCTGGTGGGCACGCCAGGCGGAGGTGGACGCCGCGCAGGAAGCGACCGGCATCGCGCCGGCCGGCCGGGAGGGACCGATCCCCACGCTGCCCGGGCAGCCCGACGCGCACGAGCACAAGCCGGGCACGGCCCCCCACACGCACGCCGGTCCGCTTGGATACGGTGTGGGCCACGCCAACGTGATCTTCGCCTTCGACACCTCGGACCGCCTGCCGGTCCTCTACCCGGGGGGTGTGCGGCCGTCCGACATCGCCGCAGACCTCCCCCTTCTCGCCCGAGGAGCCACTCCGTGAGCCACTCCCGCCTGGTCACCGCGCTCGCTCGCGGGCACCGCCGTCGTGAGCCTGTCCGCCTGCGGCGCCAGCCTGGACGCGCAGACCTACCAGGAGCGCAACCAGGCCGGCTCGACCGACACCGCGGTGGGCTCGCTCGCGATCCGCAACGTGCCGATCGAGCCGCCGTCCAGCGGCGAGGTCCACGAGGAGGGTGACGACGCCACGGTCACCCTCACGGTCACCAGCGTCACGCCGGAGGACGACCGCCTGGTCGAGGTCACCTCCGACGCCGCCGAGGAGGTCGTCGTGCTCGTCGACGGCGAGGAGGGCGAGCTCGAGGTGCCCGGCCTGGGCTCCACCGGCAGCACGGCCACGCTCGAGCTGCGGGGCCTGACCCGCGAGGTCCGCACCGGCGAGTACGTCGAGATGACGCTGCGCTTCGCCGACAACGGCAGCGCCGAGATCCTCGTCCCCGTCGCCCTGACCGGCGAGAACGACCGCGACATCTACACCGGCGAGTACGAGGAGGGCGGCGAGGAGCCGGCCCTGCAGGGCCCGGCCGGCGGCCACGACACCGAGGGCGGCGAGGGCGAGGAGTCGGAGGGCTAGGCCCTCCGTCCCCAGGTCCGGTGCGGCGCCGCCGCGCTGTCGCAGCGCGCGGCTAGCGTCCGACCATGGCCGCCAGCAGCACTGCCCGACGGGACCGCCCTGCCCACCGCTGCGGCGAGTGCGGCGCCACCGTCGCGAAGTGGGTCGGCCAGTGCCCGCAGTGCCAGGCGTGGGGCTCGATCGTCGAGGCGCCGCGCGGTCCGCGCGCTGCCCGGCCTCCGGTCGGGCTCGGTCGGCTCCGTGCCGGAGCACCCCGCCCGCCCGCTCGCGCAGGTCGTCGAGCAGCGCGTGCCGCGCGAGCTCACCGGCCTCGCGGAGTTCGACCGGGTGCTGGGCGGCGGGCTGGTCGCCGGGCAGGTCGTGCTGCTGGCCGGCGAGCCGGGCTGCGGCAAGTCGACGCTGCTCAACCACGTCGCCCACACGATGGCGCTGCGCAACCAGACGGCCAACGTCCTCTACGTCTCGGGCGAGGAGAGCGTCGAGCAGATCAGCGTCCGGGCCCGGCGGATCGGCGCGGTGGCGCCAGGCGTCCTGCTCGCCGAGGAGACCGACCTCGGCGCGCTGCTCGGCCACGTGGAGGCCCACGACCCCGTGCTGCTGGTCGTCGACAGCGTGCAGGCGATCGCCTCGTCGGCGGTCGACGGCCGCGCCGGCGGCATGGCGCAGGTGCAGGAGGTCGCCCAGGTGCTGGTGCGGGTGGCCAAGTCGCGCCGGATGCCGCTGCTGATGATCGGCCAGTCGACGCGGGAGAACAGCGTCGCGGGCCCGCGCGCGCTCGAGCACATGGTCGACACGGTGCTCACCTTCGAGGGCGACAAGCACACCTCGCTGCGGCTCCTGCGCGCGGTCAAGAACCGCTACGGCCCGGCCGACGAGGTCGTCTGCTTCGAGCAGTGCGACGACGGGCTGCGCGAGGTGGCCGACCCGTCCGAGCTGTTCCGCAGCCACCGCGACGTCCCGGTGCCCGGCACCGCGGTCGCGGTCGCGGTCGACGGCCGCCGCGCCGTGCCCGCCGAGGTGCAGGCGCTCGTCGCCGCGCAGTCCTCGCCCAACCCCCGCCGGGGCGTCACCGGCCTGGACACCTCCCGGATCGCCATGCTGCTGGCCGTCACCGAGCGGGCGGCCGGCTTCGTCGCTGGACCGCGACGTCTTCGTGGCCACCGTCGGCGGCGCCCGGCTCACCGACCCGGCGACCGACCTCGCGGTCTGCCTGGCCGTGGCCTCGGCGCGGCTCGACGTCGCGATGCCGGCCGACATCGCCGTGATCGGCGAGGTGGCGCTGTCCGGTGACGTCCGCCCCGTCGGCCAGCTCCAGCAGCGGGTCGCCGAGGCGGCCCGGCTGGGCTACCGCAAGATCCTCGTCCCGCCGGGCTCGCGCAAGCGCCTGACGTCGGTGCCGGAGGGCACCGCCGTCGTCGAGCTCGAGCACCTCGTGCGGGCCCTCGAGGCGCTCGCGTCCTACGCCCGCTAGGACCCGGACACGCCGCGCCGCCGTGCGGGGCAGCGGAGGACGTCGGCGGCTCCCTACACTCCGCCGTACGGGCTAGTGGATCGGAGGACCGCGGGTGGCGAGCAGCGACGACCTGCTGCGCTCCACGCTGGCCAAGGTCGCCCCCGGCACCGCCCTGCGCGACGGCCTCGAGCGGATCCTGCGCGGCAACACCGGCGCGCTGATCGTGCTCGGCCAGGACAAGGGCGTCGACGCGCTGTCCACCGGCGGCTTCGAGCTCGACGTGGACTTCTCCGCGCAGCGGCTGCGCGAGCTGTCCAAGATGGACGGCGCGGTCGTCGTCACCGGTGACCTGTCCAAGATCGTGCGCGCCAGCGTGCAGCTGGTGCCCGACCCGTCGATCCCGACCGAGGAGACCGGCACCCGGCACCGCACCGCCGAGCGCGTCGCGAAGCAGACCGGCAACCCGGTGATCTCGGTCAGCCAGTCGATGCGGATCATCGCGCTCTACGTCGACGGCCTGCGCTACGTCCTGGACGACTCCGCCTCGATCCTGTCCCGCGCGAACCAGGCGCTGGCGACGCTCGAGCGCTACAAGCTCCGGCTCGACGAGGTGGCCGGCACGCTGTCCGCGCTCGAGATCGAGGACCTGGTCACGGTCCGCGACGCCATGGCGGTGAGCCAGCGGCTCGAGATGGTGCGCCGCATCGCGACCGAGATCGAGGGCTACGTCGTCGAGCTCGGCACCGACGGGCGGCTGCTGTCCCTGCAGCTCGACGAGCTGATGGCCGGCGTCGACGGCGAGCGCGAGCTCGTCGTGCGCGACTACCTCGTCACCGGCACCGGCCGCAAGACGCGCCGGCTCGAGGACGCGATGGCCGAGCTCGACAGCCTGTCGGCCGCCGAGCTGCTCGACCTGCAGCTGGTCGCCAAGGCCGTCGGCTTCCCGTACGGCACCGACGCGCTCGAGACCGCCGTCAGCCCGCGCGGCTACCGGCTGCTGGCCAAGGTGCCGCGGCTGCCCGGGCTGGTCGTCGACCGGCTGGTCGAGCACTTCGGCGGGCTGCAGAAGCTGCTCGCCGCCGGGATCGACGACCTGCAGGCGGTCGAGGGCGTCGGCGAGACCCGCGCCCGCTCGGTCCGCGAGGGGCTGTCCCGGCTGGCCGAGAGCTCCATCCTCGAGCGGTACGTCTAGCGCCGCTCGCGCTCGCTGCGCTTGCGTCCTGCTGAGCAGGCCGCGCGCATGTCCGGCCCGCAGGACGCAAGCGGTGGCGGCCCGGCTGTCCCCCGCGTTGCGTCCTGCTCAGCGGCGAGGCCCTGCGCTCAGCCTGCAGGACGCAAGGGCGGTACGGCGGTGGCGTACGGGATCAGGTCGGGGTGCGGGCGCTGTCGACCATGCGGGCGAGGTCGACGAGGAAGACCACGCCGGCCGGACCGCGCAGGACCTCGACGACGTAGGCCGGCAGCACGCCCGGTTCGGCCGCGGCGCCGGCCGGCGGCAGGTCGCCCTCGTCGACCACCGCGCGCACCTGGTCGACGGCCACGCCGACGGTGCTGCCGTCGACGAGCCCGTCCCGGCCGTCGGCGCTGCCGCGCTCGAGCACCAGCACGTCACCGCGCGCCCCCTCGACCGGGCCGCGGCGCAGGTCGAGCACGGGCAGCGCGGTGCCGCGCAGGTCGAGCACGCCGGCCAGCGGCGGCGGCCATGCCCGGCAGGTCGGCCAGGCCCTCCAGCCGGACCACCTCGCGGACGTCGGCCAGGGGCGTGGCGTACTCCCGCTCGCCGAGCCGGAAGGTCACCAGGCCGCTCATGCCCGCTCCTCCCGACAGCTGGCCCTCGAGCGTGGCGCACAGCGCGGCCAGCTCGCGCGCGCTGCGCCCGCCCAGCTCGGGGGCGTCGTCGTCGGTGCTGGGCCCGGGTGAGCGTCCTGCGCCGCGGCGCGGTACTCGCGGGCGGCGGCAGCGCGGTCGCCGCAGCGGGCCAGCGCGCCGGCGAGCAGGAAGTGCGCCAGGCCGTCCTCGGGGTCCAGGTAGACCGCCCGGCGCAGGGCCGGCAGCGCCTCGGCGTCCAGCCCCTGGTCGACCAGCGCGAGGCCGAGCAGGTAGTGCACCTCGGCGCGCAGCGGCTCGGCGTCACCGGCCAGGCGCGCCAGCCGCGCGGCCTCCTCGTACCGCCCCTGGGCGAGGGCCGTCGCGCACGGCGGGGACGGCGGGCGCGGGCACCGGCGGTGCCTGCTGGGGGACGACGGCGCTCTGCTCGCCGCCGAGCAGTCGGGGGCGCGGCGGTCGGCGGTGCGCCGCTCGACGGCCAGCGGGAGCTCCTGCAGCGTCCGCCGGTCCGGCAGCACCGCGCGGCGGTCGGCGGCCGGCTCGTCGAGGCGCCGGTAGACGTAGGCGGCCGCGTCGCCGGTGCCGAGCGCGACCAGCCGGAACTCCTCGCTGACCTGCCAGAGCGTCTCGGAGTGGCCGAGGAACAGGTAGCCGCCGTCGCGCAGGGCGCCGTGCAGCCGGCCCATGAGCGCGCGGGTGGTGTCCCGGCTGAAGTAGATCGTCACGTTGCGGCACAGCACGAGGTCGAGCCCGTCGGCCGGGCGGCGGGTCGAGCACGAGGTTGTGGTGGCGCAGCTCGACCAGCTCGCGCACCTCCGGCGCGCACCTCGTACCGCCCGTCGCCGCTGCGCGACGAAGAAGCGGTGCGACCTCGGCCGGGCTGGCCAGCTGGACGGCGCGCGGCGCCGTAGATCGCGGCGCGGGCGGCGTCGAGGGCGCCCTCGGAGATGTCGGTGGCGAGCACCTTGACGTCCCAGCCGGCGGTGCTCGGGCAGCAGCTCGCGCAGCATCATCGCGACGTGTACGGCTCCTCGCCGGTGGAGCAGCCGGCGCTCCAGATCCGCAGCCGGCGGCCGCTCGGCCGTCGGCGTGCCGCAGCAGCTCGGGCAGCACGTGCGTCGCGCAGCGCCCGCATCTGCGGCGGGTTCCGGAAGAAGTGCGTCTCCTGGATCGTCACCTCGTCGAGCAGCCGCTGCCGCTCCGGCGAGCCGGCGGCGCTGACCAGGTCGAGGTACTCCGGGACGGTGGCGATGCCGGTCGCGCGCAGCCGCTCGCCGATGGAGTAGCCGAGCGAGTCGCGCCGGGACTCGTCGAAGACCAGGCCGGCCGAGCGCGACAGCAGCAGCCGCAGCCGGGCGAAGTCGGCGTCGTCGAGCACGACGCGGGTGGCGCTCACGCCAGCGCCCGGCCGACGGCGGTCAGCACGGCCGGTCCGATCCGCTCGAGCGGCAGCTGGTGCTCCACGGCGCCCAGGGCGTGGGCAGCGGCCGGCATGCCGTAGACCGCGCTGGTCGCCTCGTCCTGGCCGAGGGTCAGCGCGCCGCGCTCGCGCATGGACAGCAGCCCGGCGGCGCCGTCGCGGCCCATGCCGGTGAGCAGCACGCCGACGGCGTCCGGGCCGAGCGCCTGCGCGACGCTCTCGAAGCGTCGCGTCGATGCCCGGGCACGTGGAACTGACCGGGCTCCGGCGGGGTGCAGAGCACGCGCAGCCGGTCGTCCTGCACGAGCAGGTTGCCGCCGCTCGGGGCGATGGTGACGTGCCGGGCACCAGGCGCCGGCCGCTCGCTCGCCGACGACGACCGGCATCGGGACGAGGCCGTCGAGCCAGGACGCCAGGCCGGGATGAAGCCCTCGGCCATGTGCTGGACGACGAGGACGGCCTGCTCGAGGTCGGCGGGCAGCTGCGCCGAGCAGCGTCAGCAGCGCCTGCGGCCCGCCGGTCGAGGCGCCGATCGCGACCAGGCGCACCGAGCCGCGGCCGCTCCGGGTCCGGGTCCGGCGCCGGGGCGAGCGGTCGGCGGCGGGCGTGGCGGCGCCGAGCGACGGCGCCGCGCCGGTCAGCCCCTGCGACCGCAGCCGGCCGCGCGGGTGGGTGATGACGCGGACCCGCGCGGCGACGCGCAGCTTGCGGCGCAGCGCGGCGGCGTACTCCTCGAGGGTGCCGGTGTCGTCGGGGCCGGGCTTGGCGAGCACGTCGACGGCACCGGCGGCCAGCGCCTCGAGGGCGTTCTCGCTGTTCGTCGCCGGCGACGAAGGCGCTGTAGACCAGGATCGGCGTCGGCGTGCGCGCTCATGATCCGCTCGATCGCCTCGATGCCGCTCATCACCGGCAGGTCGAGGTCCATGAGGACGGCGGCCGGCCGCAGCCGCTCGACGAGCGCGACGGCCTCCTTGCCGTTGCGCGCCTCGCCGACGACGGTGAAGTCGCCGCTCGGCCTCGACGGCGGCGCGCAGGAAGCGGCGCTGCACCGCGGAGTCGTCGACGACGACGACCGGGACCGGGCAGGGCTGGTCCGGGATCACGCCGGCACCCAGGCGCCGAGCTGGTCGGTCAGCTCGGCGGACCAGGACCGCCAGCCGAGCCGGGTCCGCGCCGCCGCGCCGAGCTCGGCCTCGAGCGCGCGGGCGGTGCGGGAGGCGTCGGCCTCGCCGACGACGACGGCGCTGCTGCCGAGGGCGTGGGCGTCGCGCAGCGGCGTCCGGGCCGGGGGGTCCGTCGAGCAGCGTCGAGCAGGCGAGGCAGCCGCTGGGCGACCTCACCGGCGAAGGCCTCGCGCAGACCGGCCAGGGCCTCCGGCGGGAGGCTGCGGCGGGGCGGGCTCGCAGGACCGCGCGCGTGGTCGTCGGGCACCTGTCGCACTCCTGACCTGCCGGTGCGAGGGGTTCCGGCAGGAGGAGTGTCGGCGGGCCGGACGGGCTGCTTGAGGCTCGTCGGGGCGGTCGGCCCGGGCTCAGCCGGTGAGCGGAAGGAGCCGCCGTCGACGCGCAGGTCGCCGACCCGGCCGCTGACGCGGTAGGTGCCGGGCTGGGCCGCGGCCTTGTCGCCCGCGCAGCCGGGCAGCGAGCGGCGGCCGTCCCAGGTGACGCTCTGCACCACCGGCTCGTCCGGCTCGAGGGTCACGACGTCGCGGGTCGCCCCCGGGTGCGCAGTCGTCGCTGGACCAGATCCGGTCGTCGCCCGGAGGTCACCGTCAGCTCGACCGGCGCCTGACCGAGGTCGCGCGGTGCACGGCGCGGTCCCGGTGTTGGTGATCGAGAGCGACAGCCGCGGGCTGGCGCCGACGGCGTAGCTGTCCTCGCCGGCGGCGGGCTCGACCTCGAGCGCCGTGGGCGCGCAGGCGGCGGCCGTGCTCGGGCGTCGGCGACGCGCTCGGCGACGCGGAGGGGTCCGCCGACGCGTGGGCGACGGCGTCGCGTCGGCCGACGGCTGCGGGCGTCGGGCCGCCGGCGAGGGTGTCCGGGTCGTCACCGCCACCGGTGACCAGGGGCACGAGCAGCGCCAGCAGGACCAGCACGGCGGCGACGACCAGGCACGGCGGAGCCAGTACGTCGACGCGGGCTCGGGACCCACCGGCCGCCAGTGCAGAGGCCATCGCGCGCGAGCGCTAGCGCCTCGCGCGGGTGCCGTGCCCGCTCGTCGACGCTCGTGACCGCCTGGTACGCCGCGCGGCGCGCGACCTGCCCTGGCGCCGACCGGGCGTCGACCCCTGGGCGGTCCTGGTCAGCGAGGTGATGCTGCAGCAGACGCCGGTGGCCCGGGTCCTCGAGCCGTGCGGCCGCCTGGCTCGAGCGCTGGCCGACCCCCGCGGCGCTGGCCGCCGACGCCCCCGGCGAGGCGGTGCGCATGTGGGGCCGGCTGGGCTACCCGCGCCGGGCGCTGCGCCTGCACGCCGCCGCGGTCGCCGTCGTCGACCGGCACGGCGGCGAGCTGCCGCGCGACCGTCGAGGAGCTGCTCGCGCTGCCCGGGCGTCGGCGACTACACCGCGCGGGCGGTCGCGGCCTTCGCGCACCGGCAGCGGGTGCCGGTGGTCGACACCAACGTGCGGCGGGTCGTCGCCCGCGCCGTCGAGGGCGTGGCCGACGCCGCCGTACGCCGCGCGCGACCTGGCGCTGGTCGAGGCGCTGCTGCCCGCACGACCCCGAGGCCGCCGCCACCGCGCTCGGTCGCGCTGATGGAGCTGGGCGCGCTGGTGTGCACCGCCCGGGCCCCGCGCTGCCCGGTCTGCCCGGTGCGCGCGACGCTGCGCCTGGCGGGCCGCCGGGCTGCCCGCCGCTCGACGCCCCGGTGAAGCGGCCGCAGGGCTACGCCGGCACCGACCGGCAGGTGCGCGGCCGGCTGCATGGCGGTCCTGCGCGACGCGCCCGGCCCGGTCGAGCGCCGGCCTGCTCGCCGCAGGTCTGGGACGAGCCGGTCCAGCGGGCGCGCGCGCTGGACGGCCTGGTCGCCGACGGCCTGGTCGACCCCCTGCCCGACGGCACGTACGCCCTCCCCGCCTGACGATCCGTCGGCATCCGCGCCCGGGCCCACCCGGACGCGATCTTCCCCTCGCGCACCGCGACACGCGACACGAGCCCGTACGAGGGGAAGATCGCGCAGCGGTGGGCTCACCCGGGCGCGATCTCCCCTCGTGCACGGCGACACGCGGCCGGAGTTCGCAGGAGGGGACGATCAGCCGCAGGTACCCCGCGCACGCCGCAGGGGCGGCCACCCGGCGTACGGGGGACCGCCCCTGGCGGGACGTGCGGGTCGGGCTAGCCGGCCTCGGAGGCGGGCGGGTTGCCGGCGCTGGGGCCGGCCGGACCGGCGGGGCCGCCGGCCAGGTCGACCGGCGGGGCGTCGGGGACGTCCACCGGCTTGGGCTCGCCGCGGAAGACGAACGTCGCCTCGTCGCCCTCGCCCTCGACGTCGACCACGACGATGTTGCCGGCCGTCAGGGTGCCGAAGAGGATCTGCTCGGACAGCTGGTCCTCCAGCTCGCGCTGGATGGTGCGGCGCAGCGGCCGGGCGCCGAGGACCGGGTCGTAGCCCTTCTTGGCCAGCAGCTTCTTGGCCGGCACGGTGACCTCGAGGCCCATGTCCTTGTTGCGCAGCTGGCCGTCGAGGCGGGCGAGCATGAGGTCGACGATCTGCAGGATCTCCGGCTCGGACAGCTGGTGGAACACCACGATGTCGTCGATGCGGTTGAGGAACTCGGGCCGGAAGTGCTGCTTGAGCTCGTCCTGCACCTTCGTCTTCATGCGCTCGTAGGCACCGGTGGTGTCGTTGTCCTTCTGGAAACCGAGGTTGAAGCCCTTGGAGATGTCCCGGGTGCCGAGGTTGCTCGTCATGATGAGCACGGTGTTCTTGAAGTCCACGACGCGGCCCTGGGAATCGGTCAGGCGACCGTCCTCGAGGATCTGCAGGAGCGTGTTGAACACGTCCGGGTGCGCCTTCTCGACCTCGTCGAACAGCACCACCGAGAACGGCTTGCGCCGCACCTTCTCGGTGAGCTGGCCGCCCTCCTCGTAGCCGACGTAGCCGGGGGGCGAGCCGACGAGGCGGGAGACGGTGTGCTTCTCCATGAACTCGCTCATGTCGAGCAGGATCAGGCTGTCCTCGTCGCCGAACAGGAACTCGGCGAGCGTCTTGGACAGCTCGGTCTTCCCGACGCCGGACGGGCCGGCGAAGATGAACGAGCCACCGGGGCGCTTGGGGTCCTTGAGGCCGGCGCGGGTGCGGCGGATCGCCTGGGAGACGGCCTTGATGGCCTGCTCCTGGCCGATGACGCGCTTGTGGAGCTCGTCCTCCATGCGCAGCAGGCGGGCGGTCTCCTCCTCGGTCAGCTTGAAGACCGGGATGCCGGTCCAGATCGCGAGGACCTCGGCGATCTGCTCGTCGTCGACCTCGGCGACGACGTCCATGTCGCCGGCCTTCCACTCCTTCTCGCGCTGGGCCTTCTCGCCGAGCAGCGTCTTCTCCTTGTCGCGGAGGGACGCGGCCTTCTCGAAGTCCTGCGCGTCGATCGCGGACTCCTTGTCGCGACGGACGTTGGCGATGCGCTCGTCGAACTCGCGCAGGTCCGGCGGCGCGGTCATGCGGCTTGATGCGCATGCGCGAGCCGGCCTCGTCGATGAGGTCGATCGCCTTGTCCGGCAGGAACCGGTCGGAGATGTAGCGGTCGGCCAGCGTGGCCGCGGCGACCAGCGCGCCGTCGGTGATCGAGACGCGGTGGTGCGCCTCGTAGCGGTCGCGCAGGCCCTTGAGGATCTCGATGGTGTGCGCCAGCGACGGCTCGCCGACCTGGATCGGCTGGAAGCGGCGCTCGAGCGCGGCGTCCTTCTCCAGGTGCTTGCGGTACTCGTCGAGCGTCGTCGCGCCGATGGTCTGCAGCTCGCCGCGGGCCAGCATCGGCTTGAGGATGCTGGCGGCGTCGATGGCGCCCTCGGCGGCACCCGCGCCGACGAGGGTGTGGAGCTCGTCGATGAACAGGATGATGTCGCCGCGGGTGCGGATCTCCTTGAGCACCTTCTTCAGGCGCTCCTCGAAGTCACCGCGGTAGCGGGAGCCGGCGACCAGCGCGCCGAGGTCGAGGGTGTAGAGCTGCTTGTCCTTGAGCGTCTCCGGGACCTCGCCCTTGACGATCGCCTGCGCCAGGCCCTCGACGACGGCGGTCTTGCCGACGCCGGGCTCGCCGATGAGCACGGGGTTGTTCTTGGTGCGGCGCGACAGCACCTGCATGACGCGCTCGATCTCCTTCTCGCGCCCGATGACCGGGTCGAGCTTGGACTCGCGCGCCGCCTGGGTGAGGTTGCGGCCGAACTGGTCGAGCACCAGCGACGTCGACGGGGTGCCCTCGGCGGGGCCGCCGGCGGTGGCGGACTCCTTGCCCTGGTAGCCGCTGACAGCAGCTGGATGACCTGCTGGCGGACCCGGTTGAGGTCGGCGCCGAGCTTGACCAGCACCTGGGCGGCGACGCCCTCGCCCTCGCGGATGAGGCCGAGCAGGATGTGCTCGGTGCCGATGTAGTTGTGGCCGAGCTGCAGGGCCTCGCGCAGCGAGAGCTCGAGCACCTTCTTGGCGCGCGGCGTGAAGGGGATGTGCCCGCTCGGCGCCTGCTGGCCCTGGCCGATGATCTCCTCGACCTGGTTGCGGACGCCCTCGAGCGAGATGCCGAGGGACTCGAGCGCCTTCGCGGCGACGCCCTCGCCCTCGTGGATCAGGCCGAGCAGGATGTGCTCGGTCCCGATGTAGTTGTGGTTGAGCATCCGGGCCTCTTCCTGGGCCAGGACGACCACCCGACGGGCTCGGTCGGTGAAACGCTCGAACATGGACTCGCTCCTCACGGGGCGGGGACGACGACGCCTCGTCCTCCGCACACTAGCCCCGGCTGACCGCCTCCGTCGGGTGAGCGGTGCAGCCGTGGACCGGGCTCCTCGCCGGCGGTGCCGGCCAGGCCTTGCGTGTCGTTGCCGACCTCCCGTCCAACCTCCTGGAGAGGGTGTGCGTTCCCTCCCGCGTACGCCAGGAGCGAAACCCGCCAGACGGCCGAGAGCCCGCCCCGCCGGGTGGCGGGACGGGCTCGGCGTGCCTGACGGCGGTGGAGCGCCTGCGGCTAGTGCGCCGCCTCGTACGCCTCGATGACGGTGGCCGACAGCCGGCCGCGCTCGCTGACCTCGTGGCCGTGCGTGCGGGCCCACTCGCGGATCGCCTGGACGCGCTCGCGGTCGCTGCCCGACGGCGCCGGGCGGGACGGCCGCGCGCGGACCGGCGGGCCGGGGCGCCGCCGCCGGAGCGGCCGGCCCGGCGGGCCGCGCCGACGTAGCGGGCGAAGGCGTCGCGCAGCTCGGCGGCGTGCTCCTCGCAGACGTCGATCTCGTAGGAGGAGCCGTCGAGGCCGAAGGCGACCGTCTCCACGCCCTCGACCTCGTCCTCGTGCAGGTCGCACACGAGCATGACCTGGACCTTCTGCGCCATTCGGTTCTGCCTTCTCCGGAGAAATGCTTCCGGGAAAAGGAAAGCAGGAATGTGCGAGAAAGGCAAAGGAAGCGGCCGTCACACGTCCAGCTGGAAGCTGCCCCGCGCGAAAGGCGTCGACGAACAGGCGGTGGTCCTCGCGCACCTTCTGCGGCGTAGGACATGCGCGAACGTCGGTGAGGTCGGCGACGAACTCGTCCTCGCGCCCGCCGACGACCGCCACGACGGCGTCCTCGACCTGGAAGTCGACCAGCGGGGTGCTCGTCGTCCTCGTCGGAGACGCAGTGCACCTTGGCCGTGGCCCGGCCCAGCTGCTCGAGCACCTCGCGCGATCTCGTCCGGCTCGGTGAGCGCCGACCAGTCGAGGTCGGCGGAGTACGGGCTGAGCTCCTGCACGACGAAGCCGGTGCCGTCGAGCTCGGTCCAGCCCAGCCACGGGTCGGCGTGCGCCTGCAGCGCGCGCTGGCTCAGGGCCGTGCGGTGGCCCTGGTGCTCGAAGGCCGCCTCGCAGCCGGGGTCGTCCACGACGCGGCTGACCGCCGGCACGTTCGCCCTGCTTCATCGACAGCACGACGTCGTTCTCCAGCGCCTCGGTGTGCCCCTCGACCAGCAGGTTGTACGCAGGCAGCCCGGCGCTGCCGATGCCGAACCCGCTGGCGCCGACGACGTCCTTGAGCACGTAGCTGATCGAGCCCAGCGACTTGGACTCCGGGATCGTCTCGAGGTAGCGCGGCGTAGGCCTCCTCGACGGCCGCGCGCTCGTCGTCCTCGAGCCGGCGCACGTGCGAGCCGTCCGCGGAAGCGCCGCTCGTAGTGGTCGACGACGGTCTTGCTCTCCAGCAGCCCGATCCGGGTCGACAGCTGCGCCTGCACGAGCGCGGCGCGCACCGCCCCCGTCGCGGTGCCGAGCCGCAGCGACCACTCGTGGTCGCGGTCGCTGTCGACGAACTGGTGCACCTGGTCGAGGTAGGCGCGCAGCGTGGTCGCCGACCAGCGCGGTGATGTCCTCGTCGGACAGCGCCTTGGTCCAGCCCAGCAGCGCGACGCTGGCGACCAGCCGCTGCAGGTCCCAGGTGAAGTGCCCGAGGTAGGCCTCGTCGAAGTCGTTGACGTCGAAGACGAGGTGCCCGGCGCCGTCCATGTACGTGCCGAAGTTCTCGGCGTGCAGGTCGCCCTGGATCCACACCCGGCGGGTGCGCTCGTCGGCCCACTGGTCCTCGCGCTCGACGACGTCGGCGTAGAACAGCGGCGCGCTGCCCCGGTAGAAGGCGAACGGGTCGGCCGCCATCTTGCGGTACTTGCGGCGGACGGCGACGGGGTCGGCCTCGGCCAGGCCGCCGAAGGCCTCGGTCAGCACCTCGACGATGCGGGACGTGCGGGAGTCGGTCATGGCCCGACCCCTACCCAGCGCGGCACACTGCGCCCGGACCGAGGAGGGCGCACGTGGACGCACCGGCGATCAGCACGCAGGGCCTGACCAAGCACTACGGCGAGGTGGTCGCCCTGGACGGGCTCGACCTCGAGGTGCAGCGCGGCGAGGTCTTCGGCTTCCTCGGCCCGAACGGCGCCGGGAAGTCGACGACGATCCGGCTGCTGCTCGGCCTGGCCCGGCCGACCGCCGGCACGGCGCAGGTGCTGGGCATCCCCGTCTCGGACGTCGAGCGGGCGCACCGGCACCTCGGCTACTGCCCGGGCGACGTCGCGCTGTGGCCGCAGATGACCGGCGCGGAGGTGCTCGCGCTCCTGGGCGGGCTGTCCGGCGGCGTCGATCCGGCCTACCGGGACGAGCTGGTCGAGCGCTTCGAGCTCGACGTCGACCGGCGCACCCGCTCGTACAGCAAGGGCAACCGCCAGAAGGTGGCCCTGGTCGCCGCGCTCATGACCCGGCCGGACGTGCTGCTGCTCGACGAGCCGACCTCCGGGCTGGACCCGCTGAAGATGGAGGAGTTCAAGGCCGTCGTGCGGGAGGCGGCCGAGCGCGGCCAGACCGTCTTCCTGTCCTCCCACATGCTCGACGAGGTCGAGGACGTCTGCGGCCGGGTGGCCATCCTGCGCAGCGGCCGGCTGGTGGAGGTCGCGACGCTGGACGCGCTGCGCGCGCAGAGCACGACCGTGTACGACGTGCAGCTCGCGGGACCCGCTCCGCAGCTGGACGGCGTGCCCGGTGTGGTGTCGGTGACGGCGGTGGAGGGCGGGCTGCGCGTCGCGCAGTCCGGACCGCCCGGACCGCTGCTGGCCGCGCTGGCCGCAGCGCCGGTGACCTCCCTGCGGACCCGCGAGCGCCACCTCGAGGAGGTCTTCCTCAGCTACTACGGCGAGCAGGGGTGAGCGCGCTCGTCCGGCTGCCGCTGCGGCTGGTCCGCCGAGGGGGGCTGCTGCTCTGCCTCGCCGGCGCGCTCTACGCCCTGGTGGAGGTGGTCAGCTACGAGCAGACCTACCCCGACCAGGAGTCCCGCCAGCAGCTCGCCTCGCTGGCGGACTCCCCCGCGGTCCGGGCGCTGCAGGGCGTCCCGCGCGCCGTCGACACCACGGGCGGCTTCGTCGTCTGGGACGCCGGGTGGTTCCTCGCGCTCGTCGTCGGCGTCTGGGCGCTGCTGGCGACCACCCGGCTGCTGCGGGCCGAGGAGGACAGCGGCCGCTCTGAGGTGGTGCTGGCCCGACCCGTCTCCCCCGTCCGGCTGCTGCTCGTGCAGGTCGGCGTGCTGCTCGCGGTCGTCACCGCGTACGGCGCGGTGGTCGCGCTGGTGCTGCTCCTGCTCGGGCTCCCCCCGATCGGGTCGCTGCTGCTCGGTGCCGGGCTGGCCGGCGTCGGGGCGACGGCCGTGGGGCTCGGGGCGCTCGCGTCGCAGCTGCTCGACGTGCGGCGGCGGGCCATCGGCGCCGGCAGCCTGCTGCTCGGGCTGGGCTTCGTCCTGCGGATGCTCGGCAACCGCGACGACGCGTCGTCGTGGCTGCTGGCCCTCACGCCGTTCGGGTGGCTGGACCGGCTCGAGCCGTTCTCCAGCGACCGGTGGCCGCGCCTGCTGCCGCTGCTCCTGGTCCCCGTCGCGCTGGTCGGCCTGTCTGCGGCCGAGCGGCGCCGGCGCGACGACGGCGCGGCGCGGCTGGCCGGGCGGGACCGGCGCCGACCGCGGACGGCCCTGCTGGGCAGCCAGCTCGGCTTCGCCTGGCGGCTCGGGGCGGGCGTGCTGACGGCGTGGGTGCTGGGCGCGGCGCTGATGGGCGTGGTCATGGGCTCGCTGGTCGGCGCGGTGGCCGGCCTGCTCGAGACCGACGACGACTACCGGCGCACCCTCGAGGAGCTCGGCATCGACCTGTCCTCGCCCGTCGAGGGCTTCGTCAGCCTGCTGGCGGTCAGCCTCGCGCTGGCCTTCGTCCTCCAGTCCGTCTGGCGGGTCGGCGCCCTGCGCGCGGAGGAGGGCTCCGGCCGGCTGGACCACCTGCTCGTGCGCCCGCTGCACCGCACGACCTGGCTGGCGACCGGGGCCGGGCTCACCGTCGCCGGGGGCGCACTCGACCGCACTCGCCGCCGGGCTGGGCATCTGGGTCGGCTCGACCCTGACGAGCGCGGGCCTGACGGCGGGGCAGGCGGTCTGGCCGCTGCTGGCCACGCTCCCGGTGCTCGTGCTCTTCACCGGCCTGGCCGTCCTGGTGCTGGGTGCGGCGCCCCGGCTGACGGTCGGCGTCCCGCTCGGCCTGGCGGTCGTCGCCTACCTGCTCGACCTCGTCGGACCCCTGCTCGACCTGCCCGGCGCGGTCCTCGGGCTGTCGCCGTTCCGCTGGCTGCCGCGCCCGCCCGACGACGCCTTCGCACCGGTCTCCGCCGGCGTCCTGGTGCTGCTCGGCCTCGCGGCGGCCGGTCTCGGGGCGGTGCTGCTGAGCCGGCGCGACATCACCCCCGACTGACGCGGACAGGCCGGTGGCCGGACCTCGAGGTCGAGGCCCGGCCACCGGGGTCGTGCGCTGCGCTCAGACGGTCGCGGACGTCCCGATCGTCCGGAGGGCGATGCCGATCAGCCCGAAGACGACGCCCAGGCCCATGGCCATCGCGGCGATGCTCGTCGGGCACCCCGGGCGGGGCCGGGTGGGTCGCGGTGTCGGCGAACGGCACTCGCACCAGCTCCGCCTGCGTCCCGTCGATGAGGTGGCCGAGGATCCAGCCGCCGCCGCCGAGGCACTGCCCGTAGCTGCCCTGCCGGCAGTACTCGCACGTGCCGCAGGCGGTGATGCACGAGACCAGCACCTTGTCGCCGACCTCCACGTTCTTCACGCCGGAGCCGACGGACTGCACCGTGCCGACCGCCTCGTGGCCGAGGACCCGGCCGTCGGTGACGGCGGGGACGTCGCCCTTGAGGATGTGCAGGTCGGTGCCGCAGATGGTGACGGCGTCCACCCGCACGATCGCGTCGGTGTCGTCCTGCAGCTGCGGGTCGGGCACCTCCTCCCAGCTCTTCTGGCCGGGGCCGTGGTAGACGAGTGCGTGCATGGCTCCTCCTCGGGTGGTGCTCGGTCAGGTCTGGGGCGGTTCGTCGAGCAGGTCGCGCAGGGGACGGCGCGGCGTCGCCGCCACCGGGCCGCCGGCCCCCGTCCGGAGGACCACCTGCGGCGGGTCCAGCGGGGCGGGCACGGGCATCGCGAGCACCTCCTCCGGCGCTCCCGAGCCTGCGCGGCCGAGGAGGCCGGCGCCAGCGCCCTAGGTCCCGCGCGTCACCCGTTCGGGGTGGGACGCACCAGCGGGAACAGGATCGTCTCGCGGATCGGCGAGCCGGTGAGCAGCATGACCAGCCGGTCGATGCCCATGCCCTGCCCACCCGTCGGGGGCATCCCGTGCTCGAGCGCGCGCAGGAAGTCCTCGTCGAGCTGCATGGCCTCGGGGTCGCCACCGGCCGCCTTGGCGCTCTGCTCCGTCAGGCGCCGGCGCTGCTCCACCGGGTCGACGAGCTCGGAGTAGCCGGTGGCCAGCTCGGTGCCGGCGACGACGAGGTCCCACGCCTCGGCCAGCCGCGGGTCGTCGCGGTGGTCGCGGGCGAGCGGGCGCGCGCTGACCGGGTAGTCGCGGACGAAGGTCGGCTGCAGCAGGGTGTGCTCGACGAGCTTCTCGTACAGCTCCAGCACGACCTCGCCGGCGTCCCAGCCGTCCTGGAGGGCGACGTCGTGCTCCGCGGCGAGCGCGACGACGCGCTCCAGCGGGGTGCCGGCGTCGACGGTCTCGCCGACCGCGTCCGACACCAGCGCGTGCAGCGTCGCGCTGCGCCACGGCTGCTCCAGGTCGATCTCGCCGCCCTGCCCGTCGGGCACGGTCGTACGGCCGGTCCGGCGCGCGGCCTCGAGGACCATCTCGCGCGTGAGGTCGGCGACGGTGTCGTAGTCGCCGTACGCCTCGTAGAACTCGAGCATCGTGAACTCCGGCGAGTGCGTCGAGTCCACCCCCTCGTTGCGGAAGATGCGCCCGATCTCGAAGACCTTGTCGACGCCGCCGACGACGAGCCGCTTGAGGTAGAGCTCGAGCGCGATGCGCAGCGTCATGTCGAGGTCGAGCGCGTTGAGGTGCGTGGAGAACGGGCGGGCGGCAGCGCCGCCGTGCACGGTCTGCAGCACCGGCGTCTCGACCTCGACGAAGTCGTGGCCGTGCAGCACGTCGCGCACCGCCCGCACGACGGTCGCCCGGTCGCGCACCATGCGCCGGCTGTCGGCGTTGACGACGAGGTCGACGTAGCGCTGCCGGATGCGCAGCTCGGGGTCGGTGAGCCCGTGGTGCTTGTCGGGCAGCGGGCGCAGCGCCTTGCTGGTGAGCACCCACTCCTTCGCGAGGACGCTGAGCTCGCCGCGCCGGCTGCTGATGACCTCGCCGGTCACGCCGACGTGGTCGCCGAGGTCGACGTCGGACTTCCACGCCGCGAGCCGCTCCTCGCCGACGCCGTCCAGGCTCACCATCACCTGCAGCTGCGCGTCCCCCTCCTGCAGGGTGGCGAAGCAGAGCTTGCCGCCGGTGCGGCTGAGCACGACGCGGCCGGTGACGCTCACGACCTCGCCGGACGCGGTGTCGACCTCGAGATCGCCGTGCCGGGCGCGCACCTCGGCCAGCGTCGCGGTGCGCGGCGCGCCCAGCGGGTAGGGCGGCGTGCCGCCGGCCAGCAGCCGGTCGTACTTCTCCCGCCGCACGCGCACCTGCTCGGGCAGGTCGTCCTCAGGCGGGGGCGGCGGGGTCGCGGTCACGCCCGCCAGACTAGTGAGCCGGCAGGTGCGCCTCAGGCCCGCCGGGCGATGACCTCGAGGTAGGCGACGTCGACCGCGAGAGTGCCGTCGTCGGTGGTGTTGTGGCTGTCGAAGACGCGCACCAGGTCGTCGCCGAGCTCCTCCTGCCCCTCGCGGCCGACGGCGGCGAACGCGGCCACGGTCGGGCCGTACCAGGTGCGGAACCAGTCCAGGCACGCGCGCGAGGACGGGAAGCGCCACGGGCAGGTGCGGCGGGCCGTCTGCAGGTCGGAGCAGAACGGGCCCAGCAGCTCGTGCACGCGCTCCGGGTCGCCCCAGGCCACCGCCGGCCGCAGGCCCTGCGGCGGCGGCACCCGTGCGCCGATGGTGCGGAACATGTCGCCCACCAGGCTGTCGGGCGTCCAGTTGGCCATCCCGATCCGACCGCCGGAGCGGCACACCCGGGCCATCTCGCGCGCCACCGCGTCCTGGTCCGGGGCGAACATCGCGCCGATGGTCGACATGACGACGTCGAACTGGCCGTCCTCGAACGGCAGCGCCTGCGCGTCGGCGACCTGCGTCCGCAGGCCCAGGCCGTCGGCGCGGGCGCGGGCCTGCGCCTCGTCGAGCAGCGCCGGCACGTAGTCGGTCGCCAGCACGTCGGCGAAGCGCCGGAGCGCGGGCAGGCTGGCGTTGCCGTTGCCGGCCGCGACGTCGAGCACGCGCTCCAGCGCGTGCACGTCCAGCTCGTGCACCAGGGTCTCGCCGAGCCAGCCGAGCAGGCTGCCGACGCGGCCGTAGTCCCCCATGCTCCACACCTGCTGCTGGCGGCCGGTGACGGCCGCGTAGTCCACGCTCATGCCGGTCTCCCCCACGGCGGGCCCGCCCGGACCCGAGCCGTGACGGCACGCTGATCCGCGGGCGGCGGCCTGTCAAGGACTACCGGTTGCGCTCGTAGACCAGCCGCAGGCCGAGCAGCGTCAGGTCGGGCTCGTGGTGGTCGAGCGTCTCGCACACCGTGAACATCAGGTGCGACAGGCCGCCGGTCGCGAGCACGACCGGCCGCTCCCCGAGCTCGTCGGTGATGCGGCGGACCATGCCGTCCACCTGGCCGGCGAAGCCGTACAGCAGGCCGGACTGCAGCGCCTCCGCGGTCGTCTTGCCGATGACCGAGCGCGGCTCGACCAGCTCGACCTTGAACAGCCGCGCGGCGCGCGCTGCGAGCGCGTCGACGGAGATCTCGATGCCCGGCGCGAGGGCGCCGCCGAGGAACTCGCCCTTGGCGCTGACGACGTCGAAGTTGGTGGACGTGCCGAAGTCGACGACGACGGCCGGGCCGCCGTAGAGCGTGTGCGCCGCGAGCGTGTTGACGACGCGGTCGGGGCCGACCTCGCGCGGGTTGTCGTAGAGCAGCGGCACGCCGGTCTTCACGCCCGGGCCGACGACGACGGTCGGCACGTCGGAGAAGTAGCGGTCGAACATCCGGCGCAGCTCGTCGAGCACGCTCGGCACCGTCGAGCAGACGGCGACGCCGTCGGGCGACGGGTGCTCCGAGAGCAGCCCGCGGAACAGCAGCGCCAGCTCGTCGGCGGTGACCCGCGTGGTCGGTCTTGATGCGGTAGCTCTCGAACAGGTGGTCCCCGTCGAACAGCCCCAGCACGATGTTGGTGTTGCCGACGTCGACGGTGAGCAGCATCAGGAGTCCGTTCGCAGGTCGAGCCCGAGGTCGAGCACCGGGGCCGAGTGGGTGAGCGCGCCGACGGCGAGGAAGTCGACGCCGGTGGCGGCGACCTCGTGCGCGACGTCCAGGGTGAGCCCGCCCGAGGCCTCGGTGAGCACGCCCCGCTCGCGGCACAGCCGCACGCACTCGCGCAGCAGCTCCGGCGGCATGTTGTCGAGCAGCACGAGGTCGGCCCCCGCCTCCAGCACCTCGCGCGACCTGCTCGACGGTGTCGCACTCGACCTCCACCGGCAGCCCCGGGTAGGCGCGGCGCACCGCCTCGAACGCCGCCGCCACCCCGCCTGCGGCGACGACGTGGTTGTCCTTGACCAGGGCGGCGTCCGACAGCGACATCCGGTGGTTGACGCCGCCGCCGGCGCGCACCGCTGCCTTCTCCAGCGCACGCAGGCCGGGGGTGGTCTTGCGGGTGTCGCGGATGCGCGCCCCGGTGCCGTCGACGGCGTCGACCCAGGCCCGGGTGAGCGTCGCGACGCCGGACAGGTGGCACAGCAGGTTGAGCGCCGTGCGCTCCGCGGTCAGCAGCAGCCGCACCGGGCCGGCGACCTCGAGCACCGCCTCCCCTGCTCGGGCCCGCTCGCCGTCGTGCCCGACGCGGGCGACCTCGAGCCGGTCGCCGAGCACGACGTCGAGCACCGCGAGCGCGGCGCCCAGACCGGCCACCACGCCGTCCTGCCGGGGCACGAAGGCGGCGGTGCCGACGAGCTCGAGCGGGACCGTCGCGGTGCTGGTGACGTCGACCCCGCCGGCGAGGTCCTCGGCGACGGCCCGGCGGACCAGGTCCTCGACGTACGCCGGGTCGACGCCGTCGAGGGCCTCGACGGTCTGCGGACGCAGGGTCACGCGCTCTCCAGGGGCTCGAAGGAGGTGCCGGTCAGGGTGGTGACGAGGTGGCCGAGCCAGGCGTCGGAGGCGTCGGGGCAGTCCTCGCGCCAGTGCGCGCCCCGCGTCTCCTCGCGACGCGCGGCGGCGGCGACCAGCGCGGTCGCCACGAGGTGCAGGTCGGTCGCCTCCCAGGCCGCCGGGCCGGGCGCGGCGGAGGTACGGGCGCCCAGCTCGAGCAGCGCCGCGGAGGTCGCGGGCGAGCGAGCCGGCGCTGCGCAGGACGCCCGCGCCGGTCGTCATCGCGGCGCCCAGCTCGTCGCGCACGGACGGGTCGAGCAGCACCGTCTCGGCCGGTCCGAGGACGGGCTCGCCCTGCGGCGGCAGCGACCGCTCGAGGTCCGCGCCGATGCGGGCGGCGAAGACCAGCCCCTCGAGCAGGCTGTTGGAGGCCAGGCGGTTCGCGCCGTGCACGCCGGTGCAGGCGACCTCGCCGCAGGCGTAGAGGCCGGGGACGTCGGTGCGGCCGTGCAGGTCGGTGCGGACGCCGCCCGAGGCGTAGTGCGCAGCAGGTGCGACCGGGACCGGCTCGGTGACCGGGTCGATCCCCGCCTCGCGGCAGCGGGCCACGATGGTCGGGAAGCGCTGCAGCAGGAGCTCCTCGCCGAGGTGGCGCGCGTCGAGCAGCACGTGGTCCACCGACTGCTCCAGCATCCGGCGGGTGATGGCCTTCGCGACGACGTCGCGAGGGGCGAGGTCGGCCAGCGGGTGGTCGGCCGTGGTGAGGATGCGGCGCCCCTGCGCGTCGACGAGGAACGCGCCCTCGCCGCGCATCGCCTCCGACACCAGCGGCTGCTGACCCGTCGCCCCGGGGCCGAGGTAGAGCGACGTGGGGTGGAACTGCACGAACTCCAGGTCGCTGACGGCGGCGCCCGCGCGCAGGGCGAGCGCGACGCCGTCGCCGGTCGAGACCGACGGGTTGGTGGTGCTGGAGAACACCTGGCCCATGCCGCCCGTGGCGAGCACGACCGCGCGCGCGTGCACCGAGCCGACGCCGTCCTCGGTGCCCTCGCCGAGCACGTGCAGCGTCACGCCCGCCGCACGTCCGTCGGCGGTGCGCAGCAGGTCCAGGACCAGGGCGTGCTCGACCAGCCTGATCCGCGGGTGCGCCTTGACCGCGGCGACCAGCGCGCGCTGCACCTCGGCCCCGGTCGCGTCGCCGCCGGCGTGCACGATCCGGTCGCGGTGGTGACCGCCCTCCCGGGTCAGCGACAGCTCGCCGGAGGGGTCGCGGTCGAAGGCCGCACCGAGCGCCATGAGCTCGCGCAGCCGCGCCGGGCCCTCCTCGCAGAGCACGCGCACGGCGGCGACGTCGCACAGCCCGACGCCGGCGACGAGGGTGTCGCGCAGGTGCTCCTCGGGGCTGTCGTCCGGGCCGAGCGCGGCGGCGACGCCGCCCTGGGCCCAGCGGGTGGAGCCGTCGTCGACGAGCACCTTCGTCACCAGCAGGACCGAGCCGGCACGGGCCGCGTGCAGGGCGGTGGTCAGCCCGGCCACGCCCGAGCCGACCACGACGACGTCCGCCGTCGTCGTCCACCCGGGTGCGGGAGCCAGCAGCCGCGTGGCCGTCACCGCGCGCGGGTCAGGTCGCCCCGCAGCAGGCCGCTGCCGGGCAGCGCCTCCGCCGGGTCGTCGCCGAGGGACAGCACGCGGTTGTCGGCGTCGACGAAGACGACCCGGGGGACGAGGGTCCGCGCCTCGGCGTCCTCCACCTGCCCGTAGGCGATGAGGATGACGAGGTCGCCCGGGTGCACGAGACGTGCTGCGGCGCCGTTGATCCCGATGACGCCGGAGCCGCGCTCGCCGGCGATGACGTAGGTCTCCAGGCGCGCGCCGTTGGTCACGTCGACGATCGCGACCTGCTCGCCGGCGAGCAGGTCGGCGGCGTCCATGAGGTCCTCGTCGACGGTCACGGAGCCGACGTAGTGCAGGTCGGCCTGGGTGACCGTCGCGCGGTGGATCTTGCTCTTGAGCATGGTGCGGAGCACGGTCAGCCTTCCCGGGCAGAGGTGAGGGGCGGGTCGTCGAGGCGCAGGTTGTCGATCAGGCGGGTGGTGCCGACGCGGGCGGCGACCACGAGCAGGTCGCCGTCGGGGTCCTCGCGAAGGTCGTGCTGTCGACGCGCGCGAGGTAGTCGAGGTCTCGACGCCGGGCTCGGCGTCGAGGACCGCGCGCCCCGCCGTGACGTCGCGGGTCAGCAGTGCGCGCGACAGCGCGAGCGCGGCGCGGCGCTGAGCCGGGTCGAGGTAGGCGTTGCGGCTGGACAGCGCGAGGCCGTCGGGCTCGCGGACGGTCGGCACGCCGACGACCTCCACCGGCAGGTCGAGGTCGCGCACCATCCGGCGAGATCGCGGCGAGCTGCTGGGCGTCCTTCTGGCCGAAGACCGCGACGTCCGGGCGCACCAGGTG
Source organism: uncultured Actinomycetota bacterium (assembly GCA_963844295.1). GTDB lineage: Bacteria > Actinomycetota > Actinomycetes > Mycobacteriales > SCTD01 > SCTD01. Next base: position 676,490 of record CAWJNR010000002.1, on the reverse strand, counting down.
CAGCAGCTTGGCGACGACGGTGAGCACGCCGTCGAAGTGGCCGGGCCGGCTCGCGCCCTCGAGCACCTCGCCCAGCGGGCCGGCGCTGATGCGCACCAGCGGCGGGCCGTCGGGGTAGACGACGTCGGGGGTGGGGGTGAAGACGAGGTCCGCGCCGTGCTCCTCGAGCAGCGCCAGGTCGTCGTCGAGGGTGCGCGGGTAGCGGTCGAGGTCCTCGCCCGTCCCGAACTGCAGCGGGTTGACGAAGACGGTGGCGACGACGGAGTCGGCGCGCGACCGCGCCTCCTGCACGAGTGCGGCGTGGCCCGCGTGCAGCGCGCCCATCGTCATGACGACCGCGACGCGGCCGGGCAGCTCCGCGCGGGCCGAGACGAGGTCCGCGCGCGTGGCGACCACCTTCACCGCGGGACGCTCCCGAGCACCTCGAGCAGCGCCCAGGCGCGGTCCGGGTCGAGGCGTCCGGAGGCGATCGCCCGGTCGGCCGTGAGCCGCGCCATGGCGACGTACGACGGGAGCACCTCGGGCGCCGTGCGCGCGAGGACCTCGAGGTGGGCGCGGACCGTGCCGGCGTCGCCGCGGGCGACCGGACCCGTCAGCGCGGCGTCGCCGGCGCGCAGCGCGCCGTCGAGGGCCGCCCCGAGCAGCGGTGCGAGGACGGTCGACGGGTCGTCCACCCCGGCGGCGCGCAGCAGGTCGGCCGAGCTGCTCGACGAGCGTCGTGAGGTGGTTGGCGCTGTGCGCGAGCGCGGCGTGCCACAGCGGCCGCTGCTCCTCGGTGAGCCACACGGGCTCGCCGCCCATCTCGACCACGAGCACCTCCGCCACCGGCCGCAGCGGCTCGGGCGCGGTGACGCCGAACGCCGTGCCGCTGAGCCGGTGCAGGTCGACCGCGGTGCCGCTGAAGGGCAGCACGGGGTGCAGGGCGAGCGGCAGGGCCCCGCTCGCAGGGCGGGCTCCAGCACGGCCAGCCCGTGCCGGCCCGAGGTGTGCGCGACGAGCGCGCCGCGCGGCAGCGCTCCGGTCGTGACCAGGCCGCCGACGACGTCGGCGAGCGCGTCGTCGGGGACGGTCAGCAGCAGCAGCGTCGCCCGGCGGGCCACCTCGTCGGCGGGCAGCACCGGCACGCCGGGCAGCAGCGCGTCGGCCCGGTCGCAGCGAGGCCTGCGAGACAGCGGAGGCGCCGACGACGTCGTGGCCGGCGCGGGCCAGCGCGGCGCCGAGCACGGCGCCGACGCGACCGGCACCGACGACGCCGACGCGCAGCCGGGCGGGGCGTGCGGAGGTGGGTTCCAAGACCGTTCCAGTCCATCGAGGGGTACCGGACGTGCGCGACCACGGTATCCCGGCCCGTCGCGGCGTCCAGCGCTTGTGGCGGGCATCACCCGCGGGCGTCCTCCGGCGGAGCGCCGTCGGGCGAGGGCACGTCGTACCGGCCGGCACGGCCCTCGCCGGGCAGCACGACCTGGGTGCACCGGCTCACGGCCAGCAGGATGCCGTCGGCGTCGACGAGCTCGGCCGCGCAGAACACCACGCGGCGCGTGCGGCGCACGACGGTGCCGGTGGCGGTCACGGTCCCCGGGCGGGTCGAGCGCAGGAACTCCACCCGCAGGTCGGCCGTGAGGAACGCCTGGTCCGCGTCCAGCACGGTCCAGCAGGCGCCGCCCATCGCCGCGTCGAGGATCGCGGTGACCAGTCCGCCCTGGATCACCGGTCCGCCCGCCGTGGGGAAGCCGTACTCGGGGGTCGCGTCCCAGGCGAGGGTGGTCGTGCCCTCTCCCCAGCCCAGCCGGCGGTAGCCGAGGGTGGTCCACAGGTGGGTCCCGCTGCGCAGGTCCTCGTCGAAGCGGGCCATGCGGTCATCGGCTGCCATGGGCGGCAGACTGCCAGGGTGCAGACGGCGACGGTGCAGGCGGTCCCCTGGCGGCAGGCCTGGTCCGCGGCGCTCTACGGCCCGGACGGGTTCTTCCTGCGCCACGCGCCGGCCGACCACTTCCGCACCTCCGTGGCGGCGTCGCCGCTGTTCGCCGCCGCCGTCCGCCGGCTGGCCGGGCTGGTCGACGACGCGCTCGGCCACCCGGACCCGTTCGACGTCGTCGACGTCGGTGCCGGTCGCGGCGAGCTGCTCGCCGCGCTGCCGGACGTCCCGGCGCGGTGGCGGCTGACCGGTGTCGACCTCGCGCCGGACCCGGGACTGGGCGGCATCGCCTGGCAGGCCGACGTCCCGGAGGTGGAGGGCCTGCTCTTCGCGAACGAGTGGCTCGACGACGTGCCGCTGGACGTGGTCTTCGACGACCGGCTGGTCGAGGTGGCGCCGGACGGCGCCGAGTCCCTCGGCCCGCCCGCCCCGCAGGAGGCGCTCGACTGGGCGAGCCGGTGGTGGCCGCAGGGTCGCCGGGTCGAGGTGGGGCTGACCCGCGACCTCGCCTGGGCGGCGGCGGTGCAGCGGGTGCGCCGCGGGCTCGCCGTCGCCGTCGACTACGGCCACGTGCTCGGCGACCGGGGCACCCGCGGCGACCGGCGGCCGACGCTGACCGGCTGGCGCCACGGCCGACCGGTGCACCCGGTGCCCGACGGCAGCTGCGACATCACGGCCCACGTCGCGCTCGACGCCGTGGCCGCAGCGTCGGGCGGGCGGCTGCTGGCGCAGGCAGATGCGCTGGCGCGCCTGGGGATCCGGGCCGACCACCCGCCGAAGGAGCTGTCCCGCACCGACCCGCACGGCTACCTCGCGCAGCTCGCCCAGGCCTCGTCCGCAGCCGAGCTGCTCGACCGGCGGGGCCTCGGCGCGTACGGCTGGGTCGTGCATGCCCGTCGGCATCGACGACCCGCTCCGCATGACCGAGCTCCTGGTCGGGGTCGGCGCCGCGGCGCACGCCACCGGCGCCGACGGTGCTCGGCTCGGGCCGCACCACCCGTCGACGCACGGCGTGCTGCAGGTGGCGCTGACGCTGTCCGGCGACGTCGTGGAGACCGCCGAGCCGGTCGTCGGCTTCATGCACCGCGGCGCCGAGAAGCTCTTCGAGGTCCGCGACTACCGGCAGGTGGTGATGCTGGCGAACCGGCACGACTGGCTGTCGGCGTTCAGCAACGAGCTCGGCATCTGCCTGGCCGTCGAGCGGATGCTCGGCATGTCGCTGCCCGACCGGGCCGTGTGGCTGCGCACGCTGCTCGCCGAGCTGAACCGGGTGCTCAACGGCCTGGCCTTCCTCGGCGCGCTCGATCCCGACCGGCAGGTGGGCTTCGTCGAGCGGGAGGCCCTGCAGGCGGTGATGGAGGAGGCGACCGGCGGGCGGATGCACTACATGTTCAACCGGATCGGCGGGCTGGCCGCCGACGTGCCGGCCGGCTGGACCGACCGGGTGCGCGCCGCGCTGGACGGCGTGCGCGCGACTCGCCCCTGCGCTGGCCGCCGCCGTCGACGACGTGCCGCGCGGGATCGGCGTGCTGACAGGCGATGTCGCGCTGGCGCACGGCGTGTCGGGCCCGGTGGCGCGCGGCAGCGGGGTCGACCTCGACCTGCGTCGTGACGAGCCCTACCTCGCCTACGGCTCGCTCGACGTCGCGGTCGCGGTGCGCACGGAGGGCGACGCGCACGCCCGCTGCGCGTGCCTGCTCGACGCCGGTGACCGGTGTCGCTCGACCTGGCCGAGGCCTGCCTCGACCGGCTGCCGGGAGGGCCGGTCGCGCTGCGGCTGCCGAAGACCGTCAAGGCGCCGGAGGGCTCGACCTACGCCTGGACCGAGAACCCGCTGGGCCTGCAGGGCTACTACCTCGTCTCGCGCGGGGACCGCTCGCCGTGGCGGCTGGCGATGCGCACGGCGTCGTTCAACAACGTGTCGGCGCTCGGCACCGCGCTGCTCGGCACCCGCCTGGAGGACCTCGTGACCGTGCTCGCCTCGTTCTTCTTCGTCATCGGCGACATCGACAAGTGACCGCCGCCCTGGAGCTGCTCGACTGGCGGCGCCGCGTGCACGCGCTGTACGACGGCGTGCGCGCCGAGCCGCACGCGCACGTCGCCCACGCGGGGTGGTCGGCGGTGCGCGACCAGCTGTTCGCCGAGCACCCGCAGTCGCCGGTGGAGCGCGGCACCTTCCGCGGGCTCGACGTCCCCGACCACGACCCCGCGTGGCGTGCGCTCGTGCGGCTCGAGCCGGCCGAGCCGCTGCGGCTGGAGGTCCCGACGGCGACGGACGGCGTCGTCCCCTGGGAGCGCGCCGGCGTCCTGCGCACGCCGTGGGGACCGCTCGACGCGTGGTGGCTCGACTCGTACGGGGGCGGGCTGTGGATCCCGGTCCGCGACGCCGGCAGCGGCACGCTGTCCTACGGCGGTGGCCGCTACCTCTACGACACCGTCAAGGGCGCCGACCTCGGCACCACGCAGGACGGGGAGCTGGTCGTCGACCTCAACTACCTCTACGCGCCGAGCTGCGCGCACGACCCGCGGTGGAGCTGCCCGCTCCCGCCGCCGGGCAACGTCCTCGACGTCGCTGTCCCGGTCGGCGAGCTGAGCGCGCGCTGACGTCCGCAGGCCGGTGCACCACCCGCCCAGCGGCCTCGGGGCTAGCGTCCGGCCATGACCGTGCTGCGCAGCATCGCCCTGTTCCTCCTCGCCGCCGTCGCCGAGATCGGCGGGGCGTGGCTCGTCTGGCAGGGCGTGCGCGAGAGCAGCGGGCTGCTCTGGACCGGCGGCGGCGTGATCGCCCTGGGCCTGTACGGCTTCGTCGCCACCTTCCAGCCCGACGCCGACTTCGGCCGCATCCTCGCGGCGTACGGCGGCGTCTTCGTCGCGGGCAGCCTGCTGTGGGGGATGGTCGTCGACGGCTTCCGGCCGGACCGCTACGACGTGGTCGGCGCCGCCGTCTGCCTGGTCGGCGTGGCCGTGATCATGTACGCGCCGCGCGCCGGCGTGCTGGACGCGTAGCGCCGCTCAGCGCTGGCGCAGGTAGTCCAGGAAGCGGGCGCGCAGCAGGGGCTCGTCCTCGCCGAGCGGCTCCTTGCCGATCAGCTCGCGGACGAGGTGCACCAGCTCGGTGATGGTGCCGGTGATCGCGCCGGAGGAGCCGTCCTCGCCGGCGATCGCCCGGCGCGACGCGCATGTGCTTGACGACGTCCCAGAAGAAGGCGACGTCCTTGGCCGTCTCGGCCTTGTCGAAGGCGCGCGAGCGCAGCTCCTCGGTGGTCAGGTCGTCGAGGTCGTCGGGTCACGCCGCCGACTCTAGGTCGTCGCGGTCCGGCCGTGCGGCAGGCGCGCTCCAGCAGCAGCGCCGCCACGACCAGCGCGAGGCAGGCCAGCGCCGAGAGCCCGCCGACCACAGCGTCCTCACGGCTCGCGGCCAGCTCGTCGCGGCGCGGCAGGGTCCAGGCCAGCAGCCCGCCGTAGACGCCGAGCAGCACCGCGCCGCCCGCGCGGACGCCTTGGCCAGCACCGCGGCGCGGGCGACCTGCATCGGGTGCAGCGGGCGCGCACGGGGCCGGCTGCGGTGCAGCCAGCCGGTCGCGCACGACCTTGGCCATGCCGACCTCGACGAGCGCCAGCAGCACCACGCTGACCGGGGCGTAGCGCGGCAGCCGCGGCAGGTCGCCGTAGGCCGACGACGGCCAGCAGGTAGGCCAGCGTGCCGAAGCCGAGCACCAGCGCGAGCAGGGTGCCGGGGCGCGTGGGCGTCACGGTCGCAGCCGCAGGTCGTCGCGGCGCCGGACGCCGGCACCAGCCCGACGAGCAGGTCGCGCGACCGGCCCGTGCCCGGGCAGGACCGCGTCGGGGTCGACGTCGAGCCACGGCCCCAGCACGAAGGCCCGCTCGTGCGCCCGCGGGTGCGGCAGCACCAGCCCGTCGGGCACCGGCCCGTCGGCGACGACCACGTCGACGTCGAGCGTGCGCGGCCCCCAGCGCACGACGCGCTCGCGACCGGCCGCCGCCTCGGCCCGCTGCGCGCGCTCCCAGGCGGCCGCCGCGTCGAGGTCGCAGAGCAGCACGGCGTTGAGGAAGTCGTCCTGCTCGACGCCGCCGACCGGCGCGGTCTCGTAGACCGGCGAGACGGCGTCGGCTGCGAGCACGTCGACGGCCAGCCGCAGCATGGCCAGCCGGTCGCCGAGGTTGCTGCCGACGGACAGGACGGCGGTCACGGCCGCACGACCGTCACGCTGACGTCGTCGAAGGGCAGCGGGATCGGCGCCGACGGCTTGTGCACCGTCACCTCGGCCCGCTGCACCCGGTCGTCGGCCAGGCAGACGCTCGGCCAGCCGGTCGGCGAGCGTCTCGATCAGGTCGACCGGCTCGCCCGCGACCACGGCCGCCAGCCGCTCGGCGAGCTCGCCGTAGTCGACCGTGTCGGCGACGTCGTCGCTGGCCGCGGCCGGACGCGAGGTCGAGGTGCAGGACGACGTCGACGACGAAGTCCTGGCCGTCGCGCCGCTCCTCGGCGAGCACGCCGTGGAAGCCGCGCACCCGCAGGCCGGTCAGCGCGATGCGGTCACTCATCGACGAGCCGCCCGAGCACCGGCGAGCCGTGGTGCACCTGCACGCGCCAGCCGTCGGCTCGGCGGACCAGACGTTGGTCGCGACGACCGCGGCGGCCCCGACGGGGTTCTCGGTCACCTCGGTGAGGACGTTCTCGGTGCAGGTCACGACGGCGGTGTCGCCGACGACGCTGACCTGCACGTCGGTGAGGAAGAACTGGATGTAGTCGGTGCCGGCCATGACCGCCGACCACGACCGCAGCACCTGGTCGCGGCCGCGCAGCATCGGCCAGCCGGGGTGCACGCACACGACGACCGGCCGGGTCGACGTCGTCCCACACGCGCGCCATCCGGTCGACGTCGGCGGTCTCGAACGCCTCGTACATCGCGGCGTTCACGGCCTCGACCTGCTCGACGTCGGCTCACGCGCCGACCTGCGCGACCACCCGGACGGCGTCGGCGCTGGCCGGGCCTCGTGCACGCGCACCGCCCAGGCGCCGGCCTGCGCGGCGAGCACGGTGACGGCGGCCGTCGCGGCGTCGCGCTCGACGGCCGGGCGGGGCGCGCCGTCGGCGTCGGCGAGCAGCGCGCCGAGGAAGCCCTTGCGCGAGGCGCCGACGAGCAGCGGGCGGCCGAGGCCGACCAGCACGGCCAGCGCGCGCAGCAGCGCCCAGCTGTGCTCGGCGGTCTTGGCGAAGCCCAGGCCGGGGTCGAGCAGCAGCCGGTCCGGGTCGACGCCCGCCGTCACCGCCGCGTCGACCCGGCGCAGCAGCTCGACGGCGACGTCCTCGACCACGTCGTCGTAGACCGCGCGGTCCTGCATGTCGGCGCTGTGCCCGCGCCAGTGCATCGCGACGTAGGCGACCCCGGCCTCGGCCACCAGCGGCAGCATCGCCGGGTCGGCCAGCCCGCCGGAGACGTCGTTGACCATGAGCGCGCCCGCGTCGAGCGCGGCCGCGGCGACGGATGCCCGCATCGTGTCGACCGACACGACGGCGCCCGCAGCCGCCAGCCCCTGCACGACGGGCAGCACCCGGCGCAGCTCCTCGGCCTCCGACACGCGCTCCGCGCCGGGGCGGGTCGACTCGCCGCCGACGTCGAGCAGGTCGGCCCCGTCGGTCGAGCAGCTGCAGGCCGTGCCGCACCGCCCGTCGACGCCGTCGAGGGTGCCGCCGTCGCTGAAGGAGTCGGGCGTGGCGTTGACGACGCCCATGACGCGGGTGCGGCCGAGGCCGGGGAAGCCGCGCAGGTCGGGCACGGAGGTGCTCACCGGCCGAGGATCAGGCTCATCGCCTCGGCCCGGGTGACCGCGGAGTCCTTGAGCGCGCCGCGCACGGCCGAGGTGACGGTGCGGGCGCCGGGCTTCTGGACGCCGCGCATCGACATGCACAGGTGCTCGGCCTCGACGACGACGATCACGCCGCGCGGCTGCAGCCGCTCCACCAGCGCGTCGGCGACCTGCGCGGTCACCCGCTCCTGCACCGACGGCCGCTTGGCGTAGAGGTCGACCAGGCGGGCCAGCTTGGACAGCCCGGTGATGCGGCCGTCCTTGCCGGGCAGGTAGCCGACCGCCGCGTGGCCGGTCCACGGGATCAGGTGGTGCTCGCAGAAGCTCGCCAGCGGGATGTCCTTCACCATGATCAGCTCGTCGTGCTGCTCGTCGAAGAGCGGCAGGACGAGGTCGGCCGGGTCGGTGTGCAGCCCGGCGAAGACCTCGGCGTACATGCGCGCGACCCGCGCGGGGGTCTCGACGCAGGCCCTCGCGGTCGGGGTCCTCGCCGATGGCGGCGAGCAGCTCCCGCACCGCGGCCTCGACCCGGGCGGCGTCGTACGCGGGCACGGACCCGCTCAGGACGCCGGGTCGGTGCCGGTGGCGCGGCGCGGGGCGCGGCGGCGGGTGGCAGGCGGCTTCTGCTCGGAGGCCGCGCGGGCCGTGCCGGTGGCCTTGCGGGGCGACGCCGTGCGGTCCACCGAGGCGCGCGAGCGGGCCGGGGCGCTGTCGGTCGACGGCGCGCGGCGGCGCGAGGTGGCCTTGGACCCGTCGCGCTTGCGGCCGCGGGCGAGGTCCTCCAGCTCCGCCAGGTCGGCCGGGCCCATGACGGCCAGCTCGGCCGGGGTGAGCACCGGCGGGCTGGTCGACAGCGGGCGGCGGCCGTTGCCGGTCGGGTGCTCGCGGGCCGGGCGCTTCACGACGGGCGCGAAGATCTCGAGCACCTCGTCCTTGTTGAGCGTCTCCTTGTCGAGCAGCTTGCAGGACCATCTCGTCGAGGACGTCGCGGTACTCGACGAGGATCTCCCACGCCTCGTGGTGGGCGTTCTCGACGAGCGCGCGCACCTCGGCGTCGACCTGACCGCGGCGACCTCCTCGGAGTAGTCGCGGCCGTGGCCCATGTCGCGGCCCATGAAGACCTCGCCGGACTCCTGGCCGAACTTCACCGCGCCGAGCCGCTCGCTCATGCCGTACTGCGTGACCATCGCGCGGGCGGTGGCGGTGGCCTTCTCGATGTCGTTGCTCGCGCCGGTGGTCGGGTCGTGGAAGACCAGCTCCTCGGCGGCCCGGCCGCCCATGGCGTAGGCGAGCATGTCGAGCAGCTCGGCCCGCGTCTGGGAGTACTTGTCCTCGGTCGGCAGCACCATCGTGTAGCCGAGGGCGCGACCGCGCGGCAGGATCGTGATCTTGTGCACCGGGTCGGTGTTCGGCAGCGCGTGCGCGACGAGCGCGTGACCGGCCTCGTGGTAGGCCGTGACCTTCTTCTCCTTGTCGCTCATCAGCCGCGTCCGGCGCTGCGGGCCGGCCATGACGCGGTCGATCGACTCCTCGAGCGTGTGCATGGTGATCTAGCTTGCCGCCGTTGCGGGCGGTGAGCAGCGCGGCCTCGTTGAGGACGTTGGCGAGGTCGGCGCCGGTGAAGCCGGGGGTGCGGCGGGCGATGACCTCGAGGTCGAGGCCGGGCGCGACCGGCTTGCCCTTGGCGTGCACCTCGAGGATCTGCCGGCGGCCCTGCATGTCCGGGCGGTCGACGGCGATCTGCCGGTCGAAGCGGCCCGGGACGCAGCAGCGCCGGGTCGAGGATGTCCGGCCGGTTGGTGGCGGCGATGAGGATGACGCCGCCCTTGACGTCGAAGCCGTCCATCTCGACGAGCATCTGGTTGAGCGTCTGCTCGCGCTCGTCGTGGCCGCCGCCCATGCCGGCGCCGCGGTGGCGGCCGACGGCGTCGATCTCGTCGATGAAGATGATGGCCGGCGCGTTGGCCTTGGCCTGCTCGAACAGGTCGCGCACGCGGCTGGCGCCGACGCCGACGAACATCTCGACGAAGTCCGAGCCGGAGATCGAGTAGAACGGCACGCCGGCCTCGCCGGCGACCGCGCGGGCGAGCAGCGTCTTGCCGGTGCCGGGCGGGCCGTACAGCAGGACGCCCTTGGGGATCTTGGCGCCGACGGCCTGGAACTTGGCCGGCTCCTGCAGGAACTCCTTGATCTCGTCGAGCTCCTCGATCGCCTCGTCGGCGCCGGCGACGTCGGCGAACGTCGTCTTCGGGGTGTCCTTGCTGACGAGCTTGGCCTTGCTCTTGCCGAACTGCATGACCCGGCTGCCGCCGCCCTGCATCTGGGTCATGAAGTAGAAGAGCAGGCCGAGGATGAGCAGGATCGGCAGGAAGCTGATGAGGATCGACGTCAGCAGGCTCTGGCTGTTGACCTGCACGTCGTAGACGACGTCGGCGTCCTCGAGCGCCGCGGTGATCTGCGTGCCCTGGTCGATGAGGAACGACGCCTTGACCTTCGTGGCGCCGTCGATCTCGGCGCCGTCGGCGAGCGTGAGGTGGACCTCCTGCTCGCTGGTCGAGCACCTGCACCGGCTCGTCGTCGGAGCTGACGACGTCGCCGGCCTCGATGGCGGCGAGCACGGAGGCGGTGTCGACCTCGGTGAACTCCCCGTCGCCGCGCAGGCTGCCGGTGACGAACAGCAGGACCAGCAGGCCCAGGGTGATGTAGAGGAAGGGCCCGCGGGAGAAGCGCTTGAGGTTCATCGATGCGGGGCGCGAGGCCCCGTCCCTCCTGGAGATGGGCGGATCACGACGGTACACCGGTGGGGCGGCTCGTCCCCCGGTCCAACGGGCCGCGCGGAGGCGGTGTTCCGGAGGGGTCCAGTGTCGCTCAGGAGCGGTCGGCGTACACCTCGGGGCGCAGCAGCCCGACGAAGGGCAGGTCGCGGTAGCGCTCGGCGTAGTCCAGGCCGTAGCCGACGACGAACTCGCTGGGGATGTCGAAGCCGACGTACTTCACCGGCACGTCGACCTTGGCGGCCTCGGGCTTGCGCAGCAGCGCGACGACCTCGACCGACGCCGGCTGGCGCGAGCCCATGTTGCGCAGCAGCCAGGACAGCGTCAGGCCGGAGTCGATGACGTCCTCGACGACCAGCACGTGCTTGTCGACGATGTCGCGGTCGAGGTCCTTGAGGATCCGCACGACGCCGCTGCTGCTCGTCGAGGAGCCGTACGAGCTGACGGCCATGAACTCCATCGACACCGGCGTGCGCAGCGCCCGCGCGAAGTCGGCCATGAACATGACCGCGCCCTTGAGCACCCCCACCAGCAGGATCTCCTTGCCGGCGTAGTCGGCGTCGACCTGCGCGGCCAGCTCGGCCACCTTGGCGGCGATCTCCTCCTCGGAGATGAGCACCTGCTCGATCTCCGGGGGCACGTCAGCCGTCACGGGAGGCAGGCTAGCCGCCCGTCGCGCCGCTCCACCCGGGTGCCGCCCGGCAGCGCGACCGGGCCCTGCCCGCGCCAGTCGTCGACGAGCGCGCGCAGGGCGTCGACGTGCGCGGCGGTCACCGCGCCGCCGCACGCTGCTCGGCCCACCGCTTGAGCGCCCGCGCCCGGAGCGCAGCCGGCAGCGCGGCCAGCTCGGCGACGTCGTCGGTGAGCGGGGTGAGGCGCGTCGAGCGCGTCGGCGTCCTCGCGCAGCTGCGCGGCCGTGCGGGCGAGCGCCGCGGCCACCCCGGGACCGAGCTCGGCCTCCAGCACCGGCAGCACGCGTTCCCGGACCCGCACCCGGGCGTACGACGGGTCGGCGTTGTGCGGGTCCTCCCACGGCGCGAGCCCGGCCTCGGCGCAGGCCCGGCGCACGGTCGCGCGGTCGAGGCCGAGCAGCGGGCGCAGGTAGCGGCGGGCGGTCGCGCCATGCCGGCCAGCGAGCGGGCGCCGGCGCCGCGGGCCAGCCCGAGCAGCACCGTCTCGGCCTGGTCGTCGAGGGTGTGGCCGAGCAGCACGGCCGCCAGCCCGTGCTCGGTGACGGCGGCGTCGAGGGCGGCGTAGCGGGCGGTGCGGGCGGCGGCCTCGGGCCCGCCGGCCCGCGGCTGCTCGGAAGATCCCCAGTAGCCCGCTCCTGGGGATCCTCCGAGGATCTTGCCCAGAGCACCTGGGCGTCCAGGCCGAGCCCGCGGCACTGCGTCGGCGGCCCGGGCGGCGACCTCGCGCCGAGCCGGCCTGCAGGCCGTGGTCGACGACGAGCGCGAGCGAGCCCGGCCGCTCGAAGGCCAGCGCGGCGGCCAGGGCCAGCGAGTCGGCGCCGCCCGAGACGGCCGCGGCGACGGGCGCCGTCGCAGCGCCGCGCAGCGCCCGTCGTACGGCCACCCGGACCGGCAGCGGTCGCCGCCGGCGGCCCGCGTCACGGCTCAGGCGGTGAGGGCGGGGGTGCCGTCGATGCGGCGGACCCAGTCGAGCGGCGCCTTGATCTCGGCGCGGGTCGGCAGCGTCGCGGGCGACTCCCACACGCGGTTGAAGCCGGTCCATGCCGAGCTCGCGCACGGCGGTGTCGACGAAGACCTTGCCCTCGGCGTACTGCAGCGCCTTGAGGTCCAGGCCGAGCAGCCTGCGCAGCACCGGTCGAGCACGCCGCCGCGCTCCTTGCGGCGCTGGTCGAACTCGCTTGCGGATGTGCCGGACGCTCGGGACGACCGACGGGCCGACGCCGTCCATGACGTGCTCGGCGTGGCCCTCGAGCAGGCTCATGAAGGCCGTGACGCGGTCCAGCACGACCCTCTGCTCGGGCGTCTGCAGCAGCTCGACCAGCGACCCGCCGCGCGGCAGGCCGGTGACGACCGCCTTGAGCCGCTCGAGCAGCTGCGCCGGGTCGTCCAGGGAGGTCGCCTCGAGCAGCGCGCCGATCTCGGCGCGCACGTGGTCGTGCATCCACGGCACCGCGGTGAACTGCGTGCGGTGGGTGACCTCGTGCAGCGCGACCCAGAGCCGGAAGTCGTGCGGGTCGACGCCGAGCCGGCGCTCGGTCTCGACGATGTTCGGCGCGACGAGGATCAGCCGGCCGGGCGTGCCCGCGGCGGTGAACGCCTCGTACTGCCCGAGGACCTTGCTCGACAGCCAGGCCAGCACCGAGCCCATCTGCACGCCCGGCGACCTTGGCGGTGACGCCGGCGGCGAGCGCGTTCGGCTCCTTCTCCTCGAGCTTGCGCGGTCAGCGGCTCGAGCACGACCCGGAAGCCCTCGACGTTGGCCGGCGGCCCAGCCGCGGCCGGTCGACGACGGTCGCCTCGAGCAGCTCGCCCGGCGGGACGAGGCCGGTGACGGCGCGGACGTGCTCCTCGGCCTGGACGGCGAGGCCGCGCAGCTCGGTGACGATCTCGCCGGCCTCCGCCCAGCTCACCTGCGGCGGCGCGGGCGCGAGCCGGCGGGCGGTCGCGACGGCGAGGTCGTAGTCGACGGGGCTGCGCTGTCCGGCTGGCACCCGCGCCACGCTACGCCCGGCGACGAGCCTCCGTTGCGTCCTGCGTGACGGAGCAGCCTGCGCCCGCGCCGGCGCAGCGGGACGCACGGGCGGCCGGTCAGCGGCAGCCGCAGCGGGCGAGGGCGGCGGCGAGCCGGTCCAGCGCCGCCTCGGCCGCGCGGGTGGCGCCGAGCGGCACGCGTCGGCGGTGAGGTCGAAGGCGAGCAGCCGGCCGTCCGCGGTGCGCACCAGCCCGGCCAGCGCGCTGACGCCGTTCAGCGTGCCGGTCTTGGCCCGGACCGCCCCGGCAGCCGGCAGCCCGCCGCCCTCGCGGTAGCGGTCGGCCAGCGTGCCGGAGAAGCCGGCCACCGGCAGGCCGGACAGCACCGGGCGCGAGCCGCTGGCGTCGGCGAGCCGTCGTCGGCGGCCACCGCGGCCAGCAGCCGGGTGAGCGCCGCGGGCTGCAGCAGGTTCTCGCGGGACAGCCCGCTGCCGTCGACCAGCGCGACAGCGCCCGGCGCCACGCCCACCGCGGTCAGGTACGGCGCCAGCACGGCCCGCGACCGCCTCGGCCGCGCCGGCGAAGGACGCCGGCCGGCCCTGCGCCAGCGCGACCTGCCGGGCCAGCGCCTCGGCGAGGTCGTTGTCGCTGCGGGACAGCATCCGCTCGACCAGCTGGGCGACCGGCGGGCTCTGCACCGCGCCGAGCTCGGCCGCACCGGGTGCCGCGGTGCCGCGCTCCACGGCCACCGCGGCGCCGGGCTGCAGCAGCGCGGCCAGCGCCTGGCCGGCGGCCAGCGGCCGGGTCGGCGTGCCGCGCGACGCCGGTCCGGCCGCACCCGCCCGCCGTCGACCATCAGCGCGCCGACCGGCGCGACGGCGCCCTCGGTGACGTACGTCGGCTTCCAGCCGGGCCCGAGCCGCTCGCCGCTGTAGAGCGACTCGTCGACGAGGACCCGGGTGACGGCGGACCGGGCCGAGCGCGGCGCGGACCGCGCGCGGCCAGGTCGGTCGAGCCGCGCCAGCTGCGGGTAGCCGGGCTCGGTCTGCGGTCCGGCCAGCGTCGGGTCGCCGCCGCCGACCAGCACGACCTCGCCCGGCGCCGCCCCGGCCACGCACCCGGGTGGTCAGCCGGGCGCCGGGCTCCAGCGCGGTGAGCGCCGCGACCGCGCGTGACGATCTTGGCGGTCGAGGCCGGCAGCAGCGGGCGGGTGGCGTCGCGCTCCAGCAGCGGCTCGCCGGTCTCCGCGTCGAGCGACCGACACCGCGAGGCGGCCGCCGAGCGCCGGGTCGGCCAGCGCCGCCTCGACCGCGCCGCGCAGCCCGGCGGCGGTCGGCGCGGGCGCGTCGCCGCGGGCAGCTCCGGCGAGCAGCGCCTCGCGGACGGGCGGCCCGGTCGGCGAGGGGGCGACGGCGACGGGCCGCTCCGCCGGGTCGTCCTGCAGCACCGCCGCGGCTGCACCGCCGGCGGCCAGCGCTGCCGCGAGCAGGACGACGAGCACGTCGCGCGTGCGCGCCCCTGCCACGATCCACCGCCCTGCGTCGAGACGTCCCCCGGTCCACGTCCCGGACCTCGTGGGCGAGACTAGGCGGCTCGCCCGACCGCACGCACCGACAGGAGAAGACCCGCCGTGGAGTTCGACGTCACCATCGAGATCCCCAAGGGGCAGCGCAACAAGTACGAGATGGACCACCACACCGGCCGCATCCGGCTGGACCGCCGGCTGTTCACCAGCACCAGCTACCCGGCCGACTACGGCTTCGTCGAGAACACGCTCGGCGGCGACGGCGACCCGCTCGACGCGCTCGTGCTGCTCGACGAGCCGACCTTCCCCGGCTGCCTGATCCGGTGCCGCGCGCTCGGCATGTTCCGCATGACCGACGAGGCCGGTCCGGACGAGAAGCTGCTCTGCGTCGTCGCCGGCGACCCGCGGCAGGAGCACCTGCAGGACATCGACGACGTCAGCGAGTTCGACCGGCTCGAGATCCAGCACTTCTTCGAGGTCTACAAGGACCTCGAGCCCGGCAAGAGCGTCGAGGGCGCCGAGTGGGTCGGCCGCGAGGAGGCCGAGGCCGAGGTCCTCATCGCGCCGCAAGCGCTACGCCGAGGACCCGCACGCCGTCGACCACGTCGGCGAGCCCAAGTCCAAGGGCGACCACCTCGACGACATCGCGCCGGTGCGGTCGGCCCAGCCGAAGCCGATGGTCGAGGACCAGCCGCGGCGAGTAGCTACAGGACCTTGCTCGCCGTACATCTCGCCGAGCGGGTCGCAGATCAGCTCGAGCCGCTCGCCGTCCGGGCCGGGGAAGTAGAGCGACGTCCCGCTGTGGTGGGCGTACTCCACCCCGGCGGCGTCGAGCTTGTCCTGCAGGTGCTGCCAGCGCTCCGGCTCGACGGAGATGGCGACGTGGTGCAGCCCGCCGAGCACCTCGGCGTACGGGCCGCTGTCCAGGCCCGGGAAGTCGAAGAACGCCAGCAGGTTGCCGTTGCCGATGTCGAAGAAGAAGTGCGTCGACCCCGGGTAGTCGCGGTTGTCGATCATCTCGGTGAGCGGGAACTCGAGCAGCTCGCTGTAGAAGCGGGTGGTCCGCTCGACGTCGCCGCACACCAGCGCGGTGTGGTGCAGTCCGCGGGCCGAGGAGGCGGGGCGCTCGCCCTCCGGCTCGCAGGTAGGTGGCGCGCAGCCGCTCGCGGGCGGCGGTGAGGGCGGCGAGGTCCGGTGCGGTCATGGCACCGACCGTACGGAAGGGTGCGGGCCAGGGCGAGCGGAGGTGGACGTGGAGGTCGGGGTCGAGCAGCTGCTCGTCCTGTGCGCGTTCGCGTTCCTGGCCGGCGGGCTCGACGCGATCGTCGGCGGCGGCGGGCTGGTGCAGCTGCCCGCGCTGCTGGTCGTCCTGCCGCAGGCGCCGGTCGTCGCGCTGCTCGGCACGAACAAGCTCGCCTCGGTCGTCGGCACCGCCAGCGCGGCCGTCACCTACAACCGGCGGATCGACGTCGACCGCCGCACGGCGGGCTGGATGGCCGGCGCGGCGTTCCTCGGCTCCGGCGCCGGGGCGCTGCTCGCGACGCAGGTCGGCAGCGAGGTGCTCAAGCCGGTCGTGCTCGTCGCGCTGGTCGCGGTGCTCGTCTACACGCTGCGCAGCCCGTCGCTCGGGCGAGGTGGAGCTGCTCCGCCTGCGGGCCCGCGCGCAGCGCGCGGCGGCGGTGGTCGGCGGCGGCGGTCATCGGCTTCTACGACGGCTTCGTCGGGCCCGGGCACCGGCAGCTTCCTGGTCTTCCTGCTGGTCGGCGCGGTCGGGCTGTCGTTCCTGCACGCCAGCGCGACGGCGAAGGTCGTCAACACCGCGACCAACCTGGCCGCGCTCGCCCTGTTCGCGGCGGGCGGGCACGTGCTGTGGGTGCTCGGCGCCGCGATGGCGCTGTGCAACCTCGCGGGCAGCCAGGTCGGCACCCGGCTGGCGATCCGGCGCGGCAGCGGCGTGGGTGCGCCGGGTGTTCGTCGTCGTGGTGTCGGTCGCTCGTCCTGCGGCTGGCGTACGACGTCCTGACGTAGGACCGCGCGGGTGCGGCGATGTGGGGCCGGCGTCTGCCACGGTGTGCGGGTGGACGTCGACCCGCAGCTGGTGCGCGCGGTGCAGCGCGCCGAGCCGGGGGCGATGGACGCCCTGATCCGGGCCACCTACGCGGACGTCTACGCGCTGGCGAGCGGGCTGCTGGGCGAGCCGAGCGATGCCGCCGACGCGACGCAGGAGGTCTACGTCAAGGTCGTCCGCGCCGTCCTGCCGTTCCGTGCGGAGGCGTCCTTCGGGAGCTGGCTGCACCGGGTCACGGTCGACGTCTGCCTGGCTGCGCTGCGCACGCGCGGCGACGTGCGGGCCCGCGGGCAGTCCGCCGGCGTGGACGAGATGCCCGTCGACGTCGTCGATCCCGCGCCGGACCCGGCCGAGCGCGCGGCGGCGGCCGACCTGGCCGCCCGCACGAGCGCGGCGCTGGCGGCGCTCAGCGAGGACGCCCGCGAGGTCGTCGTGCTGCGCGACGTGCAGGGGCTGTCGACGAGGGAGGCGGCCCGGGTGCTCGGCATCAGCGAGGGAGCCGTCAAGGTGCGCCTGCACCGGGCGCACGCGAGGTTGAGGGAGCTGGTCGGGTGACTGCGAGGAACCGCATGTGCGACGAGGTGCAGCGGCAGCTGCCCGGCTACGTCGACCGCACCCTGCCGCGCGGGCGGCGCCGGCTGGTCGGGCTGCACCTGCGCCGCTGCCCGGACTGCCAGCACGCCTTCAGCGCCGAGCGCGACCTGGCGGCGCAGCTGCGCGTGCTCAGCCCGTCCGACCGGGTCGCCACCGGACGGGCTGCTGCAGGACCTGCTGGAGCGGGCGGCGCAGCCGGGGGTCAAGGGCCGGGCGGCGGTGCCGGCCCGCGGGGCGGTCAGCGGTGCGCGGCCGGCGCTGTCGGCGGTGCTGCTGGTCGCGGGCGCCGCGGCCGGCACCGGTGTGGGCTACGCCGGGTGGCGCGGGGCGCGGCGGCTGCGCCGACGCACCAGTGGCAGTGTTGCCAGGTCTGCCTCGACATGCTGCCAATCCGTGCGGCACCCTGGGGCGGTGCTCACGAGACGTCGCCGTGGTCGTTGCTGGACGGGGTCGCGCCGTTCGAGCTCGGCGTGGTCTGCGAGGTGTTCGGCGTCGACCGCACCGACGACGGGCTCCCGGGCTTCGACTTCGCGGTCTGCTCGCCGGACGGCCGTGCCGGTGCACGACCAGCGGCGGCTTCGACCTGGTCTCCGCACCACGACCTCTAGCCGGCTCGCCACGGCGCGACTTCGTCGCGGTCCCCGCCCTGCCCGCACGACCGCCGGGCCGCCGGAGGCCGTGCTGGAGGCCCTGCGCGCCGCCGCCGCGCGCGGCGCCCGGGTTCGGCTCGGTCTGCTCGGGCGCCTTCGTGCTGGGCGACGCCGGGCTGCTCGACGGCCGGCGCTGCACGACGCACTGGCTGCACGCCGACGAGCTGGCCACCTCGCTACCCGCTGGCCGACGGTCGACGGCGACGTCCTCTACGTCGAGGACCCTGATCAGCCCGGGGACGGGCGCAGCCCGCGCACCGCGTCGACGGCGGTGCGCGGTGCCGGAGCCGCCCGCACGGGCTGCGCCGCGAGCAGCTCGGCGACCCGCTCCGCCGGCAGCGGGCGCGAGACGTGCCAGCCCTGCAGCAGCTGGCACCCGGCCGCGACAACGGCGTCTCGCTGGTCGGCGTCCTCGACGCCCTCGGCCACGAGCACGGCGCCGAGCGCCGCGGCCAGGTCGGCAGTCGCCCGCACGATCGCCCGGTCGCGGCCGCTGCTGGCGCAGCCGGTCGTGAAGCTGCGGTCGATCTTGACGACGTCGACCGGCAGGTCGCGCAGGTGCGACATCGAGGAGTAGCCGGTGCCGAAGTCGTCCAGCGCGACCCGGACCCCCATGCCGCGCAGCCGCGCGAGGGCGCGGGACGTCTCGTGCGGCCGCTCGACGACGGCTGTCTCCGTGAGCTCCACGACCAGGCGCTCGGGCGGCAGGCCGCTGCGCGCACAGGCGTCGCCGACCCACTCCACGACGCGCTCCGCGACCAGCGTCTGCGGCGTGATGTTGACGGCGACGGAGACCGGCCCCGCCTGCGAGGGCCACCCGGCCGCGGTGCGGCAGGCCGTCTCCAGCACCCAGCGGTCGAGCATGCCGAGCAGGCCCTTGTCGGCGGCCAGCTGCAAGAAGGCGTCCGGCATGAGCAGGCCGTCGACGGGGTGGTCCCAGCGCACCAGGGCCTCGCAGCTGACCAGCCGCCCGGTCGCGGCCTCGGCCACCGGCTGGAAGTCCAGCCGCAACCCGCCACCCCCGCCGCGGAGCGCGGACGCGAGGTCGGACTGCAGCCGCCGGCGGCGCTCGTCGCGCTCGCGCATCTCCGGGCTGAAGAGCACCACCCGGTCGCGCCCGGTGGCCTTCGCGGCGTAGAGCGCGGTGTCGGCGTCGCGCAGCAGGAGCATCGGGGTCGCGCCGTCGGCGCTCGAGCCGACGGCGACGCCGATGCTGCCGCCGACCTCCACGACCCGCTCGCCGACGAGCAGCGGGGTGCGGAGCGCGGTCACCATCCGGAAGGCCGCCTCGTACGCCGCTGCCGCGTCGGGCACGTCGCTGCAGCACAGGACGAACTCGTCGCCGCCGAGCCGGGCCAGGGTGTCGCCGCGCCGGCGCACCCCGTCCAGCCGCCGCGCCACCGTGTGCAGCAGGGCGTCGCCCGCGTCGTGCCCGAGGCTGTCGTTCACGTCCTTGAAGCCGTCGAGGTCCAGGAAGACGACGGCGACCCGGCGCTGCTCGTCGGCGAGCGCCTCGGCGATCCGGTCGAGCAGCAGCACCCGGTTCGGCAGGCCGGTCAGGGCGTCGTGCGTGGCCTGGTGGGCCAGCTCCGCGGCGCTGCGCCGCGCCTCGGTGACGTCCTCCACCATCCCGACGCAGTAGCCCGCACCGCCCGTGCCGACCGCCGCCAGCGCTGACCAGGCAGGACAGTCCCGCCGCCGTCGCGGGTGTGCATCCGCAGCTCGACCCGCTGCGGACCGCGGTCCTCGCGCGTCGGCACCGGCGGCGGCGGCGGGCAGCAGGCGCCCGGCGAGCGCTCGGTCCGCGGGGTCGACGAGCGTCTGCAGCCGCATCCCGAGCAGCTCGGGCTCGGAGTAGCCGAACAGCGCGCGGAAGGCCGGGTTGACCTCGGCCAGCGTGCCGTCGACCTGCAGGACCATCTGGGGCACGGGGCCGCGCGCGAACACCTGCCGCAACCGGGCCTCGCTGGCCTCGAGCGCCCGTTCGGCCGCGCGCCGGGCGGTGACGTCGGTGGCGATCCCGGCGATGGCGGTGACGGTGCCGGCGTCGTCGAGCAGCGGGAACTTCACGACCGAGAAGGTGCACTCCCGGCCGGCCACCACGTTGTGCTCCTCGCGCTCGGAGCCGCGCTGCGTGGCCAGGATCTCGGCGTCGTGCTCGTCGATCACCGCCAGGGCGTCGTCCCCGAACAGGTCGCGGCTGGTGCGCCCCAGCACCTGGTCGGCCGGCGCCTCGAGCATCCGCAGCATCTCGGCGTTGACCGTGGCGAAGGTCCCGTCGAGGGCCTTGACGAAGATGCTGGCCGGCGCGTTGTCGAGCAGCGCGGCGAGCCGCCCCTCGCTCTCCCGCACGCGCCGGGCCTCGTGCTGGGCGCGTGCCTCGGCGGTGCGCCGCTCGCGCGCGGCCCAGGTCCACGCCAGCGACGCACCGCCGAGCGCACCGACCAGTGCCAGCAGCACGAGCCCGACGAGCTCGGCGAGCACGTGCGCGCGGCCGTGACCGAGGAGCAGCGTCCACGTGCCGAGCCCCGCGACGTGCAGGACGAGCAGCGCCAGCAGCGCGCGGTGACGGGCCCGCCAGAGGTCGGGTGCGAGGTACCGGCGCTCGGCCGGGCGCTCGTCGGTGGCCGGCGGCTCCCCGGGCGCGCGCTCGCTTCCGAGGAGCTCCACCTGTGCACGATCGGCACGGCGAGGACCACGACCGACCCCCCGGACGGGTGGTGCGCCTGGCCCGTCGTGACCGGTGCCGGCCCTGGGCGTCAGCCCTGGTCGGAGCCCAGGAACGCCGCCGTCGGCGCCACCGCCAGGCGCACCTCGCTGCCGACCGGGGTGGCCGCGGCCGCGGTCGAGTCGACGTCGACCCGCACCACGTCGCCGTCCGGGCGCCGCACGGCCAGCCGGGTCACGGGGCCGAGGAAGCTGTGGGTCAGCACGCTGCCCGCGAGCTGGCCGTCGAGCAGTCACGGCGACGTCGACGGGGCGTACCAGCACGCGCACGGCGGAGCCGTCCGGCATCCCGGCCACGACCGCCGCGGGCAGCCGGCTGCCGTCGGCGAGCTGGACGGCCGCACCGGCGACCGTCCCGGCGAAGGAGTTCGTGACGCCGATGAACTCCGCGACGAACGGGGTGGCCGGCCGCTGGTAGACCCCGGCCGGGGTGTCGAGCTGCTCGAGCCGCCCGCGCGCCATGACCCCGACCCGGTCGCTGATCGCGAGCGCCTCCTCCTGGTCGTGCGTGACGAACAGCGTGGTGATGGCCAGCTCGCTCTGGATCCGGCGGATCTCCTCGCGCAGCTGCACGCGCACCTGCGCGTCGAGCGCCGACAGCGGCTCGTCGAGCAGCAGCACCCGGGGCCGGATCGCGAGCGCGCGGGCCAGCGCGACGCGCTGCTGCTGACCGCCGGACATCTGGTGCGGGTACTTGCCTGCCTGGTCGCCGAGCCCGACCAGGTCGAGCAGCTCGCCGGAGCGGCGCCGCTCCTCGGCGCCGCCGACCTTGCGCAGCCGCAGCCCGAAGCCGACGTTCTCCTGCGCGGTCAGGTTGGGGAACAGGCTGTACGCCTGGAAGACCATGCCCATGTCGCGACGGTTGGCCGGCGTGCGGGTGATGTCCTCGCCGCCGACGACGACGCGCGCCGGAGTCGGCGGTCTCGAGCCCGGCCAGGATGCGCAGCGCGGTCGTCTTGCCGCAGCCCGACGGGCCGAGCAGCGACACGAACTCCCCCGGCTCGACGAGCAGGTCGAGCCCGTCCAGCGCGGGCACGCCGGCGTACG
Source organism: uncultured Actinomycetota bacterium (assembly GCA_963844295.1). Classification (GTDB taxonomy): domain Bacteria; phylum Actinomycetota; class Actinomycetes; order Mycobacteriales; family SCTD01; genus SCTD01. The sequence goes on along the minus strand of CAWJNR010000002.1, from coordinate 654,695 downwards.
AGCGGGACAGGCCGGACAGGTGGACACCGGCACCGGTGGTCACGACGGTTCTCCTTGCGGGGCAGGGGCGAGCGGTTCCACGGCGCGGGAGCGGCGGCCGCGGCCGACCAGCGCGGACAGCGCCAGCAGCAGGCCGAAGGCGAGCAGCAGCGCGGCCAGCGAGACGGCGATGGACAGCGCCGCGTCGCGCTTGCCGGTCAGGTTGATCGCGACCTGCAGGGTCGGGAAGTTGAGCAGCGAGGCGAGCGTGAACTCGCCCAGCACCAGCGCGACGGTCAGCAGGGAGGCCGACAGCACGGCGCCCTTGACGCCCGGCAGCACGACGCGCAGCAGCACGGTCCCCCAGCCGGCGCCCAGGCTCCGGGCGGCCTCGGACAGGGTGCGCAGGTCCATCGCCGCGAGCCCGGACTCGAGCGCGCGGTAGGCGTACGGCAGGACGAGCACGACGTAGACGAAGGTCAGGGTGAGCGCCGAGTTGCCCAGGAAGTAGGTCACCCAGCTGTAGAGCGAGGCGATGCCGACGACCAGCACGATGGCCGGGATCACCAGCGGCAGCAGGCAGAGGAACTCCAGCAGCCGCTTGAGCAGCGGCACCCGCAGGTGCACCCAGACCATCGTCGGGAGCAGCAGGACGAGCATGAGCACGCTGGTCAGCACCGCGAGCTGCAGCGACGTCGCGATCGCCTCGAGCAGCGCGCGGTCGTCGGCGATGGAGGTCCACGCCGTGAGGTCCCGGCCGCCCTCGAGCCCGCCGCGGGTGGAGAACTCCAGCATCGCGACGAGCGGCAGCAGGAAGAACGCCCCCAGCAGGGCGAGCACGCCGTAGCGGAAGACCCGCGCGCTCACCGGAGCCCCCTCATCGCAGCCACCGCGTGGTGCGCCGCTGCAGCAGCGCGTACGCCGCCATGACCACGACGACGACCAGCACCATGCCCAGACCCAGCGCGCGGCCGAGGTTCTGCTGGCCGAGCACGACCTCGCTGGTCTGCAGGTTGCGGATCTGCAGCGGCACGATCGGCGAGCCCTGGGAGACCAGCGCCGCGGCGGTGGCGTACGCGGAGAAGGCGTTGGCGAACAGCAGCAGCATCGAGCCGAAGAAGGCCGGCGCGAGGACCGGACCGGCCACCCGGCGCCAGTAGGTCCAGGCCGAGCCGCCGAGGCTGCGGGCCGCCTCGCGCCACTGCGGCTTGAGCCCGTCCAGCGCCGGCAGGAAGACGATGACCATCAGCGGGATCTGGAAGTAGGTGTAGACGAGCACCAGCCCCGGCAGCTCGAAGATCCAGGCTCCGCCGGCGAACAGGTCGATCCCCCGGTCGCGCAGGAAGACCGTGACCAGCCCCTCGAACCCGACGGTCGCGAGGAACGCGAAGGCCAGCGTGACGCCGCCGAACTGCGCGAGCACCCCGGAGGCCGACGTCACGACCCGGCGCAGCCAGCCGTCGGGCTTGCCCGACACCACCGCCCAGGCGAGCAGCGCGCCGAGGACCGCACCGACCACCGCCGTGATCGCCGACAGCTGGAGGCTGCGGACGAAGGCGTGAGGTACGGCCCCGACGCGGCGGTCCGGACGTTGTCGAGGGTCAGCGCGCCCGCGTCGTCGACGAAGGCCCCCGCCACCACGACCAGGGTCGGGTAGAGCAGGAAGACGCCGACGTAGACGAGGAACGGGACGACGCCGAGCGCCGGCAGGAGCAGCGCCCGGCGACGGCCCGGACGGCTCAGCTGATCGCCTGCTGCCAGTTGGCGGCGAGGTACTCGCCCGCCGTCGCCGTCTGCTCCTCGGTCAGCGTGACCGGCTCACCGCTGGCCTCCGGCAGCTTGGCGTACGCCGCCTCGTCGATGGTGCCGGCCTCGACCATGGCGGCCTCGCGGACCGGGCGGCCGTAGCCCTTCAGCCACAGGTTCTGGCCCACGTCGCAGTAGAGGAACTCCTGCCACAGCCGCGCGGCGGCCGGGTGCGGTGCGTCCGCGTTGATCGCCTGCACGTAGTAGGAGCTGACCAGCGCCTCCTGCGGCACGACGACCTGCCAGTCGCGCTGGCCCTCGAGCGCCTCGGACTGCGCGGCGTTGGTGTAGTCCCAGTCGATGACGACCGGCGTCTGCCCGGAGGCGATGGTGGCCGGGGTCGGGTCGACCGGCAGGAAGTTGCCGGCCGCCTTGAGCTGGCGGAAGAACTCGACGCCGGGGGCGATGTCGTCCGGCGAGCCGCCGTTGGCGATCGACGCCATCATCACGCCGGCGAACGCCGCACCGGCCTGCGTCGGGTCGCCGTTGAGGGCGACCTTGCCGCTGTACTCGGGCTTGAGCAGGTCGGCCACGCTCGTCGGCGCGGGCACCGATCCGGCGTCGTAGCCGATGGACATGAGGCCGCCGTAGTCGCTGATGTAGCGGCCGTCCGCGTCCTTGAGGTCGTCGGAGACGTCGTCCCACGTCTGCACCTTGTACGGCGCGAACAGGTCGGCGTTGGCGGTCGCCACGGCCGGGCCGAGGTCGAAGACGTCCGGCGCGCGGTCGGTGCCCCGGAGCTGCTCGGCCGCGTTGATCTCGTCCTGGCTCGAGGCGTCCGGCTGCGCGCTGTTGACGGTGATGTCGTAGGTCTCCTCGAAGGTGGAGATGACCTCGGCGTAGTTGGTCCAGTCCGGCGGCAGCGCGATGACGTTGAGCTTGCCCTCCTCCTGGGCAGCGGCCACGAGCTCGTCGAAGCCGCCGAAGTCCTCGACGGAGGTCGCGCTGGCGGCGTCGCTGCCGCTCGCGGCGTCGTCCCCGCTCGTCCGAGGTCGGGCGCGTCACCGCAGGCGGTGAGGGCGAGGGCGGAGACGGCCAGGGCGGCCAGGCCGGTGCGGCGGCGCAGGTATCGCAGGGTCACGGGGACGTCCTCGTGCGAGCGGGGCCGGCAGAACCGGATCGCGCCGGAACGTACCGCGTGCGGATGGACGTCCGGTGACGGGAGGGTGTCCGGGGGGGTGCGGCCGCACGACGCAGCAGGACGCGCAGACCGGGTCTGCGCGTCCTGTGGTGGAGCCGCCTCGCGGAATCGAACCGCGGACAACCTCATTACGAGTGAGGTGCTCTGCCGACTGAGCTAAGGCGGCGTGGTGCGCGGACGAGTCTGCTAGCCTCGCCGGCTCGCCGCTCACCCCGTCCGCAGGGCGAGCGCCATCGCCTCGACGGCGAGCAGCGGCGCGACGTTGGCGTCGAGCGCCTCGCGGCAGGCCAGCACGGCGTCGATCCGGCGCAGCGTCGACTCCGGCGTGCGTGGCCGCGGGCGATCGTGGCGGCCTGCTCGCCGAGGTCGGCGTGCACCAGCGCGGTGCCGGTGCCGAGCTGCAGCTGCAGCACGTCGCGGTAGAAGGCGGCGAGGTCGACCAGCGCGCGGTCGAGGGCGTCGCGCTGGGTGCGGGTGCCGCGGCTCTTCTGCCGCTTCTCCAGCTCCTTGAGCGCGCCGGCGCCGCCGCGCGGCGCCGCCGGTGACGCCCTTGCCGGTCGCGCCGGCGCCGAGCGCCGTGCGACAGCGACTCCTTCTCGGCGGCGTCGCGGTCCTTGGTCAGCGCCGCCGCCTCCGCCTGGGCGGCGTCGACCAGGTCCTTGGCGGCGGACAGCGCCGAGCCGACGCCCTGCAGCGAGCGCGGCAGCGACAGCACGTCGCGCCGCTCGCGCCGGGCCTCCTCGTCGGTGGCCAGCCGCCTGGCCCGGCCGATGTGGCCCTGCGCGGCCTGCGCGGCGAAGGCCGCCATCGCCGGGTCGACGCCGTCGCGGCGCGACCAGCACGCTCGGCGACCGCCTCGGCCGGCGGCGTGCGCAGCGACGCGAGCCGGCAGCGCGAGCGGATGGTCGGCAGCAGGTCCTCGACGCTCGGCGCGCACAGCAGCAGCACGCAGCGCGGCGGCGGCTCCTCGATCGCCTTGAGCAGCGCGTTGGCGCCGCGCTCGGTGCAGCCGGTCGGCGTCCTCGATGAGGGTGACCTGCCAGCGGCCGCGGGTCGGCGCGCGCGAGGACGCGCACGATGATCTCGCGCGCCTCCTCGACCCTCAGCGACAGCCCCTCGGGCACGATCACCGCGACGTCGGGGTGCGTGCCGGTCAGCGCCTGGGCGCAGGCGTCGCAGTGGCCGCAGCCCGGCTCGCCCGCGGTCTCGCACTGCAGGGCGGCGGCGAAGGCGCGCGCGGCGACCGAGCGGCCGGACCCGGGCGGGCCCGGTGAACAGCCAGGCGTGCGTCATGCCCTCGCCGGTGCCGCCGGTCCGCCGGCGACCACGCTGCGCCGCGTCGCGCGGCCGCGGCCTGCAGCTGCTCGACGACGCGCTCCTGGCCGACGAGGTCGGCGAAGACGCTCACGGGACCACCGGGACCGGCGGCGGGAGCGTCGGCGGGCAGACCGCGGCTGGTGGACCACGCCGCTCAGCCGCTCCTGCACCACGGCCAGCACCTGCTCCGGCGGCTGGTCGGCCGGCGACGACGAGGTAGCGGTCCGGGTCGGCGCCGGCCAGGTCGAGGAAGCCCTGGCGCACCCGCCGGTGGAAGTCCAGCGACTCGGCCTCGATCCGGTCCGGGGCGTCGCCGGCGCGGGACAGGCCGACGACCGGGTCGACGTCGAGCAGCACGACGAGGTCCGGGCGCAGCCCCTCGGTGGCCCACTGCGACAGCCGCGCGACCTCGTCGACGGCCAGCTCGCGGCCGGCGCCCTGGTAGGCCAGCGAGCTGTCGACGTACCGGTCGGTGAGCACGACGGCGCCGCGGTCCAGCGCCGGCCGGACGACCTCGGCGACGTGCTGCGCGCGGTCGGCGGCGTAGAGCAGCGCCTCGGCGCGCGGGGACAGCCGCGACGGCCGGGTCGAGCAGCAGCTCGCGGATCCGGCCGCCGGCGGCCGTCGCGCCGGGCTCGCGGGTGACGACGACCTCGTGGCCCTGCGCGCTGAGCCAGGTCTCGAGCAGCCGGAGCTGGGTCGACTTGCCCGCGCCCTCGCCGCCCTCGAGCGCGACGAACGTCCCGGCGTACGACGGCTCGGTCGGGCGGCGCCGCAGCCGCCGCACCAGGTCGGTGCGCAGCGGCACGCCGGGCCGGTCGTCCATCTGCCGGAAGCGACAGGACGCCGACGAGCATGGCCAGCAGCGCCGCCGACGAGCAGCATCGACGGAGACGCCGTTGATGCTGATCGCCGCCGCGGGCCCTCGCGCGCGCCGATCGCGCCGGCGATGAACGGCGTCGTGGCCGTGACCAGCAGCAGGTCGATGCGCATCAGCGACTGCACGAGGCCGAACATCCGGCCGCGCAGCTCGTCGCTCGACCTCGAGGCCCAGCAGGGTGATCCCGACGACGTACGCGACCCCGGCGAAGGCGCCGACCAGGATCGTCGCCACGACGGCGAGGAACAGGTTCGGCACCAGCGCCATGAAGACCAGCGCCGCGCCGGCGCCGACGATCGACGGGCCGAAGACGCGCCGCCGCGACAGGTCGCCGAGGGCCCGCGGGCCCAGCGCCACGCCGAGCGCGATGCCGAGGAACATCGAGCCGAACAGCAGGCCGTACGCCGCGTCGCCGCCGGCCAGCACCGACTCGGCGAACAGCCGGCCCAGCGCGATGATCGCGCCGCCGGCGGCGAGCGCGCCGAGCATGCCGACGAGCAGGCCGCGCGCGAGCGGCGTGCGCGCCCATGAAGCGCAGGCCCTCGCGCAGGCTGGCCAGCACGCGTCTGCTGCTCGACCGTCGGCGCAGCGCTGCAGCGTGCCGGCCGCCGGGGATCTCGAGCCGGTAGACGGTCATCGCGGCGAACAGGAAGGTCGCGGCGTTGACGTAGAGCGCGAGGTCGACCGGGCCGGTGCGGAAGTAGTCGAAGCCGCTGCCGAGCGCCGCGCGACACGCAGCGCTCAGCAGCGGCGAAGACGGCGGCGGCGACCGGCGCGGAGCCGTACGTCGCGATGAGGGTGAGCTGGTTGGCGCCCTCGAGCCGCTCGCGGGCCGACCATGTTCGGGACCGAGGCCTCCTTGGCCGGGATCCAGAACAGGCTGACCGTCTCGATGAGGAACGACGCGACCAGCAGCCAGACGCAGCGCGGTGTCGCGGTCGGCGACGGAGCCCGACGACCGGGATCGACAGGAACAGCAAGAAGCGCAGGAGGTCGCAGACGACCATCGTCCAGCGGCGGTCCCAGCGGTCGGCGAAGGCGCCGGCCAGCGGGCCGAACAGCACCGCCGGCAGCAGCCGGAAGACCAGCACGCCGCCGGTGGCGTACGCCTTGCCCTGGAAGGAGTCGACCAGCTGCGCGGCCAGCGCGGTGGTGGCCAGGAAGCCCAGCCAGTCGCCGAAGCTGGACAGCACCAGCGCGGTGTAGAGCCGGCGGAACGGCCGGACCCGCAGGACGGCGCGGGGGCCCCGACCGGCCACGGGGACGGCCTCGGGGCCCGGTGCGCTCACGCCGTCGAGGTTACGGGCCACGGGTCCCGCCGCCCCTGAGGAGAACTGCTCAGGTCGCCTTCTTGGCCGCGGCCTTCTTCGCCGGGGCCTTCTTGGCGGCGCCTTCTTGGCCGGCGCCTTCTTCGTCGCGGCCTTCTTGGCGCGTCTTCTTGGGCGCCGGGCCGCGGGCCCGGCGCTCGGCGAGCAGGTCGGCGGCGCGCTCGTCGGTCAGGCCCTCGAGGGTCGTCGCCCTTGCGCAGCGAGGCGTTGGTCTCGCCGTCGGTGACGTAGGGCCCGAAGCGGCCCTCCTTGACGACCATCTTCGCGCCGGTGACCGGGTCCGTCGCCGAGCTCCTTGAGCGGCGGCTTGGGCGCGCTGGCCTTGCGGCCGTACTGCTTGGGCTGCGCCAGCAGCGCGAGCGCCTGCTCGAGGGTGATCTCGAACAGCTGCTCCTCGCTCTCGAGCGAGCGCGACTCCTTGCCCTTGCTGACGTACGGGCCGTAGCGGCCGTTGTGCGCGGTGACCTCCTCGCCGTCCTCGGCGTCGCCGAGCACCCGCGGCAGGGTGAGCAGCTTCGAGCGCCTGCTCGAGGGTGAGCGTCTCGAGGTCCATCGTCTTGAACAGCGACGCCGTCGGCGGCTTGTCCTTGGAGCCCTCCGGCAGCACCAGCGCTGACGTACGGCCCGTAGCGGCCGGCCTTCGCGACGACGTCGTAGCCGGTGGTCGGGTCGGCGCCGAGCACCCGGTCGCCGCTGGGGGCGGCGGCCAGCTCGACGGCCTTGTCGACGGTGAGCTCGTCGGGCGCGAGGTCCTCGGGCAGCGACGCCTTCTGCTGGTCCTCGCTGCCGTCCTCGCCGACCTGGACGTACGGCCCGTAGCGGCCGACGCGCACGACGACCGGCCGGCCGTCCTCGGACATCCCGATCGGGATGGTGCTGATCGCGCGGGCGTCGATCTCGTCGAGGTTCTTGCCGATGATGCGTCTTGAGGCCGCCCTGGCGGGCGAGGCCGCCCTCCTTGCCCTCGTCGGAGCCGAAGTAGAAGCGGCTGAGCCACGCGACGCCGTTGCCCTGCCGCCGCCGGCGATCACGTCGAGGTCGTCCTCGATGCGACGCGGTGAAGCCGTAGTCGACGAGCCGGCCGAAGTGCTGCTCCAGCAGGTTGACGACCGCGAAGGCCAGCCAGGTCGGGACGAGCGCCGAGCCCTTCTTCCAGACGTAGCCGCGGTCCTGGATCGTCGTGATGATGCTGGCGTACGTCGAGGGCCGGCCGATGCCGAGCTCCTCGAGCCGCTTGACCAGCGAGGCCTCGGTGTAGCGGGCCGGCGGGCTGGTCGTGTGGCCCTGGCGGGTCGAGCGCTGTCGACGGTCGAGCGCGTCGCCGCGGCTGACCCGCGGGCAGGCGCCGCTCGGCGTCGTCCTTCTCGGCGGTCGTCGTCGTCGGTGCCCTCGACGTAGGCGCGCAGGAAGCCGGGGAAGGTGATGACCCGGCCGCTGGCGGCGAACTCGGCGTCCGTGCCCGTCGGCGGTCGTGCGCGCCGAGGCGGACGCTGGCGGTGACGCCGCGGGCGTCGGCCATCTGGCGAGGCGACGGTGCGCTGCCAGATCAGCTCGTAGAGGCGCAGCTCGTCGCCGGACAGCTCGCGGGCCAGCTCGCCGGGCGTGCGGAAGACGTCGCCGGAGGGGCGGATCGCCTCGTGCGCCTCCTGCGCGTTCTTGACCTTGCCGGCGTAGCGGCGCGGGGCGTCCGGGACGTACTCCGGGCCGTAGAGGTCGCGGGCCTGCTGGCGGGCGGCGTTGACGGCGGTCTCCGACAGGTTGCTGCTGTCGGTGCGCATGTAGGTGATGTAGCCGTTCTCGTACAGCCGCTGGGCGGTCTGCATGACGCGCTGGGCGGAGAAGCGCAGCTTGCGGCCGCCCTCCTGCTGCAGGGTGCGAGGTCATGAACGGCGCGTACGGCTTGCGGGTGTAGGGCTTCTCGTCGGTCGACCGGACGCTGAACGGCCGCGCCGTCGAGCCGCTCGGACGAGGTCGCGGGCGCTGGCCTCGTCGAGGAGGACGACGTCGAGGCCGTCCTTGAGCCCGCCGGTCGTCTGCTCGAAGCTCGCGCCGGTCGCGAGGCGCTTGCCGTCGAGGCGAGTGCAGCGTCGCGGTGAGCTTGCGCGGGGCGGTCGGGTCGCTCTCGTCGGCGGCGGCGACGAAGTGGCCCTCGACGTCCCAGTACTCCGCCTGCCGGAAGCGCCATCCGCTCGCGCTCGCGCTCGACGACGACGCGGGTCGCCACCGACTGCACGCGGCCCGCCGACAGCTTCGGCATGACCTTCTTCCACAGGACCGGGCTGACCTCGTAGCCGTAGAGGCGGTCGAGGACGCGGCGGGTCTCCTGCGCGTCGACCAGCGCCCGGTCGAGCTCGCGCGGGCGTCTCGACGGCGTGCTGGATCGCCTGCGGGGTGATCTCGTGGAAGACCATCCGGCGGACCGGGACCTTCGGGTTGAGCGTCTCGAGCAGGTGCCAGGCGATGGCCTCGCCCTCGCGGTCCTCATCGGTCGCGAGGAAGAGCTCGTCGGCGTCCTTGAGCAGCGCCTTCAGCTTGGCGACCTGCTGCTTCTTGTCGGCGCTGACGACGTAGAGCGTCTGGAAGTCGTTGTCGACGTCGACGCCGAGCCGCGCCCACGCCTGGCCCTTGTGGCTGGCCGGGACGTCCGCGGCGTTGCGCGGCAGGTCGCGGATGTGGCCGATGCGAGCTCTCGACGACGTAGCCCGCGCCGAGGAAGCCGGCGATCTTCTTGGCCTTGGCCGGCGACTCGACGATGACCAGACGGGTGCCGGTGCCGGTCCGCGCGCCCTTGCCGCGGGGCGCCGACGGCGCTCTCGGCGGTCGGCGGTGTCGGTCTCGGGCACGGCTCTCCAGGGTGCTGCGGTACGGGGTGGGGGACGGCGGCAGTGTGCGGGGACGCCCTGCCTCGCTGTCAAACGGTAGCCGTCAGCGGTGTGTCGCCCGGGTGGGGCGGTTGCGGGTGCCGCGCGGCGGCGCGGCCGGCCGGCGCTGGTCCGCACACAACCCGGTCCACTTGTAGGCGTGTCGCGGTGCCCTGAGCGCCCGCTGCGGCGTGTCGCGATCGCGATGTGTGCAGACGTGCTCGCCGGGGCGCCGCACACGCGCCGAGGCCCCGCCCGGCAGCTGCCGGACGGGGCCTCGCGGTGGTGCGTGGATGCTACTTCGTGACCTGGAAGTTCGTCACGATGCGCGAGCCGTCAGCCAGGGTGACGCCGACCCGGTAGCAGCCGAGCGTCGTCGGGGCCTTCCAGTGGAAGACCCACTGGCCGCCGGTGATGTCGTACCGCAGGCCCGGCCGTCGAGGTGCTCACGGCGTCGGTGTGCTGCCGGAGTCGCACGGCGCGATCACCGTGACCGTGCCGACGACCGTCCCGTCACCGGTCCGCTCGACGCTCCCGGCGAAGACGTTGAACTTCAGCGGGACGGTGCTGCCGCCCTTGAGCGGTTGACCGTGGTGCGGTCCATGCTCGACCGGGCTCTTGAAGCCCGACGCGTGGTCCAGCTCGTGATGGTGAGCGTGCTGCCGATGTAGGTGATGGCGTAGTTGCCGCCAGCCGTCACCGTGCCCTGGCGGATGGCGTACGTGCCGACGGTCTCGCCGGCCGCCCGGGTCAGGCTGCCGTCATCGCGTCACCGGGCAGCAGGCCGCCGGTGGTGATGCTGTAGGTGAGCGCCGGGTCCGCCGCGCCGAAGGCCTTGGTCTTCGGGTCCGCGGTGACGGTGATGGGCTTGGCGCGTGACGGTGAGGTTCGCCCCGACGTAGGTCAGCGCGTAGTTGCCGCCGGCCGTCAGCGTGCCCTGGGTGATGGCGTAGTGCCGACACCGTTGCCCGGCGGCGCGGGTGAGCGAGCCGGTGAAGCCGTCACCCGCGACGAGGCTGCCGCTCGTGACGCTTGTAGCTCAGGTCCGGGTCGTCGTCGCCGTACACCTTGGTCTGCGCACCGGCGGTGACCGTGATGGCCCGCTGGTTGATCGTCAGCTCGTCGCCGACGAAGCTCAGCGCGTAGTTGCTGCTCGAGGTCCAGGGTGCCCTGGGTGATCGCGTAGCCGCCCGCGTCCTCGCCCGCGGCGCGGACCAGGGAGCCGGTGAAGCTGTCGCCGGCGGCGAGGGAGCCGTCTGGTGACTCGTGTAGGTCAGCGCCGGGTCGGCGTCGCCGTAGGTCTTGGACCTGGCGTCCGCCTTCACCGTGACGGACGCGGGCGGCGATGTCGAAGCTGCCGGCCACGAACGTCACCGCGTAGTTGCGCGGTGGCGGCCAGCGGCGCCCTGGTTGATGGCGTAGCTGCCCACGGCCTCACCGGCCGCCCGGACCGGGCTGCCCGGACAGCGACGTCCGTCCCGACCAGGTTGCCCGATGGTCACGGACGCCGTCAGCGCCGGGTCCGTCGCGCCGTAGGTCTTGCCCTTGCTGTCCGCCGTGACCGTGATGTCCCGCTGGGTGATCGGTCAGCGTGGCCGGCACGACCGTCAGCGCGTAGTTGGTGCCGGCCGACAGAGTGCCCTGGGTGATGGCGTAGGCGCCGACGTCGGTGCCCGCGGCGCGGGTCAGCGCGCCGCTGAAGCCGTCCTGGCCGACGAGCGTGCCGGAGGTGAGCGTGTAGGCCGAGGCCCGGGTCGTCGTCGCCGTAGGTCTTGGTCGCGTCGGCGGCGGTGACCTGGAGGGCGCGGGCCGTGATGGTGAGGTTCTCGCCGACGAAGGTCGAGCGCGTAGTTCGCACCCGGCCGAGACGCTGCCCAGCTGGATGTCGTACGTGCTCACGTCCTCGCCGTCGGTGCGGACCAGGCCGCCGGCGAACGCGTCGCTGTAGGCCAGCGAGCCGCTCGGTGATCGAGTAGGTCAGCGCCGGGTCGGCGTCGCCGTAGGTCTTGGTCTTCGGCGCCGCGGTCACCGTGATCGACCGCTGGGTGACGACGAGCTGGTTCGGCACGAAGGTGACGACGTAGTTGTCACCGGCGGCCACCGTCCCGAGGCCGATGTCGTACCTGCCGACGCCGTTGCCGGCCGAGCGGGCGAGCGCGCCGGTCGAGCTGGTCGCCGCCGACCAGGTTCGTCACCTGGTAGGTCAGCGCCGGGTCGGCGTCGCCGTAGGTCTTGGTCTTGGCGTCCGCCGTCACCGTGATGGCGCGGGCGCTGATGTCCAGGGACCCGCCGACGAAGGTCAGGGTGTAGTTCGGCACCGGCGCCGAGCGTGCCCCGGCCGATGGCGTAGCTGCCGACGTTCTCGCCCGCTGCGCGGGCCAGGCCGCCGGAGAGCGGCGTCCGTGCCGACGCAGGGAGCCGGAGGTGATGGACGTCGTCAGGGCCGGGTCGACGTCGCCGTAGGTCTTGCTCTTGTGGTCGGCGGTGACGGTGATCGGGCTTGGGCGTGACCGTCAGGTTCGGCCCCGACGTAGGTCAGCGCGTAGTTCCCGCCGGCCGTCAGGGTGCCCTGCGTGATGGCGTAGGTGCCGACCCCGGCGCCGGCCGCGCCGGGTGAGCGAGCCGGTGAACGCGTCACCCTGCCACGAGCGAGCCGCTCGTGACGGTGTAGGTCAGCGCCGGGTCGTCCTCGCCGTAGACCTTGCTCTGCGCACCGGCGGTGACCGTGATCGGCCCGCGGGTCGATCGTCAGCTCGGCGCCGACGAAGTTGAGCGCGTAGTTGCCGCCCAGGTCGAGGGTGCCCTGGCGTGATGGCGTAGGCCCGCGACGTCCTCGCCGGCGGCCCGGGCCAGGGAGCCGGTGAAGCGTCACCGGTGGCCAGCGTGCCGCTGGTGATCTGTGTAGGTCAGGGCCGGGTCAGCGTCGCCGTAGGTCTTGGACTTCGCGTCCGCCGTCACCGTGACGGAGCGGGCGGCGATCTCCAGCGTGCCGTCGACGAAGGTGAGCGTCGTAGTTGCCGCTCGCGGCCAGCGTGCCCTGCGTGATGGCGTAGGTCGCCGACGGCCTCGCCAGCGGCGCGGGCCAGGCTGCCCGAGAGGGCGTCCGTCGCCGACCAGGTTGCCCGCTGGACACGGACGCCGTCAGCGCCGGGTCCGCGGTGCCGTAGGTCTTGCCCTTGTCGTCCGCGGTCACCGTGATGGCGCGCTTCGTGATCGGTCAGCGTGCGCCGGGGCCACGGTCAGCGTCGTAGTTGGCACCGGCCGACAGCGTGCCCTGGGTGATCGCGTAGGACGCCGACACCGGCGCCCGCAGCCCGGCGAGCGAGCCGGTGAAGGCGTCGCCCGGCGACGAGCGAGCCGGAGGTGACCGGTAGGTGAGGGCCGGGTCGTCGTCGCCGTAGATCTTGGTCTTGTCGGCGGCGGCCACGGCGAGCGCCCGCTGTGTCGATGGTCAGGTCGCTGCCGACGAAGTTCAGCGCGTAGTTGCCGTTGACGGCCACCGGTGCCCTGGCTGATGGCGTAGCTCGCCGGCGTCCTGGCCGGCTGCGCGGGTGAGCGGCGCCGGTGAGGCTGTCGCCGGCGGCCAGCGTGCCGCTCGGTGATCGAGTAGGTGAGCGCCGGGTCGGCCTCGCCGTAGGTCTTCGTCTTCGCGTCCGCCGTCACCGTGATCGCGCGCTTGGCGATCTCGAGGGCGCCGGGGACGAACGTCATGGCGTAGTTGGAGCTGGCGGCCAGCGTGCCGCTGGTTGATGGCGTAGGTGCCGATGGCCTCACCGGCGACCCGGGTGACGCTGCCGGACAGCGGTGTCCGTCGCCGATCGAGCGAGCCGGAGGTCAGCGAGGTGGTGAGCACCGGGTCGGCGTCGCCGTAGGTCTTGCCGGCGGAGTTCGCGGCGACCGTGATGGCGCGGGGAGCCGCGGCGACGGTGCGGACGACGTTCGGCGCCGCGTTGAAGGCGGTGCTCCCGGCCTGCGAGGCGGTCTAGCGTGCACGCCGTCGTGCCGCTCGTCATGGTGATCGAGTACGCGCCGGCGGCGCCGACGGCGGCGGCCGAGCAGCCGCCGGAGGCGGCCACCGAGACGGGCAGGTCGGTGCTCGGGGTGGGCTGGATCGGAGAAGCTGTCGCCGTACGTCGCCGGCGTCGTCGGCTGCGGGAAGGTGATGGTCTGGTTCTGCTTGACCGGGGTGGCGGAGGCGACCGTGACGTTGAAGGTGACCGGGTGCCAGGTCGAACGGTCCCTCGGTGTCGTTGCTCGTGATGCTTGGCCGTGATCGTGGCTGGTGCCGGCCTGCCAGCGGCTTGACGGTGATCGGGTAGCTCCGTCGTTGCACGCCACCGACGGTCACGGTCGACGGTCGACGCGTGGCGACTGCGGTGTTGCTGGACTCCAGAGCGAGTACAACGGTGGTTCTGCCCGGTGAGGTTGCATCCCGGCTTGCCGTCGACCTCGTCCGTCTGGACGCACCCGCAGCGTGGTGCTGCCGCTGCGCGCCGCCGGCGACGATGACATCGACTCGGCGGCCGCGTCCACCGTCCCGTCGAGGGTGTTGGTGATGTCGTCAGCGAACGCGAGCCCGCTGCCCACGAGCGACAGCGACGAGGGCGCCGCCAAGGCGCGGAGGGCTGTGCGTGTTCGACGCATGAGCGTCTCCATTCGTGAGAGTGGGAGGCACCGCGTCGGGTTCGCCACTCGCTCCCCGGGGGCCAAGGCGACCAAGTACTGGCCCCGGATCGATGCGTCACGGTCTGTCGGGTGTGAAGCTAGGTATGCATCCACCTGTGGCACATCGCCCGATCGGTCCCCTTCGCGATGAGAACTCTCAACGCCGGTGACTACGGCCGCAGTAGTCCCGTTCCGACCTGAAGATCACCTGGTGCGGCGGCTGTCAGGGAGAAGAACGGCTTGCTGTGCTTGCTGCTCCTTGTGGACGCAGCAGAAGTTACGGAGAGTGACGAAGCCGCGACAGGTCCGATCGGCCGCGTCCCGCGTTGAGACCCCTCAACGCCCTCTCGTTGTCAGCCGACGTCGCCGCGGGCCAGGCGCACGGCCGCCTCGCGGTCCGGCACCCGGAGCTTCTTGAGGATGTTCGCCACGTGCGTACGCACAGTGACCTTGCCGACGAACAGGCGAGCCGCGATGTCCTCGGTCGACAGCCCCACGGCCAGCAGGTCGAGGACCTCGGCCTCGCGGCTGGTCAGGCGAGCCGCCGGGGCCTGGCCGACCAGGCCGAGCCGGCGCTTCGGGCGGGTGCGGAACTCGGCCATCACCTTCACGACGAGCGTGCGCGGCAGCGCCGCCTCGCCCGCCATGACACCGCGCAGCGCCGCGCCCAGTCGATCCGGGTCCATGTCCTTGAGCAGGTAGCCCGACGCGCCGGCACGCAGCGCCTCGAACAGGTCGTCGTCGTCGCGCGACGCCGTCAGCATGACCACGGCGATGTCCGGGTGCCGGCGGCTGATCTCGCGGGCGGCGGCGATGCCGTTGCCGGGCATGTGGATGTCCAGCAGGCAGACGTCCGGACGGTGCTCGTCCACGGCGTCGATCGCCTTGCGTGCGTCCGCGACGGCAGCGACGACGGTGCAGCCGTCCAGCTCGAGTGCCTGCTGCACGCCCGCGCGGGTGGGCGGGTGGTCGTCGGCGATCACGACGCGCAGGGGCTCGGTTCACGTCCACATCACCTCCACCTTCGTGCCGGCGCCCGGCGCGGATGTCACGACGAGCTGTGCCCCCATCCCCTCGGCACGCTCACGCATGCTCACGAGGCCGAAACCGGTGGCGCTGCTCGCCGCCGACACCTCGAAGCCCTGCCCGTCGTCCTGCACCACCAGCCGCAGCGGTTCCAGCCGCACCTGCACGCAGGTGGCACGCCCGTGCCGTACGGCGTTGCGGAACGCCTCACCCGTGATGCGCAGCAGCTCCTCCCCCTGCTGCGGTGAGACCTGCGCCGCCGGATCGATCTCGACGTCCGCCTCGACGTCGTACCGGCTCGCCATCTGCTCGACCTGCTGGCGCAGGACGACGTCGAAGCCCTCGTCGAGGGGCCGCGTCAGAGCGGCGATCGCGCGGCGGGACTCGTCCAGCGCGCGCCCTGCCGCCCCGCTGATCCGCTCGACCACCGCCGGGTCGCCGGGTCGCCGTACGAGCTGACCGGACTGCGCCCAGATGTACGACAGCTCCTGGGTCAGCCCGTCGTGCAGGTCGCGTGCGAGCCGGCGACGGTCCTCCAGCACGGCGGCCTCAGCGCGCGCGCTCCAGAACGACTGCACCTCGCGAGCCGCGCCGATGAGCAGCAGGAGGTAGAAGCCGAAGCGCAGCAGATCGCCCGTGTAGACGTAGTCGGAGTAGAGCGACGGGAACAGGAAGTAGTTGACGCGCGACGCCGCGGCCAGTGCGCAGGCCGCGCCGAGCCAGCGGACGAGCTCGTCGGGGCGCCGCCCGGCCTGACGGGTGAAGGCGACGGCGGCGACGGCGTACGCCACCGCTCCGATCGCCTGGCTGGTGAGCACGAGCGGGTGGCCGACGACGACGGGACGACCGGCGTCACCCAGGTCGATGGACGGGTCGACCAGCGGGGGCAGCCCGTCGATCGCGAGCAGCAGCGCGGCCAGGCACGCCACGGCAGTCCCGCCCGCAGCCAGGACGGTCCACCCGCTGCCACGACGGTCGACCCTCCGGTCGGCAGGGGTGAGTGCCGCCGCGGTGATGGTCAGCGTGCCGACCAGCCGGAGAGCCACAGCCGCCCAGCGGCGCAGCTCCTCGACGTCGGCGAGGGCGAAAGCCGGGGGTAGGACAGCGAGCAGGAGGTTCGTCACGGCCACCAGGCCGAGGCCGGTGGCCAGCAGCAGCTCCTGGAGGGAGCCGCTGGCCTGGTAGCGGCCGCGGACGAGGTACGCGACGACGAGGGCGACCAGTGCCGCCGCCGTCTCGAGGGCGACGTGCAGCGTCGGCGCGCGGTAGGCGAAGCGCAGGAACGGCAGGCCGATGACGGCCGCTGTCACGAGCGCCGCCCCGAGCGCCGCCGTGGTCGTCAGCCGCCAGGCAGATCCTGGGACATCTTGGTCACGCACGGCGGAAGAGTAGGTGTGCCTCACCGGGCCGCTGCCTCCACCTCGCGCAGGCGTGCCGGCGAGCTCGAACGGGTGCGGCGAGCGACAGCCGTCAGCCCCCGAGCTTCTTGTCGTTGCCGAAGCCCTTGTCGTGGTCGACCGCGCTGTCCTGATCGCCCCGACCCTGCTTGGGCTTGGTGTCCGGCGTCGTAGGCGTCGTCACAGGCGTCGTGTCGGGTGTCGTCACCGGCGTCGTGTCGGGCGTTGTCACCGGAGTCGTGCCGGACCCGGTACCGGACCCGGTGTCAGAGCCCGTGCCGGACCCGGTGCCGGACCCCGTGTCAGAGCCCGTGCCGGACCCGGTGCCGGACCCCGTGTCAGAGCCCGTGCCGGAGCCCGTGCCAGACCCCGTGCCAGAGCCTGCGTCAGAGCCCGTGCAGAGCCCGTGCCAGAGCCTGCGTCAGAGCCTGCGTCAGAGCCTGTGCCAGAGCCCGTGCCAGAGCCCGTGCCAGAGCCCGCGTCAGAGCCCGTGCCAGAGCCCGTACCAGACCCCCGCGTCCGAGCCCGAACCAGACCCCGCGTCAGAACCCGTACCGGACCCCGTGCCAGAGCCTGCGTCAGAGCCCGTGTCAGAACCCGTACCGGACGCCGCGTCAGAACCCGCGCCGGTCGTCGTCCCCGACGTCGCACCGGGCGTCGTACCTGCGCTCGTGTCGGGCGACGTGCCCGGCGCGGTGACCACCGGAGCGGGCGTGACCACGGGCGGGGCAGGAGTCTCGACCGGTGCCGGCTCCTCGAAGCTGCTGCCGTCGCCGTCCTCGCCGCCGACGGTGCCGCCGATGGGGCGGCCGGGGGTGGTCGGGAGGTCCCGATCGACCGGCTCCGCCTCGACGGGAGCCGGGGCCGAGACCGCCGGTGCCTCGACCGCGGGTGACGACGCGACCGGTGCCGGAGCCGCGGGCGCCACGGCAGGCTGCGCAGCGACCGGAGCCGCAGGCGCTGCGAAGGTCCCGCCTCCCGTCGAGCCCGAGCCGCTGACGCCGGAGGCGGCAGGAGCACTGCTCGTCGTGGCCGGCGCCAGGACGACGCTGGTACCGGAGGGGCTGGTGATGCCCGAGATGGCCGTTCCAGAAGTTGCAGGTGCGGGCGCCTGGCTCACCTCAGAGCTGTCGGCGCTCACCGTCTGCACGACCTGGCCGTCCTCGGACGTGCCGCCGACCCCGCTGGCGAGCGAGCCGCCGAGCAGCAGGCTGGCAGCCACACCAAGAGCAGCCGTCTTCTTGCGGTGGCGCAGCAGGATGCCGCCCAGGACCTTGGCCTCGTCGGCGGTGCAGCCCATGAGCGCGATGAGCCGCTTCTCGATGGTCTCCGGGTCGTCCCCGACGATGAGCAGCAGGGCCTCGAGGTCGGCAGAGCGCAGCGGCAGCTGCTCACCCGGCTTGGCACCGCGCACGGCGTACAGCAGCGACAGGTAGGCGCCGTAGACCTGCGTCGGCTCGGACGGGTCCTGGACGCGCCGCACGTGGTCGCCGATCCGCAGCCCCCCGGTCTCCGGGTCGAACACCACGGGCGTGCGCTGAGCCGGCATGCCGAAGGGCCGCTCGGACTCGGGACCGCTGAACCGCTGCTCGTCGCTCATGAGGAGGGTGTCGGCCGGGGCCAGGATCCCTTGAGCGTCATCACGCAGCGTCACCCTCTCGGGTGGCCAGTGCCCACCGGCCACATCAGTCACGACGCTCGCACGGGTGACCGTCGGCCGTCCCAGGATTCACTGCCAAGACAACGTTGCAAAGACTTCTTTGCAGACGTACGGTGCCGACTATGTCCCAGCAGCTCGAGCCGCAGGCGCTCGTCACCGACGTCCGGGCGCTGCGCGCGCTCGCCCACCCGTTGCGCAACCGGCTGCTCGGCCTGCTCCGGCTGCACGGGCCGTCCACCGCCACCCGGCTGGGCGAGCTGGTGGGCGAGAGCAGCGGGTCCACGAGCTACCACCTGCGCCAGCTCGCCGACTACGGGTTCGTCGAGGACGCCGGCGGTCTCGGCACCGGACGCGAGCGGTGGTGGCGCGCGCGCCACCGGATGACCAGCTGGGAGGACGCCGACCTCGCCGGCCAGGAGGGCAGCGCCGAGGTGCGCGACGAGATGGCCCGGCTCCAGCTCGACGGGCACGGCCGGGTCCTCAAGGCCTGGTACGCCTCACGATCAGACCTCGGCGAGCAGTGGTCGGCTGCGGCGTCGCTCAACGACTACGCGCTGCGCCTCACCCCCGAGCAGACCCGCGAGCTCACGACCGAGCTGAACGGCGTGCTCGAGCGCTGGCTCGCAGACCACCCGGCCGACCAGCCCGCGCCGGACACCGAGCTGGTGAGCGTGCTGCTCGACCTCGTGCCGCTGAAGGAGTGGCCGGCATGACCGTCCAGCGGCTGACCCGCCGCTACGTCGTCCTGACCGCGCTGCACTGGTTCCCGGTCGGGCTGACCGTCCCCGTGATGGTCCTGCTCGCCCAGGTGCGCGGGCTCACGCTCGGCGAGATCGGCTTCATGTTCGCCGTCTTCGGGATCCTCGGCGCGCTGCTCGAGCTCCCGACCGGTGGCCTCGCCGACGCGCTGGGCCGCCGGCCGGTCCTGCTCGCCGCGGCGGTCCTGCACGTCCTGTCCTGCCTCGCCTTCGCCGTCGCCCAGGAGCTGCCGGGCTTCCTGGTCGCCGTCGTGCTCATGGCCGTCGGCCGCACGCTGTTCAGCGGACCGCTCGAGGCCTGGTACGTGGACGCGGTCCACGTCGTCGACGCAGGCGCCGACGTCGCACCCGGGCTGTCCCGCGGCAGCGCGGCAGACGGCGGCGGGCTCGCGATCGGCGCGGTCATCGGCGGTGCGCTGCCCGCCCTGCTCGGCGGCTCGCTGGCGGCGCCGTTCTACGTCGCCGCCGTCCTCGACGGGATGTACGTCCTCGCACTGCTGCGGCTGCTCACCGAGACCCGTCCGCCGCGCGAGGGGACCTTGCGCGCCGAGCTGGCGAAGGGCGCCCGCGCGGTCCCGCAGACCGTGAGCGGTGCCGTCCGGCTCGGCGTCACCGACGGACCGATGCGGCTCGTGCTCCTGATCACCGCTGTCGGCGGCGTCGCGATCGTGGCCTTCGAGCTGCTCGGACCGCTGCGCTTCGCCGAGCTGGCCGGCGGTCCCGAGGAGGGCGCGGCAGTGCTCGGGACGGTCCAGGCCGTCGCGTTCGGCGTGGCGGCCGGCGGGGCGCTGCTCGCCCCGTCGCTGCGCCGGCTGCTGCGCGGTTCGACGCGCGCCGCGTGCGCAGCCCTCGCCGTGGTCGGCGCCGCCGGGGTCGCCGCCTTCTCCAGCGCGGACCTCGTCGTCGTGGCCGCCGCCGTGCTGACCGCCTACTACTTCTCGCACGCCGCGCAGTGGCCGCTGCTGTCCACCGTCCTGCACAGCCGGGTCACCAGCGCCCAGCGCGCCACCGCGGTGTCGGCGATGACGCTGGCCATGACGCTGGGCGGCACCCTCGCCAACGTCGTCCTGCCGCACCTGCCGCGGCCGTTCCTGTTCGTGGGCGGGCTGGTCCTGCTCAGCGCGCTGCTGTGCCTGCGCCTGCCCGCGTCCCTAAGGGGACGAGGAAGCCCTGCTCGACGAGGCGCTCCACGACGGGCAGCACCTGCTCGGCGGCCTCGGCGTCGCTGATCCCGGCGCTGCTGGCCAGGACCGCCAGCAGGTCACCCATCCGCCGCGTGCCGTCGCAACCGGCGAGCAGTGTCGCGCCGTAGACGTCGACCCCGCCTGACCAGCGCAGTCCCTCCTCCTGCTGCAGCACCTGGGCGTCGGCGAGCCAGCCCTCGTCGGTGCGCCGGGCGACCTGGTGCAACCGGACGTCGTCTCGCAGCCGCCAGGCCGTGGCCAGCACGCCCTTGTCGAGCGCGTCCTGCCGCGCGAAGAACGCCGGCACCTGCTCGCCCCACGTCGGCGCCACCGGCTGCGGCACGTCGTCCAGGTGCACCCGCCCGCTGCCCGGCGTCATCGCCAGCACCCCGAACGCGACGGCCTCGACCCGCCGCACGGCGAACCACGCCATCCACGCGTCGTACAGCTCGTCGAAGCGCGCGCCCTCGTCGGTGTCGCGCAGCCAGGCCGTGACGTAGTCCTCCGGCGCCGCGAGCTCGCGCTGCACCACCCAGCCGTCGACGTCCGGCCCGAACCACGACTGCACCCGCGCGTCGCCGTCCTCGCCCTCGACGTGCAGCCAGTTCGCCAGCAGCACCGCGGTCCCGCCCGGCGCGAGCACCGACGGCAGCTCGCCGACCAGCCGCCGGCACAGCTCGTCGCCGTCCAGCCCGGCATCGCGGTAGGTGTACCGGGCGCCGGGCCCGATGACGAAGGGCGGGTTCGAGACCACCAGGTCGTACGCCTCGCCGCGCCACCGGCTCGAGCAGGCTGCCGGTGCGCGCCTGGACATCGCGCCCGCCGAGCGCCGACGACAGGCGGGTGTACGCCGCCGCCCGCGGGTTGCTGTCGGTCGCCACGACGACGTCGCTGTGGTCCTCGGCGAGCAGCGCCTGGATGCCCGACCCGGCGCCCAGGTCCAGGGTGCGGCCGACGTGCGCGCGGGGGGTCGCTGCGGCCAGCGTGAGGCTCGCGGCGCCGACGCCGAGCACCTGCTCCTGGTGCACGCCCGTCGAGGCCCGGCCGGGGTCGTGCGCGACGAGCACCTCGACCCCGCCGTGCACCACCGGCTGCAGCCGGACCGCCGCCCCGACGCCGTAGCCGTCCGGCACGAGCCAGGTCTCCGGCACGCCGGCGCGGTGCGCCTGCTTGAGGTCCACCTCGGTGCCGAGCACGAACAGCCGGGCCAGCACCTCGAGCGCCGAGCCGCCCTCCGTACGTCGCAGCAGCGGCGCGAGCTCGTCGCGGTCCAGGTGGCTGCGGGCGGAGGGGCCGAGCAGGTCGTCGAGCGCACCCGCAGACCAGCCGGCCGTCTGCAGCGCCGCCCACACCAGCGGGGCGTCCGCCAGCAGGGCCTCGGGGTCGGGCAGCGCGGTGGGGACGGGGGCGGTCACGCGGCGACGGTACCCAGCGGACGCAGCGCGGCCCGCCTCCCCAGCGGGAAGACGGGCCGCGACGTGCTGCTGGGACTAGACCCGCTCGGGCGACTCCCGCTCGGGCGTGAGGCTGCTCGCCTCGGCGATCTCGACCGCGCCGGCGACGCTGCGCTTGTTGCTGACCGTCACCGCGGCGACGATGCCGGCGATGGCCAGCGCCGCGATGACGAACCGGACGCCGAGGTTGGCGTCGTCACCGATGCCGTACTGCACGACGACCGGCGCGATGAGCAGGGCGACGAGGTTCATCACCTTGATCAGCGGGTTGAGGGCCGGACCGGCGGTGTCCTTGAACGGGTCGCCGACGGTGTCGCCGATGATCGTCGCCTCGTGGGCCGGGGAGCCCTTGCCGCCGTGCGTGCCGTCCTCGACGAGCTTCTTGGCGTTGTCCCAGGCCCCACCGGAGTTGGACAGGAACACGGCCATGAGGACGCCTGCGGCGATGGCGCCGGCGAGGAACGCGCCCAGCGGCTGGTAGCCGAGCGCGAAGCCGACCGCGATCGGGGACAGCACCGCCAGCAGGCCGGGGGTGGCCAGCTCGCGCAGCGAGTCCTTGGTGCAGATGTCGACGACGCGGGCGTAGTCCGGCTTCTCGGTGTAGTCCATGATCCCGGGCTTGGTGCGGAACTGCTCGCGCACCTCGAACACCACGCGGCCGGCGGCGCGGGACACCGCGTTGATCGCCAGGCCGGAGAACAGGAAGACGACCGAGGCGCCGATGATCAGGCCGAACAGCAGGTTCGGCTTCTCGATCGACAGCGAGAACTCCGCGGCGCTGCCGGCCTCGATGAGCGCCCGCTCCACCTCGGTGCGGAACGACCCGAACAGCGCGGTCGCGGCGAGCACGGCGGTCGCGATGGCGATGCCCTTGGTGATCGCCTTCGTGGTGTTGCCGACCGCGTCGAGGCTGGTGAGGACGAGCGCGCCCTCCGCCGTGACCTCGCCGGACATCTCGGCGATGCCCTGCGCGTTGTCGCTGATCGGGCCGAAGGTGTCCATCGCGACGATGACGCCGACGGTGGTCAGCAGGCCGGTGCCGGCCAGCGCGACCGCGAACAGCGCCACGACGGTGGAACCGCCGCCGAGCAGGAACGCGGCGTAGACCGAGCCGCCGATGAGCAGCGCGGAGTAGACCGCGCTCTCCAGGCCCACGCTGATGCCGGCCAGGATGACGGTGGCCGGGCCGGTCAGCGAGCTCTTGCCGATCTCGCGCACGGGCTTGCGGTTGGTCTCGGTGAAGTAGCCGGTGAGCACCTGGATGAGGCTGGCCAGCACGATGCCGATGATCACGGCGCCGATCGCGACGTAGCGCGGGTTGCTGTCGGACTCGGTGCCGCCGGTGAGCTCGCCGAAGGTGGCCGGGCAGGTAGAGGAAGGCCGCGATCGCGACCAGCACGGCCGAGACGACCGCGGACAGGAAGAAGCCGCGGTTGATGGCGTTCATGCCGTTGCGGTCGCTGTCGCGCGGGCTCGTGCCGTAGATGCCGACCAGCGCGGTGAGCACGCCGATCGCCGGGACGATGAGCGGGAAGACCATGCCCTGCTCGCCGAACGCGACCTGGCCGAGGATGAGCGCCGCGACGAGCGTGACGGCGTACGACTCGAACAGGTCGGCGGCCATGCCGGCGCAGTCGCCGACGTTGTCGCCGACGTTGTCGGCGATGGTGGCGGCGTTGCGCGGGTCGTCCTCGGGGATGCCCTGCTCGACCTTGCCGACGAGGTCGGCGCCGACGTCGGCCGCCTTGGTGAAGATGCCACCGCCGACGCGCATGAACATCGCGAGCAGCGCGCCGCCGAAGGCGAAGCCCTCGAGCACGCGGGGGGCGTCAGCGCCGTAGACCAGCAGCACGATCGTCGCGCCGAGCAGGCCCAGGCCGACGGTGAACATGCCGACGACGCCGCCGGCGCGGAACGCCAGCCGCAGCGCCTTCTTGGTGCCGGACTCGTTCGCGGCGTTGGCGACGCGCAGGTTGGTGCGGGTCGCGAGCGTCATGCCGATGAAGCCGACCAGCGCCGAGAACGACGCACCGACCAGGAAGAAGATCGGACGGCCGACGCGGACCGAGGTCTCGTCGGCCGGCAGCAGGAACAGCAGGAGGAACACCAGTCCGGCGAAGACGGCGAGCGTCTTGAACTGCCGGTTCAGGTAGGCGGCAGCGCCTTCCTGGACGGCCTTGCTGATCTCGATCATCTTCGGGGTGCCCTGGCCGGCGGCCAGGACCTCCTTGGCGAACACAGCGGCGAAGCCGAGCGCCACCAGGGACGTCAGCAGGATGAGGTAGACGATCGGCTTGTCGCCGTCGGAGAAGGTGGCCAGGTCCTCGCCGGAGACGGCGAGGACGGGCGCGAACGTGGACAAGTGGGGCGTCCTCCTGTGCGGTGCGACCGGAGCCGGCCACGCAGCACCCCGCGCGACCGCACGGCCCCGTCCCGGGTGGGGCGGGGGCCGTCAGGCCCACCCAGACCCGGCATCCGGGGCAGAGCGGACCACCCGGCGAGCCGGGTCGCGGGAGCATACCGACCGGTAGGTGGCCGCGGTCACAGCCGCCCCCGGCGCGTCAGGGACAGCGTCAGGGCGCCGGCGCCGGCGCGGTGCGCCGCTACGTGCGGGAGACCGCCGTGGCGCCGGGCGCGGCACCGACCGGCAGGGGCCAGCGCATGGTGACGGTCGTGCCGGCCGAGCTGGGGGTGATCTCGACGCCGTCGACCAGGCCGGTGAGCACGGCCAGCGCGACGTCGGGGTCGACCATCTCGTCGTCGAGGCCGTCGTCCTCGTCGAGCAGGCCCTCGGCCAGGTCCGCGGGGGCGGGACCGGCTGCAGGACCGAGGTCGACGACCGTGACGACGAGGCCGCCGGGGTCGTCGCTGATCGTGACCTTCACCGGCTCGTCCGGGGCGTGCCGGGCGTGCAGCCCGACCGCCCTCGAGCAGGCCTCGCCCAGCGCCAGGCGCAGCTCGTCGACGAGCTCGTCGTCGAGGCCGGCCCGGCGCGCAGCAGCGACACCGACCAGCCGGGCCGTGCGGACGTGGGCCGGGAGCGGTGTCAGGAGGAGCTCGACGAGTGCCATTGGGTGGGCGGCGACTAGTCGGTCGCGGCGACGGCTTCCTCGACGGAGGTGTGGATCGGGAAGACCTTGGTCAGGCCGGTGATGCGGAAGATCTTGAGGATGCGCTCCTGCGTGCAGACCAGCCGCAGCGAGCCCTCGTGGGCGCGCACGCGCTTGAGACCGCCGACCAGGACGCCGAGGCCGGTGGAGTCCAGGAACTCCACGCCCTCCATGTCGACGACCAGGTGGTACTGGCCGCTGCTGACGAGGTCGATGAGCTGCTCGCGCAGCTTGGGGGCGGTGTAGACGTCGATCTCGCCACCCACCACGACGACGGTGCGGTCGCCCTCGGTACGGGTCGACAGGGACAGGTCCACGAGATCCTCCAGTGCAAGCACGTACGACGTCAGAGCCCCGCTCCGGGGCCCTGGGCGCCCCTACCCGGCGCCTGAACATCAAACCCCACCCCCCGGGCGACGGCCCGCGACGGCTGTCGGGGGGCTCTGGGACACTGGACGCTCGTGACTCCCCCGCCCGCCCAGACGCTGCTCTCGCGGCTCCTGCTCGACCCGTCGCGGGCCGAGCGGGTCACCCACGTGGAGCACGTCGCCGCCCGCGGCAGCCGCGTCACCGACTGGCCCGACTGGGCCGACCCGCTGCTGGTCGACCGGCTCCGGCTGGCGGGGGTCGAGCGCCCGTGGGAGCACCAGGTGCAGGCCGCCTCGCTCGCGCACGGCGGCACCTCGGTCGTGGTCGCCACCGGCACCGCCAGCGGCAAGTCGCTGGCCTACCTGCTCCCGGGCCTGACCGCGTTGATGGCCGACGACCGGGCGGGCGTGCTCTACCTGTCCCCCACGAAGGCGCTGGCGACCGACCAGCTCCGCGCCGTGCGGTCGCTGAACCTCATGGCGGTCAAGGCCGCCACCTACGACGGCGACACGCCGCGGGAGGAGCGGGACTGGGTGCGGCGGCACGGCCGCTTCGTGCTCACCAACCCCGACATGCTGCACCGCGGGATCCTGCCGCGGCACGCCGACTGGGCCTCCTACCTGCGCCACCTGAAGTACGTCGTGGTCGACGAGTGCCACAGCTACCGCGGCGTGTTCGGCTCCCACGTCGCCCTGGTCCTGCGGCGGCTGCGCCGGCTCTGCGCGCGGTACGGCTCGTCGCCGGTCTTCGTGCTGGCCAGCGCGACCGTCTCCTCCCCGGAGGTGTCGGCCGCCCGGCTGACCGGGCTGCCGGTGGTGCCGGTGACCGACGACGCCTCTCCGCGCGGCGCGACCGAGTTCGCGCTGTGGGAGCCGCCGCTGATGCCTGCCTTCTCGTCGGGTCAGGGCGGCGGCGAGCACGGCGCTCCCGTCCGGCGGTCGGCCACCGCGGAGACCGCGGACCTGCTGGCCGACCTCGTCGTCGAAGGCGCCCGCACGATCGCCTTCGTCCGGTCGCGGCGGGGTGCCGAGTCCGTGTCGCTGGGCGCACGCCGAGCGCTCTCGGAGGCGGCGCCCGAGCTCGTGGACCGCGTCGCGGCCTACCGCGCCGGCTACCTGCCCGAGGAGCGCCGCGAGCTCGAGCGGCGGCTGCAGTCCGGCTCGCTGGTCGGCGTCGCCGCGACCAACGCGCTCGAGCTGGGCCTGGACGTGTCCGGCCTGGACGCCGTGGTGCTCACCGGCTGGCCGGGGACCGTCGCGTCGGTCTGGCAGCAGGCGGGTCGCGCCGGGCGGGCAGGGCAGGGCGCGCTCGCCGTCTTCGTCGCCCGCGACGACCCGCTCGACACCTACCTCGTGCACCACCCGGAGGCGCTGTTCGGCCGGCCGGTGGAGACGACCGTGCTCGACCCCACGAACCCGTACGTCCTGGCGCCGCACCTGGGCTGCGCCGCGGCCGAGCTGCCGCTGACCGAGGCGGACCTGCCGCTGTTCGGCGAGTCCGACCAGGTCCGGCTGCTGCTGGCCGACCTCGTCCGGCGCGGGATCCTGCGGTCCCGGCCGCGCGGCTGGTTCTGGACGTCGCGGGAGCGCCCGGAGGTCGACATCCGCGGCACGGGCGGCCCCCCCGTCCGGCTGGTCGAGAGCGGCACCGGTCGCCTCCTCGGCACGGTCGACGGCGGGTCGGCGCACAGCCAGGCGCACGAGGGCGCCGTCTACCTGCACCAGGGCGAGAGCTGGCTGGTCGACGCGCTCGACCTCGAGGAGTCCGTCGCGCTCGTCCACGCCGAGGAGCCCGACTACTCCACCTCCGCCCGCGACGTCACCGACATCGAGGTCGTCGAGGAGCTGCGCGCCCGGTCGTACGACGGGGTCGACCTGGTCTTCGGCACGGTCGACGTCACCTCCCAGGTCGTGTCGTACCTGAAGAAGCGGCACGGCAGCGGCGAGGTGCTGGGCGAGGAGCCCCTGGACCTGCCGCCGCGCCAGCTCCGCACCCGCGCGGTCTGGTACACCGTCAGCCCGGCGCTGCTGGAGGCCGCGGGGCTGTCGTCTGCCGACGTGCCGGGCGCCGCGCACGCCGCCGAGCACGCAGCGATCGGGCTGCTGCCGCTGTTCGCGACCTGCGACCGGTGGGACATCGGCGGCGTCTCGACCGCCCTGCACCCCGACACGGGCACCTGCACGGTCTTCGTCTACGACGGCCACCCCGGCGGTGCGGGCTTCGCCGAGCAGGGCTGGGTACGCGGGGCCGCCTGGCTGCGCGCGACCCGCGAGGCCATCGCGTCCTGCGAGTGCCCGAGCGGCTGCCCGTCCTGCGTGCAGTCGCCCAAGTGCGGCAACGGCAACGAGCCGCTCGACAAGGCCGGCGCTGTCCGGCTGCTCGACGTGGTGCTCGCCAGCGGTCTGGCAGTGATCTCCGCGGGGTAGGGCAGCCGTGTCCTGCTGTCTGCTGAAGGAGCCCTCGTGGTCGCCCTGGGTCTGGTCCTGCTCGTGCTGTGCGTCCTGCTGGCCGTGGGCATCTCGCTCCCGAACACCGACACCGTCTCCGCCGAGGCCTTCGGGGTCTCGCTGTCGAACGTCTCGCTCGGCGGGCTCTTCCTGCTCGGCCTCGCCACCGGCGCCGTCGCGATGGTCGGGCTCGGCATGATCCTCATCGGCGCCGCCCGGCAGCGGTCGAAGAAGCGGGCCGTCAAGCGCGAGGTCAGCACGGTCCGCACCGAGCAGGAGTCGCTCGCCGAGGAGAACGCACGGCTGCAGGCCGAGCTCGAGCAGCGCCAGCAGGGCTTCCCGCCGGCCGGCGACGCCGGCAGCCGCGACGCGGTGCGCGACGGCAACGCGGTGCGCGACGAGGGCGACCGGGGCCTGCGCCGCTAGGCGGACTGCAGCCTGGGCTCGCCCCATCAGGGCTGACCTGCCGGCGGGTCCAGAGGTCCGGCGCGGGCACGAGCGGTCGCCGCGCCGAGCTCACCCAACCGCCCCGCCGGTCGCACCTGGGCCGTCACCTCGGCGACCGGCCCGTCGAGACGGCAGACGAGCAGGGAGGCACCCGCAGCAGCAGCCACTCCCTCGGCCACTGCGCAGGCCCGTCCAGCGCCGAGGTGGGCCCGGTCGGCGGCCGCGAGCGCCGCGAGGTCCGCGACCCCTGCCGCGCGGTGCCGCGCCACGCCCACGGCTGCCAGCGACGTGAGGACGGTGCCGGCCAGCACGACCAGGAGGGCTGCCGTGAGCACGAGGACGGTGCCGGAGCCGCGGTCGCTGGAGCCGGTGCCCTCGTAGCCGCGGGCGCCGGAGCCGCGGGTACCGGAGCCACGGTTGACGGAGCTCGCGTCGCACGACGGTCACGGCTCCGCCTCGTCCGCCGCGACCGCACGGGCTGACACCCCCACGGCGGGCAGGACGCTCAGCACCGCCGCGAACGGCTGGATCTGAGCACTGACCCGCACCTCGACCTGACCGCCCGCCCGGACCACGCGGACCTCGGCACCGCCGGGCGCGACGCGGGCGGCGACCGAGCGCACCTCGGCGTCGACCTCACCCCGGGCGGCGGCCCGCGCAGCGACGTGGGCGGCGTCGAGGCAGCGGAGCTGGGCCGCCACGCACAGGAGCACCCAGACGGCGAGCACGAGCACGACGACCAGGCTGGGCAGGGCGACGGCCGTCTCGGCGGTGACGCTGCCGCGGTCCGTCGTCCGGCGCCGCCGACGGCCCGGCGCGGCGCGGCTGTGGAGCAGGTGGGGCACGGGTCCTCCCCCGGCCGGGCCCGGACCGGCGTGGCGAGCGCCGGTCCGGGCAGTGGGAGGCGGACTCAGAAGGCGAGCTTGAACGCGCGGCCGATGACGCCCTTCACGATGTCGAGGACCTGCGGGCTGGTGATCACCTTGTAGAGGACGCCGGAGAAGCCGCACGCGGCCACGGTCCCGACGGCGTACTCCGCGGTCGTCATGCCGGCGTCCCGGTCGGCGGTGGCCGCCTGGAGCCGGACGACGGCGCGGACGGGGGCGGTGCGGATGGAGCGGAGAGAGCGCATGAGGACCTCCTGGACGTGGGTGCGGGGCGATCGCCCGGCACCCACGACGCTCGTCCGGCCGGACCCGCATCGACAGAGCGCCAAGGCCATCTGTGGACTGGCGCGGACAGGGCGGAGCCGCTGGGGACAAGGCGGTCTCACCTCCTGGTGCGGAGCGT
Organism: uncultured Actinomycetota bacterium; assembly: GCA_963844295.1. Taxonomy (GTDB): domain Bacteria; phylum Actinomycetota; class Actinomycetes; order Mycobacteriales; family SCTD01; genus SCTD01. The sequence continues at coordinate 625,576 of CAWJNR010000002.1, read as the reverse complement.
GCGCTGCACGCCAGGCAGCCCCGTACTGGTCGTCGTGCCGCTGACGACCGCCGTTCGGCCCCAGGACGAGCAGGAGGACCAGTACGACCGCCCGGACGCCCGACCGGCTGGGCAGCGGCCGCGCACGGGCGCTACAGGCCCGCCAGCAGCGGGCCCGCCAGCCCGGCCACGACGGGCACCACGCCGAGCAGGACGAACGCCGGCAGGAAGCAGAGCCCGAGCGGCGCGACGACGAGGACGCCGACGCGACGGGCGGCCTGCTCGGCGGCGGAGCGAGCCTCGGCCCTCGCCTCCGTCGCCATCCGCGCGACGGCGCCCGCGACGGGTGCGCCGCCGTCCGCGGCCCGGGCCAGGGCCCGGGCCGCGGGCGCGAGCGGGTCGTCCTGACGACCGGCCGACAGCGCTCCCCATGCCTCGGAGGGCGGCGCGCCGACCGCGAGCATCGACGCCACCGAGCCGAGCCGGGCGCCGGCGGGCCCCGGCACGGCAGCGGCGACGGCACGGGCCGCCTCCGGGAGAGCCGCACCACCCGCCAGGCAGGACGAGAGGAGGTCCAGCAGCAGCGGCAGGTCGGCGAGCAGCCGCTCGCGCTCGTCCCGGACCGACCGGGGCTCCAGCCGGGTGAGCACCCGCGGTCCGAGGACGACCAGGGCGACGCCGGCCGCCAGCCCGACCGGCAGCGGCACCAGCAGCGCAACAGCCGCCCCCGCGAGGCCGCAGGCGAGCACCGGCGGAGGCAGGTCGAGCGGAACGGACCGCTCCCGGCCCCCGGCGCCTCGACCGGCCCGCTCCCGGCCCCCGGCGCCTCGACCGGCCCGCTCCCGGCCGCGCCGCGACCGGCCCGCTCCCGGCTCCCGGCGCCGCGACCGGCCCGCTCCCGGCTCTCGGCGCCGCGACCGGTCCGCTGCCGGCCCGCCGCGCCGGTGCCCACCGCCCGCGCCAGCCGGCTCGCGCCCGACGGCGGGACGAGCAGCAGCACCGCCAGCCCCGCCAGCAGGGCGCTGAGGGCGACCACTCAGCCGCCCGCCCGCGCCGCGAGGCGGGACGTCCAGAGCAGGCCCAGCAGGTCCAGCCCGAGCCCGACGACGAGGCACACGAGGCCGAGCGGCGTGTGCAGCAGGACCTGCAGCGGGTCGGCGCCGAGCGCCGCCGCCAGCAGCAGCCCGACCAGGGGAAGCCCGGCCAGCAGCGCCGCCGTCGCCCGCGGGCCGGCCAGCTCCGCTGCCAGCGCGCGCCGCTGGGCCTGTCCGGCCCGCAGCCCCTCCTCCAGCCGCTCGACGGCCGCGGCGAGCCCGCTCCCGGTCGTGGAGCAGACGGTCCAGCAGGCCGCCAGCGCGCGCAGCACCTCGGGCACCGCGCTGCCGCCCGTGGACGCCAGCAGCGTCGCCGGGACCTCACCACCCAGGCTGACGGCCGCACCGGCGGCGCGCAGGGCGGAGCCGAACGGGCCGGTGGCCACGTCCGCTGCCGCGAGCAGCGCCTCGTCCGGACGACGGCCGGCGCGCAGCTCCCCCGCCAGGACGCCGCAAGCCTCCACCGCCGTGGCCCGCTCGAGCGCCGCGGCCCGCACCCGCAGCCGGTGCGCCCACCAGCGCCGCGCCAGCACGACGCCGGTGACGGCGAGCAGCGCTGGCACCGGCCCGACAGCCAGCAGGGCCAGCAGCGCCAGCGGGACGGCGAGCAGCAGCCCGCGCCCACGCGGGACCGGGCGGACGGGCGCCGGCGAGGACCGTGACGACGTCAGGGCGCTCAGCCGCAGGCCGGCGGTCGCCGGCAGCGCCACCAGCACACCGACCGCCGCGGCGGCCAGCCCGGCCGACAGCAGCACCGCCGGGGACATCACGGTGCGACCAGCTCGTCGAGGTGCGCGGCGCCCGGGCCGCGGGCCCCCTCGGACGCGCTGCCGTCCCAGGACCAGGCCGGCTCGGCGACGACCAGCCCGTCCTGGCCGCGCACGAGCACGCACACCTCGGCGACCCGGCGGCCGCCCGTACGCCGGTCCCGGACGAGGTGGACCGCGAGGCGCAGGCCGGCGGCGAGCTGGCTGTGCAGGGCCGCCCGGTCCAGACCGGCCACAGCGGCCAGGGCCTCGAGCCGGGCGGGGACGTCGCGCGCCGAGTTGGCGTGCAGGGTGCCGCAGCCGCCCTCGTGACCGGTGTTGAGCGCTGCCAGCAGGTCGACGACCTCGGCTCCTCTGACCTCACCGACGACGACCCGGTCGGGGCGCATCCGCAGGGCCTGGCGCACCAGGTCGCGCAGGCTCACCTCGCCGGCCCCCTCGAGGTTCGGCGACCGCGCCTCCAGCCGGACGACGTGCGGGTGGGCCGGGGACAGCTCCCCGGCGTCCTCCACGAGCAGCAGCCGGTCGCCGCCGTCGACGAGCGACAGCAGCGCCGACAGCAGGGTTGTCTTGCCGGTGCCCGTCCCGCCGGTGACCAGGAAGGCCGAGCGCGAGGCGATCAGGCGTCCCAGCAGCGCGGCGCCGTCGCGGGGCAGCGACCCGGCCTCGACCAGCTCGGCCAGGGTGAACACCCGCGGCCGCGCCACGCGCAGCGACAGGCAGGTGCCGCCCGGCGCCACCGGCGGCAGCACGGCGTGCAGGCGCACGCCACCCGCCAGGCGCGCGTCGACCCACGGCTGGGCGTCGTCGAGCCGCCGCCCGGTGGGCGCCGCCAGTCGCTGGGCCAGCCGGCGCACCGCAGCGTCGTCGGGGAAGCGGACGGTCGTGCGCTCGAGCCCGGCGCCGCGGTCGACCCACACCGCGTCCGGCGCGTTGACCAGCACGTCGGTGACCAGCGGGTCGCGCAGCAGCGGCTCCAGCGGGCCCGCGCCGACGATCTCGCTCTGCAGCAGGCGCAGCACCGGCAGCAGCTCGGCGTCGCCGCGCAGCGCTCCGCCCTCCTCGCGCAGCGCGGCCGCCACGGCCGCGGCGGTCGGCGGTCCGCCGCCGGCCGCGACGCGCCGTCGGACGCCCTCGAGCAGGGCCGGGTCCAGGCGGCTCACGCCGCACGACGCAGCGAGGTCGACGGCGCCAGCAGCTCGTCGAGCAGCCTCCCGCACGCGACGGCCAGCGGACCCCTCCCGCGCGACGCCGGTGCCTGCCCGCGCTCGAGCGCCAGGTCGACCCCGTGCTCCGCGCGCAGCTCGGCCACCAGGGGCAGGCCGAGCGCACGCGCGACCTGCTCGCCGGACAGCCCGGACGGCGACGGCCCGCGGGCCACCAGCCTCAGGTCGGCGCACAGCGCCCCGACAGCGGCGGCGACGCACGAGGCCGCGGCTGCGGCGCGCACCTCCGTCGGCACGACGAGCAGGGTCGTGCCGGCGACGGCGAGCACCCGCCGGGCCGCGTCGTCCAGCACGCGCGGCAGGTCGACGACGACGAGGTCGCAGGCGCGCCGGCCGGCGGCGAGCACCGCGTCCAGCGCCTCGACCGGCACCGCGTCGGCCCGGGCGCGGTCCCAGGACAGGACGCTCACGCCCTCCATCTGCGGCAGCGCGCTGGTGAGCGCCGCCGCCGGCACCCGTCCGCGCGTGCTGACCAGGTCCGGCCAGCGCAGCCCGGGGTCGGACTCGCCGCCGAGGACGAGGTCGATGCCGCCGCCGAGCGGGTCCCCGTCGACCAGCAGCGCCCGCCGGCCGGAGCGGGCTGCGGTGACCGCGAGCGCGACGGCCAGCGTGGTCGCGCCTGCTCCTCCGCGACCGCCCACCACGGCCACGACGAGGCCGTCAGGGGCGCCGCCCTCGGCGGCGTCGGCGAAGCGGCCGGTCAACCAGTCCTCCGCCTCGGGCAGGAAGACGACGTGCTCGGCGCCGACGCTGACGGCCTGCTGCCAGATGCCCGCGTCGTCCAGGTCGCGGCCGAGCAGCACGACGCCCGGCCGGCGCGGCAACCGCGCCCGGGCGCAGGCGCCGGCCAGGTCGGCCCCGAGCACGACCAGGGGCGCACTGCTCCACGACCGGCGCGCACCCGACGCGTCGGCGGCCACCTCGACCTCGCTGCCAGCGGTGGCGGCCAGCCGCACCAGGTCGTCGAGAGCGTCCGGGTCGGCGGTGACGACGAGCGGGCGAGTGGGCACGTGGGCCTCCGCGGCGACGGGCGCCGGCGGGTGCGGCGCGAGGTCGCCAGACCACCTCGGTCACCGGCCCTGCGCTCGGGCGCCGAGCCCGGCTGTGGACAGCGCGGCGCCGTCCACAGGCGCGCACGCGGACGACCCCCGCCGGGGGGGTGGCGGGGGTCGTCTCGCTGGGACCGGCTCCGGGGGGGTTGAGCCGGCCCCGTCAGAGGGACCGTCGTGCTCGGTCACAGCACGTGTCCCCGCGACGCGGACGCGGAAACCGTCACGGCAGGGCCAGACCCGCCTACCCTGGCGCCCGTGAGCGCCTCCGCCCGCGCGGCTGCCTTCTTCGACCTCGACAAGACGGTCATCGCCAAGAGCAGCACGCTCGCCTTCAGCCGGCCCTTCTACAAGGGCGGGCTGGTCAACCGGCGCGCGGTCCTGAAGAGCTCGTTCGCGCAGTTCGTCTACCTGCTCCAGGGTGCGGACGAGGACTCGATGGACCGCATGCGCGACTACCTCAAGGTGCTCTGCGCGGGCTGGCCGGTGGAGACCGTCAACGCCATCGTGGCCGAGACCCTGCACGAGCTCATCGACCCCATGGTCTACGCCGAGGCCGTGGCGCTGTTCGACGAGCACCACGCGGCCGGCCGCGACGTCGTCCTGGTCAGCAGCAGCGGCGAGGAGGTCGTCGGGCCGATCGGGGACATGCTCGGCGTGGACCACGTCGTCGCCACCCGGATGGTCGTCGAGGACGGCAAGTACACCGGCGAGATCTCCTTCTACGCCTACGGCGAGAACAAGGCCGTCGCCATGCGCGAGCTGGCCGAGGAGCGCGGCTACGACCTCGCGCAGTGCTGGGCGTACAGCGACTCGTTCACCGACCGGCCGATGCTCGAGGCGGTCGGCAACCCCGTCGCGGTCAACCCCGACAAGGCGCTGCGCCGACTGGCGGCCGAGCAGGGCTGGCGCCTGCGGGAGTTCCGCCGCCCGGTGCGCGTGCGCAGCACGCGCATCCGCACGCTCCCGGCCCCGCCAGGGCCTCCGGTGGCCTACGCGGGCGTCGCCGTAGCCGCCGGCGCGGTCGGCCTCGTGTGGTGGGCCGGCCGCCGGCGCTAGCGCGAAACCTGCTGTCGCGCAAGGGGTTGCGCACAGCGCGTGACAGGCGTACAACGTCAGTACGGACCACCGCCTGCGGGCAGACGAGATCTCCTCGACGGCGGTCCGTGCGCGAAGCCAGGTACCCACGTGCGACCAGCCGCGAGAGGCACGTCGTGAGGTCCCACCGTCCGACCCAGGAAGGACACGACGTCCCACCGCGGGACACACCGGGACCAGCTCGACGGACAACGTGCACGCTCTGATCACCTGACGCCCGCGCATGGCGACGGCGGCCCTCCTCGGAGAGCCGCCGTTCCCGTGCGCCCAGGTCCGCGCCAGCAAGTCAGCACTGCCAGGTCAGCACTGCCAGGTCAGGACTGCCAGGTCAGGACTGGCCGCGCCGGATCGCCTCGCAGACGGCGAGGCCCTCACGGGCGCCCAGGGCGACGGCGTGGGCGCAGTGCACGACCCAGCGCGCCACGCCCTCCGGTCCGCCGCCGACGTACGCGCGCAGCGCGTCGGCGTACTCGGAGTGCAGCTCGGCATGGCCCACCTCCGGGGCCGACACGGCCTTGGGGTCCAGGCCGCGGTCGATCAGGACCAGGCGGGCCGCGGCGCGCGCGACGAGCCCGTCCGCGGTGCCGAACGCGCGCAGCGCCATGAGCTCGCCGTGCACCACGGCGGCCACGACCACCGCCGGCGCGCTGGTCCCGCCGGTGAGCACCCGGGCCAGTCCGTCGAGGCGCGCAGCCACCTCGACCGGCTCGGGCGCGGGCCCGAGGTCGAGCGGGTCCTCGTAGGCGCCGGTCGTGCGAGGACGACCGAGCACGTCGGTGTCGTCCACGACCTCGGAGGCCGCCAGCACGTGCAGCCGGGCCAGTGCCTGGCGCGGTGAGTGCCGCCAGGGGACGAGCACCTGGCCGAGGTCGGCGTGCAGGCGGACGGCCCCCTCCACCAGCCGCGCGCCGCGCTCGTCCTTGCTCGGCAGCGTCACCGTGCCACCGCCCATGAGCTGGCCGCGCAGCCGCTCCAGCTCGATGCCGGCGCCCTCCAGCTCGGCCGACGCGCGCGCACCGCGCAGCGCCGACTCCGCCGTCACCTCCGCCGAGCCGCGGCGGAGCACCCGGTGCGACAGCAGCCCGTCGACCGCGGCCCGCGCCTCGGCCACGGCCTCCTGGACGCCGGTCAGGGGAAGCAGCGCGGCGAGCGGGTCGACGGGGATCCTCGGCGCGGCGGTGCTCACGGCTCCAGGCTAGGCGGGCCCGCGTGGGCCTATCGTCCGCCGCATGACATCCGGCGTGCTGGGGGTGGCGGCCCTGGTGGTCGTGCTGTCCTGCGTCGCCCTCGTGGTCGGGTGGGAGGTCCGCGGGCGCCGGGCGTTCGGCACCGTCGAGCAGCGCGCCACGTACGCGGCCCTGCACTCGGCCAGCCTGGCTGCCCCTCCCCTGCGCGAGGGGCTCGGGCCGGACTCTGCAGCACGCAGCGCCCGGCACCTGCGCGACCTGCTCGGCAGCGAGGCGGTGTCCCTCACCGACACCGAGAAGCTGCTCGCGTGGGACGGCGCCGGGGCCCAGCACGCGGAGGCCGCGCACCGCCTCGCCCGCCAGTCGCTCGGCTCCGGCCGACCCTCGGTCGAGCGCGGGCTCGCGTGCGGAGACCCTGAGTGCACCGTGCGCTTCGCCGTCGTCGCACCGCTGGTCCTCGACGAGCACGTCGTCGGCAGCGTCGCGGCGTACGGACCGGCGGCCAGCCCAGGGCTGGTCTCTGCGGTCGCCGAGGTGGCCCGGTGGGTGTCGGGCCAGCTCGAGCTGGCCGAGCTCGACGAGTCGCGGTCACGGCTGGCCGAGGCGCAGGTGCGCGCCCTGCGGGCGCAGATCAGCCCGCACTTCATCTTCAACGCGCTCACCGCCATCGCGTCGTTCGTGCGCACCGACCCGGTGCGGGCGCGCGAGCTGCTGCTCGACTTCGCCGACTTCACCCGCTACGCCAGCCGCACGCACGGCGAGTTCACCACCGTGGCCGAGGAGCTCAGGTCGATCGACCGCTACCTCCAGCTGGAGAAGGCGCGCTTCGGCGACCGGCTGCAGGTGGTGCTCCGCATCGCGCCGGAGGTGCTCCCGGTCGCCGTGCCGTACCTGTGCCTCCAGCCGCTGGTGGAGAACGCCGTGCAGCACGGCCTGGAGCGCGGTCGCGGCTGCGGGACCGTCACCGTCGTCGCCGAGGACGACGGCGCCGAGTGCCGCATCACGGTGGAGGACGACGGCGCGGGGAGCGAGCCGGAGAGGGTGCGGGCAGCCCTCGCCGGGACCGCTGACCCGGACGACCAGGGCCACCAGTCCATGGGGCTCGGCAACGTCGACGCGCGGCTGCGCGCCGTCTACGGCGACGACCACGGCCTGGTCGTCGAGACGGCCCCGGGTGCGGGGACGAAGGTGACGCTGCGCGTGCCGAAGTTCAGCCCCGGCGTACGAGCGGCGCGCGCGTCGTGACCACACCCCGCCTGACCACCCCCCGCCTGCGGCTCCTCGCGGTCGACGACGAGCCGCCCGCGCTGGACGAGCTGGCCTACCTGCTGCGGGCCGACCGCCGCGTCGCCGACGTGCGCACCGCAGGCGATGCCGTGAGCGCGCTCAAGGTGCTCGAGGAGGGCGAGGTGGACGGCGTCTTCCTCGACATCCGGATGCCGGGCCTGACCGGGCTCGACCTCGCCCGGCTGCTCGGCCGCTTCGCCACGCCGGTGCCGGTCGTCTTCGTCACCGCGCACGACGACTCGGCCGTGGAGGCGTTCTCGCTGCGGGCGGTCGACTACCTGCTGAAGCCGGTGCGGGAGGAGCGACTCGTGGACGCGGTCGGCCGGATCCTCGAAGCCCGTGCTGCTCTCACGCCCGCAGAGTCGAATGAGCCTGCACCGCAGGACGAGTCGACGATCGCCGTGGAGCTGGGCGGGGTGACGCGCTTCTTGCAGGTCGCCGCCGTGCGCTACGTCGAGGCGCAGGGCGACTACGCCCGCCTGCACACCGCGAGCGGCAGCCACCTCGTCCGCGTCCCGCTTGCGGTGCTCGAAGAGCGTTGGGCGACAGTGGGTTTCGTGCGCGTGCACCGCTCCTACCTGGTGGCCAGCGGTGCCATCACCGAGCTGCGCGTCGAGCCGGGCGGCGGGCACACCGTGCGCGTCGGCGGCGGGAAGGAGGCCGTCCTGCTCCCGGTCAGCCGGCGGCTCAGCCGCGACCTCAAAGACCGGCTGGTCAAGCGCGCCCGCCGGGAGGCCGACCGGTGAGCGGACCGGCCGAGCCGCCCCGCCGGGTCACCGTCACCAGCCCGCGCACCTCCGCGGTGCGCCGGCCGCCGGGTCGCTCCGCGCTGCGCGCGCTCGACGAGCAGGACCTGGTCGGGGAGCTGCTGGTCCGCTCGCTGGTGCGCGCGCAGCTCACCCTCGCGCTGCGGATGCTGGCCGTGCTGGCCGTCCTGCTCGGCGGGCTGCCCCTGCTGTTCGCGCTCGTCCCCGTCACCCGCGACCTGCAGGTGCTCGGCCTGCCGCTGCCGTGGCTCGTCCTCGGCGTCCTGGTCTACCCGGCCCTGCTCATCGGCGGCGGCGTCCACCTGCGACTGGCCGAGCGGCACGAGCGCGACTTCACCGAGCTGGTGGAGCGGTCCTGAACGGGGCCGAGCTGCCGCTCATCGCGGTCCTGCTGGTCGTCTCGGCGACGATCGGCATCGGGGCCTACGGCCTGCGCCTGGCCCGCACCACGAGCGACTTCCTGGTTGCGTCGCGCACGGTGTCGCCGCTGTGGAACGCGAGTGCGATCGGCGGGGAGTACCTCTCGGCCGCGTCGTTCCTCGGCGTCGCGGGGCTCGTGATGGCCTACGGCGCAGACGCTCTGTGGTACCCGGTCGGCTTCGTCGCCGGCTACTTCGTGCTGCTGCTGCTCGTCGCCGCACCGCTGCGCCGCAGCGGGGCGTACACCGTCCCCGACTTCGCCGAGGTGCGCCTGGGCTCGCGCGGCCTGCGCAGGCTGTGCGCGGTGGCCGCGGTGGCCATCGGCATGCTCTACCTCGTCCCGCAGCTGCACGGCGCCGGTCTCGCCCTGCGCGCGACCACCGGCGCACCCGTGCAGGTCGGCGCCGTCCTGGTCGCGGTCGTCGTCACGGTCAACGTCGCCGGCGGCGGCATGCGCAGCGCGACCTTCGTGCAGGCGTTCCAGTACTGGCTGAAGCTGACCGCACTGGCCGTGCCGGCGGTCTTCCTCCTGCTGGCCTGGCAGGGGGACGGCCGACCCGCTCTGGCCGGACCGGCCGGCCCGGAGTTCACCGCCACCACCACCGTGTCCCTCTCCAGCGACGTCCGGTTCGTCGTCGAGGAGCGCGTCGACGTGGTGGTGGACGGACAGCCGCGCACGCTGCAGGCCGGCCCGCAGGAGCTGGCCGAGGGCAGCACCGTCGTCTTCCCCGCCGGCTCCGCCGTGCCCCACGTCGAGGGGCTCGAGCCCTCGCGCGGCACGTCCTGGGTGCGGCCGCTGTCCGGCGCCGGCGGCGTCGAGCACCCGCTGTACGCGACGTACGCGCTGGTCCTCGCGACCTTCCTCGGGACGATGGGGCTGCCGCACGTCCTCGTCCGCTTCTACACCAACCCCGACGGCCGGGCGGCGCGGCGCACGACGCTCGTCGTCATCGCGCTGCTCGGCGCCTTCTACCTCCTGCCGGCCCTCTACGGAGCGCTCGGCCGGCTCTACGTGCCCGAGCTGCTGCTGACCGGTCGGACCGACGCGGTGGTGCTCTCGCTGCCGGTCGCAGCACTGGGCGGCACGGCCGGTCCCCTGCTGCAGTCGCTCCTGGTCGCCGGTGCCTTCGCCGCCTTCCTGTCCACGTCGTCCGGGCTGCTCGTCACCACCGCGGGCGTGCTCGTGCAGGACCTGCTGCCGACCGGCCTGGGTGAGGGACGGCTGCGCGGGTCGGTGCGCGGCTTCCAGCTCGCGACGCTGGCCGTCGGGGCCGTGGCGCTGGCGGTGGCGCTCGCCGCCGCGGCCCTGCCGATCACGCAGGTGGTGGGCCTCGCCTTCGCGGTGGCGGCGTCGACGTTCTGCCCGCTGCTCGTGCTCGGCATCTGGTGGCGCGGGCTGACGGCGGCGGGGGCGACGACCGGCCTGGTCGTGGGCGGCGGGCTGTCCTCGACAGCCGTCGGGATGACCCTGAGCGGCGTCGTCGACGGCGGGTGGGGCCAGGCCCTGCTCGCCCAGCCGGCCGCCTGGACCGTCCCGACGGCCTTCCTCGTCATGGTCGTCACGTCGCTGCTGACGCGCTCCACCGTGCCCGCCGACGTCGGCCGGACGATGCTCGCGCTGCACGCGCCCGACGCGCTGGGCCTGCCTGCTGCGCCGACCGCTCGGCGCGCGTAGCGACCGCTCGACGCAGCCAGTCGGCAGTGCGGCGCAGCCCCGGCCGGGCGCGCTTGTGCCGGTCTGCACCGATCCCCCAGCGTGACCCGGGTCACAGGCCGCGGAGCCCCGCGGATCGTCAGGGAAGCAGGAGGACCCGTGAGCACCGTCCACCACGACCGGGGGCCCGAGACCTACACGGCCACCGAGTCGCAGTACGTCGCCATGCAGGACAGCCCGGAGTTCCAGGACCTGCGCCGCCGCTACCGGGGCTGGGTGCTGCCGGTCGCCGCAGCCGCGCTCGTCTGGTACTTCCTCTACGTCGCCCTGGCCGCGTACGCCGCGGACTTCATGGGGCAGAAGCTGGTCGGGAACCTCAACGTCGGCCTGGTGATGGGCCTGCTGCAGTTCGCCTCGACGTTCCTCGTCACCGCGCTCTACATCCGGCACGCGGACAAGAGCCTGGACCCCGCCTCGCAGCGCCTGCGCGAGAAGTTCGAGCTGGAGGCAGACCGTTGATCACCCTCGCCCAGACCGAGGCCGTCGGCAGCCCGGCGCTGAACCTGGCCATCTTCGGCGGCTTCGTGGCCGTGACGCTCGCGCTGGTCCTGCGCGCGAGCAAGACCAACAAGAGCGCCGCGGACATGTACACCGCCGGCGCGGCCTTCTCCGGCCGCCAGAACGGCGTCGCCATCTCCGGTGACTACCTGTCGGCGGCCTCCTTCCTCGGCATCGCCGGCGCCATCGCCCTGCAGGGCTACGACGGCTTCCTCTACTCCATCGGCTTCCTCGTCGCGTGGCTCGTCGCGCTGCTGCTCGTCGCCGAGCTGCTGCGCAACACCGGCCGCTTCACCATGGCCGACGTCCTGGCGTTCCGGATGCGCGAGCGGCCGGTCCGCACGGCGGCGGCGACCTCCACGCTGGTCGTCTCGTTCTTCTACCTGCTCGCGCAGATGGCCGGCGCCGGCGGCCTCGTCGCCCTGCTGCTGAACATCAACGGCCGCGGCGGGCAGAGCATCATCATCGCGCTGGTCGGCGTGCTGATGATCGCGTACGTGCTCATCGGCGGCATGAAGGGCACGACGTACGTCCAGATCATCAAGGCGGTGCTGCTCATCTCGGGCGCGGCCCTCATGTCGGTCTGGGTGCTGACCCGCTTCGGCTTCAACTTCTCCGAGATGCTCGGCGAGGGCGCCGCTGCCGGCGCGCAGCTCGAGCCCGGCAAGCAGTACGGCATCAGCCAGGTCTCCCGGCTGGACTTCATCTCGCTCTCGCTCGCGCTGGTGCTCGGCACCGCCGGCCTGCCGCACATCCTCATGCGCTTCTACACGGTCCCGACCGCCAAGGAGGCCCGCAAGTCGGTCGTCTGGGCGATCTGGCTGATCGGCCTGTTCTACCTGTTCACGCTCACCCTGGGCTACGGCGCTGCGGCGCTCGTCGGTCCCGAGCGGATCGCCGCGGCTCCCGGCGCGGCCAACTCCGCCGCTCCGCTGCTCGCCTTCGAGCTCGGCGGGACGCTGCTGCTCGGCATCATCTCGGCGGTCGCGTTCGCGACGATCCTCGCCGTCGTCGCCGGTCTGACCATCACCGCGTCCGCGTCGTTCGCGCACGACATCTACGCGCAGGTCATCAAGCGCGGGAAGCCGGCGCCCGGTGCCGAGATCAAGGTCGCCCGCATCGCCGCGATCGTCGTCGGCGCGGTCGCGATCCTCGGCGGCATCGCGGCCAACGGGCAGAACATCGCCTTCCTGGTCGCGCTGGCCTTCGCCGTCGCGGCGTCGGCGAACCTGCCGACGATCCTGTACTCGCTGTTCTGGAAGCGCTTCAACACCCGCGGCTGCCTGTGGAGCATCTACGGCGGCCTGATCATCACGATCACGCTCATCGTGTTCTCCCCGGCGGTGTCCGGCACGCCCACGTCCATGCTCCCGGACGTCGACTTCAGCTGGTTCCCGCTGCGCAACCCCGGCCTGGTCTCGATCCCGGCGTCGTTCCTGCTCGGGATCCTCGGGACGATCACCAGCAAGGAGTACAACGCGGCGAAGTACGCCGAGATGGAGGTCCGCTCCCTCACCGGCGCAGGAGCCCACAAGGAGGTCCTGAACCACTAGCCACACCTGACGACGCCGGCCCCAGGAGCTCCTGGGGCCGGCGTCGTCGTGTCCGGCCCGTCCTCCTCGTCCGGCCTGTCGGGCATGTCGGAGTGGGCATGAGCCGCTGTCGTCGGGGCACGTGCGCCCGGACGAGAGGAGGACTCCGCGTGCGCACCGAGGCGTCGGCACCCCCGTGGCACCTGGTGCTCGAGTCCTTCCTCACCCCGGTGGCGGTCGCCGACGAGAGCGGCCACGTGCTGGCCGCCAGCACCGACTTCTCGCGGCTGCTGGACCCCGCCCAGGCGAGCGAGTGCGTGCGCACCGCGGTGGCCGCTCTGCCGTCCAGCAGGCCCTCCCTGCACGCGCCCGTGGTCGTGCAGAGCACCGTGCGGTCGCGCAGCGGGCAGGACCTGCGCTGCCGCGTGCGCGCCGTGTGGCGCGAGGACGCGACGCTCGGCTGGTGCCTGCTGCACGTCGACGACCCGCTCAACGAAGCCCGCGACCCGCTGACCGGGCTGCCCGGCCGGGGCCTGCTCGTCGAGCGGCTGCGGCAGGCGATCGCCCACGAGGAGCGCGCCGGCGGCGAGCTCGAGGTGGTGGTGCTCGACCTCGACCGCTTCAAGGCGGTGAACGACGAGCACGGCCACCTGGTCGGCGATGCGCTGCTGGTCGAGACCGCCCGCCGGCTGCTGCAGGTGGCGCGCCCGGAGGACACCGTCTGCCGCTGGGGCGGCGACGAGTTCGTGCTGCTGCTCACCGACGTGGAGGAGGCCGACAGCGAGGCCGTGTGCGCGCGCGTGCAGGAGGCGCTGCGGCCCCCGGTCGTCCTGCCGCACGGCACTGTCGTGCAGCTGTCGGCCAGCTGCGGGTCCGTGCGCGCCCGTGCGGGCACCGACCCCGTCGGGCTCATGCACGCGGCCGACATGCTGATGTACGAGCGCAAGCGGCACCGCTACACCGCACCGGAGGAGCGCGCCGCGCTGACGGAGCGGTTGACCCGGGCCCGAGCCCGCGCCCGCGCCCTGCACGACGCCCTCGAGCAGACGCTGCAGGCGACGACGGCGCGCCAGGCGCGCGAGCCGGGAGAGCCGGACTAGCCGCCGCGCCGGTCGTCGGCCACGTGCTCCTCGAGCACCCTGAGCACGGCCGGCTGCTGCGCCGCGTCGTGCCGGGCGAGGAAGTGCCCGGCGAGCAGGAACCACGCGGCCAGCCGCTCCCAGTCGGGCTTCATCGCCGGCAGTCCGCGGCGGGCCAGCCCGAGCGCCCCGGCGATGCCGCGGTCCAGCTCGCCCGGCGCCGCTGCCGTGCTCTCGCGCTCGACGACCCCGAGCCCGGCGCCCAGCCGGGCCGCGGTGCGCAGGACCTTCTCCAGGTAGGGCGCGTCCTGTTCGGACGCCCCCGTCACGACCGCCGGCAGCACCTGCTCCACGAGCCGGTCGGCGAGTGCGTGCACGGCCGGCTCGTACGCCTGACGGGACCCGTTCTCGTAGTGGGTGGACGCCTCGAAGGACGCCTGCGCGTGGGCGCCCGTCCAGCCCGTCCCGTCCAGGCGCGGCAGCACCAGCGGGAGCGGCACGGGAGCCGGCCGTCGGCGGAACAGGGGCACGGCGTCCTCCGGTCGCTGGGGCCTGCGACGGTACGTCCCGTGCAGCGGACCGCCTGTCCGGCTCGATCGACCGCTGGACGGGGGCGGGCTTGTGAGCCGGGTCACCGTGCGACAACGTGGGGCCCCAACCGACCCCGTGGGAGGACGACGCCTTGTCTACGCAGCAGACCGGACTCGAGGCCCTGTCGAACGAGCTCCGCCGCTTCGAGCCGCCCGCCGAGCTCGCCGCCTCGGCCAACGTCACCGCCGAGGCGTACGAGCAGGCCGCCGCCGACCGGCTCGGCTTCTGGGCCGAGCAGGCGCAGCGCCTGCAGTGGGACCGGCCGTGGGACGAGGTGCTGGACTGGCAGCCGCCGTTCGCGAAGTGGTTCGTCGGCGGGAAGCTCAACGTCGCCGTGAACTGCGTCGACCGCCACGTCGAGGCCGGCAACGGCGACCGGGTCGCGCTGCACTGGGTCGGCGAGCCCGAGGACGACACCCGCGACATCACCTACGCGCAGCTGCAGGTGCTCGTGTCGCAGGCCGCCAACGGCCTGGAGGCGCTGGGCGTCACCGCCGGCGACCGCGTCTGCATCTACCTGCCGATGGTCCCCGAGGCGGTCATCTCGATGCTCGCCTGCGCGCGCATCGGCGCCGCGCACTCGGTGGTCTTCGGCGGCTTCAGCGCGCAGGCCCTGGTCGACCGGATCACCGACGCCGAGGCCAAGGTCGTCATCACCGCCGACGGCGGCTACCGCCGCGGCGCGGCGTCCGCCCTCAAGCCCGCGGTCGACGAGGCCGTCCAGCGCTGCCCGTCGGTCACCAACGTCGTCGTCGTCAAGCGGACCAAGCAGGACGTCGAGTGGGTCGAGGGCCGCGACCTGTGGTGGCACGACGCGGTCGAGGCGCAGCCCGAGACCCACTCGCCGCAGTCCTTCGACGCCGAGCAGCCGCTGTTCCTGCTCTACACCTCCGGCACGACCGGCAAGCCCAAGGGCATCCTGCACACCTCCGGCGGCTACCTCACGCAGACCGCCTGGACGCACTGGGCCGTCTTCGACCTCAAGCCCGAGACCGACGTCTACTGGTGCACGGCCGACGTCGGCTGGGTGACCGGACACAGCTACCTGACGTACGGCCCGCTCGCCAACGGCGCGACGCAGGTGATGTACGAGGGGACCCCGGACGCGGGCGGGCGCGACCGCTGGTGGTCGATCATCGAGAAGTACAAGGTGTCGATCTTCTACACCGCGCCCACGGCGATCCGGACGTTCATGAAGTGGGGCGACGACCTGCCGGCCGCGCACGACATGTCGTCGCTGCGGGTGCTCGGCTCGGTCGGTGAGCCGATCAACCCGGAGGCCTGGATGTGGTACCGCCGCGTCATCGGCGGGGACCGCTGCCCGATCGTCGACACGTGGTGGCAGACCGAGACCGGCGCGATGATGATCGCCCCGCTGCCGGGCGTGACCGCCACCAAGCCCGGCTCGGCCATGGGTCCGCTGCCCGGCATCGTCGTCGACGTCGTGGACGGCGAGGGCGTCTCCGTCGGCAAGACCGGCGGCGGCTTCCTCACGCTGTCCGAGCCGTGGCCGTCGATGCTGCGCGGGATCTGGGGCGACGAGGACCGCTACCGGGACACCTACTGGTCGCGGTTCGAGGGCCAGTACTTCGCCGGCGACGGCGCCAAGTGGGACGACGAGCACGTGCTGTGGCTGCTCGGCCGCGTCGACGACGTCATGAACATCAGCGGCCACCGCATCTCGACCACCGAGGTGGAGTCGGCGCTCGTCTCGCACCCGAAGGTCGCCGAGGCAGCCGTGGTCGGCGCCGCGGATCCCACGACGGGGCAGGCGATCGTGGCCTTCGTGACCGTCAAGGGCAACGTCACCGACGACGACGACGCGTTCCTGCAGGAGCTGCGCAACCACGTCGCGAAGGAGATCGGCGCGATCGCCAAGCCGCGCCAGATCGTGCTCTCCCCCGAGCTGCCCAAGACGCGCAGCGGCAAGATCATGCGCCGGCTGCTGGTCGACATCGCGGAGCGCCGCGAGCTCGGCGACGTCACGACGCTCGCCGACCCCGCGGTGGTCAAGGAGATCGACCGCACCATGGGCGAGCTCGCCGCCCGCACCTGAGGAACCCCTCCACCCCTCCACCCCTCCACCCCCTCCACCCCTGCGCCGATCTTCGCCTCGAGGTGCCGCGACACGCCTGACACCCCCGCACGGGACGAAGATCGTCGCAGGGTGAGGGGTGCAGGGGTAGGGGTGCGGGGCGGGGCGGGCTAGCCGTGGGGCTTGAGGAGGACCTTCACGACGCCGTCGGTCTTCTTCTGGAAGGACTCGTAGAGGGCCGGCGCGTCCTCGAGCGGGGCCTGGTGGGTGTGGAAGTCGTCCACGCCCAGCGGGTCGTCGTCGGTGAGCAGCGGCAGGATGTCGTCCACCCAGCGCTTCACGTTGGCCTGGCCCATCCGCAGCTGCACCTGCTTGTCGAACAGCGTCAGCATCGGCATCGGGTCCGCCATCCCGCCGTAGACGCCCGACAGCGAGATCGTCCCGCCGCGGCGCACCACGTCGATCGCGCTGTAGAGCGCCCCGAGCCGGTCGACGCCGGCGTTCTGGAAGAAGGGACGGGCCAGCACGTCCGGCAGCAGGCCGGCCATCTGCTGGGCGAGCTTGGTGACCGGCGAGCCGTGCGCCTCCATCCCGACGGCGTCGACCACGGAGTCCGCCCCGCGGCCGAGCGGTGAGCTCGCGGACCTGCTCGCCCAGGTCGGCGCCGCCCTCGCTGACGTCGAGCACCTGGACGCCGCGCGCGCGGACCCGCTCGATCCGGTCGGGCACCAGGTCGACGCCGATGACGCGGTGGCCCAGGTGCTTGCCGATCCGGCACGCCATGTCGCCGATCGGACCGAGGCCGAGCACGACGAGCGTCCCGCCCTCGGGGA
This sequence comes from uncultured Actinomycetota bacterium, assembly GCA_963844295.1. Lineage (GTDB taxonomy): Bacteria > Actinomycetota > Actinomycetes > Mycobacteriales > SCTD01 > SCTD01. The sequence continues at coordinate 608,420 of CAWJNR010000002.1, read as the reverse complement.
CGGCGGCGTACTGCACGGCCTGCCACGCCGTCGGCAGCACGTCGGAGAGGTAGACGAAGCGCTCGTCGGCGGGACCGTGCGGCACCTTCACGTGGGTGTTCTGGACCTGCGGGACCCGCAGGTACTCCGCCTGGCCGCCGGGCACCGACCCGTACAGCCTGGAGTAGCCGAAGATCGCAGCGCCGCTGCCCTCGCTGCGCACCTGCGTCGTCTCGCACTGGGTGAACAGCGACTGCCCGCACATCCAGCAGCTGCCGCAGGAGATCTGGAACGGGATGACGACCCGGTCGCCGACGGCGAGGTCGGACACGCCTGACCCGACCTCCTCGACGATCCCCATCGGCTCGTGGCCGAGGACGTCGCCCCGGGACATGAACGGCCCCAGCACCTCGTAGAGGTGCAGGTCGGAGCCGCAGATCCCGGTCGACGTGACCCGGATGATCGCGTCCGTCGGCTCCTGCAGCACCGGGTCGGGGACGTCCACGACGCCGACGGTGCGCTTGCCCTGCCAGGTGACTGCCTTCACGGTGCGGAGCCCTTCCCTCGACGACCAGGTCGACGGCGGGACTGCCCAGGACGGGCCGATCAACGCTCCAGCGGGTCGGTGGCGCTGCGCAGCCCCTGGCCGAGCAGCACCAGGCTGCTCACGACGACGACGAGCAGCACCGCCGGGAGGATGAGGTGCGGCGCCTGGCTGAGCCGGTTCTGCGCCTGGAGCAGCAGCAGCCCCCACGAGAGCACCGGCTGCTGCAGGCCGACGCCGACGAAGGTCAGCGTCGCCTCGACGCCGATCACCAGACCGGCGTACGCGCTGGCGTAGGCCAGCAGCGGGCGCAGTGCGTTCGGCAGGACGTGCGTGCGCAGCACCCGGCGGGGCGTCGCGCCCAGTGCCCGGGCGGCCGTGACGTACTCCTTGGCGGCCGCGGCCATGACGCTCGAGCGCTGCAGGCGCACCATCGCCGGCCAGCCGAACAGCAGCAGCACGAGCGAGACCGACAGCACCCCGCGCCGCTGCAGGGCGCTGAGCACGACGATGCCCCCGAGCAGCAGCGGCACGGCGGTCCACACGTCGGTGGCGCGGGTGATGACGACGTCGAGCCAGCCGCCGTAGTAGCCGGCGACCGAGCCGAGCACCAGGCCGACGAGCGTGGTCCCGACGACCGTGAGGGCGGCGATGGCCAGCGAGCTGCGCGCGGCGTGCACCGTCTCGGCCAGGTAGTCGCAGCCGAACACGCTGATGCCGAACGGGTGCTCGGCCGACGGCGGGTCCAGGGACCGGGACAGGTCGCACACCTGCGGGTCGTTGCCGAGCGAGAACACCGACGGGAACAGCGCCATCAGCACGAACAGCCCGAGCACCAGGGCGGGTCCGAGCACCGCCCACCGGACCCGTCGGCGTCCGCCCAGCGGCGGCCCGCCCGGCAGCGGCGGTGCGGGGCGGGTCGGTGCGGGGGCCGGCTCGCTCACGCTGGCATCCTGCCACCGGGAGGTTCCGTGGGCCGCTACGCCGTCGGTCGCGCCGCGCAGGCGGTCGTGACGCTGCTCGTCGCGCTGACCGTGATCTGGTTCGCCGTCACGGTGCTGCCGGGCGACCCCGTCCGCGCGCTGTTCGGCTTCCGCCAGCCGACCCCGGAGGCGTACGCCCGGGTGCAGGAGCAGCTCCGGCTCGACGAGCCGGTGCTCACGCAGTACCTGCTCTACCTGCGCGACGTCCTGGTGCTCGACCTCGGTGACAGCTTCCCGCGCGACCCGTTCGGCCGGCCGGACCCGGGCGTGCCGGTCATGGCCATCATCCGCGGCGCGCTGCCGACCAGCGCCCTGATCCTGCTCGGCGCGCTCGTCGTGCAGGCGGTGGTGGGCGTCGTCGCCGGCGCCCTGTCCGCAGCCGGCGCCGGCCGGCGACTGGGCCGCGCCGTCGACCTCGTCGCGCTGCTGCTGGTCTCGACGCCGGTCCTCGTCGCGGCCTACGTCGCCCGCACCGTCTTCAGCGTCGAGCTGCGCTGGTTCCCCGTCGCGGGCATCGGCGAGGGGTGGACGTCGTACGTCCTGCCGGTGCTGTCGCTGGCCGCGCTGTCGACCGGCTACATCACCCTGCTGCTGAAGTCCGAGCTGGTGCTGGCGCTGCGCTCGCAGTACGCCGCGGCGGCCCGGGCGCGCGGCATCGAGCAGTGGCGCATCACCGCGGTGCACGCGATGCGCCCGTCGCTGATCCCGGTCGCGACGTTCCTCGCCGCCAACCTCGGCCAGCTCGTCACCGGGCTGATCATCGTCGAGGGCGTCTTCCGGGTGCCGGGGATCGGCGGGGTGCTGTTCGGCGCGATCGCCGCGCAGGACCGCTCGCTGGTCGTCGGGATCGTCACGTTCGTCGCGGTGCTGGTCATCGTCGCGAACGCGCGTGGCGGACCTGGTCGTCGCCACGCTCGACCCGCGGATCCGGCTGGACGCACGGGCAGTGGGCTAGCCGGCGTCCTTGAGCTCGTCGACGACCAGGCCGTCGAGGTCGCCGGTCCCGGAGCGGTAGGCCGCCCGGCCGATCATGTGGGCGGCGACCGGCGCGGTGAGGAACTGGAAGGCCCCCACCAGCAGCAGCTTCACGGCATCGCTGCCGTCCTCCATCTGCAGCGCTGCGCCGAGCACGACGCACAGCAGGCCGAGCGTCGCGGGCTTGGTCGCGGCGTGCATGCGGCTGAAGACGTCGGGGAACCGCAGCAGCCCGAGCCCGGCCAGCAGCGCCAGGGCCACGCCGGTCAGCAGCAGCACGGCGCTGACGACGTCGAGCACTGCGCTCACGACGAGCCCCGCCGCTCGACGAAGCGCGCGACCGTGACGGTGCCGACGAAGCCGAGCAGCGACACCGCGACGAGCACGGCGAGGAAGAAGCCCTCGCCGGTGACCGCCGCACCGACGGCGATCCCGGCCACCACCACGAGCAGCAGCGCGTCCAGCGCGACGATGCGGTCCGGCACCGACGGTCCGCGGACCAGGCGCAGCAGGCACATGCCGGCGGCGACGGCCAGGCCGACCAGGCAGATCCAGACGACCACCGTCACTGCGGGACCTCCGTCTGCTCGTGCAGCTGCTGCTTCAGCTCGTGCCGCGCCCGCGGGGAGCCGATGGCCAGCACGGCCAGCCGCTCGACGCGCAGGATGTCGGCCCGCAGCCGCTCGACGCCGTGCGGGTCGTCGCCGACGTCGAGGGCGTGGACGTAGAGGATCGACCGCGGGCGGTCCACCTCGAGCGTCAGCGTGCCGGGCGTGAGCGAGATCGCGTTGGCCAGCAGGGTGAGCAGCTGGTCGGACTCGCCGCGCACGTCGACGGCGATGACGGCCTGCCGGAGCGAACGGCGCGGGCGCACCACCAGCACCGCGACCTGCAGGCTGGCCCTGACCAGGTCCTGGGCGAAGTGGGCGACGAAGCGCAGCACGCCGAGCGGACGGACGACGCCCTCGGACTCGACCTCGTTCAGCGGGAGGGTGGCGACGAGGACGGCGGCCACGGCGAGTCCGCCCAGCACGTTGGCCGGCGTGACGGTCCCCCACAGCCCGACCCACACCGCCGTCAGCCACAGGACGAGGTAGGGGTGCGCGCGCAGCCGGCTCACCGGGTGCCTCCGCCGCCGTCGCCGAGCACGGCCGTGACGTAGCCGGACCGGTCGACCAGGTCCTCCGCGGCGCGGGTCGTCAGCCCGTAGAGCGGACCGGCGACGAGCGTGATCGCCAGTCCGCCGACGACCGCGACGGCGGTGCTGGCCACCATGAGCCGCGGCGTGCGCGCCACGCCGACGTCGACCGAGTCCTCGGTGTCGGCGTCCGCGACGACCTCGGCGACCGGCCCCCAGAACACGCCGCTCCAGACCCGTGCCATCGCCAGCAGCGTGAGCAGGCTGGTCGCGATGGCGGCCCACACGGCCACCTGCGCCAGCAGGCCCCCGTCGGCCAGGCCCGCCTGCAGCAGGCCCAGCTTGGCCAGGAAGCCGGACAGCGGCGGGATCCCGGCCAGCGACAGCGCCGGCAGCAGGTAGAGCACCGCCAGCAGCGGAGCCACCTGCTGCAGCCCGCCACCGCGCGCGATCGAGCTGGTGCCCTCCCGCCGCTCCATCAGCCCGGCGACCAGGAACAGCGTGGTCTGCACGACGATGTGGTGGACGGTGTAGAGGATGGCTCCGGCCAGTCCGGCGACGGAGTAGAGCCCGAGCCCGAGCAGCATGTAGCCGATGTGGCTGACGATCGTGAAGGACAGCAGGCGCTTCACGTCGTCCTGCACGATCGCCCCGAGGATGCCGACGACCATCGTCAGCGCCGCGATCACCAGCAGCACCGAGGCGATCGCGCCCTCGCCCGGGAAGATGAGCGTCTGCGTGCGGATGATCGCGTAGACGCCGACCTTCGTGAGCAGGCCGGCGAACACGGCGGTCACCGGTGACGGCGCCGTCGGGTAGCTGTCCGGCAGCCAGGAGAACAGCGGGAAGATGGCGGCCTTGATGCCGAAGACGACCAGCATCGTCAGTCCGAGCGCGACGCGCAGGCCCTCCGGCACGTCGTCCATCCGCACCGCGGCGTCGGCCATGTTGACCGTCCCCGTCGTCGCGTAGACGAGTCCGATGACGGTGACGAACAGCGTCGAGGCCAGCAGGCTCGTGACGACGTACGTCATGCCCGCCCGCACCTGCGCCCTGCCGCCGTCGAGCGTGATGAGGACGTACGACGCGACGAGCATGACCTCGAACGCGACGAACAGGTTGAACAGGTCGCCGGTGAGGAACGCCATCGCGATGCCGGCGGCCAGCACGAGGTAGCAGGGGTGGAAGACGGCCAGGGTGGACCGCCGCCCGTCGGACACGCCCTGCCCGATGGCGTAGACGAGCACGGCGAGCAGCACCATCGACGACACCAGCAGCAGCAGGGCCGACAGCCGGTCCGCGACCAGCGAGATGCCGTACGGCGCCGCCCATCCGCCGAGCTGGACGACCGCGGTGCCGTCGGTGTCCGCGAGGTGCAGCAGGGTGCCGGACGTCGCGACGAGCACGACGAGGGTGAGCAGCGAGAGCACGCGCTGCACCACCTGGCGCCGCGCGAGCAGCACCGAGAGCCCGGCCGCCAGCAGCGGCAGCACGATCGGCAGCGGGACGAGGACGCGCGTCAGGTCGTCGTTCACAGCTCGTCCTCCGGACGCGGCAGGCGCACCCGCGCGGCCTCGGCGTCGTCGAGCCGCGCGATGCGGCGGTCCTCGACGTCGTCCTGCACCTCGTCCTCGCCGGTCAGCGCCCAGCTGCGGTAGGCCAGGGCGAGCAGGAAGGCCGAGACGCCGAAGGCGATGACGATCGCGGTCAGCACCATCGCCTGCGGCAGCGGGTCGGCGGTGCCGCCGAGCACCCCGGCCGTGCCCCCGGAGCCGTCCTCGGCGACGAACGGCGGCGCCCCCGCCGGACCGCCGGCCTGCAGCAGCAGCAGGTTCGCGCCGTGCGCGAGCAGGCCCAGGCCGATGACGACGCGGGTCAGGGTGCGCTGCAGCAGGAGGTAGGTGCCGACCGTGTAGAGCACGCCGATGCACAGCGCCAGCGAGAGGTTGCCGGTCACCGCTCCGCCTCCGCGCCGAGGGTGCGCAGCACGCCGAGCACGAGCCCCACGACGACGAGGTAGACGCCGCTGTCGAACGCGAGCGCGCTGGTGAGCTTGGCGACGCCGAGCAGCGGGAGGTCGAGCTCGACGTAGTCGCTCTGCAGGAACTGCCCGCCGAACAGCCACGGCACGATGCCCGTCAGCGAGGCGAGCACCAGGCCGCCGCCGAGCGGGACGCCCGGGTCGACGGGGACGGCGGCGGCCAGCGCCGCCCGCCCGCCCGCGATGTAGCGCAGGACGAACGCCGCGCCCGCGACCAGCCCGCCCACGAAGCCGCCGCCCGGCTGGTTGTGGCCGGCGAACAGCAGGTAGGCGGAGAAGACCAGCACGGTGTGGAAGACCAGCCGCACCGCGGTCTCGAGGACTACCGAGCGGCGCACGTCGTCGAGGTGCTCGGCGCCGGGGAGCCGGGGGTCGGCGCCGCTGTCGGTGGGGCGCTCCAGGCCGTCGGCGCTCATGCGCGCACGTCCTGCTCGGACAGGGTCGGGTCGTCCATCGCCTGGCCGCCGGACGCGGTCAGCGCGGTCTCGCCCTCGGGCGACCCGCGGCGGCGGCCGCGACCGGCGAGCACCAGGCTGGCGATGCCCATCGTGGCGACGGCCAGCACGGTGATCTCCCCCAGGGTGTCGAAGCCGCGGAAGTCGACGAGGACGACGTTCACGACGTTGCTGCCGCCGCCGTCCGGCAGCGACCGGTCCAGGAAGGCCTGGGACGCGGGCGGCTCGGTGCGGGCCTGGCTGCTGATCAGCACCGCGCACGTGACGAAGGTCCCGACCGACAGGGCCACCGCGATCCGCACGCCCTGGCTCAGCCGCAGCGGGCGGCGGCTGAACGTCGACGGCAGGCGTCGCAGCACGAACATGAAGATGACCAGCGCGAGCGTCTCCACGAGGAACTGGGTCAGGGCGAGGTCCGGGCCGCCCTGCAGCACGAACAGCACCGCCACGCCGTAGCCGACCGCGCCGAGGTGCAGGACGGCGGTGAAGCGGCGGTGCGCCCGCGCTGCGGCGATCGCGGCCACGGCGACGACCACGGCGACGACGGCCTGCAGCGGCCGGTCGTACGCCTGGAGGTTCCCGGTGATGCGGGTGCCGCTGACCAGCGCCGTGCCGGGGACGCAGCACCAGCGTCAGCAGCACCATGCCGAGGTAGACCGGCAGCGACCCGGTCTGCACGAGCGAGGTCGAGCGGCGGGCGACCCGGTCGACCCCGGTGACGGTCGCCTCGTAGCTGCGGTCCGCGTCGACGGCGCCGAGCGCCGGGCTGACCCGGCGCTGGAGGGCGCGCACCCGCTCGCGCCCGGCGAACAGGGCGGCGCCCAGGAGCAGGGTGAGGACCGAGAAGCCCAGCGCCGGCTTCAGCCCGTGCCAGAGCGCGAGGTGCTCGACCTCCTCGCCCGCCGCGGGCGGGTAGCTGTCGGCGTACGCCTGCACGAGCGGGTCGGCCAGGAAGGGCAGCAGGCCGAGGACGAGCCCGGCCACGCCGAGCACGACGACCGGTGCGAGGAAGCCGGGCGACGGGTCGTGGGAGCGGGTCGCCGCGCAGCCGGGCTTGGTCGCGAACGCGCCCCAGACGAAGCGGGCGCTGTAGGCCGCGGTGAGCACCGAGCCGACGAACAGGCCTGCGAACACGGCGGTCTCAGCCACCCCGCCGTGCAGGAACGCCTCGTACGCCGCCTCCTTGCTGATGAAGCCGAGCAGGGGCGGCACCCCCGCCATGGACAGCGCGGCGAGGGTCGCGACGACGGCGAGCACGGGCAGCCGCCGGCCCAGGCCGGACAGCAGGCGCAGGTCACGGGTGCCGGTCTCGTGGTCGATGATCCCGACCGACAGGAAGAGCGTCGCCTTGAACAGGCCGTGCGCGAGCAGCAGCGCAGCGCCTGCCAGCGCGGCCTCGCGGGTGCCGGCGCCGACCAGCACCATGAGGAAGCCGAGCTGGCTGACGGTGCCGAAGGCGAGCAGCCGCTTCAGGTCGTACTGCCGCAGGGCGCGCCACCCGCCGATCACCATCGTGAGCAGGCCGACCGTCAGCACGACCGGCCGCCACGGACCGACCACGGCGAACGCCGGAGCCAGCCGGGCGACGAGGTAGACGCCGGCCTTCACCATCGCGGCGGCGTGCAGGTAGGCCGAGACCGGGGTGGGCGCGGCCATGGCCGCCGGGAGCCAGGGGTGGAAGGGCACCTGCGCGCTCTTGGTGAACGCTCCGACCAGGACCAGGACGAGCGCCAGCGCGACGCTGCCGCCGCGAGGCGGGTCGGCGAGGATCGCCGACAGCGACGAGGTGCCGGCCGCCTGCGTGAGCAGGATCAGGCCGACGAGCATCACCAGGCCGCCGAGGGTGGTGACCAGGAGCGCCTGCTGCGCGGCGCGGCGGCTCTCCTCCTCCTCGTCGTCGAAGCCGATGAGCAGGTAGGACGTGACGCTGGTGAGCTCCCAGAAGACGTACAGCAGGATCAGGTCGTCGGCCAGGACCAGCCCGAGCATCGCGCCGGCGAAGCCCGTGAGGACGCCGGCGAAGCGGCCGAGACCTGCCTGCTGCGGCGGGAAGTACGCGGCGCAGTAGAGGAACACGAGCGTGCCGACGCCGGCGACCAGCGTCACCATGAGCAGCGCGAGGGCGTCGAGCCGGAGGTCCAGCGTCAGGCCGAGGCCGGGCACCCACTCGGCCGCGCGAGGTGACCGGCCGGCCGTCGAGCACGTCGCCGGCGCGGGTCGCCGCCCACGCAGCGGTGGCCGCCGGCGCCAGCGCGACGAGCAGGAAGACGCGGCGGCCGACCCGGGCCCCGACGGCGGGCGCGACGAGGGCGAGCCCGAGGTGCAGGGCCAGCAGGGCGAGCACTCGGCCTCCGGGGTCGACAGCGGGCGGGACCTCGGAGCGCGCACGCCGGTCGAGGACGCCGACCAGACTTCCCGGCTCACCGGGGACGACCCTACCCGGGGGACCCGGTCGGGCGACCCCGCGCACGGCCCGTCGCGACTAGGGTCCGGAGGGAGATGGACGCGCAGCAGCCCGCCACCGTCCTGGTCGCCGACGACAGCGCCGACCGTCCGTGCCCTGGTCCGCCTGGAGCTCGAGGCGCGTCGGCTACTCCGTCATCGAGGCCGAGGACGGCGAGCAGGCGCTCGCGGTCGCCCGCGATCCCGCGGTGGCCGTCGACGTCGTGCTGCTCGACGTCGAGATGCCCGTGCTCGACGGCTTCGCGACGATCGCGGCGCTCAAGGCGGACAGCGCGACGACGGACCTGCCGGTCGTCTTCCTCACCAGCCGCGACGGAGAGCGAGGACGTCGTCGACGCGCTGCGACTGGGCGCGCACGACTACCTCCGCAAGCCGCCGGAGACCGCCGAGCTGCTCGCCCGGGTGGGCGCCGCCGTGCAGGTCACCGCGCTGCGCGCCGAGCTGCGCCGGCGCACCGAGGAGCTCGACCGGATGTCGCGCACCGACCACCTCACCGGGCTGTACAACCGGCGCCACCTCGACGAGCGCGCTGCACGCGCCTGCTCGGCCTCGTCGCGGCGGCACTCCTTCCCGCTTCACCGTCCTGCTCGTCGACGTCGACCACTTCAAGGCCGTCAACGACCGCTACGGCCACGACGCCGGCGACGCGGGCCCTGCAGGCGGTGGCCGACGCGCTCGCCGGCGCGCGTGCGGACCGAGGACCTCGTCGGCCGCTGGGGCGGCGAGGAGTTCCTCGTCCTCGCGCCGCTCACCGACCTCGACGGCGCAGCGGTGCTGGGCGAGCGGCTGCGCGAGCACGGTCGCGCCTCGGCCACCGCCGGCAGCGACGTGGCGGTGACCGTCAGCATCGGGGCCGCGGTGGTGCAGGAGCCGGGCGCGGCGACCGAGCGCTGTCCTGCGCGCGGCCGACAGGCTGCTCTACGACGCCAAGGCCGCGGGCCGCGACCGGTGCGGGTCGCCCCGGTCGGCTGACCGCCGCTCCGCCTGATCGCACGTCCGCTCGTGTGGTCGGCCGGCGCCCGGGTAGGTGCCGGGGCGACGCGCCTGCCGAGCACGCCCCGGCAGGTACCAGCCCCGGAGGGACACCACGCATGGACAGCACGCGCACCACGACGGACGACCAGAGCCTCGGCGAGCTGGTCGCCACCGCCACCGCGCGACCTGTCGCAGCTCGTGCACCAGGAGGTCGAGCTCGCCAAGGCCGAGATCAAGCAGGAGGTCGCGGCGGCCGGCAAGGGCGCCGGCCTGTTCGGCGGCGCCGGCTTCGCCGGCGTCCTCGCCCTGATCTTCCTGTCGATCTCCGCCGCCTACGGCATCAGCTGGCTCGGCATCGCCGCTCGGCTGCGGCTTCTTCATCGTCGGCGCTGCTCTACCTGGTCGCCGCCGCGCGTCCTCGGCCTGACCGGCAAGAAGAAGATCAGCCAGGTCGGCCCGCCGGAGAAGACCATCGAGACGGTCAAGGACGACATCGCGTGGGCGAAGCACCCGACCCCACGCAGGCGGCCAAGGCCTCCGCGAACCGCTGACCTGCCCGAGGCGGCCGCCGGCCACGCCGGCCACCTGCGCTAGGCTCGCCGGGTGGCCGCCGAGGAGTCCGTCGTCCTCGTCGACGGGCCGTGGACCCACCGCGAGGTGACCGCCAACGGCGCGCGCTTCCACCTCGCCGAGCACGGCCCGGCCGACGGCCCGCTGGTCGCTGCTGCTGCACGGCTTCCCGGAGTTCTGGTGGTCCTGGCGGCACCAGCTCGTGGCGCTCGGCGACGCCGGCTTCCGCGCCGTCGCCCCCGACCTGCGCGGCTACGGCGCGTCCGACAAGCCGCCGCGCGGCTACGACGCGTACACGCTGTCCTCCGACGTCGCCGGGCATGGTGCGGGCGCTCGGCGCCCGCGACGCGTGGTCGTCGGCCACGACTGGGGCGGCGTGCTGGCCTGGACGGTCGCGACGCTGCACCCGCGGCGTCGTGCGCCGGCTGGCCGTCGTCGGCATGCCGCACCCGCTGCGCCTGCGGCAGGCGCTGCTGCAGCGACCCGGCGCAGCTGCGCGCGTCGTCCTACATCGGCTTCTTCCAGCTGCCCAGGCTGCCCGAGGCGCGGCTGCGCAAGGACGACGGCGCCTACGTCGGGAGCTGCTGCGCGCGGTGGGGCGGCCCCGGCTTCCCCGACGCCGAGACCGAGGCGCGCTGCCGCGAGGCGATGTCAGATCCCGGGCGTCGGCGCACTGCTCGCTGGAGTGGTACCGCTGGGCGGTCCGGTCGCTGACCCGGCCCGAGCGGTCTGCGCTTCCTGCGGCTGCTCGAGCGCGGCGTCGGCGTGCCGACCCTGCAGCTGCACGGCGCGCTCGACGGCTGCCTGCTGCCCGCGACCGCCGCACGGCAGCGGGGCCTGGGTCGACGCGCCGTACGAGCTGCAGGTGCTCGACGGCGTCGGGCACTTCCCGCACCAGGAGGCGCCGGAGCTGGTCAGCGCGGCGCTGCTGGAGCACGCCCGCGGATGAGGGCCGCGCGACGCGGCCGGCCGGCCGGTGCCGCGCGGCTCGCCGGAGGCGGTGGAGCCGGTGCCCGAGGAGGCGCTGCCGCCGCAGGAGGCGCTGGCGCTGGCCCGCGACCTGCTGGCGACGCGGCCGGCCGTTCTTCGCGCACGACGTGCTCGAGGCGCGCTGGAAGGCCGCGCCCGCGGACGAGCGCGACCTGTGGCAGGGGCTCGCGCAGGTCTGCGTCGGGCTGACCCACCTGCAGCGCGGCAACCCGGTCGGCGGCGCGCGGCTGCTGCGCCGCGGCGCCGGCCGGCTGGAGACGTTCGCCGGCCCGTCGTACGACGTGGACGCGGCGGCGGTGGCGCGGGCTGCCCTCGCGCACGCCGAGGCCGTCGAGGCCGGCCGGGAGCCGGATGCCGGTCCTGTGTCTGAGCCTAGGCGGCGCGGCTGCGCGACTCGGCGGCGCGGGCCAGGTTGGCCAGGAACCCCTCGGCCATGGCGGCGAGGCCGGCCGTCGTCGAGCCGGCTGCTCCGCAGGCCGGTGCTGTCGAGGACGAGCTCGGCCTGGGTCGCGGGGGTGCCGTCGGCGCCGGCGCCGTAGGCCAGCGTCAGCGTGCCCTCGGTGACCGGGCAGCCCCGGGCCGGTCCAGGCGAAGCGGGTGACGAAGGACGTCGGGGTGCGGCGCGGCGGGAGGGCGCGCACCGACGCAGCGGTCGGGGCGGTCGCCGGCCCGTCGGCCAGGCTCGGCCAGCTCGGCCTCGACGAGCACCCGGCCGCCGACCTCGCCGATGCGCCGCACGCCGGGCCACAGCTCGAGCGCGGCGGGGCCGGCCAGCAGCAGGGCGGTGCTGGTCGGGTCGGCGGAGATGCGGCGCGCGACGCGCGGTGCGGACGGGGCGGTCGGCGGTCATGTCACCTCCTTCGGAGCGGTCGCAGGATCCGTGCTTGCTCTAGCAAGCGTACTGCAAGCACTCCCCCGTGCACCTCGAGGGACGCGTCAGGAGCAGGTCTGGCTGCTCACCTGCGCCGTGGCGCGTCCGTCCGGCGTCCGCCTCGTCCGCCACCTCGTCGCTGGTCAGCGCGTAGCCGACCTGCGGGTCGTCGGCTGCCGCCGCGAAGATCACGCCGAGCACGGCGCCGGTCGGGTCGACGAGCGGACCGCCGGAGTTGCCCGGGCGCACCCGGCCGACGCAGCGCGTAGATCTCGCGGGTGGCCGTCTCGCTGGCTGTAGATGTCCTCGCCGCGCGCGTCGACGGTGCCGCGGACGCGGGCGGCGTCGGGCGCGGAACGGGCCGTCCTGCGGGTAGCCGACGACGATCGCGTCGTCGCCCGACCTCGGCCGGCACGGCGGCGAAGGCGAGCGGCGCCCGGTCCAGGCTCGGGGACCGGCAGCACGGCGACGTCGGTGCCCGGGTCGAACAGCACGACCGTGGCGTCGAGCTGCTCGTCGCCCACCTGCACCTGCGGCTCGTCGACGCCGGCGACGACGTGGGCGTTGGTCATGACGCGCTCGGGCGCGTAGACGAAGCCGGTGCCCTCGACCCGCTTGTCGGCAGTCCTCGGCGACCCCGGTGATCTTCAGGACGCTGGGCTGGACGCTCCACGACGGCCGCGCTGCCGCGCGAGCGGCGGGGTCGGGCGGGTCGACCTGGCTGCACCCGGGTCGGGTCCAGGCCCGTCGAAGACCTCGGGGAAGCCGCTGCTCGTCGACCAGCTGCGCGGAACGCCGTGAACAGCCGCCGGCCGCCGTCCGGGACGACGCTCGTCGACGGTCCGCGATCACCACCGAGCCGCGCACCTGCGCCGACGAGCGCCGGGAACGGCGACTGCGCGACGGCCCGGCCGACCAGCCAGGCGACGAGCAGCAGGCTGATCGACGCTGACGGCCGCGCCGCCCAGGGCGTCGAGCTGGCGGGCCGGGTGCCAGGTGATCCGCCGCGCGCACCGCGCCTCCGACGAGCGTCGCCAGCACCTGGCCGAGTGGTCGCGCCGAGGAAGACGACGGCCGAGCCCGACGACCGCGCGCGGGAGGTCGGCGAGCAGCGGCCACGCGGCCACCGCGGGTGCCAGCTGCGCACCGAGCACGCCGCCGCCCAGGAAGCCGACGAAGGACAGCACCCCGACGACGAACCCCTGCCGGTAGCCCGAGATCGCGAAGAGCACCGCCGCGACCGCCAGGACGACGTCGAGCAGGTCTCCGGGCACGGGACGACCCTAGGCGTGCCTAGGAGACGACGACCTGCCCGACCTGGCCGGAGTGGAAGGTGCAGACGAAGGAGTAGGTGCCGGGCTCGGAGAAGGTCAGCGTGATCGCCTTGCTCTCGCCGCCGGTGACCGTGTCGATGGCCCCGAGCGCGTCGTCGTCGAACGTGAGGTTGTGCGGCACGTCGCTGGCGTTGCGGTGGGTCAGCTCCAGCGTGCCGACCACGGCCTCGACGGTGCCGGGGTCGTACTTCAGCCCGTCGACGCTGACGACCGTGGCCGTCTGGGCGTCGGCCGGCCCCTGCGCCTGCACGGTCCCGCCGTCGGGCTCGTCCGAGGCGGCCCCGCCGCCGCACGCCGTCAGGGCCAGGGCGGCGCCGAGCAGCGCAGCCGGCAGCAGTCGGGTGCGGGCGGGACGCGGTCACCAGGAGCTCCTCGGGTCGGTGCCGGCCTCGGGGGCGCCGGCGGGGAAGGTGGCGCCGCGGGCGGCCAGCGCCAGCGTGTCCGGGTCCAGCGTGCGGCTGCGCCGGGTGTCCCACGGCTGCTCCCAGCCGCCGAGCTGGAGCAGCTTGTCGAGCAGCCCGGCGGTGAAGCCCCACACGAGCAGGTCGGCGACCTCGAAGGCCGGGCCGATCCAGCCGCTGGGGTGCCGGACCTGCAGCCGGTTCGCCGGGTCGACCAGCTCGGCGATCGGCACCCGGACGACCGCGGCCACCTCGGCCTCGTCGACGACGTCGACGGGGTGCGGCTCGCGCCACCAGGCGACGACCGGGTGGACGACGAAGCCCGACGGCGGCAGGAACAGCGCCGGGCAGCTGACCCGAGCACCTCGACGCTCGGCGGCGTCGCAGGCCGACCTCCTCCTGCGCCTCGCGCAGCGCGGCCCGGACCGGACCCTCGCCGGTCGGGTCGCCGTCCTCGGGGTCGAGCGCGCCGCCGGGGAAGGCCGGCTGGCCGGCGTGCGAGCGCATCGTGTGGGCGCGCTCGATGAGCAGCAGGTCCGGACCGCCGACGCCCTCGCCGAACAGCACGAGCACGGCGGAGTGCCGGCCGCCGGTCGGCGGCGGCAGGAACCGGCTGAGCTGCTCGCCCCGCACCTCGGGCAGCGACGCGGGCCAGCTGGTCGAGCCAGTCGGGCACGGCGCTCACAGCACGCACCCCCAGGTGCTCGGCGACGAGCGCCTCGAGCTCGGCGGCGTCGGCGAACTTGCCGCTCTTCCTGTGCACGACCCGGCCCTCGGCGTCGAGGAACAGCGTGACCGGCGGGCCCGGGCCGGAAGGCGCGGAAGCACCTCGCCCTGGTCGTCGACGACGCTCGGCCAGGTCATGTCGAACTGCCGGGCGAACTCCAGCCCGTTGCTCGCCGGTGTCCTGCGTCAGCACGCCGACCAGCCCGACCCGGTCGCCGGCCCGCTCGGCGAAGGCCGCCAGCTCCGGCACCTCCTCCACGCACGGGCGGGCACCAGGTCGCCCAGACGTTGACCAGCGTCGGGCGGCCGGGAGCGGCGGAGCGCAGGTCGACGTCCGGCCCGCCGTCCAGGCAGGGCAGCACCAGGTCGGGCAGCTCCGGCCCGAGCCCGGCGGGGCAGGGCGTCCAGCTCGGCCGCCGCGCGCAGCGCCACCAGCCGCTCGTCGGCCGGGTCGGGCGCCGCCTCCGCGCTGCGCGCGCACGACGAAGGCGCCGGCCAGCAGCAGGACGACGCCCGCCAGCGCCGCCCACTGCGAGCGCTTCACGGCGCCACCGCGACCTGCGCCGGCGTCTTGACCAGCTTCGCCGCCACCTGCGGGTCGGTCGGGCCCAGGCCGTACGAGGGGCACAGCGACGCGATGCCGCAGGCACCGCAGGCCGGCGTGCGGGAGTGGCAGACCCGCCGGCCGTGGAAGATCACCCGGTGGCTGAACATCGTCCACTCCGACCTCGGGCAGCAGGTCCGCGACGGCGGCCTCGACCTTGACCGGGTCCTCCAGCTCGGTCCAGCCGAAGCGCCGGACCAGCCGGCCGAAGTGGGTGTCGACGGTCAGCCCCGGCACGCCGAAGGCGTTGCCGAGCACGACGTTGGCCGTCTTGCGGCCGATGCCCGGCAGCTCGACGAGCTGCTCGAGCCGGCCCGGCACCTCGCCCCCGTGCCGCTCGACCAGCGCGGCGCCCAGGCCGATGAGGCTGCTCGTCTTGTTGCGGAAGAAGCCGGTCGGGCGGATCAGCGCCTCGAGCTCCTCCCGGTCGGCGGCGGCGTACGCGGCCGCGCGTCGGGTAGCGCCGGAACAGCGCCGGCGTCACCTCGTTCACCCGCTTGTCGGTGCACTGGGCCGACAGGATGGTCGCGACCGCCAGCTCGAGCGGGGTGGTGAAGTCCAGCTCGCAGTGCGCGTCGGGGTGCAGGACGGCCAGCTCGCGGGCGATCCGGCGGGCCCGGCGGACCAGCGCCGTCCGGCTCG
The DNA here is from genome assembly GCA_963844295.1 of uncultured Actinomycetota bacterium. Taxonomy (GTDB): domain Bacteria; phylum Actinomycetota; class Actinomycetes; order Mycobacteriales; family SCTD01; genus SCTD01. Next base: position 592,729 of record CAWJNR010000002.1, on the reverse strand, counting down.
GCGGAGCGGCGCTGACCATGCTCCGAGCCTACGGCGGCACCCGACCAGCCGCCTGCCTCGGCCGACTGCGCAGGCGCACTGCCCCAGCCGGGTGAACCCCCTCAAGGATCCTCCGGAGCGTGACGAGCCACCCTCTGTCGGTCACAGAGAGTGACGACGACGAGGGGGATCGATGGACGTGCAGGCTGCGGGACCGGCGGGCGGGCGGTCTGCCGAGCCGGCGTCCCCGGCGCCCTCGGCCTGGCCGACCGCCCCGCCCCGCCCGCTGCGCAAGGGCGCGGCCCGCCCCGTCCCGGTCCGCAACGCCGACTACGCCCACCTGTCGATCGAGGCGCTCCGCGAGTACCGCCGGGCGCTGACGGCGGAGGAGGGCAAGGTGTCGTACTGGCGCCGGATCCTGCAGGCCCGCCTCGACGTCGTCGAGGCCGGCTCCGGGGCCCGCGAGGTCGACCACGCGCACCTGCGCCCGCTGCTCACCTCCGAGCGCGTCGGCGCCGGCCGCTCGGCGCTCGTCGAGGTGCTGCCGGTCGACGACATCCCGCCGCTGCCGAGCCTGGCCGAGCTGTGGGACCGCCGGGTCGACCCCGCCGACGAGGCCGGCACCGCCGTCCTTCGAGCACGACCTGCGCGTGGCCGAGGCCCAGCTGTCGGCCTACCGCAACGCGCTGCACCGGCGCATCGGCGAGGCGACCGGCGAGCTCATCGCGCGCTACCGCGAGCAGCCGGAGCTGTGCCTGAGCGCGCTGCCGCTCGCGCCGCGCCGGGCGACCGCCAGCGCCTGACCGCACCCCGCACGCGTACGGTCGGGACCGAGGGGGACGATGTGGGCGTGACCCTGCTCGCCGTGGCGCTGCTGCTGCCCGTGCTGCTGCTGTTCCTCATGCTCATGATGGAGCGGGTCGAGCGGCCCCTGCGGGTCGACTCCGTCAGCGACCAGCTGGAGTCCTTCCTGGACTCGCGCGCGCCCGGACGAGGTCGAGACCTACGTCAGCGAGGGCTTCGCCCCGGCGCTCGAGCGCTACTGGCGGCGACGGCGCCTGTCGAGGCTCCTGCCCGGTCGTCCCCGCTGACGGCCCCGTGACGTGGGACACTCCGCGCCAGCAGGCCGACAACGGGAGATCCACGACGTGACCACCACCAGCACAGATGCGACCACCGGCGATCCCGGTGAGGACGTGCTGGCCCGCGCCGGCCTGTTCCAGGGCGTGGCCGCCGAGGCCCGCGAGGCGCTGTCCTCCGCGCTGCAGTACGCCGACTACAGCCGCGGCGAGACCGTCTTCACCGAGGGCGAGCAGGGCGACACCCTCTACATCGTGCTGACCGGCAAGGTGAAGGTCGGCCGCCGGGCCGCCGACGGCCGCGAGAACATGCTGTCGGTCATGGGCCCGAGCGACATGTTCGGCGAGCTGTCGCTGTTCGACCCGGGTCCGCGCACCGCGACCGCGACCGTCCTCACCGACGCCCGCCTCGCCTCGCTGGCCCACACCTCGCTCCGCCCGTGGATCAACGACCGGCCGGAGATCGCCGAGCAGCTGCTGCGCGTGCTCGCCCGCCGGCTGCGCCGCACCAACGACGCGCTCGCCGACCTGATCTTCACCGACGTGCCCGGCCGCGTGGCCAAGGCGCTGCTCGGCCTGGCCGAGCGCTTCGGCACCCAGGAGGCCGACGGCGTGCGGGTGCACCACGACCTCACCCAGGAGGAGCTGGCCCAGCTCGTCGGCGCCTCCCGCGAGACGGTCAACAAGGCGCTGGCCGACTTCGCCGCCCGCGGCTGGATGCGGGTCGACTCCCGCGCCGTCACGATCCTCGACGCCGACCGCCTGGGCCGCCGCGCCCGCTAGCCCAGCGCGCCAGCGGCTCCGCCGGCCAGCGGCCGGCGATCTCCCGTCCGCCGTCGGGTCCGGACCAGGTGACCTGCGCTCGGGGACCACCGCGACGATCTTCCCCTCGTGCCCCCGCGTACGGCGTGTCGCGTACACGAGCGTAGATCGTCAGGGCGCGACCGGCCGCACCGGCCGCCGCGTCCCGCAGGCGCGCCGCTGCCCGGCTCGCAGCCCGGCTCCGGGTCAGGGCGGCGAGCAGGCGCTCGGTGGCCGCGATCTCGGAGCGCTGGCCGGTCGAGCGGGCCACCGCCAGCGCCCGCTCGAGCGCCGCGACGGCGGCCGGCTCGTCGCCGCGAGGCGCGCAGCGCCGAGCCCAGCACCCGCAGCGCGAGCACCTGGGCGCGCACGTCCTCGGTCGGGGTCGCCGCCGCCTCGCGCGCGGTGGCGAGCGCCTCCTCGACCCGGCCGAGCTGCAGCAGCATGCCGGCCCGGTGCGCCAGCGCCTGGCGGCGCGGGAACAGCAGCGCGGCGCCGCCGGGGACCTCCAGCGCGGCGTCGATCTGCTCGAGCGCCTGCGTCGAGCTGACCCCGGGCGCGCAGCACCTGGGCGAGCAGCACCTTGGCGCCGAGCGGCCCGGAGGCGTCGAGGTCGAGCCCGGCGAGCAGCGCCGACGCCCGCCAGGCCGCCGCCTCCGCGCCGTCGAGGTCGCCGCGGTCGAGGTGGGCGTAGCCCATCGCCACCAGCGCCAGGCTGCCGATCACCGGGTAGCGGCTGGTGTCGCAGATGCGCACCGCCTCGCCCAGCAGCTCGACCGCCCGGTCCGGGTCGTCGGCGCCGCGCGCCGCGATGCCCTGGGCCGTCAGCGCGAGCGACTCGCCCCACGCGTCGCCCAGCTCGGCGAAGCGCTCGCGGGCCTGCGCCGCCTGCTCGGCGGCGACGGCCGACGTCGCCGAGCTCGGCGGCGGCGAGCGCGTCGATGGTGAGCAGCGCCGCCACGCCCCACCGCTCGCCGACGGCCTCGCCGAGCGGCAGCACCGACTGGGCGATCTCGCGCGCCTCGGCGAGCCGGCCCTGCAGCAGCCGGACGAAGCCCTCGGTGCCGGCCACCCAGGACAGGCCGCCGCTGTCCTCGAGCCGGCTGAACACCTCGGCGGCCGGACTCCAGCGTCCGGTCGGCCAGGGCGTAGTCGCCGCGCGTGGTCGCGCTCCAGGCCAGGTGCTGCAGCGCCCACGCCGGCCCCGCGCGGGTCGTCGACCTGCACGGCCAGGGCGTGGGCCTGGCGGAACCGCTCCTCGGCGTCGCGCAGCCGGCCGTCGAAGTAGTCGAGCAGGCCGAGCTGGCGCAGCGCCTCCCCGGCGAGCCGGTCGACGCCCGCCGACGACGCAGCGGCCAGCGCCGGAGACGAAGGCCTGCCGGGCGAGCGCCACCTCCCCGCGCTTGCGCCGCACCTCGCCGAGCACGACCAGGCCGGCGGCCCGCACCCCGTCGTCGACGGCGTCGAGCGCCGGACCGAGCTGGGCCTCCGCCTCGTCGAGCCGGTGCAGCGCCGCCAGCGCCTGGGCGTGCGCGACGCGGACCGGGACGACGAGGTCGAGCGGCAGCGCCGCGCCGTACACCGGGTGGTCGAGCGCCAGCGCCCGCCGCAGCAGGTCCTCGGCCAGCCGCGTTGTCGTCGCGGCCCAGCGCGCCCGAGCCCAGCCGGGCCAGCGCGGCGAAGGCGGTCCCCCGGGCAGCCCAGGACGGGTCGTCGGCCGGCAGGCCCATCTCGACGGCCAGCCGCACCGCCCGCTCGCCCTGGCTGGCCGCGGTCGCGTCGGCCTCCGCCGAGCGGGCGGCCACCGGGCTGCGCGACTGCGCGAGCTCGGTCCACTCGGCGGCGGCGGCGTGCCGGCGGGCCCGCTCGGCCTTGGCCAGCCCGGCGTACGCGACGTCGCGCACCAGCGTGTGCCCGAAGCGGTAGCCGTCCTCGTCGGGGTCGGCCTCGAGCAGCCGCCGGTCGACCAGCACCTCGACCGCCCGCCGGACGACCTCCGGGTCGCCGTGGCCGCTGGCCCGGCCGACCGCGACCAGCCCCGGCACGGTGACGCGCAGGCCGAGGACGGCGGCGTCGCGCAGCACGCCCTTGGCGTGCCCGTCGAGCCCGTCGATGCGGGCGGCGAGCACGGCCCGCACGCCGGCCGGCAGCAGCCCCTCGGGCAGGTCGCCCGCTGACCACCCACCGGTCCCCCTCGCGGACCAGCGCGCCGCGGTCGACCAGCAGGTGCAGCAGCTCGGCGAGGAAGAACGGGTTGCCCTGCGCGCGGCGCAGCAGCGCCTCGCGGACCGACGCGTCGACCTCGCTCTCGGGACTGCCGAGGTAGGCGCGCAGCAGCCGCTCGGTGGCGCCCTCCTCCAGCGGCAGCAGCGGCAGCACCTCGACCTCGGGCAGCTCCTTCCACCACCGGGCGCCCCCGACTGCGCAGGTCGAGCATGTCCGGCCGGCCGACGCCGAGCAGCAGCACCGGTCCGCGGACCTGCGCCACCACGTCGAGCAGCCCGGACAGCATCCCGCGGCGTGGCCCAGTGCAGGTCGTCCGTGACGAGCACCAGCGGGCCGTCGCTCGGCCAGCGCCGTGAACAGCGCCGCGACGGCCTGCCGCACCTGGTCGCCGCCGACCGGCGCGCCCGGGGTGGCCGCGTCGCGCGGGGTGCCCAGCGGGTCGGGCTCCAGCCCGAGCAGCGCCAGCAGCCGCTCGCCCATCGCCCGCGGCACCGCACCGGCGTACGCGGGGTGCTCCAGCCGGGCGACCGTGCGCGCGACCCGCTCCCGCGCGGTGTCGACGTCGTCGCCCTCGCCGATGCCGCAGGCGGTGCGGACCATCTCGGCCACCGACCGCAGGTCGCGACCCTCGCCGTACGGCGCGCAGCGCCCCCACAGCACCCGGACGCCGGGCAGCTCGCCGGCGAAGCGCGAGAGCTCCTGCGCCAGCCGGGTCTTGCCGACGCCGGCGTCGCCGGTGAGGAGCACCGTGCGGGGCACGAGCCGGTCGGCGACCTCGAGCAGCCGCCCGACGAGCAGCCCCAGCTCGGCGTCGCGGCCGACCATCGGCGCCTCGTCGCCGAGCCCCAGCCGGCTGGCCGAGCCCGGCCGCAGCCCGACCAGCTCGTACGCCGGGACGGGCTCGCGCTTGCCCTTGAGCCGCAGCGGGGCCAGCGAGCGCCACGACGCGATGGGCATGGTGGCCAGCGCGGTGTCGCGGCCGGCGAAGACGGCGCCGACGCCGGCCGCGTCGGACAGCCGGGCGGCGGTGTTCACGGTGTCGCCGATGACGGTGTAGCTCAGGTGGGCCTGCACGCCGGCCAGCACGATCCCGGTGTTGAGGCCGACGCGCAGGCCGAGCCGGCGGCCGCCGCCGCTCTCCTCCTCGACCACCCGGCGCACGGCGCTCTGCATCCGCGCGGCGGCGCGCACGGCCCGCTCGGCGTCGTCCTCGTGGGCGGTCGGGGCGCCGAAGACGGCCATCAGCCCGTCGCCGGTGAGCTTGTCGACGTGCCCGCCGAACTCCGCGACGGCCTCGGCCAGGGTCGCGAGCACCCGGTCGGTGACCACGCCGACCCGCTCGGGGTCGAGGTCCTCGGACCAGCTGGTGAAGTCCGACAGGTCGCCGAACAGCACGGTGACCAGGCGCCGCTCGGCCTCGTGCTCGACCCCGCCGCCCTCCGGCAGGGCCGCCCCGCAGGCGAAGCAGAACCGCGCGCCCGGCACCGTCGGCGTGCCGCAGGCCGGGCAGGTCATGCGGGGTCCCCGGCGCGTCGTGAGCGCCAGCGAGCGACGTGGTGGGGTGCTGTCATCCCTCGCCCTGCAGGTGGAGCAGCTGGGCGCGCACCGACAGCGTGGCGGCCGGCCACAGGACCCGGTCGACGTCGGCGTAGACCATCTCGACGACCTGCTGGGGCGTGGTGGCGCCGGCCGCGACGGCGGCGCGGACCTGGTCCAGCCGGGTCTCGCGGTGCGCGAGGTAGGCCCGCGCGGCGTCGCCCGCGGAGGGCAGCTCCGGGCCGTGGCCCGGCAGCACGGTGACGTCGCCCAGCTCGGCGAGCCGCCGCAGCGAGGCCAGGTAGTCGCCGAGCACGCCGTCGGGGTGCGCGACCACCGTCGTGCCCCGGCCGAGGACGGTGTCGCCGGTCAGCACCGCGTCCTCGAGCACGAAGCTGAGCGAGTCGCTGGTGTGCCCGGGGGTCGCGAGCACCCGCAGCTCCAGGCCGGCCGCGGCGACGACGTCGCCCTCGCCGAGCCCCTCCTCGCCGAGCCGGTGCGCCGGGTCGAGCGCGCGCACCCGGGCCCCGGTGAGCTCGGCGAACCGCCGGGCGCCCTCGCTGTGGTCGAGGTGGCCGTGGGTGAGCAGCACGACGTCGACCGGACCGTACGACGCCACCTCGGCCAGGTGGGACTCCGTGCAGCGGCCCGGGGTCGATGACCACGCACGACTCGGCGGCCGGGTCGCGCAGCACCCACGTGTTCGTGCCGTCGAGCGTCATCGGCCCCGGGTTCGGGGCGAGGACGACCGCGGCGGTCGCGGTGACCGGGCGGAGCACTAGACCGGGTAGCCGGCGTCGCCGGGCAGGAGGAAGGCCACCTCGTCGTCGGTGCCGACGACCAGCTTCGGCAGCACGGGCTCGATCGTGCGGGCGGCGGCCAGCGCGGCGGCGACGTCGGGCGCGCCGGCGAGGTCGGCGAGCACGACCGCGGTCGGCGGCAGCATGCCGAGCCCGCGGTCCAGCGCCTCCTGGGGGCGGAGCCAGACGCGGTGGTCGGCCTCCGACCCCGCCTCGCGGCAGACCTGCCCCTCGGGGACGCGGGCGACGAAGAAGCGGGTGTCGAAGCGCTTGGGCTCCACCTCGGGGGTGATCCAGTGCGCCAGGGGCCGCAGCAGGTCGGCGCGCAGCACGAGCCGGCGCCGGGCGAGCAGCTCCGGCAGCGTCTGCTCGCGGGCCTCGAGGCTCGCGCGCTCGGCCTCCCACTCGTCGGTGCTCACGTCGGCCAGCACCTCGTCCGGCGACGGGCCCGCCAGCAGCACGCCGGACTCCTCGAAGGTCTCGCGCACCGCGGCGCAGACCAGCGCCCGGGCCAGCGGCACGTCGACGGCGAAGGCCGCGGCGAAGTCCTCCGGCGGCGGGCCGGACCAGGCCAGCGCCGCGTGCTCGTCGGCGGGGTCGACCGACCCGCCCGGGAAGACGTGCATGCCGCCGGCGAAGGCCATCGCCCGCACCCGGCGCAGCAGGTAGACCTCGGGCCCGCCGGGCGCGTCGCGCAGCAGCGCGACGGTGGCCGCGTCGCGCGTCGGAACGACCTCGATCTCGCCGCGCGCCAGCATCCGCGCGCGGTCGAACAGCGCAGGAGGCGGGCCACCGGCCGGCGCGGTCACGGGTGGGACCTCAGGTCCGGACGCGGGACGGGTCGATCGCCACCACCAGCTCCACCTCGACGGGCGCGTCGAGCGGCAGCGCGGCCACGCCGACGGCGGACCGGGCGTGCCGGCCGACGTCGCCGGGGAAGACGTCGCCGAGCAGCTCGGAGGCGCCGTTGATCGACCCCCGGCTGGCCGGTGAAGTCGGCGGTCGAGGCGACGAAGCCGACGACCTTGACGACCTGCACCACGGCGTCGAGCCCGACCAGCGCGTCGATGGCGGCCAGGCCGTTGAGCGCGCAGGTGCGCGCGAGGTCCTTGGCCTGCTCCGGCGTGACCTGCGCGCCGACCTTGCCGGTCGCGGGCAGCTCGCCGTCGACCATCGGCAGCTGGCCGGAGGTGAAGACCAGGTCGCCGCTCCGGACGGCCGGCACGTAGGCCGCCACCGGCGGGACGACCGCCGGCAGCTCCAGGCCCAGCTCGGTCAGCCGTGCCGCGACGCCCGCCCCCTCGCTCGTCGCCGGGACGCTCATCGCTGTCCCTGGCTGGCCGCTCCCGCGGACGGCCGCTTGAAGTAGGCGACCAGCTGGTCGCCACCGCCCGGGCCGGGCACGACCTGGACGAGCTCCCAGCCGTCCTCGCCCCAGTTGTCGAGGATCTGCTTCGTCGCGTGGACGAGCAGGGGGACCGTCGCGTACTCCCACTTCTGCATGGGCGGAGGGTACGGCCCCGCCCGGGACGAGACGCAGATCGCCCTGCCCCGGCACCCCGCCCGGGTCCGCTCCCGCCTAGCCTGGCCGGGTGGCGGACTTCCCTGACGTGCGGCTGCACGTCGTGACCGGCAAGGGCGGCACCGGCAAGACGACGGTCGCCGCCGCTCTCGCGCTCGCCCTGGCCTCCGGCGGCAAGCGGGTCCTGCTCGTCGAGGTCGAGGGCCGGCAGGGCATCGCCCAGCTCTTCGACACCCCGCCGCTGCCGTACGAGGAGCGCAAGGTCGCGGTCGCGCGCGGGGGCGGCGACGTCTACGCGCTGGCGGTCGACCCCGAGGACGCGCTGCTCGACTACCTGCACATGTTCTACAAGCTGTCCCGCACCGGGGTGGCCGCGCGCACGCTGCGCCGGATGGGCGCCATCGAGTTCGCCACGACGATCGCGCCGGGCCTGCGCGACGTGCTGCTCACCGGCAAGGTGAAGGAGGCCGTGGTCCGCAAGGGCCCGGGCGGCGGCCACGCCTACGACGCCGTCGTGCTCGACGCGCCGCCCACCGGCCGGATCGCGCGCTTCCTCAACATCAGCCACGAGGTCGGCGGGCTGGCCAAGGTCGGCCCCCTCAAGACGCAGTCCGACGGCGTCATGGCGGTCCTGCGCTCCCCGCAGACCGCCGTGCACCTGGTGACCCTGCTCGAGGAGATGCCCGTGCAGGAGACCATCGACGGCGTCGCAGGAGCTGCACGCGGTCGGCCTGCCCGTCGGCGGGGTCGTCGTCAACGCCGTGCGCGAGCCGGTGCTGCCCCCGGCCCACCTGGCGGCCGCCGAGCGCGGCGAGCTCGACCGCGAGGCGCTCGCGCTGGGCCTCAAGGCCGCCGGGCTGGACCCGACCGAGGAGCTGGTGGGCGCGCTGACCGCCGAGGCCGCCGACCACGCCGCCCGGGTCGCGCTCGAGGAGCGCGGGCGCGACGCGCTCGCCGCCCTGGACCGCCCGTCGTACGAGCTGCCGCAGCTGCCCGACACCGTCGACCTGGCGGGGCTCTACGAGCTGGCCGCCGCCCTCGAGGCGCAGGGGATGCGCGATGAGCAAGCCCACGAGCAAGCCGGCGAGCAGGACCCGGACCAAGGGCCCGGCCTGGACGTCGACGCCGTGCTGGACTCCGCGAAGATCCTCGTCTGCTGCGGCTCCGGCGGCGTCGGCAAGACCACCACCGCCGCCGCGCTGGCCCTGCGCGCCGCCGAGCGCGGCCGCCGCGTCGTCGTGCTCACGATCGACCCGGCCCGCCGGCTGGCGCAGTCGATGGGCCTGTCCGAGCTGGACAACACGCCCCGCCGGGTCGAGGCCGTCGACGGGACCAAGGGCGGCTCCCTCGACGCGATGATGCTCGACATGAAGCGCACGTTCGACGAGATCGTCGTGACGCACGCCGAGCCGGGCAAGGCCGAGGCGATCCTCGAGAACCCCTTCTACCAAGCGCTGTCGTCCTCCTTCGCCGGCACGCAGGAGTACATGGCGATGGAGAAGCTCGGCCAGCTCAAGGCGCGGGTCCGACTACGACCTGATCGTCGTCGACACCCCGCCGACCCGGTCGGCGCTGGACTTCCTCGACGCCCCCGAGCGGCTGACGACCTTCCTCGACGGCCGCATGGTGCGGATCCTGCTCGCGCCGGCCAAGGCGGGCGGCAAGGCCTACCTCAAGGTCGTCACGACCGGCTTCAACGTCTTCACCAGCGTGATCACGCGGATCATCGGCGCGCAGGTGCTGCAGGACGTCTCGCAGTTCGTCGCGGCGCTCGAGACGATGTTCGGCGGCTTCCGCGAGCGGGCCCAGGCGACGTACGACCTGCTCAAGGCGCCGGGCACGTCCTTCGTCGTCGTGGCCGCACCGGAGCGCGACGCGCTGCGCGAGGCGTCCTACTTCGTCGAGCGGCTCGCCGAGGAGTCGCATGCCGCTCGCCGGGCTGGTCGTCAACCGGGTGCACCGCTCCGGCAGCGCGGCCCTGACGCCCGAGCGCTCCACCGCCGGCGCCCAGCAGCTCGACGAGCTCGGCGGCCACGAGCTGGCGGCCGCCGTGCTGCGCCTGCACGCCGAGCCGGATGGCGCTGGCCGCGCGCGAGCGCCGGCTGCAGGAGCGCTTCTCCGGGGCGCACCCGGGGGTGCCGGTCGTGGAGGTCGCGGCGCTGCCGGGCGACGTGCACGACCTGGACGGCCTGCGCGCCGTCGGCGAGGACATGGCGGCCGGCAAGGCCGCCGCCGTCCCTGCCTGAGCTGCGCCCCCGCCTGAGCTGCGCCCCCGCCTGAGCTAGCCGACGCGGGTGGCGGCCTCGTGCTCGGCGCGGGCGTTCTCGAGCAGCTCGCGCCAGCTGACGACGTCCGGCCGGCGGCGCAGCAGCGCCCGGCGCTCGCGCTCGGTCATGCCGCCCCACACGCCGAACTCGACGCGGTTGTCGAGCGCGTCGGACAGGCACTCGGTGCGGACCGGGCAGCCCAGGCAGACGGCCTTGGCGCGGTTCTGCGCCGCGCCGGTCACGAACAGCTCGTCGGGGTCGGCGTCGCGGCAGGCGGACAGGGCGGTCCAGGCCTGCGGATCGATCGTGGAGACGCTCATCGGGGCTCGTCCTGACGTGAGGGGACCGGTGAGGGGACCGGCTCGAACACCGTAGGAAGCAGCGGCCGCCAGCATCAGGCCCGAGAGGCCCATCTTGGGGTAGTCCGTCAGGACTAGCCCGTCCAGGCGATGTGCCCGAGCGGCGCGACAGGTCTCGGACGGTCCCCCGCCGTACCCTGGGTCCGTGCCGTCCTTCTCCCGCCTGCTCGACTCCGCCCCCGTCCCGGCTCGGCGAGGCCCTGCTCGCCAGCGTGATCAGCGGCCTGGTGCTGGCCGGCGTGGCCTTCCCGGTCGTCGGCGGCCTGGGCCTGACGGCGAAGGCCGCGTCCGACGAGTTCCTCGTGCTGCCCGACGAGCTCGAAGACCACGCCGCTGGCCCAGCGCAGCCGGATCCTGGCCGCCGACGGCTCGCTGCTCGCCGTGCTCTACCGCGAGAACCGCGTGCTGGCGCCGCTCGCCGACATCCCCGAGCTCACCCGCAAGGCCGTCATGGCGGTCGAGGACGCGCGCTTCTACGCGCACAACGGCATCGACTACAAGGGCACGCTGCGCGCCGCGGTCGAGAACAGCCAGGCCGGCGAGCGTCACCCAGGGCGGTTCGACGCTCACCCAGCAGTACGTCAAGAACGCCCTGCTGCAGGCCGCCAGCACCAAGGCCGGCCAGGACGCCGCCCGCGAGGTGACGCTGGAGCGCAAGCTCAAGGAGGCCCGCTACGCGCTGGCGATCGAGCAGGAGCTGTCCAAGGACGAGATCCTCGAGCGCTACCTGAACATCGCCTACTTCGGCAACGGGGTCTACGGCATCGGCACCGCGGCGAGCTTCTACTTCGGCAAGCCGGTGCAGGAGCTCACCCTCGAGGAGGGCGCGCTGCTCGCGGGCATCGTGCAGAGCCCGGGGCGCTTCGACCCGGTCAAGGCGATGGCCGACCCGGCCCTGATGGAGCGGCTGCTCGCCCGTCGCGACCTGGTGCTGGGGCGCATGCAGACCGAGAGCTTCATCAGCGCCGACCAGCTGCGCCGCGTCCCGAGCGGTCGTCGCCGGCCTTCAGCATCCAGCCGGTGCAGTCCGGCTGCGAGAACCCCGCGGTCGCGGCGCCGTTCTTCTGCGACCACGTGCGCAACGTCCTGGAGCGCAGCCCCGTGGGCGCGGCGCTCGGCGCCACCCGCGAGGAGCGCCAGGACCGGCTGCTCGCCGGCGGCCTGACCATCCGGACCACGCTCGACCCGGCCGTGCAGCGCGCCGCGCAGACGGCGGCCGACGAGCAGATCCCGCGCGACGACCCGTACCAGGCGGCGACGGCGATCAACAGCGTCGAGCCGGGCACGGGCGCGATCAAGGCGATGGCCGTCAACCGCTTCTACAGCGAGGAGGACCTGCCGGGCCACAGCAAGGTCAACCTCGCGATCGGCGGCTCGAGCGGCATGCAGGCCGGCTCGACGTTCAAGCCGTTCGTCCTGACCGCCGCGCTGCAGCAGGGCATCCCGCTGAGCCTGGACCTGTACTCGCCCAACCGCTACACCTCCGACGTCTTCCTCAACTACACCCCCGACGGCACCGAGCCCGTACACGCTCAGCAACGCCGGCGACTCCGAGACCGGCGGCGGCACCTACGACCTGCGCACCGGCACCTGGAACTCCGTCAACACCTTCTACGTGCAGCTCGCCGAGCGCACCGGCGTCGAGCAGCCGCCCGCGGTCGCCGAGTCCCTGGGGATCAAGCAGTTCAAGGACGGCACCCCGACCGAGCCGCTGCTGCGCGGCGGCTCGTTCACCCTCGGCGTCAACGAGGTCAGCCCGCTGGCGATGGCGGCGGCGTACGCGACCTTCGCCGCGCACGGGCAGTACTGCCCGCCGCAAGGCCGTCGCTCGAGGTGCTGGACTCCGCGGGCCAGCCGATCGAGCTCGCCCAGGAGGACTGCCGCCAGGCCATCGAGCCGCAGATCGCCGACACCGTGACCGACGTGCTGCGCGGCGTCGTCGACGCGCGGCACCGCCCGCGGCGCGCAGCATCGGCCGGCCGGCGGCCGGCAAGACCGGCAGCACCAACGGCTCGCGCGCCGCCTGGTTCGCCGGCTACACGCCCGAGCTCGCCACGACCGTCTGGGTCGGCAAGCCCCAGCCGGAGAACATGCAGCGCGTCGCGGATCAACGGCCGCTACTACCCGCAGGTCTACGGCGGGACCATCCCGGCCTCGATCTGGCGGCAGACCATGAGCACGGCGCTGGAGAACCTGGAGCCGAGCCGCTTCAGCCGACCCGACGGCAGCGTCGGTGAGGGCGACGACCGGATCGTGCCGGACGTGCGGGGCCTGCCGTACGACGTCGCGCGGGACACCCTGCGCGAGGCCGGCTTCGGCATCCGCGACGGCGGGCGGGTGTCCGCCGCACCGGTGCGTCGCGGCGCGGTGGCCTACACCTCACCGCGTGCCGGGCGCACCGCCCGCACCGGCACGACGGTCACCCTGTTCACGTCGAACGGCCGCGAGGCCGAACCCGAGCCGGAGCCCGAGCCCGAGCCCGAGCCGGTGGTGCAGGAGCCCGAGGTGCAGGAGCCGGCCGACCCGCCGCCCGCCGAGGAGCCCGCTGACCCGCCCGGCAACGGGAACGGCAACGGCAACGGCAACGGCTGACCCGCCCCACCCCGCACCGCCCGCGACGATCTTCGTCTTGAGGTGCCGCGACACGCGAGCGACCGCCCTACGGGACGAAGATCGTCGCGAGGAGGGGGTGCGTACGGGGACGCGGCTACTGCTGCAGGGCGGCGCGGACGGCGGCGGCCACCCGGCCGCCCTCGGCTCGACCGGCGACCTTCGGCCCGACGACCTTCATGACGGCGCCCATCGCCTGCGGGCCGCTGGCACCCGTCTCCTGCACGGCCTGCGCGCACGAGCTCGCTGCAGCTCGTCGTCGGACAGCTGCGCGGGCAGGTAGGTCTCCAGCACCGGCTCCTCGGCCAGCTCGCGCTCGGCCCGCTCGTCGGCCCCGCCGGACCGGAAGGCCTCCGCGGCCTCGCGGCGCTTCTTGGCCTCCCGGGCGACGACCTTGAGCTCCTCCTCGCCGGACAGCGAGCGGGCCGCCTTGCCGGCGACCTCCTCGTTGCCGATGGCGGTGAGCACCATCCGCAGCGTCGCGGTGCGGAGCTCGTCGCGCGCCTTCATCGAGGTGGTGAGGTCCGGCTGCAGCCGGTCCTTGAGCTCGCCCATGCCCCGACCCTACGGTCCGGGCGCACCGGCGACCGGGGCGCCGACCTAGGGTGACGCGGTGCGCCCGACCCCCCTGCTCGCCGTCGGCGCGGTCGCCCTGGCCGCGTGGCCGTTCGTCGAGCCCCACCTGCCGGTCCTGCGCCGCCTGGTCGTCCCCGTGCTGCCGGCCGGCTGGGCGCCGCTGCGGGTGCTGCACCTGTCCGACCTGCACCTGCTGCCGCAGCACGCGCGGCGCGCCGCCTGGATCCGCGCGCTGGCCGACGAGGGCGCCGACCTGGTCGTGTCGACCGGCGACCACGTCTCCTCCGCCGACGCGCTTCCCGCTGCTGGCCGACGCCCTCGGCGCGCTCACGGCCGACGGCGCCCCGGGCGTGTTCGTGCCGGGCAACAACGACTACTTCACGCCGATCCGGCCGAACCCGGCGAACTACCTGCGCCAGGGCGCCATCCGCCGGCGGGCGGCGGACCTGCCGTGGGGCGCAGGGCGCGCGCCTGCTCGCAGGAGCGCGGCTGGACCGACCTCACGCACCTGCGGACCACCGCTGCAGGTGGCCGGGCGGCCCGTCGTCCTCACCGGCACCGACGACGCGCACCTGCGCCGGGACCGGTACGGCCTCGTGGCCGGTCCGGTGTCCGGCTTCGGCATCGGGGTCACCCACACGCCCCAGCGGGCGCTGCTGCGGGCCTTCGAGCGCGACGGGCACGGCCTGGTCCTCGCCGGGCACACCCACGGCGGCCAGCTGCGGGTGCCGGGGCTCGGGCCGCTGGTCACCAACTGCGACCTCCAGCGCTCCCGGGCCCGCGGGCTCACCCGCGGCGAGGGCGGCTGGCTGCACGTCAGCGCCGGGCTGGGCAGCTCGCCGTACCTCCCGGTGCGCTTCTGCTGCCGCCCGGAGGCGACGCTGCTCGAGCTGGTCGGCGGTCGCTAGCCGCGTCCGGTAGTCTTCTCGACGCACGACCGGGGTGTGGCGCAGCTTGGTAGCGCGCTGCGTTCGGGACGCAGAGGTCGCAGGTTCAAATCCTGTCACCCCGACTCCGACCCTCCTCGCGGAGGGTCCAGCGGTCCCGAGAAGGGCATCGGCGTACGACAGCCGGTGCCCTTCGCTGCGTTCCGGTCCCGGTCATCCCGGCACCTGCTCACGATCGTGGGTCGGCGGGCCGTACGCGGCACCGCGGCGCCAGCGGCCGGCGCCAGCGGCCGGCGCCAGGCAGACTGGAGCGGGTGACCACCACCCCGCTCTGGGAGCAGCGCTTCCGGGCCACCCGCGTCTCGCTGCCGGACTGGGCGCAGGACGCTCCCGCACCGCTGCCTCTACGTCTCCAACCCCACCGGCACCTTCGAGCTGTACGCCTGGGACCGCAGCACCGACCAGCACCGGCAGGTGACGGCGCGCGCGAACGGCACCAGCGACGGCGCGCTGTCGCCGGACGGCGAGCAGGTCTGGTGGTTCGACGACACCGACGGCGACGAGTTCGGCGTCTGGCGGCGGCAGCCGTTCGCCGGCGGCGACGGACGTCGAGGCGGCGCCGGGCGTCCCGGCCGCCTACCCCGCCGGGCTCGAGATCGGCCACGGCGTCGTCGTCGTGGGCTGCTCGACCGACGACGGGTCGAGCGTCCACGTCGTGCGCGACGGCCGGGCGACCGTCCTCTACGCCAGCGAGCACGACGCCGACGTCGCCGGGCTGTCCCGGGACGAGTCGCTGGTGGTGCTCGAGCACTCCGAGCACGGCGACTCCCGGCACCGGGCGCTGCGCGTCCTGACGCTCGACGGCGAGGTCGTCTGGGAGCGCTGGGACGGCGAGGGCCTGGGCCTGCACGCCATGGGCTTCTCGCCGGTCGACGGCGACCGCCGGCTGCTCGCCGTGCACGAGCGGGACGGGCGGCCCCTGCCGTTCGTGGTCGACCCGACGACCGGCGACGAGGTCCACCCGGACCTGTCCGGTCTCGAGGGCGACCTGGACGCCGACTGGTACGCCGACGGCTCCGCCCTGCTCGTCGCCGCCGAGGCGCGCGGCCGGTCGACCCTGCACCGCGTCGCGCTCGACGGCTCGGTCGAGCCGCTGCCGACCCCGCCCGGCACCATCGGCGGCGCCACCGCCCGGCCCGACGGGACCGTGGAGTACTCCTGGTCCAGCGCGGCCGAGCCGGTCGTGATCCGCTCGACCGCAGGCGATGTCGTGCTCACCCCGCCCGGCCCGCCCGCTCCGGGGTCGGTGCCCCGTGCAGGACGCCTTCGTCGAGGGCCCCGGCGGCACGGTGCACGCCCTCGTCGCCACCCCGGAGGGCGAGGGCCCGTTCCCGACGGTCTTCCTCGTGCACGGCGGACCGACCTGGCACGACAGCGACAGCTTCGCCTCCGACCGGGCGGCGTACGTCGACCTGGGGCTCGCGGTCGTGCACGTGAACTACCGCGGGAGCACCGGCTACGGCGCCGCCTGGCGCGACGCGCTCACCGGGCGGCCCGGGCTCACCGAGCTCGAGGACGTCGCCGCCGTCCACGACTGGGCCGTCTCGTCCGGACTCACCGACCCGGCCCGCAGCGTCCTCGCGGGTGGCTCCTGGGGCGGCTACCTGACGCTGCTGGGCCTCGGGCTGCAGCCGGAGCGGTGGGCGGCCGGCGCGGCCGCCGTGCCGGTCGCCGACTACCTGGCGGCGTACGAGGACGAGATGGAGCCGCTGCGCGCCTTCGACCGCTCGCTGTTCGGCGGGTCGCCGGAGCAGGTGCCCGAGCTGTACGACCGCTGCTCCCCGATCACCTACGTCGACGCGGTGCGCGCGCCGGTGCTCGTGCTCGCGGGGGCCAACGACCCGCGCTGCCCGATCCGCCAGATCGACAACTGGCTGGCGGCGGCGCAGGAGCGCGGCAAGGACGTCGAGGTCTACCGCTTCGACGCGGGGCACGGCTCGCTGGTCGTCGACGAGCGGGTGCGCCAGGTGCGGGCCGAGCTGGAGTTCGTCACGCGGGTGCTGGGGATGCCGGGCCCGGACTAGTCCTTCTCGTCCTCGTCCTCGTCCTCTCGTCGTCCTTCTTGCCCTTGTCCTCGCCGTCCCCGCGGCCCTGCTCCTCGGCCTGACGGGCCGCCTCCTCCGCGCGCGCCGCGCTCCTCCTCGAGCCGGCGCTCGGCCTCGGCGAGCTCCTCGCGCGCCTGCTCGGCCTCGGCCTCCGCGCGCTGCCGCTCGATCAGGTCGGTGTCGATGAGGTCGGCCCGCGCACGGACCGACTCGGCCAGCGCCGTCAGCCGCTCCGCCTCATCGGCCGTGACCTCCTCGGCCTCGAGCTGGGCGGCCACGGTGGCGAGCAGCGCCTCCGCACCCCGTCGTACGCCCTCGGCGTCGCCGTCGTTGGCGGCGGCGGTCAGGGCCGCGACGTCCGCGCGCCGCTCGGCGGCCGGGTCGGCGCCGGTCCCGCAGCCGGCCAGCAGGACGCCTGCCACCAGCACGGCCGGCAGGCGCCGGATCACGCCGTGGGAGCAGGGCTGGGCGCGCCGGCCGGCGACGGTGCCAGGACCTCCTGGGACACCTGAGCGGGGGTCGGCGACAGGTCGACCGGTGGGTCGACGACCGGCGGCTCCTCGGTCTCCTCGGGTTCCTCCGGCTCCTCGGTCTCCTCCGGCTCCTCGGTCTCCTCCGGAGTGGGCGACGGGGACGGGGAGGGCGACGGCGAGGGCGAGGGCGAGGGGGACGGCGACGGCTCCTCCGACGGGGAGGGCGAGGGCGACTGCACCGGCTCGAGGACCGCTGCCCCGTCGCGGATCCGCTCGGCGATGACCCGCAGGCGGTCGGCCTCGGCACGGTCGAGGTCGTTGTTGGCGACCTGCTCGCGGAGCACCGAGAGCAGGTCCGACACCTCGTCGCGGACCGCGTCGACGTCACCGTCGTTCGCGGCGTCGGTGATGGCGGCGACGGCGCTGCGCCGCTCGGCCAGCGGGTCGCTCGCCGAGCAGCCGGTCAGCACGAGCAGGGCGACCGGCGCGGCGACGAGCAGCCGCCTCACGACTCCACCTCCTGCTGGAGCTGCTGCAGGTCGTTGCGCAGCGGCTCGGGCAGCTCGAGGTCGACGGTCGGCAGCGGCTCGGTCGGGCTCTGCTGGTCCTGCTGGGAGAGCAGCACGAAGCCGGCGGCCAGCAGCGCCACGACGCCGAGCAGCGCCAGCACCACCGGCCCGTTGCTGCGCTTCGGCGGGGCGACCGGGCGGGGCGCGTACGTCGGCTCGGGCCGGGGCGCGACGGTCGTGCGGGACAGCACCTGCGTGCGGTCAGCCGCGGGCGCGGCGGTGGGCACGGCGGCAGGCGCCGCCAGGACGGTCGTCGCCTGCCCGCCGGCCGCGATGGAGCCGAGCTCCGCCGCGACCTCGGCAGGCGTGGGCCGGTCCGCGGGCTGGCGCGCGGTCATCGCGCGCAGCAGCCCCGGCCACCCGGCGGGCAGCGTGACGGGCACGTCGGGCGCGCGCTGCAGCCGCGCGAGCGCCACCTCGACGGTGCTCCCGGCGTACTCCCGCTGCCCGGTCAGGCACTCGAGCAGGACGAGGCCCAGGGCGTAGACGTCGGCGGGCGGGCCGACCGGCTCGCCGGCGACCTGCTCCGGGGCGAGGAAGGAGGCGGTGCCCACCATCATCCCGGTCGAGGTCACGCGCGCCGCGTCCACGAGGCGGGCGATGCCGAAGTCGGTCAGCCGCACCCGGCCGTCGTCGCCGATGAGCACGTTGCCGGGCTTCACGTCGCGGTGCACGAGCCCCTGCGCGTGCACGTAGTCCAGCGCCTGGGCGACGTGGGCTCCGATGGTCGCGGTGCGGTCCGACGGGATCGGACCGCGGCCGATGGTGTCGGCCAGCGTCTCGCCCTCGACGAGCTCCATGACGACCCACGGCCGGCCCTGCTCGTCGGTGCCGGCGTCGTAGACCGGCACGAGGTAGGGGTGCGACAGGCGCGCCAGCAGCCGCGCCTCCTCGCCCGCGCGGGCGCTGCTCTCGTCGGTCTGCACCGTGACGAGCTTCAGCGCGACGCTGCGCCCGAGCGCCTCGTCCTCGGCCTTCCAGACCTCGGCGGTGCCGCCGCGGCCGAGCAGGCTGAGGAGCCGGTAGCGGTCCGCGACGACGCGCTGCCCGCCGCCGGTGGGGATCGCCTGCGTCGGGTCGGTCACCCGCCGCTCCGCGCGAGGAGCAGCTCGACGATCTGCACGGCGTTGAGGGCCGCGCCCTTGCGGAGGTTGTCGTTGCTGATGAACAGCGCCAGCCCGTTCGGCCCGTCCTGCCGGATCCGGCCGACGTAGGACGGGTCGCGCCCGGCGGCGAGCTGCGGCGTCGGGACGTCGACCAGCTCCACGCCCGGAGCGCCCTGCAGCAGCGCGGTCGCCTCGGCGACGTCGATCGGCCGGGCGAACTCGACGTTGAGCGAGAGCGAGTGGCCGGTGAAGACCGGCACCCGCACGCAGGTGCCCGAGACGCGCAGCTCCGGGATGTCGAGGATCTTGCGGCTCTCGTTGCGGAGCTTCTGCTCCTCGTCGGTCTCGTACGACCCGTCGTCGACGACCGAGCCCGCCATCGGCAGGACGTTGAAGGCGATCGGCGCGACGTACTTCACCGGCGAGGGGAAGTCGACGGCCGAGCCGTCGTGCACCAGCAGGGTCGCGCTGTCGGCCGTCTTGCGGACCTGGCCGTCGAGCTCCTCGACGCCGGCCAGCCCGCTGCCGCTCACCGCCTGGTAGGTCGAGGCGACGACGCGCACCAGCCCGGCCGCGTCGTGCAGCGGCTTCAGCACCGGCATCGCGGCCATCGTCGTGCAGTTGGGGTTGGCGACGATCCCCTTCGGGATCGACTGCAGGGCAGCGGGGTTCACCTCGCTGACGACCAGCGGCACGTCGGGGTCCATGCGCCACGCGCTGGAGTTGTCGACGACGATCGCGCCGGCCGCGGCGAACCTCGGCGCGAGCTCGCGCGAGGTCCCGCCGCCGGCGCTGAACACCGCGACGTCGACCCCGCTCGGGTCGGCCGTCGACGCGTCCTCCACGACGACGTCGCGGCCGCGGAAGCTCAGCGTCGAGCCGGCCGAGCGGGCGCTGGCGAACAGCCGCAGCTCGTCGAAGGCGACGTCGCGCTCGTCGAGCAGCCGCAGGACGACGGCGCCGACCTGCCCGGTCGCGCCGACGACGCCGATCGTCGTCTTCCGTCCATCCCGTGACCCGCTCATCGACCCGTCCCGGCGTAGACGGTGCCGGCCTCGCCCTCCGCCGCGCCGAGCTCGAACGCGTCGTGCACCGCGCGCACGGCCGTCGGCACGTCGGTGTCGCGGCAGACGACCGAGATGCGGATCTCGGAGGTGCTGATCGCCTCGGCGTTGATGCCGGCCGTCGAGAGCGCCTCGAAGAAGGTCGCCGTGACACCGGGGTGGCTCTTCATGCCGGCGCCGACGAGCGACACCTTGCCGATGTGCTCGTCGGACAGCAGCGACTCGAAGCCGACCACGGCCTGCGGTCTTGGACAGCGCCGACATCGCCGTCGCGAGGTCGCTCTTGGGCAGCGTGAAGGAGATGTCGGTGCGGTCGGTCGCGCCCGAGACGTTCTGCACGATCATGTCGATGTTGACCTCGGCGTCGGCGACGGCGCGGAAGATCATGGCCGCCTCGCCGGGCTTGTCGGGGACGCCCACGACGGTCACCCGCGCCTCGGAGAGGTCGTGCGCGACCCCGCTGATGATGGCCTGCTCCATGGGGTCTCCTGTGATCAGCGTGCCGGGCTTGCTCGAGAACGACGAGCGCACCACGAGCGGCACGCCGTAGCGGCGGGCGTACTCCACGCACCGCAGGTGCAGGATCTTCGCGCCCGGACGCTGCCAGCTCGAGCATCTCCTCGTACGACACCGTGGGCAGGTGCTTGGCGTTCGGGACGATGCGCGGGTCGGCGGTGTAGACCCCGTCGACGTCGCTGTAGATCTCGCAGACCTCGGCCGAGAGGGCGGCGGCCAGCGCGACGGCGGTCGTGTCGGACCCGCCGCGGCCCAGCGTGGTGATGTCCTTGCTGTCCTGGCTGACGCCCTGGAAGCCGGCCACGATGGCGATGTGGCCGGCGGCCAGCGCCTCGGAGATGCGCCCGGGCGTGACGTCGATGATGCGGGCCTTGCCGTGCGTGGAGTCGGTGATGACACCCGCCTGGCTGCCGGTGAACGAGCGGGCCGACAGCCCCAGCGACTGGATCGCCATGGCCAGCAGCGCCATGGAGATGCGCTCCCCGGCGGTGAGCAGCATGTCCAGCTCGCGGCCGGGCGGCAGCGGCGACACCTGGTGGGCGAGGTCGAGCAGCTCGTCGGTCGTGTCGCCCATCGCGCTGACGACCACGCAGACGTCGTGGCCGGCCTTCCGGGTCGCCACGATGCGCTCGGCGACCCGCTTGATGCGCTCGGCGTCGGAGACCGAGGAGCCGCCGTACTTCTGCACGACGAGTCCCATGGGGAGCGAGTCTAGTGGCGGACCCGCACCGTGGACTCAGCCGCGGCGGTAGAGCAGCGTCGTCAGCGGGGCGAACACGGCCGTCAGCCCCACGGCGACCAGCAGCACCACGGTGATCTCCGCGCCGGGCGTCTCGCCGGCCATGAGCCCGCGCGAGGCGGTGGCGAGCAGCGAGATGGGGTTGACGTCGACGAAGGCCTCGAGCGCGGAGGGCAGCGTCTCCGGCGGTCACGAACACGTTGGACAGGAAGGTCAGCGGGAAGATCCCCATGAAGCCGGCGTTCATCACGGCGTTCGGCGAGCGCAGCAGCAGGCCGAGCACCGAGAACGCCCACGACAGGCCGAACGCGAACAGCACGACCAGCCCGAGCGCGGCCGCCGCACCGGCCACCCCGCCCTCCGGGCGGAAGCCGAGGACCACCCCGACGACCAGGATCACCGTCCCGGCGAGCACGTAGCGCACGGCGTCGCCGAGCAGCGCGCCGACCAGCGGCGCCGCGCGCCAGATCGGCAGCGACCGGAAGCGGTCCACGACGCCCTTGGTCCGGTCGGTGTTGAGCGCGATGCCGGAGTAGACGGTCGTGAACAGCACCGACATGACCAGGATCCCGGGCAGGATGTAGTCGCGGTACTCGCCGGTGGAGCCCGACGACCGCGCCGCCGAACAGGTACGTGAACATCAGCACGAACATCACCGGCGTGATCGTGACGTCGAGCAGCTGCTCCGGGACGTGCTTGACCTTGAGCATCCCGCGCCACCCGAAGGTCAGCGCCGCCGACAGCGGCGAGGCCGGCTCGGGGCGGGCGGTCGAGGCGATGGCGTGGCGGACGGCCTCGTGGTCGACGCCGGCCGGTGTCGTCGTGGTGGTCGGGCCGGTGGTCGCGCTCATGCCTTCTGCTCCTCGCGCTGGGGCTGCTGGGGGACGGCGCCGTCGGCCGGGTGGCCGGTCAGCGCCAGGAAGACCTCGTCGAGGCTCGGCTGGTCGAAGGAGAAGCCGGCGACCCGCACGCCCGCGCGGGACAGCGCCCCGACGGCCACGGCCGCCCGGTCGGCGTCCGCGCAGGTGGCCGACAGCGCGGCCGGGTCCGGCGAGCCCGCCGCAGCGCCGAGCTGCTCGAGCAGGACCCGCTCGGCAGCCGGCCGCTGCTCCGGGTCGAGCAGCCGCACGTGCAGCGCGCCCGACCCGACCGACGCCTTGAGCTGGGCGGGCGTGCCCTCGGCGATGACGCGCCCGCGGTCGATGACGGCGATGCCCTCGGCCAGCTGGTCGGCCTCCTCGAGGTACTGCGTGCAGAGCAGCACGGTCGTGCCGCCGGCCACGAGGGTCCGGACGATCTCCCAGACCTGGTTGCGCGAGCGCGGGTCCAGGCCCGTGGTCGGCTCGTCGAGGAACATCAGCTCCGGCGTCACGACCAGGCTCGCGGCGATGTCCAGCCGGCGGCGCATGCCGCCGGAGTAGGACTTCACCAGGCGGCCGCCGTCGGCGGTGAGCCCGAACGCCTCCAGGAGCTCCTCGGCCCGGCTGCGCGCAGCGCGGCGCAGGCCCAGCAGCCGCCCGAGCAGGACGAGGTTCTCGACGCCGGTGAGGTCCTCGTCGACGGACGCGAGCTGGCCGGTCAGGCTGACCAGCCGGCGGACCTCCGCGCCCTCGGTGACGATGTCGTGGCCCAGCACGCTGGCCCGGCCGGCGTCCGGCGCGGTCAGCGTCGCGAGCATGCGGATCGTCGTGGTCTTGCCGGCGCCGTTGGGGCCCAGCACGCCGTAGACGCAGCCGCGGCGCACGGACAGGTCGACGCTGTCCACGGCGCGGGTCGCGCCGAAGGACTTGGCCAGGCCGGTCGCCTCCACGGCGAGGGTCGTGTCTCGCGTCATCGCGCTCCTCCATCTGGTCGTCACCGGGAAGACGCCGCCCGGTGCGCGGACTCATCGGTGGGCGGTCCGATGAGCGCACCCTCCCGCGCACGTCTGACAGTCGTGGACCGGACCGCGGGCACCAGCGTGCTGCGCCTGTCGGGGCCCGTGGACCTCGCCGTCGTCGAGGCGCTGGCCCGGCTGCGGCTGGCCGTGGAGCGCTGCGGCGGCGCTCTCGAGCTCGGCCCCGTCGCCGGGGACCTCGTCGAGCTGCTGGCGCTCACGGGCCTCGCGCCGGCGGTCCTACAGCCGGGGCGGCAGCCCGAAGCGCGGGAAGTGCGCGTCGGTGTCGAGGAAGTGGTGGACGTGGACCAGCCGCCCGCCTGAGAGCTCGAGCACCTGCAGCGCCCAGGGCACGTGCCCCTCCCCGTCCGGCGCCGGCTTGTAGTGCCCGAACGCCGGGCTGCCGTTGGCGCTGGTCGGCACCAGCCGCGACCCCCGGCAGCCCGCGCCGGTGCCGAGGTAGAACGCGCTCAGGTCGTCGCTGCCGCGCAGCCACAGCGGCGAACGGCGGCATCGAGATGCTCGCCTCCTGGTGCAGGATCGACACCAGCCGCGGGATGTCGTACGCCTCGAAGGCCGCGACGTAGCGGGCCACGAGCGCGCGGTCGTCGTCGCTGAGCGGCTCGGTGGGCGAGTCGTCGCCGAGCGCCCGCTCGCCGAGGGTCGCGCGGGCGCGCTGGAGCGCGCTGTTCACCGAGGCCACCGTGGTGTCGAGCAGCTCGGCGACCTCGGCCGCCTGCCAGCAGAGGACCTCGCGCAGGATGAGCACCGCCCGCTGCCGCGGCGGCAGGTGCTGGAGCGCCGCGACGAAGGCCAGCCGGACCGTGTCGCGGGAGACGGCCGCGGCCGCCGGGTCGGCGGTCGGACCGGGCAGCGCCGCGTCCGGGTACGGCTCGACCCAGGCGTCCTCCGGCAGGGGCTCGACCGAGCGGGCTGTCCCCCGGGACCGGGCCCGCGAGGTCCATCGGCAGGGCCCGCCGGCTCCGGCTGCGCAGGCTGTCCAGGCAGGTGTTCGTGGCGATCCGGTAGAGCCAGGACCGCACCGAGGAGCGGCCCTCGAAGCGGTCCAGCGACTGCCAGGCCTTGACCAGCGTCTCCTGCGCGGCGTCGTCGGCGTCGTGCGCCGACCCGAGCATGCGGTAGCAGTAGCCGCGCAGCTCGCCGCGGTAGTCCTCGAGGTCCTCGGCGGCGGGCGCCGGGCTCATCAGCTGCGTCACGGTGGCTCCTCCCCGCACTGCCTGGACGATGCCCACCGTGGCACGCGCGGCGGCTCCTGCCCAGCGACTTC
Organism: uncultured Actinomycetota bacterium; assembly: GCA_963844295.1. Lineage (GTDB taxonomy): Bacteria > Actinomycetota > Actinomycetes > Mycobacteriales > SCTD01 > SCTD01. The sequence continues at coordinate 568,351 of CAWJNR010000002.1, read as the reverse complement.
CCACGCGTTGCCAGCCTGAGTCGCCGCGCGACCTCGTGCGCGGGCCGGCCTCAGACGCCTTCCGGCACCTCTTCGGGGGCCGCGTCGAGGCGCACGTGCGCCACCACGCTCTGCAGCGCGCGCAGCGCCGCACCCGCCGAGCCGCCCCAGCTGTTGAGGTAGGTGAACTGCCACCACCACAGCGCCTCGCGGCCGCGGCCGGCGTCGTAGTGCAGCAGGCCGCGGAACAGGTCCATCGCCATGTCCGCGAGGTCGTCCGAGAGCCGGTAGGGCACGGGCGGGTCGTCGGAGTACGGGTCGAAGACCTCGGCGTAGGCGTCGATCGGGTCGAGCACCGTGGCCAGCCCCTCGCGCACCTTGTCGAGGTCCGGGCACCGGGTCGAGCAGCGGCTCGACGTTGCTGTCGAGGATCACGTCGGTGCGCGCACCGAGATGCGCTCCTGCGACGCACATCTGAGCGACGTCGAGCAGCAGCAGCGCCACCGCCTGCGCGTCCGCGCTGCCGCTGGCCACGAGCTCCAGCGTCTCCAGGAAGGACCGGACGTCGCGGGCGACGTCGGTCGCCAGCTCCAGGTCCTCCCGCGGCTCCGGCCCCTGCACGTCCAGGGATTCAGACATCGACCTGCCTCCGTCCTTCGAAAGCGCGACCGAGGGTCACCTCGTCCGCGTACTCCAGGTCGCCCCCCACGGGCAGCCCGCTCGCCAACCGGGTCACGCGCAGCCCCATCGGGCCGATCAACCGGGCGAGGTACGTCGCCGTCGCCTCGCCCTCGAGGTTCGGGTCGGTGGCCAGGATCAGCTCGGTCACCGCGCCGTCCTGCAGGCGCACCATCAGCTCGCGCACGCGCAGGTCGTCCGGCCCGATGCCCTCGATCGGGCTGATCGCGCCGCCGAGGACGTGGTAGCGCCCGCGGAACTCGCGCGTCTTCTCGATCGCGACGACGTCCTTGGACTCCTCGACCACGCAGATCACCGTCAGGTCGCGGCGGGGGTCGCGGCACACGCGGCACTCGTCCTGCTCGCTGACGTTGCCGCAGATCCGGCAGAAGCGGACCTTGTCCTTGACCTCGGTCAAGGCGGTCACCAGCCGCCGCACGTCGGCGGGGTCGGCCGCCAGCAGGTGGAAGGCGATCCGCTGGGCGCTCTTCGGACCGACCCCGGGCAGGCGCCCGAGCTCGTCGATCAGGTCCTGGACCGCGCCCTCGTACACCGGTGGGGCTGCTTACATCCCGGGCAGGCCGAGGCCGCCCAGCCCGCCGGCCAGCGGGCCCATGGTCGTCTGCTGGAGCTCCTGGGCGTTGGACGCGGCGTCGCGGATGGCGGCGACGACGAGGTCCTCGAGGCTCTCGACGTCGTCGGGGTCGACCGCCTCGGGCTTGATCTTGATGCTCAGCACGTCGCCCGAGCCGGTGACCGTCGCGGTGACCAGGCCACCGCCGGCGGAGCCCTGCACCTCGGTCTCGGCGAGCTTGCTCTGCGCCTCCACGAGCTGCTGCTGCATCTTCTGCGCCTGCTTCATCAGCTGCTGCATGTTGGGCTGTCCGGGACCTGCCACGGCGTCCTCCTCGGGTCGTGTTGCGGCGAGCGTACGGGGCGGGTCAGTCCTCGCCGGAGGTGCTCACGACCTTGCCGCCCAGCTGGTCGACGACCAGGCGCAGAGCGGCGTCCTCACCGCGCGGCGCCGGCTCGGCGGGAGGGGCGTCCGGGTCGTCCGGGACCGCCTCGTCCCCGGGCGCGAAGCCGGTCTCCTCCGGCGGCGGCTCGGGCGGCGTACGGCCGCCACCCGGCGCGGGGTGCGACGGGTGGGCGTGGGCGGACAGGCTCTCGTGCAGGACGCACTTCAGGTCCAGCGCCGCGCCCAGCGTCTCCTGCAGCGCCTCCTTGAGCACGTCCGGACCGGTGCCGGCCTGGAACTGCCGCAGGATCGGGGCGTGCTGGAAGGCCAGCACCAGCGTCCTGCCGCTCACGCTGGACACGGTGGCGTCGGCGAGCTGGGCGTGCGCGGTGCGCTTGCGCGACTTGACGGCGCCGAGCACGGTGTCCCAGGCCGCACGGAGGGCAGCCGCGTCCAGGCCGCCCGGCGCCGGGGCCTGCGTCCGGCTCCTGCGGTGCGGCGGACGCGTCCGGTGCAGCGGACGCAGCGGGAGCCGCGGGCCGGGCCGGGGCGCCGCCCGGCGCGACCGGGCTGCCCGGCACCGCGGCGGTCGGCCAGCCACCGCCAGCAGGGGCGGCCGGGGCGGCCGCTGCAGGCGTCGCGGGGGCGGGGGCGGCAGGCGCCTCCGCCGCCCGGGCCGCCCGCGCGGGCGGCAGCGGCGCGTCGCCCGCCACCGCGTCCGCGGGGGTGCGCGCCGGACCACCGGCGGCCTCGGTGCGCGCGGGCGGGGTCGGCCGGGACAGCGGGACGGGCGGGGGGCCGCTCGGCCTGCCCGGCGCCGCCGCGGGGGCGCCGCCGATCTCGAGCCGGCGCTCGAGCCGCTCCAGCCGCGACAGCACGGCGCCGTCGTCGGCGGTCGCGGCGGGCAGCAGCACCCGGGCGCAGACCAGCTCGAGCAGCAGTCGCGGCGTCGTCTTGCCGCGCATCTCGACCAGCCCGGCGTGGAAGAGGTCGGCGGCGCGGGACAGCCCGCCGGTGCCCATCGCCAGCGCCTGGCGGCCCATCCGGTCGAGCTGGTCGGCGGGGCAGTCGAGCAGCCCGGTCGCGCCGGCGTCCGGCACGGCGTCGAGCACGATGAGGTCGCGCAGCCGCTCGAGCACGTCGGTCGCGAAGCGGCGCGGGTCGTGGCCGCCCTCCATGACCTGGTCGAGCAGCGAGAACACGGCCGCGGCGTCGTGCGCGGCGAAGGCGTCGACGATGCCGTCGAGCAGCGCGTCGGGCGTGACGCCGAGCAGCGCCGCCGCGCCCTCGCGGGTCACGCCCGTCGGGCCCGGCCGAGGCCAGCACCTGGTCCAGGATCGACAGGCCGTCGCGCGCGCTGCCGGCTGCCGCGCGTACGACCAGCGGGATGACGGTGCTGTCGACGGCGATGCCCTCGGACTCCGCGACGGAGGTCAGCAGCTCGGTCAGCGCCTTCGGCGACATCAGCCGGAAGGGGTAGTGGTGGGTGCGCGAGCGGATGGTCTGCAGGACGTTCTCGGGCTCGGTCGTCGCGAAGACGAACTTCACGAAGTCCGGCGGCTCCTCGACGAGCTTCAGCAGCGCGTTGAACGCCGCCGTCGTGACCATGTGGGCCTCGTCGATGATGTAGACCTTGTAGCGGCTGGAGACCGGGGCGAAGAAGGCCCGCTCCCGCAGGTCGCGGGCGTCGTCGACGCCGTTGTGCGACGCCGCGTCGATCTCGATGACGTCGAGCGAGCCGGGGCCGTTCGGCGCCAGCGCCACGCACGAGTCGCAGGTGCCGCAGGGGTCCGGCGTCGGGCCCTGCTCGCAGTTGAGCGAGCGCGCCATGATCCGGGCGCTGGAGGTCTTGCCGCAGCCGCGCGGCCCGCTGAACAGGTAGGCGTGGCTGATGCGGCCGTTGGTCAGCGCCTGGCGCAGCGGCTCGGTGACGTGGGCCTGGCCCTTCACCTCGGCGAAGCTGGCCGGGCCGGTACTTGCGGTAGAGCGCCAGGCTCACGCTGCGACTCCCTCGACGCCGGACAACTGCAGGACCCCTCGCACACCCGCCCAGAGCCTGCCTGCCCTTGCTGCCTTCCGGCCCTGGGGGAGTTCAGCGGGATGGGCGCCGCACGAGGGGTCTGCCAGCGACCCTACCCGTACGGGCGGCTGCTCCGCGGCGGCAGGCTCCGCTAGGATCGTCGGCGGAGGATTCGCCTAGTTGGCCTATGGCGCACGCTTGGAAAGCGTGTTGGGGGCAACCCCTCGCGAGTTCGAATCTCGCATCCTCCGCTCTCGAGAGCCGCTCCCGCCGGGGCGGCTCTCGTCGTTCGTCACGTGCCCGTCACCCCCTCGGGCTCCCCCCTCGGCGAGGATGGGCGGCATGCCGCGCGTGGTCGCCCTCTCGCGGGCCCTGACCCGGGGCGCCGTGCGCCGGGTCCGCACCGCTGCGCGCGCCGACGGCGCCGACCGCAGCGGGCTGTCCGCGCTCATCACCGTGCACGCCCTGCACGCCGCCGGCGACGCGCTCGTCGCGGTCGCCCTGGCCGGGACGCTGTTCTTCTCCGTGCCGATCGGCGAGGCGCGCAGCCGGGTGGCCCTCTACCTGCTGCTGACGATGCTGCCGTTCTCGCTGCTGGTGCCGGTGGCCGGGCCGCTGCTGGACCGCTTCCCGCACGGCCGCCGCAGCGTCCTCGCGCTCACCACCGGCGGGCGCGGCCTGCTCACCTGGGTCATGGCCGGCGCGACGGCCTCCCTCGGCCTCTACCCCCTGGCCCTCGCGGTCCTCGTCCTGTCCAGGGCGTACGGCGTCGCCCGGGCGGCGGCCGTCCCCCGCGTGCGGCCGTCCGGGGTGGGGCTGGTGTCGGCGAACGCACGCCTCAACGTCGCCGCCGTCACCGCGGGTGCCGGCGCCGCCGCGGTCGGCGCGGGCATCGCCGCTGTGGCCGGCTCGGGCTGGGTGCTGCGCCTGGCCAGCGTGCTGCTCATCCTGGGCGGCGTGCTCTCGCTGCGGCTGCCCGAGCACGTCGACGAGAAGGCCGGGCCGGGGGTCCGCGCGACCGTGCGCTTCCGGCTGTCGCGCACGAGCGCGCGGGTGACCGGGCCGCTCGCCGCGGCGGTGGCGCTGCGCACGCTGGCCGGGCTGCTCACCATCTTCCTGGCCTTCCTGCTGCGCGCGGAGGGGGCGTCCGGACTGCTCGTCGGCTCCGTCGTCGCCGCCGCCGCGGTCGGCCAGCTGGTCGGCACCGGCCTGGCGGCCCGGCTGCCCGAGCGCGCGTCCCGGGCGCTGGCGGTCGTCGCACTGGCGCTGCCCTTCCTGGCCTGCCTGCTGGCCGCGCTGTCGTCCGCGTCGACGTGGGTCGTCGCCGCAGCCGGGGCGACCGGCGTCTCGGTGTCGCTGTCGAAGTTCGCGCTCGACGCCGCCGTGCAGATGCACGTCGCGCCACGGTCGATGAGCACCGCCTTCGCCCGCTCGGAGACCGCGCTCCAGCTGGCCTGGGTGCTCGGCGGTGCCGTGGCGCTCCTGCTGCCGACCTCGACGACGGTCGGCTTCGCGGTCGCCGCCGCCCTGCCGGTGCTCGGGCTGCTGCTCGCCCGCCAGCTGGCCGTCCGGGGCGCGGCCGAGGCCGGGCCGGTGCGCCACCGCACCACGCTGCCGCTGCGGCGGCCGGGGCAGGGCCCGGGGCGCCGCAGCGGGTCCTGACTACGGGCGCAGCTCGTACACGAGGTTGAACGGCGTCCGCGTCGCCTCCCGGGCCCGCGTGAAGTCGGCCCGCTCGGCCAGCGCCAGCGTCCTGGCCGGACCGGCCTGGTTGCCCAGCCCCGCCCTCGGCTCGGCCGACAGCCCGCTCGGCAGGCAGATGAGCACCGAGGCCGCGGCGTACAGGCGCCCGACCGGGTTGAAGGCGTCCTCGGCGCGGTCACCGCTCAGCGGCTCGACGAGCAGCACCCAGCCGTCGTCCCGGACGGCGCTCCGCGCGGCCTGCAGCGCGCCGAGCGGGTCTGGCATGTCGTGCAGGCAGTCGAACATCGTGATCAGGTCGAACTCGCCGGTCAGCTCGCCCGCGGAGGCGACCCGGAAGGCCGCCCGAGCGTTCAGTCCGGCCGCCTCCGCCGCCGCGCGGGCGTGCTCGACCGAGGGCGCGTGGTAGTCGGTGCCCTCGAAGCTCGAGGCCGGGTAGGCCTCGGCCATGATCCGCGTGGAGGCGCCGTAGCCGCAGCCGACATCGGCGACCCGGGCACCCGACTGCAGCCGCTCCTGCAGTCCCTCGAGCGCCGGGATCCACGAGCTCGTGAGGTCGGCCAGGTAGCTGGGGCGGAAGAAGCGCTCGGTGCCCTCGAACAGGTCGGGGTGGTGCTCGTGCCAGCCCATCCCCGCTCCCGTCCGGAACGCCTCCGTCAGCCGGTCCACGCTCCGCGTCGCCGCGGTCAGGTTCTGGAAGCCGCCGGCGACGTAGGCCGGGCTGTCGGCGTCGGTGAACATCGCTGCCTGCTCCGGCGACAGCGCGTACCGGTCCTGGCCCCGGGGGTCGAGCTCCTGGTGGTCGACGTAGCCGGCTGCCGCCAGGGTGAGCAGCCACTCCTGCAGGTAGCGGGCGGAGGTGCCTGTCCGCTCGGCGAGCTCGGCCGCGGTCACGGGGCTGCCGTCGGCCATCGCCTCGAACAGGCCCAGCCGGTCGCCGATGAGCACGAGCGGCGCCGTCAGCGCCCCACCGAGGTCCGCCACCACCTGGCCGATCAGCTGCTCGAGCCGCTCCACGTCGACCTGGCGCGCCGGGCCCCCCTCCCGGGGGCGCGGGAGGGCGCCGGGTGCCTGCGTGCTGGTGGGGGTGCTGCCTGCGTGGGTGCTGGCGGGCGTGCTGCTGGTGTGCGTCGTCATCGTCGTCCCCCTACGAGAGCGCGGTCGGTCGTGGTCACGGCCGGACCCGGCGCTCGGGGAGCGTCGACCGGACGCGCGGCCCGGTCGCACCTGCGAGGTTGCTCCTGGACGCCACGCCTGTCGAGGGGTCAGCGCGCCACGCGCCACACTCGACGCATGAGCCCTTCCGAGACCGGCCGTGGCGACCTCCGTGCGTGAGGTCGCTGAGCTCAGGGAGCTGCTCGCCGCCGCCTCCGTGGACCCGGCCGTGCTCGCCCTGCGGCCGGACTACCGGGCGCTGCTCGTCGCGGTCGACGGGATCGTCCCGGGCCCGAGCGACGATGCGAGCGAGGCGCTGCTGCTGGCGGCGGAGGGCGCCGCGCGGGAGGCGCTGGCCGACCGGCCGGTCGAGGAGCTGCCGCACGTCACCGCCTGGCGGGACGCGTACCGCGCGTTCGGCGCCAAGCCGCAGCGGACCCGCAACAGCCTCGAGGCGCTGGTGCGCCGCGCCGAGACGGGCCTGCCCCGCGTCAACCGGCTCACCGACACCTACAACTCCGTGTCGGTGCGCCACCAGGTGCCGCTCGGCGGTGAGGACCTGAGCCGCTACGCCGGCCCGCCGCGGCTCGTCCGCGCCCAGGGCGACGAGCCCTTCGACACTGCGGCCGGGGGCGAGGAGGTCGTCGAGCACCCCGACGAGGGCGAGGTCGTCTGGCGCGACGACGCCGGCGTCACCTGCCGCCGCTGGAACTGGCGACAGGCCCGGCGCACGCAGCTGCACGACGGCACCACCGCGGCGCTGTTCGTCCTGGACGCGCTGGCCCCGTGCACCGACGCGGCGCTGACGGCCGCCGCAGACGACCTCGTCGACGAGCTGGGCCGGCTCGGGCCCGACGTCCGCGTCGCCCGACGCCTGCTGGGAGGCACCTCGTGAAGGACCTCGACCTGCCCGAGGGGCCGGGCAGCGCGCTCGTGCGCGGCGCGGCCGCCTGCCTGTCGTCGATCACGGAGGTGCCGCTCGACGAGCTCCCGCCGCTGACCGGCGAGGAGCCCCTGACGCACGCGCTCGCCGCCTGGAAGACCTGGCTGGCCGGCCGCAGCTCCGGGCTGGTCCCGATCGCCGACCCGCGGTCGTTCCAGTGGGCCGGCTGGTGGCTCGCCGTCGTGGACGGCAGCGCCAGCCCGCTCGCCGACGGGCCGCAGGGGCAGGTCGCGGTGGTCGCCTTCGGCACCCCACCGGGCGTCGTCCTCAGCCCGCAGGACCCCGCGCTGCTCGGGCGGGCGACCGCCGACCTGCCGATCAGCAGCGCCTTCGCGGTCGCCTCGCTGGACCCGGTGATCGCGCCGCTCCCGGCGTCCCGCCCGCTGTCCGGCACCGTCGAGCAGCTCGCGGTCGCCCCCGCGGCGGAGGCGCCGATGTCGCTGGTGAGCTCCGCGCGCGCTGTCGCCGGGCGCGGCCTGGAGGGCGACCGGTACGCCGACGGCGCCGGCACCTTCAGCCCGCGCGCTGTCTCGCGCCCCGGGTACGAGCTGACGCTCATCGCCGCCGAGGTGGTCGAGGAGCTCACGGCGCGGGACGCGCGGCTGGACTTCCTCAGCACCCGCCGCAACGTCCTGACCCGCGGCATCGATCTGAACGCCCTGGTGGGCAGGGACTTCCGCATCGGCGACGTCCTGTGCCGCGGGCTGCGCCTCTGCGAGCCGTGCGCCCACCTCGAGCGGCTGGCGGGGCCCGGCCTGCTGCGCCCGCTGGTCTCTCGCGGCGGGTTGCGCGTCGACGTCCTCACCGACGGGACGATCGAGCCGGGCGTCCGCATCACGACCTAGCAGCACCGGCGGACGGCAGCGGGCACCGGGCGCGGTGGTGCGCTCCCGGTGCCCGTCGACCTCGTGGCGGTGGCGGTGGGATTTGAACCCACGGAGGAGTTGCCCCCTCACACGCTTTCGAGGCGTGCTCCTTCGGCCGCTCGGACACGCCACCGGCGGAGACTCTAGCGAAGCCCCCGGCGGCCCTCGAAGAACGCGAGCAGCACCGCGCCGCACTCCTGCGCGAGCACCCCGCGGACGACCTCGGGCCGCTAGTTGAGCCGCCGGTCGCGCAGCACGTCCACGAGCGAGCCGGCGGCCCCGGCCTTGGGGTCGTCGGCGCCGTAGACGACCCGCTCGACCCGGGCCAGCACGAGCGCGCCGGCGCACATCGTGCACGGCTCGAGGGTGACGACCAGCGTGCACCCGGTCAGCCGCCACTGCCCGAGCGCGGCCGCGGCGGCGCGCAGCGCGAGCACCTCGGCGTGGGCCGTCGGGTCGCCCGACGCCCTCGCGGTCGTTGTGGCCGACGGCCACGCACCGCGCCGTCCGGCCCCAGCACGACCGCGCCGACCGGCACGTCGTCGTGCCCGGGCAGCCCGCGCCGCCTCGGCCAGCGCGAGGCGCATCGCCGGCTCGTACGGCGTCACGCCTCGCGCAGCTACTCGAGCACGTCGTCGCAGCCGGCGCGCTCGCACAGCGCGGTCAGCACGTCGGCGGGCAGCAGGCCCTCCTCGGCGCACAGCGCGAGCAGGTCGTCGGCGGGGGTGCCGAGGTCGGCGAGCAGGGCGGCGTCGCCCACCGGCTCGGCGATCGGGCGGGTGCCCTCGTCCTCGTCGTCCTCCTCGTCGACCGGCGCGTCGCCGTCCTCCCAGAGCATCGCCGCGACCTCGCTGGCCTGCACGGCGCGGCGGTCGGACAGGAAGACGCGCGGCTCGGCCAGCGCACCCGACCCCGCCGTCGACGCGGACGACGGCGACGTGCTCGTCGTCCTCCTCGAGCAGCATCAGCGCCGGACCGGGGCCCTCGCCGGTGAGGTCGCGCAGCAGGTCGGCGAGCTGCTCGAGGTCCTCGACCTCGGACAGGTCGAGCTCCTCACCGGTCCAGCCCGCAGCGGTGCGGGCGAGCGCGGCGGCGAAGTAGGACACGAGGGAGGCTCCAGGACTGGGAGGGGTGGGACGGGCATCAGCCCACGAGCGCGTCGACTACCCGCTCGTAGGCTCGGAGAACCCCAGACGGCGGGCGAGTGCCGAGAGCATCTCGTCGGCGTAGGCGTCGAGGTCGGACAGGATCGCGCCCATCTCCATCTCGTCGAGCCCGAGGTCGTCGAAGATGCCGAGGTCGCCGGCCGGCCAGACCTCCTCGAGGTCGTCCTCCGCCGGGCACGTCGAGGTCGAGGTGCTCGAGCACCTGCGCGGCGAGGTCCCAGGCGCGGCGGCCGTGACGTCGGACAGCAGCAGCCGCACCCGGCCCATCTGCACCCGCACGACGACGAAGAACTCGTCGGCGACGTCGACGAGGGCGAACGCGCCGTTCTCGCCCGGCTGCTGGCGCACGGCCGCGATGAGGCCGTCGAGGTCGTCGGTGAGCGGCTCCGGGAGCACGCCGACCTGCCACTCGCCGCCCTGCCGGAAGACCAGGACGGCGTACGCGTCGGCTCCCGCTGGTGTCGGTCACGCCACGGACTCTCGCAGACCCCGGCCGAGCGGCCGTCGACGGGTTCACCTCGCCGTGCACGGGGGTAGGCGAGGTGCAGCCGCACCACGCCCCGACGCACTCCTGGAGGAACCCCATGGCTCAGCGCAACACCCTCGCCCACGCGATGCACGACATCGGCCTCGCCGCCTGGTTCGGCGGCTCGCTCATGGGCGCCATCGGCGTCAACGGCGCTGCTGCCGACGTCGACGACCCCCGCCAGCGCGCCCGCGTCGCCAACGCCGGCTGGGACCGCTGGACCCCGTTCAACGCCGTCGCCATCGGCGCGCACCTCTCGGTGGCGCGCAGCTGCTCAAGGCGAACAAGGGCCGCGTCGCCACGCAGAAGGGCGTCCTGGCCAACACCAACACCAAGCTCGCGCTGACGGCCGGCGCCCTCGGCGCCACCGCCTACGCCCGGGTGCTCGGCCAGAAGATGATGAACGCCGGCGACGTCCCGGTCGCGGGTGGCACCGACTCGCTGGCCACCACCCCGCCCGAGGTCGCCAAGGCGCAGAAGCAGCTCTCCGCGCTGCAGTGGGCCATCCCCGGCCTGACCGGCGCGATGCTCGCCAGCAGCTCGCTGCACGAGGAGCAGCAGCGCCCGACCCAGGTCGTCAGCGGCGTCCTCAAGGCCCTGCCGTCGACCGTCGGCACCGCGGCGGCGCGGTCGCGGCGACCGCCGCGACCGGTGCGGCCGTTGCCGCCAAGCACAAGGTGCAGGACCGCTAGACCCGTCCCACGTCGAAGGCCCCCGCTCTCCGGAGCGGGGGCCTTCCTCGTGCGCAGACCTCGTACGAGCAGCCGAGCAGGTGGCTAGTGCTGCCCGGTCGCCGGCGCCGGCTCGGGCGAGGTGGGCGCGCCCTGCGTGCCGAAGAACGACTGCGCGCACGCCACGCCCGCCACGACGCCGGAGGCCGCCGCGACCGACACCAGCTGCAGGCCGGGCGTGAGGTCGCCGGCGGCGTAGACGCCCGGGACCGAGGTCAGCCCCTTGCTGTTGACGGCGACGTAGCCCTCCTCGTCGAGCTCGCAGCCCAGCGACACGGCCAGCTCGATGCGCGGCTGGTGCGCGACGGAGAAGAGCACCATCGAGGCCTCGAGCACCTCGCCGCCGTCGAGCTCGACGCCGTCGAGGTCGCCGCGCGTGCCGAGGAAGCGCACGGCGTCGCGCTCCAGCAGGTCGATGTCGTGCTCCGCCAGCTCGGCCCGGCAGCTCTCGTCGCCCTGGAAGCGCATGCCGTTGGTCACCACCGTGACCGAGGCGGCCCAGTTCTTCAGCGTCTCGGCGAAGCCGACCAGGTGCGGGTCCCAGCCGAGCGCGATGACGTGCCGGTCGCGCGCCTCGTACCCGTCGCAGGAGGGGCAGTGGAAGACCGAGGCGCCGTAGTGCTCGTCGAAGCCCTCCACCGCGGGGAAGGCGTCCTTCACCCCGCAGGCCAGCACGAGGCGGTGCGCGAGCAGGTCGTCGTCGACCTCGAAGCAGCCCGTCCTCGCGGCGCACGACGCTGGACGCCGACCGCTGCCGCACCTCCACGCGTCGGGTAGGCCAGCACCTCCTCGCGGCCCTTGGCGAGCAGCTCGAGCGGCACCTGCGGGTCGCGGCCGAGGTAGCCGTGCGAGCGCTCGACCTTGGCCGAGCGGTACTCCTGCGAGTCGAGCACGACGACCGACCGCCGGTAGCGGCCCAGCCAGGAGGCGGCGGCCAGGCCGGACGGCCCGCCGCCGACGACGACGACGTCGACCTCGAGGCGCGTCACGCGCGCTCGAGCAGGCCGCGGGCGGCGACCGCCTCCAGCGACAGCGTGCGGTAGCCCACGTCCTCGAACAGCACGACGATCCGGTCTCCCTCGTAGCGCATGACCACGCCGCTGCCCCACTGCGCGTGCGCCACCTTCGACTGCAGGGCGTACGGGCTGTCGGCCAGGTCGGCCTGCTCCTCCGCGGTGCCCGGCGGCGCAGGTGTCGCAGTTGCCGCACGGCTCGTCGAGGGTCTCGCCGAAGTAGGCCAGCAGGAACTGCCGGCGGCAGCCGGTGGTCTCGGCGTAGCCGCGCATCATCTCGACGCGCGACTGCTCGACCTTGCGGTGCCCCTCGGCGACCTCGGCCGCGATCGTCGGCGGCCTCCTTCGGCGACGGCGCCTCCGGCGCGAGGGCGATCGCCCCGTCGGCGTGCACCTCCACCGCGCCGGCCTGCTCGAGCAGGTTGACCAGCCCGGCCAGCCGGGTCGGGGCGAGGTCCATCTCCTGCGCCAGCTCGGTCGGCTGCACGGGCGCGCCGGCGTGCTGCACCAGCGTCGCCACCTTGCGCAGCGCCCTGCGTCGTCGGCGCTGCCGGAGGCGAAGAACGTCCGCAGCCCCAGGTCCTCCTGCCGGTAGAACAGGGCGGCGACGGCCGGCTCGCCGTCGCGCCCGGCGCGGCCGATCTCCTGGTAGTAGCTGTCGAGCGAGTCGGCGACCTCGGCGTGCAGCACGAAGCGCACGTCGGCCTTGTCGATGCCCATGCCGAACGCCGTCGTGGCCACGACGACGTCGAGCCGCCCGGCCGTGAAGCGCTCGTGCACGTCCTCGCGGTCGGCCGCGCGCATCCCCGCGTGGTAGGCCGCCGCGTCGATGCCGAGGTCGGCCAGCGCCTCGGCGTACTGCTCGGCGCTCTTGCGGGTGGCGGTGTAGACCAGGCCCGGCTTGGCCTCGCCCATGGCGCGCATGACGACCGCCTCGCGGCGCTGCTCGTCGTCGCGGAAGCCCTGCACCTCGAGCGAGAGGTTCGGCCGGTCGAAGCCGCTCACGACCTGGACGGGGCTCCTCCAGCCGCAGCCGGCTGACGATCTCCTCGCGCACCGGCGGCGAGGCCGTCGCGGTCAGCGCGAGCACGCGTGGGCGGCCGAGCCGCTCGATGGCGGTGTGCAGCCGCAGGTAGTCCGGCCGGAAGTCGTGGCCCCAGGAGGAGATGCAGTGCGCCTCGTCGACGACGAACAGCGACGGCTTCGCCTCGGCCACCGCGTCGAGCACCTCGGGCTTGGCCAGCTGCTCCGGCGCGAGGAAGAGGAACTCCACCTCCCCGGCGCGCAGGGCGTCGAAGGCGGCGGCGCGGTCCCGGTCCGACAGGCTGCTGTTCGCCTGCACCGCCGTCACGTCCCCGCCGCGGCCGAGCAGGCCGGCGACCTGGTCGCGCTGCAGCGAGATGAGCGGGCTGACGACGACGGTCGGGCCGTCGAGCAGCAGGGCGGGACCTGGTAGACGGCGCTCTTGCCGGAGCCGGTCGGCATGACGACGAGGGTGTCGTGGCCGGCGAGGACGGACTCCATGGCCTCGAGCTGGCCGGGTCGGAGCTGCTCCCAGCCGAAGGCGTCGCGGGCGGTGCGTCGGAGGTCGCGAGCCGCCGAAGCGGCCGCGGAGGGCGAGGGGGACAGCGGGAGCTCCAGGCGTGCGAGGGGGGCGCTGCTCCGGGTCCGGGGAGCGCGTGCGGCTCCTCTACCCCGGCTCGGGCCGGCTAGCCCCGCGTCGTGCGGGCGTGCAGCAGCGCCCGGGCGCGGGCCAGCTGCGGAGGCCCGCGGGCGCAGCCGGGCGCGGAGCTCCGTGGCCTCGCGCAGGGTGTCGAGCAGGGCCAGCCGCCGGCGGCGCTCGTCGTCGGTGAGGCGACGGTCCTTCTGCGACATGGGTCCTGGCTACCCCCCACGCAACGTGGCCGAAGCGCGACAGGCCGCTCCGACACCGACTTGTCACCTCTACGCTGCAGGCATGACCGAGCTCGACACGCGCCCCGTCGGGGAACCCCAGCTCGACGACGGCGACGACAACCGCTTCAGCCACTACGTCCGCAAGGAGGACATCCTCCGCAGCGCCGTCGACGGGGTCCCCGTCACCGCGCTGTGCGGCAAGAAGTGGCTCCCCGGCCGCGACCCGGAGAAGTACCCGGTGTGCCCGCAGTGCAAGGAGATGCTCGGCATGCTCCAGGCGATGGAGTAGCCGTCGGCACCGTCCTGGCCGTCGACGTCGGCGGTACGAAGATCGCTGCCGGAGTCGTCGACGAGTCGGGGTCCGCTGCTGCGCTCGGCGCACGCCCCGACGCCCCGCGAGCCCGACCCCGAGGCCGTCTTCGCCGCGCTGGTCAAGGCGCGTCGCGCAGGTCGCACCCGACGACGCGCAGGCGCTCGGCGTCGGCTCGGCCGGCCCGATGACGATCGGCGGCGAGACCGTGTCGCCGCTGAACATCCCTGGCTGGCGGGGCTTCCCGCTGCTCGCCCGGCTCCGCGAGGAGTACTCGCCTGCCGATCGTCGTCGACGGCGACGCGAAGGCGCTGGCCGTCGGCGAGGGCTGGAAGGGCGCCGGTGCCGGTGTCGGCAGCTTCCTGGCGATGGTCGTGTCCACCGGCGTCGGCGGTGGCCTGGTCGTCGACGGCCGGCTGCTCGACGGCGCGTCCGGCAACGCCGGCCACGTGGGCCACGTCGTCGTCGTCCCGGGCGGAGCGCTGTGCGGCTGCGGCGCGCACGGCTGCCTGGAGGCCGAGATCAGCGGCACCGCGATCGGGCGCCGGCTGGGCGGGCCGGCCTCCGGCGCCGGTCCCGACGAGGTGGCCCGCGCCGGGCGCCTGCTCGGCGAGGGACTGGCGTCGGTGGCCAACCTGCTCGACCTGTCGCGGGTGCTCGTCGGCGGGTCGGTGGCGCTCGGCTTCGGTGCGCCGTTCTTCGCCGCCGCGAGCGCCGCGCTGCACGACCTCTCGCGGCTGGACTTCACCGGCGGCTGCGAGGTGCTCCCCGTCGGCCTCGGCCCGGAGGGCCCGCTCGTCGGCGCCGGCGGCCTGGCCTGGCGCCTGCTCGGCCACGACGTCGGCGTGCACTGACCGACCTCCCTTGATCAACGCCGCGTTGCGTACGCGCTGAGGGGGCCCAGGACGTACCGAGTGCGGCGTTGATCAGCCAGGTCAGAGGGGCTCGCCGACCCAGACGGGTTCGGGGACGAGCTCGACGCCGAAGCGCTCGCGCACGCCGTCGCGCACGGCAGCGGCCACCCGCCGCAGGTCGGCGGTCGTCGCGCCGCCGCGGTTGACCAGCGCGAGGGTGTGCTTGCTCGAGATGCCGGCGGGGCCGTCGAAGTGCCCCTTGCCGAAGCCGGACCGCTCGATCAGCCAGGCCGCCGACACCTTGGTGCGGCCGTCGGGCTCCGGCCAGGTCGGCACCTGCGGCGCGCGCTCGCGCAGGCCGGCGAGCTGGTCGTCGCGCAGCAGCGGGTTGGTGAAGAACGACCCCGCGCTGCGGGTGTCCGGGTCGGCCGCGTCGAGCACCATGCCCTTGCCCCGGCGCAGCGCGAGCACGGCCTCGCGCACCTCGCCGAGCGGCGCGCGCTCGCCGACCTCGACGCCGAGGGTGCGGGCCAGCTCGGCGTAGCCGACCGGCATCGACAGCTCGGACGACGTGAGCCCGAAGGTCACCGCCAGCACCACCCAACGACCCGGCTCGGCCTTGAAGGCGCTGTGCCGGTAGGAGAACGCGCACTGCTCGGCGGTCAGCTCGACCACCTCGCGCGCGACCCGGTCGTAGGCCCGCACGCGGGTGACGGTCTGCGCGACGTCCTGGCCGTACGCCCCGATGTTCTGCACGGGGCTGGCGCCGACCAGGCCGGGGATGCCGGACAGGGCCTCGATCCCGGCCAGCCGGTCGGCGACGCACAGCCCGACGAAGGACTCCCACTCCTCGCCGGCGGCGGCGGTGAGCGACACCCGGTCGCCCTCCTGGTCGACCGACAACCCGTGCACGGCGACGCGCACGACGGTGCCGGCGAAGCCGTCGTCCGGCAGCACGACGTTGCTGCCGCCGCCCAGGACGAGCACCGGCTCCCCCGCGTCGTCGCACGACCGCACGACCTCGACCACCGACGCCTCGTCGTACGCCGTCACGAGCCGCCGGGCGGGGCCGCCGAGGCGCAGGGTCGTCAGCGGGGCGAGCGGGACGTTCGCGCGGTCGAGCACCGGGTCAGCCTAGGCAGGCGCGGTGACCGCGAGCCGCAGCTGGCGGCGGTGGTGCCGGACCAGGTCGACGGTGAACATCGCGAGCCCCACCCACACGAGCACGAAGCCCAGCAGCCGGACCGGCGGGAGCGGCTCGCCCAGGACCACGGTGCCGATGAGGAACTGGATCGTCGGGGCGACGTACTGCAGCAGCCCGAGCGTCGTCAGCGGGATCCGCGACGCCGCCGCGCCGAACATCAGCAGCGGGATCGCCGTCACCAGCCCCGACAGCGCGAGCAGCACCGCGTGGCCCGGCCCCTCGCTGCCGAACGTCCCCGCACCGGTGACGCCCAGCACCGTCACGAAGACGGCGGCGACGGGGAACAGCACCGCGGTCTCGATGGCCAGCCCCTCGACGGCGCCGACGCCGGCGGTCTTCTTCAGCAGGCCGTAGGCGCCGAACGAGAAGGCCAGCACCAGTGCGATCCAGGGCGGGCGCCCGCCCTCGACGGTGAGCACGAGGACGGCGAAGAAGGCCATCGACATCGCCACCCACTGCGCGGGTCGAGCCGCTCGCCGAGCACGAGCACCCCCAGCAGCACGGTCACGATGGGGTTGACGAAGTAGCCGAGCGAGGTCTCCACGACCTGGTCGCTGGAGACGCCGTAGATGTAGGTGCCCCAGTTCACGGCGACGACCACGGCCGCCGTCGAGAGCATGAGCAGCCGTCGACGGTCGGCGACCGCTGCCCGCACCCCGGCCACCCGGCGCGTGGCGACGAGCAGGACGCCGACGACCACGAGCGACCAGAGCACCCGGTGGGCCAGCACCTCGAGCGAGCTCGACGGCGCCAGCAGCGGCCAGTAGAGGGGGAACAGCCCCCAGAGCACGTAGGCGCCCGCCCCCAGAGCGGCGCCGCTCCGGGTCGCGGTCACCCGCGCAGACTAGGACGGCGGCGACGCGGACGCGGCGCAGTCGGCGGGCAGCCCGGTCATCCCGCCGGCCTGCGCGCACCACGACGGTGCGGGCGTCGGCGGCGACCGGCCCGGTGAGGACGACCGCCCGCTCCGACCGCGGCCGGCCGGTGGCCGGGTCGGCGCACAGCAGCCGGCCGCCGGACGGGTCGCTGACCCACAGCACGTCGCCGGCGAGCTGCGCCACCGCTCCCGCGCGTCCCGGGCTCGGCCCGGCCGGCCCGGCGGCCAGCGACACCGGGTCGTACGGCTGCAGCACGGCGCGGGCCCGGTCGTCGGGGTGGACGACCCACAGGTGGTCGGCGTCGCCGGTCGCGACGGCGCTGCCGGCGGCGGGCAGGGCGACCGGCTCCGACGTCGCGCCGGTGTCGGGGTCGACCCGCTGCAGCCCCTGCGTCCCCACGACGACGAGCGCCCCGCCGGCCAGCGACGCAGCCGGGTGGCCGGGTGGGCGGTCGGGACCGTGCGCAGCACCGCGCCGTCCGCGGGGTCGACCTGGTGCACCCCGCGCTCGTCGCCGATCCACAGCGCCTCGCCGACGAAGGCCACCGAGAGCGGGACCCCCTCGACCGGCAGGGTCCGGCGGGTGGCGAGGCTGACGGGGTCGAGCACCTGCAGGCCGGTGCCGCTGACCTGGTCGGGCAGCCGCAGCGTGGCCAGCCACAGCGCGCCGTCCGGCCCGACGGCGAGGCCGTTCGGCTGCCCGGCGACGGTGCGCTGCGCGACCAGCCGTCCCGTGGCCCGGTCGACGCGGTAGACCTGCGAGCCGCCGACCCCGTTGCCGTACGACGCCGCGAGCACCGCGTCGTCGACCACGGCGAGCAGGGTCGGCGCCGTGCCCAGCTCGACCGTCCAGCGCTGCGGGGCGGCGGGCGCCGGACCGGGCTCGTCGTCGCCGGACCCGCTGCAGCCCGCCACGAGCAGGGCGGCGACCAGCAGCGCGCGGAGCACGTCCGACGTCTACCGCAGGCGCGGCCGACGGGCCACAGGCCTGCTCGGAACGTTGCCGAGCCGACACCGTGGCGCGAGGTCGGCGCCTTCCACGAGGTGCGGGTGCGCGGCGCGCTGGGGGGAACAGGGGCCCCATGGAGATCGGCTACACGCTCATGGGCGAGCAGCGCTCGCCGAAGGACCTGGTCCGCGACGCGGTCACCGCCGAGGCGGCGGGCTTCGACTTCCTCGTCGCCAGCGACCACTACTCGCCGTGGCTCGAGGTCCAGGGCCACTCGCCCTACACCTGGACCGTGCTCGGTGCCGTTGCGCAGGCGACCGAGCGGATCCCGTTCATGACCTACGTGACCTGCCCGATCGTGCGCTACCACCCGGCCGTCGTCGCGCAGAAGGCGGCGACGCTGGCCCTGCTGTCGGACGGCCGGTTCTCCCTCGGCGTCGGCGCCGGGGAGCAGCTCAACGAGCACGTGGTGGGACAGGGCTGGCCGCCGGTGACCACCCGCCACGACATGCTCCGCGAGGCCCTCGTGATCATCCGCGAGCTCTGGAAGGGCGAGTACGTCACCTTCCACGGCGCGCACTTCGACGTCGAGGACGCCAAGCTCTACGACCTGCCGGACGAGCAGGTCCGGATCGGCGTGGCCGGCTCGGGTACCTCGTCCTGCACCCTCGCTGCCGAGCTCGGCGACTTCTTCATCGGCACCGAGCCCAAGCCGGAGCTGAAGCAGAAGTACGTCGCTGCAGGCGGTTCCGGTGAGATGGTCGGTCAGTTCCCGGTCGTGTACGGCCCGGACGCCGACGCCGCGCTCACCACCCTGCACGAGCAGTTCCGGTGGGGCACGCTCGGCTGGAAGGTGCAGGCCGAGCTGCCGGGGCCGGTGAACTTCGACGCGGCCGCGAAGCACGTGCGGCCCGAGGACATGGCCGAGGCCGGTGCCTGGGGACCCGACCTCGACCCGTACCTCGAGAAGCTCTCGGCGTTCCGGGACGCCGGGTACGAGCGGGTCGCGCTGGTGCAGGTCGGCCAGGAGCAGGAGGCGTTCTGCGACTGGTTCCGCACGACGCTGGCGCCGGCGGCCGCGCGCCTCTAGCGCCAGACGGTGCGGATCCGGCTGGTGACGGCGAACGGGTCCTCGCCGCGCAGCAGCTCGAGCAGGGCCGCGCCCTCCGGGTCCTTGGCGAGGACCAGCCGTCCCGCGCCGACGTGCGCGCGCCAGGCGGTCTCGAAGGCGCCGACCCGGGCGCGGGACCGGGCCAGCGGCGCGGGTACGGCGTGCCAGGCCACGGCCGCCTCGACCGGCCGACCGAGTGCGCGCGCCACGGCGAGCCGGCGCTTGTCGGCCGCCGCGGCGGGCACGGGCAGCACCAGCCGCGACACCATCCAGCGGGGGTCGGCGAGCGGCGCGAGCAGCTCGTCGAGGCAGGAGGCGAACAGCGCGGACTCGGCGAGCGGGGCGTCGAGCTCGAGGGAGACCTCACCGTCGCGCCCGCCGGCGACGCGCACGCCGTCGGCCCCGACCGTCGTGGCGCCGGACGCGGCCAGCGCGTCGGCGACGGCGCCGCGCCATCTGGGCAAGGGTCGCGGACTGCTCGCCCTCCGGCGCGCTGCGCAGCGCCGTGAGCTGCGCGGAGTAGCGCGAGCCGCCGACGCCGGCGGCGGTGAGGAGCGCTGCGGCGGCGCCGATCCCGAGGCCGGCCTCGGCCGAGGCCGTGACCGCGCCGAGGGTGCCGGCAGCGGCACCTGCCGCCACCGGGAGCGGCCAGAGCTGCGCCGGGCGGCGCGCGTCCGGCAGCGGCGCCGGGGCAGGCGCACCCACCGTCCGGCGCGCGTGCAGCAGGGCGGCCGGGACGACGCCGCCGGGCAGGCCGAGCGGCTCGTCGACCCGCACGCGCAGCGTCGTCAGCTCGACGCCGCGGTAGCCCTCGCCGACCGCCCACGCCCCCCGCACCGCGTCCCGGTCCGCCGCGCGGGCCAGCGAGCGACCGTTGACGGCATCGCGGGTGCGGGCGGTCCGGCGGGGCGTACGGCCCGAGGTCCTCGTCGCAGTGGCCGATCCCGGACTCGATGACCCCGTCACGGCCGGGCGCGAGGTGGTGCTCGTGCTTGCGCACGGCGCGCAGGTAGTCGGCGTCGCCGCGCGGGTGGTCCTCGGCGACGCAGACGACGGTCCAGTTGTCGGCGACCTTGTCCGGGCGCTCGGGGTCCAGCCGCAGCGAGCGCCCGCGGATCTGCGTGACGGCCGTCGCGGTGGCCGCGCTGCTGAGGTCGACGACGACGTTGAGCGCCGGGCAGTCCCAGCCCTCGCCGAGCAGCCCGCGGGTGCCGACGAGGACCTGCGTGCCCCCCGCCTCCAGCCAGCGGGTGAGCAGCGGCACCCAGACGCGCGCCGACCACCCGACCCCGGCGGTGAGGGTGACCAGGGAGCGGTCGCCGTCGAGCGGGTCGTCGAGCAGCCGGTCGGACAGCACGTGCGGGACGAACGTCCGGAAGGCGAGGAAGTCCTCGCGGCGCATCGCGACGGTGCGCCCGGTGACCAGGACCGGGCGCAGCCGCGGCCCGAGGTCGCTGCGTGCGAGCGCGAGGAACGTCAGCCGGGCCGAGCCGGCGGGCTGCTCCTCGGACGCCTCGGCCAGCGACGCGGGCGGTTGCGCGGTCCGCTGCTCGAAGTCGCACAGCACGGCGGCCCGCAGCTCGTCGCCGAGCGCGTCCGACTCGGCCTCCAGCACGTGCACCGCCGCGCCGGACTTGGCCGCCGACAGCGCGCAGATCCGGTCGACCGGGGAGGTCGTCGCGCGCAGGCCCCGCACGGTCAGCAGGTAGCCCAGGCTCGGCAGCACCGAGCGGATCGACTCGAGCAGCCGGGTGTCCTCGAGGGCGCTCGAGGTCGACAGGTGCTCGCGGGCGTAGGCCTCCAGCAGCACCCCCCAGTCCTGCGCGTCGGCGGGGACCCGGTGCTCCTCGCGCAGCCGCGCCCCGCCGGGCAGCTCCACGACGCCGCTGTGCGCGAGCCGGAGCCCGGCCCGCGCCAGGTCCGGCTCGGCCTGCTCGAGGTCCTGCCAGGGCAGCTGCGGCCCGCCGCCCTCGAGCCGACGGTCGTGCAGCCGTCGCCACAGCCAGTCCGGGAACGGCAGCGTGCCGGTGCGCAGCGACAGCAGCTCGAGCTGGAGGTCGGCGAAGCGCTGCCGCTCGGCGACCACCCAGGTGTCCTCCTCGGCCGTCGGCGCCGTCAGGTAGACCAGCTCCTGGTAGGGCGCGAGCTCGCCCTCCTTGACGACCGCGGGCGTCGGCACCGAGAAGTCGCAGTCGCCGAAGAGCTCGTCGTGCAGCTCGGCCTGCCGCGCGGTCATCGAGGTGCGCGGGGTGGCGGTCAGCCCGACCACCCAGGTGTCGTCGCCGAGCGCGCGGACCAGAGCGCGGCACAGCGCGCCCCAGGTCTCGAGCAGGTGGTGGCACTCGTCGAGCACCAGCGTCCACGGTCCGGTCGAGGAGGCGCGCCGCACCAGCTCCCGCCCGCGCGGGTGCAGCAGCGCGAGCAGGTCCGCCCCCGGCTCACCGCGCAGCGCCGCCCGACGGGTCTCGGCCAGCGCCGCGGAGGGGTCGTCCTGCTCGTCCTCGTCGTCGGCGGTGCGGTCCCACACCGACAGCGACTGGTAGGTCAGCACCGTGACCGGGGTCATCAGCGAGCGCTCGGGGCTGGCCGGCCGCGGGTGCGGCCCGTCGCCGCCGAACTCCTTCCACTGCGCCAGCCACTGCGCCTGCACGGCGGTGTTCGGCGTGAGCACCATCGTGCGGCGGCCGAGCCGGCGGGCGATCTCGAGGCCCACCACCGTCTTGCCCGCACCCGGCGGCATGACGACGTACGCCCGCGACTCGCCGTCGGCGCGCAGCGACTCGAAGGCGTCGAGCGCCTGGCCCTGGTAGCGGCGGAAGGAGCCGGGGAAGGCGCAGCGGTCCCAGGCGTCTCGTATCACCGGGGCATCCTGCCAGGGTCAGCGCGCGCCGGGGTCAGAGCGCGCCGGGGTCAGAGCGCGCCGGGGTCGGCCCCGGGCAGCGGCCCGCCCGGTCGCGCCGCCACCTCGTCGCTGACCAGGGCCCAGGCGAGCGCGCCCCCGAGCACCAGCAGCCCGGCGATGAGCAGCATCGCGGTGCCGTAGCCCTGCGCGAACTGCTCGGGTGCGCGGTAGTCGTCCCCGGTGATCCCGGCGGCCACGGGCAGCACCGCGACCGCGAGCAGTCCCGCGGTACGGGCCACCGCGTTGTTCACCCCGGAGGCCAGTCCGGCGCGCCGCTCCTCCACCGCGGCCAGCACGGTCACGGTGAGCGGGGCGACCGTGCACGCGAGGCCGAGGCCGAACAGCAGCACGCCCGGCACGACGTCGCGCAGGTAGTCGGCGTCGGGCCCGATCCCGCGCAGCAGCAGGACGCCGGCGGCGCACAGCAGCGGCCCGGCCGCCATCTGGCGGCGCGGACCGATCCGCGCGGCGAGCGCCCCGGAGCGCGCGCTGAGCAGCAGCATCACCAGCGTGACCGGGAGCAGCGCGCTGCCGGCCACCAGCGGCGACCAGCCGACGACGACCTGCAGGTGCACGACGAGCAGCAGGAACAGCGCGCCGAGCGCGGCGTAGACGGCGAAGGTGACCAGGTTGGCGGCCGTGAACTGCCGGACCCGGAAGATCGCCGGCGGCAGCATCGGCGCCGGCGACCGCCGCTCCACGGCCACGAAGGCGGCCGCGGCCAGCAGCCCGGCTCCGCCGGTCAGCAGCACCGTCGGGCTGGCCCCGTCCTCTCCCGCCGCGATGAGGGCGTACGTCGTGCCGGCGAGCGCCAGCGCGCCCAGCACCGCGCCGGCGACGTCGAGCGTGGCCGGTGCGCGGTCGTCGTAGGACTCCGGGACGTGCCGCTGGCTGATGACCACGACGAGCACGCAGAGCGGGACGTTGACCAGGAAGACCAGCCGCCAGGACACCTCGACCAGCACGCCGCCCAGCAGCGGACCGGCGGCGGCCGCCAGCCCGCCCAGCCCGGACCAGGCGCCGATCGCCGCGCCGCGGTCCTCGTGGCGGAACGACGCCGACAGGATCGCCAGGCTGCCGGGCGTGAGCAGCGCGCCGCCGACGCCCTGGAGCAGCCGCGCCACCACCAGCGACGTCACGTCCCAGGCCAGTCCGCAGAGCAGGCTCGCGGCGGCGAACCACACCACCCCGACGACGAAGACCCGGCGCCGGCCGAAGCGGTCGCCGAGCGTCCCGCCGAGCAGGATGAACGCCGCCAGCGTCAGGACGTAGCCGTTCACGGTCCACTGCAGCCCGGCGAAGTCGGCCCCGAGGTCGCGCCCGATCGTCGGCAGCGCCACGTTGACGATCGTCGAGTCGAGCAGGGCGATGCCGCTGCCGAGCACGGTCGCGGCCAGCACCCACCGCCCGCGGGGCTCGCCCATGGCCAGGCGCACGTCCTCGGCCATGCGTGCAGGATGCACCCATGACGATCCCCGTACGAGAGCTGGGCTCGGGCGGTCCCGCCGTCGGCGCCGTCGGACTGGGCTGCATGGGCATGTCGTGGGCGTACGGCGCGGCCGAGCGCGACGACGCGCAGTCGCGCGAGGTGCTGCGGCGGGCGCTCGACCTCGGCGTCACCCTGATCGACACCGCTGACGCCTACGGCCCCTTCACCAACGAGGAGCTGGTCGGCAGCGGGCTGCGCGGCCGGCGGGACGAGGCCTTCCTCGCCACCAAGTGCGGGCTCGTCGTGCGGCCGGACGGCATGGGACGGGATGGCCGGCCGGAGCACGTGCGGGCCGCGATCGACGCCTCCCTGCAGCGCCTGGGCACCGACCGGGTCGACCTGTGGCAGCTGCACCGCATCGACCCGGACGTGCCGGTGGAGGAGACCTGGGGTGCGATGGCCGAGCAGGTCGCCGCCGGCAAGGCGCTGGCGCTCGGCCTGAGCGAGGTGGGCGTCGAGGAGCTCGAGCGCGCTGCCGCGGTCCACCCCGTCGCGACGGTCCAGTCCGAGCTGTCGCTGTGGACGCGCGACGCGCTCGCCGAGGTGGTGCCCTGGTGCGCCGCGAACGGCGCCGGCTTCCTGGCGTTCTCGCCGCTGGGCCGCGGCTTCCTCACCGGCACCGTGGGGGCCGGGAGCTTCGACGAGGGCGACTTCCGGGCGCGCAACCCGCGCTTCACCGACGAGGCGATGGCGGCGAACGCTGCCCTGGTCGACGTCGTGCGCGACGTCGCCGACGGGGTGGGGGCGACGCCGGCTCAGGTGGCGCTGGCCTGGGTCCTCGCGCAGGGCGGCCACGTCGTCCCGATCCCCGGGACGAAGAAGGTCGGCTACCTCGAGGAGAACGCCTCGTCCGCGACGCTCGACCTTCCGGCCGAGGACCTTGCCCGGCTCGACGCGCTGCCGCCGGCGACCGGTGCCCGCTACTAGCCGGGTCCGCCTCCTGTGGGCCCGGGCCGCCCCCTACGTGCTCGGTACCTCCACGACGCCGGGGTCCTGCTCGTCCTCCGTGGCCCGGGCCGCGGCGATCGCAGCGTCGGTGTCGGTGCTGACCAGCAGCAGCCCGCCCGAGACGAACAGCACGAGCAGGCTCAGCAGGGCGCCGCGGTAGGAGCCCGTGATGTCCAGCACCACCGCGAAGACGAGCGTGCCCACCCAGGCGGTGCCGCGCTCGGCCAGCTCGTAGAAGCCGAAGAAGCTGGCCTGCCGGCCGTCCGGCACCATCGCGCTGAACAGCGAGCGCGCGAGCGCCTGCGACCCGCCGAGGACCAGCGCGATGACGCAGCCCATGAGCGTAGGCCTGCGTGGTGCTCTGCAGCGCGAAGACCGCGTAGGCCACCACGCCGATCCAGAGCACCAGGGTGCCGACCAGCACCGCCTTCGCGCCGAACCTGCGTGCCAGCCGGGCCGACCCGCCGGCGCCGAGGACGGCGACGACCTGGATGAGCAGGACGAGCTGCAGCAGGAACGGCGTCGCGTCGTCGGCGTCCTGGCCGCGGGCGACGAACAGCTCCTGCGTCAGCACGACCGCCGACAGGGCGATCACCGCCTGGATGGCGTCGTTGAACAGCAGGAAGGACACCAGGTAGCGCAGCGTCCCGGGCAGCTCCCGGAGCGCCCGCACCGAGCCCCTCAGCTGCTGCAGCGACCCGCGCACCTGCGCGAGCAGCGGCTCCGTCGACCGGGAGGGGTCGTAGCCGGGCAGCTCCCGCACCGCGTCCAACCGCCGGATCGCGACCAGGCCCACGAGCGCCCACCACGCCGCGGACAGAGCGATGGTCAGGCGGACGGCGAGCCCGTCACCGATGCCCAGCGGATCGGCCAGCGTGAGGAGCGCGAGCGACAGCGCGAGGACCAGAGCGCCGCCGGCGTAGCCGAACGCGAAGCCCCGCGCCGAGACGCGGTCCCGGTCGGCCAGCTCGGCCACGTCCGCCAGGTAGGCGTTGTAGACCAGGATCGCCGCGCCGTACGCCACGTTGGCGACGACGAAGGCGAGCAGGCCGAGCAGCGGCGAGCCCATCGGGACCAGCGCCAGCAGGACCGTCGCGGCCGAGCCGACCGCGGTGCTCACGACGAGCACCTGCCGCTTGGCCGCCGGCCGGTCGGACAGCGCGCCGAGCAGCGGCAGGAGCAGGACCTGCAGGACGACCGAGAGGCTGACCGCGTAGGCGAACAGCGACGCGGCCCGCGGCGCGAGCCCGAGCAGGTCGACCCGCCCGTCGTCGCGGGCCGCCGCCTCGGCGACCGCGGTGAGGAACGGTCCCGCCCACCGCGGTGACGACCGTCGTGACGAAGGCCGAGTTGGCGACGTCGTAGAGCGTGAAGCCGGAGACCGCCCGGCGGCGCGCAGCGGCGGCGGGCGTCGCGTCGGGACTGGTCACGGGGCTCCTCGTCGGGCAGGGCGCACGCCCTGTCCGGGCCCATCCTGTCGGCCGCGCGGACCGGCGTCCTGAGCAGGACTGCTCATCCCGCCTCCGTCCGCTGCCCCGCGGGTGTACCCTGTTCGCTGGTTGCAGTTGCACCTCTTCGCTCGTGTTCATCAACGCCCGCGGACGTGTAGGTCGCGGGCGTTCTTTCGTCTCCGACAGCTCAACTCGGGATCGCGCACAGTGCGCGCCCCCACAGTCTTTAGGGAGACAGCAACATGGCTCAGGGTTCTGTGAAGTGGTTCAACGCCGAGAAGGGCTTCGGCTTCATCGCTCAGGACGGCGGCGGCGCCGACGTCTTCGTGCACTTCTCCGCGATCGCCACGGACGGCTACAAGTCCCTCGACGAGAACCAGCGCGTCGAGTTCGACATCACGCAGGGCCCGAAGGGCCCGCAGGCGGAGAACGTCGTCCCGCAGTAGCACTCGCTCGAACGCGAAGGCCCGGTCCCCTTGCGGGGGCCGGGCCTTCGTGCGTCACGCTGGTCCCATGAGCGACCCGACGACGACCCTGCGGACCGTGCGCACCTCCGACGGCGTGGACCTCCACGTCGAGGTGGACGAGGGCCCTTCCCCCGCCGTGGTGCTGGTGCACGGCTTCACCGCCTCGCTTGGAGGAGTTCGACCTGCAGCGCGACACGCTGCGCGGCCGGGCCCGCGCGGTGCTGTACGACTGCCGCGGCCACGGCCGGTCCCGGCGGCGCGGACGGGTCGGCTCCCCGACCATCGACCAGCTGGGCCGCGACCTGGGCCGGGTGCTGGACGAGACCGTGCCCGACGGCCCGGCCGTCCTGCTCGGCCACTCGATGGGCGGCATGACGATCATGGCGCTGGCGCGGCAGCGGCCGGAGCTGTTCGGTCCGCGGGTGCAGGGCGTGTTCCTGCTGGCCACGTCCTCCGGCGGGCTCGTCGAGGCCGGACCCACCGGCGTGGTCGTGCGGCTGCTGCGGCGGCTGCACCTCCTGACCCCGCTGCTGCTCTGGCTGCGGCTGTGGGCGCCGCTGCTGGAGCGCCTGCGCCGCCGCGGCACCCGGCTGGGCCACCGGGCGTACCGGCACTACCTGTTCGGTCGCGACGACGCGACACCGGAGCTGGTGACGGTGCTGCAGGACCTGCTCGAGCAGACGCCGCTGACGACGACGACGGCCTTCTACTCGACCCTGCTCGACCACGACGAGCACGCCTCCCTGCAGGCGATGCGCGACGTGCCGGTCACGCTGCTCGTCGGCGACAGCGACCGGCTGACCCCCGACTCGCACAGCCGGCGGATGGCCGAGGCGCTGCCGGACGCCGAGCTGGTGGTGGTCCCCGGGGCCGGTCACAGCGTCAACATCACGCGCCGCGAGGTGGTGGACGCAGCGCTGCTGCGGCTGCTCGACCGGGTGCAGGAGCAGCGCGCGGCCTGACCTGGGGCAGACTGGGACGAGCACGGCGACGGACCCTCGCCACGCACCCCGACGACGAGAGCGAGTCCGACCCGTGGAAGACACCGTGTCCCCTGAGCTGCAGGCTGCCGTCGACGAGGCGGTCCAGCGGGTCGAGGCCCTGGTGGCCGCCGACCCCGAGCTCGTGCACGGGGACGTCGTGGAGCAGGTCGCCGCCGACTGCCCGCTCGACGTGGCCGTCCTGCTCTGCGAGCAGACCATGGACTTCATCCCGGACACCGTCCGCCAGCGCGTGTTCGAGCACGACAACGCCGACGTGATCGCCGCCAACGCCGCCATCACCGCCGAGCGCGACGCCGTCGAGGCCAAGGCCAAGGCGCGTACCCGCAAGGCCGCCGCCACCCGCGCCGCGACCCTGGCCCGCGAGGCCGAGGCCGAGAAGGCCGTGCTGAAGTCCAACACGTGCCCGGACTGCTTCCAGCTCCGCGCCGCCTCCGGCGTCTGCGGCTGCGACTGAGCCAGGTCTGCGGGCGGGTCTGCGGGCGCGACTGCTGCTGACCCGCGGCTGCTCCTGCCTGGGGCCGGCGGCTCCGCATGTCCCGCCTTCGCCGGGCCGCGCCGAGTCCGCTCAGAGGGCGTACGGCCGGATGCCTCCGGGCAGGTGGCCCACCCCGTCGTCCTCGGGTGCCTCGCCCCCGATGTCCTCCTCCAGGACCTGCTCCTCGAACGGCACGCGTGCCGACCGCTCGAGCTCGTCCAGCGGGATGTCGTACGACGTCGGCGTCGTGGCGGGCGCCGCCGGCCGCGTCGAGGTGGGCACGGCCCTCGTTCCCTCTGCTGATCGCGGCGCATCCACGGTGCAGTGTGCGCTGCGACGTCAACCGCACGACGTGCCGGGAGCCAGCAGCGGGGCTGTCGGCTGTCGGCTGTCGGGCGGCCGTTCATCGGGCGGGTCCGTCGGTCCAGCCGTTGGCGTTGATCCACCGGCCGTCGCGCAGGCGCAGGGTCTTCTTGCCGGTGTGCAGGTCGTGGTGGTGCCGGTCGCAGGTGAGCAGGGTGTCGTAGAAGCTGGTCCGTCCTGTTCTGGCCCACGGGTCGGGGTGGTGCGGGACCAGCGGCGACCCGGGTCCGCAGCGGCAGCCGGCGATCTGGCACCGCCCGCCGGTCTGGAGCTTGACGGCCCGGCGTTCGTGCGGTTTCAGGGTCCGTTCGGTGTGGCTGAGCTCGAGCACCCGCCCGCCGAGGCTGAGCACGAACCGGCCCAGGCGGCTGTCACAGGCCCAGCGGCGGACCAGGGAGGAGGGCAGCCGCGCGCCGGTGACGGTCGAGACCGCCGGGAGGGCGCCGGGGTGCTGCTCGAGCCAGTCCGCACCCACGGTGACTCCGATGTGCGGGGCGACCTTGTCCCGCAGCCCCAGGGCGCCGGAGTCCAGCAGCTTGCGCAGGGCGTTCTTGAGCGCGTCGTGCCGCTTGTGCCGCAACGACCGCGGACCCAGCCCGTCCCCGCCAAGAAGGTCGCCCGATGAGGTGTCCGGGAGGGGGTCGCCGTCCTGCCAGCCCTGCGCGCGGAGCTGCGCGAAGCCGGCGGTGTCGGTCGGGTTGTCGGGGTCGGCGGCCAGCTCGGCCTGCAGCACCGCGTGGAGCAGCTCGCCGCACTCCAGGTCCAGCTCCCCGGCGGTGATCCGGTAGCCCGACCCGTCAGCGGTCAGCCGGATCCCGAACCCGCGGTCCTGATGGCCGCGTTCGGCGCGCTTCTCCAGCTCGTTCGGGCAGCAGCGCATCGACCAGCTCCCCCAGCGCCCCGGGGAGCAGGTGCGGTTCGAGGTGCTGGGCGAGCAGCACGAACCCGGCCTCCAACCGGGCCAGCTGCGACACCGGCCGCTCGACGATGTCGGCCAGGTCGTCGAGCAGCTGCTGCAGCCGCGGGTCGTCGTCGGCCAGCCCGCCCAGGGCCTGGCAGACCAGCGTCCGGATCCCGTGGCCGATCACCCCGAGCAGGGCCTGCTCGCCGTCCTGACCGTCGATCAGCCCGTCGGGGCGGTCGACGTGCCGGCGCAGCGTGGCCAGGGCCTTGCCGACCCGTTCGGCGACCGCGACCGACAACCTCCCGGACCGCACCGCCTGCTCCAGCGTCGGCAGGCTGCCCATCCGCCGGGCCAGCGCGACCTCGCCGCGGTCCAGCGAGGTCTGCTGCTGCTCCACCCACGACGAGGTCGACCCGGCGCCGTCCAGCCGGTGGAGCTGGCGGTGCTCGACATCGGCGATCCGACCGAGCAGCCCACCGCGCAGCCGCTCGACGGCCCCCATCAGCGCCGCGGTGTCGGCCAGCGCCTGCGCCTCGGGCAGCTCGGCCGGCACCTGCGCCAGCACCCCGTCCACCGCCGCCAGCAAGACCGCAACCGGCGCCGACACCGGAACAGGTGCACCGGTCGTGGGGGCGTCCCGCTCAGCCACTCGCTCCTGCACGCTGACCCGCGGGGCGGACAGGGGCGTGCCGAAGACGTCCTCGGCGCCCTGCCCCTCGTCCAGCATCGTTCGATCATACGTTCGAACGTCTGTGCTGGCAAGGCCCTGTGGGCACCAAACCTGCTGACGCACAGCGCTTCTCGCTTGCACAGACCTCCGACAGAACCGTCCTGATGTCCACAGGCA
Organism: uncultured Actinomycetota bacterium; assembly: GCA_963844295.1. Classification (GTDB taxonomy): domain Bacteria; phylum Actinomycetota; class Actinomycetes; order Mycobacteriales; family SCTD01; genus SCTD01. The sequence goes on along the minus strand of CAWJNR010000002.1, from coordinate 538,564 downwards.
CTGGCCACCGCCACCGTCAGGTCCCGCAGACGTCGGCCCACACGCAAGGGGAACGGCGATCCCCCGCCGCGTCCCACGGGGCAGTCGGCCGACAGGCGGATCGTGCCTCCGGAGGTCGATCACCGGGACGACGCGGTGGTCCTCACCCTGCGCGTCCGACAGGTCGGTCGGGATCTCGAGGGAGCTGACGTCAGGTGCCGGCCGCGTGCACGGGCGTGATCCTCACCAGCACGGTCGGTCGGTGCTTGATCATGGGACGCCTGGGCCCGATCCGAGCAGCGGATCCAGCCCTGCGTCTCCCACGGTCATGGGCCGACGGTCGCCTCGGCGGGGCCGCGGACTGCCAGGGCGGTCCCGACACCCCGTCAGCCCTCGCCTGGAGGAGCCGAACCGAGGACGTCCGCTGCTCGACGGCGGCCGCACTCCACCAGCACCACCCGAGCCCGAGCCCGGCGCTCAGTCGCTGAGCAGCGTCTCCAGCGGCTCCTCGGACAGCACCACCAGCCGCTGCGTCGCGCGGGTCAGCGCGACGTAGAGGCTGCGCAGCCCGGCGACCGGGTGCCGGCTCTCGGCGACGATGCCGTGCGGCCAGGCGACGACGCAGCCGTCGTACTCCAGGCCCTTGACCTGCCAGGGGTCGACGACGCTGACCCGCGGGTCGCTCCGCAGGACCGCCCGGACCTCGGCCACCCGGCCGTACGGCGCGACGACGCCGACGGTGCCGCCGACCTGGCCGAGCAGCTCGGCGACGACGTCCTCGATCGAGCCCGACACGTCGCCGGTGAGCAGCAGCGGCTCGACGCCCGTGCTCCGCACGGCGGCCGGGGGCTGCAGCGCCGGGTCGATCCGCTCGAGCAGCCGGGCGGCGAGCGCGGCCACCTCGGTGCTGGTGCGGTAGTTCGTCGTCAGCTCGACCGAGCGCAGGCGGCTCTTGCCGAGCACCGCGTCGAGCGCGTCGCGCACCTCCTGCACGTCGGGCCAGGCCGACTGCACCCAGTCGCCGACGACCGTCCAGGTGGCGCCTCGGGCGCGCCGGCCGAGCATCCGCCACTGCATCGGCGTGACGTCCTGCGCCTCGTCGACCACGACGTGGGCGTAGGTGCGGTAGTCGCGCTCCTCGGCCAGGTTGCGGCGCGCGCGGGCGGTGCGGTCGGCGTGGGTCGTGACGCCCATGTCGGCCGCCCGGTCCTCCAGGTCGGACAGCTCGTCCCAGCCGTCGTCCTCGGGCTCGGCCTCGACCGGCGGCGCGCCGAGCAGCTCGGACAGCTCGTCGAACAGGGCGGCGTCGGCGGCGGTCCACTCCCGGCTGCGCCACGACTCCTGCAGGGCCGCCACCTCGTCGTCGGAGAGCACCCCTCGCGCCAGGTCGCGCAGCGGCACCTCCCCCTTGCGCAGCAGGTCGAGCACCTGCTGCGGGAGCAGCACCGGCCAGGCGGCGTCCAGCGCACGGCGGAACGCCGGGTCCCCGACGATCCAGGCGGCGAAGTCCTCGCGGTCGTCGGACTCGATCCGGGTCGCCTGGGGCCGCCGCTCCCACGCCCGCCAGGCGAGCTCGACCAGCGCGGCGGAGAACGCCGCCCGACCGCTGTTGTGGCTGCGGCTCGACCGGTGCACGCCTGCGCGCCGGCGGGCCACGTCGCCGCCGCGCACCGTCACCGAGGCGCCCCAGCGGTGCACCTCGAGGTCCTGCAGGTGGCGCGCACCGCCGAGGTGGCGGACCACCTTGCGCAGCAGGTCGGCCATGCGCGCCGAGCCCTTGACCGCCACCGCGGCCGGGCCGTCGTAGCCGGTCGACCGTCACGCCGCGCGGCAGCTCCGGCAGGTCGGCCAGCGAGGCCAGCCGCACGCTCGTCTCGCCCAGCGCCGGCAGCACCGCACCGATGTAGTCGACGAAGACCGGCGACGGCCCGACGACCAGGACGCCGCGCCGGGAGTACCACTCGCGCCGGGCGTACATCAGGTAGGCGACGCGGTGCAGCGCCACGGCGGTCTTGCCGGTGCCCGGGCCGCCGGTGACGACCAGCGCGCCGTCGTCGGGCGCGCGCACCGCCTCGTCCTGCTCGCGCTGGATGGTCGCGACGATGTCGCGCATCTGGCCGGTGCGCTCGCGGCTGACCGCGGCCAGGAACGCGCCGTCCCCGACGACGACCACGCCCTCGAGCGCGTCCTCGGCAGAGGCGTCGAGCAGCTCGTCGTCGACGCCGACGACGGTCGTGCGCCGGGTGCTGATCGTCCGGCGGCGTACGACGCCCTGCGGGTCGGCGGCCGTGGCGCGGTAGAAGGCAGCGGCGGCGGGGGCGCGCCAGTCGACGACGATCGGGTCCTGGGTGTCGGTGCGCAGCCCCATCCGGCCGATGTGGTGCACGGTCCCGTCGCTGTGGTCGAGCCGCCCGAACACCAGCCCCTCGCCGGCCTGGTCCAGGTCGGCCCGCCGGTTGGCCGCGGCCTGCGCGCTGACGTCGCGCTCGTACACCGCCTGGGGGGACTCGCCGGCCGGCCGCATGCTCTCGGACTCGCGGACGAGCGCCTCCGCGCGCAGCACCTCCAGCCGCGCCAGCGCCCGGTCCAGGACCGCCTGCTCGCGAGCCACCTCGCGCGCGAGGTCGGTGGCGGTGTCGGCGGCGGTCACCGCGACAGTCTGCCGTCCCCTCCCCGCGGCGGCCGTCCGACACCCGGTCACCGATCGCGTGACAGTCCCGCGACAGCCGGTTGAGCCGGCCCGCGGCCGGTGATCACCTGCTCCATGACGACAGCGGCGGTACGCGGGGTGGCGGGACGGCGATCGGTCCGAGCGGTGCCGTCGGCGCCCCGCCGGCTGCGCGTCGTGGGCGGCAGCCAGCGGATGCGGTGGTGGCACGGCCGGCTGACCCTCGGCCTCACCCTCTTCGGCGCGATGGTCGGCGCCCTCGCCGGCGTGGCTCAGGCGGTGCTCGCCGGCAGGTGGGGGCCGGTCGAGGCCCTCGAGTCCTACGGTGCGGGCGCGGGCGCAGGCGCCTCCGCCGGGCTGGTGCTCGGACTGCTCACCGGGCTGCTGCTCGGGCTCGCCGACCGGTACGTGCTGCCGCAGGTCGTCGGCGCCCGGCCGCTGTGGGTGCAGCACCGCAGCTGATCTCCAGCCGCCTCACCCGGTCTCGCGCAGCCGGGCCTCTCCGCTCGCCAGCACCTCGACGCAGCGCGCGCACAGGTGCACGTCGCGCGTGACGAAGTAGGCGCCCTCTCCGGCGCAGAGGCTGCACGCCGGCCGGGTCCGCGGCTCCGGCTCGGCCCGGCGACGGGGCGACCCCTTGAGCGACAACCGGATCTCGGCCATTCGGGCATCGCGCACCTCGGGTGACGCCGGTGGCGGGGCCGACTCGGCCTCCCACCGCCGGCGGGACTCGCGCTCGGCGACCTCCCGCGCGTGGAGGGCGTCGGGGCACGGCTGGTCGCGCAGCCCCCGGAGCAGCTCCAGCAGGTGGACGGCGTCGCGCTCGACGCTGCCCTGCGACGGCGCGGCCCCGACGCGGTGCCGCAGCTGACCCGGTCGCCACCCCGCGACGACCAGCTCGTCGAGCACGGCGGCGACCTCCGGCGTGTCCAGCTCGCGCATGAGAAGGGCAGGCAGGTGGCTGAAGACGTCGGGGTGGTGCGGTGCTCGTCCGCGCATGGAGCCATGCCACCACGGGGGTCCGACAGTCCTGCTCCGCGACACCCGAGCGCGCGGCACTAGCGTCGGCGCATGACGACCTCGCGCTCCGTCCTCGTCACCGGCGGCAGCCGCGGCATCGGCCTGGCCACCGCGCGCCGGCTCGCCGCCGACGGCCACCGGGTGGCCGTGACCTACCGCTCCGACCCGCCCGAGGGCCTGCTCGCCGTCGCCTGCGACGTCACCTCGGGCGACGACGTCGACCGCGCCTTCACCGAGGTGGAGGAGCAGCAGGGACCCGTGGAGGTCCTGGTGAGCAACGCCGGCATCACCGACGACCAGCTGCTGCTGCGCATGAGCGAGGAGTCCTTCGTCCGCGTCCTCGACACCAACCTCACCGCCGCCTACCGGGTCGCGAAGCGCGCCAGCCGCGGGATGCTCAAGGCGCGCTTCGGCCGGCTGGTGTTCGTCTCCTCCGTCGTCGGGCTGTCCGGCGGCGCGGGTCAGGCGAGCTACGCGGCCAGCAAGAGCGGACTGGTCGGCTTCTCGCGCAGCCTGGCGCGCGAGCTCGGCAGTCGCGGCATCACCGCCAACGTCGTGGCCCCGGGCTACGTCGACACCGACATGACCGCGGCGCTCGGCGACGCCCGCCGCGAGGAGCTGCTCCGGTCGATCCCGCTCGGCCGTACGGCCGCACCCGCAGAGATCGCCGGGGTCGTGGCCTTCCTGGCGGGGGACGACTCGGCGTACGTCACCGGGGCCGTCCTGCCGGTCGACGGCGGGCTCGGGATGGGCCACTAGCACTGATCGCCGTACGATCTTGCGCGTGACGACACCGGACACCTCCGCAGTGCGGGCCTGGGCGCGCAGCAACGGCTTCGACGTGGCCGCCCGCGGGCGACTGCCCGCCGAGGTCGTCGACGCCTACACCGCCAGCCGCAAGAGCCGCGGGGCCGGTGCCGAGCCGACCGAGAGCCGACCGAGAAGCCGACCAGGAAGCCGGCCGCGAAGAGGCCGGCGACCAAGCAGGCGGCCGAGAAGGCCTCTACCACGAGCACTCCGGCCAAGAAGGCCCCCGCGAAGAAGGCTCCCGCCGGGAAGCCGGCCGTGAAGAGAGCACCTTCGAAGCCGAGCTCCCAGCACCCGGCAGACGCGCTCCGTCACAGCGCAGGCCGAGGCCCCGCCGGCCCCGGTCGCGACGCCCGTCCCGGCCGATCCGACCGAGGCCTTCGCCGACGCCTCGCTCGAGGCCATCACGACCGACCCGCCGACCCCGCACGCGGCGCCCGCGTCCGACGGAGCCCTGCAGCGGCTGGTCGAGCAGGTGCACGCGCTCACGTCCCGCGTCGAGGCGCTCGAGGCCCGCGCCGTCGCACAGCCCGACAAGCCGGCCAAGAGCCTCTTCCGCCGCCAGCGCTAGCGGCGCAGCATGCGCCTGCTTCTGCCCGAGAGCCGGGAGCTGCTCGACGAGGACCTGCTCGACCTCTACGCACCTTCCGAGACTGCCTGGCTGCGAGCCGGTTTCGTGCTCAGCACGGACGGCGGCATCGCGGCCGGCGGGAGCAGCCGGCCGCTGCAGTCCGCAGCCGACCTGCTCGCCTTCACCACCCTGCGCGCCGTCAGCGACGCGGTCGTCGTCGGTGCGGGGACGGCGCGCAGCGAGGACTACGGACCCGTCCGGGTCCGGCCCGCAGGGCGCGCCTGGCGCGCGGCCCGCGGCCTGCCCGAGCAGCCGCCGCTCGTCCTGGTCAGCCGCTCGCTGGACCTGGACCCCGCCGCCCGCTGCTTCGACGGGCCGACGGTGGTCGTCACCTGCGCGCGCCGCGCCCGGCCGCGACCGCTTCCCCGACGTGCTCGTCGCGGGTGACGACGACGTCGACCTCCCCGATGCGGTCGCCCAGCTCGCCGCGCGCGGCCTGGCCCGGCTGCACTGCGAGGGCGGCCCGCAGCTGCTGACCGCGCTCGTGCGGTCGTCCCTGGTGGACGAGCTCTGCCTCACGCTCACGCCGCTGCTGCTGGGCACGGCGCCGGCGCTGCTGACGGCCCCGCTGGACGCGCCGCTGCCGCTCCGCCTCGCGCACCTGGTGCACGCCGACGACGGCGTGCTGCTCGCGCGCTACCTGGTCCGGGGCTAGACGACGCCGGCGGTCGTCGCGACGAGCAGCACCAGGGTGCGGGTCACCGCCACCAGCTCGTCCACCGGCACCGACTCGTCCGGCGCGTGCGCGTGCGCGACGTCGCCGGGTCCGTAGTGCACGGTCGGCACCCCGCCGATCCCGGTCATCAGCCGCAGGTCCGACCCGTACGGCACGCCGTGGACCTGCGGGCGCGCACCGTGCAGCCGTGCGTGCGCGGACGAGACCGCTTGCACCACAGGGGCGAACGCGTCCACCGATCCGCTCGCGAACTGCCCGCCGACCCACTCGACCCGGACCGGGTTGGCGGCCAGCCACGGGTCGCCGGCGCAGACCTCCGCCAGAGCCGTCTCGAGCTCGGCGCGCGCCGCCTCGACCGGCTCGCCGAGCGCCACGCCGTAGCGGCCCTCGGCGACCAGCACGTCCGGCACGCTGCTCGCCCAGTCGCCGGCCCGTACGGTCCCGACGGACAGCGGGTAGGGCAGGGCGTAGCGCTCCATCAGGGGCGGGACGTCGCGGTTGCGGCGGGCCTCGAGCCGGCGCAGCGCCGCGTGCACGAGCAGGTACTTCTCCACCGCGTCGACGCCCTCGAGCCGCATGGAGCCGTGCGCGGAGCGGCCGGGGACCGTGAGCCGGAAGGTCAGGGCTCCTGCGCTCGCGGTCACCAGCGCGCCGGAGGTCGGCTCGCAGATGACGGCGAGGTCACCGCGGTAGCCGCGGCGCAGCGTGGCGAAGGTGCCCAGCCCGCCGTCCTCCTCGCCGACGACGCTCTGGAGCTGCACCCGGCCGCGCAGCTGCACGCCGGCCCGGCGGAGCACCTCGACGGCGAGCACCTGGCAGGCCAGACCGCCCTTCATGTCGCAGGCGCCCCGGCCCAGCACGCGGCCGTCGCGGACCCGGCCCTCCCACGGGTCGACCGTCCACAGGTCGAGGCCCCCGGTCGGCACCACGTCGAGGTGCCCGTTGAGGACGACCGTCGGGGCGTCGGGGTCGTCGCCGCCCCAGCTGCCGACCAGGCCCCAGGCCTCGTCGCGCGGCGCCTCCATGCCGGGGAACTCCGGGTCGGCGGTGAGGCTCGGCAGGTCGACCGACCAGAGGTCGGTGTCCATGCCGGCGGCGCGCAGCCGGGCCTCGAGCCGGTGCTGGCCCTCGCTCTCGGCGGCGGTCCCGGTGACGGTCGGCACCGCCAGCAGCTCCTGGAGCAGGCCGACCAGCGCGGCCGGCTCCACGAGGGCGAGCGCGTCGGCGACGCCGCGCGGGAGGTCGGCGGACCGCTGGGCGGGGACGGGCACGGACGCGACGAGGGGGGTGCTCACCGGAGGATCCTCGTCGCAGGCAGTCCTCGATCCGGCACGTTCCGTGCAAGACCCCCCGGAAGGACCAGGTCGACGGACCCAGGAGGATCCGCCGCGCATGGCCCGTCCGGACGGTCCAGGCGATCACCGCCGGTAGGCTCGCGCGGAGATGACTTCCCCCGCAGAACGCCCTCGCCGGCGCACGGCCCCCCGCCGCCCGGCCGCCGCCCCCGCTCCCGCCGCCGTCCCGACCGGCGTCTTCCGCCCGCACGTGCGCGGCTTCGGCTTCGTCGACCTCGACGTGCCGGTGACGACGCCGGAGGGCGCCAGCGTCACCTCGTGCTTCGTCCCGCCCCCGATGACCAAGGGCCTGCTGGCCGACGACCGCGTCGAGATCGCCTACGTCGTCGAGGAGGACGGCCGCGCGACGGCCACCTCCGCGACCCTGGTCGAGCGCGTCCGCACCGAGGTCTACGGCGTGGTCGAGGAGGGGCTGTCGCTCCGCATCGACCCGCACCTCGGCTCGGGCCGCTGGACCCTCGAGGGCCGGGTCGAGGACCTGCCCGTGGGCGTCGCCGTCCTCGCCGACATCACCGGCCCCGGGACGGCGGACCCCTCGGACGAGTGGGACGACCCGACGTCCGCCGACGCGCTGCTCGAGCGGATCCGGATCCGGCACCGCCTCCCGCTGGACCACCCGGCGGAGGCGCTGGCCGAGGTCGCTGCCGTGGCCGGCGCCAAGCCCCGCCGCGGCGGGCTCGTCCGCCGCGACCTGCGCGAGCTGACCACCTTCACCATCGACGCCCCGCACTCGCGCGACCTCGACGACGCGCTGTCGGTCTACCCCGCCGACGCCGACGGCGGGATCCGGGTCTGCGTCCACATCTCCGACGTCGCCGCCCACGTCCGCCCCGGCACGGCGCTCGACGCCGAGGCCCGCCGGGCTGCCACCAGCGTCTACCTGCCGGGCTGGACCCGGCCGATGCTCCCGCCGCAGCTGTCCGAGGACGCGCTGTCGCTCGTCCCCGACGCCGACCGCGACGCCCTCACCGTCGAGATGCGCATCGCCCCGGACGGGACGGTGACCGCCGCCGACGTCTACGCCACCCGCATCCGCAGCAACACCCGCCTGTCGTACGAGACGGCCGCCGCGGTGCTGGCCGGTCAGCGCCCGGACGACGTCGCCGACGACGTGCTCGACGCGCTGCGCTGGCTGCGCACCGCGGGCGCGCGCCTGGGCGTGCAGCGGCTGCGCCGCGGCGGCGTCGAGGCCCGTCGGGTCGAGCCCGACCTCACGGTCGAGGTGGTCGAGGGCGAGGCCGCGACGGTGGCCGCCAAGCCGTCGAACCCCGCGAACCTGCTCATCGAGCGGCTGATGGTCGCGGCCAACGAGTCCGTCGCCGGCTGGCTGGTCGACCGCGGCCTGCCGGGCATCTTCCGCGTGCACCCGGCTCCCGGCGCCGACGCAGCGCCTGCGCTGGAGGCGTTCTGCGCCGCGTCGGGCTACCACCCCGGCTTCGGCAGCCAGCTCACCCCGCTCGACCTGGCCGCGCTGTCGGCCCAGCTCGACGCGGCCGCCGACGACACCGCGTCGGCCGTCTGGGACGTGCTGCTCGGCTTCCTCGGCCGAGCCTCGTACACGCCCGTGGCGGGCGAGCACTTCGGCCTGGCGTCGACCGGCTACTCGCACTTCACCAGCCCGATCCGGCGCTACGCCGACCTGGCCGTCCACCGGGTGCTGCACGCGTTCCTGTCCGGCAGCCGCGACGCCGGGGACTTCCCCGACGCCGCCGAGATGGCCGAGCTGTGCGCGCACATCAACACCGCCTCGCGCACCGCCTCGCAGGCGGAGAACCAGATGCGCAAGTCGCTGTGGCTGGCCGAGCTCGCGTCGGCCGACCCGGCGACCACCTACCCTGCGCGGGTCACCGGTGTCGGGCCGAAGGGCGTGTTCGTCACCCTCGACCGCTCGCGCGTCAGCGGCATGGTGGCGGCCCGCGAGCTGCCCGGCCGCGGCTGGTCGCCCACCGCCGGACGGGCTCGCGCTCGCCGACGCCGCCGGCCACCGGCTGGGCTACGGCGACCTCGTCACGGTCCGCATCACCTCCGCCGACTGGGAGTCCGGTCAGCTCGAGCTCGCCCTGGACGGCCCCGGCCCCCAGCGCGAGCCGCAGGGCCGCGGTCGGGTTCGGGGTCGTACGACCGGCAAGGCGGGCAAGGCCGACGGGCAAGGGCGCTCCGCGGGCGCGCCGCCCGCAGGAGCAGGCTCCCTCCGCCTAGTACCGGCCCGCCGGGCGCGCGGTGGGACAGTGCCCGGCGTGACCTGGGAGCTGCTCGCCGGCGCGGTGAGCGGACTGCTGCTCGTCTGGTTGCTGCTCCTGGCCGTGCTGTGGCGGGTGCGGCCGGCGGACGAGCCGCTGCGCGAGGCGCTCCGGCTCCTGCCGGACGTCGTGCGGCTGCTGGCCCGGCTCGCCCGTGACGGCTCCCTCCCCCGCGGCGTGCGCGTACGGCTGTGGCTGCTGCTGGGCTACCTCGCCCTGCCGATCGACCTCGTGCCGGACGTCATCCCGGTGATCGGCTACGCCGACGACGCCGTGCTCGTCGTCTGGACGCTCCGCGCGGTGCTGCGGCGCGCGGGTGCCGACGCGCTCGAGCGGCACTGGCCGGGCACGCCGGACGGGCTGGCGGCCGTGCGCCGGATGGTCGGTGCCTAGGCGCGCAGCTCCAGCGTGCAGCACTTGACGTTGCCGCCGGCCTTCACCAGCTCGGACAGGTCGACGGGCACGGGCAGGTAGCCCGCGTCGGCCAGTCGTCGCACGAGACCGCCTGCTGCCTGGTCGATCACGACGTGCAGCCCGTCGCTGATGCAGTTCAGCCCGAAGGCCTCCGCGTCCTCGCGGGAGGCGCGCACGGCGTCGGGGTAGAGCCGCTCCAGCACCTCGAGGCTGTCGGCCCGGAAGGCGCCCGGGTAGTAGACGACGTTGTCGTCGTCGAGCGCCGCCAGGCAGGTGTCGAGGTGGTAGTAGCGCGGGTCGACCAGCTCGAGGCTGACGACCTCGACGCCCAGTGCGGCCGCCGCCTCCGCGTGCGCGGCGCGGGAGGTGCGGAAGCCGGTGCCCGCCAGCACTCGGCGGCCGACGACGGCGAAGTCGCCCTCGCCCTCGTTGGTGCAGGTGGCCTCGACGACGTGCTCCAGCCCGGCGGTGCGCAGCCGGTCGAGGTAGGCCGGACCCTCGGCGGAGCGCTCCGGGAACGCGAAGCGCGCCGAGTAGGCGCGGCCGCCCACGACGAGCCCGCCGTTGGCGGCGAAGACCATGTCCGGCTGCCCGGGCAGCGGGTCGAGGAGCTCGACGGTGTGGCCGAGGCCCTCGTAGACGTGGACGAGCCGCTGCCACTGCGCGACCGCGAGTTGCCGGTCGACGGGGGCGGACGGGTCCATCCACGGGTTGATGGCGTAGCGGACCTCGAAGTGGTCCGGTCGGCACATCAGGTAGCGGCGCCGCGTGGCGGTGCGACCGGCCTGGGCAGGGGCGGAGTCGAGGACGGTCACGGGCGCTCCTGGGACGTGCGGGGTCTGGGCGGGCGCCCGCGCACGACGCTAGGAGGCGGCTGTGCTCATGACAACGCTGTTCTGTTGCGGATGGGGCCGCTGTTCCTTGCGTCGACAGCGACCAGACGGCGATCCGTTGCGCTTGCCCCCCGCACCCGTGGCTGCACGTGCCACCAGCACCGCGACGGCGCCGACGAGCAGCCCGCCGACGTCGTCGACGACGTAGTGCCAGCCGAAGTACGTCGTGGCGAGCAGCGTCAGCCCGAGGAAGACCCACAGCGACCCGCGGAGCAGGCGCGGCAGCCCGACCAGCTGAGCGACCAGGGCGGCGGTGAAGACGATCGAGCAGTGCAGCGACGCGAAGCCGGCGACCCCCGCGATGGCGTCGGCACCGGCCGGATCGGCGAGCACCTCGAGCCGGGCCTGCGCGAGGCTCTGCTGCAGGGCGGAGACGCCCGTCGCCGGCAGGTCGGCGTACTCCCCCGGGGTGACGAAGACCGGTCCGAGCGAGGGCACGAGGTAGTAGGTCGCGGTGCCGAGCAGCCAGTTCAGGCAGAGCGCGGTGACGTACCAGGCACCGGTCCGCGCGCTGCGGCCCCAGACCAGGGCGGCGGCGAGCGAGAGCGGCACGAAGGCCAGGAAGAGCAGGTACGCCCCCGACAGCACGTGCGCCGCGACGCCGGTGCCGAGCAGCTCGTGCAGCAGGTCGGCGGGGTCGTTGCCGAAGGCCATCGCCTCGTCGAGCGCGAGCAGCTCCGCGTCGAGGGTGTCGGGGCGGGCGAACGGCAGCGCGCTCTTGAGGTTCCGGTAGGACAGGTAGGTCAGGTAGAAGCTGCCCAGGCCGACGGCGAGCAAGGACAGCCGCGCGGCCGAGAGCCGCTCGCGCAGCACCTCCCGCAGCTGCCCGCGGCGGGCGACGACCCGAGGCACGACATCGGCCAGCAGGAACAGCAGCGCGATGGCCGGCAGGCGCACCCAGGCCGGTCCGGCCACGCCGTCCGGGTCCCGGACGGGCAGGTCGTAGGCGCGGACGACCAGCAGCGCGACGACCGCGGAGGCGACCGCCAGCAGCACCGCGAGGCGGTACGTGCGGAGGGCGGTACGGACGGCGCGCACCAGTCCATCCTGCCCAGCCGCGGCCAGAGGCACGACCGGAGCAGCTGACGGGTCGATCACAGGCTGCCGGCAGCCGGGCTAGGCCTCCGCGGCCGGGGTCACGACCGCGAGCAGCTGGTCGACCGCGACCTGGTCACCGACCCGCACCGACAGCTCGGTCACCTCCCCGTCGACCGGCGCGGTGAGGGCGTGCTCCATCTTCATCGCCTCGACGACGACCAGCACGTCACCGGTCGTGACCTCGTCGCCGACGGCCGTGCCCACGGCGATGACCGCGCCCGGCATCGGGCTCCGGACGTCACCGTCGTGCGAGCCCGCGCCCGCCCCGCGCCGCTCCGGTGCCAGCTCGACGACGGCGTGCGCCGTCCCGTCCAGGTGCACCCAGGTCGTCGCGCCGTCGGTCACGGCGAGCACGCGGCGGGTGTCGCCGCCGACCGTGAGCAGCAGGCCGTCCGGCAGCCGCTCGGCCGACGCGGCCACCTCGCGGTCGCCCACGCTGACGGTCGCGCGGGCCGCGGTGCCGGTCACGGCCACGCGCAGCCGCTGGCCGTCCGGCCCGGCCACGGTCCAGGAGGTGGCCGCCGCGCCGGACAGCCGCCAGCCGCCGGGAGACGCCCACGGGTCCGGGCTGCCCGTGTCGAGCGACAGCAGGCGGTGCAGCGCGAAGGCCACGTGCGCCTCCACCGGCACCTCCCCTGCGACCAGCCCGTCCAGCTCGCGCTCGACCAGGCCGGTGTCGAGCCGGCCGGCGCGCACGTCGGGGTGCTGCAGCAGCCGGCGCAGGAAGGCGTGGTTGGTGCCGACGCCGAGCACGACGTCCGCCGCGAGCGCCCGGTCCAGCGAGGCCAGGGCGGTGGCGCGGTCCGGCCCCCAGGCGATGACCTTGCTGAGCATCGGGTCGTACGTCGTGCCGACGGAGGCGCCCTCGACCAGGGAGCTGTCCACGCGCACGCCGTCGCCGGCCGGCTCGCGCACGAGCAGGGCGCGGCCGCCGGTGGGCAGGAAGCCGCGCGCGGGGTCCTCGGCGTAGATGCGCACCTCGACGGCGTGACCGTCCATCCGGACGTCGTCCTGCCCGAAGGAGAGCGGTTCTCCTGCGGCGACGCGCAGCTGCTGCTCGACGAGGTCGAGGCCGGTGACCAGCTCGGTCACGGGGTGCTCGACCTGCAGGCGGGTGTTCATCTCCATGAAGAACGGCTCGTCGGGCGCGTCCCCCGGGACGATGAACTCCACGGTCCCGGCGCCGGTGTAGCCGACGGCGCGCGCGGTCGCCACCGCGAGATCGCCGTAGCGGGCGCGCTGCTCAGCGTCGAGGAGCACCGACGGCGCCTCCTCGACGACCTTCTGGTGGCGCCGCTGCAGGCTGCACTCCCGCTCGCCCAGGTGGACGGTCGTCCCGTGCGTGTCCGCGAGCACCTGCACCTCGATGTGCCTGGGCGACAGCACGAACCGCTCGAGGAACAGCGTGTCGTCGCCGAAGCTCGAGGCGGCCTCGCGCCGCGCCGACACGAGAGCGTCGGCGAGAAGGGACTTCTCGTGCACGAGGCGCATGCCCTTGCCGCCGCCACCGGCGGACGGCTTCACCAGGACGGGGTAGCCCACCTCGTCCGCCGCCTCGACCAGGTCGGCGTCGGTCATGCCGAGGTCGGTGCGGCCGGGGACGACGGGAACCCCCGCGGCGCTGACGGTCTGCTTCGCCCGGATCTTGTCGCCCATGACCTCGACGGCGCTCGGCGGTGGCCCCACGAAGACGAGCCCCGCGTCGGCGCAGGCGCGCGCGAAGGCGGTGTTCTCCGCCAGGAAGCCGTAGCCGGGGTGGACGGCCTGAGCGCCCGTGCGCGCCGCCGCCTCGAGCAACCGGTCGACGCTCAGGTAGGACTCGCGCGCCGCCGCCGGACCGAGCCGGACGGCGACGTCGGCCTCGCGGACGTGCCGGGCACCCGCGTCGGCGTCGCTGTAGACGGCCACGGAGCGGATGCCCATCCGGCGCAGGGTGCGCGTGATGCGCACAGCGATCTCGCCGCGGTTGGCGATGAGGACGGTGTCGAAGGTGCTGCTCATGGGAGGCCGCTCACATCCTGAAGACGCCGTAGGAGACAGGACCGAGCGGTGCGTTCGCGCACGCGGCGAGGGCCAGGCCGACGGCCGTGCGCGTGTCGAGCGGGTCGATGACGCCGTCGTCCCACAGCCGCGCCGTGGAGTAGTACGGATTGCCCTGCTCCTCGTACTGCTGGCGGACCTGCGCCTGCATCGCCTCGAGGTCGGTTCCCTCCTTGGCGACCGCGGCGAGGACGGACGCCGCCTGGTCGCCGCCCATCACCGAGATGCGCGCGTTCGGCCACATCCACAGGAAGCGCGGGGAGTACGCCCGGCCGCACATCGAGTAGTTGCCCGCGCCGAAGGAACCGCCGATGACGACCGTCAGCTTCGGCACGCGGGCGCACGCGACAGCGGTGACCATCTTCGCGCCGTGCTTGGCGATGCCGCCGGCCTCGTACTCCCGGCCGACCATGAAACCGGTGATGTTCTGCAGGAACAGCAGGGGGATCGACCGCTTGTCGCACAGCTCGATGAAGTGGGCTCCCTTGACGGCGGACTCGCCGAACAGCACGCCGTTGTTGGCGACGATGCCGACCGGGTGGCCGTGCACGTGCGCGAAGCCGGTGACCAGCGTCGCGCCGTACTCCGCCTTGAACTCCGAGAAGCGGCTGCCGTCGACGATGCGGCCGATGACCTCGCGCACGTCGTACGGGGTGCGGGCGTCGGCGGGCACCACCCCGAGCAGCTCGGCCGGGTCGAGGGCGGGCTCCTCGGGCGCGACGACGTCCCACGGCACGGGGGTGCGCGGGCCGAGCGTGGACACGATGCGCCGGACGATGCGCAGGGCGTGCGCGTCGTCGTCGGCGAGGTGGTCGGTGACGCCGGACGTGCGGCTGTGCAGGGCGCCGCCGCCGAGGTCCTCGGCGCTGACGACCTCACCCGTGGCGGCCTTCACCAGCGGCGGCCCGCCGAGGAAGATCGTGCCCTGGTCCTTGACGATGACGGCCTCGTCGGCCATCGCCGGGACGTACGCGCCACCCGCGGTGCAGCTGCCGAGGACTGCTGCCACCTGGGCGATCCCGCGCGCGCTCATCTGCGCCTGGTTGTAGAAGATCCGGCCGAAGTGCTCGCGGTCGGGGAACACCTCGTCCTGGCGCGGCAGGAAGGCGCCGCCGCTGTCGACGAGGTAGACGCAGGGCAGCTGGTTGTGCAGTGCCACCTCCTGCGCGCGCAGGTGCTTCTTCACCGTCATCGGGTAGTAGGTGCCGCCCTTGACGGTCGCGTCGTTCGCGACGACGACGCACTCGCGGCCCGACACCCGGCCGACGCCGGTGATGATGCCGGCGCCGGGGGCCTCGTCGCCGTACATCCCGCCGGCGGCCAGCGGCGACAGCTCGAGGAACGGGCTGCTGGGGTCGAGCAGCGCGTCGACGCGCTCGCGCGGGAGGAGCTTGCCGCGGGCGACGTGCCGTTCGCGGCTGCTCTCGGGCCCGCCGAGCCGGACCGTCGCGAGCCGCTCCTGCAGCTCGTCGGTCAGCCCCCGCATCGCGGTCGCGCTGCGGGCGAAGGCGTCGCTGCCCGGGTCGACGTGCGTGCGCAGCCTGGCCTCGTCCATAGCGGCGCAGGCTATAGGGGCGTCACCCCCCTGCGTCGACCCCTCTCGCCGGGAGTCGGGTCGAGGCAGGGCTGCCCTGCCTCGGCCAGCCCCTCGCCCGCCTGCTCCTACCGCGCGATCTTCCCCTTGTGCGGGCCCTGGCCGCGTGTCGCGACGCACAGGAGGAAGATCGTCGAGGCGCGGGCGAGTGGGCCGGCACCTCGCGAGACCCGTTGTCCACAAGCACACTTCACTCTTGACATCGAACGTGTGTTCGATCACACTTCTCGCATGGCATCAGCAGCAGCGCTCCAGGAGCTGGAGGAGTCCTGCCCGTGGGAGAAGGACTCCTTCCGGGCTGATCTCGCGCTGCTCCACGACAGCACCGCCGCTGCGGCCCGCTCCTACGCCGCGGACGCCCGGGTGGTGGCGCGGCTGGCGGCGCAGGTCCCGCGCTGTCCGTTCGACGAGACCGGCTCCACCCCCTGGACCTCCTTCCAGCGCGAGATCGCGCTGGCCCGCAAGCTCACCGACCGCGCCGCCGGCGCGCTGGTCCGGCACGCCGTCCGCCTGGTCGCCACGCTCCCGCGCACGCTGGCGCTGCTGGACGCCGGTGTGCTGACCGTCCCGCGGGCCGAGGCGTTCCTGACCGAGCTCGAGCACGTCGGCGACGACCTCGCCGCAGCCCTGGACCTCGAGCTCGCCGACAAGGTCGTGCTGCTCCCGACGTGGCGGATCGAGGACGAGGTCCGCAAGGCCGCGCTGCGGCTGGACCCCGACAGCGCCGCGCAACGCACCGCGCGCAAGAACGCCGACCGCGGCGTCGAGCTCCACCCCACCCACGACGACCAGGCCTGGGTCGCCCTGACCGGACCGGCCGTCCCCCTCACCCGCTGGTACACCACCCTGGACGCCAAGGCCCGGGCGCTGAAGGCCGCCGGTGACCCCCGCACCCTGGACGCCCTGCGGTTCGACCTCGCGACCAGCACCTACCCCTGCGACACCCACAGCCCCGCCGACCCCACCGCTGGGAAGACCGACGTTGCCGCACCCGCGGTAGATGAACAGCCTGCCCAGGCCGAGGCACCCGACGTCAGCGTCGCCGACGAGAACGCCGCACCCGCCGGGCTGCGTCCCGCGTTCGTCGAGCCGGCCCCGGTCGACTGCCGGATGAGCCGGCCGGTGCAGGCGCACATCCTCATCCCGGTCGAGACCGCCCTCGGGCTGAGCAACGACCCGGCCTGGCTCGACGGGTACGGCTGGATCAGCGCCCCCACCAGCCGCCAGCTCCTGCTCGACGCCGAGCTCCGCCGGGTGTGCGTCCAAGCCGGTACCGGACAGCTCGTCGACCTGTCCGACCGCGACCTGCGACCACCGCCGACACCGACCGGGCTGCGCGACAGCCTGCTCACGATGATCCTCGGTGATCTGGAGTGCGACGACGTCGGCTGGCGCGAAGAACCCCGGCACGACCCGACCGACCGGCTGCGCGACTACATCCGGTTGCGGGACCGGTTCTGCGACGGACCCACCAGCGCCCGCGTCACCGCCACCCGCGCCGACCTCGACCACGACGACCCCTGGCCCACCGGACCCACCGCCGCCTGGAACCTGGCCGCCCGCGGACGCCGCACCCACCAGCACAAGCACCACGGCTGGACCCCGCTCCGCACCGCGACCAGCACCCTGTGGATCAGCCCCGCCGGCCAGATCGTCGAGGTCCCCCGCCACACCAACCCACCCCCCGGCATCGACCAGCCCGGCACATCCAGAACCACTGTCACGCTCCCCGACCCCGACGAGCTCCACCTGCTCGACCAGCTCCAGCTCACCACCAGCGACGACAGCCCGCCCTGGCTGCCCGCCGCCGAACGCGACCGCACCCAGTGGACGCTCCTCGAGGGCAGCGAACCGGCGCCCTTCTGATTCGGGTTCGACGAGCCGCTTCCACTGCGGAAGCCTCCGTGCTTACTTGTCCGCAGCAGGAGTCGGGTGGGGGGGCCGCTGTGCGGGAGGACGTGGCCGCGTACGTCGCGGCGATCGATGTTGGGCGGCGCCCGCTGTTCGACCGCGTGCACCGGCTGGTCCTCGAGGTCCGGCCTGATGCCGAGCTCGAGATGTCCTACAAGATGCCGACGTACGTGGCGGGGCAGCAGCGGCTGCACGTCGGCGTGTGGAAGCACGGCCTCTCGTTCTACGGCTGGCAGCACGGCCGGGACGGCGGGCTCGCAGCTCGCCATCCCCACCTCGAGAACGGGCGGGGGACCCTGCGGCTGCCGGTCGCCGAGGCCGAGGGCATCAGCGACGACGAGCTCCGCGCCTTCCTCGCCGACGTCCTGACCGCGCCGGGGGAACAGGCCGGCCCCAACGGAGGGTGATCGCGTCAGCCGGTGGAACCCCCACCGCACGCACCGCGTCCCACCACCGTGACGCGCCTCCTCGCGGCCCTCGCTGTCGTGGCACTCGTCGGCACCGTGACCGTGTCGCTGCGCGGACAGCTCGCGGACCGGACGGTCGCCAGCGCGCCGCAGACCTGGACCGGTGCGGCGACGATGCTGCAGACACCGGACGGCACGCTCACGCTCTGCGGTGGGTCGACCGCCCAATCGCTGCCCCCCGCGTCGTGCGGCGGCGTCATCGTGCGCGGCCTCGACCCGATGACCGTCCCCGGGGCGGAGCGCTTCCAGGACGGCACGATCACGACCCCGTCGGTCCGGCTCGTCGGGACCTAGGACGGCACCGCACTCACCCCGACGGAACCGCCCGTCCTCGCCGAGCGGACGTCTGAAAGCCCTCCCATAGTGATCCCCGGGCCGAGCTGTCCGGAGCCGGCAGGCGGCTGGCCGTACGACCGCGTGGACCTCGACGGCATCGACCGGGTCATCGCCTACGCGCACGCCCAGCCCGACGTCGGCACACCGCGCATCGACCCGAGCCAGCGGATCCTCACGATCCCCTTCACGGGTGACCTGGACCGCCACCGGACGGCCCTCGCGGAGCTCTACGACGGCCCGGTCTGCGTCGAGCTGGTCGAGCGGTCGGACCGCGAGCTGCAGGAGCTCGGCCGGCAGCTGCAGCGCGCCCTCGCGAGCCGCGGGCTGCAGCAGCTGGGCGGCGGCGCCGGCGGTTCCCCCTGCGTCTGCGTGACAGCCGACCTCGTCGCGGCGACACCGGACGAGATGGCGGAGATCGAAGCGGAGTACGACGGCGTCGTCCAGCTGACGTCGTTCCTGGACCCGGTCTGACGCTCAGACGCCGATGGCGCTGAAGCCCCCGTCGACGTAGACGATGCTGCCGGTCGTCGCCGGGAACCAGTCCGACAGCAGCGCGACGCAGGTGCGCGCGACCGGCTCGGGGTCGCTTGCACGTCCCAGCCGAGCGGTGCGCGCTCGGACCACGCGTCCTCGAACTGCGCGAAGCCCGGGATGCGTCTTGGCCGCCATCGTCTTCAGCGGACCGGCAGCGACCAGGTTGGCGCGCACGCCGTGCTCCCCGAGATCCCTTGCCAGGTAGCGGTTCGCGGACTCCAGGCCCGCCTTCGCCACACCCATCCAGTCGTAGGCCGGCCAGGCGACGCGCGCGTCGAAGTCGAGCCCGACGTACGACGAGCCGCGCGTGCAGCATCGGCAGGCAGGCGCCGGCGAGCGCCGGGTACGACCAGGTCGACACGTGCAGCGCCGTCTCGACGTCGGCCCAGTCGGTGTCGAGCACGCCCGGAGCCGAGCGCGCCGGCCGGCGCGAAGCCGATGGCGTGCAGCACGCCGTCGAGGCCGTCGACGTGCGCGCCGACGCGCTCGGGCAGCGCCTTGAGGTCGTCCGGCGAGGTCACGTCGAGCTCGACGACGGGCGGCTCGCCCGGCAGCCGGCGGGCGATGCGCGTCGTCAGCGACATGCCCGCGGCCGAAGCCGCTGAGCACGACCGTCGCGCCCTGCTCGATCGCGCAGCGCGCCACCGAGAACGCGATCGACTGCTCGGTGAGCACGCCGGTGATGAGCAGTCGCTTGCCGTCGAGCAGTCCGGTCATGCGGACACCCTCTCGCGCCGGCTCGTCAGCCGCTCGACCCGGCGGTCCAGCTCGGCCAGGACGGCGGCGAGCTCCTCGCGGACGACCTCAGCCTCGGCCGGAAGGTCCAGGTCGAACACCTTCCAGTACCGCAGCAGCGGCGGCACGACGTCGTCGCGGTGCACCTGCAGGTCGTAGATGCCGGCCTTCGCGACGACGGCAGCCCGCCGGGTGAAGCCGGGGATGCCGAGCCCGGCATCGCGAAGCCGGCGACCTCGTCGACGATCGCGCGCAGCATCGCCGCCGGGTCGACCTCGAGCGCCGCCTGCGCCAGGTCGCGGTAGAGGACCATGTGCAGGTTCTCGTCGGTCGCGACGCGGGTGAGCAGCTTGTCCAGACCCGGGTCCTCCGAGAGCCTCCCGGTGCTGCGGTGCGAGACGCGGGTGGCCAGCTCCTGCAGCGCGACGTACGCCACGGTGTGCAGCAGGTCCTTGTCCGGCGCCTGGAAGCCGCCGCTGACGGTGGCCATCCGGTCCTGCTCGAGCGCGACCGGGTCGACGGCGCGCGTGACGAGCAGGTAGTCGCGCATGACGATGGCGTGCCGGCCCTCCTCGGCCGTCCACCGGTCCAGCCAGTGCCGCCAGGGCTCGCTCGCGCCGTAGATGCGCGCCAGCTCGCCGTGGTAGCCGGGCAGGTTGTCCTCGGTGAGCAGGTTCAGCGCGACGGCGGCGCGCACGGGGGCGGCGAGCCGGCTCTGCGCCTCCTCCCACGGCAGCTCGGCGAAGTCGCGGCCCTGGTCCCACGGGACGTACTCGTGCGGGAGCCAGTCCTGCGCGACGGCGAGGTGGCGGTCGACGGCCGCCTCCAGCCGGGTGGTCAGGTGCTCGGCCAGGGCCGGGGTCATCGCAGGTCCTCGTCGTCCGTGTCTGACAGGTGGTCGGCGAGCGCCCCCGCTGTGCGCGCGCCCGCGGTCCAGAACACCCCGCCCGGCGGGAGCGCGAGCAGCGTGGCGTCGGGCAGCGCGGCGGCCAGCTCGACGGCGAGGTCGAGCGAGTGCAGCGGGTCGTCCTCCTGCGCGACGACCAGTGCCGGTGCGGTCACCGCCGCCAGCACGGCGCGGTCGTGCACCGGCCGGTCGGGCACGCGCGGCCGAGGTGCCGGCCGGGTGACGCAGCGCCGCGGCACGCCGGCCGAGCAGCAGCCGCACCCCGCGGCGTGCGCGGATCTCCTCGGGCAGCTCGGCGAGCAGCATGTCGGTGACCGCCTCGGCGTCCTGCGCGTCGATGGCGCTGCCGAGCAGGCGGATCGACGCGGTGGCACCGTCGTCGCGGGCCTCGTCCAGCGCGGCCGGCATGACCATGACGACGCCGCTCGAAGCGCGTCGGGTCGCGGTGCAGCACGCGCAGCAGCGCGCCCGCGCCGACCGACAGCCCGACCGCGCGGGTCGCGCCGGTCGCGTCGGCGACGGCCAGCAGGTCGTCGGCGAGCAGGTCGTAGTCCCAGCCGTCCTGGAGCGCGTCGCTGTCGCCGTGGCCGCGCAAGTCGAGCAGCACCCGGGTGCCCTGCACCCGCGACGCGAGCGGCCGGGTCTCGGCCGAGGACCCGCCCAGCCCGTGCGCGAACACGGTGACGGGCAGCCCCTCGCCGAGGACGGTGAACGCGACGCCCGCGACCCGGCCGGAGGGCACGGCGACCGCTGTGCAGCCCACTCACAGCGGGGGGTTGCGGTGGTCGCCCCGGCGCGTCGGGGAGCGCCGCCAGCGCCTCGACGAGCCGGCGTCGGGTCAGGTGCGGCGGGCGACGACCTCGTCGACCGCGCCGCTGTCGACAGCGCGCGGCCGAGGCCGCCGGTGGTCGCCTCGTGCGCGGCCGACAGCCGCAGCACCAGGTCGGCCCGCCGCTGCGGGTCGGTCTCGGCCGCCAGCTCGCGCCGGTGCAGCACCTCGATGGCCGCGACGGCGCCCATGACGTCGACCTGCGCACCGGGCCAGGCGAAGACGCGGTCGGCGCCCAGGCCCTTGCTGCCCATGGCGATGAACGCGCCGCCGAAGCTCTTGCGCAGCACGACGGTCAGCCGCGGGACGACGCACGCGGCGTAGGCGTGCAGCAGCTTCGCGCCGCGCCGGACGACACCGGCGTCCTCCTGCCCGACGCCCGGCAGGTAGCCCGGCACGTCGACGAGGAAGACCAGCGGCACGCCGTGCGCGTCGCACCACTGCACGAACCGGCCGGCCTTGTCGCCGCTGGTCGCGTCGAGGCAGCCGGCCATGCGGATCGGGTTGTTCGCGACGACGCCGACGGTGCGCCCGCCGAGCCGGCCGAGGCCGGTGACGACGTTGCGCGCCCAGCCGTCCTGCAGCTCGACGAAGGTGCCGGGGTCGAGGACCGCGCTGACGACCGGGCGCACGTCGTACGCCAGGCGGTGCTCGCTCGGGACGAGCGCGCCCGGGTCGGGGCCGTCGGTGCGCCGGCGGGTCGACGGTGCCCGGCCGACCGAGCAGGTCGACCAGCACGCGCGCGCGGTGGAGCGCGTCGGCCTCGCTGTCGGCGTGCACGTGCACGACGCCGCTGCGGGAGTGCGTGTCGGGACCGCCGAGGCGCTCGGCGTCGACGTCCTGGCCGGTCACCTTGCGGACGACGTCCGGGCCGGTGACGAGCACGCGACCGTCCGGCCCCATGACGACGACGTCGGTGAGCGCCGGGCCGTACGCCGCGCCGCCGGCGGCCGGGCCGAGCACCACGCGAGATCTGCGGCACCCGGCCGCTGGCGCGGACCTGCGCGGCGAAGACGCGGGCGACGGCGTCGAGGCCGCTGACGCCCTCGCGCAGCCGGGCGCCGCCGGAGTGCCAGACGCCGATGACCGGCACGCCCTCGCGCGACGGCGCGGTCGGTGGCGTCCGCGATCGCGCGGCAGCTGGCCGTCGCCGAGCGCGCCGCCCTGCACCGTGGCGTCGGTGGCGAAGGCGATGACCTCGGTGCCGCCGACCCGGCCGCGTGCGACGACGACGCCGTCGGCGTCGCTCGATGACGTGCGGGCTGTCGAGCAGCGCGTCGAGCCGGGCGCGGGCCTGGGAGGCCGTGCCGGCGCCAGCGGGTCGGGTGAGCATGCTCGTCATCGGGTCAGCACCAGGGAGACGTCGTGACCGCCGAAGCCGAACGACGTCGACAGCGCGACGTCGTGCGCGTGCTCGCGCGGGACGGTCCGCACGGCGTCGACGTCGGCCTCGTCGTCGGGGTCGTCGAGGTTGCGGATGGCCGGCACCACGCCGGACCGCAGCGCGAGCACGGCGGCGATGGCCTCGACGGCGCCGGCCGCGCCGAGCAGGTGGCCGGTGCACGACTTGGTGGCGGTGACCGGCGGGCGGTGGTCGCCGAGCGCGGCGTGCAGCGCCCGCGCCTCGGCGAGGTCGCCGAGCGGGGTCGAGGTGGCGTGCGCGTTGACGTGGCCGATGTCGGTGGCCGTCGAGGCCGGCGTCGCGCAGGGCGGCGGTGATGCTGCGGGCGGCGCCCGCGCCGGAGGGGTCCGGGGCGGTGACGTGGTGGGCGTCGCTGGCCAGGCCGGCGCCGGCGAGGTGGCGCGTGGACGCGTGGCGCCGCGGGCGGCGGCGTGCTCCTCGGTCTCGAGCACGAGGACGCCGGCGCCCTCGCCGAGCACGAACCCGTCGCGGCCCTTGTCGTACGGGCGGCTGGCGCGCCTGCGGGCTCGTCGTGCCGGGTGGACAGCGCGCGCATCTGGGCGAAGCCGGCCAGCGGCAGCGGGTGCACGCAGGCCTCCGCGCCGCCGGCGACGACGACGTCGGCGCGGCCGGAGCGCAGCAGCTCCAGCGCGACGGCGAGCGCCTCGGCGCCGGACGCGCAGGCGCTGACGGGGCAGTGCACCCCGGCGCGCGCGCCGATCTCGAGGCCGACCGTGGCGGCCGGGCCGTTCGGCATGAGCATCGGGACCAGGTGCGGGCTGACCCGGCGCGGGCCCTTCTCGCGCAGGACCTCGTCCTGGCCGAGGATCGTCAGCGCGCCGCCGATGCCGGAGCCGATGACGACGGCGAGCCGCTCGGGCGTCGACGTCGGGGCTGCCCGCGTCGGCCCAGGCCTCGCGGGCGGCGACGAGCGCCACCTGCTGGACGCGGTCGAGCGTGCGCGCCTCGACCCGCTCCAGCCGGCCGTCGAGGTCGACGGTGGCGGCCAGCCGCGCGGGCAGGTCGGCGAACTCCGGCTCGTCGAGCAGCCGCACGCCGGAGCGGCCGCTCAGCAGCCCCTCCTCGAGCGCGGCGACGTCGGGACCGAGCGGGGTGAGGGCGCCGAGGCCCGTGACGGCCGCGGAGCGCGGCGAGGCTGAGGTCACTTGGCGGCGCCGGAGATGAAGTCGACGGCGTCGCCGACGGTGCGCAGGCCCTCGAGGGCCTCGTCCGGGATGCGGACGTCGAAGCGCTCCTCGCAGGCCACGACGACCTCGACCATGGTGAGCGAGTCGACGTCGAGGTCGCCGTCGAAGGTGGCCTCGGGGACGACCTTGTCGGCCGGGGTGCCGGCGACCTCCTCGAGGACCTCGGCGAGGCCGGCGAGCAGCTCGGCGCGGGTCAGGGTGGATGCAGTGGTCATGGGGACTCCTCGTTGCTCTGGGTGGGGGTGGGGGTGCGGCAGGACTAGGGGCAGCGGACGACCGGTCCCGGCGGCGGTGAGGCCCGGCGCCGAAGCCGAGGAGCAGGACCGGGTCGCCGCGGCGCACCGCGCCCTCCTCGACGCAGGCGGGTGAGCGCGAGCGGCACGGAGGCCGCGCTGGTGTTGCCGCTGTCGACGACGTCGCGGGCGATGACGACGGAGTCGGGCAGGGCGAGCGCCTTCACGACCGACTCGGTGATGCGCAGGTTGGCCTGGTGCGGCACGAACGCCGCGAGCTCGGCCGGCTCGATGCCGGCCTGGGCGCACGCCTTGCGGGCGAGGCCGGGCAGCGTCGTGGTCGCCCAGCGGTAGATCGCGCGGCCGTCCATCTTGAGCCGCAGCGGCGAGCCGTCGATGACCAGGCGCTCGTACTGCCCGCCGTCGTGGGCCCAGACGACGCGGCCGATGCCGTCGGTCTCAGCTGGGTCCGACGACCGCCGCGCCGGCGCCGTCGCCGAACAGGAACGCCGTGCCGCGGTCGTCGGGGTCGACCATCGGCATGAGCTTCTCGGAGCCGATGACGAGCACGTGCTCGGCGCTGCCGGCGCGGACCGTGTCGGCCGCCAGGGCGAGGGCGTAGGTGAAACCGGCGCAGCCGGCGCCGATGTCGGACGCACCGGCGTCGACGGCACCGAGCCGGTGGGCGACCTCGGGGCTGCCGCCGGGCAGCGGGCCGGGCATGGAGCAGGTGGCGAGCAGGACGAGGCCGACGTCGCGGGCGTCGACGCCCGCTGCGGCCAGCGCCTTGCCGCCGGCGCTGACCGCCATGTCGACGGTCGACTCGTCGTCGGCGGCGACGCCGCGCGTGACGATGCCGCTGCGCTCGCGGATCCACTCGTCGCTCGAGCCGGTGCGCTCGGCGATGGCGAAGTTGTCCTCGCGGTGCGCGGGCCGGTGCGACCCGAGGCCGAGGAGCGCCGCGCCCCTCACGCGCTCACCGCCAGGTCGGCGTCGGTCTTGAGCGTCGTGACCGGGAGGTCGGGCAGGGCGCGCTTCACCAGCGCGGCGAGCACGCCGGCCGGGTGCGAGCTCGACGGCGCGGGTGGCGTCGCCGACCGCGGCCAGGCACAGGTCGAAGCGGACCGGGCGGGTGAGCTGGGCGACCAGCCGGTCGAGCAGCTCGCGGCCGTCGCGCAGGCGGGCGCCGTCGGCGTTGGCCACGACGTCGCAGGCGGCGTCGCGCGGCTCGAGGTCGCGCGACCAGCGCGGTGAGGCCGGGGACGGCGGGCGCCATCGCCTCGGTGTGGAACGCCCCGGCGACGTCGAGGCGGCGGACCCGCGCGCCGTTGGCCGGCGTCCACGCGTCGAGCGCCTCCAGCGGCCCGCCGACGACGACCTGGCCGGCGACGTTGACGGTGGCGACCTGCAGCCCCGCGGCGGTCACGTCGGCCTCGTCGAGCGCGGAGCCGCCGAGCAGCGCGGCCATGCCGGTCGGGCGCACGCGCGGCGGCCTCGGCCATGAGCCGGCCGCGACCGGCGGCGAGCAGGACCGCCTCGTCGTCGGTCAGCACGCCGGCGAGCGCGAGCGCCGACAGCTCGCCGACGCTGTGCCCGCAGACCAGGTCGGGGCTGCCCTCGCCCAGCAGCGCGCGGCCGCTCAGCAGGGCGGCGGCGGTGAGCAGCGGCTGGGCGACCTCGGTGCGGCGGACGGCGTCGGCCGGCGCGCTCGTGCCGAGCTCGAGCAGGTCGAGGTCGGTGAGCGCGGACCAGCGGGAGACGGCGTCGACGGCACCGGGCAGGCCGAGCCACGGCGTGAGCAGGCCAGGAGCCTGGGAGCCCTGACCGGGCGAGAGGAGGAGGAGCACGCCGATCGAGCCTGCCCGAGTACCGGCCGGTAGCCCGCGTGCGGCTCGGACGGAGAACCCGAGCAGGTGTTGTGGGAAACCTACGAAATTCGTCGTGCGGCCCACCAGCAGCGCGAGGCGGACGACCAGCCCCTGTCGCGGGTCGGTGAGGTCGAGGCCGGTGACCTCCGCGAGCTTCTTGAGCCTGTACCGCACGGTGTTCGGGTGCAGGAACAGCGCGCGACCGGTGCCCTCGACCGACCCGCCGCCCTCCAGGTAGGCCGCCGCGGTGGCCAGCAGGTCGCCGCCCGCCGCCTCCAGCGGCATGTGGACCTCCTCCAGCAGCCGACGCCGGGCGGCCTCCTCGCCCAGCACCACCCGCTCGGCCAGCAGGTCGCTGGCCCGGACGGGTCGCGGCGCCTGCGGCCAGGCCCGCACGGCCGCCAGCCCCGCGAGCGCCTCCTGGACCGAGGGCGCGGCCGCGGACAGCTCCTCCACGACCGGCCCGACCACGACCGGAGCCGGTGGCAGGGCGGCCACCAGCTGCGAGACCGCCCGCTGCACCGAGGTGGTGCCGCCGACGACGAGGACGAGCGCGGCCGAGGCCTCGCCGCTGAGCAGCGACAGGCCGCTGTGCCGCGCCCCCGCCCGCAGCTGGGGCAGGTCGAGGTCGACCGGGGCGGGCGCCGCCAGCGCCACGACCCAGTCGACGCGGTTCCACCCCAGCGAGGCCGCCCGCGACAGCGTCAGCTCCCCCGCGTGGCCGCGCACCAGCGCGTCGACGACCCCCGCCTCCACCCGCGCGTCCCAGGCGCCGCGGGACTCTGCGGCCGAGGCGTAGACGTCGGCGGCGGCGAAGGCCAGCTCGCGGGAGTAGCGCAGCACCGCCTCGGCCAGCACCGCCTCGTCACCCGGTGCGGCCAGCGACGGCACCGCGTCCTCGACGACGCCGACGGCGATGCGGATCAGCTGCACGGTCTGCTTGAGGTTCACCGAGCGCGCCAGCTCGCGAGGGGCGGCGGCGAAGACCTCCGGCCCGACCGGGAGCGGCTCCCCGGGCGACCGCAGCCACTCGGCGAAGGTCGACAGGCCGGCCTGCAGGACCAGTCCGACGTAGGACCGCTGCTCGGGCGGCAGCGCGCCGAACCAGGGCAGCTCCTCCATCGCCCGCACGCAGCGGCTGCTCAGGCTCGAGGAGGAGTGCTGCACCCGCTGCCACGTCGCCTGCGCCACGACGCGACTGTGCCAGAGGCAGGGTCAGCCGCGCCGCCGCCGGGCGGGCGCCCGACCGGCCGGCTGGTGCGGCGGCGTGCCGTCCGGCCGCCGCTGGAGCGGGCGCTGCACGGCCTCACCCGGGCGGACCTCCACGTCCTCGTCCTGGTGCCGCACGACCAGCGGCTCGTCGCCGCTGACCAGCGAGTAGGTCACCGCGTGCTGCTCGACCTCGACGAGCAGCACCCGACCCCGGCGCACGATGCGGAAGGCCAGCCGGTCGATGCCCTCCGGCAGGGCCGGTCGGAAGGACAGCCGCCCGCCGGAGTCGCGCATCCCGCCGAAGCCGTTGACCAGCGCGGTCCACCCGCCGGCCAGCGACGCCATGTGCAGCCCGCCGGCGGTGTTGTCGTGCAGGTCCCGCAGGTCCATCAGCGCGGCCTCGGCGGCGTAGTCGTACGCCAGGGACAGGTAGCCGACCTCGGCGGCGAGGACGGCCTGCGTCGCCGACGACAGGGAGGAGTCCCGCACGGTGAGCGGCTCGTAGTAGTCGACGTTGCGGCGCTTCTGCTCGGGCGTGAACGCGTCGCCGCACAGCTGCATCGCCAGCACCAGGTCGGCCTGCTTGACCACCTGGTGCCGGTAGAGCTGGAAGTACGGGAAGTGCAGCATGAGCGGGTACTCCGCAGGATCGGTGCCGGCGAAGTCCCAGGCCGCGTGGTCGGTGAACCCCTCCGACTGCGGGTGCACCCCGAGCTGCTCGTCGTACGGCACGTGCATCGCGGCCGCGGCGTCTCGCCAGGCCGCCGCCTCCTCGGCGCCGACCCCGAGCAGCGCGGCGAGGTCCGGGTGGCGCACGGCGACGTCGGCGGCGGAGCGCAGGTTGCGGGCCGCCATGAGGTTGGTGAAGACGTTGTTGTCGGCGATGGCGCTGTACTCGTCGGGACCGGTGACGCCGTCCAGCCGGAACGCCCCGCTCATCGTGCGGTGGCCCAGCGACAGCCAGAGCCGCGCGGTGTGCACCAGCAGGTCGACGCCGATCTCGCGCTCCAGGTCGACGTCACCGGTGGCGGCGACGTGCCGCACCAGCGCGTCGGCGATGTCGGCGTTGATGTGGAACGCCGCCGTCCCCGCCGGCCAGTAGCCCGAGCACTCGTCGCCGTTGATGGTGCGCCAGGGGAAGGCCGCGCCGGACAGGCCGAGGGTGGCGGCGCGGTCGCGCGCCTTGTCGAGCGTGCCGTGCCGCCACCGCAGGGCGTCCGCCGCCGCAGCCGGAGTGGTGTGCGTCAGGACCGGCAGGACGAACGTCTCGGTGTCCCAGAAGGCGTGGCCGTCGTAGCCCGGTCCGGTCAGCCCCTTCGCCGGCAATCGGCCGCTGCTCGGCGCGCGCGGCGGACTGCAGCACGTGGAACAGGCCGAAGCGGACCGCCTGCTGCAGCTCCGGGTCCCCGTCGACCTCCACGTCGGCGCGGTCCCAGAAGGCGTCCAGGTAGCCGCGCTGCTCCTCGAGCAGGGCCTCCCAGCCGGTCGCGCAGGCCGCGGTGAGCGCCGCCGCCACCTGGTCCCGCACGGCGGGCAGGGAGCGCTGGCGGGACCAGCCGTACGACACGATCTTCACCACGCGCAGCCGCTGGCCGGGCTGGAGCAGGGCGGTGAAGGTGGTGCGGGCCCAGTCGTCCACGGCGTCGGCGCGCACCTCGACCTCGACGCCCTCGGGCGCCGTGACCAGGTGCTCCATCGCGGCGGCGACGCGGATGGCGCTGTGCTTGGTGCGGTGGACCAGGTGCGCGGCGGTGCCCTGGGCGTAGGACTCCTCCGCGACCAGCGGGTGGGCCAGCGCCGCGGCGGCGCGCGGGTCGCCCTTCGCGAGCTCGACGAGCTCCTCGTCGGCGACGAGCTCGGACTGCACGACGACACGGGCTGCGTCCCCCACCGGCTCGACCTCGTAGCAGAGCGCCACGATCGAGCGCTGGGTCAGCGAGACCATGCGCCGGCTGCGCAGCTGCACCTCCTGGCCGGCGGGTGAGACCCACTCGACCTGCCTGTCCAGCAGGCCGGCGCGGAAGTCCAGGCAGCGCTCGTGCCGGCCCAGCTTGCCGTAGCGCACGTCGAAGGGCTCGTCGTCCACGAGCAGCCGGACCAGCTTGCCGTTGGTGACGTTGATGACCGACTGCCCGGACTCCGGGTAGCCGTAGCCGCTCTCGGCGTACGGCAGCGGGCGCAGCTCGAACACCGAGTTGAGGTAGCTGCCGGGCAGCACGTGCGGGTCGCCCTCGTCGAGGTTGCCGCGCAGGCCGATGTGCCCGTTGGAGACGGCCAGGAGCGACTCGGTGCGCGCGAGCCGGTCCAGCTGCAGGTGCGGCTCGCGCAGGGCCCACGGCTCGACCGGGAAGTCGTCCTCAGTCCTCACGGCGCTCCCTCACGGGCCCTTCCGGCGCCTCCAGCAGCTCGTCGAGCTCGCGCACCACGCGGTGCGCGCCGGCCTCGCGCAGCGCCGTCGGCCTGGCCCAGCCGGTCGACGCCGACGACGGACGCGAAGCCCCCGGCCACGCCGGACTGCACGCCGGCGAGGGCGTCCTCGAAGACCGCGGCGTCGTCAGGGCCTCCACCGAGCTGCGCGGCGGCGTGCAGGAAGGTGTCCGGGGCCGGCTTGCCGGCCAACCCGTTCGCCCGCGCGACCAGGGCGTCGACGCGCAGGTCCATCAAGGGGGCCAGGCCTGTCACCTCCAGCACCTGCTGGGTGTTGGCGCTGGAGGAGACGACGGCCGTGCGCAGACCCGCCTCCCGCACCGCCTCCACGTAGCGGACCGACCGCGGGAAGACCTCCACCCCGTCGCGCTCGATCGTGGCGAGCAGCTGGTCGTTCTTGCGCCGTCCGAGGCCGTGCACCGTCTCCTGCTGC
This sequence comes from uncultured Actinomycetota bacterium, assembly GCA_963844295.1. Lineage (GTDB taxonomy): Bacteria > Actinomycetota > Actinomycetes > Mycobacteriales > SCTD01 > SCTD01. The sequence goes on along the minus strand of CAWJNR010000002.1, from coordinate 508,647 downwards.
GGGCCGTCGTCGAGATCGCCGTCCGGCAGCGCGATCCCGCGCGACTGGAGGAAGGAGCGCACGCCGTCCGCGCGCGGCTTGCCGTCGACGTAGCGCCGGTAGTCCTCGACGGCGTCGAACGGGCGGCTGTCCGGGTCCCGGGCGAGGAGGAACTCGTCGAACATCGCCTTCCAGGCGACCGTGTGGACGGCCGCGGTGTCGGTGAGCACGCCGTCCAGGTCGAACAGGCACAGGCGCACGCCGTCGGGCAGTCCCAGGGAGGTCGTCACCCAGCGCACCTCCCCCTTGCAGCCGCCCGGACACACACGCAGCTGCTCGGCGCATCCTGCACCCGCGACGGGGCAGGATGCGCGCGTGACCTCCGAAGACGTCGTCGAGGACGACCCCGCGCGCACCGAGGCCGACGCCGTGGCTGCCGGCCCGCCGCCCGACCGCGAGGTGCCGGAGGTCTCGCAGCGGCGCGAGGCCCTGCTGGGCCACGCGTGGGCGCGCCTGGCCGTGGCCAGCGCCGCGGTTCCTGCTCATCGTCCTGGCCGTCGTGGTCATCGGCTACATCGCCGGCAAGCTCTGGGTCGTCCTGCTGCCGATCCTGCTGGCCCTGCTCCTCGCGACCGTCCTGTGGCCGCCGGTGCGCTTCCTGCGCCGGCGGGGGGTGCCCGCGGCCCTGGCCGCCATCGGGGTGCTGCTCGTCGCGCTGCTGCTGCTCGTGGGCGTGGTCGGAGGTCTGGCCCCGCAGGTCACCGGTCAGGCCCAGGAGCTCGCCGACCAGGTGACCGCCGGTCTGGGCGAGCTGCAGGAAGGTCTGACCGGTCCGCCCTTCAACCTCGGCGAGGAGGAGATCGGTGCGACCGTCGACAACGTCATCGGCGAGCTGCAGGCCAACGCCCAGGACATCGCCGGCCGGGTCCTCAGCGGCGCCGTCGCGGCCGGGTCGCTGCTCATCACCGGGCTGCTGTCGCTGGTGCTGTGCTTCTTCTACCTCAAGGACGGACCGAAGTTCCTGCCCTGGCTGGGCGGTCTCGTGGGGCCGCGCGCCGCACCGCACGTCTCCGCGATCGCCCAGCGCTCGTGGGTCACGCTGTCGGGCTTCATCAAGGCGCAGGCCGCCGTGGGCCTGGTCGACGCCGTCTTCATCGGGATCGGGCTGGCCGTGCTCGGCGTGCCGCTCGCCCTGCCGCTGGCGGTGCTCGTCTTCTTCGGCGCGTTCATCCCCATCATCGGTGCGGTCGTCAGCGGTGCTCTGGCCGCTCTGGTCGCGCTGGTCACCAACGGCGTGACGGCGGCCGTCATCGTCGTGGTCCTCGTCCTGGTGGTGCAGCAGCTGGAGGGCAACGTCCTGCAGCCGATCCTCGTCGGGCGCACCCTCGACCTGCACCCTGCCGTGGTGATCCTCGCGGTCGCCGCCGGCGGGACGCTGGCCGGCATCGTCGGCGCCTTCCTCGCGGTCCCCGTCGTCTCCGTCGTGGCCGTCGTCATCCGCTACTTCCGCCAGCAGGTCGCCGAGCTCGAGCCCGCGCCGGGCTCCCCGCCGGAGGCCGCCGGACAGCCCGACCCGGCGCTCGCGCCGTCCGGCGGCTGACGCCGGTCAGCCCCGGGGGCCGTGCCCCCGGCCGCCCGGCAGCGGGACGTCGTCGAGCCGGTCGGTGATGCGGGCCTCGAGGTCCTCGGCCCGGTCGTCGGCCTGCTCCTGCGTGATCCGGCCCTCCTCGACGGCGGTGGCCAGGCGCTCCTGCGCCGCGGCGACGAGCGCGTCGACGAGGACGCCCTGCTCGACGCCCTGCTCGGCGGCGACGTCGGCCAGGGTCTTCCCGTCCTCGCCGGCGGCCCGCAGCTCCTCCTCCGTCACGCCGAGGGCCTCGGCCGCGACGGACAGGTCGAGGCCGCCACCGCGGCCGCCATGACCGGGTCCGCCGTGCCCGAGCATGTCGCCGGGCCCGCCGCCGTGCCGGCCCTGGCCGTGCAGCGGCGCCGCCTCCGCCAGCGTGCTCGCGACGGTGTCGGCCTGCGCCTGCGTGAGGGTGCCGTCGGTGACCAGGCCGGCGAGCGCCTCCTTCAGCGAGGTGACGCGCTCGGCGAGCGCGGTGCTGTCACCGGTCGCGGCGTACGACACCGCCGGCACGAGCAGGGCGGCGCCGGCGACGCCGGTCAGGCCCAGGGCGCCCGCGAGGGCGGCGGTGGCGAGCTTCGTGCGCATGAGGTTCCTCCTCGTCCTGGCCGGCCCCGTCGGCCTGCCGTGGCACCACCCTGCGAGCGCCGCCTGGCAACGCGGTCGGGATCGGCTGTGGAACGGCTGTGAGCCGCCCGCGCCTACGCTGGCCGGCATGCCCCCGGCCGGCGAGACCCGCTGACGTGCCCAGCTCCTCCCTCGGTCCGCAGGCCCGCGCCGCCGCCCTCGTCCAGCTCGAGGCGCAGGTGCTGGACGTCCTCGTCATCGGCGGCGGCGTGGTCGGCGCCGGCGCGGCGCTCGACGCCGCGACGCGCGGGCTGAGCGTGGGCCTGGTCGAGGCGCGGGACTGGGCCAGCGGCACCTCCAGCCGCTCGAGCAAGCTCGTGCACGGCGGCCTGCGCTACCTCGAGATGCTCGACTTCCGGCTCGTGGCCGAGGCCCTGCGCGAGCGCTCGCTGCTGCTCAACCGGCTGGCCCCGCACCTCGTGCGCCCGGTCCCGTTCCTCTACCCGCTGACCGGCCGCGGGTGGGAGCGGCCGTACGTCGGTGCGGGCATCGCGCTGTACGACGGGCTGGCCGCCGTGCTCGGCAGCGGCCCCTCGCTGCCGCGGCACCGGCACCTGTCGCGCCGGGCCGCGCGCCGCATCGCACCGGCCCTCGCGCCGGACGCGCTCGTCGGCGCGGTGCAGTACTGGGACGCCCAGGTCGACGACGCCCGCCACACCATGAACATCGTGCGCACCGCCGCGGCGTACGGCGCCGCGTGCGCGAACCGGGTGCGCGTCGTCGGGCTGCTGCGCGAGGGCGAGCGGGTGACCGGCGCGAAGGTGAAGGACCTCGAGTCGGGCCGCACGTTCGACGTGCGCGCCCAGCAGGTGGTCAACGCCACCGGTGTGTGGACCGACGAGACGCAGGCGCTCGCCCAGACCCGCGGGCAGTTCCACGTGCGCGCGTCCAAGGGCGTGCACCTCCTCGTCCCTCGCGACCGGATCTCGTCGGAGTCCGGGATGATCCTGCGCACCGAGACGAGCGTGCTGTTCGTCATCCCGTGGGGGCGGCACTGGATCCTGGGCACGACCGACACCGACTGGGCGCTGGACAAGAGCCACCCCGCGGTGAGCGCGCGCGACGTCCGCTACCTGCTCGACGAGGTCAACAAGGTGCTGGCCGCGCCGCTGGCGCCCGAGGACGTCGTCGGCGTCTACGCGGGGCTGCGGCCGCTGCTGCACGGCGAGTCCGAGCAGACCAGCAAGCTGTCCCGCGAGCACCTGGTCGGCCACCCCGTCCCCGGGCTGGTCGTCGTCGCGGGCGGCAAGTACACGACCTACCGCGTCATGGCGCAAGGACGCCGTCGACGAGGCCGTGCGGGCGATGGACGGCGTGACCGCGGCGTGCGTGACCCAGGACGTGCCCCTGGTCGGCGCCGACGGCTGGAAGGCGCTGTGGAACCGCCGGCACGCGCTCGCCGACAGCAGCGGCCTGCACGTCGCGCGGATCGAGCACCTGCTGCGGCGCTACGGCTCGCTCGTGCACGACGTCCTGGCCCTCGTCGCGGAGGACCCGTCGCTCGGCGAGCCGCTGCCGAGCAGCGACGACTACCTGCGGGCCGAGGTGGTGCACTCGGCCGCCCACGAGGGGGCCCTGCACCTGGACGACGTGCTGGCCCGGCGCACCCGCATCTCGATCGAGTCGTGGGACCGCGGCGTGGACGCCGCGCCGGTCGTGGCCGAGCTGATGGGCGACGTGCTCGGCTGGAGCGCCGAGCAGCGGGCCCGCGAGGTCGAGCACTACCTCGGCCGGGTCGCCGCCGAGCGCGACGCGCAGGCGCAGCCCGACGACTCCACGGCCGACGCCGCACGCCTCGGCGCGCCGGACATCGTGCCGGTGGCCTGAGCGTCGGGGCCCTAGCCAAGTACGAGGACGTCCAGCTACCTTGGGAGCTCGTCACCGCCCGAGGAGACCCGCGATGGACCTGCACGTGCCGACCCACCCCGTCCGCTTCGTGACGGCGGCCAGCCTGTTCGACGGGCACGACGCCTCGATCAACATCATGCGGCGGGTGCTGCAGAGCCAGGGCGCCGAGGTCGTGCACCTCGGCCACGACCGCAGCGTCGAGGAGGTCGTCACCGCGGCGGTGCAGGAGGACGTCCAGGGCGTCGCGGTCTCCTCCTACCAGGGCGGCCACGTCGAGTACTTCTCCTACCTGGTCGAGCGGCTCGCCGAGGCCGGCGCCGGCCACGTGCAGGTCTTCGGCGGCGGCGGCGGCGTCATCGTCCCGGAGGAGATCGCGCTGCTGCGCAGCCGCGGGGTGCGCATCTTCGCGCCCGAGGACGGTCAGCGCCTCGGCCTGGCCGGCATGATCAACACGCTCGTCGAGGCGTGCGACGTCGACCTCGCCGCCGACGCCCCGTCGGCCGCTGACCTGCGGGCCGGCGGCCAGGCGGTGCTCGCCCGCGCGCTCACCGTGCTGGAGGCCGGCCGCTCACCCGAGCTGGCCGCGGCGGTGCACGACGGCACCCCGCGGGTCCCGGTGCTCGGCATCACCGGCACCGGCGGCTCCGGCAAGTCCTCCCTCACCGACGAGCTGCTGCGGCGGCTGCGCCTGGACCAGGAGGACAAGCTCCGCGTCGCCGTGATCGCCGTCGACCCGACCCGTCGCCGGGGCGGCGGCGCGCTGCTCGGCGACCGCATCCGGATGAACTCCCTGCACGGCGACCGGGTCTTCTTCCGCTCGATGGCGACCCGCGGGTCCAGCAGCGCCGTGCCGGAGCACCTGGCCGACGCCATCGCCGCGTGCAAGACCGCGGGCTACGACCTCGTCGTCGTCGAGACGCCGGGCATCGGGCAGGGCGACGCCACCATCGGCCAGTACTGCGACGTCGCGCTCTACGTCATGACGGCGGAGTACGGCGCCGCCTCGCAGCTCGAGAAGATCGACATGCTCGACGCCGCAGACGTCATCGCCATCAACAAGTTCGAGCGCCGCGGCTCGGAGGACGCCCGCCGCGACGTCGCCCGCCAGGTCGTCCGCAACCGCGAGGCGTTCGGGAGCAGCTGGGAGGACATGCCGGTCTTCGGCACCAGCGCGGCCCGCTTCGCCGACGACGGCGTCACCGCGCTCTACCAGCACCTGCGCGACCGGCTGGCCGAGAAGGGGCTCCCGGCCACCGAGGGCGTCCTGCCGCGCGTCACGACGCGCACCTCGACCGGGCTGACCAGCGTGCTGCCGGCCGCCCGCGAGCGCTACCTCGCCGACATCGCCGCGACGGTGCGCGACTACCACCGCACCACCGCCGAGCAGGCCGAGCGGGCGCAGCGCCGGCAGGCGCTCACCACCACCCGCGAGCTCGTGCAGGACGGCGCCGAGATCGACGCGCTGCTCGCGCAGGTGGTGCTCGCGCCCGACGTCGAGGACCTGCTCGCGACCTGGCCGGCGCGGGTCGAGGAGCACACCGGCGACGAGCTCGCCTACACCGTGCGCGACAAGGAGATCCGCATCGCGCTGACCCGGGAGACGCTGTCGGGCAGCAAGGTCCCGCGCGTCGCGCTGCCGCGGCTGACCGGCCACGGCGACCTGGTGCGCTTCCTGCGCAGCGAGAACCTGCCCGGCCACTTCCCCTTCACCGCAGGCGTCTTCCCGTTCAAGCGCGAGGGCGAGGCGCCGGCGCGCATGTTCGCCGGCGAGGGCGACGCGTTCCGCACCAACCGCCGCTTCAAGGTGCTGTCCGCCGGCAACCCGGCGACCCGCCTGTCCACGGCCTTCGACTCGGTCACGCTCTACGGCCGCGACCCCGACCCGCGCCCCGACATCTACGGCAAGGTCGGCACGTCCGGGGTGTCGATCGCGACGCTCGACGACATGAAGGTGCTGTACGACGGCTTCGACCTGTGCTCGCCGAGCACGTCGGTGTCGATGACCATCAACGGCCCGGCGCCGGCGATCCTGGCGATGTTCCTCAACACCGCGATCGACCAGCAGCTGGAGGAGCAGCCCGACGCCGACCCGGACGAGCTGCGCGCCTGGGTGCTCGCGAACGTCCGCGGGACGGTCCAGGCCGACATCCTCAAGGAGGACCAGGGCCAGAACACCTGCATCTTCTCGACCGAGTTCGCGCTGCGCGCCATGGCCGACATCCAGCAGTACTTCGTCGAGAACCGGGTCCGGAACTTCTACTCCGTCAGCATCTCCGGCTACCACATCGCCGAGGCCGGGGCGAACCCGCTGAGCCAGCTGGCGTTCACGCTGGCGAACGGGTTCACCTACGTGGAGGCCTATCTCGCGCGCGGCATGTCGATCGACGACTTCGCGCCGAACCTGTCGTTCTTCTTCTCCAACGGCATGGACGCGGAGTACACCGTGCTCGGGCCGCGTGGCCCGGCGCATCTGGGCGGTGGCGATGCGCGACCGCTACGGCGCGTCGGAGCGCTCGCAGATGCTGAAGTACCACGTGCAGACGTCCGGCCGGTCCCTGCACGCGCAGGAGATGGACTTCAACGACATCCGCACCACGCTGCAGGCGCTGTGCGCGCTCTACGACAACGCGAACAGCCTGCACACCAACGCCTACGACGAGGCCGTGACGACCCCGACCGACGAGTCGGTCCGTCGCGCACTCGCCATCCAGATGATCATCGACCAGGAGTGGGGGCTGTCGAAGAACGAGAACCCGCTGCAGGGGTCGTTCGTCGTCGACGAGCTCACCGACCTGGTCGAGGCCGCGGTGCTCGAGGAGTTCGACAAGATCGCTGCGCGCGGCGGCGTCCTCGGCGCGATGGAGACCGGCTACCAGCGCGGCCGCATCCAGGACGAGTCGATGCTCTACGAGCACAAGAAGCACGACGGGTCGCTGCCGATCATCGGCGTCAACACCTTCGTCGCCGAGGCCACTGACGAGGCGCCGCACACCGTCGAGCTGGCCCGCGCGACCGAGGCCGAGAAGCAGTCCCAGCTCGACCGGCTGGCGGCCTTCCAGGAGGCGCACCGCGCGGAGGCGCCGGCCGCGCTGGCGCAGCTGCAGGCCGCCGCCACCTCGGGCGGCAACGTCTTCGAGGCGCTGATGACCGCCGTGCGCTCGTGCTCGCTCGGGCAGATCAGCGAGGCGTTCTTCGAGGTCGGCGGCCAGTACCGCCGCAACGTCTAGCCGGTGGCGGAGTCCGCGTCGCTGCCCTTCGACCCCGTCGACGAGGCCCGCCTGAACTGGGAGGCGCACGGCTGGGCCGAGGCTGCGGAGGGCATGGCCGCGGTCACGTCGGTGATGCGCGCGCACCAGCTCATGCAGGCGCGGGTCGACGGGGTGCTGCGCCCGATGGGGCTGACGTTCGCCCGCTACGAGCTGCTCATGCTGCTCCACTTCACCCGCAGCGGAGCGCTGCCCGTGACGAAGGCCAGCCTGCGACTGCAGGTGCACCCGACCAGCGTGACCAACGCGGTCGACCGGTTGGAGACCGCCGGGCTCGTGGTCCGCCGCCCGCACCCCACCGACGGCCGCAGCGCGCTGGTGGAGATCACCCCTGCGGGTCGCGAGCTGGCGCTGGAGGCCACGGCGCGGCTCAACCCCGAGGTGTTCGAGCAGCCGGGGCTGCCCCGGCGCCGGCTGGGCACCCTCGTCCGGGTCCTCGCCGAGCTGCGCTCAGCCGCCGGCGACTTCTCGGCCCCGCCGGCCCGGGCTCACGCGGTCCCGGAGGCGCTGGACCCCACGTCGCGGTAGCGCGCCTCGACGAAGGCGAACAGCGCGTACGCCAGCAGGCCGACGGCGACGACGACGAGGACGACCTGGCCCCAGGACTGCTGGGCCACCTCACGCAGCGCGGCGTCGAGCCCCTTCGCCTCGTCGGGGTCGTAGGTCACCGCGGCGGCGACGAAGAAGTAGCCGACCAGGGCGAGGATCGCGCCCTTGGTGAGGTAGGCGGCGGTCCCGATCCGGGTCGACGCCGTGCGCATGCCTGACGACATCTCGCCGGTGCGCAGCGTCGGCAGGAAGTCCTGCTTCGCGCCCTTGACGGCCGAGTGCACGCCGACGGCGATCACGACGAGCCCGAGCAGCCCGACCCAGTAGCGCCCTCCCGGCAGGCCGAACAGGAAGTCGGACCCCTGCTCCTCGGCGCTGCCGCCGCCCGAGCCGCCCGAGCTGCTGCCGGTGAGGCCGACGATGCTGAAGGCGGTCAGGGCCAGCGCGGTGTAGACGACGGTCAGCACCGCCGCCACGACCTTGTCCTTGCCGTCGATCTGCGGACCGGCCAGCGTGGTCACCTCCAGGACGCGCCCGACCGCGAAGGCGAGCAGCCCCACGCCGAGCACGACGAGCGTCAGCTTGCCCGGTGCGGTCTCGGCGATCTTCTGGAGCGCCCCGGTGGTGCTCGCCTCCTGCGAGGAGGAGCCGAGGGCCATCTGCAGCACGAGGTAGGCCAGCGCGAGGTAGACGACGCCCTTCGCGGCCCACCCGGCCAGCACCACCTTGCGCGCCGTCTCCGACCTGCCTGCCTGCTGCACGTTGCTCATGCCGGGCTCCGTACCCCCCTGGCAGAAGATCACCGCGGGCGGCGCCGACTGTCGCAGGACCGTCGAGGGACGGGCAGCGGCTGCCGACGCCTCAGCGACGGCTGACGGACCGCCAGAGGCCGGCGAGCAGGCCGGCCGCGATCGCGGCCTTCACGGCGCCCCCGACGAGGAACGGGTAGAAGCCCGCCTCGAGCGCCTCGGCTGCGGACAGGTCGGCCGCGACCGCGAGCCACGGGACGCCGACCGCGAAGATGACCAGCTGGCCGGCGGCGAACAGCGGCAGCCCGCGCGCGAACCGGCGGTCCTGCCCGTGCCGGGCAGCCAGGCCGATGAGGTAGGCGGCGGGCAGGAAGCCCAGCAGGTAGCCGCCGGTCGCACCGGTGACGACCTCGACGCCGCCGGTCGCGTCGGAGTAGAAGGGCAGCCCGATCATCCCGAGCAGCAGGTAGAGCGCCTGGCCGGCCACACCGCGGGCCGGGCCGAGCGCGGCGGCGGTGACGACGACCGCCAGCGTCTGGCCCGTGATGGGCACCGGCGAACCGGCGACCGGGATGGCCACCTGGGCCAGCAGCGCGGTGAGCAGGGCCGCGCCGCCGACGAGGGCGACGTCGCGGGTGCGGGCACCGGGCAGGACGTCAGCGAGGACGGGACGGCGTCCGGGCAGGGGCAGGGCAGCGGCGGTCATCGAGGCTCCGTTCGGGGGCTGCCGCGGGTGCGGCTGGCGACGGTCCGACCCTAGGGCCCAGCCGGCCGGAGCGGTCAGGCAGGTGCGGCGGAGACGGCGTGCCGCCGGCAGACCGGGGCGGAGCGCTGCTCGCCGGACAGCCGGAAGTCCCTCATCGCCACGGCGCGCTGGGTGCAGCCGGACATGACGCACATCCCGTACATCGAGTCGCCCTGCCTGCGGCGCGAGGGCGGTGAGAGGTCGGCCACCCGCGCGGCCTTCCCGCCCGGGGGCGACTCACTCCTGAGCTCCAGGGTGACGGCGCGCCGCCCAGTCGGTGCGCCGCACCTCGTACTCGACGTCACCCTGCTCGTCGCCCTCGATCCGGTCCGGCCAGGGCTGCCAGAAGGTCCGCACCAGCACGAGCCCGGCCTTCTCCATGACCCGGCGCGACGCCGTGTTCACCACCATGGTCTCGGCCGAGACCCGTCGTGCACCGTGCTCGGCGAAGGCCGCGTCGACGAGGGCGCGCGACCCCTCGGTGGCCAGGCCCCGCCCCCACGCGGAGCGCCGCAGCCGGTAGCCGAGCTCCGGCTCGTCCGGGCCGGCCCCGTGTCCCGGCCGGAGGTGGAACCAGCCGAGGAACTCGCCGTCGGACCTGTCCTGCGCGGCGAAGAAGCCGTAGCCGGAGTACTTCTCGTAGTGGCCGAGCCAGCAGGGCAGCACCTCGTCGACGACCTCGCTGCGGGGCGTCGGCCGGCCGCCGGTGATGAAGTGCATGACCGCGGGGTCGCTGTCGAGCTCCACCAGCAGGTCGGCGTCGGCCGGGGTGAAGCGCCGGAGCACCATCCGCTCCGTGGTCAGGACGACCTCGCCGGCGCGTGCCGGCCCCGGGCTCACGCGCGCAGCGTACGACCGCCTGCCCCGCCGTCACCCCGTTGCGTCCTGCTGCCCGGACAGCGGCAGCGCTCAGCCAGCAGGACGCTGGCGCGCCCACCCCCGTTGCGTCCTGCTGTCCGGCCAGCGGCAGCGCTCAGCCAGCAGGACGCTGCGCGTGCCCCCCTGCGTCCTGCTGCCCGGACAGCGGCAGCGCTCAGCCGGCAGGACGCTGCGCGACGCCGACGGCGGGGAGGCCGACGGTCTGGCCGGTCTCGGAGGACAGCCGCGCGGCCTCCAGCACGCGCAGCACGGCGACGGCGTCCTCGGGCTCGACCGGCACCGGCCCCTCGCCCCGGGCAGCGCGCGCGAAGCCGCGGTAGAAGGCGGCCCAGTCGCCGGGCAGGCTCGGCTCGGGCCGGCCGCCCTGCTCGTCCCAGAGCGTCCCGTCCGGCTCCGGAGCGGGAGCGGCACCGCGGCGGGCGGCGTCCTCCTGCCCGTCCAGGTCGGCCTTGCTCCACCCGGCCCGGCTGCCCTGCAGGACGATCCGCGGACCCGGCCAGGGCGCGGCGGCTGAGCACCACAGGATCGACGACGCTCCGGAGACGTGCCGCAGCACGAGCAGGACGTCGTCGTCCACCGTCGCTCCGTCGCGCAGCGCCGACACCTCGGCGGTGACGGAGGCCGCCGGACCGAGCAGGAGCAGCGCCTGGTCGACCAGGTGCGTGCCCAGGTCGAGCAGCACACCGCCGCTGCCGGGCTGCTCGCGCCAGCGCTGCTGGACCTGCGGCCGGAAGCGCGTGAAGCGCGACTCGAGGCGGTGCACCGTCCCGAGCCGGCCGCTGTCGAGCAGCGCCCGCGGCGGTCAGCGTGTCGCTGTCCCACCGCCGGTTGTGGAAGACGCTGAGCGGCCGGCCGACCCTGCGGGCGTGCGCGGCGAGACCGGCCGCGTCGTCGGCGGTCAGCGCCACCGGCTTGTCGACGACGACGGCCTTGCCCAGGTCGAGCGCGGCGGTCGCCTGCTCCACGTGCACGGCGTTGCCCGTGGCCACGACCACGACGTCCACCTCGTCGGCCCGCTGCCACAGCTCGTCGGCCGAGGCGACGAGAGCGGCGTCCGGCAGGTCGCGCGCGGCCTCCTGGCGACGGCCGGCGTCGCCCGTCACGACGTGGCTGACGACGAGGTCCGGCACGGTCAGCAGCGGGGGCCGGTGGATGACGCGGCCGGCCAGGCCGTAGCCGAGCAGCGCGACCCGCAGCGGCTCAGGCACCGACCTGCCTCCGCGCCTCGGCCAGGACCGCCGCCGTCCCGGTGCTGGCCGACAGCGGCATGACGTCGCTCTCGGTGCGCCCCTCCGCCAGGCAGCGCTCGACCTCCTCGAGCTCTCCGACGAAGCCGGCTGCCGGTCGTCGATCTCGTGCACCTCCGGCTCGGACCCGCCGCGCTGCACCACGAGCCGGGTCGGCGCGTGGAAGGAGGGCGACAGCTCGGCCCAGCCGCGCGCTGCCCACGAGCAGGGCCGTGCCGGGCAGCCGCGTCAGCAACGACTGGTCGAGCACCGCCTGCGCACCGCCGGCGGTCGTGAGCAGCACGGTGCTCTCGGCGTCGACACCGGTGGGCGCGAGGCGACCCGCGGGCGCGTCACCATCGCACCGGGTCGCCGAGCAGCAGGCGCGCCAGGTCGACGGTGTAGACGCCGAGGTCGAGCAGCGCGCCGCCGCCGAGCGCGGGGTCCCACAGCCGACCGGCCGGGTCGCAGCGCCGCCGCGAAGCCGAACGACGCCGAGCAGCGACCGCGGCTCACCGAGCCCGCCGTCCTGCACCAGCGCGTGCAGCCGGCGCACCAGCGGGTTGAAGCGCATCCACATGCCCTCCATGAGGAAGGCCCCGCTCGACCGGGCGAGCGCGACCAGCCGCTCGGTCTCCTCCAGCGCAGCGCGTCATCGGCTTCTCGCAGAGCACGGCCTTGCCGGCCGCGCAGCGCGAGCTCGACGACCGCGGCGTGCTGGGCGTGCGGCGTCGCGACGTAGACCGCCTGCGACCGCCGGGTCCGCGACCAGCTCCTCGTACGAGCCGTGGGCACGGGCGCGCCGAGCTCGGCGGCGAGCGCCGCGGCGCGACCGGCGTCGCGCGAGCCGACGGCCGCGACGCGCATCCGGGGGTGCGCGGCCACGAGCAGCGCCGACGGTCGCGGGCGATCCGACCGGTGGCGGCGATGCCCCACGCGAGCGTCACGAGGCGGCCGTCGCGCGGTCGCGGACCTCGGCGTAGGCGGCGCGCACCCGCTCGCCGCCGCCCGCCGGGTCGGGCGGTGACGGCCCCGGGCAGCGTCCCACTCCGGCAGCTCGGCCGGCCAGGCACCAGGCCGCCTGCCGGGCCGCGCCGCGCGCGACGTACTCCGCCGGCTCGGGCACGACGACCGGCACGCCGAGCAGCGAGGGCAGGACCGCCGGACCGCGGCCGAGCGCGCGGCGCCGCCGACCAGCAGCACCCGACGCGGCGACGACGCCGACGTCGACCAGCGCGTCGACCGCGTCGGCGAGCCCGCAGAGCATCCCCTCGACCGCGGCGCGGGCGAGGTTGCCGGGGTCATGGCGTTGCCGCGCGTCAGCCCGCTGCAGGCTGCCGCGCGCGTCGGGCAGGTCGGGCGTGCGCTCGCCGTCGAGGTAGGGCAGCAGCACCAGGCCGCCCGCGCCGGGCTCGGCCGAGAGGGCGAGGGCGTCGAGGCCGGCCAGGTCGGTGCCGAGCAGCTGCGCGGCCGCCGTCAGCACGCGCGCGGCGTTCAGCGTGGCGACCAGCGGCAGGAAGCGACCGGTCGCGTCGGCGAAGCCGGCGACGGCGCCGGTGGCGTCCGCGACCGGCGCGTCGTGCACGGCGAAGGCGGTGCCGCTCGTGCCGAGGGAGACGACGACGTCGCCCGGACTGCGCGCCGAGCCCGAGCGCGGCGCCCATGTTGTCGCCGGTGCCGGCCGCGACGAGCACCGCCGTCCGGCGTCGTGCCGGCGGGCTCGTCCGGGGCGAGCACGCGCGGCACGCTCGACCGCGCGGCCGAGCGCCCGCTGCGAGCAGGTCGAGCGCGGTAGTCGCCGGTGGCGGGCGACCAGTAGCCGGTGCCGGACGCGTCGCCGCGGTCGGTGACCAGCGGGCGCCGCTGGCCCGAGCAGCCGGCGGTCAGCCAGTCGTGCGGCAGCAGCACGCGCCGCGGCCGCGGCAGCCGCCGCCGGCTCGTGCTCGGCCAGCCAGCGCAGCTTGGTGACGGTGAAGCTCGCGACCGGCACGAGGCCGACGGCCGCGGCCCAGGCGGCGCGGCCCGCCGAGCTCCGCGGTCAGCGCCCGCGCCGCGGCGGCGGAGCGCAGGTCGTTCCACAGCAGCGCGGGGCGCACGACGTCGCGCTGCTCGTCGAGCACGACCATCCCGTGCTGCTGCCCCGCCGACCGCGATCGCCTCGACGCCGTCGAGAAGACCGCCGGCGGCGGCCGTCTGCGAGGGCCGCGGCCCACGCCGCGGGGTCCACCTCCGTGCCGTCCGGGTGCGGCGCCGAGGCGGCGCGGACCACCGCGCCGGTCGTCGCGTCGCAGACCACGACCTTGGTCGACTGGGTGGAGGAGTCGATGCCGGCGACGAGCGTCATGCCGTGACCCGTTCGGTCCCCAGCGGACCGTCCACCGGCAGCCGCTGGCAGCGCGCCGAGCGGGTCCTCCAGCAGCCGGGCGAAGCTGAGCTCCGCCGCACCGACGGCCACGGAGTCGTCGCCCAGCCCGGCCGCCGCCAGCCGCACCTGCTCGACCGGCGCGACCAGCGCCGCGGCCAGCGCCTCGCGCACGATCGGCTCGGTGGCGGTGTAGACGTGCCGGATCGGCCCCGCCGAAGACGACGAGCTCCGGGTTGAAGACGTTGACCAGGTTGGCGACGCCGCCGCCCAGGGACCGCCCGACCCGGCGCACGCCCGGCCTGGGCCCAGCGCTCGCCGGCGGCGTAGCGCCGCGAGCACCTCGCGCGAGCGAGGTCCCCTCCGGGGCGCCCGTGGCGGTCAGCACGGCCGCGTCGCTGATCTGCGGTCTCCCAGCAGCCGCGGCGCCCGCAGCGGCAGAGCTCGCCGCGCGGGTCGACCACCATGTGGCCGATCTCGCCGGCGTAGCCGCCGGCCCCGCGCAGCGGCCGGCCGCCGGTGATGATGCCGCCGCCGATGCCGACCTCGCCGGCGATGTAGACCATGTCGGACAGGCCCTGCCCGACGCCGCGCAGGTGCTCGGCGCGCGCCCCGAGGTCGCCGTCGTTGCCGAGGTCGATCGGCAGCGAGGTGCCCAGGCGCTGGGCGAGCAGCCGCCCGCAGCGGCACGTCCACCCAGCCGCAGGTTGGGGGCGAAGCGCACCACGCCGTCGTCGGCGCTGACCGACGCCGCACACCCCGACGCCGATGCCGGCGCAGACCCCGCCGGCGGGGGCGGCGTCGAGCAGCGCGCGCACCAGCCTGGCCACGCGGGTGACCGTGCGCCGCACGGCGAAGTCGCCGCGCTGCTCGACGCTGCCGGCGGTCCTGGACCACGCCGCCGAGCCCGACGCGCAGCGCGGTCAGGTGCGAGACGCCGACGTCGAGCGCGATGACGTAGACCGCGTCGGACTCCGGCTCCACGGTGATGGACGGACGCCCGGCGCCACCCCGCCCGACCGGCGCCGTCTCGCGCACCAGGCCGGCTGCGGCCAGGTCGGCGGTGAGCGTCTTCACGGTGCTGCGGTTGAGCCCGGTGAGGGCCGTGAGGTCGGCGCGCGAGGCGTTGCGGCGGGCGTGCAGCAGGCTCAGCAGCGTCGAGAGGTTCCGGCGTCGGACGTCGTCCAGCGAGGCCGGCCCCTGCGGGCCGGCGGGATCGGTCACCGCGCAGTCAGGCGCGGCCGGTGGCGACGGCCCGCTTGCGCGACAGGGCGTCGACGCTCGCCGCGATGAGCAGGACGACGCCGGTCACCATGAAGACGACGCTGGACGGCTGGCCGCAGCAGGCCCATCCCGTTGATGATCACGGCGATGACCAGCCCGCCGAGGACGGCGTCCAGGATCTTGCCCTTGCCGCCGAACAGGCTGGTGCCGCCGATGACCGCGGCACCGACCGCGTAGAGCAGCGTCTCGGCGCCGCCGGTCGTCGGGCGAGATGGAGTTGTTGCGGCTGGCGAGCAGCAGGCCGGCGACGGCCGCCAGCGATCGACGACGATGACGAAGCAGGTCAGCTTGATGCGCTGCACGTTGATGCCGGCGCGGCGGGCCGCCTCGGCGTTGCCGCCGACGGCGTAGACGTGCCGGCCGAACGACGTGCGGGTGAGCACGAAGTTCAGCCCGACCAGCAGCACGAGCAGCAGCACCACCACGACCGGCACGCCCTTGATGGAGGTGAGCGCGGCGTTGCGGCTGCGCTCGGTGCTGCAGGTAGGCGGTGGCGGCGCCGAGCAGGACCGCCAGCACGACCACCTTCGCGACCACCACGGACGTCGCGTCGGCGTGCAGGCCGCCGGCGCGGCGCACGGCGGCCCGGCGCAGCGCGGCCGCGGCGTACGCCCCGACGACGACGACGGCCAGCGTCCAGCCCAGCCAGACCGGCAGCGTGTCGTTGTTGAGCGACAGGAGCGTCTCGTCGCGCACCGGGATGGTGCCGCCCTCGCCGATGAGCTTGAGCAGGACGCCCTGCAGGCCGAGGAACGCGGCCAGCGTGACGACGAACGACGGGATGCCGAGCCGGGCGACGAGCAGCCCGATGCACAGGCCGATGAACGCGCCGGTGAGGACGCCGGCCAGCACGGCCAGCGGCCACGGCTGCCCCTCGCGGGTGAGCACGACGG
This sequence comes from uncultured Actinomycetota bacterium, assembly GCA_963844295.1. Classification (GTDB taxonomy): domain Bacteria; phylum Actinomycetota; class Actinomycetes; order Mycobacteriales; family SCTD01; genus SCTD01. Next base: position 492,613 of record CAWJNR010000002.1, on the reverse strand, counting down.
CCATGACGGCGCCGGAGGTGCCGGCGGTGAAGCCGGCGGACAGGTCGATCTCGCCGAGCAGCAGGACGAAGACCAGCCCCATGGCGATGACGATGACGGCCGAGCTCTGGTTGATGAGGTTGGCGAAGTTGAAGGCGTTGGTGAACTGCTCGGGACGCAGCGCGGAGAACACCACGACGAGCACGACCAGGCCGAGGACGGCCGGCAGCGAGCCGACGTCGCCGCCGCGCACCCGCTCGATGTAGGCGCGCACGGTGCTGGCGAGGGTCGGCGGCTCCTCGCGGGGAGCTCCTGGGCCGGGGGGACCGGGACGCTGGTGGTGGTCACGACGCGCCTCCGGCGCTCAGGGGTCCGGTGGGGTCGGGAGCGGCAGCCGGGTCGGCGGCCAGCACGTCGGCGGCGCCCAGGCCCCGGCCGCCGGAGCGGCCGGAGGTGATGAGCTCGACGACCTCGTTGCGGGTCACGTCGTCGGTGCGCACCTGGGCCGCCATCCTGCCGAGGTAGAGCACCGCGATGCGGTCGGCGACCTCGAAGACGTCGTTGAGGTTGTGGCTGATGAGCACCACCGCCAGGCCGTTGTCCGCGAGCCGGCGCACCAGCTTGAGGACCTGCTCGGTCTGCGCGACGCCGAGCGCGGCCGTCGGCTCGTCCAGGATGACGACCTTGGAGTTCCAGATGACGGAGCGGGCGATCGCGACGGTCTGCCGCTGACCGCCGGACAGGCTGGCCACCTGCTGCCGGATGGACTTCACGGTGCGCACGGACAGCCCGGCCAGGGTCTCCTTGGCGCGCCGCTCCATCGCCGCCTCGTCCAGCCGACCGCCCTTGGTGATCTCGCGGCCGAGGAACAGGTTGTGGACGATGTCCAGGTTGTCGCAGAGCGCGAGGTCCTGGTAGACGACCTCGATGCCGAGCGCGTTCGCCTGCTTGGGGTTGGTGACGGTGACCGGCTTGCCCTCGAAGAGGTACTCGCCGGCGTCGAAGGCGTAGATGCCGGCGATGCCCTTGATGAGGGTGCTCTTGCCGGCGCCGTTGTCGCCGACCAGCGCGGTGACCTGCCCCGGGTGGACGTCGAGGTCGACGCTCCTGCAGGACCTGCACGGCGCCGAAGCTCTTGTTCACCCCCCGGAGCCGGAGCAGGGCGCCGTCGTCGGACGTCGCAGCGGTGCGGGGCGGGGCTCGGGCACTGTCGGCGTTGTCATGGCACCTCAGGGGGACGGCGGGTCGGACGGGCACCGGCGGCCCGGCGCGCTGCGCGCCGGGCCGCCGGGCGACTGCTAGCTGGATGCCGGCCTCGGTGCAGGCGGCGGCGTAGCTCGGCGGTGCAGATGTCCGCGGCGGTCCAGAAGCCGTCGTCGATGACGTCCTTGACGTTGTCCTTGAAGATCGCCTGCGGCTCCTCGAGCACCGAGGGGACGTCCTCGTCCAGGACGGTGTCCTCGACCGTGCCGGTGGCGAGGTCCGAGGCGTCCTCGCCGTTGATGAGCGCGATGGCCAGCTCGGAGGCCGCGTTCGGCCTCCTTCTCGATCGCCTTGTAGACGGTCATGCACTGGTCGCCGGCGAGGATCGCCTGCAGGCCCTCGACGCTGGCGTCCTGACCGGTGACCGGGACCTGGCCGTTGAGGCCGTCGGCCTTGAGGCGGGCGATGATGCCGCCGGCCATCGTGTCGTTGGCGGAGACGACGCCGTCGACCTCGCCGTCGTTCTGGCGTGTAGAGCTGCTCGAACGCGGTGCCGGCGACGGTCGGCGTCCCACTCGCCGGTCTGGTCGCCGACGACCTTGTACTTGCCCGCGTCGACCTTGCGGCTTGAGCGCCTCGACGTAGCCCTGCTTGAACAGCGCGGCGTTGTTGTCGGTCGGGTCGCCGTTGATGTAGACGATGTTGCCGGTCGGTCTTGCCGGCGTCGGTGAGGCACTTCTCCAGGCCCTCGCCCATGAGGCGGCCGACCTCGACGTTGTCGAAGGAGACGTAGTAGGACGCGCCGCCGCCGAGGGTGAGGCGGTCGTAGTCGATGGTCTCGATGCCGGCGTCCTGCGCCTTCTTCAGGCAGGCCGAGCCGGAGTCGGAGTCCAGGTTGACGATGAGCAGGACGCCCACGCCCGCGTTGATCATGCCGTCGCAGATGGTGCCGAACTTGGACGTGTCGCCGTCGGCGTTCTGGATGTCGGCCTCGACGCCGGCGTCCTCGAAGGCAGCCTGCGAGCAGCGGGCGGTCGTTGGCCTCCCAGCGGGGCGAGGTGGAGGCGTCCGGCAGGATCACGCCGACCGTGCCGCCCTCGCCGGAGGCGTCGCTCGCCCGCGGCGCCGCCGGTGGGCCGCGGTGTCGTCGTCGGCGTCGTCGCCGCACGCCGCGAGGCCCAGGCAGAGCACCGCTGCGGCGGCGACGCCTCGCCAGTGTCTTGTTCTGCATGGCCGGTCTCCTTCGAGGTGGTGTGGCGGGACGGACGGCCGCCGTCGCAGCGTGCTGTCGGGCAGGCACGACCTGTGACCTGCACCACAACGTTTGTTGTGAGGCGCAACATAACGCCTGTCGATCTCGCCGTTGCAAGAGGGTGCGCTGGACGTGTCGGGACCGTTGACGCCTCGGCCCACGGCGATAAGTTGCGTCACCCAACAAACCCCGGGAGAGACCATGCCGCTCGACGCCCGCCCCGGAGGACCGCTTCACCTTCGGCCTGTGGACCGTCGGCTGGCAGGCGCGCGACCCGTTCGGCGACGCCACCCGCGCGCCGCGTCGACCCGGTCGAGACCGTGCACCGGCTGGCCGAGCTCGGGCGCCTGGGGCGTGACCTTCCACGACGACGACCTGCTCGCCGGTCGGCTCCGACGTCCAGCGAGCGCCAGGCGCACGTCAAGCGCTTCCGCAGCGCCCTGGACGAGACCGGCCTGGTCGTCCCGATGGTGACCACGAACCTGTTCACCCACCCCGTCTTCAAGGACGGCGGCTTCACCAGCAACGACCGCAGCGTGCGGCGCTACGCGCTGCGCAAGGTGATGCGCAACCTCGACCTGGCCGCCGAGCTCGGCGCGTCGACGTACGTCTTCTGGGGCGGCCGCGAGGGCTCCGAGACCGACGCCGCCAAGGACGTGCGCAGCGCGCTGGACCGCTACCGCGAGGGCCTGGACACCCTCGCGGAGTACTGCCGTCGACCGCGGCTACGGGATGCGCTTCGCGCTGGAGCCCAAGCCCAACGAGCCGCGCGGCGACATCCTGCTGCCGACCATCGGCCACGCGCTGGCCTTCATCTCCACGCTGGAGCACGCCGACATGGTCGGCGTGAACCCCGAGGTCGGGCCACGAGCAGATGGCCGGGCTGAACTTCGTGCACGGCATCAGCCAGGCGCTGTGGCAGGGCAAGCTCTTCCACATCGACCTCAACGGCCAGCACGGCCCCAAGTACGACCAGGACCTGGTCTTCGGGCACGGCGACCTGCTGAGCGCGTTCTTCCTCGTCGACCTGCTCGAGAACGGCGGCCCCGACGGCGGTCCGGCCTACGACGGCCCGCGGCACTTCGACTACAAGCCGTCGCGCACCGAGGACATGACGGGCGTGCTGGTCGTCGGCGGCCGACAACATGCGCACCTACCTGCTGCTCAAGGAGCGCGCCCGCGCCTTCCGCGCCGACCCCGAGGTCCAGGCAGGCGCTCGCCGACAGCCGGGTGGCCGAGCTGGCCACGCCGACGCTCGGCGACGGGCGAGACCTTCGCCGACCTGCTCGCGGACCGCACCGCGTTCGAGGACTTCGACGCCGACGCCGTCGGCGCGCGCGGCTCGGCTTCGGCCGGCTCGACCAGCTGGCCGTCGAGCACGCCCTGGGCGCGCGCTGAGCGGCGTCCGGCTGACCGCCGGGGACGCTCTGCTGGAGGTCGACCCGGCCGACGGCGGGCGGTGGACGTCGCTGTCCGTCGGCGGCCTGGAGCTGCTCACCGGCGTCGAGCTGCCCGGCGGGCACCCCCCGACGCTGCACGGCTGCTTCGCCATGGCGCCGTTCGCCGGCCGCCTGCACCAGGCGCGGCTGGAGTGGGCCGGGCAGGTGCACGCCCTCCCCGCGCACGCGGCGCCGCACGCCATCCACGGCACGGCCGTCGACGCCGGCTGGTCGGTGCGGGAGTCCTCGCCGACGAGCGCGGTGCTGGAGCACGAGCTCGCCGACCCGTGGCCGTTCCGCGGCCGGGTCCGCCAGGAGCTGTCGCTGTTCCACGACCGCCTGGAGACCACCCTCGTCGTGGAGGCCGACGACGAGATGCCCGTGGTCGTCGGCTGGCACCCGTGGTTCCGCCGCCGCCTCGCCCGCGGCGCCGAGGTCGAGCTCGACCTGACCGCCGAGCAGATGTACGAGAAGGGCGAGGACGCCCTGCCCACCGGGCGGCTGGTGCCCCCGCCGCCGGGCCCGTACGACGACTGCTTCCTGGGACTCGCCTCGTCGCCGCGGCTCACCTGGCCGGGCGCGCTCGAGCTGGTCCTGGACAGCCCCACCGACCACTGGGTGGTCTTCACCGAGCGGCCCGAGGCCGTCTGCGTCGAGCCGCAGACCGGGCCGCCGGACGCGGTCCGGCTGGGCCGGGCGGCGACCGTGCCCGCCGGCGGGACGCACGAGCTCCGGCTGGTCCTGCGCTGGCAGCGCCTGGCCGACGACCCGGTCGTAGGGTCGCCGACGTGGATGCGCGCGTGCTGGGACGGACCGGTCGACCGGTGTCGGTGGTGGGGCTGGGCTGCTGGCAGCTCGGGGCCGACTGGGGCGAGGTCAGCGAGGACGACGCGATGGCGGTGCTGCGCGCCGCGGTCGACGCGGGCGTGACGCTGCTCGACACCGCCGACGTCTACGGCGACGGTCGCAGCGAGCGGCTGGTCGGCCGGCTGCTGGTCGAGCGCCCGGACGCCGGTCTGCTCGTGGCCACCAAGGCCGGACGCCGCGCCGACCCGCACGTGCCGGAGGCCTTCACCCTCGAGGCGCTGCGCGGGTGGGTCGACCGCAGCCGCACCAACCTCGGCCAGGAGCGGCTCGACCTGCTCCAGCTGCACTGCCCGCCCACCCCGGTCTACGACGACGACCGGGTCTTCGACGCGCTCGACGCGCTCGTCGAGGAGCAGCGCATCGCGGCCTACGGCGTCTCGGTCGAGACGGTCGCCGAGGCGCTGCGCGCCCTGGAGCGTCCCGGCCTGGCCACCCTCCAGGTCATCGTCAACGTCTTCCGCCGCAAGCCGCTCGAGCAGGTCCTGCCCGCCGCGGCAGCCGCGGGCGTCGGCGTCCTGGCACGGGTCCCGCTGGCCAGCGGGCTGCTGACCGGGAAGTACGACGAGAGCACGCAGTTCGCCGCCGACGACCACCGGAGCTACAACCGCGGGGGCGAGGCCTTCGACGTCGGCGAGACCTTCAGCGGCGTGCCGTACGACGTGGGGGTGCGGGCGGCGCGGGAGGTCGCGGAGCTGACGCCGGACGGCATGACCACGGCCCAGCTCGCGCTGCGCTGGCTGCTGGACCAGCCGGGCGTCACCAGCGTCATCCCGGGAGCGCGCAGCCCGGAGCAGGCACGCGCGAACGCCGCAGCGGCAGACCTCGATCCCCTCCTCGCCGGAGCTGCTCGACGCCCTGCGCGACGTCTACGACCGGCAGGTCCGGGAGCACGTCCACGCCCGCTGGTGAGCTGACCGCGACGGCCCGGCGCGCCACCGGACGGCGGACGGCCGTACGCTTGCGCCACGTGCCCGTCGTGGGCACGCGAGTCCTCGCACAGGTCCGCGGTCCGAGAAGCCGCAGGACGTGGACGAGCCGGGGGGAGCCCGCCGGCCCGCGGGGCCGGGGGCGCGCGACGCGCCGGCAGTCCGGCCGCGGCCGGCCGAGGCGTCCGCGCGGACCCGCCGGCCGGGGGACGCACAGGAGAGGACGGGGCAGGTGGCCACACGAGACCGGCGCACGTCGGGCGCCCGCGCGTCCGCCGGCCGCTCCGCGCGACCGCGCGACGAGGGCGTGCTGCCGGTGCTCGCCAAGGCCGTGCGCGAGGTCGAGCTGGCCGTGCAGCGCGGCAAGGTGCGCCCGTCCACGCGGGCCACGTTCCAGGCGGTCGCCCTGCTGGTGCGCGAGGAGCGCAGCCGGATCCAGGCCGACGACCTCAGCGAGGGCCGCCGCAACGAGCAGCTCAAGCGCATCGACGGCGTCGCCACCATCCTGGCCCGCACCGCCGCCCGCGACAGCTCGCTGCTCGCCCTGCTGACCGAGGACGCCGAGCTCACCCACGAGACCCGCAGCCTGCTGCGCGAGATGCGCGCGGCCGCCGGCATGGAGGAGGCTCCCGAGCCGGCCGTCGCGCAGCGCCCCGCTCCGGGCGTCGGCTCCCCGCGCACCGAGCGGCAGGTCGTCCCGCAGTCGGTCATCTCGCGACAGCTCGCCAACCCCTTCCTCGAGCCGGACTTCTCCGCGCCCCGGCCGGCGGCACGCCCGCGCCTGCTCGCCAGCTGGGAGCTGCTCGGCCCGCTGCTGCGCGCGTTCGAGAGCGCCTCCGGCGGGGCCTCGTCGTGCATGGCGCTGCCGCCGCCCGCGTCGCTGCGCGCCGCCGGTGGCCGCGAGCTGATGCCGCACCAGGCGCAGGTCGTCGCCGCCGCGGCCGAGGGTCACCGCACCTTCCTGCTCGCCGACGAGCCGGGGCTGGGCAAGACCGCGCAGGCGCTGCTCGCGGCGGAGGCGGCCGGCGCGTACCCGCTGCTCGTCGTCGTCCCGAACGTCGTCAAGACCAACTGGGCGCGCGAGGCCGGCCTGTGGACGCCGCACCGTCCCGGCGACCGTCGTGCACGGCGACGGCGACACCGTCGACGCCTTCTCCGACGTCGTCGTCGTCAACTACGAGGTGCTGGACCGGCACGTCGGCTGGCTCGGCTCGCTCGGCTTCCGCGGGATGGTCGTCGACGAGGCGCACTTCATCAAGAACAAGTCCTCGCAGCGCTCGCGCCACGTGCTCGAGCTGTCCGAGCGGATCCGGTCCGCGCACCGTGCGCCCGCTGCTCATGGCGCTGACCGGCACGCCGCTCATCAACGACATCGAGGACTTCCTCGCCATCTGGGAGTTCCTCGGCTGGATCGACGACGGCGAGCCCAGCGGCGAGCTCATGGCGGCGCTCGAGGAGAACGCGCTGACCCCGGTCGAGGCCGACTTCTACCCCGCCGCGCGCGCCGCCGTCATCGACATGGGCATCGTGCGGCGCCGCAAGGTCGACGTCGCCGCCGACATCCCGGCCCGCCGCATCGCCGACCTGCCGGTCGAGCTCGACGGCGCGCTGGGCCGCACCATCCGCGAGGCCGAGCGCGTGCTCGCGCGCCGCCTGGTCAAGCGCTACGAGAGCGCGCTCGCCGCGCGGGCCTCGGGCATCGAGGTCGTGGGCATCGACCACGAGCTCGTCCGCCGGGTCGCCGGCGTGGGAGCGGCAGGACGCCGACGAGAAGGACAGCGAGCAGAACGTCTTCAGCATGATGCGGCGCATCGGCCAGGCGAAGGCGGCGCTCGCCGCCGACTACGCCGCGCAGCTCGTGCGCAACGTCGGCAAGGTCGTCTTCTTCGCCAAGCACGTCGACGTGATGGACGCCGCCGAGCAGACCTTCGCCCAGCGCGGCATCGGCTACTCCTCCATCCGCGGCGACCAGACGCCGCGCGTGCGCCAGCGCAACATCGACGCGTTCGTCGACGACCCCGACGTCGCACGTCGCCGTCTGCTCGCTCACCGCCGCCGGTGTCGGCCTCAACCTGCAGGTCGCCTCGAACGTCGTGCTCGCCGAGCTGTCGTGGACCGACGCCGAGCAGACGCAGGCGATCGACCGCGTGCACCGCATCGGCCAGGACCAGCCGGTGACCGCCTGGCGCATCATCGCCGCGCAGACGATCGACGCCCGGATCGCCGAGCTCATCGACGACAAGGCGGGGCTGGCCGCACGGGCGCTGGACGGCTCGGACGAGCAGCTCGCCTCGTCGGTCGACGTCCAGCTCGAGGCGCTGGTGACGCTCCTGACGCAGGCGCTCACCGAGTCCGAGCCGCAGATCGCCTAGCCAGCAGCCAGTCTCGTCGTCCCGGGTCCGCTGAGCGAGGGGAGCGCGGCGGACCGGCGACCTGTGATCAGCAGCAGGAGGGCCGCGACCGGTCCCTCGACCCGGGTGCCCTCCCCCACCGACCAGTCGACGTCGGTCGCCGTGAGCCGCAGCCCGCTCAGCCGCTGGGGCGCCCGGAAGGCCAGCGAGATCGGCCAGCGGCACGTCCACGCCCGGGTCGCCGCGGTGACCGCCGCGTCGACCGGCACGGCACGGGGACGGTGCAGCGGCAGGGCGATGTCCTGCCCGTGCACGAGCACGTCAGTGAGCGGCTCGAGCGGGGTGATGCCGGGAGCGTGCCGGCGGGAGCCGACCATCGCCCTGATCTCAGCGGTGACCTCACCGGGCGACGTCCTGCTCGCGTGCCGCACCGCGGTGTCGTGGACCATCCGGTCGAAGCTGCCCCGGGCCCGCACCGCACCCACCGCGGCGGCCACGGGTCCGGTGTGGGCCAGCGCCAGGTGCGCCGCCACGTCACGCACCCGCCAGCCGGTGCACAGCGAGGGCGACTCCCACTCCCGCTCGGTCAGGTCGTCCAGCAGGTCGGCCAGGCTCGCGCGCTCCCGGTCGATCGTCTGCCAGACGGCGTCCAGGTCCACGGACATCGACGGTGAGGGCGTCATCCGGCACCTCCGCGGCGCTGCGGGATGGTCAGGTACACTTACCAAAGTAGTGAGTGAGGCTGACCGTCGTCAAGGGGGTCCCGTGTCCGGTCCGGCCGTCCAGGACGATCCGCTGAACACCGGCCTGCTGCTGTTCATCCCGTACCGGGCGCTGGAGACGCGCGTCTTCCGGGCCCTGGCAGAGGCCGGCTTCGGCGACATCACGCCGGCGCAGGCTCGCGTGCTGCAGCGGGTCGGGCCCGACGGGACGCGGCTCACCGAGCTCGCCGAGGCCGCCCAGGTGACCAAGCAGACGGCCGGCGCCCTCGTCGACCAGCTGCAACGGGCCGGCTACGCCCGCCGCACGCCCGACCCCTCGGACGCCCGCGCCCGCCTGGTGCGCGTGGCCGAGCGGGGTGAGGCAGCGCGACCGGTGGCCGAGGCGGCAGTGGCCGAGGTCGAGGCCGAGTGGCGGGCCCACCTGGGCGAGCGCCGGTGGCACCAGCTGCGCGACGCGCTGAGCCGGCTGCGGCCCCTGACCGACCCCTACCTCTGAGCGGTCACCGCACCGCCGACTCGCCCTCGAGGTCCCACGGGGCGGCGGGTCCGGCCAGCCACGCCGCCGGGGTGAGCCACGGCCTCACCTGCTCCGCCGGGACGGGACGGCCGACCGCGAACCCCTGGCCCAGCACGCCGAGGTCGCGCAGGAACTGCGCCTGGGCGGCGGTCTCGATCCCCTCCGCGACGCAGGCCAGGTCCAGCTCGGCCGCGAGCTGCGCCACCATCCGCACGATGGCCCGCGCCACCCGGCTGCCGGGCAGGCCGGCCACGAAGGACTGGTCGATCTTGAGCTCGTCGAGCGGGAAGCTGCGCACGTAGTCCAGCGAGGCGTACCGCGTGCCGAAGTCGTCGAGCGCGAGCCGGACGCCGTCTCCGCGCAGCACCTCGAACGACTGCAGCGTGCTGGACGTGGCTGCCAGCAGGGCGGACTCGGTCAGCTCCAGGACGAGGTGCCGCGGCGCGCAGCCGGTGGACGCCAGGACCTCGCGCACCTCCTGCGCGAAGCGCGGGTCGGCCGCCTGCGAGGCGGTGACGTTCACGGCGACGTCGACGTGCACCCCTCGTGCCGCCCACGCCGTCCGCTGGCGGCACGCGGTGGCGAGCACCTGCTGACCGAGCGGCAGGAGCAGTCCGCTGTCCTCCGCCGCGTCGATGAAGTGCGTCGGCAGCAGCAGCGACCCGTCCGGGAGCCGCACCCGGCAGAGCGCCTCCACGCTCACCACCCGCCCGGTGCGCAGGTCGACGACCGGTTGGTAGTGCACGACGACGTCCTCGTCGTCGAGCGCGCGGCGCAGCGTCCGCTCAGCGTGCACGAGCGCGCGCGCCGCCTTGCGGTCGGCGGCCGTGCGCAGGACCCGCCGCCCCGGGCCCCGGGCGACGGCCTCGTGCAGGGCGCCGGACGCCCAGCCGATCACGTCCCCCACGGCCACGGACCGGCCGTCCGCGTGCGGCTCCACGACGACGGCCCCCACGGTGACGGTCACCGCCCCGCCGGCGGCGGGTGGAGCAGCCAGGGAGCTCTGCAGCCGCCCGGCGAGCACCTGCGCCCGGTCCGGTCCGCAATCCTCGGCCAGCACGGCGAAGCGGTGCGCCCCGACCCGGACGGCGCCGTCCACCTCGCTCTGCAACCGCCGGCCGAGCCCGACGACCATCGGCTCGGGGAGCTCGGCAGCACCGGCGCCCCGGGTCAGGTCCAGGAGGAGCACGGTCAGCGGCCGCTCGGTCTCGGCGGCCCGGGCCAGGGCCTCGCCCACCCGCTCGCCGAAGTCGGACGGTGGCTCCGCGCCGGCGAAGGACGCGTCGTGCGGGAGTCCCGGCGGAGCCGCGCCGAGGAGGCGGAGCAGCGCACGACCGGCCTCCGCGCCGACCGCGGAGAGCGCCGACAGCTCGTCGGGGGGTGCGGGTCGCTCGCGCCGCAACGCCACCTGCACGACCCCCAGCACCGACCCCTGGCCGGTCAGCGGCAGCAGCAGCAGCGCCTCGCGCCCGGCCTCGCGGAGGGCGCGGGCGAGAGCGGGCCACCGGTGCCGCAGCTCCTCGGCCCCGAGCACGCAGGTGCTCCCGTCGCGCAGGGCGGCAGCGACGGGCAGGTCGTCCTCGCGCGCTGCCTCTGCCGGGGACCACGCGGCGGCTGCGCCGTGCACGAGGTCCAGGCGACCGTCCCCGTCGACGAGCCAGACCGCGACCTGTCCGCCGCGCGTGCTGCTCGCCAGCACGTGAGCGATCCCGGCGGCCACCTCCGCCGGAGCGCTCGCGGAGCGGCACGCCTCGCGTGCGTCGTGCACCAGGCGGAGTCGCGCTTCCGACAGCTGAGCCTCGGTGCGGCTGCGCCGCAGCTCCCGCTCGTAGGCCGCGCGCGTGCCGGCGGGGAACAGCGAGACCCGCACGACTGCAGGGCCTTCCGCAGCCGCGTCCTGCTCCGCGGCGACCAGCACCGGGAAGGCCGTGCCGTCGGCCCTGCGCAGGTCCAGGGCAACGCCGTCGAGGTGGCCGCGCAGCTGCAGCACCGCCCGGTACTGCGTCTCGAAGAACAGCCGCGACCCGGGCATGAGCAGCTCCAGCAGCGGCCGCTCGAGCACGTCCTCGCGCGGGCGCCCGAGCCAGCGCAGCAGCGTGCGGTTCGCCTGCTCCACGACGCCGTCCACCGACGTGGTCAGGTAGCCGAAGGGGGCGGAGTCGTACGCCTCCTCGCCCTGCGGCCCCGGCCCCACGTCGTCGCCGCCTCAGCCGCCGAGGAAGGCGCGCACGGCCGCGGCGGTCTCGTCCGGAGCGCTCATGTGCGGGCAGTGCCCGGTCGCGTGCAGCACCTGCAGCGAGCCCTTCGGCAGCTCGTCGGCGACGTACTCGCCCACGGCCACCGCGGCGAGGGCGTCCTGAGAGCACTGCAGCACCAGCGTCGGCACCTCCACCTGCGCGAGGTCGGCGCGGTTGTCCGACAGGAAGGTGACCTCGGCGAACTGCGCGGCGACGTCCGGGTCGATCCGGCAGAAGGTGCCGGCCAGGTCCTGGCCGAGCTCCGGGTGCTCGGCGCCCATGATCATCGGCGCCGTGGACTCCGCCCAGCCGACCCAGTTCGACTCCAGCGCGTCCAGCAGCTGGTCGACGTCAGCGCGGGTGAAGCCGCCGCGGTAGCCGGCGCCCTCGTCGTCGAGGTAGCGCGGAGAGGGCGCCACGAGGACCAGGGCGGTGACGCGCTCCGGCAGGCGCGGCGCAGCGAGCACCACCGTCATGGCGCTCACCGAGTGGCCGATCAGCGCGGCGTCGGACAGGTCCAGCACCTCGCACAGCTGCACGAGGTCGTCGGCGTAGCCGTCGAGGCTGTCGTAGCGGGCGGGGTCGTACGCCGACGGGTCCGAGCGCCCCGCTCCGACCAGGTCGAAGGTGACCACGTCGTAGTCCTGCTCGAGGTGCGGGCGCAGGAACCGCCACACCGCCGAGTCGCAGCCGAAGCCGTGCACGAGGACCACGGTCCGGCCCTCAGGGCGTCCGGTGCGCTGCACCGCGTGCCGGTGGAGCACGCGCTCGCGCTCCTCGAGACTGCTGGGTGCCATGTCCACCTCCGACAGCGGCCGACGCACCTGCCCCTCGGCCAGCATGCACCACCCGGCAGGGGGTGGACAGGGCGCGGGACCGGGTCTTCAGCCGTCCGGCAGCAGGACGTGCCGGTCGAGGAAGTCGTTGCGGAACGTGCCGTGCGGGTCGAACCGGCCGACGAGGACGCGGAAGTCGCCGAGCCGTGGGTAGGCGCTCTCCAGGCCCCGCTCCTCGTCGGCGAACAGCTTCCCCCAGTGCGGACGCGGGGCGAACGGCGCCAGCGCCTGCTCCACCACCGGCAGCAGCGCCTCGACCTCGGCCTGCAGCGGCCTCCACGTCATGTGCAGCCCGATGCTGTCCCTGCCCGACGCCATCGACAGCCAGAGGTCGTCGGCGGCGACGCTGCGGACCTCGCTCACCAGCAGTACCGGCGCCAGCCGCTCACCGAGACGTCGTACGGCCTCGATCGCGGCCGCGGCGTCGCGCCGGTCGACGAACCACTCGCTCTGCAGCTCCTCGCCGGCGCTCGGCACGAACTCCATCCGGAAGTGCGGGAGCCGCTCGTGCCAGGGCCCGGCCACGCCGAGCTGCGCGGTGGTGCTCGCGGCGTCGGCGCCCGGCAGGGGGTGCAGCTCCGACGCTGCCGCCACCGCGCCGTGACGGGCGAAGGGGCGGGGGCCGCGCTCGGTCCGCCCGACCCGGCTCTTGCGCCACACCTGCGCCACCGCGTCGCCCCGCCAGTCGGTGAACAGGCTGACGCTCTCGGCACTGCCGAAGACGGCGTCGACGTCGTCCAGCACCGCCGCCCACGGCAGACCCGTGTCCACCTCCTGCACCACGTCGTACGTCGGCTCGACCTCCAGCAGGAGGGACGTGACGACACCCAGGGCGCCGAGGGAGACGACGGCGCCGGCCAGCTCGGCGTCCTCCCGGCCGAGCGTCAGCAGGCTCCCGTCGGCGGTGACCAGCTCGAGGCCCGCCACGGCCGTGGCGAGGCAGCCCGAGCCGTCACCGGACCCGTGAGTGCCCGTCGCGACGGCGCCCGCGACCGAGATGTGCGGCAGGGACGCCAGGTTGTGCAGGGCCCAGCCGCGGGCGTGCAGGTGCTCCGCCAGCTCGCCGTAGCGGACGGCGGCACCCACCCGGACCGTCCGGCTGACGGTGTCGAGGTCGAGCAGGGGCGGCAGGCCCTCGAGGCTGACCAGGGCTGGTGCGTCGACGAGGTCGTTGAAGCTGTGGCGACTGCCGACGGCGCGCACCCGGGACGACCCGGAGACGACGTCCTGCACCTCGGCCACCGTCGCCGGCCGGTGCACGACCGCCGCGGGGTAGGTGTGGTTGCCGGCCCAGTTGCGCAGCCCTGCGGTGCCGGTCGCGGTCCGCCGCGCCCGGGACAGCGGTGTCCCTACTTGCTGTTCTTGGTGGTGGTCGCGCTGACCGCGCCGCCGGCCGCCGGCGTCTGCCCCGTCGTCTTGATGTTCTTGGCCGCCTTCGGCTTCTTCGCCGCGCGTCCGCCCTTGTCCTTGCTCATGCCGCACTCCTCGTGCCGCGGGGTCTCCGGCGACGCCGGTCCTGCCCCGGGTCGTGCAGCCCCGTCGCGCGGGCCGTGGTCACTGTCCCACGCCGCGCGGTGGGCCCGCCGCTCAGCCGCCGCGCAGCAGTCCCACCGCGAGCACGACCATGACGACGGCGATGCCGGCGTCGAGCACGCGCCAGGCACCGGGGCGCTGGAACACCGGGCGGAGCAGCCGTGCACCGGCGCCCAGCGCCGAGAACCACAGCAGGCTGCCGACGGCGGCGCCCGCACCGAAGTGCCACCGCAGGTCGCCCTGCGCGGCGGCCACCGAGCCCAGGAGGACGACGGTGTCCAGGTAGACGTGCGGGTTGAGCCAGGTCAGGGCCGAGGCGGTCAGCACCGTGGGCAGCAGCGGCTTCGGCTGAGCCGCACCGGCCAGCAGGGCGCCCGCGGGTCGCAGAGCGCGGCGGGCCGCGAGGGCCCCGTACCCGAGCAGGAAGGCGGCGCCCGCCCAGCGGATGACGACGACGGCCGACGGCGCCCGGTCGAGCAGGGCGCCCGTGCCGGCGACGCCCGCGGCGATGAGCGCCAGGTCGGACAGCGCGCAGACGGCCACGACCGCGACGACGTGCTCGCCGCGCAGCCCCTGGCGCAGGACGAAGGCGTTCTGCGCCCCGATGGCGACGATGAGCGCCAGGCCGAGGCCGAGGCCGGAGACGGCGGCGAGCAGTGCGGGAGTCACCGGACCAGCCTGCCCCGGCAGGTCGATGAAGCCCAGCGAAGGATCCTGTCGCAGCATTAGCGTGGCTTCATGGACCTCGACCTCGGTCAGCTGCGTGCCCTCCGGGCCACCGTCGACGCCGGCACGCTGGAGGCCGCCGCCCGGGACCTGCACGTCACGCCCTCGGCGATCAGCCAGCGGCTCAAGGCGCTGGAGCAGGCGACCGGCCACGTCCTGCTCGTCCGGTCGCGCCCGGTCCGGGTGACCGGTCCGGGGCAGGCGCTGCTCCGGCTGGCCCGCGAGCTCGACCTGCTGACGGCCGACACGGCACGCGAGCTGGACGACACCGAGGGGCCGGCCCTGCTGCCGGTGGCGGTGAACGCCGACTCGCTGGCGACGTGGTTCCTGCCGGCGCTCGCGCCGCTGGCCGACGAGGTCCTGCTCGACCTGCACCGCGCCGACCAGGACGCCACTGCGGCACTGCTGCGCGACGGCACGGTCGTCGCCGCCGTCACGGCCGCGGCCGCGCCCGTCCCCGGCTGCACGTCGACACCGCTGGGCGTCCTGCGCTACCGCCCCGTCGCCGCACCGGCTCTCGCGCAGCGGTGGTTCCCCGAGGGGCCGACCGCCGCGGCGCTCGGCCGCGCGCCGGTCGTGCACTTCGACCGCGACGACGACCTGCAGCGCGGCTGGCTGCGGCGCCGCACGCGCGGACGCGCCGACCCGCCCGCGCACCACGTGCCCTCGACCGACGCCTACGTCCAGGCGGTGCTCGTCGGGCCTGGGCTGGGGGATGCTCAGCGACCTGCAGCTGGCCGAGCCGGCGCTGCGCTCGGCCGTGGTCCTGCTGGACCCGCGGGCCACCGTCGACGTGCCGCTGCACTGGCAGCGGTGGAAGGTGCGCTCCCCGTCGCTCGAGCGGCTCAGCGAGGTGGTGCTGACCGGAGCCCGGCAGGCGCTGCGGCCGTCCTGAGCCGGCGGCAGAGGCACCCGCACGGGTTTGACCGGACCGGGACCAAGGCACCTACGCCCTTGGACGACGACGGCGGGGGGCCACATGAGCACAGCAGCAGGCAGCGCCAGCGGACAGGCCGAGCTGGAGCGCAAGCGGGGCGGCTTCAGCTCCCGGCGGGTCTTCATCCTGGCGGCGATCGGCTCGGCCGTCGGGCTGGGCAACATCTGGCGGTTCCCCTACGTCGCGTACGAGAACGGCGGCGGCGCCTTCGTCGTGCCGTACCTGGTCGCGCTGCTCACCGCCGGGCTCCCGTTCCTGCTGCTGGACTACGCGATCGGGCACCGCCACCGCGGGTCGGCGCCGCTGTCCTTCGCCCGGCTGCGCCGCGGCACGGAGGGGCTGGGCTGGTGGCAGGTCGGCATCTGCTTCGTCATCGCCGTCTACTACGCCGCGGTCATCGCCTGGGCGCTCCGCTACACCTTCTTCTCGCTCGACCAGGCCTGGGGCGACGACCCCGAGGCCTTCTTCTTCGGGGAGTTCCTCCAGGCCGGCGACGTCCAGGTCACCGCCGACGTCGTGCCCGGGGTGCTGGTCCCGCTCGCGCTGGTCTGGCTCGCCGTGATCGTGATCATGGCGCTCGGCGTGCAGCGCGGGATCGGCGTGACGTCGCTGGTCTTCATCCCGGTGCTGGTGCTCGCCTTCGGCGCCCTGGTCGTGCGGGCGCTGCTGCTGCCGGGCGCCGCCGACGGTCTCGACGCCCTCTTCACGCCCGACTGGTCCGCGCTCAGCTCCGCGACGGTCTGGGCCGCGGCGTTCGGACAGATCTTCTTCTCGCTGTCCATCGGCTTCGGCATCATGATCACGTACGCGTCGTACGTCGGCCGCCGCGAGGACATGATCGGGTCCGGGCTCGTCGTGGGCTTCTCGAACTCAGGCTTCGAGCTGCTCGCCGGCATCGGGGTCTTCGCCGCGCTGGGCTTCATGGCGCAGGCCAACGGCGTCGCGGTCGACGAGGTGGCCAGCGGCGGGATCGGCCTGGCCTTCATCGCGTTCCCCGCGATCATCAGCGAGGCGCCCGCCGGCGCCCTCATCGGCGTGCTGTTCTTCGGGTCGCTGGTCATCGCCGGCATCACGTCGCTGGTCAGCGTCATCGAGGTCGTCATCTCGGCCGTGCGCGACAAGCTCGACACCAGCCGGCTCCCGGCCACCCTCGGTGTCGGGGTGCCGGCAGCCGTGCTGAGCCTGGTGCTGTTCAGCACGACGAGCGGGATCTACGTGCTCGACGTCGTCGACCACTTCGTCAACCAGTACGGCATCCTCGTCGTCGCGCTGATCAGCATGCTGGTCGTCGTGTGGGTGCTGCGCGCGCTGACCGGGCTCGGCGACCACCTGAACGTCCACGGCCGTCCGAGGGTGGGGACCGGCTGGCGCGTGCTGACGAGCGTCGTCGCCCCCGCCGCGCTGGCCCTCGTGCTCGTCTTCGCCCTGCGGGACGACCTGGCTGAGCCGTACGAGGGCTACCCGTCCTGGCTGCTGGTCGGCTTCGGCTGGCTGATGGTCGTGGTGCTGCCGGTGGTGGGGCTCCTGCTGACCCGGCTGAGGTGGCGCGACGGCACGCACCTGGACGGCCCGCCGCCCGGGTCTGACCCACGAGAACCGCTGCAGGCAGCGGGCGCGCAGCACGAGGGAGGTCGGCGATGAGCACGAGCGCGATCGTCATGATGCTGGTGGCGATGGTGGTGATCTGGGGCGGCCTCGCTCTCGCGATCATCAGCCTCGTGCGGCACGGCAACGTCGAGGGCCGCTCGGAGCGCGTGCCCCGGGACCTCTGACGGGGGGCGCCGCGGTCGTCAGCCGACCGGCTCCTGGACGCGCTCGTCCGGTCCTCGCTCCTCCGGCCCCCGGAGCGGAGCCGTGCGGGCGAGCCGGGTGCCGGCGATGGCCATGAGCGAGGCGCTGGCGCGCGTGCCCTGCAGCGCCTCGACGAAGGCCGGACCGTCGATGCGCAGCAGCGTGGCGTCCTCGCGGACGTGCACGGTGGCGGTGCGCGGCGTGCCGTGGAGCAGGCCGAGCTCACCCACGTAGGCGGGCGCCTCCACCGTCGGCAGCGTGGTGGCCGTGCCGTCGGCGCTCCGGGCCTCGACGCTGAGCGAGCCGCTCACCAGCACCCACAGCGCGTCGGCCTCGTCGCCCTCCCTCAGGAGCAGCGCACCCGCCGGCAGGTCCCGCTCCTCGGCGGCCTTCGCCAGTCGCTCGAGGCCGTTGCGGTCCACACCCGACAGCAGGTCGAGGATCCCGAGGAGCTCCACCCGCGGGCGCAGCGCCTCGGTCACCGCGGCCGACTCGGCGTCGGCCCGCAGGAGCACCGGCAGGCCGAGCAGGGCGATGGCGGGGATGACCAGCCCGACGGCGGCCAGCCCGGCGTCCAGGCCCCAGACCGCCATCGCCGCCGAGATCGACAGGCTGGCCAGCGTGATGCCGAGGATGACCACGGCTTCGAGGGCACCGAAGACGCGGCCGAGCACCTCGCGGGGCAGGTCGCGCTGCAGGGCGGTGATCGCGAGGACGTCCACGACGATCATCCCGAGTCCGGACACCACCATGAGCAGCGCCGCCAGCACCGGCTCGTCCACGAGCAGCAGGAGCAGGAACGGCGTCGTCTGCACCAGGATGCTGATGACGATCACGGGGGCCAGCCGCGACGACGCGCTCAGCCGGTTCGCCACGCCCGCCCCGAGGACGGAGCCGAGCGCGGCCGCGGCGAGCAGGTAGCTGTAGCCCTCGGTGCCCGTCCCGAGCGCCTCGGACAGCGGGGCGAAGATGACGGTGGAGGCGCCGAAGACGGCCGAGTCGAGGGCGCAGAAGAGCACCAGGATCAGTGCGGTGCGGTGCGCGACCAGCGCTCGCACACCGACCAGCCACTGCTCGTACGCGTTGCCGCCGTCGGCGGCGGCGCTCCCCGTGCTCCGGACGCGCAGCCGCGACAGCAGCAGGACGGCGAGCAGGAAGGTGACAGCGTTGAGGCCGATGCCGACGACCGGTGACGCGACGACGAGGATGACGCCGCCGATCAGCGGCCCGACCACCACGACGAGGTTCTCGAGCGCACCGAACGCCCCGTTGGCCGCGGCCAGGTCCTTCTCGGCCACGAGCTCCGGGATGAGCGCCTGCGAGGCCGGGTTGTACGGCGCCGCGGTCAGGGTCGTGAGGACCGACGTCGCGATGAGCAGCCACACCGGTGCGTCCACGGCGACGCCGATCGCCATCAGCACCATGACGCCGGCCGACGCCGCCGCGGAGGCCCTCATCACCAGCGTGCGCTCGTAGCGGTCGGCGAGCACGCTGGCGTACGGGCTCACGAGCACGGCCGGGATCCAGCGCGCGGTCGCGGCCAGCGCGAGCACCGTGGTCGAGCCGGTGCGCTCGTACAGGTACACGGCGAGCACCACGGTGTAGGCCCAGCTGCCGACCGCGTCGACGACGTACGAGGCGACCATCGTGCGGAAGTCGCGGTGCGCGAAGGCGTCGCGGAAGCGGGCGTGCGTGGCAGCGGCCACCGGGTCCCCCAGATCTCGGCGCGGCACGGCGACCGCGCGTGCAGTGTGGACCCGATCGGCGATCACGGACGGCGGTTCGCCGAAGTGGCCGGGCCCCCTGGTGAGCAACCCCTGCGCACCTGGTCGCGTCCTGGTGTGACGAGGCCGTCGACCGACGGCCGGCTGAGGAGGACGTCCGTCATGCGCACCGCACTGCTCATCGCCACGACCGCCACCGCCCTGGTCGGGCTCGCCTCGCCGAGTGGCGCTGCGGCCCCCACCGTCACCACGTACGGGTCCGCGTCCACGACGATCGCCGCTGCCGACGGCGAGACCTACTTCTACGTCGACGGCTACGACCTCGCGGACGGCGGCGTCGGTGTCGTCGAGGTCTTCGGCGCCTCGCTCGAGTGCGTGCTGCCGGAGACGGGGGCGCCCGCCGCCTTCACCGCCGTCGGCACCACGTCGGCGTCCATGACCGGCACCCTGGCCGTGGAGTGCTGGGACTCCGCGGCTCAGCGGGGTGTCCCCGCCACGGTCGTGGTGGACCTGCACTGGGCGGCGACCGGTCCGGCGACGCGCACGCCGCTGTCCTCGCCGCGCTCCGGCTGCACCGGCATGCGGGTCACAGCACCGGCAGCGGTCACGGGGTCCGTGCAGCTCACTGCGCCCGGTCTCGGCCTGGACGTCGAGGGCGTCCCGGGCGACCGCCCTGCCGAGATCGCGCAGACGGTCTCGCGCTGCCGCTGACTAGCCGGTGGTCGCCGAGTCGCGCTCGGCGTCGCGGGCGGCGCTTCGGGGGCAGCGGCTCGGGCGGGGCGTCGTAGGCCCGCAGCACCGTGCGGTCCCAGGCGGCGCCGTACAGCCGCCCCTCCTGCGCCTTCACGGCAGCGACCAGCACGATGCTGACGACCACCAGCAGCGCCCACGACCCGATCTTCGAGGCGTGCACGAGCGTCCAGAACGCCTCCTGGTCCGGGTACTGCCAGGACGCCACCCGGCACAGCAGCTCGCCGTGCAGCACCGCGAACCAGCCGTCCGACGGCGCGGACCACGCGCGCCAGGCCAGCGGCGAGGCCGGAGCTCACGTCCGGCGGAACAGCCAGGGCCGCGACTGCCGCCGCGCGATGCGCGGACGCCGACGATGCGGTCGGCCGGCAGGCCGGCACACCAGGCAGCGGTCCTCGGGCGTGGCGAAGCACCAGGCGGTCGCCGACGGCGGCGACCTCGGGGAGGCCGGCCGCCGGCGCCCAGCCGAGCAGCCGCCGCCCGGCGTCCGGCTCGCCGCCGTGCGCGCGAGCCGTGGCCGGTAGACCTCCAGCCAGCGGTCCAGCGCCGGCACGGCCAGGTGCCAAGTCATCGCCGCGTAGCGGCGTCGCGGACCGCGACCAGGCCGCCCGGACGGGTGACCCGCGCATCTGGCGCAGCGCCGCCACCGGGTCGGCCAGGTGCTGCAGCACCTGGTGGGCGTGCACCACGTCGTACGACTCCGTGGGCGAGGTCCAGGTGCAGTGCGTCGCCGACCGCGAAGCGCACCTGCGGCAGGTCGCAGCGCGCGACGCGGCCTGCGCGACGACCGCCGGAGCGCTGTCGACGCCGAGCGACCTGGCCGGCCGGCACGACGAGCGCGCCGAGGTCGCGGGTGGTCGTGCCCGCGCGCGCAGCCGGAGCACGGCTGCAGTGACCAGGTCGGCAGCAGGCAGGCCGCCGAGTTCTCGGCGGTGCGCCAGCGGTGCGACCCAGCAGCGTCGTGGTGGCCCTGCAGGTACGGCGTCAGTGCGCGGACGTCGGCCGCGAGGCGCTCGTCGTCGACCACCTGCGCGAAGACGGCGCCGCGAGCACCCTGTCCTGAGGCCGAGCCGGCGTCGTCAGCGTCGAGGTTGTCGCAGCAGCACCGCGCGATCGAGCGACGGACGCGGCGGGGCGCACCGCGCCCAGCACCGGGAAGTCGTGCGCCCGTGCGCTCCCTGCGGAAGGCGGCGCCGCACGCTGCCCTCCCGCGCCTCACCGCAGCGACCAGCACGAGGCGGACGACGGCGCAGCAGCGCCCACGACCCGAGCTTCGAGGCGTGCACGAGCGTCCAGACCGCCTCCTGGTCCGGGTACTGCCAGGCCCGCAGCAGGGTGGCGGCGGTCTCGGCCAGCCACAGGAAGAAGCCGATGAGCACGAACGACAGGGCCAGCGGCATCGCGTACCGGCGCGGACCCACCGTGAAGCGCACCCGCGTCCGCCGGGTCACGACCAGCAGGGCGACAGCGAGCGGCAGGCGCAGGTCCCAGGTGACGTGCGAGGTGAAGAAGTTCAGGTAGACCAGGGCCGCCACGCCCGCCGTCGCCCACGGCCGGTAGCCGGTGATCCGCAGGTCGAAGCGGCGCCAGGCCTGGCAGACGTAGCTGCCGACGGCGGCGTACATGAAGCCGCTGTAGAGCGGGACGCCGCCCACCGCGGCGATCCCGGTGTCGGGGTAGGACCACGAGCCCTGGCTCGACCTTGAACAGCTCGAGCGCCAGGCCGACCAGGTGGAAGCCGGCGATGACCGCGACCTCGCGGCCGGTCTCCGAGCCCACGCAGCCACAGCGCCAGCGTCACCGCCAGGCACCAGAGCAGCAGCACGTCGGCGGGTTCCCCGGGCAGCGGCATGAGCCGGGACCGCGTGCCAGCCCGGCGAAGAAGAGGACGGCGAACAGGCAGACTTCGCCTCGACCCAGCCCAAGCGCAGCAGCTGCCATCACCCGGACATCCTCGCGCAGCGCCACCATCGGCCGCCGGCTCGCAACAGCCTCAGCACCTCAGGCAGCGGCGAGGAAGCGGAGCACGCGCTCCAGGAGCAGGGCGGCGGCCGCCGGGTCGTAGGCCGGGAGCGACGAGTCGGCGAACAGGTGCTGATCGCCCGGGTAGAGGAACAGCTCGGCCTGGTCCGTGGACGCCACCAGCTCCCGAGCGGCGTCGAGATCGCCTCCCTCCTCGGTGAAGAACGGGTCAGCGTCCATGCCGTGCACCTGGACCGGGACGCCTGCCGGCCACCGCTCGCCGAACTCCGAGACCGGCAGGCAGGCGTGCAGCAGCAGCGCGCCACGGGCGTCGGCGCGGGTCTGCGCCAGCTGCTGGGCCGGCATCGCACCCAGCGAGAACCCGGCGTAGACCAGGCCCTCGGACGGCAGCGAGTCGGCCGCCGCCACGCCCTGCTGCAGCAGCGCGCCGAAGCCGACCTCGCGGGCGTGGGCCATCCCCTCCTCGATGGTGGCGAACGTGCGGCTCTCGAACAGGTCAGGGGTGTGCACGACGTGCCCGGCAGCGCGGAGCTCGTCGGCGAAGGACACCACTCCCGCGGTGAGTCCCTGCACGTGGTGGAAGAGGACGACCTCGGCCATCTCCGGTCTCCTTCGCGATCGGCTGCGGTGACGTGGGAGGAGTCTGGGCCACCGCCGGCGCCAGCAGCCGGCGGGGCTACTCGAGCGGGAGGTCCTGCCCGCGCTCGTCGTCGGCGCGAGCGCCGGAGATGCGGCGCTCGGACGCGTCGATGGCGACGTCGTCGATGCTCGCCTCGCGCCGCCGCATGTAGCCGTCGGCGTCGAACTCCCAGTTCTCGTTGCCGTAGCTGCGCCACCACTGCCCGTCGGCGTCGCGCCACTCGTACTGGAAGCGCACCGCGATCCGGTCGTCGGTGAACGCCCAGAGCGCCTTGCGCAGCGCGTAGTCGCGCTCGATCTCCCACTTGCGGCGAAGGAAGGCGACCACCTCGTCGCGCCCCGTGAGGAACTCGCTGCGGTTCCGCCAGCGCGTGTCGACCGTGTACGCCGCAGCGACCTTCTCCGGGTCGCGGGTGTTCCAGGCGTCCTCCGCCGCCTGCACCTTCTGGCGGGCGGTGTCGGCGGTGAACGGCGGGACCGGCTGGCGCGTCATCCGCCGATCCTCGCCCACGGCCCGCGACCCCTCCGGCGGGGGTCCCCGTCGCGATCAGTCGGTGCCGAGCTCCATCGCCGCCGACTCGAGCGCGGTCTCCTCGACCCCGTCCGCGCCCGGGTTGTCGGCGATCACGTCACCACCGCCCACCTCGAGCTCGCCGAACAGGGTGCCGTTCTCGACGAGCACCTGACCCTGGTCGAGCGGCTGCGCGGCGTACGCCTCGAGCTTGGAGCGGGAGTCGGCGATGTCGAGGTTGCGCATCGTCAGCTGGCCGATCCGGTCGGTGGGGCCGAAGGCGGCGTTCTCGGTCCGCTCCATCGACAGCTTCTCCGGGTGGTAGGAGAACGTGGAGCCCTCGGTGCGCAGGATCGAGTAGTCCTCACCGCGCCGCAGCCGCAGGGTCACCTCGCCGGTGACCAGCGAGGCGATCCAGCGCTGGATGGGCTCGCGCAGCATCAGCGCCTGCGGGTCGAGCCACCGTCCCTCGTAGAGCAGCCGGCCGAGGCGGCGGCCCTCCGCGTGGTAGTTGGCGATCGTGTCCTCGTTGTGGATCGCGTTCAGCAGCCGCTCGTAGGCGATCCACAGCAGGGCCATGCCGGGCGCCTCGTAGATGCCGCGCGACTTCGCCTCGATGATGCGGTTCTCGATCTGGTCGGACATGCCGAGGCCGTGCCGGCCGCCGATGGCGTTCGCCTCGCGGACCAGGGCCACCGGGTCGGTGAAGTCCTTGCCGTTGAGCGCCACCGGGCGCCCGGCGACGAAGCGGACGGTGACGTCCTCCGGCTCGATGACGACGGCGGGGTCCCAGAACCGCACGCCCATGATCGGCTGGACGACCTCGAGCGACACGTCGAGGTGCTCGAGCGTCTTCGCCTCGTGGGTGGCGCCCCAGATGTTGGCGTCGGTGGAGTAGGCCTTCTCCTGCGAGTCGCGGTAGGGCAGCCCGTGCTCGCTGAGCCACGCGCTCATCTCGTGCCGTCCGCCGAGCTCGTGGACGAAGTCCGCGTCCAGCCAGGGCTTGTAGATCCGCAGCCCCGGGTTCGCGAGCAGCCCGTACCGGTAGAAGCGCTCGATGTCGTTGCCCTTGAACGTCGAGCCGTCGCCCCAGATGTCGACGCCGTCGTCGTGCATCGCGCGCACGAGCAGCGTCCCGGTGACCGCCCGGCCGAGCGGGGTGGTGTTGAAGTACGAGCGACCGCCGCTGCGGATGTGGAACGCCCCGCAGACCAGCGCCGCGAGCCCCTCCTCCACCAGCGGCGTCGTGCAGTCGACGACGCGGGCGAGCTCCGCGCCGTACTGCATCGCCCGCCCGGGCACGCCGTCGATGTCGGGCTCGTCGTACTGGCCGATGTCGGCGGTGTAGGCGCAGGGGACGGCGCCCTTGCTCCGCATCCAGGCCACGGCCACCGAGGTGTCCAGGCCGCCGGAGAACGCGATGCCGACGCGCTCTCCCGTCGGGAGGGAGGTGAGGACCTTGCTCACGATCGTTCCTTCGTTCCAGGGGGAGGTCCCAGAGGGTGCTGAACCGGCAGGTGCAGGTGCAGGGTCGGGCAGCGTCGAGCGCGGCTGGGCACGAGCATGGCTCAGAGGCGCTCGACCCGGTCGGCCTGGGGTCCGCGGTCGCTCTGGCGCACCTTGAAGCGGACCCGCTCGCCCTTCTGCAGCACCTCGACCCCGCGCAGCACCGACAGGTGCACGAACAGGTCCGGGCCACCGGCGTCCGGGGTGAGAAAGCCGAAGCCGCGCTCGGCGTCGTAGCGCGCGACGACGCCCTCACCCGGCTGCACGGGGGCCGCGTGCGCCTCGCGACGCGCGCCGGCCGACGGCCGCACCGGCGCCGGCGTGGGTGCGGCCGAGGGTGCGGCCGACCGCACGAGGTGCACGTCGCGGGCCTGGGGGCCCTTGTCGCCCTGCACGACCTGGTAGCTCACGCGGTCGCCGTCGGTCAGCCCCTTCATCCCCTCGGCCAGCGCCCGGAGCTGGACGAAGACGTCCGGCCCGCCGCCGTCCGGGGTGACGAAGCCGAAGCCCTTCCCCTGGTCGTACCAGGACACGGTGCCGTCGGCGCCGTCGCCGGCCGCGACCGGACCGGTCCCTGCTGCGCCCAGCGGGACCAGGTGCTCGGCCTGCGGGCCGCGCTCTCCCTCCCCCACGAGGAAGGCCACGCGCTGCCCGGCCGTCACCACGCCGCCGGTCGCGATGGCGGAGCTGTGCACGAAGACCTCCGGCCCGCCGCCGTCGGGGGACGCGAAGCCGTAGCCCTTGGCCGGCTCGTACCACTTGACCGTGCCCAGGACGCCGAGGGCGGCGTCCGCAGCGACCTCGCCGGTGACCCGGACGCCCCGGGCCTGGGGCCCGCGGTCGCCCTCGCCGACCTCGAACTCGACGGCCTGGCCCTCGCGGAGCAGCCGCGTCGCGCCGTCGCCGGCGATCTCGGAGGCGTGCACGAACAGGTCGTCACCCCCGTCCGCGGGCGCGAGGAAGCCGAACCCCCGTTCGGGGTCGAACCAGCGGACGGTCCCCTGCGGCACGGACGGCTCCAAGGTCGGCGAGCGGTTGGTGCCTCCAGTCTCGCTCACGGGCGGCCCGCCGCCCGCGCTCTCCTACGGCCGGCGCTGCGCCGGGAGGGTGCCGGCGCGGATGCGGTCGCGCTCCTTGACGTGCTTGCGCTGCCCGAGCGTCTTGTAGAGCAGCCGCACGGGCGGGGGCAGGACCCCGAGCATCGTCTGCCGCTCGGACGGCGACGCCTCCTCGAGGATGTAGCCCATGAGGACCAGCAGCCGCGGCTTCGGGATCGCCGCGACGGCCCGCTCGCCCAGCTCGTCCCACTCCGCGGTGGTCAGGTGCTGCTCGATGAGCGGGAGGACCTCGCGCTCCTCCTCGTCGAGGTGCGCCTCGAGCGCCGGCGCCAGCGCGTCGAGCACCTCCGCGAGCGCCTCGCGCTGCGCCAGACCGGGGTCGGCCGCCCACGCGGGCAGCAGCACCTCCTCCACCTGGCTCAGCAGCCCGCCGACGTGCTCGTGCTGACCCTCCATCCGGTGCACGAGGTCGTCGGAGACCGGGGTGCGCGCGTGCAGCCGGGGCCAGACCAGGTCGTCCTCGCCCTGGTGGTGGTGGTGCAGCAGGACCGTCAGCTCGCGCAGGTGCGCCGCGACGACGGCCGCGCGCGAGCGGTCGCCGGGGGCGACGCCGCGCACGAGGACCGGCGCGAGCCGGTACTCCCGCCGGAACATGCGGTGCACGATCACCATCTCCTGCACGTCCGGCTTGGTCGCCGTGCTCTGCGCCATGTCGCCCCCCGTCGGCGCGGGCCCCCCGGCCCGACGCGGCGACCGTACGCCCAGCGGCGCCGGTCGCGGGGCCGAACGGACGAGGACGAGTCCGCGGATCAGCCCTGCAGGGCCGGCGTCCTGGTCACGTGACCGGAGACCTCCGCCAGGGCCTCAGACCGGCTCGACGAGGGCCTGCCTGCGCGCGGGGTAGGTGATCAGCAGGATGCCCGCCGCCACCGCCGCCGCTCCGGCGACCAGGCCGGCGGACAGCGGCTCGTCGAGCAGCACGACGCCGTAGACGGCCGTGAGCACCGGCACCGCGAAGATGTAGCTGCTCACGACGCCGGCGTCGCCGCGCTCGAGCAGCGCGAACTGCAGGAGGTAGCCACCGGCCAGGCTGACCACGCCGGTGTAGACGACGGAGACCGCCAGCAGGGGCGTCCACCGGACGGGATCGCCGTCCGCTGCCCCCAGCGCCAGCAGGGGCAGCGAGCCGTAGCCGAAGGCGAGCAGGAGGGCCGGCGGCAGCGGCACGGCGTCCGGGCGGGACGTCACGGCCTTCACCAGCACGGTGCCCAGCGCGAAGCACACCGCGGCGCCCAGGAAAAGCAGCGTCGCGCGACGGAGGTCGGTGACCGCCCCCGGGCTGGTGAGTCCTCCCAGGACGGTGAGCCCCACCCCTACCCAGCCCGTGGCCAGACCCAGCACCTGTCGCGGCCGCAAGCGCTCGCCGAGCAGGAGTCCGGCCAGACCGGCGACGAGCAGCGGCTGGGCGTAGATGAGGACGGCGCCGAAGCCGATGCCGGCGAAGCGGAAGCCCTCGGTCTGCAGCCACAGGAAGCCGGTGACGTTGACGGCGCCGAGGGCCAGCCCCAGCAGGTGCACCCGCCGGTCCCGCAGGGCGGCCAGCAGACCGGCCCGGTCCCGCAGCAGGAGCGCCACGAACAGCAGGGGTACGGCCGCCAGCGCCCGCAGTCCGGCGAAGTCCGGCGCGGACGCGTCCCGCAGCGCCAGCTTGAGGAACACGAAGGCCGAGCTCCAGACCAGGCACAGGACGACCGCCAGCAGCGGGGTGCTCACCCGGTGCTGGCCCTGCGCGACGGTCATCGCGCCATCGAACAGCACCGGTGGCCACGGGAGTCGCAGAGCGTCCGCCGGCACCGCGGGGCGCGCGGGCGGCGTACGGTCCGGCTCGTGGCTGCCGACCTCGCCGAGCTCGTCGTCCGTGACGCCGCAGCGCTGCGGGCCTGGTTGGTCGAGAACGCGGCCACGTCGCCCGGTGTCTGGCTGGCCCTGACGCGCAAGGGCGGTACGACGACGACGCTCACCTGGCAGGAGGCGGTCGACGAGGGGCTCTGCTTCGGCTGGATCGACGGGCAGGCGCGCAAGGGCGACGAGCACACCTCCTGGATCCGCTTCACCCCGCGCGGTCCCCGCAGCACGTGGTCCCGGCGCAACGTCGAGCACGTCGCCCGGCTCGAGGTGGACGGCCGGATGACGGACGCCGGGCGGGCCGCGGTCGTCGCCGCCCAGGTCGACGGCCGGTGGGAGCGGGCGTACGCCCCGCCGTCAGAGGCTGAGCTGCCGGCCGACCTGCTCGCCGCGGTCGCCGCGGTGCCGGCGGCGCAGGCGATGCTCGACGTGCTGACGAAGACCAACCGCTACGCGCTGTTCCACCGGCTCAGCACGGTGAAGCGCGAGGAGACCCGCCAGCGGAAGATCGCGCAGTTCGTGGAGATGCTGGCTCGGCACGAGAGCCCGTACCCGCAGAAGGCCACGCCTCCCCCCGCTCCCTGAGCAGTCAGCGCAAGCCGCGGGCGATCTCGTCGAGGGCCTCGGCCAGACCGATGGCAGGCGCCCAGCCCCAGCTCCGCGCGCGGTCGGCGAGCATCCGTCCCGTCCACGCCTCGGCCTCGTCCCAGACCGGCGTGACGCCGACGGCCCCGGTCACCGTCTCGTGGTAGTCGCGCACGGTCGCCGAGCCGGCCACCACGTTCACCGGCGTGCAGGCGCCGGCCACGGGTCCCGCGGCAGGATCGTCCGACGGGCCGACCTGCCCCGTCGCGAGGTCTGCCGCGAAGCCCACCAGGTCGTCCAGGTGCACCCAGGCGAAGGTCTGCTGCGGCACCGCGTGCCGCGCTGACGCGTCGTCGCGGATAGCACTGGGCCGCAGCGTGTTCCAGATCGAGCTCTCGCCCGGACCGAGGACGGCAGGGGGGCGCAGCAGCACCCGGGTGAGCCCCTCGACGGAGGCCAGCGCCAGGTCGGCGTCCCGCTTGGTGACGGGGTAGTCGCCGGCGTCGTCGCCCACCAGCGGAGACGACTCGTCCACGTCGCCCGCCCCGGGCGACCGGTCGTAGACGGCTGCGGTCGAGACGTGGACCAAGCGCTCCACACCGACGTCGGCGGCGGCCCTGGCGAAGGTCGTCGTGCCGTCCACGCCGATGGTCCGCTGGGCGTCCCCGTCCGCGCTCATGGGATGGACGGTCGTCACCGCAGCGGTCGCGCCGCTGAGGACAGCTGCGGCGAAGCTCCTGTCGGTGAAGTCGCCGACGTGCTCCTCGACGCCTCGCGCGACGGGCGCCGATCCGGGGCGGCGCACGACCGCGCGCACGCCCACGTCCCTGCTGGCCAGAGCCGCGCAGAGGCGGGACCCGACCAGGCCGTTGGCTCCTGTCACCACGATCACCCGGGCGACACTAGGCCGCGGAGGTCGACAGCCTCAGTTCAGGATCTCGCCGCCGCTGGCGGCGATCGCTGCCAGCCGCTCCCTCCACGCCTGCAGCGCCTCCGGCGTCAGGCGCGGCCACCCCGTCACCTCGTCCAGCACGCGCAGCGGTGCCCGGCTGCGGTAGGACCGCGTGGGGTTGCCGGGGAACTTCTTGTCGGTCACGTTCGGGTCGTCCTCGAAGGGTCCCGTGGGCTCGACGCGGTACACCCGGGGCACCGGCTGTCCGGGCGCGAGCTCGGCAGCGAGCTCGGCAGCCAGCGCAGCACCCTCGAGCAGGGCCGTGAAGTAGACGTGGTTCATGACGATCTCGGGCCGGTAGTTCGACGGGCGCCCTGCCGTCAGGAGGTCCCCCGCGCGCAGCTCCGCGGCGGTGCCGTGGAAGAAGGGGGCGCCGTCAGGGCTCTGGTGCATCGACCGCTCCTCCCCTCGCCGTGTGCTCCGACCGGGCCATCCCCAGTGGAGCGCCTCTAGAGTCACGGCAGGAGACCGGGTCCCGGACAGCGGCGAGTCCCCGCTGCGGCCGGACACGACAAGGAGCACCCACACCATGACCAGCCCTCGCCGCGCGCTCGTCGTCATCGACGTCCAGAACGAGTACTTCGACGGCCCGCTGGAGATCCAGTACCCGCCGCACGGCGAGTCCCTGCCGAACATCACCGCTGTGATCGACGCCGCCACGGCTGCCGACCTGCCGCTCGTGGTCGTGCAGCACACCTCCGGTGACGAGGCGCCCGTCTTCAACCCCAGCCGCACCGGCTTCGCCCTGCACCCGGAGGTCGAGAGCCGCCGCACGGGCTCCTGGCACGCGATCACCAAGCAGCGCGGCAGCGTCTTCGCCGGCACCGAGCTCTTCGCCTGGCTCGAGGAGCACGACGTCGACACGGTGACCTTCGTCGGCTACATGACCAACAACTGCGTCATCTCCTCGGCCGCGGCCGCCGCTGACCAGGGCCTGGCCGCCGAGGTCCTGTCCGACGCCACCGGTGCGATCCACATCGCCAACGACGCCGGGCACGCCGACGCCGAGACGGTCCACACGACGCTGATGACGCTGCTCCACTCGAACTTCGCCGCGGTGGCCACCACGGGAGCGTGGATCGACGCGGTCAAGGCCGGCACCGGACTGCCCAAGAGCAACCTCGTCACCTCGGCGATGACGGGGCTGGAGCGCGCCACCAAGGCTTGAGCCGGAGGGAGGACGACACACCAGCCCTACCGGTCCGTCGTCGCCTCGTGCAGGCAGCGGGCGATCTGCACGCGGTTGGTGACGTCCAGCTTGCTGAACAGCGTCCCGACGTGCGTCTTGACCGTCGCCACGCCGAGGTGCAGCCGGTCGGCGATCTCGGCGTTCGTCAGCCCCTCGCTCACCGCCTCGGCGACCTCGCGCTCGCGGTCGGTGAGCCGGGCCAGCCGCGCACGCGCCGACCGCCGCACCGCCTCGTCGCGCGGGCGGGTGACCGTGGCGATGAGCTGTGCGGTGACGCTGGGGGACAGGATCGGCTGGCCGGCCGCCACCCGTCGTACGGCGTCGACGAGATCGGCCGGTGAGGTGTCCTTGAGCAGGAATCCCGCGGCGCCGTAGCTGAGGGCGGTGACGACCATGTCGTCGGCGTCGAACGTGGTCAGCACGATGATGCGCGTGCTCGTGCCGCGGTCGACCAGGCGCCGAGTCGCGGCCAGCCCGTCCATGCGCGGCATCCGGATGTCCATCAGCACCACGTCCGGCGTCTCGCGCAGCACGACGTCGACCGCGTCCTGCCCGTCGGCCGCCTCGGCGACGACGTCGATGTCCGGCGCACCGCCCAGGATCATCCGCAGTCCAGCGCGGACGAGCGGGTCGTCGTCGACGAGCACGACGCGCACCACCGTCACGTCAGCCACGGGAGCCTTGCCTCCACGGCGAACGAGCCGTCGGCGCGCACGCCGTGCTCGAGCGTGCCGCCGGCCAGGACAGCGCGCTCGGTGAGGCCGGCGAGGCCGACGCCCGCCGACGGGAGTGCGATGCCGGCGCGCACGCCGATCGGGTTGGTGACCTCGACGTCGAGCCCGACCCCCGCTGCCCCGCCCAGGGCCACCCTGACCGGCACGCCGGGTGCGTGCTTGCGGGCGTTGGTGAGTGCCTCCTGCACGATGCGGAAGGCGTTGCGCGACAGGGTGGTCGGCACCAGGTCGAGCGTCCCCAGCAGCTGCGACGTGTCGAGCGTGACCTCGGTGCCAGCCTCTCGTGAGTCCGCGAGGAGGGCCGGCAGCTCGGCCAGCGTCGGTTGCGGAGCCTCGACGTCGGGCGCGCCGTCGCCCGGGCGCAGCACGCCGAGCACCTGGCGCAGCTCGGTCAGCGCGAGCTGCGCGTTGGCCTGGATCGTCGCGGCCGTCTCGGCGGTCTGCTCGCGGGTGAGGTCGTCGCGGTAGACGAGCGCGCCCGCGTGCAGGGCGACCAGCGAGATGCGGTGTGCGAGCACGTCGTGCATCTCGCGGGCGATGCGCGTGCGCTCAGCCTCGCGGACCGTGTCCGCGACCAGCGCCTGCTCGCGCTCCGCGGCCCGCGCCTGCTCGTGATGGTTCGCCGCCAGCTCCCGACGTGCGCCGACGTAGAAGCCGGTCACCACCGCGACGCCGTAGACCAGAGGGGCGCCCAGCAGACCCGCGACCACCTCCCACGGCGCCTCGTCGGGCGGACGCGTCGGCAGGTCGAGCGCGAGGACGACGAGGTGACCGGTGAGGAACACAGCGCCGGTGAGCACCGCCCACGGCCGGCGACGCCAGGTCCCCATGGACACGATGGCGAGCAGCGCTGATCCGAAGCTCGACGCGGACACCGACAGCAGCGCGACGATCGTGCACGCGACGGCGAGCGGATGACGACGCCGCAGCGGGAGAAGGGCGAGCGACACGAGGCCGAGCACGAGGTCGAGGGCGATCACGGCGTACGCCGTGTCCCGCTGCGACTCCGGCAGGCCGTCCAGCCGCTCGACCGCGCTCCCCATCCCCAGCAGCACGCCGACGCCGATCGCGAACGCGTAGCGCCCCACCCGCGGCCACAGCGGCAGCGCCGGGTGGAGCGGGTCGACCTCGGTCGTCGCGGTCATGCCGGTCAGCGTAGGGATCGAGGGGAGCCAGCGGCTCCTCCTCGCAGCTCGCGTCCCTCCACCTCCGGGTGGAGGCGCTCGAGCCTTTGGGCCGAGGTGCGCCGCCCGCCGCGCGGACACGGTGGGTCGCCTGCCGACCACCTAGGAGCCTCCCATGCGCACTCCCCTCACCGGCCGCCTCGCCAGAGCGTCAGCCCGACGACCCTGGCTCACGATCGGCCTCTGGGCCGCGGCCCTCGCCGTCGCCCTGCCGCTCGCCGGTCAGGCCGAGGGCGCGGTCACGCTGGAGGTGCGCAACCTCATCACGACCGAGTCCGACAGGGGCGACGAGCTCGACACCCTGCACCGCTCAGCCGGATCCGAGTCCTTCGACGAGACGGTGATCCTCACCTCGCGCTCGGCCCGCTTCGGCGAGCCGTCGTACGAGGCCGCCGTGCGCGACGTCGTCCGCACGGTCGAGGCGGTCGCCGGCGTCGAGAGCGTCACCCCGCCGACGTTCGACGCGGGCGTCGCCGACTCGGGCCGCACCGCCGTCGTGCAGGTCGAGACCTCAGCGGACGTCGCCGTCGTCGAGTCGCTCGTCGCGGCGGTGGACGGTCTCGACGTCGACGGGTTCGAGCTGCTGGTGTCGGGCGAGGAGTCCGGGATGCTGGCGTTCAGCGCGCTGGCCCAGGAGCAGCTCGCCCGCGGCGAGGCGGTCGGTGTGGCGGCAGCCCTCGTCGTGCTCCTGCTGGTGCTCGGCGCACTCGTCGCCGCCGCCATCCCGCTCGGCGTCGCTGCGGTGTCGGTGATCTCGGCCCTCGCCGTGGTCGCCGTCGTGGGGCGGGCGCTGGAGCTGACCGACGCGGTGCTCATCCTCACGACGATGTTCGGGCTCGCGCTGAGCATCGACTACTCCCTGGTGTCCGTGCAGCGCTTCCGCGAGGAGCTCGCGCGCGGCAGGGCCCCGCTCGACGCGGTCACGGTCACCGGCAGCACGGCCAACCGCGCCATCCTGTTCTCCGGCATCACCGTCGTGCTGTCGCTGAGCGGACTGCTGCTCATCCCGACCACGGAGTACGTCGGCATCGCGCTGTCGGTCATCTTCGTCGCCCTCGCCTCGGTCATCACGACCTTGACGCTGCTGCCCGCGGTCCTGCGGCTGCTCGGCCACCGGGTGGACAAGGGACGGGTGCCGTTCACGCACCCGACGAGCGAGCCGGTCCGCTGGCAGCGCGCGGCCCGCGCTGTCATCAGGCGGCCTGCCGTCGCGACCGTCGCGGGGGTCCTCGTGCTGCTCGTCTGCGCCGCGCCGCTCGCGTCGCTCCGGCTGACCACCCCGGGGCCGGAGTCGCTGCCGGAGGACTTCATCACGCACCGGGCGAGCGCGCTGCTCGTCGAGGAGTTCGGCCGCGGGCAGTCCTCGACGACGATCGCCGTGGAGAACGCCTCGTCCGCGCAGGACGAGGTCGCCGCCCTCGCCCTGGCCGTCGACGCCGATGCGGCCTTCACCGGCACCACCGTGGATCTCCGCGGCGACGTCGCGTTCCTCGACACCGGCGACCGCTACGACCCGGCGGACCCGCGCGCGGAGGAGGCGATCCACCGGCTGCGCGACGTGCACGTCCCGGCGGCGCTCGGCGGGACCGCGGCCGCGGCGTACGTCACCGGTGACCAGGCCACCTCGATCGACAGCATCGACCTGCTGCTGTCACGCGCCTGGATGGTGCTCGCGTTCGTGCTCGGCACGAGCTTCCTGCTGCTGCTCGTGATGTTCCGGTCGATCGTCATCCCGCTCAAGGCCATCGCGCTGAACCTGCTCGGCGCCGGCGCGACGTTCGGCGCCATGGTCGCGGCCTACCAGTGGGGCTGGGGCTCAACGCTCCTCGGCTTCCCCGAGGTCGAGGGCATCTCGCCGTTCATGCCTGTCATCACGTTCGCACTGCTGTTCGGCTTGTCGATGGACTACCACGTCTTCCTGCTCAGCCGCATCAAGGAGGGCTACGACGCGACAGGGAGCACTGCCGACGCAGTCGTCCACGGCCTCGGCCACACGGGACGGCTCATCACCGGCGCCGCGATCATCATGGGAGCGGTCTTCTCCGGCTTCGCCGCCTCCGACATCCCCGAGCTCTCGCAGTGGGGCTTCGGGCTCGGGTTCGCCGTGCTTCTCGACGCCACCGTCATCCGCACGCTGCTGCTGCCTGCCGCGATGGTGTGGCTGGGCGACAGCAACTGGTACCTGCCGCGGTGGCTCGAGTGGCTGCCCCGCTTCGGGGTGGCGGAGCAGCCGACCGAGCTGCCGGCTCGCTGAGCCGGAGCCGGAGCCGCAGCCGGCGCTGGTCTGAGGGTGGCGGACGCGACGTGCAGCGGGCGTGTCTGCCGGTGCCACGGCGCGCGACAGGGACCTCAGGTGTCGAGCACCATGACCATCCGCGCGACGCTGGCGCGCGACGTGTGGGCGTGATTCGCGGCGTAGTCGAGGCGCTCACGCGCCTCGGCTTCCGTCCAGCCGTGCAGACCCATGAGGACACCGATCGCCTGGTTGACCTGCTCGTGCTCGTCCAGGCGCTGCGGCAGCTCACGGGCGAACTCGCGCGTCATGAAGGACAGGTCGGCGTTCATCACGAGCTCGTCCACCCGCGCGCCGAACAGCTCGGCGATCTGGGCCTGCTTCCCCTGGAACGCCGCCGGCTCGGAGGCGTAGAGGTTCAGGGCACCGAAGGGCACGTCGCCACCGCCTCGGAGCGGCAACGACAGGCTCGAACGCACGCCGTTGGCGGCCGCGGCCCGTGCGAACAGCAGCCACCGCTGCTCGTCGAGGAGGTCGTCGACCACGATCCTGTCGAGCTCCTCCGCTGCGTCCGTGCACGGCCCTCCGTCGAGGTACTGCGTCGCATCGAGGGCGCTCGTCGCGTCCGACGTCGCCGTGACGGTGAAGGGGTCGCCGCCGACGACGACGGTGATGCTGACGCCGACGACGGACGGCAGCAGGATGACTGCCAGCTCGGCCACCGCCTCGAGCCCCTGGACCAGGTCGAGCGTCTCGTCTGCGAGCGCGGCCAGGCGACCGGCAGCGGCGCGCACCTCGGGGATCGCTTCCACACGGCCACGGCTACCCCGGCGCCCTCGGACCATGCACAGGACGCGGCGCCGGCAGGACCCAGCAGCCGGGGCTGTCCTCGGCGTGCAGACGGAGGGCTGAATGCTGGACCAGACAGGCGATCAGGTCGTGGATGAGCTCGAACAGCTTGATCCACAGCACGGTCGGGGTGACGCGCGCACGGACGTGGCGCAGCTGGCAGAGGCGGCCCTGCGTCGGCCGGACGCCGCGGCGTCATGACCGCGACCGCGTCGTCCACCCGATCTCCGGCTGACCCGGGCGTCATCTGCACACGGCGCGTACGGTGGACGCGTTCGCCACCCAGCGAGGTGGTGCGGGTGTCGAGTCAGCGGCGCGCGTGGTGGGGCGTCCAGGTGCCCTCCGATGCTCCCGGCCATCAGGTCGTCAGAGCGTGACGACGGATTGGCACGGCGATGGCCGACACCCTCCAGCCGCAGGGCGCCTTCGCCGAGCTGGCGCGGCTCACGCTGTCGGAGCAGTCGCTCGACACGGTCATGGCCACGATCGCGGAGCTGACCAAGCAGACGGTCCCGGGCGCCCTCGAGGTGTCGGTCACGCTGGTCGGGCGCGGCTCGGCGAGGACCGTGGCGTTCACCGGACAGCTGGCCAGCGACCTGGACGAGCGGCAGTACGAGCGCGGCTACGGCCCGTGCCTGGCCAGCGTCGACGGCGGGGAGCCGATCCTCATCAACGACCTGGTCGCGGACCGCCGCTGGCCAGCCTGGGCCGCCGACGCGGCCCAGCGCGGTGCCGGCAGCAGCCTGAGCATCCCGGTTCCGGTGCAGCGCGAGGTCATGGCCGCGCTGAACATCTACGGCAAGGCCCCGGACGCCTTCGACGCCGACAGCGTCGAGGTCGCCCGGACCTTCGGTGCGTACGCGGGTGTGGCCCTGGCGAACATGCACCTGTACGAGGCGCAGGCGCAGGTGGCCGAGCAGCTGCAGACGGCGATGCAGTCCCGAGCCGTCATCGAGCAGGCCAAGGGCATCCTCATGGCTGAGCGCCGCTGCGACGCGGGCCAGGCCTTCGACATCCTGGTCCGGCTGTCGCAGGACACCAACCGCAAGCTGCGCGACGTCGCCCAGGCCCTCGTCGACCGCGCCACCGGGAGCGGCACCGACCTCTAGTCGGAGCGAGCGCTCGGCCTACACGAGGGTGAGCGCGCTCCGGGGCCGCACGTCGCCGTCCAGGCAGGCGAGCAGCTGGTCGACGATGTCGGCGGGCGGGACCCGGCGGGTGAAGACGGCATGCGCGCCGGCGTCGACGAGCGCTGCGACGGCAGTGCTGTCCAGGGCCTGGGCGCCGATCAGCGAGTACGGGGAGTACCCGCGCACTTCGCGCACGACGTCCACACCGGTCAGGGTGCTGAGGCGGTCCTCGACGATGACGAGGTCGGGCTGCTCGGCGACGATCGTCCCTGCCGCGTCGGCCCCGTAGTCGAAGGCACCCACGACGCGCACCTGCCTCGCGGCCAGCAGCTCCTGGATCTTGCGGGTCATCCACTCGTTCCGGTGCGCGATGACGGCACGCCGGTCGGCGACGACGTGCAGGACGTCACCGCTGATGCGGA
Organism: uncultured Actinomycetota bacterium; assembly: GCA_963844295.1. GTDB lineage: Bacteria > Actinomycetota > Actinomycetes > Mycobacteriales > SCTD01 > SCTD01. The sequence continues at coordinate 455,943 of CAWJNR010000002.1, read as the reverse complement.
ACTGGGCGTCCGCGCGCGCCACGATGGCCGCCTGCTCACGCCGGCGACCCTCCGTGCGGCGGCTCAGGTCCAGCCGCATCTCGCGGTCAGGCTCGCAACGCGGGCCGCGGCCTCACGCAGCTCGTGCGCGCGGCTCCAGGCGTCGATGGCCTGGACCTGGGCCTTTCATGATGTCCAACTCGGTGCGCTGACCCGAGCACTGCTCTGGTGACATGGCTGACCTGGGCGACGCACGTCCGGTGAGCCCTGGTCCTGGACGAGCGCCCTGACGTCAGGCAGGACGGCCCGCGCGACTGCGCACCAGCGCCAGGCCGGCCACGATGAGCAGCGCACCCAAGGCCGTGTAGCCCCAGTCGTAGATCTGGTAGTCCTCGACCATCCGGATGTGGTGGGCCTCGAGCAGCATGTGGAACACGACCTGGTCGACGACGTTGAAGCTGCCCCAGCCGATGAGGAGGTGACCCAGGAAGGCGGAACGCCCGAGGTCGGGGAAGGCGTTCCGGCGGCGGAACAGCCACAGCAGGCCGACGAGCACGACCGTCCAGGACGCGAGGTGGAACACGCCGTCCCACAGGGTGTTCTGCTCGAGCCCGGCGAGGTCGTCGGCGTCGCGGTACTCCACGACCAGGTGGTGCCACTGCAGGATCTGGTGCAGCACGATGCCGTCCACGAAGGCGCCGAGGCCGAAGCCGATCAGCAGGCACGGGGGCCGTGCGCTGCTCCGCCCGTCCGCCGTCCGGTCGTACGGCGTCACAGCGTCCTCCTCCTGCCTCTCCGACCGCGGCGAGTGCCCTGGTCCCGACGGGTGACACGTCCGGCGGTGGACAGGGTCGATCGGCAGGCGCGCGTTCCGCGCGGTGCATCGCCCGCAACGGCACTGCGGTAGGACGGTCCCGTGGACCGACGCAGAGCGATCATCTTCCATGGCACGGGCGCACATCCCGACGTGGTGTGGCTCCCCTGGCTGCGGGAGCGGCTGACCGGACGCGGCTATGCCGTCGAGGTGCCGCACTACCCCGAACTCAACGTCGAGCCCATCGCCTCGTTCCTGCCGAAGGTGCTGGCCGACCACACGTTCGACGCGGACACCGTGCTGGTGGGCCACTCCGGCGGGGCAGCGCTCCTGCTCGCCATCCTCGAGCGCATCGACGCGAGGGTGCACCAGGCCGTCCTGGTCGCCGGCTACTGCACGCAGCCGGGCACCGAGGACGAACCGGTCCTCCAGGCCAGCTACGACTGGGCGGCGATACGGGCCAGCGTCGACGACCTGTACTTCATCAACTCCCGCGACGATCCGTACGGCTGCGACGACAAGCAGGGCCGGGCCATGCTCGACGAGCTCGGCGGCACCCAGATCGTCCGCGACGACGGCCACTTCGGTGACGTCGACCAGCCCTACGCGTCGTTCGAGCTGCTCGACCGGCTGATCTCCTGACCCTGGTGCACGTCTCTGCCCGCACGGGGCGAGCCGCGCCGTTGTCTTGAGCCGCGTGGGGCGGGGTAGCGGGGGCGCAGAGCACGTCGACCCCCACCCAGAGGAGACAACCACTGTGACTGCATCCGGGCAGGTCTCGAGCACGGCGCGGGGCGAGGCGGCGAACGTCGCGGGCACCGCCAAGGACGAGGCGGCGACCGTCGCCTCGTCGGCTGTCGGTGCCGCGGGGGACGTCGCGGGCACCGCCAAGCAGGAGGTCGGGAACGTCCTCAGCGAGAGCCTCGAGCAGGCCAAGGACCTGACCGGCCAGGTGAAGGAGCAGGCGTCGCAACAGCTCAGCTCCGGCAGCGAGAAGCTGACCGGGAGCCTGCGCGGTCTGTCCGAGCAGCTGAGCAACGGCGACACCTCGGGCATCGTCGGCCAGGTCCTGTCCGAGGCGGGCACGCGCGTGCAGAGCCTGGCCGACGAGCTCGAGCGCAAGGGCCCGCAGGGCGTGCTCAGCGACCTGCAGGACTACGCCCGCCGCAACCCCGGCACCTTCCTGATCGGGATGGCGGCCGCCGGCTTCCTCACCGGCCGGCTCGTCAAGGGCGTCCAGGCCAAGGACAGCCGGCCCGCGCTGCCCGCGCCCTCGTCCGGGACCGCCGGCGGTGCGCCGCTCGCCGGGATCGCGGAGCCGAGCCTCGGCGCGTCGGCCGGGTACGTCGCCTCTCCGTACCCGGAGGAGACCTACCTCCCGGTCGACCCGGCACCGCTGCCGTCGGCCCCGCTGTCCGGCCCGTCCGGCTCGGCCGGGCCGGGCACCGACTACTTCGACGAGCCGCTGACCTCCTCCCCGCTGCCGGTGGACACCGAGACGAGGGACCCGCGGTGACCAGCCCGTACCCGAGTGAGGCGTCCACCTCCGCGCGCACCGGCTTCGACCCCTCGCAGGCGTCGGTCGGCGAGCTGATCAGCCAGGTCACGACGGACGTCACGACGTTGATGCGCCAGGAGTTCGCCCTCGCGAAGGCCGAGATGAAGCAGGAGGCGAGCAAGGCGGGCAAGGCCGGCGGGTTGCTGGGCGGGGCCGGCTTCGCCGGCTACATGCTCGCGCTGTTCGCGTCCGTGGCCCTGATGGCAGCGCTGGACCTCGCGATGCCGCTGTGGGCCGCCGCCGCCATCGTCGCCGCCATCTACGGCGTCGTCGCGGCCGTGCTCTACAGCAAGGGCCGTCGCGAGCTCAAGCAGGTCGACCCCGTACCGCACCAGACCGTCGAGACGCTGAAGGAAGGCATGCCCCGATGAGCCAGTCCCCGGAGGAGATCCGCGCCGAGATCGAGGCCACCCGCGCCGAGCTCGCCACCGACGTCGATCAGCTGAACGAGAAGGTCAACCCCGCTCGCGTCGTCGAGCGCAAGGTCGAAGGAGCCAAGGAGACCGTGAGCAGCGTCAAGGACAAGGTCATGGGCACGGCGCACGGCACCGCGGACGCCGTCACCGGAACCGCGTCCAGCGCCACGTCGAGCGTCAGCTCCGCGGCCGGCGCGGTCGGCGGGGCCGTCACGAGCACGCCCGGCGCCGTGAAGGAGAAGGCGGCGGGCAGCCCACTGCTGGCCGGCGCGCTGGCGTTCGGCGCCGGCTACCTGCTGTCGACGCTGCTGCCGGCCACGCAGAAGGAGAAGCAGGCCGCGGAGGCGATCAAGGACTCGGCGTCGCAGCTGAAGGAGCCGGTCAAGGAGCAGCTCACCTCCGCCGCCTCCGAGGTGAAGGAGAACCTCACCCCGGCCGCGCAGGAGGCGGTCGCGACCGTGAAGGACAGCGCTGCATCGGCCGCGCAGTCCGTGAAGGAGACCGCGACCGACGCCACCGGCACGGTCACCGACACCGCCAAGCAGGCGAGCACCAGCGTGACCGAGCAGGCGGCAGACTCCGCGTCGACCGTCAAGGAGTCGGCGGGCTCTGCCTCGTCCGACAGGTCCGCGGACGAGGGGCGGACGTCAGCGCTCGCGGTCGACGTAGCGCCCTACCCGCCGGCGAGCACTCCAGCGACCCCGAAGACTGCGCCCCCGAGCACGTCCATCGGTGACCGGCCGGGGCTGTAGAAGCCCGTGCAGGGGCGGAGGCCGTGGGGGACCGCCAGTCCCTCGCGGCCTCCGGCCCGCAGGATCAGTCGGCAGTCGCTGGGTAGGCAGAGCCCGAGCGGGGCGGGAGGCAGACGGTGACGTTCGGACTGGTGCTCGGCGCCGGCGGTCAGGCTGGTGAGGCGTTCCACCGCGGCGTCGTGCGGGCGATGATCGACCTGGGGTTCGACCCCCGCCGGGCCGACGTCATCGTCGGCACCTCAGCCGGTTCGGTGGTGGCGTCGTCCCTCCGCCGGCACGCGCAGCCCTCAGGCGCGGGAGCCGGCGACGCGTCCGTACCGGTCGCACGCACCAGGCGCTCATCGGCGCTCGAGCTCGTCCGGCGGCCCCGTCAGGCCCTGAACGCGCTCCTGCTCGCACCGGAGTTCACGAACGGTCGGCTGTCCGTCGAGTTCCTGCGCGAGGGCCTGCGCGGCAAGCACGCGACCTGGCCGGTCGCCGAGCTGTTCATCGTCGCGGTCCGCCGCCGCGACGGCAGACGCGTCGTCTTCGGCGCCCCCGGCGAGCCCCAGCCAGACGTCGGCGCCGCCGTCGCGGCGTCCTGCGCGATCCCGGCGTACTTCGCTCCGGTCGTCATCGACGGCGAGGCGTACGTGGACGGGGGACTGCACTCACCGACCAACGCCGACGTCCTCGCCGGCAGGGACCTCGACGTCGTCATCGTCAGCAGCCCCATGTCGATGCAGCCCCGCTCGGTGACCCGTCGGCTCGACCTGCCCCTGCGCATGCTGTTCCACGGCTACCTGGCCGAGGAGAAGCTGGTGCTCCGCCGCAGGCGGGCGCGCGTGGTGACCATCGAGCCGGACCGTGCCGTCCTGGCCGTCATGGGCATCAACATGATGGACGGGCGCAACATCCACGAGATCGAGGAGCGCGCGTACGAGCTGGCGCGGTCGAGACTGCGCGTGGTCCCGTTGGCCGACGCCGTTCGCCCGGCAGCCTGACGTCGCCTGGTGGATCCGACAGCCAGGAGGGCAGCCGGTCGCCCGGCTGCCCTCCGCGCTCAGTCGACTACCCGAGCGGGCCGTTGTTGGAGATGGCGATGCTCGAGTGCTCGACGCAGTTGCTGACCACGCCCAGGTGCCCGGTGTTGGTGACGTTGATGGACTCTGACCGTACGAAGTGCTTGAGGGGAGCTGAAGCGTCACCGGCGAGGGTGTGCCTGATCTTCTCGGGGACGAGCCCGACCTCCTCGGCGAGGTGCTGCAGCGTCGAGTGGTCGCTCAGCACCCGGCCTTCGGTGGGCCTCGAAGGTGTTGGCCGGCCGTACGAGGTCGAAGCGGGCGTCGATGCCGGCGCGCCGGGATCGAGCTCGAAGCTGCGCCAGATGACGTAGGTGTCGTCGGCGTGCTCGAACTGCTGCAGCGCCTGGTCCACGTGCGCCTTGCCGATGGCACACCAGGGGCAGACGAGGTCGGACCAGAGGTCGATCCTCATGTGGCCAACAGGCCCCGGGCGACGTCGGACAGGGTCGTTCCGGTCACGGCGGGGCCGCTGAACATCGCCGGCCACGGGGTGCCCTGCCGGTCGATCCAGCCGCAGGTCATGCCGACGCTCGCCGCACCGTGCAGGTCCCAGGGGTGGACGGCGACCATCGCGCAGCGCTCCAGGCTGACGCCGCACTCGCCCGCCGCGTAGCGGTAGGCGTCCGGGTGCGGCTTCCACCGGCCGGCGTCGTCGACCGACAGGCGCCGCTCGACGAGGTCCGCGACGCCGGCACGCTCGAGCAGCTGCTCAGCCTGCTGCAGGCTGCCGTTGGTCAGCGTCACGACCCGGACCCCTGCCGCGGCCAGCAACCGCAGCCCGGCCGGGACGTCGGGGTGCACGTCGAGGGCCGTGATGCCGGCCAGGATCTCCGCGACCGCTTCGTCGATCGGCCGGGTCAGCCCGGTCTCCTGACTGAGAAGGCCCGCCAGGACAGAAGATCCGACGGCCGGGAACGGACGCGCACTGCCGCTGGCGGCCAGGGCGAAGCCGTCCCGCAGCGTGCTCGCGAACCAGGTGTCGAGCAGGTGCGGCGGCGCACCGACGCCGACGAAGCGCGCGCGGAGCGGCTCCAGGTCGGACAGCGTCTCGTTCACGTCGAGGACCAGGAGCTCAGGTGCAGCCACGACCGTCAGCGCCCGTCTTCGAGGTGAGCCTTGCGGAGCGGAGTCATCGTCGATCCTTCATCTCGTTCCCGTGGACTGCAAGAGCTGAGCAGATCTCGCCGCCGGCCAGTCGAGGAAGTCAGAGGGCAGGCGCAGCCGGCAGGTCCAACTCGGTCTGCACGGTGTGGTTGAAGTAGTTGGTGAACAGGTTGAGGGCGACCACGACGGTCGACTCGGTCAGCTCGGTGTCGCTCCAGCCGGCGTCCCGCGCCGCCTGCCACGTGGCGTCCTGCACGTTGCCGACGTCGCCCGCCTGCTCCCGCACCAGCAGCAGGAGCGCCTGCAGCTTCGGGTCCTCGACCTGGCCGCGGCGGATGGCGACGGTGTCCTGCTCGGACAGGCCCGCTGCCTTGCCGCCCGCGGTGTGGGCGGCCTGGCAGTAGGTGCACTCGTCGACGTTCGCGACCGCGAGCGCGATGGCCTCGCGGGTCCTGCCGTCCAAGGCGGCCTTGTCCCTGAGGACCTGCTGGATGGCGGCGTAGGTCTCGAGCACGGCGGGCGAGTGGGCCATCGCGCCGTGGATGTTGAGGACCTTGCCGAACTGCGACTCGAGCTTCTTGAGGGTGCCTCGGCTGCCCTCGGGGGCGGAGTCGACGGTGTGGACGGGGATGCGGGTCATGGGAGCACCTCTCGGATCGGGGTCAGGGTTCGTGCGTGCGGTGCGAGGCCGCTCCAGGGACAGCAGCACGTGCGGCGGGCCTGTGCCCGGTCGGTCACCTGTATGACCGTGTCGCCGCGTCCTGGGCTACGGGAGCGGCTCACTGCCCATGACCGTGCGCAGCCCGTCCTCGTCCAGCAGGACCGTGTGCCCGTACCCCGTCTCCACGAGGTCCCGGCGCTTGAGGTCGGCGAACACCCGCGTCACCGACGGCCGCCGGGCGCCGAGCAGGTGCGCGAGGGTGGTGTGGCTCAGCTTCACGACACGGGCATCGCCGGGACCGTCTTCGGCCAGGTCCAGCAGCAGGTAGGCGACCTGTGCCACCAGCGGCTTGGTCGTGACGACCACCAGGCGCCGACGGTCGTCGTCGAGCCTGCGGGCGATGGACGTCATCCAGCGGAGTGCCAGGTCCGGCGACCGGGTGAGCAGCTCGGTCCAGAGCTTGCGGGACAGGGCGATGCACTCGGTGTCCCTGCTCGCGATGGCGTCGAACGGCATCGGGGCGTTGAGGAGCAGCGGGATGTCGGCGATGACGCCGCCCGTCCTGACCACGGCCATGGTGGCCCGGCCCTCGTCCAGCCGGGCTCGCAGCTCGATCTCGCCGTCGCTGACGATCTGCACGTGCGTGACCCGCGTGCCCGACGCGGCGACGACGGTCCCCGCGTCGGCGTAGTGGACCGTGCCGAGCTCCCGGAGCTGCGCGAGCTCGGCACGGCGCAGCAACCCCAGGTTGCGTTCGGCTGAGCTGGCACTGATCCAGCGTCCACGCACCTGCCGGTCCGCACGGTCGTCGACGGTCACGCCTCCATGATGGCCAGCGACTCCTCGCGGCGCGGTCTTGCGACGTCCACCCACCCGGCGGACAGTGCTTGCCGGGCCCGGTCCCGGGCCTGGTGCCAGAAGGGGACCACACATGACGACGACTGAGCAGACGGACGTCGCCCAGGACGTGGACGCGGTGGCACAGAAGGTGCTGCACGCCGCGCTGGGTGCGGTCGACTTGGTGGCCATCTACCTCGGCGACCGCCTGGGCTGGTACCGCAGCCTGGCCGAGAGGGGCCCCGCCAGCGCCACCGAGCTGGCCGAGCGCACGGGCACACAGCCGCGGTACGCCCGCGAGTGGCTCGAGCAGCAGGCCGTCTCGGGCATCCTGGTCGTGGACGTGCCGCAGCAGCGGACCGACCCGGACGACGAGGGCGCGGACCGGCGGTTCCGGCTCCCTGCTGCCGCGGCAGAGGTGCTCACCGAACGCGACAGCCTCGCCTACCTGGCCCCGCTGGGCCGCATGCTGTCCGCCACGGCACGGCACCTGCCCGATCTGGTCGAGGCCTACCGCTCCGGTGGCGGTGTGTCCTGGGCCGAGATGGGCGTCGATGCCCGGGAGTCGCAGGCCGACATGAACAGGCCCTGGTACCAGCGCGAGCTGCAGGGCGCACTGGCGTCCGTCCCCGACCTGCACGACCTGCTGAGCCGCTCGGGCGCCCGGGTGGCCGACGTCGGTTGCGGGGCCGGTTGGTCGAGCATCGCACTGGCGACCGCCTACCCGCAGGCGACCGTCGAGGGGTACGACGTCGACGGCCCGTCGGTCGAGCTCGCCCGGTCCAACGCGCACGAGCTCGGCGTGGCCGAGCGGGTGACGTTCCACCACGTCGACGGCGAGGAGCTGTCCGGTCGGGAGTTCGACGTGGTGTTCGCGTTCGAGTGCATCCATGACATGCCGCACCCGGTCGAGGTGCTCGCGGCGGCGCGGCGGACCCTCTCCGAGGACGGCGTCATGGTCGTCATGGACGAGGCGGTCGCGGAGCACTTCACCGCTCCTGGCGACGAGCTCGAGCGGCTGATGTACGGCTTCAGCCTGCTCGTCTGCCTGCCCGACGGGATGTCGCACCCCGACAGCGCAGGAACCGGCACGGTCATGCGTCCGGCGACCCTCGCCGTCTACGCCCGAGCCGCCGGGTTCAAGGACATCGACGTGCTCCCCATCGAGGACTTCGGGTTCTGGCGGTTCTACCGACTGCGGCCGTGAACGACGCATCCGGGGGTGGCGGCGTGGGCGTCGACACCGTCGGCACGCGCGAACGCCGCCTGGGCGTGCTGCTCGGCGGGCTCTACTTGCTGGCCGCTGCTGTCGAGACGACTCGCGCGCTGGTGACCGGGGACGGCGGGTTGGCGTTCTGGTTCGCGACGCTGACGACTGCAGGGATCCTCGTCCTGCTGGGCACACTGCACCGCGACCTGAGAGCGCCGTGGCGGCGGATCAGCGTGGTGGCCGGCGCGTGCCTCGGCATGCCCGCGACCGCGTGGACGCTGGTCGTGCCGACCTTGGCCGTGGTCCTCATCGTCGTGGAGCTCCGACGCTGAGCCCGCCGACCGTGCACCCGTCTGACCTGCGCTTCTGCGTGCGCACGGCAGAATTCGAAGCTGCAACCTTTTGTCCTGTATCAGGAGGAAGTGGGCTCAGGGGCGTGCGCGCATGTCCGTCCCCCCGCCACAGAGGGGCGGTTCGGTTGCTCGCCTCCACCCCGCAGCTTGGCAGCGCTGCTGGGTCCGGCGCTGATCACCGTGCTCGTGACGGCAGGCCTACGGGGCTGGGGCGCAGGCACCTCCAAGCCGCTGACGAAGGGCGTCATCGACCCCGGCCGGTTGCGGCTGAGACCTGGGAGCCGCCGTCGGGAGCCTGCGACTATCCGGCGGGACCACAGCACGCTGTCAGCCTCAGCAGAATGTGGGGCGACGCAGGCGCTTCGGTACCGCACGCACGTTGTCACTTCTCAGGACCGACATCTGGGTGAAAGTGCACAGCCCTACGACACGTGCATCACTCAGCGTGACGAGCGCCTGACGATGTTGCGTCTTGTGTCGCAGCGGAATCGAGATCATCCTCCCACGACGAGCTGCGGACGTCTTGCCCGCAGCGGGGGGTCGGTGCACGAGATCGACGCACAGCACGGCTGTTCGCGCTACCGCCCGGCCACGAGCCGTGCCCTGCTCAGCGACGGGCCCGCCGTCGATGGACCCTGCCTGCAGATCGCAGAGACGGAGTCATCCGTGACGCACGGTACACACCTGCCCTGGCGTGGTGGACGGTCCACCCGACCCCGCGCCTTCCGCCGCCGGAGCCGCTGGGTGGCCCTGGTCGCCGCCCTCACCATCCCCGCAACCGTCTTCGTGGCGCCGACCGCCCAGGCGGCGGACGGTCCCTACACCATCGACGGCGTGACGATCCCCGACAGCCTGGCTTTCACCCAGCTCGAGGACCCCGAGGGCAACGTCAAGGAGCTCGGCCCGCTCAACTCGAACACCACCAAGATCGGCGTCATCCACAGCGACGCGCTGAAGACCCTCGGCGAGACGAACCCCAACGGCCAGGTCGACCTGCGCCAGGCCTGGCTCGACACCGAGCGTGAGGCTACGAAGGACTGGCTGTACTTCGCGTGGGAGCGCGACGCCAACAGCGGCAGCGGCTTCATCGCCTACGAGTTCATGCAGGACCCCCCGCCGGCCGGTTGTGCCTACGAGACGTCCACCAACGACGAGCTGGCCGCAGCTGCAACCCGTGGGCCAACCGCAGGGCCGGGGACTTCATGATCCTCTGGGACCAGCAGGGCGGCAGCAAGGACCTCTACCTGCGGACGTGGAGCGGCACCGCGCCCAACCTCGTACTGAGCCCCCCGGACCGCGCTCAACGCAGCGGTATCGCAGGCCGCGTACAGCGCCGACGGCTTCAGGGGCGAGGCGGCGGTCAACCTGACCGACACCGTCTTCGGCGGCAGCACCGCCTGCAAGACGTTCGCCAACACCATCCCGAGCACCGTGACCGGCAACTCCGACACGGCGGACTACAAGGACACCATCCTGCAGACGTCGCCGCCGATCACCAACTGCGGCTCGACCACGGTCACGACCCCGAAGACCGCTGCCGGGGGGACATCCCGGCCGATGGCCTCTCCATCGGCACTGGTGTCGTCGGCGTCAAGGACTCCGCCGTCGTCAGCGTCATCGGTGGCACGGCCACTCCTGCCGGCTCCGTGGCGTTCTCCCTGTGCAAGGTCGACAGCCCGGCCCTCTGCACGACCGGCGGCACGTCGGTCGGCACGACCAGCCTGACCGGCACGGCGTACCCCGTGACGGTGGCCTCGCCCACGGCGTACGTGACCTCTGCCGGCCGCTACTGCTGGCGCGCCGTGTTCAGCGGTGACTCGGCCAACGGCATCCCGTCCTCGTCCGACTCGTCAGCCACCGAGTGCTTCACCGTCAACCCCGTCGACCCGACGCTGTCGACGACTGCCGGAGCCGACGTGCTGCTCGGCCAGCCCGTCACCGACTCGGCGAGCCTGGGCGGCACGGCCACGCAGCCGGCCGACCCCGTCATCAACCTGACGGGCACCGGCGGTGCTGCAGCGGGTGGCACGATCACCTTCAATCTGTACGGCCCGAGCAGCACCGGTTGCGGCGTGCTCGCCTACACGTCTCCGACCGTGGCCGTCTCCGGGAACGGCACGTACACGAGCCCGGCACCGCAGTTCGCTCCGACGGCACCTGGGGACTACCACTGGGTGGCCGTCTACAGCGGGAGCTCGCCGAACACCAACGGCCTCACCCACAACGCAGCGTGCACCGACACCAACGAGGACGTCACCGTCACGAGCGCTGCCTCGTCGATGACGACAGCTCAGCGCTGGGTGCCCAACGACTCCGTGACGATCAGCGCCCCGGCGGGCGGGAACCTCGCCGGCACAGCGCACTTCGCCCTCTACCCGTCCAGCGACTGCACGGGCACCGCCCTGTACACCACAGGGACGGCGGGCGTGACCATCGCGGGAGCGTCTCCGCAGACCGCCAGCACGTCGAACACGACGGCGGTCACGACAAGCGGCTCCTTCTCGTGGTCGGTGAGCTACGACAGCACCAACCCCGCCCAGCGCGACATCCCAGCGAGCTGCCACGAGACGTCCGGGCTGACGATCGCGAACGGAGGCACGATCAGCAGTCCATGACCTGATCCCGCACGAGTTCCGGGGGGCGCGCCTCGCAGGTCGAGGCGCGCCCCCCGCGCGTGCTCGGGCTCGGCACCAGCAGCACTTCAGCTGCCAAGGACTCCCGGACGCAGACCTCGACGGGCTGCGCAACCACCAGGATCTGCGTTGGGAGCGCCTGGCGTCCAGGGTCCGGTCCGACGAGGCGCTCGTCTTCACGACAAGCATCGGCACCTCTCTCGATCCACGCAACGTCCTGCGGTCCTTCCACGCGCTCTGCGAATGGACGACCTGCTGCGGCAGGTCACGCCCGGCTCCGGAGCATGATCTCTGCCGTGGCTGTGTCAGGCGTGAAGAAGGGCCGCCCCGACCGGGACGACCCCTCTGACCTGCGCCTTGCAGTGCGCTCGGCAGGATTCGAACCTGCAACCTCTTGATCCGTAGTCAAGTGCTCTATCCGTTGAGCTACGAGCGCGCGGCGTCCCGGAGGACGACCCCGGAGAGCATAGCGGCTCGCCCGGGGGAGCCGGCGGCACGGTCAGAGGGCGAGGAGCAGCAGCGCGTCGTACAGCGCCACGGTGCCGGCCACGGCACCCAGCGCCCCGCTGAGCACGGACGTGGCCCGCCGGGCCCGGAGCTCCCCGCGCTCGCTGGCGCTCCCGCCGAGGCGGCTGACCGAGAGCAGGGCGAGCTGGAGGTCTGGCGCGAGGGCGTACTGCTGCGGCGTCGTCACTGCGTGCCTCCCGGGTCGTCGTCGACGTCACCGGTCTCGGCTCCGTACGGCCCCCGCGTTGAGCCGCGGACCACAAGATGGCCCGCCGCGGCGCGAGATCGATCCCCCGGCACTACCGGCGACGGCCCGGCAGGACTACGTCGGGCCCTGGTCCCCGCGGCCGGGACGGGCCAGGGTCACCCGCTCGGGCGCGGAGCCCGCGGCGGGATGATCGAGTGCGGCTGCTGCTGCACGTGCTCCTCGCGCTTCTCGGCGCGCTTCTGCTTGAGCGTCTTGCCGGGCTTCTTGCTCTCGTGGGCCGGGCGTGACTTGTCGTGCATGGCGGGCTCCGTCCCGCGGGGCGCCGGCCGACGGGACCGCCGGACCCGGGTCGCTCCGCTGCGGCTCGACGGTCCTCCCGTCACCGGTCCCGGGCAACGGGCTTTCGTCCCTAGTCGAGCTGTACGACCTCCGTCGCGCCGGACCGGCGTGCGTCACCGACGGCGTCGACCGAGCCGTCGGGCCGGTGCGCCACCGCGTGCACCCCGCCGAAGTAGAGGTCCCGCGCGGCCCACTGCGACACCGGCCGCTCCTGCCGCAGCCGATCGACGACTGCGCCACCCAGCCCGGGCTCGACCTGCAGCACGCTGCGGTCCCAGTGCAGCCTCGGCGCCGCGACCGCCTCGGCCAGCTGCTCGCCCCGGTCGACGAGACCGACCAGGGTGCACAGCAGCGCGCTGCGGATCCGCTCGCTGCCGCCGCTGCCCAGCGCGGTCCGCGTCCCGTCGGCAGTGCGCACGGCAGTGGGCGCCATCATCGAGCCGATCCGCACCCCGGGCGCGGTCGCCTCGAGCCCGTGCGGGTGCAGGTCCGCCTCGCCCATGACGTTGTTGAGCTGGATGCCGGTCCCCGGCGCGAAGACCCCTGAGCAGCTGCCGTTGGACATCGTCAGTGCGGCGAGGCCGCCGTCGGCGTCGACGACGCTGACGTGCGTCGTCCCGCGCACCGCCGCAGGACCCGCGACGTGCCGCTCCGACATCCGCACCAGCGCGTGCACGAGATACGGGATCGCAGAGCCACTCTCGTGGACGGCCAGCTCGTCCAGCGCGCTGAGCACCAGCGAGCCGCCGAAGGACGGCGGCGGGTTCGTCAGCAGCTCCGCGCCGCGGTAGGTCGCCCGGCAGCGGCTCCCGCTCGTGCACGGCGTAGGCGTGCAGGTCGTCCGCGCTCAGCCGACCCCCGCCGGCCTCGGCAGCAGCGTGCAGCGGAGCAGCCAGGTCGGCGACCCCCGTCACCGTGCCGCGACCGACGTCGTCCAGCAGATCGGCGAGGTCGGCGTTGCGGACGCGCTCCCCCGCGCCCAGCAGCCGCCCCTGCGGCGCGAAGACCGCACGCCCCTCCGCCGTCAGCGTGAGGATGTCCTCCAGCAGCACGAGGAACCCGGCCTGCGTCCCGTCGAGGACTGAGCCCGTACGCGCCAGCTCGGCAGCGGGCGCGACGACCTGCGCGAGCGGCAGCCGACCGTGCTCGCGGACCGCGTGCACGTAGCCGTCCAGGCAGCCGGGGACGGCGACCGACCCCCAGCCCGCGTGGAAGACCTGGTCCACCCCGGAGAAGCGGACCGTGATCGGGAGCGGCGGCGCACGGAAGCCCGGAGGGCGACCGCGACCGGGTGCGTCGGTGAAGAAGTCGAGCACCCGCGCCGGCCCGTCCGCCGGCGCCCACAGCAGGAAGCCGCCGCCGCCGAGCGAGGACAGGCCCGGCTCGGCGACCGAGGCGGCGAAGCCCGCGGCCACGGCCGCGTCGACCGCGTTGCCCCCCGCGCGCAGGACGGCGGCCGCGGCGCCCGCGGTGTCGACGCACCCGGCCGCGACGGCTGCGACCCTGGGCACGTGCCGAGACTAGGCGGCCCGGCGCGCAGGGGTCAGCCGTGCGTGCCGTGGTCCGCCACGGGCTCGGGGTCGTGGCCGCGCTCGACGAGCATGGCCTGCATCAGCTCGATCTCCGCCGCCTGACCGGACTCCATGCCGCCCGCCAGTCGCACCAGGTCGGGGCTCGTCGCGCGGTCGGCCGCGAAGGCCGCCATCGGGACGGCGCCCAGGTGGTGGCGCACCATCAGCCGCAGGAACTCCTCCTCCAGCTCCCCGGGCGCCAGGGTCTCCAGCGCGGCGATCTCGTCAGCGCTGGCCATGCCCGGCATGCCGCCGCCGTGGCCCATCCAGGCCATGACCGGGCCGGCGCTGGTCTGCGTGTGGCCCCACAGGTCGAGCCAGCCGGACATGATGCCGATCTGCCCCTGCTGGGTCGTCATGACGTCCAGCGCGAGCGCCTGCACGCCGGGGTCGGCCGAGCGGCGGTGCAGCACCGCGCTCATCTCCACGGCCTGCGCGTGGTGCACCTTCATGTCCTGGGCGAAGCCGACGTCGACCGGGTCGACGACGCGCTCCACGCCACCGGCGGTGCTCCGCCCCAGGACCAGCCCCGCGACCAGCGCCAGCAGCGCCAGAGCCCCCACGAGCAGCAGGTGCCAGGCCGGTCGCCCACCGTTCGACGGCGCTCCGGTCGTCTCGACCGCTCGTACGTCCGTGCTGGTCATGCCCTCTCCTCCACCCGGGTGCGCGCGGCCTGCTCCGGCACGTGCACGGTTCCATCCTGCCGCCGGTGCTGGCGCAGCTCCTGCCGGGCGACGCTGCGCAGGTGCACGGCGTCCGGTCCGTCGGCGATGCGCAGCGTCCGGAGGAACAGGTCTCACAGCCCGCGCGCGCGGGCCTCGACCTTCAGCTGCTCGACCACCGGCGGGACGCTGTGGTCGTCGACGCCGCGACGCAGCTCGCGGTAGCGCGCGTAGACCGGCTCGGCCGGGAAGACGCACTCGTCCATGAAGTCCTGCAGGCGCGCGAGGTGGTCAGCGGCGACCGCCGAGGGGGAGAAGTCCAGTCGGGCGCGGACATGCTCTGGCCCCCACCGCGACGAGCTGCGTGCGGCCGCGAGGAGTGCGCGTGTGCGAGCACTGCGGCTGCCAGGCGCTGCAGACGATCGACGAGCTGACCCGCGAGCACGACGCGGCGCTCGGGCACGTCCGCACCGCCGAGCTCGCCGCGGCCGCTGGTGACCTGCCGGGTGCCGTCGCGGCCTGCGCCGCCCTCGACCGACTGCTGGTCCCACACTCCGCTCCGCCGTCGAGGAGGAGGGCGTCTTCGCTGCGCTGGCCCGCGAGCACCCGGAGCACGCCGCGGGGCTCGTCGACGAGCACCGGGTCGTGCACCGCCCGGGCCGCCGCCGCACCGAGGGTGAGGACATGCCGAGCTCGCACATGTGGGACGTCGCCAGCCGTGGACGTCCCTCGCCGCGAGGCTCGTCCTCGCCGGCTTCCTCGGACTGGCCGGGATCCTGAAGCTGCCGGACCCGGCGCAGAGCGTGCGGGCCGTCCGGGCCCATGACCTGCTGCCCGAGGGCGTGGTGCAGGTCGTCGGCTACGGATTGCCGGTGCTGGAGGTCGCGCTGGCCGGCCTGCTGCTGCTGGGCCTGGCGACCCGCTTCGCCGCCGTGGCGAGCGCCGTGCTGATGGTCGCGTTCCTGGTCGGCGTGGCCTCGGCGGCCGGGCGCGGACTGGCCATCGACTGCGGCTGCTTCGGCGGTGGCGGCGTGGTCGCCCCGCCGAGACCCGCTACACCGCGGAGCTCCTGCGCGACGCCGCGCTGCTCGGCGTCTGGCTGCTCCTCCTGCGCTGGCCGCACAGCCGCCTCTCGGTGGACGCGCTGCTCGCGCCTGCCACGACCGTCGACCCCGAGCCCGTCCGCGAGGAGACCCGATGACCCGCGACGCCCGCCGTCGAGGACCGGCGCACCTCCCGCACCGGCGGCGTGAACCTCGGCTCCTCGGACGCGCCCGTCACGGTCTTCGTCTAGGAGGACTTCCTCTGCCCCGCCTGCCGGGCCGCCGATGCGCGGCTCGGCGCGAGCTACGACGACCCTGCTCGAGGTGGAGGCGATCCGCCTGGAGCACCGGCCGATCGCCATCCTGGATGGCTGCTACCACTACTCCCTCCGCGCGTTGAACGCCGCTGCGCGCGTCGCCGACGCCGACGTCACCGCCTGCCCGGCCCTCTCCGACGGGCTGCTCGCCTCGCAGCCCGCCGAGGGCGGGCCCGGGCTGACCGACAGCCAGCTAGCCGGGACCGCTTCTGCAGCAGGCGCTCCGGACGTCGGGTCGTGCATCGCCGACGGTCGGTTCGCCGACTGCGTCAGGCAGTCTCGCGCCGACGCTGCGACCACATCTGGGTGGCGCGCTCGAAGTGCATGGCGGCCTCCCAGCCGATCCCGGGCGGACCGGCCTCGGTGCGGAAGGAGCGCACCGCCTCGCGGGCGAGCTCGGGGTCCTTGGCGGTACGGGTCGCCAGCTCGATCGCCAGCGGCTCCACCTCGTCGTCCTCGACGGCCCGCCAGGCCATCCCGATCTGCTCGGCGCGCAGCCCGTCGACCTCCTCGCTGAACAGCCCCATCGCGGCAGTGGCCTCGCGGCCGGCGGTACGGCTGGCGATGGTGAAGAAGCCACCGCCCGGGTGCAGCCCGATGCGCAGGAAGCCGGCGAGCAGGCGTGCCTCCTTCGAGACGATGCGCAGGTCGGTCGACAGGGCCAGGTTGAGACCGGCGCCGACCGCCGCGCCGCGGACGGCCGCGATCGTCGGGACGCGCAGGGCACCCACGCGCATGAAGGCGGTGTAGACCGCGCCGAGCTCCTTGTAGGTGGTGTCCTCGGCCTGGTCGGAACCGGCCGTCCAGCGCCGGCGGTCGGCCCCGGAGCAGAACGTGCCGCCTGCGCCACGCACCACCGCGGCTCCGATGGAGGCGTCGGCGTCGATGTCGTCGCACAGGGCCGACAGCTGCAGGCCCATCTCCGGGGTCAGGCCGTTCTTCACGTCCGGCGAGTCGACGGTCAGCACGGCGACGCCGCCCTGCTTGTCCAGGTGTACCTCTCCCACGGGGTCCTGCCTCTCTGTGGCGCCTCCGGCCTCTGGCGCCTCGGGTCGGTCGGGCGAGCCTGTCACTCGCCGAGCGGGGGGCACTCGGCGGCCCGCTAGCCGAGCAGGACGCCGAGGAACAGCGCGAGCAGCGCCGTCAGCCCGCTCAGGGCGCCGAACACCTCCAGGCCGCGGCGAGTCGTGGCCCGGGCGTGCAGGTAGGCGGTGACGCCCGACAGCGCCACGGGGCCATCCCTGGGAGCGGGGGCCCGGGGCGACGATCAGCTGACCGTGAGGGTCGTGCGGTAGTCGCCGCCGACGTCACCGACCGCGGCGATGTTCCAGATCCCTTCGACGACCAGGACGGCGAACGCCGGCCACCCGATGCGCGCGAACTGCCGCGCGGCCGCGGCCGGTGCGTCCGGCGACACGGCCTGGAGCACGTGCACGAGCCCGGCCAGCACGAGCTGCCCGCCGACCCAGATGGTGACCGCGAGCAGGTGCAGGAACAGCCGGACGTCGTCCAGCCCCACGTCGAGCACGGCTCTCCTCCGTCAGCGCCGGCCGACCGGCTCCCAGCCCTGGCGCACCTGACGGCCGCCCGCCGTGTGCTCGCGCGGGCGGCGGGCGGCGGGCGGCGGGCGGCAGCACTGTCCCCTGTGGCCGCGGCGCGTGGAGGTGGACGAAGGTCCCCGCCGCCGGGACCGAGGTCCCGGCTCTGCGACGCTGCTGCGGTGACCGGTGGCGCGAGGTGACCGCCGTCGAGGCGCTGGTGCTCGTGCTCGCGGGGCTGGCGGCGGGCGGTGTCAACGCCGTCGCCGGCGGCGGCTCGCTCGTGAGCTTCCCGGCGCTGCTGGCGATCGGGCTCCCGCCCCTGGCCGCGAACGTCACCAACAGCGTGGCCATCTGGCCCGGCTACGTCGGCACGGGCTGGGGCTATCGCGACCTGCTGCGCACGCAGGGCCGGCGGGTCCTGGTGCTCGCGCCCGCTGCGGTGCTCGGCTCGGTGCTCGGCTGCCTCCTGCTGCTCGTCACCAGCGAGGAGGCGTTCGCCCGGGTCGTGCCGTGGTTGGTCATCCTCGGTGCGCTGCTGCTCGCCGTGCAGGGACGCGTCACCGACCACGTGCGGCGCTGGCCGGGCGGCGGCAGCGACGTCCGCTCGCCGCTGCTGCACGTCGGGCTCGTCGTCGCAGCGACGTACGGCGCGTACTTCGGCGGCGGGCTCGGCGTCGTGCTGCTCGTCGTGCTCGGTCTGTTCGTGGCCGACGACCTCCAGCGGCTCAACGCGCTGAAGAGCGTGCTGTCGCTCGTCATCAACGGCGTCGCGCTCGTCGCCTTCGCGCTGTTCGGGCCGGTGGACTGGGCGAGCGTCGCCGTTCTCGCACCGGCCGCGCTGCTGGGCGGCTACGCGGGTGCGCACGTGGCGCAGCGGCTCTCGCCCGGGCTGCTGCGCGCGGCGGTCGTCGTGCTGGGTGTCGGCGTGGGCATCGCGCTGCTGTGACGCGGCTGCGACGCGACCGCTGAGCACGGGCACGCCGAGCGCCGGACGTGCCAGGATCGTCCCGACCTACGCCCGCGCGCCCCCGCGACCGGCGACGACCTGGAGGAACTGTGCTCGACGACGCCACGACCGAGACCGCGGACGCGACGCCCGCGGCCGCGGCACCCGCCCGCGCCACCAAGAGCAGCGGCACCCGCCGCGGTGGCAAGAGCGCCGGCCGCGCGAGCGGCAGCCGCTCCGGCGGCAGCCGCGCCGGCACCAGCCGCGCGCGCAGCGGCAGCAGCTCGTCCCGCTCGACCTCGGGCTCGTCGTCCTCCGCGGCGGCGCTCTCGGGGACGCTGGCCGGCGCGCTGCGCGAGCTCGTCAGCACCATCGAGGACGAGGTCACCGCGATCACCGCGCTGTCGGGCCAGATCGACGAGCACGTCGAGGCGCTCAACGGCCTGCGCGCCGAGGCGACCCGTCGCCTCCTGCACCTCGACGACCTGCGCGCCGCGGCCGAGGACGTCAACCTCAGCGCCTTCCTCGACACCACCATCCAGCCGCAGCTGCCGCAGTCGGAGGAGGAGTTCCCCGAGCGCATCTACGGCGGCTGACGCACGACAGCACCCACGACAGCACGGCGGCCGGTCCCCCTCGGGGCCGGCCGTCGTCGTCGGTGGGGGCTCAGTCGGTGTAGAGCCGGTCCGGGAACTCCTCGGTCACCCGCGGGTAGACCACCTGCGTCGCGGCCTCCAGCCAGGCGCGCAGGTGCTCGTCGTCGGCAGACGCCACCAGCGCGTCGAGCGCCTCGAGCCGGCGGGCGGCGTCGGCGCGCGCGGCGTTGAGCGCGCGGACGTGGTCGTCGATCCGGCCGCACAGGCTGGTGATGACGGCGACCTCGCTCTCGATGCCCCACACCAGTCCGCGCAGGTCGAACGTGAGCCTCCCGTCCGACGGGCGGGGGGTCCGGGTCATGGACCGACGGTAGGCCGCGCCGGCACCGCGGCCGGCCTCCGACACGAGCCGGCGCCCGGGGACCGGGGGTGTGCCAGACTCGTCGGGTGAGCCGGACGCCGCAGGACGAGCAGCTGATCTGCCGCTGCCTGCTGGCCACGTCCCTCACCGCCGTCGACGACTGCCTCTGTCGGAGCTGAGCCGGCCGGTCCCTCCGGACCGCCCCTCCGCCCGACACGCCCCGCCGACCTCGTACAGGACTGCCATGACCCGTCACGACCCGACCGCCCGCCGCGCCTGGCTGGACCGCCTCTGCACCCGCCTGGGCGGCTGGTGCGAGCTCGTGCGCGGCGCGCACAGCGCGCGCATCCCGTTCTGACGGACGGGCAGCGGTCGGCTCGCGCGGACCAGGGGCGGAGGCGGGGAGATTTGAACTCCCGATGGGCTTGAGACCCAAACCGCATTAGCAGTGCGGCGCCATAGACCGGACTAGGCGACGCCTCCCCGACGACCTCGCGGCCGCCGCCGCAGACTCTACCGAAGGCCGCCGCCGCCCGGCAGCGGCTCCCTGGTGAAGACCCACTCGAGCCCGTCGACCTCGTCGACCTGCTCCCCCGTCCGGACGAAGCCGGCGCGCGCGAGCACGGCCCGGCTGGCCACGTTGTCCGGTGACGTGCTCCCCAGGCAGCGGACGGCGCCCGTGCTGCCGGCCCAGGTCAGCAGCGCTGAGACGATCTCCGTCGCGAGGCCCTGGCGGCGGTGCGCCGGCTCGACCCGGTAGCCGATCTCCACCGTGCCCTCGGCGTCCGGAGGGGCGTGGAAGCCGGCCCGGGCCACGACCTCCCCGGTCGCGCGCAGCACGCCGGCGCGGTAGAGCCAGGGCAGCTCGGTCGGGTCGGCCCGCAGCTGGTCGGCCCGCAGGCCGAGCACGTACGCGTCGTCGGCGAACGCGCCGGGCCCGACCCGGAACGGCACGAGCGCGTCCGCCCGCGCGTGGTCACCGGCCAGCAGCGCCTCCAGCACCTCCAGCGGGAGCGGGTGCAGGTCGAGCCGGGCCGTCGACAGGATCACGGCGTCAGGATGGGTTGCTGCGCAAGCCCTTTTCGGCCCGTGCGGCGATCCGCTGCTCCAGCGCCGGTCGGTGCTCGGGCAGCGCCGCGGCGCAGACGTCGTCCAGCAGCGCGGTGATCCGCTGCTGGACCTGCGTCGACTGCTCGCCGTACTGCTCGGCCTCGTCCAGCGCCAGGGCGAGGTAGTCCTCGAACCGCGGCTGCGGGAGGTAGAGCCGGATCTGGCCCTGCTCGTCGGCGTGCACGCCGCTCGGCAGGCTGCGGGTGGCGAGGCGGCGCAGCAGGTCGTGCAGCCCGTCCAGCGCCTGGACTGCGCTGGTCGGGTCGTTGACACCCGGCGACAGCGCCTTGGCGGCGATGTCGGCGAGCTGCCGGAAGCCGAACGCCACGTCGCGCTGCATCGTGCGCTCCTGACCGAGGTGGAAGGCACGGACGGCCGCACGGTCGTCGAGCCGGCCGGGGTCCCCGCGGTGCACCTCCAGCAGCGGGGCGCCCTCCGGGACGAAGCCGCCGTAGTGCAGCCCGCTCACCAGGGCCACGTCGGCCTGGCAGGCGAGGCGGACCAGCCCGCCCACGTCCAGGTCCACCAGGACCCCGGAGCGCGGCGCGGGCAGGACGGCCACCGGACCCTGCGGCCGGACCACCACCGGCGTCGGCGGGGAGCCGGTCGGCATCTGCGCCTCGAGCACCGCCCGCGCCTCGCCGGAGATGGACGCGAGGATCGACGAGATCTGGATCATCGACGTGATGTGGTGGATGTAGGCGACGAAGACGCCCACGCAGACCAGCAGGAGCACGACGCCGCCGGTCGTGGCGACGGCGGGCACGAAGACGTCGTCCTCCAGCCCGCTGACCGTGCGCAGCACGAGCACCGCGTAGACGAAGGTGCCGATGAAGACGCCGAGCGAGAGCTGCGTCTGGCGGTCGCGGAGGAAGGTGCGCAGCACGCGGGGCGAGAACTGGCTGCTGGTCAGGGACAGCACGACGATCGTGATCGAGAAGACCAGACCGGTGAAGGTGATCATCGAGGTGGTGATGGCGCCGAGGACCTCGCGGGCGCCGTCCGCCCCCGCCCCGAACGTCACCCGCCCGAAGCCCTCCTGCAGCTCCCGGTCCAGCCGCACCAGCCCGAGGGCCAGCGCGGCGGAGATCAGGACGCACAGCGTCGGCACCGCCCAGAAGCCCGTGCGCAGGCGCTCCACCAGGGTGCGGAACCGGCTGCTCACCGCAGCCGTGCCAGGAGGTCCATGCGACGCCTCCTACCCCCGGTGCTGCTGCTGCCGAGCGTCGTCCGGGCGATCGTCACGGGTCTGTCACGCCAGGAGGGGGGTGGCTACCGGTCGGTAATGGGGACGCGGGACCATGGCAGGCGACGCGGGCACTCGCCCCGGTCCATGATCCCCGACACGCCAGGAGCACACCTGTGTCCGACATCAGCTTCGACGGCCGCGTCGCCGTCGTCACCGGAGCCGGCGGCGGCCTCGGCCGCACCTACGCCCTCGAGCTCGCGCGCCGCGGCGCCGCGGTGGTCGTCAACGACCTCGGCGGCAGCGTCGAGGGCAAGGGCGGCGACCACACCGCTGCGCAGAAGGTCGTCGACGAGATCAAGGCGGCCGGCGGCGACGCGGCCCCCAGCTTCGACTCCGTCTCCACGCCCGAAGGTGGCGCGGCCGTCGTGCAGACCGCCGTCGACGCGTTCGGCAAGGTCGACGTCGTCATCAACAACGCCGGCTTCCTGCGCGACAAGAGCTTCCTCAAGCTCACCTGGGACGACCTCGACGCGATCATCGACGTCCACCTCAAGGCCGCCTTCTACGTCAGCCAGCCGGCCTTCGCGGTGATGAAGGAGAACGGCTACGGCCGCTTCATCTTCACGGCGTCCAACGCCACCTTCGGCAACTTCGGCCAGACCAACTACGCCGCGGCCAAGATGGGCCTGGTCGGCCTGTCGAACACGATCGCCGTCGAGGGCGCGCGCGCCGGCATCCTCTCCAACGTGATCATGCCGGTCGCGAAGACCCGCATGACCGAGGAGCTGCTCGGCGACTTCGCCGACTACCTCGCCCCCGAGCTGGTCACCCCGATGGTCACCTACCTCGCCAGCGAGGCCTGCACCACGACGCACGGCGCGTACTCCGCCGCCGGCGGCCGCTACGCCCGCGTGAACTGGGCCCTGAACTCGGGCTGGTTCGCCGGCAAGGGCGTCACCCCCACCGCCGAGGACATCCAGGCGAACCTGGAGCAGATCGAGGACCGGGAGGGCTCGTTCGTCCCCGCCTCCACGACCGACGAGATCGTCGCGCTGAACGAGGTCTTCACGAAGTAGTCCCCGGGCCGATCTTCGTCTTGAGGTGCCGCGGCGCGCAGGCGGCCACCCCACAGGACGAAGATCGGCCCAGGTCGGGTGCGGCTCCTAGGGCAGCAGCACGCCTGGGTTGAGGGTGCCGCGCGGGTCCAGCGCGTGCTTGATGGCCGACATCGCGGCGATCTCGGTCGGCGCTGCGCGACAGGCCCAGCCAGGCCGCCTTGGCCCGCCCGACGCCGTGCTCGGAGCTGATCGAGCCCTCGCAGGTCGGCGACGAGGTTGAGCACCGCGTCGGTGACCTGCTCGTAGGCGTCGCCGGCGTCGAGCACGTTGACGTGCAGGTTGCCCTCGTTGACGTGCCCGAACACGATGGTGCGCGCGCCGGGCGCGACCGCGCCGACCGTGCCCGCGAGGCGATCGACGAGCTCGGGCAGCGCGCGCAGCGGGACGGAGACGTCGAGCTTGACCGGCATCCCCTCGGCGCTGATCGCCTCCGTGTGCTGCTCCCGGTAGGCCCACAGCGCGCGCTGGCCGGCGGCGTCGCTGGCGACCCGCGCGTCGAGCAGCCCCTCGGCCTCGCCGACGGCCTCCACGAGCGCGTCGGTCGGGTCGGTGCGGTCGGCGCACTCGAGCAGCAGGTACGCGGGGAAGTCCTCCTCGAAGGGCGCCGGGAGCCCGGAGTGCTTGCGCACCAGGGCGATCCCTTCGGCGAAGACCAGCTCCGCGCCGGACAGCGACGGCAGCCGCTCGCGCAGCCCGGGCAGCAGGTCGAGCGCCTGCTGCGTGCCGGCCATGGCGAGCAGCGCGACGCAGCGGGCCGTCGCGCGGGGCACCAGCCGGAGCCGGACGCGCGTGACGACACCGAGGGTGCCCTCGCTGCCGGCCAGCAGGGAGACGAGGTCGTAGCCGGTGCCGTCCTTCAGCAGCCCGGCCATGCGGCTGACGACCGAGCCGTCGGCCAGCACCGCCTCCGCGCCCAGCAGCTGCGCGCGCATCGAGCCGTAGCGCAGCACCCGGATGCCGCCGGCGTTGGTGGCGACGAGCCCGCCGACCGTGGCGCTGTCCCGGGCCGCGAGGTCGACGCCGAAGTCCAGCCCGGCAGCGCGGGCGTGGGCCTGCAGCGCGGCCAGCGTCACGCCGGCGCCGGCGGTCACCTGGCCTGCGGCCACGTCGACCTCGCCGAGCTCGTCGAGCCGGGTCAGGCTGAGCAGCACCTCACCGCCGGCCGGCACGCCGCCGCCGACGAGGCCGGTGTTGCCGCCCTGCACCACCACGGGGACCCCGGCCGCGTCGCACGCCCGCAGCACCGCGGCGACCTGGTCGGTGTCCTTCGGCCGCACGACGCACGCCGACCGTCCGGTGAAGCGGCCGGTCCAGTCGGTCTCGTACGACGCGCGCAGGTCGGCGTCGACGAGGACGTGCTCGGCGCCGACGGCCGCGCGCAGCGCGTCCAGCGGCACCTGCTCCGGCCCGGGGGCGGTCATGCCAGGACGCGCAGCCGTACGGTCTCCGGCAGCGCGCGCAGCGCACCGGCGAGCGGCTCGACGTGCGCTGCGCCCACGTCGGTGACGACGTAGCCGAGGGCCCCGCGGGTCGCGAGCAGCTGCCCCTCGATGTTGATGCCGTGCTCGGCGAGCAGCGAGGTCACCGTGGCGAGCACGCCGGGGGTGTTGTGGTGCAGGTGCAGCAGCCGGGTGCCGGGCGACCGCGGCAGCGCGACCGGCGGCAGGTTGACCGACAGGGCCGTGGTGCCGTCCTGCGCGTAGTCGCGCAGCTTGCCGGAGACGAAGGCGCCGATGTCCTGCTGCGCCTCCTCGGTGGAGCCGCCGACGTGCGGCGTGAGGATGACGTTGCGGAGCCCGCGCAGGTCGGAGACGAACTCCTCGCCCTTGCTCTTGGGCTCGACCGGGAAGACGTCGACGGCCGCACCGGTGATGTGGCCGCTCTCGATGTGCGCGCGCAGCGCGGCGTGGTCGACGACGAAGCCGCGGGACAGGTTGAGGAAGATGCTGCCGGGCCGCATCCGGGCGAACTGCTCCTCGCCGAACAGGCTGTCGTTGGAGACCCGGCCGTCGACGTGCAGCGTCACGACGTCGGACTCGGCCAGCAGCTCGTCGAGGGTGCCGCAGCGGCGGGCGTTGCCCAGCGCGAGCTTGTCCGTGGTGTCGAAGAACAGCACCGACATCCCGAGGGACTCGGCCAGCACCGACAGCTGGCTGCCGATGTTGCCGTAGCCGACGATGCCCAGCCGGCGACCGCGCACCTCGTGGCTGCCGACGGCGCTCTTGTCCCAGACCCCGGCGTGCATCGCGGCGTTCTTCTCGGTGAGCCGGCGGGTCAGCGCGATGATCTCGGACAGCGCCAGCTCCACGACGCTGCGGGTGTTGCTGAACGGCGCGTTGAAGACGGCGATGCCGCGGGCGGCTGCGGCGGCCAGGTCGATCTGGTTCGTGCCGATGCAGAACGCCCCGATGGCCAGCAGGTCCGGCGCCGCGTCGAGCACCTCGGCCGTGATCGTGGTGTTGGAGCGCAGGCCGAGCAGGCGCACGCCCGGCAGCATCGTCGCGAGCTCGTCGGCGCCCAGCGCGCGGTCGAGCCGCTCCACGTCGTAGCCGCTGTCCTTGAGGGTCCACGCCGCGTCGGAGTGGATGTTCTCGAGCAGCAGGGCCCGCTCGGCGGTGGACACGGCGCTCCCGGGGTCCGGCGGTGAAGGGTCGCTCCCGCGCGAGGGCGCGGACGTCCCAGGCTACCGGGGGCAGGACGGACCGCCCGTCGTGACCACGTCGCACCCCCCGCACGTGCCAGATGCGCCGTCCAGGCCTACAGCCGGGCCGCCCCGCGGCCGAGTCCTGGGGCCATGACGCAGGTGGCGGTCCCCTCACGGCGCAGCACGGGGCACCCGCGCTGCGCTGCCGCGACGTCCCTGAGCGCTGCCTGCCAGGGGCTGGTGGACGACCTGCACGAGCGGTACGCGCTGCCCAGCGTCTACCTGCTCGTCGACGGGCGGCTGCGCTGCCAGGCGGCCCGCGGCTACTTCCAGGTCGTCGACGGCTTCACCTCGGGAGCGGGGGTGATCGGCCGCGTCGTCGCGAGCGGCGAGCCGGTCGTCATCCGCGACGTGCGCCGCGACCCCGACTTCATCGCCGCGGTCCCCGGGCTGGTGGCCGCCGCCACCTTGCCGGTGCGCGTCCACGGCGAGGTGGTGGGCGCCGTGACGGTGGAGTCCACCTCGACGCTCCCGGACGACGTGCAGTCCGAGATCGGGGAGGCCGCCGACGCGCTGGGCCGGGCGATCGAGCGCCTGGGCGGGATGCCGCCCGTGCCGCTCGCGCAGCGGTTGGCCCGCATCGCCGTGGGCCTGACCGCTCTGACCGACGCGACCGAGATCCGGGCCCGCGCCGTCGCCGGCGCCTCCCAGGTCTCCGGCATGAGCAGCGCGCTGCTGAGCGAGCCGGACGACGACGGCTGCTGGGCGGTCACCGCCGCCGCCGGACCGCTCGCCGCGAGCCTGGCCGGCTGGACCGACGAGGACCACCGGGTCGTCGCGGCCTGGGTGCAGGCCGGCACGTCGTCGCACTTCCCCGGCGGCATCGACGTCCCACCCGGCTACGAGTTCCTGCTCCGGAGCGGGGTCCGCTCGCTCGCGGTGCAGCCGCTGGTCGTCGCCGGAGGTGTGACCGGGCTGCTCGTCACGGCGGACACGCACGCCGTGGAGCACGACCCGACCGTGGGCGCCGCCCTGGAGCTGCTGGCAGCGCAGACGGCCGCCTCCCTGTCCAACGCCGAGGCCATGGCCCAGCTGAGCCGGCGCGCCGAGGAGGACCCGCTCACCGGGCTGCGCAACGCGGCGTCGTTCGTCGAGGACCTCGACGCAGCCGGCGACCGGACCGCCTGCCTGCTGGTGGACGTCGACCACTTCAAGGTGGTCAACGACACCTACGGCCACGTGGCCGGGGACCGCCTGCTGTGCGCGCTCGCCGAGGAGCTGCGCGCTCACCTGCGGGAGGACGCGCGGCTCTACCGCGTGGGCGGCGACGAGCTGGCCGTGCTGCTGCACGCCGACGAGCACGAGGCGGCGGTGGTGGCGCAGCGCCTGCTCGTGGCCGCGCGGAAGGTCCGCACCACCGTCTCCATCGGCGTGGCGCTCGTCGCCGGCGGCCCGCCGACCGTGGCCCGCCTGCGGGCCGACCGCGCGCTCTACCTGGCCAAGGCGCAGGGCCGGGACCGGTACGTGGCCGCCGCAGGCGCGCAGGGGTCCTAGGCGGACTGCAGGACGGTGCCGGACCGCTCGTCGTACGACAGGGTCCCGCGCTCGAAGGCGACCTCGAGGCGCGGCGGCGAGCCGAAGCGCTTGAACGGCGAGTCGCGCAGGTAGCGCTCGTCGCTGACCGGGTAGCCGAGCGAGCCGGTCTCGGCGCCCAGCTCCAGGTAGCGCTCCAGGACCGGTCCGGTGAGGACGCGCGCGCCGGTCGTCGGGCTCCACGAGATGCGCCCGCGCTGGAAGCGCGCGAAGCGGCCGCGGCCGTCGCCGACCTCGGTGTCGGCGCTGACCGGGTAGCCGAGCGAGCCGGTCTCGGCGCCGAGAGCCTCGTACACGGGGGCGATCTCGTGCAGCAGCTCCCAGGATCCGGTGCCGGCCGACCAGGAGATCCGGCCGCGCTGGAAGCGGCTGGCCCGTCCGCCGTCGGGCAGCGCGAGCGGCGCCTCGACCGGGAACCCCAGCGCACCCGCCTCGCCGCCGACCGCGGCGTACCGGGCGGCGACCGGACCGACGGTCTGCCGTGCACCGGTCGCCGCGCTGTTCGAGATGCGGCCGTTCTGGTAGCGCTGGAAGGCGCCGCCGCCCGCGACCGGCACCTCGCCGTAGACGGTCGCCCCGAGCTCCGAGCCGTTCTCGCCCAGCGAGACGTAGAGCGCGCTGATGGCGGTGAACGCCTGCGGCAGCCGGTCGCTGTTGTGGTCGCGGGTGCGGTTGTCGGTCGCCGGCGACGTCGAGCAGTCCTCGAACTCCCACGGCGGCGTGCAGGACACGACGCGGCAGTGCACGCCGCCGACCTGGCGGACGTCCATGTTGCACTGGCCGTAGCGGAAGGCGTTGCAGCACACCTTGCGCTGGTCGCACGTGCCGGGCAGCCCGCTGTCGCAGGAGCACGACCAGCAGGAGGAGGAGCAGATGCCGGCGCGGGCCCCGGGGCTGGTGCACGTGGCGCAGGTGGCGTTGCAGTCGATGATGTAGCGCGCCCGGCCGCCGCACAGCGAGGCGCCGTCGGCCTTCCACCAGCCCGCCGCGATGGAGCCCTCCGGGCACGCGTTCACGCCGTCGTTGATGGTGGCGCAGAAGACCGTCCAGCCCGAGGTGGCGCCGGACCCGGGACCGCACACCGCGGCGTACGCCGTGCCGGGGCGCAGCACGTAGCCCTTGGGGTCGACGGCGAGCGCGGTGCCGAGAAGACCTGCCTTGACGAGGAACCCGCGGCGCGAGCTGCGACGCGACAGGAAGCCGGTGACGGAGTCGACGGCGCGCTGCCCGAGCGTGGAGGCGACGACCTCGCCGTCGGGCCGGACCGCGGCCAGGGCGGCGCGGGTGCTGGTCACGGGAGCTCCTGGACGGTGGTGGCGGACAGCAGGGCAGCGACCCGGGCGGCGCCGGCAGCCCGGCGGCTGTGGCTGCCGAGCACGACGTGCAGGCAGAAGGCGCGGCCGGCCGTGGAGAAGAACCACTGCGCGCCGCTGTGGCCGAGCTGGGTGCGCTGGAGGACGGCGGTGGAGAAGTCGCCGGGGCGCGGCGCCGGCAGCCCCCGCTCGGCGAACAGCGCGCGGGCGGAGTCCTCCGGGTCGTACTCGAACAGCGACAGGAACAGGTCGTCGGGGCCCATCGTGTCGACGACGCCGCTGCCGAAGTCACCGCGCTCCGGCGGCAGCGGCACCGTGGCGGCGTGCAGCAGCAGGTTGCCGCGCCGCCCGGGGGCGCTCGGCGGCTGCACGCGGGCGCGCGCCTCCCAGCCGTCGGGCAGGGCGACGCGCACGCCGGCGTGCTCCAGGATCACAGGGCTCCTCCGGTCAGCAGGACGGCGCCGCCCGCGGCCAGGGCGCCCGCGGTGGCACGGGCGAAGGGACGTGCCTGCTGGTCAAGACGCCTGGCGAGCCCCTGGAGTTGCACGTGGGTGCCGGCCCGGCCCAGCGCGAGCGCCGGGAGCGCCCGCGCCGCGCCGAAGACGGCGCCGACGAGCAGGCCGCCGGCGGCCGACTGGGTGAGCAGTGCGACGGCCAGGACGGCGAGGGTGGCGGCACTGGTCACGACGGTGACGACGCCCAGCCCGAGCTGGTAGCCGAAGCCGGCGCCGTACACCCAGCCGCGGTAGCGGGTCAGCCAGTCCTCGTCGACCTGACGGCGGCCGATCCGCACACCGCGCAGGTCGGCGAGAGCCGCTGCCAGGCAGGCGGTCCCGGCGAGCAGCAGGACCGGGAGCGCGGGCAGCAGCGCACCGAGGGACCCCAGCAGGAGTCCGGTCGTGGCACCGCCGAGCAGGCAGCCGACGACGTACGCCGTCATCGTCACGGCGTAGCGCTGTCCTCGTCCCCGCTCCCCGAGCGGGGTGATGCTGGTCAGCATCGACTCACCTCAAGGGCTCCAGGTGGAGCGGACCGCGGCGAGGGCGGCGAGCGGGAGGCCGACGAGGAGCAGCACTAGAGGCTCGGGTCGCCGGGGCGGATGCCGGCGGCGGACAGCGCGCTGTCGTCGCGGCCCTCACGGGTCAGGCGGCCCCGACGGTGCAGGTCGTCCGCATGGGCCTGCCCCATGAGGTTCGCGACGGCCGGCCAGGTCGCGGCCGAGCCCTCGCCGACGATGCGGCCGGCGCCGTCGACGTAGACGAAGTACGGCGAGCCCGGCACGCCGAAGCCCTCCCAGGCGCTGCTGCTCGCCACGAGCGGCAGGCTGCGCGGCGCCCGCTTCGCCAGCGCGCTGGGGCTCTCGTCGTCGAGCGACTTGGTCACCACCACCAGCCGCGCGCCGCCGGGGACCTCGAGCTCGGCCTCGGCGAACGCCTCCCAGAAGGCGCCGCAGGTGGTGCAGCCGCTGGACAGGAAGGCCAGCAGCGTGTCGGTGCCGGTGGTCAGCGACAGCGCGTAGGCCTCCCCGTCGAGGGTCTGGCCGCTCACCGCGTCGGCGGTCTCGGCGCTGCTCGACCGGCGGGGCGTGCGGACGCCCTCGATCGTCACGTCGACCGGGCCGTCCGCGCGGTCGAGCTCCAGGCCGGCGCCGAGCTCGTGCAGCGCGCGCAGGATCTCGGCGTGGCTGCGCAGCAGACCCGCGACGAGCACGGCGAGCAGCAGCACCGCGACGGCCAGCGCGACGACGAGCGCGGTCACGCGCGGGCCCGCGGGGACAGGCCGGGCAGCAGCGCCAGGGCGAGGTAGCAGGTCACCGCGACGGCGGCCGTGACGACCAGCAGCGGCAGTCCGCCGCCGGGGGAGCCGGCGAGCACGGGCACCGATCCCGTCGAGGGGCCGGACCGCGACGGCCCCGGCCACGACGGCGAGGGCACCGGTGACGACCACGTGGCCGGCGGTGGGCGGGGTGTCGGCCTTGCCGAAGCAGCCGCAGGACGCCAGCACGCCGCCGCGGCGCAGCGCGACCAGCACGAAGACCGTGAACGCCGCGTACGACAGGGCGACGCCGGCAGCGGCGAGCGCGGACCCGCTGGACGACGGCCAGCAGGCCGAGCGCGACCTCCGCCGGCGGCCGCGACGCGGACGAGGGGCGCTGCGAGGGCCTGTCGCAGCGGGAGCCCGGCCGAGCGCAGCGCGCGCACCAGCGGCAGCGGGTCCAGGAGCTTGGCCGCCCCCGCCACGACGAGCAGGGCAGCCGACGCGAGGTACGGCCCGGCGAGGGCGTCCATGCCGCGGACGCTAGTGCAGGAGACGCACGTCGGCCGGTCGGCTCACCGCTCCCGAGCGGCGGCGTAGAGCGCGAGGTAGTCCCCGACGGGGGTGGAGGCGATGGCCTCCTGCAGCAGCGGGACGTCGAGGTCCGCGACGCTGCGGAAGCGCAGGCACGCCTTGCCCATGTCGAGCCGGCGCCCGCCGGCCGTCCACCGCGCGCGGAAGTCGAGCTCGGCCTCGGTGCTGCTGTAGAGCCCCATCAGGTAGAGCGACAGGTGCCGCTTCTGGGAGGCCAGCGAGACGTAGCCCAGCGGGTGGCCGTTGTAGGTGTCCGGGAACCGCTCGAGCGGGACGACCCAGGTGATCATCCCGAAGTCGACGGCCTGCTCGTAGCCGGCGGGCACGGCTGCGTCCACCAGCGCGCGCACCTGGTCGACGACCGCGCGGCGTTCGGGCTCGAGGTCGTCGAGGTACGCCGCCACGGCTGCGGGGACCGGCGAAGGGATCGGCACGTCCCGGACGCTAGCCGCCGGCGCGGCCGCGCAGCGCGAGCTCCAGCTCGAACCGGCCCTGCGGGTCGTCCAGGGCGGGACCGAACATCTCGCGCAGCCGGCCGAGGCGGTAGCCGACGG
Organism: uncultured Actinomycetota bacterium; assembly: GCA_963844295.1. Classification (GTDB taxonomy): domain Bacteria; phylum Actinomycetota; class Actinomycetes; order Mycobacteriales; family SCTD01; genus SCTD01. Next base: position 424,601 of record CAWJNR010000002.1, on the reverse strand, counting down.
TCTGCGGGTGCACGTGCAGCGCGGCGGCGACGTGCTGGCGCTCGCCCCGGTGCTGCAGCCAGGCGAGCAGGGTCTCGGCGAAGCGCTCGCGCGAGCTCTCGCGCAGCTGCTCCAGCGGCGCCAGCCGGGCGTGTGCGAGCGCGGCGAGCAGCTCGGCGTCGCGGTGCACGACCAGCGAACCCAGGTGCTCGTCGGCGAAGACCGGCTCGGTGGTCACCACGCCCCGGGCCAGCAGGGACGCGGCCTGCTGCGCCACGCGCAGGCTGGCCGGGGCGCCCGCCCACGGCCGGGCCGGCCCCACGCCGGCCCGCCAGCCGACCAGCGCCGACCGCAGCGCCTCCCGCGCCGCAGCCCGCGGGGGCGCGGGCACCAGCGCCACGACCTCCCCGCCGTACGGCGCGACGAGCGCGTCGGGACCCAGGCGGGTGCGCAGGCCGCCGGCGAGCTCCTCCTCGACGACGACCGCGACCAGCTCCTCCGGGACCGACCACCCGGCGGCGGCCGCGGCGGCGGTCACGGACGGCCCGTCGGCCGTTCCGGACAGCAGCAGGTCGAGCAGCTCGCCGCGGCGGCGGTCGGACTCCCCTGCCCGCCGCGACTGCTCGGTGGCGTAGCCCTCGGCCGACACGGCGGACAGCTCGTCGATGTAGGCGAAGACCGACTCGGCCAGCGGCATGAGCAGCGCCGGGTCCAGGTGCCCCGCCAGGTCGGCGAAGCGCCGGAAGGCCACTCGGGCACCGACCCGGTAGGCCGCCAGGAGCGCCTCCAGGCTGCGGCCCTGGAGCAGCTCGCCGCGGCCGAGCGCGAGGTAGACCGCCCGGTCCTCCTGCGCCAGCGCGGGGCTGTCGGTGCCCGGCAGGTCCAGGAAGCGGCCGAGGGCGACCTCGACGCCCAGCCGGACGCCCTCACCGAAGCGCCCCTCCAGCGGCCGGGCGTAGCTCGGCACCTCGGACGGGATGCGCGCGATGACCTCGTCGACGACGTCCGGCAGCGCGGCCCGGACCGCGTCCCCCAGCTCAGGGGGGAGGGCCGACCACGGGGTGGACACCGCCAGGCTCATCCCGCGCTCATCCCCTCGCCACGAGAAGCAGGGGCAGACCGTACCGCCGGGCTACGGGAGCGCGAGGACCTCGACCTCGGCGCCGGCCTCCGGCGACGGGCCGGGCGGCACCACCGCGAGGGCGTCGGCCAGGGCCGCCCCGCGCAGCATGCCGGAGCCGGTGTGCCGGGTCGGCTCGGCGTGCAGGCCGCGCAGCCGCACCGGCACCAGCCGGGTGTCGGCCTCGGTGGCGCGCACGCCGGTCGCGAGCAGCGCAGCGCGCGGCGGCGGCAGCTCCCGGCCGCCGAGCCCGGCCAGCGCGGGCACCAGGACGGTGAGGGCCGCGACGAGCGCGGCCAGCGGGTTGCCGGGCAGCCCGACGACGAGCCGGCCGTCCGGGAGCCGGGCGAGCAGCTGCGGGTGCCCCGGCCGGCAGGCCACGCCGTCGACCAGCACCTGCGCCCCGAGGCCGTGCAGCACCCCGCGCAGGTGGTCGGCCGGCCCGGCCGAGCTCGCACCGGTCGTGAGGACGACGTCGGCGGTCGCCGCCCGCAGCGCCTTCTCGAGCAGGTCGGCGTCGTCCGCGACGTGCGAGCGCCCGATCAGCTCGCCCCCGGCGTGGGCGACGAGCCGGGCCAGCTGGGGGCCCAGCGCGTCGCGGACCAGCCCGTCCCGCGGCAGGCCGGCGTCGAGCAGCTCGTCGCCGGTGACGAGCGCGACGACGGTCGGTCGCAGGTGCACGGCCAGCCGGTCGTGCCCGGCGGCCGCGGCCAGGCCGACCACCGCCGCGGTGACGACGGACCCGGCCGGCAGCAGCGCGTCGCCGACCGCGCACTCCTCGCCCGTCCGGCGCACGTGACGGCCCGGCTCGACCGGTCCCGACACCAGATCGCCTGTCAAGAAGCCGTTCTCGACCGGGAGCACGGCGGTCGTCCCGGTCGGGACGGGCGCGCCGGTGGCGATGCCGATCGCCGTGCCCTCCGCCAGCGGCGCGTGCCAGCCGCGTCCGGCGAGCAGCTCGCCCAGCACGCGCCAAGGCCCTGCGCCAGCGACCGCCCAGCCGTCCATCGCGCAGGTGTCGAACGGCGGCAGCGGGGCGAGCGCGAGCAGCGGGGCAGCCAGGACCGTCCCCGCGCAGGACTCGAGCGGCAGCTGCCGAGGCGGCGTCGGCGCGCCGGCGGACAGCGCGCGAGCGCGGGCGTCCGCCCAGGGCAGCGCGGACTCCCGCGGGCGGGCGCCCATCAGCCGCCGATGTCGGCGAGCTGCACGTCGACCCAGGAGTGCACGTCGTGCTCGGTGACCCGCCGCCCCATCGCCGACATCGCCGCCCGGCGCTCCTCGAGGGGCAGCTCGAGCGCTCGCTCGACGATGGTCGAGAGCCCCTCGACGTCGAAGGGGTTGCAGAGCTGCGCCTCCTCGAGCTCGTCGGCGGCGCCGGTGAACTCGCTGAGCACCAGCGCGCCGCACAGGCCCCGCGCGTCCTGCACCGCGACGTACTCCTTGGCGACGAGGTTCATCCCGTCGACCAGGGGCGTGACGAGCATGACGTCGGCGGCGGCGTAGTACGCCGACAGCGACTGCGGGTCCAGCGAGCGGTAGAGGTAGTGCACCGGCACGTCCTTGCCCGGCTGGGTGAAGCGGCCGTTGATGCGCCCGGCGATCTGCTCGACGCTGCTGCGCAGCTGCCGGTACTCGCGGACGTCGTCGCGGCTCGGCACAGCGACCTGCACGAGCACGACCTGCTCGCGCAGGTCGGGGCGGCGCTCCAGCAGCGCCTCGAAGGCGAGCAGCCGCTCGACGATCCCCTTCGTGTAGTCGAGCCGGTCGACGCCCAGCAGCACGGTCCGGCCGGCGAACTGCTCCTGCACGACGGCGAGGTCGGCGTCGGCCTGCTCGCTGGTCGCGACCTTGCCGAACTGCGCGACGTCGATGGAGATCGGGGAAGCGCTGGTGCGCACGACGCGCCCGTCCGGGAGCACCAGCGAGTCGCCGTCCACCCGTACGCCCTCGCCCTTGAGCAGACGACCGCAGGCGCGGACGAAGTTGGTGAGGTAGCGGTCGGTGTGGAAGCTGACGACATCGGCGCCGAGCAGCCCGAGCAGCAGCTCCTTGCGCCAGGGGACGCGCGCGAAGACGTCCGGCGAGGGCCACGGGGTGTGCAGGAAGAAGCCGGTGCGCTGCTCGGGCCGCTGCCGGCGGACCAGCTCCGGGACGAGCAGCAGGTGGTAGTCGTGCACCCAGAGCAGCGAGTCGGCGGTCGCGTCCAGGGCGTGCACCGCCGCGTCGGCGAACCGGGCGTTGACCTCCGAGTAGCCCTTCCACCAGCTGCGCTCGAAGACCGGCTTCTCGATCGCGTTGTGCAGCAGCGGCCACAGGGTCCGGTTGGCGAAGCCGTGGTAGTAGTCGCGCACCTGGGCGGCGGACAGCCGCACCGGGGCGAGCTCGACGGACAGCGCCGGGAGGCGGGTCGGCGTGCCCTTGCTGCCGCCGTCCCAGCCGACCCAGGCACCGGAGCGGGCGCTCATCACCGGCTTCAGCGCCGTGACCAGGCCCCCCGGGGAGAGCTGCCAGCCGTCGTCGGACTGGTGCACCGGCAGCCGGTTCGCCACGGCGACGACGGGCCGCGGGCTGTCCTGCACTCCGGCCTCCTGCTCGTCGACGGTCTCCGGCTGCCGAGGCTACCGACGGTGCCCTCGGCGTCGGGACTGGAGCCCGCCGCGTGTGGCCGCCCGGCGGTCGGGCAGGGCTCGGGAGGCAGCTGACCCCCACCGGAACGCGAGGCCGTACCCGTGCCGCTCGACCGACTCGTCCTGCTCGGCGCCGGCGGTGACCTCACCGGGCGGCTGCTCCTGCCCGCGCTCGCCTCCCTCGTCGCCTCCGGCGGCGCGCCGGACGGGTTGCGCGTCCTGGGCGTCGGGATGCAGCCGTGGGACGACCGCCGGTTCCAGGAGCACGCCGCGGAGCGGCTCGCGACGTTCGCCCCCGACGTCCCGGCCGACGTGCGGGCCGGGCTCGTCGCCGCTCTGTCGTGGGCCACCGCCGACGTGACCGACGCGGAGCAGCTGCGCGCAGCGGTGCCCGTCGACGCCCCGGCCGTCGTCTACCTCGCGCTGCCCAACACCGTCTTCGCGGCGACCTGCCGGTCGCTGGCCGAGGTGGGGCTGGCCGAGGGCAGCGTCCTCGTGGTCGAGAAGCCGTTCGGCGACGGGCTGGCCGACGCACGTCGCCTGAACGCGCTCGTCACCGAGGTGGTGCCGGAGGACAGCGTCTTCCGGGTCGACCACTTCCTGGCCAAGCAGACGGTCGTCAACCTGCTCGGCCTGCGCTTCGCGAACCGCGTCTTCGAGCCGCTGTGGAGCGCCGCGCACGTTGCCAGCGTCGACATCGTCTTCGACGAGACCCTCGGCCTCGAGGGGCGCGCGGCCTACTACGACAAGGCGGGCGCCCTGCGGGACATGCTGCAGAACCACCTGCTCCAGGTGCTCGCCCTCGTCGTGATGGAGCCGCCCACGAGCCTGCGCGCGCGGGACCTGCGCGACCGGAAGGTCGACGCGCTGCGCGCGGTGCAGCCGGCCGGCGACCCGGCGCAGACGAGCCGCCGCGGCCGCTACGTCGCCGGCTCGGTGGCCGGTCGCGCACTCCCGTCGTACGCCGACGAGGAGGGGGTCGACCCGTCGAGGCAGACCGAGACCTTCGCCGAGCTGGAGCTGCGGGTCGACAACTGGCGGTGGGCGGGTGTGCCGTTCCGGCTGCGCAGCGGCAAGGCGATGTCGGCCGACCGCTCGGAGGTCGTGCTCACCTTCCGCCCCGTCCCGCACCTGCCCTTCGCGACCGACGGCGCGCCCGTGCCGCCGAACGAGCTGCGGCTGTCGCTCAAGCCCGACCGGGTCGCCCTGTCGCTGAACGTCAACGGTCCCGGCGACCCGTTCGACCTGGAGACGGCCGCGCTCGCGCTGCAGCTGCCCGACCGCGAGCTCACGCCGTACGCGCTGCTGCTCGCGGACGTCTTCGAGCGCGACCCCAGCCTGTCGATCCGCGGCGACGAGGCCGAGGAGTCCTGGCGCATCGTCGAGCCGGTGCTCGCGGCGTGGGCAGAGGGTCGCGTGCCGCTGGAGGAGTACGCCGCCGGCAGCGACGGTCCGGACTAGGCGAAACGGGTCGGGTCGCCCGCGCCGACGCGGACCACCTCGGGGAACCCCTCGGACCAGTCGACGACGGTCGTCGGCTCGGAGCCGCAGTCGCCGCCGTCGAGCACCGCGTCGACGACGCCGTCGAGCTCCTCCTTGATGCTCCAGCCGTCGGTCATGGGGAGTTCTGCACCGGGCAGCAGCAGGGTGCTGCTGACCAGCGGCTTGCCGAGCTCGGCGACCAGCGCTCGCACGACCGGGTGGTCCGGGATGCGCACGCCGACGGTGCGCTTCTTCGCGTGCGCCAGCCGCTTGGGCACGTCCTTGGTCGCCTTGAGGATGAACGTGTACGGCCCGGGCGTCGCGGCCTTGATGCTGCGGAAGGCGGCGTTGTCCAGGTGCACGAACTCGCCGAGCTGCGCGAACTCCGAGCACACGAGCGTGAAGTGGTGCCGGTCGTCGAGCCGGCGGATGCGCCGCAGCCGGTCGGCGCCGGTCGGGTTGTCGAGCTGGAAGCCCAGCGCGTAGCAGGAGTCGGTCGGGTAGGCGATGAGCGCGTCGTCGCGCAGCAGCGCCACGGCCTGCGCGATCAGCCGCGGCTGCGGGTCGACCGGGTGCACGTCGAGGTAGCGGGCCACGGACGTCCTCTCGTGCAGCAGGAGCGGAGGGCGTGGGATTCGAACCCACGAGGAGCTTGCACCCCTAGCGGTTTTCAAGACCGCCGCCATCGGCCACTAGGCGAGCCCTCCTGGTACGCCCGCCAGTCTGCCCGAGACCTGCGACTGGCTCCGTGTGGAGCCCTCCGTGCGGCTCCGACCGACCTCAAGACCGCACGGAGGGCTCCAGCGGCGGCGGGTCGGGCTACTCCAGCGGAGGCGTGGCGGGCCGGTCCCCCGCCGGCAGCCGGACGGTGAACCGCGTGCCCTCGCCGGCCGCGGTCTCCACGTCGACGGTCCCGTCGTGGGCGGCGACGATCGCGGCCACGATGGACAGGCCGAGCCCGCTGCCGGCGGTCGCGCTCGCCCGGCTGCGCGAGGCGTCCGCCCGGTAGAAGCGCTCGAAGACGCGGGCGGCGACGTCCGGTGCCATGCCCTGCCCGTCGTCGCGCACCTCGAGCACGACCTCGTCCCCGGTGCGCCGGACGACGACCTGGACGGTCGTGCCGTCCGGCGTGTGCCCGACGGCGTTGCCGACCAGGTTGCTGACGACCTGGTGCAGCCGGGCGTCGTCGCCGAGCACGACCGGCAGTCCCTTCTCGGTGTCGGCCTGCAGCCGTACGACGTGGTGCGCACCGTGCACCGTCGCGGCAGCGTGGACGACGTCGGTCGCGACGCTGAGCAGGTCCACCGGCTCGCGCCGCAGCGGGCGCGCCTGGTCGAGGCGGGCGAGCAGCAGCAGGTCCTCCACGAGCAGGCCCATGCGCGCCGCCTCGTCCTCGATCCGGCGCATGACGCCGTCGCGCTGCACGGGGTCGCGCGCCGCGCCCTGCCGGTAGAGCTCGGCGAAGCCGCGGACGGCGGTCAGCGGGGTGCGCAGCTCGTGGCTGGCGTCGGCGACGAAGCGGCGCATCCGCTCCTCCGACGCGCGCGCCTCCGACTCCGAGCGCTGCTGCGCCGAGTACGCGCTCTCGAACCGGTCGACCATCGCGTTGAACGACGCCGCCAGGCTGCCGACCTCGGTGCGCGGGTCGGCGGGCGGGACGCGCACGCTGAGGTCCCCGGCGGCGATCGCCTCGGCGGTCTGCTCGACGCCCGCGAGCGGCCGCAGGCTCCGGCGCACCGCCCACGCCGCGAGCGCGCCGCCGCCCGCGAGCGCGAGCAGGCCGACCGCGGCGTTGATGACCAGCAGCCGCGACACGGTCGCCTCGACGCCGCTCAGCGGCACCGCCGCGACGAGCGTCCCGCCGCCGGCCGTGTCGACCGCCGAGCACCCGCCAGCGCAGGTCGCCCTCGACGTCGTCGACCTCGGTCGGACGGTCCGGCAGGCGGCCGGGATCCCCGACGTCCGGTCCCCCTCCACCGCGCTGGTCGGCGGCGGAGTCCGCCCGCAGCCGGCCGTCGGCGTCGTACAGCAGCACCGTCACCGCGAGGTCGCGGCGCGGACCGCGCCGGCCGAGCGGACCCCCGCCGCGGCCGTCCAGCGGTGCCGCGACCGTCTCGCGCAGCTGGGTGTCGAGGCGGTCGACGAGGTAGCTGCGCAGGGCGGCCGTCCCGGCCAGGCTCGTCGCCAGGACCACCAGGGCGATCGTGGCGAGCAGCAGCGCGACCAGCTGGGTGCGCAGCGGCAGGCGCGCGAGCCGACCGCTCACGACGGGCCCGACGGGCCCTTGGGCTGCCGCAGCACGTAGCCGACGCCGCGCACCGTGTGCAGCAGCCGGGGCTCGGACCGGTCGACCTTCTTGCGCAGGTACGAGACGTAGGACTCCACGACGTTGCCGTCGCCGCCGAAGTCGTAGTTCCACACGTGCTCGAGGATCTGGCGCTTGCGCAGCACCCGACCCGGGTTCTGCAGGAAGTAGCGCAGCAGGTTGAACTCGGTCGGCGACAGCTCCACCTCGCGCTCGCCCTCCCACACCTCGTGCGTGTCGTCGTCGAGCACGAGGTCGCCGTACGACAGCCGCGACGGCGGCTGTTCGGCGCCCGCGGCCGGGCCGCCGGTGCGGCGGAGGACGGCGCGGATGCGCGCGACCAGCTCCTCCAGGCTGAACGGCTTGGTGACGTAGTCGTCGCCGCCCAGCGTCAGCCCCTTCACCCGGTCCTCGGTGGCGTCCTTCGCGGTGAGGAACAGCACCGGGACCCGGTCGCCGCGGCTGCGCAGCGTGGAGGCGACCGCGAACCCGTCGAGCCCCGGCATCATCACGTCGAGCACGAGCAGGTCGGGCTGCACCTGCCGCACCTGGTTCAGCGCGTCCGCCCCGTTGGTCGCCGTGACGACCTCGAAGCCGGCGAAGCGCAGGCTGACCGACAGCAGCTCGAGGATGCTCGGCTCGTCGTCGACGACGAGCAGTCGGGCCTCGGGCGGGGTCATGCGCTCTCCACATCTCTGCGTAGGGGCTCAGGCTCCCCGGCCCGTCTGGCAGTCCGCTGACCGCTCCCTGTGCGTCTCCTGTGAGCAGACCACGGGCTAGCGTGCGGCATGGACGTCGAGGTCCGACCCGCCACCGCCGAGCGCTTCGACGACGTGGCGGTGGTGCTCGGCCCGAAGGACCCCGCCTCGTCGGTCTGCTGGTGCCTGAGCCACCGCCTGGACTCCCGGACCAACCGCGAGCTGGTGGGTCCGGCGCGTGCCGAGCACGTGCGCGCGCTGTGCAGCCAGGACGTCGCACCGGGCGTGCTCGCCTACTCCGGGAACGACGTCGTCGGCTGGGCGGCCGTCGCCCCGCGGGCGACGCTGCCGTTCGCCCGGTCGACCAGGATCCCGCACGTGGACGACCTGCCGGTCTGGTCGGCGTGGTGCGTGCGGGTCCGGCCCGGCCACCGCGGGAAGGGCGTCTCGGCGCACCTGCTCGAGGGCGCCGTCGCCTACGCCCGCTCCCAGGGGGCACCGGCGGTCGAGGGCTACCCCGTCGACAACGCCGGAGCGAAGGTCGACTCGACCATGGCGTACGTCGGCACGCGCGGGCTGTTCGAGCGGTGCGGCTTCGTCCTGGCCGCAGACACGCGGGCCGTCTCGGGCGGCTTCCCCCGCGTGCTCATGCGCAGGGACCTGCGCGCGTAGCTCACGCCGGAGCGTGCGCCGCGATCCACGTGTCGATCTCGGCCCACTGGTCGTACAGCCAAGCCTCCTGCGCGCGGCGGTCGCGCGGCACCTCCTCCGCCGGGACGAACCACCAGCGCAGCCGGACCGACCTGGTCCATCGGCAGGCCGTCCCACAGGTCCGCGACCGTCGACAGGTGCTCGAGCCCGGTGTGGGCGACGAACACGACGTCGGCGTGCGGCGCCGCCTCGAGCGCGGCCGCGACGCCGCCCGGCCGCGGGGGCAGCACGTGCCGCATCGCCTCGGCCCGCTGCGCCTGCTCGAGCATCCCCTTGCCGCGCAGCCGGTCGATGGCGCGCAGGCGGCGGGACTCGCTGAAGTTGCCGCCCTCCGGGAAGATGAGCAGGGCGTCCTCCTCGCCCATGTCCGTCGCGAGATCGCGCTACCCGGGTGGTCATCTCGCCGCCACCGCCGAGGAAGGCCGACGGCACGCGGTTGAGGTAGACGTCGAGCAGCGGGTCCCACTGCAGGACGTCCTTGAGCACGATGCGCGGGCGGCGCAGGTGGTCGCGGTCCATCAGCGTCCGCACGAGCAGCAGCGAGTCGCCGGGGCCGGCGTGCCGGCTGAGCACGACCATCGCGTTGGTCGAGCCGGGCACCCCGTCGTCGAGCGGCGACCAGGACACGCCGTCGGTGTCCAGCTGCAGGTGGAACAGCCCACGCCGCGGTCGCCACCAGCTCGGCGAGCAGGCCGCGCAGCACCGCGTAGTGGGCCTGCTGGAAGACCGGCGTGCGCAGCTTCCAGCCGAACCCGCTCGCCACCCACAGCACGAGGGCGACCACCAGCCCGACCGCCTCCAGCAGCAGGTAGACCAGCGCGAAGCAGAGCATGCGCAGCACCCGCCAGCGGCCGGGCAGCAGCACCGACGCCAGGACCGCGCCGAGCACCAGCAGCGGCAGCAGCGTCACCGCGAAGACCAGCCCGAGCAGGACGAGGAACGACAGCGGCCGCCGCACCCACCGCGGTGGCAGCGGGACGGTCACGGCAGCCCGGCCAGGTACTCGCCCGTCGCCTCGTGCGCCCGCTCCACGCGGCGGCCGACGCGACGCAGGTCGCGGTAGCGCAGCGACGCCAGGCCCTCCGGCAGGTCGTCGCCGTTGGGCAGCACGTGGACGACGACGTCGTCGGGCAGGCGCGCCATGTCGCTCGGCGAAGCGGTGCCGCCGGGCGATCTCGAAGGCCACCAGCGCCACCTCCCACGGCCGGGTCGGCGCCGTGAGCGGCCGCTCGATCCGCCCGACCTGCAGCACGTAGACGGTGCGCGCGCCGAGCTCGACCGCGCGGCTGACCGGGATGGAGTTGACCAGGCCGCCGTCCAGGAAGTGCTCGTCGCCGATCTGCACCGGGGCGAGCAGCCCCGGCACGGCCGCCGACGCCATGACCGCGTCCGACAGCGAGCCCTCGGTGAACCAGTGCTCCGCGGCCCGCTCGATGGAGGCGGCCACGCACTGGAAGGGCACCGCGAGGTCCTCGATCCGCTCGACGGTGAGGTTGTCGGCCAGCAGCTGGCGCAGCGGCCCGCGACCGTGCAGGTGCGTGCGGCTGCGCACGGCCCGGCCGACCCGCTGGGCGACCGACCCGCTGAAGACGCCGCCCTCGGCCGACAGCTGCCGCCACAGCTCGGCCAGGCGCACCGTGGTCTCGACGCGTCGGGTCCGCGGCGAGGAAGGCGCCGTTGAGCGCGCCGACCGACGTCCCGACGACCAGGTCCGGGGTGATCCCGGCCTCGAGCAGGGCTCGGAGCATGCCGACCTCACCGGCCCCGAGCACCCCGCCGCCGCCGAGGACGAAGGCGACGTCGTGACCGGTCATGCGGACGACCTTCCCACCTGCTTCAGGCGGGACCCGCACGCGTCGATGGGACCAGAGCCCTGCCTGCACCCCTTCGACCGAGGACGGCCCGCCGTGCGACTCGCCCGCTGCGCGCGCGTGCTCGCCTGCTCGCTGGTCCTGGCTGCTGCCGCGAGCACCTCCACGGCATCTGCGGAGGCGTCGGCGGAGACCTCCGCCTCGGTCGAGCAGCAGGTCGAGCAGCTGCGCGCCGAGGTGGACCGCGTCGGCCAGGAGCTCGAGCAGGGCGCGCTCGCCTACGAGCAGGCCGAGGCCGAGCTGGCCCGCCTCACCCAGCAGCAGTTCGCCGCCCGGGCCGACCGCGAGGCCCTGCTGGAGGCGTCCGACGAGGCACGCGGCGCGCTGCACGGGCCTGGCCCGCGCCGCGTACAAGGGCGGCGTGCCGCCGGTGGTGACGGCGCTGCTGACGGGCGACCCCGGCGCGCTGTCCGACCTCGCGTACGTCCAGCGGTCGGTCAACCGGCTCGGTGCCACGCCGCACCGACGCCACCCGCGTCCTGGTCGAGCAGCAGGCCGGGGCCACCGAGGCGCTGGAGCGCTCGGACGAGCTGCGCCGCGAGGCGCTGGCCCAGCGGCAGGCGATCGAGGTGCAGCGCCAGGAGCTGGCCGCCGCGCACCACCGAGCTGACCGCGGAGCTGGCTCGCGCCGGGGCCCAGCTCGTCCGGGTCCGCGCTGCCGAGGAGCTGGCCGAGCTGGAGGCGCGCGCGCTGGCCTCCCGCGAGGCGGTCGAGCGCGGCGGCGCAGCTGACGGCAGAGGCCGCCGGCGTCCCGTACGTGCCGGGCGAGGCGACCTCCGGCGGCTCCTGCCTGCCGCCCGACGGGCGCGCCGAGGCCAACGGCTTCCTGTCCTCCGCCTCGCTCTGCCCGCTCGAGACCGCCCCCGGGCACCGGCTGCGCACCGACGCCGCCCGGGCCTACGACGCGCTCAGCCGCGCCCGGCAGGCGGCGTCCGGGAAGCTGCTCTGCCTGACCGACTCCTACCGCGACTTCGCCGGGCAGGTCGACGTCTTCCGCCGCAAGCCCAACCTCGCCGCCACCCCGGGCCGCAGCCAGCACGGCTGGGGCCTGGCCGTCGACCTCGGCTGCGGCGTGCAGGGCTTCGGCAGCGAGGCGCACCGCTGGATGCAGGCCAACGGGCCGGCCTTCGGCTGGATCCACCCGGCCTGGGCGCGGATCGGCGGCAGCCGCCCCGAGGCCTGGCACTGGGAGTACGTCGGGGTCCTGAGCCCGGACGGCTAGCGTCGCGCCGGTGACGGTGCTGGCGCGGTACTCGGCCGTGCTGCGCGGCCAGGGCACCGCCGTCCCGCTCGTCGCGAGCGTGGTCGGCCGGCTCTCGCTCGGCATGACCGGGCTGGCGACTGCTGCTGCTGGTCCGCGAGACCACCGGCTCGTACGCCTCCGCCGGCGTGGTCGCGGGCACGTACGCCCTGTCCTTCGGCGTCTTCGGCCCGTCCCGGGCCCGGGCCGCGGACCGCAAGCGGGCCGGTGCGGGCGCTGCTGCTGACCGCGGTGCTCTACCCGCTCGCGCTCGCGCTGCTGGTCGCCCTGGCCGCAGCCGGGGCGTCGACGTGGGCGCTGCTCCTGCCGGCGGTCGCTCGGCGGCGCCGCCGTGCCGCCGCACGGACCGGTGATGCGCGCGCTGTGGGGCCAGCTGCTGGAGGGACCGGCGCGGGCCACGGCGTACTCGCTCGAGTCGGTCGTCGTCGAGCTCTGCTTCGTGCTCGGACCGCTGCTCACCGCGCTGCTCGCCGCGACCGCTCGCACCCCGGCGCCGCGGTGCTGGCCGCCAGCGCGCTCGGCCTGGTCGGGGCGCTGTGGCTGGCCTCGACGCCGGCGGTGCGCGCCGTGCGTCCGCACCCGGAGGCCGGCACCGGCAGCCGCGCCGGTCCGCTGCGCTCGGCGGCCGTGCGCGCGCTGCTGCTGACGGTGGCCGGCATCGGCGCTCGGCTTCGGCGCCGTCGAGGTCGCGCTGCCGGCCTACGTCGAGAGCCGCGGCGGGCAGCCCGCGCAGGCCGGGGTCCTGCTGGCCGTGTGGTCCTTCGGCTCGATCATCGGCGGCCTCGTCTACGGCGGGCTGCACCTGACCACCTCGCACCGGCGGCAGCTGCCGGTGCTCGTCGGGGCGCTCGCGGTCGGCAGCGCACTGCCGCTGCTGGCCGACGGCCCCGTCGCGATGGGCGTGGCGCTGTTCCTCTACGGGCTGACGATCGCGCCGTTCAGCGCCTGCAACTCGGTGCTGCTCGGCGAGGCGGCGCCGCCGGGCACGACGACCGAGGCGTTCGCCTGGAACAGCAGCATGATCTTCGGCGGCGCCGCGCTCGGCAGCGGCGTCGCCGGTGTGCTGGTCGAGCAGTCCGGTGCGTTCGCCGCGCTGGCCGTCACCGCCGCCGCCGGCCTGCTCGCGCTCGTCGCGTCCGTGTCAGGGCTGCTGCGCCTGCGGGGGTCCGAGCCCCTCCGGACCTAGGACCACCCTGGTCCGGCAGTGCTGTCGTCGGGGGCGGGCGCTACGGTCCGCAGCGGAGGGTCGAGCCGACGAGAGGACCCGACCCCCGTGCGCCTGCACCTGCTCGCCCCGCCCGCCCTGGTGACCGTCGTCGAGGCGGGGTGGCGCGCCCGGCCCTGCTGCTGGCGGTACGGGGCGACCGCCGCTACGTGCAGGTCAGCCGCGGCGCCGGGCTGAACCACCTGCGCTGGGTGCCGGAGGGCGCGGTCGGCCCCGCGGCCCGCGCGGGCTCAGCGGGGCGCGACGAGCAGGCTCTGCGCGCCGACGCCGACGGGGCCGTCCAGGTCGGACAGCACCGTCGTCGCGAGCCCCGCCCCGCCCCGCGAGATCGCGGTCTGCGCATCGAGGCACACCCACTCGCCGACGGCCTCGCGGTGCAGGTGCACCGTCAGCTCGGGGTTGATGAAGTGCCAGCTCAGGTCGAGCTCGCTGCTCAGCCCGTTGCCGCTGTCGGCGACGGCGAGCACGCGCTGCAGCGGGCTCGGCTGCTCGCCCGGCACGAGCGGGTGCAGCAGCCGCGACCAGACCGTGGCCGGTCCCTGCTCGTCGAAGCGCCCCGCGACGAAGCGCCACTCGACCGCGGACAGGTAGCCGTCGACCCAGCCGCCGCTCGGCAGCGCGGCGGGCTGCACGTCCGGCAGCGGCGGCGGCACGGCGTGCCGCGGGGGCACGCCCTCCTGCTCGGTCCGCCGCACCCGCCAGGCCGCGGCCCGCGCCGCGTCCCGCCCGTCGGCCGACAGCACGGCCTCGACCAGCTCGACGCTGCGGCCGGGCCGCAGCACCCGGGCGCGCACCTCCAGCTCGCCGACCGGCACCGGGCCCGAGGATCTCGACGGTCATCCGGGCGACGATCACGTCGTCGCGCGGCTCGCACCGCTCGACCGCGCGGCCGAGCAGGGCGGACGGCGGACCGCCGTGCTGGAACGCGCTCGTCCCACGGACCGGTCGTGTGCACGGTCGAGGACCAGCGCCCGTCGCCCGAGCGGCAGGTAGAAGGCGTCGTCGGAAGGAGGCACGTCAGGACCGTACGGTGAGCGCCATGCGCGCCGTCACCCTCCCGTCCTACGGGGACGCCTCCGTCCTCACCCTCGCCGACGTCCCGGACCCGGTCGCCGGACCGGGCGAGGTGCTCGTCGACGTCGCCGCCACCGCGGTGAACCGCGCCGACCTGCTGCAGCGGCAGGGCTTCTACGACCCGCCGCCAGGCGCGTCGCCCTACCCGGGGCTCGAGTGCTGCGGGCCGGGTCGCCGCGCTCGGCGAGGGCGTCACGGGCTGGGCGGTCGGCGACGAGGTGTGCGCGCTGCTGGCCGGCGGCGGCTACGCCGAGAAGGTCGCCGTACCGGCCGGCCAGCTGCTGCCGGTGCCGGCCGGGGTGTCGCTGGTCGAGGCGGCCGCGCTGCCCGAGGTCGCCTGCACCGTCTGGTCGAACGTCTTCCAGCTCGCCGCGCTGCAGCCCGGCGAGGTGCTGCTCGTGCACGGCGGCACGTCCGGGATCGGCACGATGGCGATCCAGCTGGCCGCGGCCACGGGGCGCGGGTGCTGTGCACGGTCGGCTCGGCCGAGAAGGCCGCGCCGCGCCGAGGAGCTCGGCGCCGAGCGGGCGATCCGCTACCGCGACGAGGACTTCGTCGAGGTCGTGCGAGGGACTCGGCGGCGCCGACGTCGTGCTCGACAACATGGGCGCGTCCTACCTGGCCCGCAACGTGCAGGTGCTCGCGCGCCGGACGGCCGGCTGGTCGTCATCGGGCTGCAGGGCGGGGTGAAGGCCGAGCTCGACCTCGGCGCGCTGCTCGCCAAGCGGGCGCCGTGCACGCCATCGCCTGCGCGCACGGCCGGTCGAGCAGAAGGCGGCGATCGTCGCCGGCGTGCGGCGAGCACGTGTGGCCGGCCGTCGAGGCCGGCGAGGTGCGGCCGGTCGTCGACCGGGTGCTGCCGCTGGACCAGGTCGCCGAGGCGCACCGGGTGCTGGAGGCGAGCACGCACGTCGGCAAGGTCGTGCTGACGGTGGCACCGGCGCACGCGCCTGCGGGCTAGCGGATCCCGAGGCCGCCGCCGTCGACGACGGCCTTGGACAGCGGGCGGACCAGCTCGCGCAGCCGGGCGCAGCCGTCCTCGCCGAGCTGCTCCCACGCGCGGCAGGGCCAGCACGTCGGTGCGGTCCTCGACGCGCTGGCGGACGCGCGCGGCCCTCGTCGGTGAAGCCGCGCGCCTCGTCGAGCCAGCCGCGCTCGCGCAGCCCGGCGACCGCGGCGTCCCACTCCTCGGTGGAGTAGCCGCGGGTCTTGCGCAGCGGCTCGCGGGTCCAGCTGTCGCCCTGCGCGACGTGCAGGACGGCGGCCTCGAGCCCGGTGACCCCCTCGACGACGAGCGCCGCGATGTGCCCGTCGCCGCGGAACTCCCGCAGCAGCGTCACGCGCGTGGAACAGCTGCAGGTGCGGCTCGTCGGGCCAGGCGAGGTCGGCGTTGCCGGCGTACAGCGGACGGCCCTCGGGCGTGCAGCCCGTCGCGGCGGTGCGGGCCAGCTCGACGCGCCTCGACGACGTCCGGGCTGTCGACGCAGGTCGCCGCAGAGCCGGCGCAGCGCGCGGTCGGCGGCGCGGTAGCGGGCCTGCGACGAGCTGCTCCGGGCGTGGCGGTCTCCCAGGCGCCGGTCCATGCCGAACTGCCGCCGCCGACCGCGGAGAAGTTGAAGAAGGTCGCCTGCACGACGCCGCGGCGCTCACGGCGCCCAGCGCGGCGGCCCGCGCCGGGAAGTAGCCGGCCGCCCGGTTGCGCCTTGACGTCGAAGCCGAGCGCGGCGTACTCCTCCTGCGCCTCGGGCGCGAAGTAGATCATCGCGTGCACGGGCTCGAGGGTCCTCCAGCACTTGCGGCTGACGACCGGGTCCACGGTCGTAGACCTCCTGTCAGAGCGCGGCGAGCAGGCGGTCGACCTCGGCGGCGGTCGTGTAGCAGACCACACCGGCGCGCACGGCCCCGCCGCGGTCCTGGAGCCCGAGCGCGGTCATCAGCTCGACGGCGTAGTAGTTGCCGGCCCAGACCGCGATGCCCTGGTTGCCGAGGTCGGCGCTGACCTGCTGCGGCGTGCGGCCGGCGACGGTGAAGGCGACCGTCGGCGTACGGCGGGCCGGCGGCGCCGACCAGCGTGACGTCGTCGCGGGCGGCCAGCCCGTCGAGCAGCCGGTCGAAGACCTCCTGCTCGTGCGCCGCGATCGCGCGTCATCGCGCGACAGCACGCGCTCGCGCCGGGTGCTGCCCTCGCCGTGGGAGGCGATCCAGTCGACGGCCGCCGTGACGCCGGCGAGCGAGGCGAAGCTCGGCGTGCCGTGCTCGAAGCGGTCCGGGCACGGCGTCGCTGCTCGGCAGCAGCTTGTCCGGGCGCAGCGTCTCCAGCAGCGCCGGGTCGCCGACGGTGCAGCCGAGGTGCGGGCCGTACCACTTGTAGGCGCGAGGTCGCGTAGAGGTCGGCGCCCAGAGCCCGCGACGTCGGTCGGCAGGTGCGGCGTCGCGTGCACGCCGTCGACGTGGACGAGCGCGCCGACGGCGTGGGCGCGGTCGGCGATGGCGCGCACGTCGGGGCGGGTGCCGGTGGCGTTGCTGGCGGCGGTCACCGCGACCAGCCGGGTGCGGTCGGTGAGCAGCTCGTCGTACTGCTCGACGGGCAGCTCGGCGGTGTCGCGACGTCGACCTCGGCCCAGCGCACGACGGCGCCGGCGCGGGCGGCCGCCTGCACCCACGGGCGGACGTCGGCGTCGTGGTCCAGCCGGGACAGCACGACCTCGTCGCCCGGCGCGCCAGGTCTTCGCCAGCGCGCCGGCCAGGACGTAGGTGTTCGCCGTCATCGACTGCCCGAGCACGACGCCGGCCGGGTCGCCGCCGACCAGGTCGGCGACCGCCGCGCGGGCCGCGTCGACGAGCGCGTCGGCCCGCCGGCTGCTGGCGAACGGCCCGTGCCGGTTGCTCACGCGCGGACCGCATCGCCCCGCCGACGGCGTCGCTGACGGCCGCCGGCACCTGCGTCCCGCCCGGCCCGTCGAAGTGGGCCAGCCCCTCGGCGAGGGCGGGGAAGTCCGGCGCGGACGCGCGTCGACGTCGAAGGCCATGCCGGGCAGCCTGCCCGAGCAGGTGCAGCCCGACCGGCGGTGGGGCAGGATCGGGGCCATGAGCGAACCGGACGAGGAGCACGCAGGTCGTGGTCGTGGGCGCCGACGGGCAGCCGATGGGCTCGGTCACGTGAGCGCAGACGGCTCGGTGGAGCCCGCGCGGCAGCAGAGCCCGGCCGACATGATCGAGCAGCCGGCGAAGGTCATGCGGATCGGCTCGATGGTCAAGCAGCTGCTCGAGGAGGTCCGTCAGGCGCCGCTCGACGACGCCGTCGCGGGCCCGGCTGCGCGAGATCCACCGCCAGCTCGATCAGCGAGCTCGAGGAGGGCCTGGCGCCCGAGCTGCACGAGGAGCTGGAGCGGCTGACGCTGCCGTTCACCGACGACTCGGTGCCGTCCGACGCCGAGCTGCGCATCGCGCAGGCGCAGCTGGTCGGCTGGCTGGAGGGGCTGTTCCACGGCATCCAGACCGCGCTGTTCGCCCAGCAGATGGCGGCCCGCGTGCAGCTCGAGCAGATGCGCGGCCGGGTCGCCCTGCCGCCCGGGGCGGCCGAGGCTGCCGGCGACGCCGACGCCGGGCGCGCACGGCACCGGGCAGTACCTCTAGCCGCTACCCGCGCTCGACCGGTCGTCCGGGGTCGGCGCACCAGTCGCTCCAGCTGCCGGGGTAGAGCGCGGCCCGGACGCCCGCCAGCTCCAGGGCCAGCACGCTGTGGGCCGCCGTGACCCCCGAGCCGCAGTACGCCGCGACGTCCGCGCCCGGCACGGCGCCGACAGCGGCGTACGTGGCGGCGAGCTCGGCCGGGCTGCGGAAGCGCCCGTCCTCGGTGAGGTTGCTCGTGGTGGGCACGTTGACCGCGCCCGGGACCCGTCCGGCGACGGGGTCGATCGGCTCGACCTCGCCGCGGAAGCGCTCCGGCGCCCGGGCGTCGACGAGCACGGCCACGGCCGGCACCTGGGGCGCGTCGACGTGCGCGAGCGGTGCCCGGCCGGACCGTCAGGTCTCCGGGCTCCGGCGTCGAGGAGCCCGTCTCGACCGGCCCGCCCGCGGCGGTCCAGGCCGCCCAGGCACCGTCGAGCAGCCGCACGTCGGCGTGGCCGTGGAAGCGCAGCAGCCACCAGGCGCGCGCGGCCGCGAGGCCGGACCAGTCGTCGTAGACCACGACCGGTCGGTCGTCCCGCACGCCGCACCGCCGCATGGCGGCCTGGAAGGCGGCCGGGTCCGGCAGCGGGTGCCGGCCGCCCTCGCCCGGCGGCGCGGCGAGGTCCGCGTCGAGGTCGACGTAGACCGCCCCCGGCACGTGGCCGGCGGCGTGCGCCTCCCGGCCCGGAGGCCCGCCCTGCCGGTAGCGGACGTCCAGGACGGTCACGTCGGGCAGCAGCGCGCGCAGCTCGCTCACCGAGATCAGGGGGCTCATCCGGTCATCCTGCTGCCCCGACTGCCGGCGGGACCATCCGCCGCTAGAACCAGCGCTCGAGCACCTGCGCGACGCCGTCGTCGTCGTTGCTGGCCGTCACCTCGTCGACCGCCGCGAGCACCTCGGGGTGCGCGTTGGCCATGCCGACGGCGTGGCCGGCCCACGCCAGCATCGGCAGGTCGTTGGGCATGTCGCCGAACGCGACCACCTCGTGCGGCGCCGACCCCGCGCTCGTCGGCCAGCGCCGCCAGGCCGCTCGCCTTGCTGATCCCGGCAGCGCTGATCTCCAGCAGGCCGCCGTCGCTGGAGTGCGTGAGCTCGGCCGCGTCGCCCAGACAGGCGCGGGCCGTGGCGAGCAGCTCGTCGCTGCCCAGCTCCTCGCGACCGGGCGAGCAGCTTCACGGCGCCGCCGGCGACCATCACGGCGACGTCCTCGACGGCGACCTGGCCGTTGTCCCAGCGGGGCACGTAGACCTGCTCGCGCGCGAAGCCGCCCGGCGTGCCGTCGACCGGCCCCTTCTCGACCGCGAAGGCGATCCCCGGGATGTCGCGGCGCAGCGCCTCGACGACGTCGAGGGCGGCCTGCGGCCTCGAGCAGGTGGGCGCGGACCACGCGCTCGGTGTGCAGGTCGTAGACGAGCGCGCCGTTGGCGCAGACCGCCAGGCCGCGGTGGCCGATCTCGTCGGCGACCGCCGCCATCCAGCGCGGCGGTCGGCCGGTCACCATGACGAAGGCGGTGCCGGCGGCCTCGAGCCGCTCGACGACCTCCACGGTGCGCTCGCTGATGCTGCCGTCGCTGCGCACGAGCGTGCCGTCCAGGTCGGTGGCGACCAGGCGCGGCGGAGCCCGACCCTCACTGGACCTCATCCGCTCACTGGGGCAGCAGCTCCTTGCGGCCGGCGAGGTACGGGCGCAGCGCCTCCGGCACGTGCACCGAGCCGTCGGCGCGCTGGTGCACCTCGAGCAGCACGGCGATGGTGCGGCCGACCGCGCAGAGCGTGCCGTTCAGCGTGGCGACCGGCGCGTTGCCGCTCTCGCCGCGCGAGCGGATGCCGAGGCGGCGGGCCTGGAAGTCGGTGCAGTTGCTCGTCGAGGTCAGCTCCAGCCAGCGCTCCTGCGACGGCAGCCACGCCTCGCAGTCGTACTTGCGCGCGGCGCGACGAGCCGAGATCGCCTGCAGCGACGTCGATCACGCGGAACGGGCAGCTCGAGCAGGCTGAGGAAGACCTTCTCCATGGCGAGCAGCCGGGCGTGCTCGCGCCTCGGCCTCGGCGGGGTCGACGTAGGAGAACATCTCGACCTTGTCGAACTGGTGCACGCGGATGATGCCGCGGGTGTCCTTGCCGTGGCTGCCGGCCTCGCGGCGGAAGCAGGACGAGAAGCCGGCGTAGCGCAGCGGCAGCTCCTCCAGCACCTCGCCCGAGTGGTACGCGGCGAGCGGGACCTCGGACGTGCCGACCAGGTAGAGGTCGTCGCCCTCGAGCTTGTAGACCTCGTCGGCGTGCGCGCCGAGGAAGCCGGTGCCCTCCATCGCCTCGGGCCGCACGAGCGCCGGCGCGATGACCGGGTTGAAGCCGTTCTCGACCGCCTGGCCGATCGCCAGGTTCACCAGCGCGAGCTCGAGCAGCGCGCCCCAGCCGGTGAGGAAGGCGAAGCGGCTCCCGCTGACCTTCGCGCCGCGCTCGGTGTCGATCGCGCCGAGCGCAGTGCCGAGGTCGAGGTGGTCCTTGACCGCGAAGTCGTACGTCGGCACCTCGCCGACCTGCTCGAGCACGACGAAGTCCTGCTCGCCGCCCTCGGGGACGCCGTCCAGCACGACGTTCGGCACGGCCAGGTGCGCGGCGCGCAGGGCGGTCTCGGCCTCGGACTGCGCGGCCTCGGCCGCCTTGACGTCGGCGGACAGCGCCTTCGCCCGCTCCAGCACGGCGGGCCGCTCCTCGGCCGACGCCCGCTTGACCGCCTGCGAGACCGCCTTCTGCTCGGCCCGCAGACCGTCGGCGCGGGTGACCGCCGCCCGGCGGGCCTCGTCCGCCGCGAGCAGCGCGTCGACCAGCCCGGGGTCGTCGCCCCGCGTGCGCTGGGAGGCGCGGACGCGGTCGGGGTCGTCGCGCAGCAGCTTGAGGTCGATCACCCCCGCGAGGCTACCGGCGGACCGGGAACGGCCCGCCGGCAGCGGAGGGGGTCAGGGCGAGTCGGCGGACGCGGCGCTCACGACCGGACCGTCGTCCGGGGAGTCGGCGCTGTCGTCGACGTAGACCGGCGCGGGTGCCGGCGCCTGCTTGGGGGCCGGGGCCGGGGCCACCCGGACGGGCGCGGGGGCTGGGGCCGGCGAGTCGGCGCTGGCCGCGGCACCGCCGACGGCAGCGGCGGGAGCAGCAGCCGGCGCCGCGGCCGGGGCGACGTAGCCGGGGTCGTCCGGGCTGTCGCTGGCCGAGCCGGATGAGTCGACGGGCGAGTCCGCCGGGCTGTCGGCGGACTCCGGGGACGGGTCCACGCCCGGTCATCGGGGCTGTCGAACGGCGAGTCGCTGGACTCGACCGCGGACTCGTTCGGGCTGTCCGGGCTCTCGGGGGAGTCGTCGACGGCCGGTGCGCCGGTGTCGGCCGGCAGGTCGATGGCGCCGGCGGTGGTGCTCAGGTCGCCGCGGTCGTTGAGCGCGCTGGCGGCGGTCGTGGTGGCGCCGACCCCCAGCACGGCGGCGGCGCCGACGGCCACCCAGCTCTTGCGGATCCTCATCGGTGCTCCTCTCGCAGGACGCCGCCGGTGCGGCGCCTCGTGAGGACAGCCTGCGTCGCGCAGATGAGGTCAGCAGGAGAGCCCGATGAGAGGACGCTCATGCGCTGAGCCGGTAGCCCATGCCGCGCACGGTCTCGATCCGGTCGGCCCCCAGCTTCTTGCGCAGGTAGCGGACGTAGACGTCCACGACGTTGGACCCCGGGTCGAAGTCGTAGCCCCACACCTGGCTGAGCAGCTGCTCGCGGGACAGCACCTGGCCGGGGTTGCGCAGGAACACCTCGGCCAGGGCGAACTCCCGCGCGGACAGCTCGGCGGTGCGCCCGTCGACCGCCGCCCGCCGGGTGCGCAGGTCCAGCGACAGCCCGCCGGAGGTCAGCACGGTCACCTCCGGCGCGCGGTCCTCCCGCAGCCGCAGCCGCAGCCGGGCGAGCAGCTCCTCGAAGCGGAACGGCTTGGCGACGTAGTCGTCGGCGCCGCCCTCGAGCCCGGCGACGGTGTCGCTCAGCGAGTCCCGTGCGGTGAGGATGACGACCGGGATCTCGCTGCCCCCGGCGCGAAGTCGGCGCAGCACCGTGAAGCCGTCCAGCGTCGGCAGCCCGATGTCGAGCACGAGCAGGTCGAACTCCCCCGTGAGCGCGTGCTGCAGCGCGAGCTCGCCGTCCGCGACCACGGTGGGCGTGAAGGCGTTGGCGCGCAGGCCCTTCTCGATGAACGACGCGATGCGCGCCTCGTCCTCGGCGATGAGGATCCGCTTCACTCCTGCTCCTTCACGTCGTCTCCTGCACGGCCGCGCGGGGGCGCGCCCGGTCGGCGCTGTCCAGCCACCGCTGCGCGAGGTCGAGCCGGGCCGTCGTGGCCGACTGCCAGTCGGCCTGCTGGACGCGGTGCGGCCCGGTCGCCAGCGAGAGCACGACGCCCGCTACGCGCGCCCGCAGCTCCAGCGGGTCGACCGTGCGCTCGAAGGCGCGCAGCCACTGCGCACCCAGCGCCGAGCTCGTCGCCCGGTGGACGGGCTCCATCTGCGCGAGCACGCCGACGTGCGCGAGCAGGCACGCCAGGTCGTCCGCGCGGCGGCCGGGTCCGGCCGTGTCCACGTCGAGCAGCCCGGTCACGCGGCCGCCGTCGAGCAGCAGCTGGGTCTCGTAGAAGTCGCCGTGCGTCGGCGCGTCGGCGGGGGCGCCGTCGGTGAGCGCCCGCACCCGTCCGGCCAGGTCGGACGCTCTGCCCGCCTCCGCCGGGAGGGCCGCGCCGAGCACCCGCGCGTAGTGGTCGACCGCGTCGGTCCACGACCGTCGGTGCGGCAGGTCGCACACCTGGGCGGGCAGCCGGTCCAGCAGGGCGAGGAGGGCGGCGCCGTCGGGCGCAGGGCTGCCCCCCTCGCGCAGCCGGGTGCGCAACGTCGTGCCGGACAGCGCCTCCAGCACGAGCAACCCGTCGTCGCTCCATCCCAGGCTGCGCGGCACCGGCAGCCCGGCGGCGTGCAGCAGCCGGTGCCGCTCGTGCAGCGCGGCGACCACCTTCGGCCGAAGCACCTTGAGGAACAGCCGCACGCCGTCACCGCGCACCTCGACGACCGCGCGCCGGCGCGGGCGGTACGACCGGACGTCCAGCCGCAGCCCCCCGGCCCGGACGCCGTACGACGCCAGCAGCGCGCGGACGGCCGCCTCGTCGGTGGCGGTCGGCAGCGCCGGCAGCCCGGGGTCCAGCGGGAAGCGCCACACCGCCACGGTCGTGTCGCCGTCGGAGAGCGTCAGGACTCCGGGAGCCGGCGAGCCCGCCGTGCGCAGCCCGGTGCTCGCCCCGAGCACCTGCCGGGCGGTGCCGGCCGGTCCGCGCACCGTCGCGTCGTAGGCCACCGTGGTGCTGGAGCCCGGCCGGTGGTCGACCTGGCGGACCCGCCAGCTGACGAGCTCCTCGCCGCTGGTGCCGAGGGCGGCCGCGAGCAGGTCCTCGGCGTCCGGGCCGGTGAGCAGCACCAGCCCGGCGTCGCCGCGCCCGTCGTCGCCGCCCATGGGCGCCACTGTGCCGCCTCGCCGTGAGGCCCGCATGAGGCTCCGGTGAGAACGCTCTCATCCGAGCGGTCGCTCAGCGCCCCTCGCGCAGCCCCGCCAGCCAGCCGGCCGCGGCGTCGTAGTCGCCGTCGGCGGTGCCGGCGGCCACCTGCGCGGCCGAGCCGTCGGCCCGCGGGTAGCTGCCGAGCACCCGCACGTCCGCGCAGGTGCGGTGCAGCGCGGCCAGCGCCTCGCCGACGCGGGCCTCGGCCACGTGGCCCTCGCAGTCGATGGAGAAGAAGTAGCGGCCCAGGCCGTCGCCGCTCGGTCGCGACTCGATCCGGGTCAGGTTGATCCCGCGCACCGCGAACTCCGTCAGCAGCGCGAGCAGCGCACCGGCGTGGTCGTCGGAGATGAACGCGAACAGCGTCGTGCGGTCCGCACCGGTCGGCGGGGGCGGCGGGCCGGGCCGGGTGACCAGGACGAAGCGGGTGACCGCTCCCTCGTTGTCCTGCACCCCCTCGGCCAGCGGGACCAGCCCGTAGTGCGCGGCGGCCAGGGGTGCGGCGACCGCGGCGTCGTAGCGGCCCTCCCCGACCGCCTTGGCCGCGTCGGCCGTGGACGGGCTGAGCACGACCTCGGCCTCCGGCAGCGCGCTGCGCAGCCAGCGGCGGCACTGCGCCTCGGCGTGGGGGTGCGTCGCGACGACCCGCACGTCCGACGTCGTCGTGCCCGGCCGCACGAGCAGGCTGAAGCTGACCGGCACCAGCACCTCGCGGACCACCTGCAGCCGGTCGCCGTGCGACAGCTCGTCGAGGGTCGTGGCCACCGACCCCTCGACGGAGTTCTCCAGGGGCACCATCGCGCCGTCCAGGTCGCCGGCGCGCACGGCGTCCAGCGCCACCGGCACCGACGCGAGGGCCACCAGCTCGGCCTCGTCGGCGCCGGGAACGGCGCGCAGCGCCGCCTCCGTGAACGTCCCGGCCGGCCCGAGGTAGCCGTAGCGCGTCACGCGGGCACCCTAGCCGCGCCCGTACGCTCCCCGCCGTGGACCGGACGCAGGCGCAGGAGCTCCTCTCGGCCGTCGCGTCCGGCGAGCTGGACCCCGCGGACGCCCTCGACCGGCTGGCGACCGCGCCGTACGACGCGCTGGCGCACTCCCTCGTCGACCTCCACCGCGAGCTGCGCACCGGCGACCCCGAGGTCGTCTACGGCGCCGGCAAGACCACGGCGCAGGTGCTGGACGTCGTCGAGGCGCTGCGCGCGGCCTCCGACCGCGCCGTGCTGGTCACGCGTGCGACGCCCGAGGCCGTGCACGCGCTGCAGGCGGCGCACGACGACGTGCTCGTCGACGGCGGGACGGTCACCGTCGGGTCGCTGCCGCGCGCGCAGGGCACCGTCGCGGTGCTGGCCGCCGGCACCTCCGACGGCCCGGTCGCCGCTGAGGCGGCGCTCACCGCACGGGCGTTCGGTGCCGACGTGGTGCGCGTCGACGACGTCGGCGTGGCCGGGCTGCACCGGCTGATCGCGGCGCGCCCGGCCCTCGACCGCGCGGACTGCCTCGTCGTCGTCGCGGGGATGGAGGGCGCCCTCCCGTCCGTGGTCGGCGGGCTCGTCGGCACTCCGCTGGTCGCCGTCCCGACCAGCGTCGGCTACGGCGCGAGCTTCGGCGGGCTCGCGGCACTGCTCGCGATGCTCAACGCCTGCGCGCCGGGCATCAGCGTCGTGAACATCGACAACGGCTTCGGGGCAGGGGTCTTCGCGGCGCGCGTCGCCCGGCGGACCGCGCGGTGATCGGCTGGCTCGACTGCTCGGCCGGCATCAGCGGCGACATGCTGCTCGGCGCGCTCGTCGACGCGGGCGTCACGCTGCAGCTGCTGCAGGACGCCGTCGACGCGGTGGGGACCGAGCCGGTGCAGCTCGTCCGCAGCGACGTCGTGCGTGCAGGGATCGGCGCGTGCAAGGTCGACGTGGTCGTCGCCGACGACGCCGTCACCCGCACCTGGTCCGACGTGCGGGCACTGCTCGAGGCAGCGCCGCTCGACGACGCCGTGCGGGCGCGCTCGCTCGACGTCTTCGCGCGGCTCGCCCGCGCCGAGGCCGGCGTGCACCGCGTCGCCGTCGACGACGTCCACTTCCACGAGGTGGGTGGGCTCGACGCGATCGCCGACGTCGTCGGCGGGTGCGCCGGCCTCGAGGCGCTGGCCCTGACCGGCCTCACCGCGTCGACCGTGACGCTCGGGTCGGGCACGACCCGCGGCGCGCACGGACCGCTGCCCGTCCCGCCGCCGGCGGTGCTCGCGCTGCTGACCGGCGTCCCGGTGCAGGCCGGTCCGGTGGCCAAGGAGATGACGACGCCGACCGGCGCGGCGCTGCTCGCCGCCTCGGTCGCGTCGTACGGCCCGCTGCCGCCGATGTCCTTGCTGCGCAGCGGATCCGGTGCCGGTGGGCGTGACCCGGAGGAGGTGGCGAACGTGCTGCGCCTCGTGCTCGGCGAGCCAGTCGCCGCGGCCGCTGCGCTGCCCGCCGCGACGGCGCTGCTGCTCGAGACCAACGTCGACGACCTCGACCCGCGGCTGTGGCCGGGGGTGCTGCAGGCGCTGCTCGCGACCGGCGCGAGCGACGCGTGGCTGACCCCGATCCTCATGAAGAAGGGCCGTCCGGCGCACCAGCTGTCCGTGCTGTGCGGGCCGGCCGAGCTCGGTGCGGTGCGCGAGGTGGTGTTCCGCGAGACCTCGACGCTGGGGCTGCGCGAGCAGGTGGTCGGCAAGACAGCGCTCGCGCGGGCGGAGCGCACCGTCGAGGTCGACGGCCGCCGGGTGCGGGTGAAGCTGGGGCTGCTCGGCGACGAGGTCGTCAACGCGATGCCGGAGTGGGAGGACGTCGCCGCCGCGGCCGCGGCGCTCGGACGACCGGCCAAGTCGGTGCTGCGCGACGCGCACGCCGCCGCGCGCGACCTGCCGGACTAGCGCGCGTCGACGAGCTGCTGGAGCCCCTCGCGCAGCGGCCGGCTGGTCCAGCCGAGCTGCGTGCGGGCCTTGTCGCCGGACGCCCAGAAGGTCACGCCGTCGGAGGAGCGGATCAGCTCGGCGAGGTTCGGCGGCAGGCCGAGCGCCGGACCGAGCAGCCCGCCCGCCGGCGCCACCGCCCGGAGCAGGGACGTCGGCACGCAGACCCGCGGCGCCCTGCGCCCGCTCACCTCGGCGAGCAGCGCGACCAGCTCGCGCATCCGCAGCGGCTCGCCCGCCAGGACGTACGACTCGCCGGGGACGCCGGAGTCGAGCGCGCGCAGCACCCCGTCGGCCACGTCGTCGCGGTGCACCGGCGTGACGCCCAGGTCGGGGAACGGCAGGGCCGGCAGCCGCCCGGTCAGGAAGCGGTCGACCAGGTCGCCGACCGTGCTCGGGTCGCCGGGGCCGTAGACGACGCCGGGCAGCACGGTCACCAGCGGCAGACCGCGCGCGCCGATCTCCTGCGCCCGCTTGTGCGCGCACGCCTTCGTCTCCTCGTACACGGAGGTCCACGCGGTGGCGGTGCGCACCCAGGACTCGTCGGCGACCTCGCCGCCCGTGTCCCCGAAGACCGCGACCGTCGAGACGTGCACCGCCCGCGACAGACCGGCCGTCAGCGCCGCGCCGAGGACCCGCTCGGTGCCGCGGACGTTCGCGTCGACCAGCTCGTCGCGCCGCGAGGCCGGAGCGCCGACCGCGTAGACCGCGGCGCAGTGCACGACCGCCGAGCTGCCCCGGCAGGCGTCGACGAGGCGCCCCTCGTCGGACAGGTCGCCCTCGACGAGGTCGCAGCCGAGGCCGCGGAGCCGGTCGGCGGCGGGGCTCGACGGGTCGCGCACGAGGGCGCGCACGGCGTCACCGCGCGCGCGCAGCAGCCGGGCGACCTCCCCGCCGAGGAAGCCGGTCCCACCGGTGAGGAAGACGCGCACGCGCGGACAGTACGCCCGGCGTGACCTGTCCGTGACCTGTTGCGGCGACCGGTCAGTCGCGCTGCGTCATCGAGAAGCGCAGCCGGGCCATCCCGTTCTCCGCGGCCGGCTCGATGCCGGTCTCGGCGAACAGCTCGTCGACCCGGCCGGCCAGCTCCTCGGGGGTCCAGCGGGCGCCGCCCTTCTGCATGAACGCCTCGCGAGGTGAACGGCCGGTACAGCTCGACGGTGTCGCCCTGCACGCCGAAGACCTTGCCGCTGATGTGGCTGCTGGCGTCGCTGCAGAGGAAGGCCACGAACGGCGCGACGTTGTCCGGGTGCCAGAAGTCGAAGCCCTCCTCGCCCGCCCCGGCCAGCTTCTCGCCGTACGCCCCCTCGGTCATCCGGGTGCGGGCCGCCGGGCAGATGGCGTTGACGGTGATGCCGTGCTTCCAGTTCTCCTGCGCGACGATCTGGGCGAAGGCGGCGATGCCGGCCTTGGCCGCGCCGTAGTTGCTCTGGCCGAAGTTGCCGAGGATGCCGCTGGTCGAGGCGGTGCAGACGACGTGCCCGGTCTGCCCCGCGTCGCGCCAGTGGTTGATCGCGGCGTGCGTCGGGGCGTAGTGCCCGCGCAGGTGCACCTTGATGACCGCGTCCCACTCCTCCGGCGTCATCTTGACCAGGGTGCGGTCGCGCAGGATGCCGGCGTTGTTGACCAGCGCGTCCAGCCGCCCGAGCTGCTCGACCGCGGTGCGCACGATCGCCTGCGCGGCGTCGATCTCGGAGCAGTCGCCGACGGACAGGACCGCCGTGCCGCCCGCCGCGACGATCTCGTCGACGACGGCCTGGCCGGCCGCCTCGTCGACCTCGCCGACGACGACACCCGCGCCCTCGCGGGCGAGCTCGAGCGCCTCACCGCGGCCCAGGCCGCGCCCAGCGCCGGTGACGATCGCGACCTTGCCGTCCAGGAGTCCCATGCCGGCGAACCTAGTGGGGCCCGTCGGGCAGCCGGCTGCGGGGTGCGCGGTGGGGTGCGGGGGTGCGTGCGGGGTGCGCTGCAACGGCGTTACAGCCGCGCGGCCGGGGGCAGGACGCCCGTGTCGTGTCGAACCACCTGCGAGGACCCTGCCCATGACCCCGCCAGCGCTCCCCTCCGCCACCCTCGACCGACGGCCCAGCGCCGCCGGTCGCGACCTGCTCGTCGCCCCCTCTCCCGCCCTTCCCGAGCCCAGCGGCCCGTCGCTGCTCGCCGACCAGCTGGCCGCCGCCTGCGCGAGGGCAGGGACTCGCTGTCCCTGCTGCGCAGCGCCGTGCCGCACGACCGCCGCGACCGCTTCCTGACCCTGCTGCGGATCTACGACCTGCACACCGCGCCGCTCGAGGTGGTCGGCGACGCCGCCCGCCACCAGCACGCCCCGGCCGTCGCCGAGCTGAAGAACCGGCTCGAGGCCCCGTGGCTGGCCGAGCTGGACGCCGCCTGGGAGCAGGCCGGGCGCGCTGAACCGGTGCCGCACCGCCGACGAGGTCGTGCGGGCCATGCGCGCCGTCGCGGCCCGCGACCGGCTGCCCGAGGCGTACGGCTGGCTGGCGAAGACGGCGAGCTGGGAGCAGGTCGTCGAGTTCCTCGCCCTCGAGGGCGGTCCCGACGGCGGCTTCGACGACCTCGTCGCCGTCTGCCAGGTCGGCCTGTCCGGCACCGCGAAGCTCGAGCTCGGCAAGAACTACTGGGACGAGATGGGCCAGGGCGACCTGGCAGGCGTGCACACCGAGCTGCACGCACGACCTCGTCGCGGCCATCGACATGCCGGTCGTCCCGCGCGAGCAGATGCCCGAGGCGGCGCTCGAGCGGGCCGCGCTCGGCGGGCTGCTGGCCACCAACCGCTGGCTGCAGCCGGAGATGATCGGCGCGCTCGGCCTGCTCGAGCTGCAGGCCGGACCGCGCTGCCGGCTGGTGCTGCAGGCGTTCGACCGGCTCGGCGCGCCCGGCCGGCGCCTACCCCTTCTACGTCGAGCACGCCGAGGTCGACCCGGTCCACGGCAAGGACTGGATGGACAAGGCGATCGAGCCGCTCGCGCAGGAGCGCCCGGAGTGGGGGCCGCGGATGGTCAAGGGCGCCTGGTGGCGCTCGCACGATCAACCTGGCCTTCTTCGCCGCCCTGCGGCGAGCGCCTGATCGAGGAGCACTCGGCGGCCTGACCGGCTGCCGGTGCGGCCTAGGGTGCCGCCCATGACCGCCCCCGCGCCGTCCCCGCACCGCGTCGCCAGCGAGGTCGGCCGGCTGCGCACCGTCCTGCTGCACCGGCCGGGGGCGGAGCTGCTCGCGGCTCACGCCGCGCAACAGCGCCGACCTGCTCTTCGACGGGCTGCCGTGGGTGGCGCGCGCGCAGGAGGAGCACGACGGCTTCGCCCAGGCGCTGCGCGACCGCGACGTCGAGGTGCTCTACCTGACCGAGCTGCTCGTCGCAGACGCTCGACTCCGCCGCGGCGCGCGAGGAGGTCGTGCGCTCGGCCGTCGCGCCCGACCGTGGTCGGGCCGACGCTGGCGACGGTGCTGACCTCGTGGCTGCTCGACCTGCCCAGCGAGGAGCTGGCCGGCGTCCTGGCCGCCGGGCTCACCCACGACGAGCTGCCCTCCCACGGCCCGGACGGCGTCGTCGCCCGCCTGGCCGGGCCGGGCGACTTCGTCGTCCGCCCGCTGCCGAACCTGCTGTTCACCCGCGACTCCTCCGTCTGGGTCGACGACCACGTCGCCATCACCAGCCCGTCGATGCACGCCCGGCAGCGCGAGCGCGACCCTGACCGGCGCGATCTACCGCCACCACCCGCGCTTCGCGGGCACCCCGCTGCTCTACGGCGGCAGCAGGAGGAGGCGTGGTTCGAGGGCGGCGACGTGCTCGTGATGGCCCGGGCGTCGTCGCCGTCGGCACGGGCCAGCGCACGACGCCGGCCGGGGTCGAGGCCTTCGCGCTGCGGGCCTTCGAGGCCGGCATCGCGCACACCGTGCTCGCCGTCCCGATCGCGCAGGAGCGGGCGACGATGCACCTCGACACCATCTGCACGATGGTCGACCGCGACGCGGTCGTGATGTTCCCGGCGGTGGCCGACACGCTGGCGGCGTACACCGTGACGCCGCACGCCGAGCACGGCCTGGCCGGTCAGCGCTCCGCAGCCGTTCCTCGTCGCGGCCGCCGCGGCGATGGGCCTGGACCGGCTGCGCACCATCGACACCGGCCTCGACCCGGTGACCGCCGAGCGCGAGCAGTGGGACGACGGCAACAACACCCTCGCGCTGGCGCCGGGCCTGGTCGTGGCGTACGAGCGGAACACCGAGACCAACGACCGGCTCGAGAAGGCCGGCATCGAGGTCGTGCGGATCGCCGGCAGCGAGCTGGGCAGCGGGCGCGGCGGCCCGCGCTGCATGAGCTGCCCGGTGTCGCGGGACCCGCTGCCCTCCTCCTGACTCCGGGTCGCTAGTTGAGCGTCAGCTGCCGGCTGAGCAGGCCGGAGCGGGCGCGGCGCTGCTCGCCGGTCAGCGGGCGTGCTGTCGGCCAGCGCCTCGTCCAGGCGCGCGCGCAGGGCAGCGACCGGCTCCTCCAGCTCGCCGGGCTCCCGGTCGTGCGGTGCGTCCCAGACCGGGACGAGCAGTCCGTGGGCGCGGAAGGACCCGACGTAGCGGGTGTCGGGCCCGATCGCCAGGCCGCCGACCGACGGCCAGCCGGGCCAGCGCGTCGAGCAGCGGGTCCTCGTCCTCGGGGAGCACCCAGCGCAGGTGGGTGCGCGCCTTCATCCGGCACCAGTACGCCGACTGCACCGCCCTCGAGCCGTGCGGTCGGGACGACGGAGGCGTTGGCCCGCTCCATCGACGCGGCGACCTCGCCGGTGGGGTCGTCGGCCCCCTCGACCCAGTAGTCGAAGCCGTGGTGGAGCGTCGGCTCGAGCGGCTCGTCGGTGAGCAGGTCCTGCAGTCGGGGGCCGGCGCCCGGCAGGCCCGTGGGCTGCACGCTCGTGCCCGGCGCCGCCTCCAGCGCCTGCTCCAGCGCCGCAGCCAGGTCGCGGCTGACGTCGCCGGACCGCGACTGCACCTGCAGGCCGAGGAAGACCTTGCCGTCCGCGCGCACCATCGCAGGCCAGGCCAGCGGCAGCACGGTCGACAGCGTCACGTCGCGGTCGGGGAAGTCCTTGAGCCGCAGCGGGGCGGTGGCAGCCGGCACGATCTCGCGCAGCGCCACCCACTCGGTCTCGTCGACGCGGCCGGCGAACGGCCGGGACACCAGGCGCCGGTCCTCGCCCGCGCCCTTGCCGTGGCAGGCCTTGTAGCGCTTGCCGCTGCCGCACGGGCAGGGCTCGCGCGCCCCGACCACGGGGACGGGCGCACCGGACCCGGACGGGGACGGCGCCCCGGTGGGACGGGCGGGGGGACGACGGCGGCTGCTCACGCGGCGAGCCTAGGTCGGACGGGCGGCGACGCGGGCGCGTCAGCCGGCGGCCGCGCCCGGCTCCGCGACCGGCACGCGCAGCTCGGCCGTGACGCAGGTGGTGCCGTCGCGGACCTGCCGGCCCCACGCCGCCGCGAGCTGCGACACGATGGACAGCCCCCGCCCGCCCTCGGCCGTGCTGGAGGCGGTCGCGCGAGCGCCGCCCTCGGCGCCCACGTCGGCCGGACCACCGCCGCCGTCGCACACCTCGAGCCGGACCACCGTCCCTTCACGGCTCCAGCTGACCTGGACACCGCCGTCCGGCAACGGCGAGCCGTGCCGGACCGCGTTGCCGACCAGCTCCGACAGCACCAGCGCGGCGTCGTCCACGACCGGGGCGGGCACCCCGCGGCAGGTCAGCTCGGTGATCAGGTGGCGGCGCGCGGCGCCGACGCTGGCCGGGGCGTGCGGCAGCACCACGGTGGTCACGCCGCGCCCTCCTCCGGGAGTCCGCCCGGTGCGGCCCGCAGGAGTCGTGCCCGGTCCGGGGGGCCTCTACCGCGCCGCGGCGTGTGGGCTCGGGCATGCTCGCCACCGTGACCCAGCCATGACTGACCGCACCATGGCGACCTCCGCGACCCCCCGCGTCGCCGTCGTCGGCGCCGGTCTGGCCGGAGCGGCCTGCGCCCGCGCCCTGGCGACGGGCGGCGTCGCGGTCGAGGTGCACGACCGGGGGCGCGTGCCCGGTGGCCGGATGGCCTCGCCGCGCGTGGCGGAGCGCCGCGTCGACGTCGGGGCGTCGTACTTCACCGTCCGCGACGAGGGCTTCTCGTCGGTCGTCGACGACTGGCGGGCGCGCGGCCTGGCGCGGCCCTGGACCGACGCCTTCCACCTGGCCGGTCCGGACGGCCTCGGTGGGCTCAAGCCCGGACCGGTCCGCTGGGCCGCGCGGGACGGGCTGCGCTCGCTGGTCACCGACCTGCTCACCGGCCTCGACGTGCGGCAGTCCGCCGCCGTCAGCGCCGTCGGTCCCGGTCCCGCGGTCGACGGACGGGCGTACGACGCCGTCGTGCTCGCCCTGCCGGACCCGCAGGCGGCGCCGCTGCTCGACCCCGCGCTGGAGGCCGAGCGGGCGGCCGTCGCGGACCGGGTGTGGGAGCCGGTGCTCGCGCTGGCCGCCGGCTGGGACGACCGGCACTGGCCGCAGGAGTTCGACGGCTGCTTCGTCGAGGGCTCGGAGGTCCTCGGGTGGGTCGCCGACGACGGCCGGCGGCGGGGCGACGACGCACCCGTGCTGGTCGCGCACTCCACCTCGCCGTGGGCCGCCGACCGGCTCGTCGAGCCGGAGGCTGCGACCGCCGGCCTCGTCGACGCGCTGCGCGGCGTCCTCCGCATCGAGGCGGAGCCGGCCTGGACGAAGGTGCAGCGCTGGACGTACGCCCGGCCGGCAGCGTCGCGGGACCAGCCGTTCCACCTCGGCCCGGCGCGCGTGGGGCTGTGCGGCGACGGCTGGGGCTCACCCCGGGTCGAGACCGCGTGGACCTCCGGCGACGCGCTCGGCCGGGCGCTGCTCGCGCAGCTGTCCTAGTACCCGGCGCCGTCGCCAGCAGGGCTGCCCGGGTGGTCGCCGCGCGGGAGCCGGACGGTCATGACGGTGCCGCCGCCGTCGCGCAGCGCCGCGCTGACGGTCCCGCCCTGGGCCTCCACGGTCCGCCGGACGATCCACAGCCCGAGCCCGGCGCCGGACGGCCCGCCGGCCGACTGCTGCCCCCGCTGGAAGCGCTCGAAGACGCGCTCCACGTCGGCCGGCCGGATCCCGCGGCCGCGGTCGGCCACCGACAGCACGGCGGCGTCGGGCTCCGCGCGCACGTGCACTTCGACGGCGCCGCCGTCCGGGCTGTACTTGACGGCGTTCTCGACGAGCTGGTCGAGCAGTGCCGCGACCGTCTCGGGGCGGCCGAGCGCCGGGACGCGTGCCTCGGCGTGGACGCTCAGCGGGTGCGCGGCACTCGCACCGGCCAGCGACCGCGACGCAGCCCGCGTCACCGCTGCGAGGTCGAACGGCTCGGGGGTCGCCGCGGCGGTCGTCAGCCCGGCCGCGGTGGCACTGAGGACCTGCTCGACCAGCCCCGACATCCCCTCGCTGCGCACCAGCATCCGCTGCACCAGCTCACGTCGCTGCGCCTCGTCCAGCACGTCCCAGTGCCGCAGCAGCGTCTCGCCGAAGCCGCGCAGCACCGTCAGCGGCGTGCGCAGCTCGTGGCTGGCGGTCGCGAGGAACAGCTCCTGGGCGGCCTCGAGCTCCTTGGCCGCGGTGACGTCACGGGCGCTGATGACCCGCTCGCCACCGGCTCCCGCAGGACTGACCACGACGTCGAGCCAGCGGCCGGACTCCGGCCGGGAGGTCAGCACCTCGCCGACCTCGGGCAGGGCGAAGGGCACCGCGCGGCCGACCGCTCGCTCGGCCGGCCAGCCGGTCAGGCGGGCCATGGACCCGTTCCAGGACCGCACCGTGCCGTCGGCCTCCACGACGGACACCCCGTCCGCCATCGCGGCGATGACCGCCGCCGACTCCTGCCGGGCCCGCTCGGCCGCCCGGTAGAGGGCGACGTGGTGCAGGGCCATGCCGGCGTGGGCGGCCAGCAGCTCCAGCACCTCCAGCTCGTCCGCGCCGAAGCGGTGCTCGGGCAGCAGCGTCACGTAGAGCGCACCGAGCACCTCTCCGCCGACCTGCACGAGCGCGATGGCCATCTGGTCGTCCGGCCCGTCGTAGATCCGGTCGTTGAGGTGGGGGTAGCGCACGACCGGGCTGACCAGCGACCGGCGGCCCGTCGCGATGAGGGCACCGACCCCGCTTCCCTCGACGGGGAAGGTCAGCCCGAGCAGACCCGGTGACAGGCCCGCAGCGGTGACGATCCGCATCTGCTCGCCCTCGCGCGCGCACCAGCAGGCGCCGACCGACCCGAACAGCTCCCGCGTGCTGCGCGACAGCTGCTCGAGCAGCGCAGTCGGCTCCAGGTTCGTCGCGATGAGGTCCACCACGTCGAGCAGCCGGCGCACCAGCGGTGCGCCGTCGGTCACCGCCGGGCCAGCCGCCGGCGCACCCGGCCGGGCTGGTTGCTGATGACGACGTCCACGCCGATCCCGAGCACGTAGTCGATGTCGTCCGGCTCGTCGACCGTGAAGCAGTGCACGCGGTTGCCGTGCGCGTGCAGCCGCTCGACGTAGCGCGGGTGCGCGCGGAGCGTCGCGAGCGCCACGCCCGCGCTGCGCACCCGCGCCGGCAGCCGGCCGTCGCGGTAGCGCACCGGCACCCGGTCCATCAGGTAGACCGTCGGCAGCAGCGGCGCGAGCACGTGCACGCGGCGCAGCGACGTCGCGGCGTACGACATGACGGTCACGGGCGAGGCCGAGCGCGACAGCGGGGCGGCCAGCCCGTAGCGCCCGAGCAGGTCGACCAGGCTGCGCTCGACCAGGCCGCCGTACCGCGTCGGGTGCTTGGTCTCGATGTGCAGCTCGACCCGGCGCCCGTCGGGGGTGCGGCGGTCCAGCGCGAGCTGGAGCAGCCGCTCGAGGGTGAGCACGGTGCTCCGCTCGGTGTCCTGCTCGGCCTCCGACCACGCCGCCTCGAGCAGCGGGTCGCCCTGCCGCGCCTTCCACGACGCGAAGTCGAGCGCCTCGAGGTCGGCCAGCTCGAGCGTCGAGAGCACCCCGCGACCGTCGCTGGTGCGGTCGATGCGCCGGTCGTGCACGCACACCAGCACCCCGTCGCGGGTCAGCCGCACGTCGCACTCGAGCGCATCGGCCCCCTCGTCGAGCGCCAGCTCGTACGCCCCCAGCGTGTGCTCCGCGTGCGCGGCAGACGAGCCGCGGTGGGCCACGACCTGCACGGGTCGGAGGGCGGACGTCACGCGGGGACTGTGCCCGCCCTGAGCCGGGGTTGTCAGCCGAACCGCCGCTGGATCTGCGCGCTCACCCCGTTGACCACGTCGACCACCGGCTCGCCGGCGAGCACCCGGCGCAGGTTGGCCGTCGACTGGCCGACGATCCGCATCGCGGCCTGCGTCGTCGAGCCGGCCATGTGCGGGCTGAGCAGCACCCGCGGCGCCGTGCGCAGCGGCGAGTCCGCCGGGAGCGGCTCGACCGAGAAGACGTCCAGCGCCGCCCCGCCGACGGCTCCCGACTCCAGGCCCCGCACCAGCGCCACCTCGTCGAGGACCTCGCCCCGCGCGCCGTTGACGACCAGCGCCCCCGGCTTGAGGCGGGCGAGGCGGTCAGCACCGAGCAGCCCGCGCGTCAGCGGCCCGAGCGCGATGACCAGCACGACGACGTCGCTCGTGGCCAGCAGGTCGTCGAGCTCGGACCAGGTCGCCGGCGCGTCGTCGTGCCGGCTGCGGGACCAGTAGGAGACGTCGCAGCCGAAGGCGCCGAACAGCTCGGCCGTGCGCCGGCCGATCGGACCCATGCCGATCACGCCGACGCGGCTCCCGGCCAGCTCGCGCCCGCCCAGCGCGGTCTGCTTCCACTCGCCGCGCCGCACCGACGCGTCGCCCTCCACGGTCGCCCGCAGCAGCGCGAGGGCGGCCGACACGCACCACTCAGCCACGCTGGTCGTGTTGGCGCCGGCGCAGTTCGCGACCGGGACCCCGGCCGCGGCGAACGCGTCGAGGTCGATGCCGTCGGTGCCGACGCTGGGCTGCTGCACGAAGCAGACCCGCGGGCCGGGCTCGAGCAGGCGCAGCGACGGCGACCAGTCGCCGACGACCACGTCGACGTCGGGGAGCAGGCGCGCGACCTCCGCCTGCGTCCGCTCCGGAGGGGTCACCAGCTCGATCCCCTGGACGTCGAACAGGGACGCGAGCACCTCGTGCGGCAACGGCGGCAGGGCGAGCACGCGCCAGGGCTGGCCCGTCGTCATGCGCGGCCCTTGCGTGCCGGCTCGCCGCCGTGCGGACCGAAGAAGCGGGCGGCCGCGATACGGGTGGACAGCGACCAGGTGGGATAGGCGTGCACCGTCTGCGCGAGCCGCCCGACGACCGTGCCGGCGCGCATCGACAGCGCCCCCTCGGTGATCTGCTCGCCGGCCATCGGCCCGACGACGGTCATCCCGACCAGCTTGCCGAGCAGCATCCCGCCGACCCGTCCCTCGACGGCGACCAGCTTGACGAAGCCGTCGGTCTCGCCGGCCGTACGCGCCCGGTCGCCGGCGGTGTCGCGCACGACGGAGACGCGCACCGCGTCGCCGTGCTCGGCCACGGCCTGCGCCTCGGTCAGGCCGACGTGCGCCACCTCCGGCTCGGTGAACGTCACCCACGGGACGACGCGGTCGTCCCACGCGGTACCCGACCACGGGAGCGAGCCGGCGAAGGCGTTCTTGGCCGCGAGCCGACCCTGCTCGTCCCCGACGTGGGTGAACTGCAGGACGCTCGTGCAGTCGCCTGCTGCCCAGACCGTCGGCGCAGCACGGAGCTTCGCGTCCGTGACGACGCGCCCCTTCTCCAACCGGACGCCGGCCGTCTCCAGCCCGATGCCGTCGGTCGCCGGGCTGCGTCCGACCGCGACGAGCAGGTGCGACCCCGCGACGCTGGTCCCGTCGGACAGGTGCAGCACCGGTCCGGGCTCGGCGCGCACCACCTGCGCCCCGGTGCGCAGTTCGACGCCCTCGCGCTCGAGCACGGCGCGCAGCGCGGCCTGCGCCTCCGGCTCCTCCTTGCCCAGGACGTCCGGGAGCCCCTCGACGACGGTCACCTGCGCGCCGAGGCGGCGGAACGCCTGCGCCAGCTCGACGCCGATGGGACCACCGCCGAGGACGAGCAGGTGCTCGGGCAGCTCGTGGAGGTCGAACACCGTGCGGTTGTCCAGGTGCGGCAGGTCGGCCAGCCCGTCGACGGGCGGCACCAGCGCGCGCGAACCGGTCGCGACGACGAGCCGCTCGAAGGTGACCTCCTGCCCGTCGACCTGGAGGGACTGGGGCCCGGTCACCACGCCCCAGCCGCGCAGGAGGTCGATGCCCTGCGCGGCGAGCAGCTCCGGCGACTCGTCCTGCTCGACCTCGGCGACGACCCGGTGCACCCGGTCCATCACCGCGGCGAAGTCCACGACCGGCTCCGCCGCGAAGCCGTACGCCGGGCCGGACCGCGCCGCCTGCACCCGCCGCGCCGTCTCCAGCAGGGCCTTGCTCGGGATGCAGCCGTAGTGCGTGCAGTCCCCACCGGGCCGCTCCGCCTCCACGAGCGCGACCCGCCGCCCGGCCTCCCGTGCCGTCCGCGCCGCACCGAGCCCGGTCACCCCCGCCCCGAGCACGACCAGGTCGTAGTCCGTCATCCCGGCATCCTGTCAGCCGCCCCTCCCGGGTCCGGCGAGGTAGCGGGCGAGCACGTCCGGCCGCACCCCGTCCTCGGGGCCGAGGTCCTCCGCGGGGACCACCCGCAGCCGCACCGCCTCCACGCCGGTCGCCGGGTCGCCAGGAGCTGCACCGCCGTCGAGCCGCACCTCCCTCGGCCACCCGCCTGGGGGGACCAGCTGCGTGCGGAAGCGGCCGACGTTGCGCACCAGCCACTCGGGCTCGGGTCCGCGCAGGTGCTCGGGGCGGATGCTCGGCGAGCTGAAGTGGCCCTCGCAGAAGAACAGCGCGATGTGCCGCTTGAGCAAGGCGACCATCGCTGCGACCGCCTGGTCGTCGTCGGCGACCCACAGGACACCGTGGTCGTCCTCGTGCGGGATGCCGTGCAAGGACGCGGCCCACGCACCGCCGATGAGGACGTCGAGCCGGGCGAGCTCGCGCACGAACATCCAGGTGAGCAGACCGACGCTGTGGATCCTCTTCAGCGGCGGGAGAGCCGCGCGCCGCTCCAGCTCGGCGTCGAGGTCGGCGTGCCGCTCGACCAGCGTCCACACCGCGTCCTTGCCGCACGCCGCGAGCAGCCTGTCCACCATCGTCAGCGACGGGGTCGCCGCCCCGCGCTCGAAGCGGCTCAACGACGAGGCCGAGACCCCGGCACGCGCCGCGAGAGCTCGTTGGTTCAGCCCAGCGGCGTGCCGGGCCGCGCGTACCAGTCCCCCGATCTCCATCCCGTCACCCTGGCCGTCGGTGACCACGCCGTCATGACCGCGCACGCAGCCTGTGTACGACGAGCCGGCCCGGCCTGGCCGATCCACAGCCTGTGGACGAACAGCGGAGACGGCGTGACGCGCGCAGCGCCCGGTGCACCAGACGTCAAGGTCTGCGACTTCTTGCGGTCCTGTGCACCAGGCCGGCCACGACACACGGCACCCGAAGCCGATGAGCCCGCGGACGTCCGTGACACAGGCGTCAGGGGAGCGGTGCCGTGCGGTGCGGCGACCGGCCCTTCCCTACTTCAGCAGGCGGGACAGGCGGCGGTCGGCGAGGGGCTTGCCGTCGGTCTGGCAGGTGGGGCAGTACTGCAGCGACTTGTCGGCGAAGGACACCTCGCGGACCGTGTCGCCGCAGCGGGGGCAGGGCAGCCCGGTCCGGCCGTGCACGGACAGGCCGCTCTTCTTCTCGGCCTTGAGCTTGCCGGTTGCCAGGCCCTCGGCCCGACCGACCGCGTCGCGCAGGGTGTCGACGAGCGCGACGTGCAGCCGGTGCACGTCGTCGGCGGTCAGGTTGCCCGCCGGCTTGAACGGCGAGAGGCCGACCGCCCAGAGCACCTCGTCGCTGTAGGCGTTGCCGACCCCCGCGATGAGCGACTGGTCGGTCAGCACGCCCTTCACCTGGCCGCGCACCCCGGACAGCAGCCCGGCGAGCACCTCCTCGGTGAACTCCGCCGACAGCGGGTCGACGCCCAGCCGGGCCACGCCCGGGACCGTCGACACGTCAGTGGTCAGGTAGACCGCGAGGCCCTTCTTGGTCCCGGCCTCGGTGAGGTCGAAGCCCGAGCCGTCGTCCAGGTGCACCCGCAGGCCGATCGGCCCCTTCCCCATGCGCGGCGGCGCCGTCGGGAGCGACTCGCGCCACTGCAGCCAGCCGGCCCGCGCCAGGTGCGTCACCAGGTGCAGCCCGCTCACGTCGAGGTCGAGGAACTTGCCGTGCCGCGCGGCCGACGTCACCTCGAGACCGGCCAGCGCCGTCGGCGGCGGGTCGTACGTCTTGAGGACCGCGATGCTGACCACGTCGACGCGCGCGACGACCCGGCCGACCGCCCGCTCGCGCAGGAAGGAGGCGAGCGCTTCGACCTCGGGGAGCTCCGGCACGTCAGCAGCGTCCTAGAAGGCGTAGCGGATGCGCAACCACGGTGCGCGCTCGGCGATGAGGTCGGTGAGCTCGCGGACGCGCTCGCCCTTGAAACCGTTGCGGTAGCGCACGTTCCGGCCGCCGGACTGCGACGTCTTCGCCTGCTGCGTCTCCGGCGTCCAGAGCAGTGACTCGGCCTTGGGGTGCCAGCGCAGGTTGACCTCGTGCAGCGGCTCGTTGTGCGTCAGGAAGATGATCTCGGCTGCCGCCTGCTGCTTGAACGACGTTCCCGTGCCCGCGGCCAGGTCGTCCAGCAGCCGCGCCCAGTCGGCCAGCCATCCGTCGCGGACGACCACCGGCGAGAGGTTCACGTGCACCTCGTACCCCGCGGCGACGAAGTCGTCGATCGCCGCGATGCGGTCGGCGATGCGGTCGGTGCGGACGTCGAGCAGCCGTGAGTCGCTGTCGGGCATGAGGGAGAAGCGCACGCGCGTCCGGCCCTGCGGGTCCCAGTCGAGCAGGTCGCGGTTGACGTGCTTGGTGGCGAACGACGCCTTCGCCGTCGGCAGCCCGCGGAACAGCTCGACGAGGTCGCGCACGTTGTCCGAGAGCCGCGCATCGACCGAGCAGTCGCTGTTCTCGCCGATGTCGTAGACCCACGCGCTGGGGTCCACCTGGTCCGGCACCTCCTTTCCGCCCTGCCGCGCCACGTGGCGGGAGAGGTAGCCGGTGATCTGCTCGATGTTGGCGAAGACGGTGACCGGGTTGGAGAAGCCCTTGCGGCGCGGCACGTAGCAGTAGGCGCACGCCATGGCGCAGCCGTTCGCCGTCGACGGCGCGATGAAGTCCGAGGAGCGGCCGTTCGGACGGGCGGCCAAGGACTTCTTCACCCCGAGCACCAGCGCCTCGGTCTTGATCCGCACCCAGCGCGCGGCGTTCGCCTCGTCGCCGGCCAGCTCCGGGATGCGCCAGTGCGACGCGACCTCGACGCGCTCGGCGTCGGGCCAGCGGGCGAGCACCTGCTGACCGCGCGGCAGCTCGGCAGCGGCGGGCTCCAGGTAGATGCGGCGGACGTCGAGCAGCGGGCGCGTCTCCATCCCCTGGTGCAACGCCGTACGGGGGTCCCGGCTTCCGGTCCCGACGGCCGGATGTCACAGTGACGAGAACACCGCCGACGACCGGAGCCGCATGTCGACCGCCCTGCTCACCGACCGGTACGAGCTGACGATGCTCGAGGCCGCGCTGGCGGGCGGGCTGGCCGAGCACCGGGCGGTCTTCGAGGTCTTCTGCCGCCGGCTGCCCCCCGGCCGCCGCTTCGGGGTCGTCGCGGGGCAGGGCCGCCTCGCCGCCCTGCTGCCGCAGGTGCGCTACGGCGAGGCCGAGCTGGCGGCGCTGGACTTCCTCGGCGCCCCCGCCTGCGACTGGCTGCGCGACCGCGAGCTGTCGCTGGACGTCACCGCGTACGCCGAGGGCGAGACGTACGTCCCCGGGTCCCCGGTGCTGACCGTCGAGGGCGGCTTCGGCGAGGGCCTGCTGCTCGAGACGCTCGTGCTCTCGGTGCTCAACGCCGACAGCGCCGTCGCCTCGGCCGCTGCCCGGATGGTGCTGGCCGCCGGTGGCCGGCCGCTGCTGGAGATGGGCGGACGACGCACGCACGAGCAGGCGGCCGTGGCCGCGGCACGGGCGGCCTACGTCGCCGGCTTCGCGATGACCTCCAACCTCGAGGCCGGCCGTCGCCACGGCGTGCCGACCGCCGGGACCAGCGCACACGCGTTCACGCTGGCGCACGCCGACGAGAGCTCGGCCTTCGCGGCGCAGGTCCGCACGCTCGGCGCGGGCACCACGCTGCTCGTCGACACCTACGACACCGCGCAGGGCAT
The DNA here is from genome assembly GCA_963844295.1 of uncultured Actinomycetota bacterium. Classification (GTDB taxonomy): domain Bacteria; phylum Actinomycetota; class Actinomycetes; order Mycobacteriales; family SCTD01; genus SCTD01. Next base: position 382,664 of record CAWJNR010000002.1, on the reverse strand, counting down.
CCGCAACGCGGTGGAGGTCGCGGGCACCGGCCTGGGCGCCGTCCGGCTCGACAGCGGGGACCCGCTCGAACAGGTGCCGCGCGCGCGGGCGCTGCTGGACTCCCTCGGTGCGACCCGCACGCGCATCGTCGTGACCGGTGACCTCGACGAGCACAGCATCGCCGCACTGGCCGAGCAGCCGGTCGACGTCTACGGCGTCGGCACGTCGGTCGTCACCGGCTCGGGCGCCCCGACCGCGGGGTTCGTCTACAAGCTGGTGGCGGTGGCGCGCGAGGCCGGCCCCGACGCGCCGCTCGTCCCGGTGGCGAAGACGTCGTCCGGCAAGTCCACCGTCGGTGGACGCAAGTGGGCCTACCGCGCCGCCGACGGTCGCGAGGTGCTGCGCCTGGCACCCGGCGGGGACGGCCGGCCGCTGCAGCGCCCGCTGCCGCTGGTGGACGACGTGCCCGCCGCACGTGCGCACTGCGCACGTGCACTCGCCGCGCTGCCCGACGCGGCGCGCGACCTCGGTGCCGGACCCCCTGCCTGGACGTCGACCCTGGAGGACGCATGACGCTCGCCTACGACAGCGCGACGGCTCTGGTCGTCGTCGACGTGCAGAACGACTTCGCCGATGCTGCAGGCAGTCTCGCTGTCCGCGGCGGACCCGACGTGGTGACGGCGACGAACGCCCAGGTGGCGGCAGCCGTCGACGCCGGCGCAGTCGTCGTCTACACGCAGGACTGGCACCCGGCGGACACCCCGCACTTCGCGAAGGACGGCGGCACGTGGCCGGTGCACTGCGTGCAGGGCACCTGGGGGGCGCAGCTGCACCCCGAGCTCGTGGTGCGCGGCGACGTCGTCCGCAAGGGCGAGCACGGCGAGGACGGCTACTCCGGCTTCACGATGCGCGACCCCCTCAGCGGGGAGTCCGTGCCCACACCGCTCGCGGCACTGCTGCGCGAGCGCGGGGTCGAGCGGCTGGTCGTCGTCGGGCTGGCCACCGACTACTGCGTGCGCGCGACCGCGCTGGAGGGCCGCGAGCACGGGTGGCCCGTCGTCGTGCCGTGGGACGCGGTCGCGGCGGTCGACCTCGAGCCGGGTGACGGCGAGCGCACCCGGCAGGAGCTGCTCGACGCCGGCGTCGAGGTCGTGTGACGCGCGTGCCGCCGGACGACGAGGTCGCCTGGCTCGCGACCTACGACCCGTCGGCGTTCCCGCCGTTCGCGGTCACCGTCGACGTGGTGCTGCTGACCGTCCGAGGGGGTCGGCTCAGCGTCCTGCTCGTCGAGCGGGACACCCATCCGTTCCGCGGCGCGCTCGCGCTGCCCGGTGGCTTCGTGCAGCAGGACGAGGACCTGGAGGCGGCGGCCGTGCGGCGGCTCGAGCGCGAGACCGGCGTGCGCCGCGACGCTGCCCACGTCGAGCAGCTGGGGGCGTACGGCGGGCCGCGGCGCGACCCGCGCATGCGCGTGGTGTCGGTGGCCTACCTCGTCTTCGCACCTGACCTGCCGCCGCCGGTACCGGGTCGGCGGACGCGCTCGGTGGCGTGGGTGCCGGTCGACGAGGTGGACACCGTGGCGCTCGCGTTCGACCACGAGCAGGTGCTCGCCGCCGGCGTGGAGCGGGCGCGCGCCAAGCTCGAGTACACCCCGCTGGCGGCCGCTTTCGTCCGGGACCAGTTCACCGTCGCGGAGCTGCGCCGCGTGTACGAGGCCGTGTGGGGCGTGGCCCTCGACCCGCGCAACTTCCACCGGAAGGTGACGGGTACGCCGGGCTTCCTCGTGCCGGTCGGCCGACCGGCGCCGGTGGGACCGGAGGGCGGCCGGCCGGCGGCGCTGTTCCGGCGCGGAGGAGCCACCTCCCTGCACCCGGCCATGCTGCGGCCGGGACGGGGCACGCACGACGGAGCCCGGCCCCCCGTGTAGGAGGCCGGGCCCGGTCGATCACGCGGGTGCGGCTACGAGGCGTCCTGCTCGCGGCGCGCGCCGTAGGCCAGTCCGCCGCCGGCGACCAGCAGGCCGGCGCCGAGGGCCAGGAGCAGCGAGGTGGTCCCGCCGGTCCGGGGCAGTGCGGTCGGCGAGGCGGTCGGGACGACCGTGCCGCGGCCGGGAGCAGGCGTCGGCCGCCCTGCGATCGGGGTCGGCGTGGGGGCGACGACCGGCGTGCCCGGCGTGACCGCCGGGGCGCTCGGCGTCGGGGTCGGTGAGGTGCCGCCACCTCCGCTGCCGCCGCCGATCGGCGTCCCCGGGTTGCCGGGAGGCGTCGTGGGCGGGGTCTGGCTCGGCGGGTTGCCCGGCGGCGTCGACGGCGGGGTCTGGGTCGGCGGCGGTCGTCGGCGGCGGAGTCGTCGGCGGCGGGGTCGTCGGCGGCGGAGTCGTCGGCGGCGGAGTCGTCGGCGGCGGAGTCGTCGGCGGCGGAGTCGTCGGCGGCGGAGTCGTCGGCGGCGGAGTAGTCGGCGGGGTCGTCGGAGTCGGGGTCACGACGTAGCCGATGTGCGAGATGCCCTGCGGGTGCGTGTACGAGCCGGAGGACGTCCGCGTGAAGGTCTCGATGGGCAGGGTGCTCCCGCCCTTGACGCACAGCTCGACGGTGTAGCCCTCCGGGATCGTGTAGGTGAGAGTGCGTCCGCTCCAGACGAGCTTCACGCCCCCGGCCACGGTCTCGGAGCCGCTCTCGCTGTCGAACTTGCTGTAGCCGAGCTGGTCGCAGGTGCGCCCGTCGTCGTTCGCGGCCAGCGTGGTGCTCTGGGCGGCGGTCGGCTCGGTCGACGCGGCGGGGCCGATCATCACGAGGGCCAGCGGCAGCGACAGGCCGCCGGCGGCGATGAGGCGGCCGGTCGTACGGCGTCGTGCGCAGGTGGTTCGGGTCATGGCGGGACTCCCGTCCAGGTGGAGGGCTGCTCCCGCCAGCGGGGGCACCCCTGCTCCAGGGGCAGGTCGGTCTCGCCACTCACTCCCCGGACGGTCTCGGCGACCGTGTCTTCTCCGTGCGCACACCTTGCGGTGGCGTCGGTGAGGACCGTCCGGATCAACGCTTCCAACGGACCGGGGAACGTTCCCTGGCCGCGCAGGGCCACATGAGTGGTCCTGCTGTCACGCACGGTAGCCACTCCGGCGCACGAGCACATGGGCCGAACGGGTTACACGTCGAGGCACGATCGGCCCTGTGGATGCCGGCTGGACCCACTCCAGCGGTCGTCCGGCGGCCGGCAGCACGGAGCCCGGCCGCCGCATGCGGGGGCCGGGCTCGGTCGTGCAGGAGCTAGGCGTCGACTAGACCGACGCGACGGTCGACGCGCGACGACCACTCAGAGCCAGAGCGCCACCGGCGGCGACCAGGCCGGCGCCGAGCGCCAGCAGCAGCGAGGTCGTGCTGCCGGTGAAGGGCAGCGCGGCCGGCGAGGCCGTGGAGCCGGCGCCCGCCGAGCGCGTCGGCACGAAGGCCTGCGGGGCGGGGTTGCTGACGACGCCCACGCCGGCGGCCGGGGCCGGCTGACCGACGATCGGGGTGGTCGGCACGGCCGGCGTGCTCACGACGGGGGTGTTGACGACGGGGGTGTTGCCGACCGGGGTCACGGCCGGCGGCGTGACGGCCGGCGGGTTGCCGGTGCCGGCACCGCCGCCACCACCACCGATCGGGCCGCCGGGCGTCCCCGGCGTCTCGTTGTCCGGCGTCTCGTTGTCCGGCGTGTCCGGGTTCTCGTCGTCAGGGGTGTCCGGGTTCTCGTCGTCGGGGGTGTCCGGCGTCTCGTTGTCCGGCGTGTCCGGGTTCTCGCTGTCCGGCACCTCGCAGGCGGCGAACTCGTCGGCCAGGACGACGACCTCGGTCGTGCCGGACTTCGCGGTCACCTTCACGACGTCGCCGGTGAAGGTCTCCTCGAACTCGTAGCCCTCGAGGTCCTCGATCTCGTCCATGGAACCGTCGGCGTAGTAGACCTTGACGTTCGAGATGTCCTTGTCGGAGCCGACGACGACGGTCACGCCGTCCTCGGTGCACTGGACGTCCACGTCGACGTCGGCCTCGCTGTTGGAGCCGCTGTTGGAGCCGCCGTTGCCCGCGCCGCCGCCACCACCGTTGATCGGCGTGCCGGGCGCGGGGGTGCTGGGCTCCTCCGGGGTGGACTGGCCACCGCCCGCCGAGCAGCTGAGGCCGTCCTCGACGACCTCGGTGGTGCCGGACTTCGCCGACACCTTGACGACGTCACCGGCGAAGAACGCCGTGAAGTCGTTGCCGCTCAGCGAGCGCTCGTCCATGGAACCGTCGGCGTAGTAGACCTTCACGTTCGAGATGTCCTTGTCGGACTCCACGGTGACGGTCGCGCCGCCCGTGGTGCAGTCCACGTCCAGCGTGACGGCAGCAGCGCTGTTGCTGGTCGCCGGGCGCTCGTCGCGGGTCGGCTTCTTCGCAGCCGGGACGACGGCCTCGTCCTCGTCGGCCGGCGCCTCCTCGACCTGGACCTCGGCGTCGACGTCGACGGCGGGCTCGGTCTTGGCGTCCTGGCCCTTCGCGGCCCGCTCCGGCAGCGCGGCCGGCTTGGCCTCGAGGGCGTCGTGGGCGAGCAACTCGTCGGTGGCGCTCGCGCTGATGGCGGCCTCGCTGGTGACGGAGGCGTCGGCGGCGACGGGCTCGGTGGCGGCGGCGGTGCCGGCCATCGTGAGGGCCATCGGCACCGACAGCGCGCCGGCGGCCAGCTTGCGGCCGGTCGTGATGGGTCGTGCGTGCTTCGATCGGGTCATGGCGGGACTCCCGTCCAGGTCGGAGGGACGCGCCGCGTCAGCGGGCGCCCCGGCTCCAGGGGCAGGTCGGTCTCGCCACTCACTCCCCGGACGGTCTAGGCGACCGTGTCTCTCCGTGTGCACCCTCGACGAGGGTGACCGGTGGGGACCGTCCGGATCAACGCTTCCTCCACACCGGAACGGAGGTCCCGGTGTCACAGACCGACCAGTGCGTCGCCCTGTGGTGACAGTGAGTAGCCATCGTGAAGGGGTCCAAAACCCGGAACGGCGGAGGTAAGGACGTGATGGCCCCCACGTCACCCCTCAGCGCCGCCCGTCAGCATCACCCTCCGTGTCCGTCCCCGCCTCGCGTCGGCGCGCACGTCGCTCGAGCAGCCCGAAGGCGAGCAGGAGCAGCAGCGGGATGCCGATCATCGCTGCCTCGGGCGCGCCTCCGCCGTGCGCGAGCACGACGGCCGACGCGCTCACGACGACAGCAGCAGGCTCAGGCCGCCGACCGTGAAGGCGATCATGACGACGACGAGCGGCAGCTGCGCGGTGGTCGTGCGGTGGCGGCCGGAACGGACGGCCCGGTCGTGCGCCAGCAGCACGCCGAGCACGTGCCCGAGGACGATCGCGCCGATCTGCACGTTGGCGATGGTCCGCGGGGACACGGCCGTGTAGTCGATGGCGTTGCCGTAGGTCCCGAACACGTCCACGCCGTCCTGCGCGAACGGGTTGCTCACCAGGATCCACGTCGCCTGCCCGTCCAGCAGCAGCAGCGAGAAGTAGTGCGCGACCGCGTAGCCCGCCGCGATCGGCACCAGCGAGTGGGCGTACAGCCCCGGCTGGGTGCGCGGCGACTGCCCGCTGACCACGCCCGCCAGCGCCGTCGCCCCGACGTACAGGGCGGTGGCGATCGCGATCATGGCGAGCAGGCCGATCGTGCCGGGGACCGCCGTGAGGTAGGCCTCCTGGCCGGGCCCGGCCTGCCAGAACTGCGTCCGCGACAGGCCGTCGAAGCCCGTGGAGCCGATGAGCACCATGACGACGGCCGTCAGACCCGCGCTCCTGCCGGAGGCCGTCGATGCCGTCCAACGGGCTCCGCACCACCAGCTGCCCGTCCGCCCGTCGGCCGAAGGGCGCCATCCGGCCGAGCAGGGTGCCGTAGACCTCGAACGCGTCGCCACGGGCGTACCAGCCCGCGCCGAACCACAGCCCCGCCACCAGCTGCGTGACGCCGTACAGGACCAGGAAGACGCCGACCGTACGAGGCTCCGCGCGACCGGGGAGCACGAGCTCGAGCCAGACGAACACCAGCAGCGCGACAGCCGCCGGCCAGTAGCCCAGGGCCGGCAGCCGACGCTCCGCGGGGGCGTCACCGGTGAGCCGGACGAGCCCGGCGTGCAGGGTGCGCAGCGGGTTGACGTACGCCCAGAAGGAGCCGAGCAGCAGGCTGACCGGGATGAGCCCGACCCAGAGCGTCACGTAGAGCACGAAGGGCGACAGGTTGTCGTTGGGGCTCGGCGGGCCGACCAGCGCGACCGCCACGACGAGCAGCGTCAGCAGCAGCACCACCGCCCGGAGCACGGCCTTCGTGACCGGCGAGTCCACGAACGACTGCACCCCAGCGGGCAGCGGACGCCCGGCCGCGTCGCCGCGCAGCCGGGGCGTGCGCCAGAGCAGCACCAGCGCGAGGAAGCTGACGAGCACCGCGAGGCCCGCGCCGTACAGCGCCAGCGTCAGCGGGACCGGCAGGTCGGCGCGGCTGCCGACGCCGTGCGCGAGGAGGGTCACGAGGCCCTCAGCTGGAAGATCGGACGGCCGGCCTCGTGCAGCTCGACCTCGTACGCGCCGGGGAGGTCGGCGGTGAAGGCGACCTCGCCGGTGCCGCCGGCGGGGATGTCGACGTAGAGGTCGTAGCCGTGCACGTGGATCTCCTCGGCCACGTCGCTCGAGACCCTGAGCACGACCGGCTCGCCGAGCGGCACCTCGACCCGCGGGTCGACGCCGGTGAGCTCTCCACCGGCGTACGTGACGTCGATGACGGTGCCGGTGGGGGCTGGGGCGGGGGCTTCGGTGGGGGGAGCGCTGGTGGGAGTCGTCGTCGCTGAGGACGCCGGGCTGGGGGCCGCGGGCGCGGCGGTGTCGGTGTCGCTGCCGGCCGAGCAGCCGGTGAGCAGGACGACCAGGAGGACGGGCAGGACGGCGGTGCGGGACGAGCGGGGCATGCGAGGGCTCCAGACGGGAGGGCGGTCGGGGTGGCACGGAGGGCCGGTCCCGACGTCGAGTCAGGCCGGCAGCAGCCGCGCGGGTGGACCCCGACCCGGAGCGACGGCCAGCACCCGCGACGCGCTGAGCACCGGGCCGTGGTGCACAGCAGCGACGTGCGGCACCGGCGGGACGCGGTGCCGCACCGCGGGGCGGGCGACCAGCCGCTCGGCCAGCACGCGCAGCAGCACGAGGACGCCGCGGTCGAGCCCGGCACGGCACGCGACGAGCGCGAGCACGTGCGAGCCGGTCATCGCGGCCGAGGACGAGCCGGTGGCGTGCAGGTGCGCTGCGCCGGCGCAGGCGGCGACGGCGAGCACGCCGTGGACGGCGAGCTGCCCCGCGGCCAGGCGGAGCAGCGGCGACCGCGGCAGCGCCCAGCCGGTGAGCAGCACGGCGGCGAGCGCCGCGGGGACCGCGAGCAGCGTCCTGGCGGCCGGCAGGCAGCCGGCGGCGGCGCTGTGCGCGGCGAGGCCAGCGACGACCTGCGCCAGCGCAGGCGGCAGCGCTCCCACCGGCGAGCGCACACGTCCGGACATCACGGGCGAGGCTACGGGAGCCGGGACCGCCGCAGGCGGGTGAGCACGGCGGCCGCCGCAAGGGCAGCGACCGCCGCCGCGACCGCCGACGCGACCTTGGTGTCGTACCAGACCGGCTCGTGCAGCTCCGGCAGCGGACCGATCGACGGCACGCGGACGTAGGTGCTGACGACCAGAGCGAAGAACGACCCGGTACCGACCACGAGCGCGGCCAGGGCCGGCAGCCGGTCGCGCCGCCGCAGCAGCAGCCACAGCGCGACGGCGAACGCGACGACCGCCTGGACCCGGAAGAGCGTCCCGACCGTGACGTCGTCCCCGACGAGGTCGAAGTCCGGGGCCAGGTAGAGGTGCAGTCCGCCGGAGACGACGAGGCCCGCCGCAGCGACGAGGTGGCCGGCGATCACCTGGCCAGTCTGGACTAGCGGCCGGTGAAGCGGGCCTCGCGCCGCTCGACGAAGCTGAGCACGCCCTCCGCCGCGTCCTCGGACGCCAGCAGCGGCGGGAGCAGCCCGGCCAGGTGCTCGCGCGCGGCCTCCTCGTTGCGGCAGGCGATCCGGGCGTTGGCCAGCGTGCCCTGCACGCCGAGCGGCGCCTGCGCGGCGACGAGCTGCGCGATCTCGACGGCGCGGGCCAGCTGCTGCCCGGGCGCGACGACCTCCTGGACCAGCCCGATCCGGTGCGCCTCGGCCGCACCGAGCTCCTCGCCGGTGAGGATCCAGCGCATCGCGTTCCCCCAGCCGAGCTGGGCCGGTGCGCGCAGCGTCGCGCCGCCGAAGGGCAGGATCCCGCGGCCCACCTCGAGCTGGCGGAAGCGCACGTCGTCAGCGGCGACCACGATGTCGCTGGCGAGGGCGAGCTCGATCGAGAGCGTGAACGCGATGCCCTGCACGGCCATGACGACCGGCTTGGGGACCGGCGGCCCCCACAGGCCGAACGGGTCGTGCAGGCCGGGGCCGCTCAGGATCGACGGGCCGTCGGCCTGCACCGCGGGCAGCACCTCGGCGAGGTCCAGTCCCGCCGAGAAGTGGTCCCCGTGGCCGAAGACGACGCCGACGCGCACGTCGTCCTCGTCGGCCAGCCGGTCGTACGCCGCCGCCACCTCGTCGATGACCTGCAGGTCCCAGGCGTTGCGCTTGTCGGCGCGGTCCACGCCGATCAGCAGGACGTGGCCGTCCTTCTCGACGGTGACCTTCGACATGGCTCTCCTCGGTGGGCTGCAGCGAGCTGGTCACAGCAGGAACCGGAACAGGGGGCTGTCCGGCGGTACGGGCTGGCAGTCGGGCGGTGCGGCGTCCATGCGAGCGAGCAGGGCGGGCAGGTCCTCCGGCGCGCCCAGCTCGATCCCGACCAGCGCCGGGCCGGTCTCGCGGTTGCTGCGCTTGACGTACTCGAACAGGGTGATGTCGTCGTCGGGCCCGAGCACGTCGTCGAGGAAGCTGCGCAGCGCGCCGGGCTCCTGCGGGAACTCCACCAGGAAGTAGTGCTTGCGGCCCTCGTGCACGAGCGCCCGCTCGACGACCTCGGCGTAGCGGCTGACGTCGTTGTTGCCGCCGGACAGCACCACCAGGACCGTCTGCCCCGGCTCGACCGCGACGACGTCGCCGAGCGCGGCGGCCGCGAGAGCGCCTGCAGGCTCGGCGATGATGCCGTCCGACTGGTAGAGCGCGAGCATCTCGGTGCAGACCCGGCCCTCGGCCACGGCGACGAGCTCGCAGCCGCTGTCGCGCACGATCGGGAAGGTGACGTCGCCGGCTCGACGCACCGCGGCGCCGTCGACGAAGCCGTCGATGCTGTCCAGGCGCACCGGCTCGCCGGCCGCCAGCGCCGCCGCCATGCACGCCGCGCCGGCCGGCTCGACACCGACCACGCGCACGTCGGGGTGCCGGGCCCCGAGCCAGGTGAGCGCGCCGGCGAGCAGCCCGCCCCCGCCGACGGGCAGCACCACGACGTCCGGGACCACGCTCAGCTGTGCGAAGGCCTCGGCGAGCACCGTGCCCTGGCCGGCGATCGTGCCGGGGGCGTCGAAGGCCGGGACGAGCGTGGCACCGGTCTGCGCCGCGTCGGCCAGCGCCGCCGCCGCTGCGTCGTCGTAGGTGTCGCCGACGAGCAGCACCTCGACCACGTCGCCGCCGAGCACCGCGATCCGGTCGCGCTTCTGCCGCGGCGTGGTGCGCGGCAGGAAGACCTTGCCCGGCACGCCGAGCGCGCTGCACGCGAAGGCGAGCCCCTGCGCGTGGTTGCCGGCGCTCGCGCACACCACGCCCCGGGCGCGCGCCTCGTCCGGCAGCTGGCGGATGACGTTGTAGGCGCCGCGCACCTTGTAGCTGCGGACCACCTGCAGGTCCTCGCGCTTGAGCAGCACGTCACCGCGCACGCGCTCGGACAGCCGAGGGCTGCGCTCGACCGGCGTCGGGGCGACGACGCCGACGAGACGGGCGGCGGCGTCCTCGACGTCCTCGACGGTGACGATCACCGGCACGACGCTAACCGAGCCGGAGGCCGGAGAACGAGAACGGCCCCCTGTCGGGGGCCGCTGCCGGTGCGCGAGGGGGGAGTTGAACCCCCACGTCCTTTCGGACACACGGACCTGAACCGTGCGCGTCTGCCATTCCGCCACTCGCGCGAGTGCGATCAGGAGGCTAGCACCGGTGCGGGGCGGGGCCGGGCCCGCTCCGCGCGCGGATACGATCACGGTCGACAGGGAAGGGGCACCGGCGTGGGAGTGCTGCAGCGCTTCGAGCGTCGGCTCGAAGGCCTCGTGGAGGGTGCCTTCGCCCGTGTCTTCGGCGGGGTCGTGCAGCCGGTCGAGGTCGCCGCCGCGCTCCAGCGCGAGGCGGCCGACAAGAAGGCCATCGTCGGGCAGGGCCGGGTCCTGGTCCCCAACGCCTACGTCGTCGAGCTCGGGGCGTCCGACGCCGAGCGCCTCGGGGAGTACGACGAGCCGCTGCGCGCGGAGCTCGCGAGCATGGTGCGCGAGCACGCGCAGGAGCAGGGCTGGTCGTTCGTCGGCGCGGTCCGGGTCGCCTTCGAGCAGGTCGACGAGCTCGACACCGGCGTCTTCCGCGTGCGCAGCGCCGTCGTCGCCGACGCGCCCGGCTCCCGCGACCCCCACACCTCCGGCACCGGCCGGCCGCGGCTCGTCCTGCCCGCCGGCAGCGGCACCCCGGAGCGGACCGTCGTGCTGACGCGCCCGGTCACCGTCATCGGCCGCGGCGCCGAGGCCGACCTGCGGCTGGCCGACACCGGGGTCTCGCGCCTGCACGCCGAGCTGCGCGTCGAGGGCGACGAGGTCCACCTGGCCGACCTCCGCTCCACCAACGGCACCCTCGTCAACGGCCGCCGCACCAGCTCGGCCGTCCTCGTCGACGGCGACCGCATCGAGGTCGGCGCCACCCCGATCGTCTTCCGGCAGGAGCTCTGATGGGCAGCGCCCTGGTCGTAGCGGCCGTCAAGTACGGCCTGCTCGCGCTGCTGTGGCTGTTCGTCATCGCCGCGTTCCGCACGGTCCGCAACGACCTGTCCGGCAGCAAGGTCGTGCGCGTGCCCGCCGCGGCGGCCGGTCCGGTCGCCGCTGCTCCCCGCGTCCCGCCGCCCCCGCGCAGCGGCCGCCCCAAGCGCGGCAGCGTCGCGCGCAAGCTCGTCGTCACCGAGGGCGCGCTCGCCGGCACGACCGTCAGCCTCGGCGAGGGACCGGTGACGCTCGGCCGGGCCGACGACTCCACGCTCGTGCTCACCGACGACTACGCCAGCAGCCGGCACGCCCGGCTCGTGCCCGGCGACGGCAGCTGGCTCGTCGAGGACCTCGGCTCCACCAACGGCACCTACCTCGGCACCGCGAAGGTCGTGCGCCCGACGCCGGTCCCGATCGGCGCACCGATCCGCATCGGCAAGACCGTGCTCGAGCTGCGCTCGTGACCCTGGCTCTCCGGCTTCGCGGCCCGCTCGCACACCGGCCTGCTCCGCGAGGGCAACGAGGACTCCGTCTACGCCGGCCCGCGCGTGCTCGCCGTCGCCGACGGCATGGGCGGCCACGCCGCCGGCGAGGTCGCCTCCGCCGTGGCCATCGCCGCGCTCGCGCACCTCGACGAGGACGCACCCGGGCAACGACCTGCTCGACGTCCTGCGAGCGAGCGCCGAGTCGGCCAACGACCACCTGCGCGACATGGTCGCCGGCGACCCCGCGCTCGAGGGCATGGGCACCACCCTCACGGCCTTCCTGTTCGCCGGCAACCGCCTCGGGATGCTGCACATCGGCGACTCCCGCGCCTACCTGCTGCGCGACGGCGAGCTGTCGCAGATCACCCACGACCACACCCTCGTGCAGACCCTGGTCGACGAGGGGCGCATCAGCGAGGAGGAGGCGAGCACCCACCCGCAGCGCTCGCTCATCACCCGCGCGCTCGACGGCCGCGACGGCATCGAGCCGGACCTGTCGGTGCGCGAGGTGCGCGTCGGCGACCGCTACCTGCTCTGCACCGACGGGCTGACCGGACCGGTCGGGCGGCGGGAGACGCTGCAGGAGGCGCTGCAGATCCCCGACCCGCAGGAGTCCTGCGACCGGCTCGTGCAGCTCGCGCTGCGCGGCGGCGGTCCCGACAACGTCACCGTCATCGTCGCCGACGTCGTCGAGAGCGGGTCGGGCCGCAGCAGCGCCCCGGTCGTCGCGGGTGCCGCGGCCGCGAGCCCGCAGGCGCCGCCGGACGGCATCGACGGCAGCGCCGCCGCCCGGGCCCGCACCGCCGAGGGGCGCGACGTGGCGGCGCCGCAGCGCACGGCCGCCGCGCCTGCCGTCACCGCTGGACGCAGCCGCCGGCTCGGCCGCACCGCCGTCGTCAGCGCGGTCGTGCTCGCGCTGCTGGCCGTCGGCGCCGGCGCCGGCTGGGCCTACGTCCGCTCGCAGTACTACGTCGGCGTCGACGACGAGCAGGTCGCCATCTTCCGCGGCGTCACCGGGTCGGTCGCGGGCCTGCGGCTGTCGAGCGTCGAGGCGACGACCGACCTGAGCAGCGAGCGGCTCGACCGGCTCGCGCTCAACCAGCTGGAGAACGGCATCGTCGCCGCCGACCGCGCCGACGCGGAGTCCATCGTCGACCGGCTCGAGCAGCGCTTCCCGGAGTGCGACGCCGACGCCGCCGGCGCCCGCTCCGTCGCCCTCGCCCTCGCCCGCTCCCTCGCCCGCGCCGAGCGCGGGGACGCAGCCGACGCCGGCAGCGACGCCTCTGCAGACACCCACTCCTGCCCCTGTGGCGGACGAGGTGCCCTGCCCGTGAGCGCGCCCACCGTCACCCCGTCGTACGCCCCGCCGCGGCGCGGGACCGAGCTGCTGCTGACGGTCTTCGCCGTCCTCATCGCCGTCGCTCGCCTACGCCGCCGTCGGCCTGGCGGTCGACGACCGGCTGCCGACCGGGACCCTCGGCTACGGCCTGGGTCTCGGCGACGCTGTTCCTGGTCGCGCACCTCGCGGTGCGGCGGTTCGCGCCGCACGCCGACCCGCTGATCCTGCCGTGCGTCGCGCTGCTCAACGGGCTCGGGCTGGTGATGATCCGGCGGCTCGACTTCGCAGGCGGCGGAGCGCGCGCGGCAGCTCGGCAACGCGATCCCGCGGGCCGAGGCGCCGCGGCAGCTGATCTGGACGGCCGTCGGCATCCTCGCGCTTCGTCGTCGTCCTGGTCGTCGTGCGCGACCACACCCGGCTGCAGCGCTACACCTACACCGTCGGCCGCGGCCGGCCTCGTGCTGCTGCTGCTGCCCGCGCTCCCGGTCCTCGGCCAGACCATCAACGGCGCGCGGCTGTGGATCCGCGTCGGCCCGTTCACCCTGCAGCCGAGCGAGGTCGCCAAGCTGCTGCTGATCGTGTTCTTCGCCGGCTACCTCGTCGCCAAGCGCGACGTGCTCTCGCTGGCCAGCCGGCGCGTCATGGGCCTCGACCTGCCGCGCGCCCGCGACCTCGGCCCGGTGCTGCTCGCGTGGGCCGCCAGCCTCGCCGTGCTCATCCGCGGCAAGGACCTCGGCAGCTCGCTGCTGTTCTTCGCCATCTTCGTCGTGATGCTCTACATCGCGACCGAGCGGACCAGCTGGCTGCTCATCGGCTTCGGGCTGTTCGTCGGCGGCGCCTTCGCCGCGTACTTGCTGTTCGCCCACGTGCAGCGCCGCGTCGACACCTGGCTCGACCCGTTCGCCGACGCCGACGACGCCGGCTTCCAGCTCGTGCAGTCGCTGTTCGGCTTCGGCACGGGCGGGCTCACCGGGACCGGGCTGGGCGAGGGCAGTCCCGGCACGGTGCCGTTCGCCAGCACCGACTTCATCATGGCCGCGATCGGCGAGGAGCTCGGCCTGGTCGGCGTCATGGCCGTGCTGCTGCTGTTCGGCCTCATCGTCGAGCGCGGGCTGCGCGCGGCGCTGTCGTGCCGCGACTCGTTCGGCAAGCTGCTCGCCGCCGGGCTGTCGTTCTCGCTCGCGCTGCAGGTGTTCGTCATCGTCGGCGGCGTCACCGGGCTGATCCCGCTCACCGGCGTCACGCTGCCGTGGCTGTCGTACGGCGGCTCGAGCATCGTCGCGAACTGGGCGCTCGTCGCGCTGCTGCTGCGCGTCAGCGACGCCGCCCGCCGGCCCGCGCCGGCACCGGTCACGCCCGAGCTCGCGCGCGAGGCGCTCGCGTCGGCCGAGACGCAGGTCGTGCGGCGGCCCGTCTCATGAGGCTGCGCCGGTGAACCGCCCGCTGCGCCGCGTCGCCCTCGCCGTGCATGGTGCTGTTCGGCCTGCTGCTGGTGAACGTCAACTGGGTGCAGGTCGTCAAGGCCGACGCCTACCGCGACGACCCGCGCAACAGCCGCGTGCTGCTGCGCACCTACGAGCGCGAGCGCGGCCCGATCGCCGTGCTCGGCCAGGACGGCCGCCGCGAGGCGCTCGCCGAGTCGACGCGCACCGACGGCCCGCTCAACTAGCTGCGCCAGTACCCGGGCGGTCCGCCGTACGCGCACGTCACCGGCTACTACTCCCTGGTCTACGGGCGCACCGGCATCGAGCGGTCCGAGGACGACGTGCTCTCCGGCGAGGACGACCGGCTGTTCGTGCGCCGGCTGTCGGACTACGTCACCGGTCGCGAGCCCGCAGGGCGGCGTCCGTCGTGCTGACGCTCGACCCGCGCGGCGCAGCAGGCGGCGTACGAGGGGCTGCAGGGCAAGCGCGGCGCCGTCGTCGCGCTCGACCCGCGCACCGGCGCGGTGCTCGCGATGGTGAGCCTGCCCGTCGTACGACCCGGCGCGGCTCAGCTCGTTCGAGCCGGCCGACATCCGCGAGTACTACGCCGCGCTGAACGACGCCGCCGACGACCCGCTGCTCAACCGCGCGATCAGCAAGACCTACCCGCCCGGCTCGACCTTCAAGGTCGTCACGGCCGCGGCGGCGCTGGAGTCCGGGCAGGTGACGCCGGAGACGCAGATCCCGTCGCCCGATGGAGCTCGACCTGCCGCAGACCGACAGCGACCTGCGCAACTTCGGCGGCTCGGCGTGCAGCGGCGAGACCTCGACGCTGGCCGAGGCGCTGCGGATCTCCTGCAACACCGCCTTCGGCGCGCTCGGGCTGCAGCTCGGCGACGACGCGCTGCGCGAGCAGGCGCAGGCGTTCGGCTTCGGCGAGAACGACCTGCGCGTGCCGACCAGCGTCGCCGACAGCCGCTTCCCCGACGACGCGAACGCGCCGCAGACCGCGCAGTCCGCCATCGGCCAGTTCGACGTGCGCGTCACGCCGCTGCAGATGGCGATGGTCGCGGCCGGCGTCGCCAACGACGGCGAGGTCATGGAGCCCTACCTCGTGCGCGAGGTGCAGGCGCCCGACCTGTCCGTGCTGCGCACGGCCGACCCCGACGTGCTCGACCGCGCTGTCTCGGGCGACGTCGCCGCCGAGCTCACGCGGATGATGGAGCTCGTCGTCGCCGAGGGCAGCGGACGTCGCGCGCAGATCGACGGCGTGCGCGTCGCCGGCAAGACCGGCACCGCGCAGCACGCCCCCGGCCGGCCGCCGCACGCGTGGTTCATCGGCTTCGCCCCGGCGGACGACCCGCAGGTCGCCGTCGCGGTCGTCGTCGAGGACGGCGGCAACCTCGGCTCCGAGGCCACCGGCGGCGCGCTGTCGGCGCCCGATCGCCGCCGCCGTGATGCGCGCGGTGCTGGGCCGATGACCGCCGGCCTGGCGGACGCGCTGCTGGCCGACCGCTACCGGCTGCTCGAGCAGATCGCCGTCGGCGGCATGGGCGAGGTCTGGCGCGCCGCAGGACGTGCTGCTCGGCCGCGTCGTCGCGGTGAAGACCCTGCGCCCGGAGCACCTGGGCGACGCGGACTTCCGCGCGCGCTTCCGCGCCGAGGCCAGGCACGCCGGCGGCTCACCCACCCGGGCATCGCGTCGGTCTACGACTTCGGCGAGGACGACGCGCGCGCGTTCCTCGTCATGGAGCTGGTCGAGGGCGAGCCGCTGTCCACGCTGCTGCGCCGCGAGGGCGCGCTGTCCGCCGACCGCGCGCTCGACCTGGTCGCGCAGACCGCCGACGCGCTGCACGCCGCGCACGTCGGCGGCGTCGTCCACCGCGACGTCAAGCCCGGCAACCTGCTCGTGCGGCCCGACGGCGTGGTCAAGGTCACCGACTTCGGCATCGCCTCGGCGGTCGACGCGGTGCCGCTCACGCAGACCGGCCTGGTCGTCGGCACGGCCTACTACCTGTCGCCGGAGCAGGCGGCCGGCCGCAGCGGCTCGCCGGCCAGCGACGTCTACTCGCTCGGCGTCGTCGCGTACGAGTGCCTGACCGGGATGCGCCCGTTCCCCGGCGACAACCCGGTCGCCGTGGCGCTCGCGCACCTGCGCGAGCAGCCGCCGCCGCTGCCGTCGGAGGTGCCGCCGCAGGTCGCGGGACCTGGTGGTGCGGGCGCTGGCCAAGGAGCCCGATCAGCGCTTCGCGGACGCCGCCGCGATGGCCGGTGCTGCCCGGTCGCTGCGCGCTCAGCTGCTCGACGGGACGTTGCCCGCCGAGCCCGGAACCGCCTCGACGACGGCGGTCTCGCGGCGCTGCCCGTCGAGCCGCCCGCCGGCGTCGAGGCCCCGACGGGACTGCTCGAGCTGCCGGCGCACGACAGGCGGGGACCGCGGCACGCGCCTGGTTCCCGCAGCCGCTCCGCGCGCAGCGCCGTCCGCCTGGTGCTCGGCCTGCTGGTCGTGCTGGCCCTCGGTCTCGGCCTGCGCACGTGCTCGCCCCACCCGCCGACGCGCGACCACCGTGCCGGAGGTCGCGGTCGGCACCGACGCGGTGGCGGCGGTGCAGCTGCTGCGCGACGCGGACCTCGAGGTCGAGCGCCGCAGCCGCACCTCGCCCGACGTCGCTGCCGGCACCGTGCTGCGGCTGGTGCCGGCGGCGGGCACCGCGCTGGAACCCGGCAGCAGCGTGGAGCTGTGGCTGTCCGCAGGTCCCGAGACAGCGGTCGTCGAGGCAGGCGCGTACGCCGGACTGCCTGCCGTCGAGGTGCAGGCGGCGCTCACCGGACTCGGACTGGTGCCCCGGCTCGCCTACGACGGCAGCGGCACCCCGGTCGGTACCGTCAGCGGCGTGGAGCCCGTCGGAGCGCTGCCGCTCGGCAGCGAGGTGGTCCTGCACGTCGTGCCGGAGCCGCCGGCCCCGCGCCGGTCGCCGTCGCACCCGCGCCCGTCGCGCCACCGGCACCGCCGAGCCCGCGCCCGCCGAGCCCGAGCCCGAGCCGGAGCCGGAGCCCGCACCGGGTCGGAGCGCGGGCGCGACCAGGCGGACCCGCCCGGCCAGGGCAAGGGGCGGGGCAGCGGGTGACGGCACCGGAGCGGCCGCGGCTGCTCGGCGGCCGCTACGAGCTCGGTGGACCGATCGGCACCGGCGGCATGGCCGAGGTCTTCCGCGGCGCCGACGTGCGGCTCGGCCGCGACGTCGCCATCAAGGTGCTGCGCGCCGACCTCGCCCGCGACCCGTCCTTCCAGGCGCCGCTTCCGCCGCGAGGCGCAGGCCGCCGCGTCGCTGAACGCGCCGCTCGATCGTCTCGGTCTTCGACACCGGCGAGGACGAGACCGGCGTGCCGTACATCGTCATGGAGTTCGTCGACGGGCGGACCCTGCGCGACGTGCTGCATGACCGAGGGGCGGCTGCTGCCCGAAGCGCGCCCTCGAGGTGACGGCCGACGTCTGCGCCGCGCTCGCGGCTGCGCACGCCGCGGGCATCGTGCACCGCGACATCAAGCCGGCGAACGTCATGCTCACGCGCGCCGGCGAGGTCAAGGTGATGGACTTCGGCATCGCGCGCGCGGCCTCCGACGCGTCCTCGGCGATGACGCAGACGGCCGCCGTCATCGGCACCGCCGCCTACCTCTCGCCGGAGCAGGCGCGCGGCGAGCACGTCGACGCGCGCTCCGACCTCTACTCGACCGGCTGCCTGCTCTACGAGCTGCGTCACCGGCGCGCCGCCGTTCACCGGCGACAGCCCCGTCGCGGTGGCCTACCAGCACGTGCGCGAGGACCCGCAGCCCCCGTCGGCGTACGACGAGGAGCTGTCGCCCGAGGTCGACGCGGTCGTGCTGAAGGCGATGGCGAAGAACCCTGCCAACCGCTACCAGTCCGCGCAGGAGATGCGGGACGACCTGCTGCGCGCGAGCGCCGGGGAGGCGGTGCTCGCCACGCCGGTCCTCGAGCCGGCAGCACTCCTCGCGCCGGCCGCCGTGGTGCACGGCGCAGCGCGTGGACCGCGGCCGGTCGGCCGGTCGCGCGCGTCGCGTACGGCCTGTTCGGGCTGCTGCTCGTCGCGCTGCTGGTCGGCATGGCGCTGCTCGTCCGGGGCCTGCTCGGCACCGACGCAGGGCCTGGTCCCCGCGCCTGCGCTGGTGGGCCTCGGACAGCAGGAGGCCCTGGCCGAGCTGCGTGCGAACGAGCTGACCGTCGGCGAGGTGAACGAGGTGTTCAGCGACCAGCCGTTCGGCACCGTGCTCGAGCAGAGCCCGGCCGCCGACATCCTGCTGCGCAGCGGCGGGGCCGTGCAGCTGACCGTGTCGCGCGGCTCGAGCATGACGATCGTGCCGGTCGAGGTCGTCGGGCAGTCACGGGACGAGGCGGAGGTGCTGCTCGCCGAGCGCAAGCTCACCGTCGTCGACGTCGTGACGCGCGACGGCAACATCCCGCAGGGGACGGTGCTCGCGATCAGCCCGCAGCCGGGCACGCAGGTGCCGGCCGGGTCCGAGGTCACGCTCACCGTCGCCTCGGGCGACGTGCAGGTGCCGGACGTGCGCGGCCGTGCTCTGCAGGAGGCCGATCGACGAGCTCCAGCGCGCCGGCTTCTCGGTCGGCATCGAGCCGCGCGTCGACCAGCGGCGCCCCCGACCGCGTGCTCGACCAGTCCCCCGTCAACGTCCTGGCCGGCCGCGGCACCACGGTGGTCGTCGTCGTGTCGCAGGCTCCGCCGCCGCCCAGTCCTCCACCGGCCCCCTCGCCGACCGCGGCGCCGAGTGCCACGCCGTCCGCGGAACCGAGTCCGTCGCCGAGCTGAGAGTTGTCCACAGGCGCTGTGCACATGTGCACGACGCCCTCCTGACCGGCTCCCCGGCGCGGTCGCCTGTCGCCTGTCGCGGGGTGGACCAGGGCTGGGGAAGGGGGTGGCGCCCCTCCCGCACCCAGGACGGCAGGTGGCGCCGGTCACCGCGTCCCGTCACCCCGGTGCCGCAAGGCCTGCCGCGCGATCTTCCCCTCGTGCCGAGTCCGTCGTGCGTGTCGCGAGGCACGACGGGAAGATCGTCCATGGCCTCGTCCGGCGGACAGCCACCTCCGCACGAGATCGCCTGTCCACAGGCCGAATCAGGCCTTGACATCGAACGTGTGTTCGATCACACTTCTCGCATGGCATCAGCAGCAGCGCTCCAGGAGCTGGAGGAGTCCTGCCCGTGGGAGAAGGACTCCTTCCGGGCTGATCTCGCGCTGCTCCACGACAGCACCGCCGCTGTCGGCCCGTCCTACGCCGCGGACGCCCGGGTGGTGGCGCGGCTGGCCGCGCAGGTCCCGCGCTGCCCGTTCGACGAGACCGGCTCCACCCCGTGGACCTCCTTCCAGCGCGAGATCGCGCTGGCCCGCAAGCTCACCGACCGCGCCGCCGGCGCGCTGGTCCGGCACGCCGTCCGCCTGGTCGCCACCCTGCCCCGCACGCTGGCGCTGCTGGACGCCGGTGTGCTGACCGTCCCGCGGGCCGAGGCGTTCCTGACCGAGCTCGAGCACGTCGGCGACGACCTCGCCGCAGCCCTGGACCTCGAGCTCGCCGACAAGGTCGTGCTGCTCCCGACGTGGCGGATCGAGGACGAGGTCCGCAAAGCCGCGCTGCGGCTGGACCCCGACAGCGCCGCGCAACGCACCGCGCGCAAGAACGCCGACCGCGGCGTCGAGCTCCACCCCACCCACGACGACCAGGCCTGGGTCGCCCTGACCGGACCGGCCGTCCCCCTCACCCGCTGGTACACCACCCTGGACGCCAAAGCCCGGGCGCTGAAGGCCGCCGGTGACCCCCGCACCCTGGACGCCCTGCGGTTCGACCTCGCGACCAGCACCTACCCCTGCGACACCCACAGCCCCGCCGACCCCACCGCTGGGAAGACCGACGTTGCCGCACCCGCGGTTGATGAACAGCCTGTCCAGGCCGAGGCACCGGCCCGACCCCGTCACCGGCACCGGCACCCGCGGACGGCGCCCCTGCCGGCGAGAACACCGCCCCGGCCGGGCTGCGTCCCGCGTTCGTCGAGCCGGCCCCGGTCGACTGCCGGATGAGCCGACCGGTGCAGGCACACATCACCATTCCGGTCGAGACCGCTCTCGGGCTGAGCAACGACCCGGCCTGGCTCGACGGGCTACGGCTGGCTCAGCGCCCCCACCAGCCGCCAGCTCCTGCTCGACGCCGAGCTCCGCCGGGTGTGCGTCCAAGCCGGCACCGGCCAGCTCGTCGACCTGGCCGACCGCGACCTGCGACCACCGCCGACACCGACCGGGCTGCGCGACAGCCTGCTCGCGATGATCCTCGGTGATCTGGAGTGCGACGACGTCGGCTGGCGCGAAGAACCCCGGCACGACCCCAGCGACCGACTGCGCGACTACATCCGGTTGCGGGACAGGTTCTGCGACGGACCCACCAGCGCCCGCGTCACCGCCACCCGCGCCGACCTCGACCACGACGACCCCTGGCCCGCCGGACCCACCGCCGCCTGGAACCTGACCGCCCGCGGACGCCGCACCCACCAGCACAAGCACCACGGCTGGACCCCGCTCCGCACCGCCACCAGCACCCTGTGGCTCAGCCCCGCCGGCCAGCTCGTCGAGGTCCCCCGCCACACCAGCCCACCACCCGGCACGACCACCGGCACACGACGCCCGACTCCCCGACCCCGACGAGCTCCACCTGCTCGACCAGCTCCAGCTCACCACCAGCGACGACAGCCCACCCTGGCTGCCCGCCACCGAACGCGACCGCACCCAGTGGCAGACCCTCGAAGGCAGCGAACCCCCGCCCTTCTAGTGGGCGGCCTCGGCCTCCGGCACCACGCATCCGGATCTTCAACAGCGGCCGCGTGCCGGGCTGGTGCGGCGACTCAGTAGGCGCAGGCCAGTCAGTGGGAGTTCGGCAGCTCAGCCGAAGGCGGCGAGGCGCTTCTCCTCCACCCGTGCCGCAAGAGCGGGTGCGAGACCGAGTGCCTCTGTGTCGCCGCAGGCACGCAGCCATGTCGCGAGCATGAGGTGCCCGCCCTGGGTGAGCACGGACTCCGGGTGGAACTGCACGCCCTCGACCGGCTTGTCACGGTGCCGCAACGCCATGACGACACCGCTCGGCGTGCGGCCGGTGACGGCGAGCTCGGCCGGGATCGTCGACTCCTCGACGGCGAGGGAGTGGTAGCGCGTGGCGGTGAAGGGAGTCGGGAGGCCGTGCAGCACGCCGGCGCCCTGGTGCTCGACCTCGCTGGTCTTGCCGTGCAGCAGCTCGGGTGCGCGGCCGACCGTCGCACCGTGGGCGACCGCGATCGCCTGATGACCGAGGCAGACCCCGAGCAGAGGAACTCCGCGTTCCTCGCACGCGCCGACCATCTCGACGCTGATGCCCGCGTCCTCCGGCGTTCCCGGTCCGGGAGACAGCAGCACTCCGTCGAAGCCTTCGGCATCGCTGGTGCTGACCTCGTCATTGCGTCGCACGACGACCTCGGCACCGAGCTGCCCGAGGTACTGCACGAGGTTGAAGACGAAGCTGTCGTAGTTGTCCACGACGAGGATGCGAGTCACCTCAGGGAGAACGCTTCGGCGGAGGCGCACTCTTCCGCACGGCCTTGCGGACCGGCGTGGGGGCAGGCGGACGTGCAGCGGCTGACGGGTTCGCCCTCCTCACGGAGAACGCGTACGACGGTGCCGGGGATGCAGCAGAGCGAGGTGCTCGCGCGGGGGTGGGCGTCGGCGTCGCCGCTGCCCTGCGAACAGGTGAACCCGAGGGTGGAGGCGCGACCGACGTGGATGCGGCGCGCCCCGGCGAGGTGCGAGTGGGTGCCTTGCGCGCAGGCGTCTTGCCCGGCGGTACGTCGCGCGCGGGCGCCTTGCGTGCCGGGGACTTGCGCGCGGGCGCGTCGCCCGGCGGTACGTCGCGCGCGGACGCCCTGCGTGCCGGCGCTTTGCGCGCGGGCGCCTTGCCCGGCGGTACGTCACGCGCGGACGCCTTGCGCGCCGGCGACTTGCGCGCGGGCGCGTTGCCCGCCCGTGCCTCGCCTGCGGTCGCCTTGCGCGCTGGTGCCTTCCGCACCGGCTGCACTGCGGCGGCGGTCTTCTCGACGGACGTCGGTGCCCCGACTAGGGGTGCTGTGCCTGCCGGCGTCGCAGCTGCGCGTGCTGGTCCCGTAGGTGCCTTGCGTGCGGGTGCCTTGCCTGCAGGCGCCTTGCGTGCAGGCGCCTCGCCAGCGACAGCCTTGCGCCTTGATGTCGTAGGCGTGGATGTCGTAGGCGTGGATGTCGTAGGCGTGGATGTCGTAGGCGTGGATGTCGTAGGCGTGGATGTCGGCAGGTGTCGTGGCATGGCTGTCGGGTGTAGACGGCGTCGGCGCAGAGGACTCTCTGCAGATGTGCTGGCCGCACGTGCCTTCTCGCGATGCCGGCGCGCCTGCAGGTGCCTTTCGCGCAGACGTCTTACGCGCAGACGTCGTGCCGGCAGCTGCCGCCCCTGCAGCTGGTGCCCGCGTCGTGTCGTTGGTCGTGGCGCCCGCTGGGGCCTTCGGCGCAGGTGCCTCGCGCGCAGACGTCGTGCGGGTGGTTGCCTTGCGCGCAGGTGCCTTGCGGATCGTCTGCGCAGCAGTCTCGGAGGACGCGTTCGGTGCCGCGTCCGTTGCCGGCGGTGCCTGCGAAAGCACGTCGTGCGATGCGATTGCGGCCGAGTCCGAGGTCCCCTGGGCGGAAGACGTGCCGGACGAGAAATCGCGTGGGGGTGTCTTCCGTGCAGGTGTCGTGCGTGCGGGTGCCTTGCGTGCCGCTGACTTCTCCGGCGCAATCATCTCCGTCGCCGTCGACTCCGGCGCCGTCTTCTTCACAGGCGCCTTCCGCGTGGCGGTGGTCTTCGCTGGCGCCTTCTTGCGGACGGGCTTCTTCTCCGGCTCCTGCTCCGTCGTCGGCGGCTGCACCGGCGGGTCGACCGGCGGCGCGTCGACGGCCGGTTCAGGCATGACCGGCTCAGGAACGGCCGGTGCCTGCGCGGCGGCCTGATCGGGCTCGGTGCGCTCCGTCGGTGCGGGCTGCACGACAGCGTCTGCAACCGGCGGCGCCTGCTCCTGCTCCTGCTCCACCGACGCCGCGTCCTCCGACGGCGACAACGGCGGGTCGGCCGGCTGTTCGACCGCCTGCTCGACCGGCTCCGGAACCGGCGCGTCGGCCGGCTGCTCGTCACTGGCCGGCTCGGAGACAGCAGCTTCCGAGATGGCCGGCTCGGCGACGGCCAGCCTCCGGGATGGTCGGCTCGGGGATGGCCGGCGCCTGCATGACGGACGTCTCGCGCTCGGTGCGCTCCGTCGGTGCAGCCTGCACGGCAGTACCCGCACCCGCACCCGGTGGCGGATCCCCCTGCACCGCTACCGGATCCACCGACTTCGACACGGGCTCCGACACCGGCTGCGACACCGGCCGCGCTCGACACTCGCTGCGCTGCGTCGACGACCGGCTCGAGAACGGCCGGCGCCTCGACGACCGGCTCCGACGTGACCGGCGCCTGCACGACAGCCGCCCCGCGGTGCACCGGTGCGGCCTGCACAGCAGGCTCCGCACCCGACGGAGCGTCGACCTCCGTCTGCGTGATGGCGGGCGAGACCTGCTCGGCAGCAGCGCCTCTCGCACTCGACCGACCACCGGGCGTCGACGCGGGCACGGGTTCGGCGGCGTCCTCGGCGCGTGCTCGTTCTTCCTCGAGCAGCGCTCGGCGCATCACCTTGCCGATCGTCGTGCGCGGCAGGCTGTCGCGGAACTCGACGACCTTCGGCACCTTGTACGCGGTGAGCTGGGTGCGGCAGTGCTCGACCAGGTCGGCCTCGGTCAGGCGCGTGCCGGGCTCGGGCACGACGTACGCCTTGACGGTCTCGCCGCGGTAGCGGTCGGGCACGCCGACGACGACGGCGTCCGCGACGCCGGGCATCGACAGCAGCACCTCCTCGACCTCGGACGGGTAGATGTTGAACCCGCCCGCGATGATGAGCTCCTTCTTGCGGTCGACGACGGTGAAGAACCCGTCGGCGTCCATGACGACGATGTCGCCGGTGAGCACGTAGCCGTCGTCGGTGAACACGCCCGTCCGACGTCCTCGCAGCCCCCAGTAGCCGGCGAAGACCTGCGGGCCCGCGACGGCGAGCTCGCCCGGCTCGCCCGGCGGCACCTCGACGGTCGGGTCGTCCTGCGACGACGACGCGGCACAGCGTGCCCGGCAGCGGCAGGCCGATCGTCCCCTCGCGGCGCGTGCCGTCCAGCGGGTTGCAGTGCGTCGACGGCGAGGTCTCGGTCATCCCGTACCCCTCGACGAGCGTCGCGCCGGAGATCCGCTCGAACTGCTCCTGGATCTCGACCGGCAGGCTGCATCGCGCCGGACACGCACAGCCGGATCGAGCGCAGGTCGTGCTGCGCCGCCTTCGGGCTGTCGGCGATCGCCTTGTAGATCGGCGGCACGCCCGGGAACATCGTCGGCTTCAAGGTGTCGATCGCCGCGAAGACCTGGTCGAGGTCGAAGCGCGGCAGCAGGACCAGCGTGCCGCCGAGCAGCACGCGTGGCGTTCATCGCGACCGTGAGGCCGTACGCGTGGAACAGCGGCAGGACCGCCGAGCGTCACCTCCTTGCCCGCGACCGCCTCGGTGTCCCACAGCCGGTTCATGTACGCGTTGCTGACCAGGTTGCGCGTGCGTGAGCATCGCGCCCTTGGACGCGCCGGTCGTGCCGCCGGTGTACTGCAGCAGCGCGAGGTCGGTGACCGGGTCGACCGCGCTCCTGCGGCGCGCGCGACGCCGTCTTCGACGCAGCGCGCGGAACGGACTCGACCGGAGCGCCCTTCGGCACCGACGCGGTGAGCTCCGCGCGCGCACGGCGGGCGCTGCGCAGCGGCAGCCGCAGCGCGAACCGTGCGCGCCACGGCAGGTAGTCGGCGAGCGACGTGACGACGACGTGCTCGCACGGCGGTGTCGTCGCGCACCGCGGCGACCGTCGCGTAGACGCGGTCCAGGCAGACCACGACGGTCGCGCCGGAGTCGGCGAGCTGGTGGCGCAGCTCGGCCTCGGTGTAGAGCGGGTTGTGCTGCACGACGACGGCGCCGAGCCGCAGCGCGGCGAACGATCGCGATGACGTTCTGCGGGCAGTTCGGCAGGACGAGCGCGACGCGGTCGCCCTTGCGCACGCCGAGCTCCTGCAGCGCCGGACGCGAAGCGGTCGACGGCCTCGAGCAGCTCGCGGTAGGTGAGCGTCGGCCGAGGAACGCGAGCGCGGTGCGCTGCGGGAACGACGCCGCCGCGTCGTCGAGCAGCCGGGTCAGCGGCACCCGCGGGACGTCGAGTCGGCCGGGACGCCGGCCGGGTAGCTCGCCAGCCAGGGCCGGGCGGCGTACGCCGACGGAGGTGGTGCGGGCGACGGCTCGGGGCCGGGCAACGACGCCTCCTGGATACGACGGACGAACGGCGCGGATCCTCTCACGCTGCCCTCGGGGCCGGTCAGACCCTGGAAGCGGGTCAGCCCTCCGACGGCGCCTGGTCGACCGTCACGTCGCTGAACGGCAGCAGCGGCTCGACGGCCGGGAAGACGACGATGAACAGCAGCAGCGACCGCGGCAGCAGCAGGAGCAGCGAGCCGACCAGCTTGCCGGGCAGGCCGCCGGGCAGCGTCCGCCAGATCCAGCCGTACACCTCAGAGCCTCCAGCTCGGCGGGCGGGCCGTCGGCCTTGGCGCGCTCCTCGGTCAGCGTCGGCGCTGACGATCAGCCGCTGCCGCGCGGAGTACTTCGGGTGGCAGGTGGTCAGGGTCAGCAGCCGCTCGGTCGGCTCCGCCCCCGGCTGCCCGGCACCGGGTAGGTCACCTCGATCGCGGTCGGCGCGACGATCTCCGACCCGGTGACCGTGTAGGTGAACCAGCTGGTCGCGGGTCTCGAGCACCACCAGACCGCCCGGCTGCAGGTCGCCGAAGCGCTCGAACGGCGCGCCGTAGGTCGTGCGGTGGCCGCGACAGCACGACGTTGCCGACCTCGCCGGGCATGGCCGTGCCCGGGATGTGGCCGGGGCCGGCCTTGAGGTCGGCGACCGAGGTCCCCTCGACGACGACCCACGGGTCGTAGTCCGCGAGCGCCGGGACGTGCAGCACGGCGATCCCCTCGCCGAGGTCGCTGGAGACCGGTACGGGGGCGGCGCCCATGGGCCGCGGTGCCGGGTCGGCCCAGCTGGCGCGCAGGTCGTCGCCGAGCCGGTCCTGCTCGCGCGCCGTGACCAGCCCGGTGACCTTCAGCTCGTACACGCAGAACAGCAGCACGACGACGCCGAGCGTGATCAGCGTCTGGCCGAGCCCGCGCAGGACCGTCCGCACGGCGTCGCTCACGGCGCCTCCACGCTCGGCAGCTCGAGCGGCCCGTCGTAGGCCGGCAGGACCTCCGAGCGCGAGGTGGTCACGTCGTAGCCCAGGCCGAAGCGGTCGACGAAGGTGCGGAAGAAGGCGACCCCGGGGTCGCTGTCCAGGGAGTCGCGCAGCGCGTCCGGGTCGCCGACCGCCGTCACGACGAACGGCGGGCCGTAGACCTGGCCGTGCAGGATGACGGTGTTGCCGACGCAGCGGACCGCGCTGGTCGACACGATCCGCTGGCCCATGAGCGTCATCGCCTCGGCGCCGCCCGCCCACAGCGCGTTGACCACGGCCTGGACGTCCTGCTGGTGCACGACCAGGTCGTCCGGGTCGTCGGAGAGCTCCGGCCGGCCCTCGCGGCGGGGCGCGTCGTCGAGCGAGACGGTCACCGCCGGGCCCTCGACCGGGACCAGTCCGGCCGCCGCCTCCAGCTCGGGCGGGGCGGCCGCCGCGCCGACCCGGCTGTCCTCCTCCGCCGCGTCGGCGGCGATGGACTCGACCTCGGCGCGCAGCTCGACCGCACCGCGCTCGCGGGCCTCGACGTCAGCGCGCTCGCGGGCGATGAGCTCGGTGAGCTGGAGCCGGCGGTCGGCCCGCAGGTCGGTGCCCTGCGCGGTCGAGGCGCTGGTCGCGAACAGCAGCCCGGCGGCCAGCGCGGTCAGCGGGACCAGGACCGACCAGGGCCGGCGTCGGGAGCGCGGCGTGGACTGCGCCTGGTCCGGCTCCACCTGGCCTCCCGCCCTCCGCTCGTCGTCACCTGCGCGAGCAGGCCGCGCCACTACGCTAACGGCCGAGTCATCCCCACGAGGTCTGGAGCAGGACGTGCCCGTCTCCCGCAAGCGGAAGAAGCCGAGCTACACCCCGGCGACGTCCCCTGCCAGCGGCCCGAAGAAGAAGGGCCCGAGCCCGGTCTGGCTCGCGCCGCTCATGCTCGTGCTGTTCGGGATCGGCGTCCTGTGGCTGGTCGCCTTCTACATCACGCAGGGCGACATGCCGCTGGTCTCGGGCCTGGACAACTGGAACCTGCTCGTCGGCTTCGGCTTCATCATCGCCGGCTTCGCGCTGTCCACGCAGTGGCGCTGAGTCGGGCGCTGAGCCGGGCGCTGAGTCCAGGGCCTCGTCACCCGAACGGGCTACTGACACCCGTGTAGTTCTCCCCAGCAGTTCTCCACAGTGTGGAGAACTGCTGGAGGCGGAGGACTAGAGCAGCTCGAGGATGGTGGCGTTGGCCTGGCCGCCGCCCTCGCACATGGTCTGCAGGCCGTACCGGATGCCGTTGTCGCGCATGTGGTGCACGAGCGTGGTCATCAGGCGGGCGCCGGAGCCGCCGAGCGGGTGGCCGAGCGCGATCGCGCCGCCGTTGGGGTTGACGGTCTTGTCGTCGGCGCCGATGTCCTTGAGCCAGGCCAGCGGCACGCGACGCGAAGGCCTCGTTCACCTCGTACGCGCCGATGTCGCTCGCGGACAGGCCGCTCTTCTGCGAACGCCTTGAGGGTCGCGGGCATCGGGGCGTGCAGCATCGGCATCGGGGCGACGCCGGCGAGGACGGCGGTGTGGAAGCGCGCGATCGGGGTGAGGCCGAGCGACTTGGCCTTCTCGCTGGTCATGATGAGCAGCGCGGCCGAGCCGTCGGAGATCTGCGAGGAGTTGGCCGCCGTGATCTTGCCGTCCTCCTTGAAGGCCGGCTTGAGCGAGGCGAGCTTCTCCATCGTGCCGCCGGGGCGGATGCCCTCGTCCGTGCTGATGACGACGCCGTCGGGGTTGGTCACCGGGGCGATCTGCGCGTCGAACGCGCCGCCCTCGCTGGCCGAGTGCGCCCGCTCGTGGGAGCGCAGGGCGTACTCGTCGAGCTGCTCGCGGCTGAAGCCCCAGGTGTCGGCGATGTCCTCGGCGCCGATGCCCTGGTTCGGGAAGTCGCTGCCGTAGCGGGCGACGTAGTCCACGCCGAGCGGGCTGGCGGTGAAGCTGCTCGCCCATCGGGGTGCGCGACATGACCTCGACGCCACCGGCGACGGCCACGTCGTACTGCCCGGAGATGACGCCCGCGGCGGCGAAGTGCACGGCCTGCTGCGAGGAGCCGCACTGGCGGTCGACCGTCGTGCCGGGGACCGACTCGGGCCAGCCGGCCGACAGCACCGCGGTGCGGGCGATGTCGAAGGTCTGCTCGCCGATCTGCATGACGCAGCCCCAGATGACGTCGTCGACGACGGCGGGGTCGATGCCGGTGCGCTCGGCGAGCGCGCGCAGGACGTGGGCGGACAGGTCGGCGGAGTGGATGCCGGCCAGGCCGCCGTTCCGCTTGCCGGTCGGGGTGCGTACCGCTTCGACGATGACGGCGTCGCGCATGGGGTGCTCCTCGGGATCAGGTGGTCGCGTTAACGACCGTTCACACCGGAGTGTAGGTCAGCCGCCGAGAGCGGTCGTGCGCGCCGCCACCGCGACGACGAGCAGCACCGCCACCGCCGCGCACGCCCCCGCCTGCACGGTCGTACGCCGCGGACCCGCGGGGCGCACGGGCCAGCGCGACCGCGACGACGGCACCGGCGACGAGCCCGCCGAGGTGCGCCCGCCAGTCGATGATCGGGATGGCGAAGGTGATGACCAGGTTGACCGCCAGCAGCGTCAGGATCGAGCGGGTCTCGCCGCCCAGCTGGCGCACGACGACGTAGTACGCGCCGAACAGCCCGAAGATGGCGCCGGACGCGCCGACGCCGAGCTGGTTGGGCTCGCTGAGCAGGTAGGACAGCGTCGAGCCGCCGAGCGCCGACAGGACGTACAGCGCCAGGAAGCGGCTGCGGCCGAGCGCGGTCTCGAGCATCGGGCCCAGGCTGGCGAGGGCGAACATGTTCATCGCCAGGTGGAAGACGCCGGCGTGCAGGAAGGCCGCCGTGATGAGCCGGTAGTACTCGCCGTCGGCGACGCCCAGGAAGCCCGGGAGACCGGGCAGGTTCCCGAAGCGGGTCTGCAGGTCCCGCTCGCCGACCACCAGGCCCAGCACGAACACGGCGACGTTCAGCCCGATGAGCACGATGCTGACCCGGCTGGTGTCGCCGGACAGCCGGCCGCCGAACGCCGTGCGCGCCTCGCGCACCGACCGCTGGCCGGCCGCCACGTCGTCGGGGCACTGGAAGCCCACCGACGCCGACCGCATGCAGTCCGGGCAGATCGGCCGCTCGCACCGGGTGCAGCGCACCCAGGTCTCGCGGTCGGGGTGGCGGTAGCAGGTGGGCGGCGCCGTCGGCTCCGCGTCGGGCTGCGTCAGCTGTCGACCTTCTCGACGGCGATCGACTCGATGACCACGTCGGTGCGGGGACGGTCCATCGGGCCGGTCGGGGTGGTGGCGATGGCGTCGACGACGTCGCGGCCGGCCTGGTCGGCCACCTCGCCGAAGATCGTGTGCTTCCTGTTCAGGTGCGGCGTCGGCGTCACCGTGATGAAGAACTGGCTGCCGTTGGTGCCGGGGCCGGCGTTGGCCATGGCGAGCAGGTACGGCCGGTCGAACTGCAGCTCGGGGTGGAACTCGTCCTTGAAGCGGTAGCCCGGGCCGCCGGTGCCGGTGCCGAGCGGGTCGCCGCCCTGGATCATGAAGCCGTTGATGACCCGGTGGAAGACGGTGCCGGCGTAGAGCGCGCCGTCGCCCTTCTTGCCGGTCTTCGGGTCGGTCCACTCGCCGGAGCCGTCGGCCAGGCCGACGAAGTTCTGCACCGTCTTCGGGGCGTGGTCCGGGAAGAGCTTCACCCGGACCGGGCCGAGGCTGGTGGTGAGGGTGGCGTACAGCTCGCTGGCCACGCGGCGGGCTCCTTCGTCGGGAGTCAGGGGTCGATCTGGGACCTTCCGAGTCTTGCACGCCGGCGTGGGGCAGGCTGTCCCGGACGAGCAGCACCGGTCAGCGCCGGTCGACGAGACGAGGGACGCGATGAGCCACGACCTGCACGACGTGACGGACGGCGCACGGGATCTGGTGGTGCGGGTGCGGAGCTCGGCCGAGCCGGTCGCCCACGACGTGGCGGAGGGGGCGCGCGACCTGTCGGTCCGGGCCCTGGCCGCGGCCGAGCCGGTCGCCGAGCGCGTGGTCGAGCGGGTCGGCGACGCCCTGGACACCTCGCTGACCCGCGGCGGAGCGGCCCTGCTGGCGCTGCGCGGCGGACCGGTCGGACCCCCGCTCGGACGTCGGCGCTGGCCGTGGGCGCTGGGCGCGGCGCTGCTGGGCGCAGCAGCCGGAGCCGTCGCCGCGGTCGTCGTGAGCCGCGTCGTGCCGTCCGACGCTCCGGACGCCCAGGAGCCCGAGGACGTGGAGGCCGTCGTCGACCTCGACCGGCCGGCGCCGCCGATGACACCGACGACGCCCTGAGGGCGCCTGCTGCGCAGCCACCTGCTGTGGAGCCACGGGGACTCGAACCCCGAACCCCCGCCTTGCAAAGGCGGTGCTCTGCCAGTTGAGCTATGGCCCCGGTCGTGGGGGTGGAGCTAGCGCAGGTCCGGCGCCGTGGTGGCCTCGGTCCAGAGGTCCTTCTCGGCCCGACCGGCCGCGGACCGGCGCTTCAGGACGACGGCGAGACCGGCGAGCAGGGCGACCAGCAGGGCCGGGCGACGCATGGCGCTCGTCCTCTCGTGAAGGTGTCCGGGGTGGGCCTGGGAGGACTTGAACCTCCGGCCTCATCCTTATCAGGGATGCGCTCTAACCGCCTGAGCTACAGGCCCGGACGTGCCGTGGCACGGTTGGCGAGACTACACCAGCACCGCCGCGGCCCGGTCAGTCGCGCTCGCCCAGGGTGAGCTCGATGCCGCCGGTGAACGACGCGCACAGGTTGTAGAGCAGGGCGCTCAGCGTCGCCAGCAGCGTCAGGAAGACGACGTTGACCGCGGCGAGCACCGCGGCGCCGCCGACCACCCGCCCGGAGGTGAGCAGGGGGTCGGTGGTCACCGACCCGCCGGTCACCTCGGCGAACAGCTCGTTGAGCGACTCCGTGATGCCCAGCGTGCCCACGACGGCGTAGAGCACGGCCACCGCGACGACGACCGCGATGCCGACGAAGACCGACGCGACCAGCGAGAACAGGAAGACCGACCAGGGGTCGATCCGCTTGAGCGACAGGCGGGCCCGCCGGGACCGGCCGACCAGGGTGCGGGGGGCTGCAGCAGCGCCACCGCCGCCGGGGACCGGGCGCCCCTCGCGCTGCGGAGGCCGCGGCGGCGCGGTGCGGCCGCCCGGGAGGACCGTCGTCGAGGAGCTGTCCCGCGCGGCGCTCCTGCTGACGGGCCGCCTCGGGCCGCCTGGTGGTGGTGTCCGGCTGCTTCTCGGCGTCTGTCCCGCGCTGAGCGGTCATGCCGGGTCTCCCTCGTCCGTGGGCCCGTCGGGCCCTGCGTCGTCCTCGTCGACGACGCCCTCGCCGGTCTCGACCGGCTCGGCGACCTCGGCGTCGGGCTCCTCGCCGTCGTCGGTGACGGCGTCAGCAGCAGCCTCCCCGTTGTGGGCGACCGCCACCACGGTCGCACCCGCGTCGAGGGCGACGAGCTTGACCCCCCCGGTGGGGCGGGACAGGTAGCGCAGCGGCTGCACCGACATCCGGATCACGACGCCGGTGCTGGTGATGCAGAAGATCTCGTCCGCGTCCTGGACGATGAGCGCGCCGACGAGCTCGCCGCGCTTCTCCTCGATGCGCGCGGTGAGCACGCCCTGGCCGCCGCGGCCCTGCCGCTTGTACTCCGACAGCCGAGTCCGCTTGCCGAAGCCGCCGTCGGTGACGACCAGCAGCGCGTCGTCGGTGTCGTCGCTGCCGGGGCGCACGGCGCCCATGGCCAGCAGCTCGTCGCCCGCGCGCAGCCGGATGCCCATGACGCCGCTGGTCGCCCGGCCCATCGGGCGCAGCGCCTCGTCGTCGGCCTGGAAGCGGATCGACTGCGCGTTGCGGCTCACGAGCAGCAGGTCGTCCTCGGCGCTGATGAGCGAGGCGGCGATGAGCTCGTCCCCTTCGCGCAGGTTGATGGCGATCAGTCCGCTCGAGCGGCCGTTGTCGTACTCGGTGAGCGCGGTCTTCTTCACCAGGCCCTTGCGGGTGGCCAGCACGAGGTACGGCGCGACGGTGTAGTCCCGCAGGGCGATGACCTGCGCGATCTTCTCGTCCGGCTGGAAGGCCAGGATGTTCGCGACGTGCTGGCCGCGGGCGTTGCGGTTGGCCTCGGGCAGCTCGTGCGCCTTGGCCCGGTAGACCCGGCCCTGGTCGGTGAAGAACAGCAGCCAGTGGTGGGTCGTCGTGACGAAGAAGCGCTCGACGATGTCGTCCTGCTTGAGCGAGGCGCCCTGCACGCCGCGCCCGCCGCGGCGCTGCGAGCGGTAGAGGTCGGTCTTGGTGCGCTTGGCGTAGCCGCCGCGCGTCACCGTGACGACGACGTCCTCCTGCGCGATGAGGTCCTCGGCGCTCATGTCGCCCTCGAACGGCGATGATGCGCGTGCGGCGCTCGTCGCCGTACCGCTCGACGATCTCCCCGAGCTCCTCGCCGATGATCCGCCGCTGGCGGACCGGGTCGGCCAGGATCGCCTGCAGGTCGGCGATCTCGCGCTCGCGCTCGGCCAGCTCGTCCAGGATCCGCTGGCGCTCGAGCGCGGCGAGCCGGCGCAGCTGCATGTCCAGGATCGCGACGGCCTGCAGCTCGTCGATGTCGAGCAGGGCCATCAGCTCGCTGCGGGCGGCCTCGGCGCTGGCGCTGGCGCGGATGAGGGCGATGACGTCGTCGAGGCGGTCCAGCGCCTTGGCGTAGCGCGCGCAGGATGTGCGCGCGCTCCTCGGCCTTGCGCAGCTGGAAGCGGGTCCGTCGCACGATGACGTCGACCTGGTGCGCGACGTAGTACTCGACGAACTGGTCGAGCCGCAGCGTGCGCGGGACGCCGTCGACGATGGCCAGCATGTTGCAGCCGAACGTGTACTGCAGCTGGGTGTGCTTGTAGAGGTTGTTCAGCACGACCTTCGCGACGGCGTCGCGCTTGAGCACGATGACCAGCCGCTGGCCCAGGCGCTGCGAGCCCTCGTCGCGGACGTCGGCGATGCCGCCGATCTTGCCGTCGCGCACGAGGTCGGCGATCGACTCGGCCAGGTTGTCCGGGTTGACCTGGTACGGCAGCTCGCTGACGACCAGGATCGTGCGGCCCTTGGCGTCCTCGTCGACCTCGACGACCGCGCGCATGCGGACCGACCCGCGGCCGGTGCGGTAGGCCTCCTCGATGCCGGAGCGGCCGACGATGAGCCCGCCGGTCGGGAAGTCCGGCCCCTGCACGCGCGCGAGCAGCGCGTCGAGCAGCTCCTCGGAGGTCGCCTCGGGGTTCTCGAGGTACCACTGCACGCCGCTGGCGACCTCGCGCAGGTTGTGCGGCGGGATGTTGGTCGCCATGCCGACCGCGATGCCGGAGCTGCCGTTGACCAGCAGGTTCGGGATCCGGCTGGGCAGGATCGTCGGCTCCTGCGAGCGGCCGTCGTAGTTCGGCGTGAAGTCGACCGTCTCCTGGTCGATCTCGCGCAGCATCTCCATCGCGAGCGGCGCGAGGCGGCACTCGGTGTTGTGCGAGACGAAGCCGTCGGACAGGAAGGCGTGGTCTTCGCTGTCTACCCGGAACGAGTAGACCGGCTGCACGCCGGCCGCCTCCACGGAGGCGACCTCGGCGTAGTAGTGCTGCCCGCTGACCAGCGGCTCGACGACGGCCCGCACCTCGGGATCCGTGACGTGGGACCAGATCTCGTCGGCGTCGCGCTCCCACCGCTCGATCCGGTCGACGTTGTGCCGGCGGAGCCAGTCGCGGTCGGCGTACGTCGTCGCGCCGCTCTCGCGCAGGTAGTCAGCGATGAGCGGCACGTGGTCGGTGCTCATCGCGGTGCTCGTCTCGGGGATGCCCGCGAGCACCGCGCGGAGCTTGATCTGCTTGCGCCCCCAGAAACCGACCCGGTCGGCGAACAGGCGCGCATCGCGCCGGTTGCCCAGGTAGACCTTCCACTCGCCCGTGGCGCGCGACGACAGGCGGCTGACGATCCCGAACTCCAGCAGCAGCGACTGCACGTCCCGCGCCAGCTGCTCGCTGCTGCGTGCTGTACGAGACCTGGATGCTGTGCCTGGGCAGCCGGCTGACCGATCCATCGCCCTCGAAGAGCGCCTGCAGGAAGGCCTTCTTGAACGCGGGGCCGCGCACCCAGACACGGGTGGGCACGGTCTTCTCGGCGCTCGCCAGGTCCACGAGCTCGGCGAGCGGGCTCTGCCGCAGCGCAGTCGTGTCCTGCACGTCGAGCTCGTGCAGCAGTGAGCCGGAGGCGATCTCTCGGTGGGAGGTGTAGCGCCGGCCGCCGACCAGCAGGTCGTAGGCCTCGACCACCTCGTCGAAGCAGGTCGCGATCGAGGTTGTTGAAGCCGGCCCGCTCGAAGGACGCATGACCCTCGCTGACGAAGGCTCCGAGCAGGACCGCCTCGAGGCGCTCGGCCTCGGTCAGCGCCTCGGACTCCACCGGTGCTCCGCGGTAGAGGACGACCCGGTCGCCGGGCGTCACCTCTGCCAGCAGCTTCCAGAGCAGCATCGGCACGCCGAGCACGTCGACCAGGCAGAGGACCGGGTGGTTGTGCGTCCCGGTGACCTGGAAGCCCTCACGGGTGGTCACCTGCAGCGTCGGGTGCTCGCCCGAGTGGAACAGCGTCAGGGCGCGGACCGGGTCACCCACGCGGTCCAGCAGCTTGATGTCCTCGAGCGGGATGTCGCTGTTCGGCGACGCGTCCGGCGCGACGTCACCGATGCGGAAGGTGCCGCCGTCGGCCATCCGGATCCGGCTGGAGGGCGCGAGACAGTACCTCATGGCTGCAGCCGGGTCGTTGCCCGGCGAGCCGAAGTTGCCGTTGCCGTCGACGAGCGGGTAGCGCAGCGACCAGGGCTGCGCGAGGCGGACCAGGGTGTCGTAGATCGCGGTGTCGCCGTGCGGGTGGTAGTTGCCCATCACGTCGCCGACGACGCGGGCGCACTTGAAGTAGCCGCGGTCGGGGCGGTAGCCGCCGTCGTACATCGCGTAGAGCACCCGGCGGTGCACCGGCTTGAGGCCGTCACGGACCTCCGGCAGCGCGCGGCCGACGATGACCGACATCGCGTAGTCGAGGTACGACCGCTGCATCTCGACTTCGATGCCCACCAGCTCGACCCGGTCGCCGGGAGGCGGAGGGGGCAGCACGTCGGCCACAGGTTCTCCTTCGTTCCACGTGGAACTTCGATCGAGGAAGCTGTTCCACGTGGAACAGCCGCCGAGCTACAGGCGCTAGATGTCCAGGCTCTAGATGTCCAGGAAGCGCACGTCGCGGGCGTTGCGCTGGATGAACGAGCGCCGGGCCTCGACGTCCTCGCCCATGAGCGTGGCGAACAGGTCGTCGGCGGTGGCCGCGTCGTCCAGCGTCACCTGGAGCAGCACGCGCTCGGCCGGGTCCATCGTGGTGCTCCACAGCTCGTCGGCGTTCATCTCGCCGAGGCCCTTGAAGCGCTGCACCGCGTCCTTCGGCAGCTTCTTGCCCGCCTCCTGACCGGCGTGGATGAGCCCGTCCCGCTCGCGGTCGGAGTAGGCGTACTGGAACTCGTCCCGACCCCACTTGATCTTGTAGAGCGGCGGCTGGGCGAGGTAGACGTGACCGGCCTCGACGAGCGGGCGCATGAAGCGGAACAGCAGCGTGAGCAGCAGGGTCCGGATGTGCTGACCGTCGACGTCGGCGTCGGCCATGAGCACCACCTTGTGGTAGCGCAGCTTGGCGATGTCGAACTCCTCGTGGATCCCCGTCCCGAGGGCGGTGATCATCGCCTGCACCTCGTTGTTGTTGAGGACACGGTCGATGCGCGCCTTCTCGACGTTGAGGATCTTCCCGCGGATCGGCAGGATCGCCTGGAACTTGGAGTCCCGGCCGCCCTTGGCCGAGCCGCCGGCGCTGTCGCCCTCGACCACGTAGAGCTCGCACTCGCGCGGGTCGGTGGACTGGCAGTCGGCGAGCT
The DNA here is from genome assembly GCA_963844295.1 of uncultured Actinomycetota bacterium. GTDB lineage: Bacteria > Actinomycetota > Actinomycetes > Mycobacteriales > SCTD01 > SCTD01. Next base: position 346,032 of record CAWJNR010000002.1, on the reverse strand, counting down.
TGCCGGGCAGCGAGGAGGACTCGAGCAGCCCCTTGCGGCGGGTGAGCTCACGGGCCTGCCGGGCGGCGAGCCGGGCCCGGGCGGCCTGCGTCGCCTTGCTGACGATCATCTTGCCGTCGTTGGGGTTGCGGTCGAACCAGTCCTTGAGCCACTCGCGGGTGGCCTTCTGCACGAAGCTCTTGGCCTCGGAGTTGCCGAGCTTGGTCTTGGTCTGGCCCTCGAACTGCGGGTCGGCGATCTTCAGGCTGATGATCGCCGTCAGGCCCTCGCGGATGTCGGACCCCTCGAGGTTGGTGTCCTTCTCCTTGATGTGGCCCTTGCTGCGCGCCCAGTCGTTGAACGTCGTGGTCAGCGCGGTGCGGAAGCCCTCCTCGTGGGTGCCGCCCTCGTGCGTGTTGATGGTGTTGGCGAAGGTGTAGACCGACTCGCTGTAGGAGTCGTTCCACTGCATGGCGACCTCGACGGTCATGCGCATGCCGCTGGTGGTCTCCTCGGTGAACCCGATGACGGTCGGGTGGACCGGTGACTTGGTGGCGTTGAGGTGCCGGACGTAGTCCTCCAGGCCGCCGGGGTAGTGGAACTCGCTCTCCACGACCTCCCCGCCGGTGAGGTCGGTCCGCTCGTCGCGCAGGACGATGCGCAGGCCCTTGTTGAGGAAGGCCATCTCCTGCAGCCGGCGGTGCAGCGTCTCGCGGGAGTACGCCGTCGTCTCGGTGAAGATGTCGGGGTCGGCCCAGAAGGTGACGGTGCTGCCGGTCTCGTCGGTGGCCGCGCCCTTCAGGAGCGGCTCGGGGACCGAGCGGACGTAGGTCTGCGTCCAGACCCAGCCGTCGCGGCGGATCTCGACGTCGAGCCGGGTCGACAGCGCGTTGACGACGGCTGCGCCGACGCCGTGCAGACCGCCGGAGACGGCGTAGCTCTCGCCGTCGAACTTGCCGCCGGCGTGCAGCGTGGTGAGCACGACCTCGACGGCCGGGCGCTTCTCCACCGGGTGCAGGTCGACCGGGATGCCGCGGCCGTTGTCGCTGCACCCGCACCCCGCCGTCGGCCAGCAGGGTCACGCCGATCGTGTCGCAGTGGCCGGCCAGCGCCTCGTCGACGGCGTTGTCGACGACCTCGTAGACCAGGTGGTGCAGGCCGCGCTCGCCGGTGGACCCGATGTACATGCCCGGGCGCTTGCGGACGGCCTCGAGGCCCTCGAGCACGGTGATCGAGCTGGCGCTGTAGCCCGGGCCGGGGACCTTCACCGGCGCCGGGGCGGCGTCCTCGGGGGTGACGTCCTCAGGGGTGACGTCCTCAGGGGTGACGTCCTCAGGGGTGACGTCCTCAGGGGTGACGTCTCCGGGGGTGACGTCTCCGGGCGTGACGTCGTCGGGCGTGACGTCGTCGGGCGACTGCGCTTCCGGCACGGAGCTCTCCGCTTCTCCCACCGGCGAAGGGCGGGTCTGGGGCAGGCGTCCCGGCGCGGGCGTCCCGGCGGGGCGCCTGGACCCCGAACGGCGGGACGACGAGTCGCAGCATAGCCGTCAGGAGGCGCACCGACCGCGAGGAAGGGCCTCAGGACGCCGCTGGCGCGTCGCAGGGCCACCCGCGTGGGGGACCACGAACCTGCGAGATCGGCCGTCTGAGCGGCTTCCCGCCTCAGCCGTAGGTGTCGCGGGGGCCGCGGCCCTGCACCCGGCGCGGACCCTTGCGCCAGTCGGCCTGCGCCGGCCCGCGCACCACGATCTTCTGCACGACGTCGGGACCGACCTGGTCGGCGAGCCGCGACTGCAGGGTGCGGGTCATCAGCCGGAGCTGGGTGGCCCACGCGCTCGACTCGGCGACGAGGACCAGCTCGCCGTCGGTGAGCGACTGCGGCCGGCAGTGGTCGGCGATCTCCGGACCGACGAGCAGCTCCCAGTTGGCCAGCACCCCCGCGGCGGTGGTCGTCTCCTCCCAGCCGCGCTCGGCGACCAGCCGGCGGATCATCGCCCCGAACACCACGGGGTCGCGGCCGTCGGGCCCCGAGCCCGACCGGCTGGCCTCCGGCCGTCGTCGGCGCGGCGCGCCGGGTGAGAGCCCCTTGGCCTTGGCGGCGGCCCGGGCCCGGGACAGCGCGGCGCGGGCCAGGTCCGGCCCGGTCAGCTCCCCGTCCCCGGGGCCGGTTCCACGTGGAACATCACCCTCACCGGACACGGGTCACCGTCCCCTCGTGCACGTCGTACCGGCTGCCGGCCAGCGCCTCCGGCACGTCGGCCGGCACCGCAGCGGTGACGAGCACCTGCTCGGCGCCCGCCACCAGCTCGGCCAGCCGGTCGCGCCGCCCGGTGTCCAGCTCGGCGAAGACGTCGTCGAGCACCAGCACCGGCTCACCGCCGTCGGCCCGCAGCAGCTCGTACGACGCCAGGCGCAGCGCCAGGGCGTACGACCAGGACTCGCCGTGGGTGGCGTAGCCCTTGACCGGCAGGCCGGACAGGCCGAGCAGCACGTCGTCGCGGTGCGGCCCGACCAGGGAGACGCCGCGCTCGATCTCCTGCGGGCGCACCCGCGCCAGCTCGGACAGCAGCGCCGCGGTCAGCAGCTCCCGGTCCCGGTTGCCCTCGGGCAGCGCCTCCCCGAGCGAGGAGCGGTAGTCCAGCGTCGTCTCGCCCCGCACGCCGTCGCCACCGACCGCCACCGCCCGGTAGGCCGTCTGCACCCGCGGCCGCAGCGCCTCGACCAGCCCCAGCCGCGCGGACAGCAGCTCGGCGCCGCTGCGAGCCAGGTGGGCGTCCCAGACGTCGAGGGTGCGCATGTCGCCGCCACCGGAGCGGCGGGCGAGGAAGGCGGTCTTGAGCAGGGCGTTGCGCTGCTTGAGCACCCGGTCGTAGTCGGCCCGCACGCCGGCGTAGCGCGGCGCGGCCGCGACCAGCAGGTCGTCGAGGAAGCGCCGGCGCTCCGACGGGTCGCCGCGCACCAGCGACAGGTCCTCGGGCGCGAACAGCACGGTGCGCAGGATGCCCAGCACCTCGCGGGCCCGCGGCACCGGCGCCCGGTTGACCCGCGCGCGGTTGGCCTTGCCCGGGTTGAGCTCGAGCTCGACCAGCGTGCTGCGGCCGTCCCGCTCGACCTTGGCCCGGACGACAGCCCGCTCCGCTCCCGCCCGGACCAGCGGCGCGTCGGCGGCGACCCGGTGCGAGCCCAGCGTCGCGACGTAGCCCAGGGCCTCGACGAGGTTGGTCTTGCCCTGCCCGTTCGCGCCGATCAGCGCGGTCGAGCCGGCGCCCAGCTCGAGCTCGAGCGTCGGCCAGGACCGGAAGTCGGACAGCGACAGGTGGCTGACGTGCACGGGTCCCCGCGGCTCAGGCGTCCGGCGGGGTGCCCGGCTCGCCGCGGACGTCCCCCTCGGAGACGTCGGCGGGGGCGTCCGACGGCGCTCCGGCGTCGGCGCCCGGCGCGTCGGCGCCCTTCTCGACCGAGCCGGCGGCCGACGTGACGGCGTGCCCGCCGAACTGGTTGCGCAGCGCCGCGATCATCTTCATCGCCGGGCTGTCGTCCTGGCGCGAGCCGAAGCGGGCGAACAGCGCGGCGGTGATGACCGGCAGCGGGACGGCGTGCTCGACGGCCGCCTCGACGGTCCACCGGCCCTCGCCGGAGTCCTCGGCGTAGCCGCGCAGCTGGGACAGGTCGTCGTCCTCGCTGCAGCGCGTTGACCATGAGGTCGAGCAGCCAGGACCGGATGACCGTGCCCTGCTGCCAGCTGGAGATGACCGCCGGGACGTCGGTGATGACGTCGGTGGCCATCATGAGCTCCCAGCCCTCGGCGTAGGCCTGCATGAGGCCGTACTCGATGCCGTTGTGGACCATCTTGGCGAAGTGGCCGGCGCCGACCTTGCCGGCGTGGACGAAGCCCGAGTCGCCGTCCGGCTTGAGGACGTCGAAGAACGGCTGGACCGCCGCGACGTGGGCGTCGTCGCCGCCGCACATGAGCGCGTAGCCCTCGGTCAGGCCCCACACGCCGCCGCTCACGCCGCAGTCGACGAACCCGATGCCCTTCTCGGCCAGCTGCTCGCCGTGGCGCATGTCGTCGGTGTAGCGGGAGTTGCCGCCGTCGACGACGACGTCGCCCGGCTCGAGCAGCTCGGCGAGCGCGTCGATGGTGTCGTACGTCGGCTTGCCGGCCGGGACCATCACCCAGACGACCCGCGGCGCGGTCAGCTGCCCGACCAGGGCCTCCAGGCTGTCGGCCTGCCGGTCGCTGTCCGGCGCGCGGTCGTAGCCGACGACCTCGTGGCCGCCGCGGCGCAGCCGCTCGGCCATGTTGCCGCCCATCTTGCCCAGGCCGATCATGCCGAGCGTGCTCATGCGTGTCCTCCGGTCGTCGGTGCGGTCCTCGGGCGCCCTACCCGCGGATCAGCCCGACAGGCGCACCGGCATCAGCAGGTAGCGGTACTCGGCCGGGGTGCCAGGAGCCCGCTCGGCGTCGCTCTTGCCGGTGAGCACGGCGGGACGGGTCGGGCCGGTGAACGACAGCGTCGTGCTGTCGCTGTCGACGGCGCCCAGGCCGTCGAGCAGGTACTGCGGGTTGAACGCGATCTGGAACGGCTCGCTGCTCGCGCTGCCCTCCCAGGAGCACTCGAGCTGCTCGCTGGCCTGCGCGTCGTCGGCGCCGCCGGCCTCGAGCACGACCCCGTCGGCCGAGAAGCCCAGCCGCACGGGCGCGTTGCGGGCCGCGACGAGCGCCACGCGCTTGACCGCCTCGGCGAAGGGCGCGGTCGCCACCTCGGCCACGGCCGTGCTCTCGCTCGGCAGCAGCGAGCGGTACTTGGGGAACTCGCCCTCGAGCAGCCGCGACGTGGTGCGCCGGCCGGCGCCCTCGAAGCCGATCATCCCCTCGGCGCCGCTGCCGGAGGCCAGCGCGAGCGTGACCTCGGGGCCGGCGGTGAGCGCGCGGGCGGTCTCGGACAGCGTGCGGGCGGGGACGAGCGCGGTCGTGGAGACGCCCGCGTCGGCCGGGCGCCACGGCAGGGTGCGCACGGCGAGCCGGTAGCGGTCGGTCGCGGCGAGGGTGAGCTGGTCGCCCTCGATCTCGAAGCGCACGCCGGTGAGCACCGGCAGCGTGTCGTCCCGCCCGGCGGCCAGCGCCACCTGCGCGACGGCCGAGGCGAAGACGTCCGAGCCCAGCGTGCCCGCGACGTCCGGCATGGCCGGCAGGGCGGGGTAGTCCTCCACCGGCAGCGTCGGCAGCGTGAAGCGCGCCGGGCCGCAGGTCAGCACGACCCGGGTGCCCTCCACGCGCAGGTCGACCGGCTGGGCCGGCAGCGAGCGGACGATGTCGGCCAGCAGCCGTCCGGGCACGAGGACCCGGCCGGCCTCGTCGGCGGTGGCGTCCAGGCGAACCCGCGAGCTGACCTCGTAGTCGAAGCCGGAGATCTCCAGGCCGCTGTCGCTCACCTCGAGCAGCAGCCCGAGCAGGACCTGCATCGGCGGACGGGCCGGCAGCGACCGGGCCGTCCAGACGACCGCGTCGGCGAGCGCGTCGCGCTCGACCCTCAGCTCCATGTGCCCTGCTCCATCTCTGCGTCCTTCGTCGTGTGGTCCGAGCCGTGCGGTGTCGTCCGGTGCTCGGGGACCAGAGGTTGCCAGATGCCCGTGCTCCACAGGTCCTCGGTCCCAGAACCCCGAGGGGTGGATCTGGAGGGAGAGGTACTCGTAGGAGTGGAAGGGGCCTGCGACCCTGTGGACGGACGGCGTCCGTGCAGGTCAGCGGCGCGGCGCGGTGTGCGGTCGCTGTGGACGCGGCCCCCGTGCGTCGGTGGACGGCTGTGCACGAGCAGGTGGCCGTCCCGCGTCCTCCACGGGTCCGGCCGCCGTCGTCCACAGTTGTCCACAGGGTTGTCCCCACACTGTGCAGGACCGGGGTGACCGGCGTCACGAGGTCCGGGAGCGGGTCTTGATGCGGTTCGTCAGCTCGGCGACCTGGTTGTAGGTCGCCCGGCGCTCGGGCATCTGCGCCCGGATCTTGCGGTCGGCGTGGATGACGGTGGTGTGGTCGCGGCCGCCGAACATCTGCCCGATCTTGGGCAGCGACAGGTCGGTGAGCTCGCGGCACAGGTACATCGCGATCTGCCGGGCGGTCACGAGCACCCGGGAGCGGGAGGACCCGCACAGGTCCTCCATCGTCAGCCCGAAGTACTCCGCCGTCGCCGCCATGATCGTCGCGCCGGTGATCTCGGGGCCGCCGTCGGCGGGGATGAGGTCCTTGAGGACCACCTCGGCCAGCGACAGGTCGACCGTCTGCCGGTTGAGCGAGGCGAAGGCCGTGACGCGGATCAGCGCGCCCTCGAGCTCGCGGATGTTGCGCGAGATCTTGCTGGCGATGAACTCCAGCACGTCCGGCGGCGCGGCCAGCCGGTCCTGCGCGGCCTTCTTGCGCAGGATGGCGATGCGGGTCTCGAGGTCGGGCGGCTGGACGTCGGTGATCAGGCCCCACTCGAACCGGGTGCGCAGCCGGTCCTCCAGGGTCGACAGCTGCTTGGGCGGCCGGTCGGAGCTGATGACGATCTGCTTGTTGGCGTTGTGGAGGGTGTTGAAGGTGTGGAAGAACTCCTCCTGCGTCCCCTCCTTGTGCTCCAGGAACTGGATGTCGTCGACGAGCAGGATGTCGACGTCGCGGTAGCGCCGCCGGAAGGTCTCGGCCTTGCTGTCGCGGATCGAGTTGATGAAGTCGTTGGTGAACTCCTCCGAGCTCACGTAGCGCACCCGGGCGCCGGCGAACAGGTGCTGCGCGTAGTGCCCGATCGCGTGCAGCAGGTGGGTCTTGCCCAGCCCGCTCTCGCCGTAGATGAACAGCGGGTTGTACGCCTTGGCCGGCGCCTCGGCGACCGCGACCGCCGCGGCGTGGGCGAAGCGGTTGGACGCGCCGATGACGAAGGTCTCGAAGGCGTACTTCGGGTTGAGCCGGGCCGGCTCGGCGGGCGGGCGGCCGGCGTCACCGGGCGGCCGGCCCGGGAACGGCCGGACGTTGTCGGTGCCGCCGGAGCGAGTCGCCGAAGGCCCCGGAGTACGACCGGTGGTCGTCTGCGCGCCGGTCGTACGGTCCCGACCCGCCGGTGAGGCCCGCACCCAGATCGCCGCCGAGCCGCTCGTCGACGGGTTCCGGCGCGACCCGCAGCTCGCCCGGGGCGCTCGCCCCGGTCGGCGGAGCGCTCGCCGGCTCGCCCGCGGGCGGCGGCTGCACGGTGACGGCGACGCGGATCTCGCGGCCGTACGCCGCCGACAGCGCGGCGGCGATCACCGGGCGCAGCCGGGTGTCCAGCACGTCCTTGGCGAACTCGTTCGGCGCGGCCAGCAGGGCGGTGTCCTCGACCAGCCCGAGCGGCCGGGTCAGCCCGACCCAGGCGCGGTGCTGCGGCGACAGCGCGCCGTCGGGCAGCCCCGCGACGGCGCGGGTCCAGACCTCGTCGAGCTCCGCGGGAGTCGGCGCCCGGATCGGGATCGGTCACGCGGTTCCCTCGGCTCGGAGCGGTCACGCCAGCCCGGCTGGGCTGTCGGGGTCGGCGCCCGTCGCTGCGGCCTCCCGGACCGACCCTGCCGCCCGGGGACGACGATGTCCACACGACTGTCCACAACCTGTGGAGGCGAGGAGGGGACGCCCGAGCGGCGCGTGCACGTGGGCCACCAGACGTGCGACCGGGGGCGCCGGCCGACCGGGTCTCAGCGGAGCGAGGACCGTGCGGCCGGAGCGGGGGAGGCCGGCGCGGGGACGCTAACAGCAGCACCCACCCCGGCAAGGCACTCCGCAGAACTCGTCCGCGCCGGCCGCGGCGTGTCCCGTGCGGCGCTGTTTGACCCCCCTCCGGGCTCCGTACCTTGGAGGCCGTCTGTGCCCGCGCGGGGTCTGTCCCGCGGGCCCCTGATCCGTCCCCAGCACAGCCTCCCCGAGAGCGAGCCCGTCGTGAGCAAGCGCACCTTCCAGCCGAACAACCGCCGTCGTGCCAAGACCCACGGCTTCCGGCTGCGCATGCGCACCCGCGCCGGCCGCGCCATCCTCGCGGGCCGCCGCCGCAAGGGCCGCGACGAGCTGTCTGCCTGACCCGGTCCCGCTGGACCAGCGGCCGGCCGGCCGAGCCGTGCTGCCCGCCGCGCACCGCCTGCACCGCGCCGCCGACTTCACCGAGGTCGTCCGGCGCGGTCGCCGCGCGTCGCGGCCGCTGCTCACCGTGCACCTGCTCCCCGGCGGCGACCCGGCGCCCGGGTGCCCCGGCCCGGGCCGGCCTCGTCGTGAGCAAGGCGGTCGGCGGCTCGGTCGTCCGCACCGCACCGCCCGCCGGCTGCGCCACCTGCTCCGCGACCGGCTGTCCGGCCTGCCCGCCGGCACCCGCCTGGTCGTCCGGGCCGCGCCGCGGCGCGGGCACCGCGCCGAGCAGCGCCGCTCGGCGCCGACCTCGACGGCGCGCTCGCGGCGGCCGCACGGCCCCGGGCACGCCGGTGACCGGCGCCTGACCCGGCCCGCGCTCACGGGCCCGGTCGCCCGGCTGCTGCTGGCGCCGATCGCGCTCTACCGCCGCTGGATCAGCCCGGCTGCTCGGCCCGCACTGCCGCTTCGCCCCGAGCTGCAGCGCCTACGCCGCCGAGGCGCTCACCGCGCACGGCGCCGCTGCGCGGCAGCTGGCTCGCCGTCCGCCGGATCGCGCGCTGCCACCCGTTCCACCCCGGCGGGCACGACCCCGTACCGCCCGTTCGTCTCCCGTGGGTGACCATGGAGCCGCACCGCCGGCACCCGCGACCCTCCCGCCGACCCTCCGCCGCCCCAGCCAGCCCCGACTCCCCGGAGCGCTCCCGTGCTTGACGTCCTCGCCACACCCGTCGGCGCGCTGCTGGCCCTGATCCACACCGGGCTCAGTCGACCTTCCGGGCATCGACTCGGCGAGCGGGCTGGCCGTGGGGGCTGTCGATCGTCCTGCTCACGGTCACCGTGCGGCTGCTGCTGTTCCCGCTGTTCGTCAAGCAGATCAAGAGCCAGCGCCGCATGCAGGAGCTCGCGCCCAAGGTCAAGGAGCTGCAGAAGCTCCACAAGGGCGACCGCGAGACGCTTGAACACCGAGATGATGAAGCTCTACAAGGAGAACAACGCCAACCCGATCTCGGGGTGCCTGCCGCTGCTGCTGCAGCTGCCGGTGTTCTTCGCGCTGTTCACCGTCATCCGCAACTTCAAGACCGACGCCGACGCCGCTGTTCGGGCTCACCGCGCAGCAGCTGCAGGAGGGCGCGGTCGCCAAGATCTTCGGCGCCCCGATCAGCGCCGCCTTCAACAGCCCGAGCTCGGTGCTCGACGACCTCGGCGCCGACGGCACTGACCGTGCGGATCGTCGCGTTCCTCATGGTCGTCGGCATGGGCGCCTCCACCTTCTGGACGCAGCGCCAGATGATGGCCCGCGCCGGCACCACCGACCCGCAGCAGGTCATGGTGCAGAAGCTGCTGCTCTACGTGCTGCCGCTGTCCTTCGCCGTCTCCGGCGTCTTCTTCCCGATCGGCGTGCTCCTGTACTGGCTCACCACCAACGTCTGGTCGATGGGCCAGCAGGCCTAGGTCATCAAGCGGATGCCGCCGGTGAACCTCAACCCCGGCAAGACGCCGCCCGCGGCCGGTGGCACCACGCCGCCCAAGGGCAAGGACAAGGGCCCCGGCGGCAGCGGCCAGGACAAGAGCCCGAAGGACGGCGGTGCGCCGCCGGCGCCCGAGACCCGCCGACAGCGGCACCCCCGGTGGCGACCGGTCCGTCGGCCAGCACGTCCGCGCCGACCCCCGGCAGCCGCACCGGTGCCACGCCGAAGGCCGCCGTCTCGGCGGCCGGCAACCGACGACCGGCGGGCAGCCGCAAGAACAAGAACGTCGCGGCGGCCGGCGCTAGCCTGCCTCGTCCGCTCCACCTCCTCCCGTACCGAAGGACACCCGTGACCGAGCCCGACAGCACCGAGACGACCCTCAGCGGGCAGGACCTGCTCGTCCGCGAGGGCGACATCGCCGGCGACTACCTCGAGCGCCTGCTCGACATCGCCGACGTCGACGGCGACATCGACATGGACGTCGAGGGCGAGCGCGCCGTCGTCGCGATCGTCGGCGACGGGCCTCGACGCGCTGGTCGGCCAGAACGGCCAGGTGCTCGAGGCCGTGCAGGAGCTCACCCGGCTCGCCGTCGTCCGCGAGACCGGCGTGCGCAGCCGGCTGATGCTCGACATCGGCGGCTGGCGCGCCGCCCGCAAGGACGAGCTGACCGGCGATCGGCACCCGGGCGGCCCAGCGCGTGCTCGAGTCCGGCGAGCCGGTGCGCCTGGCGCCGATGACGCCGTTCGAGCGCAAGGTCGTGCACGACGCCGTCGCCGCGGTCGACGGCGTGAGCAGCGAGTCCGAGGGCGTCGAGCCCGAGCGCCGCGTGGTGGTCCTGCCCGAGCTGATGGCCTCTCCCAGCACCGCCCCCCTGGCGCCTGCCCCGGCAGCGCCGGCGCACGCCGCTGCCGTCTTCGGCGCCGCCCTGCCGGTGCTCGAGCGGTACGCCGCGCTGCTCGCCGGCGCCGGGGTCGAGCGCGGCCTGCTCGGCCCGCGCGAGACGCCGCGGCTGTGGGAGCGGCACCTGCTCAACTGCGCCGGGCTGGCCGAGCTGCTCGAGCCGGGCGCGGTCGTGGCCGACGTCGGCTCCGGCGCCGGCCTGCCCGGCGTCGTGCTGGCCGCGCTGCGCCCCGACGTCACCGTCGTGCTGGTCGAGCCGCTGCTGCGCCGGGCGACCTTCCTCGAGGAGGTCGTCGCCGAGCTCGGGCTGCGCACCGCGGTCGTGCGCCGCGCCCGCGCCGAGGAGCTGGCCGGCAAGCTGCAGGTCGACGTCGTCGTCGCCCGCGCCGTCGCCCCGCTCGACCGGCTCGCCGGCTGGGCGCTGCCGCTGCTGCGCCCCGGCGGCCGGCTGCTCGCGCTCAAGGGCGAGCGCGCCGACGGCGAGCTCGCCTCCTCCGGCGCCGCGCTCAAGGCCGCCGGCGCCGTCGGCGCGAGGTCGTCGTCGTGGGCGACGAGGCGCAGGACACCGCCGGCCGCGTCGTCGTCGTGACCCGCGGCGCCGGCGGCCCGCCCGCCAAGAAGAAGAAGGCGCCGCCGATGAGCGGCCTCGGCTGGCCGCGCCGCAAGCGCGGCGCCATCGACGCAGGCCGCCCCGGAGCCGGCTGCCGCCGCTCGGGCTGGCCCGGGCACGGAGGACGCCGGGCCGCCGGTCGTGCACGTCGACCCCGGACCGGCGCTGCCGGCGGTGCTCCGCCGAGGAGCTGCGCGTCGGCGTCGAGGCCCCCGTCGCGCCGGTCGTCGTACCCGCGCCGGTGTCGGCCGTCGGCGATCGCCGATCCGGTCCCCGTCGCTCGCCCACCCGCCAGTGGTGGAGGTCGTGGCAGCCGAGGTCGAGCCCGCGCCGGAGCTGCCGACGGCGGTCACCGACGCGACGACGCTGACGCGCGGACGCCGGCAGACCGGCTGCGCGCGTCGCTGCGCGACGACCACGACGACCTGCCGATCGGCGCGCAGGCCGCGGCCGCCGTGCGCGCGCTGAACCCCCAGCGGCCGCGTGCCGCTTCCCGCGCCCGCCGGCCGCCGCGTCATCACCGTCGCCAACCAGAAGGGCGGCGTCGGCAAGACCACGACCACCGTCAACCTGGCCGCCGCGCTCGCGCTGCACGGCGCGAAGGTCCTCGTCATCGACCTCGACCCGCAGGGCAACTGCTCCACCGGCCTCGGCGTCGACGCACCACGCCGGCACGCCGAACGTCTACGACGTGCTCATCGACCAGGTGCCGATCGCCGACGTCGTGCAGCCGGCCGACGGCGTCGACGGGCTGTGGTGCGTGCCGGCGACGATCGACCTGGCCGGCGCCGAGATCGAGCTGGTCAGCGTCGTCGCGCGCGAGTCGCGGCTCAAGCGCGCCATCGAGGCGTACTGCGCCGGACCCGGCGCCGACGTCGACTACGTGCTCGTCGACTGCCCGCCGTCGCTCGGCCTGCTGACCGTCAACGCGATGGTCGCGACCTCCGAGGTGCTCATCCCGATCCAGTGCGAGTACTACGCGCTCGAGGGCCTGGGCCAGCTGCTCAAGAACGTCGACCTGGTGCAGAAGCACCTCAACCCGGGCTGCACGTCTCGACGATCCTGCTGACGATGTACGACGCGCGCACCAAGCTCGCCGACCAGGTCGCCGAGGAGGTGCGCAACCACTTCGGCGACACGGTGCTGCGCACGACGATCCCGCGCAGCGTCCGCGTCTCCGAGGCGCCGGGCTACGGGCAGTCGGTCGTCACCTACGACCCGGGGTCGCGCGGTTCGCTGGCCTACGTCGAGGCGGCGCGCGAGATCGCCGAGCGCGGGGCGCCGGCGTGACCGCGTCCCGCCGCGCCGGCGGCCTCGGCCGCGGGCTCGGCGCGCTCATCCCGACGAGCGCGGCCGAGGTCGACCTCGACGCGACACCGGTCGGGGCCGCAGCCGGTCGCGGGCGCGCGCTTCGCCGAGCTCCCGCTCGACCGCATCACGCCGAACCCGCTGCAGCCGCGCACGCACTTCGACGCGGAGGCGCTCGCCGAGCTGGTCACGTCCATCCGCGAGGTCGGCCTGCTGCAGCCGGTCGTCGTGCGCCAGATGTCGGAGGACGCGGACGGCCCGCGCTACGAGCTCGTCATGGGCGAGCGCCGCTGGCGCGCCTCGCAGGACGCCGGGACCGGCACCATCCCCGCGATCGTCCGCGACACCGGCCGACGACGACCTGCTGCGCGACGCGCTGCTGGAGAACCTGCACCGCCAGCAGCTCAACCCGCTCGAGGAGGCCGCGGCGTACCAGCAGCTGCTCGACGACTTCGGCGCGACGCACGAGCAGCTCGCCGAGCGGATCGGCCGCTCGCGCCCGCAGATCAGCAACACGCTCCGCCTGCTGCAGCTGCCGCCCGCCGTGCAGCGCCGGGTCGCCGCCGGCGTGCTGTCGGCCGGTCACGCCGCGCGACTCCTCGGCCTGCCGACGCCCGAGGCGCAGGAGGAGATGGCCGCCCGCGTCGTCGCCGAGGGCCTGTCGGTGCGCGGCGTCGAGGAGGCGGTGCAGCTCGCCGCAGTCCGACGGCGAGCCGCGCGCACCCCGCGGCGGTCGGCGAAGCGCCCTGTGCCGCAGGGGCTCGTCGAGCTGGCCGACCGGCTGTCCGACCGCTTCGAGACCCGGGTCAAGGTCGACATGGGCCGCGCCAAGGGCAAGGTCACCATCGAGTTCGCCACGCTGGACGACCTCCACCGCATCGTCGCGCTGCTCGAGCCCGAGGTCGAGACCTCCACCCCCAGCTGATCAACGCCGGGTTGCGTACGCGTACGACCCCCGCATCGCGTACCGAGTGCGGCGTTGATCAGCGCAAGAGGGGGCCGCGCGGGACGACCACCAGGCCGGCTGGTTCGCCTGCCCCGCTCCACTTCCTGGCCACCGCCTGCCGCACCAGGTGCTCTGCTGCTGCACCAGGGTCGCGGCGGATGCGACGCACGCTCAGGTGCACGAGCCCGATGCCGCACGACGTCATCCGCTCGTGCCGGTCGTACGTCGACTCGACCTGCTCGTCCTCTCCGTGCCGCTCCTGGCTCTCGACCTCGCCGCCGAGTCCGAGGCCGAGGAACCAGATGTCGGGAAGGCCGAGTCGCCGGCCGTCGAGCCGCAGCTCGGGGTTGACGTAGAAGGGCAGGCCGCAGCCCAGCAGTCGGTCGACCACCTCGGCCTCAGGCGGGCTCGCGCAACCGCGTGCGGCGTCCACTACTGCTCGCCGGACCAGACCGGAGCCGTTGCGCTGCGTCGCGTCGAGGTGCGCGCGCAGGTCGTCTGCGTCGGCCCAGCGGTCGGCGACGGCACCGAGCACGACGCCGCGCGCGTCCCGCAGCGACAGGCCGCGCGCTCCGTCGACGACAGCGCGCGCGACGGGCGCCAGCCGGTGCCCGTCGCGGGTCCAGGTCTCGAGCTGCGCGCACGTCGGTCGTACGACGAAGGACGACCCGGCCACTGGACGGGGTGCGCACGTGCGGGATCGACGAGGGCGAGCACCCGGTCGCTGTCGGGGCAGCCACCGCAGGCCGAGCTCATGCAGCACGACGAGCCCGGAGACCACCACGTCGGCACCGGCCAGCGCGCGTGCGGCGCAGGCCAGGTCGAGGCCAGTGAGCGGCCGGTCGTGCGGTACGTAGATCCCCCGCGCGGGCCGCTGCCACAGCCCACGCCGCACCTGGCGATCGGCCCACCGCGGGTGGCATCCCGCCGTCCACCAGCTGCCGTGCCGTCAGAACCCCGGGGTGCCGAGCCGCGAGACCGAGGGCACGCCCGGCAGCTGCCTCTGTCATGCCGGCAGTGCACCGGCGCGACCGCGCACGCACCAGGGGCACCGCCCCAGCTGTGGACGACGCTCCCCTCTTCAGTGATCAACGCCGTGGTTCGTACGTCTGGAGGCGACCATCTGCGTACGGAACCCGGCGTTGATCAACCGGGGTGGTGGCTAGCGCCGGGCGGCCGCCTGCTCGAGCAGCTCGCGCAGCAGCGCGCCGAGGGACAGGCCGGCCGCCTCGACGGCCATCGGCAGCAGCGAGGTCTCGGTCATGCCGGGCGCGGTGTTCACCTCGAGCAGCTGCACGGTGCCCGTCAGCGTCGACGACGAGGTCGACGCGCGACAGGTCGCGCAGCCCGAGCGCCGTGTGCGGCCAGCACCGCGGCCTCGACCACCGCCGCAGCGACCTCGTCGGGAAGCCTTGCGGGGCAGTAGAACTCGGTCTGCCCCGCCGTGTAGCGGGCGGTGTAGTCGTAGACGCCGGACAGCGGCACGATCTCGACCGCCGGCAGCGCGCGCGGCCCGTCGCCGGTGTCGACGACGGTGACCGCCACCTCGGTGCCGCTCGACGAACTGCTCGACCAGCGCGGCCTCGCCGTAGGAGAAGCAGGACACCATCGCCGACGGCAGCTCGTCGGGCTTGTCGACGCGGTTGCCGCCGAGCGCCGAGCCGCCGCGCGCGGGCTTGACCATCAGCGGCAGGCCGAGGTGGCCGACCAGGCGGTCGAGCACGGCGCCGGCGCCGAGCTCGCGGAAGGCGGCGTGCGGCAGCACGACGGAGCCGGGCGTGGACAGCCCGGCCCGGACGGCGAGCGCCTTCGCGGTCGGCTTGTCCCACGCGATGCGGCAGGCGGCGGGCGACGACCCGACGTACGGCACGCCGGCGACGTCGAGGACCTCGCGCAGCGCGCCGTCCTCGCCCGCGCCGCCGTGCAGCGCGACGAGCACGGCGTCGTACGCGCCGTCGGCCAGCACGGCGAGCAGCGAGGCGTCGGCGTCGCGCAGGTCGGCCTCGACCCCCTCGGAGCGCAGCGCGTCGAGCACGCGGCGGCCGCTCCGGAGCGAGACGTCGCGCTCGTGCGACAGCCCGCCGGCGAGCACCAGGTAGCGCGCGGTCACGGGCGGTCCCCTCTCAGTTCATGTCCGGGGCAGGCGCCTCGGCCTGCGGCCGGTTCGCGCGGGTCGAGCCGGCGGAGCCGAACGTCGCGCGCAGCTCGACCTCCTCGTCGAGCACCCCGCCCAGCCGGCGCACGCCCTCGCGGATCCGCTCCGGCTCCGGGAAGCAGTACGACAGCCGCAGGTTGCTGCGGCCCTGCTCGTCGGCGAAGAACGCGGTGCCCGGCACGAACGCGACGCGCGCCGTCACCGCGCGCGGCAGCAGCACCTTCGCGTCGAGGTCGCCGGGCAGCGTGACCCACACGTAGAAGCCGCCGGTCGGGTGCGTCCACGTCGTGCCGGCCGGCATCTGGCGCGGCAGCGCGTCGAGCATCGCGTCGCGCCGCTCGCGGTACATGCCGCGGAACGCGCTCACCTGCCCCTGCCAGTCCTGCGTCGCGAGGTACTCCGCGACGACCATCTGGTTGAGCTGCGGCGGGCACAGCACCGCGGCCTCGGCTGCGAGCACGAGCTTCTCGCGCACGGCGTGCGGCGCGAGCACCCAGCCGACGCGCAGCCCCGGCGCGAACGTCTTCGAGAACGAGCCGAGGTACAGGACGTCGTCCTCGCCGCCGCGGGCGCGGATCGCGCGGGTCGGCGGGGCGTCGAAGCCGAGCAGGCCGTACGGGTTGTCCTCGAGCACGAGAAGACCCGGCAGCCGCGCAGATCTCGAGCACCTCGTCGCGGCGCTCCTCGGCCAGCGAGACGCCGGCGGGGTTGTGGAAGTTCGGCACCGTGTAGAGGAACTTCGCCCGCCGGCCGGACGCCTGCACCGCCGCGATCGCCTCGCGCAGCGCCTCGGGCACGAGCCCGTGCTCGTCCATCGCGACGTGCACGACGTCGGCCTGGTAGGCCGCGAACGTGCCGAGCGCCCCGACGTACGACGGCGCCTCGGCGAGCACGACGTCACCCGGGTCGCAGAACACGCGCGTCACGAGGTCGAGCGCCTGCTGGCTGCCGACGGTGACGACGACGTCCTCGGGCGAGGCCTCGATGCCCTCGAGCGCCATGACCGTGCAGATCAGCTCGCGCAGGTGCGGGTCGCCCTGGCCGGAGCCGTACTGCAGCGCCTGCGCGCCCGCGCGCCTGCACCAGGTCGCCGATGAGCTTGCCGACCGCGTCGAGCGGGAGGGCGGACAGGTTCGGCATCCCGCCGGCCAGGCTGACGACCTCCGGCCGGCTGGCGACGGCGAACAGCGCCCGGATCTCCGAGGCGGTCATGCCGTGCGTGCGCTGGGCGTAGCGGTCGGTGAAGGCGTCGAGGGTGACGCCCGGGCCGGACCGCGGGCCGCGCGGGGAGGGACCTGTCGACATGGCCGAAGGCTACCCGCGGGGGTCCAGTCGGTTCCGGTCCCGCCTGTTCCGGGGGCCTGTTCGCCGGGCCCGGGTCGGCCTACTCTGATCACCTCTCCCGAGCACCCAGGAGCCCGCCGTGTCCGAGCGCCCGTCCGGTCGTGTCGTCGGCGGCCTGTCGCTCGGCCTGCTGCTGGGCGCGCTCGGCGGCTGGCTGGCCGGGCTGCTGCGCGGCCCCCGGCCCGCGGAGCGCCGATGACCCGGCGCTGCGTGAACATCACGCTGGACAACCTCGACGACCTGCCCGGCCGCTGCCGGCAGTGCGTGTTCTGGGAGCTCGACCCGGTCGCGCTGGACCGCGCGAAGGAGGCCGGCGACACCGCGTTCGAGAAGGAGTCGTGGGTCTCCGCGACGCTGCTCGACTGGGGCTCGTGCGGCAAGATCGTCTACGTCGACGGCGTCCCGGCCGGCTTCGTGATGTACGCCCCGCCCGGCTACGTGCCGCGCTCGGTCGCCTTCCCGACCAGCCCGGTGAGCGCTGACGCGGTGCTGCTCATGACCGGTCACGTGCACCCGGACTTCGCCGGCGGCGGGCTCGGCCGGATGCTGCTGCAGAGCGTGGCCAAGGACCTCACCCGGCGCGGCGTGCGGGCGATCGAGGCGTTCGGCGACGAGAAGTGGGAGGCGCCGGCGTGCGTGCTGCCCGCCGAGCACCTGCGCTCGGTCGGCTTCAAGACCGTCCGCCCGCACCACCGCTTCCCGCGCCTGCGGCTCGAGCTGAAGTCGGCGGTCTCCTGGCGCGAGGACGTCGAGGTCGCCCTGGAGCGCCTGCTCGGCTCGATGAGCCCCGACCCGCTCCTGCGGCCGGTGTAGCCGGCAGGCCCCGTGACCGTGCCGGAGCGGCCGCCGCCGCCCATCACCGTGATCGTCCCGGGTCGGGAGACCCCCGCCGACGTGATGGAGCTCGGCCCGCGCGACCGGCCGTCCGCGAGGCGCGACCGGCCGTCCCCCGTGCCGCGGCGGCTGAGCGCCCTGCTGCTCCTGGTCGTCGCCGTGCTGGCGTCCGGCGTGCTCGTCGCGCTGGACCCGCCGGTGCGGTCGCCCGCACCCCAGGGCACGGTCGCGGACGTGCCGAGCCTGGGCCTGCGCGCGCAGGTCGGGCTCGTGGCGGAGGAGCCGTTCAGCGCCCAGCTGGTCGTGCAGGTCGTCATCCCGCCCGGCGACCCGGGCGCGCGCGGCGGCACCGAGCAGCCCGCCCCGCAGCTCAAGCTGATGGACGTCGTCGGGAAGGGGCTGGCCGTACGGCTGACGCGCGCCGCCCCACCCCTGCTGCTCGGCCACCTGGGCCGCTTCGCCAGCGCGACCGAGCGCGTCCTGCACCTGACCGCCGAGGTCGTCGCCGCCGACTGCCGGGGCCGGGCCGGCGCCGCACCGGCGATCCTGCTCGTGGTGCAGCGCGCCGACGGGACACCCGACACCGTGGAGGCGGTCGGCGACGCGTCGACGTCGCGAGCGCTGCTGTCGCTGCTGCGGCGGACCTGCCGCACCGCCGGTGGATGAGCGGCGGACCCACGGCCGTGCTGCACTGGAGGGCGAGCAGGAGGTAGTGGGTGCAGGCCGACCAGCGACGCCCGGAGGTGACGCTGACCGCGTCGTCGCTGCCGCTCGCGACCGCGCCGGTCCCGGGAACGGGGCGGCCCGGCCCCCGTCCCCCCGTCGCGCTGGTGCTGCTGCCGCTGCTGGCCCTCGCGCTGGCGCTCACCGCGGGCGGGCAGGCGCCGCCCCCTGTGCCGCTCCCGGTGGTCGACGCCGACCTGCTGCTGCTCGGCGAGCGGCTGAGCAGCTCGCAGACCGGGATCCTCGTCCTGCCCGTGGAGCTGCAGAACCGCGGCGCCGCGCTGGAGGTCTCGCGGGTCCTGCCGTACGGCTTCCCCCTGCGGGCCGACCCGCAGGTGCAGGCGCCGCAGGACGTGGCGGCGGGTGAGCGGCGGCGCTTCGTGATGCTCATCGCCCCTGACTGCGGGCTGCTGGACGCCGGCTCGGACGAGCTGTTCGAGGCCTCGCTGCTCGTGCGCGTCACGGCGGGACCGACCGCGCGCGACCTCCTGCTGGACCTGTCCGCCGACCGGCTGGTCCGCGAGCGGGTCATGGGCTTGTGCGCCTGAGGGTCTGTCCCTACAGGTCGGCGAAGTCCGGCAGCCGCATGACGCCGGTCGGCGGGTCGAGGTCGGCCGGCAGGTAGAGCCGCTGCACCGCGACGAGCACCGCCTCGGCGACCGTGTCGCGGAACGCCGGGTCGGCCAGCCGGGCGGCGTCGCGGGGAGAGGACAGGTGGCCGAGCTCGAGCCGCACGGCGGGCATCCGGGTGAGCCGCAGGAGCTCCCACGTCTTCTCGTGGACGCGGCAGTCGAGCAGGTCGGTGCGCGCGACGACCTCGCGCTGCACCAGCGAGGCGAGCTCCTCGCCGACGGTCGAGGTCGCCCCGCCGCCCGAGCCGAAGTGGTAGCTCGCGACGCCGTGGCAGGCCGGGCTCGCGGCCCGGTCGACGTGCAGCGACAGGACCAGGTCGGCGCCGGCGTCGTTGGCGAACTCCGCGCGCTCGGCGTCGCTCGGGCAGCTGTCGGTCCCGCGGGTGAGCAGCGTGCGCACGCCGACGGCGGTCAGCCGGCCCTCGAGCCGGGCGGCGAGGTCCTCGACGACCGCGGCCTCCTCGAGGCCGTTGCCGGTGGCGCCGCGGTCCCTGCCGCCGTGCCCCGGGTCGAGCACGACGATCTTGCCCGGGCAGGGCGGCGCCGGAGCGGTGCAGCGCCTCGGTCTCGCGCAGGACGTGCGGGCGTCCGCCGACGACGTGCCGGCCGAGCTGGCGCAGCGCGCGCAGCGTGCTCGGGCCGCAGGTGCCGTCCGGCACCAGGCCGTACTCGCGCTGCAGGCCGCGCAGCGCCTTCTCGGTGCGGGGACCGAAGACGCCGTCGGCACGGCCGGCGTCGAAGCCGAGCTCCAGCAGCCGCTCCTGCAGCGCGGCGACGTCGTCGCCGACGTACGGCAGCGTGGCCAGCGAGAGCAGCCGGTCGCCGAGCTTCCAGCGGGCCGCGGCCAGCGCGCGGTAGGTCTCGGTGCCGACGATGCCGTCGACGGAGAGCCCGCGGCGCTGCTGGAACTCGCGCAGCGCCCGGTCGGTGGCCGCGTCGAACACCGGCTCGGCCGGCAGCTCCGGGAGCAGGCCGAGACCCACGAGCAGGGCGTGGACGTCGGCGACCTCCGGGCCGGCGTCGCCGAGGCGGAACTGCTGCACGGGGGGCCTCTCGTCGCTGCCGGGTGCGGGTGCACGACAGTACCGGCGGGGCAGGCGCCGGTCGCGGCCGCTGTGGCAGAGTCCGGGACTGTGACGACCGGGTCGGGGCAGGGCCGGACGGCTCTCCTGCGCGACTACCCGCTGCGGCTCTGGGCCCTGCAGAACGAGTACTTCGACAGCCTGCTGCGCGAGAGCTCGCTGCTGCTCGTCGGGCAGGGCTCGGCAGATCTGCACGGCGTGCCGCCGCGGCTGCTGGAGGTGGCGCGGGAGCTCGACGACCGGTTCGGCGGGCTGCTGCGCACGACGGACCCGGTGCGCCAGGCCGCGCTCGACGCGGGTCTGGACCGCATCGACGTGGTGATGCCGCTGCCCGACGGGACGCCCGAGCTGCTCGTGCACGTGCGCCGCGTGCTGGAGGAGGCCGACGGCTTCTGCCGGCGGGAGGAGCTGCTGGCGCTTCCCCGGACCCCGGAGCTGGTGGCCTTCGGGACCTGGGCCGGCCAGGAGATGGTCGCGCAGTACGGCGGCGCGGAGCCCACCCCCTGGCCGGGGCCGTTCTAGAGGAAGGCCTCGAGGTCCTTGAGGATCGCGGCCTTCGGCTTGGCGCCGACGATCTGCTTGACGATCTTGCCGCCCTGGAAGACGGCCATCGTCGGGATGCTCATGATCTGGTAGTCGCGCGCGGCGCCCGGGTTCTCGTCGATGTTGAGCTTGACGACGGTGAGCTTCTCGCTGTTCTCGGCGGCGATCTCCTCGAGCACGGGGGCGACCATCTTGCACGGGCCGCACCACTCCGCCCAGAAGTCGACGAGCACGGGCTTGTCGCTCTGCAGGACGTCGGCGGTGAAGTCGGCGTCGGTCGTGGTCTTGGTGGCGCCCATGCGGTGCTCCTCGGGTTGCGGGGTCAGTCGTCCTGTGTCAACAGCGGCGGCGCCGCCTCGATTCCTACGGGGGTCCGGGCTACGGGGTGGGCGCGCTGCCGTGGCCGCCGTGGACCTCGGGGCGGTCCGGCGGCTCGGCCGGGATGCCGGTGTCGAAGCCGACCTGCGGCTCGGGCGGCGTGTCCTCGAGCATCGTGAGGTAGCGCTCGGCGTCCAGCGCGGCGGCGCAGCCGGTGCCGGCGGCGGTGATGGCCTGCCGGTAGGTGTGGTCGACCAGGTCGCCGGCGGCGAACACGCCGGGCACGTCGGTGGCGGTGGAGTGCAGCGCCTGCACCACGACGTAGCCCTCGTCGTCGAGCTCGACCTGGCCCTTGACCAGCTCCGAGCGCGGGTCGTGGCCGATGGCGACGAACAGCCCGGTGGCGGCCAGGACCTTCTCCTCGCCGGTCTTGACGGTTGCGCAGCCGTACGCCCTCGAGCCGGTCGGTGCCGACGGCCTCGAGGACCTCGCTGTCCCACTCGAAGCGGATCTTGTCGTTGCTGAACGCCCGCTCCTGCATGATCTTGCTGGCGCGCAGGGTGTCGCGGCGGTGGACCATCGTGACGCTGCGGGCGAAGCGGGTGAGGAAGGTGGCCTCCTCGACCGCGGTGTCGCCGCCGCCGACCACGACGATGTCCTGGTCGCGGAAGAAGAACCCGTCGCAGGTCGCGCACCACGAGACGCCGCGGCCGGACAGCTCGGACTCGCCGGGGACGCCGAGGTTGCGGTAGGCCGAGCCCATCGCGAGCACGACGGTCTTGGCGTAGTAGGTGCCGGTGGAGGTCTTCACGACCTTGGGGTCGGCGGCGAGGTCCATCTCGGTGACGTCGTCGGTGACCAGCTCGGCGCCGAAGCGCTCGGCCTGCTTGCGCAGGTCGTCCATGAGCTGCGGGCCCATGACGCCGTCCGGGAAGCCGGGGTAGTTCTCGACGTCGGTGGTGTTCATCAGCGCGCCGCCGGCGGTGACCGAGCCCTCGAACACCAGCGGCTCCAGAGCCGCGCGGGCCAGGTAGATCGCGGCGGTGTAGCCGGACGGACCGGACCCCACGACGATGGCGTTGCGCACCTGCTGGTCGCTCACGGGTCAGCCTCTCCTCGACGTCACTGCTCGCAAGGGGAACGCCCGCTCCCGGGCGCCTCTTCCCTCGCCCCGCCAGGCTCCCACCCCCGCTCCCCCCGCGACCTGCCGCCCCACCGCGCGTACGGGCTGGTGATCGTCAGAAGGATCCGTGCCGTCAGCAGCGGTGGAGCGGCCTGACGGGACGAGATGCTCTGACGATCATGAGGTGGGTCTCAGGGGCGGGGGGCGCGCAGGAAGAACAGGGTCTGGTCGTCCTCGGCCGAGCAGCCGGCGCCGACGACGAAGACCGACACCTGGGACGGGTCCGGGTCGGGCAGCACGACGGCCAGCGCCGGCCGGCCGTCGTAGGACGCGTAGTCGACGGCCAGCGGCAGCAGACCGGGCTCGTCCGGAGGGAGCACGGAGGACAGGCAGTCCTGCAGCCCCTCGGGGGTGCGCAGCGCGTCGAGCCCGTCCGGCACCGACAGCACCTCGGGCGCCGCGTCGGCGCCGGAGTCCCCGCCGGTGTCCCGATCGGACTCCTCGGCGGGCGCCTCTCCCTCGAGCTCGACCGGGGCCGCGGCGCCGGACAGCACCTGCGGCAGCGCGCCCGTGCCGGCGGCGGGGTCGGCCCAGTCGGCGCCGGACGACGTGAGCAGCAGGTCGGGGAGCGCGGCGTCGCGCTCGGCCAGGCCGCCCGCGGACTGGCGGTCTCGTCCGAGGAGCTGTCGCCCAGGCCGTCACCGACCAGCGCGAGGCCCAGCCCCGCGCCGGAGGCCAGCAGCACCGCGGCGGCTGCGGCGGGCAGCCAGGTGCGCCTCGGCCGCGGGCGTGCGGCGGGCAGGGCCGTGACGGACGCGCCGGTGGACGCGGAACCGGAGACACCTCCGGCGGCCGAGCGCAGCGGCGCCTCGGCCGCGAGCGCTGCCGAGAGGCGGTCGGCCAGGCCGTCCGGGAGCGCCGGCGCCGGCAGCCCGCCCAGCACGGCGACCACCCGGGACTCGGCGGCCGCGAGCTCGTCGAGCCGGCTGGCGCACGCGCGGCAGCGCGGCCAGGTGCTCGGCGTCGGCCGCGTCGCCCTCGCCGGCGAGGACGTCGGCGAGCGCGTCGAGGTCGAGGTGCGGCGGCTGCGGCGACGGCTCTGGCGACGGCTGTGGCGACGGCGGGGTCACGACCGTCCTCCTCTGCTCTGCGGTCCCGGGTCCGGGAGTGCGTCCGGGAGTGGGACGGCGGGGGTCGGCGGACGGTTCCGCAGGTGGCCCAGCGACAGGGCCAGCCGGGCCCGGCCGCGCGAGCAGCGGCTCTTCACGGTGCCCGTCGGGACGCCCAGCACCGCGGCGGCCTCCTCGACCGGCAGGCCCTGCACGTCGACGAGCAGGATCGCGGTGCGCTGCTCCACCGGCAGCAGCGCGAGCGCGGCCTCCACCTCCAGCGCGGTCTCGCGGGCCCCGAGCGCGTCGTGCCGGTCGGCCGGCTCGCCGCCGTCCCGGGTCGGGCAGCGGCACGGTCGGCCGGGCCGCCCGGCGGCGGACGCGGTCCAGGCAGGCGTTGACGACGACGCGGTGCAGCCAGGTCGTGACCCGCGCCTCGCCGCGGTACGACGCGGCCCCGCGGTAGGCCGACAGCAGCGCGTCCTGCAGCGCGTCGGCGGCCTCCTCCCGGTCGCCGAGCGTGCGCAGCGCCACCGCCCACAGCCGGTCGCGGTGCGCGGTGACCAGCGAGCCGAAGGCGTCGGGGTCGCCGGCGACGTGCGCCGCGAGCAGCGCGCGGTCGCGGACGTCGAGGTCCGGAGCACCGCCGCGGGCCCGTGGTCACGGCGCGAGGCTAGTGCCGTCAGCCCCGCAGGAAGCGCATCTCCGCGACCCCGGCGGCGAAGCCGCCCTCGACCGGCGCAGTGACGTCATCCAGACCAGCCACCACCGCGCCGTCGTGCCCTCGGGCGGGGTCAGGACCACCTCGGGCTCCTGCGCGCTGCCGGTCGCGACCACCGGGAAGTCCTGCGCGGTCGCTCCGAGCGCGTCGGCGGCCCGCAGCTCCACGCCGACCGCCCCGCCGGAGGTGAGCAGCTCGACCCGGTCGACCTGCGTGGGCGCGCCGAGGTCGACCAGCAGGCCGACGCCGGCCTTGAGGCCGCCGAGCGCGGCGGAGTCGTAGCGCTCGGTCTCCCAGGCGGTCGCGGGGTCGTCGTCGACGGCGTTCGGGACGGTGCCGGGGCGCTCGGAGCCGTCGCCCGGCGGGGGGTCGAAGTCGACGACCGGCCGTCAGGTCGAGGCGCTGGGCTGCGGGGTCGGTCGGGGCGACGCCGGGCTGCGGCGAGGTGACGACGGCCGTCCCGTCGTCGCTCGGCGTGCACCTCCCCGATCTCCTGCCCGAGGGCGTACGACGCGACGCCGACACGACCAGCAGCAGCGCGCCGGCCAGCACGGGCAGCCGGCGCCGCAGCGACGGCGGCAGGCGCGGTGGAGACGGGACGACGGTCCGGGGCAGGTCGGCGCGCACCGCGCCGTCGAGGGCGTCGGCCAGCGCGGCAGCCGTCGCGGGACCGGGCCGCGACGGGCTCGGCTGCAGGACCCGGACGACGAGGTCGTCCAGGGCGCGCGGCACCCCGGCGCGCACCTGCCGCGGGCTGATGAGCCGGCCGCGGGACCGTCCGTCGGTGCCGGCCGGCGCGGGCGGGACCCCGCAGGACGGCTGCGGCGTGGCGCTGCCCGGCCAGCGGCCGGTGACCATGGCGTACAGCACGGCGGTGAGGTCGCGGACGTCGGCGGCGGGGCCGACCGGGTCACCGGCCCGCCCGGACGGCGCGGCCCGGCCGGGCAGCGCGCTGGAGGTGGCCGCGTCGGTGAGGACCAGCCCGCCGCCCGGCACGAGCAGGACGTTGCCCGGGTGGACCCGGCCGTGCACGACGCCGTGCTGGTGCGCGTCGTGCAGCGCCTCCGCGGCCTCGGCGACCAGCGCGCACGCCTGGCCCGGCTCGAACGGCCCGTCCTCGCGCAGCACCGCCGCGAGGTCCCGGCCGACCACCCACTCGCTGATGACGTACGCGACGCCGGCCTCGCCCGCGACCCTGCTCGAGGGCGGCGTCGTAGACGCGCGCGAGCACCGGCGAGGTGAGCGAGCCCGCCGTGGCGGCGGCCGCCAGGAACGGCTGGGCGGCGGTCGCGCCGCGGTCGCCGACGGCCCGCAGCAGCTTGACGGCCACCGGCCGGGCGAGCACCTCGTCGGTCGCCCGCCACAGGACCGCGGGCGAGTCGTCGGCGGCGTCGGCGCGGGGCGCCGGCTCGACGGGGTGCTCCAGGCAGTAGCGGCCGGCGAGCAGGTCGCCGGACCGCAGGACGGGCCGGACGGCGCGGCGGCCGGGCACCGGTGCCACGGGTCCTCCTCGTCCGGTGCGTCCCGACGGTCCGAGGGGACGGGCCGATCCTACGGGCGGCACCGGCTCCGGACCGGTCAGCGGGGCGGCGTGCCCGACACGGTGCGGCGCACCTCGGCGTACTCCGCCAGCGGCGGCACCTTCTCCACGAGCAGGGTCGGCGCGGTGCGCAGCAGGGTGAGGGTGACCGTCCCGTCGGGGGCGACCGAGAAGTCTGCGGGTCGATGGTGTCGCCGTGCTCGACCACCTCGGCCAGGGCCGCGTCGTACGCGGCCTGCAGCGTGGTGGGGCCGTCCCAGGCGCGCGCGGCGGCCCGGGCCGCCGACTGGGCGTGGTCCTCGGCCTGGAAGCGCGGCCGGCCAGCGAGATGAGGTCGAAGCCGACGAGGCCGAGCAGGGACAGGGTCACGACCAGCTTGGTCAGCCAGCCCAGCACGATGTCGCCGCGGTCAGAGGTCACGACCGGCTGATCGGCGCGCAGGGGCGTCGGCTTGAGGTGCACCCGAACGGGTGTCCAGCGCGCGATCAGCCCAGCCCGACCCGGCGCAGCACCGGGCCGGCCACCTCGGCCACCTCCGGCACCCGCATCCGCCGGGTGGCCAGCACGTAGCCCGACGCCAGCACCGCGCCGCCGACCGCGAGCGCGACGGCCGCGCCGAGCGGTCCCTGCCCGAGCGGTGCGGCCGACCAGCGAGGCGACGCCGACTGCGAGCAGCGCCGGCACGAGCACCGCGACCAGGCAGCGCACCGCGGTCCGGACGACCGGGGCGAGGTCCAGCCCGCCGATCCGCCGGGACAGCACGACGCTGCAGATGACCAGCCCGGCGACGAACGACGCGGCGTGCCCGGCCGCCAGGCCGACGACCTTGTACGCGTCGGGCAGCAGCAGGTAGAGCGAGACGTCGACGACGACCAGCGTCGCGTTGACCCCGAGGTTGATCAGCGTGGGCGTGCGGGTGTCCTGCATGGCGTAGAACGCGCGCAGCTGCAGCTGGTAGGTGCTGAACGGCACCAGGCCGACGGCGAAGACGCCGAGCAGCAGGCCGATGAAGCGCGCCTCCTCGACCGACACCTGGCCGCGGGCGAAGACGAGCACGGCGACCTCGCGCCCGAGCACGACGAAGGCGACGGCCGCCGGGACCAGCACCGCGACGGTGAGCCGCAGGCCGCGGTTGAGCGACGCGCGCAGGTCGTCGGTGCGGCCGTCGGCCGCGGCCCGGCTCATCCGCGGCAGCAGGGCGGTGATGACGCTGACCGCGACGATCGCGTGCGGCAGCTGCCACAGCACGAAGGCGTAGACGTACGACGGGTAGCCGCGGCCCTGGCTCGACCAGCGCGTCGTCCGAGCGACAGGTTGACCACGACCAGGTAGGCGAGCTGGTTGGCGACGACGTAGACGAAGCACCCACTTGGCCAGCGAGCCGACCTGGCGCAGGCCCAGCTCGCCGAGGTCCCAGCGCGGCCGGAAGCGAGAAGCCGGCGGCGCGCAGCGACGGCACCAGCGCGACGGTCTGGGCGACGATGCCGAGCGTGGTGCCGATCCCGAGCAGGGCCACCTGGCCGGTCGGTCAGCGACGCCGGCGTCAGCGGCCCGCCGCCGCGCACGACGAGGAACGCGAGCCCGGTGGCGATGACGACGACGTTGTTGAGCACCGGCGCCCACATCGGCGGGGCGAAGCGGCCGCGGGTGTTGAGCACCGCCCCGAGCACCGCGCCGGCGCCGTAGAAGAGCACCTGCGGCAGGAAGAACCGCGCGAGCACGATGGCCAGGTCGCGCGCCTCGGGGTCGAGGTCGCCGGCGTAGAGGTCGACGACCAGCGGCGCCGCCAGGACGAGGAGCAGCGAGGCGCCGGCCGAGCACGACGACGACCAGCGTGAGCAGCCGCTGGGCGTACGCCTGGCCCTCGTCGCCGTCCTCCTTCGCGGCGCGCACCAGCAGCGGGACGACGACGGAGGTGAGCACGCCCGCCGAGCAGCAGCTCGTACACGATGTTCGGGGCGGTGTTGGCGACGGTGTACGCGGCGCCGACGGCCTCGACGCCGAGCACGGAGGCGAGGACGGCGTTGCGCAGGAAGCCGGTGCCGCGGGAGGCGACGGTGCCGACCGCCATCGAGCGGGCCGAGCGGCCGAGCCCGGTCATGCGGGCCGCCGCAGTGCCCGGCGGGTGATCCGCGCACCGGCGGCGACCAGCAGCACGGCGGCGGCGATGCCGGTCACCGCGAGCGCCACCCGGCCGTAGCCCGTGGAGCGCACCTCGAGCCGGACCGCCTCGCCGAACGGCTCGCCCTCCTCGTCGATCAGCGTCGCGAGCACGACGAACCGGCCGGAGGTCCGCGGCGTCGACGCTGCACGCGGATGGGGGTGGCGTTGCGCGCCGGCACGACCTGCGTGGTGGTGGAGGACAGCGACAGCCGGGCGGCGCTGGTCTCGTCGAGGGCGACGCCGACGTTGACCGGCTGGTCCAGCTCGTTCTGCACCACGAGGTCCAGCACGCCGGAGCTGCCGGTCAGCGTGACCGGCTGGCTGACCAGGCGCACCTTGCTGCGCAGGTCGGCGACGTCCTGCTGCAGCAGGCCGGAGCATCCGGTCGCCCTGCAGCGGCGCGTCGCGCCAGGCGGCGGAGGCGGCCCGGCCGGTCGCGCGCAGCAGCCGGGCCTGGGTGCTCGCGGCCTCCTCCGTGCCGGAGACCAGCACCGACTCGGTGAACTGGTCGGCGGCGGTCGTGATCCGCTCGAGCCGGGCGAGGAAGGCGTCGGAGAGCTCGTCGGTGCGGTCCGGCGGCTCCTGCGCGACCCGCAGCTCCTCGGCCGGCGCCGGTCCCTGCTCGTCGGGGAGCTCCGCGCACCGCTCGTCGCCGGCGGCCACGTCGGCCAGCGGCACCGGGCACAGCCACGGCAGCCGGCCGGTGTCGGCGAGGACCGCGATGGCGACGGCCGGGCTCGACGTCGGCGCGGCGGCCCGGGGCGACCACGCAGCGTGCGGGACGACGCTGGGCAGCTCCGCCGCGATCATCGCGGTCTCGACGATCCAGCGCTGCTCGGCCAGCCGCGGGCTGCGGCTGCCGCCGGACGGGCTGGCTCGACCAGCCGGGACAGGACGTCCTCGACGACCAGCCCGCTGACCGGCCCGGTGACCGAGGACAGGTCGGTGCGGGCGCTCGGCGTGCGGTTGCGCGCGGCCGAGGCGGGCGGCAGCGCCGACGGGTCGAGCACGACCGCCTCGGTCTGCGGGCCGACGACGGCGTCGAGCGCGCCCGGCAGCGGTCCGGGCGGCGGCCAGGCGACGGCCGCGAGCGGCTCGACGTCGAGCAGGCGCGTGGTCTCGGACTGCCCGAGCCGGCGCAGCTGCTCGACCTCGGCGCCCAGCCTGCTGTCGCCGCGCGCCATCGCCACGACGTCGGGGTCGCCGAAGGGCAGCGCCAGCACGTCGCTGCTCCCGGCCGCCTCCCGCAGCCCGGCCAGCCACTGCGTGGCGGCCGGCGAGGGCGGCTGCTCGACCAGTCCGGCGGCGGTGCGCACGGTCCAGGGGCGGGTCAGCGCCTCGGCGCTGTGCAGCAGGGCCGGGTCCACGGCCTAGGTGAGCGGCACCGCCTCGCCGCGGCACGGGGCGGCGGTCGGCGCGACGGGCGGCGGGGGCGCGGCCGGGTCGGCGGCGGGCGGGTCAGCGGCGGGCTCGGGCGGCGGGGGCACGTAGCCCTCGGGCGCACCCGCGGCCGGCTCGCAGCCGCCCGGTCGAGCCCTCCCGGCCGGCCAGCAGCAGCTCCTGCAGCCGGCCCGGCGCGCCGGTCGCCGTCGCCCTCGCGAGCAGCGCGGGCAGCTCGTCGTCGAGCATCACCTCCGCCGGGGCGCGCCGCGGCTGGTCCACCAGCGGCCAGAGCCAGGCCACGCGGGTCGGCGCCGGCGGCCCGTCGGGGAACCACGGGACGAAGGTCGAGGCCAGCCCGACGGGGGTCCGGCCGCGGTCGCCGCCGTACTGCGCCCGCACCTGCACCGACAGCGGGTAGACGCCGAGCCGGCCCAGCCGCAGGTCGCCGACGAGCAGGCGCAGGTCGAAGCGCGTGGTGGCGCCGGGCGCCAGCTCCGGCACGTCGAGCTGCTCGGTGAGCCGGCGCGCGCCGAGCACCGGCTCCTCGTCGGCCCGCTGCAGCTCGCCGCGGCTGGCCAGCCGGCCGCCCACCGACAGCCGCAGCTCGAGCGTCGTGACCGGCTCCTCGCCGCAGTTGCGCAGCCGGCCGGCCACCTGGAACGGCTCCTCGGGCCGGCCCGGCGCACGCGGCAGCAGCGTCGTGACCTCGACCTGGACCGGCTCCTCCTCCGAGGCGCCGGCGCACACGTCGGCCGCGGGGAGGGGGGCCGGCGCGACCGGCTCCTCGGTCGGCTGGGCGGCCGCCGGTGCCGCGAGCACGAGCGGCGCGACCAGCACGGCGAGCAGGCTGCAGCGGGCCGGCCGGCGCGCCCGGCCCCGGGTCCTCACGAGCGGGGCGTCAGGCCGTCTCGGCGAGCAGGACGGGCACCCGCTCGAGCAGCCGGCGCTCGTCGGCGTACGCCAGCCGCGCCGCCAGCTCGTCCAGCGGCACCCAGGCCACCTCGCTGACCTCGACGTCCGCGTCGGACAGCTCCAGGCCGTGCACGGGGTCGGCGGCCAGCAGCAGGTAGTGGTGGACGGTCTTGTGCACCCGCCGGCCCTCGGCCACGAACCAGAAGTCGATGGTGCCGAGCTTGCCGATCACCCGGCCGGCGATGCCGGTCTCCTCGGCCGACCTCGCGGACGGCCGTCTCCGGCTCGGTCTCGCCGGCCTCGACGTGCCCCTTCGGCAGCGACCACAGCAGCCGGCCGCGCCGGTCCAGCCGCCCGATCAGCGCGCCGGAGGCCCCCGGCCCGAGCCGGTCCAGCACCAGCCCGCCGGCGCTGGTCTCGTCGACCCGCCGCAGCGGCCGCGCGCCCGCCCGACCCCTGAGCCGGGGCTCGGCGGCGCGGGAGGGGTCATCGGCCCAGGGTACGTCGGGCCGACCCCTCCCGCCCCGGTGCGACAGGCGGGTCAGCCGGTCGTGCGGGACCTCCGGCGGGCGTCGAGGTCGAGCACCTCGGCGGTCTCCGCCAGGCGCGCGTGGCCGGTCAGCGCCGCCACCCGCGCCCCGCTCGCGACCAGCAGGTCGCGGGTCCGGATGCCCAGCGCGACCCCGCCCTCGCCGACCGCGCACCAGATGACCTCGGCCGCGCCGAGCGCCGCGTCGGCCAGCACCTCGACGTCGTCGGGCAGGCACACCGGGCTCACCAGCCCGGCCGCGTAGCGGGTCCTGGCGTTGACGACGTCGTCCGGGGCGAGCCGGACGGTGCAGGCGTCGAGCGCCTCGAGCAGCGCCAGCGGGTCGGGCAGCGTGCCGGCCGGCACGAGCACCGCCGCGAACGAGCGGGCGTCCGCGCGGACGACCTCGTAGCAGCGGACGGCCACGCACCCGGTCTCGACGTCGAGCAGCCGCGGGAGGTCGTCGGCGCTGGCCGCGCGACCCCGGAGGCGGACGACCTCGTGCGGCACGCCGCGCGCCAGCAGGTCGCGGTGCACGTCCAGCGCAGCCCGCACGGCAGCTCCTCCCTCGCCGACCGGGTCAAGGGGCGAGCGGACGGTCCCATCCGACGGCCGGTCCCGCAAGGCCTGCCCGGTTAGGCTCGTGGCCCGTGCCCGCCCTGACCGAGCTCCAGCAGAACGCCGTCCGCGAGCTCCTGCGCGTCGCGCCGGTCGCGGTCGAGCTGGGCGAGCGCTTCGCCGCCGCCGGCCACGCGCTGCACCTGGTCGGCGGGTCGGTCCGCGACGCGCTGCTCGGCCGGCTCGGCGACGACCTCGACTTCACCACCGACGCCCGCCCCGAGCAGGTGCAGGCCCTCCTCGACGGCTGGGCCGAGGCGACCTGGGACACCGGCATCGCCTTCGGGACCGTCGGCGCCCAGCGCCGCGGCTTCCGGATCGAGATCACGACCTACCGCGCCGAGGCGTACGACCGCAGCTCGCGCAACCCGGTCGTCAGCTACGGCGACTCGCTGTCCGACGACCTGGCCCGGCGCGACTTCGCGGTCAACGCCATGGCCGTCGCGCTGCCGGACTGGAAGGCGCCCGACGCCTTCGTCGACCCGTACGGCGGGATGGACGACCTCGCCGCCGAGCGGCTGCGCACGCCGGGCCGGCCGGAGGACTCCTTCGGCGACGACCCGCTGCGGATGCTGCGCGCCGCCCGCTTCGCCTCCCAGCTCGGCTTCGCCGTCGTGCCCGAGGTCGTCGCGGCGATGGCGGCGATGGCCGACCGGCTGGAGATCGTCAGCGTCGAGCGGATCGCCGACGAGCTGGCCAAGCTGCTGCTCGGCGGCCACCCGCGGGCCGGCCTCGAGCTGCTCGTCGACACCGGGCTGGCCGCGCACGTGCTGCCCGAGCTGCCGGCGCTGCGGCTGGAGATCGACGAGCACCACCAGCACAAGGACGTCTACGACCACACCCTGCAGGTGCTCGAGCGGGCGATCGCGCTCGAGCAGGACGGCCCGGACCTCGTCCTGCGGCTGGCCGCGCTGCTGCACGACATCGGCAAGCCGCGCACCCGCCGCAAGGAGCCCGGCGGCGGCGTGTCGTTCCACCACCACGAGGTCGTCGGCGCGTCGATGGCCCGTCGCCGGCTCAAGGCGCTGCGCTTCCCCAAGGACGTCGTCGCGGCGGTGACGCTGCTGACCGAGCTGCACCTGCGCTTCCACGGCTACGGGGTGGCGGGGAGAGGGGCAGCCAGCCGGGCACGTCGGCCTGGACCGACAGCGCCGTGCGCCGCTACGTCACCGACGCCGGCCCCGAGCTCGAGCGGCTGCACAAGCTGGTCCGGTCGGACTGCACCACCCGCAACCGCCGCCGCGCGGCGGCGCTGGCCGCGGCCTACGACGACCTCGAGGCGCGGATCGCCCGGCTCGCCGAGCAGGAGGAGCTGGGCCGGATCCGGCCCGACCTGACCGGCGACGACATCATGGCGCTGCTCGGGGTGCCGCCCGGGCCGGTGGTCGGGCGGGCGTACAAGCACCTGCTCGAGCTGCGGATGGAGCGCGGCCCGCTGCCGCGCGAGCAGGCCGAGCAGGCGCTGCGGGCGTGGGCGGCCGAGCAGGGCCTGGGCGGGGTCAGCCCGCCCGGGTGACGATCGGCTCGGGCGGCTCGACGGCGGCCCGGCGGGCGGTCATGACCGCGTACACGAACGCCGTCACGGCGTAGCCGCCCGCGACGATGCCGATGACCAGGTAGCTCTTGCCGTCCGGCGGCAGCAGCACGGCCGCGGCGGCCGCGGCGGAGACGAAGCTGACGTTGAACAGCGTGTCGTAGAAGGAGAAGACGCGACCGCGGAAGTCGTCCGCGACGCTCTCCTGCAGCAGGGTGTCGATGCAGATCTTGCTGGCCTGGGCCGCGAAGCCGAGGAAGAAGGCGGCGACCAGGAAGAAGCCGTGCGTGTACGGCAGGCCGAAGACGACCTCGACGACGGCGGCGACGGAGAAGACCACGACGATCCACGCCTGGGTGCCGAGGCGGCGGGTGACCGCGGGCGTGACGATCGCGGCGAGCAGCCCGCCGACGACGCTGACGACGACGACCTGCCCGAGGCCGGCGAAGCCGAGACCGATGTGGCCGTCCTCGGTGTAGAGCAGCAGGGTCGTGACGAAGGACAGCCCGTAGAAGAAGCGGTGCGCGCTGATGGCGGCCAGCCCGCGGGCGGCCGGCCCGCGCTCGGCGACGTGCCGGGCGCCCTGACCGACCCCGCGGGCGACGGCGCCGAGCGCGTCGCGCAGCCGGACGTGCAGCGGCGGGTCGTCCGGTCCGAGCAGGTCGGCCGCGATCCGCGAGGCCAGCAGGGCGGCGGTGACGTAGACGAGCGCGGCGACGAGCGCGGTGCGGCTCGCACCCAGGTCGTCGTCGCCGAAGACCAGCCGCAGCGCCACCGCCGTCGCGCCGCCGGCCGCCGCGGCGCCGCCGCCGACGGTGGTGCTGAACGAGTTGGCGGTGACGAGCAGCCGCTGCTCGACGACGTGCGGCAGCGCAGCCGACAGGCCCGAGAGGATGAAGCGGTTGACCGAGACGACCAGCAGCGCCAGCGCGACGACCGGCGGGCTCGTCGGGCCCAGGTAGGCCAGCAGCGCCGCGAAGACCACGATCCCGCCGGCCCGGACGAGGTTGCCGACGGCGAGCACCCGCTGGCGCCGCCACCGGTCGAGGAACACCCCGGCGAACGGCCCGACGACCGAGTACGGCAGCAGCAGCGTCGCGAAGCCGGCGGCCGCCTCGCCCGCGGACGTCGCGCGCTCGGGGTTGAAGAAGACGGCGGAGAACAGGGCCGCCTGGAACAGCCCGTCGGCGAACTGCCCGAGCACCCGCACCGACATCAGGCGCCGGAAGTCCTTGACCTGCACGACCTCCCGCAGGCCACGGGTGTCGGTGCTCACCGGGTCAGCCTAGGTCGGCGGGCGGGAGGGCGACCGGGCCCGGCCGGTCCCGTCCCTAAGGTCCGGCTCACCACGTGCCGAGACTCCCGGGGCTGGAGCGTCCGCTGGTGGCCCTCGACACGGCTGTCGACACGGCGGTCGGTCCGCGGCACACCGGCGACGTCCGCCGGCGGACCACGCACCACATGACCACGTACGACCTGAGGAGCCCCGTGACCAGCTCGTCCCGCCCCCGCTCCCGCGCTCGGCTCGCGGGCCTCGCGGCGACCGCCGTCGCGGCCGGCGCCCTGATGCCGTTCGCCGGTGGCAGCGCCGCCGCCCAGGAGGCCGTCGCACCACCGGCCGCACCCGCCGTGCTCGGCCCGCTGGACGCCGGCCCGGTCGTCAAGGACGTCGTCCTGGACTGGCGCTCCGTCAGCGGCGCCGAGTCCTACGTCGTCGAGCTCGGCACCGACGAGACCTGGTCCGACGACGCGGTCTGGACCAGCACCACCGTGACCACCGAGCTGGCGCTGCCGGCCTGGCTGCCGGACGCGAGCTACCTGTGGCGCGTCGCCGCGGTCAAGGGCGGCGTGCAGGGCGCGTGGTCGCAGGACGGGACCTTCACCCGCGGCTGGCGCGACCGCCCGGCCACCACCGCGGTGCAGACCACCGGGGCCCGGCCCACCTTCTCGTGGACCCCCGTCCCGGGTGCCTCGGCCTACCAGCTGCAGGTCAGCACCTCGGCCACCTTCAACGGCGCCTCCCCGCTCGAGGTGGACCCGACGCGCGACCAGGCCAGCCCGGTCGTCGACACCTGCTTCACGACCCGGACCGAGGTCACGCCCTACACGGAGAAGGTCTCTGCTCGGGTGGACAACGCCGGTCCCTGCGTCTTCAGCGTGATCGGCGACGGCAAGACCGTGTACTGGCGCGTCCGCGCGCTGGACCGCTACGTCGACGGCTCGCAGGAGGTGCCGACCTCGCCGGCCAGCAGCGCGGGCATCTCCTACCTCCCGCCGACGGCGTCCGGCACCGAGCTGGCCTCCGACTGCCCGGGGGTCGTCGCCCCCCCTGTCCCCGTAGCCACGGCCACGCCGTCGGCGTCCGCCTCGCCCGGTGCCGACCCCAGCGCGTCGCCGACCGCCACGGCCGCGCCGTCGCCGACCGCGGCGCCAGTCCCCGGTGAGGGCGAGACCGGTGGCTGCGAACCCACCCACCCGGTGGACACCGGTCGCTGGACGGCGACCAAGTCGCTCACCATGACCTACCCGGCCAGCGCCGGCGGCTCCCTCGGCGTCGTCGGCCAGGGCGCCCTGCCGGCCTACTGCACCACCGGTGCCAGCCCGGTCTGCGACGACTTCCCGACGCTGTCCTGGCCCGCGGAGGCGGGTGCCAACCGGTACCGCGTCTACATCGCGCTCAACGACGACTTCAGCAACGTGCAGCGCATCGTGGAGACGTCGGGGACGCGCTGGACGCCGACCGAGAGCTGGCGCGAGAGCAGCGTCGGCGAGTCGTACCACTACCTCGTCCAGGCCTGCAACAGCACGGCCTGCGGTCCCGTCCCGACAGCTGACGCGAACGGCGACGGCGTGCCGGACCAGATCGCGCGGCAGACCTTCCGCAAGAAGAGCCCGGCGGCCAGGACGGCCGCGGCGAAGAAGCCGCAGTCGTCGGTCGAGGGCGTGGAGCTGCGCTGGGAGGACTACGCCAAGACCCGCCGCGAGGCGGCGGGCAAGACCGAGACGGCCGGCGCGTACGCCTACCACCTCGAGGTCCGCGCCGGGGGCCGGACCTTCGCGGAGGGCACCCTGCTGGAGGACGTCCTCGTCGACGGCTCCCGCTGCCAGCCCGCCGGCAGCGGCTCGGCCGGCTACCGCCGCGACGGCGTGCTCGACTGCGACGACAGCGCCTCGACCGCCCTTCCCGGTCAGACCGACGTCGTCTCCTACGTCAGCGCCAAGGCCTACCCGGACGCGAACGTGCACTGGCGCGTCCAGGCGCTCGACCCGTCCGGCAACCGGCTGCCCTGGTCCGCTCCGCAGACCATCGACGCCACGCCGCCGACCTTCACGGTCTCCCCGACCGAGGGCCTGGCGCCGGACGCGACCGTCGTCGTCACCTTCTCCGAGCCGGTCGACGGCGTCGCGTCCAACACCGTCCGCCTGCGCAGCACGCCGAGCACCATCACGCCGGTCGGCGACGGGAAGTCCTTCCGCCTCAAGGCCAACGCGATGATGTACGCCGGCGCGCCGTACACGGTGGAGGCCTCCCCGGTCATCACCGACAAGGCCGGCAACAGCTACGTGCCCAAGCCGGTCGGGCTCAGGACCGCGGCGATGGTGGACGACACCTCCCCCGGTCTGCGCCTGCTCGGCAGCTGGAACCGCTTCAGCGCCAGCGGCGCCGTCGGCGGCACGTACGTCCGCGCTCTGCCGACCCCCACGGCCTGGGCCGTGACGCACACGCTGGTCTACGGGTCGGGCGCCGAGCTCAAGGGCTGCGTCGGCCCCGGCAACGGCATCGTCGAGGTGTGGGACGGCCCGACCCGGCTGGCCC
This sequence comes from uncultured Actinomycetota bacterium, assembly GCA_963844295.1. Lineage (GTDB taxonomy): Bacteria > Actinomycetota > Actinomycetes > Mycobacteriales > SCTD01 > SCTD01. The sequence continues at coordinate 309,617 of CAWJNR010000002.1, read as the reverse complement.
GCGTCGACACCTACCGCAACTCGACCAGCTGCGGCGTGGTGCTCGCCCGGGTGAGCTTCCCGGCCGGCCTGCACGTCGTCGAGGTCCGCGGCACGGGCCAGCGCAGCGCCCTGGCGCAGGGCTCGGCCATGGCCGTCGACGCGGTGACCGCCCTGCCGTAGGACCCCTGCACGGCCAGGAGCCCGGCCCCCTCGCGGGGTGCCGGGCTCCTGCGCGTGCGGAGAGTGCGCCTACAGCTGGACGACGTGCCCGGTGCGCGGGTCGCTGCTGCCGCCGAGCACCTCGAGGTAGGCGGCCTGCAGCGCCTGCGGGCCCTCGCCCACGGTGACGTCGACCCAGCCCTCCACGACCGGTGCGAACGAGGACCAGGCAGCGGCGAAGCGCTCGTCGAGCCCCTCGCGGCCCCAGTCCTCGGTGCGCTGCCGCATGCGGTCCGGCGCGAAGAACACCGTCGGGCGGGCGCCCTCGAGCCGCCCCGCCGGCGCGCTGTCCTGGTGGGTGACGCCGACGACGAGGTCGAGCACGAGCTGCTCGCCGAGGTGCGCGTGCAGCGCCTGGCGCAGCGGGGTGCTGCCGGCGACGTCGACGTACGCCGTGGGGACCTGCGGCAGCTCCGTCACCGCGTCGTAGGTCAGGACCCGGTCGTAGCAGCCGAGGGACTCGGTGAACGCGACGTTGCCGGGCGAGGTGAGCCCGACCACCTCGCGCCCGGCCTGGCGAAGCAGGAACGCGGCGCCGTACGACGTCTTGCTCGAGGCCGAGCTGAGCACCAGCACGCCCTCGGTGTCCTGCAGCTGGTCGGCCAGCACGAACGAGGTGAAGAACAGCGGGCGGAACAGCACCTGCAGGTCCTCGCGCTCCGCCTCGTACGCCGCGTCGCCGGTCGTCAGCGCGTAGGCGTTGTACGGCGACGGCAGCGAGGTCCGGTGCGGCGTCGCGTCGCGGAAGCCGCGCGCGTCGGCCCGCTCCGGCCGGACGACCAGGTGCGAGGCCGTCGGCAGGTAGCCGTAGACGCGCTGCCCGACCTCGACGCCGTCGGCCCTGGACGCCACGACCTCGGCGAACCCCCACAGCGGCACGCGCCCGTGCTCGGGCGAGGTCGCCGGGAAGAACTCCCAGTAGCGGAAGGACTCGCCGAGCACGGCGTAGGTGATGTTGTTGGCCGTCATCCCGACCCGGTCGACGCGCAGCACCGCCTCGCCGTCGGCGGGCTCCGGCACGTCCAGCTCGTGCAGCACGGTGGCGGACAGGTCGCTCGTCGGAGACCTCGAGGGCCCAGGCATCGCTCATGCGCGGACGGTAGACGCACGACGGCCCGGCGCCTCCGTGCGGGGAGGGCCGGGCTGTCGGACGTGCGGGGAGGGGCTACTGCTGGACGGCCTGCTCGGCCTCGGCAGCGGCGTGCGCGCCCGTGGTCTCGCCGGCGATCCACGCGTCGAGCGCGGGGCCGGCGATGTCGTCGCGGACCTGCTTGCGGCGGGGACTTCATGAAGTAGGTCGACGCCGGGTGCACGACGCCGCCCTCGCCGCGGTCCATGCGCGATCTTCGCGCAGCGCAGCGCGTCGATGATGACGCCGGCGCTGTTCGGGGCTGTCCCAGACCTCGAGCTTGTACTCGAGGTTCAGCGGGACGTCGCCGAAGGCGCGGCCCTCGAGGCGGACGTAGGCCCACTTGCGGTCGTCGAGCCACTGGACGTAGTCCGACGGGCCGATGTGGACGTTGCGGGCGCCCATGTCGTGCTCCATGTTGGAGGTCACGGCCTGGGTCTTGCTGATCTTCTTGGACTCCAGGCGGTCGCGCTCGAGCATGTTCTTGAAGTCCATGTTGCCGCCGACGTTCAGCTGGTACGTGCGGTCCAGGATGACGCCGCGGTCCTCGAACAGCTTGGCCATGACGCGGTGGGTGATGGTCGCGCCGACCTGGCTCTTGATGTCGTCGCCGACGATCGGGACGCCCGCGGCGCGGAACTTCTCGGCCCACTCCGGGGTGCCGGCGATGAAGACGGGCAGCGCGTTGACGAAGGCGACCTTGGCGTCGATGGCGCACTGCGCGTAGAACTTCGCCGCGTCCTCGGAGCCCGACGGGCAGGTAGCAGATCGAGGACGTCGGCCTCGGCTGTCCTTGAGCGCCTGGACGACGTCGACCGGCGGGGCGTCGGACTCCTCGATGGTCTCGCGGTAGTACTTGCCGAGGCCGTCGAGCGTGTTGCCGCTTCTGGACGGTCACGTCCAGCGGCGGCACGTCGGCGATCTTGATGGTGTTGTTCTCGGAGGCGAGGATCGCCTCGGACAGGTCGAAGCCGACCTTCTTGGCGTCGACGTCGAACGCGGCGACGAACTCGATGTCGCGGACGTGGTAGCCGCCGAGGTCGACGTGCATGAGGCCGGGGACGCGGGCCGACGGGTCGGCGTCGCGGTAGTACTCGACGCCCTGGACGAGCGACGCGGCGCAGTTGCCGACGCCGACGATGGCGACACGGACGGAACCCATCAGGGCGCTCCTCTTTCTGTTGGGGTGGTGGGGCTGGTGGTCTGGGGGTGCAGGTCTGCGGGTGGAGCGGGACGGGTGGAGCGGCGCTCGGTCTCGATCAGCTCGGTGAGCCAGCGGACCTCGCGCTCGACCGACTCCAGCCCGTGCTCCTGCAGCTGGAGGGTGTAGCGGTCGAGCCGTGAGCGGGTGCGGGCCAGGGAGGAGCGGACGCCCTCGCGCCGCTCCTCGAGCCGGGTGCGCCGGCCCTCGAGGATGCGCACGCGCACCTCGGGGTCGGTCTGGCCGAAGAAGGCGAAGTGGACGCCGAAGGTCTCGTCCTCCCACGCCGACGGCCCGGCCTCGGCGAGCAGCTCGGCGAGCCGCTCCTTGCCGTCGGCGGTCAGCTTGTAGACGACCTTGCCGCGCCGCCCGGTCAGCGGCGGCGCGCCGGCCACGACCTCGGCGTCGCCCTCGTCCTCGGCGATCCACCCGGCGTCCTTCATGCGGCGCAGGGTCGGGTAGAGCGAGCCGTAGGAGAACGCGCGGAACGTGCCGAGCGTGGCCTTGAGCCGCTGGCGCAGCTCGTAGCCGTGCAGCGGGGACTCGTGCAGCAGTCCGAGGACGGCGAGCTCGAGCACGACGTCCCCCTCCGCTGCCGCGTGCGATGTATCGGTGCGATACATCGCGCTGGCACGACAGTACGTCCGGGCCGACGGCTGTGCAAGCAGGGGAGAGACGGATCACGAACGCCGGATGGACCCGACGTGGATGGACAGGGCGCGGCGCGCGCGTAGCGTCGGCGGGGTGCGCCGCGACGTCGTCGACCACGCCCTCGCCCGTCGCGCCCTGCTGCGCTCGCTCTACGGCGGCGGGCTGTTCACGACCACCTCGTCGTACGACGTCTGCGACGCCGGCGTCTTCCTCGTCGCGGGCCGCGGAGGCGTACGGCGTGCTGACCGACCGGACCTGCCCGATCTGCCGCCGGCAGCCGCTGCGCGAGGTCGCGTGGGTCTACGGCGACGCGATCGGCGACTACAGCGGCAGCGCCCGCAACGCCGCGCAGCTCGAGGCGCTGGACCGCACCTACCCCGAGTTCGCCGTGCACGAGGTCGAGGTGTGCGCCGGCTGCCGGCTGGAACCACCTGGTCCGCAGCTGGACCGGCGGCACCCCCGGGACGGCGCCCGCCAAGCGCGTCCGGCAGCGCCGCGACAGCACCGGCTGACCGCTCGTCGTGACCAGCGGCTCACACGGGCCGCACGTCCCGTGCGCGACCATGGGTGCATGGGACGACTGTCGAACGTGCGCTGGGGCCGGCTGCTGCTGCTGGGCGGCTGGCCTCGGTGCTGGGCTTCGTGGTGCTGCTCGGGAGTCGGCTACGCCGTCACCGACGTGCCCGAGCCGAACGAGAGCGCCACCGCCACCGCCACCCGGATCCTCTACAGCGACGGTCGCGAGATGGGCCGCGTCGGCGAGCAGAACCGCATCCCGGTGCGGCTGGACGAGGTGCCGGACGACGTGCAGCACGCGGTGCTCGCCGCCGAGGACCGCGACCTCTACACCGAGCCCGGGCATCAGCCCGCGCGGCATCGCCCGCGCGCTGTTCGCCAACGTGCGCGGCGGCGGCGTCGAGCAGGGCGGCTCGACGCATCACCCAGCAGTACGCCAAGAACGCCTTCCTCACCCAGGAGCGCACCTTCACGCCGCAAGGTCAAGGAGGTCTTCATCGCGCTGAAGATGACCCGCACGGTCGCCAAGGACCAGATCCTCGAGGACTACCTCAACACCATCTACTTCGGCCGCAGGCCTCCGGCATCGAGGTCGCGGCGCAGACCTACTTCGGCGAGTCCGGCCAAGGACCTGACGCTCGCGCAGGGCGCGGTGCTCGCCGCAGCATCCAGTCGCCGGCGCAGCTCGACCCGGAGAAGCACCCCGAGGACGCCCGTGAGCGCTGGGAGTACGTCCTCGACGGCATGGTCGCCGAGGGCTGGCTGGGCCAGGCGGAGCGGGCCGAGCAGGTCTACCCGGAGGTGCTGCCGCCCGGCGCCGGCAGCCGCAACAACGACCTCTCCGGCCCCAAGGGCCACGTCATCAACGCCGTCCTGGACGAGCTGGCCGTGCGCGGGCTTCGCCGAGGACCGGCTCTCGGCCGGCGGGCTGACCGTGCAGACCACCATCCGCAAGAGCGCGCAGGACGCGGCGGTCGCGGCCGTGCAGGAGGTCACCGGGCCGGCCCCGACCGCCGAGGAGCCTGCAGGGCGCGCTGGTCTGCGTCGAGCCCGGCACCGGCGCAGATCTGGGCCTACTACGGCGGCGCGACCGGCACCGGCTTCGACTACGCCAACCAGGGCGTCGGCCGCCAGCCCGGCTCGTCGTTCAAGCCGTACGTGCTCGCCGCCGCGCTCGAGCAGGGCATCAGCCTGCGCAGCACGCTTCGACGGCAACAGCCCCAAGGAGTTCCCGGGCGTCGAGGACGGCATCGAGAACTTCGGCGACCAGGACTACGGCCGGGTCGACCTCGTCGAGGCGACCCAGCGCTCGGTCAACACCGCCTACTACGAGCTCGGCCTCGAGGTCGGGCCGGCGACGGTCGCCGAGCTGGCCCACAAGGCCGGCATCCCCGACGAGGTGCCGCTCGTCAGCTCGGACGGCGTCACCAACGGCGGCATCTCGCTGGGCGGCTACGAGGTGCACGTCCTCGACCAGGCCGTCGGCTTCGCGACCTTCGCCAACGGCGGGCAGGCGGTCCAGCCGTACCTCGTCGTCAGCGTCCAGGACGGCGACGGCCAGTCGCTGTACGAGGCGGAGTACCGCCCCGGCGAGCGGGCCTTCAGCGAGGACGTCGCCGCCGACGCGACCTTCGCCATGCAGGAGGTCGTCGAGCGCGGCACCGGCCGCGGCGCGCGCCTGGAGGGCGGTCGCCCGGCCGCCGGCAAGACCGGCACGTGCTCGGACAACAAGGACGCCTGGTTCGTCGGCTTCACGCCGCAGCTGTCGACGGCCGTCTGGCTCGGCTACGCGCAGCCGCAGACGATCCGGATCGACGGCGTCGAGGCCACCGGCGGCGGCTTCTCCACCCGGATCTGGAAGGCCTACACCGACGTCGCCCTCGCGGGCGTCGAGGAGGAGGACTTCCCCGAGCGCGCCGACGTCGGGCGCCGGCAGGGCTCGAGCGACGGAGTCCACGCCGCGTCCGCGCGCGACCCGCGCCCCGGCGAGCCGACCGCCGCCGGAGCCCACCGAGACCGTCGCGCCGACCGAGGCCCCCGTGGAGACGGTGGAGCCCGAGGAGCCGGCCGAGCCCGAGCCGCCGCGACCCGCCGCAGGAGACGGAGGCGCCCCCGCCGCCCGAGGACGAGGAGCCGCCGCCGGGCCAAGCGTCCCCGGCGGGCTGACCGCTCTGCCAGAGTGACCGGCGTGACCGTCGTCCTGCCCTCGGCCGAGGACCCCGTCGTCCGCGGTGCGACCGAGGCGGTCGGCGGGCCGCCCGGCCGGCACGCCCTGCTCGGCGAGCGCCGCTTCTGGACGCCGCTGCGCTGGCTGGTGCTGATCACCCTGGTCACCAGCCTGTTCGGCTGGTGGCAGAAGTCGCCCTGCCGGGTGCAGCCGTGGGCCGACCAGTACCAGTACACGCGCGGCTGCTACACCGACGTCTTCGCCCTCTACTTCGCCGAGCGGCTGAACGAGGGCAAGGCGCCGTACGTCGAGCACCCGGTCGAGTACCCGGTCGTCATCGGGGCCGTCATGCAGGTGGCCGCCACCGTCGTCGAGGTGCTGCCGGAGGACCGCCGGCCGCGGCACTTCTACGACGTGACGTGGGCGCTCCTCACCGCCTGCGCGCTCGTCGTCGTCGTGACGACGGCCAAGCTGGCCGGCCGCAGGCCCTGGGACGCCGCGATGTTCGCTGCCGCGCCGCTGCTGGTGCTGCACGGCACGACCAACTGGGACCTCGTCGCGATGGCGCTGGCCGGCCCCGGGCTGCTGCTGTGGGCCCGGCGACGGCCGCTCGCGGCGGGCGTGCTGCTGGGCATCGCCACCGCGACCAAGCTCTACCCGGTGCTGTTCCTCGTGCCGCTGCTGGCGCTGTGCTGGCGGGCCGGCCGGCTCCGCGCCTTCGCCGTGACCGCAGCCGCTCTCGTGGTCACGCCGGTCCTGGTGAGCCTGCCCGTCTACCTGGCCAGCCCGTCGTTCGCCGACGTCGGCGGCACGCAGACCCAGATCGCCGGGAGCCCCCTCGACCGCTTCGGCGAGCAGGGGCTGGCCGCGCTGTCGCCGCACCACACCGTCGGCGACGTCACCGGGGTCAACGCCGCCTACCGCTTCTTCGAGCTGAACACCACGCGCCCGGCCGACTGGGACTCGCTCTGGTACGTCCTGCAGACCGCGCGCGGGCAGGCGCTCGACCCGCCGGGCGAGACGCCGTCGACGCTGAACCTGCTCGTGGCGCTGTCCTTCGTGGCGTGCCTGGTGGGCATCGTCGCGCTGGCCCTGCGGGCGCCCCGGCGGCCGCGGCTGGCCCAGGTGCTGTTCCTCACGGTGCTGGCGTTCCTGCTCACCAACAAGGTGTGGAGCCCGCAGTTCTCGCTCTGGCTGCTGCCGCTCGCGGCCCTCGCCCGGCCGCGCTGGCGCTCGCTGCTGGCCTGGCAGGCCGCCGAGGCGCTGGTGCTGCTCACCCGCTTCTACTTCTTCGTCGGCAACGGCTCACCGGGTGACGGCATCGACGTCGACTGGTTCATCGGCGCGCTGGCGGTGCGCGACGCGGCGCTGGTCGTCGTCGCCGCGCTCGTCGTGCGCGACGTGCTGCAGCCCGAGCGCGACGTCGTGCGCGCCGACGGCACGGACGACCCGGCGGGCGGCGTGCTGGACGGCGCACCCGACCGGGCGCGCGCACCCGACGGGGCTCCCGCACCCGTTCCCGCGTGAGCGCGCGGACCCGGTCCCGCACCGACGCCGACCTGGCCGCGCTGGGCGTCTGGCTCGCCTCCCGCGTCGTCGTCGTCGTGCTGACGGTCGGCGGTGCCTGGCTGCTGTCCGGCGCGCGGGCGTCGGAGGTCGAGGGCTTGCTCCGGCGGTGGGACCGGTGGGACGTCGGGCTGTTCCGCAAGGTCGCGGAGTTCGGCTACGCCGGCTACCCGCAGGACTACCCGGACCAGGGCATCGAGGCGTTCTTCCCGGGCGCTCCGCTCGTGCTGCGCGCGGTGCACCTGGTCGTGCCCGACTGGACCGTCGCGGGCCTGCTCGTCTCGGTGCTCGCCGGCGCCGCGGCCTCGGTCGCGCTGGGGCGGCTGGCCGTGCTCGAGGGGCTGCCGGCGTCGCGTCCGGTGCTCTACCTCGTGCTCTCGCCGTACGCCGTCTTCCTGTTCGCCGGCTACTCCGAGGCGCTGTTCCTCGCCTTCGCGCTGTGGGGCTGGCTGGCCGCACGGCAGGACCGCTGGGTGCTCGCGGGGCTGCTCGTCGCGGGCGCCGCGACCGTGCGCATCAGCGGGCTGTTCCTGGCCTGCGGGCTGGTCGTGCAGTACCTCGTCGCGCACCGCGGCCGGCTGCGCGCCGACGCCGCCGCACTGGCCGCGCCGTTCCTCGCGATCGCCGCCTACTTCGCCTACCTCTGGCGGCTGACCGGCGACTGGCTGCGGTGGTCGCAGGCGCAGCGCGAGGGCTGGGGTCGCGAGCTGACCGCGCCGTGGGACGCGTTCAGCACCACCCTGTCCGCGGCGCGCAACCTGGAGCAGGGGGCGGAGTACGCCTGGTCGTTCCGTGCCGAGATCCTGGCCGTGGCAGTGGGTCTCGCGCTGACGGTCGTGCTGCTCGTCCAGCGGCGCTGGGGTGAGGCGACCTACGTCGGGCTGTCGGTGACCGCGCTCGCGACGTCGTCGTACTACCTGTCGGTCGGGCGCGCCACGCTGCTGTGGTGGCCGCTGTTCCTGCTGCTCGCGGCGGCGGCGCAGCGCCGGCCGTGGGTGCACCCGGCCTACCTCGCGCTGTCGGCCCCGCTCATGGCGCTGCTCGTGCTGACCTTCACCTCGGGTCGCTGGGTCGGCTGATCCTCGAGCGCGTCCTGCGCGCGCAGCAGATGCACGAACAGCAGCGCGAGCAGTGCGCACTTGGTCCACACGCCGACCACCAGCATCCGCTCCCACAGCTGCGGGTCCGTGCCGCCGACCAGCGCGGCGAACCAGCGGAAGACCCCGACGTAGACGAGCAGGTCGGTGACGGCGTACGCCGCCCACCACCCCCAGCGCAGCCGCAGCAGCGCGAAGAACGGCAGCAGCCACAGCGTGTACTGCGGTGAGCTGACCTTGTTGAGCAGCAGGAACGCGACGAGCACCGCGCCGCACACCTGCAGCAGCGGGAACGCCCCTTCACGCCGCGCGCGCACGAGGCCGTAGCCGCACGCGCCGAGGAGCGCGAGCAGGACGAGCACCGGCACGACACGGTTGAGCTGCATCGTGGACAGGTGCGGCCACACCCAGAACCACAGGCTGTTGCTGCTGCTGTCTGCCGCGCGTGCGCGCTGGAACGCGTACGTCGTCCACCACCCGTCGCGGTCGAGCAGGACGAACGGCAGGTTCACGGCGACGACGGTCGCGCCGCCGAGGGCCAGCACCTCGAGCGCGCCGCGCCGCTCGCCGCGCGCCCACCGGTCGAGCGCGAGCGGCAGCAGGAACAGCCCCGGGTAGACCTTGAGGCAGGCGCCGACCCCGAGCAGCACGGCGGCCCAGCCGGTGCGGCCGCGCCACCACGCGTACAGCGCGCTGCTGGTCGCGGCGACGGCGAGCAGGTCCCAGTTGTGCAGCGCGTAGAGCACGAGCGCGGGCGCGGCCGCGAACAGCAGCGCGCGGGCGCCGACCATGCGCGACAGCTGCCAGGCGACCAGGAGCGCGAACGGCAGCAGCGCCAGTGCCGACACGAGCAGGTACGACGTGCGGCCGGTCGCGGGCTGGGCGGTGAGCCAGGCGAAGACCCCGGTGAGCACGGGGTACTCGAACGTGTCGACGGGGGCGCCGCCCTCCAGCCGCCCGCCGACGTAGGGGAAGGACGCGTCCGCCAGGTCGCGGCTGGTGAACAGCTCGAGCACGTCGCTGTAGCAGGTCACCGGGTAGTTGCGGGAGGCGTCGACGCACACGCCCTTCCACGCCGTGGACGCCGCCACCAGCGCGGCACACGCGGCCAGGATCCCGGCGGTGCCGACGACGGGCGCGCGCAGGACGGTCACGACCGCGCACGCTAGACCGGAGCGTCGCGGCTCGCGGCTACGTTCGCCGCGTGCTCGCCCCTCCGGTCGTCGTCGCGCGCGCGGACTGGCTGCGGGCGCTGCGGGCCAGTGCGCTGGTCTACCTCGGTGTGCGGCTGGGACTGCTGGTCGTCGGGCTGGTCAGCACGGCGCTGGTGCCGAGCCGGGAGCCCGTGAGCGTCCCGGGCTGGCCGGCCACCTCGCCGAGCGCGTCCTGGCACCACGTCTTCACGGCGTGGGAGCGGCACGACGCGCTGTGGTTCCTGCGCATCGCGTCGACCGGCTACGCGCCCGACGACGGGAGCGCGGCGTTCTTCCCGCTCTTCCCGCTGCTCGCCGGGGCGGTCGGCCGGCTGCTCGGCGACTCCTGGCTGCTGGGCGCGTACGTCGTGTCGAACCTCGCGCTGGTCGCGGGCCTGACCGTGCTGTTCCGGCTCACCGAGCTGGAGCTGGGCGAGTCGGCGGCGCGGCGGACCGTGCTCTACCTCTGCGTCTTCCCGACGGCGTTCTTCCTGTTCGCGCCGTACACCGAGTCGCTCTTCCTGGCGCTCACCGTCGGCTGCCTGTACGCCGCGCGCCGCTCGGCGTGGCTGGTGGCGGGCGTGCTCGGGGCGCTGGCCGCGTCGACCCGCAGCAGCGGCCTGCTGCTCGTGCTGCCGCTGGTGGTCGAGGCGGTGCTGCAGGTGCGCGCGGGCGGGGGCGTGCGGGTGGCGCTGCGGGGCGCGGCGGCGTGCGCGCTCGTGCCGGCGGGGACGGCGGCGTACCTGCTGTTCTGGGAGCTGCGGTTCGGGCAGGGGCTGCGGCCGCTCGAGGTCCAGGGCACGACGTGGGACCGCGAGCCGGCGTGGCCGTGGGAGACGCTGCTCGAGGGGCTGCGGCAGGGGGTGCAGTTCCTCGGCACCTACCCGGGCGGCTACTTCACCGTCGACGCGCTGCTGGTGCTGGTCGCGCTGGCCGCCGGGGTCTGGGTGGCCGTGCGCGTGCGCCCGACGTACGCCGTGTGGCTCTGGGCGTCGCTGCTGCTGCCGCTGGTGCTGCCCTTCGACGGCCGCGCGCTGCTGTCGGTGCCGCGCTTCCTGGTCGTGCTGTTCCCGGTGGTGTGGGCGCTGGCCCGGTTCGCGGAGCGGTGGCGGGCGCACGACGTGGTGGTCGCGAGCTCGGCCGCGGGCCTGGGCCTGCTGTCGGTGCTCTTCGTGAACTGGTACTTCATCTTCTGAGCGGGCTGCTCCTGCGTCTTGCCCCGCCCGGGTGGTGCTCGTGGGACGTCCGAGCCCGTTCCGGGGGGGCCCGCGTAGGGGCTTCGGCTTCCCACGATCATGGAACGGGCGCGACCGGGCCCCGGACCGCTCAGGACGCGGGCAGGTTCTCCCGCAGCCAGGCGATGTCGGCGGTCTGGCCGTCGACGCCGCCGGGGGTCTCGCAGACGACCGGCGCCCCGGCCGCAGCCACGACGGCGAGCAGCAGCTCGCGGTCGATCTGGCCGTCGCCGAGGTTGGCGTGCCGGTCAGCGCCGGAGCCGAAGCCGTCGCGGGAGTCGTTGCAGTGCACGAGGTCGATCCGGCCGGTGATGGCCTGAACGCGCTCGACGACGGTGAGCAGCTCCTCGCCGCCGGCGTGCGCGTGGCAGGTGTCGAGGCAGAAGCCGACCCCGGGGAAGCCACCGATGCCGTCCCACAGCCGGGCCAGCGCGTCGAAGCGGCGGGCCATCGCGTGCTCGCCCCCGGCGGTGTTCTCGACGAGGACCGGCAGCGGTGCCTCCATCCGCTCGAAGGTCTTCACCCAGTTCTCGACCCCGACCGACGGGTCGTCCCCGGCGGTGACGTGGCCGCCGTGGACGATCAGGCCCTTGGCGCCGATCGACGCGGCCGTGGTGGCGTGGTCGAGCAGGATCTTGCGCGACGGGATGCGGATCTTGTTGTTCGTCGAGGCGACGTTGACGACGTACGGCGCGTGGACGTACAGGTCCATGCCGGTCGTGTCGCCGAGCTCCGGGGCGACCGCCTTCTTCCAGCTCTGCGGGTCGCCGCAGAAGAACTGGACCAGGTCGGCGCCCCGGGCACGGCCCTCGGCGAGCGGGTCGGACTGGTCGACGTGCGCACCGATCTGCAGCATCGACCCAGGCTAGGCGCGCGCGGTGGCCGAGCGGAGCGAGCAGCGCGCGACGAACGCCGAGCAGGTGCCCATCGCCGCGCCGAGCGTGCCGACGAGGAGCAGCACCGGCAGGCGGGCGTCGTCCGGGACAGACTGCACGAGCACGACGGCGCCCATCGCGAGGACGAACCAGCCGAAGCCGCGGCGCAGCGCCTCGGCCGGCACCTTGGCCACGAGCCGCGCGCCGACCAGGCTGCCGACGACGGCAGCCGCGGTCACCGCCCCCGTCAGCGCCCAGGCGACCTGCACGCTGGTGAGGTACCGGCCAGCCCCGCGCCGGACTTCATCGCGATGACGAGCAGCGAGGTGCCGATCGCCGCCGCCATCGGCAGGCCGGCCAGCAGCGCGAGCGCCGGGACGACGAGGAAGCCGCCGCCCGCACCCACCAGATCGGTGACCAGTCCGACGACCGCGCCGTCGAGCAGCACCCGTACGAGGGGCAGCTCGGCGTGCGCGCCGCTCACCTCGCGGCGGCCGCGGAGCATGGCGACGGCCGTGGCCAGCATCATCAGCGCGAAGCCGCCGAGGAGCAGCTCCCCCGGCAGGCGCCCGCCCACCAGGCCGCCGACCAGCGCGCCGGCCATCCCGGCGGCGCCGAACAGCAGCCCGGTGCGCCAGCGCACCCGCCCGGCCCGGGCGTGCCCGACGACCGAGACGGCCGAGGTGACGCCGACGACCACCAGCGAGGTGGCGATCGCCTCCTTGGCGTCGAGCCCGGCCACGTAGACGAGCAGCGGGACCATGAGGATCGACCCGCCGCCGCCGAGCAGCCCGAGGGCCACGCCGACGACGACGGCCAGCACGACGGTGAGCGTCAGCACGGCGTCACCGCCCGGCGGCGAGGTCGGCGATCGGGGTGCCACCGCCGCGGGTGTTCCACGGCATCCGGGCCAGGACGTTGCCCATCGCGCAGGTGTTCGTCAGCGCGGCGAAGGACAGCCCGGCGCCGACGAAGGCGGCCACCCACTGCAGGCCCGGTACGACGAGGCTGCCGAGCACGCTGAGCAGAACGAGCCCGCCGGCGACCAGGCGGACCTGCCGCTCGAGCTCCCAGACCGGCCGGCCGGAGCGCAGGTCGCCACCGGTCGCGGTCCACGAGTTGATGCCGCCGGCGAGCGCGAGGCCGCCCGTCACGTAGTCGTTGTGGATGTGGGACTCGAAGACGTGGGTGATGCGGACGCCGGCGGCGTTGGCGAGCGCGGTGATGCGGTCGACGTCGCGCTGCGGGTCGACGGCCAGGGCGACCTCGCCGTCGTGGGCGAGGTAGCTGCGGTCGCCGAGCCCGGCGGTGTCGAGCGGGATCACGGTGGGGGTCCTGCGGAGGCTCCTCCTGGTCAAGGTACCCCGGGGGGTATACAGGCCTCAACGCGGCAAAGGTCCGGACATTCCCCGGGGGGTGCACGGCGCGGCGCCAGTGCAGGGCCCGAGTGCGAGAGTCGGGGGCATGCGCACCCGTCGCCGGATCGCCGTGCTGACGGCCGCCGTGGGCTGGCTGGCGCTCGCCGTCCATGCGTCGGCGGAGGCGCCCGGGTCGGCGCAGACCGGACCGGGGCCCGCCGTCGGACCCTCGTCGGGCGCCGGGTCGGGTGGGTTCGACGCCCCGCCGACGAGACGGGACGAGGGGCTGCCGATCGTGCTGGCCGCCGTGCTCGTCGGCGGGCTCGGCTCGCTGCACGTGCGCCTGCTGCTGGACGAGCCGGCAGCCCGTCGTACGCCCGCTCGCCGGGGCCCGGGGACGGTCGCGACCGGCGGCTGAGCGGCCCGGGCCCGGACCGCTGCGCTGGTAGCGTCTCCACGTTTGCTGACGCGAACGCCCTCCTGCCACGGATCGTCCGTGGCCGCAGAGTCCACAGGAGGAGGTGGGTCACTTGCGTCACTACGAACTGATGGTCATCCTCGACCCCGACCTGGAGGAGCGCACCATCGCTCCCTCCCTCGACACGTTCCTCAACGTCATCCGCAACGGTGGCGGGAGCGTCGAGAAGGTCGACGTCTGGGGGCGCCGCCGGCTCTCCTTCGAGATCGACAAGAAGGCCGAGGGCATCTACGCCGTCGTCGACCTGACGGCCGAGCCCGCGACGCTGAAGGAGCTGGACCGCCAGCTGAACCTCAACGAGTCCATCCTGCGCACGAAGGTCATGCGGCCCGAGCTGCGCGCGAGCAAGCCCGCGCCCGCCAAGGCGCCGAAGGCAGCCGCTCCGGCCGCTGCAGCCGCTCCGGCTGCTCCGGCTCCCGAGGCCGCCAGCTAGCCCTCGCAGTCCCGGACCAGCACCACTCACCCTCTCCCAAGGAGAACCCGTGGCAGGCGACACCGTCATCACCGTGGTCGGCAACCTCACCGCCGACCCCGAGCTGCGCTTCACCCCGTCCGGCGCGGCCGTCGCGAACTTCACCGTCGCGTCGACGCCCCGCACCTTCGACAAGAACACGAACGAGTGGAAGGACGGGGAGGCGCTGTTCCTGCGCTGCTCCGTCTGGCGCCAGGCCGCCGAGAACGTCGCCGAGTCCCTGTCCCGGGGCACCGCGGTGATCGTGCAGGGCCGCCTGAAGCAGCGCTCGTACGAGACGAAGGAAGGCGAGAAGCGCACGGTGTACGAGCTCGACGTCGAGGAGGTCGGCCCGTCCCTCAAGTGGGCCACCGCGAAGGTCACCAAGGCCTCGCGCGGTGGCGGCGGAGGCGGCGGCCAGTCCTACGGCGGCGGGCAGTCCTCGGGCGGCGGTGGCGGTGCCCAGAGCGGCGGCGACGACCCGTGGGCCAGTGCGCCCGCAGGCGGTGCCGCGAGCTCCGGCGGCTGGTCCGACGAGCCCCCCTTCTAGACCCACCCTCAGACTCAGGAGCACGACATGGCGAAGCCGCCACCCCGCAAGCTCAAGAAGAAGGTCTGCCAGTTCTGCAAGGACAAGGTGACCTACGTCGACTACAAGGACACCGGCACCCTGCGCAAGTACATCTCCGACCGCGGCAAGATCCGCGCCTCGCGGGTCAGCGGCAACTGCCGCCAGCACCAGCGCGACGTGGCGATGGCCGTGAAGAACAGCCGCGAGATGGCGCTGCTGCCCTACACCTCGACGGCGCGCTGACATGGCCGCGCTGATGAAGCTCATCCTCACCCAGGACGTCACCGGTCTCGGTGCTCCCGGCGACGTCGTCGAGGTCGCTCCTGGCTACGGGCGCAACTACCTCGTCCCGCAGGGCATGGCCATCCAGGCCACCCGTGGCGCCGAGAAGCAGATCGCCACGATCCGCCGGGCCCGCGAGGTCCGCGAGGTCCGCGACCTCGGTCAGGCGCAGGAGATCAAGGGCCAGCTCAGCGGTCTCACGGTCACCCTGCCCGCGCGCTCCGGCGACGGCGGACGCCTGTTCGGCTCGATCACGTCCTCGGACGTCGTCGAGGCCGTCAGCAAGGCCGGCGGCCCGAAGCTGGACCGCCGCCTCATCACGATCGGCGCGCCGATCAAGTCCCTCGGCGCCCACTCCGTCAGCGTCAAGGTGCACCCCGAGGTCGAGGCCACGGTCGTGCTGAACGTGGTCGCTGCCAAGTAGTCTCCGCACGTCCCGCACGGCTCGGCCCCCGCGAGGGAGCCGGGCCGTGCGGCGTTCCGGGCCGGTCAGCCTGCCTCGAGGGTCGCGAGCACCCCGGCGCCGTACCTGGCCAGCTTGCCCTCGCCGATGCCGCTGATGGTCCCGAGCTCGGCCAGCGACGTCGGCAGCGCTGTCGCGATCTCGCGGAGCGTCGCGTCGTGGAAGACGACGTACGCCGGGACGCCCTGCTCCTTCGCAGTCGCCCCGCGCCAGGCGCGCAGCCGCTCGAAGACGGGGGCGGCGCCGGCGGGCAGCGCCACGCCGGCCGCCGCCGAGCGGGTCCGGCTGCGGGCCTGGCGCACCGGGTCGCGTCGCAGCAGCACCTGCTGCTGCCCGGCCAGCACCGGTCGGCTCGCCTCGGTGAGCGCCAGCACCTGGTAGGCGCCCTCGACTGCGAGCAGTCCCTGCGCGAGCAGCTGGCGGACCACGCCCCGCCACTCCCCGTCGCCCAGCTCGGTGCCGATCCCGAAGACCGACAGCTGGTCGTGCGCGTGCTGCTCGACCTTGGTCGTCCGCTTGCCGAGCAGGACGTCGACGACATGGCCGGCGCCGAACCGCTGCCCGCGCTCGCGGTCCAGCCGCAGGACCGCCGACAGGACCTTCTGCGCGGCGACGGTGCCGTCCCACGTCTCCGGCGGCACGAGGCAGGTGTCGCAGTTGCCGCAGGGAGCGCTGTCCTGGCCGAAGTAGGCGAGCAGCTGCACCCGCCGGCAGGCGACCGTCTCGCACAGCGCGAGCATCGCGTCGAGGTGCTGCGCCAGCCGCCGCCGGTGCGCGAGATCACCATCGGACTCGTTGATCATCTTGCGCTGCTGCACGACGTCGGCGAGGCCGTACGCGAGCCACGCGGTCGACGGCAGCCCGTCGCGCCCGGCGCGCCCGGTCTCCTGGTAGTAGCCCTCGACCGACTTCGGCAGGTCCAGGTGGGCGACGAAGCGGACGTCGGGCTTGTCGATGCCCATGCCGAACGCGATGGTCGCGACCATCACCAGACCGTCCTCGCGCAGGAAGCGGGACTGGTTCTCGGCGCGCACCGAGGCGTCGAGCCCGGCGTGGTACGGCAGGGCCCTGACGCCCTGCTGGCTCAGCCAGGCGGCGGTCTGCTCGACCGACCGGCGCGACAGGCAGTAGACGATGCCGGCCTGGCCCGGGTGCTCCTCGCGGAGCAGGGCGAGCAGCTGCTTGCGCGGCTCGTCCTTCGGCGCGATGCGGTACTGGATGTTGGGCCGGTCGAAGCTCGCCACGACGTGAAGCGCGTCGCCGAGGTCGAGCCGGGAGGCGATCTCCGCGTGCGTGGCCGCCGTCGCCGTAGCGGTCAGGGCGATCCGCGGGACGTCCGGCCAGCGCTCGTGCAGCTCGGACAGCATCAGGTAGTCCGGACGGAAGTCGTGTCCCCACTGCGCGACGCAGTGCGCCTCGTCGATGGCGAACAGGGCGATCGTCCCGCGGTCGAGCAGCGACAGCGTCGACGGCACCCGCAGCCGCTCGGGCGCGAGGTAGAGCAGGTCGAGCTCGCCCGCCAGGAAGTCCCGCTCGACGGCCCGGCGCTGGTCCGCGTCCTGGGTCGAGTTGAGGAAGCCGGCGCGCACCCCGAGCGCTGTCAGCGCGTCGACCTGGTCCTGCATGAGCGCGATGAGGGGCGAGACGACCACCCCTACCCCGGGCCGGACGAGCGAGGGCACCTGGTAGCAGAGGGACTTGCCACCCCCGGTCGGCATGAGCACGAGCGCGTCGCCGCCCGCCACGACGTGCTCGACGACGCGGGCCTGGTCGCTGCGGAAGGCGTCGTAGCCGAAGACGCGGTGCAGGACGTCGAGGGCGTCGGGCTCTGGAGCGGTCACCGGCGCGAGCGTAGGCAACGCGCGGGAGCGGCGCAGGACCCCGCCGAGCCCGGACAGCCGGGAGTGAGCCACTGGGCCGTTCGCGCGGACCGGACCGGCCGGACGCCGACTTTCTCCGTCCACAGGCAGTGCACACAGGTGTGGGCAGGTGGTGAACGGCGCCGGGCTCGTCCGGCGCCGGCTGTCCACAGCCTCGTCCCCAGCCGTCCACAGCGACAGGCCGTCTGGCCCACACCCCGTCCCCAGCTGCATCCACAGGGTGACCGGACCGATCGGCTCGGACACGCCGGAGATGTCGCAGGGCACCGGTAGAACGTGCTGGCGGACGGTGACGGTCACCGCCGGGACGAGAGGTGCGCGCGTGTCCGAGCGGGTCGTGGAGCTGCCGTCCCAGGTCAGTCGCCCGTCCCCCGAGTTCGAGCGCACCCCGCCGCAGGACATCGCCGCCGAGCAGTCGGTGCTGGGCGGCATGCTGCTGTCCAAGGACGCGATCGCCGACGTCGTCGAGGTCGTGCGCGCGACCGACTTCTACAAGCCCGCCCACCAGACGATCTTCGACGTCGTCGTCGACCTCTACGGCAAGGGCGAGCCGGCCGACCCGATCACGGTCTCGGCCGAGCTGACCCGGCTGGGCGAGATCGGCCGCGTCGGTGGCGCGCCGTACCTGCACACGCTGCTGTCCTCGGTCCCGACCGCGGCCAACGCCGGCTTCTACGCGCGCATCGTCGCCGAGCAGGCGATCCTGCGCCGCCTCGTCGAGGCGGGCACGCGCATCGTGCAGCTCGGCTACGGCGCGGCCGGCGCCGGCGGCGTCGACGACGTCGTCGACCGCGCGCAGCAGTCCATCTACGACGTCACCGAGCGCCGCAGCAGCGAGGACTACACGCTGCTCGAGGAGCTCATGCAGCCCACGATGGACGAGCTGGAGGCCATCGGCAGCCGCGGCGGCTCGATGTCCGGCGTCCCCACCGGCTTCGCGGACCTCGACGGGCTCACCAACGGCCTGCACCCCGGTCAGCTCATCGTCATCGCCGGCCGGCCCGGGTTGGGCAAGGCGCTCGCGCTCGACACGCCCCTCCCGACGCCGACCGGCTGGACGACGATGGGCGAGGTCGCCGTCGGCGACCTGCTGCTCGACGCCGACGGCCGGCCCACCCGCGTCGTCGGCGCCACGGCCGTCATGACCGGCCGGCCCTGCTACGAGGTCGTCTTCTCCGACGGCACCCGCGTCGTCGCCGACGCCGAGCACCAGTGGCTCACGCACACCCGCGCTTCCCGCCGCTCCCGCGGCGGCGCCGAGCAGGTCCGCACGACCGAGCAGCTCGCTGCCAGCGTCCTCTGCGCCACGACGGACGGCCGGGCCAACCACTCGGTGCGCGTGGCGGCCCCCTTGCAGCTGCCCGAGGTCGAGCTGCCGCTCTCGCCGTACGCGCTGGGCGTCTGGCTCGGCGACGGGCACTCTGCGGGCGCGCGCTTCACGACTGCTGACCCCGAGATCGTCATGCACCTCGAGGCAGACGGGCTCGTCGTGACGCCGCAGAGCGGGACGCTGCTCTACGGCCTGGCGCAGCCGGTCGAGCCGGTGGCCCCGCGTGCGTGCGTCGTCTGCGGGGCTGATTTCGTCCCGAACACCTCGCAGGTGGTGACGTGCGGCCGCAGCTGCGGCGGTCGGGCCAAGGGCCAGGGCACCGCTCCCACCTGCCCGGACTGCGGCGGACCCTCCAGCGGCTCGCGTCGCTGCGCGGCGTGCCACGCCGGGCACGGGACCGTGCAGGGCGTGCTGCGCACCCTCGGCGTGCTCGGCGACAAGCACGTCCCGGCGGCCTACCTGCGCGCGTCGGAGGCTCAGCGCCGGGCACTGCTGGCCGGCCTCATGGACACCGACGGCACGGTGACGACCACCGGCAACCTGCAGTTCGCCGTCACGAGCGAGCGCCTCGCACGCGGCGTGCACGAGCTCGTGCTGAGCCTCGGGCACCGCTGCACCGTGACGACGAAGCGCGTGCGAGGGAGGTCGGAGGCGTCCTCCACCTGCTTCACGCTCAACTGGACGACCGACGAGCGGGTGTTCCGGCTGGAGCGCAAGCACCTGCTGCACAAGCAGCGCTCGCGCACGACTGCTGCGCGCACCGGCTCACGCTGGATCACGGCCGTGACGCCGGTGGAGTCGGTGCCCGTGCGCTGCGTCGAGGTCGACAACGCCGACCACCTCTACCTCGCCACCCGGTCCATGGTGCCGACCCACAACTCGACGCTGGGACTCGACATCGCCCGCGCGGCGTCGGTGAAGCACGCGATGCCGTCGGCGATCTTCTCGCTCGAGATGAGCAAGACCGAGATCACCATGCGCCTGCTCTCGGCCGAGGCGCGCGTCCCGCTGCACCACATGCGCTCCGGCACGATGACCGACGACGACTGGGCGCGGCTGGCCCGGCGCATGGGCGAGGTGGCCGAGGCGCCGCTCTACATCGACGACTCGCCGAACCTCACGATGATGGAGATCCGGGCGAAGGCGCGGCGCCTGCGCCAGCGCAACGACCTGCAGCTCATCGTCATCGACTACCTGCAGCTGATGAGCGGCAACAAGAAGGCCGAGAGCCGCCAGCAGGAGGTCTCCGAGCTGTCGCGGTCGCTCAAGCTGCTCGCCAAGGAGCTCGAGATCCCGGTCATCGCGATGAGCCAGCTCAACCGCGGCGCCGAGTCGCGCACCGACAAGAAGCCGCAGATCAGCGATCTCCGTGAAAGTGGATCTATAGAGCAAGATGCGGACATGGTGATCCTGCTGCACCGCGAGGACGCCTACGAGAAGGAGAGCCCGCGCGCGGGCGAGGCCGACTTCATCGTCGCGAAGCACCGCAACGGGCCGACCGCGACCATCACCGTCGCCTTCCAGGGCCACTACTCGCGCTTCGTCGACATGAACCCGGGCTGACCGGTCACCGCCGTGCTCCGCGTCCTCGTGCTCGTCCCTGGATGCCGCCGCGGTGGACGGCACCTCCGGCGCGTCCCCGGTGTCACCCCCACCTCGTCGCACCGGAGCTGGGGGCCACGCGCCGACCGGAGCGCCTGACGTGTGGCCGCGGGTCGACGGGATGCGCTCGATCGAGCTCGGCACCCCGGGCGATCTGCGCGACGAGCTGAACGCGCTCGTGCTCGCGGGCCGCAAGACCGCGACGGCCGGTCTGCTCCAGGAGTACGAGCAGGAGGGCGAGGAGCTCGAGCACGTCGGCGAGCTGCTGGCCCTGCTCGACGACGTGCAGCGCCGCACGGCGACCCTCGAGGTGACCGGGGTCGAGGTGCTGCGCTTCGTCGACGTGCCGTGGGAGTTCGCCGACGCGGAGGGCGAGGGCGACCCGGACCTGGCCTCCTGGCGAGACGGCCACCGTCGCTTCTGAGCCCGTGCTGACGACGCGCCGCTTCGCGCTGTCGCGTGCCGAGTGGGTGACCACCGCGGCCGCGGCCGTCGTCTCCTCGACGGCCTACGTCGTCGCCGGCTTCCCGTACCTCGCCGCGGGTGGTCGGCGACCTGACGGCCCTCCTGCTGCTGGGCGTGGTCGCGTCGATCATCGGCGCGCGGGTGCAGCACGAGGCGCTGGTCTGCCTCCTGGGCACCGGCGTCGCAGCACCAGTGACGATCTTCGTCCTGAGGTGCCGCGACACGCGACCGATCGCCCCTCAAGACGAAGATCCTCGCGGGGAGGCTCTGAGTCGGGGACCTTCGCCCCTGTCGAGACGCCCTGCGCCGCAGCAGTCTCGGGGGTGCCGCCCGTGCGGCAGCCAGACGAGGAGCGTGCGATGTCCGACGTCCAGATCCGAGGGCGACGGCGCAGCCGCCTCCCGCTGCAGGACCGGCCGGCCGTGCTCGACACCGGTACGGCGCCGTACTGGACCTCCGGGCTGCTCGGCCTGGCGGCCGGAGCCGCAGCGCTGCTGAGCGTCGTGTTCCCCGGCGTGCTCCAGGGCGTCGCGGCGCTCGACGGCAACCTGCGCGGGACGGCTCTGGTGGTGCTCGTCGTGGTGCTGCCGCTGCTCGTGGTCGCGATGGTGCGCACGGCCAGCGGCTCCGCCCGCTGGCTGGTCGTGTGGATCGCCGCGGTCGCGCACCTGCTCTACCAGGGGCTGATGCTCTGCTTCGCGACGCCGCTCAACAACTTCTTCCTGCTGTACGTGGCCCACCTCGGCTTCGCGATCTGGGCCGCCGTCGCCCTGCTGCTGCACGTGCAGGTGGCCGGGTTCCGCGCTCGCGTCGACGCGCGGCTGCCCGTCCGTGCGATCGCCGTCAGCGCGCTCGTCGTCGCCACGCTCAACGGACTGGCCTGGATCGCCGCGGTGCTCCCGGCGTCGTTCACCGCCGACCCGCAGAGCCTGCTCGACGGGAGCGGGCTGACGACCAACCCGGTCTACGTGCAGGACCTCGCGCTGTGGGTGCCGGCGACGGTGCTGGCGGCGGTCTGGCTGTGGCAGCGCCGGTCCTGGGGCGCGCTGCTCACCGGCGCGCTGCTGGCCTTCGCCAGCCTGGAGTGCCTGACCATCGCCGCCGACCAGTGGTTCGGCGCGCAGGCGGACAGCACCTCGACGTGGGCGTCGGCAGGAGCGGTCCCCGTCTTCGCTGCCGCGGCGGCGCTGGTCGCGGTCCCGCTGGTGCGCCTGCTGCGCG
Source organism: uncultured Actinomycetota bacterium (assembly GCA_963844295.1). Lineage (GTDB taxonomy): Bacteria > Actinomycetota > Actinomycetes > Mycobacteriales > SCTD01 > SCTD01. The sequence continues at coordinate 287,686 of CAWJNR010000002.1, read as the reverse complement.
ACGTCGACCGGGCGCCGAGGTAGGTGACGCGGTAGGCGCTCAGCCGGCGGCGAGCAGGAGCGAGTGGCCGCTGGTCAGCAGCTCGACCGGCAGCACGATCGAGGTGGCGTCCGCGACGGGGACGACGACCCGGCGCCCGTGCCCGGAGACGGTCTGGCCCGGCCGGCGCGGCGTCGGGCCGCGGCGGTGCGCACGACGGCGGGCGGGCTGAGCAGTCCGCTGTGCACGACGGGCCGGCGCGGAGGCCGGTCGACCCGCCGACTGAGCGGCGCGGGCCGCGACCAGCACCGACCGCGCGGCAGCGACAGCATCGGGGTCCGGCGCGGGCGAGGACAGGAGCGGCGGCGCGCTGCGGAGCAGCAGCGGTGCCACCCGCACGGCCGGCGCGCGACGAGGCAGCGGCAGAGGGGCAGCGGTGACGACCACCGCAGCGGCCTCGACGACCACCACCTCCGGGTCGTCCTCCTCGCGCAGCGGCACGACCTGCCACTGGCCGCAGACCCGGCAGGTCAGCAGGAGCGTGCGCTCGTCGTCACCGGTCCCGGCGACCCAGGCGCGCAGGCCGGAGGCGCCGCTGCGCGTGAGCACCAGCGGCCGACCGTCCTGCCCGCACGGCAGGCAGAAGCCGTCCCACGACGCGACCCGTCCGACCGACCAGACCTGCTTCACGCGAACCCCCACCGAACCCGCCTGCGGCGCGGCAGTCCTCTGCCACGTCCAGAGGAGTTCGGCTCCCGGGAGGTCCGAGCACATGCCCCGTCGTGACCACTTCTGGCATGGCCCGGCGTGACCACCCTGAACGGGTGAGCGGTCGCGCGCCGGTCAGGCGGCCGGGGCAGCGTCCTCGCCCGCGTCGGCCTCCACCCGGTCCACCCGCACCGTCAGCGCGGCCAGCAGCGTCGTCAGCGGCACGGCCGCGACCAGCCCGATCGACCCGACGAGCGTGCGCACCACCTCCTGCGCCACGACCTCGCTGGTGAGCACGTCCTGCACCGCCGAGCCGGCCAGGCTGTAGACGACGAGCAGCGGCAGCGACGCCCCGACGTACGCCAGGACGAGGGTGTTGACGGTGGAGGCGATGTGGTCGCGGCCGATCCGGATGCCGGCCCGGTACAGCTCGCGCGCACTGGCGGCGGGATTGGCCAGGTGCAGCTCCCAGACGGCGGAGGACTGGGTGACCGTGACGTCGTCGAGCACGCCCAGCGAGCCGATGACGATGCCGGCGAGCAGCAGGCCGCGCAGGTCCAGCGTCCCGACGGTGGCGCTGATGAGGCTGGTCTCGTCCGAGCCGAGACCGGTGAGGGCGGCGGCGCGGACGAAGACCTCGGCGAGGACGACCGTCAGCGTCAGGCTGGCCAGCGTCCCGAGCACCGCGATGCTGGTCTGCACCCGGAGCCCGTGCGCCAGGTAGAGCACCGTGAACATCACCGCGGCCGAGCCGACGAGCGCGATGAGCAGCGCGTTCGACCCGGCCAGCAGGGCCGGCAGCACGAACAGGGTGACCACGAGCAGGCTCAGTCCCAGGCCGAGCAGCGCGCGCAGTCCGGTCCACCGGCCGAGCGCGACCACCGCGACGGCGAAGACCGCGCCGAGCAGCAGCAGCGGGTCGCGCCGCTCCACGTCCGCGAAGGCGTACTGCTCGCCCGGCGCCGCCTCCGGCTCGTACGACAGCAGGACGCGACCGGTCTCGGGGAAGGGGGCGATGGGCGTCGAGAGCGCGTCGAGGACGAGCTCGGCCCCCTCCTGCGGGCCGGACAGCAGCCGCACGGTGGCCGAGATGCACTCGGTCGGCGCGACGCCCGGCAGGTCCTCGGGGGCCGGCTGGACCGGCACCAGCTCCTCGCCCTCCGGTCCGCCGGCCCGTTCGGGGCAGGGCACCACCTGGCGGGTCAGCAGCTCCGCGCGGACCAGGTCGGTCTGGGGGCCGAGGCCGGCGGGGAAGCGGTCGACGGCGTCGCCGGACGGCCACAGGACGGCGAGCGCCGCGATCGTCAGGAGCACCAGCGGGACGAGGACGGCGGCCAGCAGCCGGTGCAGGCGTCGGCGCGCGGCCGCGGCCGGGGTGCCCGGTGGCGGACCTGCGGGGGCGTGCGCGGCGTGCGCGCCGTGGCTGTGCACGGGTCCTCCGGAGGTCGGGGCGAGCTGGGCGCTGGCGGAGCGCAGCTCGGCGATGAGGTCGTGGCCATCTTCGCGGACGGACGGCTGTGCCAGGCAGCCCGTTCGGCGTAGCGTCCGGCCGATGATGAAGCTGACCGTCCTGTACTCCCCGCCCGCGCAGGTCGAGGAGTTCGAGGCCCACTACCTGTCGGTGCACATGCCGCTGGCCGAGACGATCCCCGGCCTCGTGCGCGCCGAGACCTCCGTCGTCGTCGGCACGCCCGACGGCAGCCCGGCGGCCTACCACCGCATCGCTGAGCTCTACTTCGAGGACGCGGACGCCATGGGCGCCGGCTTCGGCTCCGAGGCAGGACGCCGTACCGCCGCCGACGCCTCCGAGCTCGCCGCCCGGACCGGGTCGACGGTGACGATGCTCATCGGCGCGCTGGACGAGCCGACCGGCTGACGCCGACCGGTGGGAGCAGTGCGCGGAGGCTCCAGATCGGGGCCTCGCGCGCCGAACAGGGAGGAGGGCCGCGGGCCGAACGGACGCGGAACTGGTAGACCACGGGGAGTAGCCAAGAGACTACGAACAGTGGCATAGTCGTCGTGCACGGTCGGCCAGGAGGAGGTGTGCGCGTGGCAAGCCCAGCCCACCTCCGCGTCCACGGGCCGTACCGCGGTGCCGTCGCCCTCGCGACCGCCGCGCTCGTGGCCGTCACCTCCGGCGCGACCGCCCTGATCGTGCTCAGCACCACCGGTGGTGTCGGGAGCACGAGCCCTGCGCTCACCCCGCTGCCGCCGGTCCTCGCCGCCCCCGGCGGGCAGCCGTACGTCGTCCTGCCGCCCGGCGCGCTCGGCACCAGCCTGCCGTCGGTCGTCGTACCGAGCCGCCCCGGGACCACGTCGGTGAGCACCTCGGGCAGTACCTCGGTCAGCACGGCGGCGGACGGCAGCGTGTCCGGCAGCACGGACTCCGCAGCGACCCGGAGCGTGCGCCTCGCCGCGCCCCCGGTCGGCGGTGCTCCCGGGATCCGACCGCTGGGGGGTGGCCAGCCCACCGCCCCGCCTGCCGCCAGTCCCGCCCAGGCTCTGCCGCTCGAGCGGCCGGTCACCTCGCCGGGGCGGCCCGGGACGGCGGCCGGCGACGACCTGGAGCTCCTCGAGCGCGACCGCCAGCGCCGGGGTCGCGGCCGCTCCCAGCCCCTCGCGCAGCCCGTCGCGGACGCGGATCCCCGCGACCTGGACACCGAGGCCGACCGGTTCGACCTGAGCAGGGACGACGAGCCCGTGGTGGCGGTGCCGCTGAGCGTGGACCCCGACGCCGACGGCCCCACGAAGGGCCACGTGCCAGGGCCGTCCACGAGCCGCGCCGTCCCGGCCACCCCCGGCAGCGCCGCCGGGCCTGCCGTCCGAGCCACCCCACCCGGCCACGCCCAGGGCGCAGCCGCCCCCGTCAAGAAGGCGTCGCCGGTCAAGAAGGCGGCCCCGGTCAAGAAGGCGGCCCCGGTCAAGAAGGCGGCGCCCGTCAAGAAGGCCGCGCCGGTCACGAAGGCCGCCCCGGTCAAGACGGCCGCGCCGGTCAAGAAGGCCGCGCCGGTCACGAAGGCCGCCCCGGTCACGAAGGCCGCCCCGGTCAAGGCCACCCCCGGCAAGGCCAAGGTGCGCGACGCGGCGCCGGGCAAGGCGTCCCGCAGCCGGGGCCGCTCCCGCTGACACCCCCAGGCGACCTCGCGCGAGACGCAGGTCACACTGGGAGCGCGGTGTCTGACAGGATGCCCGAGCACCACCCGCCGGACCGGCCCGCACACCCCGCGGAGCGGTGCGGTGCCCGCCCCACGCAGCGTCCCGGTCACCCCGGTGCGGTGCACGAGCGCTAGAGGAGACCCGTGTCCCTGACCGACCTGTCGCCGACGCAGCCCCCCGGACCGGCGACGAGCACGACCGCCGGCGCCGAGCTGGTGCAGCTGCTCACGCCCGAGGGCGAGCGCGTCTCCCACCCGGACTACGACGTCGACCTCACCGACGACGAGTACCGCGAGCTCTACCGCGACCTCGTCCTGGTCCGTCGCATCGACGTCGAGGCCACCGCGCTGCAGCGCCAGGGCGAGCTCGGCATCTGGGCCGCGCTGCTCGGCCAGGAGGCGGCGCAGGTCGGCTCCGGCCGCGCGATGCGCGCCAAGGACTTCGCCTTCCCGACCTACCGCGAGCACGGCGTCGCGTGGTGCAAGGGCGTCGACCCGCTGATGCTGCTCGGGCTGTTCCGCGGCGCGAGCCAACGGCGGCTGGGACCCGCAGGAGAAGCGCTTCAACCTCTACACGATCGTCATCGGCTCCCAGACGCTGCACGCCACCGGCTACGCGATGGGCATCACGCAAGGACGGCGCGGTCGGCCGCAGGCCGACGGCTCCGACGGCGAGGCCGCCATCGCCTACTTCGGCGACGGCGCCAGCAGCCAGGGCGACGTCAACGAGGCCTTCGTCTGGGCCAGCGTCTACAACGCGCCGGTCGTCTTCTTCTGCCAGAACAACCAGTGGGGCATCTCGACCCCGACCACCTCGCAGAGCCGCATCCCGCTCTACAAGCGCGCCGAGGGCTTCGGCTTCCCCGGCGTCCGGGTCGACGGCAACGACGTCCTGGCGTCGTACGCCGTGACGCGCAAGGCGCTCGACGACGCGCGCAGCGGCCAGGGCCCGACGCTCATCGAGGCGTTCACCTACCGGATGGGCGCGCACACCACGTCCGACGACCCGACCCGCTACCGGCTGGCCAGCGAGCTCGAGGCGTGGAAGCTCAAGGACCCGCTCGAGCGGATGAAGTCCTTCCTCTACAAGCAGCAGATCGTCGACAGCGGACTTCTTCGAGCCAGCTCGAGGCCGACGCCGACGCGCTCGCCGCCCGGATCCGCAAGGGCTGCCTGGAGATGCCCGACCCCGAGCCGCTGTCGATCTTCGACGACGTCTACGCCGAGCAGACCGCCGCTGCTCGAGGAGCAGCGCGCGGAGTTCGACGCCTACCTGTCCGGGCTTCGCGGAGGGTGAGCACTGATGGCGCAGATGACGATGGCCAAGGCGCTCAACGAGGGCCTGCGCACCGCGATGGAGAACGACCCGAAGGTCCTGCTCATGGGCGAGGACATCGGCAAGCTCGGCGGCGTCTTCCGCGTCACCGACGGCCTGCAGAAGGACTTCGGCGAGGACCGCGTCTTCGACACCCCGCTGGCCGAGTCCGGCATCGTCGGCACGGCGATCGGCCTGGCGATCCGCGGCTACCGCCCGGTCTGCGAGATCCAGTTCGACGGCTTCATCTACCCGGCGTACGACCAGATCGTCAGCCAGCTGGCCAAGATCCACGCGCGGAGCAAGGGCAGCGTGCCGATGCCGGTGACGATCCGCGTGCCCGTTCGGCGGCGGCATCGGCGCGGTCGAGCACCACAGCGAGAGCCCGGAGGCGTACTTCGCGCACACCGCCGGCCTGAAGGTCGTCGGCCTGCTCCAACCCGGTCGACGCGCACTTCATGATCCAGCAGGCGATCGCCAGCGACGACCCGGTGCTGTTCTTCGAGCCCAAGCGGCGCTACTGGGAGAAGGCCGAGGTCGACACCTCGATGACGCCCGACCCGCTGTGGCAGGCCCGCGTCGTCCGCGAGGGCACCGACGCGACGCTCATCGCGTACGGGCCGATGGTGAAGACCTGCCTGGACGCCGCCACCGCCGCCGAGGAGGACGGCCGGTCGCTGGAGGTCGTCGACCTGCGCTCGCTGTCGCCGCTGGACTACCGGACCGTCCTCGCGTCGGTCCGCCGCACGAAGCGGGCGGTCGTCGTGCACGAGGCGCCGTCGTTCGTCGGCCTGGGCGCGGAGATCGCGGCCCGGCTGTCCGAGGAGCTCTACTACGAGATGGAGGCCCCGGTGCTGCGCGTCACCGGCTTCGACACCCCCTACCCGCCGTCGCGGGTGGAGGAGGAGTACCTGCCGGACCTCGACCGGGTCCTGCACGCCGTCGACCGGTCGCTGGGGTTCTGACGTGTCGCGGCTGAAGCAGTTCAAGCTGCCCGACCTCGGCGAGGGGCTCACCGAGGGCGAGATCCTGCAGTGGATCGGTCGCGGTCGGCGACACCGTCACGCTCAACCAGCTCATCGTCGAGGTGGAGACGGCCAAGGCGGCCGTCGAGGTCCCCTCGCCGTTCGCCGGCGTCGTGACCGAGATCCACCACCAGGCCGGCGAGACCGTCGACGTCGGCTCGCCGATCATCACCTTCGACACCGACCCGTCCGCCGGTCCGCTCGAGGCGGCCGCCGGCAACGCGCCGCCGGCGCCGCCGACCCGGTCGAGTCGGCAGCGACAAGGCGCCGGCGCGCGACCTCGCCGGTCGAGCGACATGGTCCCGCGGCCGCCGGCCGACGACTCCGGCCCGCAGGGCGCCCTCATCGGCGAGGTCGGCCCGGGCGGCCGCACCGCCACGCTGGTCGGCTACGGCCCGCAGTCGGTGACGGCCAAGCGCCGGCCGCGCACCGACGCCGACGCCTGCCCCGGCGGCCCGCCGCGGACGCCGCCGCTCCGCCGCCGGCGCCCGGCCCGGGTGTCGGCGCGCAGGTCGGCCAGACCGCCGCGGTCCGCTCGGCCGGTGCCGGAGGTGCTGGCCAAGCCGCCGGTCCGCAAGCTCGCGAAGGAGCTCGGGCGTCGACCTGTCCGCCCTGCGCGGCACCGGCCCGCGCGGCACGATCACCCGCGCCGACGTCGAGGCGCGCCGGCCGGCGTCCGCGCGGCCGCCGGACGCGGCACGCGCGGCGTCGTACGACCCGGCGACGCGCGAGCGGCGCATCCCGATCAAGGGCGTGCGCAAGCACACGCGCCGCCGCGATGGTCGAGAGCGCGTTCACCGCGCCGCACGTCACCGAGTTCATCACCCTCGACATGACGCCGACGATGGAGCTGCGCCCGAAGGTGCAGGCGATGCCGGAGTTCGACGGGCGTCAAGGTGACGCCGCTGCTGTTCGTCGCGAAGGCGCTGCTGCTGGCGGTCTCCCGCAACCCGGAGATCAACGCGACCTGGGACGAGGCGGCGCAGGAGATCGTCGTCAAGGACTACGTGCACCTCGGCATCGCGGCGGCGACGCCGCGCGGGCTGCTCGTGCCCAACGTCAAGGACGCCGACCAGCTGTCGCTGCCCGAGCTCGCCCGGGCGCTGCAGGAGCTCACCGAGACCGCGAAGGCCGGCAAGACCCCGCCGGCCGACATGACCGGCGGCACGATCACGATCACCAACGTCGGGGCGTTCGGCGTCGACAACGGCACGCCGATCCTCAACCCCGGCGAGTCGGCGATCCTGTGCTTCGGCGCCGTGCGCCCGACGCCGTGGGTCGTGGACGGAGCAGATCGTCCCCCGCCAGGTCACCCAGCTGTCGCTGTCGTTCGACCACCGCAACGTCGACGGCGCAGCTCGGCTCGCAGTTCCTGGCCGACGTCGCGCGGGTGCTCGGCGACCCGACCACCGCGCTGGTCTGGGGGTAGTCCGCGGGCGGTCTGTGACCTGCTGCACACTGCGTCGACCCATCGACGAACGAGGAGACGCGCATGCCGCAGGTGCAGACCGCCCGGGGGACCGTCGACACCGCTGAGCTCGGTCAGACGCTCATGCACGAGCACGTCTTCGTGCTCACCGCCGACGTCCAGCAGAACTACCCGGCGGAGTGGGGCTCGGAGGAGGACCGCGTCGCCGACGCCGTCCAGCGGCTGACGTCGCTGCAGGCGCTCGGCGTGCGCACGATCGTCGACCCGACCGTCGTCGGGCTGGGGCGCTACATCCCGCGCATCGCCCGGATCGCCGAGCAGGTCGAGCTCAACATCGTGGTGGCCACCGGGATCTACACCTACGGCGACGTCCCGTTCTTCTTCAAGCACCGCGGACCGGCGCTCGACGCGGTGCTCGGCACGAGCGTCCCGGACCCGATGGTCGACATGTTCGTCGGCGACATCCGCGACGGCATCGCCGGCACCGGGGTCAAGGCCGGCCTGCTCAAGTGCGCCATCGACCACGACGGCATGACCTCCGGGGTGGAGCGGGTCATGCGCGCGGTCGCCGCGGCGCACCTGGAGACCGGCACGCCGATCACCGTGCACACCCACCCGGGCTCGCCAGCAGGGCCTCGCGGTCAAGAAGCTGATGTGCGACGAGCTGGGGGTCGAGCCGCGCCGCATCGTGCTCGGCCACAGCGGTGACACCACCGACGCCGACCACCTGACCGAGCTGGCCGAGGCCGGCTTCGTCCTCGGCATGGACCGCTTCGGGATCAACCTCGACACCACCTTCGAGGCGCGCGCCGACATCGTCGTGGAGCTGTGCGCGCGCGGCTTCGCCGGCTCGATGGTGCTGTCGCAGGACGCGGCCTGCTACCTCGACTGGATCGACCCGGGCGTGATGCCGTTCCTGCCGCAGTGGAACTACGAGCACATCCACACCGAGGTCATCCCGTACCTGCTCGACAAGGGCGTCACCCAGGAGCAGGTCGACACGATGCTCGTCGAGGTCCCGCGCCGGTACTTCGAGGGCTGACCCGCACACCTCCCGCACAGCCCGGACTGTGCGGGAGGCGTGCGGGGCGCTGACCGTGGTCGGGGGGTCCCGCGGTCGGCAGGGTCTGCGTCACGAGGTCGGCAGCGTCGCCGGCCCGAGACCCAGGAGCAGACACATGATCCGCAAGACCCTCGTCACCCTCGCCCTGACCGCCGGCATGGTCGGCGGCACCGCCGGGATCGCCTCCGCGCACGAGTGCTTCGTCGCCAAGCGCTCCGCGCAGGGCAGCGCCGCCGCCACGAACTCGGCCAACTGGTACGACCTGCAGCTGGCGGAGCTCCTCTCGCACGGCCACCACTTCCTCGGCGGTCCGGCGCTGACCGAGGCGCAGCTGGCCTACGCGCTCGAGCTGACCGCTGCGGCCGGTGTCCCGAGCAGCTTCACCGTCTTCGAGAAGTTCACGATCCCCAAGGGCCCGGGCGGCGACCCGACGGACGGCAAGGGGATCGACCACTTCTTCACCGGCTACGGCGACGCGATCGCCGGCGCCTTCTTCGCCGCCCAGGCGTACGCCCCTCCGGCGTAGCCGACGCGCCGGCGCGGGCGGGGACAGCGCCGTCCCCGCCCGTGACCGGCGATCGTCCCGCGTGACGGACGAGTGTCAGGAGGATCACCCTCAGGTGCGGACGACGATCGGTCGAGATGACGTTCTGATGTACGTAGGCCCGAACAGGCACCGATCCGAGCAGGGGGACAGATGAGCATCGTCCGCAAGATCCGCACCAGCAAGAGCCGCAGCAGCGCGCGCACCTACCGCGACCTGGCCCGCGCGATGGCGTCCGCGCCCACCCGCGCGAGCCGCGAGGAGCTCCTGAACCTCGCCAACATGGGCCGCTAGCAGTCCCAGCACCTGCACGACCGCTCCACCGCACCACCCCAGCCCCGGGCCGGGTCCTCCGCCAGCAGACGGCGCAGGATCCCGGCCCGTCTGCGTGAGGGGGCCTTCCGGGGGCAGGAGCACCCCACCTTCCCTGAACCCGAGGAGCTCAGCCGTGCTCGAGGTCTTCGACGCCCACAGCCTGGTCTTCCTGTTCGCCGGCGTGGCCGCGCTCGGCGGCGCGCTGCTGCCCCGGCTGATCGGGCACCTGCCCGCCAGCCCGCCGATGGTCTTCCTCGCCCTGGGCTGGGGAGTGTTCTCGCTGCCGCTGGGCTTCCTGGCCGTCGAGCCGCTCGACCAGAGCGAGGCGACGGAGTACCTCACCGAGATCGGCGTGATCGTGGCGCTGATGGGCGCCGGCCTGAAGCTCGACCGGCCCCTCGGGTGGTCCACCTGGCGCCCGACCGTGCGGCTGCTCGCCATCACGATGCCGGTCACCATCGGCCTGAGTGCGCTGCTGGGCTGGTGGGCCGTCGGCTTCGCACCGGCAACCGCGCTCCTGCTGGGCGCGGTGCTCGCGCCGACCGACCCGGTGCTGGCCGCCGACGTCCAGGTCGGCCCGCCCGGAGGGGACCCCGACGAGGAGGACGACCTGCGCTTCTCGCTCACGTCGGAAGCCGGGCTCAACGACGCGCTGGCGTTCCCGTTCACCAACGCGGCCATCGCCATGGCGCTGGCCGGGACCGACCCCTCGTCCTGGCTGCTGGAGTGGGTGGCCATCGACGTCGTCTACAAGCTGGCCCTCGGCATGGTGGGCGGACTGCTCATCGGCAAGCTGCTGGCCGTCGTCGTCTTCCGCACCCCGCCGCACCTGCGTCTCGCGTCCCGCGGTGAGGGGTTCGTCGCGCTGGCGGGCACCTTCCTGGCCTACGGGGCGACCGAGGCCGTGGGCGGCTACGGGTTCCTCGCCGTCTTCGTCGCGGCGGTGGCACTGCGGCGCTCCGAGGCGGACCACGACTTCCACGAGACGCTGCACGACTTCGCCGAGCAGACCGAGCAGCTGCTCATGATCGCCCTGGTCGTGCTGCTCGGCGGGGCCGTCGCCGGCGGCATCCTGGACCCGCTGACCTGGAAGGCCGCCCTCGTCGGGCTGGTGCTGCTGTTCGTCGTGCGCCCGGTCGTCGGCTGGTACAGCCTGGCCGGGACGTCGACGCCGCGCGGCGAGCGGGCAGCGATCGCCTTCTTCGGCATCCGCGGCATCGGCTCGCTGTACTACCTGGCGTACGCGCTGAACGCGGCGACGTTCTCGCGCGCGGACCTGCTGTGGGCGATGGTCGCGTTCACCGTGGTCGTGTCGATCGTCGTCCACGGCACCACCGCCACCATGGTGACGCGGCGGCTGGACGCCGCGCGCGAGCAGCGCGCGGCGCCGGCCACCACCGGGAGCTGAGTCGCAGGCGGGCTGTCGCCCTGATCCGCGAGACTGGTCGTCATGACGACGCGCACGGCCCGGGTCCGGGCACCTGAGCTGGTCGGTGCGGGCGGCTGGATCGGCACCGGTGGCCGGCAGCTGCGGCTGGCCGACTTCCGCGGCCGGATCCTGCTGCTCGACTTCTGGACGTTCTGCTGCGTCAACTGCCTGCACGTCCTGGACGAGCTGCGCCCGCTCGAGGAGCGCTTCGCCGACGTGCTCGACGTGGTCGGCGTGCACTCGCCCAAGTTCGCGCACGAGGCCGACCACGAGGCGCTGCTCGCCGCCGTCGAGCGCTACGAGGTGCACCACCCGGTCCTGGACGACCCCGACCTGACGACCTGGTCGCAGTACGCCGTCCGTGCCTGGCCGACGCTGTGCGTCGTCGACCCCGAGGGCTACCTCGTGCACGTCGCCTCCGGCGAGGGCCACGGCGAGGGCCTCGCCCGGGTGGTGGAGCAGCTCGTGGCCGAGCACGAGGCCAAGGGCACGCTGCAGCGCCGCGGCCAGGCGTACGTCCCGCCGCCGCCGGTCGAGACCGAGCTGCGCTTCCCCGGCAAGGTCGCCCTGCTGCCCGACGGCACGCTGCTGGTCAGCGACACGGCGCACCACGGCGTCGTACGGATGGCAGCGGACGGGGAGACGGTGCTGCGCCGCTACGGCACGGGCGAGCGCGGGCTCGTCGACGGCGTCGAGCCCCAGTTCGCCGAGCCGCAGGGCATTCTCGTGACGGCGGCGGGCGAGGTGCTGATCGCCGACACCGCCAACCACGCGGTGCGTCGCCTCGATCTGGAGACCGGCGAGGTGGTCACCGTGGCCGGTACCGGACGGGTCTGGCGGCCCGGCTCGCCCACCTCCGGGCCGGCGCTCGAGGTCGACCTCTCGACCCCGTGGGACCTCGCCGAGCACGACGGCGAAGTCGTGCTCGCGATGGCCGGCACGCACCAGCTGTGGGCGCTGCACGATGGGCAGCTGCGCGTGCTCGCGGGGACCACGGGCGAGGGCCTCCGCGACGGTGACGCGCTGCTGGCCTACCTGGCGCAGCCGAGCGGACTGGCGTCCGACGGCGAGCGGCTGTGGTTCGCCGACGCGGAGACGAGCGCCCTGCGCTGGTACTCCCGTCCGCCTGGCGGAGAAGGTCAGGTCGGCACCGCCGTCGGCAGCGGGCTGTTCGACTTCGGCCACCGCGACGGGGCGGCCGGCGACGCGCTGCTGCAGCACCCGCTCGGCGTCGCCGTCCTGCCGGACGGGAGCATCGCCGTCTGCGACACCTACAACGGCGCCGTCCGGCGGTACGACCCGGTGACCGAGCAGGTCAGCACCCTCGCCACCGGCGTCGCCGAGCCGAGCGGCGCCGTCGTGGTCGACGGCGAGCTCGTCGTCGTGGCGAGCGCGGCGCACCGCCTCGAGCGCCCCGTCGCCCCCGGTGCGATGGCGCTCGTGCGCGGAGCGGCCCAGTCGACCCAGCGGCCGGTGAGCGAGCTGTCCCCCGGAGCTGTCGCGCTCGAGGTCGTCTTCGAGCCGCCGCCCGGTCAGCACCTCGACGAGCGCGACGGCCCGGCGACCCGCCTGGTCGTCAGCGCCTCGCCCCCGGAGCTGCTGGTGTCGGGCGGCGGCGCCTCGACGGGCCTGTCCCGCGCCCTCGTCCTGGCCGACGGCGTGACCGAGGGCGTGCTCCACGTCGCCGCGACGGCCGCCTCCTGCGACGAGGGCGTCGAGCACCCCGCCTGCCACCTCACCCAGCAGGACTGGGGCATCCCCGTCCGGCTGGTGGCCGGAGGCCCCGGTCGCCTCGGGCTGGTGCTGCGGGGTCCGGCCGCCTGACACGACGGCGGCCCGCCCCCAGAAGGAGACGGGCCGCCGGCCAGCGTGCTGCTACGGCTTGGCGTTGGCCGGTGCGTACTCGAAGATCTGCACGCCGTAGTCGCGGTCGGACGCCGCGACGTACTCCTTGCCCCCGACTCGAAGACCTGGACGCCCCAGACGTTGCTGCCGTCGGCGTCGATGTGGTGCGCCTTCTGCACGATCTCGCCGCTGCTCACGTCGAAGACGCGCGTGCCACCGGCGTAGTAGGAGACGTAGGCGAGTCCCGTTCTTGCGGGCGCTGAACGCCACCTCGTGCACCGACAGGTCTCCGAAGCCGGTCGCCTTGTCGGGTCCATCGCCTCCGGGATGGCGAAGGTGTCGAGCTGCTTCAGCTTGCCTGCGCCGTTCTCGAACAGGCGCAGGTAGCCCCAGCCGTCGAAGTAGGCCTGGAAGCTGACGGCTCGCCCTTCGTGCCGATCGCGATCGGGAGCAGGCTCGCGCCGGGGTCGTCCGCGAGGCAGGCGTCCTCGTCGTAGTCCGCAGCCCGAACAGGTCGTAGGCGAGGGAGCGGGGCGAGACGCCGAAGGCCGGGATCCCGCCGACGACGGACATGCCGAGCGTTGCCTCGCAGGCGTCCGAGCCGGTGCGGTTGACGATCATGACCGCGTCCCAGCCGCCGGCCGCCTCGACGGCGGCCACCTTGACGGTGAAGTCGCAGACGCCCCGCTCGACGACCGCGACGTCCTTGACGGCCGGGTCGCCGGCGGGCACGGCCTGGTCACCGGGGCAGGCCCGTCCGACGAAGGTCGTCGGGCCGCTGAGCACCTCGTCCGTCCGGAAGTCGAGCTGGCGCGTGCCGTCACCGCTGTTGGCGTCGAAGGCGACCGCGTCGCTCCCGTAGGAGGCCGTCAGGCTGGCCGGCGAGAAGTCCTCGTCGGCAGCCAGGATGTAGTCGTTCTTCAGGCTGAACTCCGCCTGGTGGGCGTTGCCCTCGGGAACCCGCGCCGCCCCGGTCACTTCTACGAGCTGCTCGTCCACCGCAGCGAAGTCGCTGTCGGCGATGTACGTGGCCTTCAGCGGGTTCGTCACGTCGAGCGTGACGTAGCCACCGTCCCAGTACGACGCGAGCATGATCTGCCTGCCGTCGATCTCCTTGACGACCATGTCGTGCAGGAACGACTCGCTGTCGCCCTTGACGTTGTCGGCGATCTTCGGGATGCCAGACGGCTCGGTGATCATCCCTCGGGTGACCGTCTCGCTCGTCGAGGTCGTACTCCGCGATGATCTTCGGGTTGCGCGGGTCGGTGATGTCGGCGATGTCGATGTCCGCGGACTCCTCGTTGTCGACGAGGACGGCGTAGGCCTTCTCCTTGTTCGGCTGCCACGCGAACGCGCTGTGCACCGTGTGCGCCTTGCTCGAGCCCTCGGAGGTGTCGCCGAAGCCCTTGGCGAGGTACTTGTGGGTCTTGGGCTTGGTCACGTCGACCAGGCTGATGCCGCCGACGGACTGGTCGGTGCCGCCGGCGTTGCCGCCGCCGGTGCAGGTCTCGTTGTTGTGCACCAGCAGGTCGCCGGTGAAGGCGGGTGTGGCGATGCTGAGCGTCTGCGCGCCCTCGCCGACGTAGCTGTTGTTGGCCGCGCGGATGAAGTTGATCTGCTTGGGCGCCGTCACGTCGCGGATGTCGAAGACGTAGACGCCGCCCTTCTGGCAGTCGCCGTCGTTGAAGGCCGCCAGGTAGGCGTGGTCCTTCCAGACCGCGACGTCGGCCACTCGGCCCTCGGTGTCCTGGTTGATGCGCATCTGGCCGACCAGCTTCAGCCCGTCGCTCGATCCGGGGAGGTGTCCGGCCTGACCGCCGTGCTTGTGGTTGGCGTGGCTGGCGACGACGGCGCTGTCGGTGGCGCCGTCCGTCGAGGCGGGGCTGCCGTTGCTGGTGACAGCGGCGAAGGCGACGCCGGCCCCGGTGAGGGACAGCGCGGCGGTGACGGCTCCGAGACGGAGCAAGGGGCGAGAAGCGGACACACGGGCTCCAATGCCTGGACGGGGCGATCACCCCGGGGGTGGCGCACCCTAGGCCCCACTAGTCATCCTGCGCTAGGCCCCTAGCCCGTTCAGCCCATCCGTGTCGCAGGGTCGTGTCCTGTCACGACGAAGGCCCGCCCCCCGAGGGGAGCGGGCCTTCGTCGTGCGGAGAGCTGCTAGTAGACGTCGCGCTCGCGGGTCACGACGGTCTCGCCGCCGACCGTGTCGCGACGGCCGAACACCAGCATGGTGAGGAGCAGGCCGATCGCGCCGCAGATCATCAGGATGATGCCGACGACGTTGATGTCGAGGCCGCTGACCGAAGCCTCGACGGCGAAGGTGAGGATCGCGCCGACTGCGAGCAGGAAGATGCTGACGCCGATGCCCATGGGTTCCCTCCCGGGGAGTGGAGCGGCAACGGGGTGCGCCGCGCTGGGACGTGATCTACCCCGCGTCACCCACCGGACACACGGCCATCCGGGTGAGGGTCGCTACGCCGTCCGGTCTGTGCCCCGGCGTCCCGTTCCGGGGCTACCGGCGGGACAGCTTCGTGACGTAGACCGGGGCGTCCGGCTGCGTGCCGAGGGTCCCGAAGCGCCCGTTGACGACGTAGAACGAGCCGCCGATCAGGGCGCCGGTCGTCGGGCGGTCCAGCTCGCGAGCCGTCAGGACACCGGTCGTACGGGCCTGGTCGCCCTGCAGGCGGAGGACGACGACCTCGTTCCCGCCGTAGCCGTTCACGACGTACAGCTGGTTGCCGCGGAGCTCCAGGCCGTCACCGCCCGCCAGCTCCTGGTCCACCTCGATCACCGACGTGGCCCCGGTCGTGGGCTCGACCCGGTAGAGCACGCCCTGGCTGACGACGACGAGGTCGCCCCCGGGGAGCTCGCGGATGCCGTTGAGCCCGAAGCCGTCGGGCGCCACGTAGTCCTGCAGCACGAGCGACGTCGGCTCGCCCACGGGCTGCCCGTTGCGGTCGAGGGCGACGACGGTGAGCGCAGCCCCGAACGAGTCGGTCGCGTAGACGGCGTCGCGCGTCACCACGACGTCGTTGAGGAAGCCCGCGCCGACGACGACCTCTTCGTACGCGATCTCCCCGTCGGCGTCGTAGGCGGTGATCGTGCCGGTGCCCGTCCCCGCGGCCGGGCCGCCGCCGGCGACCCACAGCAGGCCGGACCGGTCGTCGTAGAACATCCCGACCGCAGCCTGCGGGTCGTCGCGGTCGGCGAACAGGGTGACCTCGCCCGTGCGCACGTCGCCGACGTAGACGTCGCCGTCGCTGCGCGCGCCGGCGAAGAAGGTGGTGCCGGGACCGGCGGCGATGCCCTCGGGGAGCGAGCCGGTCGCCAGGTCGATCCGGTCGGGGCCGGGCGCCGCGAGCGCCGACGACGGAGCGGCGACGAGGGCGGCGGAGACGACGGCCGCGAGCGAGGTGGCGGACAGGGTGCGGGTCAGACGGGACATGGTGTGACCTCCAGGGGTGCGTCCGGTGCGTGCACCGAACGTGCCGTGAGTCCGTTGCGGCCGCAACTCGTGGCGGAGCACGGAGGCACACATCGCGATCGCGAACCGCCGTACGGGGCCCGTGCGAGCGCGCTGCGACGGCGTGTCGCGATCGCGATGTGTGCGAGCGGGCCCGCGACGAGGCCCAGGACACGGCGAGGGCCGGCCACCCCCCAGGGGTGACCGGCCCTGGCGGACGGCGAGAGCCCTAGAAGGCGGCCTCGTCCAGCTCCATGAGCGACAGGTCGGTCGCCTCGGTGATCGCGCGCTTGGCCGTGAGCTCCGGCAGCACGGCGCTGGCGAACCAGCGCGCCGCGGCGACCTTGCCCTCGTAGAACGCCTTGTCGCGGGCGGACGCGGTCGGCAGCTTCTCCAGCGCCACGGCCGCCTGGCGCAGCAGCAGCCAGGCGATGACCAGGTCGCCGCAGCGCCATCAGCAGGCGGGTGCGTGTTCAGGCCCACCTTGTAGATGTTCTGGACGTCCTCGGCCGAGGCCATGAGGTCGTTGACCATGTGGCCGTTCATGCGCCTGGACGTCCTCGAGGCCGCGGGCGAGCAGCTCGCGCTCGCGGGTGAGCGAGTCGCCGCTGTCGGCCTTGGTGAACTCCTGGATCTCGCCGAACAGCTTGGTGAGCGCGGCGCCCTTGTCACGGACGATCTTGCGGAAGAAGAAGTCCATGCCCTGGATCGACGTGGTGCCCTCGTAGAGGGTGTCGATCTTGGCGTCGCGGATGTACTGCTCGATCGGGTAGTCCTGCGTGAAGCCCGACCCGCCGAAGACCTGCAGCGACGTGGCGAGCAGCTCGTAGGCCTTCTCCGAGCCGTAGCCCTTCACGATCGGCAGCAGCAGGTCGTTGAGGCGGACGGCCATGTCGTCGACCTCGCCCGCGTGCGTGGTGAGCTCGACCCGGTCCTGCTGGCTGGCGGTGTAGAAGACCAGCGCGCGCAGCCCCTCGGCCCAGGCCTTCTGGCGCATGAGCATGAGGCGGACGTCCGGGTGGTGCGTGATCGTCACGCGCGGCGCCGTCTTGTCCGTCATCTGGGTGAGGTCGGCGCCCTGGACGCGCTGCTTGGCGTACTCGAGGGCGTTGAGGTAGCCGGTCGACAGCGTCGAGATGGCCTTGGCGCCGACGAACATGCGGGCGTTCTCGATGACCTGGAACATCTGCGCGATGCCGTTGTGGACGTCGCCGACGAGGGTGCCGACCGCCGGGGTCTTCTCGCCGAAGGTGACCTCGCAGGTCGTGGAGACCTTGAGGCCCATCTTCTTCTCGACGTTGGTGACGACGACGCCGTTGCGCTCGCCGAGCTCGCCGGTCTCGACGTCGACGTGGTGCTTGCTGACCAGGAACAGCGACAGGCCCTTGGTGCCCGGGCCGCCGACGCCCTCGATGCCGACCGGGCGCGCGAGCACCAGGTGGAAGATGTTCTCGGGCCAGTCCCACTCGGCCGAGGTGATGAAGCGCTTGACGCCCTCGAGGTGCCAGGTGCCGTCCTCCTGCAGGCGGGCGGTCGCGCGGCCGGCGCCGACGTCGGAGCCGGCGTCGGGCTCGGTGAGCACCATCGTGGCGCCCCACTGCCGCTCGATCGCGAGCTCGGCGAACTTCTTCTGCTCGGTGGTGCCGTTGCGGTGCAGGATCGCGGCGAAGCCGGCGCCCGAGCCGAACATGTAGATCGCCGGGTTCGCCCCGAGGACCATCTCGTTCGCGGCCCAGCGCAGCGACGGCGGAGCGCCGATGCCGCCGAGCTCGGTCGAGAGGTCGAGCCGGTCCCAGCCGCCGTCGGCGTACGCCTGGTAGCTCTTCAGGAAGCTCTTGGGCAGCGCGACCGTGCCGGCGTCCTTGTCGAAGACGGGCGGGTTGCGGTCGGAGTCGGTGAAGCTCGCCGCGAGGTCCTCGGTCGCGAGGCGCTCGACCTCCTTGAGCACGTCGCGCGCGCTGTCCGCGTCGAGCTCGCTGAACGGGCCCTGACCGAGCGCCTGGTCGGCCCCGAAGACCTCGAACAGGTTGAACTCGATGTCGCGCAGGTTGCTCTTGTAGTGACCCATGTCCTGGGGCTCCCTGGGGATCGGCCGCGGTTACCCGCGAGTAGGTACGGCCAGGATGCTACTGACGGGTAACACTTGGCAAGCCGCCGGTCGGCCCAACGGCACGCTCGTCACGCGATCGTCATCCGGGGGCGTGGACGGCCGCGGTCGGGGTAGCCCGCCGCCTCGTGAGAGGCATCGTGCGGCCCTGCCGCCACTCCCTGGGTCCTGAGCTGACGGCGCGCTGGCAGGCGCACCTGTGCGGGCTGTGCCTGACGCTGCGGGACACCGCCGGCCAGGCCCAGCGCGTCCTGACCGGGTACGACGTGCTGCTGCTCAGCGTCCTCGTGGAGGCGCAGGCCGGCGCGGTCCGCACCACCACCGCCGGGCCGTGCGCGCTGCGCGGGTTCGCGACGGCCGAGGTCGTGGCGAGCGGGACCGGCGCGGCCAAGCTGGCCGCGGCGGGCGCGCTGCTGTCGGCCGGCGCCGGGCTCGACGACAAGGTGGCGGACGGCGACCTGCCCGCGGCCGCCGGTCCGGCCGGCCGGAAGGTGGCTGCCCGCCTGGCCCGGACCGGCAGCGTGCTGGCGCGGGCGGTCGGTCTCGACGCCAGCGCCGTGCTGGACGCACCGGAGCGGGCTGCGGCTGCCGAGCGCTCGGGCGCCGGGCTCGACGACCTGCTCGCCCCCACGGGCGAGGCGGTGGCGGCGCTGTTCGCGCACACCTCGGTCGTCGCCGGCACGCCGGAGCGGGCGCCGCAGCTCGCCCGCGCCGGGAACGCCTTCGGCCGCCTGGTCCACCTGCTGGACGCCGTCGACGACCGGGTCGAGGACGCGGACGCCGGCCGGTTCAACCCGCTGGTCGCCACCGCCACCCGCGCGGACGAGGCGCGTGCCCTGGCCGGGCGCCTCGTCGCGGACGTGGAAGGTGCGCTGGCCGAGGCGGACCTCGTCGACTGCACGCTCACCGACGTCCTGCTCGGCAGCGAGCTGCACGCCGCGGTCCACCGCGCCCTCCCGCCGCCGGACTGCCCGTCGCTGCCGCAGCAGCGGGAGGCCGACCTCGACGACATGCGCGGTGGCACCGGCGCCTTCGCGGCCACGCTCGCCGCGCTCACCCTGCTGGTGCCCGCCGTCTTCATCGGCGGGAGCTACGGCGGAGGCAGCTGCGGGAGCGGCGGCCGTCGGCGGCGCGGCTTCGGCGGCTACCCGGCGGGCGGCGGCGGCTACCCGCCGCGCGGCTACGACGTCTACGGCTACCCGCCGCCGCGGCAGCGCGGCTACCCGCGGCCGGAGTACGGCTACCGCTCGGTGGGGCCGTCCTGCGGCCAGCTGCTCGCCTGCAACTGCTGCGCGAACCTCGCCTGCAACGCCTGCTGCTGCGGCAACAGCTGCGCCAACGGCTGACGCCCCTGCCAGGATCGGCGGCGTGGACCTGCGCCGAGGGGCCGACCGGGCGGTCACCCGCACCGACGGCGTCGAGCTGCGGCACGCGCTGTCGTCCGGGCACCACTACGACCCGGCCAACACGTCGTACGGCCCGCTGGTGGCCCACGACGAGATCGTGCTGGCCGCGGGGGCCGGCTTCGCGGCGCACCGGCACCGGGACCTCGAGGTCGTCACGGTCGTCCTCGACGGCGAGCTGGAGCACCGTGACGACCTCGGCCCTCCCGCGCTGCTGGGGCCGGGGACCGTCCAGGTGCTCAGCGCCGGCAGCGGCGTCGAGCACGCCGAGACCGCCACCGGGGCGGGGGCGCGCTTCCTGCAGGCCTGGCTGGTGCCGGAGCGGCTGGGGACCGCGCCGGGCTGCCGCCGGACGCGTCCCGCGCTCGGGCCCGGCTGGACCGCGGTCGCGGGCAGCGGTACGCACCTGCCGCTGGGCTGCGACGCCGTCCTGCTGATCGCCCGGCCCCCCGCGGGAGCGGACGTCGAGCTGCCGGGAGGCCGGCACCTGCACCTGCACGTCGCCCGCGGGGAGGTCGACGTCGACGGCACCGTCATCGGCCAGGGGGACGCTCTGCGCCGCGACGGCGGGGGCGGACGGGTGCGCGCCCGGTGGGACGGGGAGCTGCTGCTGTGGGTGTCCGGCCTCACACCCGACGCGACCAGCGGGTGAGTGGGTCGCGCGGACGCGGGTAGACGGGTGCACGGGGTCTGCCCAGCAGGGGCCGGGACCCGCGTGGCATCCTGGCCGGCGAAGGTGCGAGGAGGAGTGGCAGTGGACGACCGCACGGCGACCGAGCAGCGCAGCGTGCTCGCTCTGCGGGCCGTACCGGAAGCCGCTCCCGAGGCCCGCGCCCTGCTGCGCCGGATGCTCACCGGCGGCCCGTTCGAGGACCGCCTCGACGACGCCCAGCTCGCGGCCTCCGAGCTCGTCACGAACGCCGTGCTCCACGGCCGTCAGCCGCTGTCCTTCGAGGTCGTGGTGGACGGGACCTGCCTGCGGGTGGAGGTCGTGGACGGCAGCGCCGTCTCGCCGTCGTTCTCCATGCTGGACCCGACCGCCGTCACCGGCCGCGGGCTGATGCTCATCAGCGCAGCCTCCGACCGCTGGGGCGTCGACCCGCTGCCCGAGGGCAAGGTCGTGTGGTTCGAGCTCCACCTCGGCGGGCTGTCCGACGAGGCCGAGGCCGACGTCGACGCGCTGCTCGCCGCGTGGGGCGACGACCTGGCCGAGGACCCGGCCCTCGAGCAGGTGCGCATCGTGCTCACCGACATCGACACCGACCTGGTCGCCCGCGCCGAGGCCCACGTCGAGGGGCTGCTGCGCGAGCTGTGCCTGCTCGCCGCCGACGACGACGCCCCGGACGAGGCGCTGCGCGTGGCGCGGTCGGTGCTGCAGGCGGCCTCCGGCATGGACGCCGTGCGCGCCGACGTGAAGCACCAGCTCGCCGTCGCGGTCTCCGCAGGGCAGCCTCGCGTCGACCTCGCGCTCACCATCCGGCGCGAGGACGCCGAGCTGGTCCGCGACTACTCGCACGCCGTCGACGAGGCCGACCGGCTGTCCCGGGCCGGGCGGCTGCTCACCGGTCCCGCCCCGGCCGATCTCTCCGAGGCCCGCTCCTCCTACCTGCGCCGCCTGCTCGCCCAGCTCCAGAGCTGACGCGCGTCGGCGGCCGCCCGGTGGGGCAGGCTGACCGGCATGCAGCTCCCCGGTGCCCACGTCCTCGTCACCGGCGCCTCGCGGGGGATCGGCGCGGCGATCGCCTCGCTCGCCTCCGGCCGCGGCGCCACCGTCACCCTCGTGGCCCGCTCTGCCGACGCGCTGGCCGAGCAGGCCTCGGCCTTGGACGGGCACGCGCTGCCCTGCGACCTGAGCGACCCTGACGCCCGTGACGGGCTGGTGGCCCGCGCGCAGGAGCAGGCCGGCCGGTCGGTCGACGTCCTGGTCAACTGCGCCGGGACCGACGCCCTCGGCGGGCTGCTCGAGGTGACCGCGCGAGCAGGTCCGGCAGCTCTACGAGGTGAACCTGCTCGCCCCCGTCGACCTGGTGAACCAGGCCCTGCCGGCCATGGTCGCCCGCGGACTCGGGTCACCTGGTCACGGTCTCGTCCGGCTTCTCCACCGTGATCGGGCCCGGCCTGGTGCCGTACGCCAGCAGCAAGGCGGGGCTCTCGCACTTCCACGCGGGCGTGCGGACTCGAGCTGCGCGGCACCGGCGTCGGCACCACGCTGGTGGAGCCCGGGCCGGTCGACACCGGGATGTACGACGACATCGAGCAGCACCGGCTCACGAACGCCGTGATGAAGCGGTTCCTGGCGCTGCGGCTGACCCGGCTGGTCGAGCCTGCGGAGGTGGCCACCGCGGTCCTCGACGGGGTCGAGGCCGGCCGGCAGCACGTCGTGCCGCCCCGGCGGATGACGCCGGTGCTCGCCTTCGCCTGGCTGCCGCGGCGGGTCGCGGACCTGGTGCTGGCCGGCGTCCCCCGGCGGTGACGACGGGCGGTCCCGGCCTCCCGGTCGACCCGGACCTCGTCCCGCAGGAACGGGTCCGCGGCACGCGCCGGGCCTGGCACGCGGTGGCGTCCCGGCGCGACGTGCTCGCCGTCATCGCCGTCGGCGGCGCCGCCGGCGGCGGGCTGCGCCACGCGATCACGGAGGCCGTGCCCCGCGCGGCTGGTGAGCTGCCCTGGGCGACCCTGGCCGTCAACGTCAGCGGCTGCCTGGCCCTGGGTGCGCTCGTGGTCGTGCTCACCGCGACGCGGCCGGCGTCGCGCTACCTGCGGCCGCTGCTCGGCGTCGGCCTGCTCGGCGGCTACACGACCTTCTCCGCGTACGCCCTGGAGGTCCGCGACCTGCTCGCCGGAGGGCACGCCGGGACGGCGTCGGTGTACCTGCTCGGCAGCGTCGTCGGCGGGCTGGTCGCGGTGCAGCTCGGCATGCTCGCCGGCGGGCTGGCCCTGGCCGCGAGGCGACGCAGGTGACGCTCCTGCTGGTGCTGCTCGGCGCCGCCGTCGGCGCGCCGCTGCGCTACCTGGTCGACCTGCTCGTCTCGTCCCGCCACGACCGGGACTTCCCGTGGGGCACCCTCACCGTCAACGCGCTCGGGTCGGTCCTGCTCGGGGCGACGGCGGGCGCCCTGGCCGCCGAGCCGGGGCCGGGGTGGGTGCTGCCGCTGCTCGGCGTCGGGCTGTGCGGGGCGCTGACGACCTTCTCCACCTTCGGCTTCGAGACCGTGCGGCTGGCCCAGCAGGGGTCGCTGCGCGCGGCGACCGGCAACGTGCTGGGCAGCGTCGCGGTCTGCGTGGGCGGTTGCGCCGGGGCCTGGTGGCTCGCGAGGGCCCTCGCCGGCTGAGGGCTACCGGTCCGGCTCGGGGACCATGCTCCGCAGCTGGACGAGGGCCGGCTGCACGTCGCCCACCAGCGAGATCACCTGCTCCATGCTGGTCAGCTCGAGCAGGCGGAGCACCGCGCCGCGGGCCCCCGCGACCAGGCAGGTGCCGCCGGCGGTCTGCACCGTGCGGGAGCTGCGCAGCAGGGCGCCCAGGCCGCTCGAGTCGCAGAAGGACAGCCCGCCGATGTCCAGGACGACCAGCCGCAGCCCGTCGTCGAGCAGCCGGCGGACGGCGGCGTCCAGCAGCCCGCTGACGGCGAGGTCCAGCTCGCCCTCGAGCGCGAGCAGGGCGACCCCCTCGTCGTAGAGGACCGACGTCGTCAGGGGCACAGCGCACTCCAGGGGCAGGGTCGCAACCGCTCGCGACGCGTCCACTGTGGCGCAGGACGTGCCGGCAGGGAAGACCCGTACCGGCTCAGTCCTCGGGTGCCGGGTCGTACGACGTCCGGAAGACCCGGCGCTCCCCGCGGCCGTCGCCACCCGTGATGGTGCGCGTCACGGAGATCCGGAAGCCACCGTCCTCCCGGGGCTCGCGCGCACCGCTCGTCGACGTCACCTGCCGCCCGCCGTTGTCGCCGTACAGGGCGACGGTGACCGAGCTCGGCGTCGAGCTCGTGTGCACCGAGATGCCGGTGGCGGTGTCGTTGCGGACCTTCACGTCGATCTGGCCGAAGTAGACCGTCGACTCGCGGCCGGCGGGGTAGCGCGAGATGTAGAAGCTGTGCGGCTTGTGCTCCGGGATCGGCAGCCCGGCGAAGAACGCCGCGTTGAACAGCGTCGTCGCGAACTGCGAGACGCCGCCGCCCACCTCGTCGGTGAGCTCGCCGTCGACGATCGCACCGTCGGCGACGAAGCCGCGCGCCGTCGTGCGGCGACCGGCGGTGTCGTTCAGCGAGAGCGTCTGTCCTGGCGCGATGTACGCGCCGTCCACGAGCTCGGCGATGCGGCGGATGTTGGTCGCCCGCGGCTGCCCGGCGGTGAAGGAGGTGGTGAAGGTGCCGAGCAGGCTGGTGATCCCGGCGGACGGCGCCTGCTCGGTCGACAGCGCCGGAGGGGTGACCTGCACCGGCAGCGGGCGCGGCGCCGGGTCGCCGGACAGCACGGCCTGCAGCAGCACCTCGGTCGCGGCCGGCACGTCGACGGCGAGCCCCGGTGCGCCGGGCCGGACGCTGAGCTGCGCCGGCTGCGGCGCCCACGTCAGGTCGCCCTGCGTGGTGACGGCCGGCGGCGGCGAGACGGGGACGAGGGCCGCGTCGACGGGCCGGCGGTCGATGCTCGCGGCCCGGGCCGAGACGACCTCCGCGAGCCCGGCCCGGTCGACCTGCAGCGCGAGCCGGCCGTCGACGACGGCGGAGGACAGCAGCGGCGCGAGCCGCTCCGGGGAGACCCGCAGCGCGGTGTCCTCCAGCACGAGGGAGTACGGAGCGGCGAGCGCGGCGCGGGCCTGCGCGACGACCCGCTCGACGTCGGCAGGACTGGCGGTCGGGGAGACCTCCTCCACCGGCAGGACGACCGGTCCCGGCGCGCCGTCGCGCAGGGCGGCGGCGACGTCGTCGAGCGCCGCGCCGGTCGCCAGGGTGCGACCGTCCTGCGGCGGGACCGCGGTGACCGTGGTGCCGTCGACGGTGAAGCCGCCGTCAGTCGGCAGCCGGTCGACGGCCCCCGCGACCTCCTCCAGCCGGTCGCGGAGCCCTGGCTCGTCGACGTCGAGCACGAGCTCGACCTCCTGCTCCTGCTCGTCGGTCAGCAGCCCGCCGAGCAGCGGCCCGAGGACCGCGTCCACCGGGCCGCGGCGGCCGGCTGACAGCGCCCGGTCCACCGTGGCTGCCACGTCGACCTCGGCCAGCGAGCGGGCGACGGGTGCGTCGACGTCGGCGGCCTGCACGGGCAGCACCCCGGTGGTGCGGTCGTCGCTGAGGCTGCGGACGACGCGCTCGACGGCGGTGCGGCCGGTCCCGCCGACGTCGACCCCGGCCACGGTCGTGCCGGGCAGCGCCTCACCGGACCGGGCCAGCACGACGGCGCCGCCGCCGACCGCCACGGTGGCCAGCGCCGCCGCCGCCGCTCCTGCCACGACCCTGCCCCGCACCTGACCGACCTCCTGCGCTGCTCGACGACGTCCCACCGGTGTCTGACGGCTGGGCCGCCGGACGGGTTGCCCGATCGACGTGTCGGTCAGGTGACGGTCCGACCGGAGCCCCGGCGGTGGTCTACCAGGGAGCGGCGAGGAACCCGGCCAGGTCGTCGCGCGGCGGCACGACCGCCACCTCGCGCTCCTCGCGCCCGAAGCAGCGCCCGACGACGTCGTCGGCGCGACCGGCCCACCGCCGGGCGCGGCCGGCGGCGCGGGTGCTGGTGGCGGAGCCGACGCGGCGCCCGTCGACGCGCAGGACCACCTCGCCGAGCCCGTCGGCGGTCAGCCGGCGGACCAGCTCCGGGAGGACGTCCGGGCCGAGCGCCACCGGCTCGTCCAGCCGGAGGTGCACCCGCGCGCGGGCGAGCTGGTCGGTGGTCCACCGCTCGGTGCGGACGGCGCCCGCGTGCAGCAGGCCGGCCTCGGGGACGCGCACCTGCAGGTCGCGGTGCGCGGAGCGCAGCAGCGCCGTGACGGCGCGCGGGTCGTGCGCGGGCAGGTCGACCAGGACGTCCGGCAGTGCCCCCGCCAGCGGGACGCCGCGGGTCTGGGGCTCGGGGATGACCGCGGCCAGCCGGGCGGTCTCGGCGTCCTTCGCGACCCTGTCCTCGGGTCGGCCGGCCCAGTCAGGTCCGTCGTGCCAGGCGACGGCGTCGCGCTCGTGCACCAGCACGGCGCCGGCGTTCCAGGCGCGGTAGCCCAGGTCCCAGTCCTCGCCGCCGTAGCCGACGAAGCGCTCGTCGAAGCCGCCGAGGTCGGTGAACAGCTCCCGGCGCACCGCCAGCACGGCGCTGATGACGTAGCGGAAGCTCCGCCCGTCGGCGTCGAGCAGGTCCCGGCTCGCGGCGTAGCCGTCGACCAGCCACTGCGGCTCGGGCAGCTCGTCCCCGTTGCCGGACAGGTGGGCGTGCCGGCGCCGCCCGACGGCGAGCACGTCCGGGCTGGCCGCGGCGCGCCGGACGAGCGCCCCCACGAAGCGGGGCTCCGGGACGGTGTCGGCGTCCAGGAAGACCAGCACGTCGGACGTCGCCCCGGCGGCCCCGAGGTTGCGAGCCGCCGCTGCGCGGAAGCCCCGGTCTTCCTGGCGTACCAGCCGCACGTGGGCCGGCACCTCCGGCGGAGTGGCCGAGCCGTCGTCGCTGACCACGACCTGCTCGACGGGGTGGTCCTGCCGCTCCAGCGCGGTCAGCGTGCGCGCCAGCTGCGCCGGCTGCTCGTAGTGCGTGACGACGACGGTCACGGTGGGCGGCGGCGCGGGCTCGAGCAGGTCCCAGCGGTTGCCCGGCACCAGCTGCCAGCTGCTCACCGGAGCACCGAGCGGTAGACGGCGAGGTGCGCGGCGGCGACGTCCGGGCCGGGAGCGGCGGGTCGCCACGTGGTGGCGGGGTCGGCCAGAGCGGCGCGCACGCCCTGGGCCAGGTCGTCGGTGAGCAGCAGCGCGTCTGCCGTGAGCTCGTCGGCGTACGGGGTCCGGGTGGTGACCGGACGTCGGCCTGCCGCGAGCCAGGTCGTGAGGGACGCCGAGGCGCCGGAGGTCGCGTAGGCGGCGACGGGCACGGTGACCGCGCGGGCGGCCGCGTGCAGGTCCGGCTCGGACAGCGCACCGGTGACGAGCAGCTCGACGCCGAGCGCGTCGGCCTGCGCGTGCAGCCGGTCGACCAGGCCCTCGTGGCCGGGGCTGGGGGCACCCACCGCGACGACCGCCGCGCCGGTGCCGGCCGCTGCGTCGAGCACGCGGTCGTGGCCCTTGCCGGGGTAGACGAAGCCGAGCACCCCGAGCGTCGTGCGGTCGGCCCAGGCGGGCGGGGGACCCGGGCGCGGCCAGCGGCTCCACCGGCAGCGGGACGACGACCGGGCGCGGGTCGAGCCGGTCGGCCTCGTGCGCGCTGCAGACGACGACGGCATCGGCGGCGGCGACGACCCGCGCGTAGCCGGCGCGGCGCCGGGCGTCGCGGGCAGGATCGGCGTCGAGCCCGGGGACGTCGTGCAGGGTGACGACGACGGGGGCGCCCACCTGCGCGCGCCAGCTCTCGAAAGCGGTTGCGGCGGAGCCGATGTCGGGACCCCACAGCGCGTCGGTGAACGGGACGTGCACGACGTCGGGCGCGCCCCGTGCCGGTGCCAGGTCGCGCTGCACGTCGGCGCCGACCGCGCGGCCGACGGACAGGGCGTGCAGCACGACGCCGTGCGTCGGTGGACCGGGCACGACGGCGAGCACCTTCATGCCAGGACCCTCACGCGACGACCCACCGGCCGGTGCGGTCGTCGAGCCGAGCGAGGCCCTGCCGGGCGAAGTCGTCGAGCCAGCCCTGCATCGGCCAGCGTCCGTGCCGGTCGTGGAAGACGCCGGCGTTGCGCACGACGTCGTGCAGGTGCTGGGCGGGCGGGCCGCCCGGGCCGTGGTGCTGGTGGAACGCCCAGGCACCTCCCACCCACCACAGGTCGACGCCCGCCGCGACGGCGCTCCAGCCGAAGTCGGTGTCCTCGCCGCCGTAGCCGGTGTAGTCCTCGCAGAAGCCGCCGACGCGGTCCCACGTCGCGGGGGTCAGGGCGAAGGACAGCGACCAGAACAGGTCCGGGTCGTCGTTGCGCAGCACCTCGTCGTCGGCGGGGACGGGCCGGGCCGGGTGCGGCGGGGCGAGCGCCCGCAGCCCGTCGAGCGGGTAGCCGCCGGGCGGTCGCGGCGGCAGGTAGCCGACCGGTCCGCACAGGACGCCGTCGTGGGCTGCGGCCGCCTCGGCGTAGCGGGCGAGCAGCTCCGGCTCGGGCAGGCAGTCGACGTCGAGCAGCACGAGCAGCTCGGCGCCGAGGCCCCGTGCGCGCGCGACGCCGGCGTTGCGCGCGGCGGCGAGGGGCAGGCGGCCGTCGACGCGCGGCACGTGCACGACGTCGGCGTCCGGCACGACCTCGTTCGACAGCTCCGGGTCGTCCATCGCGACGACGACGTGGACGAGCGGCGCGACGCTGCTGCGCGCGAGCGCGGCGGCCTGCGCGGCGAGGTGGTCGTGCCGACCGCTGGCGATGGTGACTACCGCGGTGCGCACAGCGCCTCCACCCGCGCGTCGAGCAGCGCGGCCGCACGGGATGCGCCACGGCCGCTCGACCAGCGCGACCACAGCGAGACGTCGTGCTGCGCAGCGGCTTCCAGCAGCGCGGGCCACTCGTCAGGGTCCGGCCAGGTCGGTCGTACGAGGGCGAGACCTCCTGCGTGCAGGGCCCTTCCGGTCGCGTGCTGCTCGTCGTGGGGACGCTCCTGCGGCACGACGACGGCCGGACGGCGCGCGGCGGCGACCTCGGCGACGGCGTTCTGACCGCCGTGCGTGACGACGACGTCGGCGTCCTGCAGCAGGGCCCACGGGTCGGTCGCTGTACCGCGCATGCCGCGGTCGTCCCAGGTCCAGCCGGGGCTGGCGGCGGCTGCGGCCGCGACGTCGTCGAGGCCGACCTCGCTGCCGCCCGAGCCCCACAGCACGGCGACGCGCCGACCGCCCGGCGCCGACGTCGGCTCGCGATCGTCGAGGCGACTGAGACCGCCGACGTGCCAGGCCTTCTGCAGCCAGCGCTGCGGCCACGGCTCCGGCAGCTCGGCCGGCCATGGCGCCAGCAGCGCGTCGGCCAGGTCGTACGCCGTGCTGTGCGCGCGGTCGGCGCGGTCGCCGCGCATCGCAGCGACGACGACCGGGACGCCCATCGTGCGCACCAGCACGGCGACCTCGACGGAGACGTCGACGACGACGAGAGCCGGTCGCGCGTCGGCGATCCAGGTCGCGATGGCGGCGGATCGGTCGCGCAGGCCGGCGTGGTGCAGCGGGGCCCAGTGCAGCGTGCCGCCGGCGGTGGGGTCGGTGTCGGTGCCGGTCGGGAGGTCGTCGGGGAGCTGCACCCACTCGCCGTCCCAGTCGTCCGGCCTGGGCAGCGACGACAGCGCGGTCACCGGGGTCCGCAGGTGCGCGGCGACGCACTGCAGCCGCTGCAGGTGGCCGCGGCCGTGCGCGTGGACGTACCAGCCGATCACGCCGCCCGCTCGGCGATCGGGCTCGCGTAGAGGTCTTCGTACGCGTCGATCATCGCGTCGACGGAGCAGGTCTCGACGGCCTGCGCGCGAGCGCTGTCGCGGTCGAGGTGCACGGCCTCGCGCAGCGCCTGCGCGAGCGCGTCGACGTCGCCCGGCGGGACCAACCGGGCGTGCCGGCTGTCGACGAGCTCCGGGAGCGCGCCGCGTGCGAAGCCGGCCACAGGCGTGCCGCACGCGAGGGACTCGGCGACGACCAGGCCGTACGGCTCCTCCCAGCAGGGCGTGACGAGCGTGGCCGAGGCGTTGCCCACCAGGGTGATGAGCTCGTCGGTGCGCAGGTGCCCGACGTAGGAGATGTCGTCGGACAGCCACGGCCGGACCTCGGCGTCGAACCACCGGCGGTCCAGGAGCGGACCGGCCAGCCGCAGCGGGACTCCTGCGAGAGCGGCGGCGCGCGCGGCGAGGTGCGCGCCCTTCTCGGGCACGAGCCGACCGGACCAGACAGCCGGGCCGCCGCCCGGTCCCTGCCGCCAGCGGTCGACGTCGATGCCGTTGTGCACGACGTGCGCGTCCGGGACGACGTGCCGCCAGGCGTCGGCGGTGTGCTGGCTGACCGCGGCGAAGGTGACGGGGCAGCGCTCGGGCGCCTGGATGGCCGACTCGAGCCACGGCGTGGGCGGCGTGTGCAGCGTCGTGACGACGGGGGTGTCGAGGGAGGCGGCCATCGCGACCGGCAGGTAGTGCAGCGAGTTGTTGTGCACGACGTCGAGGCCCGCGCCGCGCAGCTCCAGCATCAGCGAGAGGTAGGCGTGGTGCTCCTGCAGCCACCACTCGGGGCTCATGCTGACGTCGGCGCGCGCGGTGTCGCTGATGGTCGGCCAGCGGACCTGCAGCTCGCGGGCGCCGAGCGTCGCGTCGGAGCCGGGGGCGGCGAAGACGGTCACGTCGTGGCCGCGCGCGCGCAGCCCGCGGGCGAGCGACCAGGTGTGGGCCTCGAGACCGCCCGCGAACGGCTCGATGATGGGGAAGCGCGCGGAGGCGACCAGACCGATCCTCATGCCGCCACCGCCTCGGACAGCACCCCGCGGTAGACGGCGGTGTGGGCAGCCGCGAGCGTCGCGCGCTGCGCGGCGCGGTCGGCGGGGTCGGCCTGCCAGTGCGGCCGCGTGGCGTGCACCTCGCGCAGCGCGGCGGTCAGCGAACCGGGCACGTCGAGGTCGTAGCGTCACCAGCGGCTGCTGCTCGGCGAGGTAGCCGACGTGCGGGGCGACGACGGTCGTGCCCAGGTCGTGGCAGGCCTCGACGAAGCCCGAGTGCGTGCCGGAGCGGTAGGCCAGGACGAGGACGTCGAGGGAGGCGAGGTGGTCCCACAGCTCGTCGTCGGCCAGCCGCCGGGCCGGGCTGGCGGCGAGGCGGGCGCCCGGCAGAGCGGCGACGGCGCGCTCGAGCTCGGGGCGGACGGCGTCGGGGTCGTTGCTGGCGCGGGGCTTGGCGTGCAGGCCGACCACGAGGCCGTCGTGCGCCGGACGCGGCTGGGCCATGCGGTCGAGCGGGACGACGTGCGGGTGCGGCAGGACGACGGCCTCGCGGCCCCAGCGCCGCGCGATCTCGCCTGCGGCACCGGGGGTGAGGGTGAGGACGGCCGACGCTGCGGGGACCAGCACGTCGAGCGCCTGCTCGTACGGCGCCTGGTCGACCAGGTGCGGGCAGACGAGGTCGTGGACGGTGAGGACCAGCGGGACGCCGAGCGTGCGCAGCAGCCCGGTCAGGGCGCGCAGCTCGTCGGCGGTGCGGTGCTCGACGCCGAAGTGCACGTGCAGGAGGTCGACCTCTGCGGCGTGCGCGTGCCACCAGGACGGCTCGAGCAGCGGCGAGGGCCACCACTGGCCGGCGGGCGCGCCGGGGACCGGCGGGTCGGGCAGGCGGACGACGTCCGCGTCACCGCGCACGGGGGCGAGGTGGCGGACGTACGGGTGGTCGCACGGCAGGGACGCGATGCGCAGCGGGGCAGGGATGGGCACCTCCTTGAGACAGCAAGGGCCCCCCTACCCGGAGGGGGGCTCGACACGCTTCCGTCACACGTGACGTGTCGCGCGCACCACGCAGGGTGCAGGTGGGCAGGGACGAGGGGTGACCCGGCGCCAGCACTACGCGGACTTCTACGACGGACCCGTGTCGGACGGCCGTCCCGCTGGGGCTCGTGCACGGCAACTGCCAGGCGGAGGCGCTGCGGGTGGTGCTGGCGGGGTCGCCGGGGCTGCCGTGGCAGCTGGTGCGGCTGCCGCCGGTGCACGAGCTCACCGCCGAGGACCTGCCGGCGCTCGACGCGCTGCTCGCCCGCTGCACGCTGCTGGTCGCCCAGCCGGTGCGCGACGGCTACCGCGGGCTGCCGCTGGGGACCGCCGAGATCTGCGGCGCGGCTGGCGCCCGGCGCGTCGGTCGTACGGGTGCCGATCGTGCGCGACATGGCGGTGCACCCGTGGCAGGCGATCGTGCGCGTGCCGGACGGCGCCGAGCCGCCGGTCGTGCCGTACCACGACCTGCGCACGCTGACCGGCCTCGTCACCGGTCGACCCGGACCTCCCGGCAGCGGCTGCGGCGTCCCGCGCCGAGCTGGCCCGGCGCGAGGCGCGCGACTGCGACGTGGCGGTGTCGGACCTGCTGCCGTCCTTCGGCGTCGACGCGGTGCACGTGCTCAACCACCCCGGCAACGGGGTGCTGGTGGCGCTGGCCCGGCGGGTGCAGGAGGCGCTCGGGGTACCGGTCGACGCCCCCGAGCCCGAGCGGGTGCTGCTCGGCGGGATCCGCGCGCCGCTGGAGCGGGGCGTGCTGGAGGCGCTCGGGCTGGACGTCGCGCTGGCCCGGGAGCACTGGCTGGTCGGCGGCGAGCCGGTCGACGGCGGCGACCGTCGTCGAGGCGCAGCGGGCCGTGGTACGCCACCCGGCCGGACGTCGTCGCCGAGGGGCTGCGGCGGTACGCGGACCGGCTCCCGCTGCTGGGGCTCGCGCGCCGATAGGGTCCGCGGGTGCTGCTCTCCGACCGTGACCTGAAAGCCGCCCTGGCCTCCGGCCGCATGGCGCTGTCGCCGTACGACGAGGCGATGGTCCAGCCGAGCAGCATCGACGTGCGGCTGGACCGGTTCTTCCGCGTCTTCGCCAACCACCGCTACACCCACATCGACCCGGCGCTGCAGCAGGACGACCTCACCGAGCTGGTCGAGGTGCGCGACGACGAGTCGTTCATGCTCCACCCGGGCGAGTTCGTCCTCGGCTCCACGCTCGAGGTCATCACGCTGGGCGACGACCTGGCGAGCCGGCTGGAGGGCAAGAGCTCGCTCGGGAGGCTCGGGCTGCTGACGCACTCCACGGCCGGCTTCATCGACCCGGGCTTCTCGGGCCACGTGACGCTGGAGCTGTCCAACGTCGCGACGCTGCCGATCAAGCTCTACCCCGGGATGAAGATCGGCCAGATCTGCGTGATGGGGCTGAGCTCGGCGTCCGAGCACCCGTACGGCAGTGACGTCTACGGCTCGCGCTACCAGGGGCAGCGGGGTCCGACGCCGTCACGGTCGTTCCTGCGCTTCAGCCGGACACCGACCGAGCCGTCCGGCCCCGGGTCATGAGCGCACCGTGATCCCCGAGGCCGAGCTGTTCCTGGCGTGCGAGCGGATGCTGGTGGAGGTGCTCGCTCGGGTCCGTCCGCATGACCGGGCGATCGAGCTGCCGCCGATGCACGCCCGCGCGCCGGGTGCGGAGCCGCTGGGCGAGGCCGTGGAGCGGCACGTGCGCGACGAGGTGCGCGTCGCCTCCCTGCTGACCGGTGCCACGGTCGTGGTGCCGGCGAGTGCCGACCCGGTGCCTGCGCATGCGGCCGCTGCGTGCGGGGCGGCAGCACGGGTCGTCGACCGCGAGCAGCAGGTGCAGGACGGAACGGACCGGATCGCCGTGGACGACCTGCTGCTCGAGGCGACGGTCGAGCGGGCCCTGCTCGCGCACTACGTCGCGGCCTACCTGGGCTCGACCGCCTGCCCGCTGCCCGAGGAGCTGGCTCGGCCGTTGTGGGAGCTCACCGCTCCGGATGCCCACGCCTGGCGCGCCCGGGGGTACTTCCGCCCGCCGATGCCCTTGCCCGACCACGTCTCGTGGCGAGACCGGTTCCTGCTGGAAGCCGGGCACGAGCCGCACCCGCTCGGGCACTGACGCTCAGCTCATGATCCCGTACTCACGGATCTTGCGGTAGACCGTCGCCCGGGACATGCCGAGCGCGCGGGCGGTCTCGGCCTTGTTGCCGTGCGCGTCCAGCAGACCCATGACGATGGCGTCGCGCTCGAGGGACTCGAGCGTGGTCAGCCGGCGCTTGCTCAGCGACTGGATCTCCGGTGGCAGGTCGCTGATCTGCACCACGCCGGTGCGCCGGTGGCGCAGGACGTGGCGCAGGGCGTCGAGGAGCTGGCTGGCGTTGCCCGGCCAGGTGTAGCGCAGCAGCAGCTGCATGACCTCGGTCGAGCAGGCCAGCTGGCCTCCGCAGCCCAGTCGCAGCAGGAAGAAGGTCACGAGCTGCTCGACGTCCTCGAGATGGTGGCGCAGCGGTGGGACCTCGACGGTGCTGGGGAAGAGCCGCAGCAGCTGCGAGAGCTCAGCGGACGGCGGGCGCTCGGGGGCGATGACGGCGACCCAGACCTCGGGCCGCTGCGCGGTCTGCTCCAGGCAGGCGGTCAGCACCCGCAGGGCCGCCTGCGGGAGCAGGTCGAGGTGGCGCAGGACGATCCCGCCCTGCTTGGCGGCGAGCGTGCGCTGAGCCTCCTTCATCCACGCGGCGTGCATGGAGGACGGGGCCTCGAGCAGGGTGCAGCCGTGACCGGGGTCGACGCGCGAGCTGGCCGCCTGCGCGAGGGAGGTCCGGCCGCTGCCGGGTTCTCCCTCGAGGATGAGCCAGCGGCCGGCACGACGCACCGCCTCCGCCTCCGCGCACGCCCGTCTCCACAGCGGGCCGTTGCCGACCAGGCCGGGAAGCAGCATCCGGCTGAGGTGACCTCCCGCCGGCGCGGTCGCCGCGGGTTCGGTCAGCTTGACGTCGACGACCCCGCCGGCGAGCCCGCCGTCGGTCTGCACCGGGCGCAGGGTCAGCCGGACCTGCACGCCCGATGGCAGGTCGACCACCTCCGACGGACGTCGTTCGGCCAGGGCCTCGGCCGCGTGCCGGAGCAGCGCCGGCTGGTCCCCGGCAGGAAGGGTCTGCCGGGCGGTGTCGTTCATCATCACGACGTCGTTGTTGAGGGCGAACACCATCCCGCTGGAGTGCCGGCAGGCGCGCATGTAGGCGTGCAGCAGGTCCATCTCCCGGATCCCCGCGTCGGTCAGCAGCGCCTGGCGGATCTGCTCTGCCGTCGTCTTGGCCAGCGTCATGAGCAGGGGTCCGGCATCGCGCCGCCAGCACGTCAGGTCGAGGACACCGACGGTCTTGCCCGACATCGGGTGGCGGACCGGCACTCCGGCGCACGCGAGGTCCTCGAGGTTCTCGGCGTAGTGCTCGTGCCCGAACACCCGCATCGCGCGGCCGGCCTCCAGCGCGGTGCCGATGCCGTTGGTGCCGGCGCTGGTCTCCGCGTAGCTGAAGCCGGGTGCGAGGTGGACGCGGTCGAGATGGCGCTCGAGCGCCTTGTCGTCGGTGTGCCGGCTCAGCACGACGCCGCTCGGATCGGTGAGCACGATGGCCAGCGGCTGTCCGTCGAGCTGGTCGCGCAGGTGCTGCAGGACGGGGTCCGCGCTCCGCGTCAGGGGAGTGTCCAGGTTGGGGTCGCGGACGTACTTGAGCTCGAGCCGGTCCGCCGACACGTTCGACTCGCGCGATCGCCACCAGGACGCCAAGATGGACTGCCGGACACCCCGCGGCTGGAGCGTCTCGACCTGCAGGAACCGCTCGCGGGCCAGGGCGAGCTCCGGCCCCTCGCTCGCCGGGGTAGGTGCGTGGTGGGACACCTCGTAGGTCCTCCGGTACGTCGGCAACGCACGGGCAACGGCTGCGGGACGCGGGCGACGCCACCATCGCACGATCGAGACCGATGTCACATGTCTCAGGATGAGACAGCCGCGGCCGCGGACCGCCGCTAGGACGGGACGGCACCCGCGGCCCGGCACCCCGTCGCCCCGCTCAGCGTGCAGCGGAGGCACCGCATGACCGAGCCGGCCGAGGTCGAGACCTACAACCCGTGGTCGGTGGTCAACCTGGTCTTCTCCCACCTGGCCAAGGAGGGGCTGCACCCGGTCCTCGGCGCCACCGGTGACCCGGGGGAGCCGGCGGCCGCCCTCTTGCGCGCGCTGGGCGTCCAACCCGCGGCCGAGGGCAACCGGCAGGTGGTCCGTGACATCCGCGAGCACCTGGCCACGCTGCGCGAGGCCGTCCTCGGCGACCGGTGACCTGGGTCACAGCAGGTGTCTCAGGGTGAGACCGCTGACCCCCCACCGGTCGGGTCTGCTGGCGCCCAGCGAGGCAGCCAACAGGAGGGAAGCCCATGAGTCGACAGAGCGTGGCCAAGGCGCACCAGAAGATCCAGGAGCTGGCCTGGGAGCCGCTGTACCACGAGCCGGTCTCCCAGTACGGCACGGACTACACGTTCTCGAAGGCCAAGAAGAAGGACCCGCTCAAGCAGGTCCTGCGGTCCTACTTCCCCATGCAGGAGGAGAAGGACAGCCGCGTCTACGGCGCCGCCGACGGCGCGATCCGCGGCAACATGTTCCGCCAGGTGCAGCCCCGGTGGCTGGAGTGGCAGAAGCTCTTCCTGTCCATCATCCCGCTGCCGGAGATCTCGGCTGCCCGCGCGATGCCGCTGCTGTTCAACACGGTGCCGAACCCTGAGCTGCACAACGGCCAGGCGATCCAGATGATCGACGAGGTCCGCCACTCGACGATCCAGCAGAACCTCAAGCGCCTGTACATGAACAACTACATCGACCCGGCCGGCTTCAACAGCAGCCTCCGCAACTTCCAGAACGACTACTGCGGGACCATCGGCCGGCAGTTCGCCGAGGGCTTCATCACCGGTGACGCCATCACCGCGGCCAGCATCTACCTCACGATCGTGGCCGAGACCGCCTTCACCAACACGCTGTTCGTCGCGATGCCGGCTGAGGCGGCCGCGAACGGCGACTACCTGCTGCCCACGGTCTTCCACTCGGTGCAGTCAGATGAGTCCCGGCACATCAGCAACGGCTACGCGACGCTGCTCATGGCGCTGGCCGACGAGGGCAACCACGAGCTGCTCGAGCGCGACCTGCGCTACGCCTGGTGGAACAACCACCGCGTCGTCGACGCCGCGATCGGCACGTTCATCGAGTACGGCACCAAGGACCGCCGCAAGGACCGCGAGAGCTATGCCGAGATGTGGCGGCGCTGGATCTACGACGACTACTACCGCAGCTACCTCGTGCCGCTCGAGAAGTACGGCCTGGTCATCCCGCACGACCTCATCGAGGAGTCCTGGAACCAGATCTGGAACAAGGGCTACGTGCACGAGGTCGCGCAGTTCTTCTGCACCGGCTGGGTCGCCAACTACTGGCGCATGGACCCGATGACCGACACCGACTTCGAGTGGTTCGAGTACAAGTACCCGGGCTGGTACGCCAAGTACGGCGCGTGGTGGGAGAACTACAACCGCCTCTCGATGCCGAACGGGCACAACCCGATCGTCTTCGAGGACGTCGACTACGCCTACCCGCACCGCTGCTGGACGTGCATGGTCCCGTGCCTGGTCCGCGAGGACATGGTCATGGCCGAGGTCGACGGGCAGACGCGGACCTACTGCCACGCGGCCTGCAAGTGGACCGACACGGTGGCGTTCCGGCCGACCTACGGCGACCGCGAGACCCCGAGCATGGGCCGCCTGATCGGCAAGCGCGAGTGGGAGACGCTCTACCACGGCTGGAACTGGGCCGACGTCGTCTCCGACATGGGCTACGTCCGCGACGACGGCAAGACCCTCGTCGCGCAGCCGCACCTGGACCTGGACCCGAAGAAGATGTGGACCCTGGACCACCTGCGCCGCTGCCCGCCGCTGCAGAGCCCGAACGTCCTGCTCAACGAGATGACGGCAGACGAGAAGAAGGCCTTCCACGCCGACTACACGGCGCACGGGCCGGCCGGCAAGGCCCCCGTCAGCGCCTGACGCAGCGAGGAGACCGCCCCTCGGGGCCCGGTGCACTGCCGGGCCCCGAGGGTCCCCGACACCTTCGGACGGACGGCGAGGAGCCATGGCCGAGAAGCACACCGTGCGGTTCGAGCCCGTCGGCATCGAGATCGAGGTCGACGAGACCCAGACCGTGCTGCGCGCCGCCGCCGAGCAGGGGATCATGCTCATGCACGGCTGCAAGGAGGGCCAGTGCGCCGCCTGCAAGTCCTTCCTGCTCGAGGGTGAGGACGTCGAGCACGACAGCTACTCCACCTTCGCGCTGCCCGACAGCGAGAAGGACGAGGGCTTCACGCTGCTGTGCCGGGCGCACGTCTACGAGGACGTGACGATCGAGCTCCTCAACTACGACGAGGAGATGATCCGGTCGGGGCTGCCGATCCAGAGCGCCGTGACGACGGTCGTCGCCAACGACAACGTCACGCACGACATGCGCCACCTGGTGCTGGAGCTGCCTGCGGACGCCGAGGAGTTCCGCTTCTTCCCGGGCCAGTACGTCGACATCGGCATCCCGGGGACCGAGGACAGCAGGTCGTTCTCGATGGCGAACGTGACGGCCAAGGAGGACGGCCGGCTCGAGTTCATCATCAAGTGCTACCCGGGCGGTCGCTTCTCGGAGTACCTGGACACGTCGGTCTCGGTCGGCGACGAGCTGCCGATCACCGGTCCCTTCGGCGTCTTCACGCTGCGGGACAGCCCGGCCGATCTGGTGTTCGTCGGGGGGGCGCCGGCATGGCACCCATCCTGTCCGTGCTGCGCTCGCTGGCCGAACGCGACCCGGCCCGCAAGGCGACCTTCTACTACGGCGCCCGGGCCGAGCGGGACCTGTGCTTCGAGCAGGAGCTGCGTGACCTCGAAGGGCTCCTGGCCAACTTCACCTACGTGCCGG
The DNA here is from genome assembly GCA_963844295.1 of uncultured Actinomycetota bacterium. Taxonomy (GTDB): domain Bacteria; phylum Actinomycetota; class Actinomycetes; order Mycobacteriales; family SCTD01; genus SCTD01. The sequence goes on along the minus strand of CAWJNR010000002.1, from coordinate 249,311 downwards.
CCCTGTCCGAGCCGGTCGACGGTGAGCCGTGGGACGGCGAGGTCGGGTTCGTCACCGACGTCGTGCGCAAGCACGAGACCGACCTGCGTCGCACGGACGCCTACGTCTGCGGCCCTCCGCCGATGGTCGAGGCCGCCATCACCGTGCTCAACGACCTCGGCGCGCCCGAGGGTCGCATCTTCTACGACAAGTTCACGACCACAGGCGAGTCCGAGACCACCCCAGTTCCAGGAAGGGCATCCGCATGACGACCGTCGACCAGCCCGTCGAGCGCAGCCTCCCGAAGCCCCAGTTCACCGATGCCGAAGCCGGTGCCAAGGTGTTCCCGGACTCCACGGCGCGCAACTACAACTACTTCGTGCCGCAGAAGCGCAAGCAGACCCACTACGAGGACGTCACCGTCGAGGTTCAGCCCGACCCGCGGCACTACCTCGCACAGGGCTGGATCTACGGCTTCGCGGACGGCCGCGGCGGCTACCCGCTGGAGTGGACGGCGCTCAAGGCCTGGGGCTCGGACCGTCCGGTCCCGGAGCGCTTCCCCGGCTCCGGTGGCAAGGGCTACGACTGGCCGGCCCACGGGTGGCACGAGTTCCGCGACCCGAACGAGGAGTGGGAGCTGACCTTCTACAAGTACAACTCGAACGTCGTCCGGCAGATCACCGCCAACGTCGACGCCGCCCGGCAGACCAAGGCCTTCGAGCAGTGGAACCCGAACTGGAAGCAGTTCGTCGAGAGCCACGTCGGCGCGTGGATGCACGTCGAGCACGGCCTGGGCCTGTACGTCTTCGCCAACGCCCAGCGCCGCTGCCCGACGAACATGCACAACAACGCCGTGTCGGTGAACTCCATGCACCGGATCCGGACGGCCCAGGACCTTGCGCTGTACAACCTGACCCTCAGCGAGGAGATCGAGGGCTTCGACGGGAGCGCCCACCTGGAGGCCTGGAACAGCGACCCGGCCTGGCAGGGAGTGCGCAAGGTCGCCGAGCAGCTGACCTGCGTCGACGACTGGGCCGAGGCGATCTTCGCCGTCAACGTCGTCTTCGAGCCGCTGGTGGGGGAGCTGTTCCGCAGCCACCTGGTCCAGCAGGCCGCTCCCCGCAACGGCGACTTCGTGACGCCGACGGTGATGGGTGCGGGCGAGCACGACTACGCCACACGCGACCTGCGCTACACCACCGCGCTGTTCGAGCTGCTCACGAACGACCGGGAGTTCGCCGACCACAACAAGGACCTCATGGGTCAGTGGCTCTCGACGTGGGTGCCGCGCTGCCTCGAGGCGGCTCGGGCCATGTCGCCGCTGTGGTCCCAGCCCGACGCCAAGCCGCCGCGCTTCGAGGACGGCCTCGACCACTGCAAGAGCCGCTTCAGCGGCATCCTCGCCGACCTCGGCCTCGACATCCCGAAGGAGCTCGCGCTGTGAGCACTGCGACCGCCAGCCCGTTCGCCCAGAACAACTCCGCGTCCGGCATGTGCGGCGTGACGCTGATGAACAACCAGATCGGGGTCGTCATGGCGCAGGTCATGAAGGAGCAGGAGGGCGTGACGATCACGCCGCTGCCGTCCATGATCCGCGTCGACGCGAAGAACCGCATGGACTTCGTGTACGCCGACATCTCCGAGGCGCTCGGCGAGGAGGAGGACTTCTTCGACGCCGCCCAGTTCGAGGAGAACATGTCCACGCACTACGGGAAGATGATCCACGAGGACGACCGGACCATCATGTTCGCGAGCCCGGAGGACGCCGCCGAGTACCTCGGCTGGGACCTCCCGATCAAGGGCTGAGCCTCCTTCTGCACCTGCACCCACTCCCGCACGCCGACGACCCCTCTGGAGGAACCGTGTACGAGAAGGACGGCGAGAAGTACTTCGTGGTCGACAGCCACATGCACTACTGGGACGCGAGTCCGCAGAACTGGGTGCCGGGGCAGGAGAACTACGCCAAGGGGTGGATCGACTGCTTCCACGCCTACCAGTCGCTCGGGCCGGCCGAGACGCACTGGCCGATCGAGCGGTTCCAGAAGTACTCCGAAGAGGGCCTGATGAAGGACGTCTTCGAGGACGGCCACGTCGACGTCGCGATCTTCCAGCCGACCTACCTGAAGTCCTGGTACACCGACGGCTTCAACACCACCGAGAAGAACGGCGAGCTCGCCGAGCGGCACCCGGGCAAGTTCATCGTCAACAGCCGCTTCGAGCCGCGCGGCGGGGACGCGGCGATGAAGGAGTTCGAGGACGACGTCGCCCGGTGGAAGCCGAAGGGGGTCAAGCTCTACACCGCGGAGTGGCTCGACGGCTCGCGCGGCTGGACGCTCAAGGACCCTGAGGCCTACCGCTTCCTGGCGCGGGCTCAGGAGCTCGGCGTCAAGAACATCCACGTCCACAAGGGCCCGACCATCTGGCCGCTGGACAAGGACGCCTTCGACGTGTCGGACGTCGACCACGCAGCCACGGACTTCCCGGAGCTGAACTTCATCGTGGAGCACGTGGGACTGCCTCGCATAGAGGACTTCTGCTTCATGGCCACGCAGGAGCCGAACGTCTACGCCGGGCTGTCGGTCGTCATCGGCGGGCTGATGCACGCACGGCCGAACTTCTTCGCCAAGGTGATGGGCGAGCTGCTGTTCTGGGTCGGCGAGGACAAGATGACCTTCGGCAGCGACTACGGCATCTGGGAGCCGAAGTGGCAGGTCGAGGGCTTCGTCGACTGGGACTACCCGGAGAGCGACGCGTTCTCGGACTACCCGCGGGTCAACGTCGCGAGCAAGAAGAAGATCCTGGGTCTGAACGCGGCCAAGCTGTACGACATCGAGGTGCCCGCCGAGTACCAGCTCCCGGCCGAGGCGGGCACGCCGGCGGCGCAGGACGACGCCAAGCTCGTGGAGGACTCCGTCGGGGCGATGTCGTGAGTGCGGCCGCGTGACCGACGCGGCTGCAGTGCTGGCCGCGTTGGGCACGGTGCGCGACCCCGAGCTCGACGAACCCGTCACCTCGCTGGGGTTCGTCGCGTCGTGCACCGTGTCCGCAGCCGGCGTCGCCGACGTGCACCTGCGCCTGCCCACGTACTTCTGCGCGCCCAACTTCGCCTTCCTCATGGTGGCGGACGCCTACGAGGCGGTCAGCGGCGTGCCGGGCGTGCTGCGCACCGAGATCGTGCTCGAGGACCACTTCGCCTCCGAGGCGATCAACGGAGGCGTGGCCGCGCGGGCCGGGTTCGTGTCCAGCTTCGACGGCTTCGCCGAGTCCGAGCTCGACAGCCTGCGGGCGGACTTCATCCGCAAGGCGGTGCTGGCCGGCACCGACCGCGTCTGCCGGCCCCTGATCGCCGCCGGCCGCAGCGGCGAGGAGCTGGCCGAGCTGACCCTGGGCGACGTCCCCGACTCCCCTGACCGGGAGCGGTTGCGCGCCCGCCGTGCGGAGCTGGGGCTGCCCTCCGACGACGGCAGCCCGCTGCTCGTCGATCCCGTGACGGGTGAGGCGGTGGGGGTCGCGGCCCTGCCGCTCCACCTCCGCAAGGCGCGGCTCACCGCCGTGGGAGCGGAGGCCAACACCGGCATCTGCCGCGGCATGCTGCGTGACCGCTACGCGACCGCTGGAGTAGGGGAGGAAGAATGAGGGCTGTACGCCTGCACGGCTACCACCAGGACGTCGTCGTCGAACAGGTCCCTGAGCCGACCATCACCGGGCCGCTGGACGTGATCGTGAGAGTCGGCGGCGCCGGCGTGTGCCGCACCGACCTGCACATCCTCGAAGGGCAGTGGGACAGCCGCTCGGGCATCTCCCTGCCCTACACGCTCGGCCACGAGAACGCCGGCTGGGTGCACGAGATCGGCTCTGCCGTCACGAACGTCGCGGTGGGGGACACGGTCATCCTGCACCCGACGCCGACCTGCGGGCTGTGCCGCGCGTGCCGTGCCGGCGATGACATGCACTGCGCGAACGGCTCGTTCCCGGGGCTGAGCGAGGACGGGGGCATGGCGGAGCTGCTGCTCACGTCGGCGCGGGCCTGCGTGCTGCTCGACCCGAGCACGCAGCCCAAGGACGTCGCCGCCCTGGCCGACGCGGGTATCACCGCCTACCACGCCGTCCGCAAGGCGCTGCCCCTGCTCTACCCGGGCACGACCTGCGTCGTCGTCGGGGCAGGGGGTCTGGGCCACATCGGGATCCAGTGCCTGGCCGCCCTCACCGCGACGCGGATCGTCGTCGTCGACCGCAACCCCGCTGCGCTCAAGCTCGCCGAGCAGCTCGGGGCGCACCACACCGTGGTCGCGGACGGCACGCACGTCGCCGCTGTCCAGGAGCTGACCGACGGCGCGGGTGCCGACGTGGTGCTGGACTTCGTGGCCGAAGGAGGCGCCGAGAACGAGGGGTTCGAGATGACCCGTCGGGCCGGCTCCTACTACGTGATCGGCTACGGCGGCACGTTGACGATCCCCACGCTCGACATCATCTCCACCGAGCGCAACGTCATCGGGAACATCGTCGGGACCTACAACGAGCTCGCCGAGCTCATGGTGCTGGCGCAGACCGGCAAGGTCACGCTGCACACCAGCACCTACCCGCTCGACGCCGCGACGGAGGCGCTCGCCGATCTCGACGCCGGCAAGGTCCGCGGCCGCGCCATCCTCGTCCCCTGATCCCCTCGACCACGCGAAAGGCTGGACATGGCCAAGGAACTCGTCTTCGGTGAGGACGCCCGCATCCGGTTGCTGGCGGGTGTGGACCAGCTGGCGGAGGCGGTGCGGTCGACGCTCGGCCCCAAGGGCCGCAACGTCATCATCGAGAAGATCACCGGGTCGCCGGTGGTGACGAACGATGGCGTCACCATCGCCCGCGAGATCCACCTGCCGGACCAGTTCGAGAACATGGGCGCGCAGCTGGTCAAGGAAGCGGCCATCAAGACCAACGACATCGTCGGGGACGGCACCACGACGGCGACCGTCATCGCGCACGCGATCATCCGCGAGGGGATGCGGGCGATCGGCGCGGGCGGCAACCCGGTGCTCGTCAAGCGCGGGATCGACCTGGCGGTCGGTCGACTGGTCGAGCACCTGCGCAGCGTCGCGCGTCCGGTGGTCACCGAGGCGGACTACGCGCGGGTCGCCGCGATCTCGGCCAACGACGACGACGCCGTCGGCAGCATCATCGCCAAGGCCCTGTTCACCGTCGGCGACACCGGCATCGTCACCGTCGAGGAGTCCTCGACGCCCGGGATGACGGTCGACTTCGTCGAGGGCTTCGAGTACGACAACGGCTACGTCTCGCCCTACATGGTCACGCACCCGGCCAGCCTGGAGGCGGTCCTCGACGACCCGTACATCCTGCTGACCAACGAGAAGATCACCAAGATCGCGCAGCTGATGCCGCTGCTGGACAAGGTGATGCGCGCCCCGCGCCCGCTGCTCGTGGTGGCCGAGAACGTCGAGGGACCGGCCCTCAGCATGCTGGTGCAGAACCACGTGAACGGCGTGTTCCAGTGCGTCGTCACCCGGGCCCCCGGCTTCGGCGACCGGCGGCTGCGCAAGCTGGAGGACATCGCCGCCACCACAGGCGGGACCGTGCTGTCCAAGCACTCCGGCTCCACCATCGAGACCATCTCGGTCGAGCAGCTGGGCCGGGCCACCCAGGTCCGCGTCACTGCGGAGCGGACGACGATCATCGGCGGAGCGGGCGATCCGGGGGACATCGCCTTCCGCATCGCCCAGATGCAGGCCGAGCAGAAGAAGGCCACCTTCGGTGTCGACGAGGACGTCCTGGCCGAGCGGATCGGCTCGCTGTCCGGGAAGGTCGCGGTGGTGAAGGTCGGCGCCCCGACCAACGCCGAGCTGGCCGAGCTGCAGCACCGGGTCGAGGACGCCCTCGGCGCCACCCGCGCGGCGATGGCCGAGGGGATCGTGGCCGGCGGCGGGGTGGCCCTGCTGCACGCGGCGTCGGCGCTCGACGAGCTGCACGACAACGTCGACTACCAGATCGGCGTCGACATCGTGCGGCGGGCGCTGACCGAGCCGGCCTTCCTCATCGCGAGCAACGCCGGCTACAACGGGCTGGAGGTCATCGCGACGATCGCCGGGATGGGCGTCGACGAGGGCTTCGACGCGCTCGAGGGCCGCTACGGCGACATGATCGAGATGGGCATCATCGACCCGCTGCGGGTCTGCCGGTCCGCGCTGCAGAACGGCGCCTCGGTGGCCGGTCTGCTGCTGACGACGAACACGCTCATCGCCGAGGAGGCGACGGCGTGGGGCGGCAGCCGGGCGCTCATGACCGAGTTCGGTGAGCTGGACGGCGGGCTGCACCAGCCCTCCCCGGACGCGAGCACCCCGCAGTCGCTGGGCCTCGGCCCGTCGGTCGGGTGAGCATCCCCGAGCAGTCCGCCGGCGCGACGGAGGTCCCGTCGCGGGTCAAGCTGCTGCGCTCCCCGGCAGCGCTGGCGCTGGCGGACCTCGCGGCCCTGTTCGAGGACCTGCAGACCGTGCTGCGGTGCTGCGAGCGGCTGATGCTCGAGCTGGCGGCGGACGAGCCGGACGAGCTCGTGCTGGAGGCGCTCTGGACCACAGCGGTGCTGTCGTACGGCCGGTGCTTCGCGCCCGGGCCGCGCGGCACCGGGCTGACGGAGCAGGACGTCGCGGCGACCGGCCTGGCCGGCGACGTCGTGGGCTGGCACAGCACGCTGCTCCAGATGAGGGACCGCGCAGCCGATCCCGTCGTGAACCCGCGGGAGTCGTTCTCGATCGGCGCCTCGCAGGACGCGGGCGGGCACGCGGAGGGCATCGCTGTCGCCTCCACCCGCCAGCCCTGCGTCGACGAGGTCAGCGTCCGGCAGACCGGCGCCGTCGCCTACGCGCTGTCGGGGGTCGTCGACACCCGGATCACCGAGCAGCAGCAGGTGGTCTTCACCGCGGTCGGGGCGATGGCGCGACCGGCGCTGGACAAGCTGCCGGTGCTGCACCTCGAGCGCCCTGGAGCCGGTTCGACCTAGCGACCGGTCGGACACGACAGGACCCCCGACCTTCCCGGCCGGGGGCCCTGCCGTGCGGCCCGCTCAGGCGTGCAGGCGACCTCGGGCGGCGTCGCGCATGACCGCGAGCACGCTCTCCTGGTCGGCCGTCGCCGCGCTGCGGGGGGCGGCCTTGGCGATCCCCTCGACGTGCGCGATGAGCGGGATGTCGGGGGCGTCCTCGTCCTCGGCGACCTTGGCCATCGCCCAGCGGGCGAACACCCGGCCGTCCACCAGACCGGTGTCCAGGACCTCGAGCTCGTCGTGCCGGCGGTCCGTCCGGATCCGGTCCAGCAGCTCCTGCACGACGTCCTGCTCCCCCTCCAGGGTCTGCACGAAGGCGTCGTCGGACAGCAGGAGCGCTCCGGTGATCCCGTTCTTCTTGTTGTGGGAACGCGCGGCGCTGAAGAGCTCGCCGAGCTCTCGCCGCCGGTCCTCGTGCGGGATCCGGTTGCGGCTGCGGTAGATCAGTCGGTAGACCACTGCGTCGTCAGGGGGATCCGTACCTGCCACGTCGTCCTCCGGGGTAGGCCCCCATCCTGCTCAGCGAGTGGCCCGGCCACGTCTCACCTTGAGACAGCGCGGTGGTCCCGCGGCCGTACGCTGACCGGCGTGCCGAGCTACCGCTTCCTCGACGCCATGGGAGATCTCGTCGAGGTGGGGGACTTCCCCGACCACGGCGCCGCCCTGGAGTGGGCGGTCGACGAGGACGGCCCCGAGGCCGAGGTGCAGCGCGTCGAGCACCTCGGTCCGGAGGGCGACTGGCGTTGGGCCGGCGCGCTGCACGGCTGAGCGTGCGGAGTACGGTCCGAGGATGGCTGTGGTCGCATGAGCTGGTTCCCCGTCCCGCCGGAGAAGGACCTGCCGGAGGACCTGCAGGGGCTGTTCCGCAAGGCGCGCGAGGCGGTCGGCTTCGTGCCGAACGTCTTCGTGTCCTACTCGTTCCGGCCGGAGCGACTGCGGGCGTGGTTCACGCACTTCAAGGACCTCCACCGCCCGACGGAGAACCTCTCGGTCGCCGACCGCGAGATGATCGCCGTGGTCGTGTCGATGGCGAACGGCTGCCTGTACTGCCTGGTCGCGCACGGCGCGGCGCTGCGCGAGGCGCTCGGCGACCCGGTCCTCGGCGACCGGATCACCCTGGACTGGAAGCGCGCCGGCCTCGACGAGCGGCGCACCGCGATCTGCGCGTACGCCGAGAAGCTCACCCGCACGCCGCGCGAGATGACCCGCGACGACCTGGAGACGCTGTACGCCGTCGGGCTCAGCCAGGAGGAGGCGTGGGACGTCGCTGAGGTGGCCGCGATGTACAACTTCACGAACCGCATGGCGATGGCGACGGACATGCTGCCGAACGAGGAGTACCACGCGCAGGCGCGCTGAGCCCAGGGCCGGACCTGGACGCACGCCGAGGGCGGCTCTTCGACGAAGAGCCGCCCTCGGTCGTCCGGTCGGTCAGCCCGCGAGGGCCGTCCAGTACAGCGCCCGGCCGACCTGCGCGTACATGCCCTTCGGGTGGGCGCGGTACATCGGCTCGGTGCCGAAGAGCGCGACGCCGGCCCCTTCCTCGTCCACGCCGCGGATCACCGCAGCCTGACCACGCGCCGCGACCTGTCCGCCCAGACCGGTGCTGGCGACGGGGCGCCAGTGGCCGGCGAGCAGCGGGCCGGTGGTGGCGTACGCCTGCTCGACCGCGACCTCTGCGCCGAGGCCGGTGAACCACGACGGGCTGGACACGAACGCCTCGCCCGTGGCGCGGGCCGTCAGCGGACCTCCGCTGTTCGTGACGGCGACGACGCCGTTGGCGTCGGTGCGGCCGGCGACGCGGGTCGCCGTGAGCAGCCCGAAGTCGCGGTTGAGGTTCGCCGCGGTCGTGCCCCGCCCGACCAGCGCGCCGCCGTCGTCGAGCCACGCCCGCAGCGCCGCCTGCGCGGTCGCACCCATGCCCGTGGCGCTCAGGCCGGTGGAGGCGTAGAGCACGTCCACCGACGACCAGTCGAAGCTCGCCGCGGTGGTGTTGTTGACGGGGCGGACCTCGAAGCCCATCTCGGCCAGCGCGAAGAGCTCGTCCGCGGAGGCCGCGGCGGCGACGACGACGGACTCGACCGACCGGCCGGCCGCGCCGTCCGCCGCGCGCAGGACCACGCCGTAGGTCTGGGCGACCTGCTCGGCAGCGGCCCGTGCCGCGGCCGGCACGACGGCCTGACCGTCGTCGGTGAAGCGGACCGCGGTGCCGGCGTCGAGCAGCGCGTCGAGGGCGAGGAAGTCCTTCGCGTCGTCGAGGCGCAGCGCGAGGTCACCGGCTCCGGTGACGGACCCGGTCGGGCCGGCGGCGGTCACGGCGCTGCCCCGCACGGCCAGCGCGCCGTCCTCGACGATCGCGACGTCCGCGCCCCACAGCAGGCGGTGGCTCCAGCCCGAGATGTCGTACATCGCGTCGACCTTGTCGCTGATGTCGCTGCCCGTCTCGAGGATGACGTTGGCGAGCCCGCGCTTGGCCTGGTGCATGTCGACGACGTACGACCCGGCGGCGTAGGTGCGACCGGCGGCGGTGAAGGCGCGGTCGGCCCGTACGACGTCCACGTCGTTGGCGACGAGGAAGTCGACCAGCCGGGCGGCGGCGGGCGCCGAGCGCTGGGCGGTGCCGACGGGGATGACGTACGCGCGGGGGAAGGTCGTCGTGTAGACGTCCTCCGGGCCGATGCAGGCCGAACAGGCCCTGCTGCACCTCGCGCTGCGCCTCACCTGCGGCGCCGCGGCGGAAGATCTCGATCTGGTCGGCGATCAGGGCGGCGCGGTTGGCGTCCAGGAAGCTGAGCGAGGCCCGCATCGACGCCTCGGCGATGTCGGTGTTGATCGCCGTACGTCGCCGCAGCTCCTTCTCGGTCTCGTTGGCGTACGCCGCGTTGTTGACCCGGAGCGGGAACTCGATGGTGTGCGACACCGCGCCGTGGAAGGCGGCGTACTGCGGCGTGAAGATCGGCGGCCAGTCGTCCCAGCCCTCCTCGTCGTCGCGGAACGGGATCTGGACCGGCCGCACGCCGTCCTTCTCGAGGGTGTAGCCGAGGCCGTTGACCGCGGCCTCCATCTCGAGGCCGTTCGGGTAGGCGTGCTTGATGAACAGGTCGTACTCGTAGTTCTCGCCCGTGCGGGGGCGTGGTCGGCTCGATGAGGGTGCCGTTGACGTAGCCGTGCAGGTCGATCATCACCAGCGGCTGCGTGTCGATGAGCGCCTGGCGCACGGCGCGAACCTCCGGCTGGACTGGCGGTGATGAAGTCGCGGTTCATGTCGAAGCCGTTGCCGTTGGCGCGGGTGTTGCCGACCCGGCCGTCGGGGTTCATCGTGATCACGGTGTAGACGCGGGTGCGGTCGAGCAGCGCGTCGGTCTCGGCGTCGGTGCTGGTCGCCAGGTCCTCGACCAGGCGCAGGGCGGCGTCGGTGCCCTCCCACTCGTTGCCGTGGATGTTGTTGTTGATGAACAGCGGCGCCTTGTAGCGCTGCACGAGGCTGCGGTCCCGGGCTGCCTGGTCGGGACGGTCCGTCATCAACCGGCGCAGCGTGTCCTGCTGCTTGGCCTCACCCGGCGTCTCGGGGCTGGTCACCGTGACCAGGTAGAGCTCCCGCCCCCGCACCGACTCGCCGATGACCTCGACGCTGACCCGATCGCTCTTGGCCTGCAGTGCGTTCAGCCGTGGTGCGATCTCGTGGAACGGTGTCAGGCCGAGCTTGATGGAGGCGTCGGCCTCGTTGACGGCCGGCTCGGCGAGCCCGGTCTGGCGCGGGTACGCCCGCGCGAGCCCGCGGCCGACGGTGCGGCCGGCGCTCGCGTCCGCGGCGGCGCGGCCGGGGGCCTCGCGCAGGTCGGTCCCGCCGCTGGTGGCGTCGCGGCCGGCCGGCGAGGCACCCTCGGGGGCGGCGGCGGCGGCGGGCGCGAGCGTCACCACGAGGGCGACCGCGGCGAGGGCGGCGAGAGGAGTTCGTGGCACGGACGGCCTCCGAGGGTCAAGGGATGGTCGCGGATGTGTAACCCGCCACCCCTTGCTCAGGCAAGCACCAGACCAGCATGTGGTACGCCGGACGGCCCAGCAGCCCTGGGCCGTGCGCGAGCGGCTGGGCGGTCGGAGCGGGCGACGGGAATCGAACCCGCGTTCTCAGCTTGGGAAGCTGATGTTCTGCCGCTGAACTACGCCCGCAGTGCAGGAGACGCAGAGTACTCGGCGCTCACCCGGTGGGCGACGCGGCCGGCTCGCTAGCCTGCAGGCCGGACACGACGGAACGGCGGGACGCATGGGCAAGACAGCCCTGATCACTGGCATCACCGGACAGGACGGCCTCTACCTGGCCGAGCTCCTCCTCGAGAAGGACTACGAGGTCTACGGGCTGGTCCGCGGCCAGAACAACCCCAAGCTGCCGCTGCTGCGCGAGGTGCTGCCGGACGTCAAGGTCCTCACCGGTGACCTGCTGGACCTGTCGAGCCTGATGCGTGCGTTCACCACGGCCCAGCCCGACGAGGTCTACAACCTCGGTGCGATCAGCTTCGTGGCCTACTCCTGGGAGAACGCCCACCTCACCAGCGAGGTGACCGGCATGGGCGTGCTCAACATGCTCGAGGCCGCCCGCCTGCACGCCGGCGACGAGATCGGCAAGGTCCGCTTCTACCAGGCGTCGAGCAGCGAGATGTTCGGCAAGGTGCAGCAGGTCCCGCAGTCGGAGGAGACGCTGCTGTGGCCGCGCTCCCCGTACGGCGTGGCGAAGGTCTTCGGCCACTACATGACGATCAACTACCGCGAGTCGTACGGGATGCACGCCAGCTCGGGGATCCTGTTCAACCACGAGAGCCCCCGCCGCGGGCCGGAGTTCGTCACCCGCAAGGTGACGACGGCTGTCGCGCGGATCAGCCTCGGACTGCAGGAGCAGGTCGCGCTGGGCAACCTCGACGCCAAGCGCGACTGGGGCTTCGCCGGCGACTACGTCAAGGCGATGTGGCTGATGCTGCAGCAGGAGACGGCCGACGACTACGTCATCTCCACAGGGGAGACGCACTCCATCCGCGAGCTGCTCGACGTCGCGTTCCGCCACGTCGGGATCGAGGACTGGGACCAGCACGTCTTCCAGGACCCGCAGTTCTTCCGTCCGGCCGAGGTCGACCTGCTCGTCGGTGACGCGACCAAGGCCCGCAAGGCGCTGGGCTGGGAGCCCGAGGTCGACTTCACCGGACTGGTGCAGATGATGGTCGACAGCGACGTCCAGGAGCAGAAGCTCCTCCACGGCCTGTAGGTGCGCACCGCCCTCATCACCGGGATCACCGGCCAGGACGGCGGCTACCTGGCCGAGCAGCTGCTCGGCGAGGGAGCGGTCGTGCACGGGCTGGTCCGGCCGGGCGAGAGCCTGTCGGCTCCCCTCGCAGGCCTGGCCGAGCGGGTGACGCTCCACCCGCTCGACCTCACCGACGGCGACAGCCTGGGCCGGGTCCTGCAGGACACCGCGCCGGACGAGGTCTACAACCTGGCGGGGGTGTCCAGCGTCGGCTTCTCCTGGGACGATCCGGTGCTGACCAGCCAGGTCAACGGCGTCTTCGTCGCCCGGCTGCTCCAGCTGCTGTGGGAGCAGCAGGAGCGCAGCGGGCGGGCGGTCAGCCTCGTGCAGGCTTCCAGCGCCGAGATCTTCGCCGGGACGACCACCTCGCCGCAGCGCGAGGACACCCCCGTCAGCCCGCGCTCGCCGTACGGCGCGACGAAGGCGTTCGCGCACGGGATGGTGCAGGTCTTCCGTGCGAGGGGGATGCACGCGAGCAACGCGGTCCTCTACAACCACGAGTCGCCGCGCCGGCCGACGTCCTTCGTCACCCGCAAGATCACCTCGACGGTGGCGGCGATCGCCGAGGGGCGCGCCTCGGCCCTGGTGCTCGGCAACCTGGACGCCCGGCGCGACTGGGGCTGGGCGCCGGAGTACGTCGACGCGATGGTCCGGCTGGCGCGGCACTCCGAGGGTGCTGACGTGCTCGTGGCGACGGGGGTCTCGCACACGGTGGCGGACTTCGTCGCGGCGGCGTTCGCGCGGGTGGGGATCGAGGACTGGCAGGGGCTGGTCTCGACCGATCCGGCGTTCGTCCGGCCCGTCGACGCGGTGGAGCTGGTCGGCGATCCCTCGCGGGCGCGGGAGCTGCTCGGGTGGGAGCCGGAGGTCGGGTTCGAGGAGCTGGTCGGGCGGATGGTGGACGCGGACCTGACGCGCTAGGACGCTGTGTCCGCTTTCACCCGCGTCGCGCTCGCCCGTCGGCTTCTCGGGCCCAGCGGTCGAGTCGCGCGAGGTCTGGTGCTCGGACTCGCTGTTGATCTCGGCGCGGTAGAGGATCGCGAGGGCGAGGAGAACGAAGACCACGAGGCTGACCCAGCGGGCGATCTGCACGCCGACCCACGCGGCGCTACCCGGTCCGGCCGCCTCCAGCACCACCGGTCTCAGTTCACAGCTCGCACGCGACGCGGCAGCTGGCAAGGCCGATCACCGATCTGTGGACAACCAAAGCTGCTGTTTTGCAGCAGAAGTCGTTGCTCACAGGGGTTGACCAACGGAGAAGCACGTGAGACGATCGAACACATGTTCGATCAGCCGGCGGGTGATGAGGACGTCTTCGGGACGCCGCTCACTGCCGTGCGCACCACCTTCGCCGAGCGGGTGGCCGAGCGCGATGCTGCAGAGCGCGACGCTGTCGACCGGACGCCGTCCGCCCCCATGGCGGCGCTGGTCGCCGCTGTGGACGCCGTCCTGGCGCAGCAGCCGGCTGAGCTGCCGGGTCCGCAGGCGCTCGCCGACGCGAGCATGCTGATGACGCAGGTCGAGCGGCTGCGCGGCGGGCTGCTGGGGCGGATCGCCGACGTCGAGCACCGCAAGCTCCACGTGCTGGACGGCGCCGGCTCGACCTCGTCGTGGGTGGACGCTCAGCAGACCTCGCTGGACCGCGGGGAGGTCGCGCTCGCCCGCCGGATGAGCGGCCTGCCGCGGCTGGAGCAGGCGCTCCACGACGGGCAGCTGTCCATCGCGGTGGCCGAGCGGGTCGGCAAGGCGCTGGCCAAGCTGCGTCGTCACGTCGACCGCCCCGACGGCCTCATCGGCGGGCAGGACGGCGAGCAGGCGCTGCTCGGCGTGATCGGCCACGGCGTCCGCTCGCTGGTCTGCCAGGCGCTCGGCGGGCTCGACGACGACGACCCGCGACTGCTCGCCCTGATCGAGGACCTCGCCGAGATCGTCGAGTCTGGCACGTCCCAGTACGACCGTCTGGAGGCGGCGTTCGTCCTGCTCGCGCGGCAGGTCGAACCGGCGGTCCTGCCCGGGGCGCTCGGGCAGCTGGTCGACGCGCTGCTGCCCGACGCCCTGGAGGAGCGTGCCGAGGACGCCCACGCGAACCGCGGCTTCGGGATGCGGCTCAAGGACGACCAGTCCGGCTGGCTCATCACCGACGGCGACCTGGACCTCGAGTGCGGTGAGCTCCTGCAGACGTTCCTCGACGCCGAGCTGGCGGTCGACCCTGACCGCCCCACCGACACCGAGGCGTACGAGCAGCTGCGCGCGGACGGTTGGCAGAGCGGCGACGAGCTGCCGGCCGCCTCCGGGCCCCGTTCGCTGCGGCAGAAGCGGCACGATGCGCTGCGCAACGGCCTGCGCCGCTACCTCGACGCCGGGATCGCCGGCCTGCGCGACAAGGTCGCGCCCCACCTCGCCGCGGTGGCCGGTGTCGACCTGCTCGAGCAGCAGCCCGGCGCCCTGCCGGCCGTCTCGGCGACGACCGGCGCACGGCTTCCCGCGAGCCTGGTCCGCCGCTGGAGCTGCGACAGCGGCGTCACGCGGTTCGTGCTCAGCCTCGGCGGCAAGGTCCTCGAGATCAGCCACACCGAGCGCACGCTGAAGGCGCACGAACGCAGGGCGAAGAAGCTGGAGACCGGCGGCAGGTGCCAGGGTCGCGGCTGTCGACGCCGCGGCAAGATCCCGCACCACGCCGATCCCTGGGCGAGGTGCGGGACGACCAGCCTCGGCGACACCGCGTGGCTCTGCGAGTCCTGCCACCACGACCTGCACGTCGGGAAGAAGACGCTGCGCCTGCGCGGCGGCAGGTGGCTCAGCGAGGACGGGTGGATCGACGGCCCGGGTGGGGAGCGGAAGAGCGCATGAGGCTGCTCGGCGGGGCGGGGCGGGGCTGGGCGGTGACGTCGACGGGGTCCGTCGTCGATCGCCCTGTTGTCAGCGGGGCTGCTGTTCGCGGGCTGGCGTCGGCGGGCGAGTCCTCATCGGGAGGTCGTGCTGGTTGGCGCGAGTCTTGCCGCCAAGGAGGCGATCCGGTCAGGCCCGACCCGACAGCAGCCGCCGACCAGGCGGGCGCCGGCGGCCGTCCAGTCGTCGACCTGCGTCCACGTCGAGGTGCCGCTGCCGGTCCAGGTGCGGTGCACCGCGTCCCACTGCTCGCCGCTGTTCGGGTAGGCGACCAGCAGCTTGCCGGACGCAGCGGCGGTGCGCAGGGAGGCGGTGACATCCCGCGGATCCAGGCAGTTGACGCCGACGGCGATGACCGGCGCGCAGTCGGCGAGCATCGCGAACACCGCAGCGGCGTCCTCACCCCGCCGGGTGCGCACCACGCCGTCGGCGCCGACCACGGTCGTCAGCGACACCCACGCCGGGACGTCGAGCGCCTCGAGCTCCAGCAGCAGCGCCTCGACCTCCGCGGCGGCGGGCAGCGTCTCGCAGGCCAGCGCGTCCGCTCCGGCGGCAGCCAGCACCTCGAGCCGGGGCCGGTGGAAGCGCCGCAGCGCCGCCACGTCCATCGTCTCGACGTAGCCGCCGGTGTACTCCGACCCGTCGGCCAGCACCGCCCCGTACGGCCCGACCGACGCCGCGACCCACGCCTCGTCGTCGAGGCCCGCCTCGGAGCGGGCGCGCGCGGCCAGCGCCACCGAGCCCGCGGTGAGGGCATCTGCCTGGTCGCGGTCCAGGCCGAGGGACGCGAGGCCGTCGGCGCTGGCCTGGTAGCTCGCGGTCGTCGCCACCCGGGCTCCGGCGTCGAAGAAGCGGCGGTGGGCGGCCACCACCGCGTCCGGGTCGTCGCGCAGCAGCCGCGCCGACCAGAGCGAGCTGCTGACGTCGTGCCCGGCCGCCTCGAGCTCGGTCGACAGCCCGCCGTCGAGCACGACGGCGCCGGCGGCGAGCGCGTCAGCGAGGGGAGGGCGCATGTCGCCATCCTGACCCAGCTCCTGACACCAGGGGCCCCCTGCGCCTGGGTAGCCCTTGCAGCCGACGGTGCACCAGCGGTCAGAATCGCCCCGACATGACCTGTGGTGCACCACGCGCTGCACGACACAGCCCGCCCCAGCGGGCAGGACGGACCCGGGACACGACGACGGCCGCCCTCCCGCGTCGGGAGAGCGGCCGTCGACCGTACGGGGACTGCCTAGGGCTGCGGGCGCTCGTGGCCGCCGGGCCCCTGGCCCTCGGAGGCACCGCCGGGGGCGTCGCCGGCGGTGCTCGGGCCGGAGACGGCCGGGCCGGTGGTGGTCGGGCCCTCGCCGGTCGTCACCCCGGAGCTGGCCGGGTCGGAGGTCTTCTCGACCGTCCCGACGCCGTCGGTCTGCGCCAGCTGCGGGTAGTCGGCCTGGGCCGTGTCCTCGGGCGTCGCGCCGACCGGCTTGTCGGCCTCGACCGAGGCGTCCGCCAGCACGGCGCCGGCCATCGCCGGCTCCCTACCGACCAGCGAGCGGGCCAGGATCTGCGACACGTCCAGGACCTGCACGCCCGACTTCGCCTCGCCGGACTGCTGCTTGGCGGTGACGGCGTCGGACAGCATGACCATGCAGAACGGGCAGGCGGTGGAGACGATGTCGGGGTCGAGCGCGAGCGCCTCGTCGGTGCGCTCGACGTTGATCGACTTGCCGATCTTCTCCTCCATCCACATGCGCGCGCCGCCGGCGCCGCAGCAGAACCCGCGCTCCTTGCAGCGCGGCATCTCCTGGCTGTTGAGGCCGTTGATGGCGTCGAGGATCTCGCGCGGCGGCGTGTAGACCTTGTTGTGCCGACCCAGGTAGCAGGGGTCGTGGTAGGTCACCTTCTCGTCGACCGGGCTCACCGGCACGAGGTGGCCGTCGGCGATCAGCGAGCTGAGCAGCTGCGTGTGGTGGACGACCTCGTAGTTGCCGCCGAGCTGCGGGTACTCGTTGGCGAGGGTGTTGAAGCAGTGCGGGCAGGTGGCCACGATCTTGACGTGGTTCTCCGAGGTCGCGCCGACGCCGTTGAGCGTCTCGACGTTCTCCGCTGCCAGCATCTGGAAGACGAACTCGTTGCCCAGGCGGCGGGCCGGGTCACCGGTGCAGGTCTCGCCCGAGCCCAGCACGGCGAACTCCACGCCCGCGGTGTGCAGCAGCTCGGCGACCGCGCGGGTCACCTTCTTCGAGCGGTCCTCGAGCGCGCCGGCGCAGCCGACCCAGAACAGGTACTCGACCTCGTCCGGGATGGTGTCCTTCGACGATGCGGACCTCGAAGGACAGCCCCTCGGTCCACTCCTCGCGGACCTTGTTGTTCAGGCCCCACGGGTTGCCGGCGTTCTCCAGGTTGCGCAGCATCACGCCGGCCTCGGACGGGAACGCGCTCTCGATCAGCACCTGGTAGCGGCGCATGTCCAGGATGTGGTCGACGTGCTCGATGTCGACCGGGCACTGCTCGACGCAGGCGCCGCAGGTGGTGCAGCTCCACAGGACGTCGGGGTCGATGACCCCGCCCTCCTCGGCGGTGCCGACGAGCGGGCGCACGGCCTGGTCGTGGTTGGTGCCCTCCACGCGCGCGTAGCCGTCCTCCGGGACCGCGTGGCCGCTGTGCGTCCCCGCGTCGTGGAAGTCCGGCACGTGGTCCTCGGGCGCGGTCTGCGTCCCCAGGATGTACGGCGCCTTGGCGAACAGGTGGTCGCGCAGGTTCATGATCAGCAGCTTCGGCGACAGCGGCTTGCCGGTGTTCCAGGCCGGGCACTGCGACTGGCAGCGGCCGCACTCGGTGCAGGTGGCCATGTCGAGCATGGCGGTCCACTTGAAGTCCTCGACCTTGGCGACGCCGAAGACGTCGACCTCGGGGTCGGCCTCCTCGAGCTCGAGGACCTTGCCGTTGCTCATCATCGGCAGCAGCGCGCCGAGCGCGGTGCCCTCCGGGTTGCGCTTGGTGAGGACGTTGATCGGCGCGACGAAGATGTGCAGGTGCTTGGAGTAGGTGACCATCACGAGGAAGCCGAAGACGACGGCGATCTGGCCGATGACCATGACGTCCTCGATGCGCTCGTTCACGGTCTCGCCGAGCGGCTCGATGATCTGCGCGAGCAGGTTCGAGAAGAAGATCGCGCCCGGGTCGTCCTGCCACGGCGAGACGCCGGTGTTGAGCTGCGCGGCGCGGATCCCGAACATCGTGAAGATCACCAGGAAGATCAGCCCGAGCACGACCCAGGCCGCGCCGGTGTGCGAGCCGTAGAAGCGGCTGTCGCGGCCGATCTGCTTGGGCTCCGAGCGCAGCCGGATGATCGCGAAGGCCAGCAGGCCCAGCAGCACGGCGACGCCGAAGAAGTCCTCCATGAAGCCGAAGAACGGGTTCTTGCCGATGATCGGGATGTGGAAGTCCACGTCGAACAGGGCGCCGACGGCCTCGATGATCGTGAACGTGAGGATGAGGAAGCCCCAGAACACGAAGAAGTGCGCGAGCCCGGGGACGTTCCACTTGAGCAGTCGGGCCTGTCCGAACACCTCCACGACCTGGCCGACCAGGCGCTTGGGCCAGTCGTCCAGGCGCCCCGGCGACGGCTGGCCGGACGCGATCATCCTGTAGAGGAAGAAGACGCGGCGGCCGGCGACGGCCAGCGCCACGACGGCGATCGTCAGGCCGAGCACCAGGCGCACGAGCATGTGGGTTTCCACGGGACCTCCAGTACAGGGCGGCGCACAGGGCACACCGCAGCAGCGCGAGCGTACGACCGGGACCAGACCCGCACCTACCGACGGGTAACAGACACGCGACTCCGCTCGCGGCCAGTGTCCTCGACCGGACGCAGCGCGGCGACAGGACCCCCCGCGGGGGTCTAGAAGGCGCGGTCGGCCACGCGCAGCGCGCCCTGCAGGACCAGGAGGGTCAGCGGCCCGGCGAGCAGCAGAGCCAGGACGACCGCCAGCACGCGCAGCGCCCAGTTGGGGCCGCCGGACCGGTTGCGCATCTCTCCCAGCACGCACCCAGCGTACGAGGCGGTCAGCGCTGCAGGCTGCGGCTGCGCTGGTCCTGGCCGGGCCCGCCGTACGGGTAGTCGGCCGGCGCGGGCGCGCTGACCCGGTCCAGCCGCTCCGCCAGCTCGGGCGGCAGCACCAGGTCGGCGGCTGCCAGGTTCTGCTGGAGCTGCTCCAGCGTCCGGGCGCCGAGGATCACCGACGAGACCGCGGGCCGGTCTCGCAGCCAGGCCAGCGCCACCTGCGCCATCGGCACGCCCAGCTCGGCCGCCCCGTCCTGCACCACCTCGAGCACGTCCCAGGTCTGCTGCCGCGCGCCGACCCGGTCGTACGCCTCGATCCCGCGCTGCGGGTCCTCGCCCAGCCGGCTGGCCCCCGTCGGGCGCTGGTCCTTGGTGTACTTGCCCGACAGCCAGCCGCCGGCCAGCGGGCTCCACGGGAGCAGGCCCAGGCCGTTGTGCTCGCACGCCGGGACGATCTCGTGCTCGATGTCGCGCACGAGCAGGCTGTAGGCCGGCTGCAGCGTGACGGGCGGGGCCCAGCCGCGGCGGTCGGCCAGGTCCGCGGCCTTCTGCACCTGCCAGCCGGTGAAGTTCGACAGGCCGGGGTAGCCGATCTTGCCTGCGCTGACGGCGTCGTCGAGGAACCGCCACGTCTCCTCCAGCGGCGTCACCGGGTCCCACGCGTGCAGCTGGTAGAGGTCGACGTGGTCCACGCCGAGCCGGGCCAGGGAGGCGTCGAGCGCGCGGCGCAGGTGCCGGCGGGAGGTCCCGACGTCGTTGGCGTCCGGCCCCATCGGGAAGCGGCCCTTGGTGGCCAGGACCACCCGGTCCCTCACGTCGGTGGGGCGGGCAGCCAGCCAGCGGCCGACGATGAGCTCGGCGGCCCCGGCCGAGTAGACGTCGGCGATGTCGACGAGCGTGCCGCCGGCCTCGACGAACGCGTCCAGCTGGGCGTGCGCCCCGTCCTCGTCGGTCTCGTCGCCGAAGGTCATCGTGCCCAGGCAGAGCACGGACACGGCGCAGCCGCTCCGGCCGAGCGTCCTCAGGTCCATCCCGCGGACCGTACTCGGTGCGTCCACGGCTGTCGGCGGGCAGGAGACCTGAGTCAGGAACACTCAAGGCAGTTCCACGTTGCACTGAGCAGGCCGTAACCTGAGCCGGCAAGCACTCAACGTCAGAAGGAGCCCCACATGGCACGCGCGGTCGGCATCGACCTCGGCACCACCAACTCCTGCGTCGCCGTCCTCGAGGGCGGTGAGCCCACGCGTCATCGCCAACGCCGAGGGCGCCCGCACCACCCCGTCGATCGTCGCCTTCGCCAAGAACGGCGAGGTCCTCGTCGGCGAGGTCGCCAAGCGCCAGGCGGTCACCAACGTCGAGCGCACCATCCGCTCCGTCAAGCGCCACATGGGCACCGACTGGAAGCAGAGCATCGACGGCAAGGACTTCACCGCCGCAGCAGATCAGCGCCTTCGTCCTGCAGAAGCTCAAGCGCGACGCGGAGAGCTACCTCGGCGACACGGTCACCGACGCGGTCATCACCGTGCCGGCGTACTTCTCCGACGCCGAGCGCCAGGCGACCAAGGAGGCCGGCGAGATCGCCGGGCCTGAACGTCCTGCGCATCGTCAACGAGCCGACCGCGGCGGCGCTGGCGTACGGCCTGGACAAGGGCGAGAAGGAGCAGACGATCCTGGTCTTCGACCTCGGCGGCGGCACCTTCGACGTGTCCCTGCTCGAGATCGGCGACGGCGTCATCGAGGTCAAGGCGACCTCCGGCGACAACAAGCTCGGCGGTGACGACTGGGACGAGCGCGTCGTCCAGCACCTGGTCAAGCAGTTCCAGCTGAGCAACAACGGCATCGACCTGTCCGGCGACAAGATGGCGATGCAGCGCCTGCGCGAGGCGGCCGAGAAGGCCAAGATCGAGCTGTCAGCGCGTCGCAGTCGACCGGCATCAACCTGCCGTACATCACGGCGAGCCCCGAGGGCCCGCTGCACCTGGACGTCACGATCACCCGCGCGGAGTTCCAGCGGCATGACGCAGGACCTGCTCGACCGCTGCAAGGGCCCGTTCCAGCAGGCCATCAAGGACGCCGGCATCTCGCTGTCGCGAGATCGACCACGTCGTGCTCGTCGGCGGCTCGACCCGCATGCCGGCCGTCTCCGACCTGGTCCGCGAGCTCACCGGCAAGGAGCCCAACAAGGGCGTCAACCCCGACGAGGTCGTCGCCGTCGGCGCGGCCCTGCAGGCCGGCGTCCTCAAGGGCGAGGTCAAGGACGTCCTGCTGCTCGACGTCACCCCGCTGTCCCTCGGCATCGAGACCAAGGGCGGGATCATGACCAAGCTCATCGAGCGCAACACCACGATCCCGACCAAGCGCTCCGAGGTCTTCACCACGGCCGACGACAACCAGCCGTCCGTGCAGATCCAGGTCTTCCAGGGCGAGCGCGAGATGGCGCAGTACAACAAGAAGCTCGGCATGTTCGAGCTGACCGGCCTGCCGCCGGCGCCGCGCGGCGTCCCGCAGATCGAGGTCGTCTTCGACATCGACGCCAACGGCATCGTGCACGTCTCCGCCAAGGACCTCGGCACCGGCAAGGAGCAGCGCATGACCATCTCCGGCGGCAGCGCGCTGCCCAAGGACGAGGTCGAGCGGATGATGAAGGAGGCCGAGCAGTACGCCGAGGAGGACAAGAAGCGGCGCGACGAGGCCGAGACCCGCAACTCCGCCGAGCAGCTGGTCTTCCAGACCGAGAAGTTCCTCGGCGAGAACGGCGACAAGCTCCCGGCCGAGGGCAAGGCCGAGACCGAGGAGGCCCTCACCGAGCTGAAGTCCGTGCTCGGCGGCAGCGACATCGCGGCCATCAAGACCGCCGCGGAGAAGGTCGCCACCAAGAGCCAGGAGCTCGGCGGCGCGCTCTACGCCCAGCAGGCCGCGGACGCCCCCGCCGGCGCCTCCGCCGGGCCGGTCGACGACGACGGCGTCGTCGACGCCGAGGTCGTCGAGGACGAGAACAAGTGAGCCGTCCCGACGAGGAGGGCTGGGACCTCGACCCCGACCGGGTGGTCGTCCGCGACAAGCGCCGGCTCGACCCGGACACCGGTGAGGTCCGCGCCGACCCGGCCGGCGCGGAGCCCGCCGTGCGGACCGGCACGCCGAGCCGGCGGAGGGCTCCGACGCCGCGGCGAGGCCCGGCTCCCGAGCGCCGGTCGGCCGAGCCGGACCGCGTCGCCGAGCTGACGGCCGACCTGCAGCGGGTGTCGGCGGAGTACGCCAACTACCGCAAGCGGGTCGAGCGCGACCGGGTCGCGGTCGTCGAGATGGCGACGGCCGGGCTGCTGTCCGGCGCTGCTGCCGCTGCTCGACGACGTCGACCGGGCGCGCGAGCACGGCGACCTCACCGGCGCGTTCGCCGCGGTCGGCGAGGGGCTCGAGGCAGGTCACCGCCAAGCTCGGCCTCGAGCAGTACGGCGAGGCCGGCGAGCCGTTCGACCCGTCGGTGCACGAGGCGCTCATGCAGGCCGAGCCCGACCCCGAGCGCCAGCGTCGCCGACGTGCGCGCAGGTGCTCCAGCCGGGCTACCGGCTCGCGCGGCGGGCGCGTCCTGCGCCCGGCCCGGGTGTCGGTGGCCGAGCCTGGCGCCAGCCGAGTCCAGCCGGAGGCCGCAGCGGCCGACGTCCGCGACCGAGACGCTGAGGAGAGGAGGGGACGCCGATGAGCGCTCGCGACTACGTCGGAGAAGGACTACTACACGGCCCTCGGCGTCCCCAAGGACGCCTCGGCGGCCGACATCAAGAAGGCCTACCGCAAGCTGGCCCGCGACCTGCACCCGGACAAGAACACCGGCGGCGAGGAGCGGTTCAAGGAGGTCTCCGAGGCCTACGACGTCCTGTCCGACGACACCAAGCGCCGGGAGTACGACGAGGCGCGCAGCCTGTTCGGCTCCGGCGGGGGCTTCCGGCCGGGGTCGTACGCCGGCGGCGGGGTCCCGGGCTTCGACCTGGGCGACCTGTTCTCCCGGGCCGGCGGCGGGGCGGCCGGCGGCTTCGGCGACGTGCTCGGCGGGCTGTTCGGCGGCGCGCGGCCCAGCCCCGGTCGGGCCCCCCGGCGCGGCGCCGACGTCGAGGCGGAGGTGACGCTGTCGTTCGTCGACGCCGTGCGCGGCGCGACGGTCCCGCTGCGGCTCACCACCACCGGTCCGTGCGCGCACCTGCGGCGGCTCCGGGGCGGCGCCCGGCACGACGCCGCACGCGTGCGCCGTCTGCGGCGGCGCAGGCGTGACCTCCCGCAGCCAGGGCGGTTTCGCGCTTCAGCGAGCCGTGCCGCGCCTGCCGCGGCAGCGGCCGCATCGTCGACACGCCCTGCCCGACCTGCGCGCGGCGAGGGGCGCGCCTGCGACCGGCAAGACGCTCAACGTCCGCATCCCGCCCGGCGTCGCCGAGGGCACGAAGGTGCGCCTGGCCGGGCGCGGCGGTGCGGGCGAGCGCGGCGGCCCGCGCCGGCGACCTGCTGGTCACCGTGCACGTCACGCCGCACCCGTGGTTCGGGCGCAAGGACGACCACCTCACGCTGACCGTCCCGGTCACCTTCCCGGAGGCGGCGCTCGGCGCGCAGGTCAGCGTGCCGACGCTGGACGGGCCGGTCACGCTCAAGGTGCCGCCGGGCACGACGTCGGGCCGCACCTTCCGCGTGAAGGGGCCGCGGGAGTGCCGCGGCAAGGGCGACCTGCTCGTCACGGTCGAGGTCGCGGTGCCGCCGCGGCTGTCAGCAAGGAGGCCGAGAAGGCGCTGCGAGGACTTCGCCGCCGCGGCGCCCGGACGACCCGCGGGCGCACCTGCTCAGCGGCACGCCATGAGGGAGACGACAGCGTGATCTCCGACGACACACCCGTCTTCGTCATCTCGGTGGCCGCGGAGCTGTCCGGGATGCACCCGCAGACGCTGCGGCAGTACGACCGGCTGGGCCTGGTCACGCCCGGCCGCTCCGGCGGCGGCGGTCGCCGCTACTCCTCGCGCGACGTCGCGCTGCTGCGCGAGGTGCAGCGCCTCTCGCAGGAGGAGGGCGTCAACCTCGCCGGCATCAAGCGCGTCATCGAGCTCGAGAACCAGGTCGAGGCGCTGCAGGCACGGCTGCAGGAGCTGGCGGAGCAGCTGGCCGCGACCGAGGCGGCGCTGGGCGCGCGCCCACGCCACCGCCATGGCGTCCCTGCGGCGGGACCTCGTGCCGGTGCGCGACTCCGCGCTCGTGGTCTGGAAGCCGCAGGCGCGCTGACCTCTGCGGTCACTGTCCGTGACGTCGCAGGCCGATTTCCCGGAAAGCACTTCCCTCGCGGGAGATCCGGGTGCAACCTGCGTCCCCTCGCGCACAAGGGGGTGCGCATGAACTGGGGGTAGTCATGCACAGTCACGCCCGGAGGACGGCGGTCGCCGTCCTGAGCGCGGGAGCCCTGGTGCTCCCGCTCGCCTCGCCCGCGTCGGCCGAAGGCCACGTCTCCGAGCCGCTGGCCGACGGGCTGGTCGGCCCGCTCAAGCTCTCCGTCGCCATGAGCGGCGGGATCTACGTCGCCGAGTCCTTCCGCGGCGCGCTCACCCGCATCGACCGCGACGGCAGCACCTCGACGGCGGCGATGGCTCCCGAAGGCGCGGAGATCGCCGGCGTCGACGCCACCCGGATGGCCCAGGCGGTGTACCTCACCTCGGGACCGACGGAGGACGGCGGCTTCTTCGCCGAGCTGCGCCGGCTCAAGGCGAACGGCGAGAGCTCGCTGATCGCCGACCTGCAGGCGTGGGAGGTGGAGGAGAACCCCGACGCCGACGTGCACTACGGCTTCGCGGAAGGGGACCTGCCCGCCGGCGTGCGCCAGCCAGGTCCCGGAGTTCCTCGGGGGCGGCGACGGCTACACCGGCATCGTCGAGTCGCACCCGTACGGCGTCACCGCGACGCCCGGCGGCTGGGTCGTCGCCGACGCGGCCGGCAACAGCCTGATCTCGGTCAGCCGGAGCGGCGAGGTGTCCACGCTCGCCGTGCTGCCCGCCACACCGTCGAGCTCAGCGCCGAGGCCATCACGGCTGTCAACGCCAGCCTGGCGGAGCAGAACGAGAACAACGAGCCCGGCGAGCCGGACCTGCCGCCGATCCCGAGCTGCGTCGCCGGCTACGACTACGCCTTCGAGGCGGTGCCGACGGACGTCGAGCTCGGCCGCGACGGGATGCTCTACGTCTCGACGCTGGCCGGCGGTCCCGAGGACCCGAGCCTGGGCGCGCGCAGCAAGGTCTACACGGTCGACCGCAAGAGCGGCGAGATGGAGGAGTACGCGACCGGCCTCTTCGCCGCGACCGACCTGGCGATCTCGCCCGTCGGGACGGTCTACGTGGCGGAGCTGTTCGGCGGCCAGATCTCCAAGATCGTCGACGGCGAGCCGGTGACGGTCGCGGAGGTGCCGCTGCCGGCCGCTGTCGAGTTGCACCGGGGCATGCTCTACGCCGCGATCGACGTGTTCCCGGGCGAGCAGGGCCCGGACGGCAAGGTCGTGACGATCCAGCCCTGACGATCCAGCCCTGGTCGAGGGGGGCGGTCCCGCCCGGCGCGCTGCCGGGCGGGACCGGATCGACCGGTCCTGGCCTTGAGCGGAATCGACTCAACTCTTCGTGCGTTGTCCCGGCAGGACCACGTACGGGAGGAGCACCACGTTGGACGCTGACCGCCTGACCACCAAGAGCCAGGAGGCCGTCTCGACGGCCGTCCGCCGCGCCGCGACCGAGGGGCACCCCGAGGTCGCGCCCGGTGCACCTGCTGCTCGCGCTGCTCGACCAGGGCGACGGGCATCGCCGGGCCGCTGCTGTCGGCCGTCGGCGCCGACCCGGCCGCCGGTGCGCGGCAAGCGCCGAGGCGATCCTCGCCGCACTGCCCAGGGCCAGCGGCGCGAACGTCGCCGCGCCGGGGCTGTCCCGCTCGCTCATGGCCGTGATGGCCGTCGCGCAGAGCAAGGCCAAGGAGGTCGGCGACGAGTACGTCTCGACCGAGCACCTGCTCGTCGGACTGGCCGACTCCGGCGGCGAGGTCGCCGAGCTGCTCAAGTCCGCAGCAGGCGCTGCCCAAGGCGCTGGTCGACGCGTTCGCCAAGGTGCGCGGCGGCATGCGCCGCGTCACCACGCAGGACCCCGAGTCGACCTACAAGGCGCTCGAGAAGTACGGCGTCGACCTCACCGACCGCGCCCGGCGCGGGCGAGCTCGACCCGGTCATCGGCCGCGACACCGAGATCCGCCGCGTCATCCAGGTGCTGTCCCGGCGCACCAAGAACAACCCGGTCCTCATCGGCGAGCCCGGCGTCGGCAAGACCGCCGTCGTCGAGGGGCTGGCGCAGCGCGTCGTCGACGGCGACGTGCCGGAGAGCCTGCGCGGCAAGAGCATCGTCGCGCTCGACCTCGCCGCGATGGTCGCCGGCGCGCAGTACCGCGGGCAGTTCGAGGAGCGGCTCAAGGCGGTGCTGCAGGAGATCACGCAGTCCGAGGGCCAGGTCATCACCTTCATCGACGAGCTGCACACCGTCGTCGGCGCCGGCAAGGCCGAGGGGTCGATGGACGCCGGCAACATGCTCAAGCCGATGCTCGCCCGCGGCGAGCTGCGCATGGTCGGCGCGACGACGCTGGACGAGTTCCGCACCGGCATCGAGAAGGACCCGGCGCTCGAGCGCCGCTTCCAGCAGGTGATGGTCGGCGAGCCCTCCGTCGAGGACACCGTCGCGATCCTGCGCGGGCTCAAGGGCCGCTACGAGGCGCACCACAAGGTCGAGATCGCCGACTCCGCGCTCGTCGCCGCGGCGACGCTGTCCGACCGCTACATCCCCGCGCGCTTCCTGCCCGACAAGGCGATCGACCTCGTCGACGAGGCGGCGTCGCGGCTGCGCATGGAGATCGACAGCAAGCCGGTCGAGATCGACGAGCTGCAGCGCGCCGTCGACCGCATGACGATGGAGGAGCTGGCGCTCGAGCGCGAGACCGACGAGGCGTCGGTCGAGCGGCTGGCCCAGCTGCGCCGCGAGATGGCCGACCGCAGCACCGAGCTCGCCGCGCTGACCGCGCGCTGGGAGCGCGAGCAGACCGGCCTCAACCGCGTCGGCGAGCTCAAGCAGCAGCTCGACGAGCTGCGCACCGCAGGTCGAGCGGGCCCAGCGCGAAGGCGACCTCACCACCGCGTCCCGGCTGTCGTACGCCGACATCCCCGCGCTGGAGAAGGAGCTGGCCGAGGCGTCAGCGCGGCCGCGGAGAGCACCGACCGGATGGTCGAGGAGCAGGTCGGCCCCGACGACATCGCCGCAGGTCGTCAGCGCCTGGACCGGCATCCCGGCCGGCCGGATGCTCGAGGGCGAGACCGCCAAGCTGCTGCGCATGGAGGAGGCGCTCGGCGCGCGCCTGGTCGGCCAGGTCGACGCGGTGCGCGCCGTCTCCGACGCCGTCCGCCGCGCCCGGGCCGGCATCTCCGACCCCGACCGCCCGACCGGCTCGTTCCTGTTCCTCGGCCCGACCGGCGTCGGCAAGACCGAGCTGGCCAAGGCGCTGGCGGAGTTCCTGTTCGACGACGAGCGCGCCATGACCCGCATCGACATGAGCGAGTACGGCGAGAAGCACTCCGTCGCCCGGCTCGTCGGCGCGCCGCCCGGCTACGTCGGCTACGAGTCCGGCGGCCAGCTCACCGAGGCGGTCCGCCGCCGGCCGTACGCCGTGGTGCTGCTCGACGAGGTCGAGAAGGCGCACCCGGACGTGTTCGACGTGCTGCTGCAGGTGCTCGACGACGGCCGGCTCACCGACGGCCAGGGCCGCACGGTCGACTTCCGCAACACGATCCTGGTGCTGACGTCGCAACCTCGGCTCGGCGTTCGTCAGCGACCCGCTGCTCACGCCGGACCAGCGCCGGGACAAGGTGATGGACGTCGTGCGGCAGGCGTTCAAGCCGGAGTTCCTCAACCGGCTCGACGAGGTCGTCGTCTTCGACGCGCTCGGCACCGAGGAGCTGGCGCGCATCGTCGACCTGCAGGTCGCGGCGCTCGCGAAGCGGCTGCTCGACCGGCGGCTCACGCTCACCGTCACCGACGCCGCGCGCGACTGGCTGACGCTCACCGGCTTCGACCCGGTCTACGGCGCGCGGCCGCTGCGCCGGCTGGTGCAGAAGGCGATCGGCGACACGCTCGCCCGGGCGCTGCTGTCCGGCGAGGTCCGCGACGGCGACGAGGTCGTCGTCGACCGGGCCGCCCGACGGCGACGGCCTGACCGTCGCCCCGGCCGTCCGCGCAGAGCTGTAGCGCGGACGACGGTCGTGCGCCGGCGGGCGCCCTGCAGCCTGCTGCCTGCGGCATGACCACTGCACTCGTCACCGGCGCGACCGCCGGCATCGGCGCCGCCTTCGCCCGCCAGCTCGCCGCCCGCGGCCACGACCTCGTGCTCGTCGCGCGCGACGAGGCGCGGCTGGAGAGCAAGGCCGCAGCAGCTGCGGTCGTACGGCGTGCAGGTCGAGGTGCTGCCGGCCGACCTGGCCGACGACGACGGGCTGCGCGCGGGTGGAGGAGCGCTGCGCGCGAGGGCGTCGACCTGCTCGTCAACAACGCCGGCCTCGGCACCAAGGGCGCCTTCCACGAGGTGCCGCTGCGAGCACGAGGAGCACCTGCTGCGGCTCAACGTCCGGGCGGTGCTGCGGCTCACGCACGCCGCGCTGCCCGCCGATGGTCGCGCGCGGCAGCGGCGCGATCGTCAACGTCAGCAGCGTCGCCGGCTTCGCGCCCGGCGCGCGCGCCGCGACCTACAGCGCCTCCAAGGCGTGGGTGACCAACTTCAGCGAGTCGCTGCACCTGCAGTACGCCGAGCCGCGGCGTGCGGGTGCTGGCGCTGTGCCCGGGCTTCACCCGCACGGAGTTCCACAGCCGCGCCGAGATGGACACCAGCGGCATCCCGGCGCGGCTGTGGCTCGACGCCGACGACGTCGTGCGCGACGGCGCTGCACGACCTCGACAAGGGCAAGTCGCTCAGCGTGCCGGGCGCGGCAGTACAAGGCGATCGTCGCGGCGACGCGGGTGGTCCCGCCGAGCGTGCAGCGCGGTCATGCGCTGCAAGGGCTCTCGGGCGCAGCCGCTTCGACCCGGTCAGCGCAAGGAGCAGGGTCGCGACATGAGGCTGCTGGTGCTCGGCGGGACGCGCTTCGTCGGTCGGGCCGTCGTCGAGGAGGCGCTGGCGCGCGGCTGGGAGGTCGACGCCGTGCACCGCGGCGTCACCGGCGCGCTGCCCGACGGCGCGCGCGCCCTGCACGCCGACCGCACCGACCCCGCAGGCCCTGGCGGCCGCGCTCGGCGACGGCACCTGGGACGCCGTCGTCGACACCTGGGCCGGGGCGCCGCGCGTGGCGCAGGCGGCCGCGCAGGCGCTCGCCGGGCGGGTCGGCCGTGCGGCCTACGTCAGCAGCCGCTCGGTCTACGTCCAGATGCTGGCGCGGCGGCGCCGAGGACGCGCCGGTCGTCGACGGCGACGCCGGCGCCGACGCAGCGCGACTACCCGGCCGACAAGCGCGGCGGCGAGCTCGCCTGGCTCGAGGCCTTCCCGGACGCGCTGCTGCTGCGTGCCGGGCTGGTCCTCGGGCCGCACGAGGACGTCGCACGGCTGCCCTGGTGGCTGGACCGCATCTCCCGCGGCGGCCGCGTGGTAGCCCCCGGCCGCCCGGAGCGCGGGCTGCAGTACGTCGACGCCCGCGACCTGGCCGCCTTCGCGCTCGACGGGCTGGAGTCCGGGCTGTCCGGCCCGTACGACGTCGACCAGCGCGCCCGGCCACTGCACGACGCTGGACCTGCTCGAGGCCTGCGTCGAGGCGACCGGCAGCGACGCCGAGCTGGTCTGGGTCGACGAGGCCGACCTCGCCGCGGCGGGGGTGCAGCCGTGGACCCAGCTGCCGTGCTGGGTGCCCGAGACGGGCGAGGACGCGGGCGTCTTCGCCGGCGACACGCAGCCGCGCGCTGGACGCCGGGCTGGACTGCCGTCCGGTCGAGCAGACCGTCGC
The DNA here is from genome assembly GCA_963844295.1 of uncultured Actinomycetota bacterium. Taxonomy (GTDB): domain Bacteria; phylum Actinomycetota; class Actinomycetes; order Mycobacteriales; family SCTD01; genus SCTD01. The sequence continues at coordinate 219,040 of CAWJNR010000002.1, read as the reverse complement.
CGACACCTGGGCCTGGGTGCAGGAGGCGGGCGTCCCGAAGGGCCGGCCGGGCAGCGAGCCGGGCCTGCCCGGTGGAGCTCGAGCGGGCCCTGCTCCAATGAGCGCATGACCGAGCGCGAGCAGCTGCTGTCCCTCGTCCGCGAGCTGGCCGTCGTGCACGGCCGCGTGACGCTGTCCTCCGGCCGGGAGGCCGACTACTACGTCGACCTGCGCCGGATCACGCTGTCCGGCGCGGCCGCGCCGCTGGTCGGCAGCCAGCTGCTCGAGCTGACCGCCGACCTGGAGTACGACGCCGTCGGCGGGCTCACCATGGGCGCCGACCCGATCGCGGCCGCGATGCTGCACGCCGCCGCCGCGCAGGGCCGCCGCCTCGACGCCTTCGTCGTCCGCAAGGAGGCCAAGGCGCACGGCCTGCAGCGCCGGGTCGAGGGCCCGGACATCGCCGGCCGCCGGGTGCTGGTCGTCGAGGACACGACCACCACCGGCGGCTCCCCGCTGACCGCGCTGGCCGCCGTGCCGCGAGGCCGGCGCGATCCCCGTCGCGGTGGCGACGATCGCCGACCGGGCGACCGGCGCGGCCGAGAAGATCGAGGCCGAGGGCGTGCCCTACCGCTCGCTGTTCTCGCTGCAGGACCTCGGGCTCGGCTAGCCCGCGAACGCCTCGTCGTACGCCGCCTGCAGCTCGGGGCTGGCCGGTCCGGTGAGGCCGCAGACGCTCACGGTGCCCTCGCTGGCCGACACGAGGTAGTCCTGACCGACGGCGAACTCGGTCGCCCCGAGCAGGGCGACGAGGTCCGGTCCGGCGTCGGTGAGGACGACGGTGCCGGCGTCTCCGCCGCGGTACCAGCGGTCGACCTCCAGTCGCACCTGCCCACTGCTGACGTCGGTGACGGTCCCGGCCAGGGCGACCGACTGGGTGGCCAGCACCTCGGCGCTGACCGGGAGGCACGACAGGCTGATCGGGTCCACCGCGGGCGAGGCGAGGACCAGCTCACCGCCGGACGGCTGCGGGTCGTCCCCGACCGCCAGGTAGGTGATCCCAGCGCCGGCCAGCACGACGGCGGCGGCCGCGGCAGCCAGCCACGGGGTGCGCGACGGCCGGGCCGGCTCGGTGGGGGACGGGGCGATCGGGGTGCTCAGGTCGGACGTCATGGCGCGCTCCAGCAGCTCGCGAGCCCGGGGGCTCGTCAACGGGTCGAGGTCGGCGGAGCGGGCCGGGTCGGCCGCGGCCAGCGCTGCGCGCAGGTCGTCGTCGGTCATCTCGGTGCCCCCTCTCCCTCTCGACGCGTCCTGTGTCCGGCACCGGCCTCGTCCTGTCGCAGCTGCTCGCGCAGCGCGGCGCGGGCTCGCGACAGCCGGCTGGCGGCCGCTCCCGCCGAGCAGTCGAGGACGGTCGCGATGTCGCGGGCCTCGAGCCCCTCCCACGCCCACAGCCGCAGCACCTCGGCGTCCGCCGGCCGCAGCCGCGCGAGCGCCGCGCCCACGCGGTCGTCCGGGGCCGGCGGCTCGGCGACCCGCTCCTGCCGCAGCCGCGACACCAGCGACAGGCGCCGCTGCTCCGAGCGCCGGGCGTTGGCCAGGCACCCGCGGGCGACGGCGTACGACCAGGGCAGCTCGGCGCCTGCGGGCGCGTCGTCGAGGCGGCGCCACAGCACCAGCAGCACGTCGCCGAGCACGTCGTCGGCCGTCGTCCGAGGAGCACCGGCGGCGCAGGTAGCGCTGCAGCGGGTCCCACACCTGGGCGGCCAGCTGCTCGTAGCGCTGTCGACGGTCGTCCACGCCAGCAGTGTGTCCGGCAGGCAGGCGATCCTGCCGCCGCCGCGCGGTCTAGTCGGTCGGGACGTCCTCGGGCAGCTCGCGCTCGCCCGCCGGCGGCGGGCCCGCGCGGTGCTCGCGGCGCGCGCGCAGCACCTCCACCACGATCGGCAGGACCGACAGCGCGATGATGAGCAGGATGATCGGCTCGAGGTTGTCGGCGACGAACTCGATCTGGCCGAGGAAGTAGCCGAGCAGCGTGACGCCGACGCCCCACAGGACGCCGCCGAGGACGTTGTAGGTGACGAAGGTCCGGTAGCGCATCCGGGAGACGCCCGCGACCACCGGCGCGAAGGTGCGCACGATCGGCACGAAGCGCGCGAGCACGATCGTGCGCGCGCCGTACTTCTCGAAGAACGCGTAGGACTTGTCGACGTACTCCTGCTGGAAGAAGCGCGAGTCGGGCCGGTTGAAGACGTGCGGCCCGGCCTTCTTGCCGATGAGGTAGCCCGACCTGGTCGCCGGCGATCGCGGCGAGCGGGACGGTCAGCAGGACCAGCCAGAGCGGCAGCACGTCCTGGGTGTTGATGAGCAGCCCGGCGGTGAACAGCAGCGAGTCGCCCGGCAGGAAGAAGCCGACCAGCAGGCCGCTCTCGACGAACACGACGAGCAGCAGGACGGCCAGACCGGCCCCGACCAGCGCGTCCGGCGACATCCACTCCGGGCCGAGGGCGAGGGTGGTCGGCATCGGCTCAGGCTATCCGCCGAGCCCGCTCCCGGCGGGCGCACCAGTACGTTGCCTCCCATGTCACGCGAGCGGCTGGTGGTCATCGGCGGCGACGCCGCGGGGATGAGCGCGGCGAGCCAGGCGCGCAAGCGCCGCGGCCCCGACGACCTCGACGATCGTCGCCTTCGAGCGGGGCCGCGCGACGTCGTACTCCGCGTGCGGCATCCCGTACTGGATCGGCGGGGCGGTCGGCAGCGAGGAGGAGCTCATCGCGCGCACCCCGGAGCAGCACCGCGCCAACGGCATCGACGTGCGGATGCGCACCGAGGTGGTCGGCATCGACACCGCCGCGCGCCGGGTGACGGCCCGCGACCTCGAGACCGGGCGCGAGTACGACGAGGCGTACGACCAGCTCGTCGTACGCGACCGGCAGCGTGCCGATGCGGCCGCGGGCCGAGGGCTTCGACGCGCCGGGCGTCTACGGCGTGCAGGTGCTCGACGACGGGCGCGAGCTGATCGCCGAGCTCGACAGCGGGCGGGTCGCGCGGGTCGTCGTGGTCGGCGGCGGCTACATCGGCCTGGAGCTCGCCGAGGCCTGCCAGGTCCGCGGCCTCGACGTGACGGTCGTCGACCTGTCGGCCGACGCCCATCGGCACCTTCGACCCCGACATCGGCCAGTTCGTCGCCGAGGCGGTGAGGGGCATGGGCATCTCGCTCGTCCTCGGCGACGGCGCGGCGAAGGTCGAGACCGGCGCCGGACGGACGGGCGGTCGCCGTGCACACCGCAGAGCGGCGAGCGGCTGCCGGCCGACCTGGTCGTGCTGGGCCTCGGCGTGCGGCCGAACGTCGCGCTGGCCGAGGCGGCCGGCATCCCGCTCGGGGCGTCCGGCGGCATCCGCGTCGACAACCGGATGCGCACCCTGGTCGACGGCGTGTGGGCGGCCGGCGACTGCGTCGAGAGCTGGCACCGGCTGTCCGGCCAGCGGATGGTCGTCGCGCTCGGCACGCACGCCAACAAGCAGGGCCGGGTCGCCGGCATCAACCTGGGCGGCGGCTACGCGACCTTCCCGGGCGTCATCGGCACGGCCGTGACGAAGGTGTGCGACCTCGAGGTCGCGCGCACCGGGCTGTCCGAGGCCGAGGCGGAGGCGGCCGGCTACTGCTTCGTCACCGCGCACGTCGACTCGACGACTCGTGCCGGCTACTTCCCCGGCGCGAAGCCGATCCGGGTGAAGCTGCTCGCCGAGAAGCGCAGCGGCCGGCTGCTCGGCGCGCAGATCGTCGGGCGCGAGGGGGCGGCCAAGCGGATCGACGTGCTGGCGACCGCGATCTGGAACGAGATGAGCGTCGACGAGGTGCTCGGCCTCGACCTGTCCTACGCCCCGCCGTTCGCGCCGGTGTGGGACCCCGTGCTCATCGCCGCGCGCAAGGCGTTCGAGGCGGTCGAGGCCGACGTCCGCCGCGACGCGCGCAGCGGCGACGCCTGACGCAGGACGGGCCGGCCCCCGGAAGGGGACCGGCCCGTCGTACGAGCGGGAGCGCTAGCCGACCATGTAGCCGGCGAGGTCGCTGATCAGCTGCACGTCACCGGCGGCGTTGCGGATGCGGACCCGGCCGTCGCCGCCGACCTTGACGATCGCCGCGTTGGCCCGGGTCTGCCCGCCGCCGAGGTTGAGGTTGCTCACGGTCGGCAGGGCGGCCGTCGCCGGGTAGGCGCGCACGTTGGTCGACGTGGTGACGCCGGTGGCGGTCAGGTTGAGCACCGCCGCGGTGGCACCGGCCGGGACGCCTCGGGTGCCGGCGACCCGCAGGTCGACGAAACCGGCTGCAGTCGTGGCGATCGGCGCCGCGCCGACGCCGCTGCGGGTGTCGAGGAAGCGGACCGGGGCGACCGGCACGAAGCGACCCGTGGAGCCGGCCGAGTAGTAGCCGGCGACGTCCGCGATGAGGTCCAGCGCGCCGTTGGCGTTGCGCAGCCGCACCTTGCCGCCGGCGCCGACCGTGACGGTCACCAGGTTGGCCACGGTCTGGTTCGGACCCGACGTTGAGGTTGCTGACGGTCGGGAAGGCCTCGCCGCTGGCGGGCGTCGGGTAGACGCGCACGTTGGTGTCGCGGCTGCCGCCGGTGGCCGTCACGTTGAGCACGACCGCGGTGGCGTCGGCCGGCACCGAGACGGTGCGGCCGTCGACGGTCCGCAGCGCACCGGTCACCTGCACGTCGAGAGTGCCTGCGGCGCCGAGCTTCGCGACGGGCGCTCCGACGTTGTTCGGTGCCGGGCGGGTGTCGAGCACGCGGCCCGGGTCGACCGCGGTGAAGCCGACGCCCGCGGTGCCGGCCGGCACGTAGTAGCCGGCGATGTCGGCGATGAGGTCGACGGTGCCGCCGGAGTTGCGCAGCCGCACCGAGCCCCCGCTGCCGATGGTGGCGGTGACGAGGTTCGGCACCACCTGGCCGGGCGCGGCGTTGAGGTTGCTGCTGCGCGGGACGAACGACGGGTCGGTCGGCGTCGGGTAGACGCGGACGTCGGTGTTGGCGCTGACGCCCGCGGCCGTGACGTTGAGGACCACCGCGGTCGCGTTCGACGGGACCGGACCGGAGGCGGTCACCAGCCCGTGCACCGGCAGGTCGACCGTGCCGCCGGCGCCGACCTTGCCGACGCGGCACGCCGACGTTGTTCGGGGCCGGCCGGGTGTCGAGCACCCGCTGCGGCGGGACGGGGACGTACGTGGAGGAGGTGCCGGCCTGGACGGCGCTGGCCGCCGGGCCCTGCAGGTGCGGCTGCGCCTCGTCGCCCGCGGTGGTGAGGACCCGGCCGGCGCGCACGCCGTCCTCGTCCACCGCCCACAGGTCACCGGGCGGGAAGTCGCCGCCGCGTGTAGCCGAACAGGTCGTAGACGATGGCCTCGCCGTCCGGCGTCCAGGCGGGGTACTCCGCGACCGAGGGGCTGGTCGGTCGGCCGGGTCGGGGCGAGCAGCTGCTGGGTGCCACCGGTCGCCGGGACGGTCGCGATCTGCGCGGTGTCCTGCGCGCGGGTGCGGTCCGCGTCGCGCTGGGTGATGGTCGCGTAGGCGATGGTCCGGCCGTCGGGCGACCAGGCCGGCATGAGGCCGACCGGACCGAGCTGCTGCGGCGTACCGCTGCCGTCGGCGTTGAGCACGGTCAGCGGACCGCTGTCCTGGCCGGGCGTGATCGAGGCGTACACGATCTTGCTGCCGTCGGGGCTGTAGTCAGCGGTGTAGCCGCCGGCGGCCGCGGGAAGCGGAGTGGGGGCGCCGCCGCCGGCGCTCACGGTGAGCAGCTGGGTGGTGGGGGCCGGCGGATCGGGACGCTCCGCCGTCGGGATCTCCCCGGTGATGCGCGTGAACAGGATCCGGTCGCCGCGGGGCGACCACGCCGCCGAGACGTCGTAGGAGGCGACCGTGCTCGTCTGCGGCGGGCTCGTGAGGCGGGTGAAGCCGCTCCCGTCCCGGTCGACGACGGCGATGCCCTCGTCACCCGCGGTGCTGCCCCGATCGGTCGACAGGACGACCCGCGCCCCGTCCGGCGACAGCTCCGGGTCGTCGTAGATCCAGCCGTTCGCGACGTCGGCGCCGAGCAGGGTGGTGCTCACCCGCGTCTCGAGGTTGCGCAGCACGACGCTGTAGACGCCGTCGTTGTCCTCGTCGGCCGTGAAGACGACCTCGTTGGCGATCGTGCTGGCGAAGGCCGGTCCGGCCAGCGCCACGGGGGCCACCAGCGCCAGAAGGGCGGCGCCGAGCGCGCCGCGGCGGTGACGGGCCGTCGTCGAGGGGGGAGTCATGCCAGTCCTTCCGAGAGGGCACCGGCACCTGCCGGCAGCCCGGTGTACCAGCCGCGGCGGCCCCCGTCAGGAGGCCACGCGCACCGTGACCGGTCTGCGACCTCTGTCCGCCCGCGGCCGGTCTGTCGTGCTCACTCCCTCTCTCGGCGGGACTCCCGCCGACCCTGAGCCCTCTGGCATGCTCGCCGCGAGACCCGCCCGCCGCAGGAGGAGAACGCCGTGCCGATCGCCACTCCCGACAGCTACGCCGAGATGCTCGACCGCGCGAAGGCGGGCAGCTTCGCCTACCCGGCCATCAACGTGACCAGCTCGCAGACGCTCAACGCGGCGATCCGCGGCTTCGCCGAGGCCGAGTCCGACGGCATCGTGCAGGTCTCCACCGGCGGCGCGGAGTACCTGTCCGGGCCCACCGTCAAGGACATGGTGCTCGGCGCGCAGGCGCTCGCGGAGTACGCCCACCACGTCGCCAAGGCCTACGACGTGCAGATCGCGCTGCACACCGACCACTGCCCCAAGGACAAGCTCGACGGCTACATGCGCCCGCTGATCGCGATCAGCCAGGAGCGCGTCGACGCCGGCCGCGAGCCGCTGTTCCAGTCGCACATGTGGGACGGCTCGGCCGTCGAGCTCGAGGAGAACCTGTCGATCGCGCAGGAGCTGCTGGAGCGGTGCTCCGGCCGCGAAGATCGTCATGGAGCTCGAGATCGGCGTCGTCGGCGGCGAGGAGGACGGCGTCGAGAACGCCATCAACGAGAAGCTCTACACGACCGCCGAGGACGCTCTGCGCACCGCCGAGCTCATCGGCACCGGCGAGAAGGGCCGCTACCTGCTGGCCGCGACGTTCGGCAACGTGCACGGCGTCTACAAGCCGGGCAACGTCAAGCTCAAGCCGTCGATCCTGAACGACATCCAGCAGGCGGTCGGGCAGAAGACCGGCAAGGACAAGCCGTTCGACCTGGTCTTCCACGGCGGGTCCGGCTCGCTGCTCGAGGAGATCCGCGAGGCCCTCGACTACGGCGTCGTGAAGATGAACGTCGACACCGACACCCAGTACGCCTTCACCCGCCCGGTCGCCGACCACGTGCTGAAGAACTACGACGGCGTGCTGAAGGTCGACGGCGAGGTCGGCAACAAGAAGCAGTACGACCCGCGCGCCTGGGGCAAGGCGGCCGAGGCCGGCATGGCCGCCCGGGTCGTCCGGGCCTGCGAGGACCTGCGCTCGGCCGGCACCCGCCAGCGCTGAGGCAGGATCGTCGCATGAGCATCACCGGGAAGGACCTGCTGGGCGGCCCGCCGCCCACCCTGCTGCCCGAGGAGCCCGCGGGCGACCTGCTCGACCGCGGCGGCGACCCCGCCGACGTCGCGGCCGCGCACCCGACCAGCTCGCTGGCCTGGGCGGTGCTGGCCGAGGCGTCGTACGAGCGCAAGGCCTACGTCGAGAGCTACGCCTACGCCCGCACCGGCTACCACCGCGGGCTCGACGCGCTGCGCCGCGCCGGCTGGAAGGGCTACGGCCCGGTGCCGTGGGCGCACGAGCCCAACCGCGGCTTCCTGCGCGCGCTGCACGCGCTCGGCGAGGCGGCCGGCGCGATCGGCGAGAGCGACGAGGCGGCCCGCGTCCGGCAGTTCCTCGCCGACAGCGACCCCGCCGCGGTCGAGGCCCTGACCCCCAGCTGATCCGACACCTGGCTGATCAACGCCGCCTTCCGTACGCGGCGGGGCCCCTCACGACGTACGAAGTCCGGCGTTGATCACGGGGCGGGGCGCGGGGGCTCGGGCGCGGCGGCCACGTCACCGGGCACGACGCGGGCGCCGCGCGCCCGGCGGCCGAGCAGCGCCGCCCCGGGCAGACCGACCAGCGAGCGGCCGGTGTCGTCCACGAAGGCCATGATCCGCTCGGTGGAGCCGGCGATGAAGGCCACCCGCTCGTGCGTGTCGGCCAGTGTGCGCAGCACCGGCAGGACGTCGGCCTGCACCTTGCGGAGGGTCTCCGGCAGGTCCTCGACCACCGGGTCGTCCAGGGCCACGGCCAACCGGGACAGCCCCGGCGCCAGCGCGCGCAGCGGCTCCTCGAGCTCCTCGACCAGCCCGTCGAGCCGGGTCGCGAGGCGGTTCACCGTCACGGCGGTCTCGCGCGCCTGCTGGGCGAGGTCGGACAGGCCGCGGACCGCTCCGGTCAGCGCGGTGACCGCGCTGGGCAGGGCCGCGAGCGCCTCGGTCTGCGCCTGCAGGATCCCGAACAGGCCGTCGATGCCGGGGATGCGCGCCACGGGGGCACACTACGTTCGCAGAGCCACCCGCGGGCGCCCGTCACGACCCGTGCGCAGTGGGTAGGGGGTCCTGGTCGACGCAGAGGAGCTGCCGTGAACTCGCAGAGCACGATCCAGGACGAGCCTGGCAGCACGGCAGGAGCACGGCAGAGGCACGGTCGGGAGCACGGACGGCGATCGTGTCCAGGAGCTCCGCCGCCGGCTGGAGGCGCTGCTGGGCATCCCGGCCAGCGAGGGCAACGACCTGACCCTGCTGCAGCAACGGGGACCAGATCTTCCCGGCGATGCTCGAGGCGATCCGGGGCGCCGAGCGCACCATCGACTTCCTGACCTTCGTCTACTGGAAGGGCGACATCGCCCACGAGTTCGCGAACGCGCTCGCCGAGCGGGCCCGCGCCGGCGTGCAGGTCCGCGTGCTCATCGACGCCATCGGCGGCCGGCTCATCGACACCGCGCTCATCGACCACATGTCCGACTGCGGCGTGCAGGTCGAGTGGTTCCGCAAGCCGTTCTCGATCGCGCAGCTGACGTCGCCGCTCAAGCAGAACCACCGGACCCACCGCAAGGTGCTCGTCGTCGACGAGCGGATCGGCTTCACCGGCGGCGTCGGCATCGCGGAGGAGTGGTGCGGCGACGCCCGCGACGAGAGCGAGTGGCGCGACACGCACGTGCGCGTCATCGGCCCGGCGGTCGACGGCCTGTCGGCGTCCTTCGCGCAGAACTGGGCGGAGACCGGGCACCCGCTCATCGACGACCACCGCCAGTTCCCGGAGCACGGCACCTCCGCCACCGGCGGCTCGATCGTGCAGGTCGCCCGCGGCAGCGCCAGCGTCGGCTGGAACGACATGGCCACGGTCTTCCGGGTGATGATCGAGTCCGCGCAGGAGCGGCTGCGGATGATGACCGCGTACTTCGTGCCGGACGACTGCTTCCAGCAGATGCTCCTCGACGCCGTCGAGCGCGGCGTGCAGGTCGACGTGATGCTGCCGGGCCGCACGCCGACAAGCGGGTCTGCCAGCTGGCCAGCGAGTCCATCTACGCGACGCTGGTCGAGGGCGGGGTGCGCATCTGGGCCTTCCAGCCGTCGATGCTGCACGCCAAGGTGCTGACCATCGACGGGGTCGCCTCGGTCGTCGGCTCGGCGAACATGAACCGCCGGTCCATGCACCACGACGAGGAGGTCGTGCTGTCGGTGCTCGACCCGGTCGTCACCCGCCGGCTGGAGCAGGACTTCGACGACGAGCTCGAGCGCTGCGTGCGACTCGACCCGAAGCGCTGGGAGGACCGGCCGCTGACGCAGAAGGCGCAGGAGAAGGCCACCCGCGTCCTGCACCACTTCTTCTAGCCCGCAGGCGGTCTCACGGTCGGATCAGCGACCAGGCCGCGGCTCGACGCTCCACGTCCGGCGGCGCACCTCGTCGCCGGTCTCGCCGTCGGCGTTGACGCCCACCGGCTCGCCCACGACGGTCACCGACCGGCCGCGCGCGAAGCGCACGTCCGGGTCCTGCAGGTGCTCGCCCCGGGTGAGCGCCGCCCCGTAGCGCACCCGGGCGAACGGCCCGGTCGCCTGCGACACCATCACGTCGAGCAGCCCGTCGTCCACGAGCGCGTCGGGGAGCAGCGGGGTGCCGCCGCCGATGCCGCGGCCGTTGCCGATGCCGACCATGAGGCTGCGCCGGTGGTCGTCGGCGACCACCCTGCCGTCGACCTCGACCCGCAGCCGCCACCCCGTGGAGCGCAGCCCGGCGGTCACCGCGCCGATCGGGTAGGCGAGCGGGCCGAGCCGCGGCTTGAGCCGGCCGGCGTGCTCGGCGGCGTCGGCACCGATGCCGACGTGGACGGCGTTGACGACGATCCCGCCGACGTCGTCGACGAGCAGGTCCAGCGGGCGCGGGCGACCCGTCGCGGACGAGCTCGCGCCGCGTCGGACGGGTCGAGCGGGATGTCGAGCGCGCGGGCCAGGTCGTTGCCGGTGCCGAGCGGCACCAGCGCGATCCGCGTCGACTCCAGCGCGTGCCGGGCCCGCAGCCGGGTCACGGCGAGGTGCAGGCTGCCGTCGCCGCCGGCGACGACGAGGCGTGCGTCCGTCGAGCCGGTCGAAGGCGGCGTCCATGTCGTCGGGCGCCTCGCACAGCGACAGCTCGGCGCCGAGGACCGCGCAGGCCGCCTCCAGCGCCTCGTCGTCCGTCGAGCCGGCCTGGGCGCTCGCGATCAGCAGGTGACCGGGGGCAGGGGTGCTCATGTCGGTTAGCCTTCCCCTGCAAGAGCCCCGAGCGCCTGCGCCCGGGGCTCGTCCGTTGGCGAGCGATGTCCTAGGGAGCGAACCATGCCCGCACTCGTGCTCGTCGGCGCCCAGTGGGGCGACGAGGGCAAGGGCAAGGCCACCGACCAGCTCGGCGGCTCCGTCGACTACGTCGTCAAGTTCAACGGCGGCAACAACGCCGGGCACACCGTCGTCATCGGCGACGAGACCTACGCCCTGCACCTGCTGCCCAGCGGCATCCTGTCGCCCGGCTGCACGCCGGTCATCGGCAACGGCGTCGTCGTCGACCTGTCCGTGCTCTTCGAGGAGATCGACGCGCTGGAGGCCCGCGGGGTCGACTGCTCCAAGCTGCTGCTCAGCGCCGACGCCCACCTGATCGCCTCCTACAACCGGACGCTGGACAAGGTGGCCGAGCGCTTCCTCGGCAAGCGCAAGATCGGCACCACCGGCCGCGGGATCGGCCCGACCTACGCCGACAAGATGAACCGCATCGGCATCCGCGTGCAGGACCTGTTCGACGAGGGGATCCTGCGCCAGAAGGTCGAGGCGGCGCTGGACATGAAGAACCACGTCCTCGTGAAGGTCTACAACCGCAAGGCCGTCGAGCCGGGCGCCGTCGTCGAGGAGCTGCTGTCCTTCGTCGACCGGGTGCGCCCGATGGTGGCCGACACCTCGCTGGTGCTCAACGAGGCGCTCGACCGCGGCGAGACGGTGCTGCTCGAGGGCGGTCAGGCGACGCTGCTCGACGTCGACCACGGCACGTACCCGTTCGTCACGAGCTCGTCGGCGACGGCCGGCGGCGCGTGCACCGGCAGCGGCATCGGCCCGCGCCGCGTCGACAAGGTCATCGCGGTGGTGAAGGCCTACACGACGCGCGTCGGCGAGGGCCCGTTCCCGACCGAGCTGCTGGACGCCGACGGCGAGGCGCTGCGCGCGAACGGCCACGAGTTCGGCACCACGACCGGCCGCCCCCGCCGCTGCGGCTGGTACGACGCGGTCATCGCCCGCTACGCCGCGCGCGTCAACGGCGTCACCGACTTCGTGCTCACCAAGCTCGACGTGCTCACCGGCTGGGAGCGCATCCCGGTCTGCGTGGCGTACGAGGTGGACGGCAGGCGCTTCGACGAGATGCCGATGACGCCAGACCGACTTCCACCACGCGACCCCGGTCTACGAGTACCTCGACGGGTGGACCGAGGACATCACCGGCGCCCGCACCTTCGAGGACCTGCCGAAGACCGCGCAGGCCTACGTCAGCGCGCTCGAGGAGATGAGCGGCGCGCCGTTCGCGTCGATCGGGGTCGGGCCGGACCGCGAGCAGACCCTCGAGCTGCGGCCGCTGCTCGGATGATCTTCAAGGGGGTCCGCGACGGCCGTCCGTACCCGGACCCCGGCATGACCCTGCGCGAGTGGGCGGCCCTGCCGCCCACCCAGGTGCAGCTGGAGTCGCTCATCACGACCAAGCGCACCCTCGACCTCGAGGTGCTGCTCGCCGAGGACTCCACCTTCTACGGCGACATGTTCGCCCACGTCGTGGAGTGGCGCGGCGAGCTCTACCTCGAGGACGGGCTGCACCGCGCGCTGCGCTGCGCCCTGGCCCAGCGCAAGGTGCTGCACGCCCGGGTGCTGCGCCTGCCGGGCTAGAGGTCGGGCTGCTCGGCGGCGCCGAACTCGAACACGTGCGCCTCCGACCAGCGGCCGTGCTCGTCGCACACCCACAGCGCGGCCTGCGAGACGGTGGCGTCGAGCGGCAGCCGCTCGGCCAGCGCCGGCGCGGCCTGCGCCCGCAGCCCGGGGTCGTCGGAGCGCACCGCCGTCAGGTGCGCCGTGGGAGCCTCGCACGTGCCCGGCGTACGGCGGGCCTCGGGCCAGCGGCGGGCCAGTGCGGCGGCGAGGTCGTCCAGCGCGCCGTCCGCCGGGGCCAGGTAGACCACGCCCTGCTCGGGGAACTCGCCGACGCGGTCGAAGCGGACGCGGAAGGCGTCGATCCCGGCGAAGAACCACTCCAGCTCGGCGATGACGCCCGGGTCGAGCCGGTCCGGGGGCAGGAACGGCGTCAGCAGCGTGACGTGCGCGGGCACGCCCTGCGGCGGCCGACGGGTCGGCCTTGTCGCGCCACGCACCGACCAGCTCCTCGGCCTCCGGCACGCACAGCAGCACAGCGCTCTCCACGCCTGTCCCCCTCACCGTCCGTCGAGCCGGTCAACCATGACCGTTAGCGTCGATCCCGTGAAGATCCTCGTCCTCGGCTCCGGTGCCCGCGAGCACGCCCTGCTGACCGCGCTCGCGCCGCGACCCGCGGTGTCACGGCGCTCGTCTGCGCGCCGGGCAACGCCGGCACCGCCGCGCTGGCCGAGACGCGCGCCGTGGACCCCGCCGACGCGGCGGCGGTCGGTCGCCCTGGCGCGCGAGGTGGCCGCCGACCTCGTCGTCGTCGGCCCCGAGGTGCCGCTGGTGGCGGGAGTGGCCGACGCGCTGCGGGCCGCAGGGATCGCCTGCTTCGGGCCGTCCGCCGCCGCGGCGCAGATCGAGGGCAGCAAGAGCTTCGCCAAGCAGGTCATGCGCGACGCCGGCGTCGCGACGGCTGAGGCGGCAGTCTTCGACCGACGCCGAGGCAGTGCGCCGCGCACCTGGCAGCGGTCCCGCCGCCGTACGTCGTGAAGGCCGACGGGCTGGCGGCCGGCAAGGGCGTGCACGTCGGCAGCGACCTGGCCGTGGCGCAGGACTTCGCCCGCGACGTGCTGGCGCTGCCCGGGAGCACCGCGGTGGTCGAGGCCTACCTCGACGGGACCGGAGGTGTCGCTGTTCGCGCTGTCCGACGGCGCGACCGTCGTCCCGCTGCTGCCGGCGCAGGACTTCAAGCGGGTCGGCGACGGCGACGCCGGCCCGAACACCGGCGGCATGGGGGCGTACGCACCGCTGCCGTGGCTGCCGGCCGGCACGGTCGAGCAGGTGCAGCGCGAGGTGCTGCAGCCGGTCGTCGACGAGATGGCCCGCCGCGGGACGCCCTTCTCCGGGCTGCTCTACGCCGGTCTGGCGATGACGCCGAGCGGACCGCAGGTCATCGAGTTCAACTGCCGCTTCGGCGACCCCGAGACGCAGGTGGTCCTCGCGCTGCTCGAGACGCCGCTGGCGCAGGTGCTGCACGCGTGCGCGACCGGCCGGCTGGCCGACGTCGGCCCGCTGACGTGGCGCGACGGTGCGGCGGTGACGGTCGTCGTCGCGGCGGAGGGCTACCCGGCGTCCCCGGTCGCGGGCGACGAGGTCCGGGTCGGCGAGCTGCCCGCGGGCGTCGCCGTGCTGCACGCGGGCACGCGGGTGCAGGACGGGCGCGGTCGTCAGCGCCGGCGGCCGGGTGCTGTCGGTGACGGCCGTCGGCGACGACCTGGCCGCCGCACGGCAGCAGGCGTACGAGGGGGTGCACGCGGTGTCCCTGCGCGGCAGCCACTTCCGCACCGACATCGCGGCGGCGGCCGTCGCGGGCGAGGTGCAGGTCCCGTGACAGCCGGCAGGCCCGGCACCTGAGCGGTGCCGGGCCTGCCGGGTCGTGCGAGGGGTCGTCTAGCCGAGCTTGCTGACGGCCTCGGTCGCGGCCTCGGCGCCGGCCTCGACGGCCTTCTCGGCGTCGCTGAGGGAGCGGCTCGCGCGGGTCTGCGCGCGCTCGGCGTACTTCACGGCGGTCTGCGTGGACTCCTGGCGACGGATCGCCCGGACCAGCTGCTGGCCGTCGACGGCCACCTCGGTGTAGCCGCGCTGCGCGCGCTCGGCCAGGTCACCGGCGGTGGCGAACAGGCCGACGATGCGGTCGCGGTAGCGCTGCGGGGTGCTGACGACGCGGTTGGTCAGCGCCGACGGGACGGCGCGGACACCGGCGGTGGTGCGGTCCACGACGCCGAGCGCGAAGAACAGCGGGCGCGTCGGCTGGGACGCGACGGCAGAGATCTCGGCCTGCGCGGCCGACACGACGCGGCGGGTGTGCGTGCTGACGCCCTGCTCGGTCTTGCGCGCCTGGGTGCGCGTGGTGGCGGTGGCCTTGCGGGTCGCGGTCTTGGCCGTCGACGACGCGCTCTTGGCGGTGCCGGACGCGTTCTTGGCGGTGCTGGACGCGCTGCGCCCCGTCGCCTTGGCGTTCGCCTTGGTGGTGCGGGCCTGGGTGGCGGTGCTCATGGGATGTCCTTCCGATCGGGTACTGGTCTGCTCCCCACTATGCTTGCCCGGTGCTAACTCCAGCAAGCACCTCAGGTGTGTGTGCCTGATCACGTCCGCCGTCTGGGAGACTGCGCGGGCCGTCCCGCCGACCGTCTGGAGCACCCGTGATCGAGCGCTACACCCTGCCCGAGATGGGGCGGGTCTGGAGCGAGGCCCACAAGTACGAGCTGTGGTGCTCGGTCGAGGTGCTGGTGCTCGAGGCGCACGCGGACGCGGGCGTCGTACCCGCCGACAGCGTCGAGCCGGTGCGGCGCGCCGCCCCGCCCACGCCCGAGGCGGTCGCCGAGATCGAGGCGGTCACCCAGCACGACGTCATCGCCTTCCTGTCGGCCTGGGCGGACAACACCGAGCCGCGCGAGGCGGCGGCGTGGGTGCACTTCGGCATGACGAGCAGCGACCTGCTCGACACCGCGCTGGCCCTGCAGCTGGTCGAGGCGACCGACATCCTGCTCGCCAAGTGCGACGCGCTCGTGGCCGCGATGCGCGACCTCGGGCTGCAGCACAAGGACACCGTCAAGGTCGGCCGCACGCACGGCATCCACGCCGAGCCGACGACCTTCGGGCACCGGATGGCCGACCTCGCGTTCGCGATGGCGCGCAGCCGCGACCGGCTGCTGCGGGCCCGCGACGCCGTCGCCGTCGCCAAGATCAGTGGCGCGGTCGGGACGTACTGCAACATCGATCCTGCCGTGGAGCAGACGATCGCGACGAAGCTCGGCCTCACCCCGGCGCCGGCGGCGACGCAGGTCGTCATCCGCGACGGCATCAGCGAGTGGGTCAGTCGCGCTCGCCGTCATCGCGACGGTCTGCGAGGCGTTCGCGCTCGAGGTGCGGCACGGCCAGCGCACCGAGGTGCGCGAGCTGTGGGAGCCGTTCGGCAAGGGCCAGAAGGGCTCCTCGGCGATGCCCCACAAGAAGAACCCGATCGCGAGCGAGCGCATCGCCGGCATGGCGCGCGTCGTGCGAGCGCAGGTCGTCCCCGTCATGGAGGGCATCCCGCTCTGGCACGAGCGCGACATCAGCCACAGCTCCACCGAGCGGATCGCGCTGCCGGACGCCTCCATCGCCACCGACTACCTGCTGCACCTCACCACCCGGCTCGTGACCGGCCTGGTCGTCGACGCGCGACCGCATGCGCGCCAACCTCGAGAGCAGCGGTGGGCTCATCTACACCAGCACCGTGCTGCTCGAGCTGGTCGAGGGCGGGCTGTCACGCGAGGACGCCTACGCCTTCGTGCAGGCCGCGGCGATGCAGACCTGGGAGACCGGCCGGCCGTTCCGCGCGACGCTCACCGAGCAGGCCGCCGCCAAGGGGCAGGTGCTGGACGAGGCCCGGCTGGACGAGGTGTGCCGCCCCGAGCGCTACCTCGAGCGGCTCGCGCCGGTCTTCGAGCGGCTGGCCGCGCTCACCTGAGCCGCGGCTCACCCGACCGCCGGCACGTGACCAGGGTCGTGTCCACCGAGCGGCGCGTTCACCCGATCGTGACCTGACTCTCACCATCCGCTCACCGCGATCGTCCGAACGCCCACCGTGACGATGACAGAGCAGCGGCCCGTCGGCCGCCCCGCATCCCCGCCGGTGCGCCGGGTGCGCCTGGCCGGGCTGCTGTCGGGGCTGCTGGCGCTCGCGGGGTTCCTCGGGGTGGCCGAGGCGGTCGGCGCTCTGGTGGGTCCCAGCTCGACGCCCGCCATCGCCATCGGTCAGACGGCGATCGACGCGGTGCCGGTGGAGCTCAAGGAGTTCGCCATCCGCACCTTCGGCGACAACGACAAGATCGTGCTGCTGGTCGGCATCTTCGCCACCCTGGCCGTGCTCGCCGCCCTCGCCGGCCTCGCCGCCACCTGGGGGCTGGTCTACGGCGTCCTGCCGGTCGGGCTGCTCACCGTCGTGGCCGCGCTCGCCGCCGTCTCCCGCCCGACCGGCCGCCCGGTCGACGCCCTGCCCTCGGTCCTCGGCGGGCTGGCCGCGGCGGGTGCGCTCTACCTGCTGCGGGTCCGCCGCTCCGCGGCCAGCAACGCCGTCCGGCAGACCCCCGTCCCGCAGAACCCCGCCGACGGCGCGTCCGGTTCCGAGCTCTCGCGGCGCACGCTGATCACCTACGGGCTGGCCATCGCCGGTGCCGCCGCGGCGGCGGGCGTCTCCGGGCGCACCTTCCTCGCCCGCAGCGGCCAGGCGCTGGCCTCCCGGATGGCGTTCGTGCTGCCCGCGGTGGCCAGCCCGGCACCGGCCGTCGTCGGGGACCCGCAGGCGGCCGGAGCAGCGCGCTTCTACACCCCGAACGAGGACTTCTACCGCGTGGACACCGCCTTGAGCGTCCCGCAGGTCGACGCGGCCACCTGGTCGCTGCGCATCTCCGGCATGGTGGACCGCCCGGTCGAGCTCTCCTTCGCCGACCTGCTGGCCGAGCCGCTGGTGGAGCGGGACATCACGCTCACCTGCGTGTCCAACGAGGTCGGTGGCCCGTACGTCGGCAACGCCCGCTGGACCGGGGTCCTGCTGGGGCCGCTGCTCGAGCGGCTGGGCGTGCAGGCAGGGGCGACGCAGGTGCTCAGCCGGTCGGTCGACGGCTGGACGTGCGGCACGCCGACCGCGGCCATCACCGACGGACGCGACGCGATGCTCGCGGTCGCCATGAACGGCGAGCCGCTGCCGTTCGAGCACGGCTTCCCCGTCCGCATGGTGGTCCCGGGGCTGTACGGCTACGTCTCGGCGACGAAGTGGGTCACCGAGATCGAGCTGACCACGATGGACGAGAAGGCGTACTGGATCACCCGCGGCTACGCCCAGCAGGCGCCGATCAAGATCTCCTCGCGCATCGACACCCCCAAGCCGCTGGCCCGCGTGCCGGCCGGGACCGTCCCGATCGCCGGGGTGGCCTGGGCTCAGCGCACCGGCATCGCGGCGGTCGAGGTGAGCGTCGACGGCGGCCCGTGGCAGCCCGCCCGCCTGGCCGGCGAGGCCGGGATCGACACCTGGCGCCAGTGGGTCTTCCCGTGGGAGGCCACGCCGGGCGCGCACCGCATCGCCGTGCGGGCCATCGACAAGGACGGCCTCGTCCAGACCGAGGACCGGGTCCCGATCTTCCCGGACGGGGCCACCGGGCGCCACGAGCTCCTGGTCAGCGTGACCTGACCCCGCCGCTCGTCCCGGACGAGCCCTGGCCGCACGACCTGGACCGCACGACCTGGACCGCACGACCTGAACCGCACCGACGCACAGCACGAACGCACCGCACGACCCTGACCCGTCCATCCAGTCCCGAGAGGCACCTCATGTCCCGCACCCGCTCGCTCTCCGCCGCCGTCACCGCCGGCGTGCTCGCCCTGACCCTGTCCGCCTGCGGCAGCAGCGACGACGACACCGCCGCCGCTGCTCCCGCGCCCGAGGCGACCGAGTCCTCCGCCGCCCCGATGCCGAGCGCCGCCCCGTCCATGGCCGCCGCCATGGGCGAGCCCTTCGGCCCCGGCTGCGCCGCCGTCCCCGCCGACGGTGCCGGCAGCTTCACCGGCATGGCGACGGCCCCCGTCGCCACCGCCGCCAGCGCCAACCCGCTGCTGTCGACCCTGGTCACCGCGGTCACCGAGGCCGGCCTGGTCGACACGCTCAACACCGCCGAGGGCATCACCGTCTTCGCCCCCAGCAACGACGCGTTCGCCAAGATCCCGGCGGCCGACCTCGAGGCGCTGCTGGCCGACAAGGCGGCCCTGACCTCCGTCCTCACCTACCACGTGGTCGGCGAGACGGTCACCCCCGAGCAGCTCGGCACCGCCGGCCCGTTCGCCAGCCTGGAGGGTCGCGAGGTCGCCGCCGCCGGCAGCGGCGAGGAGTTCACGGTCAACGAGACGGCGAACGTCGTCTGCGGTGGCGTCCAGACCGCCAACGCCACCGTCTACATCATCGACTCCGTCCTGATGCCGCCGGCGGCCTAGTCCCCCGAGGCACGGCTCGTCGACGGCGCGGCACCCACCCGGGTGCCGCGCCGTCCGGCGTCCCGGGGCTGCGAGACTGCGGGCGTGACCCCGCTCCCGCTGCAGCTGCTCGCCACGGGCAAGGTCCGCGACCTGTACGCCGTCGACGACGACCACCTGCTGCTCGTCGCCAGCGACCGGCTCTCGGCGTACGACGTCGTCCTCCCGACGACCGTGCCGGACAAGGGAGCGGTGCTCACCGGGCTGTCGGTGTGGTGGTTCGACCAGCTCGCAGACCTCGTGCCGAACCACCTGGTGACGGCCCGCGTGAGCGAGATGCCCGAGGTCCTGCAGCCCCACGCCGAGCAGCTGCGCGGCCGCTCGATGCTCTGCCGGCGGCTGGAGATGGTGCCGGTCGAGTGCGTCGCCCGCGGCTACCTCACCGGCTCGGGCCTCGCGGACTACCGCGCCACCGGCGGCATCTGCGGCGAGCCCCTCGTCCCCGGCCTCCAGGACGGGTCCCGGCTGCCGGAGCCGGTCTTCACCCCGGCCACCAAGGCCGCCGTCGGCGACCACGACGAGAACGTCTCCTACGACGCGGTCGTCGCCGAGGTGGGCGCGGAGCTGGCCGCGGAGCTCCGCCGCGTCACGCTCGCGGTCTACGGTCGAGGCGCCTCGCTCGCAGCGGAGCGGGGGATCCTGCTGGCCGACACGAAGCTCGAGCTCGGCCACGACCGCGCCGGCGTGCTGACGCTCGGCGACGAGGTGCTGACCCCGGACAGCTCCCGCTTCTGGCCGGCCGACGGCTGGCAGCCGGGCCGCGCTCAGCCGTCGTACGACAAGCAGTACGTGCGCGACTGGCTCGACGCGACCGGGTGGGACCGGACCGCGCCGGGCCCCGAGCTCCCGGACGACGTCGTGGAGCGCACCCGCGCCAAGTACGTCGAGGCGTACGAGCGGCTGACCGGCAGCAGCTTCGACACCTGGCTCCGCGACCAGGGCTGAGCGCTAGCCTGCGGGGCATGGCAGTCCACTCGGTCGTCGTCGACGTGATGCTCAAGCCGGAGATCCTCGACCCGGCCGGGCAGGCGGTGCTGAACGCGCTGCCGTCGCTCGGGCTCCCGGCGGCGCAGGCCCTCCGGATCGGCAAGCACGTCGAGCTCGAGCTCGAGGCCGAGGACGCGGACGCCGCCCTGGAGCAGGCCACGAAGATGGCCGAGGTGCTGCTGGCGAACCCGGTGATCGAGGACTTCGCGGTCCGGCTGCGGTCGTAGGGGGTAGGGCGCCGGCATGGAGTTCAAGCTGACGCTGGCGCTGCCGCGAGACCACTACTCGGTCCCCGTCGCCCGCCGCGTCCTCAAGAGCTCCCTGACCGCCCTGGGCGTCACGCCGGTCGTGGTCGAGGACATCGAGCTCGCGCTCACCGAGGCCTGCACCAACGTCCTGGACCACGCCGCAGGAGGCGGACGAGTACGAGGTCTCGGCCGGCATCGACGGCACCGCCTGCGTCATCGAGGTCGTCGACCGCGGTGGCGGCTTCGACGGCAGCACCAAGGGGCTGATGGACGCCGAGCCGCACGCCGAGGACGGCCGCGGCATCCAGCTCATGCGCGCGCTGGTCGACGAGGTGACCTTCACCAGCCGGCCGGCCGGTGGGCACGGTCGTGCACCTGGAGAAGCAGCTCGAGTGGCAGCAGGACGCGCCGCTCAAGAAGCTGACCGAGGGCCAGCCGAAGACCGAGCACGGACCGTGGTCGGAGGACGAGCAGGCTCGAGGACGCACCCGAGCCGGTCTGAGCCCCGCCGGTAGGCTCGGCCGGGTGACGGCTCGCATCGGCGTGGTGACCTTCCCCGGCAGCCTCGACGACCGCGACGCCCAGCGCGCCGTGCGCCTGGCGGGCGCGACGCCGGTCGCGCTGTGGCACGCGCGACGCCGACCTGCAGGGCGTCGACGCGGTCGTCCTGCCCGGCGGCTTCTCCTACGGCGACTACCTGCGCGCCGGCGCCATCGCCCGCTTCGCGCCGGCGATGACGACCGTCGTCGAGCAGGCCGGCCGCGGCCTGCCGGTGCTCGGCATCTGCAACGGCTTCCAGGTGCTGTGCGAGAGCGGCCTGCTCCCCGGCGCGCTGACCCGCAACGCCCACCTGCACTTCGTCAACCGCGACCAGCGGCTGCGCATCGAGAGCACCGACAGCGCCTGGACCCGCGGCTACGCGCCCGGCCAGGAGATCGTCGTCCCGGTCAAGAACGGCGAGGGCAACTACGTCGCCTCGACCGAGGTGCTCGACGAGCTCGAGGGCGAGGGCCGGGTCGTCGCCCGCTACCTCGGCAGCAACCCCAACGGCAGCGCCCGCGACATCGCGGGGATCCGCAACGAGCGCGGCAACGTCGTCGGGATCATGCCGCACCCCGAGCACGCCGTGGAGGACCTCATCGGCACCGCGGGCACCGACGGCCTGGTCTTCTTCACCTCCGTCCTCGAGAGCCTGGTGGAAGCATGACCCCGGTCGACACCGTCGAGCTCGCCGCGAAGGACCCCGACCTCGAGCAGCCGTACGCCGAGCTCGGGCTGAAGGACGACGAGTACGCCGCGATCCGCGAGGTGCTCGGCCGCCGGCCGACGCAGACCGAGCTGGCGATGTACTCGATCATGTGGAGCGAGCACTGCTCCTACAAGAGCTCCAAGGTGCACCTGCGCCAGTTCGGCGAGCTGCCCAAGGGCGACCGGATGCTCGTCGGCATGGGCGAGAACGCCGGCGTCGTCGACGTCGGCGAGGGCCTGGCCGTCACCTTCAAGGTCGAGTCGCACAACCACCCGAGCTACGTCGAGCCCTACCAGGGCGCGGCCACCGGCATCGGCGGCATCGTGCGCGACATCCTCACGATGGGCGCCCGGCCGGTGCTCGTGATGGACCCGCTGCGCTTCGGCGACGCCGACCACCCCGACACCCAGCGCGTGCTGCCCGGCATCGTCGCCGGCATCGGCGGCTACGGGAACTGCCTGGGGCTGCCCAACATCGGCGGCGAGGTCGTCTTCGACCCGAGCTACCAGGGCAACCCGCTCGTCAACGCGCTCTGCCTCGGCGTCATGCCGGTCGACCGCATCCAGCTGTCGCGCCGCCCGCGGCGTCGGCAACGTCGTCGTGCTGCTCGGCGCCAAGACCGGCCGCGACGGCATCGGCGGCGTCAGCGTCCTGGCCAGCGCGACCTTCGACGAGGACGGCCCGGCCCGCCGCCCGAGCGTCCAGGTCGGCGACCCGTTCACCGAGAAGCTGCTCATCGAGGCCTGCCTCGAGATGTACGACGCGAAGCTCGTCGAGGGCATCCAGGACCTCGGCGGCGCCGGCCTCACCTGCGCGCTGACCGAGACGTCCGCCGCCGGCAGGAGCGGCATGCGCGCCCACCTCGAGCGGGTGCCGCTGCGCGAGGCGTCGATGGAGCCGCACGAGGTGCTGGCGAGCGAGTCGCAGGAGCGGATGCTCGCGATCGTCACGCCCGCGAACCTGCCCGCGGTGCTCGCCATCGCCGAGAAGTGGGGCGTGCTCGCCACCGCCATCGGCGAGGTCACCGAGGGCGACCGGCTCGTCGTCACGTGGCACGACGAGGTCGTCGTCGACGTGCCGCCCGGCTCGCTCGCCGACGACGGCCCGGTCTACGAGCGGCCGATGGCGCGGCCGGCCGACCTCGACGCGCTGCAGGCCGCAGCCGACCCGGCCTACCCGGCGACCGGCGAGCTGCGCGACCTGCTGCTGCGCATGGTCGCCTCGCCGAACCTGTGCAGCCGCCGCTGGGTCGTCGAGCAGTACGACCGGATCGTGCTCGGCGACACCGTGCTCGCCTGGCCCGAGGACGCCGGCGTCGTGCGGCTGTCGGAGGAGACCGGGCTCGGCATCGCGCTCGCGACCGACGGCAACGGCCGCTACACCCGGCTCGACCCGTACGCCGGCGCGCAGCTCGCGCTGGCCGAGGCCTACCGCAACGTCGCCGCCACCGGCGCGGTCCCGATCGCGGTCACCAACTGCCTGAACTTCGGCTCGCCCCGAGGACCCCGAGGTGATGTGGCAGTTCGCCGAGGCCACCCGCGGGCTGGCCGACGGCTGCCGGGCGCTCGGCACCCCGGTCACCGGCGGCAACGTCAGCTTCTACAACCAGACCGCCGACGACGGCGATCAACCCGACGCCGGTCATCGGCGTGCTCGGCCTGCTCGACGACGTCGCCCGGCGCACCCCGATGGGCTTCCAGGAGCAGGGCGAGTCGGTGCTGCTGCTCGGCGAGACCCGCGACGAGCTCGGCGGCTCCGAGTGGGCCTGGGCCGAGCACCGGCACCTCGGCGGCCGCCCGCCCGCCGTCGACCTCGAGCGCGAGCAGCGTGCTCGGCGAGGTGCTCGTCGCCGGCTCGCGCGACGGCATGCTGTCCAGCGCCCACGACCTGTCCGACGGCGGGCTCGCGCAGGCGCTGGTGGAGTCCGCGCTGTCGCGCGGGGTCGGCGCGCGGGTCGTGCTGCCGGCCGGCCTCGACCCGTTCGTCCAGCTGTTCAGCGAGTCGGCCGGCCGCGCGCTCGTCACGGTGCCGCGGTCGGAGGAGCTGCGCTTCACCGAGATGTGCAGCGCCCGCGGCCTGCCCTGCACGCGCATCGGCGTCACCGACGGCACCTCGCTGGACGTCCAGGACGTGCTCGAGCGTGCCGCTCGAGGAGCTGCGGACGGCCCACGAGGCGACGCTGCCGGCGCTGTTCGGCCCGCTGGCCGGCGACACCGCGCTGGCGAACCCGGTCGCGACCGCGCCGGCGACCGGCCTGCAGCTCGGCTGAGCGCTGCCCCCCAAGCGCCGCGACCCGGCCGCCGTCGACGCGGCGGTGACCCGCGTCCTGTCCGGGTCGTACGACCGGCCGGACCTGGCGCTCGCCGTGCGCGGCCTGGCCGACCGGCTGGCCGAGCTGGCGCCCGGCCACCACGTCGAGGCGCGCGTCCCGCCGTACGCCGCGGTGCAGTGCGTCGAGGGCCCGCGGCACACCCGCGGCACCCCGCCGAACGTCGTCGAGGCCGACCCGGTCGCGTTCGTCGAGCTGTGCACCGGCCGGCTGGCCTGGGCCGACGCCGTGCGCGGACGGCCGGGTCCGCACCTGGGGCGACCGCGCCGACCTGTCGCCCTGGCTGCCGCTGCCTGACGACGCGGGTCCCTGTGACCTAGGTTCGCGGTGACCCGCCCCGACTGTGACTCAGCGCACACTGCACCTGGAGGTCCCGCGTGAAGGAGCTCGTCTGGCACCGGCAGCTGCTGCCGGCCGTCGACCGGCTACGCCGACCGTCCGTTCCTCACCGACACGGGCGCCGGCACCACCACGACGTACGGCGAGCACGGCTCGCGGGTGCTGCGGCTGGCGAACGCGCTGCGCAAGGAGCTCGGCGTGGCAGCCGGGCGGACCGGTTCGCCGTCATGTCGCTGAACAGCGCCCGCTTCGAGGAGCTGTACCACGCAGGCCTGCTCGGGCGGCGGCGTCGTCAACCCGCTCAACCTGCGCTTCGCGCCGCGCGAGCTGACCCACGTGCTGGCCGACTCGGCGACCAAGGTCGTCTTCGTCGACGCGGTGTTCGCCGCCGTCATCGACGCCGTGCGCGAGGCGGCGGGCGTGCGAGACCGTCGTGCTCATCGGCGACGGCGACGCTCCGCACGACCTGTCGCTACGAGGACCTGATCGCGGCGGGGGAGGAGGTGGTGCCGGCCGAGCCGGAGGAGGACGACGCGGCGATGCTGATGTACACCGGCGGCACGACCGGGCTGCCCAAGGGCGTGCTGCTGACCCAGCGGTCGACTGATGCTCACGCTCGTACCACATCGCGATGACCTTCCGGGTCGAGCAGCGACGACGTCTACCTGGCGCAGGTGCCGATGTTCCACGCGGCGTCGATGGGCGCGATCCTCGGCGATGCCGACCACCGGCGGTCAGCTCGTCACGGTGCCGGTCTTCGACCCGGGCGGCGTCTGAAGGCGCTGCGAGGCGCACCGGCCGACCAACACGATCATGGTCCCGACGATGCTCGCGATGATCTTCGCGCACCCGGAGTACGCGCCCGACGCGCTGTCGTCGCTGCAGCGCCTCACCTACGGCGCCTCGCCGATGCCGCGCGCCGGTGCTCGAGCGGCTGCGCGCAGACCCGCCGCAGCTCGGAGCTGTTCCAGGGCTACGGCATGACCGAGAGCGCGGCGCTGGTCTGCGTGCTGCATGCCGGAGGACCACGAGCGCGGCGGACGAGCTGCTGACGTCCGCCGGCCGGCCCGTGCCCGGCACCGTCCTGTCGATCCAGGACGAGGACGGCACCGCGCTGCCGCTCGGCGAGGTCGGCGAGGTCTGCGTGCGCGGCGGGCAGTTCATGCGGGAGTACTGGCGCCGGCCGGAGGAGACGGCCGAGGCGTTCCGCGACGGCTGGTACCACTCCGGCGACGCCGGCTACCTCGACGAGGAGGGCTACCTCTACCTCGTCGACCGCACCAAGGACATGATCGTCACCGGCGGCGAGAACGTGTACTCCACCGAGGTCGAGCAGGCGGTCGCCGCCCACCCGGCGGTCGCGCAGGTCGCCGTGATCGGCGTCCCGCGACGAGACGTGGGGCGAGGCCGTCCACGCGATCGTCGTCCTCAAGCCCGACCACGTCGCGACGGAGCACGAGCTCATCGAGCACTGCCACGGCCTCATCGCCGGCTACAAGGTGCCCAAGGCGCGTGACGTTCCGCGAGGAGCCGCTGCCGCTGTCGGGCGCGATGAAGGTGCTCAAGCGCGAGCTGCGGGCGCCGTACTGGGAAGGCCGCGAGCGCGCCGTGAACTAGGTGTGGTCGGTGGGGCCGGAGCGGGCAGGGGTCAGGGCGACGTCCTGACCACCCAGCCCAGGAGGCCCCGCATGACCACGCTCGAGATGCTGACGTCCGCCCCGCAGGCCCTCACCGTCGACACCCAGCTCGTCGCCGACGCCATCGACGCCGCCTCGGCCTGCGCCGTCGTCTGCACCGCCTGCGCCAGCGCCTGCCTGTCCGAGGAGATGGACATGCAGCAGTGCATCCGCGACGACCTCGACTGCGCCGACCTCTGCGAGACCACCGCTCGCCACCTCGCCCGCCTCAACCGGGGCGACAAGCAGCTGACCCTGGCTGTCCTGGCGGCGTGCATCGAGGCCTGCGTCCAGTGCGCCGGCTCCTGCGAGCCGCACGCCGAGCACCACGAGCACTGCCGGCTCTGCATGGAGGCCTGCCGCCGCTGCGAGACCGCCTGCCAGGCCCTGCTCGACGCCCTCAAGCCGGTGTAGGCCGGCGGGGCTTCGGGCTGTCCCTCGCAACGGAGAACCCCGGTAGGCACGGCGGCACACAACCCGATCGTCAATGGCCCGTGTCGCGTTCCCAGAGCGCCCTCAGCGGCGTGTCGCGGACGGGTTGTGTGCGAGCGGGCCAGCCCTGGGTCTGCCCCGAGTGCGGGCCACCCGCGGGGCGAGCTGTGTCCCGAAGCGCGTGATGCACCACAGGTCAAGGATCCGCAGACGGTGACCTGTGGTGCATCGATCGCTGCGGCACGACGGCCGCTCCGTCCCGACACGCCGACGCCCACCTGACGACCTCAAGGCCCCGGGCGCGTGCCCGGGGCCTTCGTCGTGCGTGGAGAGAGCTGGCCGCGGCCCTTGCCGCCGCCGTTGCCCGGCCGCTGGCCGGTCTCGGCGCACTACTCCTCGCCGGTCTGATCCTCGAGCGCGGCCGCTGCCTCCCGGCGCTCGTCCTCTTCGCCACCGCACGCCGGGTTCCTGCTCCGGCGCAGCGGGCGGTCCACTGAAGGGAGCAACCGGCCGGCCCGGCGCCCGTACACTCGTCGGCGCCGCCTCCCCCCGCAGTCTCCGAGGAGCTTCCGCGTGCCATCCGGCCAGCAGGACGAGCTCGACCCGTACCAGCCCGAGGCACCCGTCGGCGAGGAGTGCGGCGTCTTCGGCGTCTGGGCCCCGGGTGAGGACGTCGCCAAGCTGACCTACTACGGCCTCTACGCCCTGCAGCACCGCGGGCAGGAGGCCGCCGGCATGGCCGTCAGCGACGGCAGCAGGGTGGTGGTCTACAAGGAGCTCGGCCTGGTCGCGCAGGTCTTCGACGAGGCGACGCTGTCGAGCATGGTCGGCCACCTGGCCATCGGCCACACGCGCTACTCGACGACCGGCAGCGGGACGTGGGAGAACGCCCAGCCGAGCTTCCGCAGCCTGGCCACCGGCGGCAGCCTCGCGCTCGGCCACAACGGCAACCTCACCAACACCAGCGAGCTCGCCGAGCGGGTGAAGGAGCTCGACCCGCGGTCCGGCGCGATGGGGGCGACCACCGACTCCGACCTCATCACGACCCTGCTCGCGGGCCAGCCGGACCTGTCGCTGGCCGAGGCGGCCCTGCAGGTCCTGCCGGCCCTGAAGGGCGCCTTCTGCCTCACCTTCATGGACGAGCACACGCTGTACGCCGCGCGCGACCCGCACGGCGTGCGTCCGCTGGTGCTCGGCCGCTCGGAGAACGGCTGGGTCGTCGCGAGCGAGACGGCCGCTCTGGACATCGTGGGCGCGAGCTTCGTGCGCGAGGTCGAGCCGGGTGAGCTGCTCGCCATCGACGAGCACGGGGTCCGCAGCTCCCGCTTCGCCGAGGCCACGCCCAAGGGCTGCCTGTTCGAGTACGTCTACCTCGCCCGGCCAGACACCACGATCGCCGGCCAGTCGGTCTACACGACCCGCGTCAACGTCGGCCGCACCCTCGCCTTCGAGGCGCCGGTCGACGCCGACCTGGTGATCCCGGTGCCCGAGTCCGGCACGCCGGGAGCGATCGGCTTCGCGGAGCAGAGCGGCATCCCGTACGGCATGGGGCTGGTGAAGAACTCCTACGTCGGGCGGACCTTCATCCAGCCGAGCCAGACGATCCGCCAGCTCGGGATCCGGCTCAAGCTCAACCCGCTGCGCGACGTCGTGCGGGGCAAGCGGCTCGTCGTCGTCGACGACTCCATCGTGCGCGGCAACACCCAGCGCGCGCTCGTGCGGATGCTCCGCGAGGCCGGCGCCCGCGAGGTGCACGTGCGCATCAGCAGCCCGCCGTTGATGTGGCCGTGCTTCTACGGGATCGACTTCGCCACCCGCGCCGAGCTGATCGCCAGCGGCCTCGGCGTCGAGGAGATCCGCACCAGCATCGGCGCCGACTCCCTGGCCTACGTCAGCCTGGACGGGCTGACCGCCGCGAGCGCCCAGCCGGCCGACCGGCTGTGCCGCGCCTGCTTCGACGGCGACTACCCGATCGCGATCCCGCAGCGCGACCTCATCGGCAAGCACGTCCTCGAGGGCATCGCCAAGGGCGCCGCCCGCGGCGCCGCGGTGCAGGCGGCTGCCGACCACCCGGCCGACCACGACCACACGAGCACCGGGCAGGTGGTCGTGCACAACGGCGTCGGCCCGGCCGACCCGATGGACGCCGTGCTCGGCGGCGCAGGCGCCGGCGACGCGCTGGCCCGCCCGTGAGCGCCATCGAGAACGGCGCGAGCTCCTACGCCGCGGCCGGCGTCGACATCGAGGCCGGCGACCGGGCGGTCGAGCTCATGAAGGGCGAGCTCGCCCGCGCGGGCCGGCCCGAGGTCGTCGGCGGGCTCGGCGGGTTCGCCGGGCTGTTCCGGCTCGACACCGCGAAGTGGAAGAACCCGCTCCTCGCCAGCTCGACCGACGGCGTCGGCACCAAGCTCGCGATCGCGCAGGCGCTCGACAAGCACGACACGGTCGGCATCGACCTGGTCGGCATGGTCGTCGACGACCTGGTCGTCTGCGGCGCCGAGCCGCTGTTCCTGCAGGACTACATCGCCTGCGGGCAGGTGGTGCCCGAGCGGATCGCCGAGATCGTCGGCGGCATCGCCCGCGGCTGCGAGCTGGCCGGCTGCGCACTGGTCGGCGGCGAGACCGCCGAGCACCCCGGCCTCATGCCGGCCGACCACTACGACATCGCCGGCACCGGGGTGGGCGTGGTCGAGGAGGACCGGCTGCTGTCGGCCGAGCGCGTCCGCGCCGGCGACGTCGTCATCGCGATGGCCTCGAGCGGCCTGCACAGCAACGGCTTCAGCCTGGTGCGGCACGTCCTGCTGCAGGGCGCCCGGATGCGGCTCGAGGCGGTCGTCGACGACCTGGGCGAGCCGCTGGGCGAGCACCTGCTCACCCCGACCCGGATCTACGCGCTCGACTGCCTCTCGCTCATCGCCGAGACCGAGGTGCACGGCTTCAGCCACGTGACCGGCGGCGGGCTCGCGGCCAACCTCGCCCGCGTGCTCCCGCCGCACCTGTCGGCCACCGTCGACCGCGGCACCTGGCGGCCGCAGCCGGTCTTCGACCTGGTGCAGACCCGCGGCCGCGTCGAGCAGGCCGAGATGGAGCGGACCTTCAACATGGGCGTCGGCATGGTCGCGCTCGTCGCGCCGGAGGACGTCGACCGGGCGCTGGCGCTGCTGACCGCCCGGCACGTCCCGTCCTGGGTCGCCGGCGAGGTCGTCGACGGCGACGGCACGGTCACCCTGACCGGCGCGCACCCCGCCTGAGCCCCGTACCCCTGCGACGCGCACCCGCCTGAGCCCCGTACCCCTGCGACGATCTTCGTCTCGAGGTGCCGCGACACGCGAGCGACCGCCCCACGGGACGAAGATCGTCGCGGAGGTGAGCGATCGTCCTGGGCGCACGAGGGAGGGGCGGCCCGAGCGGGCCGCCCCTCGTACGTCGATGGCGCCTAGCGCGCCGGCTCGTCCGCCGGTGCGTAGGGGTCGTCGAAGTCGTCCTCGTCGTCGTCGACCGCAGCGGGCGCCGGGAAGGGCGTCCCACCCGCGAGCTCGGCCTTGAGCCGCTCGGGGTCCAGGCTGCCGGTGCTGTACTTCAGCTCGCGGGCCACCTTCGTCTGCTTGGCCTTGGCACGGCCGCGCCCCATGGCTCGACCCCCTCGCTACGGCGGGACCGCGAGGTCCCGAAGTGGTGTGCGTTCCTGGTCGACAGGCACCTGCTCGCCTGTCGAGGGTGTCCGCCTGCCGTCCACGGTACAGGGTGGCGGCGCTGCGCACGCGGTGGTCGGGAAGAGCTCAGCTCCGCCCGGGCAGCAGCACCGTGCGCAGCCGGCCGACGTCGGCCATCCGGCGCTCGCCGAGGCGGTCCGCGGCGACCGCCGGCGGCACGCCCTCGGCCTCGGCCAACCGGAACACCTGCAGCGTCGTCTCGTGGATCCGGGCGGCCTTGGCCTTGGCCCGCTCGAAGCGGAAGCCGCCCGAACCGACGGCCTCGTCCGCCACCTGGCACAGGCCACCGGCGTTCGCGACGTAGTCGGGCGTGTAGAGCACGCCGCGGTCGGCCAGCGTCTTCTCGATGCCCGGGTGCGCCAGCTGGTTGTTGGCGGCGCCGCACACGACCCTCGCCTTCAGGACGGGGGCCAGCTCGTCGCTCAGCGAGCCGCCCAGGGCGCACGGCGCGTAGACGTCCATCTCACCGGTGCGCAGCGCCTCGACCTCCAGCACCTCGACCGACGGGAAGGCGGCCCGGACGCGGTCCAGCGCGGCGGTGCTGACGTCGCTGACGACGACGGTCGCGCCGTCCTCGAGCAGGTGCTCGACGAGGTGGTGGCCGACCTTGCCGACGCCCTCGACCGCGACCCGGCGGCCGGTCAGCGTCGGCGCTCCCCAGGCGTGCTCCGCCGCGGCGCGCATGGCCTGGAAGACGCCGTACGCGGTGAGCACCGCGCTGTCGCCGGCGCCGCCGTCCTCGGGCGAGCGGCCGGTGGCGAAGTCGGTCTCCTTGGCGATGACGTCCATGTCCTGCACGTAGGTGCCGACGTCGCAGGCCGTGTAGTAGCGCCCGCCCAGCGACTGCACGAACCGGCCGTACGCCCGCAGCAGCGCCTCGGTCTTGTCGCGGCTCGGGTCGCCGAGGATGACGGCCTTGCCGCCGCCGAGGTCGATGCCGGCGCAGGCCGCCTTGTAGGCCATCGCGCGGCTCAGCTTGAGCACGTCCTCGAGCGCGGCGTCCTCGTCGGCGTACGGGTAGAAGCGCGTCCCGCCGAGCGCGGGGCCGAGGGCCGTGGAGTAGACGGCGATGATCGCCCGCAGGCCGCTGGCCCGGTCCTGGCAGTACACGACCTGCTCGTGCCCTGCGTCCTTGAGGTGGTCGGTCCGGTCGAAGACGCCCACTGCGCCGCTCCTGTCGGGTGGCCCGCCGGGTGCGCCGGTCGGGCGACGGTCACCGGTCCCTCGTGAGGCCCGGCGCACTGCAGGGGTGGTGTGCCCCGGGGGGAGGGTAGCGACCGCGTCCAGGGGTAGCCCCGGCACCGCCGTGCGAGCATCGCCCCATGACGGCGCACGTGGCATCCCTGCGCGTGTACGAGCCGCTGGCCGCCTTCGCGGGCGAGCAGCGCGCGCACTGGGAGGCGTACGCCGCCAGCGGTGCGGCGCCGAGCCCGGCGGCGGCGGCGCTGCTCGAGCGCGAGGCAGCCGTGCGCGCGCTCGTGGGCCGGTCTCCGACGGTGCTGCCGCAGCTGGAGGAGCACGCGTTCGTCGCCGACGTCGACGGCGTGACGCTGGTCTGCCCGTGGGGCACGGCGCTGCGCTCGCTGGAGGGGCTGGAGGAGTTCCTCGCCGACGTGCCGGAGCCGCTGCTCGACGCGTGGGTGCCGCGCGAGCTGGCCGAGGGGCTCGGCGACGCGGTCGACGCGCACCGGCTGGACCACCCCGAGTCCCGCCCGCACGTGCTCACGTCGACCTGGCACGTGCCGCTGCGGTGGTTCGTGCTCGTGGACGCGCAGGAGCGCGAGGTGGCCCTCGGCGAGGGGACGGGCGGTACGCGCCGGCTGACCGGCCGGGCGCTGGTCTACCGGACGCCGATGTCCCGCGCCCGCCGCCGGGTGGCGCGCGCCCTGGCCGTGCTGCGCAGCACGGTGGAGGACGGCGTCGTGACCGCCGGCGTCGAGGACCTCGGCCGCTGGCTCGAGGAGTTCCACCCGCGGTCGCTGGTCGAGCTGGACTACGGCGGGCTGGTGGACCTGCTCGACGACGCCGAGCTGCAGCAGGACGAGTCGGCGCGCGACGTCGCGCTCGCCCTGGCCGCGCTGGGGGAGGGCGACCCGGAGCGGGCGGCCGCGGCGTACGGCCGGGTGACGGAGCGGATGAAGGCGCTGCAGGGCGTCGAGAGCGCGAACTAGCCCCGTCCGCACCGGTGTCGGACATGCCGAGGACTAGCCGGAAGATGGCCCGGACGGGCCATTACGCTCAAAGACGACATCGCGCACGATCGTCCGTACGTGGGCAGACAGCCCGCAGTCGAGAGGACGACCCGCCATGAGCAACCGCCCCCCTGAGTCCGAGGCCCTGCTCACCCCGGCCGAGGTCGCCACGATGTTCCGCGTCGACCCCAAGACCGTCACCCGCTGGGCCAAGTCCGGCAAGCTCACCTCGATCCGCACGCTGGGCGGCCACCGCCGCTACCGCGAGGCCGAGGTGCGCGCCCTGCTCGCCGGGATCCCCGCGCCGCGCCCGGAGAGCTGAGCCGACGGGCGGTCCTCCCGCCCCAGAACGGCAGCAGCGCCGCCCCCCGGTCGGGGTGCGGCGCTGCTCTGCGTGCGGCGGGGATCGGGGTGGTCAGGGACGGGATCGAACCGCCGACCCCACGCTTTTCAGGCGTGTGCTCTACCAGCTGAGCTACCTGACCAAGGTAGGTGCTGCGACCCCGACGGGACTCGAACCCGCGACCTCCGCCGTGACAGGGCGGCGCGCTAACCAACTGCGCTACGGGGCCTGGTGTGGAACCTGGCCTTCTTGCTGTGCCCCCAACGGGATTCGAACCCGCGTAGCCACCTTGAAAGGGTGGAGTCCTGGGCCGCTAGACGATGGGGACGCCGTGCTTCCGGATGGCTTCCGGAGGTGGTCGTCGTGCCACCGCCGTCTTCCGTCGGGGACCGGAGAAGCATAGCGGACGCCTCGACCGGCATCAGGGCGTGGGCGTCGGCCTGGGGCCGGGGCCGGTGGGCGTGCTGCGGCTGGGGGTCGCGCTGGGGCTGGGCGTCGCACTGGGCTCCGGCTGCTCCTCGGGCGTCGCCACGGTCCGGGCGATCCGCACCTCGTTGTCACCGAGGCCGCCCAGCGTGATCTCGTCGTAGGCCTGCAGGACGCCGCTGTCCCGGTCCAGGTAGAGCACGGTCAGCGTGATCGGCGTCGGGTCCTCGCCCTCGAGCGCCCGCAGGCCGGCGCCGCCGGTCGAGCCCTGCACCATGAGGGTGGTGCCGTCCTCGACCTCGACCCGGCGCTGGTGGGTGTGGCCGGCCAGCACCAGCGGCGCGGTGCCGATCAGGGGGCCGGCGCTGAGCGGGTCGTGCACGAGCACGACGGCCGGCTTCTCGTCGGCCTGCTCGTACTCCTCCCGCAGCGCGTCGCCGACCGCGGTCAGCACGCTGGTCGGCGCGTCGTCGTCGCGGGTCGTCTTGTCGGGCGTGAAGCGCGGGTCGCCCTGGCCCATGACGCGCACGCCGGCGACCTCCACCAGCTCGCCGTCGTCCAGGACGGTGACGCCCTCGAGCAGCGCGACGGAGGCCTGCGTGGCCCGCGAGTCGTGGTTGCCCCGGATCCAGACGTACGGCGCACCGACCCGCGACATGCCGCTCAGGAGGCGGCTCTCGGCAGCGGAGCCGAAGTCCGTGCTGTCGCCGGTGTCGAGCACCACGTCGATGCCGAACTGGTCCACGACGGACCCGATCAGGCCGTACGCGCCGGGGTTGAGGTGCAGGTCGCTGACGTGCAGGACGCGCAGGTTGTCGTCCCCGGCGGTGAAGACCGGCAGCTCGCTGGTCACGGCGTAGAGCTCGCTCACGTTCGCCACGAGGCGGCCGAGCTGGAGCGAGTAGGCGTCGAACCGGGCGACGATGTCGCGCACGTCCCCCACGGCGGTGGGGGCGGAGGCGAGCAGGCCGGTGTAGCGCGGCTCGGCGAGCGCGCCCTCGTCGGCGGTCGCGGCGGTGATGCCCGCGGCCAGCAGCAGCGCGACGAAGCCGGAACCGGCGGCTGCAGCGGTCGCCCGCCAGCGGCGGAAGACGAGCAGCCCCAGCAGTGCGGCGCCGGCGACGGTGACGGTGACGGTGCGCAGGACCAGCTCGACGACGCCGGCGCGCAGGTCGCTGCTCACCCGGTCGCCCAGCCCGGCCAGCCGGGCCGGGTCGGCGACGATCGAGCGCGCGGCCTCGTCGCGGAGCTGGGCGATGCGCACCTGCAGCTGGACCGGGCCGGCGTGCGTGTCGAGCTGCAGCTCGCCGAGGGGCGGGACGGAGACGACGGTGCTGCCGGACAGGGCCGGCCGCAGTGACAGGTCGGCGGTGAACGGGCCGACCGGCGCGCTCACCGTGCCGGCGACGAGCAGCCCGAGGATCGCGCCGAGCAGGCCGACAGCGGCCAGCTCGGCCGCCAGGAGCACCCGTCGCGACCGCACGGTCGTGCCCTACCCACCTCGTGGACGGTCCGCCACCAGCCGGGTGACAGCCTCGTGACGACGCTCAGGGGGCGAGCGCGCCCACGGCGGCGGCGAACCGGCCGTACGGCGCGAGCGCCGCCACCGCGCGCGCGTCGTCCACCGTGTCGACGTCGCGCAGCTCGGGCAGCAGGTGCGGGTCCAGCCCGGCGGCGCGCAGCCGGGCCAGCTGCCGGGCGCCGGTGTCGTCGCGCGAGGTGGGCACCCCGCGCGAGCAGCGCGCCGTCCGGGCGCTGCAGGCCGAGCGTCCACCAGCCGCCGTCGGGGGCCAGGCCGAGCACCGCCGGGTGCCGGTCGAGCGGCGTCGACGCGCCCGGCCAGCAGCGCGGGGGTGAGCTGCGGGGTGTCCATGCCGACCAGCAGCACGGCGAGGCCGGCGCCGCGGCGGCGGCGTCGTCGAAGGCGGCCGCCGAGCCGGACGTCCATCGGCCCGCCGCGCTGCGGCTGCACGTCGAAGCCCGGCGGCCGGGTAGTCGCCGTCGAGCACGAGCACCCGGCGGGCGACGTCGACGGCGCGGACGACCTCGAGCGTGTCCAGCAGGGCGGCCTCGGCGACGTCGGCGGCGCCCTGCGGGGTGAACGGCGGGCTGAGCCGGGTCTTCACCCGGCCGGCCACGGGCTGCTTGGCCAGCACGAGGACCTGCACGGCGAGGTGCACGGGTCGACGGCGCCGTCCGGATGGCGGTCAGGATCTCGCGCAGGACGCGGGACATGTCGCGGACCGCCTTGAGCGTGCCGCCGACCGTGCCGGTGACCTTCGAGCGGCCGGTGCGCGGCAGGTAGTCGACGTCGACCTCGACGACCCGCCAGCCGGCGGCGACGGCCCGGGTGACCATCTCGAGCGGGTAGCCGAAGCGGCGGTCCTGCAGGTCGAGCGCGCAGCAGCGCCTCGCGCCGGCAGGCCCGCATCGGGCCGAGGTCGTGCAGATCGCAGGCCGGTGCGCCTGGCGCAGCCGGCGGGCGACCTCGCGCGTTGCCGAGCCGGGCGTGCAGCGGCCAGTCGCGCCGCGGCCGGTCGGCGCCGGCGGCCGAGCACCAGGTCGGCGGTGCCGGCGAGCACGCGGCGCGACGACCCGCGGCAGCTGCTCGCGGGTCGAAGCGAGCCGTCGGCGTCGAGGAAGCAGACGACGCCGTCCTCGGTGGTCGGCGGCGAGCAGGCCGGCGTGGCAGGCCGCGCCGAAGCCGCGCGGGCGGGCCTGCACGACGCGGCGCGCCGTGCGGCGCGCGCGACCTCGGCCGAGCCGTCGGTCGAGTCGTTGTCGGCCACGATCGGCCGGTAGCCGGCGGGCATGCCGGTCGAGCACCCAGGGCAGCGCCGCGCGCCTCGTCGAGGCAGGGCAGCACGACGTCGGGCACGTCAGGCGCCCGCAGCGGGGCGCGTCGGCGAACTCGCGCACGCCGTCGGCGAAGGACGACCTGCGCGGTGAAGCCGAGCTCGGCGCGCGGCCCGCTCGGCGCGCGGCCACGACGTGCCGGACGTCGCCGAGGCGGTACTCGCCCGGTGACGACGGGCGCCGGGCCGTCGCAGGCGGCGGCCAGCTCGCGGGCCAGGTCGCCGACGGTGTGCGGCATCCCGCTCGCGACGTTGTAGGCGCGTGAGCGTCGCCGGCGCGGCCGGCCGCATCGAGCGCCAGCAGGTTGGCCTGCGCGACGTCGCGCACGTGCACGAAGTCGCGGCGCTGCCCGCCGTCCTCGAACACCCGCGGCGCCTCGCCGCGCTGCCAGCGCGCTGCGGAAGAGGCTGGCGACCCCGGCGTACGGCGTGTCCCTGGGCATGTGCGGGCCGTAGACGTTGTGGTACCTCAGCGCGACGGCCGTGCCGCCGCCGGCGCGGGCCCAGCTCGCCGCCAGGTGCTCCTGCGCGGTCTTGCTCGCGGCGTAGACGTTGCGCGGGTCCAGCGGCGCGTCCTCCGGCACGGTGCCGGGCGTCGAGCGGCTGCCCGCAGGCCGGGCACGGCGGCTCGAAACCGCCCGGCCGTCAGGGTCGTCCTCCGCGCGCGGGCCCGGGCGCACGACGCCGTGCTCGGCGCAGAGGTAGCGCCCCTCGCCGTAGACCACCATCGAGCTGGCCAGCACGAGCCGGCGCGACGCCGGCGCGGTCCATCGCGGCGAGCAGGACGGCGGTGCCGAGGTCGTTGTGGCCGACGTAGTGCGGCAGGTCCTGCAGGTCGACGCCCAGGCCCGACCATCGGCGGCCTGGTGGCACACGGCCTCGACGCCGTCGAGCGCGCGGTCGACCGTCGACGGCGTCGCGGACGTCGCCGTGCACGCGCTCGGCGCGCGGGTCGAGGCGCCGCCGGCCAGCCGCCGGCGTGCACCTCGGGCAGCAGGGCGTCCAGGACGCGGACCTCGTGGCCGGCGCCGAGCAGGGCGTCGACGACGGCGCTGCCGATGAAGCCGGCTCCGCCGGTGACGAGGACGCGCACGCGGCGGACGCTAGTCCGCGAGCAGGTCGGCCAGCGCGGCGAAGGCCCAGTCGAGCGCCTCGTCGGCGACGGGGGTCAGCGCCGGCATGCCGGTGAAGCCGTGCACCATCGCGTCGAAGCGGCGGGCGGCCACCGGGACGCCGGCGCGGGCGAGAGCAGCGGCGTACGCCTCCCCGTCGTCGCGCAGCGGGTCGAGCTCGGCGGTGACCACGACGGCGGGCGGCAGGCCGGACAGGTCCGGCGCGAGCAGCGGGGAGCAGCGCGGGTCGTGCGGGTCGGCGCCCTGCAGGTAGTGCCCGACCATCGCCTCGAGCGCCTGGCGGGTGAGCCCGAAGCCGCTGCCCAGCTCGCGGCAGGAGGCGCTGCTCAGGGTGCAGTCGGTGAGCGGGGTGATGAGCAGCTGCGCGGCGACCGGCAGGCCCTCGTCGCGCAGGGTCCGGCAGGCGGTGGCGGCGAGCGCCCCGCCGGCGCTGTCCCCGCCGACGACGACCGGCCCCTGCTCGGCGAGCGCGCGCAGGACCGCGGTGCTGTCGTCCAGCGCGGCCGGGAACGGGTGCTCCGGGGCCAGCCGGTAGTCCACGCTCGCGACGGGCCCGCGGGTGCGCGCCAGGAGCTGGCGGACGAGCGGGTCCATCGCGTCGAGGCTGCCGGTGACGAAGCCGCCGCCGTGCAGCCAGACCAGCGGGACGCCGTCCGCCGCCGCCTGTCGTAGGTGCGGACGCGGACGCCGGCCACGACGCCGTCGCGGGCGTCGGCGGCCGGTCCGGGTGCGGCGATCGCCAGGCTGAGGTCGTCGAGGGCGGCGCGGGCGCGGGCGAGGTCGAAGGGCGAGCCGTCGTCGAAGGCGTCGAGCAGCGCGCGCACCTCCGGGTCGACCGTCACCTCGGTGGCCTACCCCGTCGGCGCGCCTAGCCTCGAGAGGGTGACGACCCCGGCCGCGCCGTTCCAGCGCGACCGGCTCACCGTGCTGCTGTACGTCGCCCTGGGGACGTTCGGCTTCCTGCAGACGGTGCCCGGGGCAGCGACGCCCGCGCTGCGCGCGGAGTTCGGCTACAGCTACACCACGGCCGGGCTGCACCTGACGCTGTACGCCGTCGGCTCGGTGCTCGCCGGGCTGCTCGGCCCGGGCCTGGACCGCCGGCTCGGCCGGCACCGGCTGCTGCTGCTCGGGCTCTGCGGCGGCGCGGCGGGTGCCACCGGCCTCGTGCTCGGCCGGGCGCTGCCGTGGACGCTGCTCAGCGCGCTGGTGCTCGGCGGGCTGGCGACGCTGGTGCTGCTCACGGTGCAGACCGGGCTCTCGGACGCGCACGGCGAGCACCGGCCGGTGGCCTTCTCCGAGTCCAACGTGGTGGCGTCGGTGGGCGCGACCACGGGGCCGCTGGTCGTCGGCGCCGGCGCGGGGCTGCTCGGCTCGTGGCGCTGGGGCGTGCTCGCGCTGGTCGCGGCGACGGCGGTCGTGGCCTGGCTGGTCCGGCACGCGCCGCTGCCGGTCGCGGTCGTCGAGGAGCACGACGTACGAGGCGGTCGCCTCCCCCGCGGTGCGCTCGCCGGGATCGCGCTGGTCTTCTGCGCCGTCGTGCTCGAGTGGTGCGTTGCCTACTGGGCGCCGACCTACCTGCGCGACGTCGTCGAGCTGGAGCGCTCGACCGCCGTCGCCGGCGGAGCGCTGTTCTTCGGCGCGATGCTCGTCGGGCGGCTGGCCGGCGGGGTGCTGGCCCGCCGCTACGACCCGGCCCGGATCGTCGTCGGCGCGCTGGCGGTCTTCGCCGTGGGGCTGGCCCTGCAGGCGGTCGGCACGGCCCCGGCCACCTCGCTGGTCGGCCTCGCGGTGCTCGGCCTGGGCGTGTCGGTCCTGTTCCCGATGGGCCTGTCGCTGGCCGTCGCCGCTGCTCCGGCGCGGGCCGCGGTCATCAGCGGCCGCTGCATCACCGCCGGGGCGGCGGCGGTGCTGCTGGGCCCGCTGGCGGTCGGCCGGCTCGCCGACGCCGTCGGGCTGCGGGCCGCGCTGCTCGTGCTGCCGGGAACGCTGCTCGCTGCGGCCGGTGCGCTGGCGGTGGTGCGAGCGGCCGCGCCAGACCGGGTCGAGGCCCAGCGGTAGCAGGACCGTCACGCGACCGGCGTCGTCGCGACGTCCGTACGGGGAAGGACGGGCGGGGCGAGCGGCCACGGCTCGCCCGACCGGAGGAGCGCCGATGCCCTCGAGGCTGCTGGACCAGGCCCGGCCGCAGCGCGCTCGCCCGCTCCTGCCCGCGCTCGTCGTCGTGGGCGTGCTGCTGCTCGGCGCCCTGCTGCTCCGCGGGCTCCCGAGCTGGCCCGGCCTGCCGTTCGGCGAGGAGGAGGTCGACCGGAGCACGCCGACGCTGCTCACCTCGTTGAGCGACCTCGAGGAGTACCACGCCGCGACGGGCACCTTCCAGGTCGTCGTGGACCTCGAGCGTGACACCCGCTGGCTGCCGTCGCTGATCAGCGGGGAGCGGACCACGTTCCTGGCCACCGGCAGCGTCGACGCGGTCGTGGACTTCACCGGGTTGTCCGGCAGCGCCGTGACGACCTCCGAGGACGGGGAGCGCGTCACGATCTCGCTCCCGCCGGCCCGGCTCGACGAGGCGGACGTCGACCTGCCGAACAGCCGGGTGCTGTCCCGCGACCGCGGGGTCCTGGACCGCGTGGGCGGGGTGTTCAGCGACAACCCGACCAGCGAGCGCGAGGTTGCGGTCCTTGCGGAGGAGAAGCTGGACGCGGCGGCCGCCGACAGCGAGCTGCGGGAGCGCGCCGAGGACAACACCCGGGCGATGCTCGAGGGGCTGGCCCGCGCGCTGGGCTACAGCGAGGTGGTCGTGACCTTCGACGCGGCGGACGGGCTGTAGCGGGGGGGGGTCAGCCCAATTTCGGGAGATCCCGTCAGCAGCCGCTCCTGTGGATGCTCGAAGATCTTGCTGACCCGGGAGCGATCGCACGAGGCGGACGGCGTAGCGTTCAGAGTGAGGGCCGTTAGCTCAGTTGGTAGAGCAGCGGACTTTTAATTCGTCGGTCGTCCGTTCGAGTCCGGCCGGCCCACACGCGCCGCGGACTGTCACAGGTCAGCGGGACCCTCGACCTGTGCCCCAGAAGCGCTGCAGCAGCTGCCGGTCCCTGCTCGCCGCAGAGCGCTTGGGGGCGCTGGACCTCGCGCGATCGAGGTGACCCCCCCCGGCGCCGATCTTCGCCCTGAGGTGCCGCGACACGCGAGCGACCGCCCCACAGGACGAAGATCGCCGCAGGGGGTGGAGCCCCCCGGGAGGGGTCCAGCCGCCACCGCGTTGACTGTCGCGGGTGACCGCCGTCCTGCTCGCGCTGCTGACGGCGGTCGTGTGGGGCTTCGCGAACTACCTCGGGCCGCTGCTGTCGCGCACCCGGCCGCTGGGTGCGGTGCTCGTGGCGGGGCAGGTGGTCGGCGTCGTCGGGGCGATCGCGCTCTACGCGCTGGACGGCAACGGGGCGCCGGGGGTACGTGCGGCGGTGCTGGGCGTGCTGTCCGGCCTGTTCAACGGGCTGGCGCTGCTGACCTTCTACCGGGCGGCGGCCGTCGGCCCGATCAGCGTCGTGGCGCCGATCGGCGCGACGGGCGGGGCGGTCCCGGTGCTCGTCGCGATCGCTCTCGGGGAGCGGCCGGAGGCGCTGCAGCTGGTCGGCATCCCGCTCGCCGTCCTCGGCGTCGCCCTCGCCGCCGCCCG
The DNA here is from genome assembly GCA_963844295.1 of uncultured Actinomycetota bacterium. Taxonomy (GTDB): domain Bacteria; phylum Actinomycetota; class Actinomycetes; order Mycobacteriales; family SCTD01; genus SCTD01. Next base: position 178,451 of record CAWJNR010000002.1, on the reverse strand, counting down.
GCCGGCGCCGGCGGCCGGCGCACCGGTGCAGGTCCGCGCCGGCATCGCCATCTCGCTGGCGGCCGCGCTCACCTTCGGCACCTTCCTCACGCTGTTCGCGGCGGCGTCCCAGGACGGTCCGGCGACGGCCGTCCTCACCAGCCGGCTCGCGCTGCTCGTCGCCACCGTCGCCACGCTGCTCCTGCTCCGCCAGCCGATGACGGTCCCCTGGCGGGACGCGCCGCTGGCCGCCCTGCCGGGACTGCTGCTGTTCGTCGGCACGGCGGCGTACGGCGTCGCCTCGGACACCGGACTGGTGAGCGTCGTGTCGGTGCTGGCCACGCTGAGCCCGGTCATCACGGTCGGCCTGGCACTCGTCGTGCTGGGCGAGCGGCTCGCCCGCCGGCAGCAGGTGGGCGTCGCGGCGGCCCTGCTGGGGGTGCTGCTGCTCGCCGCCGGCTGATCCTGCCCCGAGCGGCCCGGGTGGGACACTGGGGAGTCCCGTCGTCGAGCGCCCGCCCGGAGCCCGTCCGCATGCGCCTGCCCCGTCGCCTGTCCGCCCTGCTCGTCACGAGCGCGCTCGTCGCGCTCGTCGCGGGCTGCGCGCCGGACGCCGACGAGCCGCAGGCCGCCCCCAGCCCGAGCGGACCGTCGGCGGTCTCGCAGCTGCGTGCCGGCGCGGCGGCGACCGAGCTGCAGGGGTCGGCGCGCTACGTGCTCAGCACCGCCACGCGGATCAACGACCAGGACGTCGTCCTGACGGGCGAGGGCGTCTTCGACTGGAAGGCGCTCAAGGGCCGCACCACGTACGTCATCCCGGTCGGCAAGGTCGAGCAGCGGCTGCTCGGCGGCACGCTGTTCTTCGTGCTGCCGCAGCAGGCCGGGGTCTTCTTCAGCATCCCGACCGCCGAGGTCGCGCTGACCCCCGTCGGCGGCACCGTCTCGCCGACCGCGCTGCTCGCGGCGCTCGCCGAGGTCCGCGAGGTGGAGGTCGTCGGGGAGGAGGAGGTGCGCGAGGTCGCCACCACCCACTACCGCGGCACCTACGACGTGCCGGCCGCTCTGCAGCGCGCCCAGGGCCTGCAGCGGCACGCGCTGCGCTCCTCGCTCGGCGCCGCCGTCGACATGGCGGAGATGCCGTTCGAGGCGTTCCTCGACGAGGACGGGCTGCTGCGCCGACTCACCCAGACCGTCGAGGTGCCCGCCTCGCCGAAGACCAACGGACAGGTGCTGAGCGTGACGACCACGCTGGAGCTGTACGAGTTCGGGTTGGACGTGGTCGTCCCGGGTCCGCCCGCGGCCGCGATCCGGGACGGCGCGCCGCTGCTCGTCGCGCTGCGGAGCGCGCTGCCGACCCCGACCCCCGCGCCGGCGCCACCGCCGAGCGCCCCCGCGAGCGCACCGCCGGCGAGCGGCCCCCGGCCCCGGCTCCCGCGCCGACGGCGACCCCCTGATGGGCCGCGTCGGGGACCTCCTGCGCGTCGAGCCCGGGAGCGCGGTCGCGCTGGTCGACGTCGACCCGCGGTCCACGCCGGGCACGGAGCTGGGCAAGGACGAGGCCAAGGCCGAGACCGCCGAGCTCGGCGCGCGCCTGGCCGACCTGCAGGAGCGGCTCTACGCCGCGCGCACCGGCGGGCGCGCCGGGTCCTGCTCGTCATCCAGGGGATGGACACCAGCGGCAAGGGCGGCGTCGTCAAGCACGTCGCCGGCCTGGTAACCCGGCCGGCGTGCGCATCGCCGGCTTCGGCAGCCGACGAGGAGGAGCGCGCACGACTTCCTCTGGCGCATCGAGAAGGCGCTGCCCGCCGGCCATCGGCGTCTTCGACCGCAGCCACTACGAGGACGTGCTCATCGTGCGGTGCCACGACCTGTCCCGGAGGCCGAGTGGGAGACCCGCTACGACCGCATCAACGCCTGGGAGGCCGGGCTGGTGGAGCAGGGCTTCTCGCTGCTCAAGGTGATGCTGCACCTCTCGCCGGACGAGCAGCGCGAGCGGCTGCTCGCCCGCCTCGACGACCCGACCAAGCACTGGAAGATCAACCCGGGCGACATCGACGAGCGTGCGCACTGGCACGCCTACCAGACGGCGTACGAGGCGGCGCTCAGCCGCTGCTCGACCGACGCACGCGCCCTGGCACGTCGTACCGGCCGACCGCAAGTGGTACCGGAACTGGGCGGTCGCCCACCTGCTGCTCGAGACGCTCGAGGCGATGGACCTGCGCTGGCCGGCGCCCGAGCTCGACCTCGACGGGATGCGCGCGGCGCTGACGGCCTAGTCGCGCAGCCCGTCCAGCTTCGGCACGAGCTCGGCGAGAGGCAGCTCGGGGTCCAGGCGGGTGCTCACTGCCAGTCCGAGGCCGGCCATGCAGACCGTACGGTCGACGAAGCCGTCGATGTCCGGCCACGGGAAGTACGGCTTGGCGACCAGCAGCGCGGCGACGCCGTGCGCCGCCGCCCACAGGCCGAGCCCCAGCTCGACCGGGTCGCCCTCGAGCACGCCCTGCTCGACGCACGCGCGGACCGACTCGAGCAGGTAGCCGAACGCGCCACCCGCCACGACGCTGTCCACCGACTCCTGGGCCGGCTCGTGCGCCTGCATCATCACGACGCGGTAGTGCTCCGGGTTCTCCAGCGCGAAGTGGACGTAGGCGTTGCCCTGCGCCCGCAGCGCCTCGAACGGGTCGGGCGCGTCCGCCGCGGCGGCCCGCATCCGCTGGTGCAGCGCCTCGAACACCTCCTCGCACACCGCGTCGATGAGCGCCCGCTTGTCGGCGAAGTGCAGGTAGATGCTGGGTGCGCTCACCCCGACCCGCTGGGCGACGGCGCGCACCGACACCGCCTCCTCGGAGCCGGTCTCGGTGAGCAGGTCCATGGCTGCGCGGAGCACCTCGCCGCGCAGCTCGGCGCCGCGGCCCCGGGGGGCGCGGCGCCGGACGGCGGTCGACTCAGCCAACGGGGACCGGCGTGCGCGGGAGGTCGTCGACGGGCACGCCGGCAGTCTCCACCACGGGCTCGGCCTCGCTCAGGCCGAAGCGGTCGTGGAGCCGCCGCAGCGGCGCCGGCGCCCACCAGTTCGCGTTCCCGGCGAGCCGCATGAACGCGGGCACCAGTGCGCCGCGGATGAGCGTGGCGTCCACGACGATCGCCAGCGCGGTGCCGAGGCCGAGCAGCTTGATGAAGGAGATGTCGCTGCTCACGAAGGCCAGGAAGACGATCGCGAGCAGCGCGGCCGCCGCCGTCACGATCCGGCCGGTCCGCTGCAGCCCGACGGCCACGGCCCGGGTGTTGTCACCGGTCGCGTCCCACACCTCCTTGATGCGCGAGAGCAGGAAGACCTCGTAGTCCATCGACAGCCCGAACAGCAGGCAGAACATGAGGATCGGGATCGTCGTGTCCAGCGTCCCCGTCACGCTCGGGTCGCCGATGAGCCCGGTCAGGTTGCCCTGCTGGAAGACCCACACCATCGCGCCGAAGGTCGCCGACAGCGACAGCACGTTGAGCACCAGCGCCTTGAGCGGGAGGACGACGCTGCCGGTGAACAGGAAGAGCAGGACGAAGGTCGTGCCCAGGATCAGCCCGAGGGCCAGCGGCAGGTCGGCGCGCAGCGCGGCCTTCGTGTCGACCAGGCTCGCCGCCTGCCCCTCGACGAGCACCGGCCCCAGCGGGGAGGGGACGCCGCGCAGGTCGCGCACCAGCTGCTCGCCCTCCGGGCCGTACGACTCCACCGCCGGCACGACGGTCAGGAACGTCCCGCCGCCGGCGCGCATCCGGTCGGCTCCGGGTCCGGCAGGGGCGACCTGCTCACCGGCGGCCCAGCTGCCGGTGGCGGCGTCGACCCGCTCGACCCCGCTGACCGCGGACAGGGCCGTGGCGTACGACGCCAGCGCCGCGTCGCCGCCCGCCGCCTCGGGGGCGACGACGCTCAGCGCCAGCGACTCCTGGCTCGGGTAGTCGGTGCGCAGCGTCTCGGCGACCTGGTACGCGCCGGCGCTCTTGCGGCAGGACCCGGTCGTCGGGCAGCCCGAAGACGACGCTGCCGAAGGGCAGGGCCGTGAGCACGAGCAGCGCGATGACGCCGGTGGCGACCGGGACGGGTCGGCGCATGACGCCGTGCGCGACCCGGCTCCAGAAGCCCTCGTCCAGCTGCGCCGGGCGCGGTGCCGGCAGCCGGAGCAGGCGGCGCACCGGTCGGCGCAGGTCGAGGCTGTCGATCCGCGGGCCGAGCGCGGCCAGCGCCGCGGGCAGCACGAGCACCGCGCCGATGCCGGCGAACAGCACCGCGGCGATCCCGGCGTAGGCGAACGAGCGCAGGAAGTAGAGCGGGAAGACCAGCAGCGCCGACAGGCTGAGCAGCACGGTGACGGCGCTGAACAGCACGGTCCGTCCGGCGGTCCGCACGGTCGTGAGGACGGCCGCCGCGGTGGACGCGCCACGGGCCAGCTCCTCGCGGTAGCGCGTGACCATGAACAGGCTGTAGTCGATCCCGAGGCCCAGGCCGAGCGAGGTCGCCAGGTTGATCGAGTAGACGGACACGTCGGTCACCCCGGCCAGCAGCCGCAGCACCAGGAAGGTGCCGAGGATCGACAGCACCCCGATGAGCAGCGGCAGTCCGGCGGCGACGGCGCTGCCGAAGACCAGGACCAGCAGCACCATCGTGATCGGGATGGCGATGGCCTCGGCCCGCAGGATGTCGCGCTCGATCGTGTGGCCCACCTCGGAGAAGACCTTCGCCTCCCCGCCGACCTCGACCTCGAGCCCGGCGAAGTCCCCCTCGTACGACGGGGCCAGGGCCTCGACCCGCTCGACGGCCTCGTCGTCGGCGCCGGTCAGGCTGGCCAGCACGACCGCGCTGCTGCCGTCGCGGGAGCGGAGGGCGTCGGGGCGGCCGGCCGTCCACCAGGACACGACCTGCGTCACGCCGGGCTCGGCGGCCAGGCGCGCCGTGAGCTGCTCGCCGGCAGCCACCGCAGCCGGGTCGTCCACGCCCTGCGGCGCGCGGACCAGCAGGACGAGGTTGGGCGCCCCGCTGGCGAACTGCTCCTCCAGGACCTCGGCGGCGAGCACCGACTCCGCGGCCGGGTCGTCGAAGCCGCCGCCGGACAGCTGCGAGGCCACCCCGCCGCCGAAGGCCCCGGCGACGGCGAGGAACAGGACGGTGGCGATCAGCACGAGGCGCCGGCGCGCCACGGCCAGACGAGCAAGGGCAGCGAGCACGACGACCTCCGACAGCTGGATGACTGAACAGCGGTAACCTAACGCCGTTCAGCATGCCTGTCAAGAGGCGATCCCGTTGATCCACGTGAGGTCGTGGGTGGATCCGGGGCTCGGAAGCACCTACGACGCCACGTGGATCACCAGGTGGGGTCGGGGGTCTCGCCCGTCAGGCGAAGTGGGTGGCCAGGCGCTCGAGGGTGGCGTCGATGCTGCGGGCGTTGCGGGCCGGGATGCCGAGCAGCTCCAGCGCCAGCGGGGCGCGGGCGTGCGCCCAGTCGAAGGTCTCCGTGACGCGCGTGCCGCCGTCGACCGGCTCGAGCTCGTAGCGCCACACGTGGTGCCCGAGGTGCCGCCAGGCGATGCGGCGGTCCGGCTCGAGCTCGACCACCTCGTTGGAGATGACGTACGGCAGGCCCAGGCGCATGCGCATGCCGAACCGGTCGCCGAGCGACAGCCGGTCGGGGCCCTGCACGACGCCCTTGACGGTGCCGGACCCGTCGATCTCGGCGTGCCGTCGGGGGTCGGACAGCAGGGCGAACACCTCGGCGGGCGGGGCGGGGACGACGACGGACCGGGAGACGGAGCGGCTCATGAGCCGACCCTAGGTGCGGACCCGCAGACGTCGCCGGGCGAGCCACCACAGCGCGCCGAGGGCGAGCACCGCGGTCCCGGCGAGCACCGACGACGGCGGCAGTGACACCGCCAGGACCAGGCAGCCGACGAGCCCGAGGCCCGCGACCGCAGGCGGGAAGCGCCGCTCGGCGGGCGGCAGCCGGAGCGCGCTGGCGTTGGCGATCGCGTAGTAGACGAGCACCGCCAGGCTGGAGAAGCCGATCGCGCCGCGGACGTCGACCGTCAGCACGACGAGCAGCACCGCCGCGGAGACGAGCAGCTGCGCGCGCGCCGGCACGCGGTGCACCGGCGACACGGCGGCCAGCGCGGGGGGCAGGTCGGAGGTGCGCGCCATCGCGAGCACGGTCCGGCTCACGCCCGCGAGCAGCGAGAGCAGCACGCCCAGGGCGGCCACCGCGGCCCCGGCGCGCACCAGCGGCGCCAGCGCCGAGCGGTCGCCGGCCTCCACCACCTCGGCCAGCGGTGCGTCCGCCGAGGCCAGGACGGCCGGTCCGACGGCTGCCAGCGCCGCGACCGCGACCAGCGCGTAGACGACGAGCGCGAGGCCGAGGGCCAGCGGGATCGCTCGCGGGATGGTCCGGGCCGGGTCGCGCACCTCGTCGCCGAGCGTCGCGATGCGCGCGTAGCCGGCGAAGGCGAAGAACAGCAGCCCGGCCGACTCGAGCACGCCCCCCGGCGTGACCCCGTCGGTGACGAGAAGGCCTGCGCTGTCGGCAGTCCCGCCGGTCCACGCCGCGACGACCACCAGCGCGAGCGCGAGCAGCACGACCGCCAGCAGCAGCTGCGTCAGCCGTACCGTCTTGACGATCCCGCGCAGCACCACCGCCGTGAGCGCGACGACGGCGGCCGCCGCCGCGAGCCGCGGGGCACCCGGTGCGGCGTACGCCCCGAAGACGAGCGCCATCGCGGCGCAGCTGGCGGTCTTGCCGACGACGAACCCGTAGCCGGCCAGCCACCCCCAGAAGGGCCCGAGCCTGGCCCGGCCGTAGACGTAGGTGCCGCCGGACTCCGGGTGGAGGGCGGCGAGCTGGGCGCTCGACAGCGCGTTGCAGGTCGCGACGACGGCGGCGACCGCGAGGCCCAGGAGCAGCAGGCTGCCGGCCGCGGCGGCGGCGGGGCCCAGCGCGGCGAAGACGCCCGCACCGAGCATCGCGCCGAGACCCACGACGACCGCGTCCGTGGTGCCGAGGCGGCGCTCGAGCGCCGGCGGGACGGTCACCGCGTCAGACTCGCACCGCCTCCGGCTCCTCGGCGAGCGGGGCGTCAGGGTCACCCGGTCCCTCCACCGAGACGTGCGGCAGGACCCGGTCCAGCCAGCCGGGCAGCCACCAGTTCGCCTTGCCCAGCAGCAGCATCACGGCGGGCACGAGCACGCTGCGGATGATGAGCGCGTCCAGCAGGACGGCGACGGCGAGCCCGAGCCCGAACAGCTTGATGGTGATGTCGGGGCCCAGCACGAAGGCCAGGAACAGCATCACCATGATGGCCGCGGCGGCGGTGATCGTGCGGCCGGTGGCTGCCAGTCCGTGCAGGACGGCCTGCCGGTTGTCGCCGCGGTGCAGCCACTCCTCGTGGATGCGTGACAGCAGGAAGACCTCGTAGTCCATCGACAGGCCGAACAGGATCGCGAACAGGATCACCGGCAGGAACGCCAGGATCGGGCCGGTCCGGTCGACGCCGATGAGCTCGAGGCCGATGCCCCACTGGAAGACCGCGACGATGACGCCGAAGGCCGCCGCGGCCGACAGCAGGTTCATCAGCGCCGCGACGGTGCTGACGACCAGGCTGCGGAAGACGACGGTGAGCAGCAGGAAGCTGAGCAGCACGACGACGCCGACGAACAGCGGCAGCTTGTCGGCGATGACCTCGCTGAAGTCGACGAAGACGGCGGTCGCGCCGCCGACGAGCAGCTCCTGCCCGCTGCCCGCCTCGGCGGCCGGGACGAGCGTCGTCGCGCACCCGGTCGACGAGGTCGCTGGTGGCCTCGTCCTGCGGGGCGGAGACGGGGTAGACGGTGGTGATGCCGACGCCGCCCTCGACGGGCACGCCGGGCGCCTCGCCGCCCAGGTAGACGGTCGGGGTGAGCGCGGCGACCTCGGGGTCGTCCTCGAGCGCGGCGATGAGCCGCTCGGTCGGGGCGGTGTCGGCCGACTCGCCGAGGTCGGTCACGACGAGCAGCGGTCCGTTGAAGCCGGGGCCGAAGCCCTCGGCGAGCAGGTCGTAGCCCTCGCGGGTCGTCGAGCCGGCGGGGTTGCTGCCCTGGTCGGTGAGCCCCAGCCGCAGGCTGCCGAGCGGCAGCGACAGCACGACCATGACGAGCAGCGCGGCAGCGGCGATGACGCGCGGGTGCCGGTCGAGCACGCCGGCCCAGCGTCGCCAGCCGGACGTCTCCTCCTGCAGGTCGGCGGGCGTGCCCGCGGCCAGGTGGCGCTTGCGCTTGGGCAGCACCTTGCGGCCGAAGAAGCCCAGCAGTGCGGGCAGCAGCGTGAGCGACGCGAGAACGGTCGTCGCGACGGCCAGCGAGGAGGCGACGGCGACGCCGTACAGGAAGGACAGGCCGAGGGCGAACAGGCCGAGCAGGGCGATGCAGACGGTGATCCCGGCGAAGAGCACGGCGCGACCGGAGGTGTCGACCGCGGTGACAGTCGCCTCCTCCGGCGACTTGCCCTCGAGCAGGCCCTGGCGGTAGCGCGTGACGATGAACAGCGCGTAGTCGATGCCGACGCCCAGCCCCAGCAGCACCGACAGCGTCGGCGCGAACGTCGCGATGGTCATGACGTTGGCCAGCAGTCCGACGCCGGCCAGGGACACGGCGATGGACAGCACGGCGGTGATGAGCGGCAGCGACATCGCCACCAGCGAGCCGAAGACGAGGAACAGCACGATCGCCGCGGCGGTGAGCCCGACGAGCTCCTCCTTGCCCTGCTCGGGGGGGCCGTTCGCGGCCTGGCCGGTGACCTCGACCTGCACGCCCTCGCGCGGCTCGGCGGCGACCTCGAGCAGCTCGTCGACCTGGGCGCGGCTGACGTCGTTCGGGATGATGCCGTCGAGCTGCACCGGCGCGAAGGCGGTCCGGCCGTCCGGCGAGACCTGCTGCGGCGCGTCGTACGGGGAGGTGACGGACACGACCGAGTCCAGCCCGCGGAGCTCCTCCACGACGGCGTCGACCTGCGCGCGCGGACCGGGATCGGTCAGCGCACCGTCCTCGACGGCGAAGACGGCGGTGAGCGCGTCGCCGCTGCTCTCCGGACTGACCCGCTCCAGCAGCTGGAAGACCGACGCGCTCTCGGTGTCGGGCAGCGTGAACTCGTCGTCGTAGCCGGCGCCGACGGCCAGCAGCGCGCCCCCGACCACGGCCAGCAGGGCCAGCCAGAGCCCCAGGACGATCCGGCGGTGGACGAAGCTGAGACGGGCGAGCGTGCGCACGGTTCTCCAGGGGCGGGGGGCGGGAGCCCCCAGGGTCAGGACAGCGCGGTGCGCGGGTCAAGCCGGACGGGCGGTGATCCCCGACACGAGCAGCGCCGGTCCTGCACGGGATCTCCTCCTGCCGGCCACCGTGCCGACGGCCCCTGGTCACCACTGGGCGCCACCGTCCCTGTCGTGCTCCTCTTCGCGCACCGCGGTTCGCCGGCCGTCCCCGCTCTCGAGAACACCGTCCTGTGCCACGACCCTGACCTGACGCGCCTCACGGGCCGGTCGATGGCGGTTGCCGAGGCACCCTGGCCCGCGCTGCGCGCTCTCGCCGAGGAGCACGGCGTCGGCCTGACCCGCGTCGAGTGGCTGCTCGCCGCTGCCGCTGGTCGCCCGGTCGTCCTGGAGCTGAAGCAGCCGCCCCCCGCGCCGCGGGCGCGCGGCCGTGAGCCCGTCCCGCGGCGGCCTGAGCCGGGTCAGCCGGCGACCGCCCGCCGTTCCGCGTCCCGCGGTTCCTGGGCGGCCATGGCGCGGTAGCGCGCGACGGGGGACATGCCCATGAAGTGCAGCGCGTGCGGGTCGGCGACCTGGGGACGCTCGGCGTAGGAAGCCGCCCCGCTGTTGAAGCAGTCGCCCTCGGCACGGGCGCCGAGGTAGGGCTGGTTCCAGCCCGGCGGCAGCCAGCTGGTGCCGGCCAGGAAGTCCGTACCGGGACCGGGTCGCGCCCCGTGGTAGCGCTCGTCGCCGCGGTCCCAGCCGAGGGCGGCCAGCACGGCGCCCTGGTCGGCCCACGGGCCGGGCTGCTGGCCCGCTGCCTGCACGGCGTCGAGGAACGCGAACGCCTGGGAGCAGGAGCGGAGCAGCCAGACGCCGGTGTTCGGGTTCACCCGGTGCTCGGACGGGACGTGCTCGAGAGCCAGCGCCTGGAAGTGCCCGTCGCGCAGGTGCACCGTCACGTCCTCGTCGTGCCGCCGCAGCAGCACGTCGGCATCCAGCCACAGCACCACCGGGTGCTGCTCCAGTGCGGCGCGGATCAGCCGCAGCTTCGCCCACTTGGCCTGCTGGGACGACGGGTCGGCTCCGGCGCCGTCGGACTCGAGATCCTCTGCCAGGAGGGTGAGGTCCCAGCGCTGGGCGTACGCGGCGAACGTCGGCAGTGCCAGGTCGTGCAGGACCGGGCCCATCTGGGGACCGGCTGCCGTGACGATCGCGCCGCGGGTGCGCGGCAGCGCCTGCGGTCGAGCTGGCTCCTTCATCGTGCTCCTCCTGCTCGGGTTGGCGAGAGCGCACTCGACGCGGATGGCCGGCAGGTGGCGGTGGCGCGTCGCGTGGGCGAACGTCAGCACCCGCTGGGGGCCGCACCACCGGCTTGCCGCCTTCAGAGCCACCGGCGAAGCGCCGGCCGCGAGGCCCTGGCCCACGCCTCGCGCCACTGCTCCCGGCGGGCCTCGTCGCGGACCTGCTCGGCGCCGTGCAGGCGGCCGAAGGTGAACCCGTTCTGACCCGAGCGGGTCGATGCGGCGCCGAGCTCGCGCAGCACCGTCCGGGTGACCGCGCTGTCCTGGTGCTCGCCGAGGACCTCCTGCAGCTCGGTGGCTGCGCGGGCCAGGCGGCCGGCCCGCTTGCCGAGGGCCGGCTGCGCGGCCTCGCAGGCGTAGCGCAGCCGCTTGGCCAGCTTGCGGACCTCGTGCAGCGCCTCGTCCGGAGCGCCGTCCACCTCGGCCGCGCGTGCGGCCCGGCGCAGCCGGCGGTCGGCCTTGGCCACCAGCGGAGGGAGCACCTCCGCCGCGCGGCCTGAGGCCGCCGGCTGCCAGGGAGGCTCCGAGACCAGGCCGTCGAGCGCGTCGAGCAGGTCGAGGTAGCGGTCGCCGTCCAGCTGCTCGTGCACGGCGGCCAGGGCGTTCCGATGACGACTGCGCAGCAGGTCGTCGGCCTTCTGCCGAGCCGGCCCGAGCACGAGCTCCGGCGGCTCCGCGTCGAGCAGCCCGAGGATGCGGTCGCGCAGGACCTCGGCGTCGCGCGCGGCACCGAGGACGCCGGCCAGCCAGCGCAGCTCGTCGCGCAGCGGGTCGGTGACCGGCGCGTCGAGCAGCGGGCGGAAGGTGCTCAGGGCGCTGCGCAGCCGGCGCGTGGCCACCCGCATCTTGTGCACCGCGTCGGGCTGGTCGCGCCGGACGTCAGGGTCGCGCCGCACCAGCTCGCGGACCTGCTCGGCGAGGTGGGCGCCCACGACGTCGGTGGCCGACGACCGCTTCGTGACGGCGGGGGTCGCGGGGGTGCTGCGGCCCGCGAGCACCCGGCCGACCTTGGAGCTGGCCGAGGAGGGAACAGCCCCGGCGGCCAGCAGGAGCTGCTCCACCGCGTCGAGCAGGGACGGCTCCCCGGCGACGAGCTCGACCTCCCACTCCCGCCACTGCACCGGCTCCCCGTCGACGGGGACGCCCTCGACGAGGTCGTCGACCAGCTCGAGCAGGATCCGCCCCTCGCCGTCCTGCAGGGGGTGCACGGTGCGGGCGGTGCGCAGCTCGGCGACCGGGACGAGCGGGCTGCGCCGTACGACCGCCCGCACCAGCCGGGCGACCTCGTCCGGGACAGCCGCCGGCGGGGCGGGGCCGGTGCTCTGCACCTCCCGGCGGCCGCCTGCGGCAGGGAGCTTGAGGTGCCAGCCGGCGTCGGTCCCGCCCTGGCGGTGGCGCAGGGTCGTGCGGGCGGTGCGCAGCCGCAGGTCCGCGGTGTCGAGGTAGGTCGCGCTCAGGGACTGCTGCGACGGCGCACCGACGACCGCTCCCGGAACGACGCCGGTGAGGTCCGGCACGTCCAGGTCGGCGCCGACGTCGTACTTGCGCTCGACCTCGAGGTGCTCCGTCGTCATGAGCCGTTGTACTGCGTGCGAGGCCGGGGATCAGCCGGTCCCGGCTGCCACGGCCTGGCGCGCGGATGAACGCCGGACGAACGTCCACGCATGATCCGATCGGCCCAGCGCCAGTAGCCCGTTGTGACCACTAGCGTGCGCCCCGTCGTCGCTCCGGCCGCTCCCGGCCGGACTCCCCGCTGGCCCCGAAGGACCTCCATGCACCTGCGCCGCCCCCTCGGCCTCGTCGCGCTCGCCGCGATGAGCTCGAGCCTGCTCGCCCTCGCCGCGCCACCCGCTGCCGCCGTGGCGACCCCCGGACGGCACGGTCTTTCATCAACGAGCTCCACTACGACAACGTCAGCACCGACGTCGGCGAGCTCGTCGAGATCACCGGTCCGGTCGGGACCGACCTCGCCGGCTGGAGCGTCGTCCTCTACAACGGCAACCCGTCGACCGCCGCCACGACGTACGGCACGCGCACGCTGACGGGCACCATCCCCGCGAGCGGTGTCGTCACGGTCGACGTCGTCCTGCAGAACGGCTCCCCCGACGGCCTCGCCCTCGTCAGCCCGGACGGCGTCGAGCAGCTCCTGTCGTACGAGGGCGTGCTGACCGCGAGCAACGGACCGGCCGCCGGTCTGACCAGCACGGACATCGGCGTCTCGGAGCCGGCCGACGCACCCGTCGGCAGCTCCCTGCAGCTGACCGGCACCGGCAGCGCGTACGGCGACTTCACGTGGACCGGTCCGGTCGCGGCAACGCCCGGAGCGCTCAACGCCGGTCAGGTGCTGCAGCCCGCCGACCCGGACGCCCCGGCCCTGCCGGTCGCGACCTGCGAGCCCGAGCTGGTGACCCCGCAGGGCACCGCCGCCACGACTGCGCTGTCGGCGGTGGACGGGGACAGCCTCGTCACGAGCATCACCCTCACCTCGTCGCCCGTCGCCGGCATCTCCCTTGCGGCTGTCGTGCCCTCCGCCGGGACGGGCGCCGTCGCCACCGCGGATCTCGTGCTGTCCGACCAGGTCGCCCAGGGCGACTACTCCGTCGTCGTCGAGTTCGCGACCGACGGCGGTCAGACCGCTACCTGCACCGTCGACGTGGCGGTCACGCCGTCGACGGTCACACCCATCTCGACCGTCCAGGGCAGCGGCGCGACGAGCCCGCTGGTCGGCCAGGAGGTCCTCGTCGAGGGCGTCGTCGTCGGCGACTACCAGGAGCTCGGCCAGTTCGGCGGCTTCTACGTGCAGTCGCTCTCGCCCGACGCGGACCCGCTCACGAGCGAGGGCCTGCGGGTCTTCTCCTTCGCCACGGCCGTCGAGGTCGGCGACCTCGTGCGCGTGGTCGGCACGGTCAGCGAGTTCGCGAGCACCGGCCTGTTCTCCGGCAGCGAGACCCAGCTGTCGCCCGTGCGCTCGATCGAGGTGATCGGCGACGCCGCGGTGCCCGCCCCCACGGCCGTCACGCTCCCGTTCGCCCAGCCGGTCGACGGCGTGGACGGTCAGGAGCGGTACGAGGGCATGCTGGCCACCCTGACCAACGACGACCTGGTCGCCACCGACCTCTACACGCTCGGCCGCTTCGGCGAGGTGTCGCTGACGACCGGCGAGGTGCTCTACATCCCCACGAGCGCGGAGGAGGCCGCCGCCAACGACGTGGACCGGATCACGCTGGACGACGGCCGGTCCGGCCAGAACCTCACGGCGCTGCCGTACACGATCGGCGGTGACGGGATCACCCTGCCGCGCGCGGGTGACCTGGTCGTCGACCCGGTCACCGGCGTGCTGACCTTCGCCTTCGGCGAGTGGCGGATCGTGCCGGCCGTCGGCACGCAGATCGACTTCGCGCGCAGCGAGCCGCGGCCGGAGGCGCCGGACGAGGTGGGCGGTGACGTCCAGATCGCCAGCTTCAACGTCCTCAACTACTTCGTCGAGTTCGGCGGCGCCAACCGCGGGGCGAACGACGCGGAGGAGCTGCAGCGGCAGCAGGACAAGCTCGTCGCCGCGATCACCGGACTGGACGCCGACGTCGTCGGCCTCATCGAGATCGCCAACGACGACGGCGATGCGCTGGACACCCTGGTCGCCGCGCTGAACGCCGCGCAGCCGGACCCTGCCGACCACTACACCGCCGTGGAGGCGCCGGCGCTGAACGAGCCGACGGTCCTCGGAGGCACGTACGGCACGGACGCCATCCGGCAGGCGATCATCTACCGCGCGGCCGTCGTCACCCCGGTCGGCGCCGCGCCGTCCGACCCGGCGCTGCTCGACCCGGCCGATCCCCTGTTCCCGGAGGAGCCGGTCTTCGACCGCCCGCCGGCGGTGCAGACGTTCGTCCCGGTCGGCGGCAACCGCGAGTTCACCGTGGTGGTCAACCACTTCAAGTCCAAGGGCTCGAGCAACGACCAGTGCGGCACGCCGGACCCGTTCGGCGGCAACTGCGACGACCTGCGCGAGCGGCAGGCTGCCGCGCTGGTCGACCTGGTCGAGGCGCTCGGGGTGAAGGACGTCGCGCTGCTCGGCGACTTCAACTCCTACGAGTCGGAGGAGCCGATCCAGGTGCTGGAGGACGCCGGGTACGTCAGCGTCGTGGCCGACCAGCCGCGCGAGGAGCGCACGAGCTACAGCTTCGACGGCGAGTTCGGCAGCCTGGACTACATCTTCCTGTCGCGCTCGCTCGCGAGGGCGCAGACCGGGGCCGACATCTGGCAGATCAACAGCCCGGAGGCCGTTGCGCTCGACTACAACGACGTCAACCAGCCGGCGCTCTACGCGCCGGGCCCGTACGCCTCCTCGGACCACGACCCCGTGCTCGTCGGGCTGGACCTGGTCCCGTCGGTCCAGGACGGCGCTGGCCCCGGCCGTCCTGCCGAGCCCGGCCGTCCTGCCGAGCCGGGTCGTCCGGACGGCGCCGGTCGCCCGACCCAGCCCGGCCCGCCGCCGTTCGCCGGCAGCCCGGCGTCGGGGCGTTGATGGAGCGGTAGGGAGCAGGACGACGACGGCCCGGCGGGGATCCCGCCGGGCCGTCGTGCGTGCTGGGGTCGTCAGCGGGCGATCTGGAACACGCTGATCGTGCCGTCGCCCTCGTTGCTGGTGAGGAAGAGCCCACGGCGGGTGAGGGCCAGCAGGCCCTCCGGCGACCCGCCCGTCTGCAGGACCTGGAGCAGACGGGGTGCCGCCTCGTCGGAGGCGTCGTAGACGAGCACGGCGTCGCCGCGCTCCGAGCCGAGGAAGATCAGCTCCTGGCCGCGCAGCCGGGCGACCTCGGCCCCCTCGAACTCCGCGCCCTTGTTGTCGCTGCGCCCGTCCGGGTAGAGGCCCGCGGCGTCCAGGGCTCGCTCCGCGGACGAGCCGGAGGCGTAGACGATCTCCCCGGTCGGGCTGAAGACCGTCCAGCCGCGACCGCCGCCGAGCAGGTCGCCCTCGTCGGCGGTGACGAGGTTGCCGTCGGCCGTCCACTGCACGGCGTCCGGCTCGCGGGGGACGACGAGGTCCTCGGAGAAGTCGACCACCCCGTCGTCGAAGAGGTCGGCGTCGTCGCGCACCACGTCACCTGCCGAGAAGACGTCCACCACCGTGCGGCTGTCCAGCTCGACCAGAGCCACGGCGTTGTTCTCCTGCAGGGTGACCGCCGCGATCCCGTCGCGGACGTCCACGTACTCGGGCTCGGGGTCGCTCGGGTAGGCGATGGGGAGACCGGTGAGCTCGACGACCTCCGGCTGCCACGTCGCCGGCGGCCCGTCGAGGGGGATGACGGACAGGTAGCCCGCCGGCTGCTGCGGCGGCGCCCCGTCGCCCAGCTCCTCGTCGCGCTGGTTCTCGATCGCGACGACGGCGTAGCGCCCGTCGGGGCTGAGGGCGACCGAGTCGGGCTGGCCGCCCAGCTCGAGCGACGCGAGCACCCGTCCGGAGCGGATATCGAGCACCTCGAGGGTGCCGGAGGGGGAGGTGAAGGAGGGGCTCGTGTCGACGGCCACCAGCGCCCAGCGGCCGTCCCGCGTGACCGCGACGGAGGTGGGCTCGCCCTCGACGTCGAGCGTCGCGCGGGTGCGGGGCGCGGCCGGGTCGGTGAGGTCGACGACGCCCACCTCCTCCTCCTCGGAGTCGGTGTAGAGGACGGTGCGACCGTCGGGCGTGGCGGCGAGGATCTCGGCCACGGAGCCCTCGACCGCGAAGGTCGTGACCTCTTCGAACAGCCGGTCGGGTGCGGCTGCGGAGACCGGGTGCGACACCGAGGTGACCGCGAGCGGCAGGACGGCAAGGACGGCCAGGGACGAGCGGACGGGGTGGTGCGACACGGGCTTCCTCCGGGACAGGTGATGGGAAGCCGACCCTGTCTGCGGCGACAGGCTGCGGGATGGCCGCGGGATGACCAGTCGTGGACCCCCCCCGCGTCGCCGCCTGTTCACCTCGGTCGTGCACGATGCGCGATGCCGGCCGTCGCACCCTGTTCGTCCTCGGGGTGGCGGTGCGCTCGGTGCCTTCCAGGTCGGTGGTCTGGTCGCCCTGGCCGAGGCCGGCATCGTCCCCGACGCGCTGTTCGGCTGCAGCGCAGGAGCTCTCAACGCCGCGTTCCTCGCCAGCGACCCGACTCGCTGCGCGCGGGCGCGCCAGCTCGCCGCGCTGGTGGTCCGACGCGCAGCTCGCGCCGCGTGCTGGCGCCGGGACGCTGGACGCCAGCTGCGCGGCGTGGCCGGCGCCGTCGCCGGCGCGTGCCGACGCGCTGCTCGACGAGCGACCGCTGCGCGCGCTCGTCTCGACGCACGTCGGCGCCCACGACCTGTCCGAGCTCGCCGTGCCGCTCACGGTCACGACGACGTGCCTGGACTGCGGCCGGGCGCGGCACCACGACCGCGGCCCGCTCGCCGACCTCCTCGTCGCGTCCTGCTCGCTGCCGGGCCTCTTCCCGCCGGTGCGGCTCGCCGACGGGCACGCCGCACGTCGACGGCGGTGTGCTCTGCGGCGTGCCCGCTCGAGGCCGCCCTCGCCGCCGCCGGGCCGGACGACGTCGTCTACGTCCTCGACTGCGCGCTCGCTCCGGTCACCGGGCGCGCCCGGACGCTGCGCCGCGCTCCCGCACGACGGCGGCACGCCGGCCTGCGGGCTCGGCGCCCGACGCGGCGAGGTGGGTGCCGCCGGTCGAGACGCGCGGCGCGGGCGCTCGACGTCGTGCTGCGGGCCTTCACCGTCGCGCGCGCGGCCGCCAACCGCGCTCGCCCTCGCGCCTCTGCTCCGACGACCCCCGGGTCCGTGTCGCTGCCGCACGTCGCCGACGCCTGGGCCGCCGGGACGCTGCGCCGCCTCCCCGTCGGGCCGCGCGACTTCCGCTCGCACCGCCGGGCTCGTCCGGCCGGTCGGGCGTCGCGGCGGCCTGGCTGGCCGCGCCGGTCCGCGTCGCCGGCTGAGACCGCCGGCAGCGCAGCGCGCGCCGAGCGCCGGCACGCACCACCTGCGGCAGGTGCGGCCGAGCCACGGCAGCCCGTGGCGCAGCAGCCACGTCGCCTCCTGCAGCGCGCCCGGCGCGCTGGCAGTCGTGGCTGGCGGACCGGTCCGACCGGGCAGCCCGGCGCCGCGCAGCACCCGCGCCGCGGCCTGCGCGATGAGGGCGTGACCGGCCGACGTTGGGGTGCACCCGGTCGACCTCCCAGGCCCGCCGCATCCGCAGCCCCGGCACCGCCGCCCAGGTCCAGCAGGTGCACGACCGCGCCGCCGGCGCACGGCGTCGACGGCCGTCGTTCACCTGCGGCGGTCCGGGTGCCGGACGGCGTCGCGCGAGTCCGGGCGGCAGGGGCAGCACGGCGCGTCGCGTCGTGCAGCCGTCCGAGCAGCGACCAGCGCGCCGGTGCCGCGCAGCAGCGACGACGACGTCGGCCAGCTCCGCGGCGAACGGCGCGCGCGGTCGAAGCCCGCCCGCGACGACGTCGTTCAGCCCGATCGAGCAGCGTGAAGACGTCCGGCTCGTGCCACGAGCGCCGGCCCCAGCTGGGTGGCGCGCACGTCCCGCAGCCGGGCGCCCGGCGCAGCCAGCGGCAGCAGCTCGGCCGCCGGCGTGCGCTGCGGCGAGCCGCGCCGGCCAGGTCCAGCTCGACGGGCAGCGCGCAGTCCGACCCCCTCGCCGCAGCTGGTGCTGTCGCCCGAGCGCGGCGATGCGCGCGTCACGGCGGCACCGCCGCGACCGGCCGCGCCGCCGAGCGGCGAGGCCGTGCGCCCGCAGGAAGCCCTCGACCGTCGCCGACCACGGGAACTGCTCCGCCCGGGCCCGCGCCCGGCGCGCCGTCGCTCCTGCGCGGCGACGAGCAGCAGGCCCTCCACGGCGTCGGCGAAGCGAGCGCGGCGTGCTCGCCGCACGCCCGCCCGGCCGTCGCCCAGCGACCTCGGGCAGCGCGCTAGTGCACGTTGGCGACGACCGGCGTGCCGCAGGCCAGTGCCTCCAGCGCGGCCAGCCCGAACGTCTCGACCGGGCCGGGTGCCAGCACGACGTCGGCCGCGCCGCAGCAGCTCGGCCATCGCGGCCGCGGCCGCGCGACGTGCCCGAGCCAACTCCACCGGGGCGCCGGCCGAGCCTGCAGCGCAGCGCGGCCGCAGCGGACCGTCGCCGGCCACCCGCAGGCGCACCCCGTGGCCGCGCCGCGCCAGCTCGCGCCGCCGCGCCGACGGCCAGGTCGGGGCGCTTCTCCTTCGACAGCCGGCTGGCCAGCACCAGCCGCAGCCCGCTCGCCGGCAGCCGGCGCGGCAGCTCGGTCCGGCGGAACGCGTCCAGGTCGACGCCGAGCGGCACCCGCGGACGTGCGGACCCCGAGCCGGGTGAACTCCTGCTCCGCCCAGGCCGGTCGTGCACACGACCAGCGTCGAAGCGCCTCGGCCAGCGCGGCGTTGGAGCGGTCCGCCGACCCGGTCCAGCGGCAGGCGCGGCGAGCAGCCACTGCCGCAGCCACCGGTCGAGCCGCTCGTGGCTGACCACCAGCGACGGCACGCCCGCGCGCGCGCGCCCAGCGGCCCGACGCCGCGCAGCGTCGTGCGGTCGTGCACCTCCACGCGGTCCGGGGCCAGCGACGTCCAGCGACGCGCTGCACCCGCCGCAGGTCGGTGCAGCACGCGGTAGCCGGTGCCGGGCAGCTCCGGGCGCGCGCAGCGCGACCTGCCGGCCCCAGGCGGTGGACCGTCGACCGCGTCGACGCGGCCCGGGCACGACCTGCACGACCTCGTGACCGGCGGCGGCGTAGCCCGGCCGCGAGGTGCTCGAGCGCGGTGCGCAGACCGCCCGAGGTCGGGGTGACGAAGTTGGCGAGCTGGACGATGCGGCTCATGCGACCGCTCCAGCCTGCCGCGTAGTGGTCCGGCAGTGCACGAGCAGCTGGTCGCCGATGACGTCCCAGGTGCGGCCCTACGACGGACGGCGCGCGCCGGCGCAGCGCCATCCGCAGCCGGCCGCGCTCGTCGTGCGACGAGCCGCTCGACCGGCCGCGCGCAGGGCGAGCGCCGATCCCGGGCGCGAAGAGCAGGCCCGTTGACCCGTGGTCGACCAGGTCGAGCAGCCCGCCGGCCGCCGGCGCGACGACGGGCACGCCGCTGGCGAGGGCCTCCTGCGCCGCCTGGCAGAAGGTCTCGCGACGAGCCGGTGTGCACGAAGACGTCGAGCGAGGCGAACGGTCGCGGCCGAGCGCCGTGCCCCGACTGGAAGCCCGAGGAAGGGCACCCCGGGCAGCTGCGCCTGCGAGCGCGGCGCGCCGCGGCCCGTCGCCGACGACCACCAGGCGCACGCCCGGCAGGTCGCGCAGCGCAGCCAGCAGTCCGACCTCCTTCTCCTGCGCGAGCCGGCCGACGTAGCCGACGAGCGAGCTCGCCGTCGGGGCCAGCCGGCGCGCGCAGCCGCGCGTCGCGGTGGCCGGGCGAGAAGCGCGCGAGGTCCACGCCGCGGGCCCACCGGTCGACCCGCTGCACGCCGTTGCGCTCGCAGCTCGGCGACCGCGTGCCGGCTCGGGCGAGCGTGCGGCGCGGCGGCGCCGTGCACCCGCCGCAGCCAGCCGCCAGACCGCCGCGCTCGCTCGCCGGCGAGCCCGTAGCTGCGCGGCGAAGCCGGCCAGGTCGGTCTGGTAGACGGCGACGACGGGCAGGCCGAGCCGGCGTGCCGTGAAGGCCGCCTGCGCGCCGAGGACGGCGGGGCTGGCCAGGTGCACGACGTCCGGGCGCGAAGTCGCGCAGCGTCCGCGCCAGCCCGGCCAGGGGCGGCCGAGCCGGAAGTCGCGGTAGCCCGGCAGCGGGACCGACGGCGTGCGCACGACGCGCGCGCCGCCGTACGAGGTCGGGCCCGGCCCGGGTGCGATGACGAGGGCGGCGTGGCCGCGGGCCGTCGCAGCTGCTCGCAGACCCGCAGCACGCAGTTGGTGACGCCGTTGACCTGGGGGAGGAAGGACTCGGTGACGATGGCGATGCGCACGCGCTCACGGTCGAGCCGCCCGCGCACCGGCTCCCCACGGCTGCGGGTGAGTTGCGTGAACGGTCCGGGAAGGTCGGGCGGGAGGCCCTACCGGACGAGCAGCAGGAACGGCGCGACCAGGCTGAGCACGCCGAACGCGCCCAGCGCCGTGCGCGCTCCGCGACCCGGACGAGCGCAACCGCCCGTACGACGTCGCGTCGCGCACGGCGCGACAGCCGCCGGCCCAGCGAATCGCGGCCCAGCAGCGAGATCCCGAGAACACGATGAGTGAGCCCGGCCCCGGCAGCGGGATCAGCAGCAGACCGACGACGACCTGGCGGACCCGAGGACGACGATCAGGGCGCGCCTGGCCAGCCGGAGCGCCCCGCGTCCGACGAGCGCCGGGGCCGGCAGGGTCATGAGCGGACGCTCCTGGAGCCAGGTGTCCTGCGAGCGCGGCAGCGGGAACGACAGGTGGCTGCCGGGGCCTACGCACGACGGCCCGGCGCGGCGCGCCGGGCCGTCGTAGTGCGGAGCGCTAGATCGCGCCCTTCTCCCACGGTCCGCGGATGGCGAAGCTGACGCCGGGGGTCTGGACGTTCACGAACATGACGCTGCCGTCCGGGCTGAAGCAGGCGCCGGCGAACTCGTTGTCGCCTTCCATGAGGTTCAGGGCCAGGTCGAAGATCCGGCCGCGCTCGTCCAGGCCGCGCACGTACTGCTCGCCGCCGCCGTCCTCGCACAGGACGAGCCCGCCGCGCGGGCTGACGGTGATGTTGTCGGGGGCGTCGAGGACCTCGGCCGAGGGCGACTCGAAGACGAGGATCAGCTGGCCTCCGGAGGCCCCGCGCGGCCGGTACTCCCAGACCTGCCCGGCTCGGGCGTCGCCGCCGCTCGTCGCGTTGAAGAACACGCTGCCGCCGTCGAACCAGCAGCCCTCGAGCCGCGCGAAGGCTGCTCCACCGGCGGCCCGGCCCTGGTCGAACACCGCGCTGCGCGAGATCACCGCCGGGTCGGGGTCCGGGATGTCCACCCACGTGACCGGCAGCGGGTTCCCGACGCGGTCGCCGACGCCCTCGTAGGTGTTGAACCCGGGCTGGTCCTTGATGGCGAGCATCTGCAGGCGGCCGCCGGCCGACAGGTCGGTCGGGTCCGCGGGGAGGAAGCGGTAGAAGCCGGAGTTCGTCCGACCGCTGTCCTCTGTCTCGTAGACGATGCCGGACACGGGGTCCACGGCCACGGCCTCGTGGGCGAACCGGCCCATGGCCTTGTACGGCACCGGGGTGGTCGCCGCGTCGGCTCCCGCAGGCACTTCGAAGACGTAGCCGTGGTCCTCTGCGAAGCCGTTCTGCCTCCCGTTGACCGTCTCCTCGCAGGTGAGCCACGAGCCGCGAGGCGTCACGCCGCCGGCGCAGTTCACGGAGGTCCCGTTCAGGGAGATGAAGCTGTCCAGCAGAGTGAGGCTGCGCGTGTCGAACGTCAGGGTCGTCGTGCCACCCGCTGCCCGTGCGTCGTAGGCCTTGGTCGCATCCCCCGGCAGAGTCCTGTCGTAGTCGCGTCCCGAGGTCGCGACCGGTTCGTAGCCCTGCTCGTGGTTGCGCACCAGGCGGATCACACCGGGGGTCGAGGTCGCGAAGGTCCCCATGCCGTCGTGGCGTCCCGGCGTGACGTAGCCGTCCGAGCCGACGTAGGGCTGCACACCGCCGAGGTCGAAGTCGGTGCCGTGCCCGAACGAGGCGTACTGGAAGCCGGCGGGGAGCGCCAGCAGCGCGAGCCCGGTCGTCATGTCCTTCGCGGCCGCGATCGGCCCGTACCCGCCGTTGTCGGGAGCAGCGAGGTCCTGGCCGCGCCGCCCTGGCGCAGCGAGGGCACCGTGGGCGGCAAGGGCCTGCGTCGCGGTGCTGGCGAGCAGCGTGCCCGCAGTCACGGCCGCTCCTCGCTTGAGGAAGGCGCGTCGGTCGATGGTCGTCATGCGTGCTCCAGGGCGTCGGGGGTCGAGAGGCGACGCGGACGCTAGGAGTGCGGTCCAACGGAACCTGACCGCCCGGGTGAACCGAACGAGAACAGCGGACGGACAGGCAGATCCAATCCTGCCGACGCGATGACGGTCGATCTCTCGTCGGCCATGATCGTGGGAGCCTGAGGACTGCAGGAACGCTGGGAAGCGGGCTCGCGCCTCCCACGATCATCACGCCGGGGCGGGGGCCGTCTCCACGCCGAGGTCCACGAGCAGCGCGCGCACGCGCCGGTCGACGTCGTCGACGATGCGCCGGACGGTCTCCACGTCCTGCCCCTTGGGGTCCTCGACCTGCCAGTCCTCGTAGCGCTTGCCGGGGAAGACCGGGCAGGTCTCGCCGCAGCCCATGGTGATGACGACGTCGCTGTCCTGCACCGACTCGGGGGTGAGCAGCGAGGGCGCGTGGTCCGCCGTCGACAGGCCGCGCTCGGCGAGCACTGCGGCGACGCCGGGGTTCACCCCGCTACCGGGCTCGGAGCCGGCGCTGCGCACGTCCACCGCATCGCCGGCGTAGTGCTGCGTCAGCACCTTCGCCGCGACGGAGCGACCGGAGTTGTGGATGCAGGCGTACATGACGACGGGGCGCGAGGCGCTCATGCGCTCTCTCCTGTGCGGGCGGGAGCGGACCGGTCGTCCGCGAGGTGGGTGAGGTCGTCGGCGAGCTCGTCGGCGTTCGGGTAGAGCACCAGGACGGCGCCGACCGCGAGCGCGCCGCCCAGCAGCTGCATGGCGACGAACCCCGGGGCCGAAGCCGGCTCGATGCCGGCGAAGGTGTCCGACAGCGTGCGGCCGACCGTGATGGCCGGGTTGGCGAAGCTGGTGCTGCTGGTGAACCAGTAGGCGGCGGTGATGTAGCCGCCCACGGCGTACGCGACGTGGGCGGCGCGACCGGAACGGACCACGCCGAAGATCACGACGACCAGGCCGAACGTCGCGACGACCTCGCCCAGCCAGAGCGCCCCGGTCGCGCGCTCGCGGGTGGAGACCACGACCGGGTCGAGCTCGAACATCAGGTTGGCGAGCACGACGCCGAGGCAGCAGCCGACCACCTGCGCCGCGATGAAGGTCGCGGCGGCGGCGGTGCTGATGGCGCCGAAGAAGCGCTCGGCCAGCGTGACGACGGGGTTGAAGGCGGCGCTCACCGGGCCGAGCGCGAGGATCAGCGCCACCAGGACGGCGCCGGTGATGAGCGCGTTCTGCAGCAGCTGCAGACCCACGTCGTCGGGGCTCAGCCGCTGGGCGGCGATGCCGGAGCCGACCACGGTGGCGGCCAGGAAGGCACTGCCGACGAGCTCGGCGAAGGCCTTGCGGAGCAGGGGCGTCACGGGCAGGGCCTCCGGCGGTCGGCAGCGGTGCGGGCAGAGGCGGCGACTGCTGAGAGCGCGCTCGCCAGACGGTCGAGCACCTCGGACTCGAGGCGGTGGTAGGTGAAGCGCCCGCACGGCTCGCTGGTCACCAGGCCGGCCTCGCGCAGCGCCCGGAGGTGGTTGCTGATGTTGGTCTGCCGGGCCCCGGTCAGCTCGACGAGGTGGCAGGTGCACAGCTGCTCGACGGCGAGCAGCTCGACGATGCGCGCACGCAAGGGGTCGCCGAGCAGCCTGAGCGCGTCCGCGTCCACGGACGCGTCACGGGTGGTGGGGCTCACGGTCCCAGCAGCTCGTGCAGGAGCAGGTCGACCCGCTCGGAGACCTCGTCCCGGATGCGGCGCAGCTCCTCCGGGTCGGCCCCCTCAGGGTCCGGGAGGTCCCAGTCGACGTAGCGGCGGCCGGGGAGCACGGGGCAGGCGTCGCCGCAGCCCATCGTCACGACGACGTCCGCGGCGGCGACGAACTCCTCGGTCAGCGGTTTCGGGAACCCGTCGTCCGGAGCGCCCACCTCCGCGAGCACCTCGCGCACGCCCGGGTGGACGTCCGCGGCGGGAGCCGTACCGGCGGAGCGCACGGACACCCGCCCCGCCGCGCGCTGCTCCAGCAGGGCGGCAGCCAGCTGCGAGCGGCCGGCGTTCTGGGTGCACACCAGCAGGACCTCGGGCACCTCCCGGGGAAGCCTGCCGCGCACGACCGCACCCGCCCGGAGCCGCTGCCGCGCGAACCGGTAGGCCAGCAGCGACGCGTACGTCGTGATGCGCAGCGGCCCGAGCCGGTCACGGCTGTCGTGGACGCACTCGGCGACCGTCTGGCGGGCGTACACGCCGGAGAACTCGTGCGCGAGGCGCTCGACGGCCCCGTGCAGCTCGTCCACCGTCCCATCAGTTCCTGCTGACGTCATCCTCGGATGATGTCATGCCAGGGTGATGCCCGGGTGTACGGGCGGTGACGGTCTAGTGGGCGGCGGTGCTGCGCAGCAGCTCGCGCGTGCGCCGCTGCACCAGGACCGGCACGAAGCTGCGCACTGGTGCGGACTCGAACTCCGCGACGAGCGTGCTGAACCGCTCCTCGACCGCCTCGGCCGGGACGCTGCCCGCGAACTCCGCGACCAGCGCGCGGCGGGCGGACTCGAGCTGGCGGGCCTCGTCCTGTGCGCTCATGACAGGAAGCCTGCTCGCGGCAGGCGCCGAGCGGCTGACCGGAAGATGAACAGCAGGTGAACGACTAGCCGAAGCGGCCGGTGATGTAGTCCTCGGTGCGCTGCTCGCCCGGATTGCTGAAGATCTTGGCGGTCGCATCGATCTCGACGAGCTTGCCGGGCTGGCCGGTGCCCTCGATCGTGAAGAAGCCGGTCCGGTCGGACACCCGGGCGGCCTGCTGCATGTTGTGGGTCACGATGACGATCGTGTAGTCGTTCTTCAGCTCCTCCATCAGGTCCTCGATGGCGAGCGTGGAGATCGGGTCCAGGGCGGAGCACGGCTCGTCCATGAGCAGCACCTGGGGCTTGACGGCGATCGCCCGGGCGATGCACAGGCGCTGCTGCTGGCCGCCGGACAGGCCGGCACCGGGACGGTCGAGGCGGTCCTTGACCTCGTTCCAGAGGTTGGCGCCCTGGAGGGAGGCCTCGACGACCTCGTCGGTCTTCGCCTTCGGCACGCGGCCGTTGAGCTTCAGGCCGGCGACGACGTTCTCGTAGATCGACATCGTGGGGAACG
Source organism: uncultured Actinomycetota bacterium (assembly GCA_963844295.1). Taxonomy (GTDB): domain Bacteria; phylum Actinomycetota; class Actinomycetes; order Mycobacteriales; family SCTD01; genus SCTD01. The sequence goes on along the minus strand of CAWJNR010000002.1, from coordinate 152,849 downwards.
GGTTCGGCCGCTGGAAGACCATGCCGACCTTGCGCCGCACGTCGACCGGGTCGACCCCGCTGGCGTAGATGTCGTCGTCGTCGAGCGCGATCCGCCCCTCGACGTAGGCGCCGGGGATGACCTCGTGCATGCGGTTGATGGTCCGCAGCGCGGTGGACTTGCCGCAGCCCGACGGACCGATGAAGGCGGTGATCGACCGCTCCTCGATGACGAGGGACAGGTCCTCGATCGCCTTGAACTTGCCGTAGTAGGCGTTCACGCGGTCGAGGGTGATGCGCTTGGCCACGGGGACCCTTCCGGACAGGCGGGAGCACGGCGTGTGCGTCGTCCAACGGGGCCAGAGGGTACGGGTGTTCCGCGACGCGCAGGTGTCCGGCGGCGGTCCGGACGTGGTCGCACGCCCTCGCGCTGACCGGCCTGTCCGGCTTGCGCGACCTCGTTCACCTGCCGTTCACCACGCGGCCGCCCGGCGGTGCCGCAGAGGTGTGCTTGCCGTTCGTCCAGCGTTCACCCGGAGCCGCCCGCCCCTTCACCTGGGCTGCCTAGCGTGCTTCTCGTCCGCCGCTGCGCCGCGTCCCCCCTCGACCGGCGCCCGGCACTCCGCACCAGACCGCACAGACCCCCGAGAGAGGGACCCAGACCTTGAAGCTCCAGCGCACCACCCGCCTCGTCGCCCTCCTGGCCGCCGGTTCGCTCGCGCTCACCGCCTGCTCCGACGACGACCAGGCCGGCGCGACCGACACCGCCACCACCGGCGAGACCGGGCTGTCCGGCACGCTGGCCGGCGCCGGCTCGAGCGCGCAGGGCGCGGCCATGGAGGGCTGGATCGCCGGTTTCCAGACCGCCAACGAGGACGTCACCATCAACTACGACCCGGTCGGCTCGGGTGGTGGCCGCGAGCAGTTCCTGGCCGGCGGCACCGACTTCGGCGGCTCCGACGCCGCGCTCGACGAGGAGGAGCTGCCCCTGGCCGAGGAGCGCTGCGGCGACGGCGGCCTCATCGAGGTGCCGCTCTACATCAGCCCCATCGCCGTGGCCTTCAACCTGCCGGGCGTCGAGACCCTCAACCTCTCGCCGGAGGTCATCGCCGGGATCTTCAAGCAGGAGATCACCCAGTGGAACGCGCCGGAGATCGCCGCGGACAACCCCGAGGCGACCCTGCCCGACCTGGCCATCACCCCCGTGAACCGCGCCGACGACTCCGGCACCACCGAGAACTTCACCGAGTACCTCGCGGCCGCCGCCCCGGAGGTCTGGACCGAGGAGCCGGACGGCGTGTGGCCGATCGCCGGCGGCGAGGCCGGCCAGGGCACCTCCGGCGTCATCCAGGCCACGACGGCTGCCGAGGGCGCCATCACCTACGCCGACGCCAGCCAGGTCGGCGACCTCGGCACGGTCGCGGTGGGCGTCGGCGAGGAGTTCGTCGCGTACAGCCCGGAGGCGGCCGCCGCGGTCGTCGCCAACTCGCCCCGCGTCGAGGGGCGGCCCGAGGGCAGCCTCGCGCTGGAGATCGCCCGCGACACGACCGAGTCGGGCAACTACCCGATCGTGCTCGTGAGCTACCAGCTGGCCTGCAAGACCTACGAGGACGAGACCCAGGGCGAGCTCGTGAAGGCCTTCCTGGAGTACGTCGCCTCCGAGGACGGCCAGGCCGCGTCGCAGGAGTCTGCGGGCTCCGCACCGATCTCCGACGACCTGCGCACCGACGTCCTGGCGCAGCTCGAGCAGATCGGCGCCTGATACTGGTCCCGCCTGAACGCACTGCTTGACGCCCCGGGCGGCCACCGACGACGGTGGCCGCCCGCGGGCGCGCTCGCTGACCACGCTCCACCCGAGAGGACGCCGTGACCGCCCCCACCCCCACGACCGGGCTCCGGCCCGACGTGCCCGCGCCGGACGAGCCGGTGCGGCCGCCGGGGACGACGTCCCAGCGGCTCGGCGACCGGGTCTTCTCCGGGCTCTCGACCTCTGCCGGGATCGCGATCCTCGTCGTGCTGGCCGGGGTCGCCGCGTTCCTGGTCATCGAGTCCGTCCCGGCCCTGACCGCCGACGGTGCAGACCTCCCGGGCGGCGAGGGCTTCCTGTCCTACCTGGCGCCCCTGCTGTTCGGCACGATCCTCGCGGCCGTGCTCGCGCTGCTCCTCGCGACCCCGCTGGCGATCGGCATCGCGCTGTTCATCTCGCACTACGCGCCGCGGCGGCTGTCCCGCACGCTGGGCTACCTGACCGACCTCCTGGCGGCCATCCCCAGCGTCATCTACGGCCTGTGGGGCGCGATCGTGCTGGCCCCGTACGTCGTCCCGAGCTACCGCTGGCTCGACGAGAACCTCGGCTTCCTGCCGTTCTTCCAGGGCCCGGTGTCGGCCAGCGGCCGCACCATCCTCACCGCCGGTGTCGTGCTGGCGGTGATGATCCTGCCGATCATGGCCGCCATCAACCGCGAGGTCTTCCTGCAGACCCCGGCGCTGCACGAGGAGGCGGCGCTGGCCCTCGGGGCGACCCGCTGGGAGATGATCCGGATGACCGTGATCCCGTACGGCAAGTCGGGTGTCATCGGGGGCGCGATGCTCGGACTGGGCCGGGCACTGGGGGAGACGATCGCCGTCCTGCTGGTGCTGTCCGCCTCCGGCGGCATCTCGCTGAACCTCATCGGCCAGGCCAACCCGCCGACCATCCCGTCCAACATCGCCGCGCAGTTCCCGGAGGCCACCGGCCTGGACGTGAACACGCTGGTCGCCACTGGCCTGGTGCTGTTCCTCCTGACCTTCGCGGTGAACTTCGCCGCGCGCGCCGTCATCGCCCGTCGCGCCGAGTTCGACGGAGCCGCAGGATGACCACGACCGCCACGCCGCCGCGCACGGACGAGGACCTGCCTGCGGTCCACCACCCCCTGCCCAGCTGGGTGCTCCCGGCGCTCGGCGTCGCCGCCGTCGTGGTCGCGCTCGTGCTGCGTGCCGTCCTCGGGAGCGGTCCGGTGCTCACGACGGTCTTCGCCGTCGTCGCGTTCATCATCCTGGTCAACGTGGTCAGCCGGACCGTGGAGGGGCAGCGCCGCGCCGCGGACCGCACCGTCACGGCGATCGTGACGGCGATGTTCGCGGCCGCGATGGTGCCGCTGCTCTCGCTCGTCTACACGGTCATCAGCCGCGGCAGCGCCCGCTTCGACCTCGACTTCTTCACCATGACCATGCGCAACGTCGTCGGCGAGGGCGGTGGAGCCCAGCACGCCATCCTCGGCACGCTCATCATCACCGGTCTGGCGACGCTCATCTCCGTGCCGATCGGCATGATGACAGCGATCTACCTGGTCGAGTACGGCCGGGGCAAGCTCGCCCGCTCCGTCACCTTCCTCGTCGACGTCATGACCGGCATCCCGTCGATCGTCGCGGGACTGTTCGCCTACGCGCTGTTCGTGCTGTTCTTCGGACCGGGCGTGCGCTTCGGCATCGGTGGCGCGGTCGCGCTGTCGGTGCTCATGGTGCCGGTCGTCGTGCGCTCGATCGAGGAGATGCTCAAGCTGGTCCCGGCCGAGCTGCGCGAGGCGTCGTACGCCCTCGGGGTGCCGAAGTGGCGGACGATCCTCAAGGTCGTCCTGCCGGCCGCCGCCGCCGGCATCGCCACCGGCATCACCCTGTCGGTCGCCCGCGTCATCGGGGAGACGGCGCCGCTGCTGCTCATCGTCGGGACGACGGCCAGCCTCAACCTGGACCCCTTCAACGGGCGGATGGCGACGCTGCCGGTCTTCACCTTCTACAGCTTCTTCACCCCGGGCGCGAACCCCGGTCCGAGTCTGGACCGGGCGTGGACGGCGGCCCTGGTGCTGATGCTCATCGTGCTCGGGCTCAACCTGGTCGCCCGCGTCATCGCCAAGGCCTTCGCCCCGAAGGGCGCCCGCTAGGAGCGGTCGCTCATGTCTGCGGCGGCAGCCCGACGGCCCGCCAGGAGCCGCCCCTGCGGCCGGCTCAGCGGCAGCGCGGCGGCCGCGTCGTACGCCCGGAGGGCTCCGTCACGGTCACCGACCCGGGCCAGGAGCTCCGCCCGGGTCGCGTGCAGCAGGGCGGTGCCCTCGAGTCCCTCGACCGCTGCCGAGCTCGAGGAGCCCGGCTGCCGCGCCGTCCCGCTCGGCGACCGCGACCGCGCGGGCGAGCCGCGTGGCGGGGGTGTCCTGCACGGTGAGCAGCACGTCGTACCAGGAGCAGACGACCGCCCAGTCGGTGGCGGCGGCGGTCGGCGCCAGGGCGTGGCAGGCGGCGAGCGCGGCCTGCACCACGTAGGGGTCGGGCCGCCGCGGTGTCCGGCGCAGGCCGTCACCGAGCAGCGCCATGCCCTCGGCGATGCGCTGCTGGTCCCAGGTCGCGCGGTCCTGGTCGGCCAGCAGGACCGGCAGCCCGTCCGCGGACGTGCGGCTGGCCCGCCGGGCGTCCTGCAGCAGCAGCAGCGCGAGCAGGCCGAGGACGGTCGGCTCGTCCGGCATGAGGGCGTGGAGCAGCCGGGCGAGCCGCACGGCCTCGTCGAGCAGCTCCGCCCGGACGACCTGCTCGCCGCCGGCCGGGGACCAGCCCTCGTTGAAGAGCAGGTAGACGGTGGTGGCGACGCCGCGCAGCCGGTCGGGCAGCTCGGCGTCGTCCGGGACCCGGTAGGGGATGCCGGCCCGGGCGATCTTCTGCTTCGCGCGGGTGAGCCGCTTGGCCATGACCTGCTCCGGGACGAGCAGCGCCCGGGCGGTCTCGGCCGTGGTCAGCCCGCCCAGCGTCCGCAGTGCCAGTGCCACCTGGGTCGCGGGTGACAGGGCCGGGTGGCAGCAGGTGAAGACCAGGCGCAGCAGGTCGTCGCGGACGACCGACTCCGGTGGCGGTTCGACGGGCAGCACCATCGCGACCGCCTCCTGCTGCTTGTGCTCGCGGGCGGCCTCGCGCCGCAGGACGTCCAGGGCCTTGCGTCGCGCGGTCAGCGTCAGCCACGCCCGCGGCTCGGGCGGGACGCCGTCGCGCGGCCAGGTCTCGAGGGCGCGGACGACGGCGTCCTGGACCGCGTCCTCGGCCAGCGCGAGGCTGCCAGTGGTGCGCACCAGCGTGGCCAGGACCCGTCGGCCCTCCTCGCGCACGAGCGCGACGAGGGCCGACCGGGCGTCGTCGGGGCCGGGCGTCGGCAGGGCTCAGCCCATCGGGATGACGGGACGGACCTCGACCGCGCCGTTCCAGGCAGCGGGGATCTGCGCGGCGAGCGCGACGGCCTCGTCGAGGTCGGCGCACTCGAGCAGGAAGAAGCCGGCGAGGACCTCCTTGCTCTCGGCGTACGGCCCGTCCGTGGCCAGGACATCACCGCCCTTGCCGCCGCGGACCCGCACGGTCGTCGCGGTCGACGTCGGGTAGAGCGCCGCACCGCCACGCATGACGGCGGCGGCAGCGGCACCGAACGCGCCGTACTCGGCCATCTCGGCGGCCTGCTCGGGGGCTGTCCAGTCGACGTCGGCGGTGTAGGTGATGGCTGCGTACAGGGTCATGGCTCCCTCTCCGACCCGGCGCCAGCCGCCGGTGTCACTGCAGGGACGAACGAACACCGCGCACAAGGACATCGGCAACCACTACGGCGCGATGAAGACCAGTCCGACGAGCACGAGCGCGAGGCCGAGGGGAGCGAGCAGCACCGGGGAGTCGTACCACCGCAGCGCGGAGGCGCGGATCATCGTCAGGTAGGTGGCGTAGCCGAGCACGGCCATGCCGGGGACGAGCAGCGCGACGCCGAGGCCGTAGAGCAGCACCCCAGCCAGGGACGACGGGGAGGCGGGCACGGTCCGAGTCTCGGCCGCGGCCGGCCGGCAGCGGCCCCTCCCGACGTCAAGATGTCGTCAAGACGCCGCAGTCCACCTCGTCGGCCCTCGCCCACGAGGTGGACTGGGCCCGTGACGGTCAAGACGCTGCTGCGGCTCCAGGTGCGAGGCTGATCGGCGTGAGCGGGACCGGGAAGCCCACGTCGACGGCGCTGCCCGCGCCGTCCACCGGCATCTCCGTCCGCCGTCAGCTCGGGGGGGCGGTCGTAGCCGTCGTCGGCCTGGGAGCCGTGGCCGGGGGTCTGGCGCCGCGGCGGGACGAGGTGCTGCTCAGCACGCCCGTCCTGCTCGCGCTCAGCGTCGTGGTCGCCGTGGCGATCATCGGGGGCATCCGACCTGCGCTGCCCGCCGCGGTGGGGGGCTTCCTGCTGCTCAACCTGGTCTTCACCCAGCCGTACGGCACCTTCGACGTGCACCGGCTCGACCAGGGGCTGGCCCTCGGGGTCTACCTGGCGACCGCCGTCGCGGTCAGCCTGGTGGTCGGGGTCGCCGCCCGTCGGCACGACGAGGCGGTACGGGCCGGGGCCGAGGCGGCTGAGCTGTCCGAGCTGGCCGGCAGCGGTGCGGGCGCCCAGCTCTCGCTCGACGAGGTCCTGGAGCGCGTGCGGACCGTCTTCGGCGTCGGGTACGCCGCTGTCGTGGACCCCGCCGGCCGGGTCCTGCGGTCCGCCGGGGCCGCCGACGGAGCGGGGTCCGAGCTGCGGCTGCAGGCTGCGGGGGACCGCGCCCTGCTCGTGCAGGGTCGGTCCCTCAGCGCTGACGACCGGCGCGTCCTGGTCGCGTTCGCGGGCGCGGCGGTGACGGCGCTCGAGCGGCAGGAGCTCGCCTCGCAGGCGGCCGAGGCGGCCCGCCTTGCCACCATCGACCAGCTGCGCACCACGCTCGTCGCCGGCGTCGGCCACGACCTGCGCACCCCGCTCGCCGGCATCAAGGCCGCCGTGACGAGCCTGCGCGCCGAAGACGTGGTCTGGACCGACGAGCAGCGGGCCGAGCTGCTCGCCGCGGTGGAGAGCTCGGCAGACCGGCTGGACGCGCTGGTGGCCAACCTGCTCGCGTCCTCCCGGCTCGACGTCGGCGCGCTGAGCGTCGACCTCGCGCCGGTCGACGTCGAGGAGATCGTCGGCCGAGGCATCGGCAGGGGTCGGCGAGTCGCACCGGGTCGTCGTCGACCTGCCCGACGGGCTGCCGCTGGTCCTGGCCGACGTCGGCCTGGCCGAACGGGTCGTCGCGAACCTCGTGGACAACGCCCTGCGGCACAGCGGCCGGGGGACCAACGTCCTGGTCACCGCCGCGGCCCGGCCCGGCTCGGTCGTCGTCTCCGTCATCGACAGCGGTCCGGGCGTCCCGGCCGCGCAGCGCGGGGCGCTGTTCACGCCCTACTCGCGGCTGGGTGACCGGTCGTCCGGCGGGTTGGGCCTCGGCCTGTCGGTGGCGCGCGGCTTCACCGAGGCGATGGGCGGACGGCTGGAGCCGGCCGACACGCCTGGCGGCGGACTCACGATGGACGTGCACCTGCCTGCGGCGGCCCCGTGACGCGCATCCTCGTCGTCGACGACGACACCACCCTGCTGGGCACGCTGCGCCTCAACCTGACCGCCCGTTCGTACGACGTCGATGCCGTGACGACCGGGCGGGCGGCGCTGGACCGCGCGGCGCAGGCCCCGCCCGACCTGGCCATCGTCGACCTCGGCCTGCCCGACATGGACGGGCTCGAGGTCATCGCCGCGCTGCGCCGCCGGTCCCGCCTGCCGATCCTCGTGCTGTCGGCGCGCGGAGAGCAGCGCGACAAGGTCGCTGCCCTGGACGCCGGCAGCGACGACCACATCTCCAAGCCCTTCGGGATGGAGGAGCTGCTCGCCCGCGTGCGGGCCGGGCTGCGGCGCCAGGAGGGGGAGGGCGACGCGCCCGTCGTGACGACTGCGGCCTTCACCGCCGACCTGGCCGCGCACACGGTCCGGCGGGCAGACGGCGAGCCGGCGCACCTCACCCCGACCGAGTGGCACCTGCTGGAGGAGCTCGTCCGCCGGCCCGGGCGGCTGGTCGGCCAGCTCGACCTGCTGCGTGCGGTGTGGGGCGAGGTGTACGGCCAGGAGTCCCGGCACTACCTGCGCGTCTACATGGCCCAGCTCCGGCGCAAGCTCGAGATCGACCCCTCGCGTCCCCTGCACCTCATCACGGTGCCGGGCAGCGGCTACCGGTTCGAGCCCTGACGTGCCGGTCCCGGTCCGGATCGACCGTCGTTGGTGGGCGTGGCGCATCCCCCAGCTGCGCCACCCCGCCCAGTTCGTCGTGGCCGGCTTCGCCGCGGCCGTCACCGTCGGGACCCTGCTGCTCCTGCTCCCGGTCGCCCGTCGGGGGCCCGGCGGCGCGGGGCTGGTCGACGCGCTGTTCACGGCGACGTCCGCGGTCTGCGTCACCGGGCTGGTCACCGTCGACACCCCGGCCCACTGGTCCGGCTTCGGGCAGGCCGTCGTCCTCGCGCTCATCCAGGTGGGCGGCTTCGGCATCATGGCGCTGGCGACCCTGCTGGGGCTGCTCGTCTCGCGCCGGCTCGGTCTTCGGGACCGGCTCAACGCGCAGGCCGAGGCCAAGACGCTCGGCCTCGGCGACATCCGCAAGGTGCTGCTGGGCATCGCCCGCACCAGTGCTCTGTTCGAGGCCGGCGGAGCCCTCGTGCTCACGGCCCGGTTCTGGGCGGGCTACGACGAGGCGCTGCCTCGCGCCGCCTGGCTGGGCGTGTTCCACGCCGTGTCGGCCTTCAACAACGCCGGCTTCGCCCTGTTCAGCGACAACCTCATCGGGTTCAGCACCGACCCGGTGATCAGCGGCGCGGTGTGCGTCCTGGTCGTCGCCGGAGGGCTCGGCTTCCCGGTGCTCTTCGAGCTGCGCCGGGAGTGGCGTACGCCGCGGCTGTGGAGCCTGCACACCAAGATCGTGCTGGCGATGACCGCGGTCCTGCTGACAGCGGGGTCGCTCATGTTCCTGGTCCTGGAGTGGGCCAACCCGCGCACGCTGGGACCGCTCGGCGTCGGCGGCAAGCTGGTCGCGGGGACCTTCCAGGGCGTGCAGCCGCGCACCGCCGGCTTCAACAGCCTCGACACCGGCGCCCTCAACCCGGAGACGCTGCTGGGCACCGACGTGCTCATGTTCATCGGCGGCGGCAGTGCCGGCACCGCCGGCGGCATCAAGGTGACGACCTTCGCGGTGCTGCTGCTCGTCATCCTGGCCGAGGTCCGCGGCGACACCCACGTCACCGCCTTCGGCCGGCACGTCCCGCGCGGCGCGCAGCGGCAGGCCCTCAGCGTCGCCCTGCTGTCGGTCGCCGCGGTCGTGGGCTCGACCGCGCTGATGCTGGTCCTCACGCCGTTCACCCTCGACGAGGTGCTCTTCGAGGTCGTGTCCGCCTTCGCCACCGTCGGCCTGTCGACCGGGATCACGGCGCAGGTCGGCACGGGCGGGCAGCTGGTGCTGGTCGCGCTGATGTTCCTCGGCCGGCTGGGCCCGATCACCCTCGCGTCGGCGCTCGCCCTGCGCTCCAAGCCGCGCCTGTACGAGTTCCCGGAGGAGCGCCCCATCATCGGCTGACCGCCGTCCGCCGACCGCCCACCCGTACGGAGAAGCGATGCCCGACCTGTTCCACCGCAGCAAGGACGGCCGGTCCCGGCCGGACATCGACAGCGTCGTCGTCATCGGGCTGGGCCGCTTCGGCCGCTCGCTCGCGCTGGAGCTGGTCGCGTCCGACACCGAGGTGCTCGGGATCGACGCCGACGGCGCCATCGTGCAGGAGCTGAGCAGCCAGCTGACGCACTGCGTGCGCGCCGACAGCACGAGCGAGGAGGTGATGCGGCAGCTCGCCGTCCACGAGTTCGACCGTGCGGTGGTCGCCATCGGCACGCACATCGAGGCCTCGCTGCTCACGGCTTCGCTGCTGAAGAACCTGGGCGTCACCAACATCTGGGCCAAGGCGATCAGCACGGCCCACGGCCGCATCCTCGAGCAGCTCGGCATCGCGCACGTCGTCTACCCCGAGCACGACATGGGCCGGCGGGTCGCCCATCTCGTGAAGGGCCGGATGCTCGACTTCATCCAGTTCGAGCCGGACTTCGCGATGGTGAAGACGGAGCCGCCGCAGCTGCTCCTGGGCATGCCGCTGTCGGAGAGCGGGGTGCGCCGCGCCCACGGGGTCACCGTCGTGGGGGTGAAGCGCCCCGGCGGGTCGTTCACCCACGCGACCGGCGAGACGGTGCTCGAGCGCGGCGACACGGTGATCCTGTCCGGCCGGCCGCGGGACGTGGAGCGGTTCAGCGAGCTGCGGTGACTGCGTCAAGATGCCGTCAAGATCTGGCCCGGGCGGCGTCGGGACGGGGCGGGGCGGGTGAGATGGCTGATCGTGCCCCCGTACCCCTGCCCGGCCAGCTGACGTGCCCGCGGTCAAGCGCGTCGTCGTCGGCCGGGCACTGCGCTCGGACCGGCAGAGCGAGCAGGAGCTGCCCAAGCACCTCGCGCTGCCGATCTTCGCCAGCGACCCGCTGTCGAGCGTCACCTACGCGACGCAGGAGCTGCTCGTCGTCCTCACCCTCGGCGGGCTGTCCTACCTCTACCTGACGCCGTACCTCGCCGCCGGGGTCGTCGCACTGCTCACCGTCGTCGTGCTCTCCTACCGCCAGCTCGTGCGCGCGTACCCGTCCGGCGGCGGTGACTACGAGGTCGCGTCGGTCAACCTCGGCCCGCGCAGCGGCGGGGTGGTGGCCAGCGCGCTCCTGGTCGACTACGTGCTCACGGTCGCGGTGTCGGTCTCGGCCGGTGTCGACAACGTCATCAGCGCGGCGGAGGGGCTCGCGGAGCACCGCGTCGCGCTGGCGCTGGGCTTCGTCGTCCTGCTCGCGACGATGAACCTGCGCGGGGTGAAGGAGTCCGGCAAGGCGTTCGCCGTGCCCACCTACGGCTTCGTCCTCGGCGTCGGGTCGATGATCGCGTACGGGCTGTTCCAGGTGCTGACCGGCGAGGCGCCGCAGGCCGAGAGCGCCGGCTACACCGTGCTCCCCGAGGAGGGCAAGGGCGAGCTGGTCGGCCTCGCGTTCGCCTTCCTGGCGCTGCGTGCGTTCGCCTCCGGGTGCACCGCGCTGACCGGGGTGGAGGCGATCGCCAACGGCGTACCGGCGTTCCGCGAGCCCAAGAGCAAGAACGCCGCGACGACGCTGGCGCTCATGGGCGGCATCGCGATGACGATGTTCATCGGCATCACGACGCTGGCGATCGTCACCGACGTCCGCTACAGCGAGCACCCCGCCGAGCAGTTCGTCGGGTTCGGCGAGGACGAGGTGCAGCGCAGCGTCATCGCGCAGGTCGCAGCAGCGGTCTTCGGCGACGGCAGCCCCGGCTTCTTCTACCTGCAGGTCATGGCCGCGGGCATCCTCGTGCTGGCCGCGAACACCGCCTTCAACGGCTTCCCGCTGCTCGGGTCGATCCTCGCCCAGGACCGCTTCCTGCCGCGCCAGCTGCACACCCGCGGCGACCGGCTGGTCTTCAGCAACGGCATCCTGCTGCTCGCCATCTCCGCCGGGCTGCTCATCGTCGCGTTCGACGCGTCGGTCACCCGCCTCATCCAGCTCTACATCATCGGCGTCTTCACCGCCTTCACCTTCGGTCAGGCCGGGATGGTGAAGCACTGGAACTCCCTGCTGCGCAACGGCTCTGTGCCGCCCGAGGGCCGGGCCCGCGTCCGGCGCAGCCGCGCCATCAACGCCCTGGGCGCCTCGCTGACCGGTGTCGTGCTGGTCATCGTGACCCTCACGAAGTTCACCCACGGCGCCTACCTGGTGCTCATCGCGATGCCGGTCCTCTACGCCGTCATGCGCGGCATCTCACGGCACTACGAGCGCGTCGCGGTCGAGCTCGAGCCGAACGACGAGGTCGTGCCGCTCCCCAGCCGCAACCACGCCATCGTGCTCGTCTCGAAGCTGCACGCGCCGACCCTGCGCGCGTTGGCCTACGCGCAGGCCACCCGGCCGCACTCGCTGTCGGCGCTGACCGTCGCGGTGGACCTCGACGAGGCGCGCGTGCTCCAGGACGAGTGGGAGCGGCGTGGCATCCCGGTGCCGCTCACGCTGCTCGACTCGCCCTACCGCGAGATCACCCGCCCCGTGCTGGACTTCGTGCGCGACCTGCGGCTGAAGAGCCCGCGCGACGTCGTGACGGTGTTCGTGCCGGAGTACGTCGTCGGTCGCTGGTGGGAGCAGCTGCTGCACAACCAGAGCGCCCTCCGGCTGAAGACGCGGCTGCTCTTCCAGCCCGGCGTGATGGTCACGAGCGTGCCCTACCAGCTGCGCTCGTCGTCCGGCCGCGACGCGGCCGACGAGGAGGTGCCGGTCTAGAGCAGCCCCGCCGGGGCCCCCGCCGGTGTGGAGCCCTCCATGCGGTCTCGAAGGGTCCGCTGGCCGTACGGAGGGCTCCGGACGACGCGGAGGGAGCTCAGCCCCGGCTGTACATGACGTCGACGGAGTGCTTCCGGAAGCCGAGGCGCTCGTAGGTCTTGACCGCGGCCGGATTGCTCTCGTCGACGTAGAGCAGCACCTCGGACAGGCCGCGGTCGCGCAGCGAGTGCAGCCCGACCAGCGTCAGCGCCGGCCCGAGGCCGCGCCCCTGCTCGGCCGGGTCGACGCCGACGATGTAGACCTCGCCGATCGGCGGGTGGTCGTGGTGCTCGTGCGCGGGGTGGTCGGCGTCGTGCTCGTGCGGGACCTCGCCGCCGTGGCCGCCGTGCACCTTGGTCCAGTGGAAGCCGACCAGCCGGCGCCCGTCGCCGTCGACCTGCTCGGCGAGGAAGAAGCCCTTCGGGTCGAACCACGGCTCCTGCTCGCGCAGCTCGACCTCGTGCAGCCCCCAGCCGCCCTGGTCGGGGTGGTCGACGAAGGCGCGGTTGTTGAGCTCGGTCCAGGCGAGCTCGTCCTGGCCGGGCTCGAACGTGCGCAGCTCCACGCCCTCGGGCAGCACCGGCTCCGGCAGCGGCTCCTGCAGGGAGCGGCGCATCTGGAAGAGCACGCGGCTGCGCGAGAAGCCCAGCCCAGCAGCCATCTTCGCCGCCGCAGGGGCGTCGCCGTGCGCCCACAGCCGCAGCCGACCGTCCGGGCTCTGCCGCAGCAGCTCCTCGACCAGCGCGCGCCCCAGGCCACGACCGCGCGCGGCCGGGGCGACGGCCAGCTCGGCGCTGGACCCCTCCACCTGGTCGGTGACGTCGAGGTGGGCGTACGCCAGGACCTCGCTGCCGTCGCGGACGAGCAGGTTCCGCACCTCGGCGTCGCCGCCGTACGGCAGGTGCAGCAGGACGTGCTCGGACAGCGGCGGGACCTCGTCGGCCGCCTCGACGGCCTTGACGAGACGGTGCACGGCCTGGACGTCCGGGGGCGGGAGGCGGCCGAGGACGTCGCAGGTGGGGGGCACGGTCGAACGCTACGCGGGAGCCGTCAGCCCGGCGCGGGGGAGGAGGACGGCACCGGCACGGGCGTCGGCGAGGCGAGGACGAGCAGCTCGGCGTAGTCGCTGCGGTCCACCGGCTCCTCGGTCAACGAGGTGTCACCGCGCGGGACCGGCAGGTCCTCGCCGTCCAGCCGGAAGCGCACCGCCTCGGCCCGCCCCGGGGCGGTGAGCGTCGCGACGACCTGCGCGAAGCCCAGCGGCGAGGTGCTGATCTGGGTGCTCTCACCGCCGAGCGTGACGACCGCGACGCCGTTGCGCCCCACCTCCACGTCCTCGACGGAGAAGGTCGTCGGCAGCGCCGAGCGGATGCCTGCCTCCACCTGCTGCGGCGTGGGGCCCTCCAGCAGCAGCTCCATGAGGGCGTCGACGTCGGTGGACCGCTCGACGGCGCGGGTCTGCAGCACGACGCGGTCGTCCCGGACGAAGTACAGCGCCACCCGGCCGTCGCCGGACGGCGCCGGCGGCGCGGTGGACGAGAAGACCTGGAACGGCGCCTCCGCCGGGTCGAGGGCGCGCGGCTCGCTGTCGGTCGGCACGCCGCAGCCGGTGAGCAGCAGCGCGACCAGCAGCGCCGGTGCGCGCCTCACGGCGCCTCGGCCGGCAGCTCGACCCGGAAGCGCGCCCCGCCGCCCGGGCGGTCCAGCACGGCCACGCTGCCGCGGTGCGCGAGCACGTGCTGCGCGACCAGCGCGAGACCGAGACCGGTGCCGTCGCTGCCGCCGCGCATGCTGGCTGCACGGCCGCGCGCGAAGCGGTCGAAGACCAGCTCGCGCTCGTCGGCAGGGACGCCGGCGCCCTCGTCGTCGACCTCCAGGACCAGCTGGTCGTCGTGGACCGACAGGCCGACGCGCACGGCGCCGCCGCCGTGCTTGGCGGCGTTGTCGACGAGGTTGGCCAGCACCTGCTCGAAGCGCCGCGGGTCGACGTCGAGGACGCGGCTCGCGTCGGCGCACTCGAGCACCTCGGGCGGCAGGCCGCGCGACGCGAGCAGGCCGCGGGTCAGCGCGACGACGTCGGTGGGCCGGCGCTCGGCGGGCCGGTCGGACTTGGCCAGCTCCAGCAGGTCGGTCACCAGCGTCTCGAAGCGGGACACCTCGTCGGTGAGCAGGTCGACCGCGGCGGCCGTGCGCTCGTCGAGCTCGCCCCGGCGCCGGTCCAGCACGCTGGTGGCAGCCGACAGGGTCTGCAGCGGGGAGCGCAGCTCGTGGCTGACGTCGGCGGCGAAGCGCCGGTCGGCCTCCGAGCGCGCGGACACCTCGTCGACCATGCGGTTGAACGACACCGCCAGCTTGTCGAGGTCGGGGTCCTTGTCGCGCGCGACCCGGGCGGTGAAGTCGCCCGACGCGATCGTGCCGGCGGCGTCGGCGACGTCCGCCAGCGGGCCGCAGCACGCGACGGCTGATCAGCCAGCCCGTCGACGCGCCCGCCACCGTCGTCACCAGGGCGACGAGGCCGAGCACCGTCGCGAGGACGGCGAGGGTGCGCTCGAGCTCGGTGAGCGGGCTGACCTCGTAGTACGACGCCTCGACCGCCGGCAGCGGGACGCCGACGACGATGGCGGAGCTCTCGCGCAGCGGGACCCGCTGCACCGCGGGCGTCCCCTCGTCGACCAGGCGCTGGAGCTCGGAGGGGATGGAGCTGGTCAGGCCGTCGTCGGCGGTGCGGGCGAAGAACTGCCCGTCGCGCCGTACGAGCGGCCGGCGCACCTCGCCGGTGTCGAGGTTCTGCAGCGCGGCGCTGATGTCGGGGTCCTCCCCGCCGAGGCCGGTGCGGATGAAGGCCGCGTCGAGGTAGGCAGCGCGCACGGCTGCCCGCTCGCGCTCGTCGAGCAGCGACTCGCGGGTGAGCTGGTAGGTCGCGAAGGCGAGCGACGCGGACAGGGCGAGCGCGCCGAGCGCGAAGACGGCGGTGATGCGCGCGCGCAGGCCGAGGCGGCTCACGGTGCCACGAGGATCAGGGGGCGAGCTTGTAGCCCAGGCCGCGGACGGTCACCAGGTGGGCGGGGTTGGCGGGGTCGCGCTCGACCTTGCGGCGCAGCCGGCCCATGTGGACGTCGACCAGGCGCTCGTCGCCGTAGACGTCGTAGCCCCAGACCCGGTCGAGCAGCTGCTGGCGCGAGAGGACCCGGCCGCTCTGGTCGGCCAGCTCGCACAGCAGGCGGAACTCGGTGCGGGTGAGGTGCACCTGCTCGTCGCCGAGCAGCACCTCGCCGGCCTCGGGGCGCAGCTCGATCTCGCCGAAGCGCAGCACCTTCGGGGCGTCCTCGCCGCTGCCGCTCGCGCGGCGGCGCAGCGCGCGCAGCCGGGCGGACAGCTCCTTCACCGCGACCGGCTTGACGACGTAGTCGTCGGCACCGGCCTCGAGCGCGGCGACCACGTCGTGCGTGTCGTCGCGAGCGCTCACGACGACGATCGGCACGTCGCCCAGGCGGCGCAGCGAGCGGATGCAGTCGAAGCCGTCCATGCCCGGCAGCATGAGGTCGACGAGCACCAGGTCGGCCGGCGCCGACTTGTGCTCGGCCAGACCCTCCTCGGCGGTCGGCACGTCGCGGACGACGTAGCCCTCGTCCTCGAGCGCGAGGCGCAGCGACAGGCGGATCCGGTCGTCGTCCTCGACGATCAGCAGGCGGGGCACGACACCATGTGCCAGCAAGGACGTGCGCGGCGTGGGCACCGGCGCGGTGCGGCACCACGCCGGCCGTGAGGGCGAGCGCCTCGCCGGCCTCGGAACCCGGCGACGACGGCGACGCCCTCGGCGAGGAAGCGGGCGAGGCGGCAGCAGCCGGTCACGCAGTAGGCCGCCTCGTCGTCGAAGGACTGCAGGTCGCCGAGGTCGACCACCAGGCGGGAGCAGCCGCAGCGCACCACGTCGGCGGCGGCGTGCAGGACGTCGCGCGCGGCGGCGTCGTCGAGGTGGCCGGCCAGCCGGAGCCGGGCGGCCCCGACCGCAGGGGCGTCGAGCGAGAGCGTGAACACGCCGCAGAGCCTCGCCGCCGGGTGCGACAGAGCAGCCGCTAGGAGGTGACGGTCCGATGACGCCGGGAGCGCCGTCGAGCGACCTTCACCGGACCGTCACAGGACGGCGCCGCTTCTGCCACCTGCGACGGACACCGTCGTCCACGTCGCCGGGGTCCCGCCCGCGACGAGACGATCGGCAGGCGCGCATGACGACGATGGCCCCCCTCACCGCCGCCCTCCACCGCGCTCCCGACCGCACCGGCCCGCAGGTCGTCGTCGTGGAGGTCGTGGGCGACCTCGACCTCGCGTCCGTGGCCCGCGTCCGGGAGACGCTGCACGACGCGCTGAGCGTGCGGCCCGAGCAGCTCGTCGTCGACCTGCACGACTGCGCGTTCGTCGACGCCAGCGCCCTGGCGATGCTGCTCGACGTGCACCGGCGCGCCTGCCGCGCCGGCGGCGTGCTCACCCTGCGCGGCTGCTCGCCGCGGGTCCTGCGGCTGCTGTCGCTGACCGGCCTGCGCCGGGTCTTCGACCTCGAGGACTGCGACTAGCGCGTCAGACCAGCGCGGGCTCGTCCTCGGCCAGCGCGCTGATCGGCGGCGTCACGAACTTGTAGCCGACGTGGCGCACGGTGCCGATGAGCTGCTCGTGCTCGGCGCCGAGCTTGGCCCGCAGCCGGCGGACGTGGACGTCGACCGTGCGGGTGCCCCCGTAGTAGTCGTAGCCCCAGACCTCCTGCAGCAGCTGGGCGCGGGTGAAGACCCGGCCCGGGTGCTGCGCGAGGTACTTCAGCAGCTCGAACTCCTTGAACGTCAGGTCCAGCACCCGCCCGCGCAGCCGGCAGGTGTAGGTGCCCTCGTCGATCGTCAGCTCGCCGGCGCGCACGACGCCCGGGTCGCGTCCGGGGCGCGGCCTCCGCCTTCTTGCCGCTGGCCAGGCGCAGCCGCGCGTCGACCTCGGCCGGCCCGGCGCTGTCGAGCAGCACGTCGTCGACGCCCCACTCGGCGGTCAGCGCGACCAGCCCGCCCTCGGTGAGCACGACGAACAGCGGCGCGGTCACGCCCGGTGGTGCGCAGCAGGCGGCACAGCGAGCGGGCGCCGGCCAGGTCGCGGCGGGCGTCGACGAGGACGGCGTCGGACGGCGGCGCGCTGAGCAGCGCCGAGACCTCGGCGGGCGCGACGCGGACGGAGTGGCCGAGCAGCGCCAGCGCCGGGCAGCACCTCGGAGGAGGGCGTCATCGCGTTGGTGAGCAGCAGCAGGGTGGCCATCGGGGGCTGCCTCCTCGGCCCGCGCGAGCGCGAGGCCGTCGTGGGAGAGGCGCCGTTGCCTCGTGGACCTTCGCGCAGAGTACGCCCTGCCGTTGCACGGATGGTGCGCGTGACCGACGTGCTCGACCTCCTGCGCACCGCCGACGGCGAGGTGCTGGCGGCCGGCCTGCTGCCGGCGCCGGGCGACACCTGCGTGGTGCTCGCGCACGGCTTCTCCGGCTCCTCGGCCAAGCCGGCCGTGCGCCGGATCGCCGCGGCGCTGGCCCCGCACGCGTCGGTCCTGGCGTACGACGCCCGCGGGCACGGGCGCTCGACCGGCCGCACCACGCTCGGCGACCGCGAGGTGCTCGACGTCGACGCAGCGGTGGCCGCGGCGCGCGGCGCTCGGCTTCGCCGCGCGTCGTCACCTGCGGCTGGTCCATGGGCGGCGCGACCGTCATCCGGCACGCCGCGCTGCGCGGGCACCGTCGGTCGCCGGCCACCGCCTCAGCTGGGCGCCGGACGCGGTCGTCTCCGTCAGCGCGACGTCGCGCTGGTTCGTGCGCGACACCGCGCTCGATGCGCCGGCTGCACCGGGTGGTCGAGACGCGCAGCGGGCGGCTGTTCGCCCGCCGCGTCCTGCGCACCCGCATCTCCGCCGACGGCTGGGACCCGCTGCCCGCCAGCGCCGCTCGAGTGCGTCGCCGCCGTCGCGCCGCTGCCCGCTGCTGGTCGTGCACGGCGACCAGCGACGGCTACTTCCCCGTCGCGCACGCCCACGCGCTCGTCGACGCGGCCGAGCGGGCCGGTCGAGCTGTGGCTCGAGCCGGGCTTCGCCCACGCCGAGACCGGCGCGTCCCCCGACCTGTGGCGCGCCTCGGCGCCCACCTCCCCGTCCTCCTGGAGCGCGCATGACGCACGTCCGCTACTGGGCCGGCGCGCGCGCCGCCGCCGGCACGAGCAGCGAGCAGACCTCGGCCGCGACGCTCGCCGAGGCGCTGCTGCTGGCCCGGTCGGTCCGCGACGACCGGTTCGACGCAGGTGCTCGAGGTGTGCTCGTTCGTCGTCGACGGCGACCCGGTCGGGGCGCGCGACCACGCCGACGTGCAGCTGGCCGACGGTGGCCTGGTCGACGTGCTGCCGCCCTTCGCCGGCGGCTGACCCCGGGCAGCCCGCCCCTCTGGCACGATCACCCGGTGAGCGACGAGGAGGTCCCCGAGGTCGACGGCGCCCTCCGTGGCGAGACCGGCGAGGACGCCTCCGCTCGCGACTGGGCCGGTGCCGAGGACCCCGAACCCCCGCCGGGGGTGCTCGTCGACCAGCCGTCGGACCAGGCTCCGGGCGAGCCCGTCGACGGACCGGACGCAGTGCCGGACGACGTGCCCGACGCAGTACCGGATGCGCAGGTCCCGTCGGTCGCCCCGGGTCCCGTCGAGCCCGCGCCGGTGGTCGTACGGGCTCCGGCTCCTGCCGAGGAGCCTGCGGACGGGGAGCCGCCGCGGCAGGTCGTGCGCGCCACCGGACCGCCGCGGCGCCCGTCCGCTGCTGGTGCAGGGCCTGCTGCCCGCGCTGCTCGCCGGTGGGCTGCTCGCCGCCACCGCCCTCGGGCTGCTGCCGCTGGCCGTCGTGGTCCTCGGCGTCCAGGTCGTCCTCCTCCTCGGCGCGCTCGCGCTGCTCGACGCCCCGGCGGCCGGCGGGGCCTTCCTCGTCGGCCTCGGCACGACGCTGGTGGCCGACGCCGTCGTCCTCGCCGACGACGGCCGGGTGTCCGGGCTGGCCGGCGTCGTCGCCCTCGGCCTGGTCGCCTCGCTCGTCCACCAGCTGCTGCGCCGAGGTCGCAGCCGCGTCACCGAGTCGCTCGCCGACACCCTCGTCGTCGTGGTCGTCGCCGTGGCCGCCGCGTGCCTGCTCGCGCTCCGGCAGGTCGACGGCGGTGAGCAGGTGCTGCTCGTCAGCCTCGCGGCCGCCGGCGCAGTGCTGCTGAGCGGCCGGATCGGCGACCGGCTCCTCCCTGGCCCGGTGCTCGCGGTCGGCTCGACCCGCGGCTGGCCCGGGCTGCTCCTGGGCCTCGGCGTGGGCGTCGCCGCCGCCGTCCTCGTCGCGGGCGCCGACCTCGGCTCCGGGGACCTGCCGCTGCGCTCCGCGGCGCTGCTCGGGCTGGTCGTCGCCTCGACCGTGGCGACCGCCGACCTCGCCGTCGACCTCGGCGCCGCCGAGCTGCGCTCCGGCTGGCGCGACGCCCGCCGGGTCGCGGCGCTCCGCCCGACCGCCCTGCTGCTGCCGTACGCCGTGCTCGGTCCGGTGGCGCTGCTCGCCGGTCGCCTCGTCCTCCCGTGAGGAGGCTGCTCGTCGCGCTGCTGCTGCTGGCCGCGCTGCTCCTGCTGGCCGACCGGGCCCTCGCCGCCGTCGCGCAGCGCACCGTCGCCGACGAGGTGCGAGCCGCCGCGGTGCTGCCGGCCGAGCCCGACGTCGACCTGGGCGGCTTCCCCTTCCTCACCCAGGCCGTGCAGGGCCGCTACGACCGGGTCGAGGTGCGCTCGAGGGACGTGCCCGCCGGCACGCTGGTGCTGGACGAGCTCGACGCCGTCCTGCTCGGAGCGCAGGTGCCGCTCACCGACGCGCTCGTCGGGCTCGGTGACGCGGGTGCCGGTCGAGCAGGTGACGGCGCGCGCGGTCGTCGGCTACGACCAGCTGGCCCAGCAGTCCGGCGACCGGCAGCTGACCTTCGCGCCGGACGCCGGCCGGTTGCGGGTCACCGGGACGATCGAGGTGTTCGGCGAGGAGCTGTCGGCCGTGGCCGTGTCGCGCCTGTCGGTCGTGGAGGGGGTCCTGCTCGTCACCGCCGAGTCGTTCGAGGTCGGCAACGACCTGGCCGACTCCCTGCTGAGCGGCGCGCTGGAGGGCCGCTTCGACCTGCGCGTCCCCGTCGAGGACCTCCCGTACGGCCTGACCATGACCGGCGTCGAGGTGGGCGACGACGGCGTCGTCGTCCTCGCCCAGGCCGATGACACCGTCCTCGAGGCCCCGCCGCCTGCCTGACGGCTCTCACGACCTCGGGAAGCCACGCCCGCGGCCCGGCGTTGGAGCCGTTCGTGACCGGCGTGCTGATCCTCGTGGCGGTGCTCGTGCTGAGCACGGCCGCGCGGGCTCGTGCACCGGTCCCGCACCGGGAAGGTCCGCGACGTGGCCGCCGACGACAGCCTGCACGGCGTGCTCGCCGAGCTCGGCGAGGCGCCGGGGGAGCGGGCGACCCTGCTGCAGTTCTCCAGCGCGTTCTGCGCACCGTGCCGGGCGACCCGGCGGGTCCTGGGCGAGGTCGTCGAGCTCGTGCCCGGCGTCGCGCACGTCGAGGTCGACGCCGAGCAGCACCTCGAGCTGGTACGCCGCCTCGACGTCCGCAAGACGCCCACGACGCTCGTGCTCGACGCCGCCGGCCGCGAGGTCAAGCGGGCCTCCGGGCAGCCGCGCAAGGCGGACGTGCTGGCCGCCCTCGGCCACGCGGTACCGTGATCCCCATGCTGTCCTCGACGACCGTCGCGCTGGTGAAGCGCCGCGCCGTCGACTTCTGCCGTCTCGGCAGCTGCCTCTGTCCGTCCTCCTGATCCGAGCCCCTGCACCACAAGGCTCCACAGGAAGGCAGTACATGATCGACCCGAGAGGGCCGCGCTTCGCGGCCTGGATCACCACGTTCGTGCTCGCCGCGGTGCTCGTCACCGGCAGCGCGGAGCTGCTCGCCGCGCAGGCGGTCGTCTTCGCGCTGGGCGCTGCGGGAGCCAACCCGTACGCGCTGTTCTGGAAGCGCTTCGTGAAGCGCACCCCGCCCGTGGAGCTGGAGGACGCCCGTCCGCCCCGCTTCGCGCAGGTCGTCGGCCTGGCCTTCGCGGTCGTCGGCGTCCTCGGCCTGGCGCTCGGCGCCACCACGCTGGGCCTCGCCGCCGCCGGGATGGCGCTGGCCGCCGCGTTCCTCAACGCAGCCTTCGGCATCTGCCTGGGCTGCGAGCTGTACCTCGTCCTCAAGCGCACGACCACCCGACAAGAAGGAGCTACCGCATGAGCCGCGCAGACGTGCTCGTCGACGCCGACTGGGCCGAGGCCCACCTCGACGACCCGAAGATCGTCTTCGTCGAGGTGGACGAGGACGTGTCCGCCTACGACGGCGGCCACATCCAGGGCGCCGTCCGCCTGGACTGGACGCAGGAGCTCCAGCAGCCGGAGGCCCGCGACATCATCGACCGCGACGACTTCTCCAAGCTGCTGAGCGCCAAGGGCATCAGCAACGACGACACCGTCGTCCTCTACGGCGGCAACAACAACTGGTTCGCCGCCTACGCCTACTGGCAGTTCAAGCTGTACGGCCACGAGGACGTCAAGCTCCTCGACGGCGGCCGCAAGAAGTGGGAGCTCGACGGGCGCGAGCTGGTCAAGGACGTCCCCGAGCGGCCGGCCACCTCGTACGCCGCGAAGGACCCCGACCTGTCGATCCGCGCGTTCCGCGACGAGGTCGTCGCCTCGATCGGCGCGAAGAACCTCGTCGACGTGCGCAGCCCCGACGAGTTCAGCGGCAAGATCAAGGCCCCGGCGCACCTGCCGCAGGAGCAGTCGCAGCGCGCCGGCCACGTGCCGACGGCGATCAACATCCCGTGGAGCAAGGCCGCCGCCGACGACGGCACCTTCCGCTCCGACGACGAGCTCGAGAAGCTCTACGGCCAGGAGGGCTTCGACGGCGGCAAGCCGACGATCGCCTACTGCCGCATCGGCGAGCGCTCCTCGCACACCTGGTTCGTGCTGCACGAGCTGCTCGGCAACTCCGACGTCAAGAACTACGACGGCAGCTGGGCCGAGTACGGCAGCCTCGTCGGCGTCCCGATCAAGAAGGACGTCTGATGTGCGGCGCGCCTGACCAGGACACCCTGCCCGCGCTGGAGGTCTCGGCGAACGAGGCCGTCGTGCACGGCACCGTGGCCCGCGGCGGCTCACCGCTGCCGGGCGCGTACGTGCGGCTGCTCGGCTCGACCGGCGACTTCACCGCCGAGGTGCAGACCTCGGCGACCGGCTACTTCCGCTTCTACGCCGCCGACGGCGACTGGACCCTGCGGACGCTCTACCGCGGCGGGTCCGTCGACACGACGGTCACGGCCGTGAAGGGCCAGGCGGTCGAGGCGGCCGTCGAGGTGCCGGAGCAGTAGCCCTGCCGCACGTCCGCCGGCCCGGTCCCGCACGCGGGGCCGGGTCGGCGTGCGCGCGTAGGATCGTCCGTACCCGCAACCAGGAAGGCCCGCGACCGTGGACTGGCTCGAGATCTTCTACACCGGCCTGCTCGTGCTGGTGGCCCTGTTCATCGGCTGGTTCTCGTTCTACGTCGTCTACAAGCTGTACCAGGGCCAGCGCTAGCCCCAGAGGCGTGGTGACGCCCGCTGGCAGACTGGACGCCGTGGACACCCCGGACCTGCACGAGCGGCTCGAGCCGCTGTCGTTCCTCGTCGGCACCTGGCGCGGCCTCGGCGTCGTCGGCTACCCGACGATCGAGGAGCAGCGGTACGAGCAGGAGATCGTCTTCCGCCACGACGGCCGGCCGTTCCTCGAGTACTCCAGCCGCGCCTGGATCCTGGACGCCGACGGCAACCGGGCCGAGCCGAGCGCGCGCGAGCAGGGCTGGTGGCGGCCGGGCGCGCGAGCCCCGCGACGTCGAGGTGCTGCTCGCCCACCCGACCGGCATCGTCGAGGTCTACGTCGGCGAGGTCGTCTTCCCCAAGGTCGAGCTGCAGACCGACCTCGTCGCCCGGACCGAGACGGCCAAGCAGGTCAACGCGCTGCACCGGCTCTACGGCCTGGTCGAGGGCGACCTGGCCTACGCGATCGACATGGCCGCGGTCGACCAGCCGCTGCAGCCGCACCTGTCGGCGCGGCTGAGCAAGGTCGAGGACTAGAACCAGCTCGGGAAGTCCGCGCTGGCCACGCACACGGCCAGCGCGACCACGGCGACCAGCACCCCGCTGATCGTCTCGAAGCGCTCGCTGCGGTTCGCCGAGACCAGCTGCGACCACCCGCCGACGCCGATGGCGAGAAGCGCTGCGACGGCGCCTATCTCGTACGCCTCGACGACGGCGAGCAGGACGGCGACGACGGCCAGCGCCATCGTGGCGAGCGCCCACAGCTGGTCGGCGGTCAGCGACCGCCGCGACGGCGCGGCGTTGGGGCGGGGCAGGACGTGCACGGCAGCCTCCCAGGCGGCTCGACGAGCGGCGCGGGCCAGGGGCCGGACACGGATCATGCGCCCCCCTCGCGCGAGAGGGCAAGGGGCGCCCGGGCACGGCGGACCCCGGACCACTTCCGCTCCCACGAGGGGGCGGGCCGGCTGGACACGGCCGGCGGTCCGGGGTCGGGTGCCTGTCTGGGACTTCGCCGTACGCCGTAGCCGGCGCGCGATCGGAGACCAGCGAGCAGTCCTTGCTACGGCGTCCTAGCGGACAGCCACCTCACTCGTCCGAGAAGTACTCAAGTCTCGGATCACCTCCTCTCCAGTGTGGGGAGAAGCGTAGGTCGGGTCCGGAGACCTGTCACCTGGGAATCTGCGCGAGCGGCGCCGTGTCGACCGGGTAGTCGGCGAGCGTGCTCGGGACCGGCGCCGCGAGCAGGCAGGCCCCCGCGACGAGCGCCAGCGCCGTGCCGCCGAGAGCGCCCGCGACGGACCGGCGGTCGTACGCCCCGGCGACCCAGGCCCAGCCGCCGACCAGCAGTGCGGCGAGCGCCACGAGCACCGGCGACGGGCCGGTGTGGATCGAGATGTGCCCGAGCCACACGTCCATCGACGGCTCGTGCGGCATCCGGGCGTAGCGGAACTGCAGGTCCGGCACGATCGACAGCAGCTGGCCTGCCAGCAGTGCCGCGAGGGCGGGCACGCGGTAGCGCGTGGTCGCCGCGACCAGCGCCGCCGTGCCCAGCCCGAGGCCCCAGCCGATGAGCTGGTGGAGCAGCCAGTGCCACCACGTGCCCAGGCTCAGGTAGGCCATGACGAGGCCGTACTGCAGGGCCGCGAGGCCGGCCCAGGCGGCGACGACCGCGACGCGCCTCATCCGTTCTCGACGGGGTGCTGGAGCAGGTGCTCGAGCAGCACCTCCTGCTCGAAGGAGTGCTCGAGCCAGCTCGGGTCGTAGGTCCGGTAGCGCACCACCGAGTCCGCGTCGAGCAGGACGTAGCCGGCCTGGCACTGCGGTGCGCGCGGCAGGGCGAGCCGCCGGGCCAGCGCAGCGTCGGTGCTGACCACCAGCCCGTACGACGGGTCCAGCGTGCGCCGGCTCGGCAGCCGGGCCGGGCAGGTGAGGACGACCATCGTCGGGCCGGCCGTCCACCGCCGTCAGCCCCGGGACGCGCTCAGCCAGCGACAGCACGTCGAGCTGCTGCAGCCCCGCGTCAGGCGCGGACGCGTGCCCGGCGGCGAACCACCCGGTCACCAGGACCACCCCGAGGGCCTGCACCGCGAGCACCAGCGGGACTCCCCGGCGCGCCTTCCGCGCGCGGCTCGCGAGCGCGTAGACCATGGGCGGATCGTACGGCGGCCGGACCGTTCACCCGTCCGGCTGTCGTGCGGACCACGTGCCCGTACCGATCACTGTCAGGTCACCCGGAGCGCTCAGGAGGAACGTGATCACGGCCCCGCTCGAAGCCCCCGTGCGGCCCGTCCGCCGGCGATGGCACTGCTGCGCAGCGGCGTGCCGCTGTCGCTGCTGCTCGACCTGGCGTACGGCCCGCGCAGCGAGGAGCTGCTGGTCGAGGAGCGGCCCGGGCGACCGGAGGAGCGACCACCCGCGGCGTAGCCGCTACCCGTCCTGGACGGCCTGCTCGAAGGCCTCCCGCAGCGCGGTCGTCACCGGCCCCACCGGCAGCGGCCGGCCGTCCAGGCGCACGACCGGCGCCACCCCGCGCACGCTGCTCAGCAGCATCACCTCGTCGGCCCCGGCCAGCTCCTCGACCGAGCCGCGGCGCACCTCGACGGGCACCGGGCTCAGCCCGATGGCGACGTGCGCCGTCGTGCCGGGCAGCGTGCCGACCTCGTCGGCGGGCGGCGTCACCAGCACGCCGTCCTTCACCCACGCCACCGTCGAGGTCGGCGCCTCGAGCACCTCGCCCTCGCTGCTCGCCCAGATCGCGTCCTGCGCGCCCTCGGCCTCGGCCTGCCGCAGGCGTCGCCATGTTCACCGCGTACGACGTGCTCTTCACCCCGCCGAGCAGCCACGGCGCGTGCGCGCGGAGCCCGGCCGGCACGCCGAGGGTCAGCGTGACGGCGGTGACGCCCTCCTCGCGGGCGCGCACGGTCTCGGCCGGGACCGGGCTCACCAGCGCGAAGCCGACCGGTGACCCCCCGGCCGGGCCCTTGCTGCAGGTGAGCCGCAGCACCCCGTCGCTGCCGTCGAAGGCCCCCGTCGCGACAGCGCGCCAGCTCGCGCCCACCCCGCGGGCAGCGCGATGGCCAGCCGCTCGGCCGAGCGCGCGAGCCGGGCCAGGTGCAGGTCGAGGAAGGCGGCGCGGCCGCCGGCGATCCTGAGCGTCTCGAAGACCGACTCGCCGCGGGCCACGCCGAGGTCGTCGGCACGCAGGACCGGCGTCGTCGGGTCGACCAGGCGCGGTGGGGTGTCCAGCAGGGCGAGCACGCTGTTCGTCACGAGCCGGAGGCTAGTGTCCGGGCATGGGACGCGGAGGGCACGGTCCGACCGCGACTGGCACGCCGAGCTGCGCGCCCGGCGGCTACCGGCTGACGCCGCAGCGGCAGCTCGTCCTCGAGGCCGTCGGCCGGCTCGGGCACGCGACGCCGGAGGAGATCGCCACCACGGTCCGGGAGACCGCGTCGGGCGTGAACATCTCGACCGTCTACCGGACCCTCGAGCTGCTCGAGGAGCTCGGGCTGGTCCAGCACACCCACCTCGGCCACGGCGCCCCGACGTACTCGGTCGCCAGCGACGACGAGCACGTGCACCTGGTCTGCCGGGACTGCGGCGGGATCGACGAGGCGCCGCCGGAGGTCGCCCGGCCGATCGTCGAGGAGCTCGCCGCGACGCGCGGCTTCCAGGTCGACGTCGGGCACTTCGCGGTCTTCGGCCGCTGCCGCGGCTGCGCCGACGCCGCCGGCTGAGCGACCGGCGGGAATCGCCGTCGCCGTGGCCGCCTTCGCTCAGGTGTGACCAGTCCGCTGCTGTCCCGTCCCGGAGCCGTCGCCGCCGACCCGCCCGACACCGGCGTCGCGGCGCACTACGGCGACCCGTACGCCGAGCAGCGCGCGCTCGAGCGGGGCGCTGCGCTCGTCGACCTCTCGCACCGCGGCGTCGTGCGCGTCGCCGGACCGGACCGCCTGTCCTGGCTGCACAGCCTGGTCAGCCAGCACGTCGCGGGCCTGGCCCCGGGACAGCCGGTGCAGGCGCTCGTGCTGTCGCCGCAGGGCCACGTCGAGCACCACCTGCACCTGGTCGACGACGGCGAGGCGGTGCTCGCGCACGTCGAGCCCGGCACGGCGGGCGCGCTGGTCGACTTCCTGCGACCGGATGCGCTTCATGCTGCGCGTCGAGGTCGCCGACGTGACGTCGTCGTACGCCGTCGTCGCCGACCCCGAGCTGCGCCTGGTCGCCGCGCGAGGAGCTGGCGGCGTACGACGGGGCGGTCGCGGGGGTCCAGGCCTACGAGGCGCTGCGCGTCGCGGCCCGCACGCC
Source organism: uncultured Actinomycetota bacterium (assembly GCA_963844295.1). Classification (GTDB taxonomy): domain Bacteria; phylum Actinomycetota; class Actinomycetes; order Mycobacteriales; family SCTD01; genus SCTD01. The sequence continues at coordinate 125,640 of CAWJNR010000002.1, read as the reverse complement.
CGCGGCTCGGCCTGGACACCGACCACCGGACGATCCCGCACGAGGTCGGCTGGCTGACGACCGCGGTGCACCTGGACAAGGGCTGCTACCGCGGGCAGGAGACGGTCGCGCGGGTGCACAACCTCGGCCGTCCCCCGCGCCGGCTGGTGCTGCTGCACCTGGACGGCTCGGACAGCGAGCTGCCGGTCGTCGGCGACCCGGTGCAGCTGGACGGCCGTGACGTCGGCCGGGTCGGCACCGCCGTGCGGCACCACGAGCTCGGCCCGATCGCGCTCGCGCTCGTGAAGCGCAACGTCCCCGACGAGGCCGAGCTGGCCGCCGGGTCGGTAGCGGCGCGGATCGACCCGGAGCCGGCCGCCGAGGCGCCCGTGTCCCCGGCCCGGCAGGCTGCCGCCGCGCGCGAAGGCCTCATGCGCTTCCGCTGAGGTGCGGGGGGCGGCCCGGCCCGCCCGGGCTATCTTGCGCCGCCCGGCCCGCGATCTTCGACCTGTGGCCCCTCCGCGCGGCGTGTCGGGGTGCACGAGTCGAAGATCGTGGGCCCTGCCGGGGTCAGCCGCGCCCGAACAGCCCCTTGCGCTTCTTGCTGGGCGTCATCGTCACGGGACGGGGTGCTGTCGGTCGGGTGACCGGCGGCGGCGGGGCGTCGTCGTCGAGGCCGAGCGAGCTGAGCTCGCGCAGGAGCGATGCGGTGTCGGTGTCGTGACCGAACGACGCTGCCGGCGCGTAGTGCTCCAGGTCCTCCGGTACGGGGGCGGGCGCCACCGCGGCCGGAGCGGCCGCCGGCGTCGGTGCGCTGTACGACGCTGAGGCACTCAGCTCGGCGAACGCCGCGGCCTGGATGGCGGGGTCGAACGCGGTGCTGGGTCCCTCGTCGAGATCCGCTGTCAGAGCAGCGAACTCGGCCGCTGCAGCAGCCTGCTGGTCACGACGGGCGGCGTCTTCCTGAGCGAGTCGGGCCTGCTCCGCGGCGTGGTGCTCCTGCTCGAGCCGAAGCTCTTCCGCGACGCGGGCGCGCTCCGCCGCGTCGTTCTCAGCATCGATCCGCGCCTGCTCGGCGGCCTGTGCCTCCTCCGCCAGGCGCAGCTCCTCGGCGGCTCGGCGGCGAGCTGCTCCTCGCGAGGCGCGCGGCTTCGGCCTCTTCTGCGAGACGGGCCTCTTCGGCCAGCCGGGCGTTCTCCGCGAGGCGGGCTTCCTCAGCGGCTGCTTCCGCGGAAGCGCGTGCCTCCTCCGCGAGGCGGCCTGCTCCTCGGCTTCGGCGGCGAGTCGCTGCTCCTCGGCGAGGCGCGCGGCTTCGGCTTCTTCGGCGAGACGGGCCTCCTCGGCCAGGCGGGCCTCCTCGGCCAACCGGGCCTCCTCGGCCAGCCGGGCCTCCTCGGCCAGTCGGACCTCCTCAGCGAGGCGAGCTTCCTCAGCGAGGCGGGCTTCCTCTGCGGCGGCTGCTTCCGCGGAAGCGCGTGCCTCCTCGGCGAGGCGTGCCTGCTCCTCGGCCTCGGCGGCGAGTCGCTGCTCCTCGGCGAGGCGCGCGGCTTCGGCCTCTTCGGCCAGGCGGGCCTCCTCGGCCAGGCGGGCTTCCTCGGCCAGGCGCGCTTCCTCGGCGAGCGCGGACCTCCTCGGCGAGGCGTGCCTCCTCGGCCAGCGCGCGGCCTCGGCCTCTTCTGCGAGGCGGGCTTCCTCGGCGAGCCGGGCTTCCTCGGCGAGCGCGTGCCTCCTCGGCGAGGCGTGCCTGCTCGGCGGCTTCGGCGGCGAGCCGCGGCTCCTCGGCGAGGCGCTGCTCCTCTACCAGCCGGGCGGCTTCGGCCTCCTCTGCGAGGCGGGCTTCTTCGGCCAGGCGGGCTTCCTCAGCGGCGGCTGCTTCCGCGGAAGCGCGTGCCTCCTCCTCGAGGCGTGCCTGCTCCTGGGCTTCGGCGGCGACTCGCTGCTCCTCGGCGAGCCGCGCGGCTTCGGTCTCTTCTGCGAGACGGGCCTCCTCGGCCAGCCGGGCTTGTTCGGCGGCGGCCGCCTCCGCGGAAGCGCGGGCCTCCTCCTCGAGCCGGTCCTCCTCGGCCTCGGCCAGCGCCTCGGCGGCCGCGCGTACGGAGGACAGGTCGACGACGTCGGCGACGTGGTCCTCGCCGTGCTCGGCCTCGAACTGCGCCTCCTGCGCGGCCCTGGCAGCCTCGAGCTCGGCCTGCGCGGCGGCGAGCTCGGCGGCGTCGCGGTCGCGGCGCGCCGCAGCCCGGCGCTCGCGCTCGGCCCTCTTGGGGTCCTCGGGTGCTGCCGGCGCGGGCTGCGGACTGGCGGGGCGGTGCACCGGCGCGCCGAAGACGTCGTCGCTGGCGGTGGCCGGCCCGAGCAGCGCCGCCAGTGCCTCGGACACCCGGGAGATCGAGCCGGCGACCTCGTCCTCGCGGACGTGCTGCGGGATGCCGCGGTGCTCCTCGCGCTGCGTCGGCACGCCCAGCCCGGTCAGCGCCGAGGCCAGCCGGGACGCGACCTCGCGCGGCGCCAGCGGCTCCTCGTCCCGCGGCTCCTCGGCGACCGGCTCCGCGAGGCCGGCTTCGGGCTCCTCGACCTCCAGCAGCCCGGCCGTGACGAGCCGTGACGACGACCTGACCGGCCTCGTACAGCGTGAAGCCGCACTCGCGGGCCAGCTCGGTGATGGTGCGGACGCCGTCGACCTTGCACAGCAGCGACCAGGCGTCGGCGTCGATCTCGGTCTCGTCGAGGCGGTGTCGGCGGCCGACAGCATCGGGACGGCGTCCGGACCGTGCAGGACCTGCTCGCATCTGCACCCAGAGGTCCTGGCGCGCCGTCGATCTCGGCGAGCAGCTCCTCGACGTCGCACGGGCGGGGCGACGTCCTCGCGGGTGCGCTCGTTGACGCGGAACTTCCAGGTGGCGTGCCGCCACGGCAGCAGGTCCGACAGCGACGCGCGGACCTGCTCGTTGACGAAGTCCTCGACGACCGGCTGGTCGACGTAGCCGAGGTGGACCAGCAGCTCGCCCAGCCGCCAGCCCTGCAGCTCGGTGCGCTGCGCCTCGAGCGCCTCGGCCAGCGCCTCCGGGCCGAGGGCGCCGGAGGAGACCAGGCGCGCGCCGAGCTGCGGGCCGCTTGCCCGGGCGCGACGACGGCGTAGACGCGCCCGCCGCGCAGGTAGACCTGCGCCGTCTCGCCCGCCGCGTCGGCACGTGCAGGCAGCCGGTGGCGGCCCGTCGGCGAGCTGCCGCAGCACCTCGGGCAGGGGCGTGGTGGCCAGGTCGCCCTTGAGCACGTCCGGCCTCCTGCTCGCCCCCGGCTGACGCGCAGCGCCGACCGGCGCCCGCACCTCCAAGCCTTCGGCAGCGCGGGCGCCCGACGTTGAGCCGTACGGGTCAACCCGTCGCAGGCGGCCCCGGCCGGCCGCGGGCATCTGCCACGATGAGCCCCGCACGCGTCCCCGCAGCACGATCGAACAGGAGCAGCGACGTGAGCGTCGAGGGCACCGCGACCCCGCCCCTCAAGGGCAACCGTCGCATCGACCGCGTGCTGGCCGAGGACTACCTCGACGGGCTCGCGCGACCTGCCGCTGGCCGAGGTCCGCGCAGCTGCGCACCGAGGCCGAGCAGGAGGAGGTCGACCTCTCCTACCTGCGCCGCATGATCCAGGGCCGGCTCGACATCCTGCGCGCCGAGCTCAACCGGCGCGACAGCTCCTCGAACCAGACCCTCGTCGAGGGCCTGGCCGCGATCCTCGCCGACGAGCCGCGCGCCCCGGCCCGCGGCCTCGGCCGGCACACCACCGTCGAGCCGTCGCGCGCCGACAGCCACCGCCGCTACGTCGAGGCGCTCGTCGCCGACGTCGACCTGTCCGACGTCGTCCGCCCGCTCCACCGACGAGCTCGCCCACGCGATGCGCACGCTGTCGGAGGAGGAGCAGGGCATCTCCACCAAGCGCCGCGAGGTGCAGAACGTCATGGACGCCTGCAGCGCCGAGATCACCCGCCGCTACCGCGACGGCGAGGCCGACGTCGCCACCCTGCTCGCCGAGCAGCCCGCCCGGCGCGTGAGCCTGCCCGTCCTGGTCGAGCTCGTCCGCTCCGGCGTCGTCGAGAGCACCCACACCGGCTCCGTCGTCGCGCTGCGCGCCGACGGCTCGACCGCGCTGTCGCTCGGCGACGTCGACCGCCCGGTCTTCCCGCGCTCGTCGAACAAGCCGCTGCAGGCCGTCGGCCTGCTCGAGGCCGGCTGGTCAGCCGCCCGACGACGAGTGCCTCGCGCTCGCGACCGCCTCCCACTCCGGCCAGCCGGCGCACCTCGAGGTCGTACGCCGCACGCTGGCCGCGGCCGGCCTGACCGAGGACGGCCTCGGCTGCCCCGCCGCTGCTCCCGCTCGACGTCGAGGCGCGCGCACGCGCTGCTGCGCGGCGGCGGCGAGGCGACCCGGCTGACCATGAACTGCTCCGGCAAGCACGCCGCGATGCTCGCGACCTGCGTCGCGAACGGCTGGCCGACCGGGGACTACCTCGCAGCCGGACCACCCGGTGCAGCAGGCGATGACGCGCGACCATCGAGCAGCTGGCCGGCGAGCGGGTGCAGCACGTCGCCGTCGACGGCTGCGGCGCGCCGCAGCACGCGCTGACCCTGCACCGGGCTGGCGCGGGCCTTCACGGCCGCTGGCGACCGGCGACGGGAGCACCCGCCGGACGGCCGACGCGATGCGCGCCCACCCCGACCTGGTCGGCGGCACCGGCCGCGAGGTCACCCGGCTCATCGAGGGCATCCCCGGCCTGGTCGCCAAGGACGGCGCCGAGGGCGTCTTCGCGGCCGCGCTGCCGGACGGCGCGTCCGCCGCGGTCAAGGTCGCCGACGGCGCCACCCGCGCTGCGGTGCCGGTGCTCGTCGGGGCGCTGCGCGCGCTCGGCGTCGACCGCGGACGTGCTGGACGAGCTGGCGACCACGCCGGTGCTCGGCGGCGGAGTACCGGTGGGCGAGCTGCGCGGGACGTCCCTGCTCGGCTGAGCCGGGCTAGTGGGCCGCGGCCGGCGCGTCCTTGCCCTTGCGGGCCCGGCCGACCAGCGTCACGACGAGCACGATCACGGCGCCGACGACGAGCCCGATGACGGCGCTGGCGAAGGTGTTGACGAGCCACGTCACGACGCCCGTGAGCCCGTTGACGGCGTCGGCCGCCGACTCCTCGAGGGAGTGCACGAGGTCGTACAGCCCGCTCCAGCCGAGGTCGTCGGTGCCCACGAGCAGGATGTGGCCGCCGACCCAGAGCATCGCGGCGGTGCCGATGACCGAGATGACGGCCAGCAGGTACGGCATGCCGCGCACCAGCCCGCGGCCGAACCCGGCCACGGCGGCCGAGGACGCCTGGGCGAGCTTGAGGCCGACGTCGTCCATCTTCACGATGAGCCCGACCACGCCGTAGACCAGCACGGTGATGCCCAGCGCCACGACGGCGAGGATGAGCGCGCGGCTGACGAAGGCCTCGTCGGAGACCTCGTTGAGCGAGATCACCATGATCTCGGCCGACAGGATGAAGTCGGTGCGCACGGCGCCGGAGACGACCGTCTCCTCGTCGACGAGGGCGGGCGTGCCGTCGGGGGACACCTCGGGCTCGGGGCCGTGGTGGGCGCCGCCGAACCGCTCCCAGACCTTCTCGGCGCCCTCGTAGCAGAGGTAGGCGCCGCCGAGCATGAGGATCGGCGTGAGCAGCCAGGGGACGAACTGGCTCAGCACCAGCAGCGCCGGCCCGATGATGAGGAACTTGTTGCGCAGCGACCCGAGGGCGATGCGCCGGATGATCGGCAGCTCGCGCTCGGCGGCCAGCCCGCGGACGTACTGCGGGGTGACGGCGGTGTCGTCGACGACCACGCCAGCGGCCTTGGCGCTGGCCCGCCCGGCGGCGGCGCCGATGTCGTCGACGGAGGCGGCCGCGACCTTGGCGAGCGCGGCGACGTCGTCGAGCAGCGCGACCAGGCCGCCGCTCATCGCGGACCTGCGGACGTCGGACGGGTCTGGGCCGGCACGCGGGGAGCGTAGCCCCGCGGGCCGGGCCCGAAACCGGACCGGCGGGCCGGGGTCAGCGCCGGAAGAGCCCGCGCCACCCGCCGGAGCGGGCGGTCCGGTCGTCCGGCGGCGCGGCCGCCGGGCTGCTGCAGGTGCACCGCCGGTCGGCGGGGACGCGCCCCATGACCTGCGGGACGTGCTGGCCGCAGCCCGACCAGGTCGTCTTGCGGCAGGTGCGGCACGTCGCGGGACTGCACGTCTGACAGCGTCCTTCCGTCGAGTTCCCTGGGCGCAGGCGGCGGCCCGGGTACCCCCTAGGGTCTGTCCGCCCGCCGGCGACGTGACGCGTGTGACCAGCCTCACCGGCCAGCGCTAGCAGGAGTGCTTGCAACTGCTAGCACCCCGGCGTACCGTTCTCCTCGTCAGCAAGGACAGCAGCGAAGCGGAGGAGGCACCGTGGCCGGCATCGACGTCCGTCACCTCGGTGACTACATCCGCGAGCAGCGCAGCGCGAGCGACATCTCGCTGCGGCAGCTGGCCAAGCTGGCCGGCGTGAGCAACCCCTACCTCAGCCAGATCGAGCGGGGCCTGCGCAAGCCGAGCGCCGAGATCCTGCAGCAGATCGCCAAGGCCCTGCGCATCTCGGCCGAGGCGCTCTACGTCCAGGCCGGCATCCTCGAGCAGCGCGAGGGCAGCGGGCTCGTCGCCGACGCCGTGCTCGCCGACGAGGGCCTGAACGAGCGGCAGAAGCAGGTGCTGCTCGAGATCTACGACAGCTTCCGCAGGGAGAACGGGCCGGTGTCGACCGACGAGGTCGCCGTCACCGTCGTGACAGCAGCGCCTCTCGAGGACGCCGAGCTGAGCACGAGCCCCGCGCCCCCGGTCCGCAAGCCCCGGAGGAAGCCCGCCGACAAGGCAGCCGACAAGCAGCCGAGCGCCGGCCAGCAGGCCGCCCCCACGACCCCGCGCGCCACGGCCGGCGGCCGGCGCGCGTCCCGGACCCGCTCTGCCGGGCCCGAGGCACCGGACGCCCCGACCGCGTCCACGCCCTAGCCGCCGGACCGCACCACTCGTCCACTCCGCACCACCCACCCCTGCCTGGAGGCATGCCATGAGCACCACCGCGACCAGCAAGACGACCACCGCCACAGCCGACGTCGACAAGACCGGCAGCACCGTCACGGGCCGCTTCACGATCAAGAACCTGCCGACCTTCGACGTCGCCGAGGCCACCAAGCCGCTGTTCGCGTCGTCGGTGTCGCCGACCTCGCGATCGAGCAGGCCAAGGACGTCCCGGCCCTGTACGTCGCCGAGGTCAAGAAGGCCCAGACCCGTCTGGCCGAGGTCCCGGCCCAGGTCAAGACCCTCCCGCCCAGGTGAAGAGCCTGCGCGACGAGGTCGAGACCCGCGTCGAGAAGGCCACCGAGAAGGCCACCGACCTCTACACCTCGCTCACCGTCCGCGGCGAGCGCCTCGTGACCCAGATCCGTCGCCAGCCGGCCACCGAGGCCGCCATCGCCGAGGGCAAGGAGGCCGTGCGCAAGGCCGAGGCCGCCGCGACCGCCGCCAAGAAGTCCGCCAAGGCCGGCGAGAAGGCCGTCGAGGACGCCGCCGCCAAGATCGGCTAGTAGCACCTCCCTCGCACGCACGCGCGACCCCCGGAGCCCTCGAGGCCCGGGGGTCGCGCGCGTGCCCGGCGGTGCGGGAGGATCGACCCGTGATCGACTTCTTCGGGGCCTCGAACCTGCTGCTGCTCGCGCTCGGCCTGCTCGCCCTCGGCGTCAAGGTCTGGGCGCTCGTCGACGCCGCCACCCGGCCCGGCCCGGCGTACGCCGCTGCCGGCAAGCTGAGCAAGCCGATCTGGGTCGGCATCCTGGTGGCCGCCGTCCTGCTCGGCGGCACGAACGTCATGGGCCTGTTCGGGCTGATCGGCACCGTCGCCGCGATCGTCTACCTCGTCGACGTCCGCCCGGCCGTCCGCGAGCTGCGCCCCGGCGGCCCCTGGGGCTGAGCGCCTCGCCGCGGAGGCTCAGTCGGGGGTGGGGCTGTGCTGCAGCTCGGGGGCGAGGTCGCCCGCCGGCTCCTGGCCGACGTGGATGAACACCAGGGCGTCGTCGTCGTTGCCCCTCACCCGCGCCGTCTCGCCGTTGGCCTCGTAGACCTCGACCAGGCCGGGGGCGTCGCTGGCGGCGATCAGCCGGCGTACGCCCTCCTGCACCGTCGTGGACTCGCCGTCCCGGACCCCGCCGCGCAGCACCACCAGCTCTTCGGACATGCCGCCAGGCCTACCCCCGCGGTGACCGTCGGGAAACGGCTCCGTCAGCCCGGCTGTCCGGGCGCGACGCCGGCCCACGGCACCGTCAGCTCGCCGAGCGGGCCCGGCGCGGGTCGGCGCCCGGCCACTCCAGCGCCGTGCAGGCAGCGACCCAGCGCGCCCGTGGCCCGAACGCCGCGTGCGGGGCCGCGCGGTCCCACGCGTCGTCGAGCGCGGTCAGCAGCGCGTGCACCGGCTGGCCGGGGACGTTGTGGTGGATGAGCGCCTTGGGCAGCCGCTCGGCCAGCGCGGACGGCCGGTCGAGCGTCGGCAGGTGCGCCGCGAGCGTCAGCGTCCGCGGCCCGTCGGCGTCCAGCGCGACCCACGCCGCGCGCCGGCCGATCTCGTCGCAGGTGCCCTCCACCAGCAGCCCGCCGGGCGCGAGCCCGGCGCGCAGCGTGGCCCACGCCTCGAGGGCGCGGCGCCTCGTCGTACTGCCGCAGGACGTTCAGCGCCCGGACGACCAGCGGCCGCAGGCCGGCCAGCTCGAAGCCCCCGCGGCGGAAGGCCAGCCCCTCGCGCTCGGCCGGCTTCGCGGCGTCGACCCGCTCCTGGTCGATCTCCAGACCGACCACCTGCACGTCGGGCCGGACCGCCCGCAGCCGGGCGTGCAGCTCGACCGCCGTGACCGGCGACGCGCCGTAGCCGAGGTCGACGACCAGCGGCGGCTCCGGTGCGCCGCGCAGCAGGTCGCCGTGCACCGCGGTCAGCCAGCGGTCGACCCGGCGCAGCCGGTTCGGCGCGGTGGTGCCGCGGGTGGCCAGGCCGAGCGCCCGGGCGCGCCCGGCCGCGTACCGCTTCGCCTTGGCCACCCGGGCCATCCTGCCGTCAGGGGCGGCGGACGACCTTGCAGACGCCGGCCTGCTGCTGCGGGGTGAGCTGGACGAGGTCGATGTTGACGTGCGCCGGGCGGCTGGCGACCCAGACGATCGCCTCGGCGACGTCGTCGGCGACGAGCGCGTCGACGCCCGCGTAGACGGCGGCCGCCCGCTCGCTCGTCGCCGCCGAAGCGCTTGAGGGAGAACTCCTCGGTCTGCACCATCCCCGGCGCCACCTCCGAGACGCGGATGCCGCGCTCGACGACCTCGAGCCGCAGCGTGTCGCGCAGCGCGGCGACCGCGTGCTTGGCGGCACGTAGCCGCCGCCGCCCTCGTAGACCCAGCGGCCGGCCGTCGAGCCGGTCAGCACGACCTGACCGCGGGAGGCCTCGCAGCGCCGGCAGCAGCGCCTGCACGGTCCGGACGATGCCGAGCACGTTCACGTCGTAGGTCCGCGCCCACGTCTCGGGGTCGGCGGCTCGACCGCGGTCGAGGTCGAAGGCGCCGCCGGCGTTCGCGACGAGCAGGTCGCACTGCGGCACGGCGTCGGCCAGGTCCTCGACCGAGCGCGGGTCGGTGACGTCGAGCGCCTGCGGGCGGATCGCCGGGTGCGCGGCCGACAGCTCGCCGAGCCGGTCCAGCCGGCGGGCGGCGGCCACCACCGTCCAGCCGTCCGCGGCCAGCCGGCGGGCGGTGGCGGCGCCGATGCCGCTGCTGGCCCCGGTGACGAGCGCGGTCCGGGCCGGGAGGTCTGCATGGCGGGGAAGTCTGCCCTGCCCGAGGATGTTGTGCGGGGGCGGGGCAGACTGCCCTTCGACCAGGAGGTGCGGACATGACCCCCGCCAGACGCTGACGCTCGTGTCCACCCGCGCCGCGTGGCCGTGCTGTCGGTGCACACCTCGCCGCTCGAGCAGCCCGGCACCGGCGACGCCGGCGGCATGAACGTCTACGTCGTCGAGACCAGCAAGCGGCTGGCCGCGCTCGGCGTCGAGGTCGAGGTCTTCACCCGCGCCACGAGCAGCGACCTGCCGCCCGTGGTCGAGCTGGCGCCCGGGGTCACCGTGCGGCACGTCACCGCCGGCCCGTTCGAGGGGCTGTCCAAGGAGGACCTGCCCGGCCCAGCTGTGCGCGCTGACCTCCGGCGTGCTGCGCGCCGAGGCCGCGCACGAGCCCGGCTTCTACGACGTCGTGCACTCGCACTACTGGCTGTCCGGCCAGGTCGGCTGGCTGGCCACCGAGCGCTGGGGCGTCCCGCTCGTGCACACCGCCCACACCCTGGCCAAGGTGAAGAACCTCGCGCTCGCCGACGGCGACGCCCCCGAGCCGCTGCGCCGCGTCGTCGGCGAGCAGCAGGTCGTCGAGGCCGCCGACCGGCTGGTCGCCAACACCGCCGACGAGGCGCGCGAGCTGGTCGACCTCTACGGCGCCGACGTCGAGCGCGTCGTCACCGTCGCCCCCGGCGTCGACCTCGAGCACTTCCGCCCCGGCGAGGCGACTGCCGCCCGCACCCGCCTCGGGGTGCCGCCCGACGCCGTCCTGCTGCTGTTCGTCGGGCGCATCCAGCCGCTCAAGGCGCCCGACGTCCTGCTCCACGCCGCCGCGCGGATGGTCGAGCAGGACCCGGACCCTCCGCGACCGGCTCGTCGTCGCGGTCGTCGGCGGCCCGAGCGGCACCGGGCTCGCGCACCCCACCGCCCTGCAGGACCTCGCGCACGCGCTCGGCATCGCCGACCTCGTCCGCTTCGAGACGCCGCACGGCGGTCCGTTCCACCGCGACCGGCTGCGCGACTGGTACGTCGCGGCCGACGTCGTCGCCGTCCCCAGCCACAACGAGTCGTTCGGCCTGGTCGCCCTCGAGGCGCAGGCCTGCGGCACCCCGGTCGTCGCCACCGACGTCGGCGGGCTGCGCACCACCGTCGCGCGACGGCGTCTCCGGCCTGCTGGTCCCGGGCCACGGCACGGACGGCTGGGCCGACGCCCTGCGACGGGCGGTCGCGCGACGGTCCCGCGCCTGTCCGCCGGCGCGGTCGCGCACGCCGCCGACTTCTCCTGGCACGCGCACCGCCGACGGCCTGCTCGCGACCTACCGCGACGCCGCTCGCCGACCGCGTCGCCCTGCCGATGGCGGTCAACCTGTGAGCGATCAGCCTGCGACCACGGCGGAGCTGCACGCCACGATCCAGGCCGCGCTCGACGAGGCCGGGCCTCGACTACACCTCGCCCGGAGCAGGGCCAGTTCTTCGTCGTGCTCCCGGGCACGCACAAGCTGGCCACCAACTGCTGGCTGGTCGCCGGCAAGCACGCCCTGCTCGTCGAGGCCTTCGTCTGCCGCAAGCCCGACGAGAACGCCGAGGAGTTCTACCGCTTCCTGCTGCGCCGCAACGCCCGGCTGTACGGCGTCGCGTTCTCGATCGACGCCGCCGGCGACGTCTACCTCGTCGGCCGGCTGCCGCTGCACGCCATCACGCCCGACGAGGTCGACCGGCATCCTCGGCAGCGTCCTGCAGTACGCCGACGAGTCCTTCGACCCGCTGCTCGAGATCGGCTTCGCCGGCTCGATCCGTCGCGAGTGGGCCTGGCGGCAGAAGAACGGCGAGTCCACGCGCAACCTGCAGGCCTTCGCCCGGTTCGCCGACCCCGACCGGGCGTGACGTCCCCCGTCGTCTGGCAGCTCGACGGGCAGCTGCTGGACGTCCTGGCCGAGCTCGAGGTGGTCTTCGAGCGGGTGGAGGCCGGGGCGTACGTCCTGACGCTGATGGGTGCGCGCCGTCCCTCGACGCTGGTCTGGCTCATCGCCGGCGAGCAGGCGGTCTCGGTCGAGGCGTTCGTCATGCACGTCGTCGAGGTCTCCGGACAGCCGCCCCTGGACCGGGCGCCCCTGCACCGCTACCTGCTGGCGCGCAACCTGCGGCTGCGCGACGTGCACTTCGGCCTCGACGACGTCGGCGACGTCTTCCTCACCGGCTCGCTGCCGCACGCCGCGGTCGACGCCGTCGTGCTCGACCGGCTGCTCGGCGAGGTGCTCCAGCTGCTCGAGGACTCGCGGACGTCCCTGGTCGACCTGGCGTACGGCGACCGGCTGACCCGCGAGCCCGCCCTGGCGGCCAAGGTGCTCGCCGACGGCGCCGGGCGGCGACCGGCCGGAACACCCGAGTGGGCACCCCGGCGCGACGTCCGCCGCTGACGTCCGCGAGGATGCCGGGATGGCGACCCTCGTGCTGCTCCGCCACGGCGAGAGCGAGTGGAACTCGAAGAACCTGTTCACCGGCTGGGTCGACGTCGACCTCACCGAGCTCGGGGAGGAGCAGGCCCGCCTCGGCGGCCTCGAGCTGAAGAAGGACGGGCTGCTCCCGACCGTCGTCCACACCTCGCTCATGACGCGCGCGATCCGCACCTCGAACATCGCGCTCGAGGCCTGCGACCGCAGCTGGATCCCGGTCAAGCGGCACTGGCGGCTCAACGAGCGGCACTACGGCGACCTGCAGGGCAAGGACAAGAAGTCGACCCTGGAGCAGTTCGGCGAGGAGCAGTTCATGCTCTGGCGCCGGTCGTACGACACCCCGCCGCCGAAGATCGAGGTCGGCTCGGAGTGGGACGTCAGCCAGGACCCGCGCTACCGGCACCTGACCACCGACATCGTGCCGCGCACCGAGTGCCTGAAGGACGTCGTCCAGCGGATGCTGCCGTACTGGTACGACCAGATCGTGCCGGACCTGCAGGCCGGCGAGACGGTGCTGGTCGCCGCGCACGGCAACTCGCTGCGCGCGCTGGTCAAGCACCTCGACGGGCTGAGCGAGGCACGAGGTCGTGGCGCTCAACATCCCGACCGGGCAGCCGCTGCGCTACGACCTCGACGACGACATGCACCCGACGAACCCGGGCGGCACCTACCTCGACGAGGAGGCGGCCAAGGCCGCCGCGGAGGCCGTGGCCAACCAGGGCCGCTGACCAGGCGCGCCGGCTACTCCGGCACGTCCGGGCGCTCGCCGGTCACGAGGTAGACGACGCGGCGGGCGACCGAGACGGCGTGGTCGGCGAAGCGCTCGTAGTAGCGGCCGGCCAGCGTGATGTCGATCGCCGGCTCGATGCCGTCCTCCCAGCGGTCGTCGAGGATCGACTTGAAGAGCTGCCGGTGCAGCTCGTCCATGACGTCGTCGTCCTTCTCGAGCTCGGCGGCCATCTCGACGTCGCGGCTGGCGATGACGCTGCCCGCCTTCGCGACGATCTCCTCGGCGGCGTGGCCCATCTTCAGCACCGTCGAGCGCAGCGTCGGCGGCACCGCCGAGCTCGGGTAGCGGCGGCGGGCGATCTTGGCGACGTGGACGGCGTTGTCGCCCATGCGCTCGAGGTCGGCCACCATGCGCAGCGACGTGACCAGCACGCGCAGGTCGCTCGCGACCGGCTGCTGGCGGGCCAGCAGGTCGAAGGCGCGCGCCTCGATGTCGCGGTAGAGCGCGTCGACCGCCTCGTCGTTGGCGATGACCGTCTCGGCCAGCTTCAGGTCGGCGTCGAGCAGGGCCGTCGTCGCGCGGCTCATCGCCGAGCCGACGAGGTTGGTCATCTCGACCAGCGAGGCCGGAGATCGCGTCGAGCTCGTCGTGGTAGGTGTCGCGCATCCGCCGCAGGGTAGACGGCGGGCCGGGTCGTCACGCCCGGCTGCGTGAACCGCCGCCGTACGGCGGGTGAACATCCCCGCGGCGGCCCTCCCGAGGCACGATCGCGTACCTCGCCGGCCACCTACAGTCCGTGCTGTGGACCTCGTCGGCGTGCTGCTCGGCGCTGGTCGCCGGGCTGGTCCTGGGCGTGCTGGTCGCCGCCCTGGTGCTGCGCCGGCCGGAGCGCCCCGCGCCCGAGCCGTACACGGCGGTCGAGACCGAGAGCGGCCCGAGCAGCGTCGAGGTCATCGACGCGCTGCCCGTCGCGGTCGCGGTGCTCGACGCCGACGACACCGTCGTGCTGGCCAACCGCTCGGCCGTCGAGCTCGGGGTCGTGCGCGGCAACCGGCTGCTGGTCGCCGAGCTGCGCCGGCTGGCCTCGCGACGTGCGGCGCAGCCGGCAGGCGCAGGAGGTCGAGGTCGAGCCTGCCCGCGGCCGGCTGGTGCGGCTGCCCGAGGCCGTGCGCGTGCGGGTCGCGCCGGTCGGCGACGCCGAGGGCCACGTCGCCCTGCTCGTCGAGGACGTCACCGAGGCCCGCCGCGTCGAGGCGGTGCGCCGCGACTTCGTCGCCAACGTCAGCCACGAGCTCAAGACGCCGGTCGGCGCGATGTCGCTGCTCGCCGAGGCGCTGCTCGACGCGAGCGAGGACCCGACCGCGGTGCGCCGCTTCGCCGGCCGGCTGCAGCACGAGGCCGGCCGGCTGGCCCGGCTGGTGCAGGAGCTCATCGACCTCTCGCGGCTGCAGGGCGCCGACCCGCTGCCCGAGCAGGACCTCGTGCCGGTCGACCAGGTGGTCGCCGAGGCCGTCGACCGCACCCGCACGGCCGCCTCGGCCCGCGGCATCGAGATCGTGCGCGGCGGCGAGCGCGGGCTGACCGTGTGCGGCAGCGAGTCGCAGCTCGTCACCGCCGTCGGCAACCTCATCGAGAACGCCGTGCACTACAGCCCGGAGAGCACCCGCGTCGCCGTCGCCGTCCGCTCGCCGCGAGGGCGCCGTCGAGATCAGCGTCACCGACCAGGGCATCGGCATCGCCGAGAAGGACCTCGAGCGCGTCTTCGAGCGCTTCTACCGCGCCGACCCGGCGCGCTCGCGGGCGACCGGCGGCACCGGGCTCGGGCTCGCGATCGTCAAGCACGTCGCCACCAACCACGGTGGCGAGGTGAGCGTCTGGAGCGTCGAGGGCTCCGGCTCGACGTTCACGCTGCGGCTCCCGCCGTCCGCGGGGTCGCTACCGAGGGGGAGAGCCGCGTGACCCGAGTGCTGGTGGTGGAGGACGAGGAGTCCATCTCCGACCCGCTGTCCTACCTGCTGCGGCAGGAGGGCTTCGAGGTCGCGGTGGCCGCCACCGGGCCCGGACGGGCTCGCGCGAGTTCGACCGCAGCGGCGCCGACATCGTGCTGCTCGACCTCATGCTGCCGGGGCTGTCCGGCACGGAGGTCTGCCGCGCGCTGCGGGCGAAGTCGTCGGTGCCGGTCATCATGCTGACCGCCCGCGACAGCGAGATCGACAAGGTCGTCGGCCTCGAGCTCGGCGCCGACGACTACGTCACCAAGCCGTTCAGCTCGCGCGAGCTGGTCGCCCGGGTGCGCGCCGTGCTGCGCCGCCGCAGCGCCGAGCCGGCCGACGAGGAGGCCAGCGGCGCGCTCGAGGCCGGTCCGGTCCGGATGGACGTCGAGCGGCACGTCGTCACCGTCGACGGCGAGCCGGTCGCCCTGCCGCTCAAGGAGTTCGAGCTGCTCGAGCTGCTGCTGCGCAACGCCGGCCGGGTGCTGACCCGCGGCCAGCTCATCGACCGGGTGTGGGGCGCCGACTACGTCGGCGACACCAAGACGCTCGACGTCCACGTGAAGCGGCTGCGCGCCAAGGTCGAGCCCGACCCGGGCGAGCCCAAGCACCTGGTGACCGTGCGGGGGCTCGGCTACAAGTTCGAGCCCTAGCCCGGCGGCGTGGCCGGCTCGGCGCCGCCCGCGTCCATGACCCCGACGGCCTGCGCCGTCGCCGGGTGCTCCGGCAGGGACCCGGCCCGTCGCGCGCACAGCCGCGCCAGCTCGTCGTACGCCGGCTGGCCCGAGCAGCGCGACGAGCTCGGGGCCGTAGGTCAGGTAGAGCGGGTCGGCGCCGACGTGGGCGGTCGGCGACGAGGTGCACCACCAGTGCAGGTCGGCGCCGCCGGGACCCCAGCCGCGGCGGTCGAACTCGCCGATCGAGGTGACCAGCACCTGCACCTCGTCGGGCCGGTCGACCCACTCCTGGGTGCGCCGCACGGGCAGCTGCCAGCAGACGTCGGGCTTGGTCTCGAGCGGGTGCAGGCCGGTCCGCTCGGCCAGGCCGTGCAGCGCGCAGCCGGCGCCGCCGGAGAAGCCGGGGCGGTTGAGGAAGACGCACGCGCCGTCGACGGTGCGGGTGCGCCGGGCCGGCTCGCCCTCGAGCTCGTCCAGCTCGCAGATGCCCTCGCGGCGGCCGAGATCGGCGTGCTGCCAGTGCTTCTTCTTGAGCTGCGCGGCGAAGCGCTCGACCCGCTGCTCGTCCTCGTCGTCGGCGTAGAACGCGCCGTGGCTGCAGCAGCCGTCCTCCGCGCGCCCCTCGACGACGCCCTCGCAGCCGCGCCCGTAGACGCAGGTCCACGACGACAGCAGCCAGGTGAGGTCGGCCCGGACCACGCCCTTCGGGTCGGCCGGGTCGACGAACTCGACCCAGTCGCGCGGGAAGTCCGGCTCCACCTCCCGCACGCGCGGCAGGCCCAGGTCGGTCACTCCAGCACGCGGACCACGAGCAGGGCGACGTCGTCGTCGAGGTCGCCGTACGCCAGCTCGGCGAGCAGGTGCTCGCAGATCGGCGTCGGCGTCGCCGTCCGGCGCGGTGCGCAGCGCCTCGGCCAGCGCGGCCAGGCCGTCGTCGATGGCGCGGCCGCGGTGCTCGACCAGCCCGTCGGTGTAGAGGACCAGCACCGAGCCGGGCTCGAGCACCTCCTCGACCTCGTCGCGCGCGGTGCCGAGCGCGGCGCCGACGAGCAGCGAGGCCTCGGTGCCGAGCAGGCGCACCGCGCCGTCGGGGCTGCGCAGCGCCGGCGGCAGGTGGCCGGCGTTCGCGAGCCGGAAGCCGCCCGACCCCGCCCGCGGCCGACGGCTCGAGCCGGCCGTAGAGGCAGGTGGCGAGCTGGGCCATGTCCAGGCCCTGCACGAGCTGGTCGAGCCGGTCGAGCACGACCGCCGGGGCGCTGCCCTGCCAGGCGTAGCTCTGCAGCACCGAGCGCAGCTGGCCCATCGCGGCGGCGGCGGTCATGTCGTGGCCCATGACGTCGCCGACCGCGATGCCGACGGCGCCGTCCGGCAGGGCGAACAGGTCGTACCAGTCGCCGCCGACCTGCGCCGCGGTCGAGCCGGGCAGGTAGCGCGCGGCGTGGTCGAGCCCGGGCACCGGCTTGCAGCTGCGGCAGCAGGCTGCGCTGCAGCTGCTCGGCGACGTCGTGCTCGCGCGAGTAGAGCCGCGCGTTGTCGACGGTCAGCGCGGCGCGGCGGGCGAGGTCGGCGGCCATCGCGAGGTCGTCGTCGTCGAAGGTGCGGCCCGAGCCGTCGGTGAACAGCGACAGCACGCCGAGCACCTGCCGACGGGCGCGCAGCGGCACGACCATCGCCGACCGCAGCCCGACCTGCCGGTAGACCTCGAGCAGCTCGGGGTCGTCGATGCCGGCCGCCAGCACGTCCTCGTCGACCTCGACGAGCGCCGGCGGACCGCCGGCGAGCACGCTGCTCGTGATCGAGCCGCGGCCGAGCCCGGCGGGCTGCAGCTCCTCGAGCCGCCGGAGCAGGTCGAGCTTCTCGGCGTCGCGGTGCCGCGCGGCGACGCGCTGCACCCCGCCGTCGGGGCCGAGCAGGTGGACGGTGCACCAGTCGGCCATGAGCGGCACGACGAGGCTGGTGAGCCGGTCGAGCGACTCGTCGACGTCGAGCGTCGCGGCGAGCATCGAGGTCGCCTCGGCGAGCAGGGCCAGCCGGCGCTGCGCCCGCTCGGCCTCGGTGCGGGCGGCGCGCTCGGCGGCGAGGTGCCGCTCGCGCTCCTGCTCGACGAGCACCCGGCTGGTGACGTCGGCCTGGATGCCGACGAAGTGGGTGAGCGTCCCGTTGGCGTCGTAGACGGGCGACAGCGACAGCTCGTTCCAGAACGCGGTGCCGTCCTTGCGGTAGTTGAGCAGCGTGACGCTGCGGTGCTGCTCGCCGGCGAGCGCCTCGCGGATCCGCTGCACGTCGGCGGGGTCGGTGTCGGGGCCCTGCAGGAAGCGGCAGTTGCGGCCCGAGCACCTCCTCCCGGTCGTAGCCGGTCGTCCGCTCGAAGGCCGGGTTGACGAAGACCAGCGGGTTGTCCGGCCAGCGCGGGTCGCTGATCGTGAAGGAGAGCCCGGCCGCGACGACCGCCCGGTCGCGCACCTGGGAGAACTCGTCGCCGCCGGTGTCGACGTCGAGGAAGACCACCAGCGCCTGCCCGTCGGGGGACCCGTCCGCGCCGGGGATGGGGAAGCCGGTGACCCAGACGAGCGCGTCGCCCTGCGCGGCGCGGCGCAGCACCGGCTCGCCGTTGCACGGCCAGGCCGCGGGCTGCGCGCTCGACCGGGCCCTCGCCGGGCGGGAACGGCTCGCCCGTCGGGGCGGCGGAGCTCGGCGGCGGCGCTCCAGGCGGACACGGGTGCAGGCAGCTGCTCGAGCGACGGGGCCAGCGCCCGGCCGGCCGCGTTGGCCTGCACGACGCAGCCGGAGCCGGCCTCCACCAGCAGGACGGCGGCAGGGCTGTCGTGCAGCACGCGCGGCAGGCGGTGCTGGCGCAGGGCGGGGTCGGCGTGCTCGACCGCATCGTCGAGGGCGACGCGGACCGCGCGGGACTCGTCGAGCTGCTGGCGGGTCACAGCCAGGCTCCTCGCGGGGCAGACATCGTCCACAGGCTACCCGGGGGCAGGGGGCCGCGCCGTGCGGCTGCGGCTACCCTCCGCCCGTGCGCAGGAGCGGCTCGTGAGGCTGGGCGTCCTCGACGTGGGCTCCAACACGGTGCACCTGCTCATCGTCGACGCGCACCGCGGCGGCCACCCCGACCCGGTCCGCTCGCACAAGACCCCGCTGCACCTCGCCGAGCTCCTGCAGGCCGACGGCTCGCTGGGCCGGCACGGCACCGAGGTGCTCGTCGACGCGATCCGCTCGGCCCGCGAGGCCGCCGAGGAGGAGGGCGTCGAGGACCTGATGGCCTTCGCGACCTCGGCGGTGCGCGACGCGACCGACTCGAGCGCCGTGCTCACTGCGGTGCGCGAGCGCGCCGGCGTCGAGCTGATGGTGCTGCCCGGCGAGGACGAGGCGCGGCATGACGTTCCTCGCCGTGCGTCGCTGGTTCGGCTGGAGCGCCGGGCGGCTGCTCTGCCTCGACATCGGCGGGGGCTCGCTGGAGATCGGCGCCGGCCGCGACGAGGAGCCCGACGTGGCGCTGTCGCTGCCGCTGGGCGCCGGCCGGCTCACGCGCGACCGGCTGCCGGGCGACCCGCCCCGCACTCGCGACGTCGCCGCCCTGCGCGAGCACGTGGGCGCGCAGCTCGCCGAGATCGTGCCGCGGGTCCTGGCCGCCGGGCGCCCCGACCGCGGCGTCGCCACCTCCAAGACGTTCCGCTCGCTGGCCCGCCTCGACGGCGCCGCGTCGTACGGCGAGGGACCGCGCGTGCCGCGCCGGCTGACCCGGAAGGGGCTCGAGGGGATCGTCGACCGGCTGGCCGGGCTGTCGGCCGCCGACCGCGCCGAGCTGCCCGGGGTGTGCGAGAGCCGGGCGGCCCAGCTGCTCGCCGGGGCCGTCGTCGCCCACGAGGCGATGCAGGCCTTCGACCTGCAGCAGGTGTCGGTCTGCCCGTGGGCGCTGCGCGAGGGCGTCATCCTCCGCCGCCTGGACTGGCTCGCCGGCGCCTGACCCGTAGCCTGGGAGTCGACATGACGAGGACCCCGCCGCCCGTGCGCGTGCCGACGGCGAAGGTCGGGCTCGCGACGGCCAGCGTCTACCCGGAGTCGACGGCGAACGCCTTCGAGATCGCGGCCCGGCTGGGCTACGACGGCGTCGAGGTCATGGTCTGGACCGACCCCGTCAGCCAGGACGTCGACGGCGCTGCGCCGGCTGTCGGACTACCACGAGATCCCGATCCTGGCGCTGCACGCGCCCTGCCTGGTGATCACGCAGCGGGTCTGGGGGACCGACCCGTGGGCCAAGCTCGTGCGCGCCAAGGACGCCGCCGAGGAGTGCGGCGCCCAGACCGTCGTGGTGCACCCGCCGTTCCGCTGGCAGCGGGAGTACGCCCGGCAGTTCCTCGGCGGCATCCAGCAGATGGCCGACGAGACCGACGTGCGCTTCGCGGTCGAGAACATGTTCCCGCTGCGCGCCCGCGGCCGCGAGGTCGTGCCGTACTCCCCGGACTGGGACCCGACGGACGAGGACTTCCCCGACTTCACGCTCGACCTGTCGCACACCTCGGTCAGCCAGTCCGACGCGCTGGCGATGGCGGCCGACATGGGCGACCGGCTCTCGCACGTGCACATCGCCGACGGCAACGGCTCGGCCCGCGACGAGCACCTCGTGCCCGGTCGCGGCAACCAGCCGTGCGCCGAGCTGCTCGAGGGGCTGGCCGTGCAGGGCTTCGACGGCCTGGTCGTCGTCGAGGTCAACACCCGCAAGTGCGAGGACCGCGCCGAGCGCGAGGCCGACCTCGCCGAGGCGCTGGCCTTCACGCGGCTCAACCTGGCGGCTGCCGGCCGAGGTGGACACGAGCGCGTTCCGCCGCTAGGTACGGTCCTCGGATGGACGCCCTGCGCACCCCCGATGACCGCTTCGCCGACCTGCCCGGCTTCCCGTACGAGCCGTCGTACGCCGAGACCTCCGACGGCCTGCGGATGGCGTACGTCGACGAGGGCCCGCGGAGGCTCCGGTCGTGCTGCTGCTGCACGGCGAGCCGTCCTGGAGCTACCTCTACCGGAAGATGATCCCGGTGCTGGTCGACGCCGGGTTCCGCTGCGTGGCACCGGACCTCATCGGCTTCGGCCGCTCCGACAAGCCGGCGCAGCTGGAGGACTACACCTACGCGCGGCACGTCGAGTGGCTGCGCTCGGTGCTGTTCGACGCGCTCGACCTGCAGGACGTCACGCTGGTCTGCCAGGACTGGGGCGGCCTGCTCGGGCTGCGGCTGGTCGCCGAGCACCCGGACGCGCTTCGCCCGCGTGTGCGCCGCCAACACCGGGCTGCCGGACGGGCCGCGGCGGCTGCCGGACGCCTGGTGGCAGTTCCGCGACTTCGTCGTGCGCACCGAGGACCTGCCGTCGGCTTCCTCGTGGCGTCCGGCTGCGCCGAGCCGCTGCCGCCGGAGGTGCAGGCGGCGTACGACGCGCCGTTCCCGGACGCGTCGTACAAGGCCGGTCCGCGCGCCTTCCCCGACCTCATCCCGCAGGACCCGGACGACCCGGCGACGCCGGACAACCAGGCGGCCTGGGAGGTGCTCGCGCAGTTCGACAAGCCGTTCCTGTGCGCCTTCTCGCGACGAGGACCCGATCACCGGCGGCGGCGAGCGGATGCTCATCGGCAAGATCCCCGGCGCGGCCGGCCAGCCGCACACGACGATCGAGGGCGGCGGCCACTTCCTGCAGGAGGACCGCGGTCCCGAGCTGGCCAGGGTGGTCGCGGACTGGGCCCGCGGGTAGTGAGGCTCGAGCTGCAGATCGCGCTCTCCCTGCTGCGCAGGGGTTCTCGGCACGTCCTCGGCGACGACCGCTCGCAGGTGGCCGACCTGCACCTGCCGTCCGGACCCGGGCCGTTCCCCGTCGTCGTGCTGCTGCACGGCGGCTACTGGCAGACGAAGTACGGCAAGCTCGTCACCCGCCGCTGGCGCTGGACCTGGTCGCGCGCGGGTGGGCCGCGTGGAACGTCGAGTACCGCCGGCTCGGCGACGGCCGGGGCGGGGGCGGCGGCTGGCCGCAGACCTTCGACGACGTCGCTGCGCGGCTCGACGCGCTGGCCGGGCTCGACGCGCCGCTGGACCTCTCGCAGGTCGTGCTCGTCGGCCACTCCGCCGGCGGCCAGCTCGCGCTGTGGGCGGCCGGTCGTGGCGGTCTGCCGGACGGGGCGGTGGGTGCGTCGCCGCGGGTCGTCGCGTCGTCGGTCCTGGCGCTGGCGCCGGTGACGAACCTCGCAGCGCGCGCGGGTGCACGCCGAGCAGCTGCTCGGCGGGACGGTCGCCGAGGTGCCGGAGCGCTGGGAGCAGGCCGACCCGGTGCGCCGCGGCGACCCGGGCGTACCGGCCCTGGTCGTGCACCCGACCGACGACGAGACCGTCCCGGTCGCGCGCTCGCGGGAGTACGCCGCCCTGCACGGCGTCCCGCTCGTCGAGACCGCCGGCCGGCACCGCGACCCGATCGACCCCTCGAGCGCCGCCTGGGCGGCGGCCGTGCGCTGGCTCGAGGAGCAGCGCTCCCTCGACCCCCGCTGAGCGGTAGGACGCCCGTCGGCCGTGCCCGGCCCGGCGCCCGGTGGAGGGCGCACACGTCCCGGTCCCGTACGGCGCGTGTCGCGGCGCGTCCCGGTGCTCCACCGGCGTGTCGTACGAGCGACGTGTGCGCAGGGCCAGTCCGGCAAGGCGCGACGCCCGCCGGCAGGGCTGTGCCGCCCGGCGGGCGGTGCACCACAGGTCAACGTCACCGAGATGTTGTGCTCTGGTGCACCGGTCCGTGCGGCAGCACGCCCGCCTCGGGGGAGGTCACCGTCGTGTGCGGGCGGGTTGCGGCGCACCGGCTAGCGTCCGCGCATGAGCCGCTGGGCGTCGTTGCTGCGCACGGCCGTGCGGGCGGCGGTCGACCTCGAGCGGAGCAGCCGGCCGAGCCGGAGCGCCGCCGCCGACCGCACGGTGCGGGCCGGGCGTCGCCGCGCGGGGTCGCTGCGGCGCCGGCTGTCGTACGCCCCGCAGGCCGACGGGGCCGCCGACCCCGGCGAGGTCGTGTGGGCGGGGGTCGCGTACGAGGACCAGCCCGACGTGGTGAAGGACCGGCCGGTGCTGGTCGTCGGCCGACAGGACGCGGGGACCGTGCTCGGGCTGGTGCTGTCCAGCCAGGCGCACCGCTCCGACGACGCGGACTGGCTGGCGATCGGCAGCGGGGCGTGGGACCGCGAGGGCCGCGCCAGCTTCGTGCGCCTGGACCGGGTGCTGACGCTCGCCGACGACGGCATCCGGCGCGAGGGGGCCGTGCTCGACCCGGCGAGGTACGAGCGCGTCGCCGAGGCCCTGCGCGCCCGCTACGGCTGGCAGTAGCCGCTACAGGTCGAGGACGCCGCTGCGGCTGTCGCGCGGGCCGCCGCGGCCCAGCCACGGGCCCGAGCACGGGAGCGCGGAAGGCCCCGCGCAGCAGCGGCATCTCGCACAGCCGCAGCCCGGAGCGGAGCCGCGTCTCCAGCACCGCACCCGAGGAACAGCGACAGCCGGGTCATCGCGGTGACGTGCGGCCGCGCGCAGCGGCTCGTACGCGGCCACCTCGCCGCGCGGGAGCAGCGCACCCAGCGCCCACGCGTCGCGCACGCCGGCGCCGAGCCCCTGCCCGGCGAACGGCGGCATCGTGTGCGCCGCGTCGCCGGCGAGCAGCACCCGGCCGCGCCGCCACGACGAGGCCCGGCGCGCGCCGTAGCGGTAGGTCGACCGCCCGCACCACCGCCGACGTCCGGCGGGCAGCAGCGGGCGCGGGTCGAACGGCGCCTCGTCGTCGCCGAGCAGCCACTCCCACCGGTGCCCGCCCGGCAGCGGCATGTCGACCGGCGGCCGCGCGGGGTCGCAGGAGTAGGTGAAGCCCGGCCGGTCGACCGCTCCCTCGACGTCGACCACCAGCCAGCGGCGCAGGTCGCGGCCGCCGCCAGCCGATGCCGGCGGACGTCCGGACGGAGGACGCCGCCCCGTCGCAGCCGACCAGCCAGCGACGCCCGCACCGACGAGCCGTCGCGACAGCCGCGCGGTCACCCCGGTCGCGTCCTGCGTCCAGCCGTCCAGCGCCGTCCCCGAGCCGCACCTCGACCGACGGCAGCCCGGCGAGCGCTGCGCGCAGCCGCTGCTCGAGCGTCGGCTGGTGGAACAGCGCGAGCCCTGGCCGCCCGCCCACGCCGGGAGGGAAGCGCAGCTCGCCGACCTGCCGCCCGCCGGCGCCGACGAAGCGCACCGGCACGTCGAGCACCGAGCCGTCGAGCAGCCCCGGGTCCACCCGCGCCGAGCAGCTCCTGCACCTCGTCGTCGGCGGCGACCGCCCGCGGCAGCGGGTGCACCTCGGCTCAGCCGCTCCACGACGAGGACCCGGCAGCCGGCCGCGCCGAGCCGCGCGGCGAGCACGGCGCCGACCGGGCCGCAGCCCGACGACGAGCACGTCGTACGGCTGCACCGCCACCCCCTCGCCACTAGCCTCCGGGCCATGCGCCCCTGCGCTCGGTCATCCTCGCCGCCAGCCGCAACGCGACGGTCGAGCGGCTCGTGGCCGGCGCTCCCGTCAGCCGCAGCGTCGTGCGAGCGCTTCGTCGCGGGCGAGACCGCCGAGGACGCCGTGCGCGCCAGCCGCGAGCTCCTCGGCAAGGGCCTCACGGTCAGCCTGGACCACCTCGGCGAGGACACCATCGACGCCGGCCAGGCCGACGCGACGGTCAAGGCCTACCTGCTCCTGCTCGAGCGGCTGTCGGAGGCGGGGCTGACCAGCGGCGGGCGCACCGAGGTGTCGGTGAAGCTGTCCGCCGTCGGCCAGACGATCGAGCGACGACGCTCGCGCTGGAGGGCGCGCGCGCGATCTGCGCGGCGGCCGAGGCCGCCGGCACGACGGTCACCCTCGACATGGAGGACCACACCACGACCGACCGGACGCTCGCGACGCTGCGCACGCTGCGCGCAGGACTTCCCGTCGACCGGCGCGGTGCTGCAGGCCTACCTGCACCGCACCGAGGACGACTGCCGCGACCTCGCCGTCGAGGGCTCGCGGGTCCGGCTCTGCAAGGGCGCCTACAAGGAGCCGGCGTCGCGTCGCCTTCCAGAGCACCGAGGAGGTCGACCGCGTCGTACGTCCGCTGCCTGCAAGGTGCTGATGGCCGGCCCGGGCTACCCGATGGTGGCCACGCACGACCCGCGGCTCGATCGCCATCACCGGCGAGCTGGCGCAGGGCCGCGCGAGCAGGGCAGCTACGAGTACCAGATGCTCTACGGCATCCGCCCGCTCGAGCAGGCGCGGCTCGCGGCGGCAGGGCGACACGGTGCGCGTCTACGTGCCGTACGGCGACGAGTGGTACGGCTACCTCATGCGCCG
Source organism: uncultured Actinomycetota bacterium (assembly GCA_963844295.1). Classification (GTDB taxonomy): domain Bacteria; phylum Actinomycetota; class Actinomycetes; order Mycobacteriales; family SCTD01; genus SCTD01. The sequence goes on along the minus strand of CAWJNR010000002.1, from coordinate 100,561 downwards.
ACTCGCCGAACGCCCCGCCAACCTCGCCTTCTTCCTGCGCGCCCTGGCGAGCCGGCGATGACCGCGACCATCGCGCCTGCTCGGCGTCGGCAAGCTCGGCGAGGCGCTGCTGTCCGGCCTGCTCCGCGCCGGCACGCCCGCCGGCATCGATGCTCGCGGCCGAGCGGCACGCCGAGCGCGCGGCCGAGATCGCCGAGCGGTACGGCGTCCGCACGCCGACGCCCGAGCGAGGCCGTCGGCGCAGGCCGACGTCGTGCTGCTGGCGGTGAAGCCGCAGGACATGCGCGCGCTGCTCACCGAGGTCGCCGCGCACGTGCGCCCCGGCACGCTCGTCGTGTCGATGGCCGCCGGCATCACGACCGCCCTGGTCGAGGAGCTGCTGCCCGCGGGCACCCGCGTCGTGCGCGTCATGACCAACACCCCGGTCTTCGTCGACGAGGCGATGTCGGCGATCTGCGCCCGGCTCGCACGCCGGCGCCGAGCACCTGCAGCTGGTCGAGGACCTGCTGCGCCCGGTCGGCAAGGTCGTCCGGGTCCCCGAGTCGCAGCAGGACGCGGTGACCGCGCTGTCCGGCAGCGGACCGGCGTACTTCTTCTTCCTCGTCGAGGCGATGATCGACGCCGGGCATCCTGCTCGGCCTGCCGCGCGCGGTCGCCGCCGAGCTCATCGTGCAGACCGCCGTCGGCTCGGCCCGGATGCTGCGCGAGTCCGGCGAGCACCCGGTGCTGCTGCGCGAGGCGGTCACCAGCCCGGGCGGCACCACGATCGCGCGCGATCCGCGACCATGGAGGACCACGGCGTGCGCGCCGCGATGCTGGCCGCGATCGAGGCCGCCCGCGACCGCTCCCGCGAGCTCGCCGCCGGGGGCTGAGCCGCCCCGAGCGGTCCCTGACCCGCCCCCGACGGTCCGCGACGGGCGGGCGGGGACGCCCGCACCTCCGTACGCTGAGGCGGTGAAGCGCCTGCTGCCCGTGCTCGTCTCGGCGGCGCTGCTCGTCGCCGGCTGCAGCGGCGACGGCGACCCGGTCGTGCAGGTCGGCGAGGTCGCCCGCACCGACCGTCGCCGAGGCCGTCGACGCCCCGGGCACCGTCGCCGCGCGGGCCAGCGCGACCGTCGACGGCGCCGGCCGACGCGCGCGTCGAGCAGGTGCTCGTCGCGGACGGCGCGGCGGTCGAGCAGGGCGCGGTGCTGCGTCCAGCTGTCGAGCCCGGCAGCGCGGCGCCCGGCTGCGGCAGGCGCAGGACGCCGCGGCGGCCGCCGCGGCCGGCGCGACGTCGCAGCGTGCCGACGCGCCGACCTCGGGCCGCTGCAGGACGCAGCTCGACGCCGCCGCCGCAGGCCTCCTTCGCCGCCGGCCGGGCCGCGGCCGCGCAGGTGCCCGACCCGCGTGCAGCGGCGGCGGCCGAGCAGCAGGTGGCCGAGGCCGAGGCGCGCTACCGCGCCGCGGCCGCTGCCGCCGCGCCGCGTCGCTGTCGTCAGGTCGACGCCGGCGCCCGGCAGCCTCGAGGACGCGCTGGCCGCCCTCGGCCGGCAGCGCAGCGGGCGCAGGCGGCCGTGGCCGTCGCCGCCGCGCAGTCGGTCGTCGACGCGCTCACCGTCACCGCCCCGATCGCCGGCGTCGTCACCCTCGGCGGCGCGGGCGCGGCTCCCGCCGGCGGCGACGACCTCGGCCGGCCTGGTCGAGCGGGCTGCCCGAGGGGCTGCAGGCGCAGGCCGGCGCCGCGCTCGGCGGCACCGGCGGCGCGCCGTCCACCACCGCGCAGGGCCTGCCGGTCGGCGCGCCGGTCCGCAGCGGCGCGCCGCTGCTCACCGTCACCGACGTCGGCGGGCTGACCGTCACGGCCGAGGTCGACGAGACCGACGTGCTGCTCGTCGAGCCGGGCCAGGCGGCGACCGTCGAGCTCGACGCGGTGCCGGACGCGACGTACCCGGCGACCGTCGACGGCGGTCGACGTCGCGCCGACGACGTCGGCGCGGCGGCGGCGTCGTCTACCGGGTGCGGCTCGCGCTGAGCCGGCGGCACCACCGGCGACGACGCAGCCCGCGCCGCGCGCCGCGGCCGGGCATGAGCGCGGTCGTCGACCTGCAGGTGCGCACCGCGCAGGACGTCGCTCGCCGTCCCGTCCGCCGCCGTGGTGCGCGACGGCGGCGACGACGCCGTCTTCGTCGTCGAGGACGGCCGGGTGCAGCGGGTCGAGGTCGCAGCTCGGCGCGCAGGGCGAGGACCTCGTCGAGGTGCGCCGCGGGCTCGACCGGCGGCGAGCGCGTCGTGGTCCGCGACGCCGACCGGCTCAGCGACGGGCAGGCCGTACGCACGTGAGCCGTCCCGTCGCACGGGGCCCGGCCCTCGAGGCGGTCGACGTCACCCGGTCGTACGCCCTCGAGGGCGTCACCGTGAGGCGCTGCGCGGGGTGTCGCTGACCGTCGAGCGGGGCGACTACGCCGCCGTCGTCGGGCCGTCCGGCTCGGGCAAGTCGACGCTCATGCACCTGCTCGGCGGGCTCGACCGGCCGACCACCGGGGTGCTGCGCGTCGGCGGCCGCGACATCGCCGCGCTGTCCGAGGACGAGCTGGCCGAGGTCCGCAACGCGACGATCGGCTTCGTCTTCCAGGCCTTCCAGCTGCTGGCCCGCACCAGCGCGGTCGACAACGTCGGCGATGCCGCTGGTCTACCGGGGCGTCACGCGGGCGGAGCGGCGGCGCCGGGCGCGCCGAGGCGCTGCGAGCGGGTCGGCATGGGGCACCGGCTCGACCACCGGCCGGCCCAGCTGTCCGGCGGCGAGCAGCAGCGGGTCGCGATCGCCCGGGCGCTGGTCGGCGACCCGCAGGTGCTGCTCGCCGACGAGCCGACCGGCAACCTCGACACCCGCACCGGCGAGGAGGTCATGGCGCTGCTCGAGGAGCTCAACGCCGAGCAGGGCGTCGCCGTCGTGCTGGTCACCCACGACCTCGAGGTCGCCGCCCGCGCCCGCCGGCAGATCCGCGTCCGCGACGGGCTGCTCGAGCCGACGTCCGGCGCCGGCGAGCCGCCGCTGCAGGCCGGACGCGCGTGAGGCTCGCCGAGGCGTGGCGGGTCGCCGTCACGGCGCTGCGCGCCAACCGGCTGCGCAGCCTGCTCACGATGCTCGGCGTCGTCATCGGCGTCGCCGCCGTGGTCGTCCTCGTCGCGATCGGCACCGGCGCGCAAGCAGGAGGTCGAGGAGCAGGTCAACGGCCTCGGCGCCAACCTCGTCATCGTCGTGCCCGGGCACGCCTCGAGTTCGGCGCCGCGCCGACCAAGAGCCGGCTCGAGCTCGGCCGACGCCGACCGGATCGGCGCGGGCCGACCGGCCAGGACGGTCGCGGTCACCCTGTCCAGCGGCGAGACGGTCCGCTTCGGCAGCAACGAGCGCCTTCGCGACCGTCAACGGCACGAACCCGGCGGTGCCCGAGGTGTTCGTACGGCCGGTCGCAGCGCGGCGAGTACCTGCGCGAGAGCGACGTCGACACCCGCCGCCGCGTCGCGGTCGTCGGCAGCGGGCTCGTCGACGTCGCTGTTCGAGGGCGCCGACCCGCTCGGCCGCACGATCAGCCGTCGGCGGCGTGCGCTTCCGCGTCATCGGCGTCTTCGAGCCGGTCGGCGGCAGCGGCTTCGGCGCGCGACCGCGACAGCGAGGTGCACATCCCGGTCACGGCGGCGCAGCGGCTGTTCGGCGACATGCGGGTCGACGCCCTCGCGCTCAAGGCGCCGTCGACCGAGACGCATCGACGAGGTCGAGCGACCAGGCGCTGGCGGTGCTGGCCGACCGCTACCCCGACGAGGAGTTCAGCGCGGTCACGCAGGACCAGATCCTCGGCACCGTCGGGCGGATCCTCGGCCTGCTCACCACGGTGCTGGCCGCCATCGCCGCGATCAGCCTGCTCGTCGGCGGCGTCGGCGTCAGCAACATCATGCTGGTGAGCGTGCGCGAGCGGACCCGCGAGATCGGCCTGCGCAAGGCGGTCGGCGCGCGGCAGCGCGACATCACCGCTGCAGTTCCTGCTCGAGGCGGTGCTGCTCACCACGATCGGCGGGGTGATCGGCATCGCGCTCGGGGTCAGGCGGCTCGCTGGGCCTGTCCGCCGCCGATCGACCAGCTGCCCGGCTGTGATCACCTGGTGGTCGCCGGCGCTGGCCTTCGCGGTCAGCGCGGCCGTCGGGATCTTCTTCGGCGTCGTGCCGGCCCGTCGGGCGGGTCGCCTCGACCCGGTCGTGGCGCTGCGGACGGAGTGAGCAGGGGAGCGGAGCGAACATGAGCGACTAGACGCTGGTGGTCTGGGACGACGTCTTCACCGACTACGACTTCGGCCCGACCCACCCGCTGCGCCCGCTGCGGCTCGAGCTGACCATGGCGCTGGCCGGCCAGCTCGGCGTCCTCGACCGGCCCGGCGTCACGGTGCGGCGCGCCGACCTCGGCCGACGACGACCTGCTCGAGCTGGTGCACGACCCGATGTACGTCGCGCTCGGTCAAGCGCGCGCCCGACGACCTCATGGGCCGGCTGTCGCTGAAGTACGGCCTCGGCACCGGCGACGTCCCGATCTTCCCGCAGATGCACGAGGCGGCGGCGCTGGTCACCGGCGCGACCGTCGACGCCGCCCGCGCCGTGTGGGAGGGCACCCACCAGCACGCCGTGAACATCTCCGGCGGCCTGCACCACGCGATGCGCGACCGCGCCTCCGGCTTCTGCGTCTACGACGACCCGGCGGTCGCGATCGCCTGGCTGCTCGGCGCAGGGCGCGACGCGGGTGGCGTACGTCGACGTCGACGTGCACCACGGCGACGGCGTCGAGGCGGCGTTCTACGACGACCCGCGGGTGCTGACGATGTCGCTGCACGAGAGCGGCCGCACGCTGTTCCCCGGCACCGGCTGGGCCGACCAGGTCGGCGCCGGCGACGGGCGTCGGCACCAACGTCAACGTCGCCCTGCCGATGGGCACCGGCGACGCCGGCTGGCTGCGCGCGTTCGACGCCGTCGTCCCGCCGGTGCTGCGGGCCTTCCGGCCGCAGGTGATGCTGACCCAGCACGGCTGCGACACCCACGCGCTCGACCCGCTGGCCCACCTGCTGATGAGCGTCGACGGGCAGCGGGTGGCCTACCGCGCGGCTGCACGAGCTCGCGCACGAGCTGTGCGGCGGGAAGTGGATCGCCGTCGGCGGCGGCGGCTACGAGCCGGTGCAGGTCGTGCCGCGCGCGTGGACCCACCTGCTCGCCGAGGCCACCGGCGCGCCGGTCGACGGCGCGACGCCCGGCGACTGGCGCGACGCTGGCGCCGGCGCAAGGGCGACGAGCTCGCCCCGACCAGCCTCACCGACGGCCGGACCGCCGGCGTTCGTGCCGTGGGAGGGCGGGCCCGGCGCGGAGGACGACAAGGTCGACCGGGCGGTCCGCGAGACCCGGGAGGCGGTCTTCCCGCACCTCGGCCTGGACCCGATGCGCGTCGACGGGTGAGTCCGCTAGCCCGAACGGGGGACTGTGCAAGCCCCACCCGCCCCGCTACCCTCACGCAGCACGTGCGTGCCGAGTGCCGCCGGTGGGGAAGCCGGTGACCGCGACGCGTGCCGACGGCGGTGGAGCATGTCCAGCTTGAGCGAGATCAAGTTCCTGACGGTGGCGGAGGTCGCCGCGGTCATGCGCGTGTCCAAGATGACCGTCTACCGGCTCGTGCACTCCGGCGAGCTGGCCTCCGTGCGGGTGGGCCGGTCCTTCCGGGTGCCCGAGCGGGCGGTGCACGACTACCTGCGGGTCGGGTTCGACGAGGTCGGCTGAGCCGCGCAGGTAGGCTTCGACCTTCCGACTCCCGAGCACCAGCGAGCAGAGGTTCCAGACGTGGGTTCCGTCATCAAGAAGCGCCGCAAGCGGATGGCCAAGAAGAAGCACCGCAAGCTGCTGAAGAAGACCCGCGTCCAGCGTCGCAACAAGAAGTAGCCCTCGGCGCGGTCAGGAAGGGCCCGTGGCTCCCGCGGTGACAGTGGCTGACCTTCCTGTCCGACTACGGCTTCGAGGACGCCTTCCTCGGCGTGTGCAAGGGCGTCATCGCCCGCACCGCCCCTGAGGTCCGCGTCCTCGACGTCCTGCACCTGGTCGCGCCGCAGGACGTCGAGCAGGGCGCGGCCGTGCTGGCCAGCGCCGTGCCCTACCTGCCCGTCGCCCGGCCGTGCACCTCGCGCTCGTCGACCCGTTCCGGGCCACGCCCGGTGCGCGGCGTCGCCGTCCGCACCGCCGACGGCTCGACCTTCGTCTCGCCCGACAACGGGCTGACCAGCGCTGGCCTGGGAGGCCTGCGGCGGCGCCGGTCGAGGCGCGCCTGCTCGACAACCGCGACCTGTGGAACCCCGCGCCGGCGCGCACCTTCCGCGGCCGCGACGTCTTCTCGCCCGGTCGCCGCGCGGCTGGCCGCCGGGCTGCCGACTTCGAGCGAGGTCGGCACCGCGCGTCGACGTCGACGAGCTCGAGCGGCTCGAGGCGCGCGCGCCCGACGGTCGAGGACGACCACGTGCACGGCGAGGTCGTGCAGGTCGACCACTTCGGCAACCTCACGCTCAACCTCGCAGCGCTCGCACCTCGAGCAGGCCGGCATCACGCTCGGCGACGAGGTCGAGCTGCGCTGCAGCGGCAAGACGCTGATCGTGCCGTTCCTGGAGACCTACGGCCAGGCCGGCCGCGGCCGTCTGGTCGTCTGCGAGGACTCCTTCCGCACCGTCACGCTCGCGGTCAACCAGGGCAGCGCCGCGCCAGCGGCTGCGCGCCGGCCGCGGCGAGCCGCTGGTCATCTCCCGGCTCAGCGCGCCCGCTCGTACCAGGACCGGTCGTGCTGCCGCCCGAGCCGAACCCGGTCGCGATCGCCCGCAGTTGAGCGGCCTGTCCGTCCGGTCTGTCCGCTCGCTGCGCCGGCGACGTAGACTCCGCGCGTGCCTCCCCGCGTCGTGCTCGTCACCGGTGTCAGCCGCTACCTCGGCAGCCGGCTCGCCGGCGTGCTGGCGGCCGACCCGTCGCATCGAGCGGGTCGTCGGCGTCGACACCGTCGCCGCCGCGCCCCGAGCAGAAGCCGCTGCTCGGCCGCACCGAGTTCGTGCGCGCCGACATCCGCAACCCGCTCATCGCCAAGGTCATCGCGCAGGCCGAGGTCGACACCGTCGTCCACATGAACGTCATCGCCACGCCGCTCGGAGCCGGCGGCCGCACGGCGATGAAGGAGATCAACGTCATCGGGACGATGCAGCTGCTGGCCGCGTGCCAGAAGGCGCCGTCGATGCGCAAGCTCGTCGTGAAGTCGACGACCGCCGTCTACGGCTCCTCGCCGCGCGACCCGGCGCTGTTCACCGAGGACGTCGAGCCGCGCGCGCTGCCGAAGTCGCGGCTACGCCAAGGACGCCGTCGAGGTCGAGGGCTACGTGCGCGGCTTCGGCCGCCGCCGCCCCGACGTGACGCTGTCGCTGCTGCGCTTCACCAACTTCATCGGCCCGTCGATCGAGACGCCGCTGACCCGCTACTTCTCGCTGCCGGTCGTGCCGACCGTGCTTCGGCTTCGACCCGCGCATCCAGCTCTGCCACGAGGACGACGGCATCGAGGTGCTGCGCCGCGGTGCGCCAGGAGGACCACCCCGGCATCTTCAACGTCGGCGGCCGCGGGCGTGCTGCTGCTGTCGCAGGCGATCCGCCGGCTCGGCCGGCCGTCGCTGCCGGTCCCGTCGCCGGCGGTCTCGCTGGTGGCGCGGGCCTTCCGCAGCGCCGGCCTGGTCGACTTCTCGCCCGAGCAGATGCGCTACCTCGAGCACGGCCGCGTCGCCGACGTCAGCCGGCTGCGAGGCGCGAGTTCGGCTGGGCGCCGCGCGCCGACCAGCGAGGCCTTCGACGACTTCGTCGCGCCACGCCGCGCGGCACCGCGTGCTCACCCCCGAGCACGCGGCCGCGGCCGAGGCGAAGGCTGCTCGAGCTGCTCGGTCGCCGCCGGCGCGACCGCCGCCACCGGATCGGGAGGCTGACGTGGTCGCTGACGTGGGCGAGGCGTCCATGGGCAAGGTCATCCCGCTGCACGGCGAGCGCCGTCGACGGGCCCGGCCGCGGCAGCCGTCGTCCGAGACGGCCCCGGCGCTGTCGCCGCCCGACCGGTCGTCGGCCTTCGAGCGCAAGCTGGCCGGCGGCCTGGCGTTCCTGCGCCGGCGCCTCACCGGCGACTACGAGGTCGACGACTTCGGCTTCGACCCCGACCTCACCGAGCACGTGCTGCTGCCGCCGCTGCGCCCGCTGTACGACAAGTGGTTCCGGGTCGAGACGCGCGGCCTGGACAACGTGCCGGACACCGGCGGCGCGCTCGTCGTCGCCAACCACTCGCGGCACCATCCCGCTCGACGCGGTCATGACGGCGCTCGCGCTGCTCGACCACCACCCGGCGCACCGCCACCTGCGGATGCTCGGCGCCGACCTGGTCTTCACGCTGCCGGTCGTCGCGCCGCTGGCCCGCAAGGCCGGCAACACCCTGGCCTGCAGCGCCGACGCCGAGCGGCTGCTCGTCGGCCGGCGAGCTCGTCGGCGTCTGGCCCGAGGGCTTCAAGGGCATCGGCAAGCCGTTCAGCGAGCGCTACAAGCTGCAGCGCTTCGGCCGCGGCGGCTTCGTGTCGGCCGCGCTGCGCACCGGCGCGCCGATCATCCCGTGCTCGATCGTCGGGGCCGAGGAGACCTACCCGATGATCGGCAACGCCACGGACGCTCGCCCGGCTGCTCGGCCTGCCGTACCTCGCCGATCACGCCGACGTTCCCGCTGCTCGGCCCGCTCGGCGCGGTCCCGCTGCCCGTCGAAGTGGATCATCGAGTTCGGCGAGCCGATCGAGACCGAGGACCTCGGCGGTCCGGCGGCCGCCGACGACCCGATGCTGGTCTTCAACCTCACCGACCAGGTGCGCGAGACGATCCAGTCGACGCTCTACACGCTGCTCATGCAGCGCGCGGTCGGTCTTCTTCTAGCGCCCGTCCTGGGGCCGGGGCCGGCGTCCGGCATCATCGTCCGGTGCCGCTGCGTCCGCTGATCGCCCTGCTGGCCCTGGCCGCCACCTGGGGCGGCTCCTACCTGCTCATCGCCGTCGCCCTGCGCAGCACGACGCCGGCGACGCTCACGCTGGCCCGCTTCCTGCCGGCGGCGGTGCTGATGCTGCTGCTCGCCGGGGCGCGCGGGCACCTGCGGGGCCTGCGCGGACGCTGGCGCGCGGTGGCGCTGCTGGCGCTGGCGCAGCAGGCGGGGCCGATGCTGCTCATCGCGATCGGCGAGCGCAGCATCCCGAGCGGGCTGGCCGGCACGCTGATCGCGGTGACGCCGCTGTGGGGCGCCCTGCTGGCCCCTGCGCTCGGTGGGCCGCGGCCGACGCGCGCCGCCTGGGCCGGACTGCTGGTGGGGCTGCTGGGCGTCGGGCTGCTGCTCGGCGCCTCGACGGACGGCGCGGCCCTGCTCGGCTGCGCGCTCGTGCTGCTCGCCGCGCTGGGCTACGCCGTCGGCGCTGCCTGGACGGCCCGCCGCTTCCCGGAGGTGCCGCGGCTCGGCCTGCTGGCCGCGGTGCTCACCTGCTCGACGCTGTGGCTCGTACCGCCCGTGCTGCTCGACCCGCCGACCCGGCTGCCGACCCTCGAGGGGGTCCTCGCGATGGCGGTGCTCGGCCTGGTCGGCACCGGCCTGGCCTTCGTGCTCATGTACTGGCTCATCGCGCAGGTCGGCCCGGAGCGCACCACCCTGGTCACCTACCTCGCGCCGGTCTTCGCCGTCGGCTACGGGACCTGGCTGCTGGGCGAGGAGCTCACCGCGAGCGCCGTCGCCGGCCTGGTTCTCGTGGTCGCCGGCGCCTGGCTGGCGGGCCGTCGCGCGACGGTGCGTCCCGGCGTACCGGTCACCGTCCCGCCCCAGTCCGGCCCCGTCGTCCCCGCCGCCCGCTAGCCGCGCTGGGGCTTGCGTCCTGCGGAGCGGCGACGCGCGCCGTCGCGGCCAGCAGGACGCAAGCGCGCCCGGGGTCAGCGGCGGGCGAGCAGGAGGGTGCGGTCGGCGCGGCGGCGACGCAGGGCCAGGCCCGCGACGACCCCGCCGGCCAGCGCGCCGGCGCCGGCCGCGGCCGGGACGCCGACCTTGGCGGCCTTGCGGCCGGTGCGGAAGTCGCGGACGACCCAGCCGCGCGCGCGGGCCTCCTCGCGCAGCGCGGTGTCGGGGTTGACCGCCACCGCGTGACCGACGGCCGACAGCATCGGCACGTCGTTGGAGGAGTCGCTGTAGGCGGTGCAGCGCGACAGGTCGAGCCCCTCGCGCTCGGCCAGCGCCCGGACCGCCTCGGCCTTGGCCGGGCCGTGCAGGGGCTCGCCGACGAGCCGGCCGGTGTACAGCCCGTCCTCGACCTCGCTGACCGTGCCCAGCGCGCCGGTGAGCCCCAGCCGCGCGGCGATGATCCGGGCCAGCTCGACGGGGGTGGCGGTGACGAGCCAGACGCGCTGCCCCGCGTCGAGGTGCTGCTGGGCGAGCGCGCGGGTGCCGGACCAGATCCGGCGCTCCATGAGCTCGTCGTAGATCTCCTCGCCGTAGGCGACGATCTCGGCGACCGACTTCCCGGCGACCAGGCCGAGCGCCTTGTCGCGGGCCTCGGCGACGGCGTCGAGGTCCTCCTTGCCGCGCACCCGGAACTCCAGCTGCTGCCAGCCGAAGCGCAGCAGGTCCTTGGTGGTGATGAGCCCGCGGCCGGCCATCCCCTTGCCGAAGAAGTAGATGGACGCGCCGCGGATCATCGTGTTGTCGACGTCGAAGAAGGCCGCCGCGGTGGGGTCCGGGGGTACGGCGAGGCTGTCCTCGACCTCCGCTGCCGCGGCCGACGCGGCGCCGGCGAGGACGGCGCGCACCCCCGCGTCGCCGCGCCGGGACCTGCCGGGCACTCGCAGGGCGCGGCTCACGACGGGCTCCTCGTACGGGGACGGCGGTCAGGGCACGATCGGCGGCGAGCCTAGCCCGGTCGGCGGCACGGCGGACGGCTCTCGCAGCGCATCCGGACGGGCAGGACGAGCGCCGCCGCCGGCCGCCGCGGGTGAGGGGCTGTGGCGGGACGCCTGCCGGGACACCCCCGCTGTGCCAGACTCGCGAGCGGTCGGCCGCCCGCCGCCGGCCCCTGACCGGAGGCGCAGGCACGTGACCCAGGACCCGGCACCCGACAGCGCCCCTGCCGACAGCGCGCGTCCCGCCGGCAACCTGGCCGACCGCGTCCGGGCCGCCGCGCAGTCCCGTCCGGACGGCCGCGCCTTCGTGCACGCGACCACCACCCGCACCTGGGCGCAGGTCGACGCCGACGTCGACGCGGCCGCCACCGGCCTGCTCGCGCTGGGTCTGGAGCGGGGGGACCGGGTGGGGGTCCAGCTGGGCAACACCCTCGACTTCCCGGTCGCCTACTTCGGGGTCCTGCGCGCCGGTCTGGTCGCCGTCCCGCTCAACACCGGCTACACCGCCGGCGAGCTGCTCCACGCGCTCGGCGACAGCGGCGCCCGCGCGCTGGTCACCGCCGCCGGCACGGCGGACACGGCCCGTGAGGTGGTCGAGCAGCTCGACGCGCTCGAGCACCTGCTGGTCGCGGGCGTCGACACCGCCCCGGCGGGCGCGTCGTCCTGGGACGACCTGGTCGCCTCCGGCGCCGGGGCGCCGCCGGTCGAGCCCGCCGCGCGCGGGGAGGACCTCGCCGTCGTGGTCTACACCAGCGGCACCAGCGGCAAGCCGAAGGGCGCGATGCTCCCGCACCGGGCCCTGCTCGCCAACCTCGAGCAGGGCTCGCGCATCGACCCGCAGGTCGTCACCCCCGACGACGTGGTGCTGCTGGTGCTGCCGCTGTTCCACATCTACGGCCTCAACGCCGGGCTCGGCGCTGTCGTGCACAACGCGGCGACCGGCGTGCTGGTCGAGCGCTTCGACCCGGTCGAGACGCTGCAGGAGATCCGCCGGGCGGGCGTGACCAGCGTGCTCGGCGCCCCGCCGATGTACGTCGCCTGGTCGATGCTCCCCGACGTCGGCGACGCCTTCGCCTCCGTCCGGCTCGCGCTCAGCGGTGCGGCTCCGCTGCCCGGCCCGGTCCTGCACCGCGTGCTCGACCTGACCGGGCACCACGTCTTCGAGGGCTACGGCCTCACCGAGACCGCGCCGGTGCTCACCTCGACGCTGATGAGCGAGGTCGCCAAGCCCTTCTCGATCGGCCGGCCCATCCCGGGCGTCGAGCTGAAGCTGGTCGACGAGAAGGGCGCCCCCGTCGAGGAGGGCGACCCGGGGGAGATCGTCGTGCGCGGCCCCAACGTCTTCGCCGGCTACTGGCCGGACGGCTCCGAGGGCCCGGACGAGGACGGCTGGTTCGCCACCGGTGACGTCGCGTACGTCGACGACGACGGCGACCTGTTCCTCGTCGACCGGCGCCGGGAGATGGTGCTGGTCAGCGGCTTCAACGTCTACCCGCGCGAGGTCGAGGACGTGCTGACGGCGCACCCCGACGTGGAGGAGGCGGCGGTGCTCGGCGTCCCCCACCCGTACACCGGCGAGTCGGTGAAGGCGCTGGTCGTGCTGGTCCCCGGGGCGCGGCAGAGCGCGGACGAGCTCATCGCCCACTGCGCGAAGTCGCTGGCCCGCTTCAAGTGCCCGACGTCGGTGGAGTTCGTCGACCGAGCTCCCGCACAGCGCGACCGGCAAGGTCAGCAAGGGCCGGCTGCGCGAGCTCTCCGCGTGAGGCTGCGGCGCCGGCGCCGCCCCGAGCTCCTGACCTTCGTCACCCGCGACGGCTGCTCGCTGTGCGCCGAGGCGCTGCCGGTCGTCCAGCGGCTGGCGGCGGCCGCCGGGGTGCCGGTCGAGGTGCGCGACGTCGACGCCGATCCGGCCGACCGGGCGCAGTGGAGCGACCACGTCCCGGTGGTGCTCCTCGACGGCGAGCGGCACAGCCTCTGGTACGTCGACGAACCCGTGCTCGCGCGGGCGCTGCGGGGCCGCTGAGCCGGTTGTGAGCCACCTCACCGACTTCGTGAAAGCGTTCACGAGCGCGTAACCTCGGAGTCCGTCGGGGGCAGCGCAGGCGCCCCACTGCGACCGCGACGCGGTCGAGGGCAGGAGTCGTCCGTGAGCCAGCAGGGCAGCCGCACGGTGGGTCGCGCCGGCGTGGGGCGGGTGGGCGTGCCGGACGCGACCGTCGCCCGGCTCCCGGTCTACCTGCGCGCCCTGCACGCGCTCGCCGACGCCGGCCGCACCACCGTCAGCAGCGAGGCGCTTGCCGAGGCCGCGGGCGTGGGCTCGGCCAAGCTGCGCAAGGACCTGTCGCACCTCGGGTCGTACGGCACCCGCGGGGTCGGCTACGAGGTCGCCGGCCTGGTCCACCACATCAGCAGCACGCTGGGCCTCGGGCAGCGCTGGTCGGTCGTGCTCGTCGGCGTCGGCAACCTCGGCCAGGCGCTGGCCGGCTACGGCGGCTTCGACGACCGCGGCTTCCGCGTCGCCGCCCTGGTCGACGCCGACCCCGCGCGGATCGGGACGGTCGTCGCCGGACGCACGGTGCTGCCGCTCGAGGCGCTGCCGGAGGTCGTCCGCGAGGAGGGCGTCTCGATCGGCGTCATCGCCACCCCCGCCGCGGCCGCGCAGGACGTCTGCGACCGGCTCGTCGCCGCCGGCGTGAGCAGCATCCTCAACTTCGCCCCGGCCGTCCTGCAGGTCCCGCCGGGCGTCGACGTCCGCCGCGTCGACCTGTCCAACGAGCTGCAGATCCTGTCCTTCCACGAGCACCGCAAGGCCGCCGCCCTGGCCCCCGGCGAGGTGGTCAGCGCATGAGCGTGCTCGTCGTCGGCATCTCCCACCGCAGCGCCCCGGTCAGCCTGCTCGAGCAGGTCACCGTCGGCGTCGGCCTCACCCCCGACGTGCTCACCGACCTGCGCGCGACCGGGCCCGTCGGCGAGGCGGTCGTGCTGGCGACCTGCAACCGGGTCGAGGTCTACGCCGACACCGAGGGCTTCCACGCCGGCGTCGACGCCGTGAGCGACCTGCTCGCCCGCACCTCCGGCGTCCCGCTCGACGACCTCAAGCGCCACCTGTACGTCCACTGGGAGGGCCAGGCGGTCCTGCACCTGTTCGAGGTCGCCTGCGGGCTGGACTCGATGGTCGTCGGCGAGTCGCAGATCCTCGGCCAGCTGCGCCGGGCGTACGCCACCGCGCGCGACGGCGGGGCCGGACCGACGCTGCACGAGCTGTTCCAGAAGGCGCTCAAGGTCGGCAAGCGGGCCCACAGCGAGACCGGCATCGACGGGGCCGGCCGCTCGCTGGTCACCGTCGGGCTGGAGCGGGCGGTCGAGGCGGTCGGCCCGCTGACCGGTCGCAAGGTGCTCGTCATCGGCGCCGGGTCGATGGGCGCGCTGGCCGGCGCCACGCTGCGCCGGGCCGGCTGCGGCGACGTCGTCGTCGCCAACCGCACCCCGGACCGCGCCGAGCGGCTGGCCGCGACCCTCGAGGGTCGCGGCATCGGGCTGGACGAGCTCGACACGGCCTTCGTCGACGCCGACGTCGTCGTGTCCTCGACCGGCGCCACGGGCCTGGTGGTGTCCCGCGAGCTGGTCGAGCGGGCGGTGGACAAGAGGGGCGGGCGACCGCTGGCGATCCTCGACCTGGCGCTGCCGCGCGACATCGACCCGACGGTGCGCGAGCTGCCCGGCGTGACGCTGGTCGACCTGGCCTCGCTGCAGCAGGTGCTCGCCACGACCGAGGTCGGCGCCGACGTCGAGGCGGCCCGCGGCATCGTCACGCAGGAGGTCGGCGACTTCCTGGCGTGGCAGCGCGCCGCCAAGATCGCGCCGACCGTCGTGGCGCTGCGCAGCCGCGCGGAGGAGCTGGTCGCGGCCGAGCTGACCCGCCTGGCCGGCCGCCTGCCGGACCTCGACGCCGCCGCCAGCGCCGAGGTGCAGGCCACCGTCCGCCGCGTCGTCGACAAGCTGCTGCACACCCCGACGGTCCGGGTGAAGGAGCTGCACGAGGCGCCCGAGGGCCTGTCCTACGCCGACGCGCTGCGCGAGCTGTTCGGCCTGGACCGCGCCGCGCCCGCCGCCGTCACGGCCACCCCGCTGCACACCGTCGTCGACACCGGCACCGGCCCGGACGAGGCGGGCGCGTGACCGCCCCGCTGCGCCTCGGCACCCGAGGCAGCGCCCTGGCGCTGGCCCAGTCGGGCGCCGTCGCCGACCGCATCCGCGCCGAGCTCGGCTGCGAGGTCGAGCTCGTCACCATCGTCACGCGCGGCGACGTCGACCAGGCCGCCATCGCCCAGATCGGCGGCACCGGCGTCTTCGTCACCGCCTTGCGCGACGCGCTGACCGCCCGCGAGGTCGACCTCGCCGTGCACTCCTACAAGGACCTCCCGACGGCCGCCGCGCCCGGGCTGAGCATCGCCGCCGTGCCGCTGCGCGAGGACCCGCGCGACGCGCTCGTCGCCCGCGACGGGCTCACTCTCGGCGAGCTGCCGGCCGGCGCGCGCATCGGCACCGGGTCACCCCGTCGTACGGCGCAGCTGCTCGGTCTCGGCCTCGGCCACGAGGTCGTCCCGATCCGCGGCAACGTCGACACCCGCATCGGCAAGGTGCGCTCCGGCGAGCTCGACGCGGTGGTGCTGGCACGCGCCGGCCTGCAGCGGCTCGGCCGCGTCGGCGAGGCCACCGAGGTGATCGACCCGCTCACGATGCTGCCCGCTCCGGCCCAGGGCGCGCTGGCGCTGGAGTGCCGTGCCGGCGACGAGGAGCTGCGCGCGCTGCTGGCCGGGCTCGACGACGAGGACAGCCGGGCGGCGGTGGCCGCCGAGCGCGCGATGCTCGGCGCGCTCGAGGCCGGCTGCTCCGCCCCGGTCGGCGCCCTGGCCGTCATTGCCGAGGGCAGTGACGATGTCGACGGCACCGAGATCTACCTGCGCGGCCTCGTGGCCGCGATCGACGGCACCGACGCGGTCCGCCTCTCGGCGACCGGTCCGACGTCCGAGGCCGCGGAGGTGGGACGCCGGCTCGCTGCCGAGCTGCTCGACCTCGGCGCCAGTTCACTGATGGGCCCCCTGATGGAGGACAACCGATGAGCCCCGCACCCTCGACCAAGCGGCCCAAGCCCCCCGCGGGCACCGTCGCCGTGGTGGGCACCGCCACCGGCGACCCGTCGCTGCTGGCCGTCCGCGCCGCTGAGCTGCTGGCCGCCGCCGACCTCGTGGTCGCCGACGTCCGCTGCGGCGAGGCGGTCCTCGCCGGCGTCGGCGAGCACACCGAGGTGGTCCGCACCGAGCCCGGCGCCGTGCAGGGCGCGGTGCTCGTGGCCGCGGCCAAGGACGGCCGCGCCGTCGTGCGCCTGCTGCCCGGCGACCCGTTCCAGACCCCCGAGGGGCTGAAGGAGGCCGAGACGGTCCTCAAGGCCAAGCAGCGCCTCGAGGTCGTGCCCGGCCTGCCCGACTCGGTGACGGTCCCCGGCTACGCCGGCGTGCCGGTCGGCCTGCCGCGCACCGTCGCGCGGGTCGACGACAAGACCTCCTTCGCGGCCCTGGCCGCCGCGCCCGGCTCGCTGGTGCTGCACCTGCCGGCCTCCGGGGTGGCGAAGGCCGCCGCCGCGCTGGTCGAGCACGGCCGCAAGCCCGGCTGAGCCGGTCTCCGTCACCGTCGGCGGCACCACCTCCGAGCAGCGCACCGTCGTCGCGACGCTCGACGACGTCGAGCCCGCCGCCTCGGACCTCACCGGCGAGGCGGTCGTCGTCGTCGGCGACGCGGTGAAGAAGACCGAGCGGCTGTCCTGGTTCGAGAGCCGCCCGCTGTACGGCTGGCGCGTGCTCGTCCCGCGCACCCGCGACCAGGCCGGTGTGCTGTCCGCACTGCTCCGCTCGTACGGCGCCGTGCCGGTCGAGGTGCCGACCATCGCCGTGGAGCCGCCGCGCACCCCCGCCCCGATGGAGCGGGCGGTGAAGGGCCTGCACGACGGCAAGTACGCCTGGATCGCCTTCACCTCCGTCAACGCCGTGAAGGCCGTGCGCGAGAAGCTCGAGGAGTTCGGGCTCGACGCCCGCGCGCTGTCCGGCGTGAAGGTCGCGGCCGTCGGCGACACCACCGCGCAGGCGCTGCTCGACTTCGGCATCCGCCCCGACCTCGTGCCGAGCGGCCAGCAGTCCAGCGAGGGCCTGCTCGCCGACTGGGCGCCGTACGACGACGTCTTCGACCCGATCGACCGGGTCTTCCTGCCCCGGGCCGACATCGCCACCGACACCCTGGTGGCCGGCCTGCTCGAGCTGGGCTGGCAGGTCGACGACGTCACCGCCTACCGGACCGTGCGCGCGGCCCCGCCGCCCGCCGAGACCCGCGAGGCGCTCAAGGGCGGCGGCTACGACGCGGTGCTGTTCACCTCGTCCTCGACGGTGCGCAACCTGGTCGGCATCGCCGGCAAGCCGCACGACACGACGGTGCTGGCCTGCATCGGCCCGCAGACCTCCGCCACGGCGACCGAGCTCGGGCTGCGCGTCGACGTGCTGTCGCCGCAGGCCGACATCGCCACGCTGGTCGACGCGCTCGCCGCGTTCGCGCTGGAGCGGCGCGAGACCACCGACGCGCTGCCGAGCGCCGCGCACCGCCGCAAGGTGGCGCGGGCGGCGGCGGCCGCCAAGCGATGAGCGGGGCGTTCCCCGCGGCGTCGTTCCCCGCCGCCCGGCCGCGCCGGCTGCGCCGCACCCCCGCGCTGCGGCGGCTGGTCGCCGACGTGCACGTGCGGCCGTCGGACCTCGTGCTGCCGGTGTTCGTCAAGGAGGGCATCTCCGCGGCGGCGCCGATCTCGTCGATGCCCGGCGTCGTGCAGCACACCCGCGAGTCGCTGAAGAAGGCTGCTGCCGAGGCGGTCTCGGCCGGCGTCGGCGGGATCATCCTGTTCGGCATCCCGTCGGTGAAGGACGCGCGCGGGTCCGGCGCGGACGACCCCGAGGGCATCGTGCAGCTCGCGCTGGCCGACGTCGTGGCCGAGGTCGGCGACGACCTCGTGGTCATGACCGACCTGTGCCTGGACGAGTACACCGACCACGGCCACTGCGGGCTGCTCACGCCCTCGGGCGAGGTCGACAACGACGCGACGCTCGAGCGCTACGCCTCCGCGGCTGTCGCGCAGGCGCGCGCCGGCTCCCAGGTCGTCGCGCCCAGCGGGATGATGGACGGCCAGGTCGCGGCCATCCGCACCGCGCTGGACGGCGACGGCTTCGGCGCGGTGCCGGTGCTCGCCTACAGCGCGAAGTACGCCTCCGCCTACTACGGCCCGTTCCGCGACGCCGCCGAGTGCGCGCCGCAGTTCGGCGACCGCTCGGCCTACCAGCAGGACGCCGCCCGGTCAGCCGACGAGGGCGTCCGCGAGGCGCTGCTCGACGTCGCCGAGGGCGCCGACGCCGTGATGGTCAAGCCGGCCGGCGCCTACCTCGACGTGGTGCGCGCCGTCGCCGAGGCGGTCGACGTCCCCGTGGCGGCGTACCAGGTGTCGGGGGAGTACGCGATGGTCGAGGCGGCGGCGGCACAGGGCTGGATCGACAGGGAGCGCATCATCCTCGAGCAGCTGACCGCGATCCGTCGCGCGGGCGCCGGGATGGTCCTGACGTACTGGGCCGTCGAGGCCGCCGGCTGGCTGCGGTGAGCCGGTCGATGCGGTGAGCCGGCCCGGGCTGTGACCGGTGGGCTGTCGACGGCCGTGATCGTGCTGTCGCTGGTCCTCGGCGTGATCGCGCTGGGCCTGGCCGCGCTCGACCGGCTGCCGCCCAAGCTCCACCTGCAGGCGCTGTTCCTGCTGCAGGCGGCGATCGTGCTGCAGGCGGTCGTCGCGGTGGTCCGGATGCAGGACTGGGACGGCTCCAAGGGCGAGCTGGGCGGCTACCTCGCCGTGTCGGCGCTGCTCGTACCCGGCGGCCTGGTGCTGTCGGTCGAGGAGCGCTCCCGCTACGGCACCCTCGTGCTGGCCGTCGCCTGCCTGGTCGTCGCCGTCGTGCAGGTCCGCCTGCTCGCCGTCTGGGACACCGGCCTGTGACCCCCACCCCTGCGACCCCCCTGCGACGATCTTCGTCTCGTGGGGCGGTCGCTCGCGTGTCGCGGCACCTCGAGGCGAAGATCGTCGCGGGGGTCCGGGTGGGTGCGGGGGCTCGCGTGGTTGAGCGGGTCGGGCGGGGGCCGGGGCGGCTGCTGGTGGCGGTCTACGCGGTGTTCGCGCTGGCGGCGTCCTCCCGCGCGCTGCTGCAGCTGCTGACCCGGTTCGACGAGGCGCCGGTGGCGTACCTGCTGTCCGCGGTCGCCGCCGCCGTGTACGTCGTCGCCGCGGTGGCGCTGGCCCGCGATCTGCGCCGCCTGGCGCTGTGGGCGTGCGGCTTCGAGCTGGTCGGCGTGCTGCTCGTCGGCACCGTGTCGCTGCTGCTCCCGGACTCGTTCCCGGACGAGACGGTCTGGTCCACCTACGGGATCGGGTACGGGTTCGTCCCGCTCGTGCTGCCCGTGCTCGGGCTCTGGCGGCTGCGCGCCACCCGGTAGGGCCTCAGCCGGTCCAGCCGGGGCCGGTGGGCGGAGTCGTACCGCCGTGCAGGGCCGCGACGACGGCGGCGGCGAGCGCGTCGGCCTCCCGGTTGAGCAGGTGCTCGGGGGTCGACAGCGTGGTGTGGCTCTTCACCTTCGACCAGGTGACGCGGCGGCCGTCCAGCAGCGCGGCGATGGTGGCCACGAGCTCGGCGTTCTTCACCGCCCCGCCCTCCTTGGTGACCCAGCGCTCCGGCGGCACCCGCCCGCCGCGGCTCCAGGAGTGGACCCACGTCGTGACGCACTTCTGCGCGTAGGTGCTGTCGTAGACGACGTGCAGCGGCCGGTCGGCCGGGACCGCCTCCAGCAGCGCGCGGATCGCGACCAGCTCGCCGACGTTGTTGGTCGAGGTCCCCTCCACCGCGAGCGCCTGCCAGCAGCTGGCATCCACGTACCAGGCGCCGGCCGCCCGTCCCGGGTTCGGCCGGGCCGAGCCGTCGGTCGCCGCGACGACCAGCGCACCGCTGACGGGTACGACCTCGTCGGCGAACAGGGCTTCCTGGGTCACGGGAGGACCGTACTGTCCCGGCCATGGCGACCGTGCTCAGCGTCCGGGACCGGCTCAAGCGGCAGATCGGCGCGCTGGAGCCGATGCACCTGCGGCAGGCGACGCTCAACGACGTCAGCGTCTCGGCGGCGCTGCAGAGCGCGGGCGAGCTCGGGGCGCGCTGCTTCGGCGTACCCGTGCGGGTCGTCCGGCCCGAGCACGACGACGTGGTCGTCGTCGGCCTGTCGGTCAAGGCCGGCGGCTACGGCAAGCACGAGGTCGTCGTGCCGACGACGCCGATGACCAACGACCAGTACGCCGACTACCTCGAGTTCCGCGCCGAGCTGGGGCCGGACGAGGCGCTCGCGACCGTCCTGGAAGGCTGACCCGCCCGCGCCGCGGGGCTAGGTTCGGCTCCATGCGGAGCGAGCTGTTCGGGCAGAACCTCGAGACCACCAGCGACGAGACGCTGTCGCTGCAGAACCCGCGCATGCTCAAGGCGCGCCTGCAGGGCAGCGAGCTGCTGGCGCGGCAGGGCGCGATGGTCGCCTACCAGGGCGCCGTCGAGTTCGCGTACGAGGGAGCCGGCGGCGTCGGGCGCTTCCTCAAGAAGGCGCTGACCGGCGAGGGCGTCCCGCTCATGCGCTGCCGCGGCACCGGCGACGTCTTCCTCGCGCAGGACGGGCAGGAGCTGCACATCCTCGACCTGGACGGCGGCGACGGGGTGACCGTCAACGGCGCGAACGTGCTCGCCTTCGAGCCGACGCTCGCCTGGGACATCCGGCGGGTCGAGGGCGCGTCCGCGCTCTCGGGTGGCGTGTTCAACATGGTCTTCAGCGGCGTCGGGCGGCTGGTCGTGAGCGCGTTCGGGACTCCGGTCGTGCTCAACACCGGCGAGGCGCCGACCTTCGCCGACCTGCAGTCCGCGATCGCCTGGTCCAGCGCGCTGCAGACCCGGCTGGTGCGCACCGCCGGGGCCAGCGCGCTCATCGGCCGGGGCAGCGGCGAGGCCTTCCAGCTGGCCTTCTCCGGCCAGGGGTTCCTCGTCGTGCAGGCCAGCGAGGGGCCGGTCGTGCCGACGCACAGCCACGGCAGCAGCGGCGGCGGTGGCGGCGGGCTGTTCAGCTGAGATGAGCGCGCAGGAGGTCGACGAGCACCTGGCGCAGGTGCCGGAGCCGCAGCGCTCGACCCTGGCCGCCGTGCGCGAGGTCCTGGTCGAGCTGCTGCCCGACGCCGAGCAGGGCCTGGCGTACGGCGTCCCTTGCCTGTCGTACGGGCGCAAGCACGTCGCCGGCTTCAGCGCGGCCGAGGGGCACTGCAGCTACCTGCCGATGAGCGGGTCGGTCACGGCCGAGCTGGCCGACGAGCTCACCGGGTGGAGCACCTCGAAGGGCACCGTGCGCTTCCCGGTCGACCAGCCGCTGCCGCGCGAGCTGGTCGCGCGTCTCGTCGAGGCGCGCCTGCGGGAGATCCGCGGCGGCTGACGTCCGCTGCCGCCCGCGGCGCGGTCGTCCGGGTCGGCGGACGCAAGGGCGGTCGGGCCGCACGTACGGTCGTCCGATGAGCCTCACCGCCGAGCAGGCAGGCGCCGACCTGCGCTCCTTCGTCGACGCCTCGCCGTCGCCGTTCCACGCCGTGGCCGAGATGGTCCGCCGGCTCGCGGACGGCGGGCTTCACCGAGCTGGACGAGCGCGACCGCTGGTCGCTGGCGCCGGGCGACACCCGCTACGTCGTGCGCGACGGCGGCAGCGTCATCGCCTTCCGCGTCGGGCAGCGCCCCGCTGCCGGACGCCGGGATCCGGCTGGTCGGCACGCACACCGACTCGCCGACCTTCAAGGTCCGCCCGCGGCACGACGTCCGCCGCGGCGCGCTACCGGCTCGTCGGCGTCGAGCCGTACGGCGGGCTGCTCGCGCACACCTGGCTGGACCGCGAGCTGACCGTCGCCGGGCGGCTGGCCGTGCGCGGCGCCGACGGCGAGGTCGAGACCCGGCTCGTGCGGCTGCCGGGCGGACCGGTCCGCCTGCCCAGCCTGGCGATCCACCTCGACCGGGCCGTGCGCGAGGGGCTCAAGCTCGACCCGCAGACCCAGCTCGTGCCGGTGTGGGGCTCGGACGACGACGAGCCGCCCGCTGCTCGAGCGCCTCGCCGAGCTCGCCGGGGTGGCGCTCGGACGACGTGCTCGGCCACGACCTCGTGCTGGCCGACACCCAGCCGAGCGCCGCGACGGGCGATCGACGGCTCCTGGGTCGCCGCGCCGCGGCTGGACAACCTCGGCTCCTGCCACAGCGCGACGCTGGCGCTGCTGGCCGCCGCGGCCGGCCGCGCACACCCAGCTGCGTCGTCGCCAACGACCACGAGGAGGTCGGCAGCGGCTCGATGGAGGGCGCGCGCGGCTCGTTCCTCGAGGACGTCGTGGGCCGGCTGGTCGCGGCCACGGGGTCGACCGACCCGCAGGACCTGCACGTCACGATCGCCCGCTCCCACCTGGTCAGCGCCGACATGGCCCACGCGCAGCACCCGACCCAGGGGGAGCGGCACGAGCCGAGCCACGCGCCGGTGCTCGGCGGCGGGCCGGTGCTCAAGCTCAACGCCAACCAGTCGTACGCCACCGACGCCCGCAGCGGCGGCTGGTTCGCCGCCCGGTGCGCCGACGTCGGACGTGCCGCTGCAGCACTTCGTCACCCGCGCCGACCTGCCGTGCGGCTCGACCATCGGCCCGCTCACCGCGATGCGGCTGGGCCTGTCGACCGTCGACGTCGGCTCGCCGCTGCTCGGCATGCACTCCTGCCGCGAGCTGGGCTCGGCCGACGACGTCCCGCTCATGGTGCGGGCGATGACCGCCTGCTTCGAGATCGGCTGACCGCCCCCTTCACAGAGGCGCGCTGCGGGTCCACCATGCCGCGCATGAGCATCCGCAGCGCGCGCTGGCCGCCCGGCGTCCCCTGCTGGGCCGACCGTCATGGCCCCGGACGTCGCCGCGGCCGGCCGCTTCTACGCGGCCGTCCTCGGCTGGACGGTCCCGGAGCCCGAGGAGCAGTGGGGCGGCTACGTCGTCGCGAACGTCGACGGCGCGGCCGCCGCCGGCATCGGCCCGCTGCAGCCGGACGCGCCGCCCGCCTGGACGCTCTACTTCGCCACCGACGACGCCGACGCGCACACCGCCACGACGAAGGCGAGCAGGCGGCAGCGTCCTGAGCGACGCCGATGGACGTCGCGGACCTCGGCCGGATGGCGATCCTCAGCGACCCGACGCGGCGCGGTCTTCGGCCTGTGGCAGGCCGGCACGATGATCGGCGCCGAGCTCGTCAACGAGCCCGGCGGGCTGGTCTGGGAGGACCTGCGCTCCACCGATCCGGCGAAGGCGCAGGACTTCTACCGCGAGCTGTTCGGCTTCCGGCTCGACGCGATGGAGATGGCCGGGCCGGACTACTCGACCTTCGCGCTGCCGGGCGAAGGCACGCCGCTCGGCGGGATGGGCGGGATGATGGGCTACCCCTGCCGGCACCCCCTCGCACTGGCTCGTCTACTTCGCGGTCACCGACACCGACACGGCCGTGGCTGCCGCGCAGGCCTCCGGCGGCAGCGTCCTCGCGCCGCCGTTCGACACGGAGTACGGGCGGATGGCGGCCCTCGCCGACCCGGCAGGAGCGGTGTTCATGGTGATGGCGACGACGGGGGACGGCACGCCGGACCGGTCGGAGTAGCCGACCGCGACCCTCGCTGAGCGGGCCGCCGGCGCGCCAGCCGGGCAGGATGCCCGCCATGACCTACCCGTTCGAGGCCCCCGCCTCCGAGGCGCTGTTCGACCGCGCGCAGGCGGTGATCCCCGGCGGCGTGAACAGCCCGGTCCGCGCCTTCCAGGCGGTCGGCGGGACGCCGCGCTTCATGGCCAGCGGCACCGGCCCGTACCTCACCGACGCCGACGGCCGGGAGTACGTCGACCTGGTCTGCTCGTGGGGGCCGATGATCCTCGGCCACGCGCACCCGGCGGTCGTCGAGGCGCTGCAGACCGCGGCGACCAAGGGCACCAGCTTCGGCACGCCGAGCGCCGGCGAGGTCGAGCTGGCCGAGCTGATCGTCGACCGGGTCGCGCCGGTCGAGCAGGTGCGCCTGGTCAACTCCGGCACCGAGGCGACGATGTCGGCGATCCGGCTGGCCCGCGGCTTCACCGGCCGCAGCAAGGTCGTGAAGTTCGCCGGCTGCTACCACGGCCACGTCGACGCGCTGCTCGCCAGCGCCGGCTCCGGCATCGCCACGTTCGGCCTGCCGGACACCCCCGGCGTCACCGGCGCGACGACCGCCGACACGATCGTGCTGCCCTACAACGACCTCGCCGCGGTGCAGGCTGGCGTTCGAGCAGCAGCGGCGACGAGATCGCCGTCGTCATCACCGAGGCCGCCGCCGCCAACATGGGCGTCGTCCCGCCGCTGCCCGGCTTCAACGCCGGCCTCAAGGCGCTGTGCGAGCAGTACGGCGCGCTGCTCGTCCTCGACGAGGTCATGACCGGCTTCCGGGTCTCGCGCGGCCGGCCACTACGGGCTCGAGGGCGTCGCGCCCGACCTGTTCACCTTCGGCAAGGTCATGGGCGGCGGGCTGCCGGCCGCGGCCTTCGGCGGCCGCGCCGACGTCATGGCCCGGCTCGCGCCGCAGGGCCCCGTCTACCAGGCCGGCACGCTGTCCGGGAACCCGCTCGCGGTCGCCGCCGGCCGCGCGACGCTCGAGCACTGCACGCCCGAGGTCTACGCCCACGTCGACGCGACCGCCGAGGCCGTCGGCCGGCTGGCGTCCGAGGCGCTGACCAGCGCCGGGCGTCGCGCACCGGGTCAACCGCGCCGGCAGCCTGTTCAGCATCTTCTTCGCCGACCACGCGGTCGTCGACTACGCGACCGCCGTCGCAGCAGAACGTCCTGCGGTACAAGGCCTTCTTCCACGAGATGCTGCCCGCGGCGTCTACCTGCCGCCGAGCGCGTACGAGTCGTGGTTCGTCAGCGCCGCCCACGACGAGCGCGGCGCTCGAGCGGGTCGCCGAGGCGCTGCCGCACGCCGCCCGGCGCCGCCGCCGCCGGTCGCACGCCCCCGAGCTCGATCGCGCCCCCCGACCGCGGAGGACCGAGCATGACCAGGACCACCGTCCACCTGCTGCGCCACGGCGAGGTGCACAACCCCGAGGCGTGCTCTACGGCCGGCTGCCCGGCTTCCGGCTGTCCGACGACGGGCTGCAGATGGCCCGCGACGCCGCCGAGGCGCTGCGCGGCCGCGACGTCACGGCCGTCGTCGCCTCGCCGCTGCAGCGCGCGCAGGAGACGGCCGGGCCGATCGCCGAGGTGTTCGGCCTGCCGGTCGGCATCGACGAGCGGCTCATCGAGAGCGGCAACTACTTCGAGGGCAAGACGGTCGGCGTCGGCGACGGCGCCTTCAGCCGGCCCGCAGCACTGGCCGCAGCTGCGCAACCCGTTCACCCCGAGCTGGGGCGAGCCGTACGTCGAGATCGCCCAGCGGATGCTCGCCGCCGCGCGAGAGCGCGCGCGACGCCGCGCTCGGCCACGAGGCGGTCTGCGTCAGCCACCAGCTGCCGATCTGGACCGTGCGCCGCTACGTCGAGGGCCGCAAGCTCTGGCACCGCCCGGACCGCCGGCAGTGCGGCCTCGCCTCGCTCACCAGCATCACGTGGGAGGACGACCGGATCGTCACCGTCACCTACAGCGAGCCGGCCGGCGCCGCCTCCCGCCGCCCCGGCGCCGGCGCCTAGCAGGCCGGTCCCGCCGCCCACCCACCCCTGCGACGATCTTCGTCTTGTGGGGCGGTCACTCGCGTGTCGCGGCACCTCGAGACGAAGATCGTCGCAGGGGTGGCGAGCGACCCGGCAGGGTGGGCGTACGCCCGGCAGGGTGGCGAGCCCGGCAGGGGTGGGGCGTACGCCGTGCGGCGTCGATCACGGCGGCCTGCGCCGGTAGGCAGCCGCCTCGGACTGCCGCGATACTGGACGGGTGCCCCGGACGTCGCTGCTCTCGGCTGCTCTGGTCGGCGTGCTCGCGCTCACCGGCTGCAGCAGCGGCTCGGCCACTGCCGACGGCCCCAGCACCCCCCAGCTCAAGGCCGTCGACCCGGGCGAGAACGGGCTGATCGCGGTCGACGACCGGCCGATGGCGCCGACCCTCGAGGGCACCACGCTCGAGGGCGAGCCGCTCGACGTCGCCGACTACCGCGGCCAGGTCGTGGTGCTGAACTTCTGGGCCTCCTGGTGCCCGCCGTGCCGGGCCGAGGCCGCCCAACCTCGTGGAGGTCGCGGAGCAGACCGCCGACGAGGGCGTCCAGTTCATCGGCGTCAACGTCAAGAACGCCAAGGACGAGGCGCTGGCCTTCGAGCGCAAGCAGGGCGTGCCGTACCCGTCCCTGCACGACCAGCCGGGCGTGCTGCTCACCCGCTTCCGCGCGCTCGTGCCGCAGGTCCCGCCGACCACGCTGCTGCTCGACCGGCAGGGCCGGATCGCCGGGCGCTTCATCGGCGGGGTGACGACCGACGAGCTGCTCGCCCCGGTGCAGGCGCTCGCGGCGGAAGAGGCCTGAGTGGGCCTGACCGAGTCCTTCGTCAGCGCGGTGAGCGACGGGTCGCTGCTCGTCGCCGTCCCCGTCGCGGCGACCGCCGGGCTGGTGTCGTTCCTGTCGCCGTGCGTGCTGCCGCTCGTGCCGGGCTACCTGTCCTTCGTCACCGGGCTGTGCGGCGAGGAGCTCGGCGACCCGCGCCGCACGACCGTCCCCGTGGCCGCCGCGGCCGGCACCGCTCCCGCCGCCGCCTGGAGCCCTTCATCCGGTTCCGGGACCGTCCGAGACCGTACGGAGGGCTCCGCACCTGACGCGCCCGCCGCGACCCGGGTCCGGCGGGCCGCGTCCTGCTGGGCTCGGTGCTGTTCGTGCTCGGCTTCAGCGCGGTGTTCGTCACCAGCGGCGTGCTGTTCGGCGGGCTCGGCTCGCTGCTCGTCGAGCACAAGGCGGTCGTCGACCGGGTGCTCGGCGTCGTCACGATCGCCCTGGGGCTGGTCTTCCTGGGCGTGCTGCCCGGCCTGCAGCGCGAGGTCCGCTTCCACAGGCTGCCCTCGCCGGGGCTCGCGGGAGCACCGCTGCTCGGCGTCGCTCTTCGGCGTCGGCTGGACGCCCGTGCCTCGGCCCGACGCTCGCCGCGGTGCAGACCCTCGCCTTCACCGAGGCCAGCGCCGAGCGCGGCGCGCTGCTCACCGCGGCGTACTGCCTCGGGCTCGGCGTGCCGTTCGTGCTGTCCGGGCTGATGTTCCGCCGCGCGCTGGGGGCCTTCGCGGTCGTCAAGCGCCACTACGGGCTGGTCATGCGCGTCGGCGGCGGGCTGCTCGTGCTCGTCGGCCTGCTGCTCGTCAGCGGCGTGTGGGAGGACCTCATGGTCGAGGTCCGCGGCTGGGTCGGCAGCTTCGAGACGGTGGTCTGAGCGTGACGACGACCGCCAGCGAGACCGCCGCGGAGGCCACCGACGCCACGCGCATGTCCACCGCGCCGGCGCCGCTGCCGCCGCGCCCGGCCCGTGCCAGCAGCGCGCTCGCCGCTGCCCGCCGCACCTGGCGGCAGCTCACCAGCATGCGCACCGCGCTGCTGCTGCTCTTCCTGCTCGCGCTCGCCAGCGTGCCCGGCTCGTTCCTGCCGCAGCGCGGGCTCAACCCGGTCGCTGTGCAGGAGTACTTCGCCGAGAACCCTTCGCTGGCACCGGTCCTCGACCGGCTCTACCTGTTCGACGTCTTCGCGGCGCCCTGGTTCGCGGCGGTCTACCTGCTGCTGTTCGTCTCCCTCGTCGGCTGCCTCGGCCCGCGCATCAAGCTGCACGCCAAGGCGCTGCGCACCCCGCCGCCCGCCGTCCCGCGGGTGCTCTCCCGCATGCCGGCCAGCGACCGCTGGGAGTCGGCCGCGACGCCGCGCGAGGTGCTCGACGCCGCGGCCGCCGAGCTCAAGGGCTGGCGCACCGTCCGCACCGAGAGCGGCATCAGCGCCGAGCGCGGCTACCTGCGCGAGACCGGCAACCTGCTCTTCCACGTCTCGCTGGTCGTGCTGCTCGTCGGCATCGCGATGGGCGGGCTGCTCGGCTTCCAGGGCACTGTCCTGGTCAAGGAGGGCGAGGGCTTCGCCAACACCGTCCTGGCCTTCGACGACATCAAGCCGGGCCGTCGCTTCGACCCCGTCCCGGCTGGTGCCGTTCAACTTCGTCCTCGACGACTTCCGCGCGACGTACGACGAGGGCGGCCGGGCGCTGACCTTCGACGCCGACCTGCGCTACGCCGAGGGCCCGGACGACGACCTCGAGCCGGTCAACGTGCGGGTCAACCACCCGCTCGAGGTGGACGGCGCGAAGACCTACCTGCTCGGCCACGGCTACGCGCCCGAGGTGCTCGTCGTCGACCGCGAGGGCAACGAGCTGACCCAGACCGTGGCCTGCCTGCCGCAGGGACCGACCTTCCTGTCGACCTGCGTCATCAAGGTGCCCGACGCCGCCGGCGAGCAGCTGGCCTTCGAGGGCGTCTTCACCCCGACGACCGTGCAGGACCCGGAGACCCGCCGCGTCACCTCGGTCTACCCGGCGCCCGAGAACCCCGCGCTCACCGTGCTGGGCTACCGCGGCGACCTCGGCATCGACTCCGGCGCGCCGACCTCGGTCTACAACCTCGAGGACCGCTCGCGGCTCGAGCCGATCGGCGACGGCGTCACGCCCGTGCGGCTGGCGCCCGGCGAGACCTGGGACCTGCCCGGCGGCGGCAGCCTGACCTTCGTCGAGACGACCGAGTGGGCGACCTTCCAGGTCACCCAGGACCCGGGCAAGCTCGTCGCGCTGGTCGCCAGCGTCGGCATGGTGCTCGGCCTGTGCCTGTCGCTGTTCGTACGACGCCGGCGCGTCTGGGTGCGCGTCACGCCCGCTGCCCCGGCAGGCGACGACCAGGCAGGCGGCCGTACCGTGGTCGAGGTCGCGGGCCTGGCGCGCACCGGCCCGGAGGCCTTCCGCGAGGAGTTCGACGGCCTCTCGACCCGCATCCGCTCGACCGCACGACCCCTGGACGAGGAGCCCGCGTGAGCAGCACCGCCCTGGCCGGACTGTCCGACGACCTGCTGTTCGCGTCGGTCCTGCTCTACGCCCTCGCGATGCTCGCCTTCGCCGGCGAGCAGGCGTCGCGCCGCTCGCGCCGGGTGGCCGTCGCCGCCGACGAGCGGGTCGCGCAGCGCGCCGCCGCGGCCGAGCGCACCCGCGTCATGGCCGGCAGCGGCGGGCCGTCGGTCCCCGCGACCCCCGCCCCGGTGGCCGCGCCGGCCGCGCCGCTGCGCAGCCGCGCCGGACAGCTCGGGATGCTGCTCACCGTCGTCGGCGCCGTCGTCCACAGCGGCTCCATCGTCACCCGCGGCCTGGCGGCCGACCGGGTGCCGTGGGGCAACATGTACGAGTTCTCGAGCGCGGTCGCGCTCACCGCGGTCGTGTGCTTCCTGGTGCTCGTCGCGACCGGCAAGGTCGACCGGGGGCTCGGCGCCTTCGTCATGGTCCCCGTGGTGCTCTACCTGGGGCTGGCCGGCACCGTGCTCTACACCGCCGCGGGCCCGCTCGTCCCCGCGCTGGACTCGTACTGGATCAAGATCCACGTCTTCGCGGCGGTGCTGTCGTCCGGCGCCTTCATGCTGTCCGGCGTCATCGCGCTGCTCTACCTGCTGCGCTCCCGGCACGACGACCTCGTGGCCGCGGGCCGGCCGACCCGCTTCCCGGTGTCGATGGGCGACGCGCTGCCGTCCGCCCCGGTCCTGGACCGGGTGTCGTACGCGGTGATCGCCTTCGCCTTCCCGATCTGGACCTTCGCGATCATCGCCGGGGCGATCTGGGCCGAGGCGGCCTGGGGCCGGTACTGGGGCTGGGACCCCAAGGAGACCTGGTCCTTCATCACCTGGGTGCTGTACGCCGGCTACCTCCACGCGCGGGCGACCGCCGGCTGGAAGGGCACCAAGGCGGCCTGGATCGGCGTCGCCGCGGCCGTCGCGCTCGTGATCGACTACTACGTCGTGAACATCTTCGTGGTGGGCTTCCACTCCTACGCCTGAGCGGGTTCCACCCGCGCAGTGCCACTCTGACGTGTAGTCAGACGTGGTGGACGCGACGCAGGCCGGCTTCGCGGCCTTCGTCGGCGCCCGGTCCGCAGCGCTCGGTCGTACGGCGCTGCTGCTGACCGGTGACCGCCAGCTGGCCGAGGACCTCCTGCAGGAGGCGCTGGCCCGCACCGCCGGCCGGTGGGAGCGGGTCGTGGCCGGCGGCGACCCCGAGCCGTACGTCCGCCGGGTCCTCTACACCTGCGCGGTCGACGGCTGGCGCCGCCGGCGCGTGCGCGAGGTGCTCGGCGCGGTGCCGGACGCGGCTGCGCACGTCGACGGCGATGCGGCCGACCGGCGCGTGGTGCTGGCCGCGGCGCTGGCCCGGCTGACCCCGCGGCAGCGCGCGGTGCTCGTCCTGCGCTTCTACGAGGACGCGACCGAGGTGCACACCGCGGAGCTGCTGGGGTGCTCGGTGAGCACCGTGAAGTCGCAGACCCGGCACGCCCTCGGCCGACTGCGCGTGCTGGCCCCCGAGCTCGCCGACGCCTTCGGCCCGCCCGTCCCGACGGAGGTGCCATGAGCCTGACCGACCTGCTGGACGACCTCGCCGGGTCCGAACCGGTGGCGGCGCGGGCGGACCTGGCCTGGGCGGACGGCCGCAGCCGGCGCCGAGCGGTCCGGGTCCGCGCCCTGGTCGCTGCTGCCGCAGTGCTGGGCGTGCTCGCGCTGGTCCTGCCTGGCCCCCCGGCCCCGGCGCCGTCCTTCGCTCGGTCTGCGGGGACGGTCGTGGACGGCCACCCGGAGCGGATCGGGCGGCAGTGGTGGGTGCGCGACCTGCCGGACCGGCCGGGACCGGTGGCGGCGCTGCTGCAGCAGCCAGGCGCCGACGGCACCACGTGGGATGCGGTGCGCGCCGACGGCCACCGCTGGCGGCTCCCGGAGGTCTCGCACCGCACCGACCTGTGGCCCGCGCTGTCTGCGGACGGCCGGCTGCTCGGCTACCTGGAGCAGCAGTCGGGACCGTACGTCGTGCGGGACCTGGTCACGGGGGAGCGCACCGAGTTCCCCGAGATCGTCGAGCCCGCTGGGGCCGACCTGGAGCGAGGGTTCCTCTACGGCCAGTCTCCGGCGTTCTTCTCACCGGACGGGACCCGGCTGCTGCTCCCCGCGGGAGCCGCGGTGCTCGACCTGCGGACCCGGTCGATCACCTTGCTGCGCGCGCAGGAGCGGCTGTCCGGTCTGGGCATGCCGGCCGGGTGGGCCGGCGACGACCGGATCGTCTGGCTGCACGGCGGCGGCGACGGCAGCCTCGGCTCCGCGGAGCCGCTGCGGGCGCGCACCACCGACGTGGCCGGGGCGACCCTCGCCGACGTCGAGCTGGAGGCCACCGGCGGGGTCTTCCCCAGCCAGTGGGCGGGCACGACGTCGCCGGACGGGTCCGTGGTGGCGATCACCACGACCACCGCCTTCAGCGCCGCCCCGCTGGGCGTCACCCTCTACACGCTGGTCGACGGGACGTCACGGGGTCCGGTCGTGCCCGTGGACGCCCACCAGCCGTGCGCCACCACGTGGTCCGCCGCCGCGCTCGTCGTGCCCGTGCTCCCGCCGGAGGGGGCCGTGGTCGCCCAGGACATCCTCCTCGGCACGCGCGAGACGTCCACGGTGGCCGCGCCGCAGCTCGGCGCGCGCTGCCTGGTGTGGGCCGCGGACGCGCTGGACGGGCCGGCGCGCGGTGGCGGTCTGGTCGGCACGAGCGAGGCGGGCTGGACCTGGTGGTGGCGCGAGCTCCTCCTCGCCGGCCTCCTGGCCGTCCTCGCTGCGGTCGGCGCCGTACGCGCCAGCGGCCGGGTCCGGCGCCTGCCGGAGCGGGAACGCGGTCGTGCCGCCCGGCCGGACCCGGACTGGTACGGCTGAGGCGGCAGCAAGGTCTTCGGGACATCCCCAGTAGCGGGGTACTGGGGATCTTCCGAAGATCGGAGGGGAGCGGACCGGCTCAGTCGTCGCGGGGGTCGCGGGCGCGGCGGCGCTGCTCGTCCGCGCGCCGGCGCAGCTCGCGCAGGAAGTCCTCGTCGTCGTCCGGCGCGCCCGGCTCGACCCGCGGTCCGGGCCGCAGCCCCTTCCGGTCGGTGCCCCGCGGCGGCCGCCCCGCGAGGAACCACGACACCGGCCCGACGACCGGCAGCAGCGCGACGACGAGCCACAGCGGCTTCGGGAGCGTCCGCACCTGCTCGCGCGGCGAGGTGAGGACGTCGAGCACGCAGTAGACGAGCAGGGCGAGGGCGGCCAGCAGCGCGTACACGATGAGCACACCTGCACAACGCCGGAGACGCCCCGGACGATCCCCGGGCGCTCACCTGCTCTGTCACCCCGCGTGCACGGTCCTACCGGGAGACCGTCGAGCCGGTCGGCACGGACTGGCTGGGGATCTGCACGGCGCTGCTGCCCTCCAGCAGCGCCCGCACCTCCGACTCGCGGAAGCGGCGGTGGCCACCCGGCGTGCGGATGCTGCTGATGCGACCGGCGGCTGCCCACCGGGTCACCGTCTTGGGGTCGACGCGGAACAGCGCCGCCACCTCGCCCGGCGTCAGCAGGCGTCCGGGTGCAGCACCCGGATCACTCGTCTCGTCCACTGGTCTCCCCCCGGGCCGGGGCGTCCCGGCACTTGCACGATCAACGAGGGAGAAGGTCGCACCGGTGACGCTCCGGGGTCAAACAGGTGCAGTTGGCAGTGAGGTGAGGCTGCCCTAAGGTGGCCGCGTGGATCTCCTCGTCTTCAGCACCTCCCCGGCCTTCGCAGCCGCCTGCGTCCAGGCCGGCGCAGCCGGCGTCATCGTCGACTGGGAGCGCCGCGGCAAGCACCGCCGGCAGGCCGGGGAGGGCACGCAGATCAACAACGACACCCCGGCCGACCTGGCGCGGGTGAGGGCGGCGACGCCCGGACGGCTCCTGTGCCGGGTGAACGGCGCCGGCCCGTGGACGCGCGACGAGGTCGAGCTCGCGGTCGAGCTCGGCGCCGACGAGGTCCTGCTGCCGATGGTGCGCACCCCCGAGCAGGTCGACCTCGCGCTGGACGCCGTCGCCGGCCGCGCCGGGCTCGGCATCCTCGTCGAGACCCAGGACGCCGTCGAGCGCGTCGCCGAGCTGGCCGACCGGCCGCTCTCGCGGGTCTACCTCGGGCTCAACGACCTGCGCATCGACCGCCGCAGCGACTCGCTGTTCACCCCGCTGCTCGACGGCACCGTGGACCGGGTGCGCGCCGCCTGCGGCAGCGTGCCGTTCGGGGTCGCCGGGCTGACGCTGCCGGACGCCGGCTGGCCGGTGCCGAGCGTGCTGCTCGCCGGCGAGCTCGCCCGCGTCGGGGCCCGCTTCACCTTCCTGCGCCGCTCGTTCACCGCCGACGTCGCTGGGCGCGACCTGCAGGTCGAGGTCCCCCGCATCCTCGCCTCGTGCGCCGCCGCAGCGGCCCGTACCGCCGGTGAGGTGGCCGAGGACCGGGCGGCCCTCGCCGCCGCCGTCGCGCCGGCCCGGGTGGCGCTGACCGCATGAGCCGCGGCTCCGGCCGCACGGCGCTGGTCACCGGCGCGGGCGGCTTCGTCGGCGCGCACCTGTGCGCCCGCCTGGTCGCCGACGGCTGGGAGGTCTGGGGCACCGTCCGCCCCGGCGTCGCAGCCCCCGCGGGCGTGCTGCCGCTGCCGGTCGACCTGACGGACGCGGTCGCCCTGGCCGAGGCCGTCGCGGTCACCTCGCCCGACGTCGCGTTCCACCTGGCCGCAGCGCGGGCCAAGGCCACCGGCATCGAGCGGTGCACCACGACGCTGGTCAACGCCGTCTCGGGCCTGCACCTGGTCGAGGCGCTCCCGTCCTCCTGCCGGGCGGTGGTCCGGCTCGGCTCCTCGACGGAGTACGCCGAGACGTCCGGCCCGATGGACGAGGACGCGCCGCTCCAGCCGCGCGGCTTCTTCGGCGCCACCAAGGCCGCCGGCTCGTTGCTCCTCACCGCGGCCGCGGACGAGCGGGGGCTGCGCTCCGCGGTCCTGCGCGCCTTCCAGGTGTACGGCCCCGGCGACCATCCGGGCCGCCTCGTCCCGTCCGTGCTGCGGGCGGCTGCCGACGGCACCGTCCTGCCGCTGACCGGTCCGGGCCAGCGGCGCGACTGGGTCTGGGTCGGCGACGTCGTCGACGCGTGCCTGCGCGCGGCCGCGGCGGACGACCTCGCGCCGGGGACGGTGCTCAACCTCGGCACCGGGGTGCAGACCGCGAACGAGGAGCTCGTCGCGCTGGCGGAGGAGGTCAGCGGCCGGCCGGTGGCGACCGACGTGGGCGCGCACCCCGGCCGGTCCTGGGACGCCGGCTCCTGGGTCGCCGACCCGTCCCGGGCCCGCGCCCTGCTCGGCTGGCAGCCGCAGGTCGACCTGCGGGAGGGCCTGGCCCGGACCTGGGCCGCGCGGTGAGGGTCGCGGTCGTCGTCCCGGTCTACGGCAACGCCGCCACCCTGCCCGCGCTGGTCGACCGCCTCGCCGCCGCGCTCGGCGAGCAGACGTGGACGGTACGGCTGGTGGTCGACGCCTCCCCGGACGAGAGCGCCGCGGTCGCGTCCCGGCTGGCCGCCGCCGACCCGCGCGTGGTGCCGCAGGTGCTGACCCGCAACGTCGGCCAGCACCGGGCCCTCGCGGCAGGCCTGGCCGCGGAAGGCGACGCCGACGCCTGGGTCTGCCTCGACGCCGACCTGCAGGACCCGCCCGAGGCCGTCCCGCTGCTGCTCGAGCGACTGGCGGCCGGGGACGTCTCGGCCGTCTTCGCCGGCCGCCGGGGGTCGTACGAGAGCCGGTTGCGCCTGCTCACCGGACGCGCCCACCGGGCGTTGATGAGCCGGCTCACCGGTCTGCCGCCGGATGCGGGGGCGTTCCTCGCGATGGACGCCCGCGCGCGCGCGTCGGTGCTGGCGCTGCAGGGACCGTCGCTGGTCGCCGCTATCGGCGCGGCCCGGCTCCCGACGGTCAGCGTGCCGGTGGCCCGTGACGTGCGGGGGAGCGGCTCGTCCGCGTGGACCACGCGGGCCCGCCTGCGACAGTCGGCCCGCACCCTGGTCTGGACGCTGAGGAAGGTCTGGACGCTGAGGAACCGGCGGCGCTAGCGGGCCCAGCGCTGCAGCACGAGCAGGCTGCTCGAGCCCTCGAAGACCTGCTCCTGCACGACCTCGAGGCCCCGCGCGCGGAGCACCTCGTCGTCGTCCGACGGCCGCACCCCCCGCCCGTCGGCCTGCCGGAGCAGCCACACGACGTCGCGCGACCGGCGGGTCGTCCGGCGGCACCAGCACGTCCGCGCGCAGGTCGCCGGCGGCGTACTGCTCCAGGGCCAGCGCGGCCCGCCGGTCCACGGCCACCACCGGCTCACCGGCCTCGTGCGCGGCGGCCAGCGCCTCGACCGCGCCGCGGGCGTCCTCGCGCGGCGGCCGGTCGGCGAGCGGCGCGGCGGCGAGCAGCGACAGGGCGGCGAGCCCGGCGACGAGCAGCGTTCCGTACGGCCGGCGGACGCCCGTCGCCCCCACCGCAGCCAGCACTGCCAGCCCCAGCAGCGCGGGCAGCAGGTAGCGCGGCACGAACACCGGCCGGACCAGCTCGGCGAGCGTGACGACGAGCAGCGGGACGGCGACCCAGCAGGCTCCGACGACGGCCGTCCGTCGCGCCGGTCCGCCACGGCGAGCGAGCACGAGCGCACCCGCGGCCAGCGCCAGGGTGGCCACGAGCAGGACGGTCGACCCGGCCGTCCAGGCCTGCAGCGACAGCCACGGCACCTCGCCACCGGTGTCGGCGATCCAGCCGGTCGTGGTGCCCGCGGTGTCCTGCGTCAGCGCGAGCCCGACCAGCACCAGCGTCGGCAGCCGCCCCGAGCGCGCTCACCACCAGCAGCGGCAGCGCCGCGCGGCGCCGGAGCAGGAGGCCGGCCACCGCCAGCCCGGCCACCACCGGCAGCGCGAACCAGTGGGCCAGTCCGGCGGCCGTGGCGCCGACCGCGAACAGCAGCAGCCCGTGGCCGTCCAGCCAGCGGGCCAGGCCCAGGCCGGTCACCGCGACGGCGAGCAGGGCCAGGCCGTAGCCGCGCGCCTCCACGGAGTACTCGAGCACCAGCGGGTTCGTCGCGGCCAGCAGCCCGGCCGCCAGCCCGGCCGCGCGACCGCCCAGCCGGGCGACGGCGGCGGTCAGCACCGCGACCCCGGCGACGGCGGCCAGCAGCGACAGCGAGCGCAGCGACAGCTCGCCCGGCTCCTGGCCGGTCAGCAGCAGCCAGAGGTGGACCACGACGTAGTACGGCGCGTTGTAGGACGGTGGGACGTCCAGCAGGTAGGTCGCGGTGCCCTCGCCGGTCCGCACCGCCTCGAGCAGCCGCCACAGCGGCAGCGGGGCGACCTGCGCGGTGAACAGCTCGTCGTACCAGAGGCTCGGCCGGCGCAGCAGCAGCGCGGTCCCGAGCAGCGCGAGCACGCCCGCGGGGGCCAGCAGCAGCGGCGACCAGCCGCTGGCGCGGGCCGTCGGCGGCGCGGGGGACCGCTCCTGCACCGCCGCCACCATGCCCCCCAGGCTAGGCGGCCAGCCTCGCCGCCCCCTCCGGACGATCTTCGTCTCGTGGGGAGGTCGCTCGCGTGTCGCGGCACCCCGAGGCGAAGATCGTCGCGGGAGAGGGGGCGGCCGCTCCCCTGTGGGGCGGCCGTAGCCTGGTCCGCGTGAGCGAGCAGACCCCCGACCCCGAGAGCAGCACCAGCACGTCCGCCGAGCCGCTGCCGAGCCCCGGCAGGGCCTTCGTCGTCTACACGGCGCTGCGCCTGCTCGTGCTGCTGGTGTCCTTCGTCGTCCTGCGCCTGGTGCTCGGGCCCGACAACCCGCTGCTGGTCGTCGGCGGCGCGGTGCTGCTGTCGGCGCTGCTCAGCCTGGTGCTCCTGCGCTCCCAGCGGGACGCCTTCACCTCTGCCTCCATCGCCAAGGCCGACCGCCGCCGCGCCGAGCGGGCGGCCCGCCAGGCGCGGCTCGACGAGGGCCGCAGCCCCGAGGCCTGAGCCCTCGCCGGCTACCGGCCGGACAGCGAGAAGTGCTGGTAGTCCTTGATCGACGAGAAGTCGCCGCCCCAGCCCCAGCCGGCCGCGCCGGAACGCCCGCACGACCACGTCGTCCGGCACCACCATCCCCGGGCGGACGACGCCGCGGTCGAGGTAGGCGCGGCCGGCCTCGGGCAGCACCGTCGTCCCGCGGACGTACGGGTTCTGCACCGGGTTGACGTCGATCGCGGTGCCGTAGGCGTGCTCGGAGAAGCCGGTGCCGCCGGTCGTGGTGCGGCAGTTGTAGGCGGAGGTGTTGTTGGCCGCCATCGACGCGTCGTCGTCCGCGCCGTACTGCTCGACGGTCACCATCCGCTCGACCGGGAAGCGGGCGGCGTGCAGCTGCCGGAACACCTCGACCACCGCGCCGGCCTGCGACGGCCCGCACCACCAGCTCGCCGGTGCGCAGCCGGCCGTCGAACCCCCAGTGCGACAGGCGCAGCAGCCGCAGCTCGGAGGCCGGCAGCGGGCAGCCCGCGCGGTGCGAGGCGCCCAGCCGTTCGGCCGTCACCGGCAGGACGCTCCAGCGGAACTGCCCCCGGCCGGTGGACCGGAACGGCCCGCGCGGCGGCGCCACGGGGGAGGTGCGCTCCAGCCCGTGCCGTGTCCGCCGACACCCGGTCGGGCGCCTCGGCGGGCGCGGGGCCGCAGCCGGCCAGGGCTCCTGCCGCGAGCAGTCCGGCCAGCAGGAGCACCACCTGCGGGGTCCTGCGCACGCCGGCCACTGTGGCACGCGACGGGGCCGTGCGGAGGGCTCCGCGCGGCTCCGCGCGGTCCGGCAGCCGTACGGAGGGCTCCACGCGGGCGCCGAGACCGGATCGTTGCCGGCCGTTGCACGATCGCGACCCGCCGACCGCTCAAGTCACCACGTGGCGTGATCTGCCGGGACTATGGTCCCGCCATCCATCGGCGCCCGACCGGGTGACCGACTGCACAGCACGAGGTGGAGACGCGATGCGCAACCTTCGACGCCAGGGCGTGGTCGCCCTGGGTCTGGCCGGCCTGCTCGTCGGCACCGCTGCCTGCGGCAGCGACGACAGCGGCAGCAGCGGCGCCGACGAGGGCGCGCAGGGCGGCGAGGGCGGCACCCTCGTCTTCGGCGCCTCCGCCGACCCGGTCAGCCTGGACGCGCGCCTACGTCAGCGACGGCGAGTCGCTGCGCGTCGTCCGGCAGATCTTCGAGACCCTCGTGACCACCGAGGAGGGCGGCACCGAGATCGTGCCGGGCCTCGCCAACGAGTGGGAGGCCGACGAGGCCGGCACCGCCTGGACCTTCACGCTGCGCGAGGGCGTCACGTTCCACGACGGCACCGACTTCAACGCCGAGGCGGTCTGCTTCAACTTCGACCGCTGGTACAACTTCAAGGGCGTCCAGCAGAGCGCGTCGGTCTCCTACTACTGGCAGACCGTCTTCAGCGGCTACGCCAACAACGAGACTCCGAGCACCTGGGCGAGAGCCTCTACGCAGTCCTGCGAGGCGACCGACGCGACCACGGCCGTCATCAACCTGACCGCCGCCGTCCGCCGTCCTTCCTCACCGGCCTGGCGCTCGCGTCGTTCTCCATCGCCAGCCCGACGGCGCTCGAGGAGTTCGAGGCCGACAAGGTCACCGGCACCGGTGAGGAGCCCCGCTTCGAGGGCACCTTCGGCACCGAGCACCCGTCGGCACCGGCCCGTACCAGCTCGAGACCTTCGAGCCGGGCAACCGCCTCGTGCTCACGCGCTACGAGGACTACTGGGGCGACAAGGCCCAGCATCGAGACGGTCATCTTCCGCCCGATCGCCGACGGCCCGGCCCGCCGCCAGGCGCTGCGAGGCCGGCGAGATCCAGGGCTACGACCTGGTCGACCCGGCCGACGTCGACGCGCCTCGAGGGCGCCGGCTTCCAGATCCTGTCGAGCGCCCGGCGTTCAACGTCGGCTACGTCGGCTTCAACACCGCCAAGCCGCCGCTCGACAACCTGAAGATCCGCCAGGCCGATCGCCCACGCGCTCAACCGCGAGGCGCTCGTCCAGGCGCAAGTACCCGGAGGGCTCCGAGGTGGCGACGCAGTTCATGCCGCCGGAGCTGTTCGGCTACGCCGACGACGTCCCGGAGTACGAGTACGACGTCGAGAAGGCCAAGGCGCTCATCGCCGAGTCCGGCGTCGCGAACCCGACGATCGAGTTCTGGTACCCGACCGACGTCAGCCGGCCGTACATGCCGGACCCGGCGGCGAACTTCCAGGCCTTCCAGGCCGACCTCGCAGGCGGCCGGCTTCACGGTCGTCGCCGAAGTCGGCGCCGTGGAACCCGGACTACCTCGACGCGGTCGACACCGGCGAGACCGGCCTGCGCCTGCTCGGCTGGACCGGCGACTTCGGTGACCCGGACAACTTCGTCGGGACGTTCTTCCGCACCAAGCAGCCGGCCTGGGGCCCGCTCGAGGAGATCCATCTACACCGACCTCGAGGCCGCCCGCGCCGAGACCGACCAGGACGCCCGCACCGACGCTCTACGAGGCCGTCAACAAGAAGATCATGGAGTTCCTCCCGGGTGTGCCCGTACGTCCACACCAAGCCGCGCCTGGCGTTCGCCGAGAGCGTCGAGGGCTACGAGCCCAGCCCGGTGAGCATCGAGGACTTCTCCAAGGTCTCGTTCACGCTAGTCCGACAGCAGAGACGACAGAAGGGCCCGCCGCACCGTGCTGAAGTTCGCCGTACGCCGGCTGCTCCTGCTCGTCCCCATCCTGCTCGGGCTGTCGATCCTGGTCTTCCTGTTCGTCCGGGCGCTGCCCGGCGGGCCGGAGACCGCCCTCCTGGGGGAGCGGTCGACCCCGGAGCGGGTCGCGCAGGTGCGGGAGGCCGTACGGCCTGGACCGCCCCGTGTACGAGCAGTACGTCAGCTACATGGGCAAGGTCGGTCCAGGGTCGACTTCGGCACCTCCATCACCGACGCAGCGCAGCCGGTGACGCGAGGAGATCGCGCCGCAGGTTCCCCGGCACGGTGGAGCTGGCGGCGACGGCGATGATCTTCGCCGTCGCCGTCGGCATCCCGCTCGGCTTCGTCGCCGCCCGACGCTACGGCTCCTGGGTCGACAACCTGTCGACGGTCGGGCTCGCTGCTCGGGCATCGCCATCCCGGTGTTCGCCCTGGGCTACCTGCTCAAGTACGTCTTCGCGATCAAGCTCGGGCTGGTTCCCCGACCCAGGGCCGCGAGAGCACGCCGACGTTCCGCAACGAGCACCCGACCGGCTTCTACGTCCTGGACGGGATCGTCACCGGCAACCCCGGGCGCGCCGTGCGACGCGCTGCAAGCACCTGATCCTGCCGGCGATCGCGCTCGGCACCATCCCGCTGGCCTTCATCACCCGCATCACCCGCGCGGCGGTGCTCGAGGTGAGCAACGAGGACTACGTCCGCACCGCCGAGGCCAAGGGCATGACGCGCGTCGGTCGTCGCGCCGCCGGCACGTCCTGCGCAACGCGATGCTGCCGATCGTCACCGTCATCGGCCTGCAGACCGGGCTGCTGCTGTCCGGCGCCGTGCTCACCGAGACGGTCTTCGCCTTCGACGGCATCGGGTCGCTTCCTGGCGCAGGCCGTCTTCAACCGCGACTTCCCGGTCATCCAGGGCGGGATCCTCTTCCTGGCCGTGGTCTTCGTGCTGGTCAACCTGCTCGTCGACCTGTCCTACGGCGTGCTCGACCCGAGGGTGAGGACCCGATGAGCCTGTCGCGGCGGCCAGAGGCGCAGGAGACCGTCCGTCGCCCAGCCCGAGCGAGGCGCGCGGCGGGCTGCATCGCGCGACGCGCTGCGCCGGCTGCGCCGCAGCCCGCACGGCGATCGTCGGCGCGTCGCTGGTCGCTGCTGTTCGTCCTCGTCGCGGTCTTCGCGCCGCTGCTCGCGCCGTACAGCCCGACCGCGCGTCGACCTCTCGCAGATGCCGGCCCGGCAACTTCCCCGGCCCGTCCGCCGACCACCTGCTCGGCCTGGACCAGCTCGGCCGCGACGAGCTCAGCCGGATCATCTACGGCGCCCGCTACTCGCTGCTCATCGGCATCGTCTCGGTGACGATCGGCGCGAGCATCGGCATCGTGCTCGGGCCTGCTCGCCGGCGCCTTCGGCGGCTGGGTCGACAGCCTGGTCATGCGCGCTGGTCGACATCATGCTGGCGGTCCCGAGCCTGCTGCTCGCCATCGGCATCGCGGCGCTGCTCGGCCGCAGCCTCACCTCGGTGATGATCGCGATCGGCGTCGTCAACGTCCCGGTCTTCGCCCGCCTGCTGCGCGGCGCCATGCTGTCGCAGCGCGAGAGCGACTACGCGCTGGCGGCCGCTCGCTCGGCGTGCAAGCGCTGGCGGATCGTGCTGCAGCACGTCTTCCCGAACTCGCCTCGCGCCCGTCATCGTGCAGGCCACGCTGGCGCTCGCGACGGCCATCATCGACGCGGCCGGGCCTGGCCTTCCTCGGCCTCGGGCTCGCCCGACCCGAGCATCCCCGAGTGGGGCCGCATGCTCGCCGAGACCAACGCCTTCCTGGCCAGCGAGCCGCTGCTCGCGCTCTGGCCGGGCCTGGCGATCGTGCATCTCGGTGCTCGGCTTCTACCTGCTCGGCGAGGCGCTGCGCGAGGCGCTCGACCCGAAGCTCCGGCGATGAAGGGGCGCGGCATGAGGAACAGCCGATGACGGCCCCCACGGCGACCGACGCCGTCCCCGGCGCGGGCTCGGCGGACGCCGCTGCTGCGAGGTGCGCGACCTGCGCGTCACCTTCCGCAGCCGCGGCCGCCGCGACGTGCAGCGCCGTCGACGGCGTCAGCCTCGACGTCGCCGCCGGGTCGACGGTCGGCATCGTCGGCGAGTCCGGCAGCGGCAAGAGCGTCACGTCGCTGGCCGCGCTGGGGCTGCTGCGCAAGCGCGGCGTCGAGGTCAGCGGCATCGGTCCAGCTTCGACGGCGACGACCTGCTCGACATGCCCGAGGCCGAGCTGCGGGCCCTGCGCGGCCGCGAGATCGCGATGGTCTTCCAGGACCCGATGAGCTCGCTCAACCCGGTGCTCACCGTCGGCCGGCAGATCACCGAGATCCTCGAGCGGCACCGCGGTGCTCAAGGGCCAGGACGCCCGGGACCGCGCCGCCGAGCTGCTCGTGTCAGCGTCGGCATCGGCGACGCCGTGCGCCGGCTCAAGACCTACCCGCACCAGCTCTCCGGCGGCATGCGCCAGCGCGTGATGATCGCGATGGCGCTGGCCTGCGAGCCCCGGCTGCTCATCGCCGACGAGCCCACGACCGCGCTCGACGTGACCATCTCGGCGCAGATCCTCGAGCTGCTGCGC
This sequence comes from uncultured Actinomycetota bacterium, assembly GCA_963844295.1. Lineage (GTDB taxonomy): Bacteria > Actinomycetota > Actinomycetes > Mycobacteriales > SCTD01 > SCTD01. Next base: position 58,008 of record CAWJNR010000002.1, on the reverse strand, counting down.
GAGCTGGTGGTCGGCAGCCAGACCGCGCTGGTGCTCATCACCCACGACCTCGGCGTCGTGGCCGGGCTGTGCGACCAGGTGCACGTCATGTACTCCGGCCGCATCGTCGAGTCCGCGCCGCGGCGCCCGCTGTTCGCCGACCCGCAGCACCCGTACACGACCGGGCTGCTCGCGTCGGTGCCGCGGCTGGACCAGCCGCGCGGCATCCCGCTGCTGCCGATCCCGGGCTCGCCGTCCGACACGCTGCCGTGGGCGCAGGGCTGCGCCTTCTCGCCCGCGCTGCACCCGCCAGGTGCCCGAGTGCCTGGGCGGCCCGCCCGCGCTGCTGCCGGTCGACGCGGGCGTCGGGACCTCGCACCTGGTCCGCTGCGTCAACCCCGTGCCGAGTCGACGTGCGAACGCGTGGTGCCCGCGAGCGACGGGCGCCGACGCCGCTGAGCCTGCTTGAGGTCCGCGGGCTCAAGGTCCACTTCCCGATCAAGAAGGGGATCCTGCTCGAGCGCACGGTCGGCGCACGTCCGCGCCGTCGACGGCGTCGACCTGTCCGTCGAGAAGCGGCCGCACGCTCGGCGTCGTCGGCGAGTCCGGCTGCGGCAAGAGCACCCTCGGCCGCGCCGTCCTGCAGCTGCGAGCCGATCACCGAGGGCTCGGTCGTCTTCGACGGCACCGACCTGTCCACGCTCGGCGCCCGCGACCTGCGCGCGATGCGCCGGCGGATGCAGATGGTGTTCCAGGACCCGCTCGCGTCGCTCGACCCGCGCCAGTCGGTCGAGTCGCGTCCTGTCCGAGCCGCTGCGCACGCACGGCGTCAAGGGGCCGTACGACGCCCGCGTGCGCGAGCTGCTCGACCTCGTCGGGCTGCCGGCCACCGCCGCCAACCGCTACCCGCACGAGTTCTCCGGCGGGCAGCGCCAGCGCGTCGGCATCGCCCGCGCCATCGCCCTGAACCCCGAGCTGATCATCGCCGACGAGCCGGTCTCCGCCCTGGACGTCTCGATCCAGGCGCAGGTGGTCAACCTGCTCGAGGAGCTGCAGGAGCGGCTCGGCCTGACCTACGTCGTCATCGCCCACGACCTGGCCGTCGTGCGCCACATCAGCGACGACATCGCCGTGATGTACCTCGGCGCCGTGGTCGAGGTCGCCCCGTCCGACGGGCTGTACGACGCGCCGCTGCACCCGTACACCCGCTCGCTGCTGTCGGCGATCCCGATCCCGGACCCGGAGGTCGAGGACAGCCGGGAGCGGATCCTGCTCCGCGGCGACATCCCGTCGGCGGCGGACCCGCCGTCGGGCTGCCGCTTCCACACCCGCTGCCCGTGGCGCCAGCCGACCCGCTGCCACGACGAGGTGCCGCTGCTGCGCACCGTGCCGGGGGTGGCGGCCGACCACACCGTCGCCTGCCACTGGGCCGAGCAGGTCGCGTCGGGGCAGCTCACGCCGATGTCGGTCGAGGACGCGCTGGCCGCCGTGCCCGCGGGTGCGGCTGCCGGTGCTGCTGCGGGACCGGACGCCGGGGACGCGGGCCTGATGCCGCCGGAGGGCCAGCCGCACTAGCCCTGGCGGCGTGCACAGCCCTCGACGGCGGTGATCGACAGAAGATCTCGTCCCGTAGGGCGTGCGGCGGGCGGCTGAGCGCACGGATCCTTCTGACGATCAAGCGGTACGAGTCATGCGCAGGCCGCGTGGGAGGGTCGTTGCATGGAACGGGTGGTCGGCATCGGCGGCGTGTTCTTCGCGGCACGGGACGCCGGTCTCCTCCAGCAGTGGTACGCCGAGCACCTGGGCGTGGGCGCCCCACCGCCCGACTACGACGAGGCGGAGTGGCACCAGCAGGCCGGTCCGACGGTCTTCGCCGCCTTCGGCCCGGAGCACCACGACAGCCCGCACCTGGGCCCGCGCGGCTTCGGCGTCAACTTCCGGGTGGACGACCTGGACGCGATGGTCGCCCAGCTGGAGCGGGCGGGCGTCGCCGTCGAGGTCGACGAGCAGTCCTACCCCAACGGCCGCTTCGCCTCGTTGCACGACCCGGAGGGCAACTCCGTCCAGCTGTGGCAGCCCGCGGGCTGACCGCGCCTGCGAGGTCAGAGCTCGGTGAGCGACACCTGGCGGAAGACCGGCACCGGCTTGGCCGCGTCGGCGCCGCAGGTGAGCAGGTGGCGCTCGCCGTCGGTGCTGCGCTCGTAGCGCACCACCACCTCGACGTCCGGTGCGCCGAGCCGCACCCGCCAGGTGTCGGTCCCGGCGACCTCCTGAGAGACCAGGCCCAGCTCGGCGGTGCCCCAGCGGGCGAGCGCCTCGCGGGCGAACTGCTGGGCCGCCTGCGTCGGCAGCGGCAGGCTGGAGCGCCCGCGCACGTGCCCCGGCGGCAGCCTGCCCTCGGCCAGGTCGGCGATCACGCGGACGGCGGCGCCGGCCTCGACCTGCCCGAGGTAGAGCCCCTCGGGCAGCACGATGACGTTCGCGGCGAACCGGTCACCGCCGACGTGGGAGGACTCCCAGGTCCGCTCGGGGTGCACCGCGGCGAGCGCCTGCGCGACCGGCCGGCCACGCAGCGCGCAGCAGCGGTCGTGCCGGCCGTGGGTGCAGACCAGGTAGAGGTCGCCGTCGTACGGCTGCCAGCCGGCCGGGTCGGCGGGGGACAGCGCGAGCAGCTCGGCGTCGGTCTCGACGTGCCGGGCGAGCACCTGCTCGCGCCCCGGGCGGCTGTCGATGCTGAACACCCAGCGCCCGGCCTCATCCGTCACGCCCGCCGGGCGGCGCACGAGCAGCAGCCGCGCACCGTCGGCGGCGGCGGTCTCGGCCAGGCGGCGGGCGACCTCCTTGGGCATCCGGGAGGAGGGCACCGACTGCGGCCCCCACGCCCCGCGGTGCTCGACGAGCAGCCACCGCGCGACCCGGCTGGCAGTCGCCGTGAGGGGCTCGGCGCGCGCGCGGGAGCTCGCCGAGCACAGCTCTGTCATCGAGCCCACCGTACGACCCGGCAGCCGACGCCGCGATGCGGCGTCGCGTCCGGCGTGCCCCTGCTCCCGGCGGTGCCTACGCTGGGGTGTGCTCACGGCCCCGGCGCAGTCCCTGCTCACCGTCTCCACGGTGCGCCTGGACCCGGCGCAGGCGGCCGGTCGCGGGCTGCTCGAGCTGCTGCCGGAGGACGGCGCGCTCGCCTGGGTGCAGGACGGCGAGGGACTGGTCGGCTGGGGCTGCGCCGCCCGACTCGAGCTCGCCGGTCCCGGCCGCTTCCCCGAGGCGCAGGCCTGGTGGGACGCGCTCGTCGGTCGCGCCGAGGTGTCCGACGAGGTGGGCGTGCCCGGCACCGGGCTCGTCGCCTTCGGCTCGTTCGCCTTCGACCCCGCGACGGGGTCCTCGGTGCTGGTCGTGCCGGAGGTCGTGGTCGGGCACCGTGACGGCACCTGGTGGTCGACCACCGTGGGCGGCGCCGACGCCGGACTGCCCGCACCGGACCCCCGCCCGCGCGCCGCAGTCGGTCGTCTTCGCCGACGGCGCCGTCACCGGCGCGCAGTGGATGGCGACGGTCGGCGACGCGGTCGCCCGGATCACGGCCGGCGCGGTCGACAAGGTGGTGCTGGCCCGCGACCTCGAGGCCCGCGCCGAGGCCGCGGTCGACGTGCGCTGGCCGCTGCAGCAGCTCGAGCGCGACTACCCGGGCTGCTGGGCCTTCTCCGTCGACGGCCTGCTCGGCGCGACGCCGGAGATGCTGCTGCGGCTCGAGGACGGCGTCGCCACGTCGCGCGTGCTCGCCGGCACCCTGCGCCGCACCGGCGACGCGAACCAGGACAGCCGCCGCGGCGCCGCGCTGGCCCGCTCGATCAAGGACGTCGAGGAGCACGGCTACGGCGTGCGGTCGGTGGTCGACGCGCTCGCCCTGCACTGCCGCGAGGTGGAGGTGCCGAGCGCACCGTTCGTGCTCGAGCTGCGCAACGTCATGCACCTCGCGACCGACGTCCGGGGCGTGGTGCACGACGGGGCCACCTCCCTGCAGCTCGTGGCCTCGCTGCACCCCAGCGCGGCCGTGTGCGGCGCCCCGACCGAGGTGGCGCTGGAGCTGATCCGCGACCTCGAGGGGATGGACCGCGGCCGGTACGCCGGGCCGGTCGGCTGGCTGGACGCGTCCGGCGACGGGGAGTGGGGGATCGCCCTGCGCTGCGCGGAGGTCGACCCGCAGGACCCGAGCCGGCTGCGGCTGTTCGCCGGCTGCGGCATCGTCGCGGGCTCCCAGCCGCTGCACGAGCTGGCGGAGAGCAACGCCAAGCTCGTCCCCATGCGCGACGCGCTGCAGGGCTGACAGCGCCACGCGCTGCAGGGCTAGCGGACGACCCGCAGCTCCACCGGCAGGCCGACGAACGCGCCGTACGCCTGCGCCGCCTCCTCGAGCCCGGTCACCGGCTGGACGAGCAGCGCCTCGACGACCACGTGCCCCGCCCGCGGCAGCCGCCGCCACGAGCCGGCGACGCGGCCGTCCTGCAGCACGACGGCGAGGTACGGGCCGTTCCGGCTCGACGTCGCCCGCGTCGGGTCGACCAGCGCCTTGCTCTCGGTGAAGGCCACGAGGTGCTCGTCGTAGGCCTGCACCAGCTGAGTGCCCGTCGGCTGTCCCGGCGGCGGGGCGTCGGCCGCCGACCACAGCTCGAGCTCCTCCACCCGGTCGCTGCGGACCGCTCCGCCCAGCCCGGCGAGCGCCGCCCGCAGGTCGCGCACCAGCAGGCTGGACCACCAGGCCAGGTCCTTCACGGTCGCAGGCCCGTGCCCGCGCAGGAAGCGCAGCACCAGCTCGGCCGTCGCCTCCTCCGGGTCGCGGTCCGGCGCCGGCCCCACCCGCTCGTCCAGCAGCGCGTAGGTCTGGGTCCGTCCGACGGGAGCCCCGCTGCACAGCTGTCCCTGCAGCTCGAGCGTCATGAGCAGGAAGCCGAGCGCGCGGGTCCCCAGCTCGAGCCCCTGCCCGCGCAGCAGCTCGCCGACCTGCGGACGGGTGAGGTGCCGTCCGGGCAGCGCCGCGTCCAGGACGCGTCGGCCGGTCGCCAGCACCTCGTCCGTCAGGCCCTCGTCGGCCCGGGCACGAGCGGTCTGCGCGTGGACCCGACCGCCGGTGAGCCTCAGCAGCCAGCGCAGGTCCTCCGGGGCGACGTCGTGCCAGGTCGTCCGGAGCACGTGCGTGCGCAGCAGGCGGCCCTCCGCGCGGGCGCGCTGCACCTCCGCCTCCGAGGCCCCGCAGCGCTGCCCGACGGCCCACGCCGACGGGTGCACGTCCTGCGACTGCACGGCGAGCAGGTGCCGCACGACGTCGGCGGGGGAGGAGCGCGGTGGGCCGGACAGGCCGTTCGCCGCCAGGCGCCGGCCGACCACCTCCTGCGCGTCCACGGCTAGACCGGGCGGTAGCGCTCGACGCCGTCCTCGACGGTCACGGCCAGCCGGCCCTGCGCGACGAGCAGCTCCAGGTGCGCCCCGGTCTCGAACACCGCCAGCATCGTGTTGAACGGGTCGAGGTCGGTCAGCCGGTGCTCCCGGCGGGTCCAGGTCAGCTGACCGGCCACCTCGAACGGTGCTGGAAGCCCCTGCTGCGCAGGCGCTCTCGGTCTGCTCCAGGCGTCGCCCGTGGTGGTCCACGAGCTCGTCGACCCGGGCGTGGGCGCTGGGCGCGACGGGCCCGTGCGCCGGCAGCAGCAGGGCGTCCGGGCGCGCGCGCACCACCGCGAGCGAGCGCAGGAACGCCCCGAGCGGGTCGGGCGAGAGCACCGGCTCGAAGCCGATCGACGGGGTGATCGTCGGCAGCACGTGGTCGCCGGCGAACAGCAGCGCGCCCTCGAGGTCGTGGAAGACGAGGTGGCCGGCGGTGTGGCCGGGCGTGGCGACGGCCTCGAGCACCCGGCCGCCGGGCAGCGGCAGCGGGCCGGGCTCCAGCCAGGTGTCGGGCGACTGCCACTGCTGCTGGTCGACCCGGTGCCCCTTCGACCGCTCGCCGATGAGCTCGGCGAGCTCGGCGGCGCCCGCGGCACGCAGCCCGTCGAGCTGACCGGCGAGCGGAGCGCGGTCGGGCGCCTGCAGCAGGTCGAGCACCGGCTTCTCGCCCAGCCCGAGACCGACGTGCGCGCCGGTCTCCTGCCGCAGCACGACGGCCTGCGTGTAGTGGTCGCGGTGCACGTGCGTGACCAGGAAGCGGGTGATGTCGGCGACCGTCGCGCCCAGCTCGGCGAGCGAGGCCGCCAGCACCTCGCGCGCGGCGGGGATCGCCCAGCCGCCGTCGACCAGCACCAGCCCGTCCGGCGTGGTCAGGACGTAGACGTTGATCGCGCGCAGCCCGTCGTCGGGCAGCGGCAGCGGGACGCGGTGCACCCCCGGCGCCACCTCGTACGCCCCGGGTTCGGTCCAGGCGCCGGAGCCGGTCGAGACGTACGTCGTCATGCGGCCTGTCTAGCGCAGCGCCTCCGCGACGGCGGCACGCACCCGGCGGTCGAGCTCGACGGCGGCGGTGCGGTCGGTGGCGACCTCGACCACGCGGAGCCCGGGCGCCGGTGCGAGCGCGTCGTCCAGCGCCACGAGGTCCTCGACCCGGACGTGCGGGGTCCCGGTCGCGGCGCACAGCGCGGCGAGGTCGACGCCGTGCGAGGTGCCGAAGACCCGCTCGAAGGCCTCCGCGTGCTCCGGGCCGCCCTGCTCGAGCAGCCCGAAGATCGCGCCGCCGTCGTTGTTGACGACGACGACCGTGAGGTCCGGCCGCGGCTCGTCCGGACCGAGCACCAGCCCGTTGGCGTCGTGCAGGAACGTCAGGTCCCCGAGCAGCGCGTACGCCGGGCCGCCGTGGGCGAGCGCCGCACCGACGGCGGTGGACACCATCCCGTCGATGCCGGCGACCCCGCGGTTGGCCAGCACGGTGAGCCCCGCCTGGGGGCCGGCCAGGAACAGGTCGCGCACCGGCTTGGAGCTGCCCACGACGAGCAGCCCGCCCTCGGCGCCTTCGGTCGCGCCGGCTGCGGCCGCCGCGACCTGCCCCGCCACGACCGGCTCGACCACGCCGTCCGCGGCGGCGACCGCCTTCTCGAGCACCTCGGCCGCGGCGTCGTCCGCCGCGTACGCCGCCGCCTGCCAGGTCGGCAGCCAGTCCGGGTCGACCGGCCCGCCGGCGTACGACGGCACGGCCGGCAGCACGCGGGACGCGGCGCCGGTCGGGTCCGGCCAGCTGCCGAGCCGGGTGACGACGTCGCAGGGCGACCCGGCGGCCAGCCGGCCGACGACGCGGGACAGCGTGGGCCGCCCGACCACGAGCACCCGGTCCGGGCGGTGCGCCGCGACCCAGTCCGCCACGCCCAGCAGCAGCTCCGGGACGAGCAGCACCTCGGCGGTCGGGATCGCGCCGGACGACGGCTCGGCGACGACCGGCCAGCCGCGGCGGCGGGCGAGCGAGAGGGCCGCCACCGCCTGCTCGCGAGGGCCGTCGCCCAGGACGACGACGGTGCGGGCGGGCAGGTCGTCGACGGGTGCGGCCGCGGGGGCGGCCGGCACCCGGGCGGTCCACGGCGCGCCGTCGGGCCGGCCGTCCAGCGGCTCGACCCAGGCCAGCGTCGTCGTCCGGCACCAGCGGCTCGCGCAGGCCCGAGGTTCACGTGGACCGGGCCGGCCGGGGTGCCGAGCTCGCCGCTGGCGGCGGCCAGCACCCGGCAGGCCTGCGAGCGCCAGGAGGCGTTGTCGCCGGCCCGCTCGGTCGGGGTGCCGAGCTCGAGGAACAGCCGGACGCGCCGGCCGTAGAGGCCGAGCTGGTCGACGGTCTGGTTCGCGCCGCTCCCGCGCAGCTCGGGCGGGCGGTCGGCGGTCAGCAGCAGCAGCGGCACCCCGGCGTGCGCGGCCTCCAGCACCGCGGGGTGCAGGTTCGCGGTGGCGGTGCCGCTCGTCGTGACGACCGGCACCGGCTGCCCGGACGCCTTGGCCAGCCCGAGCGCGAGGAAGCCGGCCGACCGCTCGTCGATGCGCACGTGCAGCCGCAGCCGGCCGGCGCGGTCCGCGGCGTGCAGCGCGAAGGCGAGCGGTGCCGACCGCGAGCCGGGCGACAGCACCGCCTCGCGGACACCGCCCCGCACGAGCTCGTCGACGAGCACGCGGGCCAGCGCGGTCGAGGGGTTCACCGGCTCAGTCTGCCGGGACCAGCTCCAGGCAGCGCGCCAGCCGCTCGCGCCACCACCGCTGCCGGTCGGCCGGGGCGGCCCAGCGCTCGAGCAGGTCGGGGTCCGGCGCCAGCGCGTCGCGCACCGGGATCGTCCCGCCGCGACCGTCCAGCGTGTCGGTGACGACGTCGCCGGTGAGCAGGCTGGTCGTCGCGAGCCCGCAGGCGTAGGGCAGCTCCGGCAGCGCCGCCGCGAGGGCCACGCCCGCCCGGATCCCCACCGAGGTCTCCAGCGCGCTGGAGACCACCACCGGCAGCCCGCACTCCTGCGCGATCTCCAGCGCCGGCCGCACCCCGCCCAGCGGCGCGACCTTGAGCACCACCACGTCGGCGGCCCCGAGCGCGGGCGACCCGCAGCGGGTCCTCGGCCCGGCGCACGCTCTCGTCGGCCGCGACGAGGACCTCGACACCGGCCCGGGCCAGCGCCACCCGGAGCAGCGCGAGGTCCTCGACCTCGGCGCACGGCTGCTCGACGTACTCGAGGCCGAAGGCCTCCAGTGCCGCGACGGCCCGGCGCGCGTCGGCCAGCGTCCACGCGCCGTTGGCGTCGACCCGCACCCGGCCGGTGGGGCCGAGCACGTCGCGCACCGCGGCGACCCGCTCGACGTCGTCGGACAGGGCCTGACCGGCCTGCGCGACCTTCACCTTGGCCGTGGTGCAGCCGGGGAAGCGGGCCAGCACGCCGGGCACGTCCGCGGCCGGCACGGCCGGCACCGTCGCGTTGACCGGCACCTCGTCGCGCACCGCAGCGGGCAGGTCACCGCGTGCCGACTCCAGCGCCGCCGCGAGCCAGCGCGCCGCCTCGACGTCGTCGTACTCCGCGAAGGGCGAGAACTCGCCCCAGCCGGCGGGGCCGCGCACCAGCAGCGCCTCGCGGACGTCGATGCCGCGGAACCGCACCCGCATCGGGACCGCGACGACGTGGACCTCGAGGAGGTCGAGCACTCGTCCCCCTCTACTGTCGGCGCGTGGACGCCACTGTGTCAGAGCTGTTCGACGCCGCGTCGTGGCGCGAGGTCCCGGGGTTCGACTTCTCGGACATCACCTACCACCGGCACACCGCCGAGGGCCGCGACGGGATGGTCGTGCGCATCGCCTTCGACCGCCCGGAGGTGCGCAACGCCTTCCGCCCCGGCACGGTCGACGAGCTCTACCGCGCGCTCGACCACGCCCGCATGTCGCCCGACGTCGGCTGCGTCCTGCTCACCGGCAACGGCCCGTCGCCCAAGGACGGCGGCTGGGCCTTCTGCTCCGGCGGCGACCAGCGCATCCGCGGTCGCTCGGGCTACCAGTACGCCGCCGGCGAGACCGCCGAGACCGTCGACCCGGCACGCGCCGGCCGGCTGCACATCCTCGAGGTGCAGCGGCTGATCCGGACCATGCCCAAGGTCGTCATCTGCGTCGTGCCGGGCTGGGCGGCCGGCGGCGGCCACAGCCTGCACGTCGTCTGCGACCTCACCCTGGCCAGCGCCGAGCACGCCCGCTTCAAGCAGACCGACGCCGACGTCGGGTCACTTCGACGGCGGGTACGGCAGCGCCGGCCTCGCCCGGCAGGTCGGCCAGAAGTTCGCCCGCGAGATCTTCTTCCTCGGCCGTGACTACACCGCTGAGCAGATGCACCGGATGGGCGCGGTCAACGAGGTCGTCCCGCACGCCGACCTCGAGAGGGTCGCCGTCGAGTGGGCGCAGGCGATCTGCCGCAAGTCCCCGACCGCGCAGCGGATGCTGAAGTTCGCCTTCAACGCCGTGGACGACGGGATGGTCGGCCAGCAGGTCTTCGCCGGTGAGGCGACCCGCCTGGCCTACATGACCGACGAGGCGGTCGAGGGCCGCGACGCCTTCCTGGAGAAGCGCGACCCCGACTGGACGCCCTACCCGTACTACTTCTAGTGCGCCGGCTGCTCGCGGCGCCGGCCACCCTGGAGCGTCTCGCGGCCGCGCTCGACGGCACCGGCCCCGCGCTGCTCCCGACGACGGAGCCGCGGGTGCTCGCGGCGCTGCGACCGGACGAGCCGCTCGAGTCCGACGACGTCGCGGTCGTCGTGCCGACCTCCGGGTCGACCGGCGAGCCGAAGGGGGTGCTGCTCACCGCCGACAACCTGCGCGCCTCCGCTCTCGCGACGGCGGCGGTGGTCGGCGAGGGGCAGTGGCTGCTGGCGATCCCCTCGACGCACGTCGGCGGGCTGCAGGTCCTGGTCCGGTCGCTGCTGGCCGGCACGACGCCGGTGGTGCTCGACGGCCCGACGACCGTGGAGTCCTTCGAGGCGGCGACCGCCCGGCTGGACGGGCCGCGACGCCTGGTCTCCCTCGTCCCCACCCAGCTGCGCCGCCTGCTCGCCAGCCCCGCCCTGACGGTCGTACGACGCCGTGCTGCTCGGCGGCGCCGCCGCCCCCGCCGGGCTGCTCGCGGCGGCGCGCGAGGCCGGCGTGCGGGTCGTGACGACGTACGGCATGAGCGAGACGAGCGGGGGCTGCGTCTACGACGGCCGGCCGCTGCCCGGGGTGAGGGTCGAGGTGGGGGAGCGGATCCGGCTGTCCGGGCCCGTCGTGGCTCGTGGCTACCGGCTGCGGCCCGACCTGACCGCGGAGGTGTTCGACGGCGACGCCTTCACGACCGCCGACGTCGGGCGCTGGGACGACGACCGGCTCGTCGTCCTGGGCCGGGCCGACGACCTCGTGGTCACCGGCGGGGAGAAGGTCGCTCCGGCGGCGGTCGAGGCCGTGCTGGGCGAGCACCCCGCCGTCGCGGACGTCGCCGTCGTCGGGGTGCCGGACGAGGAGTGGGGCGCCCGCGTCGTCGCCGTCGTGGTGCTCCGGCCCGGTGCGTCGCTGACGCTCGAGCAGGCCCGCGCGCACGTCGCGGCCGGGCTGCCCCGCGCCGCCGCACCCCGGGAGCTGCGCGTGGTGGGCGCCCTGCCGCTGCTCGCGTCCGGCAAGATCGACCGGATGAGCCTCGTTGCGGTACCGCCGCACCCCACCGCGGCTGCCGACGACGGGGGCCGGTCGTGACGTCCGCGGCCGACTGGCTGGCCGGTGCGCGCCCGCGGACGCTGCCCGCCGCGGTCGCCCCCGTCCTGGTCGGCAGCGGCGCGGCGGCGCTGGCCGGGTCCTTCCGGCCCGGGCACGCCCTGCTCGCCCTCGTGGTCGCGCTGGCGCTGCAGGTCGGCGTCAACTACGCCAACGACTACAGCGACGGCGTGCGCGGCACCGACACCGACCGGGTCGGGCCGATGCGGCTGGTGGGATCGGGCGCTGCGACGCCGGGGGCCGTCAAGGCAGCGGCGTTCGCCTGCTTCGGCGTCGCCGCCGTCGCCGGGCTCGTCCTCGCCCTGCTCACGACGCTCTGGCTGGTCGTCCTGGGCGCGGTGATGATCGCCGCCGCCTGGGGCTACACGGGTGGCGCGTCGCCGTACGGCTACCGCGGCCTGGGCGAGGTCTCGGTCTTCGTCTTCTTCGGCCTCGTCGCGGTCCTCGGCACGACCTACGTCCAGCTCGAGCGGCTCACCTGGCCGTCGCTGCTCGGCGGCGTGGCGTGCGGGGCGCTGGCCTGCGCGATCCTCGTGGCCAACAACCTGCGCGACATCCCGACCGACACCGGAGCGGGCAAGCGCACCCTGGCCGTCGTGCTCGGCGACCCGCGCACCCGGACCTTCTACGTCGCGCTGGTCGCGGTGGCCTTCGTCGTCGCGGTCGCGCTGGTGGCGGCGACGCCGTGGTCGCTGCTCGCCCTGCTCGCCGCACCGCTCGCCCTCGGCCCGCTCCGCGTCGTCCGCCGCGGCGTCGGCGGGCGTGACCTGGTGCCGGTGCTGGCCGGGACCGGCAAGCTCCAGCTGGCCTACAGCGCCCTGCTCGCCGCCGGCCTGTCCCTCGGCGCCTGAGCCGGTACTGCGGCCGCTCCGAGGGGGCGGCCCGTCGACCCCGCGAGCGTGGCCGGGCGGCGTGAGGGCTCGGCCAGCACGAGTGGTCGGGCAACAGAGTGCGCCCGTCTCGGCAGCTGTCCCGTCTCGCGGACACCCGGTGGAACGGCCGGCGTGGGGCGGTGCCAGGGGGTGGCCATCACGAGGAGTCGAGCAACAGGGCGCGCCCGTCTCGGCAGCTGTCCCGTCCTGCGGACACCCGTAGGAACGGCCGGCGGGGTCGGACGCAGCAGTGCTCGGGCAAGGCGCTGCGTGCGGCCCTGTCGGCAGGTGTCCCGTCTGGCGAACACCCGGCGGGCGGTCTGAGGGGCGGGCCGACAGGGGGCAGCTGTCCCGACAGGCGGACACCCGGCGGGCGGTCTGAGGGGCGGGCCGACAGGGGGCAGCTGTCCCGACAGGCGGACACCCGGCGGGCGGTCTGAAGGGGCGGGCCGACAGGGGGCAGCTGTCCCGACCGGCGGACACCCTGCGCGACGACCAAAGTCTCACCTCCAGCCGCGATGCCTACCTCTCGTCGTCGTCGGTGGGGGCCACGGGTCGCCGGTGGTCTCTGCCGCGTCAGGGTCGGCTGCCCCGCATCCAGGGCTCGTGGCGCTTCGGGAACCCGCGCGCGACCAGCTGCTGGTCGAGGCTGACCGCTGAGCCCAGCCGCCAGGCCCGGCTGTCGGACGGCGAGACCGGGGTACGGACGGTCGCGCCCCAGGTGAGCGTGGGCGCGAGGTCTCGCGCTTCGCGCTCCTCGTCCGGGTCCCGGTGCCCGGGGGAGCGGCGTCCGGCGGCGTCGCGGCGGCTCTCCTCGCTCAGCAGCCGTTCTGCCGTCGTGAGTCCCGGCCAGTGCTCGTGGGCTCCGTCGGTGATCAGCATCGCGGGGGTCGGCACGTGCGCCACCGCCGGTCCGCCCGTCGAGGTCAGGTGCAGGGCCACGGTGCCCCGGCGGGTTGCTGCGCGAGGCAGCGGCAGTGGCCCTCGCGCGACGACGCCGGGGACCCAGAGGCCCACCGCAGCTGGGCCGGACAGGAGCCGGGGGTGCTTTCGGCAGGCCGTGACGACGGCGTCGTACTGCTCTGCCAGGGCTTCTCGTGCCCTCTCGGTCAGGCTCCGGCTCACGTGCCGTCGGACCGCCGCCTCGCCCCTCGGTTCGATGGCCCGCTCCGTGAGCCGCAGGTCGTACCCGAGCGCCGCCAGCACCTCGTCCAGGCGCGTCGCGGTCGGAGACCCGTCACCTGCCTCCCACCGCGCCCAGGTCGTCCGGGGCACCCCCGCGGCCTCGGCAGCCGCGCGGATGGACAGCCCTCCCCGGCGCCGGGCGTCGCGGAGCAGGGAGGGCAGGAGCACAGCCGGACCCTGGATGCTGAGCGGGTGCAGCTCCAGGTCGTTGCCCGAGCTGTGGACGCAGGCGCCGCAGCTGTGGAAGCAGCCACGCAGTCACATCTGCCGTGCTGGCGCAGTGCCCGGGGGCCGCCCGCCGGACGGGACAGACGCCGAGAGGCGCCCACTCAGTGCGCCGACCAAGGACCGACTGCTGACAGCAGGGGTGCCCGCCGGACGGGACAGACGCCGAGAGGCGCCCACTCAGTGTGCCGACCCAGGCCCGAGTGCGGACGCGGGAGCGCCGACAACGGGCAGAGCCGGCGTCGTGGGATGCGCCCACCCGGGCGGGTGTGCTGACCGGGTCGGCGTGGCGACCATGCGAGGAGTGCCGAACTGCCGTGAGAACGGCTCTCAGACCGGCAGGACGACGCCCTCGCGGAGCATCCGGCGGGCCAGGACGAGCGCGCTCTGCTCGTCGAGCTCGGGCAGGTCGGCCGGCGTGCACGGCCCCGCCAGCAGCCGGCGCAGCGCCGGCTCGGTGAAGGCGGGCAGCCGCACGGTCCGGCCGGGGGCGGTCAGCACCACCTGGTCGCCCTCGACGCGGAGCGTCGTCGGCCAGCCCGGCCCGCGGGCGCAGACCGGTCGACGGCGACAGGTGCCGCACGGCCGCGGCGGTGGCGAGCAGCGACACCGGCTCGACGGGGATCGAGCTGGCGAGCCGCCGGCGGGCCACCTGCTCGACGTCCTCGACCGGCAGGGCGTCGAGCCAGTCGGCGGTCCGGCGCAGGAAGGCCGGGAGCAGCTCGCCCAGCCGCTGCGCCGGCTGCACCGGCAGGGCGTCGCGGAAGGTCTCGTCCCGACCGGCCAGGGCGGCGACGTCGGACAGGACGTCGTACCAGGTCGTGGACAGCACGCCCACGGTGAGGTGGACGGAGTCCTCGTCGGTGGTGAGCGCGGCGTGGACGTAGCCGCGCGGCAGGTAGAGCGCGTCCCCGGCCTCCAGCTCGACGTCGAGCAGCGGCTCGGCGCCCTCGGGCACGAGGTGCGCGCCGGCCTGCGGCTGGCTGGGCAGCGGGAGACGCACGACCGGCTCGTAGACGATCCACCGCTTCCGGCCGCTGACCTGCAGCACGAAGACGTCGTGGGTGTCGTGGTGGTAGTCGAAGCCCTGATGCTCGCCGCCGGGGGTCAGGTAGGCGTTGCACTGCGTGGGGTGGCCCAGCTCGGTGGCCAGCTCGCGGCAGAAGCGGGCGACCGGCGGGTGCATCCGGTGCACCGACTGCAGGACGAGGGTGGCCCCGTCGGCGTACTGCGCCGCGAGGGCCTGCGGGTCCACGAGGTCGCCGATGCGCCGTGCCCCGGCGGTGACGGTGCGCGTGGGCAGCGGCAGGCCGCCGCCCTCCCGGACCGTGCGGAAGAAGGGCGAGCGCAGCGCCCGGTCGGCCACCAGCTCGTCGACGTCGGCGGGTGACAGCAGGTCGTCGAAGGCCCTCGGCAGCTCCTTCGCCCGCGAGAGCAGGGGGGTGCGCGACCAGTGCTCGGCGGCGAAGGCGTCCACGTCGACGCTGATCGCGCGCGCCAGGGCCGACGGAGCGGACGCCGAGGCAGCGGGGACGGCCGGGGGGACGGCGGCGGGGACGGTCACGGTGCCTCCGGGAGGTCAGGGGAGCGCGGGGACAGGTCGGGCCGGCACCCGCAGGGGTGCCGGCCCGGACCCGGTCTGCTGCTGTCGTCCTAGCTGCCGGCGGGGTCGCTGCCGGCCGGGTCGACGCCCGCGGGGTCGACCTGCGTCTCACCGGAGTCGCCCTGGTCGGCGTCGCCGCCGCCGCCCGAGCCCGGGTCGGTGCCGGCCGGGTCCACGCCCGCCGGGTCGACCTGGGTCTCGTCGCTGTCCCCCTGGTCGGCGTCGCCGCCGGGGAGCTCGTTCGTGGTGGTGGTGATGTCCTCGTCGCGCAGCGTGGTCAAGGAGGCCTCCAAGCAGGGTGGGCGGGCGCGGGGACCCGCGCCGTCGCGCGGTGCCCTCCCCGGTGGGAGCCCGGGTCATGCACCGCCCCGGCAGCCTGCACCGGGAGCGCCGCCTCCGCCACCCTCCGCCGCCGCCGCCGCCTCCGCCGCCGCCCCGCCCCCTCCCGCCCCTGCCGGCCCCGGCGTCGGAGAGCCATCTCACCGCCGTACGACCGGCAGCCGCGGCGCGGGACCGCGAGGATGGAGGGCATGACCCGCGCGACGCTCGACAAGGACCCGGCCGAG
Organism: uncultured Actinomycetota bacterium; assembly: GCA_963844295.1. Classification (GTDB taxonomy): domain Bacteria; phylum Actinomycetota; class Actinomycetes; order Mycobacteriales; family SCTD01; genus SCTD01. Next base: position 42,363 of record CAWJNR010000002.1, on the reverse strand, counting down.
GTCGCCGCCATGTTCGACGAGGTGGCGGCGCGCTACGACCTCACCAACACCGTGCTGTCGCTGGGGCAGGACCGCGGCTGGCGCACCGCCGTCGCGCAGGCGCTGGACCTCGCGCCCGGGCGAGCGCGTGCTCGACCTCGCCGCCGGCACCGCCACCAGCAGCGCGGCGCTGGCCCGCACCGGCGCCGACGTCGTCGGCTGCGACTTCTCGCTCGGCATGCTCGCCGGTCGGCAAGCGCGCCGGTCACGAGGGCGTCGAGCTGGTCGCCGGCGACGCGCTGCGCCTGCCCTTCGCCGACGCGTCGTTCGACGCCGTGACGATCTCCTTCGGCCTGCGCAACACCGCAGACGTCGACCGCGCGCTGCGCGAGCTGCTGCGGGTGACCCGGCCGGGCGGGCGGCTGGTGGTCTGCGAGTTCAGCCACCCGACGTGGGCGCCGTTCCGCACGGTCTACGTCGAGTACCTGATGAAGGCGCTGCCGGCCGTCGCCCGCCGCGTGAGCAGCGACCCGGCCGCCTACGTCTACCTGGCCGAGTCGATCCGGGCCTGGCCGGCGCAGGCCGCGCTGGCCGGGCACCTGCAGCGGGCCGGCTGGGGCTCGGTCGGCCTGGCGCGACCTCACCGGCGGCATCGTCGCCCTGCACCGCGGCACCCGACCCGCCTGACGCACCGACTCTGCTGACGCGCCGGGCGCCCTCCCGGCGCCCGGCCTACACTCGCTTGTGAAGGATTTCACAAGCGCCGGACCTCGAGGAGCTCGACGATGACGCACGGACGCTGACGTCATCGTCGTCGGCGCCGGCCCGGGCGGCAGCGCGACGGCGCACCGGCTCGCGCAGGCCGGCCTCGACGTCCTGCTGCTCGAGAAGACCGGCTTCCCGCGCGAGAAGGTCTGCGGCGACGGGCTCACCCCGCGCGCCGTGAAGAGCCTGGTCGACCTGGGCATCGACACCAGCGAGGACAACGGCTTCATCCGCAACCGCGGCCTGCGGATCATCGGCGGCGGCGATGCGGCTCGAGCTGCCCTGGCCGGAGCTCGCGAGCTACCCCGACTACGGCCTGGTGCGCCCGCGGCTGGACTTCGACGAGCTGCTCGCGCGCGCCGCGCAGAAGGCCGGCGCCCGCCTGCAGGAGCACACCACCGTCACCGGGCCGGTGCTCGACGCGGCCGGCCGGGTCGTCGGCGTCACCGCCAAGGTCGGCCCGGAGCAAGGTCGAGACGACCTTCCGCGCCCCGCTCGTCATCGCCGCCGACGGCAGCAGCGCCCGGCTCGCCCTCAGCCTGGGCATCCAGAAGCGCGACGACCGCCCGATGGGCGTGGCCGTCCGCCGCTACTTCGAGAGCCCGCGGCACGACGACGACATGCTCGAGTCCTGGCTGGAGCTGCGCGGCGACGACGGCGACCTGCTGCCCGGCTACGGCTGGGTGTTCGGCGTCGGCGACGGCACGAGCAACGTCGGCCTCGGCATCCTCAACACCACCAAGGCCTGGCAGGACACCGACTACAAGAAGCTGCTGGCCGCGCTGGACCGGCGGCGATGCCGGGCGAGTGGCAGTTCGACGAGGAGCACGCCACCGGCCCGGTCCGCGGCGGCGCGCTCCCGATGGGCTTCAACCGCACCCCGCACTACAGCCGCGGCGTGCTGCTCGTCGGCGACGCCGGCGGCGCGGTCAACCCGTTCAACGGCGAGGGCATCGCCTACGCGATGGAGTCCGGGCTGCTGGCCGCCGAGGTCGCCGCGCAGGCGCTCGCCCGGCCCGACGGCCCGTCCCGCGAGCGCGCGCTGCAGGCCTACCCGAGCGCAGATGAAGGCGGCGTACGGCGGCTACTACACGCTCGGCCGGGTCTTCGTGCAGCTCATCGGCAACCCGCAGGTCATGCAGCTCGCGACCAAGTACGGCCTGCCCCGGCCGCTGCTCATGAAGTTCACGCTGAAGCTGCTCGCCAACCTCACCGACCCGCGCGGAGGCGACGCCCTGGACCGCGTCATCAACGGCCTGTCACGGATGGCCCCGGCCGCCTGAGCGGGCGACCGCCCCGACTAGGCTGACCGCCGCTGCCGCACCACCCTGCCCGGCAGCCCGCACGATCCGCCGCACGACCTGAGGAGGAGGGACGCACGTGCTCGACAACTACGTGCCGATCCTGGTGCTGTTCGTGCTCGCCGCCGGCTTCGCCGTCGTGTCGGTCGGCGCGGCGGCGATCATCGGCCCGAAGCGCTACAACCGGGCCAAGCTGGACGCGTACGAGTGCGGCATCGAGCCGACGCCGCAGCCCATGGGCGGCGGCCGCTTCCCGGTCAAGTTCTACCTGACCGCGATGCTCTTCATCGTCTTCGACATCGAGATGATCTTCCTCTACCCGTGGGCCGTCGCGTTCGACCAGCTCGGCCTGTTCGGGCTCGTCGAGATGGTCCTGTTCATCGGCACGGTCTTCGTCGCGTACGCCTACGAGTGGCGCCGCGGCGGTCTGGAGTGGGACTAGCTCATGGGTCTTGAGGAGAAGATCCCCAGCGGCGATCGTCCTGACCAGCGTCGAGAAGGTCGTCAACTGGTCGCGCAAGAGCTCGCTGTGGCCGGCGACGTTCGGCCTGGCCTGCTGCGCCATCGAGATGATGGCCACCGGCGCCGGCCGCTACGACCTCGCCCGCTTCGGCATGGAGGTCTTCCGCGCCTCGCCGCGCCAGGCCGACCTGATGATCGTCGCCGGCCGGGTGAGCCAGAAGATGGCGCCCGTCGTGCGGCAGATCTACGACCAGATGCCCGAGCCCAAGTGGGTCATCGCGATGGGCGTCTGCGCCAGCAGCGGCGGCATGTTCAACAACTACGCGATCGTCCAGGGCGTCGACCACATCGTCCCCGTCGACATGTACCTGCCCGGCTGCCCGCCGCGGCCGGAGATGCTGCTCGACGCGATCCTCAAGCTGCACGACAAGATCATGGACGAGCCGCTCGGCGCCAACGCCCGCCGCCGCGAGCTGCCCGGCTACGCGCCGCGCGAGCTGGTCGCGAGCAGCACGCGCTACACGCCCGAGGGCAAGAAGGCCGCCCGCCAGGCGCTCCGCGCGGAGCTCATGCGATGAGCACGACCAACGAGGGGCCGCTCCCGCCCGTCCGGCCCCGGACGGCGAGGTGGCGACCACCACCGCCGGCTCGATCTCCGACGCCGCGGAGCGCGCCAGCGCCGTCGCCGCGGTCACCCGCGACCCCGGCGCCGGCACCGACATGTTCGGCGCGGCCTTCGGCGGCGACACCAGCGGCTTCGGCGGCCTGGTCCGCCGCGACGCCGGCCGACGCTGTCGTCGCCCGCGCCCGTTCGGCGGCTGGTACGACGAGGCCGTCGACGCGCTCGAGGAGGCCTACCCGGGCTTCGGCGACGCCGTCACCCGCGTCGTCGTCGACCGCGGCGAGCTGACGCTGCACGTCCAGCCCGACAAGGTCGCCGACCTCTGCCACGCACCTGCGCGACAGCGAGGACCACCGCTACGAGCTGCTGCTCGGCGTCTCCGGCGTCGACTACCCGGCGCAGCCCGAGCGGCTCCACGTCGTCTACCACCTGATGTCGATGACCTACCGGCGCCGGCTGCGGCTCGAGACCGCCGTGACGGTCGAGGCGCACCCGCACGTCGCGAGCGTCACCGGCGTCTACCCGACGGCCGACTTCCACGAGCGCGAGACGCTGGGACATGTTCGGCGTCGCGTTCGACGGCCACCCGGGCCTCACCCGCATCCTCATGCCGGACGACTGGGAGGGCCACCCGCAGCGCAAGGACTACCCGCTGGGCGGCGTGCCGGTCGAGTACAAGGGCGCGCAGATCCCGCCGCCCGACGAGCGGAGGTCGTACGCATGACGACGTACGACGGCAGCGGCCGCATCGACGACGCCGACGACGCCGTCGACGCCTACGCGGCGCGGGCTCGCGCGAGACCACCGAGGGCACCGTCTACACGGTCACCGGTGGCGACTGGGACAGCGTGCTCGGCGCCGGCGATCGACGACGAGCGCATCGTCGTCAACATGGGTCCGCAGCACCCGTCGACGCACGGCGTGCTGCGCCTGGTGATGGAGCTCGAGGGCGAGACCGTCACCGACCGCCCGCACCGTCATCGGCTACCTGCACACCGGCATCGAGAAGAACCTCGAGTACCGCAACTGGGTGCAGGGCGTCACCTTCGTGACGCGCATGGACTACCTGTCGCCGATCTTCAACGAGACGGCGTACTGCCTCGCGGTCGAGAAGCTGCTCGGCATCGAGGCGCCGCCGCGCGCGCACGGCGATCCGCGTGCTCTGCATGGAGCTCAACCGGATCAGCAGCCACCTGGTCGCCTTCGCCACCGGCGGCATGGAGCTCGGCGCGCTCACCGCCATGACCAACGGCTTCCGCGAGCGCGAGCATGATCCTCGACGTGCTCGAGATGATCACCGGCCTGCGGATGAACCACGCGTACGTCCGCCCCGGCGGCGTCGCCCAGGACCTGCCGCCCGGGCGCGGTCGAGAAGATCCGCGAGCTGCTCGAGATCCTGCCCGAGCAGCTCGGCGGCATCGACGACCTGCTCACCGGCAACCCGATCTGGCAGGCCCGCACGCAGAAGCATCGCCCACCTCGACGTGCAGGGCTGCCTCGCGCTCGGCGTCACCGGCCCGGTGCTGCGCTCGGCCGGCCTGGCCTGGGACCTGCGCAAGACCGAGCCGTACTGCGGCTACGAGGACTACGACTTCGACGTCGCCGACGTCCGACCGACGCCGACTGCTGGGGCCGCTTCCTCGTCCGCATAGCAGGAGATGCACGAGTCGCTGAAGATCATCGAGCAGGCGCTCGACAAGCTCGAGCCCGGCCCGGTCATGGTCGAGGACACCAAGATCGCCTGGCCGGCGCAGCTGGCGCTCGGCGTCCGACGGCATGGGCCAGTCGCTCGACCACGTCAAGAAGATCATGGGCACCTCGATGGAGGCGCTCATCCACCACTTCAAGCTGGTCACCGAGGGCTTCCGCGTCCCGCGCCGGCCAGGTCTACGCCGCGGTCGAGTCGCCCCGCGGCGAGCTCGGCTTGCACGTGGTCAGCGACGGCGGCACGAGGCCGTACCGCGTCCACGTGCGCGACCCATCGTTCACCAACCTGCAGGCCACCGCGGCGATGTGCGAGGGCGGCATGCTCTCCGACGCCATCGCCGCGGTCGCCTCGATCGACCCCGTCATGGGTGGAGTCGACCGATGACCGGCACGGACACCGGGGGCCTGACGCCCGAGACCCGCGAGGAGATGCGCGAGATCATCGCGCGCTACCCCAAGCCGCGCTCGGCGCTGCTCCCGATGCTGCACCTCGCGCAGTCCGTGGAGGGCTACGTCAGCCCCGACGGCATCGCGATGTGCGCGGAGGAGCTCGGCCTGACCAAGGCCGAGGTCGGCGCGGTCGCGACCTTCTACACGATGTACCGCCGCCAGCCGGCCGGCGAGTACCACGTCGGCGTCTGCACCAACACGCTCTGCGCGGTGCTCGGCGGCGACGCGATCCTGGACTCCCTCAAGGAGCACCTCGGGATCGGCCACAACGAGACGACCGAGGACGGCCGGATCAGCCTCGAGCACGTCGAGTGCAACGCGGCCTGCGACTACGCCCCCGTGGTGATGGTCAACTGGGAGTTCTACGACAACCAGACGCCCGCCTCGGCGCGCGAGCTCGTCGACGCTGCCGCGCCGGCAGCCCGCCGCCGCCCACCCGCGGGCCGTGCAGCCTGTGCACCTTCAAGCAGGCCTCCCGCGTGCTCGCCGGCTTCCCCGACGGCCGCGCGAACGAGGGCGTGCAGGCCGGCCCGCGCCACGCTGGCCGGCCTCGAGCTGGCCAAGCAGCGCGGCGACCGAGCCCCTGCGATGCCCGGCACCGACGCGCCCGCCTACCCGAGCTCCAGCAGTCAGGACGCCTGATGGTCTTCACCCCCGTGCTGTCCCGCCACTGGGACGACGCCGACTCCTTCACGCTCGACGGCTACACCCGCGCACGGCGGCTACACCGCGCTGCCCAAGGCGCTCGCGATGGAGCCCGACGCGCTCATCGCGCTGGTCAAGGACTCCGGCCTGCGCGGCCGCGGCGGCGCCGGCTTCCCGACCGGCATGAAGTGGGGCTTCATCCCGCAGGGCCCCGAGGGCCAGGGCGCCAAGCCGCACTACCTCGTCGTCAACGCCGACGAGTCCGAGCCGGGCACCTGCAAGGACACCCCGTTCCTGCATGGCCAACCCGCACGCGCTGGTCGAGGGCGTCGCCATCGCGTCGTACGCCATCCGGGCGTCGCTTCGCGGTCATCTACGTGCGCGGCGAGATCGTGCACGTCATCCGCCGCCTGCAGCAGGCCGTCCTCGACGCCTACGCCGCCGGCCACCTCGGCAAGGACATCGGCGGCTCGGGCTTCGACCTCGACGTCGTCGTGCACGCCGGCTCCGGCGCCTACATCTGCGGCGAGGAGACGGCGCTGCTCGACTCGCTCGAGGGCTACCGCGGCCAGCCGCGGCTGCGCCCGCCGTTCCCGGCCACGCACGGCCTCTACGCCAGCCCGACCGTCGTCAACAACGTCGAGTCGATCGCCAGCGTCCCGGCGATCGTGCTCGGCGGCGCCGCGTGGTTCTCCAGCATGGGCACCGAGAAGAGCAAGGGCTACACGCTCTACTCGCTGTCCGGCCACGTGAAGAACCCCGGGCAGTACGAAGCGCCGCTCGGCATCACGCTGCGCCAGCTGCTCGACCTGTCCGGCGGCATGCGCGAGGGCCACGAGCTGAAGTTCTGGACCCCGGGCGGCTCCTCCACGCCGCTGCTCACCGGCGAGCACCTCGACGTGCCGCTCGACTACGAGGGCGTGGCCGCCGCCGGCTCGATGCTCGGCACCAAGGCGCTGCAGTGTCTTCGACGAGACCACCTGCGCCGTGCGGGCGATCCTGCGCTGGACCGAGTTCTACGCGCACGAGTCCTGCGGCAAGTGCACGCCCTGCCGCGAGGGCACCTACTGGATGGTGCAGATCCTGCAGCGCCTCGAGGCCGGCACCGGCACCGAGGAGGACATCGCCACGCTGCTCGACACCTGCGACAACATCTTCGGCCGGTCGTTCTGCGCGCTGGGCGACGGCGCCACGAGCCCGATCGTCAGCGGGCGTGCAGTACTTCCGCGACGAGTTCGTCGCCCACATCACCGGCCGCGGCTGCCCCTTCGACCCGGTCGCCTCGACCGTCTTCTCGGCCAGCACTGCGGAGCTCGCGCGTGACCGTCACCTCCCCGAGCACGGCCGACGTCGTGCCCACCGACCTCGTCACGCTCACGATCGACGGCTTCGAGGTGCAGGTGCCCAAGGGCACCCTGGTCATCCGCGCCGCCGAGCTGATCGGCATCCAGATCCCGCGGTTCTGCGACCACCCGCTGCTCGACCCGGTCGGCGCCTGCCGCCAGTGCCTCGTCGAGGTGGAGGGCCAGCGCAAGCCGCTCGCCTCCTGCACCACCACGGTCACCGAGGGCATGGTCGTCAAGACCCAGCTGACCAGCCCGGTCGCCGAGAAGGCCCAGCGCGGCAACCTCGAGATGCTGCTCATCAACCACCCGCTCGACTGCCCGGTCTGCGACAAGGGCGGCGAGTGCCCGCTGCAGAACCAGACGATGACCAACGGCCCCGGCGACTCGCGCTTCGTCGACGTCAAGCGCACCTTCCCCAAGCCGATCGCGATCAGCAGCCAGGTGCTGCTCGACCGCGAGCGCTGCGTGCTGTGCGCCCGCTGCACCCGCTTCTCAGCAGCAGGTCGCCGGCGACCCGTTCATCGAGCTGTTCGAGCGCGGCGCGCTGCAGCAGGTCGCGATCTACACCGACCAGCCGTTCGAGAGCTACTTCTCCGGCAACACCGTGCAGATCTGCCCGGTCGGCGCGCTGACCGGTGCGGCCTACCGCTTCCGCGCCCGGCCGTTCGACCTGGTCTCCACGCCGATGGTGTGCGAGCACTGCGCCTCGGGCTGCGCGCTGCGCACCGACCACCGCCGCGGCAAGGTGCTGCGCCGGCTGGCCGGCGACGACCCGCAGGTCAACGAGGAGTGGAACTGCGACAAGGGCCGCTGGGCGTTCACCTACGCCCAGCAGGGCGACCGCATCGCCACGCCCGCTCGTGCGCGACTACGACGACCGGCCGGCTGCGTCCAGGCGTCCTGGACCGAGGCGCTCGGACCGCGCGGCCGAGGGCCTGCGGCTGGCCAAGCGCCGAGGGCGGCGTCGGCGTGCTGCCCGGCGGCCGGCTGACCGTCGAGGACGCCTACGCCTACGCGAAGTTCGCCCGCGTCGTGCTCGGCACCAACGACGTCGACGCCCGCGTGCGCCCGCACTCCGCCGAGGAGCAGGACTTCCTCGCCGCGCACGTCGCCGGCCGCTACGCCGGCCAGCCCGGCGTCGTCACCTACGCCGACCTCGAGAGCGCCCGCGCCGTGCTGCTCGCCGGCTTCGAGCCGGAGGAGGAGTCGCCGATCGTCTTCCTGCGGCTGCGCAAGGCGCGTGCGCCGCACCGGCACCCGCGTCTTCACCCTCGCGCCGTTCCGCTCGCCCGGGCTCGGTCAAGACCGCCGCCCGGCTGCTGCAGACCGCGCCCGGCGCCGAGGCCGCTCGCGCTGGCCGCCCTGCTCGGCTGCCGACCGACGGCGTCCGCCGGCGAGGCCGCCGCCGCGCTGCGCCGAGCCGGGCGCCGTCATCCTCGTCGGCGAGCGGCTGGCCGCCACCCCGGGCGCGCTGTCCGCCGCCGCCCGGCTGGCCGACCGCCACCGGCGCCCGCCTCGCGTGGATCCCGCGCCGCGCGGGCGAGCGCGGCGCCGTCGACGCCGGCGCGCTGCCCGGCCCTGCTGCCCGGCGGTCGTACCACCGACGCGCGTCCGCGCCGACGTGCACGCCGTCTGGGGCGACCTGCCCGAGACCGCCCGGCCGCGACCTCGACGGCATCCTCACCGCCGCCCGCGACGGCGAGCTGTCCGGCGCTGCTCGTCGGCGCGGTCGACCCGGCCGACTGCCCCGACCCGTGGCTGGCGCTCGACGCGCTCGACAAGGTGCCGTTCCTCGTCAGCCTCGAGCTGCGCCGCTCGCCGGTCACCGACCGCGCCGACGTGGTGCTGCCGGTCGCGGCGGCCGTCGAGAAGGCCGGCACGTTCCTCGACTGGGAGGGCCGCGCCCGCCCGTTCGAGCAGGTGCTCGAGCGCGTCCGGCGCCCTGACCGACGGCCGGGTGCTGCACGTGCTCGCCGACGAGCTCGACGCCCCGCTCGGCCTGCCCGACGTCGCGGCCGCGCGCGCCGAGATCGCCCGGCTCGGCGCGGCCCCCGGCTCGGCGACCGCACCGTCCGTCGAGGCCGCCGCTCGCCGCCGAGCCGCAGGCCGGCGAGGCCGCTGCTCGCCTCCTGGCACTGGCTGCTCGACGACGGCTCCCTGCAGGACGGCGAGCCGTTCCTCGCCGGCACCGCCAAGAAGCCCCGCCTGCACCTGTCTGCCGCGACGGCCGCCGAGCTCGGCGCCGTCGAGGGCGCCCTGGTCACGGTGTCGTCCGACCGCGGCAGCCTGACGCTGCCGCTGGTGGTCGCCGACCTGCCCGACCGCGTCGTCTGGGTGCCGATGCGCACCCCGGACGCCGCGGTCCGCCGCGACCTCGCGGTCAGCCCCGGCGCGGTCGTGCGCCTCGTCGCTGGCCGGAGGTGCCGCGTGAGCGCGCCGACCGTCGGGGTGCTCGCCCAGAGCTCCGACACCCAGCTGCCGCTGACCAGCTTCGGCAACGAGCCGCTCTGGCTGACCATCGGCAAGGCGCTGTTCGTCTTCGTGCTGCTGCGTGCTCATGACGCTGTTCACGATCGTCGCCGAGCGCAAGGTCGTCGCGCGGATGCAGCAGCGCAGCGGCCCGAACCGCGTCGGCCCCGGTCGGCTGGGGGCAGTCGCTGGCCGACGGCCTCAAGCTGGCGCTGAAGGAAGACATCATCCCGGCGCTGGCCGACAAGCCGGTCTACCTGCTGGCGCCGGTCATCGTCCGCCGTCCCCGCTCTCCTCGCCTTCTCGGTCATCCCGTTCGGCCCGAAGGTGTCGATCGCCGGCAACGAGACCGCGCTGCAGCTCACCGACCTGCCGATCGGCGTGCTCTGGGTGCTGGCCTGCGCCAGCCTCGGCGTCTACGGCATCGTGCTCGCCGGCTGGTCGCAGCGGCTCGACCTACCCGCTGCTCGGCGGCGCTGCGCTCGGCCGCGCAGGTCATCTCGTACGAGATCGCCATGGCGCTCGCGCTCATCGCCGTCTTCCTCTACGCCGGGTCGCTGTCGACCAGCGAGATCGTCGCCGCGCAGGAGAGCCGCTGGTTCATCCTCACGCTGCCGGTCTCCTTCGTCATCTACGTCATCGCGATGACCGGTGAGACCAACCGCGCGCCCTTCGACCTGCCCGAGGCCGAGTCCGAGCTCGTCGGCGGCTTCCACACCGAGTACAGCTCGCTGAAGTTCGCGATGTTCTTCCTCGCGGAGTACATCAACATGGTCACCGTCTCGGCGCTGGCCACGACGCTGTTCCTCGGCGGCTGGCAGCCGCTGTGGCCGTTCTCGCGAGGTCGAGTTCCTCTCCGAGGGCTTCTTCCCGATCGTCTGGTTCCTGCTCAAGACGATGTCGTTCCTCTTCTTCTTCATCTGGCTGCGCGGCGTGCTGCCGCGGATGCGCTACGACACCTTCATGCAGTTCGGCTGGAAGGTGCTCATCCCGGTCGGGCTGGTCTGGATCCTGCTCGTCGCCGGCATCCGCCAGGCCACCACCGAGGTCGAGGACCGGGGCACCCTGCTGGTCGGCGTCGGCATCGTCTTCGCCGTCGTGCTGGCGGTGCTCTGGCTGCTCCCCGCCCCGAAGGCCGAGGGCGAGCTCGACCGGGACCGACGGCACGCGCACCGGACCGGGCACCGACCTCACCCCGCTGTCCGAGGGCGGGTTCCCGACCCCACCGGTCGACCTGGTCGTCCCGCCGACGCCGCGCTCGCTGCGCAGCGCCGAGCTGGCGACGAGCACCTCCGCCCCGTCCTCCGATGCGGCCACCTCGACGACCACCGACAGGGAGGCCTGACCATGGCCGGCTTCCTGGACCCCGTACGCGGGTTCGGGCTCACCTTCACGACGATGTTCAAGAAGGTGACCACCGAGCAGTACCCGGAGCAGGTCACGCCGACCGCGCCGCGCTACCACGGGCGGCACGTGCTCAACCGGCACCCGGACGGCCTGGAGAAGTGCATCGGCTGCGAGCTGTGCGCCTGGGCGTGCCCGGCCGACGCGATCTACGTCGAGGGCGCCGACAACACCGAGGAGGCGCGCTACTCCCCGGGTGAGCGCTACGCCGCGGTCTACCAGATCAACTACCTGCGCTGCATCTTCTGCGGCCTGTGCATCGAGGCCTGCCCGACCCGCTCGCTGACCATGACCAACGAGTACGAGCTGGCCGACGACAGCCGGCAGGACCTCATCTTCACCAAGACCCAGCTGATGGCCCCGCTGCTGCCCGGCATGGAGCAGCCGCCGCACCCGATGCGCCTGGGCGACCACCGACACCGACTACTACGTCGGTGCCACCTCGAACGGCGGCGACTCCCGGCTCGGCGCCTCGGAGGTGGAGTGATGGAGCCCGAGCTGCTGCTCGCGGCCACCTCCACCGGCGAGGCCATCACCTTCTGGGTGCTCGGCCCGCTGTCGCTGGTCGCCGCGCTGATGATGGTGCTGTCGCGCAACACCGTGCACGCCGCGCTGTTCCTCGCCGCGGTGATGCTCAGCCTGGCCGGCCTGTACGCCGCGCAGGACGCGCCGTTCCTGGCGGCTGCGCAGGTGATCGTCTACACCGGCGCCGTGCTCATGCTGTTCCTGTTCGTCCTCATGCTCGTCGGCGTCGACGCCAGCGACTCGCTCGTCGAGACGCTGCGCGGCCACCGGATCGCCACCGTCGTGGTCGGCATCGGCTTCGCCGGGCTGCTCGTGGCGACGATCGGCGGGGCGGTGGTCGGCGACGACGGCACCGTGGCCGCGGTCGGCCTCGACGCGGCCAACGAGGAGGGCAACGTCGTCGGGATCGCGCGGGTCCTGTTCACCGACTACCTGTTCGCCTTCGAGATCACCGCAGCGCTGCTCATCACCGCCGCGCTCGGCGCGACCGTGCTGACCCACAACGAGCGCACCGAGCCCAAGACCAGCCAGCGCGAGCGGGCCCGCCAGCGCTTCGCCGGCCGCACCCTCACCGCCCTGCCCGGCCCCGGCGTCTACGCCGGTCACAACTCCACCGCGACCCCGGCGCTGCTGCCCGACGGCTCCGAGGAGCCGAGCAGCGTCAGCAGCGTGCTCGAGACGACGCCCGGCGGCGAGACGAACGAGACGGTGCGCGAGCTGTGAACGAGTCCTACTACCTGATCCTGGCCGCCCTGCTGTTCACCATCGGCGGCGTCGGCGTGCTCGTGCGCCGCAACGCCATCCTGGTCTTCATGAGCGTCGAGCTGATGCTCAACTCCGTCAACCTGACCCTGGTCACCTTCAGTCGCATCCACGGCACGCTCGAGGGCCAGGTCATGGCGTTCTTCGTCATGGTCGTGGCCGCCGCTGAGGTGGTGGTGGGCCTCGCCATCATCATGAGCATCTTCCGCACCCGGCGCTCGGCCTCCGTCGACGACGCCAACCTGCTGAAGTACTAGGAGAGTCGTGCTGTCCCACGTCCTGGCGTCCGAGGCGCCGGCCACCCCCCTGCCCACGGGGGAGTACCTCGCGGCCTCCGGCTCGCTCGAGCTGCTCTGGCTGCTCGTCGCGCTGCCGCTGGCCGGCGCCGCGATCCTGCTGCTCGGCGGCAGGAGGACCGACGGCTTCGGCCCCTACCTCGCCATCGGCGCGTGCGCCGGCTCCTTCCTCTACGGGCTGCTCGCCTTCGCCGCGCTGCTGGACCTCGACGACCGCACCGCGCAGACCACGCTCTGGTCCTGGGTCCCCGTCAACGGGCTGCAGGTCGACATGGGCCTGCTGCTCGACCCGCTGTCCGCGACGTTCGTGCTGCTCATCACCGGCGTCGGCCTGCTCATCCACATCTACTCGCTGGGCTACATGGCCCACGACCCGCGGCGCCGGCTGTTCTTCGCCTACCTCAACCTGTTCGTCGCGGCGATGCTCGTGCTCGTGCTGGGCGACAGCTACCTGGCGCTGTTCCTCGGCTGGGAGGGCGTCGGCCTCGCGTCGTACCTGCTCATCTCGTTCTGGTTCTACGTGCCGGCCTACGCGACCGCGGCGAAGAAGGCGTTCATCGCCAACCGCGTCGGCGACGTCGGCCTGCTTCTCGCCATCTTCCTGATGTTCGCCGCGCTGGGCACGACGAGCTTCACCGGCGTCTTCGGCCAGGCCGAGCTGCTCACCGCCGGCGTCGCGACCGCGATCGGCCTCATGCTGCTGCTCGGCGCCTGCGGCAAGTCGGGCCAGTTCCCGCTGCACACCTGGCTGCCCGACGCCATGGCCGGCCCGACGCCGGTCTCGGCGCTCATCCACGCCGCGACCATGGTCACCGCCGGCGTCTACCTCATCGCCCGGTCGCTGCCGATCTACGAGGTCAGCGACACCGCGCGGCTGGTCGTCGGCATCATCGGCGCGATCACGCTGGTCATCGGCGCGGTCATCGGCTGCGTCTACGACGACATCAAGAAGGTCCTGGCCTACTCCACGGTCAGCCAGATCGGCTACATGTTCCTCGCCGTCGCGATCCCCGGCGCCGCTGCCGTCGCGATCCTGCACCTGCTGACGCACGGCTTCTTCAAGGCCTGCATGTTCCTGTCGGCCGGCTCGGTGATGCACGGCATGGACGACCAGGTCGACATGCGGCGCTTCGGCGGGCTGCGCACGAAGATGCCGGTCACCTTCGCCTGCATGACGGCCGGCTACCTGGCGATCATCGGCTTCCCGCTGTTCGCCGGCTTCTTCTCCAAGGACCTCATCGTCGAGGCCGCGCTGGACCAGGGCGGGCTCACGCGGCTGGCTCATGGGCGGCACCGCGATCCTCGTCGCCGGCATCACCGGCTTCTACATGACCCGCATGATGATCATGACCTTCTTCGGCGCCCCGCGCTGGACCGAGGGCGTCCACCCGCACGAGTCGCCCGCGGTGATGACCGTCCCGATGGGCATCCTTGCGGTCGGCTCGGTCATCAGCGGCTTCGTGCTCGTGCACGTCACCCCGCTGCCGGACTTCCTCGCCCCGGTCCTGGGCGCCGAGGAGGTCGACCACGTGCTCGAGCCGATCGTCGTCACGATCATCGTCACGCTGGTCAGCGCGCTCGGCGTCTTCCTCGCCTACGTCCAGTACGCGCGCCAGCCGGTGCCGACGACGGCGCCGGTGGCGGTGAGCGCCCTGACGGTCGCGGCCCGCCGCAACCTCTACTTCGACGACCTCAACGAGGGCGTGCTCATGCGCCCCGGCCAGTACCTCACCCGGGCCCTGGTGTACGCGGACAACCGCGGCATCGACGGCGCGGTGCACGGCCTGGCCGCCGGCATCGGCGGTGGCTCCGGCCGCCTGCGGCGCTGGCAGAACGGGTTCGTCCGGTCCTACGCACTGTCGATGTTCGGAGGAGCTGCACTCGTGGTCGGCGCCCTGCTCGTGACGAGGTTCGGCTGATGTCCGACCTGCCCTGGCTGACCATCCTCGGCGTGGTGCCGCTCGTCGGCGCCGCGGTCCTGCTCGCGCTGCCGCGCCGGCAGGAGCTGCTCGCCAAGCAGGTCGCGCTGCTGACCTCGCTGGTCGTGCTCGCCGGCACCATCGTCATGTGCGCGGCCTTCGAGCCGAACGGCGACCGCTTCCAGTTCGTGCAGGCCTACGACTGGATCCCGGCCTTCGGCGTGCAGTACGCCGTCGGCGTCGACGGCATCGCGCTGGTGCTCATCGCGCTCATCGCGGTGCTGGTGCCCGTCGTCGTGCTGGCGAGCTGGCACGACGCCGACGCGGTGCACGTCGAGGAGCTGCCGGTCAGCACCTCGACCGCCGCCCCGGTCGCGACCGCGGCGGCCTCCGGTGCCAGCTCGGTGCGGGTCGGCGGCGGCACGGCGGTGCTCGACCCGCCCGTCGCCCGCCCCACCCCGCCGCCGGTCGACCCGCCGCGGCGCGGCAGCGTCCAGACCTTCTTCGCGCTGCTGCTCGTGCTCGAGACGATGATGATCGGCGTCTTCGCGGCGACCGACGTCTTCCTGTTCTACGTCTTCTTCGAGGCGATGCTCATCCCGATGTACTTCATCATCGGCAGCTACGGCGGCCCGCGCCGCTCCTACGCCGCGATGAAGTTCCTGCTGTACAGCCTGTTCGGCGGGCTGCTCATGCTCGCCGCGGTCATCGGCCTCTACGTCGTGTCCGCGAGCCAGGGCGAGGGCACCTTCGCCTTCGAGCAGCTCGTCGGGCTCGAGATGAGCACGGCCACCGAGATCGCCCTGTTCAGCGGCTTCTTCATCGCCTTCGCCATCAAGGCGCCGCTGTTCCCCTTCCACACCTGGCTGCCCGACGCCGGTGCCGAGGCGCCCGTCGGCGGCGCGGTGCTGCTCGTCGGCATCCTCGACAAGGTCGGCACCTTCGGCTTCCTGCGCTACTGCCTGCCGCTGTTCCCGGAGGCCTCGCGCATCCTGGGCCCGTACGTCATCGTCCTGTGCGTCATCGGGATCCTGTACGGCGCGCTGCTCGCCATGGGCCAGCGCGACCTCAAGCGGCTGATCTCGTACACCTCGATCTCGCACTTCGGCTTCATCGCGCTCGGCGTCTTCGCCTTCACCAGCCAGGCGCAGACCGGCGCGGTGCTCTACATGGTCAACCACGGCCTCTCGACCGGTGCGCTGTTCCTCGTCGTCGGCTTCCTCATCGTGCGTGGCCGCAGCCGCCTCACCGAGGACTACTCCGGCGTCGCCAACGTCGCACCGCTGCTGGCCGGGACCTTCCTCGTGGCCGGCCTGTCGGCCCTCGCGCTGCCCGGCCTGTCGACGTTCGTCAGCGAGTTCCTCGTGCTGCTCGGCACCTACTCGCGCTACCCGGTCGCGGCGGTGCTCGCGGCGGTCGGCGTCATCCTGGCCGCGCTCTACATCCTGCTGATGTACCAGCGCACGATGCAGGGCCCGCTCCGGCTGCCGCACGGCATCGGCGACCGCATCCCGGACCTGCGGGCGCGCGAGGTCCTCGCGGTCGCGCCGCTGCTCGCCCTGATGGTCTTCCTCGGCTTCTACCCCAAGCCGCTGACCGACGTCATCACGCCGGCCGTGGACGCGACCATGCAGGACGCCGGGTTCACCGACCCGGCCCCGACCCAGGGGGACGGCGAACCGGCCGCCGCCCCGACCCGCTGAGGACGACATGCCCACCGAGATCCTGTCCCCGGAGCTGGCCTACGGCCCCATCGCCCCGCTGCTGATCGTCTTCGGCACGGCGCTGGTCGGCGTGCTCGTCGAGGCGTTCGTCAGCGCGCGGCGCCGCCGCCTGGTGCAGATCGTCGTCTCCGTCGTCGGCCTGCTCGCGACCTTCGTCTCCGTCGTGCTGCTCGCCGGCACCCACGAGCTCGTCTTCGCCGACGCGATCGCCGTCGACGGGGTCGCGCTGTTCCTCCAGGGCACCCTGGCCGTGCTGGGCATCGCCGCGGTGCTGCTCATCAGCGAGCGGTCCCTGGACGCCTCCGGTGGCGCGGTCGTCTCCAAGGCCTCGGCGCTGCCGGGCTCCCGCGAGGACGTCGCCCTGGCCGAGGCGACCGACGTGCAGACCGAGATCTACCCGCTGGCGCTGTTCAGCCTGGGCGGGATGATGCTGTTCCCGGCGTCGAACAACCTGCTGCTCATGTTCATCGCGCTCGAGGTCCTGTCGCTGCCGCTCTACCTCATGGCCGGTCTCGCGCGCCGTCGCCGCCTGCTCTCGCAGGAGGCGGCCGTGAAGTACTTCCTGCTCGGCGCCTTCGCCTCGGCCTTCTTCCTCTACGGCGTCGCGCTGCTGTACGGCTACGCCGGCAGCGTGGACCTCGGTGACGTCGCCGCCGCGACCGGGCTGGCGCAGTCGAACGAGGCGCTGCTGTTCGCCGGCATCGCCCTGCTCGCGGTCGGCCTGCTGTTCAAGGTCGGCGCCGTGCCCTTCCAGGCCTGGACGCCCGACGTCTACCAGGGCGCCCCGACGCCGGTCACCGCCCTCATGGCCGCCTGCACCAAGATCGCCGCGTTCGGTGCGCTGCTGCGCGTGTTCTACGTCGGCTTCGGCTCCGCCGAGTGGGACTGGGAGCCCATGATGTGGGCGGTCGCGATCCTCACGATGGTGGTCGGCGCGCTGCTCGCGGTGACCCAGACCGACGTCAAGCGGATGCTCGCCTACTCCGCCGTCGCGCACACCGGCTTCATCCTCATCGGCGTGATCGCCTTGTCCCCGGCCGGTCTCGCGGGCACGATGTTCTACCTGCTGGCGTACGGCTTCACGACGCTGGCCGCGTTCGCCGTCGTCACCCTCGTCCGGGACGGCAGCGGCGAGGCCACCCACCTCGCGCAGTGGGCCGGCCTCGGGCGCAAGAGCCCGCTCGTGGCCGGGACCTTCGCGTTCTTCCTGTTCGCGCTGGCCGGCATCCCGCTGACCAGCGGCTTCATGGCGAAGTTCGCCGTCTTCACTGCCGGCGTCGACAGCGGTGCCACCGGCGCTGGTCATCGTCGGTGTCGTCGCCAGCGCGGTGACCGCGTTCTTCTACGCCCGCGTCGTCGTGCTCATGTTCTTCAGCGAGCCGCCTCCCGACGGCCCGACCGTGTCGGTGCCCAGCGGCTTCACCGCCGGCGCCATCGCCCTCGGCCTGGCCGTCACCGTCGTGCTCGGCGTGCTGCCCCAGCCGGTCCTCGACCTGGCCGAGCAGGCCTCCCGGTTCGTGTCCTGATGGCGGTCAGCGGGGGAGCGGTCCTCGAGGCGGCCGACCCCGAGCTGGCCGCTGCCGTCACCGGCGGCCTGGACGAGGTCGAGCAGCGGCTGCGCGAGGTGGTCGTCGCCGCGCACCCGCTGCTGGGCGAGGCCGCCCGCCACCTGGTCGACGCCGGCGGCAAGCGCGTCCGGCCCGCTGCTGGCCCTGCTCGCGGCCCGGCTGGGCGACCCGTCCGCGGCCGGTGTCGTCGACGCCGCGGTCGTCGTGGAGCTCACCCACCTCGCGACGCTGTACCACGACGACGTCATGGACGAGGCCGACGTCCGGCGCGGGGCGCCTTCGGCGAACGCCCGCTGGACCAACACCGTCGCGATCCTCACCGGTGACTTCCTGTTCGCCCGGGCCTCCGACCTCACCGCCGGCCTCGGCACCGAGGCCACGCGCATCCAGTCGCGGACCTTCGCCCGGCTGGTCGAGGGGCAGATCTCCGAGACCGCCGGGCCGGCCGAGGGCGAGGACCCGGTCGAGCACCACCTGCAGGTCATCGCCGACAAGACGGCGTCGCTGATCGCGACCTCCGCCCGGCTCGGCGCCTTGATGGCGGGCGCGCCGGCGGCGGACGTCGAGACCGTCGCGCGCTTCGGCGAGGTCTTCGGCACGGCCTTCCAGCTGTCGGACGACCTCATCGACGTGCTGTCCGAGACCGGGCAGTCCGGCAAGACCCCGGGAACCGACCTGCGCGAGGGCATCCGCACCCTGCCGGTGCTGCTGGTCCTGGCCGGCACCGACGACTCCAGCGCGCGCCTGCGCGAGCTGCTGCTCGGCGACCTGGGCGACGACGACCGCCTCACCGAGGCGCTCCGGCTGCTGCGCGCCCACCCCGCGATGGAGCAGGCCCGCGCCCGCCTCGCCGGCTGCGTCGCCGAGGCGCGCGCGGTCGCGGGCGACCTGCCGCCCGGGCCGGTGCGCGATGCGCTGTCCTCGCTGACCGACTTCGTGCTGGCCCGCACCGGCTGACGTGCTGGACCCCTCGCGGGTGACGCCCCCGGTCTCCGCCCGCGCCGCGCCTCCACCCCCCACCCACCCGGGCACCCTCGTCCTCGAGCGGGGGCGGCGGTGGACGCTCACCGTCCTCAACGTGGGCCTGGCCTGCTGCGCCGTGGAGGCGATGGTCGCCGCGCTGGATCCCGGCGCCGGCCGCGTGCCGTACGCCGGCCCCGGCCGCGACGCGCAGGTCCTGCTCGTCTCCGGCACCGTCACCGCCAAGCTCGGCCCGCTGGTCCAGTCGCTGCACGCCTCGCTGCCCGGGCCGGTGAAGGTGCTGGCCTTCGGCGCCTGCGCCAGCAGCGGCGGCCCGTACTGGGACTCCTACTCCGTCGTCGCCGGCGTCGACCGGCTGGTCCCGGTCGACCTCTACGTGCCGGGCTGCCCGCCGCGGCCGCAGGCGCTGCTCGAGGCGCTGGACGCGCTGATGGACGGCGCCCCGGTCGGCACCGTCGTGGGCGGCGAGCTGGTCTCGCCGACAGGAGGACCGGTGGGACCGGCCGACCTGCGCGCCAGGCCGCTGCCGTGACCGACGTCGCCGCGCGGCTGGCCGAGGTGCTGCCGTACGCCACCGTCAGCACGGCCCACGCCGTGACCACCGCCGACCTCCCGCGCGAGCGCTGGGTCGAGGCGGTGACGGCCGCGCGCGACGACGCCGTGCTGGACGGGACCTTCTTCGACGTGCTGCTGGCCGTCGACGAGCACCCGGGTGGCTTCGACGTGGTGGTGCGGCTGTGGTCGGTCGCCGGCCGGCACGGCTTCCACCTGCGCACGCGGTGCCCCCGCGACGACGCCCGGGTGCCTTCGCTCACGGGCGTCTTCGGCGGCGCGGCCTGGCACGAGCGGGAGGCCGCGGAGATGCTCGGCATCGGCTTCGACGGCCACCCGTCCCTGGTCCCGCTGCTGCTGCCGGAGGAGCTGGTCGGCGCGCACCCGCTGCGCAAGGAGCGGGTGCTCGCGGCGCGGCAGGCGCCCTGGCCGGGCGCCGTGGACCCCGCCGACAAGCCCGGCCGCGCCGCCTCCCGGCGGCTCCAACCGCCCGGTTCACCGCCGCCCGTGCCCCCGGGGGACCCGCTTCCCGAGGCCGGCGCATGAGCCTGGAGGAGGGGCTGGCGGTGCTGCGGGGGGCAACACCCGCGCGCAGCCGCGGGACCATCGCGCTCGTCGAGGAGAACTGCACCGTCTGCATGCTCTGCGCGCGCGAGTGCCCGGACTGGTGCCTCTACGTCGAGGGGCACACCGAGGCGGCACCGCCCGCTCGGCCCGGCGGCCGGCCCCGTGTGCGCAACGTGCTCGACCGCTTCGCCATCGACTGGTCGCTGTGCATGTACTGCGGCATCTGCGTCGAGGTCTGCCCCTTCGACGCGCTGTTCTGGGCGCCGGCGCTCGTGCCCGCCGAGCCGGCCCGGCCCGAGCTGGTCGAGGAGCGCGAGGCGCTGCGGGCGTGGGTGCGCGAGGTGCCCCCGCCCCCGCCGCTCGACCCGGCCGCGGAGCCGGCGGAGGAGACCGCCGCAGCGGCCCGCCTCGAGGCGGTCGCGGCCGCCCGCGCCCCGCGCTGAGGCGGGGGCCCACCCGCCCCGGAACCCCCGCCCCGGGACCCACCCACCCCGGGACCCACCCACTCAGGGACCCCGGCCACGGAACGCCCGCCCCGGAACGCCCGGGACGCCCGCCCGGGACGCCGCCCGGAACGCCCGCCTGCCGGTCGTACGTTCTACGGGCGCCGCACCACCACCACGTCGGGCACCTCGGGAGGGCTCCTGTGCACGGTCACCGCAACGGGCTGAAGACCGCGCTGCTGCTCGGCCTGCTGTCCGCGCTGATCCTGTTCGTGGGCGCGCAGTTCGGCTCGAGCGGCCTGGTGATCGCGCTCGTCGTCGCCCTCGGGGTGAACGGCTACTCCTACTTCTACAGCGACAAGCTGGCGCTCAGGAGCATGCGCGCCTACCCCGTGAGCCAGGTCCAGCACCCGCGCCTCTACGCGATCGTCGCCGAGCTCGCGCACTCGATGCGGATGCCGATGCCGCGGCTCTACCTCAGCCCCACCGCCGCGCCGAACGCGTTCGCGACCGGGCGCAACCCGCAGAACGCCGCCGTCTGCTGCACCGAGGGGATCCTGCAGCTGCTCGACGAGCGCGAGCTGCGCGGCGTCCTCGGCCACGAGCTGGCCCACGTCGGCAACCGCGACATCCTCATCGCCTCGGTCGCCGCAGCGCTGGCCACCGTCATCACCTTCATGGCGAACATGGCGCAGTTCGCGATGATCTTCGGCGGCCGCAGCCGCGAGGGCGGCAACGTGCTGTCCAGCCTGCTGCTGATCATCCTCGGCCCGCTGGCCGCCGGCGTCATCCAGATGGCCATCAGCCGCAACCGCGAGTACGCCGCCGACGTCACCGGCGCCCAGGTCACCGGCGACCCGCTGGCCCTGGCCAGCGCCCTGCGCAAGCTCGAGCGCGGCACCGCCGCCCGTCCGCTGGTCGAGGACCCCTCGCTGGCCCCGACCTCGTCGCTGATGATCGCCAACCCGTTCCGCGGCGGCGGCATCGGCAAGCTGTTCAGCACCCACCCCCCGATGGCCGAGCGCATCGCCCGCCTCGAGGCCATGGCCGGCTACCGCCGCTGACCGGCGTCGGGCCGTGGCTCATGATCGTGGGTAGCCCCAGCCCGTTCTGAGGACCTCGTACGGCCTCGTGCTGCCCACGATCATGAGCCGCGGCTCCCAGCTGCGGTCAGCGGTAGTTGGTGAACTGCAGGGCGAAGTCGAACTCCTCGCCCTTGAGCAGCGCGATGACCGCCTGCAGGTCGTCCTTCTTCTTGGCGCTCACGCGCAGCTGGTCGCCCTGGATCTGCGCCTGGACGCCCTTGGGGCCCTGCTCGCGGATCACCTTGCTGACCTTCTTGGCGTTGTCCTGGCTGATGCCCTCGCTCACCGTGGCGGTGAGCCGGTACTCCTTGCCGGACTGCTGCGGCTCGCCGGCCTCGAGCGTCTTGAGCGAGATCTGGCGCTTGACCAGCTTCTCCTTGAAGACGTCCAGCAGCGCGGCGCAGCGCTCCTCGGAGGAGGCCTTGATGACGATCGACTCGCCGGACCAGGCGATCTCGGCCCCGGTGCCCTTGAAGTCGTAGCGCGTGGCGGCCTCCTTGGCCGCCTGGTTCAGGGCGTTGTCGACCTCCTGCCGGTCGACCTTGCTCACGACGTCGAACGACGGATCGGCCACGCGCTCCTCCTTGCTATCGTCTCCCGCGCACCAGGCGGGTTGCCCGAGTGGTCAAAGGGAGCAGACTGTAAATCTGCCGGCTCAGCCTACGAAGGTTCGAACCCTTCACCCGCCACGCCTCGTACGACGGCCCCTGGACAGACGTCCGGGGGCCGTCGTCGTGTCGCGACGCAGCACCCCGCGCGCGATCAGCTCGACGGTCAGCACGACCGCGGCGGCCTGCACGGCCAGCAGCGCGACGAGCACCAGCACCTGCACCGCGCCGGCCTGCAGCGGGGTAGCCCCGCCCAGGAGGGTCCCGACGAAGGTGCCCGGCAGCGCGACCAGCCCCACGGTGCGGGTCGCGTCCAGCCCCGGCAGCATCGCCTCGGCCGCCGCGGGCCGGCTCACCATGAGCCCGGCGTCCCGATCCGGGAAGCCCAGCGCCATCGCCGCCTCCACCTCGCCGCGGCGGGCGTGCAGCTCGTCCAGCCCGCGACGGCCGGCCAGGACGGTGCCCGCCATGGCGCCGCCGATGAGGATCCCGGCGACCGGGACGACGGCCACGCCCTCCGCGGGCACCACGCCGAGCAGGACCAGCCCGGCGGTGATCGGCAGCGCCGCGGCGCCCACCGGGACCGCGCACCACCAGCCGCAGCGGGAGCGGGTCAGCCGCCGACCGGCCGTCCCGCTCGCGACCAGGAACATCGCCAGCACGAACAGCGCGCTGAGCCACAGCGAGCGCACCACGGCGGCGATGACCAGCGCCACCAGACCCAGCTGCACGAGCGCGCGCAGCGACGCGACGACGACGTCGCGCTGCAGGCACAGCTGCCCGTACGCCGCCAGGGCGCAGGCGAGCGCGACGAGCAGCACCAGGGCGACGGCGAGCCCAGGACCGACGTCGACCAGCGGGGACACGCCACAAGAGCACCACGGGCCGCCGTCCGAGGCACCTCCGGCCCGGCCAGCAGACCGTGTAGGCTTCCTCTCGCTTCGCCGCCCCCTTAGCTCAGTCGGCAGAGCGTCTCCATGGTAAGGAGAAGGTCTACGGTTCGATTCCGTAAGGGGGCTCTGTCCCGCTGTCCGGCCCCGGCCGGTCGGCGGTCTCGGCGGTGTAGCTCAGCCTGGTAGAGCAAGCGGCTCATAATCGCTGTGTCACCGGTTCAAGTCCGGTCACCGCTACACCCCCGGCGTCCGCGCCGGGTAGTCTCGTGCACCAGCAGTCCGACCCGCGTTCCCCCGATCCGAGAGCAGGCACTCCCGCATGGCCGCCACCGACGTCCGCCCGAAGATCACGATGGCCTGCCAGGTGTGCAAGAACCGGAACTACATCACCAAGAAGAACCGGCGCAACGACCCGGACCGCATGGACCTCAAGAAGTTCTGCCCGACCTGCCGCACGCACACCGACCACCGCGAGACGCGCTAGTCCCGCACCCGCACCGCACGTCGAGGCCGGCTCCCCACGGGGGAGACCGGCCTCCGTCGCGTCCGGGGCCTTGCGCTAGCGTCCGCCGGACACCGTCAGCGAGGGAGCACCGTGCCCGTCAACCGCGACTTCATCGGCCGGGAGTACCCGGCCTCGGCCCCGTACGAAGTGGGCCGGGAGCACATCCGACGCTTCGCCGAGGCCATCGGCGACCTGAACCCGGCCTACCTGGACGCCGAGGCGGCGCGAGCCCTCGGCCACCCCGACGTCATCGCCCCGCCCACCTTCCTCACCGTCCTGAACTTCCGGTACGCCGACGAGGGACCGATCTCGGACCCGGCGCTCGGGCTGGACTACTCGATGGTGGTCCACGGCGAGCAGTCCTTCGAGCTGCACCGGCCGGTGCGCGCCGGCGACGTGCTGTCCAGCGTGCAGAGCGTCGAGGAGATCAAGGACGCCGGGCGCAACGAGCTGATCGTCACCGTCACCCAGGTCACGGCGGCCGACGGCGAGCAGGTCGCGACGCTGCGCTCCACCATCGTCAGCCGCGGCACCGCCGCCCCGCGCGAGCCGAAGGAGGCCTGAGGTGCCCCGCTACGACGAGGTCGAGGTCGGGACCGAGATCCCGGCGCGCACCTTTCCCATCACCCGCGCCGACCTGGTCCGCTACTGCGGCGCGAGCGGCGACTTCAACGTCATCCACTGGAACGAGCGCATCGCCAAGGCCGTCGGCCTGCCCGACGTCATCAGCCACGGGATGATGACCATGGCGCAGACCGGACGCCTGGTCACCGACTGGGCCGGGGACCCGGGCGCCGTGCGGTCGTACTCCGTGCGCTTCAGCCGCCCGGTCGCCGTCGCCGACGACGACCAGGGCGCCACCCTCTCGGTCAGCGGGACGGTCGAGGAGAAGCTCGACGGCGGTCGCGTCGTCGTGGGCCTGACGGCCACCGTGGGTGACGGCAAGGTGCTGACCGCTGCCAAGGCGGTCGTGCAGCTCGGCTGAGCTGCGGCGACGACGCCCGGCTCGAGACCCGCACCCCGCTGGAGGACCCCGTGACGCAGTCCCTCGACCCCGCGACGCTTCCCCGGCGGGCCGAGGCCGCGCTGGAGCGGCTGGGCGACCACCCGTCCCTGTTCTTCGAGGGCACCTGGCAGACCAGCGGCGAGCTCGGCGCGCGCGCCCGCCGCGCCGCGGCCGGCTTCGTCGGGCTCGGGGTCCGTCCCGGGGACCGGGTGCTGCTGGTCATGGCGAACTGCCCCGAGGTGGGCATCACGTACTCCGCGCTGTGGCGGGCCGGGGCGGTGGCGACCCCGGTGCTGTTCCTGCTCAGCGAGGACGAGCTGCGCCACGTGCTCGCGGACTCCGGCGCCGTCGCCGTCGTCACGACGCCGGAGTTCCTGCCGAAGGTGCTGTCGGTGGCCGACGGGCGGCCCGTCGTCGTCGTCGACGGGGAGGGCGGGACGACGACCTTCGCCCAGCTCGAGAGCGGGGACGAGCTCGGCATCGTCGACCGCACCCCGCAGGACCTGGCGGCGCTGCTCTACACCGGCGGGACGACCGGCCGCAGCAAGGGGGTCGCGCTGACCCACGCCGGGCTGGACGCCGCGGGGGCCGCGGGCTTCGCCGCCGGCTACAAGCCGGGGCGCACCGTCGGGCTGCTGCCGCTGCCGCTCGCGCACGTCTACGGGCTGATGGTCAGCGTGACCGGGATGCACGCGGTCGAGCCGGGCCGCAGCGTGCTCATGCGCTGGTTCGACCCGGCCGGGTTCGTGGGCCTCGTGGAGGAGCACCGCGTGCAGTCCGCCGCGCTCGTGCCCTCGATGCTGCAGATGCTGCTCACCCAGCCGCTGGAGGAGCACGACCTGTCCAGCCTGGAGCGGGTCAGCAGCGGCGGCGCGCCGCTCGCGGTGGAGGTCGCGCACGAGCTCGAGCGGCGGATCCCGGGCCTGGAGGTGCGCGAGGGCTACGGCTGCACCGAGACCACCGCGCTCATCTCCGCCCAGCCGCCGGAGGAGCGCCGGCTCGGCTCGGTGGGCAAGGCGGTCGGCGGCATCACGATCCGGATCACCGGTCCGGACGGCGACGAGCTCCCGGCCGGGCAGGACGGCGAGATCTGCGTACGGGGTCCGCTGGTCATGAGCGGCTACTGGCAGGCGCCGGAGGCGACCAGCCAGGCGATGCCGGACGGCTGGTTCCACACCGGCGACGTGGGCCACCTCGACGAGGACGGCTACCTGTACGTCGTCGACCGGATCAAGGACCTCATCATCCGCAACGGCTTCAACGTCTACCCGCGCGACGTCGAGGACGTCCTGCTGGCCCATCCGGAAGTCACGGCCGCGGCCGTCGTCGGCCGGCCCGACCCCAAGGTGGGGGAGGAGGTCGTCGCCTTCGTGTCCGTGGCGCCCGGCTCGACGCTGACGCCCGACCAGCTCGTCGCGCACTGCAAGGAGCACATCAGCGCGGCGAAGTACCCGCGCGAGGTCCGCATCGTCGACAGCATCCCGCTGACCAGCGTGCTCAAGACCGACCGCAAGGCGCTCCGGGCCCAGCTCCGCCCGCCGTCCGCCTGAGCCCGGGCCGGGCCGCACCCTCCCGTACGTCCTGCAGTCCGCGCGCGGGCCGTCGCCGCTGCGCAGGACGCAAGGGGAGCGGGGCCCCGTACGTCCTGCAGCGCCCCGCGCGCGGCTGGCCCCGCTGCAGGACGCAGGGGCGCGTCGTAGCGTCGGCGCCATGTCCTCCACCCCCGACGCGCCGACCCCCGCCAGCCCGCCCGCCGAGGTGACCGCGCTGGCGCGAGGAGCGCGCCGCCGCCCGCGCGGCCAAGGACTTCGGCGCGAGCGACCGGCTGCGCGACGAGATCTCGGCCGCGGGCTGGGTGGTGCGCGACGGGGCCGACGGCTGGTCGCTGAGCCCCAAGCCGCCGTACGAGGTGCTCCCGAGCGTCGACGCCCTGCCCGACCGCAGCGGCGAGCCGGACGCGCACCGCTGCACGGTCGCGCTGCTCGTCGAGGGCTGGCCGGACGACGTGCGCACCTGCGTGGAGGCGCTGCTCGCGCACGCCCCCGCCGACGTGCAGGTCGTGCTGCTGGAGAACGGCAGCACCGACGCCGGCGCCGTCGTCCACGAGCTGGCCGCCCACGACCGCGTCAGCGAGCTGCACGTCGAGCGCGCGGCCGGCTGGGCGCAGGCGCGGCAGGCCCTGGTCAGGGCCGACACCGCCGCCGTGCACGTGCTCATGGACGTCTCGACCGTGCTCGAGGGCGACGGCATCGGGCCGCTGCTCGACGCCCTGGACGACCCCGGCACCGCAGCGGCCGGCTGGCGCGGCGTGCGGGTCAAGGACGGCTGGACCGAGTTCGAGGACGCCGGGCCCGGCGAGGTCGAGGCGCTGCTCGGCTACCTGCTGGCCGTGCGCCGCAGCGCGGCGCTGCAGGTGCCGCTGCCGGCCAAGGCGCGCTTCTACCGCAACGCCGACATGGAGTGGTCGTTCCTGCTGCGCGAGGCCGGGGTCGGGCGGCTGGTCGCCGTCGACGTGCCGGTGCGCCAGGACCGGCACCGCGGCTACCACGACAGCGACCCCGCCTACCGCGACAAGGAGAGCCGCAAGACCTACGACCGCTTCCTGCAGCGCTTCCGCGGCCGCGAGGACCTGCGCCTGACCGGCGGGACGGCGTCGTCGTAGCCTGCCCGCGGAACCGGACGAGCAGGCAGGAGCACCCGTGACCGACCTCCCGGACCACGTGCGCGTGGCGGTCATCGGCAGCGGCTTCTCCGGCATCGGCACCGCGGTCCGGCTCGCGCAGGCCGGCGTGCGCGACGTGGTCGTGCTCGAGCGGGCGAGCAGCGTCGGCGGGACCTGGCGCGACAACACCTACCCGGGCTGCGCCTGCGACGTGCCGAGCCACCTCTACTCGTTCTCCTTCGCGCCGAACCCGGACTGGTCACGGGCCTACAGCCGGCAGCCGGAGATCCGCGCCTACCTCGAGCGGGTCGTGGACGAGCCACGGGATCCGCCCGCAGATCTCCCTCGACACCGACCTGCTCGCCGGCACGTGGGACGACGCCGCCGCGCTCTGGCGGCTCGAGACCAGCCGCGGCCCGCTGACGGCCGACCTGCTCGTCAGCGGCTGCGGCGGGCTGGTCGAGCCGGCCTACCCGGACATCGCCGGGACTCGACTCCTTCGCCGGGCCCGTCTTCCACTCCGCCCGCTGGGACCACGACGTCGACCTGACCGGCAAGCGGGTCGCCGTCATCGGGACCGGCGCGTCGGCGGTCCAGTTCGTCCCGGAGCTGCAGCCGCAGGTCGAGCGGCTCGTGCTGTTCCAGCGCACCCCGCCGTGGGTCCTGCCGCGGATGGACCGGGAGTACGGCGACCGGCAGAAGGAGCTCTTCCGCGCGCACCCGGTCCTGCAGCGGGTGGCGCGCACCGGCCAGTACTGGCTGCGCGAGTGGAACCTGCTCGCCTTCACCGGCAAGGGCGGCCTGCGCGCGCAAGGCCGAGCAGGAGGCCCGCAAGCACCTGGCGCGGCAGGTCCCCGACCCCGCGCTCCGCGAGCGGCTGACCCCCGACTACGCCATCGGCTGCAAGCGCGTCCTGATCAGCAACGACTACTTCCCGGCGCTCGCGCAGGAGAACGTCGAGCTGGTGACCAGCGGCATCGCGGAGGTCCGGCCGCACGCCGTCGTCGACGCGGACGGCGTGGAGCACGACGTCGACGTGATCGTGCTCGGCACCGGCTTCCGGGTCATGGACATCCCGGTCGCCCACCGGCTCACCGGCCGCGAGGGCCGGACGCTGGCCGAGGAGTGGCAGAAGACCGGCGCCGCCGCGCACCGCGGCACCACCGTCGCCGGCTTCCCGAACCTGTTCCTGCTGCTCGGCCCGAACACCGCGCTCGGCCACAGCAGCGTCGTGTTCATGATCGAGGCCCAGATCGCGTACGTCCTGAAGGCGCTCGAGGCCCTCGACCGGTACGGCGCCCGCGCGCTCGAGGTCCGGCGCGAGGCGCAGGACGCCTACGACGCCCAGCTGCAGGCCCAGCTCGAGACGACGGTGTGGAACTCCGGCGGCTGCCGGTCCTGGTACCGCGACGAGAACGGCCGCAACTTCACCCTGTGGCCGACGCACACCTACACCTTCAAGCGGCAGATGGCCCGGTTCGACGCCGAGGCCTACGCGCTGCGCACCCCCGCCCGAGTCCAGGAGCCCGCGTGAGCACGAACAAGGCCCTCGTCCTGACCGCCGCCGTCGCGGGCGGGGCGGTGCTCGTCCGCCGGAGGAGGGCCGCGGCCGCCGTCGCCGCCCTGCCGGCTCCGCTGCCCCCGCCGGTCGGCCGCGACCGCACCGTCGTCACCGAGGACGGCGTCGAGCTGTCGGTGCACGAGCACGGCGCGCAGGACAGCGCGACCGCGACGGTCGTCCTCGCGCACGGCTACGTGCAGAGCTCCCGGCTGTGGAACGGCCAGGTCCGGGACCTGGTCGACGCGCGGCCGGACCTCAGGGTCGTCACCTACGACCACCGCGGCCACGGCCGGTCCGGCCGCACCGAGCGCGAGCGGGCGACGATCGCGCAGCTGGCCCGCGACCTGGCCCGCGTGATCGACGCGGTCGCCCCTGACGGTCCGGTCGTCGTCGCCGGCCACTCCATGGGCGGCATGACCGTCATGGCGCTGGCCGAGGAGCACCCCGAGCTGTTCGACACGCGCATCGTCGGCGCGGCCTTCGTCGGCACCTCCGCCGGCGAGCTCGCCGACGTGACGTACGGCCTGCCCGCCCCGGTCGCGAGGGCCGTCAAGAAGGCCATGCCGCGCCTCAACGAGGCCGCGGTCAGGGCAGAGCTGAAGGGCAAGCCGCGCAAGGTCGGCGCCGGCGACGTGTGGATGACCTTCCCGCGCGGTGCGGACAAGGCGCTGGTCCGGGACGTGCTCGACGTGCACCGCGAGACCTCGGCCGAGACGGTCGCGGCCTTCCTGCCGACCTTCTCCGACCACGACCGGCGCACGGCGCTCGAGGCCCTCGCGCACGTGCCGACCGTCGTGGTCGTCGGCGACAAGGACGTGCTCTGCCCGCTGCCGCACAGCCGGGCGCTCGCCGACGCGCTGCCGACCAGCGAGCTCACCGTCTTCCCCGGCGTGGGCCACATGGTCCACCTGGAGCGCCGCGCCGAGGTCAGCCGGATCCTGCTGTCCCTGGTCGACCGCGCCACCACCCGGGTCCCCGCCCCCACTGCTTGATCAACGCCGTGCTGCGTACGCCCTGGACGGCTCAGGACGTACGCAATGCGGCGTTGATCACCGACGGCGGTGCGGGGCCTACTGCGCCTCGGCGAGGAGGTCGGCGAGGCGGCGGACGCCCTTCTCCAGGTCGTCGTCACCGAGCGCGTAGGACAGCCGGAAGTAGCCCGGCGTGCCGAACGCCTCGCCCGGGACGACGGCCACGCCGACCTCGTCCAGCACCAGCTCGGCCAGCTCGACGGAGTCCTGCGGGGTGCGCCCGCGCAGCGACTTGCCGAGCACGCCCTTGACCGACGGGTAGGCGTAGAAGGCGCCCTCGGGGACCGGGCAGGTGACGCCCGGGATCTCGTTGAGCATCCGCACCATCGTCTGGCGGCGGCGGTCGAAGGCCGCCCGCATCTCGGCCACGGCCGACAGGTCACCGGACAGGGCCTCGACGGCCGCGACCTGCGCGACGTTGTTGACGTTGGAGGTGGCGTGCGACTGCAGGTTCGTCGCGGCCTTGATCACGTCGACCGGGCCGACCATCCAGCCGACCCGCCAGCCGGTCATCGCGTAGGTCTTGGCGACCCCGTTGACGACCACGCAGGTGTCGGCGAGCTCCGGCACGACGACCGGCATCGACACGTGCTCGGCGTCGCCGTAGACCAGGTGCTCGTAGATCTCGTCCGCGACGACCCAGATCCCGTGCTCGAGCGCCCAGCGGCCGACGGCCTCGACCTCGGCGGGGGAGGCGACGGCGCCGGTGGGGTTCGACGGGGAGCACCACAGCAGCACCTTGGTGCGCTCGGTCCGCGCCGCCTCCAGCTGCTCGACGGTGACCCGGTAGCCCTGGTCCTCGGTGGTGACGACGTCGACCGGCACCCCGCCGGCGAGCTTGATCGCCTCCGGGTAGGTGGTCCAGTACGGCGCCGGCAGCAGCACCTCGTCGCCCGGGTCGAGCAGGGTGGCGAACGCCTGGTACACCGCCTGCTTGCCGCCGTTGGTGACCAGCACCTGCGCGGGGGTGACGGCGTAGCCGCTGTCGCGGGCGGTCTTCGCGACGATCGCGGCCTTGAGCTCGGGCATCCCGCCGGCCGGGGTGTAGCGGTGGTTCCTGGGGTCCGCGCACGCCCTCTCGGCGGCAGCGACGACGGCAGGGGGCGTGGGGAAGTCGGGCTCGCCGGCGCCGAAGCCGACGACGTCCTCGCCGGCCGCCTTCTTCGCCTTGGCCTTGGCGTCGACCGCCAGCGTCGCGGACTCGGCGATGCTCCCGATCCGGGTCGAGACGCGGGGGCGGGACGGGGCGGGTGCGGCGCTCGCGGTGCTCGTCATGGGCCCATCGTCCCGCGCCCGTCCAGCGGGTGGCCAGCGGGGGCGCGAGAGCGCGGCAGGTTGGACCCCGACGGGGGACGCCGTACACTCGTGCGTCTGGGGGCCGACGCCTCTGCTCCGGCGCGCCCGCGCTCCGGAGCGGTGTGCAGCACGGCTGGCCCTCGGAGGGGTGTAGCTCAGTTGGCCAGAGCGCCGGTCTCCAAAACCGGATGTCGCAGGTTCGACTCCTGTCACCCCTGCAGCACCGCACCACCGAAGGCCCGCGACCGGGCGCCCGACCAGACGACGAGGACTGCATGAGCGACAGCGCGGGGACCGCGACCGGTCTCGGCACGCCTGACCGCCCCGAGCGGGCCGGCAAGGAGCGTCGCCCTGGCCGTCTGCGTCGGGTCATCACGTTCTACAAGCAGGTCGTCGCCGAGCTGCGCAAGGTCATCTGGCCGACCCGCCGCGAGCTGCTGACCTACACCGCCGTCGTGCTCGTGTTCGTCGTCTTCATGGTCGCCGTCGTCAGCCTGTTCGACTTCGTGTTCAGCCAGGGCGTGCTCGCGGTCTTCGGCAACGGCTGACCCCGTACCGACCCGCACCGCTCCCGCCCTCCCCCCGACCAGAACAGGACGTCCACGTGTCCGAGCCCACCCTCCCCAGCGACGCACCCGACGAGGGTGCGTGGTCCGAGCAGGGCGAGGCCGTCGACAGCACCCCGGCGGCGTTCTCGCCCGGGTTCGCCGCCTCCACCGAGGCCGGCACCGAGGCCGCTGACCTGAACGAGCTCGGCGCCGGCGGCGTCGAGGACGCCCCGAGCGGCTACCTCGAGGACGCTGCCCCCGACGGCGTCGGCACCGCTGCCGGCGACGCTGTCCCTGATCCCGTGGCCGACGCGAACGCCGACGCCAACGGCCTGCCCGCCGCTGCTGCCGACCAGGTCGCCGACGAGGACATGGACCCGGCCGACCGGCTGCGCCAGGAGCTCGCGGGCCAGCAGGGCGACTGGTACGTCGTGCACTCCTACGCCGGCTACGAGAACAAGGTGAAGACCAACCTCGAGAGCCGCATCTCCTCCCTCAACATGGAGGACTACATCTACGCGATCGAGGTGCCGACCGAGGAGGTCACCGAGATCAAGGGCGGCAAGCGCCAGCAGGTCGTCCGCAAGAAGCTCCCCGGCTACCTGTTCGTCCGGATGGACCTCACCGACGAGTCCTGGTCGGTCGTCCGCAACACCCCCGGCGTCACCGGCTTCGTCGGCCAGACCTCGCGCCCCTCGCCGCTGTCCATCGACGAGGTCGTCAAGATGATCGCCCCGCCGAAGCAGAAGACCGTCGTCGCCGTCAAGGCCGTCGACTTCGAGGTCGGCGAGTCCATCACCGTCACCGACGGCCCGTTCGCGACGCTGCCCGCGACGATCAACGAGATCAACCTCGACAGCCAGAAGCTCAAGGTGCTGGTGTCGATCTTCGGCCGCGAGACGCCGGTCGAGCTGTCCTTCAACCAGGTCGCGAAGCTCTAGGGCTCGCGCCAGATCCAGGAAAAGACCATGCCTCCCAAGAAGAAGCTCGCCGGCGTCATCAAGCTGCAGATCAAGGCCGGCGCCGCGACGCCCGCGCCGCCCGTGGGCCCGGCCCTCGGCCAGCACGGCGTCAACATCATGGAGTTCTGCAAGCAGTACAACGCGGCGACCGAGTCGCAGCGCGGTGACATCGTCCCGGTCGAGATCTCGGTGTTCGAGGACCGCTCGTTCACCTTCATCACCAAGACCCCGCCGGCCGCGCGCCTGATCCTCAAGGCCGCCGGCGTCGACAAGGGCTCGCCCACCCCGCACACCAAGAAGGTCGCCACCATCTCGCAGGCCCAGGTCCGCGAGATCGCCACGACCAAGCTGGCCGACCTCAACGCCCGCGACATCGACGCGGCCGCCAAGATCGTCGCAGGCACCGCCCGCTCGATGGGCATCACGGTCACGGACTAGCAGTCCTCGACCAGCTCGCCTCCGGCGAGACCCACCGCACCAGCCGCACTGCTCGCCTCCGGCGAGACGCACCACCCCTGTGGGAGGGGCCCGGACCGTCCGGGCTCCGCGATCACCACGACTGCTGGCGACAGCAGATGGAGGAACCACCATGGCGAAGCGCAGCAAGGCCTACCGGGCCGCGGCCGAGAAGGTCGACCTGGACAACCTGTACAGCCCGCTCGAGGCCGTCCGCCTCGCGAAGCAGACCTCGGTCACCAAGTACGACGCGACCGTCGAGGTCGCCATGCGCCTGGGCGTCGACCCGCGCAAGGCCGACCAGATGGTCCGCGGCACCGTCAACCTGCCGCACGGCACCGGCAAGACCGCCCGCGTCATCGTCTTCGCCGTCGGCGAGAAGGCCGCCGAGGCGCTCGCGGCCGGTGCCGACGAGGTCGGCGGCGACGACCTGATCGAGAAGGTCCAGGGCGGCTTCCTGGACTTCGACGCCGCGGTGGCGACCCCCGACCAGATGGGCAAGGTCGGCAAGATCGCCCGCATCCTCGGCCCGCGCGGCCTGATGCCGAACCCGAAGACCGGCACCGTCACCGCCGACGTCACCAAGGCCGTCAGCGACATCAAGGGC
Organism: uncultured Actinomycetota bacterium; assembly: GCA_963844295.1. Lineage (GTDB taxonomy): Bacteria > Actinomycetota > Actinomycetes > Mycobacteriales > SCTD01 > SCTD01. The sequence continues at coordinate 8,656 of CAWJNR010000002.1, read as the reverse complement.
GGCAAGGTCAACTTCCGCGTCGACAAGCAGGCCAACCTGCACCTGGTGATCGGCAAGGCCAGCTTCGACGAGAAGCAGCTCGTGGAGAACTACAGCGCGGCGCTCGACGAGGTCTCCCGCGCCAAGCCGGCCACCTCCAAGGGCACCTACGTCAAGAAGGTCGCCGTCAGCACCACCATGGGCCCGGGCATCCCGGTCGACCCCAAGCGCACCCGCAACCTGCTCGAGGACGGCTCGTCCACCGACGCGCAGTAGCCCCACCCCGTACGACCTGCCCCGCCCCGCTGATCCATGATCGGCGGGGCGGAGCGGGACCCTGCTAGTCTCATCCACGCCCAAGACCGCCGGTCGCCACTGCTCGCAGTGGTCGAAGGCCCCGCTACCCGCGGGCGGCCCGCGCAGGTGAACACGACGACAGACCCCCGGCTCCTCGGAGCCGGAGACTCCTGACGCCCCGTGCGCACCCGCGCCGGGGCGTCCTCGCGTCGCAGGGCCGGCTCCCGCACCTGATCGCAGGTGCGACGCCCGGCTCCCGACCCGAGAGGAGGCGCATGTCCGACAGTGCTACTGCCACCGACGGCGCTCAGACGACGGTGGAGCACAAGCGCGCGACCGTCCGGCCTGAGAAGGCCGATGCGGTGGCCGAGATCGTGGAGGCCTTCCGGGGCTCGTCCGCGTCCGTGCTGACCGAGTACCGCGGTCTCACCGTCAAGCAGATCAGCGACCTGCGCACCGCGCTCGGCGCCGACACGACGTACTCCGTCGTGAAGAACACCCTCACCAAGATCGCGGCCGCTGACGCCGGGATCGAGGGCCTGGACGACCTGCTCACCGGCCCCACCGCCGTCGCGTTCATCAGCGGCGAGCCGGTCGAGGCCGCCAAGGCGCTGCGCGACTTCGGCCGGGCGCACCCCGCCCTGGTCGTCAAGGGCGGCGTCATGGACGGCAAGGCGCTCACGCCCGACGAGGTCAAGAAGCTCGCCGACCTCGAGTCGCGCGAGGTCCTGCTCGGCAAGATGGCGGGGGCCCTGCTGGCCTCGCTCTCCAACGCCGTGTACCTGTTCAACGCGCCGCTCGCGCAGACCGCCCGCCTCGCGGGCGCGCTGCAGGCCAAGGCCACCGAGGACCCCTCGATCATCGGCGGTGCCGGCACCCCGGCGCCCGCCGACGAGGCCCCGTCCGACGAGGCGCCCGCCGAGGAGCAGACCGCTGACGCCGAGGTCGAGGCCCCCGCGGCCGAGGCCGACGCGCCGGCCGCCGAGGCAGCTGCCGACGAGCAGACCGCCGACAGCACCAGCGAGTCCAGCGACACCAGCGAGCCCACTGCCTGACCGGCTCCGGCCGTACCGCACCACCCCATCCCACGCCGGAACCGGCACTGATCTGAAGGAGACGCCACCATGGCGAAGCTCAGCACCGACGAGCTCCTTGACGCGTTCAAGGAGATGACCCTGATCGAGCTCAGCGAGTTCGTGAAGCAGTTCGAGGAGACCTTCGGCGTCACCGCCGCCGCCCCCGTCGCCGTCGCCGCCGCGCCGGCCGCCGGTGGTGCCGGTGGTGGCGAGGCCGCCGCCGCCGAGCAGGACGAGTTCGACGTCATCCTCGAGGCTGCCGGCGACAAGAAGATCCAGGTCATCAAGGAGGTCCGCGGCATCACGAGCCTGGGCCTCAAGGAGGCCAAGGACCTCGTCGACGGCGCCCCGAAGCCCGTCCTCGAGAAGGTCGACAAGGCCGCGGCCGAGAAGGCCAAGGAGGCGCTCGAGGGCGCCGGCGCGACGGTCACCGTCAAGTAGTCCTGCACTCCCGCCCGGCACGTCCGGGTCGTACGTCCGACAGGGGCGGTCCGCTGCGGCGGGCCGCCCCTGCCGCGTGTCTGCCGGGCCGGGCCGCGCGCGGGCGGTCCGCTACGCCGCCCCTGCACGTCGCCCCCGGCCGCCACGACCCCGGGTGCAAGTACATGAGTGGCCCGTCTCGGCGGCTGTCCCGTCTGACGGGACACCCTTCGCCGTCCGGGTTCTCGCGGCCGCGGTCGCCTGGGCTGCCCGCGGGGCGGGACAGCTGCCGAGACGTCGAACCCCCTTCGGCCTCCCCGCTGCCGTCCCGAGGCCCGGGCGCGGCTCACGCTCCGGGCGCGACGGGCGCCGACGCGCCGGCCGGGCGGGAGCCGGGTCGTGGAGGCCGTCGCCCGGCGCTGAGCGGGCCGCCGCGTCCCCAGGAACCACGCAGGTGCTTGACGTCGGGAGCATGGTTCGTCACGCTGTGCCGCACGTGACGTACGAAGGTCTGCGGGGTACGGACCCCGCCTCGACAGGCAGGTAGCCGACGGCTACACTGCCTCTTTGCGCTGCCTCCCGTCATATAGCCGCTCGGACCGGATGTCCGGAGCGGTCGGTCGTGTGTGCGTGCGCCAGCCTGATGCGTCGGAGCAGCCGCGTTGCTCGCCGCCGGAAGGACCTCTCTGTTGGCTGTCACGAGTTCTGACCCCCGCAACACCAGCACCACCTCACGGGTCTCCTTCGCGAAGATCCGCGAGCCCCTGGAGGTCCCGAACCTCCTGCACCTCCAGACCACCTCCTTCGACTGGCTCGTCGGCAACGACGCCTGGCAGGGGCGGGTCCAGGAGGGCATCGACGCCGGTCGCGACGACCTGTCGACCCACTCGGGCCTCGAGGAGATCTTCGAGGAGATCTCGCCGATCGAGGACTTCTCCGGCTCCATGTCGCTGAGCTTCCGCGACCACCGGTTCGAGCCGACCAAGTACTCCGTGGAGGAGTGCAAGGACAAGGACATGACGTACGCAGCGCCGCTGTTCGTCACGGCCGAGTTCACCAACAACACCACCGGCGAGATCAAGTCGCCAGACCGTCTTCATGGGCGACTTCCCGATGATGACGCCCAAGGGCACGTTCGTGATCAACGGCACCGAGCGCGTGGTCGTCTCGCAGCTCGTGCGCTCGCCGGGCGTGTACTTCGACAAGCAGATCGACAAGGTCACCGACAAGGACACCTACTCCTGCAAGGTGATCCCGAGCCGCGGTGCCTGGCTCGAGTTCGAGGTCGACAAGCGCGACGCCGTCGGCGTGCGCATCGACCGCAAGCGCAAGCAGCCCGTCACGGTGCTGCTCAAGGCGCTCGGCTGGGACGACGCGAAGATCCTCGAGCGCTACGGCGACTACGAGTCGATGCGCATGACGCTCGAGAAGGACCACACCACCGGTCAGGACGACGCCCTGATCGACATCTACCGCAAGCTGCGCCCGGGCGAGCCGCCGACGCGCGAGTCGGCCCAGACGCTGCTCGAGAACCTCTTCTTCAACCCCAAGCGCTACGACCTCGCCAAGGTCGGCCGCTACAAGGTGAACAAGAAGCTGGGCCTCGAGCTCCCGGTCGACCAGGGCGTCCTCACCGAGGACGACATCCTGGCCACGATCGACTACGTCGTGAAGCTCCACGCCGGCGAGGTCGGCTTCGAGACCGACGACATCGACCACTTCGGCAACCGCCGCCTGCGGACCGTCGGCGAGCTCATCCAGAACCAGATCCGGCTGGGGCTGGCCCGCATGGAGCGCGTCGTGCGCGAGCGGATGACGACCCAGGACGTCGAGGCGATCACGCCGCAGACCCTGATCAACATCCGTCCCGTCGTGGCCTCCATCAAGGAGTTCTTCGGCACCTCGCAGCTGTCGCAGTTCATGGACCAGACCAACCCGCTCTCGGGCCTGACCCACAAGCGCCGCCTGTCCGCGCTGGGCCCGGGTGGTCTGTCCCGCGAGCGCGCCGGCTTCGAGGTCCGCGACGTGCACCCGAGCCACTACGGCCGCATGTGCCCGATCGAGACCCCTGAGGGCCCGAACATCGGCCTGATCGGCTCGCTCGCGACCTTCGGCCGGGTCAACGCCTTCGGCTTCGTCGAGACCCCGTACCGCAAGGTCACGAACGGCGAGGTGACCGACCAGGTCGACTACCTCACCGCCGACGAGGAGGACAAGCACGTCATCGCCCAGGCGAACGCGCTGGACGCCTCCGGCTCCTTCGCCGCCAGCCGCGTGCTGGTCCGCAAGAAGGGCGGCGAGGTCGACTACATCGACCCGTCCGGCGTCGACTACATCGACGTCAGCCCGCGGCAGATCTGCTCGGTCGCGACGGCGATGATCCCGTTCCTCGAGCACGACGACGCCAACCGCGCGCTCATGGGGTCCAACATGATGCGCCAGGCCGTCCCGCTGCTGCGCAGCGAGTCGCCGCTGGTCGGCACCGGCATGGAGCACCGCGCCGCGGTCGACGCCGGTGACGTCATCGTCGCCGAGCAGGCCGGTGTGGTGGAGGAGCTCTCCGCCGACTACATCACCGTCATGCACGACGACGGCACCCGCCGCACCTACCGGCTGCTGAAGTTCCGCCGCAGCAACCAGGGCACCTGCGTCAACCAGAAGCCCATCGTCGAGGAGGGCGCGCGCGTCGAGGCCGGTCAGGTCCTCGCCGACGGTCCCTGCACCGACGAGGCCGAGATGGCGCTCGGCAAGAACCTGCTCGTGGCGTTCATGTCGTGGGAGGGCCACAACTACGAGGACGCGATCATCCTCTCGGAGCGGCTCGTCCAGGACGACGTCCTCACCTCGATCCACATCGACGAGCACGAGGTCGACGCCCGCGACACCAAGCTCGGCGCCGAGGAGATCACCCGGGACATCCCGAACGTCTCCGAGGAGGTCCTGGCCGACCTCGACGAGCGCGGCATCATCCGCATCGGTGCCGAGGTCGTCCCCGGTGACGTCCTGGTCGGCAAGGTCACGCCCAAGGGCGAGACCGAGCTCACCCCGGAGGAGCGCCTGCTGCGCGCCATCTTCGGCGAGAAGGCCCGCGAGGTCCGCGACACCAGCCTCAAGGTCCCGCACGGCGAGTCCGGCAAGGTCATCGGCGTCCGCGTGTTCTCGCGCGAGGACGGCGACGAGCTGCCGCCCGGCGTCAACGAGCTGGTCCGCGTCTACGTCGCGCAGAAGCGCAAGATCACGATCGGTGACAAGCTCGCCGGCCGGCACGGCAACAAGGGCGTCATCGCCAAGATCCTCCCGCAGGAGGACATGCCGTTCCTCGAGGACGGCACGCCCGTCGACGTCGTGCTCAACCCGCTCGGCGTCCCCGGCCGCATGAACGTCGGGCAGGTCCTCGAGACCCACCTCGGCTGGGTCGCCAAGACCGGCTTCAAGGTCGAGGGCGCCGACGCCAAGGGCGCCGAGCCGTGGAAGAAGCGGCTGCAGGACATCGGCGTCACGGCCTTCGAGCCCGGCACCAACGCGGCCACCCCGGTGTTCGACGGTGCCCGCGAGGACGAGATCACCGGCCTGCTCGGCAGCACGCTGCCGAACCGCGACGGCGTCCAGCTCATCGGCTCCTCCGGCAAGGCCCGCCTGCTCGACGGCCGCTCCGGCGAGCCGTTCCCGGCGCCGGTCTCGGTCGGCTACCTCTACGTGCTGAAGCTGCACCACCTCGTGGACGACAAGATCCACGCGCGCAGCACCGGCCCGTACTCGATGATCACGCAGCAGCCCCTGGGTGGTAAGGCCCAGTTCGGCGGCCAGCGGTTCGGCGAGATGGAGGTCTGGGCGATGCAGGCGTACGGCGCCGCGTACGCCCTGCAGGAGCTGCTGACGATCAAGTCCGACGACGTCCTGGGCCGCGTGAAGGTCTACGAGGCGATCGTCAAGGGCGAGAACATCCCCGAGCCGGGCATCCCCGAGTCCTTCAAGGTGCTCATCAAGGAGATGCAGTCGCTGTGCCTCAACGTGGAGGTGCTGTCCTCGGACGGCATGGCCATCGAGATGCGCGACACCGACGAGGACGTGTTCCGCGCCGCGGAGGAGCTCGGCATCGACCTGAGCCGCCGCGAGCCGTCGTCCGTCGAAGAGGTCTAGCCCCCTCCCGCGACGATCTTCGTCCTGTGCGCCGCTCGGCCGCGTGTCGCGCCACCACAAGACGAAGATCGTCGCCGAAGTCCCCTGACTTGTAGCAAGAACCTCTTGAGAGAAGGCACCGTGCTCGACGTCAACTTCTTCGACGAGCTGCGCATCGGCCTCGCCACTGCTGACGACATCCGTCAGTGGTCCCACGGCGAGGTCAAGAAGCCCGAGACCATCAACTACCGCACCCTCAAGCCGGAGAAGGACGGGCTCTTCTGCGAGAAGATCTTCGGCCCGACCCGCGACTGGGAGTGCTACTGCGGCAAGTACAAGCGCGTCCGCTTCAAGGGCATCATCTGCGAGCGCTGCGGCGTCGAGGTCACTCGCGCCAAGGTGCGTCGTGAGCGGATGGGCCACATCGAGCTGGCCGCCCCCGTCACGCACATCTGGTACTTCAAGGGCGTCCCGAGCCGGCTGGGCTACCTGCTCGACCTGGCCCCCAAGGACCTCGAGAAGATCATCTACTTCGCGGCGTACCTGATCACGTCGGTCGACGTCGACGCGCGCCACCGCGACCTGCAGACCGTCGAGGCGTCCATGGGCGTCGAGATGAAGCGGATCGAGGACAAGCGCGACGCCGACGCCGAGGCGCGGCAGAAGAAGCTCGAGGAGGACATCGCGGCCCTGGAGGCCGAGGGTGCCAAGGGCGACGTGCGCCGCAAGGTGCGCGAGGGCGCTGAGCGCGAGCTGCGCCAGCTGCGCGACCGCGCCCAGCGCGAGCTCGACAAGCTCGCCGAGGTGCTCGACACCTTCAAGAAGCTCGAGCCCAAGCAGCTCATCGCGGACGAGACGCTCTACCGCGAGCTGCGCGACCGCTTCGGCCAGTACTTCACCGGCGGCATGGGCGCCGAGGCGCTCCAGCGGCTGCTCGAGAGCTTCGACCTCGAGGCCGAGGGCGAGTCGCTGCGCGAGACGATCCGCTCGGGCAAGGGCCAGAAGAAGGTCCGCGCGCTCAAGCGCCTCAAGGTCGTCGCGGCGTTCCTCAACACCCGCAACAGCCCGATGGGCATGGTCCTGGACTGCGTCCCGGTCATCCCGCCGGACCTGCGCCCGATGGTGCAGCTCGACGGTGGCCGCTTCGCGACCTCCGACCTGAACGACCTGTACCGCCGCGTCATCAACCGCAACAACCGCCTGAAGCGCCTGCTCGACCTCGGTGCCCCCGAGATCATCGTGAACAACGAGAAGCGGATGCTCCAGGAGGCCGTCGACGCGCTGTTCGACAACGGCCGTCGCGGTCGTCCGGTGACCGGTCCGGGCAACCGGCCGCTCAAGTCCCTGAGCGACATGCTCAAGGGCAAGCAGGGCCGCTTCCGCCAGAACCTGCTCGGCAAGCGCGTCGACTACTCCGGCCGCTCGGTCATCGTCGTCGGCCCGCAGCTCAAGCTGCACCAGTGCGGCCTGCCCAAGCAGATGGCGCTCGAGCTGTTCAAGCCGTTCGTCATGAAGCGGCTGGTCGACCTCAACCACGCGCAGAACATCAAGAGCGCCAAGCGCATGGTCGAGCGCGCCCGCCCCGTCGTCTGGGACGTGCTCGAGGAGGTCATCACCGAGCACCCGGTGCTGCTGAACCGCGCACCGACGCTGCACCGCCTCGGCATCCAGGCCTTCGAGCCCCAGCTGGTCGAGGGCAAGGCCATCCAGATCCACCCGCTGGTCTGCACGGCGTTCAACGCCGACTTCGACGGCGACCAGATGGCCGTGCACCTGCCGCTGTCGGCGGAGGCGCAGTCCGAGGCCCGCATCCTCATGCTGTCCTCGAACAACATCCTGTCGCCGGCCAACGGCCGTCCGATCACGAGCCCGACCCAGGACATGGTGCTCGGCATCTACTTCCTGACCGGCCTCAAGGAGGGTGCGACCGGCGAGGGCCGGGCGTTCTCCTCGGTGTCCGAGGCCGTCATGGCGTACGACACCGGTGCGCTGGACCTGCAGGCCAAGGTGACGATCCGCATGCGCGACCTGCCCGGCCAGCCGGCCGTGCGAGGAGGGCGACGTCTCGGGCTACCGCGTCGAGACCACGCTGGGCCGCGCGCTGTTCAACGAGGCGCTGCCGGTCGACTTCCCGTTCGTCGACAAGGAGGTGTCCAAGCGCGAGCTGGGCGCCATCGTCAACGACCTGGCCGAGCGCTACCCCAAGGTCCAGGTGGCCGCGTCGCTCGACGCGCTCAAGGAGACCGGCTTCCGCTGGGCGACCCGCTCCGGCGTCACGATCTCGATCGAGGACGTCGTCACGCCGCCCGGCAAGGCCGACATCCTCGAGCGCTACGAGGGTGACGCCGAGAAGATCGAGAAGCAGTACTCCCGCGGTGTGATCACCGACGACGAGCGCCGTCAGGAGCTCATCGAGATCTGGACCAAGGCCACGGCCGAGGTCGCCCGCGCCATGGAGGACAACTTCCCGAAGACCAACCCGGTCTGGATGATGGTCCACTCGGGCGCCCGAGGGAACATGATGCAGGTGCGCCAGATCGCCGGCATGCGCGGCCTGGTGGCCAACCCGAAGGGCGAGATCATCCCGCGCCCGATCAAGGCCAACTTCCGCGAGGGCCTGACCGTCCTGGAGTACTTCATCTCCACCCACGGTGCTCGCAAGGGCCTGGCCGACACCGCGCTGCGCACCGCCGACTCCGGCTACCTCACCCGTCGCCTGGTCGACGTCTCGCAGGACGTCATCATCCGCGAGGAGGACTGCGGCA
>CAWJNR010000001.1:0-253315 GCA_963844295.1 uncultured Actinomycetota bacterium | reverse complement strand
GGCTGGTCACCCGGTCAGGCTACCGACGTCCACGCCGACGGCGCGCCTACAACGCGGACAGGGAGTCTGACCGGACGCCCCTGACGAGGCGCGATGCGGCGGCCGCCACATGCAGCCCGAGGGCAACGGCGCCGACCGTGGGATTGGCGTGGCCGGTCGTCGGGAACAGGCATGCGCCCGCCGCGAACACGTTGTGCGTGCCGCGAACGCGGCCGTCCCGGTCTGTGGCGCTGGTCCGGGGGTCGTCCCCGAAGGCGAGAGTGCCGGCCATGTGGTGCGATGAGGACCACATCGGGCTCATCGGACCAGCTCAGGATGCCGAGGCCGGCGGCGAGGACGGCGTGAGCAGCGTCTTTCTGGACCTCCTCCCAGTCCGCCGACCTCACTGGAGCCCCCCACACAAGGCGACTGTCCGTTCCGGCGCCGCGGACGTCGCACAGCTCGATCCGGTTGCGGTCGTGCGGCAGCTGCTCGATGGAGACGGTGACGTTCCATGTCCGGCAATGGACCAGTCCCGTCCCGCCAGTCTGCCCACTCGAGGTCGTAGCCGCCGTCTAGCGTGCGCCTGTAGGAAGCGGCCCAGACGCGTAGGTGTGCCGAAGCGCTGCGTCCACGGCTCGAGCTCCAGGCGCTGACAGGGCGTCCGCCGCGTGGACACCGACCCGCCGGGGAGCGCGATGAAGAGCTCGCGGACGATGGCGGACCGGTGCCGCTGCCAGGCGGTCCGCGACGGACTCGGCGAGAGCACCATCCCGTAGGAGAGGGCGCCCGCCCGCACGGACGTCGCCGAGCGGCACCAGCGCGTCATCCGGGCCCCGCGCGGTCCCTCGCGCTGAGCGAGCGCGGCGAAGCTGGCCGGGACCGGCGCCTTGGTGACGAGGGTCCCCGTCAGACGTGGCTTGTCCATCACCCCCCTGCCGATCCGGTCGTTCGCGCGCATGGTTGGCAGCTCGAGCTGGAGGCGAAGGGCGAGGCGTGCGCTCTCGACGGCACCTGCAGCCAGTACGACGGCCTTGCAGAAGGTGCTGCGGACCTGACCTGAGGGCGAGCGGTGCTCGACGGCCTGCACGCGGCCGGACCCCGCCACTGACGGCACCAACCTGACGACGGTCGACTTCGGCAGCACCTCCACGCCCTCCCGCGGGCGCCACCGCTGGAAGCGCGCGCCCGAGGCGAACACGCAGTCGGCCTCCTCGATGCCCGCGACGTGCTCGTTCGGCCGGCGCTCGAGTTCATGCACGGGAACGTCAAGTCCGACACCGCCAAGGACCGTTCCTGGAGCGCGCCCAGCTCCTCGGTCGTCAGCGGCCAGCGCGGCAGGTCGTCCATCATCCGTTCGATGACCGGCGTCTCCAGCAAGGCCAGTCGGACGCCGTGGCTCTGCCCTTGGACGTCGATGCCCCACGCCCAGCTGGTCCCGCCCAAGGCCCGCCAGGCCTTCCAACCGAGATCCCCGTAGCGCTCGTCCCCGAGGACCTCAGTGGGGCAGTCGCCGTTGGCGCGGGCGCTCGGCAGGTCAGAACCCACTTCGAGGACCACCACCCGCAAGCCTCGAAGGGCCAGGTCGTCGGCCACGGCTTGCCCTACGGGTCCAGCGCCGATCACACACACGTCAGCCGGGCGGCACTCGGAGGGCTGAGCAGGGACCATCTCCACGCTGGGAGGCTAGGTGATTCGCTCTCCTGCGTCCGTCACTCGACAAGGCGGTTTGCGGCTCGGTGCAGCGGCCCCGCAGCAGCGATTCCGGAGGAGGTGGTCCACGATGTCGTCGAGCTGCGGTCGGCGACGCTGCTCGACCACCTCCTGCAAGACGCACTTCGCCCGCCTCTCGAGAACGACCGACCATGACATCGCTCTCGTGGCACGGTCTGCCGACGCCGGATCAGGGAAAGGGCCCGTGGTGACCGAACCCACCCACTCCCTCATCGACAGTGACTCCAGCACCGCCGGGGGGCTGGCGGACCGGCTCGAGGGCGCGCCGGACGCGCTGGCCGTGCCGGCCGACCGCAGCCGTCCCTCGACGCTCACCTCGCGGGTCGACCAGGTGGACCAGCTGCTCGACCACGACCGCCTGCGCTCGCTCGAGGGCCTCGCGCACCGGTGCGGTGTCGGCCTGCGCGACGTCGTGCTGGCCGGGTTCGAGCTCCTGCTCGCGCGGACCACGGACGAGCTGGACCTCGTCGTGGGCTGCGGGGAGACCTCGACCGCCGGGCGCGACGACGTCCTGGTGGTCCGGCTGCGCCTCGACCTCGACGCCGACGTCGGCTCGCTCGTCGGGTCCGTCGCCACTGCGGTGGAGCGGGCCGCGCAGGGGGGTGCCCGTCCGGTCGCAGACCTGCTCGCCGAGCTCGGGCTGGAGCCAGGGCCCGCCAAGCACCCCCTCTTCCAGGTCGGCTTCGTGGAGTCCGACCGGCCACGGGACGAGCGCTGGCCCGCATCCTCGCCCGTCCCGCCGGACCTCGTGCTGTCCTGGTACCGGTCCGAGCAGGGCCTGAGCCTGAGGCTGCACTACGCACCGGAGCTGTTCGACCGGTCGAGGGTGCAGCGCATGCTCGGGCACCTCAGCATGCTCCTGGCCGGCATGACCGCGGACGCGCGAGTCCCGGTAGGGGCGCTGCCGCTGCTGAGCGACGAGGAGCTCGCCGGGCTGGCCGGCTGGAACGCCACGGCGCAGGACCACGACGGGTCGGCCCCCTGGCCGCTCGTTTCTGGGACCAGGTCGACGCAGTACCGGACGCCGTCGCCGTCGAGGCGCCGGGTGCTGCACTCACCTACCGCGAGCTCGGCGTCGCGGGGCGCCCAGGTGGCGCGGCTGCTGCGCGACGCCGGCGTCGACTCCGACGTCACGGTCGCGGTCTGCGCCGAGCGCTCCGTCGAGATGGTCGTGGCGTCCTGGCCGTGCTCATCGCCGGCGGCGCGTACGTGCCGGTCGACCCCGCGCTACCCGCCGAGCCGGCCGCAGCTACATGATCACGACTCCGGCGCCCGGTGCGTGCTGACGCAGTCGACCCTGCGGATCCGTCTCCCGGCCGGGTTCCCGGGACAGGTGCTGCTCCTGGACGACCTCCCCGGCCGGTCGGCGACCCGCACGCCGACGACGGCTGCGCGGCCGGTCCGGCTCCGACCTCGGGTACGTCATCTACACCTCCGGGTCGACCGGCCGGCCCAAGGCCGTCGCCATGCCGCAGTCCGCTCTGGACAACCTGCTGGCCTGGCAGCTGCGGCGACCGCAGTTCGAGCCGCGGCGCCCGGACGCTGCAGTTCTCCTCGCTGAGCTTCGACGTGTCCTTCCAGGAGCTCTTCAGCACGCTGGGCCTCCGGCGGCACGCTCGTGCTCGTCGACGACGCCACCCGGCGCGACCCGGCTCCGCCTGCTGCGGCACCTCGTCGAGCACCGGATCCAGCGGCTGTTCCTGCCCGAACGTCGCGCTGCGCGGGCTGGCCGCGGCCGTGGCTCGACGCGGTGCCCGTCCGGACGCACCTTCGCGAGGTCTACACGGCCGGCGAGCAGCTGCAGGTCGACCCGGTGATGCGGTCGCTGTTCGCCGCCCTCCCAGGCTGTCGTCCTCGAGAACCAGTACGGCCCGTCGGAGTCGCACGTCGTGACCGCGCACACGGTGACCGGTCCCGTCGACACGTGGCCGGTCCTGCCGCCCATCGGCGGCCCGATCGACAACAGCCAGGTCCACGTCCTGGACGCGCAGCTGGAGCGGCGGCCCGCCGGCGTGCCGGGCGAGCTCTACCTCGCGGCGCGTGCCTCGCACGCGGCTACCTCGGGCGGCCCGAGCTGACGGCGAGCGCTTCCTGCCGAGCCCCCGGGTGGGCAGGGCCCGGACCCCTCTACAGGACCGGCGACCTCGCTCGCTGGCTGCCCAGCGGGGAGCTCGAGTTCCTGGGCCGGCTCGACCACCAGGTCAAGTTCCGCGGCTACCGGATCGAGCCGGGTGAGGTGGGGGCGGTCGTGTCCGCGTGCCCGGGCGTCGCCCAGTCCGTCGCGCTGGTGCGCGACCTCGACGCCGGACCCCGGCTCACGGCGTACGTCGTGCCGAAGGCGGGGTCCACGATCGACCTGGCCGCCGTGCACCGCTTCGCCAAGGAGCACCTGCCGGGGCACATGGTGCCCAGCCACTACCTGGTGGTGCCCCGCCTCCCGCTGACGGCCAGCGGCAAGGTCGACACGGCGGCGCTGCCCGACGCCGAGTTCGACCGCGGCATCCTGGAGACGCCCCACCGGGCACCCTCCACTCGGGAGGAGGAGGTGCTGGCCAGCATCTGGTCCACGCTGCTCGGCATCCCGGAGGTCGGGGTGGACGACGACTTCTTCGAGCTCGGCGGCGACTCGCTGCTTGCGGCGGAGATGGCCGAGCGGGTCGCCGACAGCCCTGGGTCGTGAGATGCCGCTGGGTGCGCTGGCCCAGGCGCCCGACCATCGCCGGCCTGGCCCGCCTGCTCGCTCCGCAGGCAGAGGAAGCCCTCTACCGCTCGCTGGTCCCGCTGCAGAGCGGGCGAACGGGTGCACCCCGCTGTTCGTCGTGCACGGCGGGTCGGGCAACGTCGCGACCTTCCCCAGGCTGGCCCGCGCGCTCCCGGTGGAGCAGCCGGTGTACGCGCTCCAGTGGGACGGCTTCGGCGGTAGGGCGGGTGCGCGGACCGTGGAGGCCATGGCAGCGCACTACCTGCGGCGAGCTGCGGACCGTCCAGCCGTCCGGCCCGTACCTGCTGGCAGGTCAGTGCATCGGCGGACTCGTGGCCCGGGAGATGACCCGGTCGCTCCTGGCAGGAGGCGAGCAGGTGGAGCTGCTCGTGATCTACGACTCGCCCAACCTCGCCTCCAGCGCCTACGTGCCGGGACCCACGCGCATGGAGCGGTTGCGTGCACCGGGCGGGTTGCGGAGGGCCGCCTTCGAAGGTGCCCGTGCCGTCTACCGGCGCCGGCCGTGGCGCAGGGACCCCGTGGGCAAGGGACTGGAGGCGATGCGCGCGGCTGCCTGGCGGCATCGGCCGCGGCCGCTCCCGGACGACGTCGAGACCCACTTCGTCGGCAGCGGGGAGTCGGAGGGCAGCGAGATCGCCCTCGCGGGCCACTGGACGGATGGCGCCATGGGGTGGGCCAGCCATGCCTCCGTGTCGTTCGCCGTCCACCGGCTGAACGGCGACCACAACGAGGTGCTGTACCAGGAGGACGCGCTGGAGGTCCTCAGGGACGCCCTCCGGCGTGCCCACGCCCGGATCTCGGCTGACGCTCGCTGACCAGGTCCGGTCCGCCCACGGCCGTCCCGCTGCTCGATCGAGCGGTAGGTTGCGCGCTCGTGCGTGCGCCGCCCGTGGGACGGCTGAGAGGGGACCGATGAGCGCCTGGACCACCGTGCTGGTCGGGACCGACGGCTCGGAGTCCTCCTTCCGCGCCGTCGACCGGGCCGCCGCCGTCGCCCGGGGCGCCGGCGCCACGCCTGCTCGTCGTCTGCGCCTACCGGCCGATGTCGGCGCGCGAGGTGCAGGACGCCGCCGGACGCGCTCGGCGGCGAGTCCTACAAGGTGTCCGGCTCCACGCCCGGCCGAGGACGTGCTGCGCGACGCCGCCGACCGCGCCCGCACAGGTCGGCGCCGACGACGTCGAGACGCTCGCCGTCGAGGGCGACCCGGTCGACGAGCTCGCCCGCGTGGCGAAGGACCGCGGCGTCGACCTCGTGGTGGTCGGCAACCGCGGGCTCAACAGCCTGGCCGGCCGGCTGCTCGGCTCCGTCCCCGCCAACATCAGCCACCGCGCGACCTGCGACGTCCTCATCGTCCACACCACCGGGCGCGGCTCGAGGCGCGTGAGCCCGGCTGCGGACCGGTGCGTCAGCCCGCCGCCGGTCGCCGGCGGGCTCGACGTCGACCTGCCCGGGCGGGGCGTGCGCCTGCGGGCCACCCGCTGGCCGGGCACGCGGCACGCCGGTGCTGCTGCTGCACGGGCTGGCCTCGACGCGCCGCATCTGGGACCTCGTCGTGCCCGGGCCTCGCCGGGCTGCCCGGTGCTCGCGCTCGACCAGCGCGGGCACGGCGACAGCGACCGCCCGGACGGGCCGTACGACGGGGACGACCGTCGTCGCCGACGCGCTCACCGCCCTCGACGCGGTCGGGCTGTCCCGGGTCGTCGTCGTCGGGCACTCCTGGGGCGCCTGGACGGCGCTGCGGCTCGCGGCGGCCGCGCCGTCCGCGCGTGCTGGCCGTCGTCGCGGTCGACGGCGGCACCCTCCGGCTCGCGACGCCGGGCACGACGACCCGGGCGGAGCTGCGCGAGCAGCTGACCCCGCCGCGCACGGCGCTCCCGCTCGACGCAGCTGCGCCGAGGTGCTGCGCTCCGGACCGCTCGGCCCCGTGGTGGAGCCCGCGGTGGAGGCCGCCGTGCTGCCGCTCTTCGGCCGTCGGCGACGACGGCCTCGCCCGGGCGCGGCTGCCCTTCGAGGCGCACATGGCCATCGTCGACGACCTGCTCGACGCCGACCTCGAGCCGCGGCTCGCCGCGGGTGCGCTGCCCGGCCTGGCTGGTCGTCGTGCTCGCCCGACGCGCGCGCGGGCCGACGCGCTGGAGCGGACGGCGGCCCTGCTCGCCGCGCCCGCGGGTGCTGCGGTGGGACGGCGCCGTGCACGACGTGCCGCTCCAGTGGCCGGCGCTGGTGGCCGGGCTGGTCCGCGCCGCCGCCGACGAGGTCTCGGCACCGCCAGACCGGGGAAGGGGCGGAGGCATGAACGCCGTGCCGGCCCGGCCGCCGCAGGACCTGCCGCCGCTGCGCCGCCCGGTGCTCATCGCGGCCTTCGAGGGCTGGAACGACGCCGGCGACGCCGCGTCCGGCGCCGTCGAGCACCTGGAGGAGGTGTGGGACGCGCGAGCAGGTCGCCGAGCTCGACCCCGACGACTACTACGACTTCCAGGTCAACCGGCCGACGGTCTCCCTCGTCGACGGCGTCGACCCGCCGCATCACCTGGCCGACGACCCGGTTGTCGGTCTGCCGGCTGGCTCGACAGCGAGCGCGACGTCGTCCTGGTGCGCGGCCTGGAGCCGAACATGCGCTGGCGCGGCTTCTGCGAGGAGCTGCTCGAGATCGCCGCGCAGCTCGGGCGTCGAGCTCGTCGTCACGCTCGGCGCGCTGCTGGCCGACAGCCCGCACACCCGCCCGGTGCCGGTCAGCGGCACGGCGTCCGACCCGGACACGATGGAGGCGCTCGGGCTCGAGCGCTCGCGCTACGAGGGCCCGACCGGCATCGTCGGCGTCTTCTCCGGACGTCGTGCACGACGGCCGGCCTGCCGGCGGTCGTCGTTCTGGGCGGCCGTCCCGCACTACGTCGCCTCGCCGCCCTGCCCGAAGGCGACGCTGGCGCTGCTGCGCCGGGTCGAGGACCTGCTGGACCTGCCGGTCCCGCTCGACGACCTGCCGGAGCGGGCCCGGCAGTGGGAGCGCTCGGTCGACGAGCTGGCCGCCGAGGACACCGACGTCGCGGAGTACATCGCCTCGCTCGAGCAGCGCGAGCCCGAGGTCGACCTGCCGGAGGCCTCCGGCGAGGCCATCGCCAAGGAGTTCGAGCGCTACCTCAGGCGCGGCGGCGACGAGCCCCGGCTGAGCCGCTGCGGAACGACCAGCTCGCGGGCGATCTCGATCATGCGGGCGCGGCGGCGCAGGTTGATCGCGTCGACCTCCTTGAGGAACGACAGCGCCTGGTCCACGCCGAGCTCGCCGGCGCGGGCCATGAACGCGCGGATGTCCTTGGGCAGGCAGCCGCCGCCGAAGCCCAGGCCGGCGTTGAGGAACCGTCCGCCGATCCGGTCGTCGTAGGACAGCGCCTTGCACAGCATGGTGACGTCGCCGCCGGTGACCTCGCAGACCTCGGCCATCGCGTTGATGAAGGAGATCTTGGTGGCCAGGAAGGCGTTGGCGGCGACCTTGACCAGCTGGGCGGTCGCGAAGTCGGTGACCACGACCGGGGTCGGGGCGCGGTCGGCCGGGTCGATGACCGGCGGCGAACGCCTCGCGCAGCTGCTGCTCGGCGCGGGCGCCGGCAGGACCGGGCCGGACGCCGAAGACCAGCCGGTCGGGGGTCAGGGTGTCCTGGACGGCGAAGCCCTCGCGCAGGAACTCCGGGTTCCAGGCCAGCTACTGCTGGAAGCTGCTCGCGATCTGCGTCTCGGCCTGCGCGTAGGCGGTGCCGGCCTGGCCCATCAGCTGGCTGATGCCGTCGAGCGCGTGCTGAAGCCCCTGGGCGCTGCGCTGCCACTCGTCCCACAGGGCCGTGAAGCGCTGCTGCGCCTGCCCGGCCCAGTCGCCGCCGACCAGCGGGGAGACCGTGTTGGACAGCGCGCGCAGCTGGCCCTCGATCTCGCCGGAGCCGCGGGCGACCTGGCCGGACAGGGCGCTCAGCTGCTCGGGGGTGACCTTGATGCCGCTCACGGGTGCTCCTCTTCGGCCGGGGACCGGCCGCTGCGGCCGGTGTCCCGCACGCTAGGCACCCGCGAGGGGCCGCGGGCGACGCGCAGAGGATCTGTGGAGAACCCGGTCAGAGCTGGACGCCGAGCAGGGCGTCCACCGCCTCGCGCACCAGCGCCGGGGCGCCGGAGTCGTCCCCGTCGGCCGCGGCCCACGCGTCGACCAGCGCGAGCGCGGCCGGGGTGTCGAGGTCGTCCGCGAGGGCGGCGCGCAGCGCGGCGACGCAGCGCCTCGCCGGACGGCCCGGCCGTCCGCTCCGTCGCGGCCCGCCACGCGGCGAGCCGGCCCTGCCCCTCTGCCAGCGTCGAGGGGAACCACTCGCGGTCGGTGCGGTAGTGGGCCGACAGCAGCGCCAGCCGCAGCGCGCCCGGGTCGACGCCCTCCCGCCGGAGCGTGGAGACGAAGACCAGGTTGCCGCGCGACTTGCTCATCTTCTCGCCGTCGAGGCCGACCATGCCGGCGTGCACGTAGGTCCGGGCGAACGGCCAGCTGCCCGGACCGGCCTCGGCGTGGGCCGAGGACATCTCGTGGTGCGGGAAGAGCAGGTCCGACCCGCCGCCCTGCACGTCGAAGCCCTCGCCGAGCCGGTTGAGCGCGATGGCGGCGCACTCGACGTGCCAGCCGGGGCGGCCGCGGCCCAGCGGTGAGTCCCAGGCCGGCTCTCCCGGCCGGGCCGCCAGCCACAGCAGCGGGTCGAGCGGGTCCTTCTTCCCCGGCCTGTCCGGGTCTCCCCCGCGCTCGGCCGACAGCGCGAGCATCGTCGGCGCGTCGTACGCCGAGACCTGGCCGAAGTGGGGGGCGGCAGCCACGCTGAAGTAGACGTCGTCGCCGTGGTCGGACGGCACGCGGTAGGCCGCGCCGGCCTCGAGCAGCCGCACCACGAAGTCGGCGATCTCGGCCATCGCCTCGACCGCGCCGACGTAGTGGGTCGGCGGCAGCACCCGCAGCGCGGTCATGTCCTCGCGGAACAGCGCCGTCTCGCGCTCGGCGACCTCGGTCCAGTCCTCGCCGTCGCGGGCGGCCCGCTCGAGCAGCGGGTCGTCGATGTCGGTGACGTTCTGGACGTAGTCGACCGCGAAGCCGCGGTCCCGCCACAGCCGGACGAGGGTGTCGAAGGCCAGGTACGTCGCGGCGTGCCCGAGGTGCGTGGCGTCGTACGGCGTGATGCCGCAGACGTAGAGGCGCGCCGTCGGGCCGGTCGGGGTCACGTCGCGACGAGCCCGGCTGGAGCTGTCGAAGCACCATGAGCGGCGCCGCGTCAGCGGCCCCGGGCAGGACGGGGACCGCGGTCGGGGGCCAGGACTGCATGGCGGCAGCGTACCGACGCCTCGGCGGGGGCCTTCGGGGCCGCGTCTTCACCCGATCGGCGTACACCGTGGACACGCACAGTGACCGATGCCTACTGCATGTCACGCTCCGTCAGTGCCCGTCGCACGCTCGCCGCCTCCTTCGCCCTGCTGCTCGCGGGCGTCGGGGTGACGACAGGGCTCGTGCCGGCGCTGTCGAGCCCCGCCTTCGACGGGCCCCGCGCGGTCGCCGGGCAGGCCGGGCCGGAGGCGGCCTTCAAGCGGATCAGCACGGTGCGGCGCACCGCCGTCGCCACCGCAGCGGCCCGCACCGCGACCGCCTCGACGAGCTACACGTTCTCCACCCTCCTGGACGGCCGGCCGGTGCGCTGGGACCCCTGCACCCCGATCCGCTGGACGGCGAACACCGCCCGCGGTCCCGCCGGCGGCCTCGAGGTCCTGCAGGAGGCGGTCGCCCGGGTCGCCCAGGTCACCGGCACCACCTGGCAGTACGTCGGGGCCAGCAGCGCGAACGCGACGTCGGCCTACCTGCCGACCGCGGCGCAGGCGAGCTACCCGCCGGTGCTCCTCGGCTGGACCGACGGGGCGAGCAGCGACCTGCTCGCCGGGCAGGCCCAGAGCGTGCTCGGCATGACGCGCACCGCCTGGTTCGGCATCCAGCGCGCGGACGGCAGCAAGGTCGCGGCGACGCGCGCCGCCGTCATCGCCTTCGACCGCACCGACACCCTCCCGCTGCGCGGCGCGACGTCGTGGAAGGCCCTGGCCCTGCACGAGCTCGGGCACGTCATGGGCCTGGGCCACGTCGGCGACCGCACCCAGCTGATGGCCAGCGTCCTGCCGCCGGTCAGCGACCTGCAGGCCGGCGACCAGGCCGGTCTGACCCGCGTCGGCCGCACGGCCGGCTGCGTCGTCGTCAGCTAGCTCGGAAGCCTCGGGGCGGAAGCGCTAGAACGGCGGCCACGGGATCGCCGGCCAGTCCGGCGAGGGCTCGCGGGTGCCGCCGGCTCGACAGCAGCCGGTCGACCCGGGCGGTGGTGGCCCGGACCTCGGTCGTGGTCAGCAGCTCGTGCAGCGCGTCCCCGAGGTCGCCCTCGAGCTCGGCCCGCAGCCGCGACAGCACCTCGACCGCCTCGTCGGTGAGCGGCAGGCCCCGCCACTGCCACAGCAGGGTCCGCAGCTTGTCCTCGGCCGAGAAGCAGATCCCGTGGTCGACGCCCAGGACCCGGCCGTCGGCACGCGGCAGCAGGTGACCGCCCTTGCGGTCGGCGTTGTTGACGACGGCGTCGAAGACCGCCATGCGCCGCAGGTCCGGGTGGTCGCTGCGGGCCAGCGCCGCCAGGTCGACGCCCTCGTCGACGTCGACCCAGAGCTGGCACATCCCGCTGCCGAACGGCCCGTCGCGCATCACGGTCGGCGGTACGACGCCCCAGCCGGTCGCCTCCGAGACGAGGTAGGCGGCGACCTCGCGCCCGGCCAGGGTCCCGTCCGGGAAGTCCCAGAGCGGCCGCTCCCCGCGCACCGGCTTGTAGACGACGGGCACAGCGGTGTCGTCGAGCGTCGCGACGCAGTAGAGCGTGGCGTTGCTGGCGTCGACCAGGCGCCCCTCGACGCTCAGCTCGGCCTCGCGCAGCAGGCGCAGCGCGTCCGCGCACTCCCCCGTCGCCGCCATGGCACCATCCTGTCCCAGACCGCCGCGGCTGCGCGCGGTGGCGCCGCTGGGCGGGGCGACGACGCGGAGGGCCGGTCATGAGCGGGGAGCGCCTCGAGCGCGCCGCTGACGTGATCGAGCACGAGCTCGACGGCCAGCTGCTGCTGCTGCGGGCCGGGTCCAGCGAGGTGCTGCACCTCGACGCCGTCGCGAGCGACGTCTGGCGGGCCATGGCCGGGGGCCTGACCCGGGAGGAGCTCGCCGCTGCGCTGGCCGGTGCCTACGGCGTCGACCCGGCGGTCGTGGCGCAGGACCTCGTCCCGGTCGTGGCCGTGCTGCAGCGCAGCGGCCTGGTGACCGGCCCGCCGTGCTGAGGACCGCACTGCTGGACAGCGTGGTGGAGCTGGACCTCCCGCCGGAGCTGCACGACCTGCTCGCCCCGCTGCTGCCGGTGGCAGCGTCGACGGTGGGGACGACGCTGCGCCTGCGGGTCGAGCGGCGGGCGGACGGCTACGTCGTCCTGGCCGACGATCGCGCCGACGACGGCGCCGGCCGGACTGTGGAGGGAACCGCCGAGGCGGTGGAGGCGGTGCTGGAGACCTGCAACCGCGAGGTGCTCGCGGCCTGCGCCGACGTGGCCGTCCACGCCGGCGTCGTGGCGCGGGAGGGCCGCGCGCTGGCGTTCCCCTCGCCGTCCGGCGGCGGCAAGACGACGCTGGTCGCCGCGCTGCTGCGCAGCGGGTGGGAGTACGTCTCCGACGAGGCGCTGGTGCTCGGCGCCGCCGGCGCCGTCCGGGCCTACCCGAAGTGGCTGTCCGTGCACAGCTGGACGCTGGACCGTCTCGACCTCGCGCCGGCCCCTGCCGGCCGGCTCGAGCGGGCCGTGTCACCGGGCGAGCTGGGTCCGCTTGCTGCTGGCCGACTGGAGCTGGCCCACGTGCTGCTCGTGGCGCGCGGTGGACGACCGGCGCTGGAGGCAGCCGCACGGGCACGGGCGGCTGCCGAGCTGCTGCGCTGCTCGTTCAACCACTACCGCGATCCGGCAGCCAGCGTGGCCACGGTCGCCGCCGCGATGGCCGGGGCGCAGGCCTGGCAGCTCGAGGTGGGAGACCCCGTGGAGACGGCTGCGCTGCTCAGCGCCGAGCTGGCCTGAGCCGGACTGCCGTCAGGCGCTGGGGTCGTCCGGGGTGACGTCCCCGGGTCCGCGGTCCGCGGGAGCCTCGGCCGCGCGACGGCGCCCGGCGAGGTGCAGCCCCGCGCCGGTGGCGACGGCAGCGCCGGCCGCGGTGGCCAGGGCGAGGGTCTCGGCACCGGTGAAGGGCAGACCCCCACCGCCGGCGGACGGAGCGCGGACCGGCAAGGGAGCCGAGCCGGGGCCGCCGCTGCCGCCGCCGATCGGCGAGCCGGGACCGGAGGTGGGTCGACCGGTGCCGCTCGGGCTGGGCCGGCTGGTGGGGCTGCGCGTGGGGCGGGGCGGCTGCGACGAGGGGCGGGGCGGCCGTGACGAGGGGCTGGCCGAGCCGCTGCTCCCGGGCTCAGGACTCGGCGTGCCGGAGATGCCGCTCGGCGTGGGGGTGGCGGTCTCGGCCGGGGGCGTGGTCGACGAGGAGGACGACGGGCTGGGCGACTCCTCCACCCCTGGTCCGCTGGCTGCCTGTGCCGAGGCGGGCGTCATGGTGATGACGGTGACGACCGGCGCGGCGTAGGCCGTGGCGCCCACCAGCAGTGCCCCGCGCTTCAGCACGGTGCGCCTGGTCGGGCTCTGCTCCGGCTGCGTCATCAGGGTCCTCGCGGTCGACTGGCGCGGAGCATGACACAGAGAGTGACCGGCGTACACCACCTGGAGCCGCCGGGCTGCTACCGACGGTGACCGTTCTGCCGCGGGCAGACGTGCCCCTCGGGGTCCAGCGGCAGCGCGCACAGCGGGCAGGGCGGCCGGCCGGCGGCGACGACGCGCTGGGCGCGGACGATGAAGGCCCGCGCCGCCTCGGCGCTCATCCGGACGCGCAGCGTGTCCGGTCCCTCCTCGGCCTCGGACAGCACCTCGACCTCGGTCTCGTCCTCGGTGGGCGCCAGCGCCTCGACGACGACCTGCTCGCTCTCGCCGTCCCACGCCAGCCCCATCGTGCCGACGCGGAACTCCTCCTCGACGGGGGCGTCCAGCGGGGCGGTGTCCTCCAGCTCGCGCGGTGCCACGACGGGCACCTCGCCGGCGCCGCGGCGGCGCACCTCCTCGAGCAGCTCCTCGAGGCGCTCGGCGAGCAGCGCGACCTGCACCTTCTCCAGCGCCACCGACACGGTGCGACCGCTGCCGGAGGCCTGCAGGTAGAAGGTCCGCTCGCCGGGCTGCCCGACCGTGCCCGCGACGAAGCGGTCGGGCGGGTCGAAGAGGAAGACCTGGCGGGGCACGCGTCGACCCTAGACGGCGCCGGCGCCGCCGCCGACGACCGCGTCGGAGGACGTCCGGCGACGACGGCCCTTCTTCTTGGGCGGCAGCAGGTCCGCCACGCCGCCGCCCGTGTCGTTGACCCGCACCACGAACGGCCGCAGCTCGGTGTAGCGGATGACGGTCACCGAGCAGGGGTCGATCGCGATGCGCTGGAACTGGTCCAGGTGCAGCCCCATGGCGTCGGCGACGACCGCCTTGATGACGTCGCCGTGCGAGCAGGCCAGCCAGGTCGCGTCGGGGCCGAGCCGGGCGTTCCAGTCGCGTACGGCGCTCACCGCCCGGGCCTGGGTGTCGCGCAGCGCCTCGCCCTCCGGCCCGGGGAAGACGACGGCGGACGGGTGCGCCTGCACGACCTTCCACAGCGGGTCCTTCGCCAGCTCCTTGAGCGGTCGGCCGGTCCAGTCGCCGTACCGGCACTCCCCCAGCCGGTCGTCGACCTGGAGCTCCTGCTCGCGGCCGTCGAGCACCGCGGCGGCGGTGTCCAGGCAGCGGTCGAGCGGGCTCGACACGACCGCGTCGAGCGGCAGCGGGCGCAGCCGCTCGGCGACCGCGGCGGCCTGCGCCGTCCCCGCGCTCGTCGAGGTGCAGCCCGGGCGTCCAGCCCGCCAGCACGGGCCCGGTCAGGTGGGTCAGGCCGTGGCGGACGAGCACGACGGTGGTCACCCGGAGAACGTAGGCGGGCGGGCTCCGCGCCGCCTAACGTGACCGGGTGCGCAAGGGGCCGCTGCTGCTGATCGCCGGCTGCGGGCTCGCCGGGCATCCTGGCGCTCACCGTCGGGCCCGTGTCGCAGAACCGTGCGCTCGACGAGTTCGTGGCCGTCCTCGAGCCGGTCTTCTCCAGCACCGGCCTGCCGTCCCTGACGCGCGGGCGGGCGGAGGCGCTCGCCAACGTCCTGCTCTTCGTCCCGCTGGGGGTGGCCGGCGGCTGGCTGGTCCGTCGCCGGCGCGCGCCCTGGGTCCTGCTGGCGCTCGCGGCGCTCGCCGTCCTGGTCGAGGCCGTGCAGTACCCGGTGGCCGGGCGGGACGCCTCGCTCCGGGACGTCCTCCTCAACACCCTCGGCGGAGCGCTCGGGGTCGCGGCGGGCGTGGTCGGCCGGTGGTGGTGGCGCCGGCGCGCTACAGCCAGCGCTTCCTCCTGAAGAACAGGTAGAGCCCGCCCACCGACAGGACGAGCAGCACCGTCGACCCGAGGAAGCCGGCCGGCTCCCCGCTCCCGGGGAACGGGATGTTCTGCCCGAAGTAGCCGGTGACCGCCGTCGTCACCGCCAGGATCGCCGCCCACGCCGTCAGCCGGAAGACCGTCTCGTTGAGCCGGTTGCTGGCCAGCGTGAGGTTGGTGTCCAGCAGCGTCCCGAGCACGTCCCGCAGGCCGTCGATCGCCTCGACCGCGCGCTGCACGTGGTCGTCGACGTCGCGGAAGTACGGCCCCATCTGCTCGTCGGCGAACGGCCCGCCGGGACGCACGACGACTGCCGACGACCTCGCGCATCGGCAGCACCGCCCGGCGCAGCCGCGTCAGGTCCTTGCGCAGCGAGAAGGAGCGGCGCTGCAGCTCCCCCGTGCGCTGGGCGTCCTCGTCGAAGAGCAGGTCCTCGAGGTCCTCGGCCTCGTCGTCCAGCCGCTCCACGGCGACCGCGTGCCCGTCGACGAGGTGGTCGAGCAGGCCGTGGGCGAGGTAGGCGACGCCGGAGTGGGCCAGCGGTGAGGCGGCGTCCCACCGCTGGAGCAGCGGCTCGAGGTCGACCAGCTCGGTCTTGCGGACCGTGACGAGCGCCTGCGGGGTGAGGAAGGCCGCCAGCTCGCCGGTCTCGAGCAGGCCGTCGGCGCCGTCGCAGACCCGCACCGCGTAGGCGGCGAGGAAGTCGTGGTCGCTGTAGCGGTCCAGCTTGGCCCGCTGGTGCTCGTGCAGCGCGTCCTCGATCGCCAGCGGGTGCAGGCCGAACTCGTCGACCAGCACCTCCATGTCCTGGGCGGACGGCTGGAGCAGGTCCAGCCAGATGACGCTGCCCTCCACGGCCAGGTGGTCGCTGATCTCGGTCACCGGGAAGCCCGACGCGACGAGCTGCCCGGCCCGGTACAGCCTCGTGTGGGCGGGGCAGCCGGTCGGCGAGAGCGCCCGGCAGTCCTCGGCGGTGGCGGTCACGCCGCGCAGCCTGTCAGGCCGGCCGGCGGCGCAGCCGCAGCGCCACGGCGGTGGCCAGGCCGAGGCGGAGGAGCGCAGCCCCCCGCAGGGGCCTGCCGGGGCGCCGTACGACGTGCGCCGCGGCGACCGCACCGGCCAGCGCCGCCGCCACGGCGCCCGGTGCCGTGCCGGCGGGGGCTCGCCGGGCGCGCAGCAGCGTCAGCCCGGCGGCACCGGCGGTGACCGGCAGCGACATCAGCAGGCTGAACCGCTCGGCCTCGGCGCGCCCGACCCCTGCCGCGCGCAGGGCGGTCAGCGTCGCCCCGGACCGGGACACCCCGGGGACGAGCGCGACGACCTGCGCGGCCCCCGCGAGCAGCGCCGCCCGGACCGGCACGGCGGCGTCGGCAGTGTGTGTGCCGGCGTCTCGGCGTCTGTCCCGTCTGGCGGTCACCTCGGCGCGGCGCCCGTCCGGCGGGACAGACGCCGAGGCGGGCCCACCCCCTTGCGCCACCTCGCGGCGACACGCCCGCGCGTCGACCCACCACATCAGCGCGCCGGCACCGGCCAGCAGCGCCGCGAGCTGCGGCGGCCGGCCCAGCCGCTGCTCGACCGCGTCCGCGGCCAGCAGCCCGCCGAGCGCGGCGGGCACCGACGCCGCCGCCACGAGCGCCGCCGTACGACGGTCGAGGGCGCGCAGGTCGGACCGCAGCGCCCAGGCGATGCCCAGGCAGGAGCCGGCGTGCAGGCCGGCGGCGAACGTCGTGCGGTCCTCCGGCGGCGGCCAGCCGAGCAGCCACGGCACGAGCACGAGCTGCGCGCTCGAGGAGACGGGGACGACCTCGGCCACCCCCTGCACCACCCCGAGCGCGACGGCCCGGGAGGTCCTCAGTCGCCGACGCCGGACAGCTCGAGCGCCTCGAGCGCGGTGCGCAGCGTGGCCTTGCGCTCGTCCAGCGTGCCGGTGAACGGCGACAGCGTCAGCGTGGTCACGCCGGAGGCGGCCAGGACCTGCATCTTCTCGGCGATGCGCTCCTTGGAGCCGAGCAGCGCGGTGGCGTCGAGGAACTCGAAGGGCACCTCGGCGGCGGCCTCGTCGTACTTCCGGTCGAGGTAGAGGTCCTGGACCTTGCCGGCCGCCTCCTCGTAGCCCATCCGGGAGGCGAGCTGGTTGTAGAAGTTCTTCTCCCGGCTGCCCATGCCGCCGACGTAGAGCGCGGCGTACCAGCGGATCGGGTCGGCGCAGGCGCGCGGGTCGTCGCCGATGACGATCGGCACGGTCGGGACGACGTCGAAGCCCTCCAGCGTCTTGCCGACCTTCGCGCGCCCGGCCTCGATCGAGGCGAGCTGGTCCTTGGCGAAGTCCGGCGAGTAGAAGATCGCCAGCCAGCCGTCGAACAGCTCGCCGGACAGCTCGAGGTTCTTCGGGCCGACGGCAGCGAGGTACATCGGGATGTGCTCGCGCACCGGGTGGACGGTGAGCTGCAGCGCCTTGCCCGGCCCGTCCGGCAGCGGCAGGACGTAGTGCTGCCCGTCGTACTTCACCTTCTGGCGCGACAGGGCCATCTTGACGATGTCGGAGTACTCGCGGGTGCGCGCCAGCGGCTTGTCGAAGCGCACGCCGTGCCAGCCCTCCGACACCTGCGGGCCGGACACGCCCAGCCCGAGCCGGAAGCGCCCGCCGGACAGCGTGTCGAGCGTCGCGGCCGTCATCGCGCAGTTGGCCGGGGTGCGGCCGGGGATCTGGAAGATGGCCGAGCCGATGTCGATCTGCTTCGTCTGCGCGCCCACCCAGGCCAGCACGGTCGGTGCGTCCGAGCCGTAGGCCTCGGCGACCCAGGCCACGGCGTAGCCCAGGTCGTCGGCCTCCTTCGCGAGGGCGAGGTTGTCGGCGTCGTTGCCGGCGCCCCAGTAGCCGAGGTTGAGGCCGAGCTTCACTGTCGTCTCCTGGTGGTCGGGTGCTGGTGGGTCGGTGTGGCGGCAGGGTATCGACCGGCCGCCGCACTAGCGTCGCCGCGCATGGAGGAACAGCCGTGAAGCAGCGTCATCTCGGCCGCAGCGGCCTGATCGTGTCCCGCCTGGCCCTCGGCACGATGACCTGGGGCCGCGACACCGACGAGGACGACGCCGCCGCGCAGCTCATCGCCTTCCGCGAGGCGGGCGGCACGCTGGTCGACACCGCGAACACCTACGCCGGTGGCGAGAGCGAGCGGGTCCTCGGCCGGCTGCTCGCCGACGTCGTGCCGCGCGACGAGGTCGTCCTGGCGACCAAGGCGTACGGCGTCACCGGGCCGGGGCCGATGGGCCGCGGCACGAGCCGCGGGCACCTGCTCTCCGCGCTCGACGCCAGCCTCGAGCGGCTCGGCGTCGACCACGTCGACCTCTGGCAGCTGCACGCCTGGGACCCGGTCACGCCGTGGGACGAGGCGCTGGCGGCCGTCGACACCGCGGTGCAGAGCGGCAAGGTGCGCTACGCCGGCGTCTCCAACTACTGCGGCTGGCAGCTCGCCGCCACCAGCACCTGGCAGAAGGCGCTGCGGCACGCGCCGATCGTCAGCGACCAGGTCGAGTACTCCCTGCTCCAGCGCGGCGTCGAGCGCGAGGTCGTGCCGGCCGCGCAGGCCCTCGGCATCGGGCTGCTGCCCTGGTCGCCGCTGGGCCGGGGCGTGCTGACCGGCAAGTACCGCAACGGCGCGCCCGCCGACAGCCGCGGCGCGAGCGAGCACTTCAAGGGCTTCGTCGCGCCCTACCTCGACGAGTCGTCCCGCTCGGTCGTCGACTCGGTGCTCACGGCAGCCGACGGCCTCGGCGTCTCCCCCGTCGCCGTCGCGCTCGCGTGGGTCCGCGACCGGCCCGGCGTCGTCGCCCCGATCGTCGGCGCGCGCACCTCGGCGCAGCTGCAGGCGGCGCTGGCCGCGGAGTCGGTGGAGCTGCCGCCGGAGATCCGCGGGGCCCTGGACGACGTGTCCGCCGAGGTCCTCGGCTACCCCGAGCGGATGCCGCGCTGGAGCAGCGAGGACCTCGAGACCTGACCCCGGTCGGGCATGATGTCCGCGTGGAGTACGAGTACCGCGCCCTCCCGGTCGCCCGTGACGTCCCGCGGGACGCGCTGCGCCAGACCCTCTCCATCCACGCCGAGTTCGGCGGGTGGGAGCTGGCCGGCCACCGCATCTACGGCGACGGACGGCGGCACGTGACCGTCCGGCGGCGGGTGCGGCCCGACCCCCAGCCGCCGCTGGCGACCTGACGTCAGTGCGGCCAGTCGACTTCGGCCACGAGCGCGGCCATGTCGACGTCGAGCAGCGCGCTGCGCGCCTGTTCGACGTAGCCGTCGGGCCCAAGGTGCCAGCAGCGCACCGTAAGGCCGTCCGGATCCGCGACGAGGATCTCCTCGACGCCATGGCGGGCGTAGAAGTCGAACTTCGCGAAGGTCTCGTCGTCGGGAGACAGCACCTCGAGGACCATCGCCGCGGTGGCGACGTAGAGCGTCCCGGGCCGTTCTCGGTGGTAGCCGCCGTCCGGCACCCGGAAGTCGTGCGGTTCACCGACGTTGAACGAGCTGCCGGGAATGAGGCCTCGGCGCTTCGCCCGCGGGCCTAGTGCGAGCCGGAGCTCCTCCTCCACGATCCCGTGGTCGCTGTGCGCGTGCGGCGCCATGACGTACACCCCGTCCCAGACCTCGTCATGACCGTCCAGTCCGAGGCGGCGCCGCTTCTCGATCAGCGCCTCGAGCTCGGCGGGGCGCTCCCCCAGCACGACAGTCCGCATGGCCCGCATCCTCTCTCTCCCTGTCAGGGTGGCCGGGTTGTCAACAGGCCGGCCTCAGGACTGGTCCAAGAACCGGTCCAGCACCCGCACGCCGAAGCGCAGCGAGTCCAGCGGCACGCGCTCGTCCACGCCGTGGAACATGCCCGAGAAGTCCAGGTCAGCAGGCAGTCTCAGCGGTGAGAAGCCGAAGCAGCGCATCCCCAGCCGGCTGAAGCTCTTGGCGTCGGTGCCGCCCGACAGCATGTACGGGACGGCGCGAGCGCCCGGGTCCTCGGCCTCGGAGCGAGGACGCCATCGCGTCGACCAGCGCGCCCTCGAAGTCGGTCTCCAGCGCGATGTCGTAGTGCACGTACTCCCGCACCACACCCGGGCCGATCGCCTCGTCGACCTCGCGCTCGAACTCGTCCTCGAAGCCCGGCAGGAAGCGGCCGTCCACCATCGCCGAGGCGGTGCCCGGGATGACGTTGTGCTTGTAGCCGGCGTCGAGCATCGTCGGGTTGGCGGTGCCGCGCAGCGTCGCGCCGACGATGCGGGCGAGCGGTCCGAGCTTGGCCACCGTGGCCTGCATGTCGTCCGGGTCGAGCTCGAGACCGAAGGCGTCGCTGACCTCCCCGAGGAAGGCCCGCACCGTCTTGGTCACGTGGACGGGGAAGTCGTAGGCACCCAGCCGCGCGACCGCCTCGCTCAGGCGCACCACCGCGTTGTCGTCGTTCACCATCGACCCGTGACCGGCGGTGCCGCTCGCGGTGAGCCGCATCCAGGCCATGCCCTTCTGGGCGGTCTCGATCATGTAGAGCCGCAGGTCGTCGTTGACCGACAGCGAGAAGCCGCCGACCTCGCTGATCGCCTCGGTGCAGCCCTCGAACAGCTCGGGGTGCTTCTCGACGAGCCACTGCGCGCCGAAGACGCCACCGGCCTCCTCGTCGGCGACCAGCGCGAGCACGACGTCGCGCGGCGGCTTGCGGCCGGTGCGCATCCGGTCGCGCACCACCGCGAGCGTCATCGCGTCCATGTCCAGCATGTCGACGGCGCCCCGGCCCCAGAGCATCCCGTCGGCGATCTCGCCCGCGAACGGGTCGTACGTCCACTGCTTCGGCTCAGCGGGGACGACGTCCAGGTGGCCGTGGATCAGCAGCGCCGGGCGGCTGCGGTCCTCGCCCTCGATCCGCGTCACGACGCTGGTGCGGTTCTGCGCGGACTCCAGCACGGTGGGCTCCAGCCCGACCTCGGCCAGCAGTCCGGCGACGTGCTCGGCCGCCTCCCGCTCCCCCTTGCCCCGGCCGGTGCCGTCGTTGACGCTGGCGAAGCGGATGAGGTCGCGGCAGATCTCGATCGCCTCGTCCTGCGGGTCCACGGTCATGGGCTCTCCTGTCTCGAGGTCGACCCTGCGACCGTACGGCGTCCCCGGAGCGGGGCCCGGCCCGCGGCGGCCTTCCGCTAGAGTCTCCCCGGTCCGGCGCGAGCCGCCGGGTGCACTCGCGCGAGTGGCGGAATGGCAGACGCGCAGCGTTGAGGTCGCTGTGTCCGAAAGGACGTGGGGGTTCAACTCCCCCCTCGCGCACGCAGCACGACACGACGGGCCCCACCGCAGCGCGGTCGGGGCCCTCGTCCGTCTTCGTCCTGGTCTGTGACGACGATCTGTGCACATCGGCAGGCGGGCTTGCGGACTTGAGCCCCCGAGCGTGTTTCGCGGGCGTACGTTCCGGCTCTTCCCGAGCCCCAGGAGCGCCGCGTGAGCGTGATCGACAAGACCGAGGCCCCAGCTCCGGCCCCGGCCTCACCCCTCGAGCGCCCGGCCGCGGCAGGACCGCTGATGAAGCGCCGGCAGCCCACCTCGGGGATCGTCCTGCTCGTCGCGGCGTTCGGGGCGTTCCTGGCGTTCCTGGACTCGACCATCGTCAACGTCGCGTTCCCGGACATCCAGCGCACGTTCCCGGAGTCCTCGCTCTCGACGCTGTCGTGGGTGCTCAACGCCTACAACATCGTCCTGGCGGCGTTCCTGGTCGCTGCCGGGCGCTTCGCAGACCTGCTCGGCCGCAAGCGCGTCTTCCTCGTCGGCGTCGTCATCTTCACGGTGGCCTCGGTGCTCTGCGCGGTCGCCGGCACCGTGGGGCAGCTCATCGCCTTCCGCGTGCTGCAGGGGTTCGGGGCCGCCCTGCTCATCCCGGCCTCGCTGGCGCTGGTGGTCGAGGGCTTCGAGCTCTCCCGCCGCGCCCATGGCGTCGGGCTCTGGGGTGCCGCGGCCGCGATCGCCTCCGGCCTGGGACCGCCCGTCGGCGGCGCGCTGGTCGAGCTGTCGAGCTGGCGCCTGGCCTTCCTCATCAACCTGCCGCTCGGCATCGCCGCGGTCATCGTCGCCCGACGAGCTCTGGTGGAGAGCCGGTCGCCCGGGGTGCGCAAGGTGCCCGACCTGGTCGGCGCGCTCGCCCTGGCCGCCTCGCTCGGGCTGCTCTCCCTCGGCCTCATCAAGGGACCGGACTGGGGCTGGACCGACGTCCTGACCGTCGGCTCCTTCCTGGGGGCCGCCCTGGCGCTGGCCGGCTTCGTCCTGAGCTCGCGCCGCCACCGCGCACCGCTGCTCGACCCGGCGCTGATGCGCGTGCGGTCGTTCGCGCTGGGAAACGTGCTGTCGATCGTGGCCGGTGCGGGCTTCTACGCCTACCTGCTCACGCACGTGCTGTACCTCAGCTACGTCTGGGACTACTCGCTGCTGCGCGCCGGTCTGGCCGTCGCGCCGGCGGCGTTCGTGGCGGCCGTCGTCGCCGCTGTCCTGGGCAAGGTCGCGGACAAGCGCGGCCACCGGATCATCCTCGTGCCGGGCGCCCTGATCTGGGCGGCCAGCCTGCTCTGGTACCTCGAGCGGGTGGGTCCTGACCCGGCGTTCGTGTCGGAGTGGCTGCCGGCCCAGCTCATCCAGGGCGTCGGCGTCGGCGCGACCCTGCCCGTCCTCGGCAGCGCCGCCCTGGCCCGCCTCCCCAAGGGAGGCGGCTACGCCACCGCCTCCGCCGTCGTCACCAGCGCCCGGCAGCTCGGCGCGGTGCTGGGCATCGCCCTGCTCGTCGTCCTCATCGGCACTCCCTCGCCCGAGCAGGCCGGGGACGCCCTGCGCGACGGCTGGGTCTTCGCCTCGGTCTGCTTCGTCCTGGTCGCCCTCGGCTCGCTGCTCATGGGGCGTACGGAGTACCAGCCGGAGCAGGACCCGCTGGACCTGCGCGACGAGCTGCCGCTGCCTCGGCCGCCGGCGGACGTCGACCAGCCCGTGCTGCGCGCTGCCGCACCGGAGCCGCCGGCCACGCTCGGCGACCTGCCGCTGTTCGCCGGCCTGAGCTCGGACGCCCTGGCCCGGCTCGAGCGGGTCGTCACCGACGTCGAGCTCGACGCGGGGGCGCTGCTGTTCGAGCAGGGCGATCCCACCGACGGCCTCTACGTGCTGCGCAGCGGGCGGCTGCAGGTGCTGCAGGGCGAGGTGGTGCTGACCGAGCTCAACCGGGGCGCCGTGCTCGGCGAGCTCGGCCTGCTCACCGGCGACGTGCGCTCGGCCTCGGTGCGCGCGGTCCGGGACAGCCGCCTGGTCCACCTCACGCAGGAGCAGTTCGCCGACCTCGCGACCCTCGACGTCATGACCGGCATGGCCAGGGGCCTGGCGGCCCGCATCCAGGAGATCGCCCCGCCCGCGCAGTCGCGCACCCGCGGCACCGACGTCGTGGTCGCGGTCGTCGGACTGGACGACGGGGCGCCCGTCCAGGAGTGCTCCGAGGCGCTGCAGGCGCACCTGCGCCGGCACGTGCGCGTCGTCGCCCCCGGCCGCGTCGACCGGGACGGCCTCGAGCGCGCCGAGCAGGCCGCCGACAAGGTGGTCCTCGCGGCGGGCACGGACGACCCCGCCTGGCGCGAGCTGTGCCTGCGCGTGGCCGACCGGGTCGTCCTCGTGTCCGGCGGCCCGGTGCCTCCGACCGAGGAGCTGCCCGCGCGCCTGGTCGGAGCCGACCTCGTGCTGACGGGGGCGCCGGCCTCGCGCGAGCAGCGCCAGCAGTGGGAGGCCCTGCTCACCCCGCGCTCCACCCACGCCCTCGGGGCCGACCTGTCCGTCGGGCTCCGTCCCCTGGCGGCGCGGCTGACGGGCCGCTCCCTGGGCCTGGTCTTCGGTGGCGGCGGCGCCCGGTCCTTCGCGCACATCGGGGTCCTGGACGAGCTGGAGGCGGCCGGCATCGTCGTCGACCGCTTCGCCGGTGCGAGCGTCGGCGCTGCTGTGGCGGCGCTGGCGGCGACAGGGGCCGACGCGGACACGGTCGACGCGCACCTGTACGAGCAGTTCGTGCGCAACAACCCCATCGGCGACTACCGGCTGCCCACGAAGGGACTGGTCAAGGGGCGGGCCACCGAGGCAGCCATCCAGCGCACGATCGGCGACCTGCTGGTCGAGGAGCTGCCCAAGGAGTTCCGCTGCGTCAGCGTCGACCTCATCAAGCGGCGCGAGGTCGTCCACCGCGCCGGCCGCATCGCCGACGCCGTCGCCTGCTCGCTGCGCCTGCCCGGGCTCTACCCCCCGTACCAGCACGGCGGGACGCTGCACGTCGACGGTGGCGTCATGAACAACCTGCCCGTCTCGGCGCTCTCGCACGACGAGGGCCCGATCGTGGCTGTCAGCATCAGCTTCGGCGGCTCGGGGCGGCCGCCCGGCGCTCCCCGCCGCAGCGGCCCGCCGCGGGTCCCCGCGATCGGCGACACGCTGATGCGCACGATGATGATGGCGAGCGGCGACGCCTCCGAGAGAGCCTTCCAGGAAGCCGATCTCGTGCTGCGGCCGTCGTCGGACGGTGTGGGGCTGCTGGAGTTCCACCAGATCGACCGCATGCGGGAGGCCGGTCGCGAGTCTGCCCGCGCTGCGCTGCCCCAGCTCGCCGACCTGCTCGCCCGCTAGCTCGATCGAGAACACCGGACACCATGATCAGCCGCTGCTACCGTCGCGCGGTGAGCTCCCGGTGAGGCTCGACCTGCTCGGCGTCCGCGGCTCGACCGCTGCCCCCGGGCCGGAGTTCGTCCGGTACGGCGGCCACACCTCCTGCGTCGCCGTCACCGCCGACGGCGGGCGCGTGCCGAGCCTCGTGCTGGACGCCGGCACCGGCCTGCGGACGCTGACCTCCCGCCTGGGTGGTCGTGCGTTCCACGGCTCGATCGCTGCTGAGCCACCTGCACTGGGACCACGTGCAGGGCCTGCCCTTCTTCTCCGCCGGCGACCGGGACGACTCGCGCGTCGACCTGTACCTGCCTGCTCAGGACGGACTGTCGGGACGCGACCTGCTGGCGCAGACGCTCTCCCCTCCGGCCTTCCCGATCCCGCCCGAGGGGCTGCGCGGCGACTGGACGTTCCACGCGCTGCCGGAGGGGTCCTGCGAGATCGAGGGCTTCACCGTCCGGTCGGTCGACGCCTCGCACAAGGGCGGCCGCACCTACGCGCACCGCGTCGAGCGCGACGGCGCGTCGGTGGTCTACCTGCCCGACCACGCCCCGGCCGCCGGGGTGTCGCCGGAGCTGGTCGAGCTGATGACCGGCGCCGACGTGATGCTGCACGACGCGCAGTTCCTCGAGGGCGAGCGCCCGGTCGCCGTCGACTACGGCCACGCGACGGTGCAGGACGCCGTGGCGCTGGCGCTCGAGTGCGGGATCTCCACGCTCGTGCTGTTCCACCACTCCCCCGTGCGCAGCGACGACGCGCTCGACGAGATCGCCCGCTGGGCCCCCGGCCTGGCGCCCGAGCTCACCGTCGTCGTCGCCCGCGAGGGCGACCGCCTCGAGGTCGTCCCCGCAGTCTCCCGTCCGCTCCCCCTCCACGAAGGGGAGGAGGTGCTCGCCGTCGGGGCTCAGATCAGGTCCCGTTGACGTACGCACCCGCGCGCCGAGCGCCGAGCAGAAGAGCCAAGATCATGCCCCCATCCCGCACGTCCCATCGTCGACGCCCCAAGGCGCTCGTGCTCCTCACGGCCCTCGTCGCCGCCGTCGCCGTGGTCCTCCCGACGACCGGCGCCTCGGCCGCGAAGCCGGGCACGGAGCCGCCCGTGAACATCACGGTGACGGACCTGAAGTCCAGCGTGACCACGCCCATCACCGGAGGGGAGCCGACCGACTTCGTCGCCATCGGCGCCCCGTTATCGCTCGACGTCAGCTTCTCCTCGGGGACACCGGCCGTCCCGGTCCCCCTCTCCGAGACGAGGGACGTGACGCTGCAGGTCAGCGTCTCCGGGTCCACGCTCGCCAGCACCTCCCCGACCACCTTCGTCGTCCCGAAGGGGCTGACGTCGACCACCCTCGACGGCATCGTGCTGGCCACGCCCGGGAACGGCGTCGTGCTGACCGTCGCGGCGGTGGCGCCCCGCCAGGAGGTCGCGAACGTGGTCTCCGGCACGTCGGACGCCGTGGACGTGGCCAAGGACTTCAACGACGTGCCCATCGACGGCAAGGCCGGCGTCACCGTCAGCCGCAACGGCGTGGGCGCGACGTGCAGCCTGGCCGACCGGCTGACGTGCGTCGACCTCACCCTTCCCGCGGACGACGGCAACGGCAACACGGCCTTCTTCTCCACCGGCGTCTGCGACAAGGTCGTCGGCGTGTGCAGGTCCGGCGACCTCATGCAGGTCCTGGCGGCCTTCGACCTCGAGCCGACCATGCCCGCTGTCTTCACCGTCAAGTGCGCGAAGGAGCTGTGCGGAAACGGCTCCATCCAGCGCAACAAGGTCAACGTCAGCGTGTCGGGTTCAGGCCTGTTGAAGGAGGCTCCTGCCTGTTCCAGCAAGGGTGGCCTCGAGCCGCTCCAGGAGTTCTGCGTCGACTACGTCTCGGCACGGCGTGACGGCGCCGGCGTCACGTACCTGCCCGTGCTGATGCCGCGGGACGCGCGCTTCAGCATCTAGTCCGCGACGACGGCCTCGGCGGGGTCCAGCGCTTCGCGCTCGACGTCGTCGAGGACCGTCAGCTCCTGCGCCAGCCGCAGCGCGGTGAAGCGCGCCCGCGCGTCGGCGAAGCAGGCCCGTGCCTCCTCCAGCCGGCCGAGCCGGGCGCACGCCTGCCCCCGCTCCCGGAGCACCAGCGCGACCAGCTCCTCGTCACCCACGGCCTGCGCGACGCGCAGCGCCTCGACGAGGAGCTGCTCCGCGTGGGCGTCCTGCCGCTGCTTGCAGCAGCACGTCGGCGCGGTTGTAGGTCGCGTTGGCGTGGTTGGCCTCGTCGCCGAGCCGGCGGAAGGTCTCCTGCGCGCGGGCGAAGTACGCCTCCGACTCCTCGAGCCGACCGGCGTCCAGCGCCTCGACCCCCAGGTTGTTGGCGCAGTGCGCCTGCCCGGACAGGTCGCCGAGCTCCTCGTACGCCATCAGCGCGAGCCGGGCGTAGGGGACGTCCTCGGGCTCGCCGGCGACGTAGTGCGCGACGTGCAGCCCGTTGTAGGCCAGGGCCAGCGCGGCGCGGTCGGCTGACGCCTCGGCCTCCCGCGCGGCCACCGTCGCCCAGGCCAGGGCCTCCGCAGCGTGGCCCTGGCGGCGCCGGCCCCAGGCGTAGCGCGTCGCGAGGTCGGAGCGCACCGCGTGCGCCCCCTCCCCCACGACGCCCTCCAGGGAGGTCAGGCTCCGGCGGATCATCCGCAGCGACTGGCTCAGCCGGCCCAGCCGTTGGTGGGTCTGCGCCTCCTTCGAGAGCAGCTTGGCGACGGCCACCGGCTCCTCGCCGCGGCGCCGTCGGGCCAGCCGGTAGGCCTCGACGGCGGCGTCGGAGCGACCGGCCACGAAGCGCACGTCGCCGAGCGACTCGAGCACCTCGGCCATGTCCTCCGGGGTGACGTCGCCGGCGCGGCGCGCCGCCTCGACCGCGCGCTGCAGCAGCTCGATCGCCTCGCTGTTCGCGAACTTCTCCTGCGCACGGGAGCCGGCCACGCGGGAGTACCGCCAGGACCGGTCGAACAGGCCGGCGTGGAAGAAGTGCAGCGACAGCAGCTCGCTGACCTGCTCCGGGTCCTCCGCGCGTGCGCTCCAGCGCCTCGCCGACGTGCGCGTGCAGCACGCGGCGGCGGCGGTACGGAAGCCCCTCGTAGGCGACATCGCGCATCAGCGCGTGGCGGAACCGGACGTGCCCCGTGCCCGCCTCGTCGAGGAAGCCGCCGAGCGCCGGCAGGTGGTCCTCGAGGCGCACGTCGTCGCGGTAGGCGCCGAGGAGCTGCTCGAGCACCTGCAGGTCGGCGACGGTGCCGAGGACTGCGGCGTAGCGCAGGACCAGCCGGTCCAGCGGCGCGAGGCGGTCGATCTGGCTGGTGACGAGGTCCTGCACGCTCTCCGGCAGCTCGCCGTCGGCCCTCCCCCCGGCCGTCGCCACGAGCTCCTCGAGGAACATCGGGTTGCCGCCGCTGCGGGCGACCAGCGCGGCGGCGGCCTCGTTCGTCATCGGGGTGGTGACGGCGGCGCGGGCCAGCGCCAGCGTCTCCTCCGGCGAGAGCGCCTGCGGGCAGATGCTGAGCAGCTGCGGCCCGGGCGCCGGGTGGTAGCCGCCTGCCGTGTCGCGGCGGGTGACGACGATCAGCCAGGTCCGCTGCGGCGCCTGGGAGGCCAGCCGGGCCAGCAGGTCGCAGGACGCCTCGTCGAGCAGGTGCACGTCCTCCAGCACGAGCAGCCACGGGACCGGTCGTCAGCCGGGTGAGCAGCTGCTCGACGCTCTCCTCCAGTCGCGGCCTTGCGGTACTGCGGGTCGAGCTCGCTGCTCTCCCGGGTGGCGGGGACGGCGACGTCGAGCGGGACGGCCAGCAGCGGCAGCCACGGCAGCAGCTCCGGCGCGGCGTCCCGGACGACCTCCTCGAGCCGCGCCGCCGTCTCCGGGCCGCCGGCGTCCCGCCGCAGGCCGAGCACGTTGCGCAGCAGCGAGCGGAAGGGGAAGTACGGCGTGGTCGCGTCGTACTCGCCGCAGGCGCCGCCGAGGATCGTGATGCCCTCGGACTGCCTCAGCAGCTGGGTGACCAGGCGGCTCTTGCCGATGCCGGGCTCCCCCACGAGCTCGACCTCCCCGCCGGACCCCTCGGCGGCGCGCGCGAGGGCCTCCCGCAGGAGCCGGAGCTCCTCCACCCGTCCGACGAACGGGGTGGTGGAGCGGGACGCGCCGGCGGCAGCCAGCACCGCGTCGATCCGCGAGGCGCTGACCGGCTGGGACTTGCCCTTGACGAGGAAGGGCTCCAGCGGGCGCGTCGCGAAGCGGGTGGGCGAGCGCTCGAGAGTGGCTGCGGTGGCGAGGACCTCGCCGTCCGCCGCCTTGCCCATGACCCGCGCCGCGAGGTTCACCGCGTCGCCCTTGATGGAGTACGTCCGCCGGAAGGACGGGCCGAAGTCGCCGGCGAAGACGTTGCCGCGGTTCACCCCGATGCGCAGGGTCAGGACCCCCTTGCGGTCCATCACGGTGCGCACCGCGCGGAGCATCCGCTCCTCGTCACGACCACTGCTGCGCGGTGCCCCCGCGACCAGCATGATCTTGCCGCCGTCCTGGTCGATGTCGGTCTCGAAGAACGTGACGTCGTGCTCGGCCGTCGCGATCTGGACGTTGCGCACCACCTGGTCGAGCGCCTCGGCGACAGCGGACGTCCCGCCGCTGCGCGCCAGGTCGTCGGTGCCGCGGAAGCGGACGAACGCGACCGCCACCGACCGGTGCTCGGCCTCCCCCTGCTCGGCCAGCACCTGCCGGCGCAGCACCGCCGGCAGGTACTGCTCCAGCTGACCGAGGTCGGGCTCGTCAGTGCGCTGGGCCGGCAGGTCCGGACCCGGCCCGGGTCGGGCACGGAGCAGCCGGCACCCGGGCTCGGGTCCGGGGCGGTGCGTACGAGGGGGCAGCAGCGCTGCGGTCGCGTCGGTCACGACCACCTGCCCGGCGTTGGCCACGCCCTCGGCGCGCGCGGTCGTGCTGGCCTCCGGGCCGACCACGAGCAGCTCGAGGTGCTGGGCGGGGTCGCCGACGAGGTAGAAGTCGAAGGCGCCGCTGTGCACGCCGACCGACATGCGCAGCGTCACCGTCCCGCTGGTCGTGGCCAGGGTCCCGACCCGGCGCAGCGTCGCGCGCATGTCGTGGGCGGCGCGGCAGGCGCGCGAGGCGTGGCCGCCCCCGCTGAACAGCAGCAGCACCGCGTCACCGCCCCACTTGACGAGGTCGGCGCCCTCCGCGCGCGCATCGGCCAGCAGCGCCGAGAACGTCGCGTCGAGCAGGTCGCTCATCTCCTCGGCGCCCACGTTGCCCTTGCGGGC
Source organism: uncultured Actinomycetota bacterium (assembly GCA_963844295.1). Classification (GTDB taxonomy): domain Bacteria; phylum Actinomycetota; class Actinomycetes; order Mycobacteriales; family SCTD01; genus SCTD01. The sequence continues at coordinate 223,299 of CAWJNR010000001.1, read as the reverse complement.
CAGGCGCTCGGTGAGCTTGGTGAAGCCGGAGATGTCGACGAAGGCCAGCGAGCCGTCGACCTGCATGTGCCGGTCGTCGCCGTGCGTCGGCCGCCAGTCCCGGAGCAGGGCAGGGACGTACGGCAGCACGCTGAGACCCCGAGCACCGAGCTCCGGCACGCCACCCCCTACGGCTGCGACGACCGTAGCCCCCTGGACGCCGCCGCGAGGTGGATCAGCGCCAGGCGAAGACGGGCTGCTCGTGGTGCGCGACCCGGGTCGGGCGCCCGTGCAGCGCCACCTCGCGGAACTGGTGCAGCACGGCCGCCGTCGGGGCGTGGATCCAGCCGCCCAGCAGGGGCACGCGCACCACGGGCGCGGTCGACTCGGGGATCGTCTGGAACTCCGGGTCGACGTCGACCTCGTGCAGCGGGACGACGTGCAGGCTCGCCACCTCGTCCGGGTTGGGCACGGCGCCCGCGGCCGGTCCGGCCCACACGACGACCGGGGTGATGAGGTAGCCCGAGCGGGTCGGGTAGTCGTCGAGCAGGCCCAGCACGTCGGCCTCCGGCACCTGCAGCGCGAGCTCCTCGTCGAGCTCTCGCAGGGCGGCCCGCACGGTGCTCTCGCCGTCGTCGACGCGGCCTCCGGGCAGCGCCCACTGCCCGCCGTGCGCCCGCATGCGGGCTGCGCGGCGGGTCAGCAGCAGGCCGGGCCCGGCGCCGTCGTCCACCACCGCCAGGGCGACGGCTGCCGCGCGGCGGCCGTCCAGCGGCAGTGCGCGCCGCTCGAAGCCGGCGAGCCGGTGAGTGATCGCGGTCCGGTCCACCGCCCGATCCTGCCCCACCGGCAGACTGGCCGGGTGCTGCCCGCTGCCGGGACCCCCGGTTCCGACCTGCCGGTGCGCCCGGTGCTGCCGGAGCTGCTGGCGCGCCTCGCCGAGGACGGCGCGGCCGTCCTCGTCGCTCCGCCCGGCACCGGCAAGACGACGCTGGTGCCGCTCGCGCTGGCGGGACGGGCGCCCGGCCGGGTGCTCGTCGCCGAGCCCCGCCGGGTGGCCGCCCGCGCCGCTGCCCGGCGCATGTCGGCGCTGCTGGGCGAGCGCCCCGGTGGACGCGTCGGGCACACGGTCCGCGGTGAGAGCACGGCGACGCCGAGCACGCGGGTCGAGGTGGTGACGACGGGCGTGCTGGTGCGCCGGCTGCAGGCCGACCCGGAGCTGCCGGGGGTGTCGGCCGTCGTGCTGGACGAGTGCCACGAGCGGCACCTCGACACCGACCTCGCGCTCGCCTTCGGCGTGGACGTGCGCGCGGTGCTGCGGCCGGACCTGCAGCTGCTCGCGATGTCGGCGACGGCGCAGGCCGAGCAGCTCGCGCAGGCCCTGGGCGGCGTCGCGGTCGTCGAGGCCACCGGGGCGCTGCACCCGGTCACCCCGGTGTGGTGCCCGCCCGACCGGCCGCTCCCCCCGTCGTACGGGCTGCGGGTCGACCCGCAGCTGCTCGACCACGTCGCCGCCGTCGTGCGCCGCGCGCTCATGGAGACCACGGGCGACCTGCTGGTCTTCCTGCCCGGAGCAGGTGAGATCACCGCGGTGGCAGGCAGGTTGCGCGGCCTCGAGGCAGACGTCGTGCCGCTGCACGGCCGGCTCCCGGCGGCGGCGCAGGACGCGGCGCTGCAGGCCGGGCCGCGTCGGCGCGTGGTGCTGTCCACAGCCGTGGCCGAGAGCAGCCTGACGGTGCCCGGTGTGCGGGTGGTCGTCGACGCCGGGCTCGCCCGGGTGCCGCGGACCGACCTCGCGCGCGGCCTGGGCAGCCTGGTCACCGTGCCGGTGTCCCGCGCCTCGGCGCACCAGCGCGCCGGCCGGGCCGGGCGCGAGGCCCCGGGACGGGTCTACCGCTGCTGGTCCGCCGGCGAGCACGACCGCCTGCCGGCGCACGCGCAGCCGGAGGTGGCGACGGCCGACCTCACCGCCTTCTGCCTCGAGCTGGCCTGCTGGGGCGCGCCCGAGGGCAGGGGCGTCGTCCTGCTCGAGGCGCTGCCCGAGGCCGCGCTCGAGGTGGCCGGGCGGGCGCTGCGCGAGCTGGGCGCCGTCGACGGTGCGGGTGCGGTGACCGCCCGCGGGCGGTCGCTGGCCGGGGTCGGGGCGCACCCCCGGCTCGCGCGGGCCCTGCTCGACGGCGCGGCGCTCGTGGGGGCGCGCACCGCGGCCGAGGTGGTCGCGGTCCTGTCCGACGACGGCGGCGCGCGCGGGCGACGACCTGGCCGAGGTGCTCCGCCGGTTGCGCGCCGGCGACGACCGGGCGGCGACGGCCCGGTGGCGCGAGGAGGTGCGCCGGCTGACCAGGTCCGTACCGGGGTCGGCCGGACCCCCGTCGCCGGTCCCGCCGGACCTGGCCGCCGGGCTCGTCGTCGGGCTGGCCCTGCCCGAGCGGCTGGCCCGGCTGCGGCGCCCGGGCGGGACGACCTACCTCATGGCCGGCGGCACCGGGGCGGAGCTGGCCCCGGGCTCCGCCCTGGCCGGCGCCCCGTGGCTGGCGGTCGCGGTGGCGGACCGGGCGCCGGGCCGGCGCGACGCCCGCGTACGGCTGGCGGTGGCCGTGGACGAGGCGACCGCGCGGGAGGCGGGGGCCACCCTGCTGCGCGACGCCCCGGAGGTCACCTGGTCAGAGGGCGACGTGCGGGCCCTGCAGGTGGAGCGCCTCGGCGCGGTCGTGCTGGCAGAGCGGGTGCTCCCGCACCCCGACCCCGTCGAGGTCGCCCGCGCCGTCGCGCAGGGCCTGCGCGACGAGGGGCTGGACCTGCTGCGGTGGACGCCCGCCGCACGAGCGCTGCGGGCCCGGCTGGCCGCCTGCCGGGCGGGCCTCGGCGACCCGTGGCCGTCGGTCGACGACGAGGCGCTCCTCGACGCGCTGGACCTCTCGTCCGCCCGGTCCCGCGCCGACCTGCGGCGCCTCGACGTCACGGCGGCGCTGCGCGCGCTGGTGCCGTGGACGGTGGCCGGGCGGCTGGACGAGGTGGCTCCCGAGCGCGTCACCGTGCCGAGCGGCAGCGCGGTCCGCGTCGTCTACGACGACCCGGAGGCCCCGGCGCTGCCGGTCAAGGTCCAGGAGGTCTTCGGCTGGGGGCGGGCGCCCCTGGTCGCCGGACGCCCCCTGCGCCTGCACCTGCTCTCCCCCGCTGGTCGCGTGGTCGGCGTGACGAGCGACCTCGCGTCGTTCTGGACGACCGGCTACCCCGGGGTCCGGGCGGACCTGCGCGGCCGCTACCCCCGGCACGCCTGGCCGGAGGACCCGGCCGGCGCCGTGCCGGCCGCGCGTCCGCGACGCCGGACCTGATCAGTCCTCGAGCACGCCGCCCGGTGCGGCCCGGCGCAGTCGGCTGTCGGCGACCTCGTCGAGCGCGGCCCGCGAGCGCCCCCCACCGGTCTGCAGCGCGGCGAGGAAGACGGCGCCGTCGAGCGACCACAGCACGACGCGGGTCCGCGCCGTCACGGTCGCTGTGCGGACCCCGGCACGCAGCAGCGCCACCTCCCCGAAGGCGTCACCCTGGTGCAGGTGAGCGGCCACCGCGCCGTCGACCTCGACCTCGAGATCGCCCTGCTCGACGACGAAGTAGGTCGTGCCCGGCTCGCCCTGCCGGACGACGACCTCGCCGGCGGCGCGCTCGACCTGCTCCAGGCGCAGGGCCAGCCGCTCCACCTCCAGCGTCGGGAGCAGCGCGAAGGGGGGCAGCGCCCGCAGCACGGCGACCTGGCGGACGGGAGCGGTGAGCGCGGCGTCCAGGCGTCGCAGCGGCTGGAGGACGGCGAGGGTGACGGCCAGCAGGAGGCCGGCCAGGACGGCGAGGGCGGCGGAGGCGCCCACCGCCCGTTCGAGCGGCGCGACGACCGCGGCGCCCACGCCCAGCCCCAGCACGACGGCCGTCTCGAGCCAGCCGAAGGCCCGCCCCAGCAGGGCCGCGGGCACGGCCCGCTGCAGCAGCGTGATGCACGTGACGTCGAACAGGGCGTTGCCGGCACCGACGACGGCGAGCAGCACCCCCACGGCGAGGAGCTCGGGCAGCGCCGGCACGGCGAGCAGCGGCAGGGCCCACAGCAGGAGCGCGCCGGCCGTGAGCACGCCGAGCCGGCGGGACCCGGCCAGGGCGAACAGCCCCAGCGAGGCTCCCACTCCGCCGAGGCCGAACGCGGCGGTCAGCAGCCCGACGGCACTGAGCTCGATCTCGAGCACGTCGACGGCCAGCGCGGGGTAGAGCACCGCCAGGGCCCCCGACACCACGGTCTGCGCGACGACCAGGAGCAGCAGGAGCCGGGCTGCGGGCACCGCGAGCAGCGAGCGCGCTCCGCCTCCCTTCCCGCCATCGCTGCGCCGCGGAGCCCGACTCCTGCGCCGGGGTCGGCGCGCCAGGAGCAGCGCCGCGGCGGCGAGCAGCGCCGACGCCGTGCCGAAGGCCGCGGACGGCCCCGACACCGCGAGCAGCAGACCGGCCAGCGCCGGACCCGCGAACACGCCCACGGCCTCGACGGCGCTGCTCATCACGTTGGCGGCCGTCAGCTCGGCCGGGTCGTCGACGAGCTCCGGGAGGACGGCCGACTGCGCGGCGCGGAAGACCAGAGTGGCCAGGGCGACCAGCGTCACCAGCAGCACGACGGCCACCAGCGAGCCCCCGGCCAGGGCCGCCCCTGCACTGCCGACGGCACCGACGAGAGCGGACGCGGCGAGGCAGCTCGTCGGCGACGTCCGGTCGATGAGGGCGCCCAGCACCGGCCCCGCCACCAGCGAGGGCAGGGTGCGGGCCAGCACGGCCAGGGCGACGGCCGGGGTGCCACCTGCGTCGTACGCCACCACGGCGAGCGCGACCGTGACGGTCCAGGAGGCGATGATCCCCAGGCTCCAGGCGAGCTGCACGCGCAGCAGCCGCGGGTCCCGCGCCGTGCGTCGCAGGGCGTGCAGGGGCGCGGCGCGCCGGCCCGCCACCGCCCCGTGCGGCTGCGGCCCCCCGGCCTCACCTACCAGAGCTCGAGCGAGCGGGTGAAGATGCCCTCGACGTCCTCGGGCCGCACCTCGCGCGGTGCCACCGCGAGGATGCGCTGCTGCTTCATCGTCCCCTCGACGAGGTCGCCGACGTCGGCGAGCCCGTAGCCGACCCCACCGATCCCGTTGGGGATCCCGATGTCGCGCATCAGCGACATCAGCGCGGCCGGCAGGTGCTCCGACGGGTCGTCCGGGCGCTCGACGCCCGGGGCGAGCAGCTCGGCGGCGCGCAGGTGCCGCTCCGGGGAGGCCGGGAAGGTGAAGCGGAAGGCCTCGGGCGCCGTCAGCGACACCGACATGCCGTGCGGCACCATCGGCTCGTCCTGCGGGTAGCCCGGCGGCCGGTAGTCCCGGACGCGACCGGCGATCGGGTAGGCGTTGGCGTGCGGGATGTGCACGCCCGCGTTGCCGAAGCCCATGCCGGCGAAGGTCGCCGCCATCGCCATGTCCAGGCGCGCGGCCTCGTCGTCGCCGTCGCGCACCGCCGTGCGGAACGACTGCGCCAGCAGCGTGAGGGCCTTCTCCGACCACATGTCGGCGACCGGGTTGGCACCGCAGTAGGGCACCCGCTGCTCGGCGGTCTTGCGCGCGAAGGCGGTGTACGGCTTGGCCGTCCAGCTCTCCAGCGCGTGGCACAGGATGTCCATGCCGGAGGCCGCCGTGACCATCGGCGGCTGGCTCCGGGCCAGCCGCGGGTCGACGACGGCGAGCAGCGGCCGCAGCCGCGGGTGGCTGATGCCCGTCTTCACCTTCAGGTGCAGCACGTCCAGCACGCAGATGGTCGTGCTCTCCGAACCGGTGCCCGTCGTGGTCGGGACCGCGACGAGCGGCTTGAGCGGCACGGTCGGTGCCTTGCCGAGGCCGACCGGCTGGTTGATGTAGTCCATCAGCTCACCGGGGTTGGTGAGCAGCAGGTCGACCGCCTTGGCGGTGTCGATGGCGGAGCCGCCGCCGACGGCGACGAAGGCGTCCCACGGACCGCTCTCCCGTCGCCGCGTCGACCGCCTGCTGCAGGCTGACGTCGGTGGGCTCGACCCGCACCCCGTCCCACACGTGCGCCTCGACGCCGAAAGCGCCCATGGCCTCGGCGATCCGGGCCGGCCAGCCGGTGGCGGCGACGCCCGCGTCGGTGACGACGAGGACCCGGCGCGCACCCAGCTGGGCGAGGTCGTAGCCGATCTCGTCCGCCGAGCCGGGCCCGAACTTCAACGAGGGGGCGCCGTAGGTGAACACGCTCTCGGTCATGGGTCTGCTCCTAGAGGACGGCGTACGAGACGCCCATGCGGCGGGGGCCGCGTTCGGGATCGCTGCCGGGCGGCAGCAGACGGACTCCGGCGTGCAGGGGCGCGACGCCGGAGCGCTGGACGAGGACCGGGTCCAGGACGAGCTCGGCGACCTCGGGCAGCTCCTCCCCGACGCGGGCGACGCGGTGCAGCAGCTCCTCGAGCGCCTCGACGTCGGAGGGGACGCCGGACGCGCCGCCGGTGAGCAGCGAGAAGCCGCGGATCGCCCGGACGAGGTCGCCGGCGTCGCGGTCGGTCAGCGGCAGGGCGCGGCTGACGGGGTCGACGAGCAGGTCGACCGCGACGCCGCCGAGGCGCAGGGACAGCAGCGGTCCGGCGGACGGGTCCTGCACCAGGCGCACGACCGTGGACACGCCCGGTTCGGCCATCGGCTGCACGAACGCCGAGCCCTCCCCCGCCACCGACCGGATGTCGGTCCAGGCGTCCCGCAGGTCGTCGGCGTCGGCGAGCTCGAGCCGCACGGCGCCGACGTCGAGCCGGTTGCGCCAGCGCTCGTCGGCGGCCTTCAGCACGACCGGCCAGCCCATCCGGTCGGCCGCCGCCAGCGCCGCGTCGCAGTCGGCCACCAGCTCGGACGGCCACAGCTCGATGCCGAGCGGGGCGAGGAAGGCGCCGGCCTGCTGCTGCGAGAGCCAGCTGCCGTCGACCGGGAGGCCGTCCAGGGCCGCGCGGGCCGCGGGCACGTCCGTGCGGTCGAGGACCGGCACCTGCCCCTCCGGTCGCGCGCGCCACTCGGCGTAGTGCACCGCCCTCGACAGCGCCAGCGCCGCCGACTCCGGCGAGGCGTACGACGGGACCGAGCCCCGCACCGGGCCGCCGTCCTCGCCGAGCACGGCCAGCGCGGGCGGCACGCCCTCCCTGCCGAGGAAGCTGGCCAGCAGCGGGAGCGGACCGCTGCCCGCCTCGCGGAGCACCGCACCCAGCTCCGCCGCCACGTCGGCGCGCCCGGCGCCGTGCGGCGGCGGGACGACGACGGCGAGCACCGCGTCGACCTCGCCGCTGTCCAGGACGACCCGCAGCCCGGCGCGCAGCTCCTCGGGCCCGGCGAAGGGACCGAGGTCGACCGGGTTGCCGGTCTCGGTCGCGTGCGTGAGCCCGCGCAGCTGCTCGCGCACCCGCTCGGGCAGCTCGGGGACGACCAGCCCGGCCCCCCGCAGGGCGTCGCTGGCCATGGACGCGAGCGCCGAGGAGTTCCCCACCACCGCGACGCGCCGCCCCTCGGGCAGCGGCTGGAGCGCGAACAGCTGCGCCGTCGTGAAGAGCTGGCCCAGCGAGTGCACCCGGACGACCCCGGCGGACGCGAACAGCGCGTCGACGGCCACGTCACCCGCGCCGTGCCCGCTCTTGAGCGCGATGACCGGCTTGGTCCGACCCAGCCGCCGCGCGATCCGGGTGAACTTGCGCGGGTTGCCGAAGCCCTGCAGGTGCAGCACGACGACCTCGGTGCGCGGATCGGCCTGCCAGTGCTGGAGCAGGTCGTTGCCGGACACGTCGGCGCGGTCGCCGATCGACACGAACTCCGACAGCCCGAGCGAGCGGCGCTCGGCCTCGGCGAGGAAGGTGCCGGCCAGCGCGCCGGACTGCGACAGGACGCCGACCCGGCCGACGGGCGGCGACGCGCCGGTGAAGGTGGCGTGCAGCCGCACCGCCGGGTCGGTGTTGACGACGCCCATCGCGTTCGGCCCGATCAGCCGCATCCCGCCGGACCGCGCCAGCCGCACGACCTCCTCGAGCCGCTCCCGACCCTGCGGCCCCGCGTCCGCGAAGCCGCCGGACACGACGACCAGGCCGCGCACGCCCTTGGCCGCGCACGCGCGGACGACGTCGGCGACCTCGGCCGCGGGCACGGCGATGACGGCGAGGTCGACGTCGTCCGGGACCGACCCCACGTCCGGGTAGGCGCGCACTCCGGACACGTGCAGCGCGGCCGGGTTCACCGGGTAGACCGGGCCCTCGAAGCCGTTGTCCAGCAGGGACCTCAGCAGCTCGTGACCGGGGGTGCCCGGCTCCCGGGAGGCGCCGATGACGGCGACCGAGCGGGGGGCGAGCAGCCGCTGCACCGACCGGGCCTCGGCGCGGTGCTCGCGCGCGCGCATCACCTCGAGCGAGGTGCCGGTCTGCCGGATCGGGAAGGCGAGCTCGATGTAGCCCTCGGACAGGTCGCGGCGCACCTCGTAGCCCGCGCTGCGGAAGACGGTGAGCATCGGCCCGGTTGGTCGGCAGGACGTCGGCGACGAAGCGCTCCAGCCCCCGCTCGCGCGCGGCGGCGGCGAGGTGCTCGAGCAGGACGGCACCGAGCCCGCGCCCCTGGTGGGCGTCCTCGACGACGAACGCCACCTCCCCGTCGTCGGTCCCGGGCAGCCGGTCGTAGCGGGCGACGCCGATGAGCTCGTCGTGGACGGTGGCGACCAGGGCGACCCGGTCGTCGTGGTCGACCTGCGTGAACCGCTCGACGTCGGCGTCCGACAGCGTCGGCCGGTAGGCGAAGAACCGGTTGTAGACGGTCTCCTTCGACAGGCGGCTGTGGAACGACCGCAGCCGGTCGGCGTCCTCGGCCAGGATCGGCCGCACGTGCGCCGTGCCGCCGTCGGTCAGCACGACGTCGGCCTCCCAGTGACCGGGGTACGGCAGCGGGTCGCGGAGCACGGGCCGACTCTGCCCTACCGGCCGGGTGCGGGGCTACGGCAGCCGCGCGCTCCACACCAGGGACGTCGCGGCCGCGGCGACCGCCAGCAGCAGCCCCACCCCGGTCACGACGTCGGTGACCTCCCGGCGCTCGGTGGTCGTCCCGACCTGCGTGCCGATGTCGTCGTACACCGCGGCCAGCTCCTCGCCGCTCTCGGCGGTGAAGGCGGTGCCGCCGGTCGCCTCGGCCAGCCGCTCGAGCGACGGGCGGTCCACCGGCACCGGGATCGTCTCGCCCTGCACGACGACGACCCCGTCGGCCGTGCCGTACGCGATCGTCGACACGGGCACCCCCGCCTCGACGGCGGCGTCGACCGCGACCTGCACCGGGCGCCCGACGGTGCTGGTCCCGTCGCTGAGCAGGACGATGCGGGCGGGCGGCGGCGGCTGCCCCTCCTCCCCCGGCACGGCCTCGATCGCGGCGAGGGAGGCGAGGACGGCGTCGCCGATCGCGGTGCTGGGGCCGAGCTCGAGCCGCTGCACGGCGTCGACGACGAGCCCGTGGTCCTGGGTCGGGGAGACGACCACGGCGGCGCGAGCCGCTGAAGGACACCAGCCCGACGGCGAAGCGGTCCGGCAGCCCCTCGACGAAGGCGCCGGCAGACCGGCGGGCGGCGGTGATGCGGTCGGGCTCGACGTCGGTGGCCTCCATCGACAGCGACGTGTCGAGCGCCACCACGACCGTGGCCCGCTCCCGCGGCACCTGCACGTCGGCCTCGGGCCGGGCGAAGGCGGCGGTGAGGGCCACCAGCGAGAGCAGCAGCAGGGCGGCCGGCACGTGCCGCTTCCAGGCGGCGCTGCGCGGGACCACCGACGCGAGCAGGTCCAGCTCGGTGAAGCGGGCGGCGTACGCCGGGCGGCGGCGCTGCAGCACGACGTAGGCGACGAGCAGCGCGCCGACGGGCAGCAGCAGCCAGAGCCGGCCGGGCGCGAGGAAGGTCGGGTTCACCGGACGCCCGCTGGACGGCCCGCAGCGCGGGTGCGGCGGCGGGCGGCCAGGAAGCCGGCGAGGGCCACCAGCCAGTCGGCGTCGGTCCGCAGCACGACGTGCCCGGCACCGGCGGCGCGGACCGCCTCGGCGTGCCCGGCACGGCGGGCGGCGGCCGCGGCGGCGTACCGGGCGCGCAGCGCACGACTGGCCGTCTGCACCTCGAGGTGGCGGCCGGTCTCGGGGTCGACCAGGCGCAGCACCCCGACCGGGGGCAGCTCCAGCTCGCGCGGGTCGAGCACCTCGGCGACCACGACGTCGTGCCGGCGGGTGAGGGTGCGCAGCGGACGGACCCAGCCCGGCTCCTGACCCGGGACGCCGTCGGACGAGCAGGTCGCTCACCACGACGACCAGGCCGCGGCGCCGCGGCGGGCTCGCCACCGCGCGCAGCCCGTCGGCCAGGCTCGGGCCGGGGCCGTCCGGCGGGCCGGGTGGTCTGCAGCACGTGCAGCAGCGCCAGGGCGCCGGTCTGCCCGGCCCGCGCCGGCACCCGGCGCACGCGGTCGCTCAGCACGACCGCGCCGAGCCGGTCGCCGGGACCGCCGGCCAGGTGGCCGAAGGCGGCCGCCAGAGCGACGGCGACCTCGCGCTTCTCGGTGCGCGCCGTGCCGAAGGACATGGACGCGGTCAGGTCGACCAGCAGCGTCGTCTCGAGCTCGCGCTCGGCCAGCGCGGTGCCGGACGTGCGGGTCGCCGGTGCGCGCCGTGACGGCCCAGTCGATGCGCCGCACGTCGTCCCCGGGGGCGTAGGCCCGGGCCTCGGCGGGCTCGGTCCCGGGGCCGGGCAGGTAGCCGAGGTGGTCGCCCTGCAGCAGCCCGTCCAGCCGGCGGGCGACCTGCAGCGACAGCCGGCGCACCGAGGCGGGCGCCGCGACGGGCGGGGGCGGCAGCGGTGCCGGCGGGCGCGCTGCGGGTCGACCGGTCCCCAGCCTCACGCCACGCCCTCGCCCGATCCCCAGGCCTGGGCGGGCTGCTGCGACGGCGCGACCTGGGGCGGGTCGACCGCCTCGAGCACCTGACCGACCAGCCGCGAGGCGGGCACCTCGTCGGCGAGCGCCTCGTACGTCAGGACCAGGCGGTGGGCCAGCACGTCGACGGCGAGGTCGGCGACGTCGACGGGCAGCACGTAGTCGCGACCGCGCAGCACGGCCAGCGCCTTGGCGCCCTGCACCAGGCCGAGGCTCCCGCGCGGGGAGGCGCCGTGCGCGACCAGCGGCGCCAGGTCCGAGCAGCCCCCACCGCTCCGGCTCGCGGGTCGCCATCACCAGGCGGACGGCGTACTCCGCCACCGCGTGGTGCACGAAGACGCCGTCGACGACCGACTGCAGCTCGACCAGCTCCTCGAGCGAGAGCACCTGCTCCGCGACGGGTCGCGAGACGGCCATCCGCCGCACGATCTCCATCTCCTCGGCCATCGAGGGGTGGTCGCACCTCGACCTTCATGAGGAAGCGGTCGCGCTGCGCCTCGGGCAGCGGGTAGACGCCCTCGGACTCGATCGGGTTCTGCGTGGCGAGCACGAGGAACGGCGTCGGCAGCGGGTAGGTGGTGCCGCCGATCGAGACCTGCCGCTCGGCCATCACCTCGAGCAGCGCCGACTGCACCTTCGCGGGCGCCCGGTTGATCTCGTCCACCAGCACGAGGTTGGCGAAGACCGGGCCGAGCTCGACGTCGAAGGCCTCCTGCGAGGCGCGGTAGATCCTGGTGCCGACGATGTCGCTGGGCACGAGGTCGGGGGTGAACTGCAGGCGGACCGACGAGCCGCCGACGACGGTCGCGAGCGTCTCGACGGCCAGGCGACTTGGCGACGCCGGGCACGCCCTCGAGCAGGCAGTGGCCGCGGGCGAGCAGCGCCACGGCCATCCGCTCGACCATCCGGTCCTGGCCGACGACGACCTTCTTGACCTCGAACAGCGCCCGCTCGAGCGCGGCCCCGGCGTCCGCGACCTCCGTCGCCGGCTGCGCCGGCCGGCCTGCGCGTCGTGCCCGTCACCTGGTCCCCTCCCGCTCCCGGCGACCCGCTGCGGGCCGTCGTCCAGGGACCAGCGGTGCCCCGGGCGGCGTGAAGGCGCCGTGAGCGGGGTGCGGGCAGACGGCTCAGCGCTTGCGGACCGGGCGCGGGCCGTGCAGCAGCTCCTCGCGCTCGCCCTCGGACAGCCCGCCCCACACGCCGTACGGCTCGACGGCTGGTGAGCGCGTGGTCCAGGCACTCGCGGCGGACCGGGCACGACGCGCAGACCGCCTTGGCCGCGGCCTCGCGGTCGCTGCGCGCGGGCTCGCGCTCGCCGTGCGGGTGGAAGAACAGGTCGTCGCGTCCGCGGCAGCGGGCGGCGACCTGCCAGTCCCAGCGCCAGGTCTGGGCGCCGGGCGGCCGGGCGGTGCCGAGCAGGTCGGGCACAGCGGCTCCTCGGGGTCGAGGGGGGTGCGTCCAGTGTCTTCGACATCCGGTAGAAGTTCTACCGGACGTAGTATGACCCGCGTGACACGGCTGGGAGACCTGGAGCGCGCCGCGATGGAGGTCGTCTGGGCGGACGGTCCCTGCACGGCCCGCCCGGTCGCCGACCGGCTGGCCGGCCGCGGCCTGGCGTACACCACCTGGCTGACCGTGCTGGGCCGGCTCGAGGGCAAGGGCCTGCTGCGCCGCGACCGCGCGGGCGCGGGCGCACACCTACACCGCCGTCGCCTCCCGCGAGGACCACATCGCCGTGCTCATGCAGTCAGGCGCTCGGCCAGGCCGGCGACCGCGAGGCTGCGCTCCAGCACTTCGCCCGCTGGTCACCCCGGCCGAGGCCGAGGCCCTGCGCGCGCGCCCTCGAGGGCCGCCGCCCGTGATCGCGAGCAGCAGCCGGCCTCGCGGTCGGCCTGCTGCTGCTCGCCCTGGTCGCCGTGCCGCGCCTGGCCGGCGCCGCCTGGGTCCTGCGCGCCCCCGGCCTCGCGCTGCTGCTCTGGCAGGCGGTGGGGCTGGCGGCTGGGACTGCTCGCGATCGAGGTGGCGGTGACCCTGGCGCTGTCGCCGCTCGGCGCCGACGCACGCCGATGCGCGTCCGGGCGCTCGGCGACGCCGACGTCCCGCTGTGGGCGGGTGCGGCCCTGGCGCTCGGCGCCCTGGTGCTGCTGCGGCTGCTGGCGGTGCTGCTGGCCGTCGTCCGCCCAGACCGCTGCGTCGCCCGGCGGCGCCACCGCGCGCCTCGTCGACCTCGTCGCGACCCGCAACCCGCTGCTCCGCCGGCACGCGGGTCGTCGACCACGACGCTGCCGCTGGCCTACTGCCTGCCCGGGCTGCGGCCGCGCGTCGTGCTGTCGCAGCGGGGTGCTGGCGCTGCTGTCGGAGGACGAGGTGCGGGCGGTGCTGGCGCACGAGTCGGCGCACCTCGACCAGCGGCACGACCTGGTCGTCCTGCCGTTCGTGGCGCTGCGGGCGACCTTCCCGTGGCTGCAGCGCGGTGCGGACGGCTCAGGCGCGAGGTCGCCCTGCTCGTCGAGGTGCTGGCCGACGACCGCGGCCGCGCCGGCGCCACGACCGCGACGTGCTGGCCCGGGCGCTCTACAAGGTCGGCACGGCGCACGGTGCCGCCCGGCGGGCTCGCCGCGGGCGGCGCCGACGTGCTGGCGCCGGCGCGGCGCCGTCCTGCTCGCGCGCGCCGCGCCTGCTCGCCCCTCCGCGGCCGCGGCTCGGCGGCGGGCGCTGGTCGCCGGCGCGGTCGTGCGTCGCGCTGCCGCCCCTCGGGCTGCTGCTGCCCGTGCTGGCGCAGGGTGAGGCTCACCTGCCGCTGCAGGGTTGATCCACTGGCTGTGGCGGTAGCGTCCAGCGGCATGGCTGAGACGACGGTCCCCGATCCCCTCGCGCCCCTGACGCCGGCGACGGTCGTCGCGAGCTGCAGGCGCACCTCGACGGCCCGCACGCGGAGGTCCGCGCGCGAGACCCGCGACGCGCTGTGCGCGCTCGGCCTCGAGCAGGCCGAGGGCCTGGACCGCGAGGACTACCGCGACCAGGTGCTCGATCTGGTGCCGCGAGCTGGCCGGCGGCGGCGCCGGCGCGCGCTCGTTCCCCGTGCAGTCTCGGCGGCGAGGACGACCCGGGCGGCAGCATCGCCGGCTTCCAGACGCTCGCGCCACGGCGACCTGTCAGCCTGCTGGTCAAGGTCGGCGTGCAGTTCGGCCTGTTCGGCGGGGCCGTGCACCGGCTCGGCACCGAGCGGCACCACGAGGCGCTACCTGCGCGGACGTCGCCTCGGTCGACCTGCCCGGCTGCTTCGCGATGAGCGAGAGCGGCCACGGCTCCGACGTGCGCAGCATCCGCACCATGGCGCGCTACGACGCGGCGGCGCAGGAGTTCGTCCTGCACACCCCCGACGACGACGCGCGCAAGGACTGGATCGGCAACGCCGCGCGGCACGGCCGGATCGCCGCCGTCTTCGCCCAGCTCGACGTCGCCGGCGAGGCCCGCGGCGTGCACGCCTTCGTCGTGCCGCTGCGCGACGAGGACGGCAAGCTGCTCGACGGGCGTCGAGATCGAGGACTGCGGCGACAAGATGGGGCTGCAGGGCGTCGACAACGGCCGGATCCGCTTCTCCGCCGTCCGCGTCCCGCGCGAGGCGCTGCTCGACCGCTACGGCACGGTGACCGACGACGGCAGCTACGAGTCGCTCGATCACCTCCCCCGGCGCCCGCTTCTTCACGATGATCGGCGCGCTGGTGCAGGGCCGGATCTGCATCGCCGGCGCCGGGCTCGCGGTCGCGCGCAACGCGCTGACGATCGCCGTCCGCTGGGGCGAGCGCCGGCGCCAGTTCGGCACCGGGCTGGACATGGACACCCCGCTGATGGACTACCTCACCCACCAGCGCCGGCTGCTGCCGGCGATCGCCGAGTCGTACGCGCTGCAGGCGGCGCACGACCACCTCACCGCGGAGTACGTCGCGGTCCTGGACGAGCCGGGCGGCGAGCGAGCAGCGCGAGGTCGAGGCGCTCGCGGCCGGCCTCAAGGCGGTCGCGACCTGGCACATGATCGCGCACGCTGCAGGACGCGCGCGAGTGCTGCGGCGGCAAGGGCTACCTCGCCGAGAACCGCTTCGCCTCGCTGCGCGCCGACTCCGACGTCTTCACGACGTTCGAGGGCGACAACACCGTGCTGCTGCAGCTGGTCGCCAAGACGCTGCTGTCGGACTACGCCTCGCAGTTCGAGGACCTCGACGCCGTCGGCATGGCCCGCCACCTGACCACCCGGTCGGTGACGCCGCTTCCTGTCCGACGACCGGGCCGCTCGGCCGCTTCACGCGCGACGACGCCGAGCTGCGCGACGCCTCCTGGCAGGCCGAGACGCTGCGCTTCCGCGAGGAGCGGCTGGTCGACTCGCTCGCCCGCCGGCTGCGACGCCTGGTCAACGGACGAGCACCTGGACCCGCTGCGCGCGCTGTCGCACTGCCAGGACCACGCGCTGACGGCCGCCATCGCGCACGTCGAGCGCATCGCGCACGAGCTGTTCGCCGCTGTCGGTCGCCGAGGCACGAGGACGCGGCGACCCGGCAGGTGCTCGACGCGGCTGCGCGACCTCTACGCGCTCACGGTCATGGAGCGGGACCGCGCCTGGTGGCTCGAGCACGGCTTCTTCGACGGCGACACCGGCAAGGCCGTGCAGCAGCGAGGTCAACGTCCTGTGCGGCGCAGCTGCGGCCCGCCGCGCTCGGCCTGGTCGAGGCCTTCGGCATCCCGGACGCGCTGCTGCGCGCCCCGATCGCCGTCGCCGAGCAGCGCAGCGGCGCCGGGACCGACTAGCCCCGGCGCCGCGGTCCTGCTACGCCGCAGGCGCGGGTAGTCGGTGTAGCCCTCGGCGCCGCCGCCGTAGAACAGGGCGGTGCGCTGCTCGTTCAGCGCAGCCCCGGACTGCAGCCGCTCGACCAGGTCGGGGTTGGCCAGGAAGTCCCGGCCGATCGCGAACAGGTCGGCGGCGCCGCTGTCGACGACCTCCTGCGCGGTCTCGAGGTCCGACGCGCCGGCGAAGCCGGTGGAGCGGATCACGGTGCCGGTGAACAGCTTGCGCAGCGCGTCGGCGTACGACGTGCCCGGGTCCTCCGCGACGTGGAGGTAGGCCAGGCCCAGCGGCTCCAGTCCCGTCACGAGCGCCTCGTACGTCGCCTCGACCTCGGTCTCGGTGATGTCGTTGAAGCCGTGGCCGGGCGAGACGCGGATGCCGACGCGGTCGGCGCCGATCGCGGCGGCGACCGCGGCGGCCACCTCGACGACGAAGCGCGCGCGGTCCTCCGGCGAGCCGCCGTAGGCGTCGGTGCGCACGTTGGAGCCGTCGGCCAGGAACTGGTGCAGCAGGTAGCCGTTGGCGGCGTGCAGCTCGACGCCGTCCAGCCCTGCCTCGACCGCGCGGCGGGAGGCCTGGACGAAGTCCTCGACCACGCCGGGGAGCTCGTCGGTCGCCAGCTCGCGCGGCTCGACCATGTCCTGCATGCCCTCGGGCGTGAAGACCTGACCGGCGGGCGCGATCGCCGACGGGGCGACCGGCTGGAGGCCGGTGATGGACGGGTGGCCGATCCGGCCGGTGTGCATGAGCTGGACGAAGATCGCCCCGCCCTGCGCGTGCACGGCGTCGGCCACCAGGCGCCACCCGGCGACGTGGGCGTCGCTGTGCAGGCCGGGGGTGTTCGGGTAGCCCTGGCCGACGGCGGCCGGCTGGGTGCCCTCGGTGATGATCAGGCCGGCGCCGGCGCGCTGGGCGTAGTACTCGGCGTTGAGCTCGGTGGGGGCGGTGCCCTCGCCGGCGCGGTTGCGCGTCATCGGCGCCATCACGAAGCGGTTCTTCAGGGAGAGCGCGCCGAGCGGGTACGGCGCGAACAGGTCCGTGGTCATGGGGAGCCCTTCGTCGGTTGCATGTGCAACCACTCCCAAGGCGCCGCGCCGCCGAAGCCTTCCCCGCGACCCCCTCCCGTGATCAACGCCGCACTCGGTACGCGCTCGAGGCCTTGTGGGGAGTACGGAGTCCGGCGTTGATCAGCCGAGGGTGGTCGGGCGGCGGCCCAGGACCCAGAAGGCCACGGCGGCGGCGGAGCCGACGTTGAGCGAGTCGACGCCCCCGGACATCGGGATCCGCACCCGCTCGTCGCTCGCGTCCATGACCTCCTCGGTGAGCCCCGGGCCCTCGGCGCCGAAGACCAGCGCGACCTTCTCGTCGGCGCCGACCTGCAGGTCGCCGAGGTCGGTGGCACCGGCGTCGGGGGTGAGCGCCAGCACCCGGAAGCCCGCCGCGCGCACCTCGTCGATGCCCTCGGGCCAGTCCTCGAGGTAGGCGTACGGGACCGAGAACACCTGCCCCATCGACACTCTCACCGTACGGCGGTAGAGCGGGTCGCACGACGTCGGGCTCAGCAGCACGGCGTCCATGCCCAGCGCGGCGGCGCTGCGGAAGACGGCGCCGAGGTTGGTGTGGTTCGTGACCGCCTCCATGACGACCACGCGGGTCGCCGCCGCGAGCACCTCCGCCGCGGACCGCAGCGGCAGCCGGCCGAAGGACGCCAGGGCGCCGCGGTGGACGTGGAAGCCCGTGACGGCCTGCAGGACGTCGTACGACGCGACGTAGACCGGGCAGTCCAGGGCCTCGACCGCCGGCGTGAGGTCGGCCAGCCGCGACGGCGAGACCAGCAGCGACCGCGGCGGGTAGCCGGCGGCGGCGGTGCGGGCGATGACCTTCTCGCCCTCGGCGATGAAGAAGCCGGCACCGGGCTCGTGCTTCATCCGGCGCGCGCCGTCGGTCAGCCCGACGTAGTCGGCGACGCGCGGGTCGTCCGGCGCCTCGACGGCCTGCGGGTCAGCCACGCGGAGCAGCCACGCCGGTCAGCTCCGCGGCCGGGCGCGGTCGTACTGCGACGGCCAGGCGACGTCGTCGCCGAGCTCGATCGCGGCGTGCAGCGGCCAGTGCGGGTCCCGCAGCAGCTCCCGGGCCAGCAGCACGACGTCGGCGTGCCCCTCGGCGAGCACCTGCTCGGCCTGGTGCGCGTCGGTGATGAGGCCGACCGCGCCGGTCGGCGACGCCGGCGCCGCTGCGGACCGCGGACGCGAACGGCACCTGGTAGCCCGGGCTCAGCGGGATGTCGGCCAGCACGTTGCCGCCGGACGAGCAGTCGACCAGGTCGACGCCGAGCGCGGCGGCCTCCTTGGCCAGCGCGACGGAGTCCTCGGGGGTCCAGCCGCCCTCGGTCCAGTCGCTGGCGGAGATGCGCAGCAGCAGCGGCTTGTCCTGCGGCCAGACGCTGCGCACGTCCTCGACGACCTCGAGCACCAGGCGCATCCGGCCGGCCAGGTCGCCGCCGTAGCCGTCGGTGCCGGTCGTTGGTCAGCGGCGAGAGGAACTCGTGCAGCAGGTAGCCGTGCGCCGCGTGCACCTCGACGACGTCGAAGCCGGCCGCCAGCGCGCGCCGGGTCGCCGCCACGAAGTCGGCGCGGACCTTCGCGATGCCGTCCAGGTCCAGCGCCTGCGGCTGGGCGAGGCCCGGGAAGGGGGCGTCGGACGGGCCGACCGGGACCCAGCCGCCGTCCTCCGGCGCGACGGCGCCCGTGCCGCCCCAGGGACGGTGGCTGCTGCCCTTGCGGCCGGCGTGCGCGAGCTGGACACCCGCCAGAGCTCCCTGCGCCTGCACGAAGGACACGATCCGGGCCCAGGCGCTCGCCTGCGCGTCGTTCCAGATGCCGACGTCCTGCGGGCTGATGCGCCCCTCGGGGCTGACCGCGGTCGCCTCGCTGATCACCACGCCGGCCCCGCCGACGGCGCGCGCGCCGAGGTGGACCAGGTGCCAGTCCTCGGGCATGCCGTCGGTCGCGGAGTACTGGCACATGGGGGCGACCCACACGCGGTTGCGGGCGGTGGTCCCGCGCAGGGTCAGGGGCTCGAACAGTCGGCTCATGCGTGCAGCAACCCCGATCCGGTTCCCGGGGATTCCGCCCGGGCGCGCCGGTAGGCTGCGCGGCGACCGCTGCTCACTCCCGGAGGACACCATGGCCGACCTCGGCAACACGTCTCAGGCCGACACGGCCCACAAGCACTCGGTGCGTTCCTGGATCACCGTGCTGGTGCTCATCGTCTCGAGCATCGTCCTGGGCGTCGCCTTCGTCGCGCAGTCGGTCGTCCTCGGGATCGTCGGCGTCGTCATCGGCGTCGTCGGCGTCATCATGCTCGTCGCCTTCAAGGTCATGGACGACGCGCACTAGCCGGTGACCACCCCGGAGAGCCGCGCCGCCACGTCCGCGGCGGTCGGGGCGCTCACCGACTTCCTCGTCGAGATGGACGCGGGGTCGCCCCGCTCGGTCGGGCACTACCTCCAGCAGCTGGTCGACGAGGACGGCGTCGGAGCCCTCGCCCAGGGCTACTACGGCCTGCTCAACCTGTCGGCCCTGCTGCTGCCCCTGGCCGCCGCCCACGAGGGCCTGGCGCCGCGCGAGCTGCTCAGCCAGATCGCGCTGGTCGTCGCGCGCGACCCCGACGCCCTCTAGACCGCGCGGCTAGCGGACCGTCTGCTCCAGCAGCCAGTCGCGCCGCGCCTCGAGCACCTCGACCGGCGCCGCCGCCGACGGCGGACCCGGCACCGCCTTGCGGACCCGGCCGTGCACGACGCCGTGCGGCGCGCCGGTGCGGGCCGCGAGCTGGCCGACCAGCGAGTTGATCTCGCGGCGCAGGTCGCCGGCGGCGCGCCAGGAGCGGGCGTCGGCGTCGTCCAGCGCGATCTCGCCCGGCGCGTCCTCCTCACGGGTGGAGGACGCCCGCCGGCGGTGCTCGGTGTCGCGCCGGGCCAGCAGCGCCGCGGTCTGCTCGGCCGACAGCAGCCCGGGCAGGCCGAGGAACTCCTCGTCCTCACCCGTCAGCTCCAGGGAGGCGACCACCGCGCGCCCGCCGTGCAGCACGTGCGCGAACTCCGCCTCGGCGCCCAGCGCCTTCCACCCGTCCACGCCCGGCTCGTCGGAGGCCTCGGGCGGCGGCAGCGGGTCGTACAGCTCGTCGCTCGGGGTCGAGGGCGGCGGCAGGACGTGGTTGCGGTCGGTCTCCATCTCGGCGGCCAGCGCGAGCAGCGGCCGGACGGCCGGGAGGAACACGGTCGCGGACTCCCCCGGCCGCCGGCTGCGGACCACGCGCCCGACGGCCTGGGCGAAGAACAGCGGCGTCCGGTACGACGTCATCCAGGCCAGGCACGCCGCGCGCGGCACGTCGACGCCCTCGGAGATCATCCGGACGCAGACGGCGTAGCGCTCGTCGCCGTCGGCGAACCGGCTGATCTTCGTCGACGCCTTGGGGTCGTCGGACAGGATCAGCGCCGGCTTGTGCCCGGTGACCCGCTTGACGATCGCGGCGTAGGCGCGCGCGTCCTCCTGGTCGCTGGCCAGCACCAGACCGGCGGCGTCGGGCATCCCGGCCTCGCGCAGGTGGGTCAGCCGCTCGTCCATCGCCGCGATGACGTGGGGCACCCACTCGCCGCCGGGGTCGAGCGCGGTGCGCCACGCGGTCGCCTCGACCGACTTGGTCGACTCCCCCGTCAGCGAGGCGCTGATGACCTCGCCGGCGCTGTTGCGCCAGCGCGAGACGCCCGTGTAGGCCGCGAACACGACCGGCCGGACCACGCCGTCGCGCAGCGCCTCGCGGTAGCCGTAGCCGTAGTCGGCGGTGCTCGCGAGGCCCCCGTCGCCGTCCGGCTCGTAGCGCACGAACGGGATCCGCTCGTCCGGCCGGGTGCGGAACGGCGTGCCGGTCAGGCAGACCCGCCGCTTGGCGCCGTCGAAGGCGTGCGCGACGGCCTCGCCCCAGGACAGCCCGTCGCCGGCGTGGTGCACCTCGTCGAGCACGACGAGGGTCCGCTTCGCGCGCGTGCGCGCCTCGTGGATGGCCGGGCGCGCCGCGACCTGGGCGTACGTCGTGACGTAGCCCTGCAGGTCGGGACGGACCGGGCCGACGTCGTTGGGCAGCGTCGGGTCGAGCCCGATGCCGACGGCGAGGGCCGCCTCGGCCCACTGGGTGCGCAGGTGGTCGGTCGGGCAGACGACGACGACCCGGTCGACCGCGCGGGAGGCCAGCAGCTCGCCGGCCAGCGTCAGCGCGAAGGCGGTCTTGCCCGCGCCGGGCGTCGCGGTGACCAGGAAGTCGGTCGCGCCGGCGGCGCGGTAGGCCTGCAGCGCCTCGCGCTGCCAGGCGCGCAGCGGCCGCCCCGAGGGGGCCGGCGAGCTGGTCAGGGGTGCGGTCACGGAGCTCTCTGTCAGGTCGTGCGAGGGGGCGTGCGGAGGGCCTCGGGCAGGCTAGGCGAGCGCCGGCACCGGCTCAGGACGGCGCCGTGACGAAGTCGATGAGCATCTCGACCGAGCGCAGCAGCGGCACCTCGAGGTCGGTGTAGGAGTCGACGCCGGCGAGCACCCGCTTCCAGCCCTCCCACGGCTCCCCCCAGCCGAGGGCGGCGCAGACGCCCTCCTTCCACGGCTGCCCCTTGGGCACGACCGGCCAGGCGGCGATGCCGACGGCGGCCGGCTTCACCGCCTGCCACACGTCGACGTACGGGTGGCCGGTGACCAGGACGTGGGGCGAGGTGACCTGGGCGACGACGCGGCTCTCCTTGCTGCCCGCGACCAGGTGGTCGACCAGCACGCCGAGCCGGCGCGACGGCCCGGGCGCGAAGGTGCGCACCAGCGACGGCAGGTCGTCGACGCCGTCGAGCGGCTCGACGACGACGCCCTCGACCCGCAGGTCGTGGCCCCACACCCGCTCGACCAGCTCCGCGTCGTGCTTGCCCTCGACCCAGATCCGGCTGGCCTTGGCGACCTGCGCCCGCAGGCCCTGCACGGCGACCGACCCCGAGGCCGTACGACGGGGCGCCGACGGGCGCTGCGGCCACCGGGCGGACGAGCGTCACGGCCACGCCCTCGAGCAGGAAGCCGGCCGGGTCGAGCGGGAAGACCCGCACCTTGCCGTGCCGGTCCTCCAGGCTCACGCGCTCCTTGTCGCACTCCACGACGGCGCCGCAGAAGCCGGTGCCCGACCTCCTCGACGACCAGGCCGCGGTCGGCCGGGACGGTGTCCACGACCCGCCTGGCGGGCCGGGCGGTGACGAGGGAGGCGTCGTACTGGCGGCTGCGCACCCGGCGACGCTAGGCGGTCGACCGGGGTCCGCCGTCTAGGCTCGCGGAGCGTGTCGACCGCCACCGGGACCCCTCCCCGCAGTGCGCTGCTGGCCGCCTGGGGCAACGCCTGGCTGGCCGGCGAGGCCGGCCTGCCGGAGCTCGTGGAGCGCGTCACGGCGTACGACGACCTGCACTCCGTCGTCGGCCTGGCCCTCGACGACCTGCCCCTCGAGCGGGCCGTCGCGCGGCTGCGCGCCGACGGCGTGGCCCGGCTGCGGGTCGTGCTGCCGGCGCCCGGCGACGCGGTCGGGCTGCCCGGTCCGGGACCGTTCACCGCTGCCGCGCTCGACGCCAGCGAGGGCGTCCTCGCGCTGCGCCCGGACGGCACCGGCACCGGGCTCGTCCCGCGGCTGACCTCGCACGGCTCGGCCTTCGACGGCACCGTCACGACGGTCACCTGGACGGCGTACGACGTCGTCGTCCCAGGGCCCGACCCGGGGCCGTTCCTGCACGACGCGGAGCACGACCTGCGGCGTCGGCCTGCAGGAGTGCCTGAGCGCCCTGCGCGACCTCGACGTCGCCCGGTGGCGCCCCGACGTCGCCGAGGCGCTGGACGACCTGCGCCGGCAGGCCCGGCAGGGGCTCGACGACGACGAGCTGCCCGGCGGCACCCGCAGCGCGCCCGCGACCTGCTGGTGCAGGCGCGCTCAGCTGGCCGGCGTGCTGCACCTGGCCGGGCAGGACCTCGGCGGCGCCGTCGACACCCGCGAGGCCACGGCGCGCGAGGCCGCGCTGCGCGAGCTGGCCCGGCTGGTGCGCCGGGCCCGGGTCGCCGCCTACAACTCCTACGGCCAGGCGCTCGTGAGCCTGCTGCTGACCGTCACCGGGCGGGACCACCCCGGGGTGACGGCCGCGCTGTTCGACGTGCTGGCCGAGCACGGCGCGACGCTGACCGACGTCGAGCAGGTCGTCGTGCACGACCGCCTGCTGCTGGGCGTCGTGGTGACCGGTCCCGGGGACGGCGGACCGCTGCGCGGGGCGCTCGAGGCGCGGGCCGCCGAGCTCGACGTCGAGGTGGAGTTCACGCCGCTGCCGGACGACGAGCCGCCGGTGCTCGGCGACCGCCACCACGTCATCGTCCTCGGCGCGCCGCTCGCCCCGGCGGCGCTCGCCGGCGTCGCCCGCCGGCTCGCCTCCTGCGGGGCCAACATCGAGCGGGTGCTGCGGCTGTCGAGCTACCCGATCTCGGCGTACGACCTGCTGGTCTCCGGCGGCGAGACCTCCCGGCTGCGGGCCGAGCTGGCGGCCGAGGCGGTCGCGCAGCGGGTCGACGTCGCCGTCGAGCAGGCCACGCTCTGGCGGCGGGCGCGGCGGCTGGTCGTCATGGACGTCGACTCCACGCTGGTGCAGGGCGAGGTCATCGAGATGCTCGCCGCCCAGGCCGGCTGCGAGGACGAGGTCGCGCGGGTCACCGCGCAGGCGATGGCCGGCGAGCTGGACTTCGAGGCGTCGCTGCGCGCGCGGGTCGCGCTGCTCGAGGGGCTGCCGGTCAGCGCGGTCGACGCCGTGCGCGCGCAGGTGCGGCTCACCCCCGGCGGCCGCACGCTGGTGCGCACCCTCAAGCGGCTCGGCTAGGCCGTCGGCATCGTCAGCGGCGGCTTCACCTGCGTCACCGACGACCTGGTCGCCGACCTCGGCCTGGACCACGCGCTGTCCAACACCCTCGAGGTCGTCGACGGCCGGCTGACCGGCCGGGTGCTCGGCCGGGTCGTCGACCGGGCCCGCAAGGCCGAGGCGCTGCGGGAGTTCGCCGCGCTGCAGGGCCTGACGATGGCGCAGACCGTCGCGATCGGCGACGGCGCCAACGACCTCGACATGCTCGAGGCGGCCGGGCTCGGCATCGCCTTCAACGCCAAGCCGGTCGTCCGCGAGGCGGCCGACGCCGCGCTGTCGGTGCCGTTCCTGGACGCCGTGCTGTTCCTGCTCGGCGTCCCCCGCGAGGAGGTCGAGGCCGCCGACGCGGCCGACGCCCTCGCCTGACCGCCGTCCTCCGGTGATCAACGCCGCCTTGCGTACGCCGCGGAGGGTCTCCTGGTGTACGCAACCCGGCGTTGATCAGCGGTGGGTGGCGACGGCTCAGGCGCGGAGCCAGACGGTGGTGGCGGCGGGGACGGTGAGGACGCCGTCCCCGACGGTCGCGCCGTCGGCGGTCGCCTCCAGCAGCGTGCCGCTGAGCTCGACCTCCACCGGCTCGGCGGCGGTGTTGAGCACCGCCACGACGGGCCCGCGCCGGAAGCCCAGCAGGTCGGCGCCGAGGTCGAGGAACTCGACGTCGTCACCCGGGCTCGTCGGCGAGCAGCGCGCGCCGGGAGGCCAGCAGGCGGCGGTAGGCCGACAGCGTCGAGGTCGGGTCGTCCTGCTGCCGGTCCACGGCCAGGGCGGCGGCGTCCTCGCCGAACGGCAGCCACGGCTCGCCGGTGCTGAAGCCGAGGCCGGGCTCGTCGGCCGCCCACGGCATCGGCGTGCGGCAGCCGTCGCGCCCGGCCAGCCGGCCCTGCGTCCGGGCGTGGATCGGGTCCTGCCGGCGGTCGGCGGGGACGTCCGCCTCGTCGAGCCCGAGCTCCTCCCCCTGGTAGAGGTAGGGCGAGCCCGGCAGCGCGAGCAGCAGCGCGGTCACGCGCGAGCCCGCGGCGGCGGCCCAGGTCGCCGCCGCCGTAGCGGGTGACGTGCCGGGTGAGGTCGTGGTTGGACAGCACCCAGGTGGCCGGGTCGAAGTGCTCCAGCGCGAGCTCGAGCGTCTCGCGCAGGCCCTTCGCGTCCCACGGCGCCTTGAACACGGTGAAGTTGAACGCCTGGTGCAGCCGCTCTCGGACCGACGTAGCGGGCGACCCGCGGCACGTCGAACAGGAAGACCTCGCCGACCATCATCCGGTCGCCGTCGTAGCCGTCGAGCACCTGGCGCCACTCCTCGTACACCGCGAGCACCTCGTCGCGGTCCCAGACGTGCCGGTGGTCCTCGTCGTGCAGCCCGGCCTCGATGTCCGCGCGCGGGTCGTCGGCCATGTCCTGCCGCTTGTAGAGCGAGTGCGCGACGTCGATGCGGAAGCCGTCGACGCCGCGGTCGAGCCAGAAGCGCAGGATGCGCAGGAACTCCTCGTGCACCGCCGCGGTCGCCCCAGTCGAGGTCGGGCTGGGTGCTGTCGAACAGGTGGAGGTACCACTGCGCCGTCCGGCGACTCGCGGGTCCACGCCGGTCCGCCGAAGACGCTGCGCCAGTTGTTCGGCGGCAGCGAGCCGTCGGGTCCGGCGCCGTCGCGGAACCAGTAGCGGCTCGCGCAGCGGCGAGGCCGGGTCGGCCAGCGCCTGCTGGAACCACGGGTGGGCGCTCGAGGTGTGGTTCGGGACGATGTCGACGATCACCCGCAGCCCCTGCGCGTGCGCCTCGGCCAGCAGCCGGTCGAAGGCCGCGAGGTCGCCGAACAGCGGCTCCACGTCGCAGTAGTCGGCGACGTCGTAGCCGTGGTCGGCCATCGGCGAGGGGTAGAACGGCGTCAGCCAGACGGCGTCGACGCCGAGCGCGACCAGGTGCGGCAGCCTGGCGCGGATGCCCTCCAGGTCGCCGACCCCGTCACCGTCGCTGTCGGCGAACGACCGGACGTAGACCTCGTAGACGACAGCGTCCCGCCACCACTCGCGCACCATGCGCGGCGACGCTACCGGCGGGCGTCGGGGCGGCGGGCCGGCGGAGCGCAGCACCCGACGGGGCAGCGGTCGTGCGTCGCGAGGGCGCCGTGGGTCGGCAGCTCCTCCCCCGCGAGCCGCTCGACGACGAGGTCGCGCAGCATCGCGACGAACTCCGGGTCGGTGCCGACCGTCGCCGACCGCTTGGCCGTGAAGCCGTCCAGGTCCGCGACCTGCTCCTGCGCCTGCAGGTCGAGGTCGTACAGCACCTCGACGTGGTCGCTGGTGAAGCCGATCGGCACCATCACCGCCTCGCGCACCCCCTGCGCGTGCAGCGCGACGAGGTGGTCGCCGACGTCCGGCTCGAGCCACGGCACCTGCGGCGGGCCGCTGCGCGACTGGAAGACCAGGTCCCACTCGTGGGCGCCGCCGAGCCGCTCGACGACGCCGGCTGCCGCCTCCCGCAGGGCCGCGACGTACGCGCCGCTCACCTCGGGCGGGCCGCTGCTCTCGGCCATGGACAGCGGGATCGAGTGGGCGGTGAAGACCAGGCGCGCGTCCGGCGCCGGGTCGACGGCCGCGACGCCGCGGGCGACCGGGCCGAGGAAGCCCTCCTCGGCCCAGTAGTGCCGCAGCTTGCTGATGAGCGGCGCGCCGGGCCCGACCTCGGCCCGCGCCCGCCACCAGTCCTCGCGGTACTGCCGGCAGCCGCTGTACGACGGGAAGGCGCTGGTGACGACCGCGAGCGCGTGCCGTCGCCCGTCGTCGCGCATCGCCCGCACCGCCTCGGCGAGGAACGGGTGCCAGTTGCGGTTGCCCCAGTAGACCGGCAGGTCCGGGCCGTGCGCGGCGAGCTCGGCCTCGAGCGCCGCCTTGAGCGCGCGGGCCTGCGCGTTGATCGGGCTGACCCCGCCGAACACCTCGAGGTAGTGCCGGCTGACCTCCTCGAGCCGGGCCTGCGGGATGCCGCGGCCGCGGGTGACGTTCTGCATGAACGGCAGCACGTCCTCGGGCGCCTCCGGCCCGCCGAAGGAGACGAGCAGCAGCGCGTCGACCGGTGGCGCCTCCAGCGGGCGCGCGTCGATGCCGTCGTAGGTCGGTGCGGGAGGGGCGGTCACCCGGCGATCCTCCCTCCCCGCCGGGAGCGGCGCCGGTCGAGGTGCGCCCGGGCGGGGGGTCGGTCACGCTGGCGCGGTGAGCCTGCTGCTGCCCTTCGTGCTCGTCGGGCCGCTGCTCATGCTCGCCACGGCGGTCGTGGCGCTGTCCGCGCACGGACCGCTGGGCTGGTTCGCGTCGGCGCTGCTCGTCGTCGGCGTCGTGCTCGGCACCCGCTGGGCCGTGCGCGCCGCCCGGCGCTGGTGGGCCGGGACCAAGGCGCCGGTCCGCGCGCCCGTACGTGGCCGGGTACCGCCCCCGGTATGACCCCTCCGGGGCCGTCGCCGCGGCTCGGCTAGGTTCCTCGGGAAGATCGCCCCGACCCAGGAGCCCCCGTGCGCGCTGTCCAGATCACCCGGTTCGGCGGACCCGAGGTCCTCGAGGTCGTCGAGGTGGCCGACCCGGTCGCCGCCGACGGGCTCCAGGTGCTCGAGGTGAGCTCGGCCGGCGTCAACTACGCCGACACCCACCAGGTCGAGGACTCCTACCTCTCCAAGACCGAGCTGCCGCTCGTACCGGGCAGCGAGGTGGTCGGCACCCTGCCGGACGGCACCCGGGTCGCCGCCTTCGCCATGGGCGGGGGCTACGCCGAGAAGGCGCTGGTGCACCCGGCGATGAGCTTCCCGCTGCCGGACGGCGTCTCCGACGGCCAGGCCCTCTCGCTGATGGTCCAGGGGCTGACCGCCTGGCACCTGCTGCGCACCTCCACCCACCTGCAGGCCGGCGAGTCGGTCGTGGTCCACGCGGCGGCCGGAGGCGTCGGCACCCTGGCCCTGCAGCTGGCCAAGGCGTGGGGTGCCGGCACGGTCATCGGCGTCGCCTCGTCGCCCGAGAAGCGCGAGCTGGCAGTCTCTCTCGGCGCGGACGTCACCGTCGACGCGGGCGCGGACGACCTCAAGGCCGCCCTCGTCGAGGCCAACGGCGGCCGCAAGGTCGACATCGTCCTCGAGATGGTCGCCGGCACCACCTTCGACGCCTCGCTGGCGGCGCTCGCGCCGTTCGGCCGGCTGGCGACCTTCGGCATGGCCTCGCGCGAGGCGCCGAAGCCGGTGCACTCCGGCGAGCTCATGTCCCGCAGCCGCGCCGTGATCGGCTTCTGGCTCGCGCACTGCTTCGCGCGGCCGGACATGCTGCAGCCGCAGATGGCCGAGCTGCTGGCCATGGTGGAGAGCGGCCGGTTGACGCCGGTGGTCGGGGGCACGTACCCGCTCAGCGAGGCCCGGAGGGCCCACGAGGACCTCCGTTCCCGGGCCAGCCAGGGCAAGCTCGTCCTCGACGCGCGGTGCTGACCGCTCAGAGCCGGCTCGGACGCCGGATGATCGCCTCCCGCTGGAGCGGCAGCGGCGCCGGGGGCACGACCTCGTGGACCGGTCGCGCGGCCGGCGCGGCGGCCAGCCACCGCTCGAGCTCGGCCAGTGGCAGGGCGCGGCTCCACAGGTAGCCCTGCCCCGTCGTGTAGCCCAGCTGCTGGAGCACCGCCGCCTGCAGCGGGTCCTCGACCCCCTCGGCCACGCAGGACACGCCGAGACCGCGCGCCATCGCCAGGACGCCGCTGCTGACGGCGTGCGCGCTCTGCTGCCGGCCGAGCCCGGCGACGAACGACCGGTCGAGCTTGAGCACGTCGATGGGCATCTCCACCAGGTGCGCCAGGGTGCTGTAGCCGGTGCCGACGTCGTCGGCGGCCAGCCGCACTCCCATGGCGCGCAGCGCGTCGAGGTCCTGCAGCAGCCGGCCGTGCACGGCCAGCAGCCGGGTCTCGGTCAGCTCCAGGGTCAGCAGGTGCGCGGGCAGGCCGGTGCGGGACAGGGTCCGCTGGACGGCCTGCACCAGCCCGGGCCGGTCGAACTGCCGGGCGCTGACGTTGACGTGCAGCACGAGCGGGCCGAAGCGTCCCTGCAGCCCGGCGGCGTCCTCGCAGGCCCGCTCCAGGACCTGCAGGCCCGCGGCCCAGACCAGGTCGCTGGTCTCGAGCGCGTCGAGGAACTCCGCCGGCGGCAGCAGCCCCCGGACCGGGTGCTGCCACCGGACCAGGGCCTCCATGCCGACCGGTGCGCCGGTCGCGAGGTCCACGACGGGCTGGTGGTGCACGACCAGCTCCCCGCGGTTCAGCGCGTGGCTGAGCTCGTCCAGCAGCGGGACCGGACGGGCGTCCTCGGCCGCCAGCCGGTCGAAGGACGTCACCCGCGCCCGACCAGCGCTCTTGGCCGCGTAGAGCGCGCCGTCGGCCTGCCGCAGCAGCCGGTGCACCTCGGTGGTGCCCCGGGGGGCCAGGGCCGTCCCGATGCTGGCGGTGACCGTCAGGCGCCGTCCACCGAGGTCGAGCTCGGGGCCGAGGCAGGCGAGCAGGCGGTCGGCGACGACGGCCAGCGCGGTCTCGTCCTCGAGGTCGGGGCAGACGACGACGAACTCGTCGCCGCCGATCCGGGCGACGGTGTCCTGCGGCCGCACAGCGCTGAGCAGCCGACCGGCGACGCCGATGAGCAGCAGGTCACCGACCTCGTGCCCGTGCTCGTCGTTCACGGTCTTGAAGCGGTCGAGGTCGACGTACAGGACACCCACGCGCCGCCCGCTGCGCACCGCGCCGGCGAGCGCGTGCTGCGCCCGGTCGCGCCAGAGCGCGCGGTTGGGCAGCCCGGTCAGCTCGTCGTGCAGGGCCAGGTGGGACAGCCGCGCCTCCGCGCTCTTGCGGGCGCTGATGTCGACGAACTGCGCCGTGACGACGGCGGGCCGGCCGGCGGCCGCGTCCGGGACGACCCCCAGGACCGCCTGCACCCAGGCGGTGCCGCTGCCGACGTGCAGGCGCAGCTCACCGTGCCAGCCCGTCGCTGTCCCGCGCACCAGCTCCCGCAGGACGGGGAGCAGCCCGTCGCGGTCCTCGTCCACGACCAGCCGCAGCCAGTCGCTACCGACCAGCTCGTCCTCCGGGCGCCCCAGCAGCGCGGTGAGGGCCGGGTTGGCAGCCAGGATGCGCGCACCTCCCGCCGACAGCGACAGGCTCGCCTGCCCGACCAGCGCGGCGTCGAGGTCGTCCTGCAGCCGAAGGCGGCTGACGTCGCTCAGCTCGTGCGCCTCGGCCCGCTCCCTCTCGGCCAGGGCGAGGCACAGGCCCACCAGGCACAGCACGGCCAGCAGCGTCTGCGCCTCCAGGATCTGGGAGGTCGCGCTGCCCGCCGTCGCGAAGGGCCCCTGGCCGTCCAGCGTCGTCTGGACCACGAGCACGCTCTGTGCCCCCACCAGCAGGCTGGTCTGCACCACGCCGGTGCGCATCGCCGCCCAGACCGCGAACGGCAGCACGAGGAAGACCAGCGCCGGGGCCAGCCGGCCGAAGGCCAGCGCGGTGCCGGCCACCGTGGCGGATGCCACGAGGCCGCGCTCGACCCGTCCTGCCGGCCCGGCGTACGGGTCGCGGCCGGCAACCGCCTGCAGCACGGCCAGCAGAGCGGTGGCGACCAGCAGGGTGCTCACGCCGTTGCGCAGCGCCAGCACCGCCACGACCGGGGCGAGGTCGGCGTCGAAGCGCCACGCGGCGACCAGTCCCGCCGCCAGGCCGCTGACCGCGCTGCTGACGACCGCGGCCACTGCGAGCGCACCGACGTCGCGCACCCGCGTCACCGGGTCGGCCGAGCGCCAGCCGGCGCGGCGCAGGACGGCCAGCCCGACCAGGCCGTGCAGCGGGTTGACGACCGACCACAGCACCGAGGCCGTCATCTCGGCGCCCGTGAGGGCGTTGCCGAACAGGGTCATCAGCGCCATGGCGACCAGCGCGCCGCGCAGCTCGGCCCCTCGGCGCGCCGACAGCAGCCAGACGACCGACACGCCCGCGGCCGGCCAGACCACCGAGACCTGCGCAGGCTCCAGGACGGCGCCGCGCCCCAGGAGCACCGCCAGCAGGTAGACGACCGACCACAGGGCGAGCGGGACCAGCGCACGCTCACGCAGGGCCGTCGGGACGCTCACCCGCGGACCTTCGACCGGAAGGCGGGCGCAGTTCATGGTCATCCCGGGTGGTGCCGGGCGCACAGGAGGAGGATGTCGCGCCTGGCCCCCGCCCTACTGTCTCGACCGTGAGCGCCCCCGCCGTCGACGTGCCCCTGTGGGAGAACGGCGGTTGGAGCCAGCTGCCGGAGCTGCGTGAGGCGGTGCGCGCGGACGTCTGCGTCGTCGGCCTGGGCGGCTCCGGGCTGGCCGCTGTCGACGAGCTGCTGTCCCGAGGCGCCTCGGTCGTCGGGGTCGACGCCGGGCCGGTCGCGGGCGGAGCGGCCGGGCGCAACGGCGGGTTCCTGCTGGCCGGCCTCGCCGACCCGTACGACGTGGCGGTCGACCGGCTGGGCCGCGCGCGGGCCGCCGAGCTGCACCGCCTGACGCTGGCCGAGATGGACCGGATGACCGCGGCCGCTCCGGGTGCGGTGCGCCGGGTCGGCTCCCTGCGGGTCGAGGACGACGAGGCGGGGCTGGCGGCCTGCGCGCGGCAGGCCGCGGCGCTGCGGGCCGACGGCTTCGCGGTCCAGGAGCACGACGGGCCGGAGGGGCGGGGGCTGCTGTTCCCGGACGACGGGGCCATGCAGCCGCTGGCGCGCTGCCGGGTCCTCGCGATGGCGGCGACGCAGTCGCGGCGCGCGGCTGTTCGAGCACTCCCCCGTGACGGCCCTGGAGGCCGGTCGCGTGCTCACCCAGCACGGCGAGGTGCTGTGCGACGCGGTCGTCGTGGCCGTCGACGGCCGGCTGGACCTGCTGCTGCCCGAGCTGGCGGGGACGGTGCGCACGGTCCGGCTGCAGATGCTCGGCACCGCTCCGACCGACGAGGTGAGCGTGCCGCGCCCGGTCTACCTGCGCGGCGGCTACGAGTACTGGCAGCAGCTGCCCGACGGCCGGCTGGCCCTCGGCGGCTTCCGCGACGTGGGCGGGGCGGCGGAGGAGACCCCGGACGCGCGTGCGGAAGGGCCCGTGCAGGACGCCCTCGAGGCGCTGCTGCGCGACCGGCTCGGGGTGACCGCCCCGGTGACGCACCGCTGGGCCGCGCCCGTCGGGTTCACGGTCACTGGGCTGCCCTACCTCGGACAGGTGCGCGAGCGGGTCTGGGCGGCCGGCGGCTACTGCGGCACCGGCAACGTCATCGGTGCGCTGTGCGGACGGGCGATGGCGGCTCGGGCGCTCGGTCAGCAGCACCCGGCGACCGCGTTCGAGGGCCCGGCCTAGGCCGGCTGGGCCGCCGCAGCGCTGTCCACGTCCGTCTGCATCGCGACGAGCTTCGGGCAGGGGCAGCCCCACTCGTCGTGCCAGGCGCGCTTGCACCCGGGCGGGTACTCCAACGGGCGCACCACCCGGGCCGGGTTGCCGGCCACGAGGACGTCGTCGGGGACGTCCCGGGTCACGACGGAGCCGGCGGCCACCACGACGCGCTTGCCGATGGTGACGCCCGGCAGGATCATCGCGCGCGCCCCGACCCAGGTGCCGTTCCCGATCCGCACCGGCGCCTCGACGTGGGGCCGACCCTCCACGCCGTGGCTGTTGCTGTCCATGACGTAGACCTCGTTGGCCAGCGCGACGTCGTCGCCGATCGTGATCTCCAGCACGGAGATGACGACCGAGCCGCAGTTGATGAAGACCCGGTCGCCGATGCGCATCCGGCCCCAGCCGCTGATCAGCGTCGTGCGGTGGCCGGACCAGACCTTGAAGTCGTCCCCGACCTCGAGGTCGGTCGCGTCGACCGTCGGGCGGCCCAGCACGATCGCCTTGCGGCCGACCGCGGAGGTCCGGCGGAGCGACCACTTCGCCTTGGCCCGCTGGCGGTACTCCGCCAGCGTCCACTGCACCACGATCCGGCGTCGCTCCCAGTCCACGAGGGACGACTGTAGGTGCGGGGACTAGCGTCGCGCCCGTGGCGCTCCTCCGACGGCTCGGTCCCCGACCGGCCCGTGCGGTCGTCCACGTCGGCACCGTCGAGCTGCGGCCCGGTCGGGACGCCGACCTGGTCCGGGCGCGCGAGGCGGGTGTCGAGGACGACGTGCGCGAGCTGCTCGTCCCGGTGCTGCGCGGCCGGCGGTCCCGGGCCCACCGGGGCGTGGACGAGTGGCGCACGCCGCTGCCGCCGTGGGCGATGCGGCTGGCTCGGGCGCTGCGGGTGCTCCGCCGGGCGCGGGGCGACGTGTCCCTGGACGTCGCGTGGGCCGACGACGGGCTGACCTGCCGCCTGACCGCCGTCCGTCCGCCGCCGTAGCCTGCCCGGCGTGGAGATCCTGAGCGGCAGCGAGCCCGACACCGTCGTCTGCTCGGCCAAGGGGTGCCGCGCGCCGGCCCGGCACGTCCTGGTGTGGAACAACCCCAAGGTGCACGCACCCGACCGCGAGAAGACGTGGGTCGCCTGCGACGACCACCGGGCCTCCCTGTCCGAGCACCTGGACGTCCGCGGCTTCCTGCAGCGGGTCGACCCGCTGCCGCCGGCGTCTGACGAGGCGTCGGACTAGGCGCTGCGGCGGGCCCGTCCCTGGACGGCCCGCAGCGCGGCCAGCAGCGACGGGACGAACGCCCGGGGCGCAGCCGAGCAGGCGTCGTGGTCGGCGTCGAGCAGCACGGGCTCGACGCCGAGCGCCCGGGCCAGGTCGCGCTGCTTGCGCGGCGGCACGAGCCGGTCGCGGGTCATGACGACGACCGCTCGCGGCTGCGGCAGCTCGTGCGCCCAGCCGCTGCTGTCGAACCTGCCGAGCTCCCGGCCGGCCTCGGCCAGGTCGCGGGCGCTGCCGCGCGAGAGCTCCGAGGCCACCCAGGCGCTCTTCTGCGAGGGGGCACCGGCCAGGCGCATCCCGGCCCGCCAGGCTCCGGTGGGGAACAGCCCCAGCACCAGGCGCAGGCCGCCCATCGCGCGCCAGGCCACCTTCTGGCGCGGGTCGCTCCAGTCCAGCGCGGTCGCGCAGAGCACGAAGCCGGCCACCCGCTCCGGGTGGCGCCGGGCCAGCAGCTGGGCGACCGGCCCGCCCATCGAGTAGCCGACGACCAGCGCGGGGGGCAGGCCCAGCGCCTCGAGCACGCCCGCCGCGTCGTCGGCGCAGTCGGTCAGCCGGAAGTGCGCGTGCGAGCGCAGCCCGCGCCCGTGACCGCGCAGGTCCATCGCGAGCACCCGGTAGCCGGCGCGGCGCAGCGGGGCGTAGGACTGCAGCCAGTTGAGGTCGGAGGGGAACATCCAGCCGTGCACGAGCAGCACCGGAGTGCCCTCGCCCCCGGTGTCGCGGACGAAGAACTCACCCCGCCCGGGGACCAGGACGGTCCGTCCAGGGGGCAGCGGGAGGGGTGGGAGCGGAGCGGCCGGCGGGGTGGACCGGCGCCGCGAGGAGCGCGTGCGCGAGGACATGCCGTCCAGTGTGCGGCAGCCCCCCGACAGCGCCGCGAGGCCCCGCCCGGGCCCCCCGCCCGTACGACGGGTTGGTGACGACTTGGTAACGTCGGCGGCCAGCCCTGCCGTCGTCACCCCCTGGGGGTCCCTGAGTGCTGCACGCCCACGTGGGCCCGGCCCTGCGCCGCCGCGTCCTTCCCGTCCTGCTCGTCGGTGCCTGCACCGCGGCCTTCGGCGGTCTCGTCGCCGTCGCGCCGACCGCGGGAGACAGCCCCGCCGACGCCGACGTCGTCGCCTACGCCGACACCGAGCCGGCCCCGGTGCTGGCCCCCGTGGACCGCGAGCGGACCGTCGCCCGCGCGTCCCGCGGGCGCCGGATCGCCGAGGCCGAGGCGGCGGCGAAGGCCGCTGCCGAGGCTGCTGCCGCGCAGGCCGCAGCCGAGGCCGCAGCGGCAGCAGCGGCCGCCGAGGCCGCCGCGAGGGCGCAGGCCGAGGCGGAGGCTGCTGCCAACGCCAAGGCGAAGGCGAAGGCCGAGGCTGAGCAGAAGGCGAAGGCCGAGGCGGCAGCCCAGGCCGAGGCCGCCGCGTCGATGGCGGGCTCGTCGTCGTCCGCGCGCTCAGGCGGCGGCGGTGCCTGCCCCGTCCCGAACGCCAGCTTCACCGACACCTACGGCGCGCCGCGCTCGGGCGGCCGCTCCCACCAGGGCACCGACCTGCTGGCGCCGTACGGGTCCCCGGTCTACGCCGTGGTCTCGGGCCGGGTCCGCACCGCCTCGAGCTCGTTGGGCGGGATCTCCCTCTACCTCGAGGGCGACAACGGGGAGACCTACTTCTACGCCCACAACTCGGCCAACGTCGCCTCGACGGGGCAGCGGGTCGGAGCCGGCGACCTGGTCGCGCGGGTCGGCTCGACCGGCAACGCCGGTGGCACCAACCACGTCCACTTCGAGCGCCAGGTGGGTGGCCGCTCGGTCAACCCGTACGACTTCCTCCGGCGGCTCTGCTAGCAGGACCGCCGGCGACTAGTGCCGGAAGCCGTCCAGGAACCGCCGGAAGACCCCGCCCTCGGGCGGCAGCGGGGGCGCCTTGGCCGGCGCGGTCTCGCGGCGGCGGCCGATCGGCTGGTCGTAGTCGGTGTGCCAGATGGCCTCGACGACCTCGGCCTCGGTGAAGTGCTCCGAGCCCGGGATCGTCGGCACGAAGCCGCGCAGCATGCCGTCGGCCATGACCGTCGCCTCGAGACCGGCTGTGCCGTCGGTGTCCCACACGGCCTCGCGCCCGTCGGGCAGCGCCACGACCACCCCGAACTGGTAGACCCCGGCCTTGCGCAGCGAGGCGGGGACCCCGTGGCTGCGCAGGCCCTCGACGACGCGCCGGGCGCGTGACTCCTCCATGCCCCGGGACAACGCACGACCCCGCGGGCATGTGCCCGCGGGGTCGTCCGGGAGTGCTTGCTGAGGTGGCGCCGGTGCGTCAGACGCGGCTGCTCAGGTCCTGCAGCCGGGTCTCGGCGGCCTGCACGACGCCCTTGCGGGCCTTGTGCGCCTGCTCGTAGGCCAGCACCTCGCGCAGGTGCTGGACGTCGTCGCTGTCCTCGACGTGCCGGATCACGCTGTCGCCGGTGAGGGTGGAGTAGGCCGCGAACGGCTCGTGCTCGGCGTCGATGCCGGTGAGGTCGACGACCTGCGGCTGCTCGGTCTGCTGCGCCGCGTCCTCGACGGCCGCCTCGACGCTGCTGGCGGCGGAGTCGACGGCGGCGCTCGCGGTCGACGCGGCCTTCCGAGTCCCGCCGGCCAGCAGCGTGCTGACGCGGTTGACGGTCCCGGCCACCACCGCGAACGGGACCCCGACGGTGCGGCGGGTCGCCGTGATCGCGGCCTGGACCGGTGTCGCCCGCAGCGCGGAGGTCCCGGTGCGGCCGACCTCGGCGAGGCGGCTCTCGAGCCACTGGATGGTGGCGGTGTGCGCGGTCTCCAGCCGGTCGAGCACCGGGATGACCTGCGAGTAGCCCAGGCTCTCCGCCAGCGTGCGGGCGTAGCGGGCCCGCTCGCGGAGCGCGTGCTCGAGCGCCAGGTCGCCCAGGAGCGCGCCCTGCAGCGTCTGGACCTGGTTCACCTGCGTCTGGACGAACGCGCCCGCCTTGCCCAGCGCCGCGCCGACGACGTCGGGGACCCCACCGGCCTGCCGCACCGCGTCGGCGAGCAGCTGCCGGCGCTCGCCGGCCTTCTTCGCGTTGGCCGAGAGCTCCTGCGCGACCTCCGTGCTGGCTGCCTGGGAGCGGCGCACGTTCGCGATGGTCTGCTCGAACGCCGTGAGGCGGAGCAGGTCCTGCAGCTCGGAGAGCAGCATGTCCTTGGTGACGGCCACGGGTGGCCTCCTTCGGGTCGGGTCGGGACGATCGGTGTCCGGGTTGCCCCGTCCCGACCGGCGCAAGCGGCAGACCTGCCTGCCCCGGCCGTGACGCGGCTCACGGCTAGCCTGCGCCGGTGCGCGAGCCCGAGCCCGTCGTCCTGTCCGGCTGGGGCGTCCGCCTGGAGCCGCTGTCGACGGACCACGCGGACGACCTCGCCGACGCGGCGCAGGACGACGAGGTGTGGCGCTGGCTGCCGGTCGTCCCGCCCCGCACCGCCGACGACGTGCGGGCGATCGTGCGGAGCCACCCGGGCCGACCCGCCTTCGCCGTGGTCGTCGACGGCCGGGCGCGAGGGTCGACGGCCTACCTCGACGTCGACCTGGCCGTGGGCGGGCTCGAGATCGGCTGGACCTGGTACGCCCGTCCGCTCTGGGGGACCTCCGTGAACCCGGCCTGCAAGCTGCTGCTGCTGGAGCACGCCTTCGACGCGCTCGGCGCGGAGCGCGTGACGCTCAAGACCGACCGGCTCAACACCCGCTCGCAGGCGGCGATCCGCAAGCTCGGCGCGCAGTACGACGGGACGCTGCGGCACGCCCGCCGGCGGCCGGACGGCATCGGTGCGCGACACGGCGTACTTCTCGATCCTGGCGGCCGAGTGGCCCGGCGCGCGTGACGGGCTGCGGGCACGGCTGGCAGGACAGCAGGGAGTGGCTCCGGAGACAGGTCCCACGGGGTAGGAGCAGGAGGTCCGGCCGTCTCCGACGGCCACCAGCTCCAGGAGGAACCGTGCTCCGCTCCCTGATCTCCGGCGCCCTGCGCTCCCGCACCGGTGCCGGCACCCGCAGTCCCGGCTACCGCTCGACCGGGACCTCCTCCGGGGCAGGCGCGCTCGGCGGCCTGCTCGGCGGCGCAGCCGGCGGCCGCACGGCCGGCCGCTCTCCCGCCGGCGGTGGCCTGGGCAGCCTGCTCGGCGCCTTCGCCCGCCGCCGCTAGACGGTCCCCGAGCGCCCGCTCAGCCGCCGATGGCGGACATCGGGCGGTCGGGCTGCACGAACCCGGGCTCGCCGATGCCGTGGCCCTTCTTCTTGGTCGCCACCGCCAGCCGGAGCCGGTCGGCCAGCTCGTCGTCCGAAGCCCCGGCCCGCAGCGGCGCCCGCAGGTCGCTCTCGTCGCGGGCGAACAGGCAGTTGCGCACCTGACCGTCGGCGGTGAGCCGCAGCCGGTCGCAGGCCGAGCAGAACGGTCGGGAGACCGACCCGACGACGCCGACCGTCGCCGGTCCCCCGTCGACCAGGAACTCCTCCGCCGGCGCGCTGCCGCGGTGCTGGACCGGCGTCAGGGTCCACCGCTCCCCCAGCCGGGCGAGGATCTCGTCGGCGTCCAGCATGGTGGTGCGGTCCCAGCCGTGCTGGGGGTCCAGCGGCATCTGCTCGATGAAGCGCAGCGCGTAGCCGTTCTCGAGGGCCCAGGCGAGCAGGTCGCCGGCCTCGTCGTCGTTGACCCCGCGCATCAGCACCGTGTTGACCTTCACCGGCTCGAGCCCAGCCGCCTTGGCGGCGGCGATCCCCTTGAGCACGTCGGCGATGCGGTCGCGCCGGGTCAGCTCGAGGAACCGCTCGGGCACGAGGGTGTCCAGGCTGACGTTGACGCGGCGCAGGCCGGCGTCGCGCAGTGCCTGGGCCTGCCGCTCGAGCCCGAGGCCGTTCGTCGTGAGCGACAGCGACAGGTCCAGAGCAGCCAGCCGGGCCACCAGCCCGGGCAGGCCCTTGCGCAGCAGCGGTTCGCCGCCGGTCAGCCGCACCGTGGTGACGCCCATCGAGGCCAGGACGGTGACCAGGCGGACCAGCTCGTCGTCGGTCAGCAGCTCGGGCTTGGGCAGCCAGTCGAGCCCCTCGGCCGGCATGCAGTACGTGCAGCGCAGGTTGCAGCGGTCGGTCAGCGACAGCCGCAGGTCGGTGTGCACCCGACCGAAGCCGTCGACCAGAGGAGCCCGCATGCTCGGACTGTACGTGGGTGCGGGTCTGGACGCAGGTCCCCCGCCGGTGGACGCTGGACCGCAGGTGCCCCGGACCCGGCCGAACCGTCCTGGAGGTGCTGGTGGACGACGTCAGCGCGCGGGCGCCCGCCCGCACGCGCACAGGGCGGCTGCTGCGGCAGCTCGACGTGCACCTGCTGGAGGTCGAGACGGCGCTGCTCGGGACCGGACCGGTCACCGCGTCGGCCCGCGCCTCGCTGACGCAGGCGCGGGCGGTGCTGGAGGAGCTGCGCCAGGAGCGGTCGGCCGACCGGTCGGCGGCCGCGCAGGAGCCCGGGCCGGCGCTGGTCCGGCGCCTGGAGGTGCCGGTCGAGCCGCGCTCGGCGCAATCGGCCCGGGCGTTCTGCCTGGAGACCGCCGAGCTCTGGTCGCTGCCGGCGACAGTCGCCAACGCGCTGACCGACATCGCCAGCGAGCTGGTCGCGAACGCCTGTGCGCACAGTGCCGCCCCGCCGGTGCTCGCGGTCGAGCTCGGTCCCGAGGCGCTGCTCGTACGGGTCTGGGACGACGGTCCCGGGGCGCCGCGCCTGCAGCCCTACCGTCCGGGGGTGTCCGAACGGGGCCTGGGTCTGCGGCTGGTGCGGCAGCTCAGCTCGCACTGGGGCGTCGCCGCCGACGGCGGCGGCAAGTGGGTCTGGGCGCGGGTGCCGCTCCCCGAGGAGCCGTAGCCGGTCAGGCCGACAGCGCGACGTCCTCGAGCGCCACCTCGACGACGCCGTCGTGCACCCGCACGGCGTGCACCTGCAGGCGCACGTCGGGCTCGTCCAGGCAGACCCCCGTCGCGAGGTCGAAGACCTGCTTGTAGACCGGGCTGGCGATGGTCGGGCGGTCGCCGCGGCTGCCGACGATGCCGCGCGACATCACCATCGCGTCGCTGAACGGGTCGTGGTTGGAGACGGCGTGCAGGCCGTCGTCGGCGGTGCGGAAGACCGCGACCTGCTCGCCGTCGACGAGGGCGGCGACGCCCCGGTCGACGGGCAGGCGGGACCACGGGCAGATGGGGCGGTAGGCGCTCATCGGCGGACGACCTCCAGGACGGGCCCGGCGACGAGGGGCTTCTCGTCGTGGCGGGCCTTCTCGTGCGGACGCGCTCTCTCGTGCGGTCGGGCAGGGCGGATCTGGCCGCGCTCGGGGACGAACGCGATGCTCGGGTCGGGCACGTCGGGCGCGTTGACGAAGGAGGTGAAGCGGGCCAGCCGCTCCGGGTCGGCAAGGGTGTCGGCCCACTCGTCGCTGTAGGTCGCGACGTGCCGCTCCATCGCCGCGTCGAGCTCGGCGCACAGCCCGAGGCTGTCGTCCATGACGACGGCGCGCAGGTGCTCGAGGCCGCCCTCCATCGCCTCGATCCACGGCGCGGTGCGCTGCAGCCGGTCGGCCGTGAAGACGTAGAGCATGAGGACCCGGTCGATGGTGCGGACCAGCGTCTCGGTGTCGACGTCCTGCAGGAACAGGTCGGCGTGCCGCGGGCGGAAGCCGCCGTTGCCGCCGACGTAGAGGTTCCAGCCGTTCTCGGTGGCGATGACGCCGAAGTCCTTGCTGCGGGCCTCGGCGCACTCGCGGGCGCAGCCCGACACGCCCATCTTCACCTTGTGCGGGCTGCGCAGGCCGCGGTAGCGCAGCTCGAGGTCGATGGCCAGCGTCGTGGAGTCCTGCACGCCGAAGCGGCACCACGTCTGCCCGACGCACGACTTCACCGTCCGCAGGGACTTGCCGTACGCGTGGCCGCTCTCCATGCCGGCGTCGACCAGCCGCTTCCACACCAGCGGCAGCTGCTCGACGCGGGCGCCGAACAGGTCGATCCGCTGCCCGCCGGTGATCTTCGTGTAGAGCCCGAAGTCGCGGGCGACCTCGCCGATCACGATCAGGTGCTCGGGGGTGACCTCGCCGCCGGGGATGCGCGGGACGACGGAGTAGGTGCCGTCCTTCTGCAGGTTGGCGAGCATGTGGTCGTTGGTGTCCTGCAGGCTGCCGCGCTCGCCGTCGAGGACGTACGCCCCGTCGAGGCTGGACAGGATCGAGGCGACGGTCGGCTTGCAGATGTCGCAGCCGCGGCCGCGGCCGTGCGCGGCCAGGACCGCGCTCCAGGTCGTCAGGCCCGTGACGCGGACGACCTCGAACAGCTCGGCCCGGCTGAGGTCGAAGTGCTCGCACAGCGCCTTCGAGAGCGTCACGCCGAGGCTGTCGAGCTCGGTCGCCACGAGGTCCTTGACGAGGCCGACGCACGAGCCGCAGACGGTGCCGGCGCCGGTGCACGCCTTGACCGCGGCGACGTCGCGGCAGCCGCCCTCGGTCACCGCTGCGCAGATCTGGGCCTTGCTCACGTCGCGGCAGGAGCAGACCTGGGCCGCCGCGGGCAGCGCCGCCGCGCCGAGACCCACAGGTGCGCCCTCGCGGTCCGGGAGCACGAGATCGGCCGGGTTGCCGGGGATCTCGCCGCCGACCATCGGGCGGAGGACGGGGTAGGCGCTGGCGTCGCCGACGAGGATGCCGCCGAGCAGCGTCCGCGCGTCGTCGGTGACGACGAGCTTGTTGTAGACGCCGGCGACGGGGTCGGCCCAGACGAGCTCCAGCGCGCCGGGGGTCGTCGCGTGGGCGTCGCCGAAGCTGGCGACGTCGATCCCCATCAGCTTGAGCTTGGTGGACAGGTCGGCGCCGGTGAAGGCGCGGTCGCCGCCGAGCAGCCGGTCGACGACGACCGCCGCCTGGTCGTAGCCCGGGGGCCACGAGCCCCCAGCAGCGGCCCGCGGCGCTGGCGCACTCCCCCACGGCGTAGACGTCCGGCGCGCTCGCGCGGCAGGCGTCGTCGACGAGCACCCCGCCGCGCTCGGCGGTCATCAGGCCCGGCGGCGCGGGCCAGCGCGTCGTCCGGGCGGATCCCGGCCGAGAAGACGACCAGGTCGACGTCGAGCGGGTCGCCGTCGGCGAAGACCATCCGCAGCCCGTCGTCGGTCTGCTCGACGACCTGCGTCGACGGCGCCAGTGCGCACGTGCACGCCGAGGCCCTCGACGAGCCGGCGCAGCGCCTGCCCGCCGGCCTCGTCCACCTGCACCGGCATGAGCCGCGGCGCGAACTCCACGACGGTGGTCTCCAGGCCGAGCGAGCGCAGGGCGTCGGCGGCCTCCAGACCGAGCAGCCCGCCGCCGACGACGGCGCCCGTCCGCTTGCCGACCGCGGCGGCCTTGATCTGCGCCAGGTCGTCGAGGGTGCGGTAGACGAAGCGGCCTGGTCCGGTCGCACCGGGCACCGGCGGCACGAACGCCGTCGACCCGGTGGCGAGCACGAGCGCGTCGTACGCCGTCGTGCGCCCGGACCGGGCCGTGACGGTGCGGGCGTCGACGTCGACGGCGACGACCGGGTCGGCCAGCCGCAGGTCGAGGGCCGGGTGCTCGAAGAAGCCGTCGGCGACCAGGCACAGCTCGTCGGCGGTCGTGCCGCGGAACCACGACGAGAGCCCGACGCGGTCGTAGGCGGGGACGTCCTCCGCGGCGTGCACGACGACGTCCCAGTCGTCGACCAGCCCGGTCTCGACGGCGAGCTCGACCAGCCGGTGGCCGACCATGCCGTGCCCGACGACGACGAGCGTCTTCTTCGTACCAGGTGCGGTCATGCGGTCCTCCTGACGGGGACGAGCTCGCGCTCGGGGGTGGTCTCGACCAGGCGGGCGACCGAGGAGGTGCAGCTGCCGCAGCCGGTGGTGGCGCGGGTGGCGCAGGCGACGTCGGCGACGGTGCGGCAGCCGTCGGCCGCGCAGCCGCGCACCTCGCCGGCCGTCACCGCGTTGCAGGTGCAGACGACGGCGTCGTCGTCGAGGTCGGCGGCGTCGGTCGTCGCGGGGCGGCCGAACCCGCTGAACAGCAGGTGCATCCGGTCAGCTCGGCAGCGGCGTCGCGCGGTCGAAGGCCTGCGTGACGGTGCCGGCGGTGGACAGGTCGCCGAGCAGCACGGCGCCGGTGACGACGCCGTCGCGCACGACGACCTTCTTGTAGACGTGGCGCACCGGGTCGGTGAAGGCG
The DNA here is from genome assembly GCA_963844295.1 of uncultured Actinomycetota bacterium. Lineage (GTDB taxonomy): Bacteria > Actinomycetota > Actinomycetes > Mycobacteriales > SCTD01 > SCTD01. The sequence goes on along the minus strand of CAWJNR010000001.1, from coordinate 180,653 downwards.
AGCACCTCGAGCCCGTCGCCGGAGTCGGCCGGCTCGGGGCCGGTCTCGCCCATCGCGGCGACCTCGAGCCCCATCGCCTTGAGCCGCGTGACGAGCCGGCTGCCGGTGTAGGCGGCCGGCTGCCCGGTCAGGACGTCGGCAAGCACCGCCGCCTGCTCCCACGCCGGCGCCACCAGCCCGTAGACGCTGCCGCGGTGCTGGGCGCACTCCCCGAGCGCGTGGACGTGCGGGTCGTCGGTGCGCAGCTGGTCGTCGACGAGGACGGCCCGGTCGACGGCGAGGCCGGCAGCACGGGCGAGGTCGACCTGGGGGCGGATCCCGCAGGCGAGCACGACCAGGTCGGCCTCGACGTGCCGGCCGTCCGCCAGCCGCACGCCGGTCACTGCGCGGCCGCCGGTCACTCCGGCGGCGAACGACCCGAGGTGCACCCGCACGCCGAGCGCCTCGACCGCGCGCCGCAGGACGGCGCCCCCGGTCGGGTCGAGCTGGGTCTCCATGAGGTGGCCCGCGCCGTGCACGACGTGCACCTCGAGTCCGCTGCCGAGCAGCCCGCGCGCGGCCTCGAGGCCGAGCAGCCCGCCGCCGACGACGGCGACGCGCCGGGCGCGCCCGGCGGCGGCGGTGATGGCGGCGCAGTCGTCCAGCGTGCGGAAGACGTGGACGCCGCGCAGCAGCCGACCGTCCGGCCCGGCGATCCCCTGCACGGGCGGCACCAGCGCGGTGGACCCGGTCGCCAGCACCAGCACGTCGTACGGCGTGGTGACGCCGTCGTCGGTGGTGACGGTGCGCAGGTGCCGGTCGAGGCCGGTGACCGTGGTGCCGAGGCGCTGGACGACCTGGCCGGGCGCGGCGGTCAGGTCGATCTCGTCGCTGCGGCGCTTCCCGGCCAGCACGTCCGACAGCAGGATCCGGTTGTAGGCCGGCCGGTCCTCCGCGCCGACGACGGTGATGGCCAGCTCGCGGCGGCCGCCTCGTCGGCTGTCGCGCCGGCAGAGCTCGTCGACCAGGCGCGCTCCGGCCATGCCGTTGCCGACGACGACCACGCGCTTCACCGGGCGCCCACGGCGAGGCGGTCCACCCGGGCGGCGCAGGCCTTGAACGCCGGCATCCGCGACGTGGGGTCGAGCGCGTCGCTGGTGAGCAGGTTCGCCCGGCCGCGACCGGCCCAGTGGAAGGGCACGAAGACGGTGTCCGGGCGGATGGTGGTCGTCAGTCGCGCGCGCAGCACGGCTTCGCCGCGGCGGGTGCTCACCCGGACCCGCTCCCCCTCCTCGACGCCGAGCGCCTCGGCAGCGAACGGGTGCACCTCGACGAAGGGTGCGGGTGCGGTCTCGTTGAGCGCGTCGATCCGGCGGGTCTGCGCGCCCGACTGGTACTGCGCGAGCACCCGGCCGGTCGTGAGCACCAGCGGCCAGTCCGCGTCCGGCGGCTCGAGCGGCTCGGGCTGGTCGACGTCCACGAAGCGGGCCCGGCCGTCGGGGGTGGCGAAGCGGTCCAGGAACAGCCGCGGCGTGCCGGGGTGCGCGGTGCCCGGGCAGGGCCAGTGCAGCTCCTCCCCGGCCTCGAGCCGGTCGTAGCTGATGCCGCTGTAGTCGGCCGCTCCCCCGGCGCTGGCCCGGCGCAGCTCGTCGAACACCTCGCGCGGCTCGGTCGAGAAGGCCGCCGTCGAGCCGAGCCGGACGGCGAGCCCGGCCAGCACCTCGAGGTCGGTGCGCACCCCGGCGGGCGGGTCGAGCGCCCGGCGGCGCAGCAGCACGCGGCCCTGCAGGTCGGTGGTGGTGCCGTCCTCCTCCGCCCACTGCGCGACCGGCAGCACGACGTCGGCGGTGGCGGCGGTCTCGCTCAGCACGACGTCGGCGACGACGAGGTGGTCGAGCGCGGCGAGCCGCTGCTGCACGTGGCCGGCGCGGGGCGCGCTGACCAGCGGGTTGCTGCCCATCAGCAGCAGCGCCGACGGGCCGTCGTCGGTGCCGAGCGCGTCGAGCAGCTCGTACGCCGACCGGCCGGGCGCGGGCAGGTCGTCGGGGTCGACGCCCCAGACCGCGGCGACGTGCGCGCGCGCGGCCGGGTCGTCGAGCCGCCGGTAGCCGGGCAGCTGGTCGGCCTTCTGCCCGTGCTCGCGGCCGCCCTGGCCGTTGCCCTGCCCGGTCAGGCAGCCCCAGCCGGAGCCGGCGGTGCCGGGCAGGCCGAGCGCGAGGGCCAGGTCGATCCAGGCGCTGACGGTGTCGGTGCCGTGGGCGTGCTGCTCGGCGCCGCGCGCGGTCAGCACGAGGGCGCGCCGCGCGGTGCCGAGCAGCCGGGCCGCCTCGCGGAGCTCCGGCTCGGGCACGCCGGTCAGGCGCTCGACCCGCGCCGGCCAGTAGGCCGACGCGGTGCGGCGCACGGCCTCCCAGCCGGTGGTGCGGGCGGCGACGTAGGCCTCGTCGACGTGGCCGAGCTCGACCGCGAGGTGCAGCAGGCCGAGGGCCAGGGCCAGGTCGGTGCCGGGCAGCGGCTGCAGGTGCAGCGTCGCGGCCTCCGCGGTCGGCGTCCGCCGGGGGTCGACGACGACGAGGCTCCCGCCGGCGGCGCGCGCCCGTGACAGGTGCTGCACCACCGGCGGCATCGTCTCGGCCAGGTTGCTGCCGACCAGCACGGTGCAGTCCGCCTCGGCGAGGTCGGTCAGCGGGAAGGGCAAGCCCCGGTCGAGCCCGAACGACCGCATCGCGCCGGCCGCCGCGCTGCTCATGCAGAAGCGGCCGTTGTAGTCGATCTGACTGGTGCGCAGCACGACCCGAGCGAACTTGCCGAGCAGGTAGGCCTTCTCGTTCGTGAGGCCACCGCCGCCGAAGACGCCGACGGCGTCCGCACCCCGGCCGGCCTGCGCGGCGCGGAACCCCGCCGCGGCCCGGTCGAGCGCCTCGTCCCAGCTCGCCTCCCGCAGCCGGCCGTGCCGGCCGTCGCGGACCAGCGGCGTCGTGAGGCGGCGCGGCGAGTCCAGCAGCGCCGCCGAGGTCCAGCCCTTGCGGCACAGGCCACCGGGGCCGGCCTCGACGACGGCCCCGGCGTCGACGGGTGTGAGGGTCATCGCGCACTGCAGCGCGCAGTACGGGCAGCGGGTGGCCGTGCTGGTGGCCGTGCTGGTGGCGGGACGGGCGGTGGTGAGCACCGGACGACCGTGCGGTGCGCAGGTGCCGGGACGGTGTCCCGCACGTTCCGGGCGTGTGACGAGGTGCTCATGGCGCCGGACCCACCTGGTGCGCTGCCGGGTGACACCGTCTGGAAACAGCCCCGCAACCTGGCCCGGCGACAGTGCCCGGGTCGCACACCCCAGCAGCGCAGGAGGACGGTCATGCTCGAGGAGCCGGTCGACCAGGCTCCGCTCGCGGGCTTCACGGTCGCCGTCACGGCGGCCCGCCGGCGCGAGGAGCTGACCGCGCTGCTCGTGCGCCGCGGCGCCCGCGTGGTGGAGGCCCCCGCGATCCGGATCATCCCCACGCACGACGACGACGAGCTGCTCGCCGCGACCCGCGAGTGCGTCGCGTCGCCGCCGGACGTCGTCGTCGCCACCACCGGCATCGGCTTCCGCGGCTGGATGGAGGCCGCCGACGGCTGGGGGCTCGGCGAGGACCTGCGGGCCCGCTTCGCGGACGCCGAGCTGCTGGCCCGAGGGCCGAAGGCCAAGGGCGCCGTACGCGCCGCCGGGCTCGCCGAGACGTGGTCCCCCGCGTCGGAGGCCAGCGACGAGGTGCTCGCCCGCCTGCTGGCCGAGGGGGTCCAGGGCCGTCGCGTGGCCGTGCAGCTGCACGGCGAGCCGCTGCCCGACTTCACCTCCGCCCTCCGCGACGCCGGCGCCGAGGTGGTGGAGGTGCCGGTCTACCGGTGGGTGCCGGCCGAGGACGTGCGTCCGCTGCGGCGCCTGGTCGAGCAGGTCGTGGCGGAGGCCGTGGACTGCGTGACCTTCACCAGCGCCCCGGCGGTGGCGAGCCTGCTGACCGTCGCCCGCGAGGGGGGACGGGAGGACGCGCTGCTGCAGGCGCTCGCGGGTCCGGTGCTGGTCGCGGCCGTCGGACCGGTGACGGCCGCGCCCCTGGAGCGGCGGGGCGTGCCGACCGTGCAGCCCGAGCGCGCGCGGCTCGGAGCGCTGGTGCGCACCGTCGTCGAGGAGCTGCCCGCGCGCCGCACCCGGCTCGTCGAGGCCGGTGGCCACCGGCTCGAGCTGCGCGGTCACGTCGTCCTCGTCGACGGCCGCAGCGTCGAGCTCACCGCGCGGCAGACGGGGGTGCTGTCCGCGCTCGTGGAGTCCGGCGGCACGGTGCTCTCGCGGGTGGACCTGCTGCGCACCGCCTGGCGCGACGAGGTCGCCGACGAGCACGCGGTCGAGATGACGGTGGCCCGGCTGCGCACCGCCCTCGGTCCGGCGGGGGCGGTGGTGCAGACGGTCGTCAAGCGCGGCTACCGCCTCGCCGCCGCCGACGCCTGACCGCCGGGGCTCGCCGCGCCGCACTCCCCCGTGCGGAGCCCTCCGTGCGGTTCCCGGCCGTCCCGAGACCGCACGGAGGGCTCCAGACCTCCTGCGGACGCCTGCCGTACGCACCGGGGCTTGATCGTGGGAGCGCTGGGCCCGTACGAGGACCTCAGAGCGGGCTCAGGCGTCCACGATCATGAGCCGGGGGCGCCCGCCCCGGGACGGGCTGCCGCACCCCGTGTGGAGCCTTCCGTACGGTCCCCGACCGTCCCGAGCCGGCATGCAGGGCTCCACGCCGGGGGCGGACCGACGGCTCACAGGGCGTTCTCGCTCGGGTGAGCAGGAGGTGACCTGCCGGCTCCCGCACGGCGACGGGCGCGGAACACCGCGTCCCTAGCGTCCGGCGGGCCCGTACCTCCCGAGCAGCTGGAGCCACTCCGTGACCGTCCCCGTCCGACCCGTCACCGACCCGCGCACCGACCTCGTCGTCGACGTCCCGCCGACCGACGACGAGCTGCTGCAGCGGCGCGAGAACCGCTGGATCGACCGCTGGGAGCCCGAGGACCCGGAGTTCTGGGACGCCGTCGGCGCCCGCACCGCCAAGCGCAACCTGGTCTTCTCGATCCTGTCCGAGCACGTCGGCTTCTCGGTCTGGGTCATCTGGTCGGTGATGGTGCTGTTCATGCCGGAGGCCGTCTGGGGCTTCTCGGTCACCGACAAGTTCCTGCTCACCACGACGCCGGCCCTGCTGGGCGCGTTCGTCCGGCTGCCCTACACCTTCGCGATCGCGAAGTTCGGCGGGCGCAACTGGACGGTCGTCTCGGCGGCACTGCTGCTCGTCCCCGCCGTGCTGGCGCTGGTCCTGCTCGAGCCGGGCGTGTCGTTCGGCACGCTGCTCGTCGTCACGGCCGTCGCCGGCGTCGGCGGCGGCAACTTCGCCTCGTCGATGGCCAACATCAACAACTTCTACCCCCAGCACCTCAAGGGCTGGGCGCTCGGTCTCAACGCCGGCGGCGGGAACCTGGGCGTCGCCGCCGTGCAGGTCGTCGGCGCGCTGGTGCTCTTCGCGAACGGCCCGACGACAGACCCGCGGGTGATGCTGTGGATCTACATCCCGCTGGTGCTGCTGTGCGCGGCGCTGGCATGGACCCGGATGGACAACCTCACCGTCGCCACGAACGACAGGGGCGCCCTGCGCGAGGTCGCGCGCCACCGGCACACGGCGATCATCTCCTTCCTCTACATCGGCACCTTCGGCTCGTTCATCGGCTTCGGCTTCGCGTTCGGCCAGGTGCTGGCCGCTGCCGGCGCCGAGCGGCCCATCTACTACGTCTGGATCGGGGCGCTCGCCGGCTCCCTCATCCGGCCGGTGGGCGGGATGATGGCCGACCGCTGGAAGGGGTCCACGGTCAGCTTCTGGACCTTCCTGGCCATGACGGGCGCCGCGGTGCTCGTCCTGCTCGCCGCGGACAGCGGCTCGATCCCGCTGCTGGCAGCCTCCTTCACGGTGCTGTTCATGCTCACCGGGCTCGGCAACGGCTCGGTCTACAAGATGATCCCGGCGATCTTCCACGCCGAGTCGCTGCGCGGCGACGCCGGCACCCGGACCGCGCAGCAGGACCGCCGGCTGGCCAGCGCCCTCGTGGGACTGGCCGGCGCGGTCGGGGCCTTCGGCGGCGTCCTGGTCCAGATCGCGTTCCGGCAGTCGTTCCTGTCCTTCGGCGACGGCAGCGCGGCGTACGTCGCCTTTCTCGCCTTCTACCTGGTCTGCGCCGTCGTCACGTGGGCGGTCTACCTCCGTCCGTCCCCCGGGCGTCTCGCCGGCGTCTGAGGGGGGTTCACAACCCCGCGTCCCGGTGCTGCATCCGTGGGGTCGTGGACGTCCCGTCACCACGAGGGGGCCGCTGGTGACCGCGCTGGTGGAGGCCGAGGCGGGCTGGGCGCTGGACGTCCACGCGTTCGATCCCCAGCGGGAGCGGGTCGTCGAGGCGCTCACGGCGGTGGCGGACGGCCGCGTGGGCGTCTCCGGGGCGCCGCTGGCGGCCCACCCCGCCGCCCGGCCCACCGCCCTGGTGGCCGGCGTCTACGACGGCGAGGACGCCGCCACCCACCTGCTGCCCGCCCCGATCGCGCTGCAGCTGGCGTACGACCTGACGCCGGAGCCGGTCGTCCACCGGCTGCTGGACCACCTGCGCTCAGGGGTCCTGCACGAGCGCGAGACGACCACCGCCGGTGAGCTCACCGCGGTCCGCTTCGCCTGCCTGGCCCGGCCCGGCACGGTCGTCGTGCGCGCGCTCTGCCCCGACGGGCACTTCTCCGGCGCTGCGGTCGCCGGACGCCGCAGTGGGCGCGGAGGTCGGTGCCGGGGGTGACGTCGCGTGGATCTGCCCGTCGGGTCGCCCGCCGACGAGGTGCTGGCGCTGGCGCACGACCTGCACCCGGACGTGCTGGTCGCCGGGTGGCCCCAGGGGGCGGGTGCGGAGCACGGCCACGTGGTGCGCGAGCTCCTGCGCCGCTCGCCCTGCCCGGTCCTGCTCGTCGCGGTGGAGTGACCGCTACTGCTGCGCCTTCTTGACCCACTCGTCGTACGACGGGGCCTCGGCGGCGACGGTGGTCTCGTCGCCGTGCCCGGTCAGGACCCGCGTCTCCGGCGGGAGGGTGAGCAGCCGCGTGCGGATCGAGTCCAGGATCGTCGGGTAGTCGCTGTACGACCGGCCGGTCGCGCCGGGCCCGCCGGAGAACAGCGTGTCGCCGGACAGCACGACCCCCAGGTCCGGCACGGAGAAGCAGACCGCGCCCGGCGCGTGGCCGGGGGTGTGCAGCACGTGCACGCGGGTGCCGGCGACCTCGAGCACCTGCCCCTCGCGCAGCGAGCCGTCCGGCTCGTGCCGCGCGTGGGTGAGGTCCCACAGCACCCGGTCGTCGGGGTGGAGCAGCACCGAGGTGCTGAGCCGCTCGGCCAGCTCCGGCGCGTAGCGGACGTGGTCGTCGTGGGCGTGCGTGCAGGCGATCGCGACGACGGTGCGGTCGCCGACGGCGGCCTCGATCGCGTCCGGGTCGTGCGGGGCGTCGAAGACGATGACCTCGTCGTCGTCGCCGAGGATCCAGACGTTGTTGTCGACGTCGAAGACCTGCCCGTCGAGGCTGAACGTCCCGCTGGTGACCAGGTGCTCGATCCGGGCGGTCACGGCATGACCGTCCCTTCCTTGCGCGCTTCCAGCACGACCACTGAGCGCAGGACCTCGCCGCGCTCCATCCGGTGGAACGCCTCCTCGACGTCCTCGAGCGCGATCCGCTCGCTGACGAAGCCGTCGAGGTCCAGGCGCCCCTGCAGCGAGAGCTCCACGAGGAGCGGGAAGTCGCGGCTGGGCAGGCAGTCGCCGTACCAGGACGACTTGAGAGCGCCGCCGTGGCCGAAGAACTCGATCAGCGGCATCTCCAGCTGCATCTGCGGGGTGGGGACGCCGACGAGCACCACCGTGCCGGCCAGGTCACGTGCCTCGAAGGCCTGCTTGTACGTCTCCGGGCGCCCGACCGCGTCGATGACGACGTCGGGGCCGAAGCCGCCGGTCAGCTCGCGCAGCGCCTGCACGACGTCGCCGCTGCCGGCGTTGACGGTGTGCGTCGCCCCGAAGCCCTTGGCCCACTCGAGCTTGCGGTCGTCGAGGTCGACGGCGATGACCTGCCGCGCCCCGGCGTAGACCGCGCCGGCGATCGCGGCGTCGCCGACCCCGCCGCAGCCGAGCACGGCGACGGTGTCGCCCTGGCGGACCGGGGCGGTGTTGACGGCCGCGCCCCAGCCGGCCATGACGCCGCAGCCGAGCAGCCCGGCCGCGGCGGGGTCGACCCGCTCGTCGACCTTGATGCAGGCCCCCTCGCCGACCAGCGTCTTCTCGGCGAAGGCGCCGAGGCCGAGCGCGGGCGAGAGCGGGGTGCCGTCCTGCAGCGTCATCGGCGAGCCCTGGTGGCGGCTGTCGAAGCAGAGCCACGGCCGGCCGCGCAGGCAGGCCCGGCACTCCCCGCAGGGCGCCCGCCAGGCGAGCACGACCCGGTCGCCGACGGCCACCTTCGTGACGGCGCTGCCGACGGTCTCGACCCGGCCGGCCGCCTCGTGCCCGAGCAGGAAGGGGAAGTCGTCGTTGATCCCGCCCTCGCGGTAGTGCAGGTCGGTGTGGCACACCCCGCAGGTCTCGATCCGGACGACGACCTCGTTCGGCCCCGGGTCGGGGATCACGATGGTCTCGATCGAGACGGGAGCGCCCTTCTTCAGGGCGACGACACCGCGGACTGCCTGGGGCACGAGGGACCTCCTGGTCGGGGACCGCCGACGCTATCCCCCGCGCCGGACCTCCCGCAGGTTGCCGTCCAGCCGCCGGGTCCAGCCCCGGCCGTCGGTGTGCTCCAGCAGCGGTACGGCCACCCGCCGGGTCGTGCCCAGCGCCTGCCGCGCCGCGCTCAGCGTGAAGGGCTGCGGAAGGGCGGCCAGCACGCGCATCGCCCGCGCCGGTCCGTCCGGCAGCAGCACGACGTCGTCGGCCAGGCGCAGCAGCCGGCCGGCCCGCTCCGCGGCGGCCAGCTCGCGGGCTCCGAGGCGCAGCGCCTGCAGCTCGGGCACCTCGGGCGCCGCGAACGGGTCGGCGCGCAGCCGCTCCTCGAGCCCGGCGACGGCCGGTTCGGCGGCGCCGAGGTCGGTGCCGGTCCCGGGACGGCGCACCCGCCCGGAAGCCGTCTCCAGGCCGGCCTGCGCGACCAGGGGCGCCAGCAGCCGGGCGTCGGGCAGCCCGACCGCCTGGCGGGCCGCCTCGCCCGGCAGCCCGCCGGCGAGCGGGTCGGCGGCGGCGTCGACGGCGGCGAGCAGCGCGGTCGTCCACGCTCGCCAGCGGTCCGGGTCGACCAGCCACTCCCCCTCGACCCGGACGGCGCCCAGGTCGTCCAGCGGGACGCCGAGGGCCGCCAGGTCGCTGCGGCGGGCGGCGCCGCGACGGGCCACCTCCGCCGCCAGGTCCGGCACCGCGCCGGCGCCGGCCAGCGCCTCCCCGCGCGAGCGGGACGAGCCCCGGCGGCGCAGGTCCGGCGGGTCGACGTCGAGCACGAGGACGCCGGCGGCCACGGACTGGGCGCCGGGGTCGCGCAGCAGCGCGCGGTCGCCGGCGCGCAGCGGCAGCTCGCGGTGCAGCTGCAGCCGCGCGGTGTCGGGGCCGAGCGGACGCACCCGTACGGCCACGCCGGTGGAGCCGACGTGCAGCACGAGCTCGGTCGGCAGCGTGCGGGGGTCGACGCCGAGCCGGACGTCGACGTCCGACGTGGTCCGCCACGTCGACGGGGTGAGCAGCGCGTCGCCGCGGCCCACCTCGTCGCGCTCCACCCCGCGCAGGTTGACGGCGACGCGCGCCACGGCCGCCACCTCGTCGTACGACGTGCCGAGGCTCTGCAGGCCGCGCACGCGGACCCGCCGGCCGCGCAGGTCGAGCTCGTCGCCGACGCGCAGCGTCCCGGCGGGCAGCGTGCCGGTCACGACGGTGCCGCTCCCCCGGACGGTGAACGACCGGTCCACCCACAGCCGCACCGGCGCGCGCACGTCGGGCTCCGGCAGTCGCGTGACCAGCCGGTCGAGAGCCGCTGCCAGCTGGGGGATCCCCGCACCCGTCGCGCCGGAGACGGCCACCGCCTCCACCTCTCCCAGGCTGGTGCCGCGCAGGTGCTGCAGCGCCTGCGCTGTCGCCGGGCCCGGGTCCGCCAGGTCGCTGCGGGTGACGGCCAGCAGCCCGGTGGTCAGGCCGAGCGCGTCCACGGCCGCGAGGTGCTCGGCGGACTGGCGGCGCCAGCCCTCGTCCGCGGCGACGACGACCAGGACGGCGGGGGCCGGCCCGAGCCCGGCCAGCATGTTGCCGATGAAGCGCTGGTGCCCGGGGACGTCGACGAAGCCGAGCACCTGCCCGGACGGCAGCCCGGTCCAGGCGTAGCCGAGGTCGATGGTCATGCCGCGCCGGCGCTCCTCGGCCCAGCGGTCGGGCTCCATGCCGGTGAGCGCGCGGACCAGGGTGCTCTTGCCGTGGTCGACGTGGCCGGCGGTGGCGACGACGTGCACTAGTCGGTCACGGCTCGCACGGCCGCGACCAGCGCGTCGTCGTCGGCCTCGGGCACGCAGCGCAGGTCGAGCAGGCAGCGGTCCCGCTCGACCCGGCCCACCACGCACGGCTCGCCCGCCCGCAGCAGCGCCGCGGTCTCGACCGGCAGGGCCACCGCCCACCCGGGCAGCACCTGACCGGGTGCGCCGCCGCCGCCGACCGCCCCGTCGCTCTCCACGACGTGACCGCCGACGAGCTCGGCGACCCGGCTGGTGCGGACGCGGAGGCGGTCCGGGTCGGCGGTGAGCGCGGCCCACGTGGGGGTGGACGGGCCGCGCAGGGTGGCCTCCAGCGCCGCCAGCGTCAGCTTGTCGACGCGCAGGGCCCGCGCGAGCGGGTGCCGCCGCAGCCGCTCGACGACGTCGGCGCGGCCGAGCAGCAGACCTGCCTGCGGTCCCCCGAGCAGCTTGTCGCCGCTGGCGGTGACGACGTCGGCACCGGCCCGCAGCGCGGTCTGCGCGTCGGGCTCGTCCGGCAGCAGCGGGTGCGGGGCGAGCAGTCCGCTGCCGACGTCGGCGACGACGGGGGCGCCCAGCCCGACCAGGTCGGCCACGTCGACCGAGCTGGTGAAGCCCTCCACCCGGAAGTTGCTGGGGTGCACCTTGAGCACGCAGCCCGTGTCCGGCCCGACCGCCTCGGCGTAGTCGCGCAGGTGGGTGCGGTTGGTGGTCCCGACCTCGCGCAGTCGGGCGCCGGTGCTGGCGATGAGGTCCGGCAGCCGGAAGCCGTCGCCGATCTCGACCATCTCGCCGCGGCTGACGACCACCTCCCGCCCGGCGGCCAGGGCGGTGGTGGCCAGCACCAGCGCCGCGGCGCCGTTGTTGACGACGAGCACGTCCTCCGCGTCCGGGACCGCGTCGCGCAGCGCGGCCAGCGCGCCGCGGCCCCGGCGCGCCCGGCTGCCGTCGGTGACGTCGAACTCCACGTCGACGTAGCCGGCCGCGGTGCGGACGGCGTCGACGGCGGCGGCCGACAGCGGCGCCCGGCCCAGGTTGGTGTGGAGGACGACGCCGGTCGCGTTGAGCACCGGGCGGAGCGTCGTGGCGCGCAGCGGGAGCGCCGCGACGGCCGTGTCGACGACCGCCTCCGGCGGCAGCTCGCCGGCGCGGGCGAGGGACTGCGCGTGCAGCACTGCGCCCTTGACGAGCTCGGCGCCCAGTCGCGCCGTCGCCTCGACCAGGCGCGGGTCGGCCAGTGCGACGTCGGTGCGCGGTACCCGCCGGCGGGGGTCGTCGTCGCTCACCCCGACGACGCTACTGCCGTCAGGAGGTGTGCTCCTCGACGTACTGCTCCGGGTCCTTCTCGTCGCCGGACAGGCCCTTCGCGCCCTCGTGCCGCTCGAGGAACTCCATCCAGCGCATGCCCAGCGCGCTGCGGTCCTCCTCGGAGACCGCTTCCTTGAACGGCGGGAGGACGTCGGTCTCCTCCTCGCCGAGGTGGTCGACGGTCGCCTCGCGCGCCGCGCGGAACGCCTCCCACCACGCGTCGGTGCCGACCTCGTGGTCGTCCACCCTGCTGGTCGTCTCGCGGATCTCGTTGTGGTCCTTCACCGCGTGCTCGGTGTCGCCCTCGCTGTCGTCCACGTCGGCGAGCAGGGCCGGGTAGAAGACGGCCTCCTCGCCCGCCGCGTGCACCTCGAGCTGGTCGGACAGGTCGCGCCACCTGGTGCGCAGCTGCTCGACGTCCTCGAGCTGCTCGATCTCGGTGAAGGCGCGCCGGAACGCGTCGTGCTCGGACAGGATCAGGGCGGTGATGTCGAAGTCGGCCACGCGCGGCACCTGCCCGCGCAGGTCGGGGGTCAAGCGCGGCGACGCCGGTGGACCCGGGACTCCCACGGCGCGAGCACGCCGAGCCGACCGCTGACCGCGCCGTCGTCGAGCAGCAGCTCCGCGTCCTCCCACCCGTCCGGCACGTCCACCTCGACCGGCTCGCCCGACAGGTTGGCCAGCACGAGCAGCTCGACGTCGTCGAGCCGGCGCGTGAAGGCGTAGACCTGCTCGTCGTCCGGCAGCAGCATCGTGAAGTCGCCGAGCGCGACGACCGGCTCGTCGTGCCGCAGGGCGATGAGCCGCCGGTAGTGCGCGAGCACCGAGTCCGGGTCGTCGCGCTGCGCGGCGGCGTTCACCTCGTCGGCGTTCGGGGTGCACCGGCAGCCACGGCGTGCCGGTGGTGAAGCCGGCGTGCGGGGAGCCGTCCCACTGCATCGGGCGTGCGGGCGTTGTCGCGGCTCATCCGGCGCAGGCCGTCGAGCACCTCGGCCGGGTCGGCGCCGCCCTCGACGGCGTCGCGCCAGTGGTTGAGCGACTCGACGTCGCGGAAGTCGTCGATCGCCTGCCGAAGGGCGCGTTCGTCATGCCGAGCTCCTCGCCCTGGTAGACGAACGGCGTGCCGCGGTGCAGGTGCAGGACGGTGGCCAGCACCTTGGCCGACCGCACCCGGTGCTCGCCGTCGTCGCCGAAGCGGGAGACGACGCGCGGCTGGTCGTGGTTGTTCCAGTAGAGGCTGTTCCAGCCGCGCTCGGCCAGCGCCGTCCTGCCAGCGGCCGAGCGAGGCCTTGAGCGTCGGCGCAGGTCCAGCGGCTGGACGTCCCACTTGCTCGCGCCGTGGTCGACGCCGACGTGCTCGAACTGGAACACCATGTCCAGCTCGCGGCGGGCCGGGTCGGTGAAGAGCACGGCCTGCTCGACGGTCGACGCCGGGCATCTCGCCGACGGTCAGCAGGCCGTCGCGGCCGGCGAAGCACCTCGCGGTGCATCTCCTGCAGGAACTCGTGGATCCGCGGGCCGCCGACAGGAAGTGCGGGGTGCCGTCGCCGAACGGCCCCTCGCCGGCGAGCGGACCCGTCCGGCAGCGCCGGGCCCTTGGAGATCATGTTGATGACGTCCATGCGGAAGCCGTCGACCCCGCGGTCGAGCCACCAGCGCATCATCTCGTGGACGGCCGCGCCGCACCTCGGGGTTCTCCCAGTTCAGGTCCGGCTGCTGCCTGGCTGAACAGGTGCAGGTAGTACTCGCCGCGAGGCCTCGTCGTACGTCCAGGCGGGGCCGGAGAAGAACGAGCCCCAGTTGTTCGGCTCGGCGCCCGGGCGTACCGGGCACGGTGCCCGGGCCGGGCCGGTCGCCACCAGTACCAGTCGCGCTTCGGGTCGTCCCTGCTCGACCGCGACGCCGTGAACCACGGGTGCTCGTCGGAGGTGTGGTTGACGACGAGGTCCATGAGCAGCTTCATGCCGCGGGCGTGCAGCGCGGCGATGCAGCTCGTCGAGGTCGGCGAGCGTGCCGAAGACCGGGTCGACGTCCTGGTAGTCGCTGATGTCGTAGCCGTTGTCGTGCTGCGGCGACGCGGTAGACCGGCGACAGCCACAGCACGTCGACCCCGAGGTCGGACAGGTGGTCCAGCCGGTCGAGGATCCCGCGCAGGTCGCCGACGCCGTCGCCGTCGCGAGTCGGCGAAGCTGCGCGGGTAGACCTGGTAGACGACGGCGCGTCGTCCACCAGGGCGGCGTGCTGCCGGCGTCATACGAGCCGGCGGTCGCCGGGCGCACGACGCGCAGCCAGCGGTAGCCGTACGCCGGCAGGGACAGCTCGCACGCGCCCCTTGTCGGCGAGCGCCGTGCTGCCCGTCGCGCGAGCAGGTCGACCAGGCGGCGTGCCGTCGGCGGCAGGTCCGGCAGCGCGAGCGGCACGGTCGACCGGCTCCGGGCCGAGGTTGTGCAGCGCGACGCAGGCAGGCGTCGTCCCACGTGCACCGATGTGCGCGAGCACCTGGGCGTGCGGCTGGTCGAGCACGGCGAAGGCGCCCCAGCCGAGCTCGGGGCAGTCGCGGTAGCGCCGCACGAGCAGGTGCACGAACGACAGCAGCGAGTCGGGGTCGCGGCGCTGCGCCTCGACGTTGACGAACTCCGGGCGCGAAGCCGCCCTCGACCACCGGGTCCGGCAGCCGCGACGGCGGCAGCGGTGGAGAAGCCGCCGTTCTTGCCGGCGGTCCACTGCATCGGCGTGCGCACCGCATGCCGGCCCTCGGCCGTCGAGGTTCTCGCCCATGCCGATCTCCTCGCCGTAGAACAGCACCGGCGTGCCCGGGCAGGGAGAACAGCAGGCTGTAGCCATCCGGACGCGGCGCGGGTCGCCGTCCGAGCATCGGCGGCAGGCGCCGGCGCAGCCCGCGGCCGTACACCTGCATGTCGGGGTCGGGACCGAAGGCGGCGAACACCTCCTGGCGCTCCTCGTCGCTGAGCTTGTCGAGCGTCAGCTCGTCGTGGTTGCGCACGAACGTCGCCCACTGGCAGTCCGGCGAGATCTCCGGCCGGTCCAGCAGCGCCTTCGCGAGCGGTGCGGCGTCGCTCGCGCGCCAGCGACAGGTAGAGCTTCTGCATCGCGATGAAGTCGAACTGCATCGTCAGCTCGTCGCCGTCGGTGCCGCCGAAGAAGGTCTTCTGCTGCTCCGGTGCGGCAGGTTGACCTCGCCGAGCAGGATGCCGTCGCCGGTGCGCCGGCCGAGGAACGACGCGCAGGTCGCGCAGGTAGCGCGTGCGGGTCGGCGAACTCGTGCTCGTCGACGCCGTTGGTCTCGAGGAAGAACGGGACGGCGTCGACGCGGAAGCCGGACAGCCCCAGCTCCAGCCAGAAGCCCATGACCTTGACGATCTCGTCGCGGACCTTCGGGTTGGTGACGTTGAGGTCGGGCTGGTGCTTGTAGAACTGGTGCAGGTAGTACTGGCCGGCCTTCTCGTCGTACTCCCAGACGCTCGTCTCCTGGTCGGGGAAGACGACCTCGGCCTGCTTGGCCTTCGGCGGCTCGTCGCGCCAGACGTAGAAGTCGCGGTACGGGCGAGGTGCGGCTGGACGCGCGCGCGCCTTGAACCAGGGGTGCTGGTCGGAGGTGTGGTTGACGACGAGGTCGGCGATGACGCGCATCCCGCGGTCGTTCGCCGTGCGCACCACCTCGACGAAGTCGCCGAGGCTGCCGAGCCGCTTGTCGACGCCGTAGAAGTCGACGATGTCGTAGCCGTCGTCGCGGTCCGGCGTCGGGTAGAAGGGCATCAGCCACAGGCAGGTGACGCCGAGGTCGGCGAGGTAGTCGATCCGCTGGGCGAGCCCGGCGAGGTCGCCGGTGCCGTCGCCGTCGGAGTCGAAGAAGGTCTCGACGTCCAGGCAGTAGACGACGGCGTTCTTCCACCACAGGTCGCTGGTGTCGGTGATCCTCATGCGGCCACCTTCGCGGTGACGTCCAGCTGCGGCAGGACCTGCTCGCCGAAGACGTCGAGCCACTCCCGCTGCTCCTGCCCGACGTGGTGCAGGTAGACCTCGTCGAAGCCGAGCTCGACCAGCTCCTGCAGCCAGGCCGCGTGCTGCGCCGGGTCGCTGACGAGACGAGCACCGGCCCGCGCACCGCCTCCGGCGGGACGTGCTTGGCGGCCTCGTCGAACAGCGTCGACGTGGTCGAGGTCCCAGTTGAAGTCGGCGGCGGGAAGATGTTGCTGCGCCACTGGTCGTGCGCGATGTGCGAGCGCCGTCGTCCTCGTCGGCGGCGTAGGACAGGTGCACCTGCAGGACCAGCGGTCCGCGTGCCGCCGGCGCTCGCGGTAGGCGCTCGAGCACCTCGCGCAGCGCCTCGGCGCGGCTGCAGCACGGTCGCGAGCCCGTCGGCCCACTCGGCGGCCCAGCGCCGCCGTCTTCGCGCTGACGGCGGCGCCGATGAGCGGCGGCGGCATCTCGGGCCGGGTCCACAGCCTGCGCCCGGTCGACGGTGACGAGGCCCGTCGTGGCTGACCTCCTCGCCGGCGAACAGCGCGCGCATGACGTCGACGCACTCGCGCAGGCGGGCGTTGCGGACCTCCTTGCGCGGCCAGACCTCGCCGGTGATGTGCTCGTTGCGAGGCCTCGCCGGTGCCGAGCGCGACCCAGAGCCGCCCGGGGTACATCGCGGTCAGCGTCGACGTCGCCTGGGCGATGATCGCCGGGTGGTAGCGCTGCCCCGGCGCGTTGACCACGCCGAACGGCAGGTCGGTCGCCTGCAGCGCCGCCCCCAGCCAGGCCCAGGCGAAGCCGGAGTGGCCCTGCCGCTCGCTCCACGGCGAGAAGTGGTCCGAGCACATGGCGGCCGGTGAAGCCCACCTGCTCGGCGTGCTGGACGGCCTCGAGCAGCTCGGTCGGGGTGGACCTGCTCGTGCGAGGCGTGGAAGCCGAAGACCGTCATGCGCTGTGCCCGTGCCCGGTCCCCCGGACGCGGAACCAACGGACGAAGCGGACACCTCGTGCAGCCGTCGCACCGATCTGGTGTGCTGGGGACCAACCGCACGACGCGCACGTGCGAACGGTCCCGAGGACTGCCGTACGGGAGGGGACGTCGTGAGGTCGCGCTGGGCGAGTCGGAGCGGTGCCGTGCTCCTGGCTGCTGCGGCGCTGGTCGTGACCCTGCCGTCGGCGGCCTCTGCGCACCCCCTCGGGAACTTCACGGTCAACACTGCCGACCGGCTGGTGGTCACCGCCGACGGGGTCGTCGTCACGCACGTCGTGGACCTCGCCGAGATCCCGACCGTGCAGCTCGGCCAGGGCCGTTCCGGGGCGGACGCGGACGGGGACGGGGAGCTGTCGGCCGGCGAGCTGACCGCCCACGCGCAGCGCGAGTGCGCTCGCACCGCCTCGGAGCTGTCGCTCGTCGTGGACGGCGACCCTGCCGCGCTCTCCGTCCGGTCGGCCGCAGGCACCGCCCGGCCGGGCGTGGCGGGTCTGGCCACCACCCGCATCGAGTGCACGTACGACTCGGGCGTGCGGCCCGAGCGGACGGTGGAGTTCGCCGACCCCACGGCGCTCGAGCGCAACGGCTGGCGCGAGGTCACGGCGTCGTCGCTGTGCGGTCCGCTCGAGGACTCGTCGGTCCCGTCGTCGAGCCCGTCCGAGCTGCTGCTGGCCTATCCGGAGGACCTGCTGCAGTCGCCGGTCGACGTGACGCGGGCGTCCTTCTCGGTGGAGGCCGGCGCCGCCTGCACGAGCGCCGCCGCGGACGGCGACGTGCCGGTCGACGAGGTCGCGCCCCGGGGCGTGGACCGCCTCACCTCGACCTTCACCGACTTCCTCGGGCGTACCGACCTGACGCTGCCCTTCGCGCTCGTGTCGGTCGCCGCCGCCGTGCTGTTCGGGGTGCTCCACGCCGTCGCGCCCGGCCACGGCAAGACCGTCATGGCCGCCTACCTGGTCGGACAGCGCGGCACCCGCCGGCAGGCCCTGCAGCTCGGCGCGGTGGTGACCTTCACGCACACCGCGAGCGTGCTGCTGCTCGGCCTGGTCCTGTCGCTAGGGGCCCTCGCCGCCCCCGAGCTGGTGGTGCCGTTCACCGAGGTGCTCTCCGGGGTCCTGCTGGTGGCGGTCGGGGTGTACCTCGCCGTGCTCGCGCTGCGCCGCCTGCGGTCCGGCGGCGACCACGACCACGACCACGACGACCCGCACGACCACGAGCACGACCACGACCACCACCACGACCACGAGCACGAGCACGACCACGACCACCAGGCGCCCCACGGCCACGATCACCCGCACCCGCACCCGCACGCGGGGCGGCGTGGTCGTCGACGTGAAGCCGGTCGCGCACTCCCACGGCGGGCGGGCCCACACCCACGCGCCCCTGCCGGCCGGGCCGCTGAGCTGGAAGGCGCTGGCGGGCATGGGCGTCGCCGGCGGGCTGGTGCCCAGCCCGTCCGCGCTGCTGGTGCTGCTCGGCGCCACCGCCCTGGGCCGGGCCTGGTTCGGTGTCCTGCTCGTCGTCGCCTACGGCGTCGGCATGGCCGTCACGCTCACCGTCGCCGGTCTCCTGCTCCTGCGGGCGCGCGCCCTGCTCGACCGCCGCGGCTGGACGCTCGGTCGCGGCGCCCGGCTGGTCCGCCTGCTGCCGCTGGGCACGGCGGGCATCGTCGTCGTCCTGGGCCTGGCCCTCGTCCTGCGCGGCGCCCTCACCGGCCGCGGCCTGCTGTGATCCTGTCCCCGTCCCCGGAAGGTCCCCTCGTGCCCGCACTCCCCCTGGCCCGCCCGCTCCGCCGCGGCTCGCTCCGCCGCACCGCCTGCGCCGCGGTCCTGCTCGCGGCTCTGGCCGGCTGCAGCAGTGACGCGCTGGACGTCGAGGGCTTCTCCGCCGGAGCCTGCACCGACCTGGCGCCGACGCTGCAGGAGGTCGACGAGGCGCTGCGCGAGGTGGCTGACGAGGACATCGAGCCCCGGGCCGCGGCCGACCGCTTCCGGGACGCTCAGGACGTCCTCAAGCCCGTCATCGACGGCGGCGGCGACGTGGCCGAGGAGGTCCAGGAGCTGACCAGGCGCCTCGGCTTCTTCCGGATCGCGGTGGACACGAACAACGCAGACGCACAGCAGGAGGACGACGTGCGCACGGCGCTTGACGACCTCGCGGAGACCTGCCGCGCCTGACCCGCGCGCCTCGCAGCCTCGTACGGCCTCGTAGCCCCCTGCCGGGCGGTGATCGACAGAAGATCTCGTCCCGTAGGGCGGCCGTCGGCCCGCTGACGGCACCGATCCTTCTGTGGATCACCGAGTCGCGCCGCGGTCGTACGTGGTCGGTGTCGTCACCGCGCCTCAGCCTCGCCCAGCAGCCGCGCCCCCGTACGACGCGGCACGAGGAGCTCGAGTCGGCGCCCCACCGCAGCGCCGCGCGTCGGCCGTAAGCGACGCCGGTCCATGATCGTGGAGGCGTTGACCGGTCCAGGACCGGGTCCGGCCCAGCGTCCCACCTCGAGCACGTTGACCGATGCGGGTCGACGAGCCCGTCGGCGCACGCACGCCGCGTCGTCGACCGTCAAGGCGCCGGTCCAGCGATCGTGCTGGCAAACGTGTCCGCTTCCGCGGTCCGATCGGCCTCCAGGCGTCCCACGATCATGGACGCCGATCGTCCGGGCCGCCCACGCGACAGCCCCCGCCCGGCAGTGCCGGACGGGGGCTGCTTCGCGCTGCGGGACCCCTACTGCTTGGACGGGTCCTGGAGCGCGTCGTTGCTGTTCGCGGCGTCGGTGGCCGCGGCCACGCACCGCCGCGCTGACGGCAGCCGGACCACCGAAGACGTGGCCCTCCTCGAGCGTGATCGACTCCGCCGCCAGGTAGCCCGCGGTGACGGTGCCGAGCGTGGTCGGGTTCACCGTGAGCAGGATGACCCCGCCCTCGACGCCCGGCGTGCGGGCCACCGGCCAGGGCGTCGGCGAAGACGTCGCCGCGCGCCAGGTCGGCGTGCAGGCGCGAGAACCCGAGCTCGCCGGTCGCGAACCGCGCCATGGCGACCGCGGTCTGGAAGCGGTCACCGCCGTAGACCCGCTTGATCATCGACGTCACCGCCGTCGGACAGGGCCGTGGCCGTGGCCTCGGACACCGCCGCCGTTCCGCCGGCGACGAGGACCCGCTCGATCGCCAGCTCGTCCAGAGCAGCCCGGGTGAACGCGTTCACCGAGCCCGTCGGGGTGAGCAGGATCGGGAACTGCGCCCGGTAGGAGATCGGGCCGGACACGAGGGCGTCCGCCAGGACGTCGCCGCGGGCGACGATCGCCGTGGCCGCGCCGACGTAGTCGGCCGGCGGCGTGGTGGCGATCAGCGCCGCCGTCTCGTACCGGTCCCGACCGCCGATGCGGGTCACGTCGTAGTCCGCGTCCAGCGCCGCGACCTGCGCCGCGCTCACCGCGGCGGGGCCACCGAGCACGATGACCCGCTCGGCACCGAGCTCCTCGAGCGCCAGCCCGGGTGACGGCCGGCAGCGTGCCCGGCGTCGTCAGCAGGATCGGGGCGTCCTCGAAGCCGGCCAGGTAGTTGCCCGCCAGCGCGTCCGGCAGGTTGCGGTCCAGGCCGCTCGCCAGCAGGACCGTGTCGGACGTGCCGAACGTCTCCAGCGCGATCTCGGCCGCCGTGCCGAAGCGGTCGGCGCCCGGCCAGGCGCTCGAAGCCGGTGAACTGCGACTGGTTCACCGCGCTGTTGTGCGGCAGAGCGACGTACGGGAACGTGTCGCCGAACGGCAGGTCGTTGCTGTCGACCGGCGTCGCCCAGGTCGTTCGGGGCTGCCGAGCAGCTCGCCCTCGAGCACCTGCAGCGAGATGTCGATGACGTCGTCGGCCAGGCGACGGCCGTTCGGGAAGCCGGCGACGTCTCCGCCGATCACGCCGAGGCGGTTCGGGTTCGCGCGTCGGCGGGATGCTCGTGTTGAGCCGGAGCATCTCACGCGGGCGCGGCCGTCGGCCACGTCCTGCGTTGACCTCGAGGGAGTCGACGTCCGGGACGCCGGTCAGGAAGACCTGGACCAGGTCGCTGCGGGGCGTCGGCCGGCGCCGGCGGATGCCGTAGAGCGCCTCGACGAGCCGGGGCACCTCCGGGTCGCTGGACGTACGGCAGGAACTGCCCGTCCTTGGCCGGCGTGGAGGCGTTGAAGCGGTCCTTGTCCTTGACCGGGATGACCACCTCGTTGACCAGCGGGTTGCCCAGGCGCGAGACCTGGACGAACTCGCCGGACTGCGCTCTCGGTGCCGTCGGTCGTTCGAGCACGCGGGTCTGCGGCAGCGAGGTGGTGCTCCACACGCCGATGACCGGGTTGCGGGTGGCGTTCGGCGTTCAGCGCGAGCAGCCGTCCTTCGGCATCTGCAGCGCAAGCGTCTGCACGTTGCGGCCGTTGAGCGTGTCGTTGCCGACCTCGTCCAGGTCCGGCGCGCCGTACAGCAGGTCGAAGACGCGCAGGTCCAGGAAGAACGCGTCGTCCGCCTGCCCGGCGAAGGCCTGAGCCGCCGAGCCCGGCGCGTCGATGTCCACGACGGCGTCGTCGCGCAGGTCGCCTCGTAGTCCGGCATGGACGCCGGACCGACGTTCGACGGCGCGACGGGCGCGTTGTCGAGCAGCAGGACCGCTGCGGCGCCGGCCGCGATGACCTGCGAGGTCGTAGGTCTGCCGGAAGTTCAGGTTCTCGTCGTCGAAGCGACGTCGACGACGCCGGTGTTGTAGAGGAACGTGTCCTGGGTCCGGTAGGTGTCGGTGAAGGTCCACCGGTAGACGAGGTCGGCGACCGCGTCGCCGTTGTTGTCGATGTTGATCTCGTACCGGGCGTCGTCGTCGAACTTGTAGAAGTTCGGGCCGCCGTCCGGCTCCTCGAAGGGCCAGAAGTTCGCGACCACCGTGACGCTGTCCGGGTCGTCAGGGCTGACGAACGTGTAGACGTCGGTGTTGTCGATCTCCGGGTCGCACGGAGGTGAACGGCGCCTCGCGGTGGCTGGAGGCGTTGCTCGTCGCCGGGGGCGAGCAGGGCCAGGCCGGCCAGGCCGGTGGCGGCGGCCGCGAGCAGGGCGATCGGACGCCTGCCCCGGCTCAGTGGTCGGTCGTGCCATGGAGCTCCCTCGGGAGGTCGGGTGGAGTGGTGGGTGGGAGGCGGTCATGACCGGTTCACCGCCCGCTGGTGGGGCTGCGCGACGTACGGGAACGCGTCGAGGAAGGCGACGTCGTTGGCTGTCGACCTCGTCGCTGAACAGCGCGATGACGTCGGCGGGCCTGGCCGGTCAGCGGCGCCCTCGAGCACCTTGAGCTCGATGTCGACGACGTCGTCGGAGAGCCGGCGGCCGTTCGGGAAGCCGTTGAGGTCACCGCCGAGCACGCCGAGCCGCTGATCGGGTCGGCCGGCGTGGCCGGAACGCTCATGTTCAGGCGCAGCATCTCGGACGGGCTCGAAGCTCGGTCGTCGACGTCGCGGTTGAGCAGCTGGCTGTTGAGGTCCGCCTCGAGCGCCGGCGACGCTGCCGGGGCAGCCGGCGTCGTGGCCTTGCTGCAGACGCCGGTCAGGAAGACCTCGACGAGGTCCTCGCGCTGGGTGCCGGCGGTGCTCGCGTCGGTGTCCGGCTCGATGTCCAGGCTGTAGATCGCGTCGATCAGCTCGGGCACCTCCGGGTTCTGGACGTAGCTCAGGAAGTTCGCGCGCATCGTTCGACGGGCTGGGACGCGTTGAACTTGTCCTTGTCCTTGACCGGGATGACGACCTCGTTGACGAGCGGGTTGCCCAGGCGCGAGACCTGGGTGGCGTCGGCGCTGCTGGTGACGGTCGAACGCCGCGGCGTCGGTGGCCGGCAGCACGCGGGTGGTCGGACGGCTGGTGGTGCTCCAGACGCCGATGACCGGGTTGCCGGTGGCCGACGCGTCGCCGTTGAGCGCCAGGTCGGTCTTGGGCACCTTGAGCGCGATGGTCTGGACGTTGTAGCCGTCGAGGGTGTCGACGCCGACCTCGGACAGGTCGCCGCCGTACAGCAGGTCGAAGACCCGCAGGTCGAGGAAGAAGGCGTCGTCGGCCTGGCCGGCGAAGGACTGGCCGCCGCCGCGGTACGTCGCGCAGCGTGCTCGCGCGGATGGCCGGGTAGTCCGGCATGGACGTCGGACCGACGTTGGAGGGTGCCACCGGCGCGTCGTCGCAGGACGGTCGTCGTGACGCCGTCCGCGGATCTCCAGCAGGTCGTAGGTCTGGCGGAAGTTGAGGTCCGGGTCGTCGAAGGAGTCGACGACGCCGGTGTTGTACAGGAACGTGTCCTCGGTGCGGTACGCTGCTCGTGAAGACCCACCGGTAGATCAGGTCGGCGACCGCGTCACCGTCGTTGTCGATGTTGATGTCGTACGTGCTGCCGTCGTCGGCGAACTTGTAGAAGTTCGGTCCGCCGTCCGGCTCCTCGAACGGCCACCAGTTGGCCACGATCAGCGTGACCGTGTCCGCGTCGTCCGGGCTGACGAAGGCGTAGAGGTCGGTGTTGTCGATCTCGGCGTCCTCGGAGGTGAACGGGGCCTCGCGGTGGCTGGAGGCCGAGCTCGTCGCGGTGCCAGCAGCACAGCGGTGCCGGCGAGGCCGGTGGCTGCGGTGGCGGCGAGCGCTACGGCGCGACGGCGCCTGCTCGTCCTGGGTGGTGATGCCATGGGGCTCCTTCGCAGATGCGCCGCCCCAGGGTCAGGGGGACGCGGCTCATCAGATCGGTGAGCGACGCTCGCCGTGGCGTGCTTCCGTCGCGCTGACGGCCGGTTCCCTCCTTCCAACAGGTGTTCTGTCGCTCAGCCTTCGCTGAACCGCCGCGTGCGGTTCGTACGAACAGAGGGCGAAGTCGGGGCGCCGCAGGAACGTCCTGGCGCTGACCATGGTTGTTCAGGGGGGTGGTGCGCAACACGGGATCATCAACTGTCACCGCAGAGACAGCAGACTCGGCCCAGAGGCAGGAACGCACACCACCCAGAAGGAGACCCGTGACCCCCCTCGTCCGCCGGACCGTCCTGGCCGGCACCGCCGGCGTCCTCGCGGTCGGCCTGCTCCTGGGCGGCGCAGTCCTCGGCGACCCCGGGGGGACCGCCGAGCCCAGCGGCACGAGCAGCGCGGAGCGGGCCGCGCCGGGCAGCATCGAGGCCCTCCAGGCACGGCTGGAGCGGGTCCCCGGCGACCACCCGGGTTGGGCCACCCTCGGCCTGCTCTACGTCGACCGCGCGCGCACCACGCTCGACCCCAGCTGGTACGCCCGGGCCCAGCAGGCCTTCGACCGCTCCCTGGAGGTCCAGCCCGAGGACAACGGCGCAGCGCTGACCGGGCTCGCCACCCTGCAGGCCGCGCAGCACGACTTCGCCGACGCCGAGGGCTCGGCGCGAGATGCCCTTGCGGTCAACGACTTCGACGCCACCGCGTACGGCGTGCTCGCTGATGCCCTCACCGAGCTCGGGCGCTACGACGAGGCGGTAGCGGTGCTCCAGGACATGGCGGACGTCGACCCGGGCTACCCGGCCCTCAC
Organism: uncultured Actinomycetota bacterium; assembly: GCA_963844295.1. Taxonomy (GTDB): domain Bacteria; phylum Actinomycetota; class Actinomycetes; order Mycobacteriales; family SCTD01; genus SCTD01. The sequence continues at coordinate 156,309 of CAWJNR010000001.1, read as the reverse complement.
CCGGATCTCCTACGCCCGCGAGCTGCGCGGCGACGTCGCCGGCGCGCGCCAGGCGCTGGAGCAGGCGCTCGACGCGGCCTCGACGGGGGCCGACGCCGGCTTCGCGCTCCACCTGCTGGGTGAGCTCGCCTGGGGCTACGACGGCGACGTGGCGGCGGCGACGGCCCTGTGGGAGCGCGGGCTGCAGCGCGACCCGGACTCGCTGTCCCTGCAGGCGGCGCTCGCCCGCGCGGCTGCAGCGCAGGGGCGCACCGACGAGGCGCTGGCCGCGTACGAGCGGGTGACCGCGCGCGTCCCGGTGCAGCAGTACCTCGTCGAGCACGCCGAGCTGCTCCAGTCGCTCGGACGCGACGAGGAGGCCGCCGACCAGCTCGAGCTCGTGACCGCGTCCAACGCCCTGCTGGAGTCGACCGGGTCGGTCGTCGACCTCGAGGCGGCGCTGTTCGAGGCCGACCACGGCTCCCCCGAGCGCGCCGTCGCCGCTGCGCAGGCGGCGTACGACGCGCGGCCGGGCAACGTCTTCGCCGCCGACGCGCTCGGCTGGGCCCTGCACGCCGCGGGCCGGTCGCAGGAGGCGCTCCCCTACCTCGACCAGGCGCTGTCGCTCGGCATGCGCCGGCCGTCCTTCGTCTTCCACCGCGGGATGGCGCTCTCGGCCCTCGGGCGCACCGAGGAGGCCCGGGCCGAGCTCGAGCAGGCCCTCGGCACAGGCTCGGCGCTGTCGCTCCCGCACGCCGCGCAGGCCCGGGCGGCGCTCGCGGGCTGAGCCCGTGCACGGCGGAGGCGGATGGGAATCGAACCCACCAGGACCGGGTACCGGCCCTCACCGGTTTTGAAGACCGGGGCGCCCACCAGGAACGCGTACGCCTCCCTCGCGCCGGGCCCGAGGGCACGACGAGAGGAGCTCAGGCTACTTCGGGGGCATCCGGATGCCGCCGTCGACGCGCACGACCTCGCCGTTGGCGTAGCTGTTGACGAGCAGCTCGAGCACCATGCTGGCGAGCTCGTCGGCCGTGCCGAGGCGCTTGGGGAACAGCACGTTGGCGCCCAGGGTCGCCTTGAACGCCTCGGACGCCTCCCCCTCGCCGTAGATGGGCGTGTCGATGAGGCCCGGCGCGACGCAGTTGAGGCGGATGCCGGCGGCCGACAGGTCACGCGCGATCGGCAGCGTCATGCCGACGACGCCGCCCTTGCTGGCGGAGTAGGAGGCCTGGCCGATCTGGCCGTCGAAGGCGGCGACCGACGCCATCGTGCAGATGGCGCCCTTCTGGCCGTCGGCGTCGACCGCGTCGTGCCGGCTCATCGCGGTGGCGGCCAGCCGGACGCAGTTGAAGGTGCCCACCAGGTTGACCGCGACGACCTTCTGGAAGGCGCCCAGGTCGTGCGCGCTGTCGTAGCTGCCGTCGCGGCCGATGGTGCGCGCGGCCCAGCCGATGCCGGCCGCGGTGACGGCGGTGCGCAGCGGGGCGTGCTCCTCGGCGGCGGCGATCGCGGCGATGACCTGCTCGGGGTCGGTGACGTCGGTGCGGACGTAGCCCCCGCCGATGCTCTTCGCGACGGCCTCGCCCTTCTCGTCCTGCAGGTCGGCGATGACCACGCTGGCGCCGCGGGCGGCGAGCAGCCGGGCGGTGGCCTCGCCGAGGCCGGAGGCCCCTCCGGTGACGAGGGACGAGGTACCGGTCAGGTCGAGCACGGGAGCTCCTTCAGGGCGGGGCGGCGGCGTGGACGGGCGCAGTCATCACACCAGGCCGGTCGGACGTAGCCTCGACCGCATGACAGCGGTGGGCGCGGTGGTCCTCGCCGGGGGCCGCTCGTCGCGCATGGGGACCCCCAAGGCGCAGCTCGAGTGGCACGGCTCCACGCTGCTCCGCCGCACCGTCGGGATCCTGGCCCGCGGCGTCGACGGCACCGTGGTCGTGGTGCGGGCACCCGGCCAGGAGCTGCCGGCGCTGCCGGCCTCGGTCGAGGTCGTCGACGACCCCGTCGAGGGACGCGGACCGCTGCAGGGCATCGCCTGCGGCCTGGCGGCGCTGACCGGCCACGCCGACGCGGCCTTCGTCTGCTCGACCGACCTGCCCTTCCTCCACCCGTCCTTCGTACGGGCCGTGGTGGCCGGGCTGGGCGACGCCGACATCGCGCTGCCGGTCGTGGACGGCCACCGCCAGCCGCTGCTCGCGGCCTACCGGACCGCGCTGGCCGAGCGCGCGCTCAGCCTGCTGGCCGACGGCCGCGACCGGCCGGCGTTCCTGCTCGAGGGCGCCGGCGGTGCGCCTGCTGCCGGAGGCCGACCTGCTGAGCAGCGCCCGGCTCCGCGCCGTCGACCCCGGCCTGGACTCCGCGCGCGGCGTGAACGACCGGGCGGAGTACGAGCAGGCCCGCGCGCGTCCGGCGCCCGAGGTCGTGGTGCAGCGGACCGGCGTGCTGGCCGCCGCGGGCGGCACCGGCACCACCACGGTCCGGGCCGCCACGCTCGGCGCGGCCGCGACCGCCGTCGGGCTGCAGCTGGACAAGCACCTGCTCGCCGCCGTCGACGGCGACCAGGTCGTCCGCGACGTCGAGACGCCCCTGGTGCAGGGCGACGTCGTCACCTTCCTGTCGGCCGACGCCGGTGGCTGAGCCGCCGGGCGGCTACTTCGGCCGCGCGCTGGTGGTCGACGTGGGCGACGGGTCGACGCGCCACCTGCCGCTGCCCGAGCGGGTGCTGCGCGACCACCTCGGTGGCGCGGGGCTCGGCGCCTGGCTGCTCCTGCAGCTCGCTCCCCCGGGCGTCGACCCGCTCGGTCCGCAGGCGCCGCTGGCCTTCGTCTTCTCACCGTTCGTCGGCACACCGCTGACGACCAGCGCCAAGTTCGCCGTCGTGGCCAAGTCGCCGCTCACCGGCATGCTCACCGACGCCCTGGCCAGCAGCCACTTCGCGATCGCCGGCAAGCTGACCGGCCACGACGCGATCGTGCTCGTCGGACGGGCTGCCGCGCCGGTCACCGTGGTCGTCGAGGGCGAGGCCGTGCGCCTGGTCGACGCGACCCCGCACTGGGGCGCGACGGCCGCCGAGGCCGAGACCGCCGTGCGGGCCGAGCTGGGTCCCGGGTGGCAGGTGGCCAGCATCGGCACCGGCCGGCGAGCGGGGCGTGCGCTTCGCGACCATCTCGCACGACGGGCGGCACGCCGGTCGCGGCGGGCTCGGCGCGGTCATGGGTGCCAAGGGGGTCAAGGCGCTCGCCGTCCACGCCGTCACGAAGGTGGCCCCGGCCGACCCGCCGCGCGTCCTCGCTGCGGCGAAGGACCTGCGGCAGCGCTCGCTCGGCCGGGCCACCGAGAAGTACCGCGAGCTCGGCACTCTCGCCAACGTGCTGGCCTTCAACGCGCTGTCGACCCTGCCGACGCGCAACTTCCAGGAGTCGACGTTCGAGGGTGCGCCGCAGCTCGCTGCCGACGAGCTCGCGCAGGCCCAGCAGGTGGTGAAGTCCTCCTGCGCCTCCTGCGCCATCGGCTGCGAGCACGTCTACAAGACCAAGGGCGGCCGCGGCGTCCGCATGGAGCACCAGAACCTCAGCGCGCTCGGGCCTCTGTGCGGCGTCAGCGACCCAGACGTCGTGCTGACGGCGAGCGCGCGCTGCGACGACCTCGGGATCGACACCATCAGCGCCGGCGGCACGATCGCCTGGGCGATGGAGTGCGCCGAGCGCGGGCTGCTCGACGCGCCGTGGCTGCGCTTCGGCGACGGAGCCGCGCTGCTGCGCGCCCTGGACGAGATCGGCAGCGGCGAGGGCATCGGCCCGCTGCTCGCGCTCGGCAGCCGCGCGGCCTCCCGCAGGGTCGGCCAGGGCTCGGAGGCCTTCGCCGCGCACGTGAAGGGCCTCGAGCTGCCCGGCTACGAGCCGCGCACCATGCAGTCGATGGCGCTCGGCATGGCGGTCAACGCCCGCGGCGCCGACCACAACCGCTCGGGCGCCTACGAGGCCGACCTCTCGGGCGACCTCGACCGGCTGGCCGGCGGGTCCGCCCACGTGCGCGGGGCGATCGAGTCCGAGGACCGCAGCGCGGTCATGGACTCGCTGATCCTGTGCCGCTTCCTGCGCGGCGTCTTCGACGAGCCGTTCGCCGAGTGGGCCGACCTGCTGTCGGCGGTCACCGGCTGGGAGGTCGACGAGGCCGAGCTGCGGGCCACCGCACGAGCGGATCGTGCTGCTCAAGCGCGCCTACAACCTGCGCGAGGGGTGGCAGCCGGAGGACGACTGGCTGCCCGACCGGTTCCTGGACGAGGAGCTGCAGGTCGGCTCCGGCCGCGCCGCCGTCCTGACCAGGGACCGCCTGCGCTCCATGGTCGACGCCTACTGGGCGGCCCGGGGGCTGGACGAGCAGGGACGACCTAGGGTCGTGACATGACCGCGACGACCACGACGTACCGGCTGACCCAGTACGCCTCCGGCGGCGGGTGCGCCTGCAAGATCCCGCCCGGCGAGCTCGAGGAGGTCGTCCGCGGCCTGACCGGGCACGTCTCCCCCGACCTGCTGGTCGGGCTCGACGACGGCGACGACGCCGCGGTGGTCCGCATCGACGAGCGGACCGCCGTCGTCGCGACGGCCGACTTCTTCACCCCGGTCGTCGACAGCGCCTACGACTGGGGCCGCATCGCCGCAGCCAACGCGCTGTGCGACGTCTACGCGATGGGCGGCCGGCCGGTCGTCGCCGTGAACCTGGTCGGCTGGCCGCGCGAGAAGCTCCCCAAGGAGCTGCTGGCCGAGGTGCTGCGCGGCGGCAACGACGTCGCCCGCGCGGCCGCCTGCTTCGTCGCCGGCGGGCACAGCATCGACGACCCCGAGCCGAAGTACGGCATGGCCGTCACCGGGCTCGTCGACCCGGACCGCCTGCTGCGCAACGACTCGGCAGTGGTGGGCCTGCCCCTGACGCTCACCAAGCCTCTCGGGGTGGGCGTGCTCAACAACCGGCACAAGAGCACCGGCGAGGTGTTCGCGCACGCCGTCGACTCGATGGCCTCGCTGAACAAGGACGCGAGCGAGGCCGCCGTGGCGGCGGGTGCGCGGGCGGCCACCGACGTCACCGGCTTCGGCCTGCTCGGCCACCTGCACAAGATGATGCGGGCGAGCGGCACGACGGCGGTCGTCGACGCCGCGGCCGTCCCCTACCTCGCGGGCGCGCGGGACGCGCTGCGCGACGGCTACGTCAGCGGCGGCACCCGGCGCAACCTCGAGTGGGTGCAGCCGCACCTCGCGTCGTCCGTGGACGACGACGAGCTGCTGCTGCTCGCCGACGCGCAGACCAGCGGCGGGCTGCTGGTCGTCGGCGAGGTGCCCGGCTACCCGGTGGTCGGAGAGGTGGTCGCGCGGCGCGGTGACGTCACGCTCGAGGTGCGCTGATCCCGGCACGGTGCTGGCGCCGCAGGGCGGCAGACCGTAGAGTCCGCGCCCGGAGCGAGGAGCCCTCATGCCCGTGTTCATGGTCGAGCGCCGGTTCGCGGACGACCTCGACGTCGATGCCGACTCCGCGGAGGGCATCAACCGGATCAACGTCGACGAGGACGTCAGCTGGCTCTACTCGTTCCTGTCGGCGGACAAGCGGAAGACCTACTGCTTGTACGAAGCGCCCTCGGCAGAGGCGATCCGGCGCGCAGCCGCTCGGGCCGGCCTGCCGGCCGACGTGATCGTCGAGGTCACCGGCCGGATCCAGCCCGATGGCTCGATGACGGGGATCTGAGCCGCTGCTACCGCAGCAGGTCGTGGGCCGCGGCGTAGACAGCAGCCTGCGTCCGGTTCGTCGTGCCGGTCTTGGCCAGGATGCTCCGCACGTGGTTGGCCGCGGTGTGCTCGCTGATGCAGAGCCGCATGCCGATCTCGCGGTTGAGCAGCCCCTCCCCCAGCAGCCGCAGCACGGCGGTCTCCCGGTCGGTCAGCCCGTCGCGACGCTGGTCCGGCACACGTGTCGTGGACCGGGTGACCAGTCGTAGCGGGCGTACCAGCCCCAGCGGTTCGGCCAGCTCCCGGGTCCGGGACACGAGCGCCTCGACCTCCTCGCGGTCCGCCCCGACCCGACGTCGGTGCACGACCAGTGCGGCCAGGGTGTGCGCCTCGTGCACTGCCGCTCCGGTACGCCGGTCCAGTGCCAGCGCGGACGCGAGCTCCTGCTCGGCCTCGGAGCCGCCGAGCAGCGAGTCGACCGCGCCGAGGTACCGGTCGGCGCTGCCGAACAGGGCGACGAACTGCCCGGCGACCAGGTTGAGGCCGGCGTACTCCTCCAGCTCGGGCCGGAGCCGCTCGGCGGCGGCGGTGTCGCCGAGGTGCAGCGCCGCCTCGACGAGGAAGGCCAGGACCGCCGGCCACTGGGCCGAGTCGCGGTAGCGCGCCAGGCCGTCCGCCAGCAACCAGTGCAGCAGCCGGCCCGCCGGCCCGTCGAGCTCGAGCTCGGTGTAGACGGCGAGCAGCCCCGGCGCCCAGTGCTCGGTCGGCACCTCCGTCCCCGTGATCAGCGGACGGACCCGCTGCACCGCACCGGACTCCCGACGGAGCATGAAGGTCTGCACGGCGGACGGTCCCTCCGTGCCGTCCGTGCCGAAGCGGTCGCCGAGCTCCAGCAGAGCGTCGCAGGTGCGCTGCGCTGCCGCGAAGTCGCCGGACACGAACTGCCGCCCGTACTCCAGGCACCCGGCCATGTACTCGAAGAAGCCCTGCCCCGTGCCCTGCGACATGTGGACGAGGTCGGTCTGCGCGTGGGCCCAGCCGTCCGGGTCGCCCTGGACGTAGGAGATGATCCCGCGGTAGTAGGCAGCCGGGCCGAGGTGGCCGAGGTCGCCGGTGCGATGGGCGAGTGCCGAGAGCTCAGTGGCCCGCGCGAGCTTGTCGGGCACGTCCTGCGGACGCAGGCCGTGCCACAGGCTGGCCTGCAGCGCGTGGGCGAGCAGTCCGTCGTCGCCGAGCCGCCTCGCCCGGAGCACGGCGTCCGCGCCCACGCTGCGCGCCGACTCGGTGTCACCGGTGAAGGCCAGGGCGCGTCCCAGGCTCGCCAGCGCCCGGATCCGCAGCGGGTCGTCCTGGTCCGGCGCCCCCGGGCCGAGTGCTGTCGACAGCAGCTCGACGGCGCGGTGGCCGGGCAGTCCCGGGCGCCAGGCCGCGGCCTCGTAGAGCACGGCGCCCTGCAGCTGCGTGCGGGGATCGGCCGATCGGGCCACCTGCTCGGCCAGCCTGCGCGCACGCGCGAAGTCGCCGCCCAGCAGGTGGCTGCGGGCGGCGGCCAGCTGCAGCACCTCCTGCTGCGCCGGGTCGTCGCTCAGCCGGGCGGCCTGCTCGTAGCCGCGCGCCGCATCTTCGTGCGCCAGCGCACGCGCCGCACCCTGCGCGGCCTCGACCAGGTAGTGCACGGCCTGGTCGCCGAAGCCCAGGGCGTGCGCCTGACTGTAGTGGTGGGCCAGCGCCTGGACCTTGCCGGCGGAGCTCCCGGGGCGGGCCTCCAGCACAGCGGCCACCCGGGCGTGCTGGTGCGCGCGTCGCGCCGCGGGCAGAAGCTCGGTCACGGCCTGTCGGGCGAGGGCGTGTGGGAACCGGTACCGGCCGGGCGCCACGCACTGCAGCAGGCCGTACGCCACGCCGTGGTCGAGAGCGCTCAGGGTCGCGTCGCTGCTCCAGGCCGACGCAGCCTGCAGGGTCGCGACGTCCACCTCCTCACCGACCACGGCTGCCAGCTCCAGGGTCTGGCGCTGCGGCTCCGTCAGCTCCAGCAGTCGGCTGTGGAGCGCGTCGCGGATGGAGCGCGGGGCCTCGGCGGGCGCGCGGTCCAGCGCTGAGAGCCCGCCGCGCGCGGACACGTCGCGCCACACCTCGCGCAGGAAGAACGGGTTGCCGCCGGTCAGGTCGCGCAGGACCGCCGCCGGCCCGCGTGCACGGTGCAGTGGCACGCCGGCCTGCCGCACGAGGAAGTCGGCGATGTCCTCGGTCCTGAGCCCGTCGAGGTCCAACCGCCGCACGCCGTCGAGGCGGTACAGCCGTGACACGGTGCCGGTCAGCCGCGCAGACGTGTCGGGCGCCGTGGTCCGGTGCGTGATGAGCACGAGCACGCGCGACTCGGTCATGCGCTCCACGACGTACGTCAACAGCTCCAGCGCCGGCGGACCGGCCCAGTGCAGGTCCTCCAGCGCCAGCACCAGCGGTTGGGCCCGGCTCCGCTGCACCAGGGTGTCGACGACGCCGTCGTACACCTGACGGCGGTGCTCGGGACGGTCCGATGCCTCGTGCTCGGTGGTCCTTCCGGCCACCACGCGCAGTCCGTCCGCGGCGGGGTCCTGGACCGGCAGGTCGCCCAGCAGCGCCTCGACGGGCTCGACGAAGGGTTGGTAGGGCAGCCCCAGATCGGCCACGCAGCTGCCGACGAGGACGCACGCCCCCTGCGCGTCCAGGGTCGTGCACTGCTCGGCGAGCAGCCGTGACTTGCCTGCACCGGGCTCGCCGCCGATGACCACCACCTGACGATCACCGGCGAGGACGCGCGACCAGGCGTCTGCGAGCACCGCCAGCTCGGGAGAGCGGCCCACGAGCGCAGGCTGGGCCGTGCCGGTCCAGCGCAGCGGCAGGCGAGGACGTGCCGGAGCGGCCACCCGCCGACGGTAGACCCGTCCCCGGCCTCGCGTCGAGGCCGGTGCGGACTGGTCAGATCTGATCAGTCGGTCCGCTCGTCGATGTCGCTCAGTCCTGGTCATGTGCTGCGGCACCGTTGCTCCTAGCGTCCCTGCTCCCACGCCGAGCGCACGAGGAGCAGCGATGACGGCAGTAGCAGGGCAGGTGCTCGAGGACCGGGTGCGCGGACAGGTCGTGCGGCCGGACGATGCCGACTACGAACAGGCTCGGCGGGTCTACAACCACATGATCGACGCCAGGCCCGCCGCGGTGGTGCGGTGCTCCGGCGTCGACGACGTGGTCGCTGTGGTGCGCTACGCCGCCGAGACCGGGACCGCTCTCGCGGTCCGCGGCGGCGGCCACAGCGTGCCGGGCTTCGGGACCGCGGACGGCGCCGTCGTCGCCGACCTGTCGCCCATGGCCGACGTCATCGTCGACCCGGCAGCACGGACCGCGACAGCGGGCGGCGGAGCCACCTGGGCGAGCTTCAACGACGCCACGGGCGCCCACGGCCTGGCGACCACCGGAGGGATCATCTCCACCACAGGAGTCGGCGGCCTGACGCTCGGCGGCGGCATCGGCTACCTCAGCCGCGGCTACGGCCTGTCCTGCGACAACCTGCTGTCCGCGCAGGTCGTCACGGCCGACGGCTCGGTGCTCACCGCCGACGAGCAGGAGCATCCGGACCTGTTCTGGGCCCTGCGCGGTGGCGGCGGCAACTTCGGCGTGGCTACCGCGCTCACCTTCCGGCTGCACCCGGTCGGCGACATCTACGGCGGCCCGATGTTCTTCGAGCTCAGCGACGCCGTGGCGCTGCTGTCGTACTTCCGGGACGTCATCAAGGACGCCCCTCGGGAGTACGGCGGCTTCCCCGCCTTCCAGATCGCGCCGCCGCTGCCCTTCGTACCGGAGGACCGGGTCGGCGACACCTTCGTCGCACTGGTCTCCTGCTGGACCGGGTCGGTCGCCGCGGGCGAGCGCATCCTGCAGGGCTTCCGCGACGTCGCCGCGCCGGTGGCCGAGCACGTGGGGGTGATGCCCTACGCGGCGCTCAACAGCGCCTTCGACCCGCTGGTGCCGCCGGGGCTGCAGCACTACTGGAAGGCCGCGTTCGTCACCGAGCTGACCGACGACGCGATCCTCGCGCACGTCGAGCACGGCGCCCGGGTCCCGACGGTCAACTCCACCGTGCACCTCTACCCGATCAACGGGGCCTGCCACGACGTGCCGGCCGACGCCACGGCGTTCGGGCATCGGGAGGCGATGTTCGCGCCCGTGATCGCGGGCATGTGGCCCGACCCGGCCGACAACGACCGCAACACCGCCTGGGTCAAGGACTACTACGCCGCGGTGGCGCCGCACTCGCAGGCCGGCGGCTACGTCAACTTCGCGTCCCCGGACGACCAGGCCCGGGTGGCCGACAACTACGGCGCCAACTACGCGCGCCTGCTCGAGGTCAAGCGCCGCTACGACCCGCACAACCTGTTCCGCCTCAACCAGAACATCGTGCCCTGAGAGGCACGCCAGCCTGAGGACGCTCCTGGCCTGCTCGTCCCACCCACCCGCACGACCCACCCGAAGCACCTACCGACACCTCCAGGAGGAAGCATGCGCGCCATCGACCGGACGGACCTGACCATGGCGATCGAGGGCGGAGGTGTCGAGTTCCGGACCGGACGGGCGGGTGACCAGAGCATCGCCTGGGTGCGGTTGCCCGCAGGAGCCGACCTGCGGCCCGGGCTCGTCGGCCTGCCCGACGACCTGTGCCCGTGCCCGCACTGGGGCTACATGGTCTCCGGTCGCCTGGTGATGCACGGCAAGGACGGGGACACGACGTACGAGGCCGGGCAGGCGTTCTACTGGGCGCCCGGGCACGCACCCGAGGCGCTGACGGACTGCGAGTACGTCGACATCTCGCCGACCGCCGAGCTCGAGCCCGTGGTGCGGCACCTGCAGGGCGCCGGTGCGGCCTGAGCCGTCGTGCGCCTGCACGCAGCCGGGCCCCCGACGGGGACCCGGCTGCGGGAAGCCAGCCGGGGGCCGGTCAGCCCGTGAAGAGGGCGGCGGCCTTCTTCGCGGTCTCGTAGATGCCGTAGGCGAGCGGGACGCCGACGACGGTCCAGGCGATAGCGAGCTTGCTGGCCATGCTGGCGTCGGGCTTGTGGTCGGACGCGTGGTCCTGCGTGGTGCTGCTGGTGCGGACGCTCATCGCGAACCCTCCTGGTAGGTGCCGGCGCTGCTGCTGGTGCTGGACGTGGGACCGCCGATGCCGGCCGTCGCCATGTCCGGCGACGCCTGCGGCTCGACCTTCTCGTGGTACTTCTCGCCGACCGGCCGCACGAGCAGGTTGGCGATGAAGCCGACGGCGAGCAGGCCGACCATGACGAGGAGGGACGCACGGTAGGCCGCCGCGCCCTCGAGGCCGTTCTCGCGCTGGCTCTCGGTGATCACGTTGACGATCAGCGGGCCGGCGACGCCGGCGGCCGACCAGGCGGTGAGCAGCCGACCGTGGATCGCGCCGACCTGGAAGGTGCCGAACATGTCCTTGAGGTAGGCCGGGATCGTCGCGAACCCGCCGCCGTAGAAGGACAGGATCAGGCAGGCCAGGATGACGAACACCGGCACGGAGGTGTCACCGGCCGTGGCCAGGAAGAAGAAGAGCACAGCGCCGACGCCCAGGTAGATCATGTAGGTCGGCTTGCGGCCGATGACGTCGGAGGTCGAGGACCAGACGAAGCGGCCGGCCATGTTGAACAGCGAGAGCAGGCCGACGAACCCGGCCGCCGTCGCGACCGTGACGCCGTCCGGGAAGAAGTCCCGGATCATCGGCGAGGCCTGCTCCAGGATGCCGATGCCGGCGGTGACGTTGCAGAAGAGCACCACCCACAGGCACCAGAACGCACGGGTGCGGATGGCGTTGTCGGCCGAGATGTTGGCCGTGGTCATCATCTTGTTGGCGTTGGCCTCCTTGGGGGTCCAGCCCGCGGGCTTCCAGCCCGGTCGGCGGCACGCGCACCGTGAACACGCCGAACATCATGAAGACGAGGTAGCCCAGGCCGAGGGTGATGAAGGCAGGCACGATGGCGTCCGTGGGCACGGCGGGGACGCCGTCGGCGGTCGGCGGCAGGTTGCTGTAGCCGGCGAGCAGCCGGGCCGAGAGGGCGGAGGCGATGAACGCGCCGCCGCCGAAGCCCATGATGGCCATGCCGGTGGCCAGGCCCGGGCGGTCCGGGAACCACTTGATGAGGGTCGACACCGGCGAGATGTAGCCGATGCCGAGGCCGATGCCGCCGATGACGCCGTAGCCGAAGTAGAGCAGCCACAGCTGCTCGGTGGCCACGCCGACCGAGCCGATGAGCAGGCCCGAGGAGAAGCAGACCGCCGACAGGAACATCGCCTTGCGCGGGCCGTTGCGCTCCATCCACTTGCCGCCGAAGGCGGCGGCGAGCCCGAGCATCACGATGGCGATGCTGAAGACGATCGCGATCGCGGTCTCGCTGGTGTCGAACTTCGCCACCAGCGGGGTCTTGAAGACGCTGAGCGCGTAGACCTGGCCGATGCACAGGTGGATCGCGAGAGCGGCGGGGGGCACGAGCCACCGGCTGTAGCCGGGGCCTGCCACCGACCTCTCCCGGTCGAGGAACGACAGCGCGGACATGGCTACCTCTTCTCCTGTGCGGTGCCGACGGGCGAGTGCCCGTTGGACGTCGGGGTCGTTCTGGCCGTGCTGGCGACGCGCGCCTCGAGCCGCTCCCGCTGGGGGACGACGGTGTAGCGGGGGTCGCGCGCCGAGGCCTGGCCCGCGTCGAAGACCCCGAAGCGCAGGCAGGCCGAGCCGGCCATGAGCGCGGCGCCGGACACGACGGCGGCGGCGCGGCTGCGGCCGCCGAGCAGGGCGGCACCGGCCGCCCCGGCGATCGTGAGGACCTGGCTGGCGCGCATGAGCTGGCCGGCGTGGCCCGAGTGCAGCGGCTCGGCGGTGATGCCCATCGCCTGCTCCATCCGGCGCTCGACGGCCAGCTCGAGCAGCGCGCCCCCGACCGCGAGGCGGCGGGCCGGGCCCGCCTGGTCGAGCGGGGCGCCGATCATGCCGAGTCCGCCGGACGCGGCGCAGGCCGAGCCGACGAAGACGAAGGGCAGCTGCCGGTGCGCCTCGTGCCAGGTGGGGGTGGCGGTGTCCGACAGCAGCACCGCTGTGTAGGACGCGACGGCGGGAGCGACGGCGGCCGCCACCAGGCCGGCGGGGGTGCCGGAGGCGCCGAGCAGCCGGCCCAGCAGACCGGTGCGGATCCGCCGCGGCAGCAGTCCGCGGAGCTCGGAGGTCGCGGCGAGACCCGCGAAGGGTCCGTAGACGGTGAGGATCCAGGTGCCGACCGACATCGGCGAGGTCACCTTGACCACGCGCAGCATGTTGAGGAAGCGCTCGGGACGGCCGAGGTCGCGGACGAGCGCGGCCATGCTCAGCGTCAGGCCGACGAGCGCGCCGATCCGTCCGGTGCGGCGCAGCGCCGGCCGGTCGGTGAGGTCGGCACCGGCGGCCAGCAGCGAGGAGCCGGCGGCCACGCCGCCCATGAACAGGTAGGCCGGGATGTCGTGCTCCCACGGCGACGCCTTGACGATCGGCCGGCCGTAGTAGGACGTGAACTCCGCGGGCGGGACGACGGCGTTCTTGTCGCCGCGCTTGCCCTTGCTCACCGACGCCCGCCGAAGACGACCGCAGCGCCGGCCAGCATGGTCAGCGCGGCGAGGCCGGCCTTGCGCCACATCTCCGGCAGGTCGCGGGTCGTCACGACCGGGTCCGGCGGGAGGCCGTAGACCTCCGGCTCGTCGAGCAGCAGGAAGAAGGCGCCGAGACCGCCGATCCCGTCGTGGGTGTCGTTGCCGTAGAGCCGCGCGTCGTGGACGCCCTGCTCGTGCAGCGCGTCGACGCGGGCCTGCGCGCGCTCGCGCAGCTCGTCGACGTCGCCGTACTGGATGGACTGCGTCGGGCAGGCCTGCGCGCAGGCCGGCTGCAGCCCGTCGCCGATCCGGTCGTAGCAGAGCGTGCACTTCTGGGCGATGCCCTCGTTCTTCGTGACGCCCTTCTCGCCGACTCGGCGGTCGATGACGCCGAAGGGGCAGGCGGGCACGCAGTAGCCGCAGCCGTTGCAGATGTCGTCCTGCACGACCACCGTGCCGAACTCGGTGCGGAACAGCGCACCGGTCGGGCACACGTCCAGGCACGCGGCGTGCGTGCAGTGCTTGCAGACGTCGGACTCCATCAGCCAGCGGAACTCGGTCCGCTGCGCGCCCTCGGCTGCACCGGGCAGCGAGGGCAGCGGCATGCCGAGCTCGACCGGGGCCGGCCTGGCTGGTGCGACGGGCTGGCCCAGCAGGTCGAGCCCGGAGTGGTCGGTGCCGAGCGCGTTCCGGTCGCCGAGCAGCGCCGAGTCGGCCGTGCGGTTCAGGACGTCGGTCATCGCGGGACCGGCTGCGGTGCCGGCCATCCCGACGTCCTGGTGCCCGAAGGACTTCGGCTGCTCGATGAACTTCACGTGCCGCCAGGTGCTGGCGCCCAACGAGCCGGTGTTGTCGTAGCTGCTGCCGAGCATGAGCAGGCCGTCCTCCGGGACGGCGTTCCACTCCTTGCACGCCACCTCGCAGGCCTTGCAGCCGATGCAGACCGAGGTGTCGGTGAAGAAGCCCTTGCGGGGCTGCTCGTCGCGCCAGCCGGCGTCCGGCGCCGGGTCGAGCGGCCCGTAGAAGGAGTTGCTCACGCGCGTTCCCTGCTCTCGTGGGCGCGGTCGCCCGGGACCCGGCGCACCTGCTCGTTGCCGGTCTCGACGGTGACGCCGGCACGGCTGCGGTACTGCTCGACGTGGCGCAGCAGGGCCGGTCCCGTCGGACGGCGGCCGGCCGTGATGTCGCAGCTGCCGACCTTGCTCTCCTGGATGTGCACGTTGGCGTCGAGCGCGAGAGCCAGCAGGTCGTTGGCGGAGTCGCCGCTGACGTAGGCGTCGCCGCCGACGCCCCAGTGGTAGGGCAGGCCGATCTGGTGCACGACCTTGCCGCCGACGTGCAGCGGCGTGACCCGGTCGGTGACCAGCACGCGGGCCTCGATGGCCGTGCGGGAGGTCGTGATCGTCGCCCAGCCGAGGTTCGCCAGGCCGCGCTCCCGGGCGAGCTCCGGCGACACCTCGCAGAACATCTCGGGCTGCAGCTCGGCGAGGTAGGGCACCCAGCGGCTCATGCCGCCGGCGGTGTGGTGCTCGGTGAGCCGGTAGGTCGTGAAGACGTACGGGAAGACGTCGTCGCCCGGCTCCCCCGCCGAGGGGTTGGACAGGTTGTCCTTGCGCTTGATGACCTCGCGCGTCGGGCTGGCCTGCACCGTGTAGAGCGGGTTGCTCACCGGCGACTCGTGCGGCTCGTAGTGGGTCGGCATCGGCCCGTCGATCAGCCCGCTCGGCGCGTAGAGCCAGCCCTTGCCGTCGGCCTGCATGATGAACGGGTCGTCACCGGCCAGCCCCGCAGGACCGCCCGTGCCGGGCTCAGGCCGGTACGACGGCGGCTTGGAGACCTCGAAGTCCGGGACGTCGTAGCCGGTCCAGCGACCGGCTCCGTCGTCGAGCTCCTGGTCCCACCAGACGTAGGCCTTGCGCTCGCTCCACGGCTTGCCGTCCGGGTCGGCCGAGGCGCGGTTGTAGAGGGTGCGCCGGTTCATCGGCCAGGCCCACGCCCACTCGGCTGCCACCGAGTCCTGCTCCTGCCCCGGCTTGCGACGGGCGGACTGGTTGACGCCGTCCTTGAAGATGCCGGAGTAGATCCAGCAGCCGCCCGAGGTCGAGCCGTCGTCCTTCATGGACGTGAAGCCGGGCAGCATCTGGCCCTTCTGCTCGCCGGTCTCGAAACGGCCGTTGATCTCGGCCAGCACCGACTCGCCGTCGACGTCGCCGTGCTCGTCGACCCGGTAGTCCCAGGTCAGGTCGAGCAGCATCCGGTCCTTGGGCTCGGTCGAGCCGGCCAGCCGCGCGCGCAGCCGCTGACCGAGCTCGAAGTAGAAGTCCAGCTCGGGTCGTGCGTCGCCCGGCGGGTCCACCGCCTTGTGGCGCCACTGCACCATCCGCTGGGTCTGCGTGAACGACCCGGCCTTCTCGACGTGCGTGGCGGCGGGCAGGAAGAACACCTCGGTCTCGATGTCCTCGGTGCGCAGCTCGCCGGTGGCGATCTCCGGCCCGTCCTTCCAGAACGTCGCCGACTCGATCATGTTGACGTCGCGCACGACGAGCCACTTCAGCGAGGCCAGGCCGCGGCGCTGCATCTTGGCCTGCGCCGAGCCGACGGCCGGGTTCTGCCCGACGAGGAAGTAGCCCTCGACCTTGCCGTCGATCTGGTCCATGACGGTCTGGTAGGTGCCGTGGTCGCCGGTCAGCTTGGGCAGCAGGTCGAAGCAGAAGTCGTTCTCGGGCGTCGCCGCGTCGCCGTACCAGGCCTTGAGCAGGCTGACGGCGTACGAGCGCGCGCCGGTCCAGAAGCCCTTCATGCCGGGCTCGCTGATGGTCGCGACGTAGTCGTCGAGGCTGTCGTGCGCCCCCGCGACCGGCATCGGCAGGTAGCCGGGCAGCAGGTTGAACAGCGTCGGGATGTCGGTGGAGCCCTGGATGCTCGCGTGGCCGCGCAGCGCCATGATCCCGCCGCCGGGCCGGCCCATGTTGCCGAGCAGCAGCTGCACGATCGCCGAGCCGCGGATGTACTGCACGCCGGTCGAGTGGTGCGTCCAGCCGACCGAGTAGACCCACGCGGTGGTGCGCTCACGGCCGCTGTTGGCGGTCACCGCCTCGCAGACGGCGAGGAACTGGTCGACCGGCACGCCGCAGACCTGCTCGACCATCTCGGGGGTGTAGCGGGCGTAGTGGCGCTTGAGCACCTGGTAGACGCAGCGCGGGTGCTGCAGCGTCTCGTCGCGCTCGACGAAGGAGTGCTCCAGCGTGGCGCCGCGGCCGCCGAGCTCGTGCCCGGCGTTGTGCTCGCCGGCTGCTGCCTCGTCCTCGTCGCTGGGCGACGCCTGCTGGTCGTGCCCGGCGTACTGCCAGGACTCGCCGTCGTACGAGGCGGTCTCGGGGTCGTAGCCGGAGAACAGCCCGTCGAGCTCCTCGGTGTCGACGAAGTCCTCGCGCAGGATCGTGGCGGCGTTGGTGTACGCCACGACGTACTCGCGGAAGTCCTTCTCGTGACTGAGGATGTAGTTGACGACGCCGCCGAGGAAGGCGATGTCGCTGCCGACCCGGATCGGGACGTGCTGGTCAGCGAGCGCCGAGGTGCGCGTGAACCGCGGGTCGATGTGGATGACCTTGGCGCCGCGCTTCTTGGCCTCCATGACCCACTGGAACCCGACCGGGTGGCACTCGGCCATGTTCGAGCCCTGGATGACGATGCAGTCGCTGTTCGCCAGGTCCTGCAGGTAGGACGTGGCTCCGCCGCGTCCGAACGAGGCCCCCAGACTGGGGACGGTGGCGCTGTGTCATATGCGCGCCTGGTTCTCGACCTGGATCGCGCCCAGCGCCGTGAACAGCTTCTTGATGAGGTAGTTCTCCTCGTTGTCCAGCGTCGCGCCGCCGAGCGAGGCGAACCCGAGGGTCCGGTTGACCTTCTTGCCCTCGAACTCGCTCTGCCAGGTGCGCTCGCGGGTGTCGAGCATGCGGTCGACGATCATGTCCATCGCGCGCTCGAGCGGGAGGTCCTCCCACTCGGTGCCGCGGGCGCGGCGGTAGCGGACGGTCGTGATGCGCCGGTCGCCGTTGACGAACTGCTCGCTGGCGCTGCCCTTCGGGCACAGCCGGCCGCGCGAGACGGGCGAGTCGGGGTCGCCCTCGATCTGGACGACCTTCTCGTCCTTGACGAACACCCGCTGGCCGCAGCCGACGGCGCAGTACGGGCAGACGCTCTGCACGACGCGGTCGGCGGTCGCGGTCCGCGGGCGCAGCGCCGCGGTGTGCGCGCTCTGGGCGGCGGCACCGCGACCGAGGGGGTCGGTGCCGGTGATCTGCCGGACCACGGGCCAGCCGAGGAACGCGTCCCTCACGCCCATCTGGTGCTCCCCCGCTCGTGTGCTGTGACCTGGCGCACGTACCCAACCCGCCGTTCCCCCACCCCCGCCAACCGGAACGCCAGCTGTGCGCCGAGCGGTTGCCTGGCGACGACGAGCGGTAGGCCTGTCATCGACCCGTCACCTCCTCGAGGAGAACCCGTGCAGCAGCGCACCCTGGCCGACCGCAGCGTCGGCGCCATCGGCCTGGGCGGCATGCCCCTGTCCGTCGAGGGCCGGCCGGACCGCGAGCGCGCGGTGCGCACCGTGCACGCCGCTCTCGACGCCGGGGTGACGCTGCTGGACACGGCCGACGCGTACTGCCTCGGGCACGACGAGGTCGGCCACAACGAGCGCCTGCTGGCCGAGGCCGTCGCGTCGTGGGGCGGGGACCGCAGCGCGGTGGTGATCGCGACGAAGGGCGGCCACACCCGTCCGCCGGACGACTCGTGGGCCCTGGACGGCAGCCCGGCCCACCTGCGCGCCGCGTGCGAGGCGTCGCTGCGAGCCCTCGGCACCGACGTGATCGACCTCTACCAGCTGCACCGCCCCGACCCCAGGTGCCGTACGCCGAGTCGGTGGGCGCGCTCGAGGAGCTGCGCCAGGAGGGCAAGGTGCGCGCCGTCGGCATCAGCAACGCCGACCCCGACCAGATCCGGCTGGCGGCGTCGATCACCCCGCTGGCGGCGGTGCAGAACGAGCTCTCCCCGGCGTTCCGCTCGAGCCTGCCCGAGCTCGAGCTGTGCACCGAGCTCGGCATCGCCTTCCTGCCGTGGTCGCCGCTCGGCGGGATGAGCGGCGCCGCGTCGCTGGGCGCGCAGCACGCCGCCTTCGGCGAGGTGGCCCGCGCGCGGGGCGTCTCGCCGCAGCAGGTCTGCCTGGCGTGGCTGCTGGCGCTGTCCCCGGTGGTCATCCCGATCCCCGGGTCGAGCCGACCCGAGTCGATCGCCGACTCGGCGCAGGCGGCGTCGCTGGAGCTGACCGGCTACGAGCTCGGCGTGCTGGACGGGACCGTGACGGTCTAGCCGCGCTCGGGCAGGAAGCCGACGACGCCGAGGTCCTCGTTGTCGTTGATGCACTGCTGCAGCGCCGCTTCCTGCGCTGCCGTGGTGTCGCCGATGTCGAAGCGGACGGGGAAGCGGCCCTGGATCGCCGGGTCGGGGTTGCCCCGGTCCGGGACGACGGTGACGCCCGGCAGCTCGCCGCAGGCGTCCTTGAGCGCCTGCCTCGCCTCCTGCCCGGCGTCCTGCTGCATCGTCACCACCAGCACGCGCTTGTCGCCGGCGAACAGGTAGTTGGTGAAGGCGGGGAACAGGATCCCGGCCAGGGCGAGGGCGAGGAAGGTGATGACGACGACCCGCGTGCGGCGGCCGGCGTCGCGCCACCACGGTCCCGTCTGCGCAGCGGTCGGCCCGGTCGTCGTCACCGGTCCAGTATCGGTGCTCGGGGGCGCGCGCCGCGCGGCGGCGGGCAGGGCTGCTCACTAGGGTCTGCGGCGTGGGAGACGAGGCCGAGGGGCGCTGGAGGCGGCCGGACCCGGCGCTGCTGCGGCTGCGCCTCGGGCTGGCGCTGCTGCTCGTCGCGCTGCCTGCCGTCCTCGTCGTCGGCCTGGTCGGGGTCGCCGTCGGCGGGCTGGAGGCGCTGGCGGCGCTGCTCGCTGCGGCTGCGGTCACGGGGCTGCTGGTCGTCGCCGTGCGCCGGCGGTACGAGGCGTGGGGCTACCTCGAGCGCGAGGACGACCTGCTCGTCCGCCGCGGCGTGCTGGTCCGCCGGCACTCCGTCGTGCCGTACGGCCGCATGCAGTACGTCGACGTCACCGCCGGGCCGCTGGCGCGGCGCTTCGGCCTCGCGACCGTCACCCTGCACACCGCCGCCGCCGCGACCGACGCCTCCGTCCCCGGCCTGCTCAGCGCCGAGGCGCACCGGCTGCGGGACCGGCTGGCGGCGCTGGGCGAGGCGCGCCAGGCGGGAGTGTGACGGCGCTGCTCGACCCCGGCGCGCGGCTGGACGCCGAGGGCGGGTGGGTCCGGCTGCACCCGCTCACCCCGCTGCTGCGCGGCGGGCGCTTCCTGCTGGTGCTGCTGGCGGTCATCGGCCAGCAGGGGCTGCGCGAGGCGCCGGCGGGTCCGCTGCTCGTCGTGCTCGGCGTGGCGGTGCCCGGCGCCGTGCTGCTGGGCTGGTTGTCCTGGCGGGCGATGCGCTACCGCGTGACGCCGACCGAGCTGCAGGTCGAGAGCGGCGTGCTCACCACGCGCAGCCGGCGGGTCCCGCTGGCGCGCGTGCAGGCGGTCGACGTCGTGCGCCCCTTCTACGCGCGGGTGCTGGGGCTGGCCGAGCTGCGGCTCGAGGTCGTCGGCGGCGGGCCGAGGCCGAGGCGCCGCTGGCCTTCCTCGCCGAGGAGGACGCCGGCCGGCTGCGGACGCAGCTGCTCGACCTCGCGGCCGGGCGGCAGGCGACCGACGACCAGCCGACGGCGGCCCCGGAGCCGGACGCCGTGCTCGTCACCGTGCCGACCGGCCCGCTGGTCTGGTCCACCCTGCTCGGGCTTCCCGCTGGCCAGCGCGGTCTTCTTCGTCCTGGTCGTCGCGGGTGCTGCGCTCGTGGACCTGCGGTCGGTCGGGCCGGCGGTGGTCGACCAGCGTGTGGCTCCTGCTGGGCGGCGGGTCCTTCGCCGTCCAGCGGGTGCTGGCCGAGTACGGCTTCACCGTGGCGGAGAGCCCGGACGGGCTGCGGCTGCGGCACGGGCTGCTCGACAAGCGCACGCAGACGATCCCGCCGGGCCGGGTCCAGGCGGTGCGGATCAGCGAGCCGCTGCTGTGGCGGCCGTTCGGCTGGGTGCGGGTCGAGGTCGACGTCGCCGGCTACGCCGGCGGCGGCGAGCAGCAGGCCACCACCGGCGCCCTGCTGCCGGTGGCCCCCCGCGCGCTGGCGGTCGCGCTGGTCGCGCGGGTCCTGGGCGTCGCCTCTGCCGGCGGCGGACCGCCCGGTGCCGCCGGCGGCCCGGTGGCGCGCGCCGCTGCAGGCGCGGCGGCTGCGGGTCGGGCTCGACGACGCGGCACGTCGTGTCGACGTCCGGGGTGCTCACCACGACGACCGACGTCGTGCCGCTGGCGAAGGTGCAGAGCCTGCGCACCACCTACGGACCGTGGCAGCGCCGCCTCGGGCTGGCCAGCCTGCACGTCGACACGGCGGGCCGGCGCCTGCCCGGCGCGGTCCTGCCGCACCGGGGCGAGGCGGAGGCGCGGGTGCTGCTGGCGGAGGTCCACGGGCAGCTGGCCCGCGCTGCCCGGTAGCGTCCGGCTCCCCGACCCCAGGAGGACCGATGCGGCTCGCCGGCACCGTCGCGCTCGTCACCGGAGGGGCCAGCGGCCTCGGCCTGGCCACCGCCACCAGCTCACGCAGGCGGGCGCGGTGGTCGTGCTCGCCGACCTGGCCTCGAGCCCGGGGCCCCGCGCCGCTGAGGAGGTCGGCGGCGGTGCGGTGTTCGTCGCGACCGACGTGACCGACGCGGCCTCGGTGCAGGCCGCCGTCGCGCGGGCCGGTGAGCTGGGGCCGCTGCGGGTGGCCGTGAGCTGCGCCGGCATCGGCACCCCGGGGCGCATCCTCGGCAAGGCGGGGCCGCTCCCGCTCGAGCAGTTCGCGCGGGTCGTCACGGTCAACCTGGTCGGCACCTTCAACGTGCTCCGCCTGGCGGCTGCGGCGATGGCAGCCACCGACCCCGTCGACGGCGAGCGCGGCGTCATCGTCAACACCGCCAGCGCCGCGGCGTTCGACGGGCAGATCGGCCAGGCCGCCTACAGCGCCAGCAAGGGCGGCGTCGTCGGTCATGACCCTGCCGGTCGCGCGCGACCTCGCGCAGACCGCCTCATCCGCGTCATGACGATCGCCCCGGGGCTGTTCGACACCCCGATGCTGCAGGGCCTGCCGGAGCCGGCGCGGCAGTCGCTCGGCGCGCAGGTGCCGATGCCGTCGCGGCTGGGCGACCCGTCGGAGTACGCCGCGCTGGTGCAGCACGTCTGCGAGAACCCCATGCTCAACGGCGAGGTCATCCGGCTCGACGGCGCGATCCGGATGGCGCCGCGGTAGCTACTGCAGCAGGGCCTTGAGGTCCTGGCACAGCACCCGGTTGGCCTCAGCGCAGGCCGGCGACACGTGCGGCAGGCCGAAGAAGCCGTGGATGAGACCGTCGAACCGCCGCAGCACCACCGGCACGCCGGCCTTCTCGAGCGCCGCGGCGTACGCCTCGCCCTCGTCGCGCAGCGGGTCGTACTCCGCTGTCGCGATGACCGCGGGCGGCAGGCCGCTGAGGTCGGGCGCGCGCAGCACCGAGGCGTACGGGTCGGTCCGGCGGGCCGGGTCGGGCAGGTAGTGGTCGCCGAACCAGGCCATGTCGCCGGCCGTGAGGAAGTAGCCCTCGGCGTTCTCGACGCGGGACGCGTGGTCGTCGCTGTCCACGAAGTCGACGCCCGGGTAGAGCAGCAGCTGCGCGGCGAGCTGCACGCCGCGGTCCCGCAGCCCGAGGGTGACGGCGGCCGACAGGTTGCCGCCCGCGCTGTCCCCGGCCACGGCCACGCGCGAGGCGTCGCCACCCAGCTCGTCGGCGTGCTCGACCGCCCAGAGCGTGGCGGCCAGGCAGTCCTCGTACCCGCCCGGGAAGGGCGTCTCGGGGGCGAGCCGGTAGTCGACGCTGACGACCACGGCGTCGACGTCGCGGCACAGCAGCCGGGTGTGGTCGTCGTGCGTGTCCAGGTCGCCGATGACGAACCCGCCGCCGTGCAGGAACACGATCGTCGGGTGCGGCCCCGGCGTCGCCGGGCGGTAGACCCGGGCGCGGACCTCGCCGTCGCCGCCGGGGACGGTGAGCTCCTCGACGCTGCCGACCTGCGCCAGGACGGCCGGGTCGCGCAGGTCGACGGTGAGGAAGCGGAAGCCGGCGCGGGCCTGCGCCGGCGTGCCGCTCGCCATGGACGGCGTGCCGTTGGCGGCCATCATCTGCAGGACGGCGTCGAGGGCGGGGTCGACGGGCACGGGCTCCTCCGAGGTCGGGGAGCCCATTCGACCACCGGCGCGGGGGCGGGCCGGGAGGCGGGTGCGCCCGTAGGCTCGCCGGGTGCTGTCCTCCCCTCGGCGCGCTGCTCTGGTCGCGCCCGCTCTGCTCTCGTCCGTCCTGCTCAGCGCCTGCGGCAGCGGCTCGCCGACGCCCGGCGCCGCGGCGCAGGACCGTGCGGAGCCCACCGCCGCCCCGTCGCCGGCCTGCACCCCCGCGCCGCTCGAGCAGCGTGCGGCTGCGGTGCTCGTGGTCGGCATCCCCGGCGTGACGACGGCGGACGAGCCTCTCGGCCAGGCGGTCGTCGACCTCGGCGTCGGCGGGCTGTTCCTGTCCGAGCCGAACGTCGAGTCCGCCGAGCAGGTGCGCGCTCTCGTCGACGGGCTGCGCGACCGCGCCGGTCGGCCGCTGCTGGTGTCCACGGACGAGGAGTCCGGCCGGGTCGCCGTGACCCGCGAGATCGTCGGCGCAGGGCCGTCGCCGCGGCGGCTCGCCCGCGAGCAGACGCCCGAGCAGGTGCGCGCCTACGCCGCTGGCATCGGCACCCGCCTCGTGGCAGCCGGCATCGACCTCGACCTCGCGCCGCTGCTCGACCTCGACGACGGCCCGTACAGCGGCATCGTCGGGGACCGGTCGTTCAGCGCGGACCCGGCCACCGCGGCGGAGTACGGCCTGGCCTTCTCGGCCGGCCTGCTCGACGCCGGCGTCACCCCGACCGTGAAGCACTTCCCGGGGCAGGGCCGCTCCGCGACCGACACGCACGCCGAGGGCGACGTCGTCGAGGCGACGGTCGAGGAGCTGCGAGGCACCGACCTGCTGCCGTTCCAGCAGGCCATCGACGCGGGGGTGCCCGTGGTCATGCTCAACCACCTCGGCTACAGCGCGCTCGACCCCGACCTGCCCGCCTCGCTCAGCCCGAAGGCGTACGCGCTGCTGCGCGAGATGGGCTTCGAGGGCGTCGCGATGACCGACAGCCTCGGCATGGGCGCGGTCAACCTGCGCTGGAACTTCCCCGAGGCAGCGGTGCGGGCCATCGAGGCGGGCGCCGACGTGGCGCTCGCGACCGACGGCAACCAGGCGCTCGGCATGCGCGACGCGCTCGTCGAGGCGGTGCGCTCCGGCCGGCTGCCCGAGGAGCGCCTCACCGAGGCGGCGGGCGCGGGTGACGGCGCTGGCCGGCGGCGACACCCAGGCGATGTCGTGCACCGACGTCACGGTGCCGACGCTGTCCGTACCGGTGACGGCGACGGTCCCGAGCCCAGCGGGCTAGTGCGTCAGCGCCCGGCCAGCGCGGCGGCCGCGCGCTCGGGGTCGGCGACGTCGAGCAGCAGCTCCTCGTACGGGTGGCCGGTGAGCCGCACCCGCAGGGCCGGCCGCCCGCGACGCGTGACCACCAGGCTCCGGCCGTGCCGCCGCCGCCAGGTCCCGATCTTGCGGTAGCCGGGCAGCCCGAGGCCGGGCGCGCGCAGGCCGCGGACGGCAGCGAGCCCGTCCGGGACCACGTCGGCGCCGGTGACGGCGCTCAGCGCAAGGTGCTGGTCGCGCAGAGCCCGGCCACCCGCTCCGGGCGGGTGAAGCGGACGTGCAGCGTGGTCGGGGTGATGTCGAGCGTGGGCACGGTGCTGGCCCTCCTCTACGGGTCGAGCTGGTCGCGCTGCGTAGGCCCGGTGGACCGCCTCGAGGGCGAAGGCCCCGAGCTCGGGCAGCTCGCTCGCGACGTCCTCCGCGGGTCTGCCCTCCCCGTGCCCGTCGGTCGCGAGGTCGACGAGCCGCTGCAGGACGTCCCGCTGCGCCGTGACGAAGGCCCGGTCGACGACGTCGCCGTGACCGGGGACCACCGTCGCAGCCGGAGTGGCCGTGAGCATCGCGTCGAGCGTGCCCGGCCAGTCGAGCGGGTGCGCGTCGCGGAACTGCGGTGGCGCGCCCTCCTCCACGAGGTCCCCCGCGAGGACGACCCCGGCGTCCTCCACGACCACCACGAGGTCGTGGTCGGTGTGGCCCCTGCCGACGTGTCGCAGCTCGACCCGCCGGCCGCCGACGTCGAGCACCTGGTGCTGGTCCACCAGTCGGTCCGGGACGACGAGCGGGCTCTGCCGGACCTGCTCGGCGACCTCGGGCTGGCCGTCCCGGTCGTAGAGCTGCGCGACGCGCTCCCGGTCCGCCTCCCCACGGTCCTTGATCGCGGCGGCGGCACGCTCCTGCGCCCAGACCGTCGTCGGCACGAACGCCCCGGTCCCGAAGCAGTGGTCGAAGTGCGCGTGGGTCGCGACGACCTGCCACGGCGCGTTGGTCACGCGCCGGAGCGCGTCCACGAGGTCCCGTCCCTCCGCCAGGGAGCACCGGGTGTCGACGACCAGGCAGGCGCCGTCCCCGACGACCAGGCCGACGTTGAGGTCGAACGACGCGTGCCGACGGACGAGGACCCGGTCCCCGACCTCCCGCCACGGCTCCGCCACGGCTCAGACCGTACGGCCTGGTGCGGGGGCACCGCGGAGGTCGCGCGCAGTCGATGCATGCGCGGCTGGAGGTGTCAGGCGAGCGCAGGCTGGTCGGTCCAGGCGTACGGGTCGGTGAGGTCGAGCGTCCAGCGGGTGTCCGCGCCGAGCGGGTCGGGGTCGTCCTCGCCCGGCTCGAGGTCGGTGGCGCGGAGCTCCCAGGCGTCGGGGTCGTCGGGGCGGTCGAGGAGCAGCCAGAGCTCGTCGTCGGCGAAGGTCGGGCTGAGCTCGTCCAGCGGGTCCGGCGCCGGGATGGCCGGTAGTGGCCGGACGGGCGGGGCCGGGGGCTGGTGCTGCGAGGGGCTGAGCCAGCGGCCGGCCGGTGGGGCTGGTCCACAGCACGCCGCTGTCGCTCTGGCGGGTCTTGGTCCAGCCCTGCTGCTTCATCCGGTGGTGCCGGCGGCAGCACGGCCCGAGGTTGCACGCGCAGGTCGGACCGTCCGGGTGGGCCAGGTCGTGCTCGGCGTCGCACGCCTCGGCCTTCACCCCGCACGCCGGGAACTCGCACAACGGGGCGCGCAGGAAGATCAGCTCCCGCAGCAACCCGGTGACCGCGTACGGACCGGGCGTGCCCGGCGGGTGCGAGGGAGGTCGGGGCAGGGCTCAGCCCTGGAAGGGGCTCGGTGTTCGGGACTGCGGGGCCTGCTGGTGGTGGGTGGTCGTCGGGGTGGCGTGGGTGGAACTGGCCCGGGGGTGAGCCGGCCAGGTGCAGCAGCGCCTCCCGCAACGCCCGCTCGTCGTCCCGCGGCGGCGTGGCCTGGCGGGGGCCGAGGCTGACCGGGACGCCGTTCGCGTCGACGAACACCGGCCGCAGCTGCGGGCCGTTGCGCAGCAGCGCCTGCAGCAGATCCGGTTCGAGCGGGCCGTGCCCAGCCAGCGTCGCGACCTCATCGGTCGTGCCGAGCGCCGCCCCGAGCGGGACCAGGACCTTCACATCGGCGCCGCACGGGACGGGGGTGCCGGGCCGGCAGCCGCAGCTGCCTCCGGTGCCGGTCGCGGCCGGGCAGGTGCCGCCGGTGCGGCCCAGGAGCAGGTCGACCGCGGCGTCCAGCCGGCGCTGATCGGCCAGTCGGTCGTCGAACAACCCGACCGGCTGCGCGGCGTCCCGGATCCGCTGCAGCACCGCCTGCGCGATGGGGGCGGCGATGCCGAAGAGCAGGATGTCGACCAGGCCGTCGTCGCGGCGGCGGTACTCCACCCGCCGCTCCTCCTGCGCGCTCTTGCGTCGCTGCTCGGCATCGGCCGGGTCGGACGAGGCGATCCAGCGCTGCAGCAGCTCCCGCAGCCGCGACGGCGGCAACGCCGAACCCTCAGGACGGCGCAGCCGGTCCAGCAACCGCTGCCACAGCACGAGCCGCCGGTCCAGGTCGGCGACCGCGCGCAGCTGCGTGACCACGATCGAGGACTGCTCCACCGTCAGCACCCCGGACGCAGATCGCGTCCAGCGCGCCGGGCAGGGCGGTCAGGAACAGGCCCTCGTCCAGCAACCGGTTCGCCCGCCACTCCGAGCAGCGCAGGAACCGCGCCGCCTCCGGGACCGCCGACAGCGCCCGGCCGTCGGCCTCGTGCTCGCGGTGCAGTGCCAGCACCGCCTGCAGCTTGCGGACGTGCACCGCACCCTCGTCCGCCACCACCGAGCCCAGATCGTCTTCCGCAGCGCGCAGCCGCTCGAGGGACGCGACCCCCGAGAGCACCTGCTGACCGACTGCCATGCCACGACGATAGAGACGCCCTCTGACAGAACTGGACATCGAAAGCGCCTGTGCGGAGGCGATCTCATCGCTGAAGGCGTGTCGCGCGCTGGTGTGGACCGAGGCGCATCCACGGACCAGCCAACGCGCCACCCTGCGTCCGGAGCCGCCGCGTACGCGCGAAAGCGCCAGGTAGCGATCGCTTCTGCCGGCTTGTCCTAGACGGTCGACTCAACGGCAGGCGGGTCATTCGCGTAGACGGCTGCCAGAACCATCAGCCCGCCCGCGAGCAAGAACAAGAACATGAAGGGTGTGAAGGCGGTGAAGACGCCGAGGAGCAGCACCGGAACGCCAACGGCCCACCGTGCCGGTGCGCGAAGCCGAGCGAGCGGCGAGAGCGCCATGGCCAGCACCGCCAGCAGCGCTGGGAGTCCCAGCCACAGAACCGCCACCAAGCCG
The DNA here is from genome assembly GCA_963844295.1 of uncultured Actinomycetota bacterium. Taxonomy (GTDB): domain Bacteria; phylum Actinomycetota; class Actinomycetes; order Mycobacteriales; family SCTD01; genus SCTD01. Next base: position 128,935 of record CAWJNR010000001.1, on the reverse strand, counting down.
TGGCTCTCGTACTGGGACGGCGCCGGCGAGCACCCACCGAACGTCGTGATCGTGCCGTCGGGAGCCTGCTGTGCCGTCTGGCTGCACGACGTCGAGAAGGAGCCCAGCGCCCACCACAGGCCGGCGACCGTCAGGAGGGCGCTGGAAGCCGCGGCGAACAGCAGCCCTCGCCTGCTCACCGGCTCCACCATGTGCCACGCTCCCGACTCGGCGTACCGTACGCCCACGTGTAGCCGCACCACTCGGCGTCTGGTGCCGTTCGTGCGTTGCTCAGGAAGAACCGGTCCGCTCAGAGACCAGCATTGCCTCATGCGGGGCGTCTCCCGCTCGCATGGCCTCACCTACCGAGATCAGCCCCGTTGGACGCCATCGCGCCCGTGCAGCCAGGCCACCGTGAACGGCGGCTGCATCCCCTTGCCTCTGCCAGACTGCGGCATGCCCCTCTACGGACTGACCGGCGGCTTCCTGGCAGCGCCCGGCAAGCGCGACGAGCTCGTCGCCCACATGCTCGAAGCGGCCGCTCTCATGGGTGCGGTACCAGGCTGCCTGATGTACCTGGTCTCGACGACAGAGGACGCGGACGAGGTGGCGATCACCGAGCTGTGGACCGATGAAGCCGCTCACGACGCTTCCCTGCAGGCACCCGGCGTCGGCGAGCTGATCGGGAAGGCACGTCCAGTCATCGCCGGCATGTCGGGCCGCAGCGTCCTGACGGTCCTCGGCGGCAAGGGCCTGCCCGACGCATGACCGGTCGTGCCCGGTAGCGGCGGCTGCATGAGCTGCACGGTCTGCCGACCAAGCCCCGCCGGCCCGTCCGACATCCCCCGACCTACCCGCGCCACTGCCCCCGGTGCACGACCTCGTCCTTGGCCCGCCGCCGCGACCCGATCGAGGCGGCGTCCTGCGGTGCGAGGTCGGGGTGGCGGTAGCCGATGGTGATGCCGCCGACCGGCTCGTACGCGTCGGGGATGCCGAACTCGGCCTTGAAGCCGGCGCGCTGCTCGGCCTGGATGCCGAACAGGCACGCGCCGAGCCCCTCGTCGACGGCGGTCAGCAGCATGCACAGCGCGGCCATGCCCGTGTCGACGTACCAGAACGGCACCGGCCACTCCTTCACGCCGGCGGCCGCCTTGTCCGGCTTGGCGTAGCGGTCGACGTACGCCGCCTCGTGGGCCAGCGGGACGACGACCAGCGGCGCGTCCATCATGGTCGGCGTCTGCGTGGCGCGGGTCGGGACGAACGGCCAGAAGCGGGCCCGGTCCTCCGGCGAGGTCAGCACGAGGAACGCCCAGCCCTGAGAGAAGCCGGCGGACGGCGCCCGGAGCGCGGCGTCGAGCACGCGCTCCACGACCTCGGGCGACAGCGGCTGATCGGTGTAGTGGCGCACCATCCGCCGCCGGCGCAGGACCTCGGAGAACTCCACGGCGGCAACCTAGCGGGACGCCAGCTCGTGCAGCCCGAGCACGGTCCGCCAGTTGCGCGCCGTCGCCTGCACCCCGAGGCGCAGGTCGTTGAGCTTGCTGTTGCGAATGCCGGGCGCCTGGTCGAGGTAGAGCACCCGGTCCCCCACGTGCACGCGCTCGGGCAGCAGCGCCTCGTGGTCGATCGCCGCCACCGCAGCCGGATCCGGCTCCCCGGACAGGAACGCCGCCTGCAGCCGCTTGGGGTCGAGCCCGTCCCACGGGCAGTCGCGGACGACCTGCGCGAGCTCGTCCGCCGTCCGCACCATCACCGCGACCGGCAGGCCGCGGTCGGCCAGCGCAGCCGCCACGGCCTTCTCGAGCGAGGCCGGCGAGCGTCGCGTCCCGACGACCGCGTTGCCGCTGGCCAGGTGGGTCCGAACGTCCGTGCACCCGAGGCCCTCCAGCAGCGCGCGCAGGTCGGCCATCGCGATCCGGTTGCGAGCACCCAGGTTCACCCCGCGGAGCAGCACCACGCTCGTCGTCACGACGGCACCGTACGACCGGCCTGACCTCGGCGTGCCAGGCTGATGGGGCGCCGTGTCCTCGGCGACCGGTGGAGGAGGCGCGCGTGCGACGGTCCGGCGACGTCTCCTGGGCGGGTGTCGGCGCGGCCCTCGCCCTCACGGCCGGGATCGTCCTGGCCGACGTCGCCGCCGGGCGGGACAAGACGCAGTACGTCGGGCTGCTCGTCGCTGTGCCGTTCCTGGCCGCCACCTTCACCGGGGTCGCCGGCGTGGTGGTGCTCGGGGTCGTCGCCTGGCTGAGCGGCCTGCTCATCGGGTTCCTCGCCGACGACGGCGACACGCCCCCGCAGTACGTCCGGCTCGCCTGCATCGCCGCAGCGATCGTCCTCGGCGCGCTGGCCGCCCGGAGCCGTGAGCGTCGCGAGCACCACCTGCTCGCGGTGCAGGGCGCCGCAGACGCCGCCAGCCGCGCGATCCTGCGTCCGCTGCCCCCCTCGCTGCAGGGCATCCCGCTCGCGGTGACCTACGTGTCCGCGTCGGAGGCGGCCCGGATCGGCGGGGACCTCTACGACGCCGTCGAGACCGAGAACGGAGTGCGGATGGTGATCGGCGACGTGCGCGGCAAGGGCCTGGAGGCGGTCCGGCTGGCGGCCTCCACGCTGGGGGCCTTCCGCGAGGCGGCGCACCGCGAGCCCGACCTGCAGCGGGTGGCGGACGCGGCGCACGCCGCGGTGCGACGGGACGCCGGGCCGGAGGACTTCGTGACGGCGGTCCTGGTCGAGGTCCGCCGCGACGGGGTGCGCATGCTGGGGTGCGGTCATCCGCACCCCCTGCGCCTGCGGGACGGCGTCGTCACCGAGCTCGAGCTGCCCGAGGCGCTGCCGCTGGGTCTCGGGGCCCCGGCTGCGCCGGTGGCGGTGGACGTCGTGCCCGGCGACCGGGTGCTGCTGTTCACCGACGGCGCCGTCGAGGCACGCCGCGACGGCCGGTTCTTCCCGCTGGCGGAAGCGGCGCGCGACGCGCTGCTGCTCGACGGGCTGCCGGCCGCGCTGGCGGCCCTCGGCGAGCAGCTGCGCACCTACCCCGACGGCGGCACCCCGGACGACGTGGCCCTGCTGGTCTTCGAGGTCCCGCACAGCTGACCCTCAGGGCGGGGCGTCGCCCCGCTCGCGCTCCTGCACGACCAGCTCGTCGAGGTCCTTCAGCCGGTCGAGCCCCATGAGCGGCTGCCGCATCCGGTGGTTGCCCGACAGGCGCTCCCGGTTGCGCTCGAGGAAGGCCCAGTAGCCGGCCGTGAACGGGCAGGCCCGCTCCCCCACCCGCACCTTCGGGTCGTACGCGCAGCCGCCGCAGTAGTCGCTCATCCGGTTGACGTACGCGCCGCCCGAGGCGTACGGCTTGGTCGTCATCCAGCCGCCGTCGGCGTGCTGGCTCATGCCCGTGACGTTCGGCAGCATCACCCAGTCGTAGCCGTCGACGAACGCCTCGTGGAACCACGTCGTCAGCTGGCGCGGGTCCCAGCCGCGCTGCAGGGCGTAGTTGCCGAGCACCATGAGCCGCGGGATGTGGTGCACCCAGCCGCGCTCGCGCAGGTCGCGCAGCACCGACGACAGGCAGTTCGCCGTCACCTCCGACCCGGCGTCGAGCGCGCGGAACCACTCGGGCAGGTCGCGGCCCGCGTCCAGGTGGTTGCGGTCGCGGTACCCCTCGGGCACCTGCCAGTACAGCGACCAGACGTACTCCCGCCAGCCGAGGACCTGGCGGACGTAGCCCTCCACGCTGTTGAGCGGCGCCCCGCCGGAGCGGTACGCCTGCTCGGCCGCGTGCACGCACTCCAGCGGGTGCAGCAGCCCGAGGTTCAGCGCCGGGGACAGCGCGCTGTGCGCCATCCACGGGTCGGCCGCGAGCATCGCGTCCTCCGTCGGACCGAAGTCCGCGAGGCGGTGCTCGACGAAGTGCGCCAGCGCGGCCTGCGCCTCCCAGCGCGTCGCGGGCGCCCAGCGCGGTCCGTCGTCGCCGACGAAGGACACCGAGCCGTCGCGCTCCCACCGGTCGAGGTCCTCGCGCACCTGCGCGTCGATCTCGTCCTCGCCCGGCCACCACGGCTCGGGCAGGCCCAACCGCTCGCGGCGGGGCGGCGGCTCGCGGTTGTCGTGGTCGAGGTTCCAGCGGCCACCGGCGGGCTCGTCGCCGTCCATCAGCACGTCGTAGCGGACCCGCTGCCAGCGGTAGAAGTCCTCCATCAGCAGGCGCTTGCGCCCGCCGGACCAGGTCGCGAAGTCCTCCCGCGTCGTCGCGAAGCCCCGTCCCTCCGGGACCACCTCGATGCCCTTCGCACGCACGAACCGGTCGGCGGCGTACGACGTGGGCTGCACCACCGACAGCGGCTCGTCGACCTGGCGCAGCGCGTCGTCGTAGGTGTCGACCTGCAGGAACACCGCCGCGTCGCCGAGCTCGGCCGCCCGGTGGCGCAGCGCGGACAGCAGCAGGTGGGCCTTCGCGCGGTGGAACCGCCTGCGCTGCAGGACCGATCGCGACTCCACCAGCAGCGCCTGCTGATCGGCGTCGTCGAGGAACTGCGGGCCGAGCTGGTCGGCGAACAGCCAGCGGCGGGTGGTCACCCGACGAGCCTCGCAGCCGCCGGGTGCTCCGGCGACCTCAGTTGATCCGGCGCTCGCGGCCCTTCCAGTACTCGTCGCGGAGCTTGAACTTCTGGATCTTGCCGGTGGCGGTGCGCGGGATGGCCTCGCGCAGCTCGATCGACGTGGGCGCCTTGTAGCCGGCCAGGCGCTTCTTGCAGTGCGCGATCAGCTCGGCCTCGTCGGCGGTCTCGCCCTCGGCCAGAACGACAAGGGCCTTGATGGTCTCGCCCCACTTCTCGGACGGGACGCCGATGACCGCGACCTCGGCGACGGCCGGGTGGCTGAACAGGCAGTCCTCCACCTCGATGGAGGAGACGTTCTCCCCACCGGTGATGATCACGTCCTTCTTGCGGTCGCTGATCGAGAGGTAGCCCTCGTCGTCCAGCGTCCCGCCGTCACCGGTGTGGAACCACCCGCCGTCGAGCGCATCGGCTGTCGCGTCCGGCTGCTGCCAGTAGCCCTCGAGCACCGTGTTGCCGCGCGCGAGCACCTCGCCGGTGTCGCTGATCGCGATGCGGGTGCCGAGCGCCGGCATGCCGGCCCGGCCGAGCCGGCGGGCGCGCTCCTCCGGCTCCAGCGCGTCCTCCTCGGCGCGGCGCCGGTTGACCGTCAGCAGCGGGGTCGTCTCGGTGAGGCCGTAGATCTGGATGAACTCCCAGCCGAGCTCCTCCTCGATCCGCTGGATCGTCCGGCTGGGCGGCGGCGCGCCCGCGACGATGACCCGGGTGCGGTCCCGCCCCGGGATCTCGCCTTCCCACTCCGCAGCCGCCTCGAGCACGGACGCCACCACCGCGGGCGCCGCGCACATGACCGTCACGCCGTACTTCTCGACCCGGCGCAGGATCTCGGCGCCGTCGATCTTGCGGATGACGACCTGCGGCACGCCGAGCCCCGTCAGCGCGAACGGCATCCCCCAGCCGTTCGCGTGGAACATCGGCAGCGTGTGCAGGTAGACGTCGCGGTCGGTCACCCCGGCGTGCAGGGCGAAGGTCACCCCGTTGACCCACAGGTTGCGGTGCGTGATCTGCACGCCCTTGGGCCGCGCGGTCGTGCCGGACGTGTAGTTGATCGTGGCGGTGTCGTCCTCGCTCGGGTCGTCCCACGGGACGGGTGCGACGCCGGGTCGCAGCAGGGCGGAGTCGGAGTCCTTGCCGAGGACGTAGCGGTGCGTGGCGGTCACGTCGGCCAGCGCCTCGTCGAGCTCGGGGTCCACGAGCAGCACCGTCGCGCCGGAGTGCTCGACGATGTAGGCCACCTCGTCGCGGCTGAGCCGGAAGTTGACCGGCACCAGCACGCGGCCCCAGGTGGTCACGCCGAAGAACAGCTCCAGCAGGCGGGCGCTGTTGTGGCTGACGACGGCGACGCGCTCGCCGCGCCCCACGCCGAGCTCGTCCAGCCCGGCGGCGATGCCCCGCGCCCGCTCCGCGAGCTCGCCGTAGGTCAGGCTGCCGAGGCCGCCGTCCTGGTGCGGAGCGGGCTCGTCGACGACGCCGGTGCGCAGCGGGTAGCACTGCTCCGCCCGGTCGAGGAAGTCAGCGGTCGTGAACGGCACCTTCATGCTTCAGGTCCTCCTGCGTCTCGCGGTGTGACGCACGCTACGTCCTCGGCTGCCAGGTCACGAGCGCGGCCGGTCCACGAGCCGCGACAGCACGATCGTGCTCTGGGTGTGGTCGACGTTCGGCTCGTCGCGGACCCGCTCGATCGCCCGCTCCAGCTGCTTGATGTCGCTGGCCAGCATGTGCAGCAGAGCGTCGGCCGAGCCGGAGACGGTGCAGGCCCCGACGACCTCCGGCACGCCGAGCAGGCTCTTGCGCAGCGCCTCCGGCGCGACCGTCCCCTTGCAGAAGATCTCGACGTACGCCTCGGTGCTCCAGCCGAGCGCGGCCGGGTCGACCAGGGCGGTGAAGCCGCGGATCACGCCGCGGGCCACCAGCCGGTCCACCCGTCGCTTCACCGCCGGCGCCGACAGCCCCACCGACTGCCCGATCTCGTTGTAGGTGGCCCGGCCGTCCCGGAGCAGGCAGCTGAGGATCTGCTGGTCGATCTGGTCCACATCGTCCTCCGACGCAACGAAGCGCCGGATTCGGCGCGCAGGCGCAAGAGAACCACGTCCCATGCGCAACGCACAGCGATTGCTTGCACGAAGAGGCGTCTCTAGCGTCGTCGGCATGACCTCGACGACCCGCACCGCCCGCCCCCGCCGCTACCTCATGTGCCGCCCCGACCACTTCGAGGTGTCGTACGAGATCAACCCGTGGATGGACGCGGCGAAGGGCGCGGACCGCGACCGCGCGGTCGCGCAGTGGGAGGCGCTACGGGGGGTGTACGCCGACCTCGGCCACGAGGTCGAGCTCGTCGACGCGCTCCCCGGCCTGCCGGACATGGTCTTCGCGGCCAACGGCGGCCTGGTCGTCGAGGGCGTGGCGTACGGCGCCCGCTTCACCCACCCGGAGCGGCAGGCCGAGGGCCCGGCCTACCTGGACTGGTTCGCCGGCGCCGGGCTGAAGGCCGTGGTCGACGCCCGCGAGGTGAACGAGGGCGAGGGCGACCTGCTCCTGGCTGGCCGCTGGCTGCTGGCCGGCTGGGGCTTCCGCACCGGCCGCGCCGCGCACGCCGAGGCGCAGGAGCTGCTGGGCGTCCCGGTCATCAGCCTCGAGCTCGTCGACCCGCGCTACTACCACCTGGACACGTGCCTGACCGTGCTCGACGACGAGACGATCGCCTACTACCCGCCGGCGTTCTCGGAGGGCAGCCGCGAGGTCCTGCGCCGGCTGTTCCCGGGCGCGCTGATCGCGACGGACGAGGACGCCGCGGCGTTCGGGCTCAACGCCGTCTCGGACGGCCGCAACGTGGTGCTGTCCGCGGGGGCGGTAGACCTGCGCGCGGAGCTCACGGCGCGCGGCTTCGTGCCGGTGCCGGTCGACACCAGCGAGCTGCAGAAGGCCGGCGGCTCGGCCAAGTGCTGCACGCTGGAGCTGCGCGCGTAGGCGAACGCTGAGGTGGAGCGGCTCAGCTGTCGCTGCCCTCCGGCACCGCCCCACCGTCGGCGTCGGGCTCCTCGAAGCTGACCTCGCCGATCGCGGCGGGGTCGGTCTCCGGGTCGCCGCTCCCGTCGCGGGCGTCGTGGGTCTCGGTCGGGGCGTCGGGCGAGGTCATGGTTCCTCCAGGGTCGGTGCGCCTGCCCTACCCCGAGGGGCGGCTCGTAGGCTCCGGGTCGTCCCCCGCCTCCCGTCCCCAGGAGACCTCGTGGTCCGCGCCGCCGTCCTGTCCGCCCCCGGTGAGAGCCTGCGCGTGGCCGAGCTCGAGCTGCCGGAGCCCGGCCCCGGTCAGGTCCGCGTCAAGATCGCCGCGACCGGCGTCTGCCACAGCGACCTCTCGCTGGCACGCGGCATCCTGCGCCAGGTGATGCCGGTCGTGCTCGGCCACGAGTCGGCGGGCACCGTCGTCTCGATCGGCGACGGCGTCACCAGCTGCGCCCCGGGCGACCGCGTGGTCCTGTGCTGGGCGCCGCCGGACGGCACCTGCTGGTACTGCCGGCAGGGCGAGCCGTGGCTGTGCGAGACCTCCGGCAGCGCGGCGACCCAGCCGTACGCCAAGGTCGACGGGCAGGACGTCTACCCCGGCCTGTCCACCGGCGGCTTCGCCGAGGAGACGGTCGTCGCCGAGCGCGCCGTCCTGCCCGTGCCGGACGAGGTCCCCTTGGAGCACGCCGCGCTCGTCGGCTGCGCCGTCATGACCGGCGTCGGCGCCGTCCTCAACACCGCGAAGGTGCGCGAGGGCCAGTCGGTGCTCGTCGTCGGGCTCGGCGGGGTCGGGCTGTCCGTCGTGCAGGGCGCCAGGCTCGCCGGCGCCGGCAAGGTGATCGTCGTCGACCGCTCCCCGGAGAAGCTCGCGCTCGCCATGTCGATGGGCGGCACGGACGCGCTGGAGGCCGGCGGCGAGCTGGCCAAGCAGGTCCGCGGCCTCACCGAGGGCCGCGGCTCCGACCACGCCTTCGACTGCGTCGGCCTGCCGGAGACCGTCCGCAGCTCCTGGTCGGCCACCCGGCGCGGTGGCGTGATGACCGTGGTCGGCATCGGGGGCAAGGACGAGAAGGTGTCCTTCAGCCCGCTCGAGCTGTTCCACTACGCGCGCACGATCCAGGGCTGCGTCTACGGCTCGACCGACCCGCTGGTCGACATCCCCAAGGTCCTCGCGCACGCCGCCGCGGGGCGGCTCGACCTCGGCGCGCTCATCAGCGGCACCGTGGGCCTGGACGGCATCGGCGGCGCCTTCGAGGACATGGCGTCCGGCAAGGGAGCCCGCACCCTCGTCGTGCCGTAGGCGCGCGAGGGTCGTCGTGCCGTAGGCGCGCGAGGGTCGGTCGTGCCGTAGGCGCGCGAGGGTCGTCGTGCCGTAGGCGCGCGGTGTCGGTCGTCCCGTAGCGGGATCGGGCCGCGTGGTTCGGGGTACCTGCTGCGCATGACACAGCCGGAGCAGTCCCCGCAGGTCTTCGACGGGGTCGACGTCGAGGTCGACCCGTTGGCCCTCGAGCAGCCGGCCGTCGAGCCCGCCTCGAGCGACCCCGCCGAGACGACCGACGACACGTCGATGGGCGGCACCGGCGGCGCGAACGCCGGCGGTGCCGGCTAGTCCAGCTCCACCCTCAGCAGCAGCTCGGTCGACGGGCGCTCCGGGTCGTCGTCGTCCACGACGGCCAGCAGGCGCGCCGTGCCGGCGCTCGTCTCCAGGAGCGCGAGGCCCTCGACCTTCACGACCCGTCCGCCCGGCTCGGGCAGCGGCAGCACGCAGCGCACGGTCGTCCCGTCGAGCAGGGCGATCGCCGAGGCGACGACCGGCCCGTCGTCGACCGCGTTCGGGGTGTCCTCGGCCGCGGCGCTGACCAGGACGCGCCCGTCCGGCAGCGCGACCGCGTCGGTCACCGTCAGCCCGACCCCCTCCACCTCGCCGAGGTCGTAGGTCCGTGGGTCGCGGACCGCGACGTCCGAGCAGCCGGCCACGACCGCCGCGAGCAGCTCCGGCACGTCGAGCTCGACGCTGGCGGACGGCACGCCGGCGGCGAGGTTCCCGCGCGCCCACCAGCGCAGGACGTCGCCGTGCACGCAGGAGCCCTCCAGGTTGAGGGCGTCGCGGCGCCAGGCCGAGCACCGCCGCGACGCGGTCGTACAGCGGCGCGAGGTCGGCCACCCACGTCCGGCCCGGCAGGACGAGGACGGCGCGGGTGCGGGCGGTCGCCGAGCCGGACCCGAGCAGCAGCACGCCGTCACGCCCGTCGTGCCGTACCGGGCAGGCGGCCTCGAGGTCGGGCTTGAGGTCCTTCGTGCCGGCGGCGGAGGAGAAGACGTCGTGCCCCTGCACCGGTGGCAGCACCCGCAGCCGCTCGACGCCGTGCGGTCGCACCCAGGCGGCGTGCGCCGCGTCGTCCTGGGCGACCAGCCACCCGCCCTCGTACGGCGCGACGGCGGAGGCGGCCCGCACCGGCGAGCCGTCGTCGAAGCGCAGCACCCGCACCCGCTCGACCTGGACGCTCCGCACGCGGCTGTCCTGCCCCGCACCGGTCCGGTCAGTCGGTGAGCGCCGGCTCGTCCTCCTGCGCCGCGAACTGGCGCCGGTAGAGCTCGGTGTAGAGGCCGCCGCGCTCGAGCAGCTCGTCGTGCCGGCCGTGCTCGACGATCCGACCCTCCTCCACGACGAGGATCTGGTCGGCGTCGCGGACCGTCGACAGCCGGTGCGCGATGACCAGCGAGGTGCGCCCCTCCAGCGCGGTCGCCAGCGCACGCTGCACCGCCGCCTCGGACTCGCTGTCGAGGTGCGCCGTCGCCTCGTCGAGGACGACGACGCCGGGCGCCTTGAGCAGCAGCCGGGCGATGGCCATGCGCTGCTTCTCGCCGCCGGACAGCCGGTAGCCGCGGTCGCCGACGAGGGTGTCGAGCCCGTCGGGCAGCGAGCGCACCAGCGGGCCGACCTGCGCTGCCTCGAGCGCCTGCCACAGCTGCTCGTCGGTGGCGCCGGGCGCGGCGTAGAGCAGGTTGGCGCGGATGGTGTCGTGGAACATGTGCGCGTCCTGGGTGACGACGCCGACCGCGTCGCGCAGCGACTGCATCGTGACGTCGCGGACGTCGTGGCCGCCGACGCGCACCGCGCCGCTGCCCGACGTCGTACATGCGGGTGACGAGCTGGCTGATGGTCGTCTTGCCGGCGCCGGACGGGCCGACCAGGGCCACCAGCTGCCCCGGCTCGGCGCGGAACGAGATGCCCTGCAGCACGGTCGCGGACGGGGTCTGGTCCAGCACCGCCACCGACTCGAGCGAGGCCAGCGAGACCTGCTCGGCGGTCGGGTAGGCGAACACGACGTCGTCGAACTCGATGCTCGTGGCGCCGCGCGGCAGGTCCACCGCACCGGGCCGCTCGGCGACCATCGGCTCGAGGTCGAGCACCTCGAAGACCCGCTCGAAGCTGACCAGCGCCGTCATGACGTCGACCCGCACGTTGGACAGCGCGGTGAGCGGGCCGTACAGCCGGGTGAGGTAGGCCGCCAGCGCCACGACGGTGCCGACGCCCAGCTCGCCCGACGCCGCCAGGATGCCGCCGACGCCGTAGACCATCGCGGTCGCCAGCGCCGCGACGGTGGTCAGCGAGACGAAGAAGACGCGGCCGTACATCGCGCTCGTGATGCCGATGTCGCGCACCCGGCCGGCCTTGTCGCGGAACGAGGTCTCCTCGACCTCCGGGCGGCCGAACAGCTTGACCAGCAGCGCCCCCGAGACGTTGAAGCGCTCGGTCATCGTGTTGGTCATCTGGGCGTTGAGCGCGTACGACTCGCGCGTCAGCGCCTGCAGCTTGGTGCCGATGAGCTTGGCCGGGATGACGAAGACCGGCAGCAGCACCAGCGACAGCAGGGTGATCTGCCAGGACAGCACCAGCATCGCGATGAGCGTCAGCACGACGCCGATGACGTTGCTGACGACGCCCGACAGCGTGCCGGTGAAGGCCTGCTGCGCGCCGAGCACGTCGTTGTTGAGCCGGCTGATCAGCGCGCCGGTCTGGGTGCGGGTGAAGAAGGCGATCGGCATGCGCGAGATGTGCGTGTAGACCTGCGAGCGCATGTCGAAGATCAGGCCCTCGCCGATGCGCGTCGAGCACCAGCGCGACCACAGCTGGAGCCCGGCGTCGACGATCGCGAGGCCCGCGACGAGCAGCGCGAGCGCGACGACCAGCCCCTGGTCGCCGGTCTCCGGCGGGTTGGTGCCGATGCCGTCGTCGATGATCTTCTTGAAGATCAGCGGGTTGAGCACGGCGAGGAACGCCGCCGCCACGATGAGGACGAGGAACAGCGTCAGCTCGCGGCGGTAGGGCGCCGCGAAGCGCGCGATGCGCTTCGCGGTGCCCGGCGCGAGCTTCTTCTCCGCGACCGTGGGGTCCTTGCGGAAGGACCGCATGACCGAGAACTGGTGGAGGTCGGACACGCGTCGACCTCCCTCCGAGCGGTGCGCTCTAGAAGGCTGAGATCCCCGTGAGCGCGCGGCCGATGATCAGCTGCTGGATCTGCGACGTGCCTTCGTACAGCGTGGTAACGCGAGCGTCGCGCAGGTACTTCCCCGCGGCGTACTCGTCGATGTAGCCGTAGCCGCCGTGCGCCTGGACGCACGCGTTGGCCGCGCGGACCGACATCTCGCTGGCGTAGTACTTGGCCTTGGAGGCGGCCAGCGAGTAGTCCTCGCCGCGCGACTTGAGGTCGGCGACCCGGTAGGTGAGCAGCCGCGCGCAGTCGACCTCGACGGCGGTGTCGGCGATGAGCGCCTGCACGAGCTGGTGGCCGGCGACCGGCTTGCCGAACTGCACGCGGTCCTTGGTGTAGGCGACCATCGTGTCGAGGGCGGCCTGGCCGAGCCCGGTGCAGGACGCGCCGAGCGACATGCGGCCGTCGTTGAGCGCGGTGAGCGCGACGCGGATGCCCTTGCCCTCCTCGCCGCCGAGCAGCGCCTCGGGGCCGACCTTGACGTCGCGCAGCACCAGCTCGGCGGTGTCGCAGGAGCGCAGCCCGAGCTTGCCGTGGATGGCCTTGGCCTCGAAGCCGGGGGCGTCGTTCGGGCACGAGGAAGGCGCTGACGCCCTTGGCGCCCGGGACCGCCGGTGCGGGCCATGAACAGCGTGACGCCGGCGATGGTGCCGTTGGTGATGAAGATCTTGTTGCCGTTGAGGACGTAGCCGCCGTCGGGCTGCTTGACCGCCGTCGCCTGCAGGTCGGCCGGGTTGCGAGCCGTAGTCGGGCTCGGTCAGGCCGAAGCAGCCGAGCACCTCGCCGGTGGCCATGCGCGGCAGCCACTGCTCCTTCTGCTCCTGCGGTGCCCCAGCGCTCGATCGAGCCGGCGACCAGGCCGAGGTGCACGCTGACGATCGAGCGGACGTTGGCGTCGCCGCGGCCGAGCTCCTCGATGTAGAGGACGTAGGACATCGGGTCGCCGCCGCCGCCGCCGAACTCCTCGGGGATCGACAGGCCGATGAAGCCGGTCTGCTTGAGGCCGTCGAGCGCCTCCTGCGGGAAGCGCTCCTCGCGGTCGTTCTTCAGGGCGGGCGGGGCGACGACGTCGTCCACCCACTCCTTGACCGCCTTGCGGACGGCGTCCTGCTCCGGCGTCAGCGACATGTCCATCTGTGGGGCTCCCGAGCGTGTGAGGTGGGTCTGCGGTGCGGCGGCCAGCCTGTCACCCGCCCCTGCTGCGTGCCCGGCCGGGGCAGCGGCGGGGCCGGCCACCTGCGTGCGGCAGGTGACCGGCCCGGTCGTCCGGAGAGCGGGCTAGGCGCTCTTCTTGCGGGTGGCGCCGCCGCGGCCGCGCAGGCGTCGCGCCGGACTCGTTGAGGATCCGGTGCACGAAGCCGTACGACCGGCCCGAGGACTCGGCGAGCAGTCGGATGACTCTCCCCGCCTCGTACCGCTTCTTCAGGTCAGCGGCCAGCTTGTCGCGCTCGCCGCCGGTGACCCTGCTGCCCTTCTTGAGCTCTGCCACGAGGTGCCCTCTTCTTCCGCTGGTCCTGCTGGTCGCAGGGCCTGTTCCCAGCGCGATCTTCCCCAACCCGAGCCGGGCAGATCGGTCCAGTCCGGGCGCGCGGGCCGACCGGCACCGGGCGTAGGCTAAGGAAGGCTGCCCTAACCCGCTCTCGGAAGGACCCTCGTGCGCCTGCGCTCCCCCCTCGGAACCCTCGCCCTGGTGGCGGTCCCGCTGCTGGTCTCCGGGTGCGGCATCGTGGGTCGGCGAGCGACGGTCCGGCGATCCAGGTCTACTCGGCCCGGTCCTACGGCGCGGAGCAGGCGTACGCCCGCTTCACCGAGGAGACCGGCATCGAGGTGGAGTTCCTCAACGGCAGCGACGCCGAGCTGCGCGAGCGGCTGCAGGCCGAGGGCGAGGACAGCGAGGCCGACGTCTACATGACCGTCGACGTCGCGAACCTCTCGCTGGCCGCCGAGCAGGAGCTGCTGCAGCCGGTCGAGTCCGCCGAGCTCGAGGCGGCCGTCCCGGCCAGCCTGCGCGACCCCGAGGGCCGCTGGTACGGCCTGTCCGAGCGGGCCCGCGTGATCATCTACAACACGGACGAGGTCGACCCGGCCGAGCTGTCGACCTACGCGGCGCTCGGCGACCCGCAGTGGGCCGACCGGCTCTGCTTCCGCACCTCCACCAGCGCCTACACCCAGTCGCTGGTCGCGTCGATCATCGCCGACGAGGGCCCGGAGGCGGCGGCCGAGGTCGTCGAGGGCTGGATGGCCAACGACCCGCAGATCCTCGCCAACGACACCGAGATCGTGCGCACGGTCGCCGCCGGCGGCTGCGACGTCGGCGTCACCAACCACTACTACGTCGCCCGCGAGCTGGCCGAGGACCCCGACCTCGCCGCTGGGCATCTCCTTCCCGAACCAGGAGACCACCGGCACCCACGTCAACATCAGCGGCGCCGGCGTGACCCGCTCCGCCGACGACGTGGCCTCGGCGACCCGCTTCCTCGAGTGGCTCGCCACCGAGGGGCAGTCGCTGTTCGTCGACGGCAACTTCGAGTACCCCGTCAACCGCTCGGTCGAGCCGGTCGAGGTGCTCCGCGAGCAGGGCGAGTTCCGCCGCGACGAGCTCAACGTCGGCGAGCTCGGCCGCTACAACGCCGAGGCCGTCCAGCTGCTGACGGACGCCGGCTACCGGTGACCTCCCGCGCGGGCCGTCGCTCCAGCACCGTCGTCGTCGTCACGGCGGCGGCGCTGGTGCTGCTGCCCGTGCTCGCCGTGGCGGTCGGCGTCGTGACGGCCGGCGCCGCCCCGTGGGGGCGGGTCGCCGACTCGGGCTGGGTCCCGCTGCTGGGCACCACGCTCGCCCTGCTCGCGCCTGGTCCTGGCCGGCGCGACCGCCCTGGGCGCCGGCCTGGCCTGGCTGACGACGGCGTACCGCTTCCCCGGCCGCCGGGCGCTGCAGTGGATGCTCGTCCTGCCGATGGCCGTCCCGGCGTACATCCTCGGGCTGGTCTGGTCGTCGCTGCTCAGTCTTCCCCGGGCCCGGTGCAGACCGGCTGGCGGGCGGTGCTCGGCGACGACGCGCCGTTCCCGCCGGTGCGCACCCTGCCCGTCGCGGCGGCGGTCCTCGTCCTCACGCTCTACCCGTACGTCTACCTGCTGGCCCGGGTCGCCTTCCGCGACCAGGCCGCCACGCCGTACGGCGCCGCCCGCACGCTCGGGCTGCGGCCGCTGCAGGCGGCCCGGCGGGTCGTGCTGCCGCTGGCCCGGCCGTCGCTGGCCGCGGGGGCGCTGCTCGTGGCCCTCGAGACGCTGTCGGACTTCGCGACCGTGCAGTACTTCGGCGTCGACACCCTGTCGGTCGGCATCTACAAGGTCTGGCGCGGGCAGTTCGACCGCCCGGCGGCCACCGTGCTGGCGCTGCTCGTGCTGCTGCTCGCGCTCGCGCTGCTCGGCGGCGAGCGCTGGCTGCGGCGCGGTGCCCGCTTCTCCCCCACCGTCCACGACACGACGCCGATGCCGGCGGTGCGGCTGACCGGCGTCCGCGGCTGGGCGGCGACCGCGGCGTGCGGCAGCGTGCTGCTGCTGTCGGTCGG
This sequence comes from uncultured Actinomycetota bacterium, assembly GCA_963844295.1. Lineage (GTDB taxonomy): Bacteria > Actinomycetota > Actinomycetes > Mycobacteriales > SCTD01 > SCTD01. The sequence continues at coordinate 113,278 of CAWJNR010000001.1, read as the reverse complement.
CATCCCGGTCGTCACGCTCGTCTCCTGGTCGACCACCACGCCGCTGCAGGGCGCCGGGCGGCAGCTTCGACGCCGGCTTCCTGACCGCCGCCGCCAACAGCGTGCTGCTCGCCGCGCAGGTCGCCGTCGTGGTCGTGGTGGTCTCGCTGCTGCTCGTGCACGCCGCCCGGGTCGACGGCCGCCGGCGGATCGCGCTCGGCGTGCAGGCCACGGTGTCCGGCTACGCCGTCCCGGCGCCGGTCCTGGCGATCGGCGCGCTGCTCGTGCTGGCGGCCGTCGCGCGCCGGTGCTCGACGCGCTGGGCCTGCCCGGCGGCGCCGGCCTGGTCACCGGCTCGGTCGCCGCGCTCGTCGTCGTCTACACGGCCCGCTTCCTGGCGCTGGGCTACACGACGACCGAGGCGCGGCTGGCGAGCGTCTCCCCCTCGCTCACCTCGGCCGCGCTGTCGCTCGGCGCCGCCCCGCGCCGCGTCCTGTCCGGGGTGCACCTGCCGCTGGCCCGCTCCGGGCTCGCCGTCGCCGCGGTGCTCGTCGCCGTCGACGCGCTCAAGGAGCTGCCGATCGTGCTGCTGCTGCGGCCGTTCGGCTTCGACACCCTCGCCGTCCGCGTCTGGCAGCTCGCCGCCGACTCGCGCTACGAGATGGCGGGGCTGCCCGCGCTGGCCATCGTCGCGGTTGCGATGATCCCCGTCGTGCTGCTGTTCCGCGGCGACGACGACGCCGAGCTCGCCGACGACGCCGTCGACGTGCTGCCCGCCGCTCGAGGACGGCGACCACGACGTCGCGCTCGCCGGGGTGGCGCGATGACCGCCGCCGCGCGGCTGTCCGGCGTCTCCAAGCGCTTCGGCACAGGTGCCGGCGGTCGACGACGTCAGCCTCGAGGTCGCTGCGGGCGAGCTGGTCGCGCTCGTCGGCCCCAGCGGCTGCGGCAAGTCGACCCTGCTGCTGCTCCTGGCCGGGCTGCTCGAGCCCGACGCCGGCACCGTCGAGGTCGACGGCCGGGAGGTCGCCGGACCGCGCACCTGGGTCCCGCCCGAGCAGCGCCGGGTCGGCGTCGTCTTCCAGGACGCCGCGCTGTTCCCGCACCTGCGGGTCGCCGACAACGTCGCCTTCGGCCTGCCCCGCGGCCGGGACCGGGCGGCCCGGGTCGCCGAGCTGCTCGAGCTCGTCGACCTGCCGGACCTCGGGCCGGCGCTACCCGCACGAGCTGTCCGGCGGCCAGCAGCAGCGCGTGGCGCTCGCCCGCGCGCTCGCGCCGTCGCCCGAGCGTCGTGCTGTTCGACGAGGCGTTCGGCAACCTCGACAGCGGCCTGCGCACCAGCGTGCGCGAGGCCGACCGTCGCCGCGCTGCACGAGACCGGCGCGGCCGGCGTCTTCGTCACCCACGACCAGGCCGAGGCGCTCGCCGTCGGCGACCGGGTCGCGGTCATGCGGCGCGGGCGGTTCGAGCACGTCGCCGAGCCGGCCGACGCCTTCCACGCGCCGGCCACCCGCTTCTCCGCGACCCTGCTCGGCGAGGCCGACTTCGTGCCGGGCACCGGCGACGGCGACGCGGGTCGACACCGAGCTCGGCCGGCTGGCCGCGACCCCCGTCTCCACCGGCGCGGTCGAGGTCATGCTCCGGCCGCACGAGGTGACGTTCACCCGCCTGGCGGCACCGCGGTCGTCGACCGGCGCGAGTTCCGCGGCGCGAGCTACGTCTACACGCTGCGCCTGCCCTCGGGTGCGCTGGTGCGCTCGATCCAGCCGCACACCGTCGACGTCCCGGTCGGGGCTGCCGTGACCGCGGCGGTCGAGGCCGGCCACCCGGTGCGCGCCTTCCCGCCCCGCTAGTCCGCGGCCCCGCCCCCGAGCTCCTCCCGGAGCGAGCTGATCTTCCCCTCGTACGGCCGCTGGCTGCGTGTCGCGGCGCAGGACGGGAAGATCACGCCGAGTCTGGTGCCGGGGCTGCGCTGATCTTCCCCTCGTGCGGCCGCTGGCTGCGTGTCGCGGGGCACGCGGGGAACGATCACCGGCGGGGGCGCGCCGGCGCGGGCGTCAGGCCAGGGCGACCAGGTCGGCGAAGTCGTCGCTCCACTGGTCCTCGACGCCGTCCGGCAGCAGCAGCACCTTCTCGGGCTGCAGGGCGATCACGGCGCCCTCGTCGTGGGTGACCAGGACGACCGCGCCCTTGTAGGTCGCGAGCGCGCCGAGGACCTCCTCGCGGCTGGCCGGGTCGAGGTTGTTGGTCGGCTCGTCGAGCAGCAGCACGTTGGCGCCGCTGACGACCAGCGTCGCGAGCGCGAGCCGGGTCTTCTCGCCGCCGGACAGCGTGCCGGCCTTCTGGTGCACGACGTCGCCGCTGAACAGGAACGAGCCGAGCACCCGCCGCGCCTCGGGCTCGGCGAGGTCGGGGCTGCTGGAGCGCATGTTCTCCAGCACGGTCCGGTCGGTGTCGAGCGTGTCGTGCTCCTGCGCGTAGTAGCCCAGCCGCAGGCCGTGGCCCGGCACGACCTCGCCGGTGTCGGGGCAGCTCGGTGCCGGACAGCACGCGCAGCAGCGTCGTCTTGCCGGCGCCGTTGAGCCCGAGCACGACGACCCGCGCGCCGCGGTCGATCGCGAGGTCGACGTCGGTGAAGATCTCGAGCGAGCCGTACGACTTGGACAGCCCGGTCGCGGTGAGCGGCGTCTTGCCGCACGGGCGCCGGCTCGGGGAAGCGCAGCTTGGCCACGCGGTCCTGGGCGCGCTCGCCCTCGACGCCGGCCAGCAGCTTCTCGGCCCGCTTGAACATGCCCTGCGCGGCCTTGGCCTTGGTGGCCTTGGCGCGCATCTTCTCGGCCTGCGCGTTGAGCACGCCGGCCTGCTTCTCGGCGTTGACGCGCTCGCGCTTGCGCCGCTTCTCGTCGGTCTCGCGCTGCTGGCAGGTAGGTCTTCCAGCCGACGTTGTACTGGTCGAGCTCGGCCCGGTTGGCGTCGAGGTGGAAGACCTTGTTGACCACGGCCTCGAGCAGCTCGACGTCGTGGCTGATGACGATCAGCCCGCCGCTGGTGCTTCTGCAGGTAGCCGCGCAGCCAGACGATCGAGTCGGCGTCGAGGTGGTTGGTCGGCTCGTCGAGCAGCAGCGTCGTGGCGTCGGAGAACAGGATGCGGGCCAGCTCGATGCGGCGGCGCTGACCGCCGGACAGCGTGCCGAGCTGCTGGCCGAGGGCGCGCTCGGGCAGGCCGAGGTTCGAGCAGATGCGGGCGGCCTCGGCCTCGGCGGCGTAGCCGCCGAGCGCGGTGAACCGCTCCTCGAGCCGGCCGTACCGCTCCAGGACGTCGGCGTCGTCGGGCCGCTCGGCCAGCTGGACCTGGACCTTCTCCAGGTTGCGCATGATCTCGTCGAGGCCGCGGGCCGACAGCACCCGGTCGCGGGCCAGCACGTCGAGGTCGCCGGTGCGCGGGTCCTGCGGCAGGTAGCCGACCGGGGCGCTGTGCGTGATGCTCCCGGCGGCCGGCAGGGTCTGCTTCGCGAGCGTCTTGGTCAGCGTCGTCTTGCCGGCGCCGTTGCGGCCGACCAGGCCGATCCGGTCGCCGGGCTGGACCCGGAAGGTCACGCCGTCGAGCAGCAGGCGCGCGCCGGCGCGCAGCTCGACGTCCTGGACGGTGATCATGCGAGTGCTCCTCTGAGGGCGGGACGTGCTCGGGCGGGCAGACGGCCGCACGGCTCAGTCCAGCGTCAGGTGCACGCCCCTAGGGTACGCGGTCCTCGCCCGGTGGAAGGACCCCCCGCATGGACTTCCGCGACAGCGCCCGCCTCGACACCTCGCAGGTCTGCGACGTCCGGGGGCGGCGGGGCGGCGGCGGTCGCGGGATGGCCATCGGCGGCGGCGGCCTCGGCATCGTCGGCCTGCTGATCGCGCTGGTGCTCGGCGTCAACCCGGCCGACCTCGGCGGCGGCGGCGAGTCGCTCGGCACCGGCACCGGCACCGGCAGCACGAGCACGTCCGACCTCGACGAGCGCTGCCGGACCGGCGCCGACGCCGACCGCGACGAGGACTGCCGCGTCGTCGGCGTCGTCAACAGCGTGCAGGCCTACTGGGCCGAGACGGTGCGAGGGCTACCAGCCGGCGCAGACCGAGCTGTTCAGCGGCTCGACGACCACCGCCTGCGGCTCGGCCACCTCGGCGGTCGGCCCGTTCTACTGCCCGCCGGACATGGGCATCTACCTCGACCTGCGTTCTTCGAGGTGCTGCGCACCCAGTACGGCGCGAGCGGCGGCGACTTCGCCCAGGCGTACGTCATCGCGCACGAGTACGGCCACCACGTGCAGAACCTCACCGGGCAGAGCGAGCGCTCGCGGCAGCTGCCCGACCAGACCGGTCCGCAGGGCGCCTCGACCCGGCTGGAGCTGCAGGCCGACTGCTACGCCGGCGTGTGGGCCGCCAACGCGGTCGACACGGGCTACCTCACGATCGACGACGCCGACATCGACGAGGGCCTGTCCGCAGCCGCGGCGGTCGGCGACGACCGGATCCAGGAGAAGGCGCAGGGCCGGGTCGACCCGGAGTCCTGGACGCACGGCTCGGCCGAGCAGCGGCAGACGTGGTTCCGGACCGGCCTGTCGTCCGGCGACCCGAACTCCTGCGACACGTTCTCCGGGTCCGTCTAGGCGGGGTCTAGCGCTTCGGCCCCGGCTGCGGGAGGCGCGCCCGCCGCGTGCGGTCGCGGGCGAGCACGGCATCGGCCCGCTGCCAGGTGTCGCTGAGGTCCTCCCCTGCCCGCCGCACGGCGGTGCCGAGCGCGACCACCAGCCCGGCCGCGCGCAGGTGCACCCGGAGGCGCGCCGACAGCGCCTGGACGCCGCCGGGCGTGCCCTGCACGGCCAGCACCCCGAACTCGTGCCCGCCGAGCCGGGCCAGGACGTCCACCGGACGCGCGACGGTGCGGAGCACGGCTGCGGTGCCGGTGAGCAGGTCCTCCTCCGAGGCGTCCTCCTCCGCCCGCAGGGCGTCGAGCAGCACGACGGCCGCGGTCGTGCCGTAGCGCTGGACCCGCTCCTGCTCGTGCACCAGCGCGGCCTCCCAGCTCCGCCGGTTGCGCAGCCCGGTGAGCCCGTCCTCCCCGGCCAGGGCCTGAGCAGCGGCCGCTTCCTCGGACCGCTCGCGCGCGAACTGCTCGCGCGCGAGCAGGGTGCTGAGCATCTGGGCGGCGAACTGCACCCGCGGCAGCACCGAGAACAGCGAGTCGGGCTGCGGGTCGCCGGCGAAGGCGCACAGCGTGCCGAAGAAGGTGCCGTCCTCGCCCTCCAGCGGCACGCCGACGTAGGCGCGCACCCGGGCCAGCACCCCGGTGGCGACCGCGGCGTAGGCCGGCACCTCGTGCACGTCGGGGGCGATCGTCGGACCCTGTCGCGCGGTCATCCGCAGGCAGAACGAGTCCTGCCAGGCGAAGGCCGTCCCGGGTGCGGCCAGCGCGGACCACGGCCCGGCCGCGGCGACGACGACCTGCTGGTCCTCCTGCAGGGCCGTGACCAGCCACAGGTCCAGGCCGAGGTCGTCGGCCAGCTCGCGCACAGCCGCCTCGGCCGCCACGGCGAAGCCCGGCCAAGGCGGGAGCCGCGGGTCCGGGTACGGGGAGTGGGGGCTCACCGTCGTCACCACCTCGGGTCAGAACGACCCCTGCTGCCTACCCTTCGCGAAGCGGGGCAGACGTCGCGAACCGTCAGACGTTGAAGCCGAGCGCCCGCAGCTGGTCCCGACCGTCGTCGGTGATCTTGTCCGGGCCCCACGGCGGCATCCACACCCAGTTGATCCGCACGTCGTCGACGAGCGGCGCGAGGGCCGCCCGGGTCTGGTCCTCGATGACGTCGGTCAGCGGGCAGGCCGCGCTGGTGAGCGTCATGTCGAGGGTGACGGTGTTGTCGTCGTGCACCTGCTGGCCGTAGAGCAGCCCGAGGTCGACGACGTTGATGCCGAGCTCGGGGTCGACGACGTCCTTCATCGCCTCGATGACGTCGTCGTCGGTCGCCTTGGTCCGCGGCGCGTCGGCCTCGGTCGGCGTCGCCAGGACCGTCTCGGCGGGGGTGGTCGTCTCGCTCATGACTGTCCTTCTCTCGAGTGGGCGACCGCCTGCGCGGTCGCGGTCAACGCTGCGCGACCGCCTGCGCGGTCGCGTCCTTCCAGGCCATCCACCCCAGCAGCGCGCACTTCACGCGCGCCGGGTAGCGGCTCACGCCCGCGAAGGCGATGCCGTCCTCCAGCACGTCCTCGTCCGGCTCGACCTTCCCGCGGCTCTGCATGAGCTCGAGGAAGGCCTCGGACGTGCGCAGCGCCTCGTCGACCTGCTTGCCGATGACCAGGTCGGTCATCACCGACGTGCTGGCCTGGCTGATCGAGCAGCCCTGCCCGTCGTAGGACACGTCCTGCACCACGCCGTCGGCGACGCGCACGCGCAGGGTCACCTCGTCGCCGCAGGTCGGGTTCACGTGGTGCACCTCGACGTCGTACGGGTCGCGCAGGCCCTTGTGGTGGGGGTTCCTGTAGTGGTCCAGGATGATCTCCTGGTACATCGACTCGCTCATGCCGGACCAGAACCGCTGCACCGAGGTGATCCCTTCCAGCAGGAGCGTCGATCTCGCCCCGGCGTGTTGTAGAGGTACGACGAGGCCCGCGTGGTGGCCGGCACGCCGTAGCGGCGGCAGACCGGGGCGGCGCAGTGGTGGCCGACGCGCACGGCGATGCCGAGCTCGTCCAGCGACTGGCCGACGTCGTGCGGGTGCACGCCCTCGATCGCGAACGACACCGCCGCCCCGCGCGACTCCATCGAGTCGGGGCCGATGACCGAGACGCCGCGCAGGCCGCGGATCCCGTCGATCAGCCGCGCGGTGAGCGCCTGCTCGTGCGCCAGGACGCGGTCCAGGCCGATCTCCTGCAGGTAGTCGCAGGCGGCGGCCAGCGCGACCGCCTGGCTGATGACCGGGGTGCCGGCCTCGAAGCGCTCGGGAGCCGCGGCGTAGGTCGAGCCGCTCATCTGGACGACCTCGATCATCGAGCCGCCGCCGAGGAAGGGCGGCATCGCGTCGAGCAGCTCGCGACGGCCCCAGAGCACGCCGACGCCCGGAGGGCGCCAGCATCTTGTGGCCGGTCAGCACGAAGAAGTCGACGCCGAGCGCCACGACGTCGACGGGCTGGTGGGGGGCCGACTGCGCGCCGTCGAGCAGGGTCAGCGCGCCGACCTCGCGGGCCCGGGCGACGAGGACGTCGACGGGGTTCTCGGTGCCGAGGATGTTGCTGACGTGCACGAAGGCCAGCACCTTGGTGCGCTCGTTGACCAGGGACTCCAGGTCGCTGAGGTCGAGCCGGCCGTCGTCGGTGAGCGGGATCCAGCGCAGCGTCGCGCCGGTGCGCTCGCAGAGCATCTGCCACGGCACGAGGTTGGAGTGGTGCTCCATCTCGGTGACGCAGACCTCGTCGCCCGGGCCGAGCGCGAACCGGCTCCCGGCAGCGGCGTTGCCGAAGGAGTAGGCCACCAGGTTGTAGGCCTCGGTGGCGTTCTTGGTGAAGACGACGCTCGTGGCTGTCCGGCGCGCCGAGGAAGCGCGCGACGGTGTCGCGGGCCGCCTCGTAGGCGTCGGTGGCCTCCTGGCTCAGCGTGTGCACGCCGCGGTGCACGTTGCTGTAGTGCTGCTCGACGAAGGCGCGCTCGGCGTCGAGCACCTGGCGCGGCTTGTGCGAGCTGGAGGCGTTGTCGAGGTAGACGAGCGGACGGCCGTTGACCTCCCGGGACAGGACCGGGAAGTCGGCGCGCACGGCGTCGACGTCGTACGACGTCGACGGCGTGAGCAGGGACGTCATGCCGTGGTCACCGCGCCGGGCAGCACGGGGCCGGTCGGCAGCGAGCGGCCGGCGGCCGCAGCGGTGTCGGCCCCGACGTACTTGGCGTAGCCGTTCGCCTCGAGCTCGTCGGCGAGCTCCGGGCCGCCCTCGTCGACGATCCGGCCCTTGACGAAGACGTGGACGAAGTCGGGCTTGATGTAGTTGAGGATCCGCGTGTAGTGCGTGATGAGCAGGACGCCGGTGTCGCCGGTCGCGCGCACCCGGTTCACGCCCTCGGACACGACGCGCAGGGCGTCGACGTCCAGGCCGGAGTCGGTCTCGTCGAGCACGGCGATCTTCGGCTGGAGCAGCTCGAGCTGGAGGATCTCGTGGCGCTTCTTCTCGCCGCCGGAGAAGCCCTCGTTGACGCTGCGCTCGGCGAACGCCGGGTCCATCTCGAGGCGCGACATCGCCTCCTTCTGCTCCTTGACCCACAGGCGCAGCTTGGGGGCCTCGCCGCGGACGGCCGTGGCCGCCGAGCGCAGGAAGTTCGAGACCGAGACGCCGGGCACCTCGACGGGGTACTGCATCGCCAGGAACACGCCGGCGCGGGCCCGCTCGTCGACGCTCATGGCGAGGACGTCCTCGCCGTCGAGGGTCACGGTGCCGCCGGTGACGGTGTACTTCGGGTGGCCGGCGATGGCGTAGGCCAGCGTCGACTTGCCCGAGCCGTTCGGGCCCATGATCGCGTGGGTCTCGCCGGAGCGGATCGTGAGGTCGACGCCGGTGAGGATCTCGGTGTCCTCGACGGCGACGGTCAGGCCGCGGATCTCGAGGGTGGTCATCGGGTCAGGGCTCCATCTGCACGAGGACGTCATCGCCCTCGACGGTCACGGGGAAGGTGGGCACGGGGCGCGTGGCGGGCAGCCCGGTGGGCTCGCCGGTGCGCAGGTCGAACAGCGAGCCGTGCAGCCAGCACTCGATCTTGCCGTCCTCGACGTCGCCCTCGGACAGCGCGACGTCGGCGTGCGAGCAGACGTCGGCGATCGCGAAGACCTCGCCGCCGGAGCGGGCGATGCACACGGGACGGCCGGCCAGCTCGACGCGGATCGCGCTGTCCTCGGCGAGCTCGGACAGCGAGCGGCCTTCGTCATGCCGGAGGCGTGCGAGGGCTGCTGCGGTGCGGTCATGCGAACGCCCGCTCGAGCTCGGTCTCGACGACGCCCATGAGGCGCTCCTCGAGGGCGGGCACGCCGATGGCCTCGATGACCTCGGCGAAGAAGCCGCGCACGACCATGCGCCGGGCGGCGTCGGCCGGGATGCCGCGGGACTGCAGGTAGAACAGCTGCTCGTCGTCGAAGCGGCCGGTGGCGCTGGCGTGGCCGGCGCCGGAGATCTCGCCGGTCTCGATCTCCAGGTTCGGGACCGAGTCGGCCCGCGCCTCGGGCGTCAGCAGCAGGTTGCGGTTGAGCTCGTAGGTGTCGGTGCCGGTCGCGGCCGCCCGGATGACGACGTCGCCGACCCAGACGGTGTGCGCCTCGTCGCCCTGCAGCGCGGACTTGTAGAGCACGCGGCTGCGGCAGCTCGGCGCCGTGTGGTCGACCAGCAGGCGGTGCTCGAGGTGCTGGCCGCCGTCGGCGAAGGAGACCCCGCGCAGCTCGACGTCGCCGCCGGGGCCGGTGAAGTCGACGGTCTCGCCGATACGGACCAGGTCGCCGCCCAGGGTGACCTGGGTCGACACGAGGCGGGCGTCGCGGCCGAGGCGGGTCGCGACGTGGGCGCCGTGCACGGCGTCGTCGGCCCAGTCCTGGACCTGCACGAGCTGCAGCGACGCGGCGTCGCCGACGAGCACGGAGACGACCGAGGCGTAGTGGGCGCTGCCGGTGTGCTCGACGACGATCGTCGCGCTGGCCTGCTCGGCGACGTCGAGGACGACGTGGCCCCAGACGACCTCGCCGGTGCCGGTGCCGCTCAGGCGGAGCACGACCGGCTCGGTCAGCTCGAGGCCCTTGGGGACCCGGACGACCAGTGCCGTGCCGGCCCGCTGCAGCGCGAGCGCCGACAGCCGGTCGACGGGAACGGGCACGTCCAGCTCCGCGCTCGCCAGCTCGAGGAGCTCGACGCCCGCGGGCAGCTCGCTCTCGACCTGCAGGCGGGCGTCGGACGGCGGCGCCGTCGAGCAGCGGCCGCAGCCGGTCGAGCGGCGTGAAGCGCCACTCCTCCTCGCGGCCGGTCGGGGCGCCGTAGGCCTCGGGGTCGCTGGAGCGGACCCGCTCCGGGCGCACGTCGGCCGGGCTGCGCGGGGTGGACGGCTTGACGCCGACCGCGACCGAGCCGTCCATGATGCCGCCGGTGTCCTTGAGAGCGGCGCGCTCGGTGGCGAGCGCGTCCGACATGGAGCTGCTAGCCAACGGAACCCTCCATCTGCAGCTCGATGAGCCGGTTGAGCTCGAGCGCGTACTCCATGGGCAGCTCGCGGGCGATCGGCTCGACGAAGCCGCGCACGACCATCGCCATCGCCTCCTGCTCGGACAGGCCGCGGCTCATCAGGTAGAAGAGCTGGTCCTCGCCGACCCTGGAGACCGTCGCCTCGTGGCCGAGGGACACGTCGTCCTCGCGCACGTCGACGTACGGGTAGGTGTCGGAGCGGCTGATCGTGTCGACGAGCAGGGCGTCGCAGACGACGTTGCTCTTGGAGCCGTGCGCGCCCTCCTGGACCTGGACCAGGCCGCGGTAGGAGGTCCGGCCGCCGCCGCGGGCGACCGACTTGCTCACGATGTTGCTCGTGGTGCGGGGCGCGGCGTGCACCATCTTGGCGCCGGCGTCCTGGTGCTGGCCCTCGCCGGCGAACGCGATCGACAGGGTCTCGCCGACGGCGCCCTCGCCCAGCAGGTAGCAGGCGGGGTACTTCATCGTGACCTTGGAGCCGATGTTGCCGTCGATCCACTCCATGCGGCCGCCCTCGTGCACGGCGGTCCGCTTGGTGACCAGGTTGTAGACGTTGTTCGACCAGTTCTGGATCGTCGTGTAGCGGACGTGGGCGTCCTTCTTCACGATGATCTCGACGACGGCGGAGTGCAGCGAGTCGCTGGAGTAGATCGGCGCGGTGCAGCCCTCGACGTAGTGCACCGAGGAGCCCTCGTCGGCGATGATCAGGGTGCGCTCGAACTGGCCCATGTTCTCGGTGTTGATGCGGAAGTAGGCCTGCAGCGGGATGTCGACCTTGACGCCCTTGGGCACGTAGATGAACGAGCCGCCGGACCAGACCGCGGTGTTCAGCGCGGCGAACTTGTTGTCGCCGACCGGGATGACCGAGCCGAAGTACTCCCGGAAGAGCTCCTCGTGCTCGCGCAGCCCGGTGTCGGTGTCGACGAAGATGACGCCCTTCTCCTCGAGGTCCTCGCGGATCGAGTGGTAGACGACCTCCGACTCGTACTGCGCGGCGACACCGGCGACCAGGCGCTGCTTCTCGGCCTCCGGGATGCCGAGCCGGTCGTAGGTGTTCTTGATGTCCTCGGGCAGGTCCTCCCAGCTGGTGGCCTGCTTCTCCGAGGAGCGCACGAAGTACTTGATGTTGTCGAAGTCGATGCCCGACAGGTCCGAGCCCCAGGTCGGCATGGGCTTCTTCTCGAACAGCTTGAGGCCCTTGAGGCGCATGTCGAGCATCCACTGCGGCTCGCTCTTGAGCGCCGAGATGTTCTCGACCACGCCGGGGTTGATGCCGCGCACGGCGGTGGAGCCGGCGACGTCGGAGTCGGACCAGCCGAACTTGTAGGTGCCGAGGCCGAGGGCGTCGACTGCCTGGTCTGGGGTGGTCGTCATCGTGGTGCCTTCCCGCTCGGGATGAAGGTGGTGCAGACGCCGTCGCCGTGGGCGATCGTCGCGAGTCTCTGGACGTGGACGTCGAGCAGGCGGCCGAGGGCCGCCGTCTCGGCGTCGCACAGCTGGGGGAACTCCGCCGCGACGTGCTGCACGGGGCAGTGGTGCTGGCAGAGCTGGACGCCCGTGCCGTGCTCGGAGGTCGTGGCGGCGTAGCCGTCGGCGGACAGCGCGTCGGCCAGCGCCGCCGGTCGGTCCGCGGCGTCGGTCGCGGCCATCTGCTCGGCGTAGCGCGCCTCGAGCTCGGCGACGCGGGCCTGGGCGAAGCGCTCGACGCGCCTCGGTGCCGCCGGACTCGGCCAGGAAGCGCAGCGCGCCGGACGGCGAGGTCGTCGTAGGCCGCCGGGCCGCCGGCGTGGCCGGCGTCGGTGAGGGCGTAGAGCCGGGCCGGCCGGCCGCGGCCGCGCAGGCCGTGGACGCGCTGCTCGCGGGTGGTGACGGTGCCGTCGGCGAGCAGCGCGTCGAGGTGCTTGCGGACCGCCGCCGGGCTCAGGCCGAGCTGCTCGCCGAGCACGGCCGCCGTCGACGGGCCGAGCGCGAGCAGCAGCGAGCGGACGCGCTCGCGCGTGCCCGACCCCTGCGCTCTGCTCTGCTCCACGGTTTTCACAACGCCAGTGTCGCGTAAATGCTGCCCCGCGTCGAACGCAGCCGGGGCCCGGGCGCGGTGACGCCGCCACGAAGGGCGCCCTCACCTGCGCCGCGCGCAGGGCGGTCCGGGCGCTGCCCCCGTACCCTGGAGCCGTGACCGCGCCCGCTCTCGACGTCGTCGGGCTGGTCAAGCCGTACGGCGGGCGGCGCGGTCGTCGACGAGCTGTCGCTGCAGGTGCGGCCCGGCACGGTGCTCGCGCTGCTCGGCCCGAACGGCGCCGGCAAGACGACGACGGTCGAGGTCTGCCAGGGCTTCCGCACCGCCGACGCCGGCAGGTGCGGGTGCTGGGGCTGTCGCCCCGCGACCCGGCGCTGCGCCCGCGGGTCGGCGTCATGCCGCAGGCCGGCGGCGCCTACCCGGGCCTGCGCTGCGGCGAGATGCTGCGCCTGGTCGCCTCCTACGCCGCCCACCCGCTCGACCCGGACGACCTGCTCGACCGGCTCGGCCTGGTCGAGGTCGCCCGCACGCCGTACCGCCGGCTGTCCGGCGGCCAGCAGCAGCGGCTGTCGCTGGCGCTGGCCGTCGTCGGGCGGCCCGAGCTGGTCTTCCTCGACGAGCCGACGGCCGGGCTCGACCCGCAGGCGCGGCACGCCACCTGGGAGCTGGTCGAGGCGCTGCGCGCCGACGGCGTGACCATCGTGCTCACGACCCACCTGCTCGACGAGGCCGAGCGGCTGGCCGACGACGTCGTCGTCGTCGACCACGGCCGGGTCGTCGCCGCCGGGCACGGTGCACGAGCTGACCCGCGCGGCGCGACCGGCCAGCTGCGCTTCCGCCTCCACGCCGGGGCTCGACCTCGACCAGCTGCTGATGGCCCTGCCCCCGGGCTGCGCGGCCAAGGAGTCGCCGGCCGGGCAGTACCTCGTCGAGGGCCCGCACGGCGCGGCCATCGACCCGCAGGTGCTCGCCACCGTCACCGCCTGGTGCGCCGACCAACGACGCGATGGCCGACCGACCTGCGGGTCGAGCAGCGCAGCCTCGAGGACGTCTTCCTCGAGCTGACCGGCCGGGGGCTGCGCACGTGACGGCCTGGGCGCCCGGAGCGCTCGCGCCCCGGCCCGGCGCCGCCCCGCTGCGCGCGGATGCTGGCCGCGCAGACCGTCGCCGAGCTCAAGCTGGTGCTGCGCAACGGCGAGCAGGTGCTGCTCAGCCTGGTCATCCCGCTCGGGCCTGCTGGTCGTCCTCGTGACCGTGCCCTTCATCCCGGTCGACGGGCCGGCGCGCGGCCGACTTCTTCGTGCCGGGCGTCCTCGCGCTGGCCGTCATGTCCACCGCCTTCACCGGCCAGGCGATCGGCGTCGGCTTCGAGCGGCAGTACGGCGTGCTCAAGCGGCTCGGCGCCACCCCGCTGCCCCGCTCGGTGCTGCTGCTGGCCAAGACGCTCGCCGTGCTGGCGGTCGAGCTGCTGCAGGTGGCGCTGCTGTCCGCGGTCGGGCTCGCGCTCGGCTGGGACCCGCGCGGCTCCGTCGCTCGCGGTGCTCGCCCTGGTCGTGCTCGGCACGGCCGCCTTCAGCGGGCTCGGCCTGCTGCTCGGCGGCACGCTGCGCGGCCTGACCGACGCTGGCCGCGGCCAACCTGCTGTGGTTCGTGCTGCTGGTGCTCGGCGGGGTCCTCTTCCCGCTCTCGGCCTTCGGCGGCGGCCGAGCCGGTGCTGTCGCTGCTGCCGACCGCGGCGCTGTCGTCCGGCCTGCGCGACGTGCTGGTCGACGGGGTGGGCCTGCCGCTGCAGCCGCTGGCTCGTGCTCGCCGGGTGGGCGGTGCTGTCGCTCGCGGCCGCCAGCCGGCTCTTCCGCTGGGAGTGAGCGACCTCCGCTCGCAGGTCAGGATGCTGCAGGCCGCCAGCCTGACCAGCGCGTTCGACCGCTTCGTCGTGGCCCCGCTGCTGCTCACCATCGCCGCGGCCTTCGACGTCGGCCTGGCCGAGACGTCGGCCGTGGCGTCCCTCTACTACCTCACCTACGGCCTCAGCCAGCCGCTGTGGGGGCTGTTCAGCGACCGCTTCGGGCGGGTCCGCACGCTGCGCGCCGCGCTGTCCGGCGCCGCCGTGCTCGGCGTCCTGTCGGCGCTCGCCCCCAGCCTCGAGCTGCTCGTGCTGGCCCGGGCGGGGACCGGCGCCTGCATCGCCGCGGCCGTGCCGTCGGCGCTGGTCTACATCGGCGACGTGGTGCCGTTCGACCGGCGTCAGGCGGTGCTCACGGACCTCAACGCCGCGACGGCGATCGGCATCACCGCCGCGATCGGCCTGGGCGGCGTGCTCGCCGCCGCCGTCTCCTGGCGGGTCGGCTTCCTGCTGCCGGCCGCCGCGGCGGGGGTCCTGGCGCTGGTGCTGCACCGGCTGCCCGAGCCGGCTCAGGCCCCGGGTCGCACGACGGGCCCGGGCGCCGCCCTGCGCTCCCGCTGGGGCCGCCGGGTGCTGCTGCTCGCGCTGGTGGAGGGCGCAGCGCTGCTCGGCCTGCTCACCTACCTCGCCCCTGCCGTCGAGAGCCGCGGCGCCTCGCCCACCGAGGCGGGCGGCGCTGGTCGCGCTGTACGGCGTCGGGCTGCTGCTCGCCAGCCGCGTCGTCAAGCGGGTCGCGGGCGTCGTGGCCCCCGAGCGGCTCGTCGGCCTGGGCGCCGCCGGGCTCGCCGTGGCGTACGGCGGGGTGGCGCTGACGACGTCGCCGGTCGTGGTGGCCGGAGCGGCGCTGCTCGTCGGCGCCGGCTGGGCGTCGATGCACTCGACGATGCAGGCGTGGGCGACCGAGGTCGTCCCGGAGGGCCGGGCCGGCATGGTGTCGCTGTTCGCCGGCGGCGCTGTTCGTCGGCTCGGGCGTCGCCGCGGCCGCGCTGGCCCCGCTCGCCGGCGACCTCCGGTGGGGGCTGCTGTTCTCCGTCGGGGTGGTCCTGTCGGTCGGCTTCGGGGTCGCCGCGGTGCTCGGGCTCCGCCGCTCCGCGCGGCAGGCCCGGCTGCCCGAGCCGCCGTACGCTTGAGCGCGTGTCCCCCAGCACCGTCCGCCGGCTCGCGCTGGCCAGCGTCGTCGCCAACAGCGCCATCGTCGTCACCGGCGGCGCCGTCCGGCTGACCTCCAGCGGACTCGGCTGCCCGACCTGGCCGCGGTGCACCGACGACCAGCTACACGCCGACCGAGGAGTACGCCGTCCACGGCGTGATCGAGTTCGGCAACCGGCTGCTCACCTTCGTCCTGCTCGCCGTCGTGCTGGCCACGCACCGTCGCCGTGTGGCGCCAGCGCCCGCGCCGGCCGGGCATGCGGCGGCTGGCCGTGCTGGTGCTGCTCGGCATCCCGGCGCAGGCGGTCCTCGGCGGCATCACCGTCCTGACCGGGCTCAACCCGTGGACCGTCGTCGGGCCACTTCCTGGTCTCGATCGTGCTCATCGCGCTCGCCGTCGTGCTGCACCAGCGCGCCCGCGAGGGCGACCTGCCGCCGACGCCGGTCGTCGCCCGTCCGCTGCGGCAGCTCGGCACCCTGCTGCTGGTCGTGGTCGCCGCCGTCCTCGTCGTCGGGACGGTCGTCACCGGCAGCGGCCCGCACTCCGGCGACGTCGAGGCCGGTCGCACCGGCCTGGACCCCGAGACGATGAGCCAGCTGCACGCCGACCTGGTCTTCCTGCTCGTCGGCGTCACCGTCGCCTTCTGGCTGGCGCTCAAGGCGACCGGCGCGCCGCAGCGGGCCGTCCGGGCGATGGGCGCTGCTGCTCGCCGTCGAGCTCGGCCAGGGCGTCGCTCGGCTTCGTGCAGTACTTCACCGGGCTGCCGGTGCTGCTCGTCGGCGCTGCACCTGGTCGGCGCCTGCCTCACGCCCGTCGCGGCGGTGCACGCCGTGCTCGCGCTGCGCGACCGCGGCCCGCTCGGGCGCCGTCCCGGCTGCCCGTCGTCAGCGAGCCCGGGCCGCTGACCTCGCCGCGACGGCCTGAGCGAAGCGGTCGGCGGCGCCGGGCGCCTGCGGGAGGAACAGCGACGGCTCGGTCGAGCTCGAGCTCCATGAGCACCGGCGCGCCGTCCGGGCCGGGCACCAGGTCGACCCGCGCGTAGAGCAGCGGCCCGTCGATGCGGCACCGCTGCGAGCGCGGCCTCCGCGACCTCGAGCTCGGCCGGGGAGGCCACCCGCGGCGCGATCGCCACGTCGTCGGGGCTGGCGAGGGTCGGCACGAGCACCGCCGCCTTGCGCGCCGCGTGGCTGTGCTGCGCCGAGGAAGCGCAGCAGCGCCGTCTCGCCCGCCGCGTCGACCGCCGCCTGGTACGGCTGGACCATGACCGTCCGGCCGGCCTCGAGCAGCGCCGGCGGCGTGGGCGGTGCGAGTCCTCGCCGGCGGCGAAGCGCCGGGTGTCGCGCGCACCGGCCGAGACCGTCGGCTTGACGACGTGCTCGTGCGCCGGCACGTCGTAGCGCCTCGCCGGGCGCGACGAAGGCGGTCGGGACGACGGGGACGCCGGCGGCGGCCAGCTCGGCGAGGTAGCGCTTGTCGGTGTTCCAGGCCAGCACGTCGGCCGGGTTCGCCAGCCGGGGCACCGACGCCGCCCACGCCAGGAACTCCTCGCGCCGGGTCGTGTAGTCCCACGTCGAGCGCACGACGACGAGGTCGTACGACGCCCAGTCGACGGCCCCGTCGTCCCAGCGGACGGCCTCGGCGTCGACGCCGAGCCGGTCGAGCGGCGCCAGCAGCGAGGCGCTCGTCGACGTGCAGGCCGGGGAAGCCGGCGGAGGTGGCCAGCGCCACCCGCGGGCGGGCGCGCACGCTCAGAGCAGGGGTCGACGGCGACGGCGAGGAACAGCAGCGCCAGGTAGGTGATCGACCAGTGGAACAGCCGCATCGGCGCTGGCGTCGCCGCCGCGCCGGACGCGGCGCTGCAGCAGGTGCGCCTCGCGCAGGAACGCCGCGCCGAGCACGCACGGCGCTCGACGCCGTAGACGGCGCCGGACGGGCCGACCGGCGCGACGAGCAGCAGCGAGGTGGCGACCATCGCCCAGGAGTAGGCCGACGATCCGCGACGGCCACGACCGCGGGCGTCGCGACGACCGGCAGCATCGGCACGGAGGCCGCGGCGTAGTCGTCGCGGAAGCGCATCGCCAGCGCCCAGAAGTGCGGCGGCGTCCAGAAGAAGATGACCAGGAACAGCACGACCGCGGGCCACGCCGACGCGTGCCGGTCACGGCCGACCAGCCGATGAGCACCGGCATGCAGCCGGCGGCGCCGCCCCAGACGATGTTCTGCGAGGTGCGGCGCTTGAGCAGCATCGTGTAGACGACGACGTAGAAGGCGATCGCGGCGACGGCGAGCACGGCGGACAGCAGGTTGGTCGTCAGCGCAGAGCACGACGAAGGCCAGCACGCCGAGCACGAGCCCGAAGACCAGCGCGTTGAACGGCGCGCACGGTGCGCTGCGCCAGCGGACGGCGCGCGGTGCGGTGCATGACGCACGTCGATGTCGCGGTCGTAGTAGCAGTTCAGGGCGTTGGCGCTGCCGGCGGCGAGCGTGCCGCCGACCAGCGTGGCGAGCACCAGCCCGAGCGACGGCATGCCCTGCTCGGCGAGCACCATCGTCGGCACCGTCGTGACGAGCAGCAGCTCGATGATGCGCGGCTTGGTGAGGGCGACGTAGGCGCCGACGGTGGCGCGCGCGAGCCGCGCCGGGCGGCCGGCTCGGGACCGGGGGCCGGCCGGCGCCGTCGGCGGCCGTCGGATCGGCGAGCGTCGTCACGCGGCGAGTCTACTGACCGGCCCCGGTGCCGTGGCCTGCCGGGCGGCCGGGTTCGACCGGCGGGCACGCGCAGGGGACGGCTGAGGTCTAGGGTCGGCCAGATCAGGGCTGCGATCCGCACCGACCGGCACTCCCTCCCGACACGACGAAGGCGACCGACAGCCGCATGAGCGCACTCCGCCGACCGCCCCCGCCCTCGAGTGGACCGACCTCGACCGCCAGGCCGTCGACGTCTCCCGCGCCCTCGCCATGGACGCCGTCGAGGCCGCCGGCTCCGGCCACCCCGGCACCGCGATGAGCCTGGCGCCGGCGGCGTACCTGCTCTACCAGCGGCTGCTGCGGCACGACCCGAGCGACCCGGACTGGACCGGCCGCGACCGCTTCGTGCTGTCCTGCGGCCACACCAGCCTGACGCTCTACGTCCAGCTCTTCCTGTCCGGCTACGGCCTCACGCGTCGAGGACCTCGCCCACCTGCGGCAGTGGGGCTCGCTCACCCCGGGCCACCCCGAGCACGGCCACACCCCCGGCGTCGAGGTCACCACCGGCCCGCTCGGCCAGGGCGTCGGCAACGCGGTCGGCATGGCGATGGCCGCCCGCTACGAGCGCGGCCTGCTCGACCCGGACGCCCCGGCCGGGCAGAGCCCGTTCGACCA
The DNA here is from genome assembly GCA_963844295.1 of uncultured Actinomycetota bacterium. Lineage (GTDB taxonomy): Bacteria > Actinomycetota > Actinomycetes > Mycobacteriales > SCTD01 > SCTD01. Next base: position 94,621 of record CAWJNR010000001.1, on the reverse strand, counting down.
CACCATCTGGTGCATCGCCTCCGACGGCGACCTCGCAGGAGGGCGTCAGCGCCGAGGCCAGCTCGCTGGCCGGCCACCAGCGCCTCGGCAACCTCGTCGTGCTCTACGACGACAACCACATCTCCATCGAGGGCGACACGCAGACCGCCTTCAGCGAGGACGTCCTGGCGCGCTACGAGGCGTACGGCTGGCACGTGCAGCGGGTCGAGGACGGCGACGACGTCGAGGAGCTGCACGCCGCGCTGATCGCCGCGCGCGACGAGACCGACCGGCCGTCGTTCATCGCGATGCGCACGATCATCGGCTGGCCGGCGCCGAACCTGCAGAACACCGGCAAGGCCCACGGCGCGGCGCTCGGCGAGGACGAGGTGCGCCTGACCAAGGAGGCCATCGGCTTCCCGGTCGACACCAACTTCCACGCCCCCGACGAGGTCGTCGCAGCACGCCCGCGAGGTCGTCGACCGCGGCCGCGCGCTGCGCGCCGAGTGGCAGGAGGCGTACGACGCCTGGGCCGAGACGAACCCCGAGCGCAAGGCGCTGCACGACCGGCTGCAGCGCCCGCCGGCTGCCCGACGGGCTGGGCCGACGCGCTGCCGGTCTTCGAGGCCGACCAGAAGGGCGTCGCCACCCGCAAGGCCAGCGGCAAGGTGCTCGCCGCGCTCGGCGCCGTCGTGCCCGAGCTGTGGGGCGGCTCGGCCGACCTCGCCGAGAGCAACAACACGACCATCGACGAGGACTCGCTCGTTCCTGCCGGAGGGCAACCCGCTCGAGGGCGCCGACCCGTACGGCCGGACGCTGCACTTCGGCATCCGCGAGCACGCCATGGGCGCCGTCATGAACGGCATCGCGCTGCACGGCGGCACCCGCGTCTACGGCGGCACCTTCCTCGTCTTCAGCGACTACATGCGCGGCGCCGTGCGGCTGGCGGCGCTCATGCAGCTGCCGGTCACCTACGTCTGGACGCACGACTCGATCGGCCTGGGCGAGGACGGCCCGACCCACCAGCCGGTCGAGCACCTCGCCGCGCTGCGGGCGATCCCGGGCCTCGACGTCGTCCGCCCGGCGGACGCCAACGAGACCGCCGTCGCCTGGCGCACCGTCCTCGAGCACACCGACCGGCCGGCCGGCATCTGCCTGACCCGGCAGAACGTGCCGACCTTCGACCGCTCGGTCTTCGCGCTCCGCCGAGGGCGCCGCCCGCGGCGGCTACGTCCTGCGCGACGCCCGCGACGGCGCGCCGCAGGTGCTGCTCGTCGGCACCGGCTCCGAGGTGCAGATCTGCGTCGCCGCGCAGGAGCCGCTCGAGGCCGAGGGCATCCCGACCCGCGTCGTGTCGATGCCGTGCGTCGAGTGGTTCCGCGCGCAGGACGAGGCCTACAAGCAGCACGGTCCTCCCGCAGCGACGTGCAAGGCCCGCGTGTCCGTCGAGGCCGCCGTCGTCGCAGGGCTGGCACGAGTGGGTCGGCGAGCACGGCGAGTGCGTCTCGCTCGAGCACTTCGGCGCCAGCGCCCCGTACACCGTGCTGTACGAGCAGTTCGGCCTGACCGCCGAGCGCGTGGTCGCCGCAGCGCGTGCGTCGCTGTCGAAGCTGGGCATGACCACGAGCGGCAACTGATCCCCCCGACACGAGGAGCCGCACTGTGACCGACCCCCTGGCCGACCTGTCCGCCGCGGGCGTGGCGGTCTGGCTCGACGACCTGTCCCGCGAGCGCCTGCGAGTCCGGCAACCTCGCCGACCTGGTCCGCGACTCCGCACGTCGTCGGCGTGACCACCAACCCGTCGATCTTCCAGAAGGCGCTGTCCGAGGGCGCCGCCTACGACGAGCAGGTGCGCGACCTCGCCCTGCGCGGCACCGACGTCGGCGAGGCCGTGCGGATGCTCACGACCTACGACGTGCGCTGGGCCTGCGACGTGCTGCGCGAGGTCTACGACCGCACCGACGGCGTCGACGGCCGGGTCTCCATCGAGGTCGACCCGCGCATCGCCCACGACACCGAGCGCACCGTCGCCGAGGCCAAGGCGCTGTGGTGGCTGGTCGACCGGCCCAACCTCTACATCAAGATCCCGGCCACCCTGGCCGGGCTGCCGGCCATCACCGAGGTGCTGGCCGCAGGGCATCAGCGTCAACGTCACGCTGATCTTCTCGCTCGAGCGCTACGACGCCGTGATGGACGCCTTCCTGGCCGGGCTCGAGCAGGCGAAGGCCAACGGCCACGACCTGTCGCGGATCGGCTCGGTGGCGTCGTTCTTCGTCAGCCGGGTCGACAGCGAGATCGACAAGCGGCTCGGCGAGGGCTCCGAGCTGCGCGGCCAGGCGGCGATCGCCAACGCCCGGCTGGCCTACCAGCACTACGAGCAGGTCTTCGCCAGCGACCGCTGGAAGGCGCTCGAGGCCGGCCGGCGCCCAGCCGCAGCGCCCGCTGTGGGCGTCCACCGGCGTCAAGGACCCGGCCTACGACGACACGCAGTACGTCGTCGAGCTGGTCGCGCCCGGCACCGTCAACACGATGCCGGAGGCGACGCTCGAGGCCGTCGCCGACCACGGCGTCGTGCGCGGCGACACGGTCACCAGCACCTACGCCGACGCCCAGCAGGTGCTCGACGACCTGAAGGCCGCCGGCATCGACTACGACGACGTCGTCCAGCAGCTCGAGGAGGAGGGCGTCAGCAAGTTCGAGGACGCCTGGAACGAGCTCATCGAGTCGGTCACCGACCAGCTGGAGAAGGCCGGCGCCGACGTCATGCCGGCCGGCGGCGACCGAAGCCGGCCGGGCGACGGCCCGGCCGCCGCGTCGCCCGAGGCCACCGCCCGATGACCGAGCCACCGCCGGGACGGCGCCGTCACGCGGCGGCGGCCTCGCCGTCGCAGGTCGCGCGGCGGCCTGCGCTCGCTCGGCGCGTCCGCCGCAGGACCGTCGCTGCGAGCGCGCGCCGCGAGGCGGGGCCTGGCCGCAGGCGCTGGTCGGCAAGGACGCCACGCTCTGGGGGCCCGAGGCGACGGCCGAGGCGAGCGTCCGGCTCGGCTGGCTCGACGTCGTCGAGACCGGGCCGGGAGCTGCTGCCCGAGGTGCAGCGCGCTGCGCGAGGCGCTCGCGGCCGAGGGCGTCGACCGCGTCGTGCTGTGCGGCATGGGCGGCTCGTCGCTGGCGCCCGAGGTCGTCTGCGCGCAGCGCCGGCGTGCCGCTGGTCGTCGTCGACACCACCGACCCCGGCCAGGTGCGCGGCGCGCTGGTCGAGCTCGAGCGCACCGTCGTCGTGGTGTCCTCGAAGTCCGGCGGCACGCGTCGAGACCGACAGCCACCGCCGGGCCGCCCGCGCCGCCTTCGAGGCCGCCGGCATCGACCCGGCGCAGCGCGTCGTCGTCGTCACCGACCCCGGCTCGCCGCTCGAGCAGGCCGCCCGCGAGGAGGGCACCCGCGCGGTCTTCCTCGCCGACCCCGACGTCGGCGGCCGCTACTCCGCGCTCACCGCCTTCGGCCTCGTCCCGGCCGGCCTGGCCGGCGTCGACGTCGGCGCGCTGCTCGACGAGGCGGCCGCGCTGCGAGCCGACGCTGGCCGCCGACGACGCCCCCGCGCTGGCGCTCGGCGCCGTCCTCGGCGGCGGCGCGGTCGGCCGGTCGCGACAAGCTCGTCGCTGCCGCCGGCCGACGGGCCTGGTCGGCTTCGGCGACTGGGCCGAGCAGCTGGTCGCCGAGTCCACCGGCAAGCAGGGCAAGGGCCTGCTGCCCGTCGTCGTCGAGGCCGCTGGACGCGCCCGGCACCGAGCCCGCCGCCGACAGCCAGCTGGTCGTCGTCGGCACCTCCGACGCCGGCGCTGCCCGACGTCGGCACGGCCGTGAGCGGACCGCTCGGCGCGCAGTTCCTCGCCTGGGAGTACGCCACCGCCGTCGCCGGCTGGGCGCTGGCGCATCAACCCCTTCGACCAGCCGAACGTGCAGGAGAGCAAGGACAACACCGGCGCGATCCTGGCCGGTGAGCCGTCGCCCGTGCGCGAGCCGCTGTTCGTCGAGGCCGGCGTCGAGGTGCACGCCACCGGCGACCTGCTCGCCGGCGTCGACGACCTGGCCGGCGCGCTGGACGCGCTGCTGGCGGCGGTCCCCGAGCGCGGCTACCTCGCCGTCATGGCCTACCTCGACCGGCAGGCCGACGCCGAGGCGCTGCGGGCTGCGCGCGGCGCTGGCCGCGCGGCTGGCGCACCCGGTCACGTTCGGCTGGGCGCCGCGCTTCCTGCACTCCACCGGGCAGTTCCACAAGGGCGGCCCGCAGACCGGGGCGTTCCTGCAGGTCACCGGGGCCGTGACCGAGGACCTCGAGGTGCCCGGGCGGGACTTCACCTTCGGCGGGCTGCAGGCGGCGCAGGCGCTCGGCGACCTGCGGGCGCTCGGCTCGCGCGACCGGCCGGTGCTGCGCGCTGCACCTCACCGACCGCCGGCGGGGCTGCGGGCCCTGCTCGAGGCCGCCCGGCGATGACCAGGGCCCGGACGGCGCCGCAGAACCCGCTGCGCACCCCCGGCGACCGGCGGCTGCCGCGGGTCCCGGACCCGTGCGCGCTGGTCGTCTTCGGCGTCACCGGCGACCTGGCGCGCAAGAAGCTCATCCCGGCCGTCTACGACCTGGCCAACCGCGGGCTGCTGCCGCCCGGCTTCGTGCTGCTCGGCTTCGCCCGCCGCGACTGGGGCGACGGCGACTTCGAGGAGATCGCCAAGCGAGGCCGCCCAGAAGGGCGCCCGCACCGAGTTCCGCGACGTCGACCTGGGCGCGGCTGACCGGCGCGATCAAGTTCCTGCCGGGGTCCTTCGACGACGACGCGGCCTTCGACAAGCTGGCCGACACGCTGCGCGAGCTCGACGCGCACCCACGGCACGCAGGGCAACGCCGCGTTCTACCTGTCCATCCCGCCCGCGGCCTTCCCGACCGTGCTCAAGCAGATGCAGCGCACCGGGATGGCCGACAACGCCGAGTCGGGCGGCTGGCGGCGGGTCGTCGTCGAGAAGCCGTTCGGCCACGACCTGCCGTCCAGCGTGGAGCTCAACGACGCTGGTCGACGACGTCTTCACCGCGCAGGACGTCTTCCGCATCGACCACTACCTGGGCAAGGAGACGGTCCAGAACCTGCTGGCGCTGCGCTTCGCCAACACCCTGTTCGAGCCGATCTGGAACAGCCACTTCGTCGACTCGGTGCAGATCACGATGGCCGAGGACGTCGGCATCGGCACCCGCGCCGGCTTCTACGAGGAGACCGGCGCCGCCCGCGACGTCCTGCAGAACCACCTGCTCCAGCTGCTCGCCCTCACCGCGATGGAGGAGCCGGTCGGCTTCGACGCCGAGAGCCTGCGCACCGAGAAGCGCAAGGTCCTCGGCGCGCTCAAGCCGCCGACCGACCTCGCCGCACTACGCCGTCCGCGGCCAGTACGACCAGGGCTGGCTGGCCGGCGAGCGCGTCACGGCCTACCGCGCCGAGGAGGGCGTCGCCGAGGACAGCCGCACCGAGACCTACGCCGCCGTGCGCCTCGAGGTCGAGACCCGGCGCTGGGCCGGCGTCCCGTTCTACCTGCGCACCGGCAAGCGGCTCCCCCGCCGGGTCACCGAGATCGCCGTGCTGTTCCGCAAGGCGCCGCACCTGCCGTTCGCCAAGACCGACACCGAGGAGCTGGGCTCGAACCAGCTCGTCGTGCGGGTCCAGCCCGACGAGGGCGTGACGCTGCGCTTCGGCTCCAAGGTGCCCGGCACGACGATGGAGGTCCGCGACGTCGCGATGGACTTCCAGTACGGCGAGGCGTTCACCGAGGCCAGCCCCGAGGCCTACGAGCGGCTGCTGCTCGACGTGCTGCTCGGCGACGCGTCGCTGTTCCCCCGCAACGAGGAGGTCGAGGAGAGCTGGCGCGTCATCGACCCGATCGAGGCAGCACTGGCGCGAGCAGGACGCCGGCGCCGCACCTCTACCGCGCCGGCGAGTGGGGCCCGCGCGCCGCCGACGAGATGCTGGCCCGCGACGGCCGGCACTGGAGGCGGCCGTGACGGCACGTCGTGCCGGAGGCACGCAGACAGGGACCGTGCCGGAGGCACGCTCATGACGACGCTGTGGGACACCACCGGCACCGCCGTCGTCAAGGCGCTGGCGGCCGAGCGGCGGGCGGCCGGCTCGGTGTCGAGCGGGCTCGCGCTGACCCTCGTCGTGGTCGTCGAGGAGAGCAAGGTCGAGCAGGCCGAGCAGGCGGCGACGCGCGCCGCGGCCGAGCACCCCTGCCGGCTGATCATCGTCGTGCGGCGCCGCTCCGGACGCCGCCGAGGCGCGCCTGGACGCCGAGGTGCTCATCGGCGGCCGGCTCGGCCCGGGCGAGGCCGTCGTCCTGCGGATGTACGGCCGGCTGGCCCTGCACGCCGAGTCGGTCGTGCTGCCGCTGCTGGCCCCGGACGCCCCCGTCGTCACCTGGTGGTTCGGCGCGCCGCCGCACCTGATCGCCCACGACCCGCTCGGCGTGCTGGCCGGCCGGCGCGTCACCGACTCCTCCCTCGCCGCCGACCCGCTGCAGGCGCTGCGCCAGCGGGCCGACGACTACGCGCCCGGCGACACCGACCTGGCCTGGACCCGCGCGACGGCGTGGCGCGCGCTGTGCGCGTCGGCGTTCGACTCGGTGAGCAGCCCGGCGACCGGCGCCTCGGTGCACGGCGCCGCCGGGCGACCCCACGCGCGCGCTGCTCGCCGGCTGGCTGCGGCACGCCTGCAGGTCGACGTCGAGCTCGTCGACGCCGCCAGGGGCGGGCCTGAGCGAGGTCGTCCTGAACCTCGCCGACGGCCAGATCACCCTGGCGGGCGGCGGCGGCGGGAACGGCGACGCTGGCCCGCACGGGCCAGCCGGACCGGGTCATGCCGCTCGAGCAGCGCGACCTCGGCGACCTGCTGGCCGAGGAGCTGCGCCGGCTGGACGCCGACGAGACCTACGCCGAGGCGCTGGCCGCGGCCACCGGCTCCGACCGCGCTGACCGGCCGCTCGCCGCACCGCACGCACGTCTGGCACGACCCGACCGAGGAGAAGGTGCCCGACCCGGCGCTGACCACCACGTGAAGGAGAGCTCATGAGCAGCGCCCCGGTCGTCGTCGTCGCGCGGGACGCCGGAGGTGCTCGCCGGCGTCCGTCGCCGCCCGGCTGCTCACCCGGCTGGTCGACGCGCAGGCGCTGCGCGGGACCGCCTCGGTCGTGCTGACCGGCGGCGGGATCGGCATCGCGCGTCCTGGAGGCCGTGCGCACGCTCCCCCGCCCGGCACGCCGTCGACTGGCGGCGCGTCGACGTCTGGTGGGGCGACGAGCGCTTCGTGCCCGCCGACGACCCCGAGCGCAACGAGCGGCAGGCCCGCGAGGCGCTGCTCGACGCGCTCGACCTCGACCCGGCGCGGGTGCACCCGATGGGCGCGCTCGGCGGGCCGGACGGCGACGACGCCGACGCGGCGGCGGCGCGCTACGCCGACGAGCTCCTGCGGGCGGCCCCGGCCGACCACGAGGTGCCGCCGTTCGACGTGCTGCTGCTCGGCATGGGCGCGGAGGGCCACACCGCGTCGATCTTCCCGGAGTCGCCGGCCGCGCACGACGAGCGCACCGCCGTCGGCGTGCACGGCTGCCCGAAGCCGCCGCCCACCCGCGTCTCGCTGGGCTTCTCGGCGCTCAACGCCGCCCGCGAGGTCTGGATGGTCGTCGCCGGCGAGGGCAAGGCGCCCATGGTGGCGATGGCCCTCGGCGGGGCCGGCCGGGTGCAGGTGCCGGCCGCCGGCGTCAGCGGCCGCAGCGCCACGCTGTGGCTGCTCGACGAGGCCGCCGCGGGACGCCTCCCCCGCAACCTGCGCCGCGGCTGACCAGCGGACGCAGCGGGCCACGTCATGATCGTGGGACGGTCAGGGCTGCTGGGGCCGCGCGACGTACGGGCCTCGGCCTCCCACGATCACGCGAACGTTCGGCCACACCGACGATCGTGCGCCGTCGCTGCCAGCGGGCGAGCGGCTGACTAGCGGTTGCTGCGGAGCTTGGCGAGCGCCTCGGCGAGGATCGCCTCGCCGTCCTCGGCGTTGCGGCGCTCGCGGACGTAGGCCAGGTGGGTCTTGTACGGCTCGGTCTTGGTCTGGCGCCGGCGGGTTGTCCTTGTCCTGCCCGGCCGGGAAGCCGCAGCGCGGGCAGTCCCAGGTCTCCGGCATCGGCCGCCTCGTCGGAGAACGACGGCCGCGTCTCGTGCTGGTTGGCGCAGTAGAACGGGATGCGGTGGCGCGGGGCGGCCTCGCCGCGCTCCGCCTCGCCCATGGGGCCGGCGCCGACCCGGCTGCCCCGGATCGCGTTGCCGCCTGCCACGGTGGTGCTCCTCGGTTCGGGTCGTGCGGAGTGGGAGTGGAGTGGACGGCTAGCGCGACCGGCGGTGCCGGTCTCCTTGAGCAGCAGTCCGAGCGCGATGATGCAGACGGCCCAGACCAGGCCGCAGACGATCGTGAGCCGGTCGAGGTTCTTCTCCACGACGGCGCTGCCGCCGAGCGACGACGACACGCCGCCGCCGAACAGGGTCGACAGGCCGCCGCCCTTCCCGCGGTGCAGCAGCACGAGCACGATCAGCAGGATGCTCGTGATCGTCAGCAGGACGGACAGGAAGGTGACCACGGTTCGGACTCCGATCGGGGTGGAGCGCAGGGACTGTCGGACAGCGTAGCCGGGCAGCGGGCCGACCGGGAGGCTCCGGCTACGCGCCGTGGCGCTCCTGGGCCTGCGCGCGCGTCTCGACGGGCGGGGTGACCTCGGTCGTCGGCTCCGGCACGTGCGTGTCCCCGCCGACGACGCGGACCGCCTCGGCGAAGTGGCAGGCCGACCGGGTGGCCCTGCCCGCGGTCGACCAGCTCCGGCTGCTCGCTCGGCGCAGATGTCCTGCGCCTTCCAGCAGCGGGTGCGGAAGCGGCAGCCCGAGGGCGGGTTGGCCGGGCTCGGCACGTCGCCGGTCAGCATGATCCGGGTCTTCTGGCCCGCGCGCGACCGGGTCCAGGACCGGGACGGCCGACAGCAGCGCCTGCGTGTACGGGTGCGCGGAGTTCTCGTAGATGTCGTCCTCGGTGCCGATCTCGACGATGCTGCCGAGGTACATCACCGCCACGCGGTCGCTGATGTGCCGCACCACCGACAGGTCGTGCGCGATGAAGATGTACGCCAGGCCGAACTCCTGCTTGAGCTCCTCGAGCAGGTTGATGACCTGGGCCTGCACCGACACGTCCAGCGCGGACACCGGCTCGTCGCAGACGATGATCTCGGGCTGCAGGGCGAGCGCGCGGGCGATGCCGATGCGCTGGCGCTGGCCGCCGGAGAACTGGTGCGGGTAGCGGTTGACGAAGTCGGGGTTGAGGCCGACCCGCTCGAGCAGCTCGCGGACCTTGGCCTTGCGCTGGCCCTTGCGGCACGACGTCGGAGTGGATCTCCCAGGGCTCGGACACGATGTCGCCGACCGTCATGCGCGGGTTCAGCGAGCTGTACGGGTCCTGGAAGATGATCTGGATGTTGCGGCGGAGCCGGCGCAGCTCCTTGCCGGACAGGTTCGTGACGTCCTGGCCCTTGTAGAAGACCTTGCCGCCGGTCGGCTTCTCCAGCTGCATGATCAGCTTGGAGACGGTCGACTTGCCGCAGCCGGACTCGCCCACCAGGCCGAGGGTCTCGCCGGCGTTGAGCGTGAAGTTGACGCCGTCGACGGCGCGCACCTGGCCGACCGTCTTCTTGAAGACGATGCCCTGGGTGAGCGGGAAGTGCTTGACCAGGCCCTCGACGCGCAGCAGCGGCTCACCGCTGGTGGGCGTGGTGGTCGGAGCGGGGGTGGTCTCAGTGGTCACGCAGCACCTCGTCGCGGTAGTGGCAGGCGCTCCGGCGGCCGGGGACGACCTCGAGCAGCTCGGGCAGGTCCCGGCGGCACAGGTCGGTGGCGCGCGGGCAGCGCGGGTGGAACGGGCAGCCGCTCGGCAGGTTCGCGAGGTCCGGCGGCGCGCCCACGATCGGGTTGAGCCGCTGTCCCTTCTGGTCCACGCGGGCGATGGAGGCCATCAGGCCGTCGGTGTACGGCATGGCCGGCGCGCCGAAGACCGCGTCGGTGGCGCCGGTCTCGACGATCCGCCCGGCGTACATCACGGCGACGCGGTCGGCGATCTCGCCGACGACGCCGAGGTCGTGGGTGATGAGGATGAGCCCCATCCCCGTCTCCTGCTGGAGCTCGGCCAGCAGGTCCATGATCTGCGCCTGCACCGTCACGTCCAGTGCCGTGGTCGGCTCGTCGGCGATGAGGATGTTCGGGTCCAGCGCGATGGCCATCGCGATCATCACGCGCTGGCGCATGCCGCCGGAGAACTGGTGCGGGTAGTCGTCGACCCGCTCCTTGGCCGACGGGATGCGGACGCGGTCCATCAGCTCGATGGCGGCCTTCTTCGCGTCCTTGCGGGAGGTGCCGCGGTGGCGCCGGAACATCTCGCCGATCTGCGCGCCGACCGTGAACACGGGGTTGAGCGAGGACAGCGCGTCCTGGAAGACGATGGAGATCTCCTCGCCCCGGATGTCGCGCTGCTCCTTGGCCGGCATCGTCAGCAGGTTGCGGCCCTTGTAGCGGATCTCGCCGCCGGTGACGAAGCCGGGCGGCGTGTCGAGGATGCCCATGATGGTCTGGGCGCTGACCGACTTGCCGCAGCCGGACTCGCCGAGGATCGCGAGGGTCTCCCCCGCCGCCAGCGTGTAGCTGATGCCGTTCACGGCGTGGACGACGCCGTAGTCGGTGCGGAACTCCACGTAGAGGTCGTCGACCTCCAGCAGCGGTGCACCGCCCGGGACCGTCCCGGGAGGGCTGAGCACAGGACTGGTCATGTCACCGCAGCTTCGGGTCGAGGGCGTCGCGCAGGGCGTCGCCGAGCAGGATGAAGGACAGCACCGTCACCGACAGGAAGATGCTGGGGAAGAACAGCAGGTGCGGGCTGCTCCGGATGTAGTTCTGGGCGCTGTTGATCTGCAGGCCCCACGAGATCTCCGGCAGCTGCAGCCCGATGCCCAGGAAGCTCAGCGTCGCCTCCGCGGCGATGATGCCGCCGACGGCGATGGTGCCGTAGACGAGCACCGGCGCCAGGGCGTTCGGGACGATGTGCTTGAGGATGATCCGGCTGTTCGTCGCCCCCATCGCGCGGGCGGCGCTGACGTAGTCGGTGTCCTTGATGCTGATGACGCTGGAGCGGAACAGGCGCATGAAGGTCATCCAGGACAGCAGGATCAGCGCCGTCGAGACCGTCGCCAGGTTGCGCTCGCCGAAGAAGCGGTCGGCCGCGAGCATGTTGAGCAGCAGGATCGCGCCGAGGATGAGCGGCAGGCCGTAGATGATGTCGGTCAGGCGGGCGATGAGGTTGTCGAACCAGCCGCCGAAGTAGCCGGCCAGCGCGCCGAGGAAGACGCCGATGATCATGGCGCCGCCGACCACGGCCAGGCCGATGATCATGGAGACGCGGGCGCCGTAGATGACGTTGGCGTAGTAGTCGCAGCCGAAGGTGTCGTAGCCGAACCACGCGCCGTTGGTCCCCGGGCCCTGGCGGGAGTTCCCGAGCTGGCAGTCCTCGATCGGTCCGGTGCTGGTGAACAGCTGCGGGAACGCCGCCATGAGGGCCAGCACCGCGAGCAGCACCGAGGCGAGCAGGAACAGCTTGTTGCGGCGCAGCTGGCGCCACGCGTCGGACCACAGGCTGGCCTGGCGCAGGTCGGTGTCGCCGCCGGCGAGCTCCGGGACGCTGCCGACGCTCGAGCCGGCGGTCGGGGCGCCGCCGTGGGCGCCCGGAGCGGTGTCCTCAGGCGCTCCCGGGTCGGCGAGCGGGCGGTCCGTGCGGCTGTCACTCATAACGGATCCTGGGGTCCAGGGCCGCGTACAGGACGTCGACCAGCAGGTTGAAGAAGATGTAGACGAGGACGAACAGCGTCACGATCCCGACGACCACCGAGCCCTCCTGGCTGATGACCGCGTTGAAGACCGCGCGACCCAGGCCGGGCAGGTTGAAGATGCCCTCGGTGACGATGGCTCCCGAGAGCAGCACGCCCAGGTCGACGCCGAGGAAGGTGACGACCGGGATGAGGCTGTTGCGCAGGGTGTGCTTGCCGACGATCGACAGCGGGGTCAGGCCCTTGGCCTTGGCCGTGCGGACGTAGTCGTTGCGCAGGTTCTCGACCAGCGAGGTGCGCGTGAGCCGCGCGACGTAGGCCAGGGACAGCGCGGCGAGCACGAAGCCCGGCAGCAGGTAGCTCCGGAGGCCGTCGCTGATGCCGGCGATGGGGAACAGCCCGAGCCGCAGGCCCAGGAAGTACTGCGCCAGGAAGCCCAGGACGAAGACCGGGATGGACACGATCAGCGTCGTGGACACCAGCACGAGGGTGTCGAAGAAGCTCTTGCGGCGGATGCCCGCCAGGATCCCGGCGACCAGGCCGAAGACCGCCTCGAAGACCAGGGCGGTCAGGGCGAGCTTCACCGTCACCGGCAGGGACTGCTCGATGATGTCGGAGACCGGGCGGCCGCTGAAGTCGGTGCCGAAGTCGCCCTGCGCGATGCCGGCGACGTACTTGCCGTACTGCACCGGCAGGGGGTCGTCGAGGTTGTAGTTGTCGCGGATCTGCTGCTGGACGGCCACGGGGAGGGCCCGGTCGCCGCCCAGGGCGCGGACCGGGTCGCCGGGGAGCGCGAACACCATCGCGAAGATGAGGAACGAGGCTCCGAACAGCACCGGGATCGCGAGCAGCAGGCGGCGCGCGATGTAGCGGGCCATGACCCTCCAGTTGTCGGGCGGGACGACGCGGCCGGCGGTGACCGGTCGGGGTCGGACGCGGGTGGGGAGGCCGGTCGTCGGTGGCGACCGGCACGTGGTGCAGGGGGTGCCCCTGCGTGGCGCTGCGCAGCGTAGGTCACGCGGAGCCCCTCGCGGGAGCCCGGCGCGCGCGGCAGGACCGGGGAACGGGAACGGCGTGCCACCCCGCGCCGGAGCGCGGAGCGGCACGCCGCGACCGTCCCGGTCCGGGCGCTGGACGCACCCGGACCGGAAGGGGAAGTGCTACTCGCTGACGGTGACGTCCTCGAGCACGAGGTTGCTGAACGCGTCGACCTTGACGTTGCTGATGCGGTCGCTGTGGACGTACTGACCACGGCTGAAGAACATCGGCATGATCGGCATGTCCTGCAGCAGGACGTCCTCCGCCTCGTTGTACTTGGCGACGGCCGCCGCGTTGTCCTCCGCGGAGTTGCCCTCGGCGATCAGGGTGTCGAACTCCGGGTTGCTGTAGAACGCGGTGTTGGAGCCGTTCGGCGGCAGCGCCGCGGTGCTGTAGAGCGGCTCGAGGTAGTTCTGCGGGCTCGGGTAGTCCATCGCCCAGCCGAGGCGGAACGGGCCGGTGAAGCCCTTGGCGTCGGCCTTGGGGAGGTACTCGGCGAACTGCAGACCGCCCTGGAGCTGGTACTCGACGCCCAGGTTGTCACGCAGGTTGTTGCCGACGGCCTGGACCCACTCGTCGTGGCCGGCACCGGCGTTGAACCACAGGTCCACCGGCTGGCTGACGTCGAAGTCGGTCTCGGCCAGCAGGGCCTTGGCCTCGTCCGGCTTGTACTCGCAGAACTCGCAAGCGCCCTCGCGGTAGCCGTCGACGACCGGCGAGATCACCGAGTCGGCCGGCGCGCGGGTGCCGTTGAAGATGGCCTCGCTGATGGCGGCGCGGTCGATGGCCATGGAGAAGGCCTGGCGGACCTTCGGGTCGTCGAAGCGCGGGTCGTACGTCGGGAAGCCGAGGTACTGGAAGGTCGAGGTCTCGCGCTCGATCGCGCGGTCGCCGAACTCGTCCTGGAAGCTGCCGATCGCGTCCGGCGGGACGTCCGAGAAGTCCAGCTCGCCGGCCTGCACGTCGGTGTAGGCGGTGTTGACCTCGGTGTAGACGCGGAACTCGACGGAGTCGGCCTGGGCCAGCTCGTCGCCGGCGTACTCCTCGAAGCGGCTCATCGTGATGCCCTGGCCGGGGGTGAACTCGGTGTCGGCCTTGAAGGGGCCGTTGCCGATCGGCTTCTTGCCCATGGCCTCGGCGCCACCGGCAGCGAAGAACGCCTCCGGCTGGGGCGAGAAGGCCGTGTAGCCCAGGGTGATCGGGTACTGGCGGAAGGGCTCCTTGAGCTCGACCGTGAAGCTCTTGTCGTCGACCTTCTTCAGGCCGGACATCTCCGTGACGGTGGGCGCGACGCCCTCCTCGCCCTGCAGCTCGTCGTAGCCGGCCACGTTGGCGAAGAAGTACGAGCCGCCCTGCGCGTTGGCGGAGTTGGCGCCGTAGTTCCACGCCTTGATGAAGGAGTCGGACGTGACGGGGGTGCCGTCGTGGAACGTCCAGTCCTTGAGCGTGATGGTCCAGGTCTTGGAGTCCTCGGACTCGATCGACTCCGCCACGCCCCCGGTCTGCTCGGTGGTGTCGGCGTCGTACTGCACCAGACCGGTGAACAGCGCGTCGACGACCTGACCGCCCTCGGTCTCGCTGGTGTTGGTCGGGATGAGCGGGTTCTCGGGCTCACCGATGTAGAGCGAGAACGAGCCGCCGCTGGCGCCCTCGTCCGTGTTCGTGCCCGTGTCGTCGTTGTCGTCGCTGCCGCCGCCGCACGCGGTCGCGGCGAGCGCGATCGTGAGCAGAGTGGCGCTGACGCGCATTCTCTTCCTGTGGACCTGCACCGGCTGTTCCTCCTTCTCCCGAACGAGCGGGAGTGCTTCGTACCGGGCTCCGCCCGGTGGGATGCCGCCATGCAAGCACTGTTCGGGGGCGCTTCCGACGCGCCGCCCCCGTGCCAGGGGCGATCGTGACGATGTCGTGACACGACGCTGCACGTGCGGGACCCGGCCGTGATCGGGCCGTGATCCGCCGGCCCGGGACGGGGCCGGCAGCCGATCAGCCCGCGGCGAGGCGGCAGAGGCTGGCGAACTCCTCCGCGTCGAGGCTGGCGCCGCCGACCAGGGCGCCGTCGACGTCCGGCTGGGCCATGAGCGCCTCGACGTTGGAGGACTTGACCGATCCGCCGTAGAGCACGCGCACGCCGTCGGCGAGCTCCCCCGGGTACAGGCTCGCCAGCGTCGCGCGGATCTCGGCGCAGACCTCCTGCGCGTCGTCGGGCGTGGCGACCTCGCCGGTGCCGATCGCCCAGACCGGCTCGTAGGCGATCACGATCCCGCGGGCCTGCTCGGGGCTCACGCCGTCCAGCGCCTTGCCCACCTGCTGCACGCAGTGGTCGACCTGGCCGTCCAGCCGCCGGACGTCGAGCCCCTCGCCGACGCACAGGATCGGCGTCAGGCCGTGCTCGAGCGCCTTGCGGACCTTGGCGCCGACGACGCCGTCGTCCTCGCCGTGGTACTGCCGGCGCTCGCTGTGGCCGGCCAGGACGTAGGAGCAGCCGAGCTTGGCCAGCATCGCGCCGCTGATCTCGCCGGTGTAGGCGCCGGCGTCGTGCACCGACAGGTCCTGCGCGCCGTAGCGGATCCGCAGCTTGTCGCCGTCGACGAGGGTCTGCACGCTGCGCAGGTCCACGAACGGCGGCAGCACCACGCACTCGACCGCGTCGTGGTCGGCGGGGTTCAGGCTGAAGGCGAGCTTCTGCACCAGGGCGATGGCCTCGAGGTGGTTGAGGTTCATCTTCCAGTTGCCGGCCATCAGGGGCAGGCGGGACGGCTTGGCCATGTCGGTCAGTCCTCGAGGATCGGTCGAGCCCCGGCAGGGCCTTGCCCTCGAGGTACTCCAGGCTCGCTCCACCCCCGGTGCTGATGTGGGTGAAGCGGGACTCGTCGATGCCGAGCGCCCGGACGGCCGCGGCGCTGTCGCCGCCGCCGACGACGGTCAGGGCAGTCCCCGGTCCGCTGCTGAGGGAGGCGATGGCCTCGGCGACGCCGCGGGTGCCCTCGGCGTACGGCGCCATCTCGAACACGCCCATCGGACCGTTCCAGAACACGGTGCGCGCGCCCTCGAGCGCGGCGGTGAACGCGCGCACGCTCTCGGGGCCGATGTCCAGGCCGAGGCGGTCGGCCGGGATCGCGTCGGCCGGCACCACGTCGTGCTCGGCGTCGGCGCTGAACGCCGTGGCGGCGACGACGTCGACGGGCAGCACGACCTTGCCGGTGGCCAGGAACTTCCGGCAGGTCTCGAGCTGGTCCTCCTCGAGCAGGCTCGAGCCCACCTCGTGGCCCTGCGCCTTGAGGAAGGTGAAGCACATGCCGCCGCCCACCAGCAGCGTGTCCACCTTGGGCAGCAGCGCCTCGATCACCGACAGCTTGTCGCTCACCTTCGAGCCGCCGAGCACCACGGCGTACGGCCGCTCCGGCTCCTCCGTCAGGCGCCGGAGCACGTCGACCTCGGTCGCGACGAGCGGTCCGGCGGCGTGCGTCAGCCGCTCGGCCACGTCGTAGACGCTGGCGTGCTTGCGGTGCACCGCGCCGAAGGCGTCGTCGACGTAGAGGTCGGCGAACGCCGCCAGCCGGTCCGCGAACGCGCCCCTCTCGGCGTCGTCCTTGCTCGTCTCGGCCGCCTCGAAGCGGACGTTCTCGAGCAGCACGACCCGGTCGGCCTCGGTGGCCCGGACGGCCTCCGCGGCCGACTCCCCCACGACGTCCTGCGCGATCCGGACGGGGGCACCGAGCAGCTCCTGGAGCCGCTCCCCCACCGGCGCCAGGCTCAGCGCCGGGTCGTGGACGCCCTTGGGCCGGCCCAGGTGGGCGACGACGACCGGCATCGCGCCGCGGTCGAGCAGGTCGCGCAGCAGGGGCACGCTGGCGCGGATGCGGCCGTCGTCGCCGACGACCCCGTCCTTCACCGGCACGTTGAGGTCGCTGCGGACCAGGACCCGCTTGCCCCGTACGTCGAGGTCCTCCGCCGTCCTCATCGGGCCTACAGGCTCTTGCCGACGAGGGTGATGAGGTCGACGAGGCGGTTGGAGTAGCCCCACTCGTTGTCGTACCAGCCGACGACCTTCGCCTGGTTGCCGATGACCTTGGTCAGCGGGGCGTCGAAGATGCAGGACGCCGGGTCGGTGACGATGTCGCTCGAGACGATCGGGTCGGTGCTGTAGCGCAGGTAGCCCTTCATCGGCCCCTCGGCGGCCTTCTGCACCGCGGCGTTGAGCTCCTCGACGGTCGTCTCGCGGCCGAGCTCGACGGTGAGGTCGGTCGCCGAGCCGGTCGGGATCGGGACGCGCACGGCGTAGCCGTCGAGCTTGCCCTTGAGCTCGGGCAGGACGAGCCCGATGGCCTTGGCGGCACCGGTGCTGGTCGGCACCAGGTTGAGCGCGGCGGCGCGGGCGCGGCGCAGGTCGGCGTGCGGGGCGTCCTGCAGGTTCTGGTCCTGGGTGTAGGCGTGGATCGTCGTCATCAGGCCCTTGACGATCCCGAACTCGTCGTGGATGGCCTTGGCCATCGGGCCGAGGCAGTTCGTGGTGCACGACGCGTTGCTGATGATCGCGTGCTTCGCGGGGTCGTAGTCCTCGTGGTTGACGCCCATGACGACGGTGACGTCCTCGTTCTTCGCGGGCGCCGAGATGATGACCTTCTTGGCGCCCCCGTCGAGGTGGGCCTTGGCCTTGGTGGCGTCGGTGAAGAACCCGGTGGACTCCACGACGACGTCGACGCCCAGGTCGCCCCAGGGCAGGTTGCCGGGCTCGCGCTCGGCCAGGATCTTGAGCGTGCCGTCGCCGATCGAGATGCCGCCGTCGACGACCGACACCTCAGCCGGGTAGCGGCCCAGGATCGAGTCGTACTTCAGCAGGTGGGCCATCGTCTTCAGGTCACCCAGGTCGTTCGCGGCGACGATCTCGATGTCGGCCGTCCCCGCCTCGTTCGCCGCCTGCACGGCGCGGTAGAAGTTGCGGCCGATGCGGCCGAAGCCGTTGATCCCCACGCGCACGGTCACTGGTGCTCCCTGTCCTGGACGTCGCTGCTCTCGGCGGCGAACCTAGCGGACCTGGCCCCCTCCGCGTCGGCCCGGGTCAGGCGACGGGGACGAGCTGCTCGGTGCGGGCTGACAGGCGCAGCGCCTCCAGGACGCGGGCGACGACGAGCAGGTCGCCGAGGTCGGCGGGCCAGGGCCAGTCCTGCGCGAGGACGTCACGGCCGCCGGTCGCGCCTGCGAGCGCGGCGGCCGAGGCGACGAGCCCGGGCGCGACGCCCTCCGGGGCCCAGCAGACCGCGGGCGGGAGCGGCAGGTCCGCGCCGCCCTCCCAGAAGGCGCCGGACGGCCCGGCCGTCAGCCGGGCGGTCGCGAAGGACAGCCGCACGACGGGCACGTCCCCGTCGTGGCTGACCAGGACCGTGGCGCCGGACGCGGTGAGCAGCGCCCACGCGACGGCGGCGCCGCCCGGCAGCTCGGCCGCGGGCAGTGGTGCGGGGGCGGCGACGACGGCGGCGACCTCGCCGCACCAGGAGGCGGCCAGGTCGACCAGCTCGGCCGCGGCCTGCCTCCCGCGGGGCCAGCCGCGCACGGTCACCTGCACGGGCGGCCCGCCGGCCAGCGGCAGCGCGGCGGCGACGACCCGTGCCCACGGCTCCCACCGCTGGACGAGCCCCACGACGGCGTCGGCCGGCTCCTCGACGGCACGGGCGGCGCGGACCGCGTCGGGATCGAGCGGCGCGGCGGTCGGCAGGAGCAGCAGCAGCCCGCTCCCCCGCAGCTCGGGCAGCAGGGCCACCAGCTCGCGGTCGTCGCCGTCGACGGCCACCGCGTCGAGCAGCGGGTCCTCGACCACCTCGCGCGCCTCGACGTAGGTCGCGGCGTCGAGCCGGTCGACGTACGGGTCGTGGGTGAGCACCCCGCGCAGCTGCCACCCGGCGGCTCGAAGGGCGGCGGCATCGACGGCACCGGCCACGGCGATGGTCGGCGGCGTGCCGGGGGCTCGTCCCAGCCGCGCCACCCGCGCCACCTCGCTCACCCCCCACCCCCGTGATCAACGCCGGGTTGCGTACGCCGGAGGGGGCCCCAGGGCGTACGCAAGGCGGCGTTGATCATGGGAGGTGGGCCGGTGCTACTGGGTGTCGGCGAGCATCTCCGGGGTGACGCTCGACTCGGTGTCGGGGATGCCGAGGTCCTGGGCGCGCTTGTCGGCCATGGCGAGCAGGCGGCGGATCCGGCCGGCGACCGCGTCCTTGGTCATCGGCGGGTCGGCCAGCGCACCGAGCTCCTCGAGCGAGGCGTTGGCGTGCTCGCGCCGCAACCGGCCGGCGACGAGCAGGTGCTCCGGGGCGTCGTCGCCGAGGATCGTGAGCGCGCGCTCGACGCGGGCACCGGCGGCGACGGCCGCGCGAGCCGACCGGCGCAGGTTGGCGTCGTCGAAGTTGGCCAGCCGGTTGGCGGTCGCGCGCACCTCGCGGCGCATCCGGCGGTCCTCCCACGCCAGCACGGCCTCGTGGGCGCCGAGCCGGGTGAGCAGCACGCCGATCGCGTCGCCGTCGCGGACGACGACCCGGTCGACGCCGCGCACCTCGCGCGCCTTCGCGGCGACGCCCAGCCGGCGGGCCGCGCCGACCAGGGCCAGCGCGGCCTCCGGTCCGGGGCAGGTGATCTCGAGCGAGCAGGAGCGGCCGGGCTCGGTGAGCGAGCCGTGCGCGAGGAAGGCCCCGCGCCAGGCGGCGGCCGCGTCGCAGGTGCCGCCGCTGACGACCTGCGGCGGCAGGCCGCGGACCGGCCGGCCGTGCCCGTCGACGAGGCCCGTCTGCCGGGCCAGCCCGTCGCCGTCCTTGGAGACGCGCACGACGTAGCGGTTGCCCTTGCGCAGCCCCCCGGCGGCGACGACGTGCACGTCGCTGGCGTGGCCGTACACCTCGGCCAGCTCCTTGCGCAGCCGCCGGGCGGTGGAGCCGGTGTCCAGCTCCGCCTCCACGACGATCTTGCCGGCGACCAGGTGCAGGCCGCCGGCGAAGCGGAGCAGCGCCGAGATCTCCGCCTTGCGGCAGCACGGTCGGGTCACGGTGAGCCTCGAGAGCTCGTCCTTGACCGCTGCCGTCATCGCCATGCAGGTGCCTCCGAGGGGGTGCTGTTCGAGGGGGTGCTGTTCGAGGGGGTGAGGACGCCGCTGAGCGCACGCGCCAGCAGGTCCGGGTCGTGCCGCGGGGTCCCGTCGCCGCGCGCGACGGGTGCGAGGACCAGCCGGCCGCCGGACGCGGCCACCGCCGACATCAGACCACGCGGGTCGCCCACCGCGGACCCGTCTGCCAGGACGACGTCGAGGACGAGGTCGGGGGCGTGCGCGGCCAGCACGTCGAGGTGCGCCTCGGGCGAGAAGCCGTCGGTCTCGCCGGCCTGCTCGGCCAGGTTGAGGCAGACCAGCCGGCGCCCGCGGGTCTCGACCAGGGCGCGGTGCAGCTCCGGCACGAGCAGGTGCGGGAGCACGCTGGTGAACCACGAGCCGGGCCCGAGCACGACCCAGTCGGCCTCGAGCACCGCAGCCACCGCCTCGGGGCAGGCCGGTGGCTCGTCCGGCCGCAGGTGCACGGCGGCGACGCTGCCGGGGGTGGTCGCGACGGCGACCTGCCCGACGACCTCGCTGACTGCCGAGGGCTCGGCCGGGTCGAGACCGATGACGTCGGCGACGATCTCGAGCGGGACGCAGCTCATCGGCAGCACGCGCCCGACCGCGCCGACGAGCCGGGCGGTGAGGTCCAGCGCGGCGACCTGGTCACCGGTCGAGGCGGCCAGCCCGGCGAGCACGAGGTTGCCGACGGCGTGGCCGGCCAGCGGCCCGTCGCCGTCGAAGCGGTGCTGGAGCAGCGCCTCCCACGTCCGGCCCCACTCGTCGTCGCCGGCCAGGGCGGCCAGCGCCATCCGCAGGTCGCCGGGGGGCAGCACGCCGAGCTCGGTGCGGAGCCGCCCGCTGGAGCCGCCGTCGTCGGCGACCGTGACCACGGCGGTGAGGTGCGGGGTCACCCGGCGCAGGGCCTGCAGCATCGCGGCCAGCCCGTGGCCGCCGCCGAGCGCGACGACCCGCGGTCCGTCGCGCGGTGCCGGCCCGTCGACCGTCGGACGGCCGGTCACTCGCGTCCCAGGTCGCGGTGGACGACCTGCACGTCGACGCCGTCCGCCTTCAGCCGCGAGGCGAGCTGCTCGCTCATCGCCACGCTGCGGTGCTTGCCGCCGGTGCAGCCGACGGCCACCAGGGCGTACGACTTGCCCTCGCGGACGTAGCCCGCGAAGACCAGCTGCAGCAGCTCCTCGTACTTGTCCAGGAAGTCGAGCGCGCCGTCCTGGGCGAGGACGTAGTCGCGGACCGGGGCGTCCTTGCCGGTGTGCGGCCGCAGCTCCGGGATCCAGTGCGGGTTGGGCAGGAAGCGGACGTCGGCGACCAGGTCGGCGTCGACCGGCAGGCCGTACTTGAAGCCGAAGGACAGGACCGTCAGGTGCAGCCGCGCGTCGTCGGTGCCGTCGCCGAAGGCCGCCGCGACCTTCGCGCGGAGCTCGTGGACGTTGAGGGTGCTGGTGTCGAGGACGAGGGCGGCGCTCGCCGCGCAGGTCGCGCAGCAGCTGGCGCTCCCGGACGATGCCGTCGACCAGCCGGCCCTCGCCCTGCAGCGGGTGCGGGCGGCGGACGCTCTCGAACCGGCGGACCAGGACGTCGTCGGTGGCCTCCAGGAACAGCACCCGCGGCTGCACCCCGTGCCGCTCGATCTCGTCGAGGGCCGTGCGCAGGTCGGAGGTGAAGGCGCGCGAGCGGACGTCGACGACCACGGCGATGCGGCCGACGGCCCCCTGGCTGCGGGAGCCGAGGTCGACCATCGTGGGGAGCAGCGACGGCGGGAGGTTGTCGACGACGAAGAAGCCGAGGTCCTCCAGGCTCTTGGCCGCGGTGGAGCGGCCGGCGCCGGACAGGCCGGTGACGACGACGAGCTGCAGGCCGGCGGCGCTCATGCCACCACCTCGCCGGTGGCGGGGTCGAAGGCCGGGGTGGCCGGCTCGGCGGGCGGTGCCGCCGACCGCTGCCAGGACCGCCTCCGCGGTGCGCTTGCCGATGCCCGGCACCTCCATCACCTCGTCGACCGATGCGGCCTTGAGCCGCTTGAGCGACCCGAAGTGTCGCAGCAGCGCCTTGCGGCGCGTCTCCCCCAGGCCGGCGATGCCGTCCAGGGCCGAGCTCGTCATCGCCTTGGAGCGCTTCTGCCGGTGGTAGGCGATGGCGAAGCGGTGCGCCTCGTCGCGCACCCGCTGCAGCAGGTAGAGCCCCTCGCTGGTGCGCGGCAGGATCACCGGGTCGTCCTGCCCGGCGACCCAGACCTCCTCGAGCCGCTTGGCCAGGCCGACCAGCGCGACGTCGTCGATGCCGAGCTCGTCCAGGGCGGCCTGGGCGGCGGCGACCTGCGGCTGGCCGCCGTCGACGACGACCAGCTGGGGCGGGTAGGCGAACCGCCGCGGGCGGCCCGTCTCCGGGTCGATCCCCGGGCGCACGGTCTCGTCGAGGTGGGCGTCCTCGACGTCGAGCTGACCGGTCTCGCTGCGCTCGTCGAGGTAGCGGGCGAACCGGCGCCGGATCACCTCGCGCATCGAGGCGGTGTCGTCGTTCCCGTCCTGCCCGCGCACGGCGAAGCGCCGGTACTCGCTCTTGCGGGCCAGCCCGTCCTCGAAGACGACCATGGACGCGACGACGTTGGTGCCCTGCACGTGCGAGACGTCGAAGCACTCGATCCGCAGCGGCGCCTCGGCCAGGTCGAGGGCCTCCTGCAGCTCCGACAGCGCCAGCGAGCGGGCGGTGAGGTCGCTGGCCCGCTTGGTCTTGTGCAGCGCGAAGGCGTGCTGGGCGTTGCGCTCCACGGTCTCGAGCAGCGCCCGCTTGTCGCCGCGCTGCGGCACCCGGATCTGCACGTTGGTGCCGCGCAGGTCGCACAGCCAGGCCTGCAGGACGTCGAGGTCCGGCGGCAGCGCCGGCACGAGCACCTCGCGCGGGACGTCGTCGCGGGCGTCCCGCAGCGTCACGCCCGCACCCGGCACCATCCGCCGGTCGACCTCCAGCTCCGGGTCCTCGGGCTCGTCGCCGTACGCCTGGGCCAGGAACTGGCCGACCAGCTCGCCGGTGGTGAGCGCCTCCACCTTGTCGACGACGTAGCCGCGCTGGCCGCGCACCCGCCCGCCGCGGACGTGGAAGACCTGGATCGCCGCCTCGAGCTGGTCCTCGGCCACCGCCACGACGTCGGCGTCGGTGCCGTCCGCCAGCACGACGGCCTGCTTCTCCATCGCGCGGGTGAGCGCCCCGATGTCGTCGCGCAGCCGGGCGGCCCGCTCGTAGTCCTGGGCCGCCGCCGCCTCGGCCATCTGCTTCTCGAGCCGCTTGACGAAGCGGGTCGACTGGCCGGCCATGAAGTCGCAGAAGTCGTCGACGATCGCCCGGTGCTGCTCCTGGTCGACCTTGCCGACGCACGGCGCCGAGCACTTGTCGATGTAGCCCAGCAGGCACGGGCGGCCGACCTGCTCGGCCCGCTTGAAGACCCCGTTGGAGCAGGTCCGGGCCGGGAAGACGCGCAGCAGCAGGTCGAGCGTCTCGCGGATGGCCCAGGCGTGGGCGTACGGCCCGAAGTACCGGACGCCCTTCTTCTTCGGCCCGCGCATCACCTGCAGCCGCGGGTAGTCCTCGTGCAGCGTGACGGCGAGCGAGGGGTAGCTCTTGTCGTCGCGGTACTTCACGTTGAAGCGCGGGTCGTACTCCTTGATCCAGGAGTACTCGAGCTGCAGCGCCTCGACCTCGGTCTGCACGACCGTCCACTCGACGGAGGCGGCCGTCGTCACCATCTGGCGGGTCCGCGGGTGCAGCGCCGAGGTGTCGGCGAAGTAGCTGTTCAGCCGCTGGCGCAGGCTCTTGGCCTTGCCGACGTAGACCACCCGGCCGGTCCCGTCCCGGAACCGGTAGACCCCTGCCGAGGTCGGGATGGTCCCCGGCGCCGGGCGGTACGACGAGGGGTCTGGCACGCCGTCGAGCCTACGTCGGGACGGGGTGCCGGACAGGTCCTCGACGGACCCCCGGGTGGCTGCCCTGAGTGACGGCTGACACCCTCAGGGGGTGCCCCACCCCTCTCAGGACGCCGTGACCGCGGAGGTCGTGATCTCCGACGGCGGGCACACCGGGCGGGGCCGCCGCACCGTGCTGGCGCTGGTCTGGACCCGCGAGGACCCGCTCGCCGTGCAGCTGCTGCTGACCGCGCAGCCGGACCACCCCGCGCTCCCGCGCGGCCACTGGGTCGTCCTGCGCGACTTCCTGCGCTACGGCCTGGACGAGGCGACCGGCGACGGCGAGGTCCGGATCCGCCCGGACGAGCTGCGCGACCGGGTGTGGTTCGAGCTGGCCCGGCCCGGGCGGGCGGCCTGCGTGTCGGTCCCCCGCGAGGTGCTCCGGGAGTTCCTGGACCGCACCGAGGCCGAGGTCCCGTGCGGTGCCGAGCGCAGCGAGCAGGCGATCGACGCGCTGCTGAGCCGCCTGCTCGGCGCCGACGACTGACCCCTCCTCCGGGATGGAGCCCTCCGTGCGGTTCCGGGGCGGCTGGAGACCGTACGGAGGGCTCCGCACGAGCGGGCGTGCGCACGACGCGACGCGGCCCCGGTCCCCCGTGGTGCGGGGGGCCGGGGCCGCGTCGTCGTGCGGAGCTGCTACTCGGTGAGGTAGCCGACGACGTCGGCGACCAGGTGGGTCGTCGCGCCGCCGCCGACGGTCAGCGAGACGGTGCCGTCCGCGGAGACCTGCGTCAGGACCTCGTTGGCCTGGGCGAGCCGGGCCACGAAGTTGACGTTGGACGTGCGCGGGAGCGCGCTGCCGCCGGCGTGCACGGTGACGTGGCCGGCGCGGTTCGCGCCGACGGCGGTCACGTTGAGCACGACGCCGACGACGCCCTCGGGCCGGTCGGCCGGCAGGGCGATGTCGACCTTGCTGCTGACCGCACCGGCGGGTGCGCCGGTGCCGATGCGGGTGTCGAGCAGGCGGCGCGGCGCGTCGAGGGCCCGGAAGTCCCCGCCGCCCTCGCTGACGGCGCCCACGAGGTCGACCACCAGGGCCGCCGCGGTGCGCACGTCGAGCGTGACGGTGCCGTCCGCGCCGACCTCGACGATGACGGAGTTCGCCCGAGTCTGGCCGGCCGCGTAGTTCACGTTGGACGTGCCCGGCTTGTCGGTGCCCGACGGGTAGACGGTCACGTGGCCGGCGCCGCTGGTCTGCGTCGCCGTCACGTTGAGGACGACCGCCTGCGCGCCCTCGGCCGCGGTGCCGGCCAGGTCGACGACGACCGGACCGGTGCGCAGCGGCTGGGCGGTGGTGCGGGTGTCGAGCAGGCGCTGCGCCGGGGTGGCGCTCAGGCCGCCCGGTGCGGAGTTCGGCGTGAGGTAGCCGACGACGTCGACGACCACGTCCGCCGACGTGCTCTGGACGGCGAGATCGACCTCGCGCTCCTGGTTCAGGCGCACGACGACCTCGTTGGCCTGCGTGCTGCCCGGGACCACGTTGACGTTGCTCGTGGGGGGCAGCGGCGCGCCGGCCGGGAAGACGACGACGTGGCCGGGGGCGTCCGCGTTGAGCACGGTCACGTTGAGCACCGCGGAGGTCGCGCCGGCGTCCGGCACGAGGCCGGCGACGTCGACCGTGAAGCGGCCGCTGCGCTTGGCCGGCGCAGCACCGGTGCGGGTGTCGAGCACGCGGGTGGCCGTCTCGAGCGGGACGAACCGGTCCAGCGTCGGCGGGGCCTTCGGCGCCACCGTGCCCGAGCGGTCGGTGCACTCGTCGGCCGGGGCGGTGCGGACCTGCGACTGACCGGTCTGCGGGTCCGGGTAGTGCAGGCAGTCCAGCTGCAGCTGGTAGTCCGTGGTCGCCACCGAGCCGGGCTGGCTGACGGCGGGCTCCCAGTCGTCCTTCGCGGCGTCGGGGTCGCGCTCCTCGCCCTCGCCGAGGAACCGGCGGATCTGCTCCTGGCCCTCGAAGTGGGCGGGCAGGAACGGGTCGAGCAGGAAGCCGTGCGGGTTGTTGGCAGCGTTGGTCGTCCGGTCGTTGCGGTAGACCCACGTGTCGTCGTAGAGCTCACCGGCCCGCAGGATCTCGGCCGTCGTCGGGTTCGGGACGGTGCCGTCGCCGTAGGCCACCTGCACCAGGACCCGCTTGTCGCCGAACTCGGCGTCCGGCCGCAGCCGGGGGGCGTACGTCTCGGGGCTGCCGGGACGCTGGATCCAGCTCGCGCGGGCGAGGGTCTCCTGGATCGGGATCGCGCCCTGGACCGGGTCGCTGATCTTCGGGTCGCGGCGCAGCGGCATCGACTCGGTGAACCCGTTCAGGCCGGGGCCGCCGTTGAGCAGCCCGGCAGCGGCGAGGTTGGCGGCCAGCAGCGGGCGGAACGCGCCGAGCCGGCTGATCTCGGTGATCGGGCCACCGGGGACGTTCGGCACGCCGGCGCGGACCTTCGGGTCCGTGCCGAGCAGCATGGTGCCGTAGATGCCGCCGAAGCTCTGGCCGAAGTAGGTCACGACGCCGTCGCCGACGCAGGTGTCGATCGTGCCGTTGCCGTCGACGTCGACGCCCTTCTCGAGGGCGCGGACCAGGGTCATGTTGTCGACGACCGCCTGGATCAGCGCGTCGCGGCTGTTGACGCTGCCGTTGGCGCCACCGGCGGCGACGCCCTCGGTGCTGCCGATCGCGCCGTCGCCGTTGAGGTCGCGACCGCGGGCGAGCAGGTCACCGGTGCGGGTCGCGCCCCCTGCCGGGGTGACGCTGTAGGTGGACTCCGGGCCGAAGCCGTGGCCGGGCACGTCGGTCGCGAAGACCGCCAGGTTGCTCAGCCCGAGGGTGTCGGCCGCGAGGAACAGGTCGAGCTTGCTGCGGGTGAAGCCGTGCCCGAAGACCACCGGCGAGATGCAGTCGGCCGACGGGGCCGGGGCGACCATCGCCACGCCCAGCTCGGCCGCACCGATCGGCTCGGGAGCGGAGCCGGAGGCCGCCGGCGCGATCGTCACGTCGGCGCCGAGGTACTGCGGGCTCGTGAACGAGCCGAAGCCGTACGTCGCGTAGGTCTTGGCGGTGTTCGGGACGCCGTACGGCGTGAAGGTGCTCGTGCCCGTCTGCTGCTGCGCGGTGACCGTGGTGGTGGTCATGCCCAGGGGGGTGGACGGCGCCGGGAAGACCGACGGCCGGCCGTCGTCGGCGGTGTCGAAGCGCACCGTCCGCTCGCCGGCGGCGATGCCCGCGTCGGCGTACGACGTGCCGGCGTCCAGAGCCGCGCGGATGTCGTCGAGGACGTCCGTCGCGCTCATGGTCGTGAACGTCGTGCGGTACGACGAGCCGCCGAGGTCGACCGGGGTGCCGTCCGTCGCGAGGATGCCCGCGCTCACCACGAGGGTGTGGCGGGTGCCCGGCGCGAGGTAGTCCTCGGGGAAGCCGGCCACGGTCCCGGTGATCGGGTCCTGCACGAGCTGGACGAGCCCGGTGCCGAAGCCGTCCGGGCCGAGCACGCGCACCGTCTCCGGCGTGATCGTGCTGAGGTCCACCTCGGCGGAGAACGGCAGGGTCACGCGGGGCCGGACGTCGAACCCGTCCAGCCGGTTGATCAGGGCCAGGTCGGCGCACTCGGCCGGGGCGCAGCCCGCGGTGGGGAGCGCGACGCGGCGGCCGGTGAGCTGGGCGGCGTCGGCGACGGTGAAGGCGTCGTCCGGGAAGGGCCGGGTGTCCGGCGTGCTGCCGGTCTCCAGCACGACCGGTGGGGTGGCCGCGGCGCTCGGTGTCCCCAGGCCTGCGACGAGCAGACCCGGGGTCAGCAGAGCGACCAGGGCGGCGGACAGGGTGGGACGTGGCATGCCATCTCCGGGGGTTGCGGCTGCGTCTCGTGGTGAGGGCCGCAGTCTGCA
Source organism: uncultured Actinomycetota bacterium (assembly GCA_963844295.1). Classification (GTDB taxonomy): domain Bacteria; phylum Actinomycetota; class Actinomycetes; order Mycobacteriales; family SCTD01; genus SCTD01. The sequence continues at coordinate 66,756 of CAWJNR010000001.1, read as the reverse complement.
CGTTCGGAGGTCCCCGTGGGGTGACAACCCCCTAGGTGTCCTCGCAGCGCGTCAGCGCGCGGACACGCTCCGCCCGGCCGCGGGGGCCTTCTTCGCGGGCTTCTTCGGGCCCGCCGGCTTGGTGCCGGTCGGCCTCTTCCCGGCCGTGAGGGCCTTGGCGTCGGCCGGTGCCGGTGGCTCCCCCGCCGGCGACCGGTGGCCGAGGCCGCCGCGCCCGGCGAGGATCTCCTTGAGGAAGCGGCCGGTGTGCGACGCGTCGACGGTGGCGACGTGCTCGGGGGTCCCGGTGGCCACGACGGTGCCGCCGCCGGAGCCGCCCTCCGGGCCCATGTCGATGACGTGGTCGGCCGTCTTGATGACGTCGAGGTTGTGCTCGATGACGATGACCGAGTTGCCGCCGTCGACCAGCCGCTGCAGCACGCCGAGCAGCTTGTTGATGTCCTCGAAGTGCAGGCCGGTGGTCGGCTCGTCCAGGACGTAGATCGTCCGGCCCGTCTGCCGCTTCTGCAGCTCGCTGGCGAGCTTGACCCGCTGGGCCTCGCCGCCGGACAGCGTCGGCGCCGGCTGGCCCAGCCGGACGTAGCCCAGGCCCACCTCGACGAGGGTCTGCAGGTGGCGCCGGATCGCCGGGACCGCCTCGAAGAACTCGGCCGCCTGCTCGATCGGCATGTCGAGGACCTCGGAGATGCTCTTGCCCTTGAAGTGCACCTCGAGCGTCTCGCGGTTGTAGCGCGCGCCGTCGCAGACCTCGCACGGGACGTAGACGTCCGGCAGGAAGTTCATCTCGATCTTGATGGTGCCGTCGCCGGAGCAGGCCTCGCACCGGCCGCCCTTGACGTTGAAGCTGAAGCGCCCGGGCAGGTAGCCGCGGACCTTCGCCTCGGTGGTCTCGGCGAACAGCTTGCGCATGTGGTCGAAGACGCCGGTGTAGGTCGCCGGGTTGGAGCGCGGCGTGCGCCCGATCGGCGACTGGTCGACGCGGACGACCTTGTCGAGGTGCTCGAGCCCGGTGACGCGGGTGTGCCGGCCGGGCACCTCGCGGTTGCCGTTGAGCTGCTTGACCAGCACCGTCGCGAGGATGTCGTTGACCAGCGTCGACTTGCCCGAGCCGGAGACGCCGGTGACCGCCACGAGCTGGCCGAGGGGGAAGGTCACCGTGACGTCGCGCAGGTTGTGCTCGCGAGCGCCGACGACGACGAGCTCGCGGCCCTTCGTCGCCGGGCGGCGGACGGCGGGCACCGCGATCTCGCGCCGGCCGGACAGGTACATGCCGGTGATCGAGTCGGGGCTGGCCAGCAGCTCCTCGACCGAGCCGGAGACGACGACCTGGCCGCCGTGCTCGCCGGCGCCCGGGCCGATGTCGACCACCCAGTCGGCGGTGTGGATGGTGTCCTCGTCGTGCTCGACGACGATGAGCGTGTTGCCGAGCGCCTTGAGCCGCAGCAGCGTGTCGATCAGCCGGCGGTTGTCGCGCTGGTGCAGGCCGATCGACGGCTCGTCCAGCACGTAGAGGACGCCGACCAGGCCGGAGCCGATCTGGGTGGCCAGCCGGATGCGCTGGGCCTCCCCACCGGCGAGCGTGCCGGCGGCGCGGTCGAGCGAGAGGTAGTCCAGGCCGACGTCGAGCAGGAAGCCCAGCCGGGCGTTGACCTCCTTGACGACCCGCTCGGCGATGGTGGCCTGCCGCTCGGTGAGCTCGAGGTCGCGCAGGAAGACGGCGCAGTCGCCGATCGACATCGCGGCGACCTCGGCGATGGACCGGTCCCCGAGGGTGACGGCGAGGACCTCGGGCTTGAGCCGGGCGCCCTGGCAGACGCCGCAGGGCACCTCGCGCATGTAGCCCTCGAAGCGGTCCCGGCTGGTCTCGGACTCGGCCTCGGAGTGCCGCCGCTCCAGGAACGGGATGACGCCCTCGTAGGCGGTGTAGTAGCTGCGCTCGCGGCCGTACCGGTTGCGGTAGCGGACGTGCACCTCGGTCGGGTGGCCGTAGAGGACCGCCTTCTGCTGCGCGGCGGTGAGCTTCTTCCACGGGGTCTTGAGGGTGAAGCCGAGCGCGTCGCCGAGCGCCTGCACGAGGCGGCCGAAGTACTCGATGTTGTGGCCGGAGCTCCACGGCGCGATGACGCCCTGCTCGAAGGAGGCCTCCTCGTCGGTGATGACGAGCTCGGGGTCGACCTCCTTCTTGACGCCCAGGCCGTGGCACTCGGGGCAGGCGCCGTACGGGCTGTTGAAGGAGAACGACCGCGGCTCGAGCTCCTCGAAGGACAGGTCGTCGTAGAGGCAGGCGAGGTGCTCGGAGAAGGTCCGCTCGCGCTCCGGGTCGTCCTCGGGCTTGTCGACGAAGTCGAGGACGACGAGCCCGCCGCCCAGGCCCAGCGCGGTCTCGACCGAGTCGGTCAGCCGGCGCTTGGCCGACTCCTTCACCGTGAGGCGGTCGACGACCACCTCGATGGTGTGCTTCTCCTGCTTCTTGAGCTTGGGCGGCTCGGCGAGGGAGTGCACGACGCCGTCGACCCGGGCGCGGGAGTAGCCCTTGGTCTGCAGGTCGGCGAACAGGTCGACGTACTCGCCCTTGCGGCCGCGGATGACCGGCGCGAGCACCTGGAAGCGGGTGCCCTCCTCGAGCTCGAGGACCCGGTCGACGATCTGCGAGGGCTGCTGGCGGGCGATGACCCGGCCGCACTGCGGGCAGTGCGGCGTGCCGGCGCGGGCGTAGAGCAGGCGCAGGTAGTCGTAGACCTCGGTGATCGTGCCGACCGTCGACCGCGGGTTGCGGGAGGTCGACTTCTGGTCGATCGAGACCGCCGGCGACAGGCCCTCGATGAAGTCGACGTCGGGCTTGTCCATCTGGCCCAGGAACTGCCGGGCGTACGCCGACAGGGACTCGACGTAGCGGCGCTGGCCCTCGGCGAAGATCGTGTCGAAGGCGAGGCTGGACTTGCCCGAGCCGGACAGCCCGGTGAAGACGATCAGGGCGTCGCGCGGGAGGTCGAGCGAGACGTCCTTGAGGTTGTGCTCACGCGCGCCGCGCACGACGAGGCGGTCGGCCATGGGGTCCTGTCGACAGAGGGTGGAGAGGGACTTCCAAGGCTAACGTCGGGCTCCGACAGCACGCTTCCCGATCAAGCCGCTGCCCGAACCGAGGAGTGCCCTGTGCCCTACACCGGAGACGTGGCGGTCGGCGGCCCGGCCGACGTGCGCGCGGCCGGCAGCCTGCAGATCACCAAGGTCTGCACGCCGCCCTTCGACAACAACTGCTACCTGCTGCGCTGCCCCGAGACCGGCGACACCCTGCTCGTCGACGCCGCCGGCGACGCGCCGCTGCTGCTCGAGCTGGTCGGCGACGGCACCCTGGTCGGGATCGTCGAGACGCACGGCCACTGGGACCACGTGCAGGCGCTGGCCGAGGTGAAGGCCGCCACCGGCGCGCCGGTCCTCGCGCACGCCGGTGACGCCGGCGACCTGCCGGTGCCGGCCGACCGGCTGGTCGACGACGGCGACGTCGTCGAGGTGGGCCGCAGCTCGGTCACGGTCATCGCCCTCGAGGGGCACACCCCGGGCAGCATCGCGCTGCTGTTCGAGGGGGACGAGCGGCCGCACCTGTTCAGCGGCGACAGCCTGTTCCCGGGCGGGCCGGGCAACACGGAGAAGGACCCGCAGCGGTTCGGCCGGCTGCTGGACGACCTCGAGCGCAAGGTGTTCGGTCCGCTGCCGGACGAGACGTGGGTCTACCCGGGGCACGGCAAGGACACGACGGTCGGGGCCGAGCGGGCATCGGTGCCGGAGTGGCGCGCGCGCGGCTGGTAGCCCGCGCGGCCGGGCTGTGGACGGCCGCGGTCGTCGTCGTGCTGCTGGTCCTGCTGTGGACCGACGCGGTCCGCGGTCCCGTCGAGGGCGATGTCCTCCCCCGCGCGCTCGCGGTGCCGCTGGGGACCGGCCTGCTCCTGGCCCTGCTGATCGGCGGGCTGCTGGCCGTCCGGTGGGCGCGGGCGGGGCTGCTCCTGCTGTCCGCGGCCGGAGCGGTCGTGGCGCAGCTGGCCTTCGTCCAGCACCGGCCCGTCGTGGGCGCCGTCGTCGCTGTGGCGGTCCTGGCTCCCGTGCTGGTGCTCGGCCTGAGCTGGCAGCGCAACGCCCGTCCCGGACCCGCCGTCCGGCTGGCGGTCGGTGTCGGGGTCGCCCTGACGGTCGCGTCCGCAGCGACGGACCGCGCCTGGTCGGCCTGGTTCGGCCCCACCCACCCGTCCTCACGCGCCCCCGCCCCGAGCCGGGGGCTGGTCGACTGGGCCTGGGCCGGCGGCGTCAGCGACAGCGGCTTCAGCGTCCGGGCCCGCACCCGGGAGCCGGCGAGCGACGTACGGCTGCTGGTGGCCCGCATTGACGCTCAGGACGCGACGGTGGCCGTACGGGCGACGGCGGTGCCGAGCGACCCGCAGGTCGTCGCCGCGTCCGTGAGCGGGCTCGACGCCGGGACGGAGCACACCTGGGCGCTCGAGGTGGACGGCCGCACCGACCCGGCCCGGACCGGTCTGCTGCGGACCGTCCCGCGCGGCCCGGCGTCGTTCACGTTCGCGGTCGGGGCGTGCGCGCTGACCGGCTCGAACGGCGCCGTGTTCGACGCGGTCCGGGAGCTGGACCCGCTCTTCCTGGCCGTGCTGGGCGACTACCACTACGCCAACGTGGACACCGACGACGTCGCGCGCTTCGGCGACGCGTTCGCCGCCTCCCTCCGGACACCGGCCCAGGCAGCGCTGTTCGCGCGGGTGCCGGTGGCGTACGTGTGGGACGACCACGACTACAGCGGCGACGAAGCCGACCGCACCGCGCCGAGCCGTCCGGCCGCGCTTCGCGCCTACCGGGACCACGTCCCGCACCACCCGCTGCGGCTCGGCGACGACGGGCCGATCTTCCAGGCCTTCACCGTCGGTCGGGTGCGCGTGGTGATGACCGACGGCCGGTCCGCCCGCACGCCGGCGTCGGTACCGGACGGCCCCGGGAAGTCCATGCTGGGTGAGCGGCAGCGGGCGGCGCTGCTGGCCGAGCTCCGCGCCGCCGACCGGTGGGCCGCGGTCGTCTGGGTCAACCCGGTGCCGTGGGTCGAGGCGGAGGCTCCGGGCGCCGACGGGTGGGGCGGCTACGCGACCGAGCGCCGGCTCCTCGCCGACGCGATCGCCGACGCGGGCGTCGACAACCTGGTCATGGTGTCCGGGGACGCGCACATGCTGGCCCTGGACGACGGCTCGGGGACCGGCTTCTCGAGCTCGGGCGCCGACGGCTTCCCGTTGCTCCACGCCGCCGCGCTCGACCGCCGCGGCGAGGTCAAGGGCGGGCCGTACTCCGGTCCGGTGCTGCCGGGCGGCGGCCAGTTCGGGACGGTCGAGGTGCGCGACGACGGGCGGCGGGTCGACGTGGTGCTGCGGGGCCACGACTGGCGCGGTGCCGAGCTGGTGCGGCTGGAGGTCGACCTTGCTGAGTGAGAAGAACGGCGTGACCGAGCCGAGGGGACGCGCCAGCCCCGCTGCGCTGAGGTCAGGCGCGCCGGGTGCGGCGGGGGTTGGCCAGGCGCCACTCGGGGCGGTCGGCCTCCCGGACGGGGGCGGAGTCGTCGGGACGGGACGGGGTCGCCGCGGTGGAGGTCATGGCCGATCCCTCCCCGCTGTCGTCACGGGCACGCCGTGACGTGGCTCACCGGTCGTCGGGCTCGCCGGCGACGTCGACCGGGATCTCGCGCCGGTCCTCGCCCACGGGCGGGGTCACGTGCTTGATCGCCGACGGGTCGTTCTTGGTCTTGATGAGCGACGCGACGGTGGTGATGACCAGCACCGTGATGATGAAGCCGAGCGAGACCGGGATGGAGATCTCCGGGAAGTCCTTGCTGATCGTCTCGTGGGCGGCCTCGAGGATGAGCTTGATGCCGATGAAGCCGAGGATGACCGCCAGGCCGATCGAGAGGTAGACGAGCCGGTCGAGCAGCCCGTCGAGCAGGAAGTACAGCTGGCGCAGGCCGAGCAGCGCGAACGCGTTCGCGGTGAAGACGATGTACGGCTCCTTGGTGAGGCCGAAGATCGCCGGGATGGAGTCCAGCGCGAACAGGATGTCGGTCGTGCCGATCGCGATCATCACCAGCAGCAGGGGCGTCGCGACCTTCTTGCCGTCGATCTTCGTGACGACCTTGGCCCCGTCGTACTCCCGGGTGGTCGGCAGCACGCGCTCCATGAGCTTGAGCAGCGGGTTGTTGCCGACCTCGGGCTCGTCGTTGCGGTGCCGCGCGAGGTTCCAGGCGGTGTAGATGAGGAAGGCGCCGAACAGGAAGAAGACCTCGATGAAGGCCGAGATCGCGGCCGCGCCGACGGCGATGAACGCGCCGCGCAGGACCAGGGCGAGCACGATGCCGAACAGCAGGACCTTGTGCTGGTGCTCCTGCGGCACGGCGAAGCTGGCCATGATGATCACGAAGACGAACAGGTTGTCGACGCTCAGGGAGTACTCGGTGAGGTAGCCGGCGAAGAACTCCCCGCCGGACTGCCCGCCCGCGACGACGGTGAGCCCGATGCCGAAGGCGACGGCGAGCGTCACGTAGAAGACGATCCAGCGGGTCGCCTCGCCGACGGCGATGACGTGCGGGCCCTTGCGGGCGGCGATGGCCACGTCGATGCCGAGGACCAGCACGAACGCGCCGATCGTCAGGGCCCACACGTAGAACGGGACGTCGAGCAAGGGGGTCTCCTCCGGTGGAGCGCGATGGGCCACCGGAGGTCTCTCCCGCCACCCGTCGGGGTGGCCGACCGCACCGGGCGCCCCGAAGGGCGCCGTGCTGACGACACGGTCGCTCGGGGATACTCCCCTCCGCAGTCCGGCCCACGCTACCCGTCGTCCCGAGAGGCCCGTCGTGCCCCCTCTGTCCCCTGAGCTGCTCGCCGTGGCCGACGCCACGAAGGGCTTCCTGCCCGCTGACGAGGCTGCCGCCCTGCACGAGGCCGCCACCGCCGCGCCGGCGGGCACCTGGCTGGAGGTCGGCACCTACTGCGGGAAGTCGACCGTCCATCTCGGCAGTGCGGCACGCGCCGCCGGGGCCCAGCTGGTCACGCTCGACCACCACCGCGGCTCGGAGGAGAACCAGCCCGGCTGGGAGTGGCACGACCCCTCGCTGGTCGACCCGCACACCGGCCGGCTCGAGACGCTGCCGTCGCTGCGTCACACGCTCTGGGACGCCAGGCTCGACGACGTCGTCAGCGTCGTGGTCGGGACGACCCAGCAGGTCGCGACCTGGTGGACCACTCCCCTGTCGCTGCTGTTCCTGGACGGGAACCACACCGAGCAGGTCGCCCAGCACGACTACGCGGCCTTCGCGCAGCACCTCCTGCCGGGCGGGACGCTGCTCGTCCACGACGTGTTCGAGCGGCCGGAGGACGGCGGGCGGCCGCCGTGGAACGTCTACCAGCGGGCGCTCGGCGCGGGGTTCGTCGACGTGTCGGCGTGCGGGTCGCTGCGGGTGCTGCGTCGTACCTGACCCTCGACCTGACCCTCGAGTCGGAGGTCGAGGTCGAGGGTTCAGGTCGCCAGGCTGCCGGCGAAGATCTGCCAGGCCAGTGCCGACTTCGCCGCCAGGCTGAGGACCAGGTAGGCCTTCTCGCCGAAGGCGTAGTCCCGCCACGGGCCGACCTCCCGGTACTGCAGCCACTGGTTGAGCGCGAAGCTCAGAAAGAAGACGAACAGGCTGACGAAGATCCCGTAGACGAAGCCCGGGACGGTCTCCGAGCCGGCGAGGTTCACCGCGATGGCGATCCACGGGGCGGCGCCGGCGATGCAGCCGGACCAGAACGGGAGCATCGTCGTGCGGGTCCGGCCGGGCGGGTTGACCGCCTCCTGGACCCAGCCGAACAGGATCATCGACACGTTGGCGCCGGCGATCGCGATGACCGCGGTGATGCCGGTGATGCCGCCGTAGAAGCAGATGAGCAGCACCATCAGCGTCGCGCTGAAGGAGTACTCGATCCAGCGGAAGCGGTTGATCCCGTCCCGCAGGCCCTGCTCGTAGCGGCCCCGCAGGACGGTGCTGGTGAGCAGGTGGTCCAGGGCGGCGAGCGCGAGGAACAGCGCGATGGCCGCGCCGATCGGCACGTCGAACAGCCGCTCCGCCGACGGGATGCGGGTGCCGGGCGGGCCCTCCGGGAAGCTGCTGGTCACCTCGATGGCGAAGTCGCTGGCCAGCACGAGGATCGCTACGGCCTGGACGGCGTGGAGCACGGTGAGGCCGAGGTTCCAGCGGCGCAGGCCCGCGAGGCGCTGCGGGGTCACGCCGGTGGCGGGAGGAGTGGTCACGCGGCTGACGCTAGGTCACCTGCGGAGCCACAGCTCCCGCACGTCGTCCGGGACGCGCACCGGGTGGCGGTCGGTGTCGTGCAGGACGTACGTCGTGCGCACGGTGCAGCAGTCCCGCTCCTGGGTGCGGATGACCAGCTCGGCGGTGAAGGACGTCGTGCCGATCGTCACCACGGAGGCATCGACCTCGACGGTGTCGCCCCAGCGGGCCGGCGCCGTCCACTGCAGCTCGCTGGCGACGACCGCGGTGTCCAGGTCGCGGGCGAGCAGCGTCGCGTAGGGCGTGCCGAGACGGCCCATCAGCGCGGTCATCGCCTCGTCGGCCCAGGCGAGGTAGTGGGCGTTGAAGACGATGCCCTGCTGGTCGCACTCGCTCCAGCGCACCGGGCTGGACCAGATGACGGTCATGCGCGGCTCGCGCACTCCGCCGTGCAGGCGGCCTCGGACAGCAGGACGCCGGTCGGCAGCTCGTCGCCGGTGAACAGCTCGAGGGTCGGGCCGCCGGCCAGCGCGTCGGCGGCCAGCACGATCGCGGCCGAGGTCCAGGAGGACCGCTCGACCGGCCAGCGGACGTCCTCGTCGAAGACGAGCCCGGTCCAGTACGAGCCGTCGTCCTCGCGCAGGTGCTGGACCTCGGCGAGCAGCCGCAGCGCCCGCCCGTGGTCGCCGAGCGCGGCCAGCGCGAGGACCAGCTCGGCGGTCTCGGCGCCGGTCACCCACGGCCGGTCGGCGACGCAGCGGGCGCCGACGCCCGGCACGACGAACTCGTCCCACCGCTCGGCCAGCCGCTGGAGCCCGGCCTCGCCGCGCACGGCCCCGCCGAGCACCGGGTAGTACCAGTCCATCGAGAAGCGCGACTTGTCGAGGAAGACCTCGGGGTGGTGCGCGACGGCGTGCTGGAGCAGTCCGGCGGCCAGCTCCCACTCCGGCTGCGGCTCCCCCACCAGGTCGGCCAGCGCCAGCCCGCAGCGGAACGCCTGGTAGGCGCTGGACGAGCCGGTGACGAGGGAGTCGCGGTCGACGGTGCCCTCGGGCGAGCGCGACCAGTAGAGCTGCCCGCCCGGCGCCTGGTGGTCGAGCACGAAGTCCAGGGCGCGCCGGACGTGCGGCCACATCTCGTCGACCAGGCTGCGGTCGCCGGTGACCGTCCACCACTGCCACACGCCGACGGCGACGTAGGCGCACTGGTTGGTGTCGACGCTGGGGTCGAGGACCTCCAGGCCCTCGTACTTCATCCGCCACGCGCCGTCGGGCTCCTGCGTCCGCCGCAGCCAGGCGTACGCCGCCCGCGCCTCGACGAGCCGGCCGCCGAGCACGAGCGCCATCGCGCACTCGACGTGGTCCCAGGGGTCGGTGTGCCCGTCGGGCCAGGGCAGCGCGCCGCTCGGGTGCTGCACGGCGGCGATCGCGTCGACGGTCTGCTGCAGCTGGGCCGCGGTCAGGACGCCGGGCAGGTCACGCAGCGGCACGGACGATCTCCGGCTTCCGCAGGTAGACGACCAGGCTCTTGCCGACGACCGGGTTGAGCAGCCGCTCGGCGACCCGGGTGAGCTTCGGGGCCTTCATCATGTCCCAGACCAGCAGGCGGTGGTACGCCTTGACCAGCCGGTTCTCGCCGTCGTCGACGCCGACGGCGCACTTCAGCCACCAGTACGGCGCGTGCAGCGCGTGCGTGTGGTGCGACCCCACGGGGTCGAGGCCCGCGCGGGTGAGCCGGCGGCGCAGCTCGTCGCCGCGGTAGATGCGGACGTGGCCGCCCTCGGCCTCGTGGTAGGCGCTGGACAGCGCCCAGCAGACCAGCTCCGGCCCCCAGCGCGGCACGGTGACGGCGATCAGCCCGCCCGGCTTGAGCACGCGGAAGAGCTCGCGCATCGCCTGGTCGTCCTTCGGCAGGTGCTCGAGCACCTCGGCGGCGATGACGTAGTCGAAGCTGTCGTCGGCGAACGGCAGGTCGTACGCCGTGCCGCGCACGGTGCGGGCCTGCGCGCCGGCGGGGACCTCACCGGCCTCCTGCATCGCCGCGAACATGCCGGCGACGTCCTTGAGCTCGCCGGCGTCCATGTCGAACGCGGTGACGTCGGCGCCGCGCCGGTAGAGCGCGAAGGCGTGCCGCCCGCCGCCGCAGCCCATGTCGAGGACGCGGTCCCCGGGGCCGACGGGGAAGCGGTCGAAGTCGACGGTGAGCACTTACTTCTCCTCGAGGTTCTTGCGGTACCAGGCGACGGTCTGCTGGGCGACGGCGCGCCAGGTGAAGCGCTCGACGACGCGCGCGCGCCCGGCGGCGCCGATGCGGGCGGCCAGCACGGGGTCGTCGAGCAGCCGGCCGACGGCGGCGGCGAGCGCCTCCGGGTCGTTCGGCGGGACGTGCAGGGCGGTCTCGCCGTCCGGGCCGACGACCTCGGGCAGCGCGCCCGCGGTGGTCGCGACGAGCGGCGTCTCGCAGGCCATCAGCTCGACCGCGGGCAGGCTGAACCCCTCGTAGAGGCTGGGGACGACGCCGACCTCGGCGGAGCCGAACAGGTCGACGAGCGCCTCCTCGGTGACGCCGGAGACGAAGCGCACCGCGCCCTCGAGGCCGAGCCGCTCGATGGCGGCCAGCGCGGTGCCGCCGACCTTGGGCCTGCCGACGACGACGAGCTCGACGTCGCGCTCGGTGCGCAGCTTGGCGACCGCCTCGAGCAGCGGCACCAGGCCCTTGAGCGGAACGTCGGAGCTGGCGGTGGCGACGATCCGGCCGGGCACGCGCGGCAGGTCGGGCGGGCCGAAGACCTCGGTGTCGACGCCGACGGGGACGACCGTCAGCCGGTCGGCCGGCACCCGGAAGTCGCGCACGACGTCGACCAGGCTGTTCGCGCTGACGGTCAGGACCGCGGGCAGGCGCCGCACGACCCGGCCCTGCATCCGCAGGAAGGAGTACCAGCGCAGGGTGCTGATCTTCTTCAGCCGCCGGGCCGCGGCCGAGGTCGTGCCGGCGGTCCTCGGTGATCGGGTGGTGCAGCGTGGCCAGCACGCGGAAGCCGGCCCGCTGGAGCAGCAGCAGCCCGTAGCCGAGGGTCTGGTTGTCGTGCACGACGTCGGGCCGGGTGTCGCGCGCCTGCAGCAGCTTGGCGACGCGCAGGCTGAAGGTGAGCGGCTCCGGGAAGGCGGCCGTCCACATCATCGCGACCTCGAGCAGGTCCAGCGGGCCGCGGATCTCGCGCGGGTGCGGGGTGCGGAACGGGTCGTCGTCGCGGTAGAGGTCCAGGCTCGGGACCTCCGTGAGCACGGGTCCCGGATCCAGCTCGGGGTACGGCTGGCCGGACAGCACCTCGACCTCGTGGCCGAGCGCGTGCAGCTCGCGGGACAGGTGCCGGACGTAGACGCCCTGGCCGCCGCAGTGCGGCTTGCTCCGGTAGCTGGTCAGCGCGATGCGCAGCGGGGGGCCGCCGTCCGCTGCCGTGCGCTCCACCGTGCTCCTCGGGTCTGGGGAGCGCTCAGGCTACCTACGGCGGGGTAACGGCCGTTCACGTGCGACCCCGCGCATCCCGTCGAACGCATCGTCGCCACGACCCGCGGTATCGCGCGGGACGGTCGACGCTCTCTCCCGCATGGCGAGGACGCGGCTCCCAGACACCGCAGCATGATCGTGGCGACAACCGCACCGGCCCTGACCGCGCAGGCAGGGGTGCATGCCGACCCCGACGCGCTGGAACAGCTGGCGCCGTTGCTCGACGACCTGATGCACAGCACGCACTGCCCCACGACGGCCCGCCGGACGTGGCTCCAGACGTGGATCGACAACTACCGTGCGTACGACCCGCTCGTCGTCGCAGTGCCAGGGGTTGACGGTCGCCTTCGCGGATGCGCCTGCCTGGCCGTACGGGGACGGGCCGGGATCGTCGAGGTCGTGCCCATGGGCCAGGGACCCAGCGACGCCGTCCGGTTCCCCGCTCGTACTGCGGAAGATGCTGAGCAGCTCGCTCTCGCCGTCGCTCGAGCCCTCCGGTCGATCGAGCACCCGTGGGTCCTTCGTGCCCGGCAGCTCGCGCCGGACGATCTCGTGGTCGCGGCGCTTGGTCGGACCTTGCCCTGGGCCTGGTCGTCGGAGGCGGATGCCTCGCCCGGTCTGGCTCTGCGGCAGCCGCGCCGCCTGCGGGACCACGTGAGCCGCAACCACCACCAGCAGGTCCGCAGGATGCGCAACCGCCTGGTCCGCGACGGACTGCACCCGGAGATCGGCCTGCTCACGCGACCCGGCGAGATCGAGGCGGTGTGGCAGCACATCGAGCACGTGTGCCGTGCTCGAGATCTGCAGGTGCGTCGCGTAGCCACGCTGGACGACGCGTGCTTCGCCGGCTTCTTCCAGGGGGTGGTCAGGCGCCTCGCTGAGCAGGACGAGATCCGGCTGACCACGCTGCACCTGGAAGGACGGCTGGCGGCCTACGTGCTGGTGCTGCGCGACGGGCCTGCGCGCCGGATGTGGCACTGCCGGATCGACCCGCGGTACGAGGCCTACGGGGTCGGTCGGCTGGCGCGCGACGCTGCGCTCCAGGACGCGCTGTCCGACCCGTCGTGCCGCCTGTTCGACTGGATGCGGGGTGAGGAGCCCTACAAGGCCTCTCTGTCCGATCACGTGCAACCGGCGACGACGTTGATCGCCAGCTCGCACCTCAGCCTCGGGCTGCTCGCACGAGGGGTGGAGGACGCACGGCGAAGGGCTCGGGCCTCTCGCGACCGTCGGGGACCGCTGGGCCAAGGCATCGCACTGCTCATGTCCGCGACTGCAGCACGCCACTCCTGACCGAGCCTTCGCGGCTCCTGCCGCTCCGCCCTCTCCCGGAAGGACCTGATGGCCGAGATGCTCAGCACGACGTCCCAGCTGAGGACGACCGACCCGGTCTTCGGTGCCCCGGCGCTCGTGGTCTGGCCCCCTTCGCGCGTTGAGGCCGTGCACGTCCCTGCCGTCGATGGCGGCCTCGGCGACGGGCGGAGGTCAGCACTACAACGCGCACTCGTCGCCCTCGGTGCCCGTCGTTTCCTGTTCTTGACCGATGTCGGGGCTCTGGTCTCACCAGCGGTCCTGGTTCCGGGAGCTGCTCTGCTGCCGGTCCTCGCCCTCACCGGCGTGACGCTCGTGCTGCTGGCAGCGGGCGGCCTGTACCGAGCTCGCTTGACGCTGTCGCTGCTCGACGACGCCCCCCAGCTGATCGGACGCACGCTCCTCAGCGGCGCCCTCGTGGCGGCAACCGCCGCCGCCCTCGACGTCGGCGCGATCGCTCCGGCAGTCGCCGTAGCTGCCGCAGCCGGGGTCCTGCTCACACGCGGCCTGACGTACTCACTCGTCGTGCACCTGCGGCGCAGGGGGTGGGTGCGCCACGGAGCTCTCATCCTCGGGGCGGGCGACGTCGGACAGCGGCTGGTCCACGCACTCCAGTCCCACCGGGAGCTGGGCCTACGACCCGTGGGCCTGCTCGACGACGATCCGGGCGCTGCTGCTCACGAGCAGCCGATCCCCCTCCTCGGCACCACAGACGGTCTCGCCGAGGCCGTGAAGAGCACCGGGGCCGAGGTCGTGATCGTCGCGTTCGGACGCCGGCCGGAGTCCGAGATGGTGTCGATCCTCCGTACCTGCGACCGGCTCGAGTGCAGCATGTTCTTCGTGCCCCGACTGTTCGAGATCGGTGCCTACGGCGACGTCGACCATGCCTGGGACGTCCCCCTCATACGCCTCCGCCGGACCGCCCTGCGCCGTCGCGCCCAGCTCGTCAAGCGCTCCATGGACATCTGCCTGGCCGGCACCGCGCTGCTTCTGCTGAGCCCCCTCCTGCTCGCGGTGGCCGGTGCCGTCCGCCTCACGAACGGCAGCGGCGTGATCTTCCGTCAAGTCCGCTGCGGCATGGACGGAGATCCGTTCACGCTCCTGAAGTTCCGCACCCTGCGGGATCGCGACAACGAGCGGTCGCAGACCCAGTGGTCGGTCCAGAGGAGCGACGCGGGACCCGTGGGCCGCTTCCTGCGCAGGACCTCCATCGACGAGCTGCCTCAGCTGTGGAACGTCATCCGAGGGCAGATGAGCCTCGTGGGTCCACGACCTGAGCGCCCCTACTTCGTGCACGAGTTCACTCAGACGCACAAGCACTACACGGCGCGGCACCGGATGCGGGCCGGGCTCACCGGTTACGCGCAGGCGAAGGGCCTGCGCGGCAACACCTCGGTCGCTGATCGGTTGACGTTCGACAACGACTACATCGAGAACTGGTCGCTGTGGCTCGACTGCAAGATCATGATCTGGACACTCCGTTCACTCCTGCGTGCCAGCGGCAGCTGAGCCGGTTGCCCGGCTTGCTCGACCAATGGCCGTCCGCACCCCGCACAGGGCTGCTCGAGTGACGCAGGTCGCCCGCGAGGACCCGCCGGCTCACGGGGGTCTTGCAGGCGGTTCGGCGCTGATCCTGATGGCCCAGGTGTCGTCGAACCTCGGCTACCTCGTGGCTGTCGTCATCGTCGCGAGAGCACTGGGGCCTGAGGGCCGCGGCCTGCTGGGCTTCGTCACGGTCGCGGCCATCCTGGTGGCCCGTCTCAGCAAAGTCGGGCTCAGCGAGACCACCACGGTCTTCGCTGCGCAGAAGCCGGAGATCCGGGGTGCGTTGCTCAGCAACCTGCTCGTGTTCTCGAGCCTGGCCGCCCTGCTCGTCGGAGGGATCGCAGCGGCCACCCTCGCAGCCCTGCCGGGAGCCCGACCGGCTGGGCTCACGGACGGCCTCATCCTGCTGCTGCTGGTCGGCGGCGTCAGCGCCACCCTCTGCGACACCGGGTTCCTCCTGGGCTGCGGGGAGATGCGACAGCTGGCTGTGCGGACCGCCAGCGCTGGATGGATCTACGCGGCCTGTCTCGGCGTCACGATGGTCGTCGTGGACCTCACCGCCTCGACGGCGGTGACGGCCTGGATCGTCTCGCAGCTGCTGCTGGCCGCCTTCCTGCACCTGATGCCTGCTCGTCGTCAGACAGCTCTGCGTCCGAGCCTGTCGTTGCTCTCGCGCTCCCTGCGCTTCGGCATGCGCGCGTGGGCCGGCGGCCTGTCGCTCAACGTCACGTCCCGGGGCGACCAGCTGCTCCTCGGTTTCATGGCCGGCGAAGCCGTACTCGGCTACTACGCCATCGCGGTGAACCTCTCGGAGGTCCTCTTCTACCTTCCGGCTGCAGCATCGGTCGCCCTGATGCCCCTCGTCGCGCACCGGACTTCTGCGGCTGCCGGAGCGCTGACGGCGCTGCTCTTCCGGTCCGTGGCCGTGATCGCGTCCCTGACGACCGCCGCGGCTGCTGTGGCCGGACCACCGCTCCTGGTGCTGCTGTTCGGGGACGCCTTCGCACCAGCGACGGACGCGTTCCTCCTGCTGCTGCCGGGCGTGCTGGGCTACACGGCGATGGTCATCTTCAGCCGGGCGCTGCTCGGTCTCGGCCGTCCGGGGCTCTCGGCCCTGCCTCCGCTGGCCGCCGCCGTGCTCTGCCTCGGCCTCGACCTCGTGCTGATCCCACCGCTCGGAGCCGAGGGGGCGGCAATGGCTGCGTCGGCATCCCTGCTCGCCGGGGGCACTGTGGGGGCTTCGCTGTTCCTGCGCAGCACTGCGCTCCCGGCCGGCTCCCTGCTCCCCCGCACTGGGGATCTCGACGTGCTGCTCGCGCCGCTGCGCCGGGCGCCACGGGGGGGCCGACGGTAGCGGGCGGCACCGGTCATGTATCGCGGCCGCACTGCCCCGCTCTAGTGGGCCAAGGCCAGCGGACCGGCGAGATCGCGGGGGATGGATGCGCGTGCTCTTGGTCAGTCAGCCGCTGGACGGAGGGGTCTACCGGCACGTCATGGACCTGTGCTCCGGCCTCTCCGAACGCGGGCACCGGGTCGCGCTGGCGGCCCCCTGGACCTCGACGTCGGGCGACGACACCTGCTACGAGCCCCTGCGCGTCCCTCTGCAGCGGGCAGTGTCGGCTCCCCGCGAGGCGAGAGCCGTCACCGCGCTGGCCCTCGCCGTCGACCGTTGGGCTCCTGACGTGGTGCACGCCCACAGCTCGAAGGCCGGCGCCGCGGCTCGCCTCGCCCGTTGTGCACGTCCGGGCACACCCGTGGTCTACACGCCTCACGGCTTCGCGTTCGCCGGCCACTTCTCGCCGCGACGGCGCCGGGTCTACCGTGCGGCCGAGCGCGTGCTGGCCCCCCTCACCTCTGCGGTCGTGGCTGTCTGCGAGGCAGAGCGGACCCTCGCCGAGCAGGTGCACCCTTCGACGCGGGTGCGGGTTGTCCACAACGGGGTGATGACCGCGGACGTCGTGGGCACAGCGTCTGGAAGGCCGGTCCTGACCGCTCTCGCGCACTTCAGGCCGGGCAAGGGCCTGCTCACCCTCCTGGACGCGATGCCGTCGATCCTCGAACACGTGCCTGACGCTCAGCTGCGCCTCGTAGGGGACGGGCCTGAACGGCGACTCCTCGAACGACGCGTCCAGGACCTCGGCATCCGCGAGCACGTCGACATGCCCGGAGCCGCCTCGGACGCGCGCAGCGCCCTGCACGGGACATCGGTCTTCGTGCACCCCTCCTGGGCCGAGTCCTTCCCCTACGCCGTGCTGGACGCGATGGCCCTGGGCCTGCCCGTCGTGGCTACCGACGTGGGTGGAGTCTCCGAAGCTGTGCGTGACGGCCTGACCGGTCGCCTCGTGCGCCCACACGATCCATCGCAGCTGAGCGCGGCCGTCGTACCCCTCCTGCTCGACCTCCGCCTCGCGGCCCGTCTCGGTGAGGCCGGACGCGAAGCGGTCCGGGCGTTCAGCGTGGACGACATGGTGGAGCAGACGGAGGCCGTGTACGAGAGCGTCGAGAGGACGCCGAGGTGAGGCCCCATGAGGAGCAGGACGATCTCGGCATGGACGAGGCGGAGGCGACGCTGCTGCGGCCGATCGGCGGCCCGGTGAGCTCCCGTGCTCCACGACGACAGCCCCCGGACGCCGAAGATGCCGTTGCCCTGAGCAGCCGCTCGGACATGCCGCACGACGAGCCCGCGGACGTGGGTTCCTACGTCAGGGCCCTGCGTGGCAGCTGGAAGGAGATCGTCCTGTTCACGGTGGCGCTCATGGGCATCGCCGTGTCGCTGACCGCCTCGACGCCCCCGGCCTTCGTGGCCACGGCTCAGCTGGGGCCGGCAGCCTCCCTGGCCGCCGCTGACGCACGGCAGGGCGTGGGGGCACTCGCTGCGACCATCTTGTCGCCGGAGACGCTGCAGCGCGTGGCCGAGGATCTCCCTGGCACCTCCCGCAGCGAGCTGCAGAGGTCGACCACTGTCGCCGTCGATCCCGACAGCGTGACGCTCTCCGTCTCGGTCAGCGACGCTGATCCGGTGCGGGCCGCGGCACTTGCCAATGCCGTCGCGGCGACCGGCACGGCGGCGGACCGCGAGCGCCGCGCCGCGGGCTACGCCGACCTGAGGCGTCGCCTCCAGTCCGAGCTCCAGGTGGAGACTGAACCGGCCGCCAGGGCCCGTATCAGCGAGCGCATCGGCGAGCTCGCCGCGCAGCACGCAGTCACCGCCGAGGGCATTGGCGTGCTGGCCGGAGCTGTGCCTCCTGCCTCCGCCCGCTCCCCCAAGATGATCCAAGCGGCCGCGATGGCCGGTCTGGCCGGACTCGTCATCGCGGGCGCGGGCATCGCCGTCCTGGAGCAGGTCCGTCCCCGGGCCCGCGAACCGCACGAGATCGCGCGAGCCGTCAACCTCCCCCTCCTACGCTCTCGTCCCGCTCGGACGCCGCTCCTCCGCGGCGGTGGGTGGTCCCGGGGCCGGACCGACCTGCGCGGTCCTGCCGACGACCTGCGGATGCTGCTGGAGCTCCATGCCTCTCGGCGAGGCTCCGGACCGGTGCTCATCTGCGGGCTGCGGCCTGGCGAGGGCGGCGGGCAGCTGGCCCTGGCACTGGCCCAGGGCCTCGCCGAGGCAGGGCAGCGACTGCTCCTCGTGGCGGCAGACCCCTGGTCGCAGAGCGTCGACGGTCGACCCGGCTTCCTCGACGTCATGAGGGGGACTGCCCGCCTCGAGGAGGCAGCCGCTCCTGAGGCGACGGGGGCTCGGTGGACCGGTTCCCTGGAGCTGCTCCCCACGGGGACCGGCCCGTCGGGCGCCGCTCCGCTCACCCGCACCACCTTGCGCAGCTTCGTCTCTCAGGCACGGCAGCTGGGCTTCGACCGCGTCGTACTGGACGGGCCCTCGCTGCTCGACCGACCCGTCGCCACCAAGCTCCTCGCGTCAGCGTGCGACCAGGTCGTCATGGTGACGTCGGACCGCCCCCTGGCGCACGAGACGGCAGCACGTGCGCGGGGCGACGTGCAGGACCTCCCCGTGCCCCCGTTGGGCCTGCTCGTCCTCCCAGCCAGGTCGACGAGGCCGCCACGGGGGATGCGGAGCGACGCTCCTGCTGAGGACGGGCATGCGTTCGTACAGCCGGCGTGAGTCCACGCTCACCCTGCTCCCGCCCTACGTGGCGGCGGCCAAGGCCGCGGCGACGCGGCTGCGCACGACGCGAGGACGCTGGGTCCCCCGTGCGGCGGTCGGGGAAGAGGCCTTGCGGATCCTCCACTACCACCGCATCAGCGATGATCGCGACAGTCTGGCCGTCCCACCGGAGCAGTTCCGGCAGCAGATGGCTCTCCTGCGGTCCGACGGCTACGTCGTCGTCGACCTCGTCCGGGCGTTCGCACAGCTGCAGCAGCGCACCCTGCCGCCGCGCGCCGTCGCCATCACCTTCGACGACGGCTACCGCGACGTCCTGCACAACGCGGTGCCGGTCCTTGAGGGCCTGGGCTTCATGGCCACCGTCTTCGTCGTCACCGGTGTGCTCGACGGCACCTGCTCCTTCCCCTGGTACCGGCACCACCAGCCGCCGGTCCTGGACTGGCAGGACGTGATGGACCTCGATGCCGCCTCGCCCCTGACGTTCGAGGCGCACAGCGTGACCCACCCGGATCTCCGCCGGCTCACGGAGGACGCCGCCGTGCGCGAGATCTCCGACTGCCGCGAGGTGCTGGAGCAGCGCCTCGGGCGGCGGGTCACAGCCTTCTGCTACCCGGTCGGTCTGTTCGGCGAGCGCGAGAAGCGGCTCGTCGCCCGCGCCGGGTACGACCTGGCGGTGTCCTGCGAGCCGGGGATGAACGAGGCGCCGCCCGACCCGTGGGCGCTCCGTCGTACCCAGGTCGAGCGCCTCGACTCGCTGTCGGACTTCGTCGCCAGGCTGAGCGGCACCCACGACCGCCCTCTGCCGTTGCGCGACACCGTGCGTCGCCTCCGCTACGGTGCGCCGGCGCAGGGCTAGCCGTGCCGGACCTGCCACCCGCCGTGATGGCCGTCGTCGTCGCCGCAGCGATTGCGCCCCTCGTCCCGCTGTCCATGCGCCACGTCGCCGGAGTCGTCGGTGGTGCGTTCGTCCTGCTAGGGGCTGTGCGCGTCGAACCCGCCCCGACCGACCTCCTCCTCGCGCTGGCCCTGGCGGGCGGACTCATGACACGGAGGCTGCTCGTCAGTCGCGTGCCGCCCCTCGTGCTGTTCCTCCTCGGCGCCTTCGCCGGGCTCAACGTCTACGCGGTCACGTACGCCGTCGACCGCTCGCTGAGCATCCGCTACGTCCTCATCACGCTCTTCCTCCTGGCCGTCGCCTGCCTCATGCCGATGCTCGTCACGGGGCCGCACAGGGCACGGCTGCTCGTGCGGTGCTACCTCCTCGGTGCGGTGCCGCTGGCGCTGCTCAGCGTCCTCGCCCTGCTGTGGGCCTTCCCCTACAGCGACTCCCTCCTGGGCTATCGCGGTACAAGGGCCAGAGGCTTGTTCAAGGACCCCAACGTCTTCGGGCCGGCGCTCATCCCCGCTGCCATGATCCTGCTCGACGAGATCCTGCATCCCCGGTTGCTGACCTCACCCCGTCTGCTGAGAGCAGCCATGCTCGCGATCTGCTTGGCCGGCGTCCTGTTCTCCTACTCGCGGGCTGCGTGGATCAACGTCGTGGCCGCCCTCGTCGTCATGCTGGTCGTCCAGCTCCTGCGCGGTGCCGACGGCGGCAAGCGACTGGTCATGAGCTCGATGCTCGTGCTGGTGCTCGCAGGGGGTACGGCCCTTCTCGTCTCCACGACATCCTCCGGAGACTTCCTGTCTGAGCGCGCACAGCTCCAGACCTACGACGCGGAGCGCTTCGGTGCGCAGGCGAAGGGCCTCGAGCTGGCCACCAGCAACCCCGTCACCGGAGTCGGGCCGGGGCAGTTCGAGGTCGTGGCGCCCATCTCCGCCCACAGCCTCTACGTCCGGGTCGCGACGGAGACCGGCCTGCCGGGGCTCGCGGTCCTGGGCTGTCTGCTGGCGCTGACCCTCGGGCTGGCGGTGCACCACGTCCTGCAGGGTCAGGACAGCCACGGCATCGGGTCGGCCCCGCTCCTGGCCTCGTGGATCGGTCTGCTCGTCAACAGCGCCGTCGTCGACACGCTGCACTGGCGACACCTCTGGATCGTGGCGGGACTCATCTACGTCGCCGAAGCGCGACGTCGAACCACGTCGACGTCAAGGGATCAGGGGGGCCACGCGCTGCTCCTCCCAAGGTGACTGGCGCCTCAGGCAGCTCGGACGCGATCGACACGTGGGTCCGGAGCAAGCAGCACCAGGTCGGACTCCGGGAGCTGCTCCGCGTCCTCTGGCGGACGACGCAGCTGCTGAGAAGCGCCTCGGGAGGACGCTTCTACGTCGTCACCGGGCTGCAGCTGCTCGGCGCCGCCATGGTCGGCGCGCAGCTGTGGGTGGTGAAGCACGCCATCGAGTCCCTTCTCGCCGTCGAGGCCAGGGCCGAGCTCACCGCTCCTGCGGTGACTGCGTTGATCGGCGTCGCGGTCACAGCGGCGGTCGTGACGCTGACCGGATCGGTCGGCGAGCAGTACCAGCGGCTAGTCGCTGAGGACGTCCAGAAGGCGACGTGGGACCGGGTGCTGGACGTGGCTCTCGCCGTCGACCTCGAGGTCTACGAGAAGCCCGACTTCTTCGACCACCTCAGCCGCATCCAGACGAGCGCCATCCAACGTCCCCTCGACATCGCGCGCGGGCTCGTGGCTGTCGTAGGTGGCGCAGCCGGAGTCGTCGTGCTCGTGGCGGTCCTGCTGCCGATCCATCCCCTCCTCCCACCTGTGCTCGCTCTGAGCGGAGTCCCACTCTGGGCGGTGACGAGGATGCTGGCCGGGCGGGAGGTCGAGTTCGTCAGGTCGCAGGCACGGCACTACCGGGACCGCAACTACCTTCGCGGCGCCATGCTCGACAGGGAGCAGGCCAAGGAGGTCCGCGCCTGCGGGCTCCAGCAGGCCCTGCGCAGCAAGTACGACGCGCACTACGAGCAGTACCGGTCGGCGCTGGCCGGCCTGGTCGGTGCGCGCGTGCGCCTGGTCGCCCTCACGGCCTTCCTCAGCGCGATCGTCCTGCTGGCCGGTCTGTCGCTCCTGCTGTGGCTGCTGGCCAGCGGGCGTGTCTCGTTCGCCGCGGCCGCGGTGGCAGCCCTGACGATGAAGCTGCTGACCAGCCGGTTGGACCAGGTCGTCCGAGGAGTGGGGGCGCTGACGGAATCCACCCTGTTCATGGCCGACCTCGACCGGTTCTCGGACTGGCTGACCGTCGTGGCCGGGAGGCAGGAGAGCGAGGCGACTGCGCCGGGTCCTTTCACCGGCATTCGACTCGAGGGAGTCGGCTTCGCCTATCCCGGAGCAGCCCGTGCAGCACTGGGGTCCGTCGACGTCGAGGTGCGCGCCGGCGAGGTCGTGGCGCTCGTCGGAGAGAACGGGTCGGGCAAGACCACGTTGGCGAAGATCGCGGCGGGGCTCTACCAGCCGACGTCGGGGAAGGTCCTCTGGAACGGCTTGGCGACGGACAGCCTCGACCGGCAGGCGCTCCGCGACGAGACGGCCGTGATCTTCCAGGACTTCGCCCGCTGGCAGCTCTCCGCGGCCGACAACGTGCGCTTCGGTCGCCCAGGACGGGCCGACGACGACGAACGGGTCCGGGCGGCGGCGGCACGAGCGGGTGTGGCGGAGGCGATCGAGCATCTGCCGTCCGGCTGGGCGAGCGTGCTCAGCCGCGGCCAGGCTGCCGGGAGCGACCTGTCGCTAGGTCAGTGGCAGCGGATCGCCCTGGCTCGGGCCCTCTACCGCGGGTCGCCCTTCGTCGTTCTCGACGAGCCCACGTCAGCACTCGACCCGCGCGCCGAAGCGGACCTGTTGAGCAGCCTGCGCGGGCTCTTCGAGGGCCGCGGGGTCCTGATCATCTCGCACCGCTTCTCGAGCGTCCGGCACGCAGACCGCATCTACGTCCTGGAAGCCGGTCGGATCGTGGAGAGCGGCTCCCACGCCGAGCTCGTCGCACGCGAGGGTCTGTACGCAGACCTGTTCACGCTCCAGGCCAGGGCCTACCTGGACCCCGCCTCAGCCACCGAGCTGGTCGTGGACGGCGTCTAGCAGAGCTCGGCTCCAGGCCTCGGGGAAGGGGGGTCCCCACGGCATCGTCGCCACCAGGACGGGCGTCCTGCTCGCAAGCTCCGCCGTGAGCCTGAACTGCTCGGCTCGGGTGGCCGGATCCGCCCAGCCGGGCACCCGCGGAAAGGCTGAGAGCAGCAGGAGGCCGTGCGTCGGGCTGACGCGCTCGATGCGGGGAGCGGATCCTGCTCGGTCCGGGTACGGGATGACGATGCAGCGCAGCGGCACCTTCTGGCGCTGGACCCGGGGCATGACGAGCGACAGGCGCCCATCTGCGGTGGTCCGTGACGGTCCCCCGTCCCCTAGGACAGACGCGGCGCTCGGGCGGAGCCTGTTCTCGTTCCCGCCGCGGAAGCAGATCGGGGGATCTGCCATCTCGATGCGGAGGACGTCATCCGTGATCAGACGAGCCCCGGCTCGGCAGAGCAGCGCGGCCGTCGTCGACTTCCCGGCACCGGAGCGGCCGACAAGGGCGATGCACGCCTCCTCGTGCTCCACGGCGCTGGCGTGGAGCACGAGGTGGCCCCGCAGGATGCACACGACCGCCAGCACCAGACCAGCGCCGAGGACCTCGAGCAGCCCGGCCTGGGCCCTGGGATCAGGGTGCATCACGACGTGCCGCGCGTCCGGGGAGATGCAGACGTCCGCCACACCGTGGCAGCGCAAGGTGCAGCTCCCGTCCGAGCGACGCACCAGCGTGGCGAAGGACCCTAGCCCGTCTCCCCGCTCGATCCGGGCCATGACCTCGCCGTCGGGCACCTGGCCGCACACCTCCCTTGGATCTCCCAGGATCATGCACAGGTCGGGCGGCGCGTCGCTCCTCTGCCGCGCCGCACCTGGCAGCGGCAGTCCAGCCCTGATCACGAGGCCGTACAGCTCGACCAGCACGCTCTGCACTCGTACTCCTCCCGCAGCACTCCACCTGTAGAGCCCGTTCCCCCCCTTGCCGTACACCCGGTCTGAGCCGGCTCGGCCACCGCGTATTCGCGGCAGCCTCCAGGGCTCATCTGGAGGACCCCGGCAGCCCCGGACTTGGATCGTGATGCCCCTTCGGCCTGACACCGTCGCCAGCGGCTGTCCGCGGTCCGCGCTCGCCGACGACACGCAAGGGACCGCGGATCGGATGACGCGTCCAGAGGTGAGCGTGATCGTTCCGTGCCTGCGCGTCGATCGGCACCTCGAGACGGCGCTGCAGTCCGTGCTGGACGCGCAGGACGTCGACCTGGAGGTGATCCTCGTCCTCGACGGAGAACGTGAGGAGGCTCTTCCGCGCCGCTTCAGAGAGGACCCGCGCGTAGTCATAGCGGGACTCGCCACGCGTTCGGGGGCGGCGGTCGCCCTCAACCGCGGCCTGGACCTCGCCCGTGCGCCGCTGATCGCGCGCCTGGACGCCGACGACGTCTCCCTTCCCGGCCGACTCCGGCGCCAGGTGGAGTTCCTGGCCGAACACCCGGACGTGCACCTCGTGGGGGGCCTGGCCTACCTGGTCGACCAGGACGGCGTGCGTCTCAAGCTCCTGCACCCGGGCCGTCTGCACGAGGACTTGCGACGCGAGCTGCTGCGTCGCAACTGGGTCGTGCACTCCAGCGTCATGGCGCGACGTCAGTCCCTGCTCGACATCGCTGGCTACAACGTCGAGTGCCGTCGCCAGCAGGACTACGAGCTGTGGTTGCGGCTGGCCCTCGACCACGGCCTCGCGCTGCTCCACGAGCCACTGGTCGAGTACCGCTACCACCCAGGCATGAGCAGCCGTCGCGCACCCTCCCTCGGGGTTGCTGGAGCGGTGGCCAAGGCCCGGCGCGAGCTCGGGCGGGCTCTCGGGGTCCCGACCGTCCTGACCCCTTGCTACACGCTTCGATGGGTCGCGGCAGAGCTGACCATGCACGCCGGGCTACGACGGCCCGGGTACCTCCGCGGGGTTGGGCGCCGCGCACGACGAGGCAAGCGCCCGTCGAGAACGCGCAACGGCGTCAGCGGAGTATCACCGGCCGGTGTGGACGCTCTGCAGGCCACCGAGCCAGGAGCACGAGGGGGACGATGAGCACCTACTCCGTTCGCGACGGCGTCCTGGCCAGCGAGGTCAACACCGAGACGGTGCTGCTGGACGCGGTCTCGGGCGTCTACTTCCAGCTGAACGAGACAGGTGCGGAGATCTGGCGGGCCATCGGCCGCGGGGAGTCGGAGGTGGCCATCATCCGCCGAATCGTCGAGGTCTTCGGGGCTGACGAGGGCGAGGCCACGGCTGACGTGCACGAGCTCCTCCTCGAACTCCAGACCCACAACCTGGTGTCGTGAGGCGACCGGCGCCCGACGACGTCCGCACCGCTTACCAGGTCGTCGCGGCTGTGACCTGCGCGCGACGAGTGCTCGCCACGGGCGGTCTGCCGGCGGCGCTCCGCCACTACGGTCTCAGCCCCGTCACGTCTGGCACTGCGGGGGCAGGCGCAGCCGTCGACGTCCCGCTTCCCCCAAGGCTGCGCCGGCGCGTGCGTCTCGCACACCGCCTGATGCGGCTCCCTGGACTGAAGACCACCTGCCTGCCCGGCTCCCTGGTCGTCGCCGATCTCCTCCGGGCCGAGGGCTGCACACCCGACGTGGTCATCGGCGTCAAGGCTGACGGGCGCTTCTGCGCCCATGCCTGGGTCGAGGCGGGAAGCTGGCGCCTGGACGGTTCGGGCCTGCCGGCAGCTGACTACCGCGAGATCGCACGCCTGCGAGGCAGCGGATGAGGCTCTGGGCGCGGTTGGGTCCTGGAGCCGACACCGCGTCCTGCAGCGCGGACGATGTCCAGTGGCGGCTTCCAGGTCTGGTCCTGAGCATGAGCGGTCTGGAGCAGGGCCTGCACGACCAGGCTTCCGTGCGCGTCGCTGTCCTCGGCCGGCTCGACGAACTGGCGGGCGAGCCCGTGCCGGCCGGAACGGCGGGGACGTGCCTGGCGCGGCACTGGGCCCGCCGGGGACCTCGCGCGCTGCGTGGCTCGGTCGGCGACTTCGTCGCGGTGGTGCACGAGCCGGGCTGCGGCCGCACCTGGTTCTTCCGCGACCTCGTGGGGACTGTTCCGCTCTACGTGGCCCCGGTGCACCACGGCCTCATCGTGACCACGTCCTTGCCGGATCTCGTCGACGAGCTGGGTGCCCCGCGGGTCGACGAGCGGTGGATGCGCTCGTACCTCGACGGGATGTGGCCCAGACGGGGGTCGTCTCCGTACGCCGACATCCAGCTCCTGCCCCCCGGCTCAGTCATCGTCGCGGACGCTCAAGGGGCCACCAGTTGCCGGGCCCTCGACGACTGGCGCTGGTCGAACCTCGCGTCGGTCGAAGATCCAGATCTAGCGGCTGCGGAGTTCCGAAGGTCTTCGACCGCGCCGTAGCGCGACGCCTGCCGGTGTCAGGCGGGAGGACGGCCGTCACGACGTCCGGTGGCCTCGACTCCTCAAGCATCCTGTGCACGGCACGCCACGTCGGAGCCGAGTTGCCGCTGACAGCGCTCTGCCTGTCGTTCCGTGACCCTGCGTCCGACGAGCGCACGTACCAGCGCTCGGTCGTGACCCGCAGCCGCTCGGACGTGGTGTGGGTAGACGCCGATCGAGCTGGCGGCCCCTTCGGTCGCGGGCCGGACGACCTGTTCGGCGCGAACGGTGGCCCGCCGCTCGTCCACAACTGGTTCCTGCACCGGGCGATGGCCCAGTCCGCCCACGCATCGGGCATCCTGCGCGTCCTCGACGGGGAGGACGGCGATGGCGTCGTCGGTGGCAGCCCGCTCTACCTCGCCGACCTGCTGGGCCGAGGGCACCTGATCGACTGGCTGCGGGAGAGCGGCGCCTTGGCCAGTGCGAGGCACGTGCCGGTGGGACGGCTGCGGAGGCGGTCGCTGGCCGATCTGCGGACATCAGCACGTTCCGGCACCGTTGGACGCGCTTACCCCCTGGCGGTGCGCGATCTCGTCGCAGATGGCTACCTGAGCTCGTTGACGGCGGAGGCCCACCGGCTGTGGAGCTCCCTCCCGGCGGGGGTCGGGCACCCGTTCCTCGATCGCCAGGTGCTCGAGCACGCCCTCGTCATGCCCCGCTCGCAGAGGATCCAGCACGGGGTGTCCAAGGTCGTCCTGCGGAGGGCCATGAGCGATCGCTTGCCGCCCGAGGTGTTGCACCGCACGGGCAAGGCCGACCTCTCGAGCGCATTCCTCGACGCTGTTCAGGGACCGCAGCGGCACTGGGTCGACGAAGGCCTGGCACTGGCCCGGCGCGATCCGTCCCTGAGCAGCCGGCTCACCTCGTCCTCGTCGACCCCGCAGGCCCTCGTCGCAGAGGTTCGCCTGGCGACGGTCGCGCTCTGGAGGCAGTGGCTGCAGGTACGGACGGAGGCCATGACGACGACGGTCTTCGCAGCCGATGTATCCGGCACGGCGCGTGGTGCTCCTCCTTCCCGTTACCTCATTCGAAGGGAGGGATGACCATGAGGTACGTCAAGCCACGACTGCACGAGCTCGGCCCCGTCCACTCGCTGACCCTCGATCCGGGGGACGACAACGACCCGGGCGGCGACCAGTGTTCCGTGTCCACGACCCAGAAGTGCCTGGGGGTCGGTGACGGCCACTCGATGGAGGCCGGTTACAGCTAGGTCACCAGGGGCGGCCCCGGCTCTCGCGGCTGGGGCCGCTCCGGCGCGCACGCGGTCTGGTGGAGGAACAGGAGCCTCTGTTGACAGCAGCAGGACCCGCTCCGCTCGCTCGGGCACTCCGTGGGCGCGAGTTGCAGCACGTCCTTCTCACGGCAGTGGGCGAGCACGACTGGAGCCAGCCGGTCGCGGAGCTCCAGCCGCACGTCGCCGGCCATGGCCTCGAGATCCTGATCGCGCGCGCGATCGAGCACCGGGTCGGGCCGCCGGTGCTTCTCAGCCTCGACGGCTTGTCGGACGTCGACCCGACGTCGTTGAGGCGGCTGCAGGACCTCCACCGCCGGGGCCTGGCACGGCAGATGCTGGCGGTCGCCGAGCTGCGTCTGGTCAGCCAGGCATTCGCCTCGGCCGGCCTGCGCTGGGCCGTCGTGAAGGGCGCCGTCGTCGCGCACGGCTACTACACCAGGCCTGACCTGCGGACCTACTCGGACATCGACGTCCTCGTGGATCGCAGCAACTTCGCTGCTGCCGTCACGGTCCTGGAGCGCGTCGGTGCTCAGGTGCTGGACCAGAACTGGGACTTGCTGTGCGCCGACGCCCGCGGTCAGGTGCACCTCCGCCTGCCTGCAGGAACCCCGCTCGACCTGCACTGGCACCTCGTGAACCGCGGGCATGAGCGGGAGGCCGTCCACGTGCGGACGGGGCCGCTGCTCGAACGAGCTCGCACCGTCGACGTCGGCGGCCTGGCTGTGCCCACGCTGGACGGCCTGGCCACCCTGGCGCACCTGTGCCTGCACGCGGGCCTGAGCGGAGGTGACCGCCTCGGTTGGTTGAAGGACGTCGATCGGGCCACCGCGCACCTGGACCCCGACTGGGACGCTCTCGTCGCACTGGCTCGTGAGTGGCGGGCCCGCCTGCTCATCGGGCTGGTGCTGCGACGAACCCACGCGACGCTGGGGACCCCGGTACCTGCGAGCGTGTTCCAGCGGTTGCTCCCGCGATGGACGGCCGGACCCGCGGCAGCGCTGGATCTGTCCTGGCCCATCGGACGCCGCGGCACGGGCTACTCCCCCCTGCACCTCGTGACGACCGGTGCACGGGACCGAGGATGGGCGGTGAGCGGGTGGAGCTCGCGCCTCGTCGTCGGCCGACCGTTGAGCCGGGTCGTTCAGGCTGCTCGGCACGACAAGGGCACGCCCCCGTCGTCTCCCGAGTTCGCGATCAGGTCCGGACACAGGGACCGCTACTTCTCGCTCGTGGGGGACGACGGGGGCGTGGCCGATCGCGCTAGGGCGTTCTGAGGACCAGGCCCCTGGCCGCGTCGAGGGTGACGGTGCTGACCAGGGCCCCACCCGTGGTGCGGTACGTGCCCCCCAGACTCACCGTCTTGGTGGTCGCCCCAGGCTCGTTGGTCAGCACGATCCCGCCGGCGAAGTCACGGCGCTGCAGCCCGTTCCAGGCGTAGCGAGGGCCCGAGGCGGCTCCGAGGTCGATGTCGTAGGCCGACCACCAGTCGTCCGGCCGTGCTCGGTACAGGCTGCTCACCGTGTCGCCGCCGTTGTTCACGAGCAGGTAGCTGGCCAGGTTGTACTCGGAGCCGACCGCGTCCTTGCTGTAGCCCAGGAAGATGGCGTTGGTCCCGTGCGCGTGGCGACGGTCGACGTAGGCCAGCAAGCGCTGGTAGCCCCACTTGCCCGTCCCCGGGGTGATGCCGGCGTCGTTGACGCCGCGCTCGAGCGTGATGTGGTCGGCAGCCTTCAGCTCGCGGGCTACGTACGGGTCCGCGTCCGCAGCCGTTCCCCCGGCGTACCAGATGGCGTTGTGGACGATCTCCCGGTCCGGGAAGGCGGCCCGCACCTGCTCCATGAACTCCGCCATGTAGCGCCGCCAGTCGGTCTCCGTCATGGCAGTGCCTGTCCGCGGGTCCCGCGGCGCCGTGAAGGTGCCGGAGGAGTTCGAGACGCGGAAGTCCATGTTGACGTCGTCGACGAACAGCCCGACGTAGTCCGCACTGAGCTTCTTGCGGGCCTGCTCGATCCACCAGGTGCGGAAGGCGGGGTTGCCGAAGTCCGCGGCGTACTGCGAGCACGTGCCGTTCGCGCACGCGAACGGGATGAAGAGCTTGTTCCCGTTGGCGTCGCGCAGGACCCAGTCCGGGCGCTCGGCTGCCAGGGTCGAGTTCGTGTAGAGGGCATAGGCATCTTGGTAAGCCCACGCCCGGCCGTACCAGGACGTGCGCGTGTCGAAGTACGGCGAGTACGCCAGCATCCGGCTGTACTTCGCGTTCATCCAGTCCTTCTGGGTCTGGGTCGGCGAGTTCGTGTACGTGTCGAAGGCGCTGTTGGCCTGGGTGACGAAGCTGATCGCCCCCGCCGCGCGGGTCGACGGGGCGGTGGTCGCGGTGCTGGTCGCCGTGGGGCTCGCCGTGGGGCTCGCCGTGGGGCTCGCCGTGGGGCTCGCGGTCGGCTGAGGACTGCTGGTCGCGGTCGGGCTGGGCGAGGGACTCGTCCCGGTGCTGAGGGAGCTCGCACCCACCTGGACGACCACGGCGGTGGAGCTGCGAGTGCCGGCTACGTCCACCACGGTGGCCACCACGTCGTGACGGCCTGCGGGCACCCCGACTGTCGACAGGGACGCTCGCCAGCTCTGCGTCCCGGTGGCGAGGACGGTCCGTCCGCCGGCCAGAGCGACCGTGACGGAACGGATCTTGCGCTTGGCCTGTGCCGTACCAGCCACGGTGAAGCTGCCGGTGACGGCTTGACCAGCGGTCGGGTTCGTGATGGTGATGCCCGGCGTCCGCAGCATCGCGCTCGAGGCGGTCTGCGGAAGGACGAGTGCGGTCGCTGCGAGCACGGTCAGGAGACCGATGCCCGCTCGAACGGCTGGCTGCATGTGGATCCTTCGTCGTCTGGTCGCAGGCCGGACGGGCGAGGCATGGCCCGGCCGGGATCTGCGGCGTTACAGACGTACGTCGAACCCCTACTGCAATTGCTGAACGACATTGGGCCGGTCGGATCCGAGTGACCTGGAACACGCTCGACCCGGAGCACTGGCAAGACGCGGACAGGCGCAGGTTCGTCAGGCGTCGATCCGCGAGAGCAGCTCTCGCCGGGCGCGGCCCACGAGTCGCCGGTACAGCGGTTGCCGGAGCCGGTAGGTCCCGGGCGGCAGCCCGACCTCAGCAAGGCGCCTCTTGCACGTCTGGACGTCGTACGGGACCGCGATGTAGTCGGCGGTTCCGGCGGCGCGGTCGAGCAGCAGGTAGCGGGCCGCGAGCGACCGGGCCCGGGACTGGCCGACGCTGCCCGGGTTGAGCAGGTGTGGTCCCTGCCCCAGCTCGACACGTCCAGTGCCATCGCGGAGCAGCACGCCGCGCTCGGCGCTGACGGCCCACGGCACGTGCGTGTGCCCCAGCAACAGCAGGTCTGCGCCACCGGGGAGCTGTTCCACGAGCAGCTCGCGAGCGCGATGGGCGTTGCGGACGTACTCCTCGGGGTCGTCTGGGGAGCCGTGCGCCAGCAGAGCCCCGTCGTGCGCTGCCGTCGTGGGGAGCTCGGCGAGGGACCTCGCTGTCTCCCCCGACAGCTGCCCGGCCGTCCACCGGAGCGTCTCCTTGGCGAGTGCACCGGCCTTGGCGTCCGACAGGCGACCGGTCGCGATCAGGTCGTGGTTGCCGGCGACGCCGACGGCGGCGACCTCCGTCGCCAGTCTGACGGTCTCGTCCGGCCACCCGCCGTAGCCGACGAGGTCCCCGAGGTGCAGCACGGCGTCCGCACCACGACGCTCCGCGTCGTCGAGGACGGCGCGCAGGGCGGTGAGGTTCGCGTGGACGTCCGAGATCACCGCCCAGCGTCGCGTCACCAGGATCCGCCAGACGGTTGCTCTGGCCGTGTGCCTGCAGCAGCCCGCAGCTTCGCCCCGAGCTTCGGGAGGACCCTCCCTATCAGGAAGGGGCCTGGGTCGCGCGGGTCCAGCCCGGCCAGCACGTCGGCCCCATGGGCCTCCCTCAACCACTGCAGCGAGCTTGTGCCCTGCCGTCGAGCCGCCAGAAGATCCCGGGGAACGTGGCACCACGTAGCCCCGACACGCGCCGGACTGATGGGCAGTCGGCGGTGACCAGACAGATCCGCCGCCACGAGCGCGGGGAGGTCGACGCCGGCTGCGGCACCCAAGCGGTGCCAGAGGTTGAACCGAGGGTTGACCTCGAGTATCCACAGGCGTCCTTCATCGTCACGCTTGACGTCCACCTTCACGACGCCGACGAGTCCGAGGCGCTCGACAACGACACGCCCGAGGCGTCGCACATCAGCCGCATCAGTGATGATGAGATGGGTCGAGAAGCCGTTCTCGGTCGGCATTGTCCGCAGCTTTCGGCCGGTGAACTCTGCCACCGGCTTCCCAGCGCTGTCCACGTAGGCGTGGTAGCTCTCGACTGCCGTCTCCGGTCCTACGACCTGGTGCTGCAAGAGGACGCGTGGGTGGCGGTGAGCGAGGTGTTGCAGCAGCTCTTGCAGCTGGGGCCGGTTCCGTACGACCGCGACCTTGGCGCCGCCGACGTCGCGCACCCACAGGTCGTCGCGGGTGCGGGGCTTGACGATGAGGGGGTACCGGAGGTCGGACGGAGGGTCGGCTGTCGCTTCTACGACCGTCGTGAGCGGGACCGGAAGTCGGGACGACGTCGCGAGGGCGGCGAACGTCGACTTGTCGACCAGGGCCTCAACTGTGTCGTGGCTCGGCATCAGGAATCCCAGCACCGCCCCCAGCACCGCACGGTGTCGCGACACCAGCAGCAGGTCCTCGTCCGTCTGGTACATCAGCACCGGGCGGTCCACAGGGGCGGCCCAGCCCACGAGTGCCTGGCACAGTCCGTCCGCGCCCGAGCCGGGATCCCGAAGCCATCCGACGCGGTGCTTGGAGAAGCGGCTCGCCGCCCACCGGGGGCCGACCACCGTCACGTCGGCCCCTCCCCGGACGAGCGTCTCGACCATCTCCATGTCGCCGAGCAGGACGACCGACGGCCGGGCGCCCCCGCCTCGGCACTGGCCCGGTCCCCTCCCCGATGCATGCCGTGCCGATGCGGGCGGTGCTCGTCAGATACCGCGGCCGGTGCGCCCTTCATCCGCCCGCCAGGAGCCGGTAGAAGCGTCGTGTCTTGTCGACGACCTCGTCCCACCCGTACTTGCGCAGGTCGGGACCACTACTCCCTCTGTCGTCACGCGCCTCGTCGAGGCCACGTAGCGCACTGAGCAGCACAGGGCCGGACAGGGGCGGGTCGTAGAGCTGGATCCATCCCTTCCCGACGTCTGCGGCGAGCTCGCTGAGGACCGGGTGCCGCGGAGCTATGACCGGCAGGTGAAGCGTCAGCGCCAGCATCGCGACCCCGCTGTTGAGATTGTTCTCGTGCGCCATCAGCAGTGCGTCCGCCGCGTCGAAGCACGCGTCCACGTCCTGCTTCGCCGCCCGCCGCAGTAGTAGCTCAATGCGCTCCGCGGCCCCTGCCAGTCTCTCCAGCTCCTGGGACAGCTCAGACCCCCGTGGCCGGCCCATGACGGTGAGCTGCAGGTCATCGCGGACCTCTGCTGCTGCCAGGAACGCGGAGATGATCAGGTCGACCCTCTTGTAGGGGCGCACGTCGCCGAAGGCGAGCAGACGGCGGACGGGCCGCTGCTCACGGCCCAGTGGGCTCTGGTAGTCCGTTGAGTAGTCACCATGGCGAATGACGACGTGAGGCCGGTCGCGCAGAGCCGCGAAGTGCCCCATCGCGAGGTCCCGTCCGGCATCCGACAAGGAGATGGCACCTGACACTGATCGGGAGAACGCTCTGAGGAAGGCCCCGGTCACGTGCGGGTGCGGTACCTCGTGAGGCGCGAGGTTGTGAACGGTCCACACGACCGGCACGCCGAGCGCACGTGCGCAGCTGGTGGCCGCTAGCAGCGAGAGCCCGTGGAGCAGCGCCCGGACGACGAGCGGGCTGCCGAGTCCCCCCTCCGGCCAGTGCAGGTGCAGGACGTCCGCTGCAGGCAACTTGCGCACCTTGAAGTCCTCGACGTTCACCCCGCGTCGGCGCAGCCCCTGCACGAGCGAGACGATGTACTCGTTGAGGTCTGGCGCGGTGGGGCCGGGCACCATCAGGACGGTCGGATGTTCTCGCCTGCGACCGCGTTGCGAGGATCCGCCCGAGCCTGACGCGGCCACGCGCCAGGTCTCAGCCCTGGGTGCACCCGTGCAAGAAGCCATGTGGGGCCGATGCCGCCTCAGGGTGCGAGATACCACCCCGTCACTCGTGTGCGTCTACGGCCATGGATCTCAGCCGAGCTACTCATCAGCTCGTGGGTTCCCCGCGGACCCCTTGTCGCGCACCAAGTGCACGTGGTGTCAGCCTGCACGGGCTCCCGGCACACGGAGCCGCCGGCCGGTGCACGGGCAGCATGACCCCTGTGGCATGTGTGTCAGGCCTCCGCGCCGACTCAGCTGCAGCGCCGGGTAGGCCAGCGGACCCAGAACCAGCGGTCCGGGGGGTCAATAGGTGAAGTCGCAGATCAAGCTGAGACGCGGATCGCCTCGATGTACGAACAGGAAGTTGTTGACGTAGTCCCGGGACCTGTCGCCGTCGACCTTCTTGACCGAGGAAGGGGCCTGCAGCGCAAGATCGAACATCTCCAGCCGATGAGACGAGCCGTCATGCAGGAAGAACCCGACGTACTCGAGAGTCGAGAAGAACTCACGCATGCGTTGAACGCCACCCTCGTGATGACGCTCCTCGCACTCGATGATGACGACAGGTCTCTCGTCAGCGATCAGCCCGCGTGCGCCTGCCAAGACAGCGAGCTCATGACCTTCGACGTCAATCTTCATCACCCCCACGCCCGACAGGTTCAGCGCATCGATCGGCACCCGACGAACGGCCACGCGTCGCGTGGCCATGCCGGGATTCGCGCCGTCCTCGAGCGACGACCGTGTGTGGAGGTCTCGCCCTGCGATCACGGGAACCGCAAGACAACCGAAAGATGCCTTGTCTGATGCTGCAGCAGCCAGGACCGTCGCTTTGCGGCCGAGAGCCTTCTTGAGCAGAGTCGCCATCTCCGGGTGGGCCTCGATCGCATAAACCGCACTGCTGTACCTCGCGCCCAGTAGCGAGTAGCTGCCCCAGTTCGCGCCAACATCCAGAAATGTCTTGTTCCTGTCGCAGATCTTCGGCAGCAAACGCAGCTCCGGTTCCCCCCATCGCAGCTCTGCGGCCAGATTGCGACGCGCGCGCACACGAGGACTCAGCACCTTCTTGAAGAAGTCTGGCACCGTGAACATCATCAGAAGCCGCCCCTGCTGCCGCTTGGTCGACACGAAGGTAGCGTCAGATCCAAGACGCGAGGAAGGCTCCACCGCGACCAGCTGAACCACGACCCAGCGCGCGACGCCTGAGGGCTTCCTCGATCATCGGCACTCGCAACGCGGTCGTCGGAGCGGGAGCGGTCCCAGGGCCGACAGTGCCTCGTAGCGCACCGGCTCCTCCTGGCCGGTCCAGGGGCGGCTCAGCGCACGCCGGCGGCGTCCATCCCCCGCAGCTCCTTCTTGAGCTCGTTGACCTCGTCGCGCAGCCGGGCGGCCAGCTCGAACTGCAGGTCGCGCGCGGCGTCGTGCATCTGGTCCGACAGCTGCTGGATGAGCTGCGCCAGCTCGGCCCGCGGCATGCCGGCCAGCTCCTTGGCGTGCTTGCCGGCCGTACCGCTTGGCGAGCTCATGCCGGGCACCGGCGCCTTGCCGCGCGAGGAGTTGCGGCCGCCGCCGACCAGCTCGGGGTCGTCGCGGACGATGTCGTCGAGGATGTCGGCGATCCGCTTGCGCAGCGGCTGCGGGTCGAGCCCGCGCTCGAGGTTGTAGGCGACCTGCTTGGCCCGCCGGCGGGTGGTCTCGTCGATCGCCTTGGCCATCGACGGGGTGATCGTGTCGGCGTACATGTGCACCTGGCCGGACACGTTGCGGGCGGCGCGGCCGATCGTCTGGATCAGGCTAGGTCCCGCTGCGCAGGAAGCCCTCCTTGTCGGCGTCGAGGATCGCCACCAGCGACACCTCGGGCAGGTCGAGGCCCTCGCGCAGCAGGTTGATGCCGACCAGCACGTCGTAGTGGCCCTGCCGCAGCTCCTTGAGCAGCTCGATGCGGCGGATCGTGTCGACCTCGGAGTGCAGGTAGCGCACCCGGATGCCCAGCTCGAGCAGGTAGTCGGTGAGGTCCTCGGACATCTTCTTGGTCAGCGTGGTGACCAGGACCCGCTCGTCCTTCTCGGCCCGCTCGCGGATCTCGTGCACGAGGTCGTCGATCTGGCCCTTGGTCGGCTTGACGACGATCTCCGGGTCGACCAGGCCGGTCGGGCGGATGACCTGCTCGACGACGTCGCTCTTGACCCGGCTGAGCTCGTACGGCCCCGGCGTCGCCGACAGGTAGACGGTCTGGCCGGTGCGCTCGAGGAACTCCTCCCACTTCAGCGGGCGGTTGTCCATCGCGCTCGGCAGCCGGAAGCCGTGGTCGACCAGGGTGCTCTTGCGGGTGCGGTCGCCCTCGTACATCGCGCCGATCTGCGGCACGGTCACGTGCGACTCGTCCAGGACGAGCAGGAAGTCCTCGGGGAAGTAGTCGAGCAGCGTGTGCGGCGCGGTGCCGGGCGCGCGGCCGTCGATGTGCATCGAGTAGTTCTCGATGCCGTTGCAGAAGCCGACCTGGCGCATCATCTCGAGGTCGTAGGTCGTGCGCATGCGCAGCCGCTGGGCCTCCAGCAGCTTGCCCTGCTGCTCCATCTCGTGCGAGCCGGTCGGCGAGCTCGAGCTCGATGCCCTTGGTCGCCCGCTCCATCCGCTCCGGGCCCGCGACGTAGTGGGTGGCCGGGAAGACGAAGACCTCCTCGTGCTCCTCGACCACCTCGCCGGTGAGCGGGTGCAGCGTCATGACCCGCTCGATCTCGTCGCCGAACATCTCGATGCGGACGGCGAGCTCCTCGTAGACCGGGAAGACCTCGACGGTGTCGCCGCGCACCCGGAAGGTGCCGCGGGTGAAGGCGAGGTCGTTGCGGGTGTACTGCACGTCGACGAACTTGCGGAGCAGCTGGTCGCGCTCGATCGTGTCGCCGACCCGCAGCCGGACCATGCGGTCGACGTACTCCTGCGGGGTGCCGAGGCCGTAGATGCAGGACACCGACGCCACGACGATGACGTCGCGGCGGGTCAGCAGGCTCATCGTCGCGCTGTGCCGCAGCCGCTCGACCTCCTCGTTGATCGAGGAGTCCTTCTCGATGTAGGTGTCGGTCTGCGGGACGTACGCCTCGGGCTGGTAGTAGTCGTAGTAGCTGACGAAGTACTCGACCGCGTTGTGCGGCAGCAGCTCGCGGAACTCGTTGGCCAGCTGGGCGGCGAGCGTCTTGTTCGGCGCCATGACCAGCGTCGGGCGCTGCACCCGCTCGACCAGCCAGGCGGTCGTCGCGCTCTTGCCGGTGCCGGTCGCGCCGAGCAGGACGACGTCGGGCTCGCCGGCCTCGCAGCCGGCGCTCGAGCTCGTCGATCGCGGCCGGCTGGTCGCCCGCGGGCTGGTAGTCGCTGACGACCTCGAAGCGGCGGGTGGAGCGGCGCAGGTCGGTCGCCAGGCGCGGGCACGGAGGGCGTGGCGCCGTGCGGGGCGGGCTCGATGCGGTCACCGGTCCACGGTACGTCCGGGGTCCGACAGACCCTCGTCGAAGAGAAGACGCGTGGGCACCGGCCGCCGGCTCCCACCGTCCGACAGACCGCCCTAGCGGGGCGGCCCG
The DNA here is from genome assembly GCA_963844295.1 of uncultured Actinomycetota bacterium. Taxonomy (GTDB): domain Bacteria; phylum Actinomycetota; class Actinomycetes; order Mycobacteriales; family SCTD01; genus SCTD01. The sequence continues at coordinate 29,530 of CAWJNR010000001.1, read as the reverse complement.
GCGGCCGCGAGCCGACCCCTGACGTCCGACAGCCGGTCCACTTCGAATCGCCAAGTAGGTGCCCCTCACCCCACTCGATCCCACGCCTGTCAGGCGCCGCGACCGGTGGTCGTGGACCGAACAGTGTATTTGCTGATCCGCGAGCCACGCCTGAACCTCATTCGGGGACGTACCGGCGGATGCAGGAGATGAGGAACCGGCCCAGGAGGACTACCGGGGGCTGGTCCCGCTTAGGGTCCGCCCCATGCCCCGTAGGGCCTGGGGCTCGTCGCCTTGACGTCCAGCGGACCATTGCAGGACTGTCCGAACCACAGGTGTCGTCGATCCTGACAACGGCAACTTTTTGGTTCGGCTCGTCATCTCGCAGGTTGATCAGGCCGCCGCTGACGTCGGCGCTCACGCGCATGGGCAACTTCGTCCGCATATCCCCCACTGCTGCCTGGATCACCTTCACGTTCGCCAAGCCGTTGAGCGTGACGTTCTCCGCCAGCCGGGAAAAAGCCACCCGAGCGGGCTCGAAAGCGATGACACTGCCGGTCCGGCACACGAGGCTCGCGGCGAGCAGGGTGTAGGTTCCGATGTTCGCGCCGGCGTCCACGAACAGGTCACCCGCGCGGAGGTAATCCTCATGAAGGTCATCTCATCTAGCTCGTAATACGGCGTGAAGTAGATGGCGTTAGAGGCAGAGCCGCTCCCTGGGATAGCAGAGCAGGGTCAGACCGTCGTAGACGGGAAGCCGAAGCGGGACGGGGTTGTCGCCGAGACCTCACCTGCCACCCGATCGACCGCATGACCGCCGCGACCCGGTCGGCATTGGCCGGACGCCTGACAACCTTCCGCAGAACGTTGACAGCGCGCACGGCTGGAACGGCTCGTGTCGCTCGTCTGAGACGCAGCGACGTGAGGGACTGTCAGGACGAGTCACCGGGCGCTCACGGGAGCACCGTGCCATGTCAGAGGGGTCGCGTCGTCGACTTCTCCGTCCCTGGCACCTGCCCGGGCGCGCGTACAGCGAGAAGTGGCCGACTAGGCGGATTGCGACCTCCGGACTGGCCTGTCGAACAGCCCGAACGAGCTTGCCCGCCTCATCGACAACTGGGCCCACCTGCTGCCAGGCGAAGAACCTCGCCGAGGTCAGGAACGACGCCCCGCCAGCGGCTTGCCCCACTAGCAGCTCGGTTAGGTCAGCCAACGGGATCCGGAACCTCGCCAAGACGGCACAAGACATGATCACGAGGGGGATGCACAGCCCCCTAGGTCATGGACGACCGGCTGGACCGTGATGCCAGCGCCCGGCCCAGTACCCGCGTTGGACGACGAGGACCCGCGCTTGCAAAGACAAGACCTGTTGCGGCGCTGGTAACAGTGGGAACCAAGAGCGTGGTGACGACGCTGACCACGACAAGCGCGGCGCCCGCAACCTGGACGAGAAGACTTCGGCGTGAGACCGTGGGCCAGCGCAAGGCCGCCGAGGGTCTGTCCCAGGGTGGTGAGTAGGGCAGCGAAGCAGGCCGGATCGCAGGGACTGCCGATGCCCATTTCGAGCCGAGAGCAGCAACTAGGGGATGACTCCAAGAGCCAACCCGACGAGCGCCGGTGCGGCTTGGCCAAGTTGCAGGCGCACGACGCCGGCGTACGCGCGAGCAGTGGCGACAGGGTCCTCTGACGAGAACGGCTGAAGACGGGGTACAGGACCGACTGCACGACGTAGTTGACCGCTGACGGTGGACCGGCAGGACGAAAGCCACGTAGTACACGCCTAGCTGCTCGGCCCGAGAAAGCCTGCTGATAGCCCAGTAGTCGGCGTTCTTCCCGACGAAGGACGCTGCCTGGAGCCCTGACCAAGCGCCTGAGAACTGCCAGCTTCCCGCGCCGCCTGACGGCTGAAGAGTCGTCTGGTCAGCGACAGCGCGACAGCCGACGAAGGACACGGTGGCCATGCAGACCGCAGTCCGACGCTGATCGCCCCCGAGCCCCGCAACGGCGCGAGCGACACTCGGCCACGTACACCCCCGATGCTGCTACCTGCACGAGGGAGTAGACCCGGAAGCGGAGTGCGCGCTGGAGAAGGGCCGCCGGAACCGCCGACGCCAAGGAGATGGCGAGGTCGACGCCACCGACGCACCGCAGGTAGACCGTCGCGTCTGGTTGTCCAAGCGCCCGCGACAGCACCGGCGCCGGCCGGGCCCGCGGCGACGGCCGTCCCGACGATCCCGGCCGTCATCAACGACAACCAGAGGGCTGTCTGGATGACGACCTCGGACGTCTCAGCCCGCCGGACCAGGGCCGCGCCGAAGCCGAGGTTGGCAGCGACCTGAGCAAGGGCGACAACCGTGGCGCCCAACTCAACGACCCCGAAGTCCTCGACGTCCAGTGCCGTCGCACCAGGATCAGGGTGCCCAAGATGCTGAGCGCCTGCTGCGCCAACTGGGACGAGGCGCTCCACCACCGACCGGGCGGCCAGCCCAGCTGCACCACGGTCCTCCTCTTGGCGTCCAGGTGTCTGCGCCTGCAACGCCGGCGCCGTAGTCTCCAGCAACCAGCGATCTGAAGGGCGGATGTGGCTCTCGTGTCGGCCTCTCATCCCTTCTTCTCCGTGATCATCCCGACGCACGACCGGCCTGACCTCCTTCGCGAGGCTCTCGACTCCGTGCTCTTGCAGGACGACCGCGATTTCGAGTGCATCGTCGTCGACGACGCTGGCGGTCGATGTGGCCGCATACCGACGACCCAGAGTTCCGTGATCGCCACCAGCGACCTCGGCGTGGCAGCTGCGCGGAACGCCGGGCGTGAGGGAGAGCCGTGGTCGCGGCATTGGTCTTCCTCGACGACGATGACCGGTGGCTACCGCGTCGCCTGACGCTCGCGCGACCCGCCGATCTGCGGGTGGCGCGCCAGTCGTCATGTGCCTTTCTGCGGACTGGACGGGGGCATTGCAGAGACAACGCGTTCTGAACGGGGACGTGAAGGACACGATCCTTGACGGCATGACGCCTCAACTGGCACGGTGGCCATCCTAAAGTCGGCCTTCGTCCCCTTCGACGGGACGTACCGCACGGTGGAAGACGGTTGAGATGGCGGCTGCGTGGCCACGCAAGCGCACGAGGTCTGCACCGTTCCGGGAGCGGTGATGTTGCGGTGCACACGACCACGACCAAGTGGCGCGCGGGCGCGCGTCGGCGCCGTTGCTCTGGACTCGCACCGTCTCGGAACATGACCAGTACTTCGCCCGACATCGGCGGGCGAGGGCCTTCCGTCACTTCCGCATCGGCCTCCTCGCCCAGCGGCATCGTGCTCCAAACGGCTCGCAGAGCGGCCACGATGACCGGCTCACCGGCGCTCGGCCAGCCCTGCGCCTGATGAATTCTTTTCTCCCGCCCGGACCAGGCCCGATGGTGCGCAACAAGAGACCCTTTCGTGAAGGGTCGTGCCACGTGACGGGTAGTCCTTGGCGCCGAGCTTGCCGCCGTTTTCATGATGCTCACGGCTCGGGCGCCTTTCGGACATGATTGGGCCGCCGCCTGCGAGCGAGTTCGCGACGGTGACGACCGCCGGGTTGTCGCAGTCCGAGGCCGCCGGGGAGTACCAGTGCCCACCTGAGCATGTCCTCGTGCGGCGCCGACAACGCCCCGAGGCGCTGCTCCACGGCTTGGAGCTCCGTCATCTCGCGCGCCAAGCGCGGATCTTCTGGCTCGCCTAGAGGCAGAAGGGCGACCCGTCGATCTCATCCACGGGCACTTCTACTCGTCATCCGCCTTCTTGCCGCTGCTGCACAAGCGCTCGGGCACCCCCTTCGTGGTCACCGAGCACTCGTCACGCTTGAGGAGATCCGTCGCGGTGGACACGCGGAAGCGCGCCACTGCACCAGAGCACACCGACGCCCGCGGCAGGTATTCCACCGCGTCATCCATCTGGCCATCGGCGGGGGTCTCGCCGCGGACCTCGTGCAGGAGGGCCTGGCGCCCGCGTGCCTGGTCGTCCGGATCCGGTCAACACAACCCTCTTCACCCCCCAATTGCTTGGTGTCCGGCTGACGTCGCCCGGGGTTCTTCGACTGGTGACGACCGGGCGCCTGGAATGCGGCAGAGGGCATGGACGTCGTCCTTCTGACTGCGGCGGAACTTCGGCGCAGGGGGCACGGCGCGCCGGCTCGCGATCCACGGTGACGGCGGCCCGAGGAAGACGTTCTGGCGCGCAAGGTTCTCGGCCTAGTCCGATTCACAGCGTGCTCCTTCACCGGGCGTGCGAGCCGGAGATCTGCTTGCCAGCTACGCGCAGAGTGATGTCTACGTGTCCGGGTCCCGTATCGAGACCTTCGGCATGGCCGTCTACGAGGCGCTGGCCTCCGGTATCCGCGTCGCGGCCGGCCCCGCACTCGGCGGCCTCGCCACTCTGTCTCAGGCTCCGGGCGTCCGCGTGACCTCGCGAGACGCGGACCCCCACGCCCTGGCGGACGCGGTCGAGGCCGTGCTGGCGGTCGACCGGCCCGGCCTGCTGGCGCACGAATGGGTCAAGCAGTACTGCAGCCCGAGCGCCGTGGCCAACAAGCTCGCACCCGTGTACGCATCTGCCACGAATGTGTCACTGTGAGCACGACGTTGTGCTCATCGGGACCAGGAGCGTACGACGGATCCGTCGCGAATCTCGCGGACGACGGAGCCTGAGACGACTCCAGCGCCGTCCATCAGCACGGCCTGCCCCGTTCCAAGTCTGCAGTCGAGTAGATCAATGAGATCCCGCTTGCTCTCTCCCATTCCTTCCGTCGTACGGCAGGCGCAGGGCGCCTTGGGTGCCCATGAGGGTGCAGCGCCAGAACTCCGTCGCATTACGCGCATCCCCCCTGTGCTTAGCCACGATGACGGCCCAGGAAGAGCCTGACACCTGGCAGTCCGCAAAGGACAACGGGTAGGCGTTCCAGTCCGAGACTGCGTGCAGGAAGATCCCGCACATCCCGTTGTCGACCAAGGTCATGTTGCTGTACCGGTAGCCGTTCGCGTAGGCGCCGTGGCTCAGGCCTGCGGCGCCATTCGATAACAGACGGTTTCCCCAACGTCGTGTCGGCCCGTGTTCTGCCAGGTGAAGATTCCATGTTTCGCGTTGTTGTGGGAGATGTTGCGACGGAAGGTCCAGGGGATGAACGCACCTTCCGGCCAGCCGAAGCCGGCCGCGTCCGTGGAACCCGCGACACCCACCGCCACGCAGTCCTCGATGAGGTTGCCCGCACCCTCCTCCAAGGAGAACCCGGCGAGACGGTGGCCGGCCGTGCCTGACTTCGGTGCGACCTTGGAGGCGACGCAGCGTCGGTAGGCGATCCCGTGCGACTGGTTCTCGGACACGCGCGTCCCCGGCTCGCGCTGGTCCCACCAGAACGGCTCGTCGACCGTGTCGTGACTGATGCAGTCTTCCCATGCGAGGCCGTTGCTCAGATGACTCACGAAAGCGTGGCTCCCGATGTCGCGGGCCACGATGCCGCGAAGGGAAGCCAGCAGCACCCGCGCCGCAGTGGTGGAAGTGGAGCGCGTACCGCCCCGGCGCGCCGGGAGCCAGGTGCCGAAGCTCGACGTGCTCCACCGTCTGTGGTGCCGCCGCGGCCGTGCCGTCATGCCCATGCCCGAGGACGAGGATGTGGGCACGGCCACCGGGCGCACCTTCGATCCTGACGGATCGGGTCAGGTTCAGCACCTCAGCAGTCAGGCCCTGATCAGTTGGCAGCGGGCAGGACGGATGATCGTGCGCAAGCGGAGCGACGGTGATCACGTTCCCGGCCATCGCCGTGATCTTGCGCTCGTCATAGGTCGCGTGATGTCCATCGGCGACCGCGGAGGTTGGCGTGATCGCGACGGCGTCGCCGACCCGCCAGCCAGACGCGTCCTCGACGGCGATGTCTGTCTGACCGGCGCGCAGGCTGCCGATCGCCCGCGTCCACGCGGTCTTCGGATCGCCGGACAGGTCAAGTCGGCCGTGCCCGACGACCCAGAGCCCGACGTCTGAATCCAGCACCTGCATCCCTCCACCGACGACGGCCGCTTCCTGGATGCCCGTGAACCGGAGAACGTGCCTGATGCCCGGGTTCGGCCGCATGCGGAGCGTGCCTTGGACGACGGCGTTGCCACGTAGCTCGACGGTGGTGTCCATCGTCGGATCGAAGGTCACCACCTGTCCGGCGGACACGTCGAGCCGCTGCAGGGCAACGTCACCGGAGAGGACGGAACCCGTGCTGTCCTGCGGCAGACGTGCGCGATCGGGCGTTCCCCAGCCAGGTACCCGAGAGCGCGTCCGCCAAGGCCCAGGGCTCGCGGAGGCGCCGGCCATTGGCAGCAGCGCGGTCGAACCCAGCAAGGCACCGCCACCCAGGACGAACTGCCTGCGGGTGATCATGAATCGTCTCGCATTCGATGAGCATCGGCTGCCAGCGCCAGGTGCTGTAGATGACGTTGCCATCACGAGTAGATCCAACCGATGCCCCCCGGGGGGACAGGGGTCACTCGGACTCACGGAAGTGGCCTCGCGCGTGCCGACTCACCCGTGCGCTTGCTGTATGCCATCGAGTCGCTGGCGGAGAACGGCGGGGCCGAGCAGTCGCTCATCAGCATGGTTCCGCATCGGGTCGCGGCCGGGACGGAGGTACATATCGTCGTGCTGTCCGAGCGCACGGGAGCGAGAGCGGGACTTGAGGGCCGGGCCCGCGCGGCTGGTGCAACGCTGCACGTCGCTGCCGGCGGCCGTACGCGGCGCATCGGCGCCCTTCGGTCCGTCATCCGCTCTGTCCGCCCCGACTTGGTGCACACCACGCTGTTCGAAACGGACGTTGCAGGTCGGCTCGCCTCACGACTCGAAGGTGTGCCGGTGGTGACGAGTCTCGTGAGCACCCCCTACGGCTCTGAGCAACGTGGTGACCCTGCGCTCCGACGGTCCAGGCTCCTGGCAGCCCAGGCCGCCGACCTAGGCTCAGCTCAGCTCGCCGACTCCTTCCACGCCTTGACGTCGTACGTCGCCTCGACCATGAGCCGTCGGTTGATGGTGCCTCGTCGGCGGATGGTCGTGATACCGCGGGGGCGCGATGCGGCCTCTCGGGGCGTGGTCGCCCGAGCGCCGGGAGCACGTCCGGCGGCAGCTCGGCATCGGTGCGCACCGGGTGCTGCTCGGCCGCTCGACAGGAACACCAGAAGGGGCTCGACGTCCTCCTCGAAGGCCTGGCCACCCTGCCCCCCGCTTGTCGCCCGATCACCTTGCTGGCAGGCCGTGGGGGCTGCCCCGCCCGACTCCAGCGACTGGTCCACGATCGGTCTCTGACCGCTTCAGTGCGCTTCCTCGGGAGCCGGGGGGACGTCCCTGATCTGCTTTGCGCGGCAGACGCCTTCGTGCTGCCCGGCCGCTGGAGGGGCTGGGCAGCGTCTTGCTTGAGGCCATGTGCCTCGAGGTCCCCATCGTGGCCTCGGACATCCCGCCGGTTCGTGAGACCCTGGGCGAGGAGGGGCGGTGCTGCCTCGTGGCCGGCGAAGATCCAGCCGCTCTTGCGCGCGCGATCGCGTGCTCGCTCCGGAAGTCTGAGGCCACCCGTGACATCACGCTCGCGCTCCGAGAGCGCTTCCTGCGCCGGTACACGGTCCAGCGAGTGGCCGCCGAGATGGTCGACTCCATACTCGGCCGCTTCGCGGCGGCGATGATGACCCGCCCGCATCGAAGGCGGCGTCCGAGCTGCACGGTCCGTCTCCGCGCGGCGCGGCTGCGGCAATCTGCTTAAGTGACTATGTCGCCAGCACCTCACGAGACCGCCCTGCACGTGGTTACAGACACCGACCGGCGAGGCGCGCAGGTCTTCGCGTGGGACCTCAGCCACGAACTGGCCGGAGAGTCAGCGAACCTGGCTGCGCTGGCCCCCGGCAACAGCGTTGCGCAATTGGGAGTCCCCGCCCTGGGGCCGACCCGACTCCACTGGAGCACCTTGCTGTCTCTGCGTCGCCGACTAGCGGCCGCGCCCGTCGCAGTCGCACATGGCTCCTCGACGCTCGTCGCCTGCGCCGCCGCCGGCTTTCGAACGGGCACTCCGTTCATCTACCGCCAGATCAGCGATCAGCGCTCCCGGGCCAGTACCCCGGCCCGGCGGGCTCGGGTCTCGGCCTACCTGAAGCGTCCGGCGCATGTCGTCGCTCTCTGGAGCGGGGCCGCGGACACGCTCGCCAAGGACTTCGGTGTCGAGCGCGATCGCATCACGGTCATCCCGAACGGGGTCCCGGCCAGACGGTTCCCGATCGTCACAGAGGTGGAGCGGATTGCGGCTCGCCGCAGCTTCGGGCTCCCCGACGATGGCACCGTCGTGTTGAGCATCGGCGCTCTCGTACCGAGAAGGGCGTGGACGTCGCTGGAGAGCCCTGGGCCATCTCCCTCACGCTTTCTGCTGTGGTCGGCGCCGGACCCGAACGCCTGGCCCTCGAAGAGCTAGCCCAGCGCCTGGCGCCTGGTCGAGTCCTCTTCCACGACGTCGTGACCGATCCGGCTGCTGCCTACGCCGCCGCCGACGTCCTGGTCCTGACGAGCAGGGGCGGCGACAGCATGCCGGCCGTGCTCATAGAAGCCGGCTTGCGCGCGGTACCCGCCGTGGCGACGGCCGTCGAGGGGATCGTCGACATCGTCCGCGACGGGCGAACCGGGCGGATCGTTCCCCGGCGACGATCCTGTTCGCGACCGCTGCGGCACTTCGCGACGTCATGCTGGCCCGACAGACGACTGGGCATGCCGCTCGTGAGCATTGCCTGGAGCACTTCGCCATCGATGTCGTCGCACAGCAATGGCGCGCGCTGCTCGACCGTGTTGCGAGCCATTCCCGGGGCCTCGGCTCTTCAATGAGCGGCACCGGGAACCCGTGGTTGACCCCGCCCTCGCCGTACACGCCCGCCGGCCGCACCAGCCGCCAGCAGCGTCATGCCGATGATCTTGCAGGTCCAGGCACGAGCGACCGGCGTCGATGTACGTCCAGGTCCAGCTCGATCCGCTCCGGCCACGACGCGCTGTTGCGCACCTTCACCTGCGCCCAGCCGGTGATCCCCGGCCGCACCGCCAGCCGCCCACGCTGCCGCTCGCTGTAGTGGACGACCTGCTCCGGCAGGGTCGGCCGCGGCCCGATCAGCGACATGTCGCCCTTGGCGACGTTCCACAGCTGCGGCAGCTCGTCCAGGCTCGTCGCCCGCAGCGTCCGCCCGAGCGGCGTCTCGCGCTCGGGGTCGGGCTCCCCCGCGTACCGCTCGGCCCGCATGGTGCGGAACTTGTAGATCGTGAACTCCTGGCCGTGCAGCCCGCTGCGCCGCTGCAGGAAGAGCACCGGGCGGCCCAGCTTCCAGCGCACCAGCACCGCCACCACGGCCATGACCGGCGCGAGCAGGACGCCGGCGACGCCCGACGACGACGACGTCGACGAGCCGCCTCACAGCCCCTCCCACGCCAGCCCTCGACGCCGAGCCACCGCCGCGTAGGTCTCGATGCTGATCGCCGCCACCGCCGCGCTGGTCGAACTCCGCCGCGGCCTTCGACCGAGCGCGGCTCCCGAGCCGGCGAGCGCAGCTCGCTCGTCGACGAGCAGCCGGTCGACGGCCGCGGTCAGCGCGTCCTCGTCGCGCGGCGGGACGAGCAGCAGCGACTCCCCGTCGCGGCCGACCTCGCGGCAGCCGCGGATGTCGCTGAGCACCGAGGCGACGCCGCAGGCCGCGGCCTCCATGCCCGGACCGGGAGAAGCCCTCGCGGTAGGACGGGAGGACGAACACGTCGAGCGCGGCGTAGACCGCCGGCATGTCGTGCGGCTGCCGAGCAGCTCGACCCCGTCGGCGCGACCGCAGCGCGTCCGGCTTGTCCTCGTCGGTCGGTCCGACCCAGACGAAGCGCGCCTTGCCGGCCAGCGCCCGCGCGGCGGCGGCGTACTCCCGGATGCCCTTCTCGGCGACCAGCCGCCCCACTCCCCCGACGAGCAGCTCGTCGTCGGCGACGCCGAGCGCGGCCCGGACCAGCGGCTCGCGGGCAGCCGGGTCCGGTCGGAAGCGGGTGAGGTCGACGCCGTTGCCGACCGTGCGCTGCCGGTCCGCGCCGACCCAGCGCGACAGGGTCTGCCGGTCGGTGTCGTTCTGGTAGAGCTCGGCGTGGCTGAACCGACCCGCGACGGCCTCGGCCCCCAGCACGGCGACCTTCTTCGGCGATCGGGTCGGTCGGCGCCACCCAGAGCCCGTGGCAGGTGTTCACCACGACCGGCACCCGCGCCAGCCGGCCCAGGATGCGGCCCAGCACACCGGTCTTCGGGTTGTGCGTGTGCAGCACGTCCAGGTCGAGCCGGCGCAGCGCGACGACGAGCTCCCGGGCGGCGGCCACGTCGCTGCGGACGTCCCAGGCTCGGGTCAGCGACGGCAGCGGGACGTGCGTGACGCCGAGCGCCTCGACGGCCGGGACGTACGGCCCGGGCGCGGACAGCCCGAAGACCTCGAAGCCGGCCTCGACGTCGTGGGCCAGCTCGGTCGCCAGCAGCAGCGACAGGCTCATGTCGACGGTGGTCAGGTGGGCGACGCGCAGCGGCCGCCCGCCGGGCCCGCTAAGCACGTGCACCCGCCCGCTTGGCCAGCGCCGACGATGCCGCCGTACGCCTTCTCCGCCAGCAGCCCGCCGCGCAGCTTGGCCTCGAAGAACGGCAGCGGGTCGGTGCCGCGGACCGGGACGCGGTTCAGCCGCATCGGGTCCTGCCCGGGCAGGTTGCGTCCGAGGTCGCCCGTCGTCGCGCTGCGGAAGCGAGCGCGCAGCGCCGCCTCCATCCGCGGCACGGGGATGCCCCAGGTGTAGGCGAAGTGCTCGGGCGTCACGCCGAGGTGCTCGTCCAGCGCCGCGGTGCACCGGTCCAGCTGCGCCTCGTCGAGCACCTCGGGCCGGACGTGGTCGTGGGTGTGGTTGCCGATCGTGCACAGCCCGCTGTCGACCATCTCGGCGAGCTGGTCCCAGCTCAGCGCCGGCGCGCCGGTGTCCCGCGCGGTCGAGCCCTCCCAGTGCATGGTCCCGCCGATGTAGCCGGTGGCGACGTAGACCGTGAAGGGCAGCCGGGCCTCGCGCAGCAGCGGCCAGGCGTTCTCGTAGACGTCGCGGAAGCCGTCGTCGAAGGTCAGCACGACGCTACGCCCGGGCGTCGCCGCCCTCCAGGCGGTCAACGGCCTCGCCCGAGCGGCACCACCGGTGCGTCGCGCAGCACCCGCACCTGCTCGGCGAAGGCTGCCGTCGGGACGTCGCGCTCGTCCGGGCTGCCGCCCCCGACCCGGTGGTAGATCAGGGCGGTCAGGCCGGCGGCAGGTGCCCGTCCGCCCAGGACGGACAACCCGGTCTTCAGCTGGCGGCGCACGTCGGCACGGTAGCGGTGCGTGTTCGGCCACGCAGGCGTCTTGCGACTGCCTACGTCTCCCGGACGTGGATGCGGCCAGCACGATCAGCGCAGTGCTGCTGGCAGTCGTCTTCGCCGTCAGCGGGCGGCCAAGCTGCTGGACCGGCGCGGGACGGCCGAGGCCGTCGAGGCGCTGGGCGTGCCGGCGCCGCTCGTCCGCCTGACGACGGCCACGCTTGCCGCTGGTCGAGCTCGCGCTCGCCGTGCTGCTGCTGCGTGCCCGCCACCGGTCGCCCGGCGGCCGTCGGGTGCGCTGCTGCTCCTGCTCGTCTTCACCGCCGTCGTGGTCGCCAACCTGCGGGCCGGCCGCCGCCCGCGCTGCGGCTGCTTCGGCGGCCTCGGCAGCAGCGACGTGTCGTGGCGCACCGTGGGCCGCAACGCGCTGCTCGCGCTGGCGGCTGGCCTGGCCGCTGATCGACCGCGCGCCCCTGACCGTCACGACGGTCCTCGCCGGCGTCGCCCTCGCCGCCGCGCGTCATCGGCGGCGAGCAGGTCCTGTCCCAGCGGGCAGAGGCCGCGACCGAGCAGCGTCAGGCCGACGAGCTCGAGGTCGCCCTCGCCGAGGACGCCGACCACGGCCCCGCGCCCGACTTCACCCTGCCCGACCTGGACGGCATCCCGGTCACCCGCGACGGCCTGCTGCGCGCCGGCCGCCCGGTGCTCCTCGTCGCGCTCAACCCCGGCTGCGGGTCCTGCCGAGCGCCTGGTGCCGGCGCTCGTCCGCTGGCACGACGAGTACGCCGACCGGGTGACCGTCGTGGCGGTGGGGCGGGGCACCGCAGAACGGGTGCGGCGACGGCCTGGGTGACACCGGCGGTCTCGAGGTGCTCCTCTCCTCCGACGCCGAGGAGCTGGCCGGCTACGGCACGACCGGGGCCCCGAGCGCGGCCCTGATGACCCCGACCGGGCGGCTCGCCGCGCCCGCCGGCGTTCGGCGCGACCGGCGTGCGGCGACTGCTGGCCGCCGCCCTCGAGGTCGAGGACCCGGTCACCGGCCTGGACCCGGACGAGCTCGACCTCTCCGCCCGGCCAGCGCCCCGTCCGACGGTGACCGTGCAGGAGGCCGAGGAAGCCAGCGTGCTGCTCGACGAGACGACCGGCGCCAGCGTGTCCCTGGACCGGCTCGGGATCCTGGTGTGGCAGTGCCTCGACGGGCGCAGCCGGCTGGATGAGATCGTCCACGACCTGGCCGAGGTCTTCTCGGCCGACCCCGACGTCGTCGCGCAGGACGTGCTGCAGGTCGTCCGGACCTGCGGCGAGGCCGGGCTGCTGGTCGGCGTACGGGCGAAGGGCAGGACTGCAGCGTGAAGGTCGTCGTCACCGGAGGGGCCGGCTTCATCGGCGCCAACCTCTGCCGGCGGCTGCTGGCCACCGCCGGCGTCGACGAGGTGGTCGCGGTCGACGACCTGTCCTCCGGGCTACGCCGCGAACCTCGACGGCGTGGACGCCGAGCTCGTCGTCGGCAGCGTCCTGGACGGAGCCGCTGCTCGACCGGGCGCTGGCCGGGGCGTCCGCGGTCGTGCACCTGGCGGCGGTCCCGAGCGTGCCGCGCTCGATCGCCGACCCGGTCCGCAGCCACGAGGCCAACGCGACCGGCACGCTGCAGGTGCTCGAGGCCGCCCGCCGCGCCGACGTCCCCCGCAGGTGATCGTCGCCTCGTCGTCGTCGGTGTACGGCGCGAACCCGGCCATCCCCAAGGTCGAGTCGCTGCGGCCGATGCCGATGTCGCCCTACGCCGTGAGCAAGCTCGCGACCGAGTGCTACGCCCTGTCGCACGGCCAGGTCTACGGCATGGACACGCTGGCGTTCCGCTTCTTCAACGTCTTCGGACCGCTGCAGGCCGCCGGCCACGCGTACGCCGCCGTGGTGCCGGCGTTCGTCGACGCCGCTCTCGCCGGCCGGCCGTTGACCGTCCACGGCGACGGCGGGCAGACCCGCGACTTCACCTTCATCGACACGGTGACCGCCGTGATCACCGAGCGCCGTCGTGCACCGGACGTCGAGCCCGGAGCCGGTCAACCTCGCCTACGGGAGCCGGACCAGCCTGGTCGAGCTCATCGAGCTGCTCGGGGAGGTCCTCGGCACTCCCCCGGCGGTCGACCACGTCGACCCGCGCCCGGGGGACGTGCGCGACTCGCAGGCCGACTCGAGCCGGGTCGCGGCGCTCTTCCCGGACGTCACGCCCGTGCCGCTGCGGGACGGGCTGCAGCGCACCGTCGACTGGTTCCGGACGCTCTAGTGCAGCGGCCGGGCGGGGTTGCCGACGACGACCACCCCGTCGGGCACGTCCCGGGTCACGACCGCCCCGGCGCCGACGAACGCTCCACGGCCCACGATCCGCCCCTGCAGGACGACGGCACCGGAGCCGACCGTCGCGCCCTCCTCGAGCCGCACGCTCCCGCTGACGCGCGCGCCGGGCAGGACCGTCACGAGGTCGGCGAGCACGCAGTCGTGCCCGACCGTCGCGCCGTACTGGACGTGGACGTGCCGACCGAGCGAGACGTCGCTGCTGACGTGGGCCAGTCCCATGACGACGCTCCCCTCGCCCACGACCGTCTCCGGGCCGACGATGGCAGCCGGGTGGACAAGGGTCGCGGCGACCAGGCCGCGACCGTCCAGAGCGGCACCGAGCCTGCGCCGCACCTCCGGATCAGCGATCCCGAGGACGTACGAGCCGGCGGCCCGATCGGGCGGCACGACCGGCAGCCCCCGCACGGTGCTGCCGGCGGTGCGCTCGTCGACGAACCCGCCCACCGTCAGACCCAGCGCCAGCGCGACGTCCAGGACCTCACGACCGGCGCCGCCGGTCCCGACGACGTAGAGGTCCACGGGCGGCATCCTGCCGCACCTCACCGCGGCGACGCTCTGGTCCTGCTGCTGCTCGCAGCGCTCGCCGGCTGGACAGCGCTTGCCGGCGGACGGACCGGGACCGCAGCTGGCGCTGCTGGCGGCCGTCGCCGGCGCCTACGTCCTCGGCCGCCTGCTGGCCTCGACGACCTGGTCGAGGGCGCTGACCGGGCGCCGCGGTGGCCGGCGGCGTCGTCGCGGCCGTGCTGCTGGCCGAGGACGGTCTGTCCGGAACGGCCGCTGGCCGGCCCGCTCGGCTACGGCAACGCGAACGGCGCCCTCTGCACGCTCGGTGCGGGAGCGGCACTCGTCGCCGGTTGGGCACCGCGCAGGTGGTGGCTCAGGCCATCGGCCTGGCCGGCGCCGGCTGCCTCACCTGGCTGGCCTGGCAGACCGGCTCGACCGCCGCCACAGCGGTGAGCGCGGCGCTCGTGCTGGTCGCGCTGCTGCTGCTCGCCGTCCCACAGGCCGCACGATGGCTCCCGTGGGTGGCCGCGGCGGGCGTTCTGCTGGCGCTCGGCGGGACGGTCGTCCTGGCGACGGGCGCCGAGTGACGGCGCCGTCGGCTCGAGCGCTCAGCGAGCGGCGCGTGGTGCTGTGGTCCGAGGCGCTGGACCTCGTCCGGGTCAGACCCGACCCTCGGCGTCGGCGTGGGTGGGTTCGCCGAGCAGGCGCCTACCGCAGTCGCCGACAGCGACGCCGGCTGGGCCCACTCCGCCTGGCTGCAGCAGGCGGCCGAGACCGGGCTGCCCGGCGGGGTGCTGCTCCTGGCCCTCGGGCTCGTCGCGGTCCTCGGCGCTGGTCGGGCGAGTCGGAGGGCCTCGCCCTCCTTGGCCGGCGTCACGGTCGCCGCTGTCCTGGTCCAGGCGTCGATCGACTACGTCCTGCACTTCAGTGCCGTTGCGGTCCTGACGAGCCTCTTCGCAGGGATGGCCAGCACCTCTTCCGTGCGCGAAGCGCGACCGGACGATCGCGGATTCGTCTGACAGAGCAGTGGCACCGTGTGACCATTGTCCGTTGTCAGGGGAGGTGTCGTGGTGCTGATGAGCAGCAACGGGGGTTCTCAGCCGTCGGCTGGAGCCGTCGTCGTCGGCCACAGCAGCGCCCTCGTCGCTGACGTCCTCGCACGCGCTCTCGCTCCTCGCCGGCATCTCCTGCCGGGTCGGCGAAGCCGCTGGATCGCGAGAAGTGCTGATCGGCAACGACTCCCGGGCTGACCTCGTCCTGGGCGCCCGCCGACTCCATCGGGCCGGACCACGACATCGACCAGCTCGCCGCCGCCGTGCGCGAGGTCCAGGCGGGCCGCACGCCGGTCCTGCCGGCGCCGGCAGCGGCTCCCGGGGCCTTGCCGGCGCTGACAGACCGTGAGCGCGAGGTCCTGTTGATGATGACGGGCGGTGCCAGCAACGAGGCCATGGCCGAGGCCCTGGCCATCAGTCCGCACACCGTCCGCACCCACGTGCAGAACCTGCTGGGCAAGCTCGGCGTGCAGAACCGACTCGCCGCCGCCGCGGTCGCGCGACGGTCCGGTCTGCTCGCGGAGAGCGCCTGATGGGCCGGCCCGCCGTCGCCGTCGCCGACGAGGACGTCCTGTTCGGCAGCGCCCTCGCGGTCGTCCTCGCCGACGCCGGCTACGACGTCGTCGCCCAGGCCACCTCCTGCCAGGAGGCGCGTGACCAGGTCGCCGCTCTGCCGGACGCTCGACCTGCTGCTGACCAGCAGCACCCTGCCGGGCGACCGGGCGGCGCTCGCGCGCGTCCTGAGCGACCACCCGCTGCGGCTGGTCGTGCTCAGCGCAGTGACGGAGCACGCCGAGCTCGTCAGCGCCCTGGACCACGGCGCCCAGGGCTACCTCGGCAAGGACGCCCGGCTACCGACCTCCTCGGGTCCGTCGCCGCCGTCCTGCGCGGCGAGGCTGCGGTGCCCCGGCACATGCTGGGCGGCCTGCTGCACGAGCTGGTCACGCAACGACGACAGGCGACCACGACCGCGGGCCGACAACCCGCTGAGCCGCCGTGAGCAGGAGGTGCTCGAGCTGCTGGCCCAGGGCCACTCGCAGGAGGGCATCGCCCGGGCGCTGGTCATCAGCCCGCAGACCGCCCGGACCCACATCCAGAAGGTCATCGGCAAGCTGGGCGTGCACTCGCGCGTGGAGGCCGTCGCCGTCGGCCGTCGAGCGAGGGCTGGTGAGCGCCCGATGAGCAGTCTCCGGGTTCCGCGGCACGCACCCGGCGTGCTGCTCCACCAGGACGACGACCAGGCGCAGCTCCTCGCCCCGACCACGGGCGCCGTCGTGACCCTCGACCCCCTCGCCCTCGCCCTCTGGGAGATGTGCGACGGCGAGACGACGGTCCAGGAGATGACGACGGCGTCCTGCGCCCTGTTCGACGCCGCTCCGGACACCGTCGAGCGCGACATCACCCGCGTCCTCACCGCCCTGGAGCAGCAGCTGCTGCTCGAATGGGTGCCGCATCCCGCGGACGGGTCGGCTCGTTGAGCCGCCGGGGCGACGACGCCCGCACCGACGAGAGGGACGCATGAGGATCAGTGGCACGGGACGCGGCCGCGCACTGGCCTCCCGGGCGTCGCAGCTGCGCGGCGACGCCAGCCTCATGGTCTTCGACGCGCTCAGCGTCATGGTCGCGCTCACGTTCGTCACGATCCTGACCCGCGGCGGCGCCGTCCCGCGCGGCGTCTGGACCGACCTGGTCCTCTTCCTGCCCATCGCCGCGATCGTCGTCATCACCGTCGGCGCCGCACGCGGCCTCTACGGCAGCGTGTGGCAGCACGCCGGCATCCACGAGGCCGCTCAGGTCGTCGTCTCCGCCGTGATCAGCCTCGGGCTGCTGCTCGGGCTGGCGCTCGTGCTGCCGATGGAGAACTCGCTCGGCGCCATCTGGCTCGCGCTGGTCGTCAGCACCGGCATGCAGGGCCTGCTGCGCTTCCAGAGCCGCCTGTTCGCCTACCGGCGCCGGCGGGCTTCCCCGACCGGCACCCGCATCCTCGTGCTCGGTGCGGGTTCTGCCGGAGCGGCGCTGGTCGCCGACATGCTCGACCACCCCGACGCCGGCGCGCTCCCGGTGGGGCTCCTCGACGACGACGAGCGCAAGCACGGGCGCCGGGTGCACGGCGTCCCGGTCCTGGGGGCCGTGTGGGACCTGGCTCGCCTGGCCGAGGAGGTGGAGGCTGAGCAGGCGGTCCTGGCGATCAGCGACGCGCCGCAGGAGGTCGTCAGCCTGCTGTCCGAGGTCTGCGGGACCACGGGCATCCCGCTGCGCATCATCCCGCCGCGCTCCGAGCTGGTCGGTGACACCGTCACCCTCAAGGACGTCCGCGACCTGCAGATCGACGACCTGCTCGGCCGGATGCAGATCGCCACGGACCTCGACATGGTCCGCTCGCTGCTGACGGGCCGGCGCGTCATGATCACCGGCGCCGGTGGCTCGATCGGCAGCGAGATCGCCCGGCAGGTCGCCGCCTGCGAGCCGGCCAGCCTGCTGCTGCTCGACCACGACGAGACCCACCTGCACGACACGGCCGCCACGTTGGCCGGCGCGGCATCCAGGTGCTCTGCGACATCCGCCAGCGGGGTGTCCTGCACCGCGTCTTCGCCATGCACCGGCCGGAGATCGTCTTCCACGCCGCGGCGCACAAGCACGTCCCGCTGCTCGAGGACTACCCGGCCGAGGCCGTCAAGACCAACGTCGCCGGCACGCAGAACGTCGTGGACGCGGCGCTCATGGTCGGTGTCGAGCGCTTCGTCTTCATCTCCACCGACAAGGCCGTGCGACCGAGCTCGGTCATGGGGGCGACGAAGGCCGTCGGCGAGCAGATCGTCCTGGGCTCGGCCGGTCCTGGACAGCGCTTCTCGGCCGTCCGGTTCGGCAACGTCCTGGGGTCGCGCGGCTCGGTCATCCCGACCTTCGTCCGCCAGATCCAGGCCGGTGGCCCGCTGACGGTCACCGACGAGCGGATGACCCGCTTCTTCATGAGCATCCCCGAGGCCGTGCAGCTCGTGCTGCAGGCCGGCGCCCTGTCCGAGGGCGGGGAGGTCTTCATGCTCGAGATGGGCGAGCCGGTCCGGATCATGGACCTCGCGCAGCGGATGATCGAGCTCTCCGGCCGCCGGGTCGGCACCGACGTCCAGATCCGCGTCACCGGCATGCGCCCGGGCGAGAAGCTCGTCGAAGAGCTCAGCACGCCCGAGGAGCTCACCGAGCCGACCGCCCACCCGTCGATCGTCCGCCTCGTGCCGCAGTCGCTGGACCCCGCTGTCCTCGAGCACGAGGTCGAGGAGCTGGTCGCTGCGGCGGACAACGGCCGGGACGGCGTCGTACGGTCGAGCGTGTTCCTCATCGCGACATTGCGGGCGCGGCGCCGCAAGCGCGAGGCGAACGGCACTGTTGAGGCGCGCCGCGTGCTCGACCTCGTGAACGACGACCGGAACGGAGACTGGTGGACCCGCTCGAGTACCTGAGGGTCTTCCGTCGTCGGTGGTGGGTCTGGCTGGCCGTGCTGGTGGCTGCGCTGTCGGCCGGGGTTCTGACGCTGCCGGAGGAAGGGGCCGTCAACCGCGGGCCGCTCGCGACCTCCTACACCGCCACGCACACGCTCCTGCAGGCGCCGGACGCCAGGAGCCGGTGAGCCTCGAGCTGACCCGGCTCTTCGCCACCACGGGCGACATCCCGCGGCTGGCCGCCGTCGCGCTCGGCCGGCCGGCCGATGACGGGCCCCTCATCGCCGCCCGGGTCGTCAGTCACCATCGATCCCGAGGTCGCCGCGCTGCGCGTCTCCTCCACGAGCACGGACGCCGCAGGAGGCAGCGAGCACCGCGAACGCCTTCGCCGAGTCGATCAAGGAGTTCCTGCGCACGCGCGACGACGCTGACCGCGCGGCCGAGGTCCAGACGCTGCAGCCGCGCCTGGCGGAGCTGCAGACGCAGATCCTCGACCTGCAGCGCCGCCTCGCCGGCGACCCGCTCGAGGCGCCGCTGCTCGAGGCGCAGAGCGAGGCATTCACCAACCAGTACGCGCAGGCCTTCCAGCGGCTGCAGGCGCTGCAGTCGCAGGCCGCCGCCACCAGCCCGCTCATCACGCTGCAGGAGGCCTTCGCCATCCCGGCCGCCGCCACCGGCAGCCCCATCCCGACCAGCCCGAGCTCCCGTCTCGCTGCTGGCGGCGGCGGTCGGCCTGCTGCTCGGCCTGGCACTCGCGCTGGTGCTGGAGCGCCTGGACACGCGCGCTCCGCTCCCGCGAGCAGGTCGAGGAGGTCACCGGCCTGCCGGTGGTCGCCGAGGTGCCGCGGCTGTCCAGCGCACGAGCGGCGCTCCACCGAGATCGTCACCCTGGCGCACCCGCGAGCGGGCCGGCCGAGGCCTACCGGGGGCTGCGCGCCGTCGATGCTGCTGGTGCCCAGCCAGCGCATCGGCGAGAGCGAGCCGGTCGACCCGGCCACCTGGCGGCTCGCCGCAGGTGCTGCTCATCACCTCCCCCGGCGCCGAGCGAGGGCAAGACGAGCACCGCCGTCAACCTCGCGGCCGCGCTCGCGGAGTCCGGACGGTCGGTGCTGGTGATCGATGCCGACTTCCGCAAGCCGATGGCCAACCGCTACCTCGAGGTGCCGCGCTCGCCCGGGCTCTCGGAGCTGCTCGGCAGCAGCGAGCACGGCCGCGTGCGCCGACTACGTCCGCCGGACGGCCATCCCCGACGTCAGCCTGCTCACCAGCGGCACGACCCACCGGGCACCGGCGGCCATGCTGGCCCACCTCGGGGACGTCGTCCGGCAGGCCCGCGGCCTCGCCGAGGTG
Source organism: uncultured Actinomycetota bacterium (assembly GCA_963844295.1). GTDB lineage: Bacteria > Actinomycetota > Actinomycetes > Mycobacteriales > SCTD01 > SCTD01. The sequence continues at coordinate 9,476 of CAWJNR010000001.1, read as the reverse complement.
GTCATCATCGACGCCGCACCCCTGCTGGCGGCGAACGACGCGACCGACATCGTCCCGCACGTCGACAGCGTCGTGCTCGTCACGCAGGCCGGCCGCACCTCCGCACCACAGGCCGAGCGCGCCGTCGACCTGCTGGCCCGGCTGAAGGTGCCGGTCCTGGGCGTCGTCGTCCAGGCCGCCGCCGAGAGCGCCGGCGTCGGCTCGTACGAGGGCTACGGCGAGCGCCAGCCGTGACTACCGACCCGCAGCGGCCGCCGACGGAGGACGGGACGCCGAGCCGGCGCGTCGCCCGCCGACGGACGGCCGACGACGCGCACGACGACGCCCCGGCCGCATCCTCCCGGGCAGCCCGTGACCACGCCCTACGACGAGGACGCCCGATGAGATCGACCGCCGAGCTGCTCGCCCGCCTGAGCGGACGCACCGCCACCGTCTGCGTCGTCGGCCAGGGCTACGTCGGCCTGTCCGTCGCGGCCGGCTCGGCCGAGGTCGGCATGACGGCCTACGGCGTCGACCGCGACGTCGAGCGGATCGCCGGCCTCCAGGACGGGCCGCAACGTCGTCCCGGGCGTGGACGACGCGCTGTTCGAGACGGCGATCGCCACCGGTCGGCTCACCTTCGGCACCGACCTCGCCGTCGCGAGCGACGCCGACGTCGTCCTGCTCTGCGTGCCGACGCCGGTGATCGACCACCGCCCGGACATGTCCTTCATCGAGGGCGCCGGCGCGGCGCTGGCGCCGCACCTGCGACCCGGCACGCTCGTCGTCCTCGAGTCCACGACCTACCCCGGCACCACCGAGCAGGTGCTGCAGCCGCTGCTCGAGGCGACCGGCCTGCGTGCCGGCGAGGACTTCCTGCTCGCCTACTCGCCCGAGCGCATCGACCCCGGCAACGAGAAGTACGGCCTGCGCAACACGCCCCGCGTCGTCGGCGGCCTCGGCGCCGAGGCGACCGAGGCCGTGACCGCCTTCTACGCGCAGATCGTCGACGAGGTCGTCACCCTGTCCAGCCCGCGTGCCGCCGAGCTGGCCAAGCTGCTCGAGAACACCTTCCGCATGGTGAACATCGCCCTGGTCAACGAGCTCGCGCAGCTGTGCGCCGAGCAGGGCATCGACACCTGGGAGGTCATCAAGGGCGCCGCCAGCAAGCCGTTCGGCTTCATGCCCTTCTACCCCGGGCCGGGCGTCGGCGGGCACTGCATCCCGCTCGACCCGACCTACCTGGCCTGGCAGTCGCGCCGCGACACCGGCCGGCCGTTCCGGCTGGTCGAGACGGCGCAGGACATCAACGCCCAGATGCCGACCTACGTCGCCCGCCGGGTCGTCGAGGCGCTGAACGAGGCCGGGCCGCTCCGATCAAGGGCGCGAAGGTCCTGGCCCTGGGGGTCACCTACAAGCCCGACGTCGGCGACGTCCGCGAGTCGGCCGCGGTCCACGTCATCGCCCAGCTGCTGCGCAAGGGGGCCGACGTCAGCTTCCACGACCCGTTCGTCGACGTCGTCGACGAGCACGGCGTCTCGCTGACCGGCGTCGACGCTCACCGACGAGGTCGTCGCCGACGCGGACCTCGTCGTGCTGCTGACGCCGCACAGCAGCTTCGACCTGGACCGGATCATGGACGCGTCCGCGCTGCTGTTCGACGCTCGCAACGCCACGGGGGCGCGCGGGCGGGCGAACGTCGTCACGCTGTGAGCGACGGTCGTGACGGATCGGACCCCCCGCTGGGCGCGCGACGTCGCCGTGCTCTGGCGCGTCAGCGGAGACCGCCTGGTGCTCATGTCGGTCGGCGAGGACGACGTGCGTCGTGCTGGGGCCGCACGGGGTGGCGCTGTGGGAGGAGCTGGGCGAGCCCACGCCCCTCGACGAGCTGGCCTCGCGGCTCGGCTCGCGCTTCGGTGTGGATGCCGAGACGCATCGAGGTCGACCTCGAACCGGTCCTCGCACGACCTGCATGCCCGCTCTCTCGTCCGGTGCAGCGAGTGACACGTCCGAGTCCTCACCGCGCGCCGTCGCCGGTCACGGCCTCCCGGCAGTACGAGCCAGCTGGCCGGACGCGCCGCTCGCCGACGCAGCTGTGGAGCGCTGCTGCTCGAGCGCGTGCGCCAGCAGCGCTTCACCGGCCTGCTGCTGGACGCACTGCGGGCCGGGGCCTTGCCGGCCTCGCAGGACCAGTACGACGCCGCTGCCGAGGCGCACCTGAGGCGACTGCTGCGGCGTCCTCGCTGCTGGAGTCGGCGTCCCTGCCGCGTCATCCGGCTCCTCGAGCGAGGCCGGCATCCCGAGCCGCGTCCTCAAGGGCAGCGCGGTCGCCCACCTCGACTACCCGGACCCCGTCGCTGCGCCTCTTCGCCGACGTCGACCTCCTGGTCCGGTCCGAGGACTATCGACCGCGGCTGGACCTGCTCGAGCGAGGCGGGCTTGCACCGCGCGCGGGCGAGCCTCGACCCGGGCTTCGACCGCCGGTTCGGGAAGGGAGCGACCTTCTGTGCCGCCGACGGCCACGAGGTCGACCTGCACCGCACGTTCGTCATGGGTCCCTTCGGCCTGCGCATCCGGCTCGACGACCTCTGGGCAGCGACCCGACCCCTTCGAGCTCGGCGGGCGGATGCTGCACGCTCTCGACGCCGAGTGCCGCCTCCTGCACGCCTGCTTCCACGCCGCGCTCGGCGACGCCGCCGCCTCGGCTGCCGCCGCAGCGGGACGTCGCCCAGATGCTCCTGCTCGGGTCGGTCGACGAGTCCGCGGCTGCGGTGGCTGATGGAGCGGTGGCACGCCGAACCCGTCGTGGCCCGGGCCGATCAACCTCACCTGGTCCACCCTCGGCCTGCGCGAGGCAGCATTCCGCTCGTCGACGCTGGGCGGCAGCGCACGTCGCCGTCCGCGACGGCAGGCTCAGGACCTCGCGGTCTACGTCGACCCGGCGCGGCGCAGCTACGCCGCCAAGAGCCTCGCCTCGCTCGCTGCCCTCCCGTCGCTGGCGGGACAAGATCGCCCTCGCCGTCGCCCTCGCCCGCCCCAAGCCGGCTTCGTCCCCCGCCGGCCGCCCATCGCGACTCCGCCCCGGTGCGCGCACGCGGTGCAGGCCGGCGCACGACAGCTCCGCGCCGCGTGACAGGACGTGCGAGTGAGCGCGCCCGCCCGCGTCCTGTGGCTGGCCAAGGGCCTGGGGCGCGGCGGGGCCGAGAAGCTCCTCGTGACGGGCGCGGCCCACCTGGACCGACGGCGCTTCGAGGTGGAGGTCGCGTACCTGCTGCCCTGGAAGGACGCACTCGTCCCCGAGCTGCACGCCCACGGTCTTCAGGTCCACTGCCTCGGCAGACCAGCGCCTGCCGACCTGCGCTGGGTCCTCGCGACTGCGGCGCCTGCTCCGGGACGGGCCGCTTCGACCTCGTCCACACGCACATGCCCGTACCCGCGGTGGCCGCGCGGCTCGTCGCCGGCGCGTCGACGGCCGTCGTGCACACCGAGCACAACGTGTGGCAGCGCTACCGGCGACCGACGTACTGGGCCAACGCACTCACCTACCGCCGCAACGATGCCGTGATCGCCGTCAGCGAGGCCGTCGCAGCCAGCATGGACCCGCGGCGCCTGCCGAAGCCCCCGGCGACCGTCGAGGTCGCTGCTTCACGGCGTCGAGCACTCCGCCATGCGGTCGGGTCCCGAGCGCGCGCCAGCGGGCAGGCGGCTGCTCGGGCCTGCCCGCACGGGGCCTCGTCATCGGCACCGTCGGCAACCTGACCGCCGAAGAAGGACCAGCGCACCCTGCTCGAGCGTTCGCGCGCTGCTGCGCGCGTCGATCCGCGAGGCCAGGCTCGTGATCATCGGCACCGGTCCGCTCGAGGCGCGCTCGCCGCGCAGGTGCGGCGGCTCGGGCTCGCAGGATGCCGTCGTGCTGGCCGGCTCCCGCGACGACGTGCCGTGACCTGCTCCCGGCGTTCGACGTCTTCTGCCTCAGCTCGCTGCACGAGGGCCTGTCGATCGCCCTCGTCGAGGCCATGGCCAGCGGCGTCCCGGCCGTTGTGCACCGCCGTTGGCGGGGTGGTCGAGGCGATGCGCGACGGCGTCGACGGCCTGCTGGTGCCGGCCGCCGACCCGCCGGCCCTCGCCGCGGCGCTGCACCGGCTGGCCCGGCGACCCGGGGCTGCGGCCGCGCTACGCCGCGGCGGCGCTGGAGGGATCCAGGCGCTTCGACATCGGCGTGGCGATGCATCGCATCGAGGACCTGTACGACGAGGTGCTCGCACGCCGATGACCGTACCACCGTGCGCGAGCTGCAGGCCGCGGACGACGAGCCCAGGTCCTCGCGCTGCTCTCGACGTCCCTCGCCGGCGGACCCACCGGCGAGCGCACCGCCGATTTCCTGCGCTGGAAGCACCGGGCCAACCCCTTCGGCGCTCACCCGGCCTGGTCGCCACGACCGGACGGCGGCCTCGCTGCTGTCCGGCTGCTGCTGCGCTGGGATCTCGTGGGCGCTCAGGTGGTCACGGCCGTCCGCGCCGTCCGTCGCGGTGGACACGGCCACTCACCCGGGCCACCAGGGCCGTGGGCTCTTCCGCCGGTTGACCCTCGAGGCCCTCGACGGCGTGGCCGCGACGCCGACCTCGTCTTCAACACCCCGAACGCCCAGAGCCGCCCCGGCTACCTGAAGATGGGCTGGCAGGTCGTCGGGGACGTTCCCGTCGCGCTGCGACCGGTGCGGCCCGTCCGGTTCCGCGGCGGGTCTCCGGGACGCTGGACAGCAGCCGGTCACGGGACCGGAGCCCGCCGGTCGACAGCCACCTGCCTCGGCGCAGCGCGTCCTGCGTGACCGCGCCGACGAGGTGGCCGTCCTGCTCGAGCGACGTCGACGCGGCGGGACCCGCAGCGACTGCGCACCGGCCGCTCGCCCGACTACCTGCGGTGGCGCTACAGCCCCGCCGGACCTGGACTACCGGGCCGTCGTCGTCGAGCGCAGCGGCGCCTGCGCGGACTCGGGCTGGGTCGCCTGCGCCGCCGGGCCCGCTGGCGGAGTTGACGCTCGGCGAGGTGCTCGTGCGGCCGGGCGACCCCGCACGGCGCCGCGCGTCCTCCGACGCGCCGCGCGCAGCGGCGCCGACCACGTCACGGCCCACTTGAGCCGGATGGTCCCCGCAGCCGCGCCGGGCGTCGGGCCGGCTACCTGCCGCGTACCCGGCCGGGACTGACCTTGACGGTCAACCCGCGCCGTCCGCTCGCCGGTCGATGCCCTGCTCTCAGCTCCTGGGACCTGCAGCTCGGCGACCTGGAGCTGTTCTGATGCGGATGCAGCATCCGGGGCGCACGGCACTGCCAGGTGCTCGGCCGTCGGACCGTGCGCGCCTACGCCGCGCTGACGTCTGGGGCCTGGCCTCCGGTCGTACGACGTCAGCGGCGGCCTGCTCGTGGGGCCTGTGCTCCTGCTGCGTCGCCTGCCGGTCCTCCGGAGGGTCGCCGCCGGCGCCGCTGAGCTGACGTTCCGCCTGCTCGTCGCTGGCCCTGCTGGCCAAGTTCCTGTCCTCCTTCCTGCGCTACTCGCCAGCTCTACGTGCTCTACGGCGGCGGCGCCGACAGCGCCCGCTACGACGATGCCGGCGAGCGCATCTCGGCCGCCCTGCGCGCGGGACTTCCTTGGGTGGCGCACGGCCCCTTCCCCGGCACGGCCTTCATCGAGGGCTTCACCGGCTACGTCTACCTGCTGCTCGGACCGACGCTGATCGGCGGCTTCCTCTTCTTCTCCTGGCTCGGCTTCTGGGGGCTGCTGCTCTTCCAGCGCGCGTTCGCCACCGCCCTGCCCGACGGCGACGCCCGTCGCTACGCGCTTCTCGTGCTCTTCCTGCCGTCGCTGCTCTTCTGGCCCTCCAGCATCGGCAAGGAGGCCTGGATGACCCTGGCGCTCGGTCTCGGCGCCTACGGCGCGGCCCGCTGCTCTCCGGCCGGGCGGGCGGCTTCGCGGTCCTGGCGCTGAGCATCGGCGGCGTCAGCCTCGTGCGCCCGCACATGGCGGTCCTCGCTCTTCGGTGGGCTGCTCGTCGGCTACATCGCTCCGCCCGTCCCGGCCGGATCGGCGCTCGGCCCGCTCGCTCAAGCTGGTCGGCATGCGGTGTCATGGTGGTGGTCGGTCTCCTGCTCGTCGTCGCAGGCAGAGCGCTTCTTCGGCGTCGAGAGACAGCGGACAGCGGCGCGGCGATGTCCTGGACAGCACCGTGGCCCGCACCCAGCAGGGCGGCTCGAGCTTCGAGGCGACCCCGGTCATCAGTCCGCTCGACCTTCCCGGCGGCGTTCGTGTCGGTGCTCTTCCGCCCGTTCCCCTGGGAGGCGAGCAATCTGCAGTCCCTGGTCGCCTCGCTGGAGAGCACGGCCTGCTCTACCTGGCGTGGCGCGCCCGCGACCGGCTGCGCGGCCTGCCGCGCCTCCTCCGCACCCGGCCCTACGTCGGTTCTGCCTCACGTACACGCTGCTGTTCGTCGTCGCCTTCTCCAGCTTCGCCAACTTCGGCATCCTGACCCGGCAGCGCGTGCAGGTCTTCCCGTTCGTGCTCGTGCTGCTCGCCCTGCCCCTGTCTCTCCTGGACCGTTTCCGAGGTCGCGACAGCGGCAGCCCGCCTCCCTCGTCGACAAGGTCGCCTGCGTGACCGCCAACTGACCAGCTGCCCGCCGATCCTCGGCGGGCCGAGGGCGTTCCCCGACGGCCTGCCACTCGTGCGTCCCGACCATCCCCGACATCCCTGGCCTCACCGCGACGGATCGGGTCGATCCTCGAGAGCGGGATGCTCACCAACGGCCGCACGGTGGCCGAGCTCGAGGAGCGTGCCGCCGAGCTCCTAGAGGTGCCGCACGTCGTCGCCGTGTCGAGCTGCACGGCCGGACTGATGCTCGTCCTGCAGGCCCACGATGCACGTGGGCCGGTGGTCATGCCGAGCTTCACCTTCGCGGCGAGCGCGCATGCCGTGCACTGGGCCGGCGGCACGCCCGCCTGGGCGGAGATCCGCCGTGAGGACCTGACGATGGACCCGCTCGACGCCGCCGAGCAGGTCGCGCGCTTCCGGCGCCGTCGCCATGACGGCCACGCACATCTACGGGACGCCCTGCCAGGTCGAGGACCTGCAGAAGGTCGCGGACGACGCCGGCATCCCGCTGGTCTACGACGCCGCACACGCCCTCGGGTCACGACGTGCGGCCGCCCGGTCGGCGGGTTCGGCGCGCCGAGGTCTTCAGCATGAGCCCGACGAAGGTGACGACCGCCGCCGAGGGCGGCCTCGTCGCAACGCACGATGCCGATCTCGCTCGTCGGCTTGCGGATCGGCCGCGACTACGGCAACCCGGGCGACGTACGACTGCGAGTTCCCCGGCATCAACGCGCGGATGTCTGAGCTGCACGCCGCGGTGGCGCTCGCCGGGCTTTCGACAGGTCGCCGAGCGGGTCGCCTACCGCACCGAGCTGGTCGCGGCGTTCCGGGCCGCAGGTGGAGGGACGTGCCGGGTCTGAGCTTCCCGACGCTGGACGCCGGACGACGTGTCCACCTTCAAGGACCTGACGCTCATCCTCGAGCCGGAGGTCTTCGGACTCACCAACGTCGAGCTGGGAGCGGCGCTCAAGGCCGAGGGCATCGACTCGCGCCGCTACTACGCGCCGCCCATCCACCGGCAGCGGGCCTACGCGCATCTGCGGGCAGCCGCGAGCTGCCGGTCACCGACGAGATGGCCCACCGGGTGCTCACGCCGCCGCTTTACAGCCACATGACGTCAGAGCAGGTGCGAGCAGTCGCACAGTCGTTGATACGCATTCAACGGCACGCGCCGGGTCTGGAACGGGCCCTCCGATGAACCGCGGCCCACGGATCGCTAGCGGAAACATCGCCGTGCGCGTGGCCCACGAGACGGTGGTGTGGGTGGAGGCCACCGGGGCGCTTCATCTATTGGATCCGGCGGCCACGGCCGTCCTGGACCTGCTGGACGGGCATCGGGCTCTTGAACAGGTAACGGCCCTGCTTGCTGATCGCTTCTCGATTGCCAGGCGACATGTCGGTGTCGACGTCGAGCGATTGGTCACCCACATGCGTGTCGTGAACATCCTTGAGCCTGTGCTCCCGTGATGTCTGCAGGTGTGACGACTTACGCCGCCCTTGACTGGACCTTCCAGATCCGCTGCGAGGTCGCGCCAATGGCCGCCGAGCTCGAAAGGGTGCTCGAGCCGTTGCGGGGGGGCACTCAGCCGGCGCGGACTTATGTCGTCAGTCGGGAAAAGGCTCGATCGCGGACTGCAGCTCTGGTGCGACGCCGAGCTCCTGCTCGAGTCGCACGACCAAGCCCTGGTCTTCCGGCGACTTCTCGGACACCTCAACGTGGGCGCGATCCTCGCCTCTGAGCAGTACGTCCTCCTACACGCCGCCGCCGCTGATGCCTACCCGCAGGCAGGGCGGTCATCCTGCCTGCCCCGATGGAGTCGGGCAAGACCACACTCGTCACAGGACTCGTGCGGTCCGGTCTGCGCTACCTGACGGACGAGGCGGTGGCTATCCGGCCCTCCGACGGGCGCATCATAGGGTTTCCGAAAGCACTCTCGATAGATCGTGGGTCCTGGCCCGTGCTGCCCGAGCTGCAGCCGCGCCTGGCGGATGACGGCCAGCACTTTCGGGCCTTGCAGTGGCAGGTTCCTGCGACAGACATCCGTGCCGATGCGATCTGTTCCGATCTGCCGTCGCCCGTCCGTTGTGGTGCTCCCGCAGTACGTCCCGGGAGCTGACACGGTGCTGACTGAGGTGTCGCCGGGCGCTGCTCTTGTGGACGTGCTTCAGCAGACCTTCCGGCCGGAAACGCCAACGGGCGCGGGACATGCACGTCTTGGCAGAAGTCATCGCTGGCTGTGACACGTACCGCCTGCAGATAGGTGATCTTAAGGTCGCCGTGGACCTCGTGCGCGGGACGCTCCACGCATAGACGGGGGGCTGCTCAGCAGCCCCCCGTCTACGCGCTTGAGGTCCTTACGGGCAGTCGCCGAAGTACACGCTGAAGTTCGAGATGTCCGGCGTGCCCGCCGGGCTCTTGAAGACAAAGGTCGTGCCCGCGGCAGTGACGGTACGGCATTCCTCCGTCAGCGTGAGCGGACCATTCCCCCCGATCGCGCAGATGGAGATGAAGGTGTCGCCCGGAGCGAGCGTGAACTGGAGGAAGTCACCCGTGGCCGTGTTGTTCAGGATGGCCGGGCCCACCGCATCACTTTGGCAGGTCAGGTTCGCGCCAGCAGGCGTGCACTGGTTCTTGTTGAGTGTGCCCTCGCCCGAAGTCTGGTCGAACTTGACGCCGACGAGCCGGGGGTTGAGGCACCCCTGAACGTTGGGGCTCGTCTGAGCAAAGGCAGGGGCCGCGATGCTCTGGACCACGGGAGTGGTCCACACAAGGGCACCACCCACGATGGCAGTCCGCTTGAGCATCGTCCTACGGTCCAGGCCCTCGGGGGTCTGGTCGATCGGGGTCTGGTCG